>CAVOZH010000008.1:0-394500 GCA_963700955.1 uncultured Actinomycetota bacterium | reverse complement strand
GGGCGGGTGGGACTCGAACCCACGACCCAAGGATTATGAGTCCTCTGCTCTAACCGACTGAGCTACCGCCCCGTTCGACCAGCGGCTACCGCCGGTGCGCGACCGCAGCCTACCGCCCGACGTACGGCCGTCGCCGCCCCACCGCCGCTATGCGGCCACTCGGACGGGCAGCTCTGCATCGTGGACCCGTCCCACCCGGCGTGTCGCGCGGGGCTTCCCGTTGCTGTGGTCGCAGGGCAGGTCCACTGCCATGCTCGGACCATGACTGAGACCTCCGAAGGCCAGCAGGATCTGGAGCACGTCAACGAGGACTGGCAGACGGCCTTGTGCGTCGTCGCCCACCCTGACGACATGGAGTTCGGTGCGGCGGCGGCAGTGGCGCGGTGGACCGGCCAGGGCAAGCGGGTGGTCTACTGCATGGTGACCAGCGGCGAGGCCGGCATCGACGGGATGTACCCCGACCAGGCGCGACGCGTGCGCGAGGCCGAGCAGGTGGACTCCGCGCGCATCGTCGGCGTGGAGGAGGTGGACTTCCTCGGCCTGCCAGACGGGATCCTGGAGTACGGCGTCCCCCTGCGGCGGGCGATCACCGGCGTCGTAAGACGCCACCGACCCGACATCGTCATCACCAACAACTTCCGCGACGGCTGGGGCGGTCGCGCGTTGAACCAGGCCGACCACATCGCGACCGGCAAGGCGACGCTCGACGCAGTTCGTGATGCGGGCAACCGGTGGGTATTCCACGAGCAGCTGGACGCAGGCCTCGAGCCGTGGGGAGGCGTGCGCGAGGTCTGGGCGGCCGGCTCGCCACGCGCGGACGCCGCTGCCGACATCACCGAGACGTTCGCCGTGGGGGTCGCCTCGCTCGAGGCGCACCGGGCCTACATCGACGGGCTGGGCTGGGAGAGCTTCGACCCGGAGGAGTTCCTGGCGAGCATGTCCCGAGCGACAGGCAGCCGCCTCGGCGTCACGCACGCCGCACCGTTCGAGGTCTTCTCGATGGGATGGGGCGACTGAGGCCGTAACCGGCCGAAAACGACGAAAGGCCCCGTAGGGCCTGTCGCGTTGAGAAGCTCCCCCGGTTGGACTCGAACCAACAACCCTCCGGTTAACAGCCGAATGCTCTGCCAATTGAGCTACAGGGGATCGTGCAGCGCCGATAGGTTAGCAAGTGATCTGCCGCTGCGCTAAATCGAGTCAGGCGCGCGAGGTCACAACCCGACCTCTTCCTGAGCGGCTCGGAGGCCCGCTTCCGCGGCGGCCATCACGGCCGGGTCCTCCGGGTCCACGCCACGGTCGAACTCGTAGGCCCAGGTCACCTCTCCGCCGCTCGCAGGCGCGCGTCTGCCGATCACCCGCAACCCCCGCTTCCCCTGGGTCAGGACGCGTCGCTGGAGTACGACGGAGGCGGTGACTCGCTCCCGGACGAGCTCGAGCAGCAGCCCCGGCTCGGAGACGGCGAACTCGTGCTGCGGCCTGACCCGACCGAACTCCCCCACCTCCGAGACCACGAGGCGTTCCTGGTCGCGGTCCCAGTCGGCGCGCTCGATCCGCTCCCACGGGATGCGAAGATTCGCCGGCACCACATGGAGCGCCTCGCGGGTCCCGAGCAGCCAGGTGCCTTCGCCCGCCTGCGTGCCGGCGAGCACCTTCTCCCTGCGGCTGAGCGCGCTCGAGGCCAGCACCTCCGCGGGCACGTCGATGGAGCGCTTGAACGGGTTGCGGCGGATCACGCCTGCTCTCCCCCGATCGCCCGCTCGCGCAGGTTGCGCCGGTGCTGCTCCAGCGCGACAAGCTCACCGAACATCCGGTTGTACTCCGTGGCGTGCTCGACCGGGTTGGTCCGCTGCAGCTTCGACTTGACCTCGGCGATTCGTCGCATGGCGGTGACCTCCTGGAGCCGGAACACGTGCGCGGCGACGTAGCCGGAGTCAGGGTCCTTAACCGACAGCAGCGGCTCGACCGCGAGCGCGTTCAGCGCATGTGCCGCAGGCTCGTCGGAGATCTGCTCGCGAAGCTTGGAGACCCATACCTCGTTGCCCGGGGCTGCGGCGGGCCCGCCGAGGCCGGCCACCGCCTCCCAGACCGCACGGTAGGCCGGGTGCGTGAAGTCGTGGGCGTCCACGTCCTTGGCCATCCGGCCGACGGCGAGTGGGTACTGCACCACGAGCTTGAGGGTCTCCCGCTCCAGCGAGAACCGCGGATCGCGCAGGTCGGGCAGCGGCGGAGCCGCGGGACGCGCCTGTTCCCCGCCCTGCGGGTACGACGGTCCGCCTGCCGGCGCCCCCGCCCCGGGACCCGCGCCCCCGCCCGGGCCGGCAGCAGCACCGGGACGCCGCCGCTCCTCCTGAGGGCCGCGAGCCGCTGCCCGTCGTACCTCTGCTCGAGCCTGCTCGACGTCGACGCCGACCATGCCGGAGAGCTCGCGCGCGAACGCGTCGACCTTGGACCTGTCGCGGATGCTCACCACGAGCTTGGCCGCTTCACGCAGAGCGTCGATGCGCCCGTCGGCACGGTCGAGGTCGTAGCGCGCGACGACGTTGCCGAGCACGAAGCGGTAGAGCGGGATGCGGCGCGCCACGAGCTCGCGCACCGCGGCGTCGCCCTTCTGCAGCCGCAGGTCGCACGGGTCGAGACCGTCGGGCTCGACGGCGACGTAGGTCTGGCTGACGAACTGCTGGTCGCCGCCGAAGGCGCGCAGAGCCGCCCGCTGCCCGGCCTCGTCACCGTCGAAGGTGAAGATCACCTCGCCGCGGAACTCCTCGTGATCGTGCAGCAGACGCCGCAGGACGCGACCGTGGTCCTCACCGAAGGCGGTGCCGCAGGTGGCCACCGCGGTGGGCACACCCGCCAGGTGGCAGGCCATCACGTCGGTGTAGCCCTCCACGACCACCGCCTGGGAGGTGCGGGCGATGTCGCGGCGGGCGAGATCGATTCCGTAGAGCACATGGCTCTTCTTGTAGATCGGGCTCTCGGGGGTGTTGAGGTACTTCGCGTCGATCCGGTCGTCGTCGAAGAGCCGCCGCGCGCCGAAGCCGATCACATCGCCGTTGGTCTCCCGGATCGGCCAGAGCAGCCTGCCCCGGAACCGGTCGTAGTGCCCCCGCTGGCCCTGTGCCACCAGACCGCCGGTGACGAGCTCCTCGTCGCGGAAGCCCTTCTGCCGCAGGTGCTTGTAGAGCGCATCGCCGTCGCGGGGCGCGAAGCCGACGCCGAACCTCTCGGCTGCCTCCTTGTCGAAGCCGCGCTCGTCGAGGAACCTCCGGCCGGCGACCGCCTCCGCCGAGTCGAGCTGGTCGACGTAGTAGGCCGCGGCCACCTTGTGTGCCTCGATCAGGCGCGGACGGAGGTTGGAGTCACGCCGCTGCGGACGGTCGCCGCCCTCGGAGTAGCGGAGCTGGATGCCGTACTTGTCGGCGAGCCGCTCGACCGACTCGGCGAACCCGAGGCCGTCGATCTTCATCAGGAAGTCGATGACGTCCCCGCCTTCCGAGCAGCCGAAACAGTGGAAGAACCCTCGGCTCGGCGTGACATGGAACGACGGCGACTTCTCGTCGTGGAACGGGCACAGGCCCTTCATCGAGCCGCCACCCGCGTTGCGCAGCGTGACGTAGTCGGAGACCACCTCGTCGATCCGTGCCCGCTCGCGCACCAGCGCGATGTCTTCCTCCCGGATCAGTCCTGCCACGTGGCGGAGTCTACGTCGTACGTCGGACGGTCCCGACCCGGTTCGGCCAAGCCGGCAGGGCCATGTGGAAACAGGCCGGCGCCAGGCCCGCCCTCAGGCCCCGCCGCGCCGGACCAACCACTCGTGCCACAGCACCGCGGAGGCGTCGGTGAGGGAGGCGACCTGGTCGATGACGACGCGCAGCCTCCCGGCGTCCGACGTCGCTCGCGCGAAGTCGTCGCGGAAGGCGGGCTCGAGCACCTCAGGCCCACGGTGGCGCACCGCGCGGACGAGCTCGGCCATCACCTCACGCTGGTCGGCCATCAGCGTGACCCGGTCGGCGGCCCGCATGACGTAGTGTGCGGCGACCCCCTTGAGCACGGCGATCGCGAGCCAGGTCTCGCGTGGCACGACCAGGTCGGCGGCGTACCTGGTCAGTGGGCCGGTGCCGTACTTCTCGTGCGTGGCATGCTGGACGCTCGTGCAGAAGCTCCCGATCAGGTCGCTGGTGAGGTTCTTCAGCGCGGCCTGCGCGCCTCGACTCCCGTCGTAGGGGCCGTCAGGCCAGGAGCGCATCGCCCGGAGACCGGCGAGGGCGGCATCGAGCTCGTCGTCGAGGACGCCGGGCAGGTACCACTCACGCACGGTCTGCCACACCTCCCGGCGACGGGCACGATCATCGAGCCAGGACACCTCGATGCGGGCGGCGACGATGCCGTCCTCGAGGTCGTGCACGGAGTAGGCCACGTCGTCCGCGAGATCCATCACCTGCGCCTCGAGACAGCGCTGCCCCGGCTCCGCGCCCTCGCGCATCCACGTGAACACGGGAAGGTCGTCGTCGTACACGCCGAACTTCCGGATCGACTGGGGCTCGCCGTCGGAGTCCACACCGGCGGGGACCGGCGCCGAATCCCGGGGCCAGGGGTACTTCGTGCTCGCGTCGAGCGTGGCGCGAGTGAGGTTGAGCCCCACCGAGTGCCCCTCGGCGTCGGTCGACTTCGCCTCGAGCCGGGTCAGGATCCGCAGCGTCTGGGCGTTGCCCTCGAACCCTCCGCAGGGGCCGGCGAGGTCGTCGAGAACCCGCTCGCCGTTGTGGCCGAAAGGCGGGTGGCCGATGTCATGGGCCAAGGCTGCGGTCTCGACGATGTCGGGGTCGCAGCCGAGCGTCTTGGCGAGGTCGCGGGCCACCTGGGCGACCTCGAGGGTGTGCGTCAGCCGGTTGCGGACGAAGTCGTCGGTCTGCGGACCCACCACCTGGGTCTTCGCGGCGAGCCGGCGAAGGGCGGCCGAGTGCACGAGGCGGGCCCGGTCCCGCTCGAACGGGGTCCTCTCGGCGCGCTTGGGAGGCTCGTCCACCCAGCGGGCGCACGAGGCCTCGTCGTACCTGCTCTGCGTCGACCCCATCGCCTCTGCACACTACTGCGCACCGCCGACAGCGCACCTCCGATGCCCCCTGCTGCGGTCAGCCGATCGCCCGGACATGACAGCTCCCTCTCACCCGGCAGGCGAGAGGGAGCTGAAAGAGGTCGGTCAGTAGACCGAGACGTGCACGTGGTCGTAGTGGTTCGCCGTGGTCGAGCCGCGGTCCTCCATCGGCCGCCAGCCCTCGCTGCTGCGCTCTACGGTCCAGATGTGCTGCGACCAGATCACCTCGCTGACCCCCAGGTCGGAGGCGTTGGCGCGGACCCAGTCGGCGATCTCGTCCCCGGTCGACGAGTCCGGGATCATGATGTCGACGGCCTGGCCGGTGCCGTGGTCGCCGCCGTCACCGGTGCGCACCCCGCCGTACGTCGTCACCTGCGGGAAGGCGGCGCACACGGCGCGGTGGACAGCGACCGCGTTGGCGACCAGGCCGCTCTCCATGTCAGAGCCTGTCGCGCACGGGGCGCTGGAGAGAGCGCTCGTGACGGGAGCGGAGTCGGTCTGCGGCTTGGCTTCCTTCTCGGGACGCGGCTTCTTCTCGGACAGGTAGGCGCTGTGGACCCACAGCGACTGCTCCCCCACCACGATCTCGGACCACTCCCCCTGGGTCTTGCCGGAGACGTCCACCTGCTCCGCCCAGTCCAGGACGTCTACCAGGCGGGAGTCGTCGGAAGGCTCAGTCCTGACGTTGAGGGCCGCGGTGGCGAACTTGTGACCCACGACCTCCGGCGGCTTGGGCTCGAGCCTGACGCGGTCCGCCGACCGTGAGATGGGTGCGACACGGACCGGAACCGGCGTGGTCCGCACCCGTTGCTCCGACAACGAGATGGCGGCGGAGGACTTGGCGGGCGCCGCGTCAGGCCAGGAGACCGCGACGGCCGAGCTCGCCAGAGTGAGCACCGCCGCGGCCGGAAGGCCGACCCGGAGCAGCAGTCGCGGACGCGACGGAGCCGCGCGGAGGACGTGCTTGTGGCGTGCAGGCGCCACGATGAATCACCAACCAGAGTCTCGACATCAAGAGGAATCGAGCTGTGAGTCAAACACAGAACCCCCCGTGTCCGACAAATTGCCCAATGTCTCGGCATGACGAAACCCGCGTGAAATGGGTGGCCTAGACCATGCTCCGGGTCCCCCTGACAGGCGACGCCCGGCTCAGCCGCCGGACAGCTCCGAGGCGTCCTCGCGGACTGCGCAGCCGGATCCGTCGGTGTCGTCGAGCCAGCCCTCGGGGAGTACGACGCGCCGCGGGCTGCCCTGACGGCCCCGCGGGGTGCCGAGCTCGGCCACGGGGAAGGGCTCGGCGGGATCGAGCCGCTCGAGCAGCCGGTCCAGCGATGCGAGCGTGTCGACCAGACCGAGGGAGCGGCGCAGCTCACCGCCTGCGGAGAAACCCTTGAGGTACCACGAGATGTGCTTGCGGAACTCCTTGCAGCCTCGCTCCTCCCCCATGTGGAAGGTCAGCAGCTCGGCGTGACGCCGCATCATCGAGGCCACCTCGCCGAGCGTCGGCAGCGTGGCGACCTCCTCACCCGCGAAGGCGGCGGCGAGGTCCCGGAACAGCCAGGGCCGCCCGAGGCACCCGCGCCCCACGACGACGCCGGCGGCCCCGGTCTGCTCGACCATCCGGATCGCGTCGGCGGCCTCCCAGACGTCACCGTTGCCGAGCACGGGGATGTCGACGTGCTGCACGAGCTCGCCGATCGCTGCCCAGTCGGCCTCACCGGAGTAGGCCTGGCTCACGGTCCGGCCGTGGAGCGCGATCGCGGCCACACCCGTCTCCTGCGCGATCCGTCCCGCGTCGAGGAAGGTCAGGTGGTCGTCGTCGATTCCCTTGCGGGTCTTCATGGTGACCGGGACGCCGTAGGGCTCCGCCGCGTTGACCGCCGAGGTCAGGATCTCCCCGAGGAGGGACCGCTTCCAGGGCAGCGCTCCACCCCCGCCCTTGCGCGTGACCTTGGGCACCGGGCAGCCGAAGTTGAGGTCGATGTGGTCGACGCCGTACTCGGCGCACAGGATCTCCGCGGCCTTGCCGATGTAGACCGGGTCGGTGCCGTACAGCTGGACGGACCGGACGTCCTCGAGCTCGTCGAAGACCAGCATCGACATCGTCGTGGCGTCCCGCTCGACGACCCCGCGGGAGGTGATCATCTCGCAGACGTAGAGGCCGGCCCCCTGCTCACGGCACAGGCGGCGGTAGGCGGCGTTGGTGATGCCCGCCATCGGCGCGAGTACGACGGGCGGACCGATGCGCAGCGACCCCAGCACGAGCTCCTGGGGTACGACGGGCGCAGTCGGGGTCATTGCCCCATTGTGAACGCGAGGTCACGACCCGCCCAAATCCACTCCGTGGCGACGACGGCCGGTGGCGGCTTGCTCATCACACCGCGGAGAAGGTCTAGCCCTTTTTCTTGGGCTGCTGCTTCTTCGTGGGCGACGGCTTGGGCTTCGGCGAGGGCGTGGTGATGTCACCGGTCCACTTGATCGGGTCGAACTGCTGGTTCGGGCGGAAGCTCACCGCCTGCATCGTGCCCTGGTCCGGCGCGAGGAAGACCAGGCAGGTCGAGATGGATGCCCCGGGCTTGAAGCTCTTGGGAAGCTTCTCGGACGGACACCGGCTGAAGGTCGCGGTGAAGGCCGCGGGAGGCAGCAGGGTGTTCTTCGCGTCGACACCCCACAGCGGCACCGGCGAGCCACCGACGTCACCCTCGCCGACGTTCTTGACCGCTACGTCGACGTAGTAGGGCGTGGCCGCCCGCGTGCGCGGGTCGAGGATGAACCCCGAGAAGTCCTTGATCGTTCCCCTCGCCGCCTTCTTCACGGTGAGCTGCAGGACCGAGCCCGTCTTCTGGTCGGGCTCGTAGATCACCGTGGCCGTCTCACCGAAGGAGAGGTCGGCCCCCACGTCGGTCAGCTTCGCGGTCTCCGGCACCTTCACCGTCGACGAGGGCGAGGGCGACGTCGTCGTCGTCGGCTCCTTGGCCGCCTTGTCGTCCGACCCGCCACAGGAGGCGAGCAGAAGAGCAGCGACCACCGTCACCGCGGCGGGTCGGACCATGCGAGTTCTCGAGCCAGTCACCCGCACATGGTGACACGGGGCTGGTCGCCACCCGGGAAGCGACTCAGTCGGTCAGCAGCCGAGCAGGCGCTCGGCGAAGTAGGACCTGACCTGGTCGAGCCCGATCCGGTCCTGCTTCATCGTGTCGCGCTCGCGGATCGTGACGGCGTTGTCCTCGAGGGTGTCGAAGTCGACGGTCACGCAGTACGGCGTACCGATCTCGTCCTGGCGGCGGTAGCGCCGGCCGATCGCGCCGGAGTCGTCGAAGTCGACGTTCCACACGCTGCGCAGCTCGGCCGCGAGGTCCTTCGCCTTCGGCGAGAGGTCGGCGTTGCGCGACAGTGGCAGGACCGCGATCTTCACCGGCGCGAGACGGTGGTCGAGGCGCAGCACCGTGCGCTTGTCGACGCCGCCCTTGGTGTTCGGCGCCTCGTCCTCGGTGTAGGCGTCGATGAGGAAGGCCATGAACGACCGGGTGAGACCGGCCGCGGGCTCGATGACGTACGGCGTGTAGCGCTCCCCCGTGGCCTGGTCGTAGTAGGACAGGTCCTGGCCGGAGAACTCGCTGTGCTGGGTGAGGTCGAAGTCGGTGCGGTTCGCGATGCCCTCGAGCTCCTCGAAGTCACGGCCGCTGAACCCGAAGCGGTACTCGATGTCGACGGTCCGCTTGGCGTAGTGCGACAGCTTGTCCTTCGGGTGCTCGTAGAGCCGGAGGTTCTCGGGGTTGATGCCGAGGTCGGTGTACCACTGCAGGCGCGTGTCGATCCAGCGCTGGTGCCACTCCTCGTCCTCACCCGGCTTGACGAAGAACTCCATCTCCATCTGCTCGAACTCGCGGGTGCGGAAGATGAAGTTGCCCGGCGTGATCTCGTTGCGGAAGCTCTTGCCGGTCTGCGCGATGCCGAACGGCGGCTTCTTGCGCGAGGCGTTCATGACGTTGACGAAGTTCAAGAAGATGCCCTGGGCGGTCTCGGGGCGCAGGTAGTGCAGCCCCGACTCGTCCTCGATCACGCCGAGGTAGGTCTTCAGCATCATGTTGAAGTTGCGTGGCTCGGTCCACGCGCCCCGGGTGCCGCAGTTGGGGCAGGCGAGCTCGGCGAGGTCGACCGTGTCGGGGTCGTCGATCCCCTTCTTCGCGGCGTGCGCCTCCTGCATGTGGTCGGCGCGGAAGCGCTTGTGGCAGCTCAGGCACTCGGTGAGCGGGTCGGTGAACGTCTTCAGGTGACCCGAGGCCTCCCACGTCCTGGTCGGCAGGATCACCGAGGAGTCCAGGCCCACGACGTCCTCACGCGAGGTCACCATGGACTTCCACCACTGGCGCTTGATGTTCTCCTTCAGCTCCACGCCGAGCGGCCCGTAGTCCCAGGCGGAACGGGTGCCGCCGTAGATCTCGCCGCTCGGGAAGACGTAGCCGCGCCGCTTGCACAGCGATACGACCTGGTCGAGGGCGGAGGACTTGTTGGCGGCCTTGCTCATGGGGAATCTGCTCCGTTGGGTCGCGAGCGCCGGCTGGCTGACGGCGAAGTCCCCACAATATCCGCCGCGGTCAACGAGTATTGCGTTCGGGGCGATCAGGACAGGCCGCGTGGCCTCGCCTGGTTCAGCCCGGCCGTTCCGTCGTCGCCGAGCAGCTCGTAGGCGGAGGGCTCGTCGATCGCCCGCGAGAGCAGAGGTACGGCGCCCAGCTTCACGTCGTAGGCCGACAAGGCCCGCCGGTAGCTCCCGACGTTCGTCCACCGGGTCTCGAGCACCCACAGCGTGGGGTCGTCGAGGTTGCGACCGACCGCCCCTCCGACGTACCCGGGCTTGGCTGCGAGCAGATCGTGCGCCGCTGCGACCTCGTCAGCGAACGTCACGTCGGACTCATCGACACGGAACCTGTTCACCACCAGCACGCTCGTGACCCTATCCGGAACCTCAACCCGCCGGGCATTTGACAATGGTTCTCATTCGAATTGAGAATCATTCTCATGAAGCTCGCCGTGTCCGCCCGTGTGGCCGGCGTCGCAGCCGCGGCGCTGAGTCTCCCGCTCGTGCTGGCCGGCTGCGGTGGGCCACTGGCAGGCGGCGGCTCGGGCACCAGCGTGGCGGCGTCGTTCTACCCGCTGGCGTTCGTCGCGAGGCGGGTGGCCGGCGACCACGCGGACGTGGTGAACCTGACCACGCCCGGCCGCGAGCCCCACGACCTCGAGCTGACCGTCCGGCAGACGGCGCAGGTCGCCGGGTCGGACCTCGTGGTCTACGAGAAGGGGCTGCAGCCCGCCGTCGACGACGCCGTCGCGCAGAACGGCCCCGACCGGGTCATCGACGTGACCGACGTGGTCCGTCTCGAGCCGTTCGGCCCCGATGCCCCGGAGGACCAGCCCGGTTCGCACTCGGACTCGATCGTTGACCCGCACTTCTGGCTCGACCCGGCCCGTATGGTCCAGGTCGCCGACGCGGTCCGAGGACAGCTGTCCGAGATCGACCCGGCCAACGCCGCCGACTACGAGAAGAACTTCGACGCCCTTCGCAGCGACCTCGAACGCCTGGACCAGGCCTACACCCAGGGCCTCGCCGACTGCGAGCTGGACACCGTCGTCGTCAGCCACGACGCCTTCGGGTACCTGAAGAAGTACGGCCTGCGCTTCGAGTCGATCGCCGGGCTCTCCCCTGAGGGCGAGCCGTCCCCGGCACACCTCTCCGAGCTCGCGAGGCTGATCCGGGACAAGGGCATCACCACCGTGTTCTCCGAGACGCTCGCGAGCCCGGCCATGACAGACACCCTCGCCGGCGACCTGGGCCTGAAGACGGCCGTGCTCGACCCGATCGAGGGACTGAGCAACGCCACCGCCCACGAGGACTACCTTTCCCTTATGCGCGCCAACCTCGAGGCCCTGCGGACCGCGAACGGATGCCGATGAACGACAGCCCTGTGATCGTCGAGATGCGAGACGGCGCCGTCACGATCGGCGGACGGCCGATCCTCCGTTGCGTGGACCTGACCGTCCGAAAGGGCGAGGTCGTCGCACTGCTCGGGGCCAACGGCTCGGGCAAGTCCACCCTGGTCAGGTCCTTGATGGGCCTCGTGCCCCTGGCCCGCGGGGAGGTCTCGCTGTTCGGCACACCCCTCTCCCGCTTCCGGGAGTGGCGGCGGATCGGCTTCGTCCCGCAACGGGTGACCGCGACCTCCGGTGTACCTGCCTCCGTGTGGGAGGTCGTCGCGTCGGGCCGCCTGTCCCGCCGGCCCTTCCTGCGCCCGCTGCGCAAGGCAGACCGCACCGCCATCGCGAACGCGATCGCGGCCGTCGGGCTCACCGACCGTTCGCAGGACGGTTGCTCCACCCTCTCCGGCGGTCAGCAGCAGCGGGCCCTGATCGCCCGGGCCCTCGCAGGCGAGCCCGAGCTCCTCGTGCTCGACGAGCCCACTGCGGGGGTCGACCTCCAGAGCCAGCAGGCCTTCGCCGACGCGCTCGCGGCGCTCGTCGCCCAGGGAGCCACGATCCTCCTCGTCGCGCACGAGCTCGGACCGCTCGCGCCACTGATCGAGCGCACGGTGGTGATGCGTGACGGCCGGGTGGCGTACGACGGCCCTCCGCTCGTCTCGGCACAGGACGTCGACCTCCAGCCGGACCACGGTCACCACCACCCGGACCTGCCGAACCACGGCAGTGACCACACCCCGGTGGTGGCCTCCCCGATCGACCGCCCCTCCAGCAGGGAGCAGCGAGCATGACCCTCCTCGAGTACCCCTTCATGGTCCGCGCCCTGCTCGGCGCCGTGTTCACGGGACTGGCCGCCCCCGCTGTCGGGACCTACCTCGTGCAGCGCCGCCTTGCCCTGATGGGCGACGGCATCGGGCACATCGCCGTCACGGGCGTCGCCCTGGGCCTGCTGACCGGCACCTCCCCCACCCTCACCGCCGTCATCGTCGCCATCCTCGGCGCCGTGGTGATCGAGGTGATCCGCGAGCAGGGGCGCGCCGGCGGCGACGTCGCCCTGGCACTGCTGTTCTACGGCGGCATCGCCGGGGGCGTCATGCTGATCGGCCTCGCCGGCCAGGGCGCGATCGTGCTCCAGGCCTACCTCTTCGGGTCGATCACGACGATCTCCGCCACCGATGTGTGGGTCACCGTCGTCCTGGCCGCGGTCGTCGTCTCCCTGGCGGTCGGGCTCTCGCCCCAGCTGTTCGCGGTGGCTCAGGACCAGGAGTTCGCCCGGGTGGCAGGGCTGCACGTCCGCTTCTACAACGTGCTCGTCGCGGTGATGGCGGCGGTCACCGTCACCGTCGCGATGCGCACGGTCGGGCTGCTGCTCGTGAGCGCCCTGATGGTCGTCCCCGTCGCCACGTCCCAGCAGCTGACCCGTGGCTTCCGCACGACGCTCTTCGCCGCAATGGCACTCGGGACCGTGGCATCGCTGAGCGGCGTGGTGACATCCGCCTACGTCGACGTCGCTCCGGGCGCCACGATCGTGCTCATCGCCCTGGCCGGTTTCGCCGTCGCCTGGCCCGTCGGGGTGTGGGTGCGCCGGCGTCAGCGTCTTCGTGCCCCCTTCCTCATGGCCCCCGCCGACCTCGCCGACGAGCAGGTCGACCACACCGTCGTACCCGAGGACCACCGGCACGAGCACGGCGACGCGTGCGGTCACCTCGCGGTGCCTCACGGGGACCACGTCGACTACGTCCACGACGGCCACCGCCATGCGCCGCACGGGAGCCACTATGACGAGCACTAGCAACCCGGCTCCCCTCGCTGGCGGCCGGCCCACCCGTCAGCGTCGCGCGGTCGCCAACGCCCTGCAGTCGTGCGACGACTTCCGCAGCGCCCAGGAGATCCACGACCTGCTGCGGCGCAACGGCGAGAACGTCGGTCTCTCGACGGTCTACCGCACGCTTCAGGCTCTCGCCGACAACGGCGACGTCGACATGCTCCGCACCGAGGACGGCGAGGCGGTCTACCGTCGCTGCAGCACCTCCCACCACCACCACCTGGTCTGCCGGACCTGCGGTCGCACCGTGGAGGTGGAGGGGCCGACCGTGGAGCGCTGGTCGACGTCGGTCGCCAAGGAGCACGGCTTCAGCGACGTCAGCCACACGCTGGAGATCTTCGGCACCTGCCCGGCCTGCGCCTGAGCGGGTCAGGCGAGCGGCTCGGCGCCGCCGTACCTCCGGTCACGGCGCGCGTAGGTGTCGACCGCCTGCCACAGGTGCCGGCGGTCCACGTCGGGCCACAGCACGTCGCTGAACACGAACTCGGAGTAGGCGGCCTGCCAGAGCATGAAGTTCGACAGCCGCTGCTCCCCCGACGTACGCCACACCAGGTCCGCGTCGGCGAGCTCGGGGACGTAGAGGTGGCGGGCGAAGACCTTCTCGTCGACCTTCTCGGGGTCGAGCCTTCCGGCGGCGACCTCGCGCGCGATCGACCGCGCGGCGTCGGCGACCTCGGCGCGGCCGCCGTAGTTGACGCACATCGTCAGTGTCAGCACGTCGTTGTCCCGGGTCAGCTCCTCGGCGGCCTGCAGCTCCTTGATGACCGACCGCCACAGCCGAGGCGCACGTCCGGCCCACCGCACCCGCACGCCGAGCTCGTGCATCTCGTCGCGCCGACGGCGGATGACATCGCGGTTGAAGCCCATCAGGAAGCGCACCTCGTCGGGTGACCGCTTCCAGTTCTCGGTCGAGAAGGCGTACGCCGAGACGGCCTTCACCCCGATCTCGATGGCCCCCTCCACGACGTCGAACAACGCGTGCTCGCCCTGCTCGTGGCCGGCGGTGCGTGGCAGGCCGCGCTCCTTCGCCCAGCGGCCGTTGCCGTCCATCACGACGGCGACGTGATGCGGCACCAGCTCGGCGGGTACTGCGGGAGGCCGTGCGCCGCTGGGGTGAGGGGTCGGCGGGCGTACCTCGGAGCGACGCCCGGCAGGCCGCCTGTTTCGCGCCACGTGGAACCTCTTCCGGTGCCGAGTCGTATGATCGCGACCAACCTAAGCCTCTCGGGCAGGTCCCGATGGAGACACCCCCTGGGAGGGCCGGCATGGATGCCATCACGGAGCGTATCGAGCAGCAGCTGACCATGCTGCTCCGTCGGGTGCAGAGCATCCACATCTCCACGTCGTCGGGCGAGATGGACCTCGACCGCTCTGCCTACGGGATCCTCTGCCGGCTGGCCGACGAAGGTCCGCAACGGCTCGGCATGCTCGCGACGGCCTTCGGCCTCGACCCGTCCACGATCACCCGGCAGGTGCAGGCGTTGGAGCGGGCGGGACTGGTGCGCAGGCACCCGGACGAGGAGGACAGGCGGGCATCCATCCTCGACCTGAGCGAGGAGGGCCAGGTGGCCTTGGAGCGCACCCGGAGCTTCCGTCGGGGGCGCCTCGAGGAGGTGCTCAGTGACTGGCCTTCCGACGACCGCACGGAGTTCGCCCGGCTGCTGGTCAAGGTGAACGACTCTATCGCCGCGCTCGTCGAGACCAACCGCGCCCGCGACGCAGGATGAGCCTCAGCGCTCGACGTGGTTGAGCGACTTCAGCCCACGCTCGAGGTGCCAGGCCAGGTAAGCCGAGACGAGGCCGGTCGCCTCCTTGCGGTGGCGCGGTTGGCTTGCCTCGACGACCGCCCAGTCACCCGCCAGCAGCGCACCGAGCAGAACAACCGTCTCGACCGCGGGGTTGGCCGACCCCGGGACCCGGCAGGCGCCGCAGAGCATCCCGCCCGCGGCGGGGCTGAACGACCGGTGCGGTCCCTCCACGCCACATCGCGCGCACGCGTCGAACGACGGCGCGTAGCCCGCGACTGACAACGAACGCAGCAGGAACGAGTCCAGCACGGCCGAGGGTGACCGCTCCCCCGACGACATGGTGCGCAGAGCGCCGATGAGCAGCAGGAACTGCTGCAGGGCAGGCTCCTTGTCCTCCACGACGAGCCGCTCGGCGGTCTCGAGCATGACGGTCCCGGCGGTGTAGCGCTCGTAGTCCGAGCCGATCTTCGCGCCGTACGGCGCCAGCGTCTCGGCCTGGGTGATCACGTCGAGGGACCGGCCCTCGGCGAGCTGGAGGTCGACGTAGGTGAACGGCTCGAGCCGCGACCCGAAGCGGGAAGTGGTCCGGCGTACCCCCTTGGCGACCGCACGGACCCGGCCGGTGTCACGCGTCAGAAGCGTGATGATCCGGTCCGCCTCACCCAGCTTCTGGGTGCGCAGCACCACGGCTTCGTCACGGTAGAGACCCACGAGGCCATTGTCCCTCAGGTACGGCGGACGCCGGCTCGCCCGACGCGGGCACGGCGCGGCTTGCCGGGGTTGTGGCACTCGTCGAGGAAGAGCACGGCCTCGCGGGTGAGTCGCTCCGGGCGGAGCCGCCACTCCATGATGTTGTGGGCCTCGACGAAGCGGGCGTTCGGCAGCTCTTCCGCGAGCATCTCGGCATCGGCCAACGGGTGGATCGGGTCGCGCCGGTGACCCACCACCATGGCCGGCGCCTCGATCTGCCGGCGCAGCCTGGTCGAGGGGGCGACCCGCCCGAAGAAGATGCCGTGGATCGCCGCGGCCATGGGAGCCGGCCGCTGGTTGAGGGTGTCGAGCACGATGCCGGTCCAGAACGGCACCACTCCGCGTGGGATCATCCTGGTCGCCGCGCGGGTGACGGTCACCGTGAACGGGAGGAGTCGGGCGACGAACATCAGGGGCGCGAACGCCGCGATCCCGGCCTCGACAGCGTTGTCGAGCACCGGCATCTCCAGGATCAGCCCCTGCACGCGATGAGGCGCAAGGTCGGCGACCTCGAGGGAGACGTTGGCGCCCAGCGAGGTGCCGCCGACCACCGCCCGTTCAGCGCCGAGGTGGTCCAGCAGAGCGACAACCTGCTCCCCGAAGGCGGTCATGGAGTACTGCATCGGGTCGGTGGGACGGTCGGACCTGCCATGGCCGAGCAGGTCGACGGTGACCACGTGATACCCCGCCCCCGCGATGGCTCTCGCGAGCGGCTGGTGCATCCGGCGCGGCATGAGCTGCCCGTGGATCAGCACCACCCACTCGTCCCCGCCGCCGTACTCGGTGTACTCGATGCGGTCCTCGTCGATGAAGAACTGGCCGACCCGCTCCGAGACCAAGGTGGTCATCACGGCATCATCCTTCCGAGGGAGGGAGTAGACCTTGAAGCGTAGTCGAGGGCCTTCGGCGCCCCATGGGGCCGCCCGGAGCCAGACGATGGAGCAGATCGCGCCCGCGGCGGAGGACGACCCTGATCGTGAGGCCGTCCAGTCGCCGGCCCTCGTCGCGCTGATCGGGCTCGTGGGCGTCTTCGCCCTCGGCGTCGGCGCGGTGCGGTTGTCCCCCGAGGGCTCGGAGGTCGCGGTCTGGTGGCCCGCTGCGGGACTCGCTGTCGCGATGCTGCTGCTCGTCGATCGTCGTCTGCAGTGGCTGTTCGCCGTGGGGATCGTCGTGGCCAGCGGGCTGGCCGGCTACACAGCGGGCCGCACGCCGGTGACCGTCCTGGGCTTCGGTCTGGCCAACGGCGTGGAGGCCTACCTCGTCGCATGGCTGCTGACCAGGGATCGCCCGGGACGCCCCTCGCTCAGGACGATGGACGACCTGTGGCGACTCCTCTGGGCGACCGCGCTCGGCAGCGTCGTCGGGGCCGTCGGCATCGGGGCGACCGTCGTCTACGGCCTCGACGGGTCCTTCACCGGAGCAGCCGTTGCGGTCGTCGCCTCGCACGCCGCGGCGATCCTCGTGGTCGTCCCCTTGGCCATGACCGTCGGCCCTTCGACACTGGCCGGCCGGCACGTCGAGGCAGCCGCGCAGGCGGTCCTGCTCCTGGGCGCCGTCGGCTACATCTTCAGCCCCGGCCAGGTGCTGAGCCTCACCTTCGTTCCCCTGCCTCTGCTGTTGTGGGCGGTCAGGTTCGGCCTGCGAGTCATCTCCTACGAGCTGATCGCCGTCGGCGTCCTGACGACCGTGCTGACGGCGACGGGAGGAGGGCCCTTCGCGTCCGGCACCCGGACGGGGGTCACGACGGACGCCACGACCGCCTTGCTCGTCCAGGCGTTCCTGATCGTCATGGCGGTGATCGCGCTGGTGCTCGCCGTAGCCGTGGACCAGCGCCGAAGCGCCGTGACGAGCGTGTCGCAGAACGAGGAGCTCCTCCGCCACGCCTTCAACGAGTCCTTCGTCGGCACGCTGCTGCTGTACCTCTCCCCCGACGGGCTACGGATCCGCAGGCTGAACCAGACCGCCGCGGAGATCATGGGCGGGACCACCGACGGGTTGGACGACCGGCCGTTCCAGCCGCTGCTCCAGACCTCGACGTCCTTGGACGACGTGGCCGCCAAGATGCTCACCGGAGAGCTGGCCGGCTGGCGCGAGGAGGTCTGGCTGGCCACGGGCCGACGCGTCGGTCTGGCGCTGTCGCCGCTGTCCTCCTCGGCCGAGGAGGCGATGTTCAGCGCGCAGATCCTCGACGTGACCGACGTACACCTGGCGACGAGCCGGCTCCACACCGAGAAGGACTTCACGGCCGCGGTGCTGAGCACCACCGCCTCTCTCATCGTCGTGGTCGACCTCGAGGGCAAGATCGTGGGGCTGAACCCCGCCGGGGAGAAGGCCAGCGGCTTCACCGAGGAGCAGATCCTCGACAAGCCGTTGTGGACCACGCTGTTCACTGCCCGAGAGCATGGCGAGCTGCGTGACCTCCTCGACCGGACCCGCCCTGGGCGGGAGACGCCGACGCTCGAGAGCGACCTGCTGACCAGCGACGGGCGACGTCGCCGTGTGGTCTGGACAAGCGCGCCGCTGACCGACGACTCCGGTCGGCGAACCCACGTCGTGCTCACCGGCATCGACGTCACCGACGAGCGCAACGTCCGCAGCATGACGAACCACCTGCTCGACGCGGCGACCTCCACCGCCTTCATCGGCCTGAACCTGACCGGCACGGTCACGATCTTCAACACCGGAGCCCAGGAGCTGTTGGGTTACGGCGCGGACGAGGTGACGGGACGAATGCGCCTCGAGGCCCTGCAAGATCCCGATGAGCTCGCCGAGGAAGCCGCTGCGGAGGGTACGGCGCCGGGGTTCCCGACGATCGTGGCCGGCGTCGCCTCCGGGCCCCGTACCCGCGACTGGACCTACGTCCGCAAGGACGGCAGCGAGGTGGTCTGCGCGGTCACGATGAGCGCCGTGCGAGATGCCTTCGGCACGCACATCGGCTATCTCGCGGTCGCCCGGGACGTGACCGAGTCCCGGAGGAGCGAGCGGGTCCTCGTGGAGACCCTCCAGCAGGAACGCGAGGCGGTGGAGCGTCTGCAGGGCCTCGACCGGAACACGAGCGACTTCGTGTCGATGCTGGGCCGCGAGCTGCGCACCCCCGTCACGAGCATCGTCGGCTACATCGAGATGCTGCAGGAGGGCACGGCAGGCATGGTCACCAGGGAGCAGGCCAGGCTGCTGGACTCCGTCCGCGGCAACGGCGAACGCCTGCTCGCGCTGATCGAGGACCTCCTCACGCTCTCGCAGATCGAGTCGGGCACCTTCGACCTGGAGAGGTCGGCGGTCGACCTGCGCACGGTCGTCGACCGGGCACGCGACACGCTCGGGCCCATGCTCGCCGGTCGCTACCTCGACGTCCGCTTCGACGTGCCCGACGAGCCGGTGCCGGTGCTCGGCGACCCCGGCCAGCTCGAGCGCGTCGTGGTCAACCTGGTCGACAACGCCGTGAAGTTCACCGAGGACGGCGGACGCGTGAACTGCTCGTTGAGCGTGGCCGGCGGCGTCGCCGAGATCGAGGTCAGCGACACCGGCATCGGCATCCCCGAGGACGAGCAGGCGGCTCTGTTCACGCGGTTCTTCCGCTCGCGCACCGCGAAGGACCGCGCGATCCCGGGCACCGGGCTCGGCCTCTCGATCGTGCAGTCGATCGTGCACGGCCATGGCGGCGAGGTCGCGATCCGCTCCCGGCACCTGGTCGGCACCGAGGCGCGCGTGGTGCTGCCGCTCCTTTCGGGCCGGAGGCGACTCGGCGGCCGACACTGATCGGCCCGTGAATCCGGGTGCGCACGACCGGTTCCGGTGAAATGCTCTGCGTCGTGACCTTGCACTCGACTCTCGAGACCTACTACGACGCGGCCCCGCGGCCGACTGCCACGACGGAGGAGATCGGCCCGTTCACGTTGTTCCTTCGCACGAGCGAGGACGGCTGGCCGTTCTACGCACGCCCCTCGCTCGGCTACGACGGCGCGTTCGCCCTCGCCGACCTCGAGGCCGTGCGCGAACGCCAGCGGGAGCTCGACGTACCCCAGAGCTTCGAGTGGGTACACGAGAGTGCACCCACGCTGCTCACTGCGGCACGTGAGGCCGGGCTGCGCGTCGCCGAGTGTCCGCTGCTCGTGCTCCCCGACGGTGCGGAGACCTTCATCCCGCCCCTGCCCGACGGCTGCCTGGTCACGATGCTGTCGCCGGACTCACCCGAATTGAGCGCCGCGGTCGCCGCGGTCGGTGCAGGGTTCGCCGGCCGGGACGAGCTCGAGGAACGCGCCGCGGGCAGGACGGCCGACCTCATGCGGTCGGGTCTGACAGCCATGGCCGGGGCGTACGACGGGCAGGGGGCTGTCGGGGGCGGTTCGCACTCACCTCGCGGCACCACGACCGAGCTGACGGGCATCGCGGTGCTCCCCCGGGCCCGGCGTCAGGGCGTCGGCGCGGCGGTCACCGCGACGCTGGTGGCCGACGCGCGAGCCAGGGGTGCGTCGACGGTCTTCCTCTCGGCCCAGGACGACGTCGTCGCCCGCGTCTACGAGCGGATCGGCTTCCAACGCGTCGGCACCGCGTGCATCGGCGAGCCCGCGGATGCGTGAGCACGAGGCCGTGACCCGGGCACGTGCTGACGTCGACGTACGCCTGGTCGGGCCGGAGGCCTGGGAGCTGTGGCGCCAGGGACGTCTGCAAGCACTTGCGGACAGCCCTGACGCGTTCGGCTCCACCTATGAACGCGAGGCCGCCTTCACCGAACGAGAGTGGCGCGAGCGGCTGGGCCCGGACAGCGCGAGCGTGCTGGGCTGTGCCGACGGCGTGCCCGTCGCCATGGGGGCCGCGTTCGTCGAGGCCGACACCTGGTCTCATGTCGTCGCGATGTGGGTCGACCCGGCCTGGCGACGGCTGGGCCTTTCGTCGCGACTGCTCGACGTCATCGTGGCCTGGGCCGACGAGCGGTCTCTCCGGACACACCTCGACGTGGCGCTCGGCAACGACGCAGCGAGGGCTGCCTATGAGCGGTACGGCTTCGTGGGGACCGGTGAGACCACGCCCCTGCGCACTGGATCGTCGCTACTGCTCGAGCGGATGGTCCTCGTCAAGGACGCCGCACGGTCACCTCAGATCAGCGACTCGTAGATCCGGACCGTCTCCTGGGCCACCGCCTGCCACGCGAAGTCCTCGACAGCGCGCCGGCGCCCGGCTCGCCCGAACCTGGCCGCGAGCTCCGGGTCGGCGGCCAGCCGGTTCACGGCAACCGCGAGACCTTCCTCGAGCCCCCGGGGGTCGGCCTCGTCGTAGTTGACGAGCAGGCCCGTCTCGCCATCGACCACCACCTCCGGGATCCCTCCCACTCGGCTCGCCACGACCGCCGTCTCACAGGCCATCGCCTCCAGGTTCACGATTCCGAGAGGCTCGTAGACCGACGGGCACAGGAACGCGAGCGCATGCGTGAGGACCTGCCGCACGTCCTCGCGGGGCAGCATCTCAGGGACGACGAAGACGCCATCGCGGGTAGCGGTCAGCCGCTCGACCGCTTCGTCGGTCTCCGCCTTGAGCTCGGGGGTGTCCGCGGCGCCGGCGAGCAGCAGGATCTGGAGCGAGGGGTCGAACTCGAGGCCCGCCCGCAGCAGATGCGGTACGCCTTTCTGCCGGGTGATCCTGCCCACGAAGACGACGTAGGGCCGTCGGGGGTCTACCCCGATCCGCTCCAGCACGTCGGTGCCGGGGTCGGGCCGGTAGAGCTCCGTGTCGATCCCGTTGTGTACGACGTGGACGCGTGAGGGGTCCAGCGCCGGGTAGGCGTCCAGCACGTCATCGCGCATGCCACGGCTGACCGCGATGACGGCGTCTGCGGCCTCGTAGGCGGTCTGCTCGGCCCAGGACGAGATCCGGTAGCCACCGCCGAGCTGCTCGGCCTTCCACGGGCGGAAAGGCTCGAGCGAGTGGGCGGTCACGACGTGGGGTACGTCGTACAGCAGCTTCGCCCAGTGCCCGGCCATGTTGGCGTACCAGGTGTGGGAGTGGACCAGGTCGGTGTCCGGGGTGATCGCGGCAGTCATCGACAGGTCGGTGGAGAGGATGCGAAGCGCGGAGTTGGCGTCGGACAGCCGCGGGTCGTTCTCGCTGTGCGCCGTGGCACCCTCGCGTGGCTCCCCCATGCAGTGCACGTCGAGGTCGACGAGTCGGCGCAGCTCCCGGACCAGGAAGTCCACGTGCACCCCCGCTCCGCCGTACACGTCGGGGGGGAACTCGCGGGTCAGGATGGCAGCACGCATGGGCTGAATCTAGGACTAAGGTCAAGGGAGGCCAAGCCACAACGACGTCGAGAGACGGGAGTCCGGATGCCGAAGGTGCTAGGAATCGTGATGGCCGGAGGTGAGGGGAAGCGTCTGATGCCCCTCACCCTGGATCGTGCCAAGCCCGCGGTGCCCTTCGGCGGCAGCTACCGGTTGATCGACTTCGCACTGTCGAACCTGGTCAACGCCGGCTATCTCAAGATCTGCGTGCTCACGCAGTACAAGTCGCACTCGCTGGACCGGCACGTCTCCCTGACCTGGCGGATGTCCACCATGCTCGGCAACTACGTGACACCGGTGCCGGCGCAGCAGCGCCGTGGACCTCAGTGGTACCAGGGCAGCGCCGACGCGATCTACCAGTCGATGAACCTGATCAACGACGAGCGCCCTGACGTCATCGTGGTCTTCGGCGCCGACCACGTGTACCGCATGGACGCCTCGCAGATGGTTCGGGCCCACCTCGAGTGCGGCGCCGGCGTGACGGTGGCGGGCATCCGCGTCCCACGCAAGGACGCCTGGCAGTTCGGGGTGATCAAGACCGAGGACGGCACCAACGCGATCGCCGAGTTCCTGGAGAAGCCGGCCGACCCGCCCGGCCTGGCTGACTCACCCGACGAGGTCTTCGCGTCGATGGGCAACTACGTGTTCTCCGCCGACGTCCTCGTGGACGCGTTGGAGCGCGACGCCGTCAACCCGAACTCCCGGCACGACATGGGCGGCGACATCATCCCGATGCTCGTCGAACAGGGCGACGCCTGTGTGTACGACTTCAAGCGCAACGACGTCCCCGGTTCGAGCGACCGCGACCGGGACTACTGGCGCGACGTCGGGACGCTCGACTCGTACCACGAGGCACACCTCGACCTGGTGTCGGTGAACCCGATCTTCAACCTGTACAACCAGGACTGGCCGATCTTCACCTCTCACCCACAGCTGCCCGGAGCGAAGTTCGTCGAGAACGCCTCGGCTTCCGACTCCATCGTCTGCGCCGGCTCGATCGTCTCCGGAGCCGCCGTCGACGGCTCGGTGATCGGCACCAACGTCTACGTCGCCAACGGCGCGAGCGTCGAGCGCTCCGTGATCCTCGACAACGTCATGATCGGCAGGGGGGCGGTCGTGCGCAACGCGATCCTCGACAAGAACGTCGTCGTACCCGACGGCGTCGAGATCGGGATCGATCCCGCTGCGGACCGGGAGCGCGGCTTCGCGGTGAGCGAGGGCGGTGTCACCGTGCTCGGCAAGGGCCAACGGATCCCGACCTGAGGGCTGAGGACGTCGCGGCTTACCTCTGCTCGAGCGTGTAGTGGATCGTCTGGGCCACGATCTTGCCTTCCTCGATCAAGTACGAGTCGACCCCGTCCCGGATCCGGACGACGGAGTCCTCGTACGTCCACTCCAAGAGTCCGACGCGCTCCTCGACGGCCACGTAGGTGTACCGGAAAGCCTGGTGCTCCGGCAGCTCGTCGGCGAGCATCTGAGCGAGCTGCCTCACCCCCTCATGGCCCCGGAAGGTGCCTCGGTTGATGAGAACGACGATGTCCTCCGAGACATTGCGCCGGAGGTCCTCGTCGAGGACGCGAGCGAGTGCGGAGTCACCGCAGTCGTTCGCAAGGTTCAAGTGGTCGTCGAGCACTTCCTGCGCGGTACGGCGGCTCAGATCCTCCACCAGAGTCTCCCGTCGACTCGACATGGCTGCGGGTCAGCCCGTCGTTCCCTATTGTCGTCGGGCGAGCTCTGAGTCGCTGGCCGCTCTGGCTCTCCAAGCCGTGCTCGACGGCGTCGAGCCGCCGATGGAGCACAACGGGTACACGCACCGATTGCTCTCCGCGGATCCGGTGGATGCCTGGACCGGGTGTCCGCATTGTGTGGAGTGCCTCGGTGTGCGGAGACGAAGGACCAGGAATCTCAGCGGCTCTGGGTGAACACCCTGCCCGTGCACCCGGGAAGTGTGACGATGGTTCACGGTGGTGCGCGAGGCGCCCTCGTGCCAGCCATCGTCGCGGGGAGTCAGCTGATGCGTCTCAAGAGTGTTCTGGCCGCGGCAGCCCTTGTCGCCGGAGCCATGGCTTCGCCGGCCTGCGGTTCGACCATGCAGGCGACCGGCTTCGTCACCTCCGGTGACTGCCCGCGCGAGGAGGCGGTGGTACGTCGGGCGCTCGACAGGTCGCACTTGCGGGTGGACGTGAGCGGTGACGGGCGGCTCGACAAGGTCGCGGTCGCGTCGCGGCCAGGGGCGGCCAAGCCCTGTCGGGCCTTTGTCGCTGTGCGGGTGCAAGGGGGCTCGACGTACTCCACGCACCTGATCCCGAACGCCGCACCGCTGAAGGGCTTGCGAGCACAGATCGTCGGCCTTCCCCATCTCGGGCACCGGCCTGGTGCCCAGATCGTCGTCGACACCAAGGCGGCGGTCGACTCCGTGCTGGCGCAGATGTTCACGCTCGCCGGCGGGCAGCTCCGTCCGGTCCACGTTCCGGGGTTCAAGGACGGGACTTTCATCGTCGAGGGTGGTGGCGTGATCTACCCCCAGGGTGCAGGGTGCACTCACGACGGGCGCATGGTCCTGTCCATGGCGGCGCAGACCGAGGACGGGAAGCGTTTCCAGGTGACCCGGCGCACCTACGAGATCCGAGGCGAGCGGATGCGGTTCGCCAAGCCGGTACTCGAGCGGGCCACGCTTCCCGCCGATGAGCTCGTCGCCCGCTTCCCGGAGTTCGCCGGCCCGCACTGGAAGTCGTGCACGGGCACCGTCCGTCACGGGCCGGGCACTCCCCGGGGAGACGGCAAGCTGCCGGCCTGAAGGCACCGAACCGCTCGGCGCGCCACTGCGGGACCCCACCGCGGCCTCTTGAACGACCACACGCAGAGCGGGCGACGGCTCGAGCCGCGTCCACGAGGGGCAAGGATCTTATCGGTCATTTCCGGCAGATGGTGAAGTAACGCAGAAGTCATAACAACGCTCAGGACATCGACATATGCTCCCGGCCGGCGGTTTTACTTTTCGTTTACTCGGGACGGAAGGGATTCCCCGCCACGGAAAAAGGTCGCGCTCCGCGCGGCATGTCAACCGTCCTGGGATTACTCATGCACCAATCACGTGCTCACGCACCCACGAAGAAGACCCTGTTCAAGATCTCTCTCTGCATGGTCACCACGGTCATCGCGCTGGCCTTGATGCCTGCCGGCGCAAGCGTGGCGGACGCTCGTATCGAGGGGTTCCCGAACTACCGGCCGCAGACGAGGTGCAGCCCCAAGCCCAAGCCCGGCACCGTGATGCTGGCGAACTACCTGATGCGCCACTACAAGGGTTCGGGCTCCCTCGGTATCTCGCGCTCGTGCGCCGCCAGCGGCGTGTCCGAGCACAAGGAGGGGCGCGCGTTCGACTGGGCACTCAACGCCAGCTCCCGGCGAGACCGCCATTACGCCGGCGACTTCCTGCACCGGCTTCGCAAGTCCGACCGCTTCGGGCACAGGGACGCGCTGGCGCGACGCATGGGCATCATGTACGTCATCTGGAACGACCACATCTACTCCGCGACGCACCACTACAGGACGAGCCGTTATCTGAACGCCGGTTGCCGGAGTCTCAAGCGTTGCTCGGCGGCCCTGCGACACCGCACCCACATGCACATCTCATTGACGCGGGCCGCAGCACGAAAGAGCACCAGCTGGTACGAGCGACACAGCACCGTGCAGTCCACTCACAAGATCAGGCACAAGCGGCATCACCGTAAGCACCACCGGGCTCATCACAGGGCTCACCACCGGGCTCACCACCGGCACCAGAAGGTCCGTCACCACGCCGCCCCCCACCGCCGGCACCACCGGGCTCACCACCGGGCTCACCACCGCCGGCACCACAGGGTTCGCCACCACGCCCACCACCGCCGGCACCACGTGGCTCACCACCGGCACCACAGGGTTCGCCACCACCGCCCGGCTCATCACCGGCGCCACCGGGCGCGTCACCACGGCCGCTGACCCGTGGTGGCCTGGCGACACCTGGCGACGCCAGGTCACCACTGGCATCGCAGGACCGGCCGGCTTCCTCGGTGGGGGAAGTGGGCGCTCGCGGCCCTGGTCATGCTCCTCGACGGCGCCGCGAACTGGTACGTGAACTGGGACCGGGTCGTCGCAGACCCGAGAAGACTCGCCTGCCCCACGGTCTCACCCCCAGAACTTCTGGCCGGGGGGCTTCTTTCAGGCGATACGCGACATGACGCGACCCGACACCGAGGTGACAGCGCTCAACTGCGGTTGACCGCGGAGATGACGGCCTTCAGCGAGGCTGTGACGATGTTCGGGTCCAGGCCGACTCCCCACAGGACCTGGCCGCCGACCGCGCACTCCACGTAGGCCGCCGCGATCGCGTCGCCACCTGAGGACAGCGCGTGTTCGGCATAGTCGAGCACGCGTACGTCGAACCCCTCGTCGAGCCCGTTGAGCGCATTGACGAACGCCGCGATCGGGCCGTTGCCGCTGCCCTCGAGGGTCCGTATCTCGCCGTTGACGTACACGTTCACGGTGAGGGCGTCCTTCTCCCCCGCGGCCGATGACGTGTGCACGGAGTTGAGCTTCAGCGGCGTCTCACGGGCGAGGTACTCGGCGTGGAAGTCGGTCCAGATCGCCTCGGGCGACATCTCGCCGCCCTCGTCGTCGGTGTGCTCCTGGATGACCCGACTGAACTCGATCTGCAGCCGTCGCGGCAGGTCCAGCTTGTGCTCCGACTTCATGATGTAGGCGACGCCGCCCTTGCCGGACTGGCTGTTCACCCGGATCACGGCCTCGTAGCTGCGCCCGACGTCCTTCGGGTCGATCGGCAGGTAAGGCACCGCCCACGGCTGCTCGTCGACCGGGCCGCCCGCGACCGCCGCGTCGCGCTCCAATGCCTCGAAGCCCTTCTTGATCGCGTCCTGGTGAGACCCCGAGAAGGCCGTGTAGACCAGGTCGCCGCCGTAGGGATGCCGCTCGTGCACGGGCAGCTGGTTGCAGTACTCGACCGTGCGACGGACCTCGTCGATGTCGGAGAAGTCGATCTGCGGGTCGACGCCCTGCGTGAAGAGGTTCAGGCCCAGGGTCACCAGGCACACGTTGCCGGTGCGCTCGCCGTTGCCGAAGAGGCAGCCCTCGATCCGGTCGGCCCCGGCCTGGTAGCCCAGCTCGGCGGCCGCGACCGCCGTACCGCGGTCGTTGTGAGGGTGCAGCGAGAGTACGACGTTCTCGCGGTGGTTCAGGTGACGGTTCATCCACTCGATCGAGTCGGCGTAGATGTTCGGGGTCGCCATCTCGACGGTCGCCGGCAGGTTGATGATCACCGGCTTCTCCGGCGTGGGCTCGAAGACGTCGAGCACCTCGTTGCAGATCCGTGCGGCGAACTCGAGCTCGGTGCCGGTGTAGGACTCCGGGGAGTACTCGTAGAAGACGGTGGTCTCCGGGATGCCCTCCTCGAACTTCCGGCACAGCCGGGCGCCGCTGACCGCGATGTCGACGATGCCGTCCATGTCCAGACCGAAGACCACCCGGCGCTGGAGGGTCGAGGTCGAGTTGTACAGATGGACGATCGCCTGCTTCGCGCCGCGGATCGACTCGTACGTCCGCTCGATCAGGTGCTCTCTCGCCTGGGTCAGGACCTGGATCACCACGTCGTCGGGGATCAGGTCCTCCTCGATCAGCATGCGCACGAAGTCGTAGTCGGTCTGCGACGCCGCGGGGAAGCCGACCTCGATCTCCTTGTAGCCCATGTCGACGAGGAGCTGGAACATCTTCTTCTTGCGCGCCGGTGTCATCGGGTCGATCAGCGCCTGGTTGCCGTCACGCAGGTCGACCGCGCACCAGCGCGGGGCCTTGGTGATCCGTCGGTCCGGCCAGGTGCGGTCGGGTACGTCGACGGCCGGGAAGGGCGCGTAGCGGGTGAACGGCATGCCGCTGGGCTGCTGGGGGTTCTGCTGGGGGCTGGTCATCGGGAACTCGCTTCGGGTCTGGTGTCGTGGTCCGGATGCAACGACGAACTCCGCAGCGAGGGGGTCCGGTCTGTTAGCGAACCTCGCTGCGGCAGCCAAGAAGGAGGAGCTGGCGCGACATGATGCACCCAGACTAACCCCTTGCTGGTGAAGGCGCTTCCCCGGACCGGAAAACGGGATGACAGCCTGTGTTGAATGGGCGGGTGCACATCGAACGCATCAGCCCCACGGACCTCGACCTCGACACCGCAGAGGAGATGGCCGCGGTAGACCGGGCCTCCCTCGAGTCAGCGGGCCTGACGATTCCCGGGCCTATCGGCCCGACGAGGCTCAAGTCGCTCCAGCTCGGCTCCAACGGTCGCCCGGTCGCCGGTCTGTGGATCGCCCGCGAGGACGGTGCGGTCGTGGGCCACGGCCTGGCACACCACCCCGTCGAGGACAACACCGACGCGGCGCACCTCCGCGGCAGCGTCCACCCGGGCGTCCGCCGACGTGGCATCGGCCGTGCGCTGATGGACGCCGCGCTGGAGATGACCCGGGCCGCGGGGCGTACGAAGGTCTACACCGGCGCCTGGCGCGGAGACTCCGGGGGCCCGGCACTGGAGACCATGGGCTTCTCCAGCGCGGGGCTCGGCGTCAACGCGATCCGCCGTGTCGACGTTCACGGCGCCCCGCACGGTCTCTGGGACCGCCTTTACGACGAGGCGTTCGAGCACGCCTCGGACTATGAGCTCGTCCATCAGGTGGGCCCGACTCCGGAGGAGCGGGTCGAGGACATGGTCAGCCTGCACGCCGCCATCAACGACGCACCGATGGACGACCCGGAAGGCGAGGAGGACTACTGGGACGCCGATCGGGTCCGGGCCTACGACCAGGCGATGGCCGCTCGGCGCCAGAGCGTCTACCGGGTCATGGCCAGGCACCGCAAGACCGGTGAGTGGGCCGGCCAGTCGATGCTGTGCGTGGACGAGTTCCTCCCGACCATCGCGTTCCAGGAGGACACCTCGGTCGTCCGTGCACATCGGGGACACAGGCTAGGACTGCTGATGAAGGCCGACATGCTGCGCTGGATCAGCCACGACCGCCCTGAGGTGGCGGCGGCCGACACCTGGAACGCCACGACGAACCACCACATGATCGCGGTCAACGAGAGACTTGGCGCGACCGTGATCGGTCACCACGAGACCTACCGTCTCCGGGTGTGACCTCGTCCGCGGGCGGCGGGCGGTGCTCGCGTCAGGCCTTCGAACGACGCGCCTTCCCGCGGCTCGATGTCGCGGCCGCGGAGGATCGACCGGCGCCCGAGAAGGCGATGGAGACGCCGAGCATGAACCCGAAGTCGTACCAGTTCCCGTCGTTGTGCACCTCGTAGATGCTGACGTTGTCGTTGAACAGCGAGACCAAGAACGTGATCGGGCTGATCAGGCCCTGCCACAACCCGAGCCAGAACCCCGCGGCGCTCGGCCCCTGCCCCTCGGCCGGGTTGGCACCCGCAGCACAACCGGCGACGAGCAGACCTACCGCTACCAGCAGCACCACTGCCCAAGACCTCAGGAACCGGTCCATCGCACACCTCCACCTTCAGGGAACGCGACCGGTGTAGACCAGGGACAGGGGCGAAGGTCCCCGCGCTCGTCCCACGCGGCGGAGTACCGTGGAAAAGGACCGATCAGAAGCCCTCCGCCGGACTCCTTCTAGGTCGGTTGAGAGGTAGGCGTCACGATGAGCGCCGGAGTCGTTGTTCTGGTCGTCGTACTGATATTGGCCTTCGTCGGCCTGGCGCTCGCGCTGAAGGTCGTGAAGCAGTACGAGAAAGGTGTCCTGTTCCGGCTCGGGCGGCTGCAAGGGACCCGCGAGCCGGGCCTGCGGATCATCATTCCCGTCGTGGACGTGCTGCATCGGGTGTCCCTCCGAATCGTCACCATGCCGATCCAGTCCCAGGGCATCATCACCAAGGACAACGTGAGTGTGGACGTAGCGGCCGTCGCGTACTACCGGGTCGTGGATGCGGTGAAGTCCGTGATCGCCATCGAGAACGTCCAAGCCGCGATCAACCAGATCGCCCAGACCACGCTCCGCAACGTGGTGGGACAGCACAGCCTGGACGACATCCTCGCGAAGACCGACCGGATCAACGAGGACATCCGCCTCATCCTCGATCGCACCACCACGGACTGGGGCATCGACGTGACCCTGGTCGAGCTGAAGGACATCCAGCTCCCCGAGAGCATGAAGCGAGCCATGGCCCGTCAGGCGGAGGCGGAGCGGGAGAAGCGCGCCAAGATCATCAACGCTGAGGGCGAGCACCTCGCGGCGGCCAAGCTGGGCGATGCCTCGGACATCATGATGGCTCACCCGCTCGCGTTGCAGCTGCGCAACCTGCAGACCCTGGTCGAGCTCGGCGTCGACAAGAACACCACCGTCGTGTTCCCGTCACCGCTGATGAGCACCATCGGAGAGCTCGGGCAGTTCCTGGCCCGCGAGCAGGCGGCCGCGTCAGGGGGATCGGCCGAGAGCGTCGACGAAGCGATCCCCGCCCAGCGGTCGACCTCGACCTCGACGTCGACGGCGAACGCCACGCGAAGCACCTCCGAGTCGCCCGTGGTGCCCTGACTGCCTGTGTGGTGTGCGGCCGCAGGTCGCCGGCTGGTCAGTTGGCGAGTCTTGGGGGTCTGGCCAGCCCACGACGCGCATACTGGTCCCGGCTCGGAGGTACCAGGCATCACGTCGGTACTGACACCCAGGGGACGCACCCTCCCATCGATCTCGAGGAACCAGATGACCACCACCCGCAAGGACTCGGCCGCGCCTGGACAGCCCGCGAGCGTCGACGGCGAACAAGCCATCGCGTTCAGCCACCTCGAGACGGTTCACCCCGCTCCGGTCGACAGCACCACGATCGCTCCGACCACCACGCCCTTCCTGACATAGCGCGCCTGGCGGCTCCGTCGTGCCATAGTGACGCGCATGCCACGCACTCTCTACCGTGACGCGGCCCTTGCCGATGGCACCGGCCCGGACCTGCGCCTCGGAGTGAGCCTCCTCGTCGACGACCACCGGATCGAATGGATCCAGCCGGCCGACGACGAGCCCGACCCCGGCCCCGATGTCGACGTGGTGGACGCCTCCGGCTGCACGATCGTCCCCGGCCTCGTCGACAGCCACAGCCACCTGACCCTCCCGGGCGGCGCGCATTGGGTCGACCGAGGGTTCGACCCGGCGGATCGGCTGCTCGAGGTCGCCGAGCACAACGCTCGGTTGCAGAGGGCCTCCGGCGTCCGCTGGGCGCGTGACGTCGGGTCCCCGATGAAGACCGACCCTGTCGACGGGCGGTCTCGAGCCCTGGCCCTCGGTGTCCGCGATCGATGGGCAGGGCGGCGTGAGTACCCCTACGTGCGCGCGGCCGGTTCTTGGATCAACCGGCCCGGTGCCCTGCCGTCAGGGCTCGGAGTCGAGGTCGAAGACGGCGACGGTCTCTTGGCCGCAGCGATGCGGCAGCTCGATGACGGCGCCGACTTCGTGAAGCTCTACCTCGACGGCCCGGACAAGGAGACCGCTCCGTTCACCGTCGACGAGGTGCGCGCCGTGGTCGACGCCGTGCACCAGCGCGGTGCCCGGGTCACCGCCCACTCGGGATTGCTGCCCGGCGGACGTGTCGGCGCCGAGGCGGGAGTCGACTCACTGGAGCACGGCTTCCAGCTCGACGCCGACGTCGCCCGGGCGATGGCCGCGAACAACGTTGCGATGGTGTCGACCCTGGCCGTGCTGGAGTCGTGGCGATCGTTCGCGCGTACGACAACGCTCCCCCGCTTCGCCGAGCCCGCCGGCCGGGCGCAGGTCGCCGCACGGCGTGAGTGGGCCCACGAGAGCGTGCGGCTCGCCGCTCGCGCCGGCGTCCTGATCGCTGCCGGCACCGACTTCGGCGGCGGCTCGTTGCGGGCGAACCACATGGCCTGGGAGATCGAGTGCCTCGTCGCTGCGGGGCTCGAGCCATGGCAGGCCCTGGCCGCGGCGACCCGCAACGGCGGGACGCTGCTCGGCGAGGCGGACGCGGGAGTCATCCGCGAAGGCGGTCCCGCCGACTTCCTGCTCGTCCACGGTGACCCGCTGTCGGATCCCGCGGCGATGTGGCGGGTGTGGATGGTCCCGTAGCAGTCTCTACGCCTCGGGCGCCGTCCCGTTGGCTGCCACCCCGTTGGCGGAGGGGACCTCGTTGGCGCCGTCAGAGCGGCCGGCCATCAGTTTCGCCACGTCGAGCCCCGTCGTGGCGGAGACCATGTCGATGACCTGGGACAGGTTGCCGACGAGCTGCTTCGGAAGCTGCGACGCACCGTCGGTGGAGACCACCGTGAGCTTGTCGATGTTGCCCATGGGAGCAGCCAGCTCACGAGCCACCTCGGGGAGGACCTTGACGACCATCTCCAAGACGGCGGCCTCGTTGAACCTTGCGTAGGCTTCGGCCTTCGCCTCGAGCGCCGCTGCCTCCGCGGAGCCCTTCGCTGCGATCGCGGCCGCCTCGGCCTCACCCTCGACGCGGACCGCGTCGGCGATCGCCTCACGTCGGGCCTTCTCCGCCTCACCGGTCTTGGCACCCTCGACGGCGGCCGCCTCGGCGCGCGCGATGCGGGCGTCACGCTCGGCCTGACCGCTCTTGGTCGCCTCGATCGCCGCGGCCTCCGCGCGTGCGATTCGCGCCGACTTCTCCGCCTCGGCATCGGAGACCTTGGCGTTCTGCGCAGCGATCGCCGCCTGCTCGACCCGGTACCGCTCTGCGTCGGCCGGCTTGCGTACGTCGATCTCGAGCTGCCGTTCGGTCAAGGTGGCCTGACGTGCGGCGACCTTCTCCTGCTCGGACAGCACCTCCTGGTCCCGGGCGGCCTTCGCGAGCGGACCCGCGGCCTGCGCCTGCGCGGAGGCGGCGTCGGTCTCGGCCTTGATCTCGGCCTTCTTCAGTTCCAGTGCGCGGTTGGCGATCGCGATCTGCTCCTCGGTGGCGATGCGCTTCTCCTCGCTCTTGAGGCGAGCCTCGGCCTCGGCGATGTCAGCGGCCTGCTTGATGCGCGCGGCATCGGGACGACCGAGGTCACGCAAGTAGGTGCCGTCGGCGTCCGCGACGTCCTTGATGGAGAAGCTGTCGAGCACCAGGCCCTGCACGCTCAGCGACGCCTCGGTCGCCTCAGCCACCTTGGCGGCGAAGGAGGCGCGGTCCTGGATGATCTGCTCGACGGTCAACGTGCCGACGATGGAGCGCAGCTCACCCTCGAGGACCTCGGTGGTGAAGTTGCTGATCAGCTGCTGCTGGTTCTGGAACCGCTGCGCCGCTGCGCGGATCATGTCCTCGGTGCCGCCCACCTTCACCACGGCGACGGCCTGCACGTTCAGGCTGATGCCCTGGTTGGACGGCGCCTTCTCGACCTTGAGGCCGATCTGGCTCGACGACAGGTCCACGACACTGCGCTGCTGGATGACGGGCATCACGAAGACACCGCCACCCAGGACGACCTTCTGGCCGCTGGTGTCGGAGGCGCTCTTGCCCTTGCGCCCCGTGATCAGGAACGCCTGGTTGGGCCCGGCGACCTTGTAGCGGCTGGCGACGAAGGCCATGAGGAGCAGGACGACCGCGACGATGCCGCCGACGGCTATGAGAGTTGAGACAGTCACGGTGGTTCCTTCTGCGAGTGGTTTGGTTGGTAGCTGCTGGGCGGGGTTACGGCTCAGTCGACGGCTGGGACGACCCGGACGGCGGTGGACGACAGGGAGGCAGCCACCTCGACCGGCGTGCCCGCCGCGATGGGCTGGTCCGCAAGTGCGGAGTACCTCATCGGGTGACCAGACAGCGTCAGGGCGACCTGGCCGTACTGCCCGGGTGTGATCGCTGCTGTGACGTAGCCCAGGGTGCCGACGATGGTGCTCGACGACGGAGTCTCATCCGTGTTGTCCCGCTGGAGGACCCGGACGACCTGGCCGAGCATGCCGCCGACGAGGATCCCGACCGCTGCCGAGGTGCCGAGCGTTGCGGCGGTGCCCCAGCCGGCGTTGTCGGCCAGGTAGGCGACGAACCCGAACATCGCTGCCGCCGCGGCAATGGCGTGACCTGACAGGAACGGGATGTCGAGTCCGAAGACGCCGTCGAGGATGTCGTCGAAGAGTGCGGACGCAGCGAGCGCGACCAGCCCGATGACGCCGATGGTGAGGAACAGCAACGCGGGGCCTTTCATGTCCATGGGCCGCCGTGGGCCCCGTCACCGCGAGTGGCCGCAGCCTAGTCCGAATCGACCACTTCGACACCAGGAATGAACAGACCGGGCCAGACGGGTCGAAGTCGGCAGGTACGGTGGCGCTGATGTCCACGTTGCTCCTCGTACACCACTCCCCCACTGCGGCGGTCCGGTCGCTCACCGAGGCGGTGCTCGAGGGCGCCCGTGATGACGCCATCGAGGGGGTCGACGTCGTCGTACGCCCAGCGCTCGAAGCCACCGCGGCCGAGGTTCTGGAGGCGGACGGCTACCTTCTCGGGACGACCGCGAACTTCGGCTACATGTCGGGCGCGCTCAAGCACTTCTTCGACAGCACGTTCCTGCAGGTCGGCGGGTCTCTCTCCAGCACCGGGGCGGCCGACGAGGCAGCGGGACGTACGACGGGCCGCCCGTTCGGCCTGTACGTCCACGGCAGGTACGACACGACCGGGGCGGTGAACTCGGTGTTGTCCATCGTGGGCGCGCTCAAGTGGCGTCAGGCCGCCGACATCCTCGAGGTGATGGGGGACGTGGAGCAGGCCGACCTGGCTGCTGCCTACGAGCTCGGCGGCACGCTCGCGGCCCTGCTGATGCCCGACGCCTGACGCTCGGACAACCGGACACCTCAGCACCTGAAATCTGTGCCACCCACTGCCGACGGGCATGAATGCACCGTCGTTCGAGGGGTACCAGACGCGAGCCGCACCCCCGGACCCAGGGACGGTGTTCGGGATCGACGTGAAGAACCGACTCGGCGGGAGGTACGGACATGGCTGAAGGGAACTTCCCCGATGCATCGACGCACACCGGACGACTGCGCGGGGAAGGCGAGCTCACCGCGCAGCTGATAACAGCCGCTCAGGACGCGGAAGGGCACCTGACCCAGGACGAGGTCGACAGGATCCTCGGTGTGGAACCACGAAGCGACCCGCGATCCCGGCGACCGGGCCTCTAGGCGGGGACGTCCCGCTGGACGTCGCCGGCGTCCTCGTCGGGCTCCTGATCCCGGCTGTGCGCCCGCAGCGCCTCCGCCGCATCGTGACGGGTCAGGTAGGCGCCCGGCAGCCAGTCACCGGACGGCAGCTTGGCCAGGTAGAGGGGTGGGCGGTCGTTCAGTGTCAGCCGCTCCCGCCACGGCTTGTGCACGAAGACCTGGCCGACGGGGATGTCGCCGTCGAACGTGTCCTGGCCGCGGCCGAGGCCGTGGCGCTCGAAGGTGAAGTAGGTCATCAGACGTCCTCGCCTGCGGTTGCAGCCTGGTCGATCCCGGCCTCGTAGCTCCAGCGTGCGCGGGGTCGAGATGCACGGCAATAGGCCGAGAGACCCCTCTGATGGACGCAAAGAACATGGGGGCTGAAGCATCTCGGGCCGATCATGGCCGGATCTGCCGCCCGAGGTCGGGGAGCCGCAGCAGGCTTGACCATTCGAGCTCGGGGGTACCATCTCAGCGCACTCACCCCTGACCGCAAGACGAGGACATCGCCGTGCTCTCCCGCCTGGCCGCACCCGCAGCCGCTCTCCTGCTGGCACTGACCGGATGTGGCCAGAGCAGCGGCAGCCCCCAGGAGAACCCCGACTCCATCGAGACGCCGAAGCTCGGTGCCTGCCGGAAGCTGGTGCCCGGCGACATTGCCAGGCCCACGAACGCCACCAGCGTGGTCGACTGCGGCGGTGAACACACCGCAGAGACTTTCGTCGTGGGCACGTTCCCGAAGGCGCTGGCGAAGGTCACCGACGTCAAGGACCCGGACCTCGGCGCCTTCATCTACGACACATGTTCCGAGAAGTTCCAGACCTTCCTCGGCGGCGACGAGAGCCTCGTCATGCGGTCGCTGCTCACGTGGGCGTGGTTCAGGCCCTCCGAGGCCGCCTGGAAGAAGGGTGCCCGGTGGTACCGCTGTGACGTCGTCGGCGGCACGGAGCAGTCCAAGGAGCTGCGCGTGCTGCCCAAGACCGCCAAGGGCCTGCTGCTCGGCCGCTCGAACGACGAGTGGATGACGTGCGCCGACGGCGACACCGTGGCCGGCTCCGACAAGGTGCCGTGCTCGGAGAAGCACACGTGGCGCGCGGTCACGACGATCAAGGTCGGACGCGAGGACGATCCGTACCCGGGCAACCGGCTGGTGGAGGTACGCACCCGCGACTACTGCTCGGACTCGGTGGGCGCATGGATGAACTACCCGGTCGACTACAAGTTCGGTTACACCTACTTCCGCCAAGCCGAGTGGAAGGCTGGTAACCGCAGGTCTATCTGCTGGGCTCGGACCGAGAAGTGAGCCGCCGCCGATCGCGCGCCTGGCGCACGGCGGTCGCGGCGACCACCGCGGCGCTGGCCCTGACCGCCTGCAGCCTCGTCGAGGAAGACAAGAGCGCGGGGCCTGAGCCTGCCCCTGCTTCACCGACCGTCGCGAATCCGAAGGCCTCGGCGCCGAGGACGGGTCCGGGTACGACGGCCGGGTCCCCTGCCGAGCGCGCGCCTGCTCCTCCTCGTGTCGGCCAGTGCTACGCCCTGGACTTCGACGAAGCCACAGCACCCACGAGCGGCAAACCTGCCGTCTCCTGCAAGAAGCGCCACACGACCCAGACCTACTACGTCGGACGGCTCGACACCGTCGTCGACGGGCATCTCCTCGCTGTGGACTCACGGCTTGCGCAGCGGCAGATCAGCGAGTCCTGCCCACGGCATCTCGACTCCTACGTCGGGGGCTCGGCAAGCGCGCGTGAGCTCAGCCGGATCAAGCCTGTCTGGTTCAGCCCTACCATCGAGCAGTCCGACAAGGGCGCCTCATGGTTCCGCTGCGACGCGGTGGCCCTGGACCGAGCGGGGACCCTGGCTTCGCTGCCGAGCCGACTGCATCACATCCTCGACCGGTCGGGCGGGCTCGACGAGGTCGGACTGTGTGGAACCGCGGCGCCCGGGGCGCAAGGGTTCGAGCGCGTCATCTGCTCTCGCCGGCACGCCTGGAAGGCGCTCAGCACGATCTCCATCAGCGGCGATGCCTACCCGGGTGTCGAGGCGGTGCGCAGTGCCGGGGAGAGCGACTGTCGCGACCAGGTCAGCCGGGCCAGTGGCTCGCCGGAGCGGTTCAGCTACGGCTGGGAGTGGCCCACGCAGGAACAGTGGCAGGCCGGTCAGCACTTCGGCTACTGCTGGGCGCCCGAGTGACCCCTCCGCGCTGACTGGGGCGCGTCAGAACCCGAGACGGCGAAGCTGCTTGGGGTCACGCTGCCAGTCCTTGGCGATCTTCACGTGCAAGTCGAGGTACACCGGTGTGCCGAGCATCGCCTCGATCTGCTTCCGGGCCGCGGTGCCGACCTCGCGCAGTCGGCTGCCCTTGTGACCGATCACGATCCCCTTCTGGGACGCACGCTCGACGAAGAGGTTGGCGTGGATGTCGAGCAGCGGCTTGTCCTCGGGACGGTCCTCACGCAGACCCATCTCCTCGACCACCACGGCAATGGAGTGCGGAAGCTCGTCGCGCACCCCCTCCAGCGCGGCCTCACGGATCAGCTCCGCGACGATCGCCTCCTCGGGCGAGTCGGTGAGCTCGCCGTCGGGGTACAGCGGCGGGCCCTCGGGAAGCCGGGCGGCGAGAAGGTCGGCCAGCAGGGACACCTGGTCACCCCGGACCGCCGAGACAGGCACGATCTCCGCCCAGTCGGTGCCGGTCTCCTCGCCAAGGCGCGCGATGGCGAGCAGGTGCTCCCCCAGCTGCTCAGGCGTGGCGAGATCGGTCTTCGTAGCCACGGCGACCTTCGTCGTCCGACGTACCTTGGCCAGCTCGTTGACGATGAACCGGTCACCGGGACCGATCTTCTCGTTCGCGGGGAAGCAGACCGCGACGACGTCGACCTCGGCCCAAGTCGTCTTCACCAGGTCGTTGAGGCGCTCGCCGAGCAACGTCCGCGGACGATGCAGACCGGGAGTGTCGACCAGGATGAGCTGGGCATCAGGCCGGTGCACGATGCCGCGGACGACGGTGCGCGTGGTCTGCGGCCTCGACGAGGTGATCGCCACCTTCGTGCCGACGAGAGCGTTGGTCAGCGTGGACTTGCCGGCATTGGGCCGGCCCACGAACGATGCGAAGCCGCTGCGGAAGGGCTGGGACGACGAGTTGTCAGGCACCGGCCGATTCTCGCACCCGTCACCGGGTGCGGCTGTCACCGGTCACGGCTGCCCTCGGTCTCGGTGTCCTCTGTCGCGGTGTCCTCGCGGTCCTCCGGCTCGTCGGAGGCTTCATGGTCAGCCTCTGGGTCCTCGCCTGTCCGCTCGGAGTCGCTGGGGCTCGCATCGTCGGTGTCCTCGGACAGGTCGCTCGTGGTCGTCGTGTCGCGGCGAACCACCCCGTCCTCCTCCTCGTGGTCGCCCTCGGCCCCGTCCTCACGGACGTCGGCGTCGTCGTGGTCGCCAACCTCTCGCCTCTCATCACGCCCAGGGTCGACGCGCGACGTGGCGGGGCCCCCGTTCGGAGCGGATGTGCCGTCGAAACGTTCGTCGTCCAGCCCTTGGTCCGGGCCCGGGTCCTCGTCTCGCCCACCGCCGCTGTCGGCGGGCCTCTGCCGGCCTCGCTCGGCCGAAGCACCGTGAGGGGCCGGCAGGTCGAAGGGCAGGTACCTCTCGGAGAACTCGGCCGCCCACTGCTGCGCGGAGGCCGGCAGCTCGTTGGCTGCGGCCGCGACGCCCGTGGTCACGACCGCGCTCAGCGCCACCGCACCCGCGGCGACCACACGGCGGCGCCGGCCGTACGACGACCGAGCCACCGGGGCGGCGGCGGGCAGTCCCGCGCTCAGCACCGCCGCGAGCCGCGGTCCCGGCTCGGGCACGGACCCGTCCACGTAGCGCGCTTCGAGACCGGCCAGCAGGTCGACCAGCCCATCGGTGTCGGACGCAGGCACGCCAGACTCCTCGAGCAGCGCGCTCAGCCGCAGATTCGCCTCTGTCATCGTCCCCCCTCTCCCCTCATCAGTTCCCGCAGCCTCAGCAGGCCGCGACGTTGAAGCTGCTTGACCGCCCCCACCGACCTACCGACCACGTCGGCCGTCTGCTCCAAGGACAGGTCGGCGATGACCCGCAGCAGGATCACCGCTCGCTGGTCCTCCCCCAGCTCGGCGAGCAGCTGGTCGACCCTGGTGCTGGCCACCCGCTCCAGAGCGGCGTTCTCCGCCGACTCCTCCAGTCGCGGGTCGAGATCCGGCTCGTACTCTGTGTGGACCGGACGCCTGGCGCGGCGCCGATGCTCGTCGACCATCCTGGCGTGGGCGATCGAGAAGACCAGCGTGCGCAGTCCGGACTCACCACCGCTGACGTCGGCCAGCCGGGGAATCACCGACAAGAACACCTCGTCGGTGAGGCCCTCGGGATCCTCCGCACCGCGGGCGCGTAGGTATCCGAGAACCTGCGGCGCCAGCTGTCGGTAGACCGACTCGACGTCAGCGGTGGCGCTCGGTCCGGCAGCGTCGACGGCGGTGTCGTCAAGACCCGCCATCGATCACTCCCCCTTCAGGTGCCTCTGGTCCGGCGACCGCCGTCGCCGAGTCGGACCGCTGCCGACCTCATCGCTGCTTTTCTACCTCTCCGGTCAGTCGTCGGAGCGGTGGTCCTCCTCGATCTCGGAGTCCGAGTGGTGGTCGCTGTCGCCGGCATCCTCGGCGTCCTCGTGGTCACCGTGGTCGTCATCGGCCTCGTCCGACTCGTGGTCCGGCTCGTCGGCCTCGTCGGCCTCGTCGGCCTCGTCCGCGTCGTCGTCGCCGTGCTCGTCCGCCTCGGCGGCATCGTCGCTGTCGTCGTCCCCACTCGTGCTTGCCTGAGCCAGCGCCTCGGTGTCGCGAGCGTGCACCGTGGCCTGGGGTGCGCGATGGTCGACGCCGACCTGGTGGCTGCCTGCAGCGCCGTCGTCACTGCCGTCGTCGTCCGCGTCGGAGTCGCCCTCGGCCGCGTGGTCGGCCTTGTCGGCGTCATCGTCAGCTGAGTCGGCCTCGTCAGAGCTGTCGGGCGCGTCGGCGTCGTCGACCTCGGTCGCGTCCGAGTGGTCGAGCGTGTCGCCGGCGGGAGTCACCTCGGCGGACGCGGCGTCGTCTCCGGTGTCAGCCACGGCGACACCGGCGATGGCTGCGGCCGTCACGAGCGCACTCGCTGCGGCCGCCACACGGAACGAGGCGCGTCCGCCGCGGATCTTGGCGAAGAACGAGCTGGATGGCGTAGTCATAGGTCTCTCCATCTGCTTGGTTGCGCTGACAGAGGGGTAATCGCCCGGGCACATCGGGAGGTTACGCCCGTTCGAGGACTTTTCGGACAGTCATCCCAGCGGGCGCACCGACACGTCGGGAGGCGTCGGCTCTCCGGTGACCGCCGAGCTGCGCACGATCAGCAGCAGGCCGAGAAGGATCATCCCACTGCCCACGAGACCGAGGGCGCCGAGGCGTTCACCCAGCACCAGGTAGGCCAGCGTCGCGGCGACCACCGGCTCCACCAGAGCGAGGGTCGACGCGGTGCTGGACCGGACGCCCCGCAAGCCCCGGTTGAACAGGCTGTAGGCGAGGATCGTCGGCACCAGGACGAGGTAACCCAGCAGGACTCCTCCGCCGGGGGTGGCCACCCAGGCGAGGTCGCCGAGGACCAGCCACGGGAGGGTGCACAACGCCGACACCGAGAAGGCCGCGGCCAGGAAGGACTGCGTCTCCAGGCCCCGTGCCTCCGCGGCGTTGCCGGCCACGATGTACGTCGCATAGCTCGCTGCTGCACCGAGCGCCAGGAGCACACCCGACGGGGAGGCGGCGACCGGCCCCGCCTGCTGGCCGGCCACGAGCAGCGTGAGGCCACCGACGGCGACCACCGTCGCGACCACCCACAGCCGTGTGACGTGTCGGGTGACCAGCCCTGTGATGACAGGGGTGGCGCCGATCGCGACCAGCGTCCCGACCGCCACACCCGTCTCCTTCATGGCCGCGAGGAAGCACAGGTTGAACGACGCCTGACCCAGGCCGGCCAGCCAGGTCGGGGCCTGCCGGACGGCGGTGAGTACGCCGTTCACCCTCCCGACAGCCATCGCCAGGAGCGTGAAGGCGACCGCGGTGAGCAGCATCCGGGACGCCGCCAGCGAGGAAGCGGGCACGTCGGGTCCGAGTGCCTGAGCGGTGCCGACCGTCCCGAACAACGCCGCACCCGCCAGCACGAGCAGTGCCGAGGCGAACGGGTGCGCCGTACGAGCCCGCGGGACCTGGGTATCCTCGGTCAGCTGAGCCACGTAGGTCGCAACGGGAACCCGGAGTTGCCGCGCTCGTCGGTGCGCGAGGCGAGCACCTGGTGCAGCTGGATCTCGTTGCGCTCGAACCCGAGCCGCGATCCGGCCATGTAGAGGCCCCATACCTTCGCGGTGCCGAGGCCGGCCTCCGTGACGCACTCGTCCCAGTTGGCCGCGAGGTTGCGGCACCAGCCCGAGAGCGTCAGCGCGTAGTGCTCACGCAGGTTCTCCTCGTGGCGCACCTCGAGCCCGGCGTCCTGCATCTCGGTGATGATCCGGCCCGACCCGGTGAGCTCGCCGTCGGGGAAGACGTACCTGTCGATGAACGCCCCGGTCTCGGCGCGTGCGTCGTTGTGAGGGCGGGTGATGCAGTGGTTCAGCAACCGTCCACCCGGACGGAGCCGGGAGCGGATGAACTCGAAGTAGGACCGGTAGTTGCGCACTCCGACGTGCTCGGTCAAGCCGATCGAGCTGACCGCGTCGAAGCCGCCCTCCGTGATGTCGCGGTAGTCGCCGTAGCGCACCTCGGCGCAGCCCGAAAGGCCCTCCCGCTCGATCGCCGCTTGCGCCCACGCGGCCTGGTTGCGCGAGAGCGTCACACCGAGGGCGGCGACGCCGTACTCCCGGGCGGCGTGGCGGACCATGCCGCCCCAGCCGCTGCCGATGTCGAGGAGGCGGTGCCCCGGCCGCAGGCCCAGCTTGCGGCACACGAGGTCGTACTTCTCCGCCTGCGCGTCCTCGAGCGAGGCGTCCTCGTCAGGGAAGACGGCGCACGTGTAGGTCATCGACGGGCCGAGTACGAGCTCGTAGAAGCGGTTGGAGACGTCGTAGTGGTGGTGGATCGCCATCGCGTCACGCTCGCGAGAGTGGCGCATGCCCTCCATCAGGCGGCGCCAGCGTGGCAGGTGCTCCTCGGGCGGCGGCGGCGGTGGCTTGAGGTGGCTCACGCCGAGGCCACGCACGATCCGGACCAGCTCCGGCGGAGGCGGGATCTTGAACCGCAGGTTGCTCGTCAGGAGCACCATCGCGTCGTAGGGATCGCCCGGGTGGGCCCCCTCGATGACGAGGTCCCCGGCGACGTACGCCCTGGCCATGCCCAGGTCGCCGGGCGCGGTGAGGAGGTACGACAGCCCGCGTTCGTTGCGCAGGTGCAAGGCGATCGGCGACTCGGGTGGGCCGGCGGTGCTGCCGTCGTAGGCCGTGAACAGGAACGGCACCCCGTCCGGCATCAGCCGGGAGATGACCTCGCCGATGGTCATGGTCGCGTAGGTCGTCGTCATCGTCGCCTCACTGCCTTCTCGTAGAGCCCCGTGAGCCGGTTCTCCTGATCGTAGTGCGCCTTGACGCGGAGCAGGTTCGCTCCGTCGTACAGCCTGTCGAAGGTCTCGCGGTCGTAGTAGGCGTCGGAGTAGAGCGACTTGTGGCCGCCCAGCTCGGTCACTCGGGCCTCGATCGCGCGGTTCAGGTCGCCGTCGGCGGCTCCGGGCGCGATCGGCACCGTGCCCCAGAAGCCGACGTTGACGTAGGTGGTGCCGGGCTCGAGGGGGTACGACGGCCAGCGGCGCGCGCTTCCGGGTCCCGACGGCTCGCGCAGTCGCAGCGGGCACAGCCACACCGGCCTCATCCCGACGTGCTCGTCGAACCAGCCAAGGAACTCGGGGGTCTGCTCGACCGGGATCTCGACGTCCTGGATCACCCTCTCGCGGGCAGGGAGCCCACGGCGCGCGTCGAGCCGGGCCATCACGCCGTACCGGTTCTCCAGCCCCACGAGCCGGTGGTAGACGTCGCTGCGACGCAGCCGTCGAGGCCACACCCGGCGGACCAGCGGATGCTGGGCCCCGAAGGCGCGCGAGCACCAGAACCAGTCGGTGTCCCATCGCCAGAGGTAGTCGTGCATGGTGAGCACGTCGGTCTCACGCCGCTGCAGGGAGCGGTAGTAGACCTGCTGACCGGCGTAGTCGCTCGTCCCCTCGTCGGGTGGCGCCTCGCGCCAGGTGGCGAGCGTCAGGTAGGCCTCGTCGGGCTCGAAGACCACCCCGTCGAGAGCGTCGACGCGGCGGCCCTGCCAGGCCTGCTCGGCGACGATCGCCTCGATGATCTTGGGGGCCTCGTCGAGGTCGCGGAGGCGGACATGCCGGAGGTCGACGTAGCCCGGCGCCGGCTCGAGCTCGATCCGGATCCTCGTGGCGTAGCCGAGGCTGCCGTAGGAGTTGGGGAAGGTGGCGAACAGGTCTGCGGCCGGCCCGTCAGGGGTCGCTGTGACCACGTCGCCGTCCCCGGTCAGCACGTCCAGCTCGAGCACGGACTCGTGCGGCAGTCCGTTGCGGAACGACGTGGCCTCGATGCCCAGGCCCGTGACGGCGCCGCCCAGGGTGATGGTGCGCAGCTGGGGTACGACGAGCGGGATCATGCCGTGGGAGAGCGTGACGTCGACGAGGTCCTCGTAGGTGCACATGCCCTGCACGTCGGCCGTCCGTGCGACCGGGTCGACCGCCACCACGCCGTCGAGCCCGGAGACGTCCAGCCCGGGAGTCGACACCGCGGAGCGTGGCCGGAAGAGGTTGGACGTGCGCTTGGCGAGCCGCACCGGCGCTCCGGCGGGAATGGCCTCGTAGGACGCCTGAAGTCGACGCACGGCAGCCCCGTGCGCGTCCCAACCCACGACCTCGGCCACAACGCCAACTTATCGACCGGCCCGGAGCGGCGCCACGAAACTCGACGACTCGGCCGGGCGGCCCAGCCGAAGACGTGGGGCCCAGGTCAGGAGCGCGGCGCGGCGCGTCCTCGTCAGGAGCTCAGCGAGGAGACCAGGGTGCCGTCGGGAGCGGCCAGATGCACCGGGACGCCGGCGCCCGCGAAGTCACGAACGACCGACATGTCGGCCTCCTCCACGACTGCTCTCTCGCCGAGCACCGCGACGGCCTCGAGCCCCTTCGCGCCACTTGTCACCGCCATTGCGACCGCGACCTGCACGGCCGAGAGCTGCAGCGACGGGAGGTCCACCGTCGCGCCTGCGTAGGTCCGGCCGTCGAGGTCGCGGACGCAGGCGCCCTCCGCGGCGGCGGTGCGCGCCCGGGTGGACCGGGCCAGTGTCACGAGCTTCTTGTCGTCGGGGTCGGTGAGCTCGGTCATCGGGAGATCCTCATCCGGCTTGGGTGTCTGAGTAGGACTCGGGGTCGGCGTGCTCGGTCGCCGGCTCCACGTGGGCGATCAGCACCGTGCCGATCCGGTTGCGCCGTCCGGCGGGCGCCTCGGCCTCGAAGCGGAGACCCTCGACCTCCACGACCGACCCGGGGATCGGGACGCGGCCGAGGTGCTTGGCCATCAGGCCTCCGACGGTGTCGACGTCGTCGTCCTCGACCGGGATGCCGCACAGCTCTTCGAGGTCGTCGACCGGGTAGCGCGAGCTCACCCGGGTCGAGCCGTTGGCCAGCCGCTCGACCTCGACCCGCGCCTCGTCGTACTCGTCGGTGATCTCACCGACGATCTCCTCGAGGACGTCCTCGATGGTGACGAGTCCCGCCGTGCCGCCGTACTCGTCGACGACGACCGCGACGTGCTTGCGCTTGGCCTGCATCTCGCGCAGGAGCTCGTCGACCGGCTTGGAGTCGGGGACGTAGAGCACAGGGCGCATCACCGACTCGACACGCTCGGTCTGCTCCGCCTCGTGCCGGTCGAACACCCGCTTGGTGATGTCCTTGAGGTAGGCGAAGCCGACGATGTCGTCGAGGCTGTCGCCGATGACCGGGATCCGGGAGTACCCGCTGCGCAACGCCAGCGACATCGCCTGCCGCAAGGTCTTTTGCCGCTCGATGAAGACCACGTCGGTGCGCGGCACCATCACCTCGCGCACGATCGTGTCGCCGAGCTCGAAGACGGAGTGGATCATCTCCCGCTCGCCGGACTCGATGACGCTGCTGGCCTCGGCGAGGTCCACGAGCTCACGCAGCTCTGCCTCGGAGGCGAACGGGCCCTCGCTGAAACCGCGGCCCGGGGTGAGCGCGTTGCCGACCAGGATCAGGAGCTGGGCCAGTGGGCCGAACACCTTGGTGAAGGCGATCAGCGGTCCGGCGGAGAGCAGCGCGACCCGCTCCGAGTGCTGCCGACCCACGGTGCGGGGAGCGACACCGATGACCACGAACGACACCGCCACCATCACCAGGATCGTGGCCGCCACCGCCCACCAGCGGCCGACCACCTGCTCGGCGACCGGGTCGTGGGTCACGATCAGGTCCGTCACGACGACCGTCGCGAGCACCATGGCACCGATCTCGCACAGAAGGCGCAGGAAGAGCGCGGTGTTCATGTAGCGCGCGGGGTCCTCGACGACAGTCACCAGGCGTTTGGCGCCGGCCTTGCCCTCGGCGGCGATCTCCTCGGCGCGGACCTTGGAGAACGACGAGAACGCAGCCTCGGCGCTGCTGAACAGACCCGCGACGACGACGAGCAAGGCGACGACGACAAGCAGCCAGATGTCGACCGCATTCACAGCTCGACGTCCTCCTCGGGCGTCCGGGGCGAAGCGTCCGCCTCGTCGCCGGGCAGGGTCTCGCCACGGCGGGCACCCTGCCACTCGGCGAGCAGGCGAGCCTGGAGGCCGAACATCTCGCGATGCTCCTCGGGCTCTGCGTGGTCGTAGCCGAGCAGGTGGAGGATGCCGTGCACCGTCAGCAGGTCGATCTCGTCGGAGGTGCTGTAGCCGGCCTGCCCCTTGGCTCGTGCCTCGTCGGCCTGCCGCTCGGCGATCGAGGGACACAGCACCAGGTCGCCGAGGACACCCTCCTCGGGCTCCTCGTCGACCAGGCCCGGCCGTAGCTCGTCCATAGGGAACGCGAGTACGTCGGTGGGGCCGGTCTTCTCCATCCACTGCTCGTTGAGCTCGGCGATCGTCGCCTCGTCGACGAGCTTGATGCACAGCTCGGCCTGCGGGTGGACGCGCATCCGGTCCATGGCGAAGCGGGCGAGGCGGGACAGCTCGGTGACGTCGACGGACCGTCCTGACTCGTCGAGGACCTCGATGCTCATGCGCGGCCCTTGCGCGGGCGCTCGGAGCGACGACGTCCGTCGCTCACCGCGTCGTCCTGGTTCGCGTCACGGCGTGCCTCGAACTCGTCGTACGCGGCGACGATGTGCCCGACCAGGCGGTGCCGGACCACGTCGTGGGAGGTGAGCCGGTTGAAGTGCACGTCCTCGATGTCGGTGAGGATGTCCTCGACGACGCGTAGGCCGCTCTTCGTGCCACCGGGCAGGTCGACCTGGGTGACGTCGCCGGTGACGACCATCTTCGAGCCGAAGCCGAGTCGGGTCAGAAACATCTTCATCTGCTCCGGCGAGGTGTTCTGGGCCTCGTCGAGGATGATGAACGCGTCGTTCAGGGTGCGGCCGCGCATGTACGCCAGAGGGGCGACCTCGATCGTGCCGGCCGCGAGAAGCTTGGGGATCGTCTCGGGGTCGAGCATGTCGTGGAGCGCGTCGTACAGCGGACGCAGGTAGGGGTCGATCTTCTCGCTGAGCGTGCCCGGCAGGAACCCGAGCCGCTCCCCCGCCTCGACCGCGGGCCGGGTCAGGATGATCCGGTTGACGTTCTTGGACTGCAACGCCTGCACGGCCTTGGCCATCGCGAGGTACGTCTTGCCGGTGCCGGCCGGGCCGATGCCGAAGACGATCGTGTGCTTGTCGATCGCCTCGACGTACCGCTTCTGGTTCAGAGTCTTGGGACGGATCGTGCGGCCGCGGTTGCTCAGGATGTTGAGGCTCAGGACGTCTGCCGGACGCTCCTTGGTCTCCGCCCGCAACATCGAGATCGCACGCTCGACGGTCTCGGTGGTGATCCCCTGGCCGGTGCGGATGATCGTCACGAGCTCGTCCATGAGCCGCTCGGCGAGCGCCACCTCGGCAGACTCGCCCCGCAGAGTGATCTGGTTTCCGCGGACGTGGACGTCGGCCTTGAAAGCCTTCTCGATCAGTGCGAGGTGCTCGTCGCCGGGACCCAGAAGGGCCACCATGGGGATGCTCGCGGGCACGATGATCGTGTGCTGGGGTGCGCTGGTCTCTGTCATCGGTGGCCTGGCGGCCGACCTCCACGGGTGAGTCAGTAGGACGGTTGCTGCGCCTCCATGCTACGGGAGCGGCACCGAAACCGCCCCGGAGGAGAGTTGCGCTCCTACAGTGGTCAGCATGTGGGAGTACGACGAGCGCCCCGAGGACGTCGGCCCTGACCCGTGGGACGAGGGGCCGGTCGAGCTCGTCATGCCCGAGGACTTCCTCGCGCCGAGCGGCATCCCCGTCGACGCGCGCCGCATGGGTCTCGACCGGAACACCCAGGAGGGCGCGATGATCGCGCTCGTCGGGTCGCTCAAGCCGAGCAAGCGCTCACACAAGATCGTGGCCTGGCTGCTCCTTCTCGCCTTCGCCGTCCCGACGCTCCTCAACCTCCTGCGCGTCCTGTACTGAAGGGCGGCTCGCTCGTCGAGGCGCCCCCTGGCCCACCGAAGCGGCGGCCTTGGCGGAGAGGCGTTGCGATCGGGCTCTGCCGAAGCTGTCGGTGGTCGAACATGTGTCTTGGATCTCTGGCACCCACCCCCTCGGCAAGAACCACACCGAGCCGGACGCCCCCGCCCTGCCCGGCCGCACCATCGACACCAGCGACACCCACGAGACCTACCAGACCGACGACCCCCTCGACCTCACCGACTGGCAACACACCCCCTGACGATCGCGAGCAACCGCCCTGCGGCGGCACCGACCCTGCGACGAACAATCACTGCAGCGCGAACCCGCCACGTTCACCGCGTTGGATCAGCGCGTTGTTCCTGCACAGACACCCTCCTAGCGGAAGGCTCCGTGGCCGGTGAGGGCCTGGCCGATGACGAGCTGGTGGACCTCGCTGGTGCCTTCGTAGGTGAGCACGGACTCGAGGTTGTTGGCGTGCCGCATGATCGGGTACTCCAGGGTGATCCCGGCCGCGCCGAGCAGGGTGCGGCACTCCCGGGCGATCGTGATCGCCTCGCGCACGTTGTTCAGCTTGCCCAGCGACACCTGCTCGGGCCGCAGCACACCCTTGTCCTTGAGGGCGCCCAGGTGCAGGGCCAGCAGCATGCCCTTGCCGAGCTCGAGGGTCATGTCGGCGAGCTTGGCCTGGGTCAGCTGGTAGCCCGCGAGCGGCTTGTCGAAGATCTCCCGCTCCCCGACGTAGCCGATCGTGGTCTCCAGGCAGTCCCGGGCCGCGCCGAGGGCGCCGAACACGATCCCGTACCGGGCCTCGTTCAGGCACGACAACGGCCCGGACAGACCCGCGGCCTCGGGCAGCACCGCCGAGGCGGGGAGCCGGACCTGGTCGAGGACCAGCTCGGAGGTCACGCTCGCGCGCAGCGACATCTTCCTCTTGATCTCCGGCGCGGAGAACCCCGGCGTGTCGGTCGGGACGACGAACCCGCGGATCCTCCCGTCCCCGTGGTCGGCAGGGTCCTCGACCCGGGCCCAGACCACCGCGACGTCGGCGATCGACCCGTTGGTGATCCACATCTTGTTCCCGGCCAGCACCCAGTCCGCGTCGGGTCCGGTGCCGTCGCGGCGAGCGCGGGTGCGCATCCCGGCCGGGTTCGAGCCGAAGTCCGGCTCGGTCAACCCGAAACACCCGATCGCCTCACCCGCAGCCATCGCAGGCAGCCACTCGGTCTTCTGCTCCTCCGAGCCCCACCGCCAGATCGCGAACATCGCCAACGACCCCTGCACACTCACCAGCGACCGCAGCCCGGAGTCACCGGCCTCCAGCTCCATGCACGCCAACCCGTAGGCGGTCGCCGAGGTCCCCGCACACCCGTAGCCGTCCAGATGCATCCCCAGCACCCCCAGCGACCCGAGCTCCTTGGCCAGCTCCCGCGCCGGCAACGACCCCGACTCGTACCAGTCCGCCACCTCCGGCTTGATCTTGTCCTCCACGAACCGGCGCACGGTGTCCCGGATCGACCGGTCCTCCTCACCGACCAACCCATCGGTACCGAACAAACCAAGCGGAGACTGGGGTGTCGCAGTGGCCATGATGTGACTGCCTTTCGAACAGGGGCTCAGAGGAACGCGCTGACACCGGTCTCGGCGCGACCGATGAGGAGCTTCTGGATCTGGCTGGTGCCTTCGTACAACGTCATGACGCGGGCGTCGCGCATGTACTTCTGGACCGGGTACTCGTCGACGTAGCCGTATCCGCCGAAGGCCTGGATAGCGAGGTTGGCCGCCCGGACGGCTGCCTCGGACGCGAACAGCTTCGCCTTGGAAGCCTCGACCCCGAAGGGTTCCCCGCGCTCGATCAGGTCGGCCGCCCGCCAGGTGAGGAGTCGAGCGGCGTCCGCGTCGACCGAGATGTCGGCGATCATGTCCTGGATCAGCTGGAACGAGGCGAGCGGGCGCCCGAACTGCTGGCGCTCCTTCGAGTACGACACGACGCTCTCCAGGCAGCCCTGGATGATCCCGACGCAGCCGGCAGCGACGGACACCCGTCCCTTGTCCAGGGAGTACATCGCGATCTTGAATCCCTCGCCCTCCCCGCCGAGCCTGGCCGACACAGGGACGCGCACGTCGTCGAACGACAGCTCGGCAGTGGCCTGGCCCCGAAGACCGAGCTTGCCCTTGATCTCCATCCGCTCGAACCCCGGCGTGTCCGTCGGTACGAGGAACGCCGAGACGCCCTTGGGCCCTGGTCCCCCGGTCCTCGCGAAGACGAGACACACGTCGGCCCAGGTCCCGTTGGTGATGAAGATCTTGGAGCCGTTGATCACGTAGTCGTCGCCGTCACGCACAGCGCGGCTCGAGAGGTTCCCTGCGTCGGAGCCCGTGTCCGGCTCGGTCAGGCCGAAACACCCGAGCTTGGTCCCGCTCGCGATCCCGGGGAGCCACTCCTGCTTCTGCTCCTCGGTGCCGTGGGACAGGATCACCTTGCCGACCAGACCCATGGACACCGACACGATGCCCCGCACCGAGGAGTCCGCCCGCCCGAGCTCCTCCATGCCGATGCAGTAGGTGACGTAGTCGCCACCGATACCGCCGTACTCCTCGGGAATGGTCAGGCCGAAGAACCCGATCTCGCCGAGCTTCGGGATGATCGCCGTGTCGACGGACTCTGCACGGTCCCACTCGGTTCGGTAGGGCACGACCTCGTGGTCGAGGAAGTCGCGCGCGAGCTTCTTGAAGTTCTTCTGGTCGTCGTTGAGTGACAGGTCCATTCGTCACACCTCGCCCTTCACGTGGTCGCGCAGCTCGAACTTCCGAATCTTGCCGCTGGGCGTCTTGGGGAACTCGGGCAACAGCTCCAGGCGCTCAGGCCAGTACTGCTTCGCGACCCCCTTCTCCTTCAGGAACTGCTGCATCTCCTCGAAGCTGAGGTCGACGCCGGGCTTGAGGATCACGCAGGCACACGCGCGCTCCTGCAGCCGTGGGTCCGGGATCGCGACGATCGCGACCGAGTCCACCTTGGGGTGCTCGTACAACACGTTCTCGACGTACGACACCGGGATGTTCTCGCCACCGCGGATGATCACGTCCTTGGTGCGCCCGGAGATGTTGACGTAGCCGTCGGCATCGATCTTCGCCAGGTCGCCCGTGTCGAACCAGGGCCCTTCGAAGCTCGTCCGGGTCATCTCGAGCCGCTCGGCGTACCCGACGAAGAGGGTCGGGCCGTAGACCTGCAGGCGGCCCTCCTCCCCGGGCGGAACCTCTTTGCCCTCGAAGTCGACGGTGCGGATGTGCATGCCCGGCCACGGGTAGCCGTCGGTGTCGATGATCTTCTCCTCCGGATCACCGGGGATGCCGAGCGTGACCAGGCCGTTCTCGCTCTGGCCCCAGCCACCGAGCACCACCAGGCCCGGGAGCTTCTGCTTCGCCTCACGGACGAGCACGCGCGGGATCGGCGCGCCCATGCAGCAGAACCGTTCGAGCGACGACATGTCGTGGTCGGCGAGGTTCGGTGCGTTCAGGGTGTCGTGCAGGAACGGCGTCGCTGCGGAGGTGTAGCTGATCCTGTGCTTCTCGACGAGCTCGACGAACCGGCCTGCGTCCCAGACGTCCTGGAGGACACACGTAGCGCCGTTCTGCACGTTCAGGCGCGCCCCGTACAGGAACCCGGTGAGGTGCGCGAGCGTCGAGGCCATGTGGATCACGCTGTCCTCGGTGATGCCCAGCCTGGCCGGGAGCGGGTTGTTGGCCGCCACCACGGTGTTGTGCGTGTGCATCACGCCCTTCGGCTCGCCGGTCGTCCCCGAGGTGAAGATGAGGAGCGTGACCTCGTTCGGGTCCGGGCGCAGGGCCGCGAGGGAGGCTGGATCGCGCCGGGACTCCCACGGCGTGGCCATGAAGTCCTCCCACGACTGCGTGCCCTGGCCGGCCCGGCCGTCGACGACCAGCACGTGCTGGAGCGCCGGCCACCCGCCCCGCAGCTCGTCGACCATCCCGACGTAGTCGAAGCCCCGGAACTCCGACGGCACCACGATCACCTTCGACTTGGCGAGCCCGACCATGAAGCCGACCTCACGCTGACGGTAGATCGGGATCAACGGGTTGCTGATCGCACCGATCCGGCTGGCGGCGTAGTGGACGACGACCCACTCGATCCAGTTCGGCAGCTGGAACGACACGACGTCACCCGGCTCGACGCCCAGCTCGAGAAGGCCGAGCGCACAGTGGTCGACCTCCCGCTTGAGCTCGCCGTAGCTGATCTCGCGGCGGCTGTCGACGAATGCCGGCCTGTCAGGCGCACGCTCGGCCACCTCGTCGAGGAAGTCCGTGATCGTGCGGTTCACCCACAGGCCGGGAGTGGTGTACTGCTCGACCAGTTCCGGGGTCACGATCGTCTCGAAGCTCATGGGGTCTTCTCTCAGCTCATCGTGAGGCCGCCGCTGACGCTGACGGTCTGGCCGGTGATGAAGTTGGCTTCGTCGGAGGCGAAGAACGCCACCATGTTCGCCAGGTCGCTCGGCTGGGCCAGCCGGCGGAACGGGATGGCCTTCGTGAGCGCCTCGCGGAGCTTCGGGTTGTCGCCGCCCATCGACGCGAAGAGCGCGGTGTCCGTCGGGCCCGGGCAGACGCAGTTGGCGTTGACCTGGTGCCGGGCCATCTCGCGCGCGGTGGACTTCGTGAAGGCGATCACGCCGCCCTTCGCAGCGGAGTAGACGGCCTCGCCCGAGGATCCCACTCGGCCGGCATCCGACGCGAGGTTCACGACGGAGCCGTGGCCCTGGTCGGCCATGACGGGCAGCACGGCCTTCGAGGTGTTCAGGACGCCGTACAGGTTTATCTGCATGACCCGGTCCCAGTCTGCGGGGTCGGAGTCGACGAACGGGCTGGCCTTGTCCCAGCCGGCGTTGTTGACGAGTACGTCGATCCGCCCGAACTGGCCCTTGACCTGCTCCACCATGGCGTTGACCGACTCGCGCGACGTGACGTCGGTGCGGATCCCGACCGCTCCCCCGCCGATGGCGTCGGCGGTCTCCTTCGCCGTCGCCTCGTTGACATCGGTGACGACCACGGTCGCCCCCTCGGCGGCGAGCTTCTCGGCGATCGCCTTCCCGATGCCCTGACCGGCACCGGTCACGATCGCGATCTTGTCGTCGAGCTTTCCCATAGTCGTTCCTTTCGAAGTTGCTGAGGTCACGGCGCGAAGGCTCGACCGAGGAGGTTGCGGGCGATGACGAGCTTGGACACCTGTGCCGTCCCGTCACCGATCTCGAGGCCGATGACGTCGCGCAGCCGCTGTCCGAGAGCGCTCTCGGTCGAGTACCCCATGTGTCCGAAGGTCAGGAGGCACTGGTGGATCACCTCGGTCGACAGCTTCGGGGCCCAGAACTTCGCCATCGCCGCCTCGGCTGAGTGCTCGATGTCGTTGTCCTTCTTCCACAGCGCCTCGTAGCAGATGTGACGAGCCCCGCGGACGTACGTGGCGTACTCCGCCAGCGGGAAGGAGACGCCCTGGAACTTCCCGATCGGCTGGCCGAACGCCTCGCGGTCACGCGCCCACTGGAACGCCTCCTCGAGGGACACCTGGGCCGCACCGAGGCAGGCCAGACCGATGATCGCGCGGGAGTAGTCGAAGCCCTGCATCACCGAGACGAAGCCGTCGCCCTCGTTGCCGATGAGGTCGGCCCGGGTCACCGGGGTGCCATCGAAGTGAAGAGAAGCGCGCCCGATGGCCCGGCTGCCCAGGTCGTCGAAGGGGTGGCGGGTGACGTACTCGGTGTCGAGGTCGACCCAGAACGCGCTGACTCCTCGCGCTCCGGGGCCGCCGGTGCGGGCGAGCACGACTCCGCGGTCGGAGGCCATGCCGAGGGTGATCGACGTCTTCTCGCCGTGGAGCCGCCACCCGTCACCGTCGGGAACGGCCCTGAGCTCGAGGCTCGCCGCGTCTGTCCCGTGACCGGGCTCGGTGATGCAGATGCACGGCACCACCTCGCCGGACGCGATCCCGGGGAGCCATGCTGACTTCTGCTCCTCGGTCGCGTTGCGGACGATGATGTCGCTGATCAGTGCTGTGTTGATGATGACGTAGGTCGCGTTGAAGTCGGCGCGACCGACCTCCTCCGCCGCGAGGCCGGCGATGACAGCAGTCGCCTCCTGCCCGCCGTACTCCTCGGGGATGCGGAGCCCGGTCAGCCCCATGCCGGCCATGTCCAGCGCGAGCTCGCGGCGGAACTCCGCGGCCTTGTCGTCGGACTGGTAGTGCGGCGCGAGCGTCTTGGTCGCGAAGCGTCTCAGCTCCTGACGGAACGACTCCTCGTCGCTGTCGAATCGGAAGTCCACGGCTCAGTGCCAGTTGACGTGCTTGTTGAAGTCGGGCTTGCGCTTCTCGGCGAACGCGGCGGCGCCCTCCAGCCCTTCGGGCGAAGCGGTGAACATGTCGAGCGCGGTCATCGCCATGTTGCTGAAACCGGCCTGGTGGTCGGTGTCGGCGTTGAAGGACTGCTTGAGGAACCGGATCGCGGTGGGGCTCTTCTCCGCGACCTCCGCCGCCCACGCCTTGGCCTCCTTGAGCAGCTGGTCGGCGGGGACGACCTTGTTGACGAGGTTCATCGCGAGCGCCTCGTTGGCGTCGTACATCCGGCACCAGAACCAGATCTCTCGGGCCTTCTTCTCCCCCACCACCCGGGCGAGGTACGCCGAGCCGAAGCCTGCGTCGAACGAGCCCACCTTGGGGCCCGCCTGTCCGAACCTGGCGGTCTCACTGGCGAGCGAGACGTCACAGAGGACGTGGAGCACGTGCCCACCGCCCACAGCGACGCCGTTGACCGCGGCGATGACGGGCTTGGGGATGTCCCGGATGAGCTTGTGCAGGTAGCCGATCTCGAACATGCCGCTCTCGCTCGGCCCGTAGTCACCGGTCTCCGCGCGCTGCTTGACGTCGCCGCCGGTGCAGAAGGCCTTGTCCCCCGCTCCGGTCAGGATCACCGACTGGACCTGCTTGTCGGCCCACGCCAGGCGGAAGGCCTTGATCATCTCCTCGACCGTCTTCGCGCGGAAGGCGTTGTAGCGCTCCGGACGGTTGATCGTGATGATCGCCGCTGAGTCCTCAACGACGTACTGAATGTCCTCGAAGTCCGACACTGGGACACCTCTCGACTCGACTGGGCCACACTGGACAGAAAATGAACATCGGTTCACTATTGATGAATGTAGATTCATTTCATGGAGGGGTCAAGGGGCCTGACCCCCCGAACCTCGGATAAAATGAATCTTGGTTCATCGCCCGACCCGCCCCTGTGAAGCGCCACCCGGAGGTCCCATGAGTTCCGCTGCCGAAGTCACCGAGCCCGACCCCCACGAGGCCGCCCGCGTCACACGCGCGCAGCGACGGAGCGAGCAGCTGCTGGGCGCCGCGGCGAGACTGATGGAGCGCGACGGCTCGCAGGCCGTGTCGATGCAGGCGGTGGCGGAGGAAGCCGGTGTCAGCGTCGGGCTGATCTACCGCTACTTCGGCGGCAAGGACGACCTGCTCCTCGCTGTGATCGTGGACGTGCTGGACGCCTTCGCAACGAGGGTGCCCGAGGCAATCGAGGCGGCCGGGGAGAACCCGGTCGAGCGGCTCGCTGCGGCCTTCCGGGCCTACTGCGAGGTCATCGACGAGCACCGGCACGCTGCCGTGCTCACCTACCGCGAGAGCAAGAGCCTGAGCGACGCGGGACGCGAGCGCATCAAGGAGCTCGAGGTGGCGACCAGCGAGCCCCTGCGCACAGCGCTGCGGGAGGGCATCGAGGCAGGCGACCTGGTGGACGTCGACGTGGAGCTGGTCTCCTACAACCTGCTTCTCCTGGCACACGGGTGGGCGCTCAAGCACTGGTACTTCGAGCGGACCCTGGGCCTCGACGACTACGTCACCAAGCAGACGGCCCTGGCATTGAGCGCGCTGGTCCAGCCACGTCGCCGGCGCAGCTACCGTCGCCTGCTCGGCCCTGGCGAGTGACCTACGGTGACGACCATGGACCTCAGCCGGCACCCTGAAGCCTGGAACGAGTCGACCATCTACGCCGAGGACCTGACCGCCGGCGACGAGTTCGACCTCGGGTCCCACACCGTCTCGCCCGCGGAGATCGTCGCCTTCGCCACCCAGTGGGACCCGCAGCTCTTCCACGTCGACGAGGAGGCGGCCGACCGTGGGCTCTTCGGCGGTCTGATCGCCAGCGGCATCCACACGATGGCGGTGTTCCAGCGTCTGTCCGTGGTGGGTTTCTGGGCCCGTAGTGCGACCATCGCGGCGCGCGGCATACGTGACGTCCGCTTCGTGAGGCCGATGAGGCCGGACACCACGCTGGTGGGACGGATGGTCATCGAGGAGGTGCGTCACCGAGACCCGGCCCGGTCCCTGGTATCCGTGTCAGGCACTCTCGCAGAGGACTCCGGCGCCCCGGTGCTGGCGATGTCGCTCGACGCCTACCTCGCACGACGAAGCCACTGGGCCGCGGGCATCGCTGACTGAGAGCGACAGGACGTCGGTCCACCATGGGACTGGTGAGTCTCGAATAGGGGCGTTGGCCTCTGACGGTTCTCTGTGCTGAGCGATGTCCTCAAAGCAGGAAGGGAGTTCCCGATGCTCAGACCGTTCGAAGCAACCAGACCTTCCCGTCCGGCGCTCACGGTTCCGAGATGGGCGATCGCGGCTCTCGTAGCGCTGGTGTTCGTCGCCTTCGGTTGCGGATTCCTGACGAGCCAGGCCGTACGCACGGAGCCTAGTGGCCTCGCACCCGAGTGGGTCGTGAGCCTTGTCGAGAACAACTCCGCTGCTTTGAACGCCCACAACGCAGCCGACCTGGAGGCAACGTTCGCCGACGATGCCGTGCTGACGGATATGCAGACCGGAAGGCAGGCGTTCGGCGCCGCCCAAATCGTCAGCTACATCATGAGGTTCGAAGACATGGCGGTGGAGCGGACGAGTGACGTCATCTATATGGACGGCTACGCCACGTGCACGTTCCGGTACGCGGGTGAAACGAGTTCGGTTTCGACCGTCGTCGCCTTCAAGATCGAGGACGGCAAGATCGCGCACGAGTGGGTGATGACCGATGAACCTGGCGGATACGGCATCTGATCCGACACCACGGCCCGTCAGGCTCAGCGAGACGTCCTGACTTCGCATGAGCTGGCGTTTGCCGCGTCGGCAGGTCAGTGCCCGGTCTTGCTTTCGGCCGCCGCGCGCTTGGCCTCATACCGACGTCCGAACACGCCTACAGCGATCGCCAGAAGAACAAACAGTGCGCTCGCCACAATGACCTCCGGCCCGAGCCCGCCCTCTCGGATGGCCGTCCAACCGAGGACCAGGGCCAGGGCCGCCATCGGGGGCAGGACCCAGGGGAGGAAGCCCTTTCTGGCTTTGGCCGGACCAGTTCGTGGGTGGCGTTCAGTGTTCACCTCGACATTCTCGCAGCCAGGACGCGGAACGTCCTCCGAGGAACGTCTACCGACCCCCAGCGTGACCGGCTCTCCAGACCGCGTCTTGACACAGACGGGAGCCGGATCAGGGCATCGAGACCAGCCGCTCAATGGCATCGGCGAGATCGGCGACCGGGTGTCGCCCGTCCAGCTCAGCGGTAGCCCCTCGTCTCAGAAGTGGTTCGACCGTCTGGACGTACTGGGCGATCTCCTCGCGCTCGGCCGGGAGCATGCCGTACGGATTGTTGGTCCGGTCCGTGACTCGCTGTATCAGCACGTCGAGTGGAGCGCTGAGCAGGACGATGTGCTCGAAGCGGTCGTAGAAGCACACCTGGTTCTCCACGGTTCCGGACACGACCACGTCGCGGTGGCGGCCGAGGAGCTGCTCCATGCGAGGCTCGTCCCATGTGCCGTCCGGCAGCTCCCAGCCGTCGTAGTCGGTGTCCACTGTGTGTAGGCCACGGCGGCGCAGCTCGTCGAGAACCGTGGACTTACCGGCACCCGACATCCCTGTCACCAACACCCTGGACATCCCACGGACGGTAGCGGCTACCTTTCACGAATGCACTCGACTCGGGATCACCGCGCCTTTACTTCCGGCGACCGCCGCCGTCTGCTCGTTCGCTCCCACCAGTGGCACGGCACCGATCGGCAGGCCGACGCCAGGCCACACACTCGTCGCCGACGCAGCCTCTTGGCTGTGACGCGTGGTTGATGCTTGCCGCTGTCCACGCGGACCCGCCGATGACGGCGCATGCTCCGGCGAAGCGGGCTACGCCCGTGCCTTCCATCGAACCTCCCCCGTTCCGACTGCTGAGTGTGGGTTCTTCCACGCAAGTCCGGCAAGCCCTTTCGCCGTCTGCCGAGCCGCTGGGGGACTTCCGGCGGACTTCGACCGGAGGGTGGAGACCAGCGCCTGGGCTCAGCCGCTGGTCTCTTCCATGACCTCGACGGTCAAGCTCGGCCACCGCACCAGCCTGCTCACCTCAGACACCGATGCAGGCTCGACTGCCCTTACCGGCCCGTCTGGCATGAAATGAACTGTGGTTCCCGTGGTGCCGTCGTCATCGATCGGAACCAGGTCGGTGACCGGAATGCCACGCTCGTATCGCTGGGTCCACGCCCCGTTCCCCCGGCGGTTGGTGTGGACAAGCCACTGACTGAGGGCGGCGACCACGGACATGCCTCGGCGTGGATGACCATCCGGGAGTGGCTGTGCCGCAGGAGAGTCGAAGAAGCGCAGGTCCTTGGTTGCCATGACTGGCTTCTTGATCGGATTGCCCTCGGCGTCGTGACGCGTATCGGTTCCTCGCCCGCTGTCCGCGACTGACACGGAACCGTCGGCATGCAGCGTGACGGTGCAGTGTCCGGCCGTCGTGCATGCGGCCTCGTCGGCCGCGTAGGCGATGACCTCGAGGATCAGGTGCAGCACACCACCCGGCGCGAACAGCGTCGGCTGATCGCGGATCTCCGAAAGATGCTCAGCGTCCACGGTGCTCGCCCAGTCGTGGGTCGTGTTTCGCCACTGCGTCGTCGGCTCGTTCACGCGCAAATAGTCCCAGACCGACGCCGCATCGTCGGCCCAGCGATGCCGACGTTCAGCACGTGTCGCTCCTCCCCGGTTCGCGCCATGCACCTAGCCCGGCGGCCAGGTCATCTCCCGGCCGCCGAGAAGGTGGGCGTGCACGTGGAAGATGCTCTGGTAGGCCTGTCGGCCGGTGTTGAACACGAGACGGTAGCCCCGATCGAGCCCTTCCTGGTCCGCCACGGCCGCCGCTGCGTTGAGGAGGTCAAGGGCGACCTCGGGCTCGTTCGCAGCGAGCGCGGCTACGTTCGGCTGGTGTGTCCGCGGGATCACCAGGATGTGCGTGGGCGCCTGCGGCTCGATGTCACGGAAGGCGAGTGTCGTGGCCGTCTCGTGCACGACGTCGGCCGGGATCTCGCTCTCGATGATCTTGCAGAACAGGCAGTCCTCGTCTCGTATTGCGTCCATGGGCCCCACCTTATTCAGGCCAGCGTCTGCGTAAGCCGGTTGTGCGCTCCGTCGTACTCGACCCGGCCGTGGGCGCCGTTCACGATCGGCAGGTACGGCGGCACATGACCGCACTCGACGTCGGCGATGATCGGGACACCGAGGCCGCCCAGGGCGTCGAGCACGGCCTCGTCCTGGGTGAGCGAGGCGATGCCGGGCGCTGACGTGCGACCCACGAGGACCGCGTCGGCGCCCGTGAAGAAGCCGGCCAGGCGCATCCCGTGGAGGTTCCGGCAGATGGTCGCAGCGTTGTCCTCGGCCGCCTCCACGTAGACGAGCAGGCCCTCGGGCGCGGCGGCCCGAGCAAACGCCGCCACGTCACCGAACTCCGTCCCGGCGAGGTTGCACATCGTCTCGATGCACCCCCCGATGAGCCGCCCCTCGACCTGCACGGGACCGTCGCCATCCAGACGCGTCCAGCGCCCAGGGGTGTCCAGGGTGAGCTCACGGGCCTCCGGGAAGTTCCGGTAGTCGACCCACCCTCCCCCGCGATGACGGTTCGGCGGTGCCTGGGTGAATGCCGCCCCAGGCTCCATCGCCACGATGTCCAGCCAGGTCAGCAGGCCCTCTGGCGCTTGGTACGGCGTGTCCATCAGGTTGTTGCCGTGGATGGTCGCGACACCGGTCAGCAGGGTCAGGGGCGTGATGATCGTGGAGATGTCGGAGAACCCCACCAGCCACGTCGGGTCGGCCGCGCGCAGCGCATCCCAGTCGAGAAGGGGCAACAGGTCGATCGCGGTCTCTCCACCCCACGGCGGCACGACGGCCTTGATGTCCGGGTCGGTGAGCATCGCCATCAGCTCGCGGGCTCGCGCGGGCGCCGGCGCGCTCAGATGCCCGGCGCCGTCCATGCACTCCCCGACGACGACCTCGTAGCCGCGCGCCTCCACCTCCCGGATCGCAACTTTCAGCCGCCGCTGCATGCTGTCGTCCACTCCGCTCGAGGGAGACGTGACACCGACGAGGTCACCGGGACGCAGCGGGTCTGGGTACCTGACGATCATGCCGCGATCCTCACACAGTCGGTGCACGCGGAGTCGGGACACGCGCGTGTAAACCTCGCGGATCCCCTCGGCGTGGAACTAGCGTGATGAGTCAGCTGGCCGCCCCTGTGCCAGGCGGGAGGACCATGAGCGCCGCGCCCCGGTGGGACGCCGACACCGCGGTGGACGAGCTGTACGCCGCCCACTACCGGCGGCTCGTGCGCCTGTCGGTCCTCCTGGTCCGCGACGTGGAGACCGCGGAGGAGGTCGTCCAGGACTCGTTCGTCGCGATGCACGGCAGGTGGCGCGCGCTCCGCGACCCGGACAACGCACTGGCGTACCTGCGCCAGACAGTCGTGAACCGGTCCCGTTCGGTGCTGCGCCGCCGGAGCGTGCAGGCCCGGCACACTCCGGCAGTCGTAGCCGACCATCACGGAGCCGACGAGGACGCCCTCGTCTCCGAGCGGCGTGGGGCGGTCCTCGACGCCCTTCGCGAGCTGCCCACACGACAGCGCGAGGTGCTCGCACTCCGCTACTACGCCGACCTGTCCGAGGCGGAGATCGCGAGCACGCTCGGCATCAGCCGGGGTGCGGTCAAGAGCCATGCATCGCGGGGAGCCGCCGCGCTACGCCACCTCCTGGAGGGCGCGCGATGAACGACGACCAGCTTCGCCGACTCCTCGCCGACGCCGTCTCCGACGTCGAGCCGCGCGAGTCGCTCCACTCCATCCACGCACGGACGAAGGTGAGCCCCATGCAGCGCAACCGATCCTGGCTTCTCGGCGCCGGAGCAGCGGTGGTGGCGACCGCCGCCACCGTCGCCGCGGTGGCGATCATGAGCGGAGACGGTACGACCGGCAACAGGCCGCCGGACTTCGCCGGCCCCTCGACCTCGGTCACCACCAAGCAGGCGCAGCAGCCGAGCTCCTCGGCCGTCAGCCAGCCGAGTCCGAGTGCCTCACAGCGAGCGACCACGACGACCACGACGGCCACGACGGCCGTGCCGGTCTACTACGTCGGCGACACGAGCCGCGGCGTAAGGCTCTACCGCGAGTTCCACCGCGTCGACACGGGCGGCGACCCGGTCTCGGCCGCGGTGAACGAGGCCGTCTCGACCTCGCCGGCCGACCAGGACTACCGCACCGACTGGCCCAAGGGGACGACGGCTGCTCACGCCGATGTCGCTCCCTCGGACGTCATCACGATCGACGTACGAGGCGACAAGTCCCTGCACGACCGACCCGCCGGCATGAGCAAGGAGCGGGCGGAGATGGCGATCCAGCAGATCGTCTACACCGCCCAAGCCGCACAACAGTCCCGTGACGCCGTACAGCTGCTCCTCAACGGCCACCACACCGACACGATCCTCGGAGTGCCGACGTCAGAGCCGCTCGCCCAGGGCGACGCAGCCGACGTGCTGGCGCAGGTCTGGGTCATCGAGCCGGCCGAAGGCGCGAAGGTCGGCGCACCCTTCAAGGTCTCCGGTCTCGCGGCGGCCTTCGAGGCCAACGTGCAGTGGGAGCTCAAGAAGGGCGACCACGTCGTGAAGCGCGGGTTCACCACCGCCGCGGAGTGCTGCAAGATGGCGCCCTACTCGTTCACGGTCAACGCCGCCCCCGGCGAGTACACCCTCGTCGTGCACGACACCGACCCGTCCGACGGCGAGGGTTTCGCCCCGTGGCAGGACACCAAGCAGATCACGGTCCACCCCTGAGATCCGTCCCAACGGCCTAGGCTCGGACGCGTGCTGACCTCCCGCGTCCTGAACCGGACCCTGTTGAAGCGGCAGCACCTGCTGCAACGCACGTCGGCGCCGGCGATCGAGGTCGTCGAGCACCTGGTCGGGCTCCAGGCTCAGGACACCCTGCCGCCGTACGTCGGGCTCTGGGCTCGCCTCGCGGACTTCGACCCGGCGGAGCTCAGCGGCCTGCTGGGGTCGCGCCAGGTGTCACGCATCCTGCTGATGCGCGGCACCATCCACCTCGTCAGCGCCGCTGACTGCCTCGGGCTCCGGCCGCTGCTCCAGGACATGCTCGAGCGTCAGGTGCGGAGCACGGAGTTCTTCGGGCACTGCTCGGACCTCCCCCGTGAGGAGCTCCTCGCCGCGACCCGCGACGCGCTGAGCCACGAGCCCGTGAACGTTCGTGTGCTCGGCGCCGCGCTCGCCGAACGGTTCTCGGGATACGAGGCCGGGCATCTGGCCAACACCGTTCGCGTGCTCCTGCCTCTGGTCCAGGCCCCACCGCGCGGAGTCTGGAAGCGCAGCGGCGCACCGGCCTACGTGCACGCCGAGGACTGGCACGGCGCTCCGCTGGCGGCACTCGAACGGGAAGAGGTGGTCCGGCGCTATCTGCGCGCCTTCGGGCCGGCGACCTCCGCCGACATCACGACGTGGTCCGGGCTCACCGGGCTCCGACCGGTCATCGACGGCATGTCCGACGAGCTCGTCCGCCATGCCACCGAGGACGGCCGCACGATGCTCGACCTCCAGGACCTGCCGCTGGCCGACCCGGACGAGCCGGCGCCCGTGCGGCTGCTGGGCAAGTACGACAACGTCTGGCTCTCCCACGCCGACCGGACCCGGGTCTGCGAACCCGCGAAACGGCAGAGGTGGATGGGGCGCAACGGCGGCAGCGGTAACACCGTGTTCGTCGACGGCATGCTCGAGGGCCTGTGGCGCCAGGCCGGCGGCGGCGTCGAGGTGGAGCTGTTCCGCGACCTCACCCGGGCCGAGCAGACCGAGCTGGAAGCCGAGGTCGCGGCGCTCGAGCAGTTCCTCGCCCGCTGAGCACCCGGCCGAGCGGCCTGCGAGGCCCGGAGGCTACTACCGCGGTCGGTGGCCGGTGAGCTCGACGACCTGCTGGAACGTGGGCCGGTTCTGCCAGTCGATCGGCCGTACGCCGACCACACCTGCCGTGCTGCTGCGGATGAAGTCGATGCTCTTGTCGTAGGTCAGGTCTCGGACGCCGTCGACCCCCTGCTCGGCCGTGACCCGGGCGACCGCCGCGCGCAGCGACCTCCTCAGGACGTCACGGCACACCGCCAGACGGCCCCCTCCGCAGTACGAGTACCGGTAGGGGTCCTCGACCTTGCGCCCCAGCAGGGTGCGCAGGTCCTTGTTGACGTAGCCGTAGAAGGCGATGCCGTTCCAGGCCGACCCGACGCCGAGGCGGGGATGGTCGTCGAGCAACGTGGGGAGCTTGCGGTTGAGCTTGTTCCCGAGCCGGCCGGAGAGCACGTCGTACGCGACGGACTTGTTGCCGCTCTCCCACCAGGCGTCGAAGAGGGCGATCGCCTGCTCGTGGGCGTAGTGCCCGTCACGGTCGCGGTCGACCCGCTGCGCGCCCTGCCTCAGCCAGGCCGTGAGCAGACCGCGGGCGACGCGCGTCCGAGGATCGTTGCCGATGACCTTCAACAGCCACGGAAGGGTGTAGCGGGCGCGCACGTCCTCCGTCGCGGCCTCCGCCATGACACCCGTGACCGCCGCGGCGTCGAGCTTCGCCCCACCACGGATCTCGCGCTTCAGACCGTCCTCGAGCGCGAGCGAGCGGTAGACCGACCCGTAGCCCCAGATGTCGTCGGCCGCCGCGAACCCTGGGGCCGTCTTGTTGTTCCAGCTCACCAGGTAGCCGCTGTCCGGGTCGGTCTGATGTGGGTGGCGGCGAGAGGGCAGCCAGCCCTGCCAGTCGTACCGCCGGTCGCTCCACCTCGGCAGGTCGTAGTCGACGCCCGCCGGGCGCACGGGGAGCAGGCCCGAGGAGTAGTAGGAGATGTCCTGGTCGTCGGCGTAGAACCAGTTGAAGGTGTAGTCGATCGCCGATGCCGCCCGCTGGAAGGACGCGGCATCGTGAACGTAGCCGGGGTCGTTGAGCCTGGCGAACCCGATGGCGGAGTCCACCTCGTGGCCGTAGGTGCTTCGCTGCCTGACGATGGCTACCGGCCTGCCGCCGACGGTGGTGCGCCTCTGCACCAGTCCGTGGTCGGTGCGCAGGACGAGGAACTTGTGCCGGGCCGGCGGCTCCTGCGACCCGGCGCCCGGCAGCGTGGTCTCGGTGTGCTCGAAGCGCTCCATGGCGACGCAGCTGCGGCCGCGCCGGTAGGCCTCCGACTGCACCGTGGGCTTGCTGCCGTCCACGTTGCACAGCCGCTCGACGACGGTGTCGACATTGTCGTTCGAGGCACTCGTGGCCGACCAGGCGTAGTCCTCGCCACGCCCGAGCTGCACGATCAGGTTGGTGCCGGCGAACGAGACTCCGCGCGCCTTGATGCCGGGGCCGACCAGCACCTGCTCGGTGAGCAGCTGCGGGGTGAAGTACCCGGTCTGGGGCCCGAACACGACGATCGGCTTGCCGGTCTTGGTGTGCCGGCCGCCGACGAGGAGCGCGTTGCTCATGCCGTGCTGCACCAGCGGGACCTCGATGCTCAGGCTCGGGAGGTCCATCGACGGAGACGGCGCCGCCCGGGACCGGACCTCCGTCGAGCTCCGCCCCGCTGCCTGGGGCGGTGGGGCCGCTGAGGTCAGGCAGCGCGACGCCGGGCCGGCGCGGGTCGACCCCTCCCCCGCCGTACGGGGTTCGGATGCTCGACGTGGTCGGAGCATCCCCGTCGTTCTTGTGACGGAGGTCGTTGTAGATCCGGACGCCCTTCGTGAACCCGAACCGGTTCACGAGGCGCTGGAGCCAGACCGCGTTGTCGTACTCCTGGCCGCCGCCCTTGCCGAAGATGCCGCCGACGAGCGAGGCGACGTAGACGACGTCTGCGCGCGTCCAGGGCTGGGGCGTCTTCTGGAGCGCGGCGTACTCCACCGGGCACTCGGGGCCGGTGGGCAGTCCACCGGGGCACATCTCGTCCTGCGCGGCGTTGATTCCCGCGATGTAGGCGTCGACCGCTTGCGCGAGCTTCTCGCCCTCCTCTCCGTAGCGCTTGGCGATCTGGCCGATCTGCGCCTGGGCTTCCTCCTTGGTGTAGAACGCGTTGGCGAGCTGGGTGCGGTCCATCGCGATGTTGCCGGGTGTGTCACCGGCGAACTCGGCCATCCGCGCCGACCCGGCGTGACGCAGTGCATCCATCAGGAACATGCGGTCGCGGGTCGCGGCGTAGCCGGCGCCGTACATGACGTCGTCGTAGGTCGCGCCGTTGACGTAAGGCACGCCGAACTGGTCCCACTTGATGTCGACGCCGGCCTTCGGGGACGACTGTCGCTCGACCTGCTCGGGCGTGAACGTGGAGCGCTTGTAGAGCGTGTCGAGGTCCGCGCGGGTCAGTGTCTCGGGATCGTGCTTGGTCAGCGCGTCGTACATCTCGAGCTGGTCGGCGAAGTTCCTCGGCGTCGTCCCGGTGGCCTCGCGGCTCGGACCGACGGCGACCAGGTCGGGCGCGGTCACGGTGCCCGACTGACCAGGCGGGAGGATGTTCCGTACGGTGCCGTACGGGTCGGGCGCGTCGGCTCCGCTCGCCGCCGACACCGGACCCCCGACGAGCGCGCCGGCCGACAAGGCGAGTCCGGTCAGGGCTGCTGTGACAGCCCAGGCACGAGTGCGGGGTCGGCGCATGGCAGAGAGCTCCTCACGAGAACGTGTTTCACTCTCTCAACGAATCGGTCGCTGCCCCGTTACGGCGCCCACAGCGCCCCTCGCCGCTCAGCTCCAGCGGGGGGTGCGTGACAGGAGGGCGGCAGCGGCGGCCACTCCGGCAGTCGAGGTGCGCAACACCGACCGGCCGAGCCGGAGCGGCTCGGCGCCGACGGCGGCGAAGGCCTCGAGCTCCTCGTCGCTGATTCCGCCCTCTGGCCCCACCACGACGACGACGTCCCCCTCCGACGGCACGTCGAGCGCCGCGAGCGGCGAGCTCCCGGCCTCGTGCAGTACGACGGCCAGCGACGCGTCACGCAGAAGGTCGACGACGTCCGACGTACCCACCATCTCCGCGACGGAGGGGAACCAGGCACGACGTGACTGCTTCGCGGCCTCGCGGGCGGTGCTGCGCCACTTGGCCAATGACTTCGCCGCCCGCTCCCCTCGCCACACCGCGACGGAGCGGGACGCGGCCCACGGAACGATCACGTCGGCGCCGACCTCGGTCAGCGTCTCGACGGCGAGCTCGCCACGGTCGCCCTTGGGGATGGCCTGCACCACGACGAGCCTCGGCGACTCACGTGCGACCTCGTGCAGCGCGGTGACGGTCCCGCTGAGGGCGTTCTTGGTGGTCGCGGCCACGGTCGCCACCACCGTCGTACCGGCACCGTCGGTCAGCGCGATCTGCTCGCCGACACGGATCCGACGGACCACGACCGCGTGGCGTGCCTCGTCGCCGGTGAGCTCGACCGAGCCCCCGACGACGACACCGGACAGCTCCGCGTCGTGGAACACCGGCAGGCTCATCGGGGGTTGAACGCGTTCCTCAGCTTGTCGAACACCGACCGGTGCGTGGCCTGGACGTGCCCGTCGGGCGACTCCTCGTCGCGGAGCGCCGCCAGCTCCCGGAGCAGCTCCTCCTGGCGCTCGTCGAGGCGGGTGGGCGTCTCCACGACGACCCGGACGACCAGGTCTCCCCGGCCGACGCCACGCAGGGCCGGGACTCCGCGGCCGTTGAGCACGATCTCGGCCCCCGACTGCGTGCCCGGGCGGATGTCGAGCTCGATGCTCGTCTCGAGATCCGTCTCGATGTTCGCGTCGACGAGGTCGGCCTCGAGGGTCGGCAGCTCGATCGTGGTGCCCAGGGCTGCCGCCGTCATCGGCACGGTCACCGTGCAGAGCAGGTCGCTCCCGTGGCGCGTGAAGACCTTGTGGTCGCTGACGTGGATCTCGACGTAGAGGTCTCCCGCCGGGCCGCCCCCGGGGCCGACCTCCCCCTGCTCGGACAGCTGCACCCGGGTGCCGGTGTCCACGCCGGCGGGGATCTTCACCGTCAGGGTGCGACGCGAACGGACGCGTCCGTCGCCGGAGCACTCACGGCACGGCTCGGGGATGATCGTGCCGAACCCCCGGCAGGCCGCGCACGGCCGCATGGTGCGGATCTCGCCGAGGAAGGACCGCTGCACCTGGTGCACCTCGCCCCGCCCGTGGCAGGTCTCGCACGGGACCGGCTTCGAGCCGGGGGCGGCGCCACTGCCGGTGCACTCCGTGCACAGCACGGCGGTGTCGACCTTGAGCTCGTGCGTGATCCCGAACGCCGCCTCGGCGAGGTCGACCTCGAGGCGGATCAACGCGTCCTGGCCACGCCGCACCCGCGGGCGGGGTCCACGGCCACCTCCGGCCGCGCCGCCTCCGGCACCGCCGAAGAAGGCGTCCATGATGTCGGTGAACGAGAAGCCCGACCCCTGACCGAATCCTCCGGCGCCGCCGCCGAAGGGGTCACCGCCGAGGTCGTACATCCGGCGCTTGTCGGGGTCGGACAGCACCTCGTACGCACGCGTCACGTCCTTGAACCGCTCCTGGGTCTCAGGGTCGGGGTTCACGTCGGGGTGAAGCTGACGCGCGAGGCGGCGGTAGGCCTTCTTGATCGCGTCCGCGTCGGCGTCGCGCGGGACTCCGAGGGTCTCGTAGGGGTCCTGGCTCACAGTGTCTCTCAGCTCATCCTTCGTCGAGAATCTTCGAAACGTACCTCGCGACCGCGCGCACGGTCGCCATCGTCCCGGGGTAGTCCATGCGGGTCGGGCCAACGATGCCCAAGGTGGCGAGTGCCTCGTCGCCCGGGCCGTAGCCGGTGGCCACGACCGAGGTGGTCGAGAGCTCCTGGTGCGGCACCTCGTGACCGATGCGGACGGTCAGCCGGGACGGCGAGGTGGCCTCACCGAGCAGCTTCAGGAGCACGACGTGCTCCTCGAGCGCCTCCAGCATGGGCTTGATGGAGGCGTCGAAGCCGTCACCGAACCGCGCCAGGTTGGCGGTTCCGCCGACCACGACGCGCTCGTCCGACCGGTGATCGGACATGGCATCGACCAGGGCTGCGACCACGACCGACACAGGCGGCCTGTCGTGGGGCTCGTAGCGCTCCGGGACCTCGGCGAGCCGGTCGGCGGCGTCGCTCAGCTTCTCCCCCAACGTGGCCCGGTTGAGCGCGGTGCGGATCCCGGCGACCGTGTCGTCGTCGATCGGCTCCGGCAGCTCCACCACGCGCTGCTCGACGCGGCCCGTGCTCAGGATCAGCACGAGCAGCAGCCGCGTGCTGGCCAGCGTGACGAGCTCGACGTGGCGGACGGTCGATCGCGAGAGCGTGGGGTACTGCACGATCGCGACCTGGCGGGTCAGCTGGGCGAGCAGCCTGACACTCCGCTGCACCACGTCGTCGAGGTCGATCGCCCCCTGGAGCAGCGTCGCGATCGCGCGCTTCTCCGCCGCCGAGAGCGGCTTGACCTGGCTGAGCCGGTCGACGAACAACCGGTAGCCCTTGTCGGTGGGGATCCGCCCGGCGCTCGTGTGTGGCTGGGTGATGAACCCCTCGTCCTCGAGCGCGGCCATGTCGTTGCGCACCGTCGCCGGGGAGACCCCGAGCTGGTGCCGCTCGACCAGCGCCTTGGAGCCGACCGGCTCCTGGGTCGACACGTAGTCCTCGACGATCGCGCGGAGGACAGCGAGCTTGCGGTCCTCGACCATCTCGCCTCCTTGCCCGAATCCAGTGGCCGTGGGCCGACCGGTCGACTCCGCCGGTTGGCACTCAACAGTTCAGAGTGCCAATGCTACTAGCCTGCCCCGCCCCGGGAAGAATCCGCGGACGTAGGGTTCGGGCCATGAGCGCACCCGGGTCCCGACGCCGCTTCGACATCGCCCACGACAGCGGGTTCGTCGAGGTCGGCCACCGCTGCTGGGTCGCCCGGCACAAGATCGCGGACGTGAACGTGGGCCTGATCGGCGGCAGCCGTGGCCTGGTCGTGGTCGACACCCACTCCTCCGCCGCGACCGCACGGGCTGTCGTCGACCGGGTGCGGGCACTCGGCGCCGGCGAGGTGGTCGCGGTGGTCAACACCCACGCGCACTGGGACCACGTGCTCGGCAACGGCACCTTCTCGGAGTCGTACGACGGCCCGCCGATCGTGGCCCACGAGCAGACCGCGGCGACCCTGACCGAGCACGGCGCGGAGATGCTCGAGGCGCTGGCGCCCCACCTCGACCTGACGGGAACCACGGTCGTCGTACCCGACCAGACCTTCTCCTCCGCCCGGGTGATCGACCTCGGCGACCGGATCGTCGAGGTGGTCCACCCGGGCCGGGGCCACACCAGCGGCGATGCCGTCGTCCGGGTGGCCGACAGCGACGTGCTCTACGCCGGCGACCTGGTCGAGGAGTCGGCGGTCCGCGAGCACGTGCCAGGCTTCGGGGACGACTGCTACCCGCTGGAGTGGCCGGCCACGCTCGACCTGCTGAGCGGCTTGCTGGGCGACGACTCGGTGGTGGTGCCGGGACACGGTCTTCCGGTCGACAAGGACTTCGTCCTGGAGCAGCGCGCGAGCATCAGCGTGGTCGCCGAGATGATCCGCGACCTGGCTGCGCGCGGCGTACGGCCGGAGGAGATGGCCGAAGCCGGTGAGTGGCCGTACCCCGTGAAAGAGCTCGGCAACGCGTTCACGCGAGGCTTCGCGCAGCTGCCGCGCTCCTCGCGGTCGCTACCGCTGCTCTAGCACTACCGAGTGCGCCGATACCCCGCGCGCCTGCCCAACCTGAACACACCCGACCACCACAGGACGGCCACGATCAGCAGCAGCGGCCAGGCCCTCGTGAGCATCGCGATGCCGATGACGACCAGGAGCACCGGAAGGAGCGGGAACCGGGCACCGTTGCGCGGAACGCCTCCCGACCGCGCCGGTTTTCGCGTCGGCGTCGGTTGTGCCGACGGGAGCGGCACCAGCCTCTGCAGCGCCGGCAGGTCGTAGAACAACGGAGCGAGGTCGGAGTTCGTCCGGGCCTGCCAGGCGACAGCACTCCGGTCGTCGTACTCCTCCTTCGTCAGCCGACCCGCGATGTAGTGCTCTCCCAGAGCAGCGACAGCCGCGTCGCGTTCACTGTCGCCGATCCGTATCTCATGCGGACTCATCGGCCTCTCCCTCCGCGAGTAGCCCGTAGAGCTTCCTCCGGGCGTCGGCGAGGATCTCCGCCGCCTCCGCCTGCTGCTGCCTGTTGCCCGACATCACGATCTGCCAGACGGCTGCCATCACCTGGCCGATCACCGGCTTGAGCTCGTGGCTCTCCTCCGGCCCTGAGTCGAAGGCCCGCCAGGTCGCAGCCATCTCCTCGGGATGCTCGGCCACGTAGTCCCGGCCCGCGTCGGTCAGCTGAAGGACCCGCCGGCCTTCCACCTCCGCGCCTTCGACGAGCGCCTCGTCCTCGAGCTGCTGGAGGGTCGGGTAGACCGAGCCGGGGCTCGGCTTCCAGGCACCGCCACTGCGATCGGCGATCTGCTGGATGATCTGGTAGCCGTTCATCGGCTGGACCGCCAGCACGTCCAGGATCGCCGCCCGGACATCCCCGCGCCGCACCCGTGGGCCGCGTGACTGCTGTTGACCGCTCATGCCGAACAGGCCGGCGACCCACGGCGGCGGCGCCGCGCCCCAAGGCCCTGCACCCCAGCTCCCACCTGGCCATTGCTGTCCCCAGCTGCGCCCACCCATGGTCGACTCCCCTCCGAGCGACGGCTGTTCCGGAGCCCTTCCTGACCTGGGACCCCGATACGTTGACGATATATCGCCGACAGTCGCCCCCAAAGGGCTTCACGACTGCCCTAGACAGCCCTTCTGCTCCTCTCTCGGGACGGATCGTCTTGTATGCCGGACATGGGGGATTGAAACCGGACTAGTCCGGGCACAGGTTCCACTGACGTGACCAGGGCCACGCTCACCACGAGCGGGCCACGACTCGATGACGACTGTGCGGGGGCCTCTTGTCCATCGTGAAGGACCGTGACTGGCATTCCATCCGCGGGCGCGCAGCCAAGCTGTTGACGACGCCGCTCCACCCCGACGACTACCTGTCGTTGATCAACCCGCTGTGGTCGGCGCGCGAGCTGCGCGGCCGGATCGAGAGGGTGGTCCCCGAGACCGACGATGCCGCGACGCTGGAGATCCGGCCCGGCTGGGGGGCGAAGTTCGACTACACGCCTGGTCAGTACATCGGCATCGGCGTCGAGGTCGAGGGCCGCTACCACTGGCGCTCCTACTCCCTGAGCTCCCCACCGAGCCACAAGGGCCGCACGTTCACGATCACCGTGCGGGCGATGCCCGAGGGCTTCCTCTCCGACCACCTCGTTCGCGGGCTCGCCCCCGGCACGATCGTGCGCCTCGCGGCGCCTGCCGGTGACTTCGTCCTCCCGAACCCACCCCCGGCGAAGATGCTCTTCCTGGTCGGCGGAAGTGGGATCACCCCGGTGATGTCGATGCTGCGAACCCTCGACCGGCGCGGGACGATGCCCGACGTCGTGCTCGCGTACTCCTCCCCCACGCCGGACCGGATGATCTTTCGCGACGAGATCCTCGCCATGGCCGAGCGGCACGAGGGTCTCCGGCTCCACGAGCAGCACACCGACACCCAGGGCATGCTCTCGCTCGAGGCCCTCGACCGGATCTGCCCCGACTGGCGCGACCGGGAGACGTGGGCCTGCGGTCCCGGCCCGATGCTCGACGCCGCGGAGGACTTCTGGGAGCAGGCCGGCGTCTCGGACCGGCTCCACCTCGAGCGCTTCACGCTGAGCCTCGAGAGCGGTGGCGCGGAGGGCGGCACGATCACCTTCCGCAACTCCGGCAAGACGATCGAGGTCGACGGGGCGACCACGCTCCTCGAGGCCGGCGAGAAGGCCGGCGTCGGCATGCCCTACGGCTGCCGCATGGGCATCTGCCACACCTGCACGCTCACCATGAACTCCGGCCGGATCCGCGACCTGCGCAGCGGCGAGGAGCACTTCGAACCGAACGAGTCCATCCAGACATGCGTGACGGTCGCCGCCGGTGACTGCACCCTCGACATCTAGGGAGCGACACATGGCCATCTCCGACGTCAAGGAGTACACCCACCTCAGCGAGGAGGAGGTCGAGGCGCTCGGCCGCGAGCTCGACCAGATCCGCGCCGACATCGAGGCCTCGCGAGGTGCCGCCGACGCGGCGTACATCAACCGTCTGATCACCATCCAGCGCACCCTCGCCGCCGCCGGCCGGGTCACGCTGTTCGCGAGCAGGTACAAGCCCGCCTGGGTCGCCGGCGCTGCCATGCTCGGGATCGCGAAGATCCTGGAGAACATGGAGATCGGCCACAACGTCATGCACGGCCAGTGGGACTGGATGAACGACCCGGAGATCCACTCGAGCAACTGGGAGTGGGACACCGCCCAGCCTGCCGAGCAGTGGAAGCACTCGCACAACTACGTGCACCACCAGTTCACCAACGTGCTCGGCTACGACAACGACATCGGGTACGGCGTCCTCCGGATGGCGCGCGAGCAGCGCTGGCACCCTGTGAACCTGGGACAGCCGATCTACAACACCCTGCTCGCGTTGCTGTTCCAGTGGGGTGTCGCCCTGCACGACCTCGACCTCGAGTCGATCCGCAAGGGCAAGAAGGACCCGAAGGAGATGAAGCGCCAGCTCAAGCAGATCGGTCGCAAGATCCGCCGGCAGATCGGCAAGGACTACGTGCTGTACCCGCTGCTGAGCGGCCCGGCGTTCGTCTCCACCATGAAGGCCAACGCCGCGGCGAACCTGATGCGGAACCTGTGGTCCTACATGATCATCTTCTGCGGCCACTTCCCCGACGGCGCGATGCACTTCACCGAGGAGGAGATCGAGGACGAGACCCGCGCGGAGTGGTACCTCCGCCAGGTGCTCGGCGCCGCGAACTTCGAGGGCGGCCCGCTGCTGCACGTCATGAGCGGGAACCTCGGCTACCAGATCGAGCACCACCTGTTCCCCGACCTGCCCAGCAACCGTTACGGCGAGATCTCGCTTCGCGTCCGCAAGCTGTGCGAGGACTACGGCATCCCGTACACCACGGGACCGCTGCACCGGCAGTACGGCCAGGTGCTCCGCACGATCTGGAAGCTCGCGCTGCCGAACTCCTGGACGAGCAACGACACTCCGCCCCCGCCGCCCAGCCGGTTCCGGGGACGCAGGTCGGACGCCGAGCGGCCACCGCGGCGGCTGGAGACCGGGATCTGGCAGGGCCGGGCGTCGGCCTAGCGCGTCAGCGGGAGGTCGACGTACGTCGTTCGGCCACCGAGTTCGGGTGGAACACGACCCGCTGGTCGCCGTGGCGATCGGCGGGTCGTTCCAGCTCGAACCCGCCCGTCGTGACCAGCACCCAGGACTCCGGCGGACCCTCGATGCCGAGCACTCCCTCGCCCAGCGGCGCGTAGAGGCGCAGCGCGGCCTCGGCACAGGCCTCGTGCAGGGGCGGGAAGTGAAGCGCGTTGTCGTCGGCCTCCGCTTCTGAGCCGATGAAGGCGACCGGCCAGCCCAGCGAGATCCCGCAGAGTCCGCAGATCCGGCTCAGAGCGCACTGGACCGCGCGCCGCTTGCTGACCGCCCGAACGTCGAAGCCGCCGTCCTGGCCCTCACACACGAACGGCACCGGGACGCCGCCCTCCTGCGAGCGCGGCCGGTCGGCGAGGTCCGGGGGCATGGTGTGTTCGTCCATCGCCCGATCATGTCCCATATCGGGCATCAGGTCACGGCCCGGGGCTCAGGCCCGGGGCTCAGGCCCGGGCGCGGCCCCCGGTCGTGTGGGTGCGCCCTCCCCATAGGGAGGCGTGACCCACACGACCGGGGCACCACGGCGCGTCGCGTACCCCGAGCCGCCGAGCGCGCCTAGCGTTGGCGAACATGTCCTTCGACCGCTACGGCTCCGACGTCCTCAACACCGACTGGCGTGCCCCCAAGCGCGGCCGGTCCGTCGAGATCGAGGCCGACAAGGGGCTGGTCCTGGAGGAGGTCACCACGGACTGGTGCGGCGAGATCGTCGCCGTCGACCGCGACCTGATGACGGTGGACCTCGAGGACCGGCGCGGCAAGCGGCGCACCTTCCCCCTCGGTCCTGGGTTCCTCCTCGAGGGCGTGCCGGTCATCCTCAAGCCACCCGCACGCAAGGGACCGGCGCAGAAGACCCACACGGCCTCCGGCTCGATCGCGGTGCCGGGGACGAAGGCCCGCGTGGCGCGAGCGAGCCGGATCTTCGTCGAGGGCCGGCACGACGCCGAGCTGGTCGAGAAGGTCTGGGGTGACGACCTCCGGGTCGAGGGCGTCGTCGTCGAGTACATCGAGGGCGTCGACGACCTCGCCGAGCACCTGCGCGACTTCCGGCCCGGACCCGAGCGCAAGGTCGGCGTGCTCGTCGACCACCTCGTCGCCGGGTCCAAGGAGAGCCGGATCGCGAGCTCGATCGCCAAGAGTCCCGTCGGCAAGCACGTGCTCATCGTCGGCCACCCCTTCATCGACATCTGGCAGGCGGTGAAGCCGGACCGCCTCGGCATGGAGCAGTGGCCGGCGATCCCCCGCAACGTCGAGTGGAAGCGCGGCGTGTGCCAGAGCCGCGGGTGGCCGCACCGGGACCAGGCGGACATCGCCCGCGCGTGGAAGCACATCCTGTCGAAGGTCCGCTCGTACGCCGACCTCGAGCCCGCTCTGCTCGGCAGGGTCGAGGAGCTGATCGACTTCGTCACCGTCGACTGACTGCGGACGACTGCCACCGGATGCTTCACTGGACCCATGACCACAGGGCCTCAACCGCCGGAGCAGCCGCCTGAGCCGCAGTCGGGCCAGCCCTCCGGGCCGCCACCCGGGCCACCACCCGGGCAGCCTTCTGCACAGTCTTCCGGGCAGCCGCCCGGCCAGCCCGTTCCTCCGGCCGCCGGCCACCAACCTGCTCCACCGATGCGCCAGGAGGACGAGAAGCTCTGGGCGATCGGGGCGCACCTCGGCCCGCTGGTCCTCGGCTTCATCGCGCCGCTCGTCGTGTGGCTGGTGTTCAGGGAACGCTCGCCGTTTCTCGACAGGCAGGGCAAGGAGGCGTTGAACTTCCAGATCGCCTATCTCGTCTACTTCGCTGTGGCCGGCCTCTCGATCTTCATCCTGGTCGGCATCGTGCTGCTCCCGCTCGTGGGCATCGCGTGGGTGGTGTTCATGATCCTGGCCACGGTGCAGGCCTCGCAGTACCAGGACTACCGGTACCCCGCCATCTTCCGCGTCATCCGCTGATCGGGTCGCGCGGCTCCTCGCCTGCGGTCAGGGGATGAAGCGGATGCTGAGCGGGTAGCGGTAGAACCCACCGTTGGACGCCCGCACCGAGGCGATGATCATCACGACCACCTCGAAGACCCCCAGTCCGACGAGGGCGGGGATCATCAGGACCAGCCCGAGTCCGAAGGTGACCACGGCGACGAGAAGCATCAGGAGCAGCAGGCTCATGGAGTAGAGCAGGATCGACAGCTGGAAGTTCAGCGACTCCACGGCGTGGGCGCGCACACGCGGCGAACGGCCGCCGACCGTGTTCATCACCACGAGCGGGAACACGAACGCGAAGATCGACAGCGCTCCTGCGGTCACGAGCATCGCCCCCACGCCCACCAGCAGGGGACCCAGGTGCGACCACATCGCCCAGGTGCGGTCCTCGGACACGTTCACGGGCGCAGCGGCGGCGTGCGCGTCGGGCCAGGCAGGCGCCGCTGGGGCGTGCGGTCCCCAGGAGCGGCCGTCCCACCATCGTTGTCCGCCGTGGACCGGGTCGGGGTACCAGCCGGCGGGCGCCTGGCCGGGCGAGCCGGCGGGGTCGTACGGATCGTTCACAGGCGAACGATAGCCGCTCAGGGCAGCAGCGCCCGGACAACCGCGTCGGCGAGTAGCCGACCGCGAAGAGTGAGTACCACACGCCCACGCTCCAGCGCGTCGGGCTCGACCAGGCCGTCCTCGACCTGAGCGGTCAGTGCTGCACGGCCGGCGTCGTCGAGTACGTCGACCCTCAGACCGTCGCGCAGCCGGATCTCGAGCAGCACCTGCTCGACCCGACGCGTCTCGGCGTCGAGCGTCTCCCGCCCGTGCGCAGGACTGGTCCCCTGCCCGATCCGAGTGGCGTAGGCGGCGGGGTGCTTGACGTTCCACCAGCGCACCCCGCCGACGTGCGAGTGCGCTCCCGGCCCCACCCCCCACCAGTCTGCGCCGGTCCAGTAGAGCTCGTTGTGGCGACAGCGGGTCCGTGGCGAGGTCGACCAGTTCGAGACCTCGTACCACTCCAGCCCTGCCCGCACGAGCGCCTCGTCGGCGGCGAGGTACTTGTCGGCGAGGTCGTCGTCGTCGGGCAGCGCCACCTCGCCGCGGCGGATCCGCCGGGCGAGCGCCGTGCCGTCCTCGACGATCAACGCGTAGGCCGACAGATGGTCCGGGGCGCAGGCCAGCGCGCTCGACAGCGACGCCTCCCAGTCGGCGAGGCTCTCCCCCGGCGTCCCGTAGATCAGGTCCAGGCTCACCTCGTCGAAGCCGACCTCGCGGGCCCACGACACCACCTGGGGCACCCGGGCCGGGTCATGGGTCCGGTCGAGCACTGCGAGCACGCGCGGCACCGCCGACTGCATGCCGTACGAGATCCGGTTGATGCCGCCTGCGCGCAGGACGGCGAGGTCGTCGACGGTCACGCTGTCGGGGTTGGACTCGGTGGTGACCTCCGCACCCGGAGCCAGCCCGAACTCCTCGTCGATCGTGGCGACGATCCTGGTCAGGTCCCGCGGCGGGAGGAGGGTCGGCGTACCTCCGCCGAAGAAGACCGTCTCCACCGCCAGGTCCCGGCCGCCGAGCACCTTGCGCGCAAGGCGGATCTCCTCGATCGCGGAGTCGGCGTACGTCGCCCGCGAGACACCGCCCCCGAGCTCCGAAGCGGTGTAGGTGTTGAAGTCGCAGTAGCCGCAGCGCACCGTGCAGAACGGCACGTGCACGTAGAACCCGAACGGCCGCTCACCGAGTGAGGCGAGCGCGGAGCCGGGGAGGGTGCCGTCGGCGGGCGCGGGGTCGCCGTCGGGCAGGGCGGAAGGCACCGCTCCATCCTAGGGAGCGATCCCAACGGCTACTTCCTGGGAAGGTCGCTCCCCGGACGCGCTGGAGGCGCCACCCCCGACGGGACGGCGCCTCCGAGCGCGGACTACGACCGCGTCACTCGTTGTAGAGAGCGTCGATCTCGTCCTTGTAGTTCCCCTCGACGACCTTGCGCTTGACCTTCATCGACGGGGTGAGCTCCCCGGACTCGACGCTCAGGTCGTGGTCCAGCAGGATCCACTTCTTGATCGTCTCCCAGCGGTTGAGCCGCCGGTTGAGCTCGTCGATGTAGCCACCGACCATCGCCTTGGCCTGGTCCGATGCGACGATCTCCTCGTACGACGCGCCCGCCAGCCCGTTCTGGGCTGCCCAGTCGGTCATCGCCTCGGGGTCGAGGGTGACCAGGGCGATGCAGTAGTTCCGGTCGTTGCCGTGGACGAGGAACTGGCTGGCGTAGGGGCAGACTGCCTTGAAGGTCGACTCGATCTGCGAAGGGGCGATGTACTTGCCGCCAGAGGTCTTGAACAGGTCCTTCTTGCGGTCGGTGATCCGCAGGTAGCCGTCCTCGTCGAGCTCACCGATGTCGCCGGTGTGGAGCCACCCGTCCTGCAGCGTCTCAGCGGTCTCCTCGGGCCGGTTGTGGTACCCCTCCATGACGCCGGGGCCCTTGATCAGCACCTCGCCGTCCTCGGCGATCTTGACCTCGCTGAGGGGGAAGACCGGGCCGACGGTGCCGAACTTGTTCAACCACGGCTTGTTCACGAACGACCCGGCGGAGGTCTCGGTGAGGCCGTAGCCCTCGAGGATCTGGATGCCGGCGGCGTTGAACCACTCGGCGACCTCACGGTTGAGCGCGGCTGCGCCGGAGATGAAGAAGCGGACCCTGCCGCCGAAGCGCTCGCGGATCTTGGAGAACACGAGCTTGTCGAACAGGGCGTACTGCTTGTCGAGCAGGAACGGGACCGGCTTGCCCTCCCGCTTGAGACGATCGACCTCGACACCGACCGCGAACGCCTTGTTGAAGAGCTTCTCCTTGAGACCGCCCTCGGCCTTCTGCATCAAGACGATGCGGTCGTGGGCCTTCTCGAAGATGCGGGGCGCGGCGCCCATGAACGTCGGCCGGAGGGTTGCGGCGTTCTCGACGATCTTGTCGACGCGACCGTCCACGGCGGTGGGGAAGCCGATGGCCAGCTGGGTCGAGAGCAGCACCTTGCCGAACGAGTGGGCCATCGGCAGCCACAGGAACTGCAGGTCGTCCATCGAGAGGATGTCCTGGGCGACGATGGCAGCGCCCTCGTAGGTCCACGAGGAGTGGCGCAGCCGCACGCCCTTGGGGCGGCCGGTGGTGCCGGAGGTGTAGATCAGGGTCGCCAGCGAGTCCGGCCTGGTCTGCTCCACGCGCCGCTCGATGACGTCGGGCTCCGCGGTGAGCCGCTCTTCACCGAGCCGCTCGAGGTCCGCCAGGCTGATCACCCAGCCGTCGTCGGAGGTGGTCCCCTCGAAGGTCACGACCTTCGTGAGGTGCGGGAGCTCGGAGCGGTGTGCCACGAGCTTGGCGATCTGCTCGTTGTCCTCGGCGAAGACGACGCGGCACTCGGAGTCGGCGAGGATGTAGGCGACGTCCTCGTCGATCGTCGAGGGGTACACCGTGGTGGTGGCTGCGCCGGCGCACATGACGGCGAGGTCGGCGAGGATCCACTCGTAGCGGGTGGCCGACGCGATCCCGACGCGCTGCTCCGGTTCGACCCCGAGAGCCACCAGGCCCGCGGCGAGGCGGGTGACCCGGTCACCGGCTTCCCGCCAGGTCACCGACTCCCATTTGTCCCCCTTCGGGAAACGGTAGGCCTCCCGGTGGGGGCTGCTCTGGACACGGTCGAAGAACTGGCGCCCCACATTCGGCGGCCGGTTCTCGATAACCGCGAGATCGGGGCTGACGGTCCTCTGAGACATCGCTCTCCCTGTTCTTACCTACGCAGCACTGTATGTCGCACCGGGCAGGGGTTTTGACTTGTTGCGACACAACGTAGAACACGTCGCTACTTGGCGGTAGTTTGCGGGTCACTAATGGGACAGTTTGCCCGCCGGCGCCGCCTTGGCTTTACCTTTGACGGCTCGAAACGGTTCGGACGACCGCCGCGTCGGGAGGCACTCGAGGGCGTACGTCGCCCTGGTCGACTCCGCCCACCGCACAGCAGCGGGCACCATCGAGAGCGCGGCGCCCAGCAGGATCCCGCTGCCGTCAGTCCTGCACGGCCTTGGCGACCGTCACCATCCTCGTGATCCACTCGCGGTCCTCGCCGTTCAGACCTCGACCCAACGAGCTCGCGTCGTCGACCGTCCAGTAGGCGTTGTGCAGCGCGCGCACCACCACCCAGGCACGAGCCCGCGCCTCGTCGAGACCGGCCACGTCGACGACCGCGTGGAAACGCTGTCGCACGCTTTCCCGCACCCGTCCGGAGCCGACCACCTCGTCCCACCGGTTCCACAGCAGGGGCGCCACCTCGTAGTGCGGGTCGCCGGACATCGGCTTGGGGTCGATCACCAGCCACGGCTCACGTTCGGCTGCCAGCACGTTCTCGTAGTGCAGGTCGCCGTGGATCATCGTTCCGGTGCTGGCGTCGTCGGTCAGCAGCTCACCGGCAAGGGCGACCGCCTGCTCCACGAGCCGCCGTGGCATGGGCGCGTCCTTCGGCAGTGCCGCGAGGCCGGTGTTCCAGCGTTCGACGTACGACGTGAGCGTGCGCAGCTGTGGCAGGGCGGGCACATGAAGGCGCTGGTAGAAACCGGCCACGACCTCGCACGCCTCGACGTCCCACAGCTGCATGAGGTCCTCCGGATGCAGTCGCTCCAGGAGCATGGCGTAGCGGTGTGGGTCGGCCCGCAACAGCAGCACCGTGCCGTCGCCCTGCCAGCGCTGGAGCGCGAGGTGCTCGTGCTCGTTCTCGTCGTCGGGGAAGGCCACCTTCAACGCGGCGGGTCGCCCTGCCGTCGTGCGCACCGGCATCACGAGGCTGCCGCATCCGTGCCTCGGAGAGCCGTCGTAGGTCAGCTGCCACTCCTCGACCACACCCGCGAACGTGCGCGGCAGCTCGTCGAGCCACGAGACCCATCGCGGGCCCAACCCGGCCTGACGACGCAGGCCGGGCGGGAGGTCGAAAGGCAGCACGCAGGCGAGGCTACGTGGTCGCCGCGCATAGGGCCGTGACCTAATGGGCGCCCACTAGTTGGAGAGGTCAACGACCCGGCCTCGTTCGGGGCCACCGCCATCGAGGAGCCAGCCACGTGTCGTCACCGCGCACCCGCACCGTGCTCGTGTCCCTGACCGTTCTTGCCGCGCTCACGGCGGTCGGACTCGTGCCCTCGGCGGCTGCCGCGGCCCCTCGCGACCTCCCGGACTCCGCCCCACCCGCCGCCCGGGCCGCAGAACCGCGACTTCCCGCAGCTGACGGCTGGCCGTTCTCCAACGGGTACTTCCCCCGCACGTCAGGCACCGGCCGGCTCCACGGAGGAGCGTCCTACTGGACCGACTTCGTGTACGACGACCATGGCCCGAGCAGCCTGGCGGGCTTCAGCGCCCCCTACGCCACCAACCTCGCCCCGACCCAAGGCGTCTATACCTACCCGTCGGGCCCCTCCCACAACAACGGCGCCGACATCTTCCGCACGGCGGTGGGCCTGGACGGGCGTGCGTCGTACTGGCGGGTGGACTGGACGACGCTGGCCGACCCGGACGTGCCCATGGCGGTGTGGACCTTCGACCGGGACGCGGACACCTCCACCGGTGCCGCCGCCTGGCCGGCGAACGCAGGCGTCAGCTCGCCGGGGATCGACACCGGGCTGGTCGTGTCCAGCCGCGGGGCCTGGCTGGTCGACCTGGCGACCGGCCGTTCACGCGACATCACGAAGGTCGGCGGGTCACTCACGGTGGACCAAGCCGCGCGTTCCTTCGTCGTACGCCTCCCGCGCCGGGTCCTCCAGCCGCAGGACCGCTGGACCGTCCGCGTGGCGGCGGGGCTCGCAGACGGCGCCGGTCGGGCGCTCGCGACTCCGAGCATGGCGGGCGGCCTGCCGTCACCGGGCATGACCCGGCTGTACAACGTCGGCTTCCGCGGGGTCCGGCAGGAGCCGCCGGTCTTCCGCAGCGGAAGCACCGACGCGCTCGTCGCGGCGTTCGAGAAGCGGGCGGCGCAGACCCCGCCGTTCGACCAGGTCGGCGCCGACGGCCTCGCGCGGTTCGTCACCGGCAACTTCTGGATGGAGGACCATCAGGCGGACGCACTCGCCGGCGGGGACGTCTCGGCCTTCGCACAGCGGGTCGACTGGAGCCGGCTGGCCGCACAGGCGGACGACCCGAGAGCCCCGCCCCCGCGGCTACAGCAACCGCTGGTACGTCTCCGGCCTCCACCTCGGCGACGGCGTCCTCGTCGACGCGCAGAACGGGAACGACCTGGGCCCCAACTTCCCGGGCCGGATCCAGCCCTACTCCGTCTACGTGCCGCGCCACCTACGCGCTGCGAAGCGCGCGCCGCTCACCTGGGTGCTGCACTCCCTCGGCGTGAACCACAACCAGTACGGCGCCCTCGACCCGGGGCTGATGAAGCGGCTGTGCGAGGACCGCGGCTCCATCTGCGCGAGCACGCTGGGCTACGGCCCCGACGGCTGGTACCTCGACGAGGCCGAGGTGGACTTCTGGTCGGTGTGGCGTGGGCTTGCGCAGACCTTCCGGCTCGACGTCGAGCGCACGCAGCTGACGGGCTACTCGATGGGCGGGTACGCCGCCTACAAGCTCGGCCTGCAGCACCCCGATGTGTACGCCGGCGCGGTCGCTCTCGCGGGACCTCCGGCCTGCGGCAGCGGGGTCGACCCGGAGCACGGGCTCCCGCTCTTCCGCCACGAGCGGTGCGAGAAGGACGGCGCCACCGGGGCGCTCGTCGGCAACGCTCGCAACCTCCCCTACCGGGTCGGGCAGGGCACCGCGGACCAGCTGGTCCCGTTCGTCTCGGTGGAGGACCAGATGGCCAGGTTCGACGACCAGGGCCTGCGTCACCGGTTCGTGCGCTACCCGGGCGAGGACCACATGGCCTTCGCGACGCAGGACCGCTTCGACACCGTGCTGGACGGCCTCGAGCGTCCCCGCCGGACACGGAACCCCGAGCGGGTGGACTTCTCGTGGTTCCCGCACCTGGACCGGCCGGACCTCGGGCTCCGGGCCACCGGCGCCTACTGGGTGACCGGCGTGCGCGCGGAGGACCGGCGAGCAGGCGCCCTCGCGGAGGTGCGGGCCCGCACCTTCGCCCGTCGCGAGCGCAGCCACGAGACGGTCGGGTTCGGCCCGACTCCGGTGGCGGAGCCGCTCCCCGCGGTGCTGCAGGGGCTGCGCTGGAAGCTCGGGTCGACGCCGGACGGCCGGCGGCTCGTGACGCTGCGCCTGCGCAACGTGGCGGCGGTCTCCGTGGACCTCGGCCGGGCCGGTCTGCGCTGCGGCCGGGTCCGGGTGACGACCGACCGTGGTGTCAGGCTGACCCTGGTCGGGGCCGACGGGTCGGTACGTCGTACCTCTGTGCCGGTCGGGACCCGCACGATCCGCGTCCGCTGCTGATCCCTACTTCTTGCCCTTGTCGCCCGAGTCGGAGGTGGAGAGCGCGGCGATGAAGGCCTCCTGGGGCACCTCGACGCGGCCGACCATCTTCATGCGCTTCTTGCCCTCCTTCTGCTTCTCGAGCAGCTTGCGCTTGCGGGTGATGTCACCGCCGTAGCACTTGGCGAGCACGTCCTTGCGGATCGCGCGAATCGTCTCGCGGGCGATGACGCGCGCCCCGATCGCAGCCTGGATCGGCACCTCGAACTGCTGCCTGGGGATGAGGTCCTTGAGCTTGCCCGCGAGCGCCACGCCGTAGGAGTAGGCGTGGTCGCGGTGCACGATCGCGCTGAAGGCGTCGACCGGCTCCCCCTGCAGCAGGATGTCGACCTTGACCAGGTCCGAGGGCTGCTCCCCCGTGGGCTCGTAGTCGAGCGAGGCGTAGCCCTTGGTGCGGGACTTGAGCTGGTCGAAGAAGTCGAACACGATCTCGGCCAGGGGAAGCGTGTAGCGCATCTCCACGCGGTCCTCGGAGAGGTAGTCCATGCCCTGGAGCTGACCGCGCTTGCTCTGGCAGAGCTCCATGATCGCGCCGATGTAGTCGCTCGGGCTGAGGATCGTCGCCTTGACGACCGGCTCCCGCACCTCGGCGATCTTGCCGGCGGGGTACTCACTCGGGTTCGTCACCTCGATCTCCCGACCGTCCTCCATGACCACGTGGTACACCACGTTGGGGGCGGTCGAGATCAGGTCGAGGTTGAACTCCCGCTCGAGACGCTCACGGACGATCTCCATGTGCAGGAGTCCGAGGAAGCCACAGCGGAAGCCGAACCCGAGTGCGCCTGACGTCTCCGGCTCGTAGTTGAGCGCGGCGTCGTTGAGCTGAAGCCGTTCCAGAGCATCGCGCAGCGTCGGGTAGTCGTCGCCGTCGATCGGGTAGAGCCCTGCAAACACCATCGGGTTCGGGTGCTTGTAGCCGCCCAGCGGCTCGGTCGCGCCGCGCACCTGGCTGGTGACCGTGTCACCCACCCGGGACTGACGCACGTCCTTCACGCCCGTGATCAGGTAGCCGACCTCTCCCACCCCGAGGTCACCAGCCTTCACGGGCTCAGGTGAGATGACCCCCACCTCGAGCATCTCGTGCACCGCACCGGTCGACATCATCTTGATCCGGTCACGGTGGCTCAGCTTGCCGTCGACGACTCGCACATAGGTGACCACGCCGCGGTAGGTGTCGTAGACGGAGTCGAAGATGAGCGCACGCGGCGGCGCGTCCGCGTTGCCCACCGGCGGCGGTGTCTGCCGGACGATCTCGTTGAGCAGCGCCTCGACGCCCAGGCCCGTCTTCGCGGACACCTGGAGCACGTCCTCGGGGTCGCAGCCGATGATGCCGGCGAGCTCGGCGGCGTACTTCTCGGGTTGCGCCGAGGGCAGGTCGATCTTGTTCAGCACCGGGATGATCTGCAGGTCCGCGCCCAGGGCGAGGTAGAGGTTCGCCAGCGTCTGCGCCTCGATGCCCTGGGCAGCGTCGACGAGCAGGACCGCCGCCTCGCACGCCTCGAGGGACCGGGAGACCTCATAGGTGAAGTCGACGTGGCCGGGGGTGTCGATCATGTTCAGGATGTAGGTGCCCGGCTCCGCACCCTCGTAGCCCTCGCTCAGCGTCCACGGCATCCGGACGGCCTGGCTCTTGATCGTGATGCCGCGCTCGCGCTCGATGTCCATCCGGTCGAGGTACTGTGCGCGGGCGCTCCGCTCGTCCACCACGCCGGTCAGCTGCAGCATGCGGTCGGCCAGCGTCGACTTCCCGTGGTCGATGTGCGCGATGATGCAGAAGTTTCGGATGATCGAGGGGTCGGTCTTGCCCGGCTGCGGGACGGACGGGGAGCTCTTGGGCACGGACTTCTTCCGGTGACTCGACGACAAATGCGGAACCGCCATTGTTCCACGCGGCTGTGCCCGCCCCTGCCACGGCGGCGGCGAGAGGAGGCATGACGCTCGCCGAGTCCCCGAGACACGCCGGTCGGAGAAACCGGGTGCTACCGGCAAGGACGGATACAGAATGAGGCCGCATGAGCCCGATCCACACCTCCTCGTCCGCCGTCCGCAGTGGCCCGATCCCCCACGGCCGCACCGCGCGGCGCCTCGAGTGGGCGCTGCTCCCGCCGGTGCTCCGCAGCGCGATCGAGCGGCGGCTGGGCTCCAGGGTCGTCTCCGCGGACTCCGCCGGCGCAGGCTTCACCCCCGGGTTCGCCTCCGTCCTCACCTGCGCCGACGGCTCACGGCACTTCGTCAAGGCGGCGAGCAAGAAGGCCCAGCGCACGTTCGCCGACTCCTACGGCGAGGAGGCCCGCAAGCTGCATGCCTTGCCCCCCGGCCTGCCGGTGCCCGGTCTGCTCTGGAGCCACGAGGACGACCTCTGGGTCACGCTCGAGCTCGAGTACGTCGACGGGCAGAACCCGGTGCGGCCGTGGCGGCCTGAACAGCTCTCCGCCTGCCTGGACTCCCTCGAGGTGCTGGCGGGAAGGCTGACGCCGCCGCCGATGACGCTGAACACCTTCGCCGACGACTTCGCGGGCTGCCTCACCGGCTGGGACCACCTGCGCAGGGTGAACCCAGACCTGCCGCACCTCGAGGAGGCGGCGGCCCTGGCCGGCCGGTTCCGCGAGGCCACAGCCGGGGAGACCCTCGTCCACACCGACGGGCGCGACGACAACTTCCTGCTCTCCGACGGCCGCGCCCTGCTGTGCGACTGGAACTGGCCCGTCGTCGGAGCCGCCTGGGTCGACACCGTCCTGCTGCTCATCTCCGCGCACGGCGACGGGCTCGACGCCGACGCCATCCTGGCCGACCGTGCGCTCACCCGCGAGGTCGACCGCGACGACATCGACTCGCTCCTCGCCCTGATCGCCGGCTACTTCTTCGAGCGGCGCGACGACGCGGTACCGAACTCGTCGCCCTACCTCCGCGCCCACCAGTCGTGGTACGCCGAGGCCACCTGGTCCTGGCTGTCGAGTCGTCGCCGCTGGGCGTGAACCCCGTTGCGCCGGCCGGGCGAGGGTGTTCGGCGCCGCCTCGGCGTGGGCCCGGGTGGGGCCGGCTCGATTTGAGGGTCCCCCGCGCCCGCTGGTATCGTTGTCCCTCGCGTGTCTGGCCAGGGATGGCCGACCGCCAACCAGACCAAACCCCGCTTAGACCAGACGAGGCGCACCGTAGTGGCGAACATCAAGTCCCAGATCAAGCGCAACCGGCAGAACGAGGCCGCGCACGAGCGCAACAAGGCCGTGAAGTCGGCGGTGAAGTCGGCGATCCGCAAGTTCCGCGAGGCCGCCGCAGCTGGTGACACCGAGAAGGCGCAGGAACTGGCGAAGGCCGCCAACAAGAAGCTCGACAAGGCTGCGTCCAAGGGCGTCATCCACAAGAACCAGGCCGCAAACAAGAAGGCGGCGATCTCCAAGAAGGCCGCTTCTCTCTGAGGCCCTCGTCGCGGCTGCTCGAGTAGCGGCCCGGCCGATCAGGCGCCGTCCTCCGGGGCGGCGCCTTCTTGCGTGCACAGCCGGCTCCTGGGCTCCACTCAGCGTGAGCGGGCGGACGTCACGGAGATGACCATGCGCTCGAGGGCGTACGACGCGTCGCTTGCCGCACCTTTCACGTCGGCGTCGGCCTGTGCCACGACCTGGATCGCCCGAACAAGCCCGGCATCCTCCCAGCCGCGCGACTGGTCGCGTAGGGTCCTCAGCTTCCACGGCGGCACGCCCACCTCCTTGGCGAGGTCGCCCTCCCGGAGTCCGCGAGGCGCGCTCTTGTAGCGCGCGAGACCGCGAAGGCCGCTTGCGAAGGCGCTTGTCACGAGCACTGGCGCCGTACCGTTGTCGAGCGCCCACCGCAGCTCCTCGAGCGCCTGGGCGGTCCGGCCGTAGATCGCCGCGTCGGCCACCGCGAAGCCCTTGACCTCGGCGCGACCGCCGAAGTACCTCTTCACCACGTCGGCGGTGAGCGGCTGGCCGGCGAAGTCGTTCGCCAGCTGGTGGCAGGCGCCCGCGAGCGCACGCAGGTCGTGGCCGACCGCCTGCACGAGCAGCTCGGCGGCGTCCTCGGCGATCCGAGCACCGTGGGCACGGGTCTCGGCCGCGACCCAGCGGGTGTACTCGCTCGGCTTGAAGGCGGCCGACTTCACCTCCGTGACCGAGGAGATCTTGCGCAGCTTGGTCAGCAGACCTGAGCCCTTCTGCCCTCCTGAGTGCACGAGCACGAGCCCGACGTCCTCGGCCGGCGACGCGGCGTACTCCAGCAGCCCCTCGTAGGTCTCGTCGGGCAGGTTCTCGAGGCCACGCACGACGACGCAGCGGATCGCCGAGAACAACGACGGCGCGGCGAGGTCGGCGAGCGCACCCATGGTCAGCTGGTCGGCGGTCGTCTCGCTCACCTCGGACTCCTCGTCGGCGTGACGGACAGCGTGGAGCGCTGCCGCGATCGCTCGCTCGTTGAGAAGCTCTTCGGGGCCGGTCACCAGCGTGACGTGGCCGAGTACGTCGGAAGCCTTGGGGGTCGCCATGGTGGGGCCAGCCTGCCACAGTGCGCCGACAGCTCTGACGCGTAGTCGATGCACTTGGTGGGTAAGGAACCGGGGACCTGACCCGCCAGCGCCGCCCCCGCGCGGAAGGAGCCCGATGACCCCGGACCTGATCGCAGGCCGCTACCGAGTTGTCCGTGCCATCGGTCGCGGCGGCATGGGCACCGTGTGGCTCTGCCGTGACGAGGTGCTCGGTCGAGAGGTGGCCGTCAAGCAGGTCGGCATGCTGCCGGGTGAGTCGGCCACGGAGTCGGCGCGGGCGCTGCGTGAGGCCCGGTCGTCGGCCGCGCTCAACCATCGCAACGTCGTGTCGGTCTTCGACGTGGTCGACAGCCAGGAGGGAAACGCCTGGCTGGTCATGGAGTACGTCCCCTCGAAGACGCTCGCCGAGATCACCCGGGACGAGGGCCAGGTTCCCCCTCGGAGAGCAGCACGCATCGGCGCCCAGGTCGCGGACGGCCTCGCCGCGGCGCACGCCGCCGGGACCATCCATCGGGACGTCAAGCCCGGCAACATCCTCGTTGGTGACAACGACGCCGCCAAGATCAGTGACTTCGGCATCGCCCGTGGCGCCGGGGACGACCAGCTGACCCGGACCGGCCTCGTGACCGGCACCCCGTCGTACTTCTCCCCCGAGCTGGCTCGGGGCGAGGACCCAGGTCCCGAGTCCGACGTCTATGCACTCGGCGCGACCCTCTACGCCGCTGTGGAGGGCAGGCCTCCCTACCCCGAGCAGCGCAACGCGATCGTCCTGCTGCAGAAGATCGCCGCCGATGAGCCGCCGGCCCCCACGCACGCCGGCCCGCTGGCCGGACCCATCGCTCGCATGATGGACCGCGACCCGCGGTCCCGTTGGACGATGGCGGACGCGGCCCACGCGCTGCGCCGTGTCGCCGAGCACGGCGACGTCGGGGGCGCGGAGACCGCCGTGATCGCCGCGCCGTTCGCGGCTCCCAAGGCGGACGCCTGGGCGGACGAGGACCGGCACGGGCCGGGGCCGACAGCCGCACGACCTGCCACTGCCGGCGGGGTCGTGCCCGCCCGGGAAGGCGACGACCGTGGGCGCCGCAGGACGGCTCCTTGGCTGGCCGCCGCGGTCGTCCTGCTCCTGCTGATGCTGGGTGCAGGCGTCATGGCCCTGACGAGGGACTCGGGCAAGCAGGAGGCCGAGGCCACCCCCGCCGGCTCGAAGTCGCCCTCGACGTCCAGGTCGCGCGCGTCGTCGCCGGCGTCGAAACCGACTCCGCGGAAGACGCAGACGCCCTCGCCCGAGCCGACCCCGGAGAGCACGCCGACGAAGAAGCCCGCCGGGAGCTCCGCCACGGCGATGGAGCAGAGGGTCAAGGACTACTTCTCCGTCATGCCGGACGACACCGACACCGGCTGGAGCATGCTCGCCCCCAGCATGCAGGCCCAGGGACGGGACGCCTACGAGAGCTGGTGGGACTCGATCCAGTCGGTCGACCTCCAGCAGGCCCATGCGGTCGGTGGCCAGTCGAAGGTGGAGATCGTCCTCACCTACTACTTCAAGGACGGCAGCGCCAAGCAGGAGACCCAGCAGCTGACCATGCAGGACTCAAGGGACGGCTACCTCATCGCAGACGACGAGGTGCTGAGCTCCCGCACCGTCAGCTGACCGTCGCGTACGACGACCGCCACGTCACCGGACTCGTCGGTCCGACGCACGAGCGCCCCGGTGGCCTCGAGCATGCGAAGCGTCTCGGGCGCCGGATGGCCGTACGTGTTGCCCTCCCCCACCGAGATCACCGCGAGCCGCGCGCCCAGGCTGGTCAGGAACTCCGGGTCCTGGTATCGGCTGCCGTGGTGGGGCACCTTGAGCACGTCCACGTGCAGCGAGGGGAGGGCACGATGCATCGCCCGCTGAGCCTCAGGCTCCATGTCCCCCGTGAGCAGCAGCCGGATGCCCCGGGTCTCCACGAGCAGCGCGACACTGGCGTTGTTGGCCGGTGAGCCCTCTGACTCGGCCAGACCCGTCGCGAACCGCCCCTGAGGTCCGATCACCTGCCACGTGAGCGGGCCGACCCGTCGTAGCTCTCCGTATGTGGGGACGCGCACGGGCACCTTGGCTCCACGTGCCCAGGCCGTCACGGCGTCGGCGCGGTCGGGCGGGTCCGCCAGCGCGGTGACGTCGATCTCGCTCGGTGGCCTCTCGCGCAGGAGCCCAGGCAGACCGGACACGTGGTCGTCGTGGAAGTGGGTGAGCACCACGACCCGGAGCCGCTTGACCTCGAGCCGGTCGAGGCAGCGGTCGATGTCAGCAGGCTCCGGGCCGACGTCGACGACCACGGCGCTCCCGGAGCCGGCGTTGAGGACCAGCCCGTCGCCCTGCCCCACGTTGCAGGCTACGAGCACCCAGCCGTCCGGTGGCCAGCCAGGCGTCGGCAGCGGTCGTACGACGGTGACGACCATCAACAGCGAGGTGACCAGCGACCACCGGCGACGACCCAGCAGGGTCGGCATGAGCCAGGCGGCCACGAGGCAGAGACCGCTGAGCAGGGCGATGGGCACCCAGGTCGACGACCAGTCCACCGCCGCGACGGGAAGGGCCGCGCTCCGTTCGGCGACGGCGATGATCCACCAGGCGCACCACCCGGCGCCCCGGCCGAGCAGGGTGCCCAGCGGCTCGAGGACGACTGTCAGCAGACCGCCGACGAGGCCGAGCACAGTGGCCGGGCCAACCGCCGGGGCGACGACCATGTTCGCGGCTACGGCGACGAGGCTGACCTGGCCGGAGATCGCTGCCACCACCGGCGTACAGGCCAGCTGCGCCGCCAGCGGGACGGCGACCGCTTCGGCCAGCCACCGGGGAAGCCAGGTCGCCAACGAGTCCCGCCAGAGTGGCGCGAGAAAGAGGATCCCGGCTGTGGCGAGCGCGGAGAGCACGAAGCCGAGCGAGAGCACCAGCCACGGGTCGAGGACCAGCAGGATCAGCACGGCGACGCCCAGCGCACGCACGCCCTTCTCCCGGCCGTTGCTGCCCATGCCGATCAGCGCCACCGAGCCCATGGCCGCCGCCCGGACCACGCTCGGCTCGGTGCGCGCCAGAAGCACGAAACCGAGGACCCCGACGACCCCGACGACGACAAGCCCTCGGGCTCGCACGCCGACCCAGCGGGCGAGGACGAGCACGAAGCCGACCACCAGGGTCAGGTTGGTCCCGGAGACAGCGAGCAGGTGAGTCAGCCCCGATGCCTTGAAGTCGGTGACCAGGTCTTCGGGCATGCCCTGGTCGTCTCCGACGACCAGGGCCGGAACCAGCGTGCGCTCCCCCGGGCCGGCTCCCGCCACGGCGTGCCTGATGCCCGCGCGCACGGCCGCTGCGGCGTCGAACACCCCGCTGGCGGGTCGGACCAGCGCGGGCGGCCTGCTCGTCGAGACAACCGCGGCGAGGTCGTCGCCATCGGACGGCCCGGCCCGCCCCTCCACCCGGACCACCGACCCGAGCTCCGCCTCGCGCCACGCGGTGTCGCCGATGAGGAGCACCGGCACGCGGCCTTCCACGGTGCTGCCTCGCCCCGTGACCTCGAGGGTCGTGGCGCGAACCAGGACGAACGGCTCGTACCTTCCCTTCTTCACCATCGGATCGGACGTCACCCGCACCAGCGCGCTCACGAAGGCCCGGTCCTGGGCCAACCGTGCGACGTCGCTGTGGACGACCGCGTCCGTGCGCAACATCGCGGCGCCGGCGACGGCGGAGGCGGCGACCAGCCAAGCCAGGCCCACGAGCACCGGCCTCCCTTGCCGCCGGCGGAAGACCAACACGAGTCCACCAGCGGCGACCACCGCCACGACGAGCCATCTCGGCAGCAGGAAGCCACCCAGGCCGCCGGCCCATGCCATGACCGCGAGGACGACCGCCCGCAGGTCCGGCCGCACCGGCGAACCACTGGCCGTCGTCACAGCGTGACGAATGGAGCAATCTTGGCGAGCGTCGCGTCACCGATGCCGGAGACCTCCAGCAGCTCGTCCACAGAGGTGAACGCACCGTTGTCGGTTCGCCAATCGATGATCGCGCTGGCGGTGACCGGGCCGACCCCGGGAAGCTCCTCGAGCTGGGACTGGGTCGCGGAGTTGATGTTCACCAACGGGCCGCTGCTGCTCGGCTCGGCGCCGGCGGCCGAGGCCGCGGGTGCGGCGACGCCAGCGGGAGGTGGGATGCCCACGACGATCTGCTCTCCGTCGACGAGCAGTCGGGCAAGGTTCAGTGCGGTCAGGTCAACTCCGCGTTTGGCGCCGCCGGCGGCCTCGAGAGCATCGACGACCCGGGAGCCGACCGGGAGTGTCGCGATACCCGGCCGTCGCACCTTCCCGGCGATGTCGACCACCACGATCCCCTGGTCGGCCACGGGAGGCTCGGAGGCCCCGTCTGCGACCGGAGTGACCAGGGTCGACGGCTCGCCGGCTGTCTCCCCGGTTGTCTCCCCCGGTGTGGGCTCGGACCAGGTCGCCGCTGGGACGACACTGCCGCCGCCGTCCGCCCGGACCACCCACCACGCCGTGACGGCGAACCCCGCCGCCACCAGGAGTGCCACGACGCTCAGGTGCCCGGCGGTGAGCCGGACCCGGCCTTGGAGCGTCGGTGGCAGCCTGTCGTGCACCCATCCCCCCAGCCGGCCAGCCGGACTCACAGGTCGCAGCGCGTGCCGTCCCCGCAGCAAGGGCTCGTCGCCCAGCACGCCGACTCCTTCGAGCAAGGGGACGGAGGGCCTGAGCTCCGGCGGCCAGGCACCAACCACTGGGGGTGGAGGCTCGACATCGGGCGTCGCGGCGACAGCAGGCGCGATCGGTCGCTCCCGAGCCGCCGTGCCCTCGTCCGGGCCACTCCCCTGAGCCAGCGAGCCACGGATGCCCGCGAGCTCGGCGGTCAGCAGCTCGAGCCGACGGCGCGCGATCCTGGCTGTCTCGTCCTGGGCTGTCCGGCGTGAACGCATGAGCCGAACCTAGGAAGAGCCAGCCGTACCGTGAAGCCCGTGTAGGGGCCCCTGTGGACAAGCCGCGAGGTTCCAGGAGCGGTGGGTCCTGGCGGGCCATGTGTCTCCGGAGGGCTAACGCGCCGAGACGACGACAGCGACCATCCCGGGCCCCACATGCGCGCCGATCACGGCACCGACCTCTCCCACGACGACCTCGCGGTCCTCGAGGTTCGCGGCCAGGCGAGCGCGGAGGTTATCGGCCAGAGTTCCGGCGCGCTCAGGGCTCGCCAGGTGTGCCACCGCGACGTCGACCTGCTGCTGCCCCGCCGCCTTGAGCGCGAGCGCCTCCAGCCTGCTCAGGGCGCGAGCCGAGGTCCGAACCTTCTCGAGCATCCCGACCCGGCCGTCCTCGAGGGTGAGCAGCGGCTTGACGGACAGCGCCGATCCGAGCAGGGCCGCTGCCGCCCCGATCCGACCGCCTCGTCGGAGGTACTCCAACGTGTCGACGTAGAACAGCGACGTGGCGCCCGCCGTACGGGTCCTGACGATCTCCGCGGCTTCCTCGGCGGAACCGCCGGCCGCCAAGGCCTCGGCGGCCGACAGCACCGCGAACCCTGTGGCCATCCCGAGCTGGCGCGAGTCGACGGTCGTGACCGGCACCGGCGACTTTCTGGCCGCCAGCTGCGCCGACTCATAGGTGCCGCTGAGCTCGGCGGAGACGTGGACGGACAAGACCGCGGTCGCGCCTGCTGCGGCCACCTTCTCGTACACCTCCAGCATCGCGGCTGGCGTCGGCCGTGACGTGCTGACCGGCTTCGACTGCCGCAGTGCCTCAGCCACGGTCTCCGGGGTGGCGCCGCCCTCGACGCCCTCCTCATAGGACTTCGACCCGATCACGACCTGGAGAGGCACCACGACGATGCCGTGCTCCTCAGCCACCTCGGGCGGCAGCGAGGCCGTCGAGTCGGTGACCAGCGCGATCCGTGACATGGCCGGAAGGCTACCGTCCGGCCGAGCGGTGCGGCGGAATCGTCCGGCACGAGGACGTGTCGTACCGCGTACTCGGGTACTGACCCCGAGGACATCCGAAGTCGAGGAGAGGATCCCCATGCGCGTCGTCATCGCCGGAGGCCACGGCCAGATCGCCCTGCTGCTCGAGCAGCGGCTGAGTGAACGAGGTGACCGGCCCGTCGGCATCGTCCGGAACCCCGATCACGTCCCGGACCTCGAAGAACACGGCGCCGAGGCGGTCGTGCTTGACCTCGAACAGGCCTCGGTCGAGGAGCTTGCGGCCGAGCTCGACGGCGCCGACGCGGTGGTGTTCGCCGCGGGTGGCGGGCCGAGCTCTGGCGCGGCGCGCAAGGAGACCGTCGACAAGGGCGCGGCGATCCTGCTCGCGGACGCCGCGGAGCGGGCAGGGGTACGTCGCTACGTCATGGTGTCGTCGATGGGGACCGACCAGGCCGACCCGGACAGTGACGACGTCTTCCAGGTCTACCTCCGGGCGAAGGCGGCGGCCGACGAGTACCTCCGCGGCCGCGACCTCGACTGGACGATCATCCAGCCGGGTCGCCTCATCGACGAGCCCGGCAACGGCAGGGTCAGCCTCGACCCAACCGCGGAGCCCCGCGAGATCCCCCGAGCGGACGTGGCCCACGCGCTCGCGGCCGCCCTCGCCGAGCCCGCCACCGTCGGCAAGCAGTTCACGCTGCTCAGCGGTCCCACCCCGATCGAACAGGCCCTCGCCGCGCTCTAGCCTCAGCACTCTTCCCGAGCGTTATGGACGCTCTGCAGGCGGTATGCCGCTTGCAGAGCGTCCATAACCCCGCGTTACAGCGGGTCAGCTCGCGACGATGTTGACCAACTTCGGCGCCCGGACGATCACCTTGCGGACGGTCTTGCCCTCCAGCGAACGCTGGATCACCGGCTCGGCCAGAGCCATCGCCTCCAGGTCGGCCTCCGAGATGTCGGGGCTGACCTCCAGCTTGGCTCGCAGCTTGCCCTGGACCTGGACGACCGCGGTGATCGAGTCCTGCACCAGCAGCGACTCGTCGACGGTCGGCCAGCCGGCGCGCGCGACGGTGGGCTCGTGCCCCAGCCGCGCCCACATCTCCTCCGCGGTGTACGGCGCCACCAGCGACAGCATGACCGCCACCGCCTCGGCCGCTTCGCGCACGGCCGGGTCCGCGGGCCCACAGCCGGAGTCGATCGCCTTGCGGGTGACGTTCACCAGCTCCATCACCCGAGCCACCACCACGTTGAAGCGGTGGGAGTCCACCAGCTGCTCGACCTCGTGCAGCGTCCGGTGCGTGGCCTTGCGCAGCATCAGGTCGCCGCCGTCGAAGGCGATGCCCGGCTCCGAGCTGACATCCCCACTCAGCCGCCAGGCGCGCTGCAGGAACTTCAGCGACCCGCCGGGCGAGACGTCGGCCCAGTCGATGTCGTCCTCCGGCGGACCGGCGAAGACCAGCGTCAGCCGGACCGCGTCGACGCCGTACTCGTCGATCATGTCGCCCAGGTTCACCCCGTTGCCCAGGGACTTGCTCATCGCCTTGCCCTGGTTGATGACCTGGCCCTGGTTCATCAGCGCCTCGAACGGCTCGACGAAGTCGACCATCCCCATGTCGTGCAGCACCTTGGTGAAGAACCGGCTGTACAGCAGGTGCAGGATCGCGTGCTCGACACCGCCGACATATTGATGCGCCGGCATCCACCTCCGGACCGCCTCGGGGTCGAACGGGCCATCTGTGTAGTGCGGCGAGCAGTAGCGCAGGAAGTACCACGACGAGTCCACGAACGTGTCCATCGTGTCGCTGTCCCGCTTCGCCGGACCGCCGCAGGAGGGGCACTCGACGTTGACCCAGTCCTCCGCCGCGGCCAGCGGCGAGGTGCCCTTCGGCTTCAGGTCCGCGCCACGCAGGTCGGGCAGTACGACGGGCAGCTGCTCGTCCGGCACCGGGACCTCGCCGCAGGCGTCGCAGTGGACGATCGGGATCGGGCAGCCCCAGAACCGCTGCCGTGACAGCAGCCAGTCGCGCAGCCGGAAGTTCACCGCTCCGCTGCCCCGGCCTTCGGCCTCCAGCCGCGACACGATCGTCGAGATGCCCGATGCCTTGTCGCTCAGACCGTCCAGCGAGCCGGAGTTGACGTAGACGCCGTCCCCGGTGGTGGCGACGTAGGTCTCCTCCGGATTCTCCTCGCCGGTCTCGACGACCCGGCGTACGGGCAGGTCGAACGCCTTGGCGAAGTCCAGGTCGCGCTGGTCATGGGCGGGCACGGCCATCACGGCCCCCGTGCCGTAGTCGGCCAGCACGTAGTCCGCGGCCCATACGGGGATCCGCTCGCCGCTGACCGGGTTGACGGCGTACCTCCCCAGGAAGACGCCGGTCTTCTCGCGCTCGGTCGAGAGCCGCTCGATCTCGCTCTCCTTGCGCACCTGGGTCACGTAGGCGTCGAACGCCTCGCGCTGCTCCGGAGCACAGATCTCCTCTGCCAGCGCAGCATCCGCAGCCACCACGAAGAACGTCGCGCCGTACAGCGTGTCCGGACGGGTGGTGAACACCTTCACCGACCGGGCCGGCTGGTCACCTGCTGCCTCGACCTCGAAGTCGACGTGCGCGCCCTCGGAGCGGCCGATCCAGTTGCGCTGCATCGCCAGCACGCGGTCGGGCCAGGTGTCCTTCAGCATCTCCATGTCGTCCAGCAGCCGCTGGGCGTAATCGGTGACCTTGAAGTACCACTGCGTCAGCTCGCGCTTGGTGACCTCCGCGCCACAGCGGTCGCACATGCCGCCGACCACCTGCTCGTTGGCCAGCACGGTCTGGTCGTTGGGGCACCAGTTGACCGGGCTCGACTTGCGGTAGGCCAGCCCCCGTTCGCGGAAGCGCAGGAACAGCCACTGCGTCCACCGGTAGTACTCCGGGTCGCTCGTGTGCAGCCGCCGCGACCAGTCGAAGCTCACCGCGTAGCGGCGGAACGACTCGGCCTGGGTCTCGATGTTGGCGTAGGTGTACGTCGCCGGGTGCTCGTCGCGCTTGATCGCGGCGTTCTCGGCGGGCAGGCCGAAGGAGTCCCAGCCGATCGGGTTCAGCACGTCGTACCCGCGCTGCCACCAGTAGCGCGCGATCACGTCGTGCAGCGCCATCACCTCGGCGTGGCCCATGTGCAGGTCACCGCTCGGGTACGGGAACATCGTGAGCGCGTAGCGCCGCTCCCGGACGCCGTCGTCGGCGGCCTCGAACGGGTTCAGGTCCTCCCAGACCTTGCGCCACTTGTCCTGGGCGGCGGCGACGTCGTAGGTCGCCCGGTCTTCTGCCTGCTCGGTCATCGTCTCGTCGTCTTCCTGTCGCGGATCGCGGCGGCTGGGTCAGAACTCTTCTCGGGCCAGGTGCACCCCGTGGGCCCGGGCACAAAAAAACCCCTCAAGCATGAGGGGTAGCCGCGCTGTCGTGGTGCCTGTCAGCGCGGCCGGCCAAGAAGGAGGTTCTTCCACATGAACCCATCGTACCCCAGCGCCGGCGAGGACCGACTAGGGTCGGCGTTTCGGCGCAAGAGACAGAGAGCGAGGGCGACGCATGACGTGGCTGGTGACGGGTGGAGCCGGGTACATCGGGGCGCACGTCGTGCGCGCCTTCATCGACCGGGGCATCGAGGCCGTCGTGCTGGACGACCTGTCGAGCGGGCACGCCGACTTCGTCCCGGACGGCACGCCGTTCGTGAAGGGGAGCATCCTCGACACCGACCTGGTCCGGCGTACGCTCCGCGAGCACCAGGTCAGCGGCGTCATGCACGTGGCCGCCTTCAAGTACGCCGGTGTCTCCGTCGAGCGGCCCCTGCACACCTTCGACCAGAACGTCACGGGCACCGTCAGTGTGCTGCGCGCCCTGGAGGAGGAGGGCGTGCAGAACATGGTGTTCTCCTCGAGCGCCTCGGTCTTCGGCACGCCCGACACCGACCTCGTCACGGAGGACACGCCTCTCGGCCCCGAGTCGCCGTACGGCCAGTCCAAGCTGGTCGGTGAGTGGCTGCTGGCCGACCAGGAGGTCGCGACGGGCCTGCGCCACACGTCCCTGCGCTACTTCAACGTGGTCGGGTCGCTCGACGACTCGGTCTACGACACAAGCCCGCACAACCTGTTCCCGCTCGTCTTCGAGGCGCTCCTCGACGGGCGGACCCCACGGATCAACGGCGACGACTACCCGACCCCGGACGGCACCTGTGTGCGCGACTACATCCACGTGGTCGACCTCGCCCGCTCCCACGTCGTCGCTGCCCAGAGGCTGGAGCTCGGTCAGCGGCTTGCTCCCGCCTACAACCTCGGCAGCGGCACCGGCAGCTCCGTCCGGGAGATCATGCAGGCCATGGCGAAGGTGACCGGCATCGACTTCGAGCCGGAGATCACACCACGCCGTCCCGGGGACCCCGCCCGGATCGTGGCCGACGGCGGCCTCGCCGCCCGCGACCTGGACTGGAAGATGCGCTTCACCCTCGAGGAGATGGTGTCCAGCGCCTGGTCGGCCAGGAAGAACGCCGGCTGACCCCGTGGACTTCGTCACCTGCCCGATCTGCGGCGCGGACCAGCCTGCGCTCCCCCGCTACCCCGGCTACCTGTGCCGGGACTGTGTGTCTCGTGCGAGCACGGAGGACGGCCGCCGGCTGGTGCTCGTGAACACCAGCCACGCCGCTGGCTTCGCCGCCCGCTACGCCGACAGCGGGGAGCTGTGCGAGGAGGCCACGGTGACCCACGTGGTCTACGTCGACGGCGTTCGGTGTCGCGCCGACGAGTCGAGGGTCGGCGGGATCGTCGTGGTGCCGGACCCCGACGGGGACGCGTGAGTCAGCCGACCACGGGCAGCAGGCAGTCGACCTCCCGCGGCGACCGGTAGACCTCGATGCAGGGTCGCGCCGGGTCGAGCTCGCCGAGCCCGCGGAGCTCCACGAACGCCGGTCCGATGTTGCGGTGCACGCTACGAGCGTCACCCGCGAGCGCGAGCTGGAGGTAGGGCCCTCCCGGAAGCACCCCCATGTCGAGCCCGAGCGCGTCCGGGTCGTCCTCGTCGCGCATCGCCGTCGCCAGCCGGTAGATCCCCTCTTCCGGGAAGATCACCGCCATCATCTTGCGACCCCGAAGCGACGTGAACCGGGACTCGAACTCCGGCCAGCCGGCCTGGATCGCCGCAACGTCGAACGCCACGTCCAGGTACATGATGGGCGCGTCATCGCGCACCAGCGCGGTGACCACCCCCAGACTGCTCATCGGCCGCTCCAGCTGGGTCCCCGTCATAGGTGGGACGCTACGTCCGGTTCCGTCCGGGTGTCGAGCGCGCGTCCGCCGGTCGAACCGTCCGGCTCGCACAGTTCGGGACCAGGTCCCCTTGTTCGGCGTACCCGGGCTGGGAGAATGAGCTCATGAGCAACCAGAGTGGCATGCCCGGCTCACGCTCAGCCCTGAGCCTGCAGTTCCCGCAGTCCTTGGGGGTGTACGACGACTACGCCGACGCTCAGCGGGTCGTCGACCACTTGTCCGACCAGGGCTTTCCCGTCGAGAACTGCCTGATCGTGGGCACCGACCTCAAGCAGGTGGAGCGCGTCACCGGGCGCCTCACCACCGGCCGGGTCGCCGCAGGTGGTGCACTGTCGGGCCTGTGGCTCGGCCTCTTCGTGGGCCTGATCTTCTCGCTGTTCGGCACCGGCAACACCTACTCGATCATCTTGTCGACCGCGGTCTTCGGTGCTCTCTTCGGTCTGACCTGGGCCATGATCGGGTACGCCGCGACCCGGGGCCGCCGCGACTTCACCTCGATCCAGCAGGTGGTGGCGACCAAGTACGAGGTGCTCGTCGAGCACAAGTTCGCTGCCCAAGGTCGTGAGCTCCTCGCCGACCTGCCCGGCGCCCGCCCGAACCCGTTCGCCTGATCCGCCTCCGGGTGGGCCTGGACCAAGTGGCACAGATCGCCGTCATAGACGGCATAGAGGGACCTGACCAGGACGCCGCTTGCGGCCTCTGAGAAGCCAGAACGGCGGCCTGCTTCTCGCAGACCGCCGTTGTCGGTGGAGCTGAGGGGACTCGAACCCCTGACCCCCTCCATGCCATGGAGGTGCGCTACCAGCTGCGCCACAGCCCCGCCGCTCGAAACCTTGTCCGGCTCGGGCAACTCGGGAATCTTAGCCAACGCCTCCCTCGGATGCGAAATCGGGGAGGGCTGTCGGATCACACCACGCGAGAGCGGACAGGTCAGAGACGCTCGCGCACCACGATCACGGGCCCGGCGGCGTGCCGGATGCACTGCTCGGCCACCGAGCCCAGGATCAGCGAGCGGAAGCCGCCGAGCCCGCGTGAGCCAACGACGATGATGTCTGCCGTCTCGGAGGCGACGATGAGCGCCTCGGCAGCCGGACTGTGGGCGGTGTGGACCTCCACCGCGACGTCAGCGATCCCGTCGAGCAGCTCCTCGACCCGGGTCTTCTCATCGGCCATGGCCGAGGCCTCGTACTCCGGCAGCGAAACCGCGAAGCCCAGCGGCACGTCAGCGGGCCGGGCGGTGCTCAGGATCGACCAGGCACGGAGGACGTGAAGGGTGACGCCGCGGCGACGGGCTTCCTCGGCCGCGTAGCGGACGGCGTCGGCCGCACTGTCGGACCCGTCGTCCCCGACGACCACTCCGCCATCAGGACGGAAGTACTTCGTCACCTCGGGAATGCTCTCACTCATGGCAACATCCTCCCTCAGCCGACGTGGTCGCGTGGCACCTTCTCGTTGTAGCCCGCGAGGCGGAGACGCCCGCCGTGCTCGATCTCCTCCACCGTGACCCAGGCACAGTTGTCGACGGCCTTCAGCGTTGCCGCGAGCTCGGGCGGCCATCCGAGGAGACCGGCGACCGCGACCTTCAACGCCGCGCCGTGGGTCACCACCAGCCCCGTCTCGCCGCGGCCGAGGGAGGTGAGGCACGCCAGAAGGGCAGGGACGATCCGCGCCTCCACGTCCTTTGCCACCTCGCCGCCCGCCACGGGCATCATGCCGTCACCGCTGACCCAGGAGGCGTACTCGTCAGGGAAGCGTTCGGCGAACTCGTCGAGGGTGAGCCCCTGACGCTCGCCGACGTCGAACTCCCGCAGCCGCTCGTCACAGGACACCGGCAGGCCGGTCGCCGCGGCGACGTAGCCGACGGTCTCGCGGGCCCGGGTCAGGTCCGAGGACCAGAGAGCGGAGATCTCGAAGCCGGCCAGATGACGTGCCGCGGCCCTCGCCTGGGCGTGCCCGGTGGGGTCGAGCTCGATGTCGGCGTGTCCCTGCGCCCGGCCGGACTCGTTCCAGGCGGTCCGGCCGTGTCGCAGCAGGACGAGACGGCGGCTCACTTGCCGCGGCCGGAGGTGACGGCCTCGGGAAGGTCGATCATCGGGCAGTCACGCCACAGCCGCTCGAGCGCGTAGAACGAGCGCTCCTCCTCGTGCTGCACGTGCACCACGATGTCGGCGTAGTCGATGAGCACCCAGCGCCCGTCACGCTCTCCCTCCCGGCGTACCGGCTTGGCGCCGATCTCGCGGAGCCGGTCCTCGACCGCGTCGACGATCGCCTTGACCTGGCGGTCGTTGGCCGCTGAGCAGAGCAGGAACGCGTCGGTGATCACCAGCTGCTCGGAGACGTCGAAGGCGACGATGTTCTCGGCGAGCTTGTCGGACGCCGCCTGGGCGGCGGCATGGACGAGCTCGAGGGCGCGGTCGGTGGCGGTCACGTGAGTCCTTGCCTGGGTCGGGTTCTGTCATGCCGGTAGAGGGCGTGCTTGCCGATGTACTGCACCACGCCGTCGGGGACGAGGTACCACACCGGCTCCCCCGCCTCTGTGCGCTTGCGGCAGTCGGTCGACGAGATCGCGAGGGCCGGGATCTCGACGATCGTCACCTTCTCGGCCGGGATCCCCTCGAGCGTCGACTCGTCCATCTCGTAGCCGGGACGGGTACACCCCACGAAGTGCGCGAGCTCGAAGAGCTCCGCGGCGTCGCGCCAGGTGAAGATCTCGCCGAGCGCGTCCGCGCCGGTGATGAAGTACAGGTCGGCGTCGGGAAGGGCCTTGCTCAGGTCGCGCAGCGTGTCGATCGTGTACGTCGGGCCGCCCCTGTCGATGTCGACGCGCGAGACCCAGAACCGGGGGTTCGAGGCGGTCGCGATCACCGTCATCAGGTAGCGGTCCTCCGCGGCGCTGACGTCACGCTCGGACTTCTGCCACGGCTCACCGGTAGGGACGAACACGACCTCGTCGAGGTCGAACCACGCGCGGACCTCGCTCGCGGCGACGAGGTGACCGTGGTGGATGGGGTCGAACGTCCCGCCCATGACGCCGACACGTCGGCGCCGGTCGAGCGGCGGGGAGACGAGCTCAGTCACCGGCGTCCGTCATCGAGTAGGGCTCCCGTGCTCAGGAGTGCTCGCGTCCCTTGCCGAACGTGAGCAGCCCGACGAGCAGCACGAGGAGGATTCCGAGGGCGAGGCCACCGACGACGTAGGGCGAGACCGCTGCCTCGGAGGTGGGGGCCTGCTCGGCAGCCGTGATCAGGGACGTGAGAACCATGGGGACAGCCTACCGTCAGCCGCTGCGTGGCCGACCCGGACCTTCCCTTCAGCGGATGTGGCCGTCGCCGGTGACCACGTACTTCGTCGAGGTCATCTCCGGCAGCCCCATCGGGCCTCGGGCATGCAGCTTCTGGGTCGAGATCCCGATCTCGGCGCCGAACCCGAACTCCCCTCCGTCGGTGAACCGGGTGGAGGCGTTGACGAGCACCGCGGCGGAGTCGACGGCCGCGGTGAAGCGCCGGGCCGCGGCCTGGGAGCGCGTGACGATGGCGTCGCTGTGTCCCGAGGAGTAGCGGCGGATGTGCGCGATCGCCGCGTCGAGGTCGGGTACGACGGCCGCGGAGATGTCGAGGGAGAGGTACTCCTCGGCGTAGTCCTCCTCGGCGGCCGGGGCCACGCCGTCGAGCCGCGCGAACGTCGGGTCGCCGTGGACCGTCACGCCCGCCTCTTGGAGCGCGGTGACCACCCTCGGCAGGAACTCGGTGGCGACGTCGGCGTGCACGAGCAGCGACTCCGCGGCGTTGCAGACCGACGGCCGGTGCGTCTTGGCGTTGAGGACGATCGACAGGGCCATGTCGAGGTCGGCGTCCGCGTCGACGTACACGTGGCAGTTGCCCACGCCGGTCTCGATCACCGGGACGGTGGACTCCTCGACGACCGACCGGATCAGGCCGGCTCCGCCGCGCGGGATCAGCACGTCCACCAGACCACGCGCGCGCATCAGGGCCTTCGCCGGCTCGTGGCCCTCGCCTGGAACGAGTGCGACGACGTCCTCGGGAAGCCCCGCCTCGGCCGCTGCCTTTCGCAGCACGGACACGATGGCGGTGTTGGACCTCAGCGCACTCGACGACCCGCGCAGGAGCACGGCGTTGCCCGCCTTGAGGCAGATGCCCGCGGCGTCGGCGGTGACGTTGGGCCGGGCCTCGTAGATGAAGCCGACCACACCGAACGGAACGCGGACCTGGCGCAGCTCGAGGCCGTTGGCCAGCGTGGACCCGCGAACCACCTCGCCGACGGGGTCCGGCAGCGCCGCCACGTCACGAAGGCCGTCGGCCATCGCCGCGACCCGGGACTCGTCGAGGCGGAGCCGGTCGATGATGGCGGCCGGTGTGCCTGCGGCCTCGGCAGCGGCGACGTCGTCGGAGTTGGCAGCCAGGACCTCGGGGGTGGCGCCGACCAACGCATCGGCCATCGCCAGGAGGGCGGAGTCCTTGTGGCCACGGTGCACCAGAGCCAGGTCGTTCGCCGCCGTACGGGCACGTTCGGCCACCGCGACGACGGCAGCCTCGATGCTGTTCCCAGCGGGGGTTGTGGACATGGGTCAAGCGTAAGCCGGGTGCCGCTCAGAAGGGCAGCGGTGTCACGTCCCGGAGGTCGACCACGACGGAGTACTCCATGCCCCGGCTCTGGAAGACGTGACGCTCGATGACCTCGAGGCCGACGACCTCCCAGCGGGGCAGGCCCGCGGAGTCCCGGTACTCGTTCCAGACCCGCAGGGCGAGCGACGAGGCGTCGAGCAACGACTCCGCCTCTTCCCAGTACTGGATCTCGGCGCGCGCACCGTCGTACTTCATCGAGTGCAGGAACGGGCGCTGGTCACTGAGCCGGCGTAAGGCGTTGCGGACCACGAGCGGTTCCATGGCGTCGCCTGCCACGGTCACCCTCACGTGCCAGAGCCGTACGGATTCGCTCACTCACAACACCTCTCCAGGTCCCGAAACCCCGACACCCAAAGTGTGACGCGGCCGAGGATGCGGGACAGTCGAATGACCAAAGTCTGGCGGCTTGTCCCTACTGGCCTACACCGGGTCGGGTACGTCGGGTCTGGCGGAGCACCACGAGGTCGTCGCGGTGCACGACCTCACGCTCGTACGACGCTCCCAGCTCCCTGGCCAGCTCGCGGGTCGAGCGCCCCACGAGGTCGGGCAGCTCGTCGGAGTCGTAGTTGACCATGCCACGCGCGACGGTCGTCCCGTGCTGGTCGACGAGGTCCACGGGATCGCCGCCGACGAAAGAACCCGTCGAGCCGGTGATGCCGGCGGGAAGCAAGGACGCCCGTCGCTCGACGACCGCCCGGACGGCGCCGTCGTCGAGCACCAGGGCACCCTTGGGCTCCGTGGCGTGGGCAAGCCACAACAGGCGTGTGGGCCGCCGACGGCCGGTGGGATGGAACATCGTGCCGACCTGCTCCCCCGCGAGGGCGCGCGGGGCCTGGTCGGCGGAGGTGAGTACCACGGGGATGCCGGCGCCGGTCGCGATGCGGGCCGCCTCGACCTTGGTCTGCATGCCACCCGTGCCGAGCCCGGCGGCGCCGGTCTTGCCGATGGTGACGCCCTCGAGGTCGTCCTCGGATGAGATCTCCGACAGCAGGGTGGTCCCCGGCGACGACGGGTCGCCGTCGTAGAGCCCGGCGACGTCGGAGAGGAGCAGAAGCAGGTCGGCGTGGACCAGGTGCGCGACGAGCGCGGCGAGCCGGTCGTTGTCGCCGAAGCGGATCTCGGAGGTCGCGACGGTGTCGTTCTCGTTGACGATCGGCACCGTGCCCATCTCGAGCAGCTTGGCGAAGGTCCGGTAGGCGTTGCGGTAGTGGCTGCGCCGGGTCACGTCGTCGACGGTCAGCAGGACCTGGCCGACGGTCTGTCCATGGCGGGCGAACTCCTCGGTGTAGCGGTGCACGAGCAGGCCCTGCCCGACCGAAGCTGCCGCCTGCTGGGTGGCCAGGTCACGTGGTCGACGCGCCAGCCCCAACGGCGCGAGGCCGGCTGCGATCGCACCCGAGGACACCAGCACCACCTCGGCGCCTCGCGCGCGCAACGCAGCGAGGCTCTCGACCAGCGCCCGCACCCGCTCCGGGTCGATGCCGCCCTCGGCCGTGGTGAGGGACGAGGAGCCGACTTTCACCACGACGCGCGAGGCCGAGGCCACGCCTGCACGGCCGGTGGTCACCGCTGTTCGTCCTCGGGCTCGGCGGCGCCGACACCGGGGTCGTACTCGTCCCAGCCGAGGTCGAGCCCCTCGGGCTCGCCCTCCTCGCCTGCGTCGTCGGAGTTGCCGGCCTTGCCGGAGGCATGCCGTCGGGCCACGTCGGCGCGCGTCTCCCCTTCGCCGCGGGTGGGGTACGCCTCGTCGATCGCCTTGCGACGCTGCGCCGCGGGCCGGTGCTCGTCGAAGCGGTGGTCCTCACCGCGACGGCTGAGCAGCTCGGCGCCGGTCTGCACCATCGGCCGGAAGTCGAAGACGACCGCGTTGTCGACGTCTCCGATGAGGACCGTGTCGCCCTCCTCGGCACCGAGCGCGAGCAGGCGGTCCTCGACCCCGAGGCGGTTGAGCCGGTCGGCCAGGAAGCCGACGGCCTCGTCGTTGCTGAAGTCGGTCTGGCGCACCCAGCGCTCGGGCTTCTCGCCGCGCACGCGCCAGCCCTCGCCGGTCTCCTTGACGGTGAACTCGGGGCCACCTGCCGCGGTCGGCGGGCGGAGCACGATCCGGGTCGCCTCGACGACTGGCTTGTCGCGCCGGGCCCGGGCGACGATCTCCGCCATCGCGAACGACAGCTCGCGCAGGCCCTCGTGACTCGCCGCGGACACCTCGTAGACCTGCAGGCCGCGGGCCAGGAAGTCCTCTCGGACGATGTCGGCGAGGTCGCGCGCGTCGGGCACGTCCACCTTGTTGAGCGCGACCAGCCGTGGCCGGTCCTCGAGACCGCCGTACCTGCTCAGCTCGCGCTCGATCACGTCGAGGTCCTCGAGCGGGTTGCGGCCGGGCTCCATCGTGGCCATGTCGATGACGTGGACCAGCGCGGCACAGCGCTCGACGTGGCGCAGGAAGTCGTGGCCGAGGCCGCGGCCCTCGCTGGCGCCCTCGATCAGACCGGGCACGTCCGCGACCGTGAACGTGGTGTCCCCCGCGGTCACCACACCGAGGTTGGGGACCAGCGTGGTGAACGGGTAGTCGGCGATCTTCGGCCTGGCCCGGGAGAGCGCAGCGATCAGGCTGGACTTGCCGGCGCTCGGGAACCCGACCAGGCCGATGTCGGCCACGACCTTCAGCTCGAGGGTGATCGTCAGGTCGTCGCCCGGCTCACCGAGGAGCGCGAACCCCGGAGCCTTGCGCTTGGACGAGGCGAGGGCGGCGTTGCCGAGCCCACCCCGGCCCCCTTGTGCCACGACCATCTCGGTGCCGGTCCCGACGAGGTCGGCCAGGACGTTGCCGTGCTCGTCGCTCACAACCGTGCCGTCAGGAACGGCGAGCACGAGGTCCTCGCCGTGCCCGCCGTTGCGGTTGCTCCCGGCGCCGTGGCCGCCGTGCTCGGCCCGTCGGTGCGGGCTGTGGTGGAAGTCGATCAACGTGGTCACGCCGGGGTCGACCCGCAGGATCACGCTGCCGCCGGGGCCGCCGTTGCCACCGTCGGGCCCGCCGAGGGGCTTGAACTTCTCCCGGTGCACCGACGCCACGCCGTTGCCACCGCGGCCGGCGGTGACATGCAGCACCACGCGGTCGACGAAGGTGGGTACTGCCATGGGTCGGTCCTCAATTCAGGGGCTCTGCACGTTGCGGATAAAGGGCCAGGGGCGCCCCGCGGTGTCGCGGAGCGCCCCTGGCGTGAGTCTGTGCTGCTGGTCTGCGCTACGTCACTCAGCCGTCGGGATGACGTTGACGACGCGGCGACCGCGCTTGGTGCCGAACTCGACGTTACCGCCGACCAGCGCGAACAGGGTGTCGTCGCCGCCACGACCCACGCCGTTGCCCGGGTGGAAGTGGGTGCCGCGCTGGCGCACGATGATCTCACCGGCGTTGACGAGCTGGCCGCCGTAGCGCTTGACGCCGAGACGCTGCGAGTTCGAGTCCCGACCGTTCTTGGTCGAGGCTGCGCCCTTCTTGTGTGCCATGAGTTCAGTCCTTGGTGTCTATCAGCCTGCGTCGTCAGGCAGAGATGTCGGTGACCTTGACCTGGGTGTACTTCTGACGGTGCCCCTGGCGCTTCTTGTAGCCGGTCTTGTTCTTGTACTTCTGGATGATGATCTTCGGGCCCTTGGTGGCGCCGAGGACCTCGGCGGTCACGGTCGCCTTGCCGAGCGCGGCAGCGTCCGAGGTGACGTTGTCACCGTCGACGACCAGCACCACGGGAAGCTTCACCGAGTCGCCGACCTCGCTGGCAACCTTGTCGATCTCGATGACGTCACCGACAGCAACCTTCTGCTGCTGGCCGCCACTGCGCACGATCGCGTACACCGCGGACTCACTCTCTTCGTCGGACTACAAGTTCAGTCGTGCGACACAGCGCGCTGCCCGGCTGATCTACGACGGGAGCGTGCGGCTGGCGCACAGGATGGGCGCGCGTTGCACGCCGAGGGTCAAGTCTACGGACGATGCCCTGCTGGGTCAAAACGCCCGACCTGCCCGGTGCCACAGCGTCGGGCAGCCCTTCCCCCTGCGGACGCTCAGGAGCGGATGCAGAGCCAGGGGTTCGTCGGCAGCGGAGTGTGGACCGGTTGCACGACGGTCAACAGCCCGCTTCGCCGAAGCCTGCCGGCCTCCTCCTCGGCCGCTCCTCGCGACGCGAACGTGCTGTCCGGACCGCGAGAGTCGACCACATGGACCCGGTAGACGAGCACCCGCCCTGCGGTGGCCTTCTTGGCGTCTCTCACGTCTTCACGGTAGGACTCCGCAAGGCGGGAGGAACCGGGACAGAGGTCCCGCCCTGCGCCGCGAACGGCCCGTTCTGCCGGACGTCGTCAGCGCCTGCGCGAGCCCTTCTTCTTCACCGGGACGTGCGGTGTAGCGGGCGCCTCGAGACCGTGGTCGTCCACGTCGCCACCGTCGGCCGGGGGGACCGCCGTGTCGGTGGTCTCGAGGCCGGGAACGCTCGGCGTGGACCCGTTCACGGACTCGTTCACCGTGTCCGGTGCCACGGGTGCCGCCGAGCTCGCACCAGCGCCGACCGGTGGCCCCGCCGGACGACGAGCGCTCCGTCGGCGCACCGAGGTCACGATCTTCGGCGCCGCGGGCGCGGCAGGCTCAGACGGGGCAGCCTCGGCCTGCGCCTCCTCGGCCCCTTTCGGCTGCTCGCCGGCCTCTCCGCGGTCCTCGGTACGGTCCTCGGCGCTCGCCTGCTCAGGCTGCTCGGAGGCGGCGGACTCCTCGGGCCGCCCGGACGTGGAGACCTCCGGGGCCGCCTCGGAGGCGGCGGGCTGCGACGTCTCGGCGACCTCGGTCGACTCGGCTGCCTCGGTCGTCCCTTCTGCGGCGTGGTCGGCCTGCGAGCCCTTGCTCCCGCGACCCCGGCCACCGCGGCCACGTCCCCCTCGGCTTCGGCCGCTCGGCCTGGTCTCAGCGAGCTCGTCCCCGGCAGCGGCTTCGGCCTCGTCGGGGGCTACCTGGCCGCTCGAAACGCCGTCCGGGTGCTGTCCAGGTGTCTGAGCGACGACCGCTTCGGCCTGCTGGGCCTGGCGCTCGCCCTCGGCCTCCGCCTCGCCCTTCTCCTCGGGCTTGGCCATCGCGGCGATGTCCTTCGGTGAAGGCACTCCCCCGCCGTTGGCTCCGCTCGCTGCTGCGGCGCCCTCGTCACGGCCACGGCCTCGACCGCTGCGCCGACCACCACGCCGGGAGTCGTCGTCGGTCTTCTTCTTCGGCTCGACCGGCTCGTGGTGCAGGACCAGGCCTCGTCCCTGGCAGTGCTCGCAGGTCTCGGAGAACGCCTCGAGCAGGCCCGTGCCGATCCGCTTGCGCGTCATCTGGACCAGGCCGAGTGAGGTGACCTCTGCCACCTGGTGGCGGGTGCGGTCACGACCGAGGCACTCGACCATGCGGCGCAGCACGAGGTCACGGTTGCTCTCGAGCACCATGTCGATGAAGTCGACGACGATGATCCCGCCGATGTCGCGCAGCCGGAGCTGACGGACGATCTCCTCGGCCGCCTCGAGGTTGTTCTTGGTGACGGTCTCCTCGAGGTTTCCGCCGGAGCCGGTGAACTTGCCGGTGTTCACGTCGACGACCGTCATCGCCTCGGTCCGGTCGATGACCAGGGAGCCGCCCGAGGGCAGCCAGACCTTCCGGTCGAGCGCCTTCTCGATCTGCTCGTCGATGCGGTACTCCGCAAACACGTCCCGACCCTCGTCGTACCGCTCGAGGCGGTCGGCAAGGTCCGGGGCGACGTGGCTGACGTACCCGTCGACGAGGTCCCACGCGTCGTCGCCGGCGATCACGAGCTTGTTGAAGTCCTCGGTGAAGAGGTCGCGGACCACCTTGAGCGTGAGGTCGGGCTCGCCGTACAGCAGCTGCGGGGCGTTGCCTCCGTTCACCTTGCTCTCGATGTCGGCCCAGCGGGCGGTGAGCCGCTCGACGTCGCGGGTCAGCTCCTCCTCGCTCGCCCCCTCGGCAGCGGTGCGGACGATCACGCCAGCGGTGTCGGGGACGATGTCCTTGAGCAGCGCCTTGAGCCGGTTGCGCTCGGTGTCAGGGAGCTTGCGGGAGATTCCGCTGGTGGTGCCGTCGGGCACGTAGACCAGGAACCGGCCCGGCAGGCTGACCTGGCTGGTGAGTCGCGCGCCCTTGTGACCGATCGGGTCCTTGGTGACCTGCACCAGGATCGACTGCCCGGACTTGAGGACTGCCTCGATCTTGCGCGGCGTGCCGTTCTTGGCGCCGAGGGCGTCCCAGTTGACCTCGCCGGCGTACAGCACCGCGTTGCGGCCCTTGCCGATGTCGATGAAGGCGGCCTCCATCGAGGGGAGAACGTTCTGAACCCTCCCGAGGTACACGTTGCCGATCAGCGAGGTCTGCGACTCACGGGCGACGTAGTGCTCGACGAGGACCTTGTCCTCGAGTACGGCGATCTGGGTGAGGTCTTCGCGCTGACGGATGACCATGACCCGGTCCACCGACTCGCGGCGAGCCAGGAACTCCGCCTCGCTCACGATCGGGGCACGGCGGCGGCCGGCCTCTCGACCCTCGCGACGGCGCTGCTTCTTGGCCTCGAGGCGGGTCGAGCCGCTCAGCGCGGTGATCTCGTCCTCGGCGTTGCGAGGCTTGCGGACCCGGGTGACGGTGCCTTCGGAGTCGTCCGCCCCTTCTCCGCCCTCGCCGGAGCGGCGACGCCGGCGACGCCGACGAGTGCCGGCGGCAGACTCCTCGGTGTCCTCGCTCTCGCCGTGCTCGCCGTTGCCCTGGTCAGCGCGCTGACCTCCGGACTCCTCGGAGGTCTCGGCTCCCTCGGCGGACTCGTTGTCCTCCCCGCCGCCGGAGCGGCGACGCCTGCGGCCTCCGCGGCGGCGTCGGCGGCGCTCGCCCGCCTGGTCCTCGTCGCCCTCGGCGTGTCCGGCGCCCTGCCGGGACTGCTCGGAGGGCTCTTCCCCGGTCACCTCGGCCTGAGGCGCCTCGGAAGTCGCTTCCGCCTCCCCCGCGGCAGGCTTCTTCGCAGTCTTCTTCGCGGCCTTCTTGGCCGGCTTCTGACTCTCCGTGCTGCTCGTGCCGTCTCCGGCGTCACCTTCGGTCCCCTGGCCGGCGGCCGGGCCCGCGGCACCGGACTCGGCGGTCTTCGCGGGTCGGCGCCTGCGGGTCACTGCCTTGGTCGGGTCCGGCGGCTGGAACAGCAAGGCCGTCGCCGAAGGAGGTGTGGCGGGCGCGGTCGCCGCCGCGGCAGCGGACTCCTCGGTCTCTTCCTCCTCGCCCGACTCGCCGGCTGCGAGTCCCCCGTCCGTCGACGGGACTGCAGCGGCGACCTCCCCGCTCTCCGGGGCAGCGGCGGCCTTCTTGGTGGTGCGCTTGGCGGCGGTCTTCTTCGCGGTCTTCTTGGCCGTCCGCTTGGCGGCCGGTGCGGCCGGCTCGTCGGGGCTCTCTCCCCCCGACCCGTCGGCGGAGGTTGCGGGCACCTCGACGGGATGCTGGTCAGCCACCTCGCCGGAGCCGGCTTCGGTCGAGACGGCGGCTGACGTAGCAGTCTCCGTCTCCTCGGAGGCGGCCGAGGAGACGGCCTCCCCGGCCGCGGCCTTCTTCGTGGTCCGCTTCGCGGCGGTCTTCTTGACGGCTGCTTTCTTGGCGGTCGCCTTCTTCGCGGCCGTTCGCTTCGCGGCAGCCTTCTTGGCCGGTGCCGCCTCGCCGTCCGCGTCGACGGGCGCGTCTGGCGTGTCGACGGGCGCGTCTGGCGTGTCGACGGGCGCGTCTGGCGTGTCGACAGGAGTGTCGACGGGCGCGTCGGATGATTCTGCGGGGTTCTCAGCGTCGAGCATTTGCTCTCCTAGGCTCCCGGGACGCGTCGATGACGGGTCCACGCGGGAGCGTGTCGGTCGTCGTACCGGAGCACCGGTGCGACGCAAGCCTGCGGTCGGGGCTCCAGCAGACCGGTGACCGATCGTGGCGATTCCTGCGCGACGAGGCGGTCGAGCCATAACTGGAGCGCGGCGACAACCTCCGAATCACTCGTCGCCGGGGGTTCGCGCCGGGCCTGACCGCGGTCAGCAGCTCAACGGACCGAACCTGCCACCTTCGGTCACTCTGCGTCGCGGTCGGGCTCCAACGGATCCCCTACCGTGCCGGCCTGCAGATCGAGAGGACCCTGCGCCAGCCGCTCGTGAAGTGGAGCGACACCGACGTCGAGTCCGGCGACCTCGCGGAGTCCGGCGAGGATGTCGTCGGGTCTCACGGACGGAGTTCCGTGACGTAAGACCACCTCGAGTATCGCACACTCCGGGCCAGGTTCGGGGCCACCCTGTGACGTGAGCGACACGACAGCCTCACGGCAGTCGAAAGTCCGCAGGCCCTTCTTCGTCATCCGCTGCACCGGCACCTCGGCGGTCGCCAGGAACGTGGCGACCGCGTCCGCGGCGAGCGCCGGCGAGACACCGGGCAGCGTCAGCCGCCAGTGGCTGGCCTCGAGCCGCTCGGCGAGCGCGCCGCCGCGGCTCACCGCGACCTCGAGAACATCGAGACCGTCGGGCATCGCCTCATCGAGCGCTGCGTGGACGTCTGCTGGGTCGACCTCCTGGGCGAGCGCGATCTCGAGGTACTCCGCCTCGCTGCTCGAGCCGGTGGGCGCCGCACCGGCGTAGGAGATCCGGGGGTGGGGGTTGAAGCCCGAGGAGTACGCCATCGGGATCCGGGCCCGGAAGACGGCCCTCTCGAAGGCCCGCGAGAAGTCGCGGTGGCTGGTGAAGCGAAGCCGCCCCCGCTTGGCGTAGCGGATGCGGAGCCGCTGGACCGGCGGCGCTTGCTGTTCGGGCTGTTCAGGCACGGCGCAACCTTAGGTCCCGGTGCGAGGCCTGCTCCCGGCCACCCTCTTGGCCAGCGGTGAGGGGTACCGGCCGGTGACCTGGATGCCGCCCAGCCACCCGGTCAGCCTGGCTGCCTCGGCCTCGAGCGCTGCCTTGCCCTCCGCGCCGACGTCCTCCAGGAGCTCGACATGGATCTCCCCGGAGGCGGACTCGTCCCAGCCTCCCACGATGCGTCCGTCCCACCAGGCGGTGTTGCCGCCGTTGCCGGAGCTGTCGAAGAGCTGCGGACGGTGTTCGCCGAGATACCAGTCGCGCTCGAACCAGCCCATCGTGGCCGGGTCGAGCTCGGGCAGCAGTGCCGCCCACGGGGCCACGGGCTCGGTGGGCTCGAGGCCGTCGGGGAGCATGAACCCGGTCGTGCCGTCGAGGGCGACCTCGACCGCGCCGATGTCCGCGAGTGCTCGCCTGGTCGCGGTGACGGTCCCGCCGAGCCACCACTTGACGTCCTGCAACGTGCCGGGACCGAAGGCGGCCAGCCAGCCGTGCACCAGCGCGGCGAGACCCTCGGCGCGGTCGACCTCGGGGACCGGCTGTCCGATCCAGGCTTCCATCGCCGCCCACCGCGGGCGCGAGGTGGTCCAGGCACCGTCGTTGCTCGCGCGCACGACCCGCCCCTCCGCGGAGAGCACGGTGAGCACACGGGGGCCGACCGGCACCTCTCCGCCCCAGCTCTTGCCCGGGCCGTAAGAGATCGTGCCCTCGAGAAGCGGGATCTCCCTGCGCAGCTCGGTGGAGGTCAGCTCCTGGCCGTCGGCCAGTGCCTCCACAACTGCCCGCTTGGCCTTGTCGAGCCACGCGGCTCCGTCGCGATGGAGCCCCGCCTTCTCGACAGCGCGCACCAGCCGGCGGCCCTCAGCGTCCGCGACCCGTGCACTGGCCCCGGCCTGGACGGCCCCGATCTCGTCTGTCGGGAAGGCGAACAAGGTCCTGCGCATCGCGAGGTGCTTCACCAGAGTGCGGTCGGAGTAGAGCGCCTTGTCCATCGCAGCGGCGGTGAACCCGTCGACGCGTGCCCAGGCCGACAGGTACACCGTGGACGGCGTCGTGGCGTGAAGACAGACCAGGCTCCTGGCTGCCTCCACCACCTCCCCCACTCTCGTCTCGGATGCCAGGTGGTGTCGTCGAGCGAGGCGTGCTCGGCGCTCGTCGATGCCCACGGCATGCATGTCCTCAGACTAGGCACCGCCGCCGACAGTCCGCGATCTCGCGGGCGTCGCCGGGAGGCCCGAGGCCCGTCGGCACAAGAGGATGAGACCTGCGCAACAGGTTCGCGCCCGCGCCCTCAGCCGCCGCCCCGAGCCTGACTAGGGTGAGCCGGTGAGCGCACCGATGACGACAGCCTCGAGCGAGGACACCCGCTGGCAGCGGGTCCTCGTCCTGGTCGGCATCGTGGTGCTCGGCTTCAACCTGAGGCCGGCGGCCGTGAGCGTCGGACCCGTCCTCGACGAGATCCGCAGCACGCTCGGCATGTCGGGAACCACGGCCGGCATCCTGACCACGCTGCCCGTCCTCGCCTTCGCGGCCTTCGGTGCGCTCGCGCCCGGGCTCGCGCGTCGCGCGGGCGTGCACCGCGTCACGCTGGTCTCCCTGGTCGCGGTCGTTGTGGGGCTGGGGACCCGCGCTCGCACCGACCAGATCTGGCTCTTCCTCCTGATGTCGTTCGTCGCGCTCGCCGGGATGGCCACCGCGAACGTGCTGCTGCCGTCTCTGGTGCGCCTGCACTTCCCCACGCGTGTCGGTCTGATCACCTCCCTCTACACGACCTCGATGGCGATCGGGCTCACCGCTGCCTCGGTACTGACCGTGCCGATCTCCGAGCAGCTCGGCTCCTGGCGCTGGGGCCTCCTCGGCTGGGCGGTCACTGCGGTCGTGGCAGCGCTCCCCTGGCTCGGCCTCGTCCGTCACGACCGGTCACTCGCCGCAACGCCCCACACCGTCGGCCTGCGTGACGTCGCACGCACGCGACTGGGCTGGGCGATGGCGATGTTCTTCGGGCTCCAGTCGCTGCAGGCGTACTCGATCTTCGGCTGGTTCGCGCAGGTCTACCGCGACGCCGGCTTCTCCGCCACCACGGCAGGCCTGCTCCTGGGGGTGATCACAGCGATGAGCATCCCGCTCTCGTTCGTCATCCCCTCGCTCGCCGCGCGGCTGCACAGCCAGACCTGGCTGATCCTGGCCCTCGGCGTGTGCTACCCCGTCGGTTACATCGGCCTGATCCTCGCCCCAGCCGACGGGGCATGGCTCTGGGCCGTGATGGTCGGCATCGGGGCCAGCATCTTCCCGCTCGTCCTCACACTGATCGCACTTCGAGCGCGCACCAGCGAGGGCACCGCGGCCCTGTCCGGGTTCACCCAGTCCGTGGGGTACCTGATCGCCGCCGTCGGCCCCCTGGGCATCGGTGTGCTGTACGACGCGACCGGAGGATGGACCGTCCCGCTGTCGGTCATGTGCGTGCTGGTACTCGGGCAGATCGCGGCGGGGCTCCTGGTCGCGCGCCCGTCGTACATCGAGGACCAACTGCCGGCGAGGCAGCCGACCGCGTAGAGCTGACCGGACGCGACCGGACGCGACCGGCGCCGCACCCGGACGTCATCGCCGGCCGAAGCGGCGCGAGCTCAGCCGAGCGGGTGGACGAGCAGGCTGGTCGCCGGTGCGAACCCGGCACGTTCGTAGAACGGCACCGACCGCTCGCTCGGGCTCAGAACCACGCGTACGAAGTCGTGCTCACGGGCGTGGGCGAGCGCCGCGTCGAGCAGCATCCGGCCGGCGCCGTTGTCTCGGTGCGAGGCGTCGACGTAGACGTTGGCGACGTAGCCCCATCGGGAGGTACGACGCGCGGGCTTCGGCATCCGGGTGAAGACCAGCATGTTGAGCATCCCGATCGACGAGCCGTCCACCTCGGCGAGCCAGGTGAGCCGATGGTCGTGCTCGCGCTCGAACCAGGCGGCGAAGACGTCCGCGAAGGACGGGTCCTCGAGCGCCTCGCCGCGCTGCTCCTCGACCCACGCCCTGCGCAGCCTGGTCAGCGTCGCGACGTCGTCGAGTGCCGCCCGACGTACGGATGCGCCCATCAGACGACGGAGAGCGGGAGGAGCCTCTGGCCCGTGGGGCCGATCTGGATCTCGGTGTCCATCTGCGGGCAGACCCCGCAGTCGTAGCACGGGGTCCAGCGGCAGTCCTCGACCTCGACGTCGGAGTCGGGGTCGATCGCGTCCTGCCAGTCCTCCCACAGCCAGTCCTTGTCGAGGCCGGAGTCGAGGTGGTCCCAGGGCAGCACCTCGGAGTACTCCCGCTCGCGGGTGGTGTACCAGTCGAGGTCGACCGGCGTGTCCGCGAGCGCCTTCTCGGAGGCCTCGACCCACCGGTCGAACGAGAAGTGCTCGCTCCAGCCGTCGAACCGGCCGCCGCCGCGCCACACCTGCTCGATGATGCCGCCCACGCGGCGGTCACCCCGCGAGAGCAGGCCCTCGATGATGCCGGGACGGCCGTCGTGGTAGCGGAACCCGATCGCGCGGCCGTACTGCTTGTCCTCGCGCACCATGTCGCGGAGCCTCTTGAGCCGCTCGTCGGTGGTCTCGTGGTCGAGCTGGGCGGCCCACTGGAACGGGGTGTGCGGCTTCGGCACGAACCCGCCGATCGACACGGTGCAGCGGATGTCCTTGCGGCCGGAGACCTCGCGGCCCTTGGCGATCACCTTCTTGGCGAGGTCGCCGATCTCGAGCACGTCCTCGTCGGTCTCCGTCGGCAGGCCACACATGAAGTAGAGCTTCACCTGACGCCAGCCGTGGGAGTACGCCGTGGCGACGGTGCGGATCAGGTCCTCCTCGGTGACCATCTTGTTGATCACCTTGCGCATCCGCTCCGACCCGCCCTCGGGGGCGAAGGTCAGGCCCGAGCGCCGACCGTTGCGCGACAGCTCGTTGGCGAGCGTGATGTTGAAGGCGTCCACCCGGGTCGAGGGGAGGGAGAGGGAGACGTTCGAGCCGTCGTACCGGTCGGCCAGGCCTTGTGCCACCTCACCGATCTCGGTGTGGTCGGCGCTGGAGAGCGAGAGCAGGCCGACCTCCTCGAAGCCCGACTTGCGGATGCCGTTCTCCACCATGTCGCCGATCGTGTTGATGGAGCGCTCCCGGACCGGGCGGGTGATCATCCCCGCCTGGCAGAAGCGGCAGCCGCGCGTGCAACCGCGGAAGATCTCCACCGAGAACCGCTCGTGCACGGTCTCCGCGAGGGGCACCAGCGGCTTCTTCGGGTAGGGCCAGGCGTCGAGGTCCATGAGGGTGTGCTTGTGCACGCGCCACGGCACCCCGGACGTGTTGGGGGCGACCCGCTTGATGCGGCCGTCAGGCAGGTAGTCGACGTCGTAGAACCTCGGCACGTAGACGCCGCCCGAGACGGCGAGACGGTAGAGCAGCTCGTCGCGCGGTGTCCGCCCGGCCAGCCCGGGACGGCCTTCGGCCTTCCACTCCCGGATCACCTCGGAGATGGCGAGCACGACCTCCTCACCATCGCCGAGCACCGCCGCGTCGACGAAGTCGGCGATCGGCTCGGGGTTGAAGGCGGCGTGCCCCCCGGCCAGCACGATCGGGTCGTCCTCGCCGCGGTCGCGAGCGTGCAGGGGGATCCCGGCAAGGTCGATCGCGGTGAGCAGGTTGGTGTAGCCGAGCTCGGTGGCGAACGAGATCCCGAAGATGTCGAAGGCACGCACCGGCCGGTGGTTGTCGACGGTGAACTGCGGGATGCCGTGCTTGCGCATGGTCCGCTCCATGTCGGGCCACACCGAGTAGGTGCGCTCGGCCATGATCCAGTTCTGCTCGTTGAGCACCTCGTAGAGGATCTGGACGCCCTGGTTCGGCTGGCCGACCTCGTACGCGTCGGGGTACATCAGCGCCCAGCGGACCTCGACCTCGTCCCACTCCTTCAGGGTGGCGTTGAGCTCGCCTCCGACGTACTGGATCGGCTTCTGGACCGACGGCAGCAGCGGCTCGAGTCGGGGGAAGAGTGACTCGGCGTGGGACGCGGGCATGCAAGAACCTCTCGGAGCCTGGTGTGGAGTGGCTACCAGGGTACGTCGGAGGCCCGTGAGGTTCTAACTCACTCGAGGTCGGCGAGCTCCCGCAGCGCGGCCTCCGCGCGGGCGAGCTCCTCCCGGGCCAGGGCGATCAGGTCGCACAGGCCCTGCGCACCGAAACGGTTGCTGACGTGCTCGACCGCCTCGCTGATCACGGGGTCGATGCTCTCCGACTTGACGGTGGTCTCGTCCATCCCGACATCTTGGCCGTTGTACGCATACGGGTCCAGCCTCTCGCGTGAGCGTGTCGCGTCCCTGCGGCGGGCATTGACTGACAGTTCAGGAAAGTCGGCTTAGCGACCTGAATGCGCCACGCTCCCGGCTGCCTACAGCGGGTAGCTCGAAACGCTCAGGCCGGGGTGGCCCACCGGGCGTCACGGCCGAACGCCGCGAGAAGGTCGGTCTGAGGGTCGCCGGCGGCCGATGCATGCGGCCCGATCACGCCGGAAGCGCGGTAGAGCTCCTCACGCTCCGCGAACCAGCCGGCCACCGCCTCGACCAGCTCGGTGTCGAGGTGACTGTCCCCACCGGTCGCGACGGCCAGGTCCCAACCGTGGACGAGGTGGTCGGCAGCGAGCTGGCGGAGGTACTCGTCCGCGTCCTCGTCTCCGTAGGACAGGTGCACCTTGGCACCTGCGCGCGCCTCATCGGCGGCGGCCGTGGCCTCCGCGGCGGCACGGTGACACGTGGCGACCGGGTCCTCGCCGAGGACCTCGCCGTCGAAGCGGTCACCGACCTCGGCGATCGTGCTGCCGTGGAGCAGCGGCGCCGCCCAGAGCTCCTCGCCGACCACGTGGTTGACCAGGTCGTGCACGTTCCACCCGGAGCACGGGGTGGCGGCGGACCACTGGTCCATGCCCACCCCGGAGACCCGGGACTCCCAGAACTGGACGGTACGACGGTGCAGGGTGGCGGCATCCACGGCGACCTCCTGTGCTCGGGGTCCCCCGCCCTCCCAGCGTGCTCCAACGCCCGGAACGCCGTCCAGACGAAGATTCCGAACCAGAACGGGTCAGAACCGGCTGCGGACGAGCCGGGACCTGGCCACGCCCAGCCCCATCGACCGCTCGGTGCGCAGGTGGATGTTCTGCAGCAGCCCGATCGCCATGAGCCCGGCGAACATCGACGACCCGCCGTAGGACACCAGCGGCAGCGGAACGCCGGTCACCGGCATGATGCCCAGGCACATGCCGATGTTCTGGAACGCCTGGAAACCGAACCAGCAGGCGATGCCACCGGCCGCCAGCCGGCCGAAGAGGTCGTCGGCATGGGTGGCGATGGTGAGCGCCCGCCACAGGATCACTCCGAGCAGCGAGATCAGGACGGCCGACCCCACCAGGCCCAACTCCTCCCCGGCGACGGTGAAGATGAAGTCGGTGTGCTGCTCGGGGACGAAGCCGGACTTGGTCTGCGACCCGTGGAAGAGGCCCTGGCCGAACACGCCACCGTTGCCGATCGCGATGCGCGCCTGCTCGGTGTTGTAGCCGGCACCCCGCGGGTCGAGGCCCGGGTTCGTGAACGCGAGGAAGCGGTCCACCTGGTACGCCTTGAGGACACCTGCCTGCACGGCCACCACGGCCACAGCGACGGCTCCGCCTGCCAGGCCGACCAGCCACCGCCGGGGAGCACCGGACACCGCGACCACCCCGAACACGGTCGCCGACAGCACGAGCATCGTGCCGAGGTCGGGCTGGAGCAGGATGAGCGACGCGGGCAGGCCTGCGATCGCCAGCATGCCGACCACGTCGAGGTGGCCGACCTCGCGCTGCTTCCAGGACCCCTCGGTTCTCTCGGCTACGAGCAGGGCCATGCCGATGACGACGGCGAGCTTGGCGAACTCCGCCGGTTGGATCGACATACCGCCGAGCATCAGCCATGACCGCGAGCCGTTGATGGTGCTCCCCATGACCAGCACGAGCAGCAGGCCGACAACGGACGTGACGTAGACGAACGGGGCAAGGATCCGCACCCACCGGTGGTCGGTGGCGATGATCATCACGCCGAGGACCACTCCGATCGCGACGTTCACCAGGTGCTTCTTCAGGTACGCCTCGGGGTCGCCGCCGGTGAGGTCCTCGCGGTTCACCGTCGCTGACCACACGAGCATCGTGCCGAGGACGATGAGGCCGGTCACGGCCATCATGAGCAGCCAGTCCAGGCGCGGGGCGCGAGCCCGGCTGGGTCCCTCGATCCGTCCGGGACGGAGCCGCGCGGGTGGGGCTATCGTCATCGGCCGCGCCTCCGGTCCTTGTTCTTCGCCCGGGTCGGCTCGTGCCGGGCCACGCCCTCGCCGAGCGCGACCGGCGGAAGGATCTCGCCGTCCCTCGCGAACACGGGCAGACCGGTCGGCGGCTTTGCCCCGGGCAGCACGGCCTTCGACGTGAGGACATCGGTGCCGCGGACGCCGTACAGCGACTCCCAGATCTTGCGGACCGCCGGGCCGGAGGTGCCCGAACCGGTGCCGGCCTGGGAGACCATCATCACCACGACGTAGCGCTTGTCGTACGACGCGACCCACGACGTGCTCTGCTTGCCGTAGACCTCGGCCGACCCGGTCTTGGAGCGGATCTGGATCTTGTCGAGCGGGAAGTCGATCATCTTCCACGCCATGGTGCCGACCTTCGCAGTCCCGAGGAGGGCGTGGTCGATGTACTTCAAGTCGCTCTTGGAGACCTTCACCTGCGAGGACTTCTTCGGCGGGATCCGCTTGATGACGTTGCCCTGCGGGTCCACGATCGCCTTGGCCACCCGCGGCTCCCACAGCGTGCCGCCGTTCGAGAGGGCGGCGTACGCCCGGGCCAGCTGCAGCGGCGTGACGATCGTGTCGCCCTGGCCGATGGAGAAGTTCACCGCGTCGCCGGCGCGGTAGGTGTAGCCGTCGATGCAGAACTCGCGGGCGAACACGTGCAGGAAGTCCGAGCCGGGCTTCTTGCCGAGCTTGCAGTAGTAGTCCTTGTTGGCCTTCCAGTAGGCGAGCTTCCACTTGCGGTCCGCGATGCGCCCGCTCGCCTCACCCGGGAGGTCGATGCCGGTCTCCTTGCCGAAGCCGAACTGCTTGGCCTCGTTGACCAGCGGGTCCTTGGCGTTCACGTTGGACTCGTCGCTGCCGAACTTCTGCCAGAAGTGGTAGCCGACGCGGTAGAAGAACGTGTCGCAGGACAGCGCCAGGGCGCGGTCGAAGCCCATCATGCCGTAGGACTCGGACTCGTAGTTCTTGAAGGCGCGGTTGCCGACCTGGAAGAACGAGGAGCAGTCCAGCCTGGTGTCCTGGCTGTAGCCGTTCGAGAGCGCACCCGCCGTCATGATCGGCTTCCAGGTGGAGCCCGGGGCGAACTGTCCCTGGGTCGCGCGGAACAGCAGCGGGGTCCCGGCCTTCTCTGAGTAGAGCCTCGCCAGCTCCTTGCTCTTGATGCCGCCGACCCAGAGCCCGGGGTCGTACGTCGGGTAGCCGGCCATGGCCACCACGCGCCCGTCCTTGGCGTCGAGCACCACCGCCGCGCCCGAGTCCGCCTCGTAGTTCCTCCCGGTCACCTTGTCGAAGGTGCGGCGGGCGTTGAGGATCGTGGATCGCAGCTGGTGCTCGACGACGGACTGGACCCGCGCGTCGATCGACGTGACGAGGGTGTCCCCTGCCCGGCCCTCGACGTGCCCCGAGTCGCCCAGGACCCGGCCCATGCTGTCGACGGCGACGCGCTTGTAGCCCGGCGCGCCGCGCAGGTACCTGTCGTACTCCTTCTCCACGCCGGCCCGGCCCACGACGGAGGCGCCGTGCACGGAGGTGTCGGCCTCGGCCTTCGCCTCGTCGAGCTCCTCCTCCGTGATCGGGCTGAGGTAGCCGAGCAGGTGGGCGGCGTTGATGCCGTAGGGCGACGGGTAGGCGCGCACGCTCGCCGACTCGGCGAGCACCGCCGGGTAGTCCTCGCTCTGCTCCAGGATCGAGACCGCGGTCTGCTGCGGGACGTCCTCGGCGACCGGCACCGGCTGGTACGGCGACCCGTTCCAGCAGCTGCCCTCGACGGAGCCGGGCTCACCGCAGAGCAGCGTACGCGCGACGACGTCCTTGTACGTCGACCCGACCGTGTGTGCCAACCGGTGAAGGAGGGTCTCCCTCGCCTCGGGGTTCATCTTCTCGAGCATGGTGCGGTCGACGGTGACCACCCAGGAGGTGCGGTTCGCCACGAGGGGCCGGCCCATGTCGTCGACGATGAGCCCGCGGGCGGGCTGCACGACCAGCTCGCGGACCGACTGCTCCGCGGCCTGCGCCTTGTACGCCTCGCCACCGAGGACCTGGAGGTACCAGAGCCTGCCGAACAAGGTGACGAACATCGTCAGCACGACGGCCTGGACGACGATCAGGCGCAGGTGGCTCTTCTGCCGCGACGTCGCGCGGAGCCGGGGCACACGCCCCTTGCCGCCGGACGAGCCGTCGCCCCTGCTACCGCCCGTCGGACCTCCGACCCCGGTCGAGGCGGCTCCGCCGTTCGAGCCCATCAGTAGGCCACCTGATGCGGTTCGAGACGTCGGAGGAGTCGCATCATCAGCGGGAGGACGAACGGTGTGAGGAGGACGTCGTAGACGACCGCTGTCGGGATCACCGAGAGCGCCTCGCCGGCGGGGATCGCCGGGTCGGCGAGCACCATCCCGCTCAACGCGAAGATCGACGTCGCCACGAACGACGACGCGGCCACGGTCACGATCGCAGCGAGGGCCGAGGTGTGGGCGTCGTGGCGGACGCGGCCCGCGAGGTAGCCGACGACGACGAGTGCGAGCGCCCAGCGTCCCGCCACGTGGTCCGTGGGCGGCGCCAGGTCGATGGCTAGGCCTGAGAGAAAGCCGATCACCGCGGCGAACTGAGGTCCGCGGGTGAGCGCTGCGGCCACGACGACCAGGAGTGCGAGGTTCGGCACGACACCGTCGTAGGACAGGTAGGGGAACATCGCGACCTGGAGCACGACTGCGAGCGTGACGACCAGGGTGAGCACGAAGGCGCGGGTGGCCGCCATCAGCGACCCTCCTTCCGAGGAATCTTGGCGGCCCCTGCCTTGATCACGTCCCGGTCGCCCTTGGTCCCCGCGCGGACGACCACACCCACGAGGTCGAGAGAGGAGAAGTCGACGAACGGGTCGATCACCGCCCGTCGCGAGAGCTGCCGTGGGCTGCTGAACACCGTGGTGACGCGCCCGATCGGGATGCCCGAGACGTACGGCGCGCCGTTCTGCGAGCCCCAGGTGACCACGACGTCGTCGCGGGTCGGGGTCACCGCGCTGTCCACGAGGTCGAGGTCGAGGCGGCCGCTGTCACCGATCTCGCCCCGACCACGGAGGAAACCGACCTCCATGTTCGAGCCCAGGCGGCCGCCGACGACCGAGTCCCGGTCGCTGATCAGCAGGACCGTGGCTGTCGACCGGTCGGCGCGGATGACCCGGCCCACGAGGCCCTCGTTGTTGAGCACGGTCATGTCCGCGTCGACGCCCGAGCTGGTGCCGGCGTCGATGGTGACCGTACGGGAGAACGACTGCGCAGGCCCGATCGCGACGACGCGCGCCGGTACGAGCGCGTAACCGGTGTCGCTCGAGCTCTTGAGCATCCCGTCGAGCTCGGCGGCACGGTTGCGGGCGACCGACGACGTTGCGACCTGCCCTTCGAGCGAGGCGTTCTCCGCCCTCAGCCGGCGCACCTCGCTGCGCAGGCTGTCCCTGCTGGTGAAGAACTCAGGGACCGCCTGGAACGGGCGTACGACGGTCGCGGTCACCTCCTCGACGGGCCCGAAGACCTGCCCCGCGACCGAGCGCAGCGGGTCGACCGGCGAGTCGTCGCCGCCGCGGGCGTCGAGGGTGATCAGGGTGAAGCTTGCGAGCAGCAGGAGTACCAGCACACCCCGCGAGGGTCGCTGGTGCTGGTCACGCATGGCCATGTCAGGTCGCCCTCATCGTCGCCGGGGCTCGGACACGAGCACCTGCTGCAGCGCCTCGAACTCCTCGACACACTTGCCGGCTCCCATGGCGACCGAGTGCAGCGGGTCCTCCGCGATGTGCACGGGCATGCCGGTCTCGTGGCGCAGCCGCTCGTCGAGCCCGCGCAGCAGCGCACCGCCACCGGTGAGCACGAGACCGCGGTCCATGATGTCGCCGGCGAGCTCGGGCGGGGTCTGGTCGAGCGTGGTGCGCACGGCGTCGACGATCGTGTGGAGCGGCTCCTCGAGGGCCTGCCGGACCTCGGCGCTGGACACCACGACGGTCTTCGGCAGGCCCGAGATCATGTCGCGCCCCCGCACCTCGGCCTCCGGCTCCTGTGGCAGCGGGAACGCGGACCCGAGGGTCATCTTGATCTCCTCGGCGGTGCGCTCCCCCAGCATGAGGGAGTACTCCTTCTTCATCCACGCGATGATCGCCTGGTCGAGGTCGTCACCCGCCGTACGGATGGAGAGGCTCGTGACGATGCCGCCGAGGGAGATCACCGCGACCTCCGTCGTACCGCCGCCGATGTCGACGACCATGTTGCCGGTCGCCTCGTGCACCGGAAGGTTCGCACCGATCGCGGCGGCCATCGGCTCCTCGACGATGTACACGCGGCGGGCACCGGCCTGGTAGCCGGCCTCCTTCACCGCGCGCTGCTCGACCGCGGTGATGCCGCTCGGCACGCAGATCACCAGACGCGGCTTGGCGAAGTAGCGACGACGGTGCACCTGCTGGATGAAGAACCGCAGCATCTGCTCGGTCGAGTCGAAGTCCGCGATCACGCCGTCCTGCAGGGGCCGGATCGCGGTGATGTTGTCGGGCGTCCGGCCGATCATCCGCTTCGCGTCGTGACCAACCGCGAGGATCTCACCGGTGGTGGAGTTCAGCGCGACGACGGAGGGCTCGTCGAGCAGCACACCCTTGCCGCGCACGTACACGAGCGTGTTCGCCGTGCCGAGGTCGACAGCCATGTCCCGACCGATGAAGCTGTTCGCCATGGTGTCCCGCCCTCTGGTCTTCCACACAAAGGGGTACGGCGAACGTGCTCACCGACCCGTGGGAAAAGCCTAAGAGCGCCGAGCTTTACATCCCGGCAGGACACGCGCAGGGCCGGGCACGAGCGAGAGTCTCGGAGCCGGTCCAGATGCAGCAGTGGCCGATGACGGCCGGTTCTCAGCGTGAGAACCGTTCGCCATCGGCCACTCTCGGAGCCAGACGGTCAGAGGTTGGGGAACCAGATCTTGATCTCGCGCTCAGCGGACTCGGGCGAGTCGGAGCCGTGGACGAGGTTCTCCCGGTTCGACAGCGAGAGGTCGCCGCGGATCGTACCGGGGGCCGCCTTCCGGCCGTCCGTCGCACCGTTCAGCGCCCGGACCACCTCGACCGCCTCGTCGCCCTCGAGCACGCAGGCCACGAGCGGACCGCCGGTGACGAAGTCACGCAGCGGCGGGTAGAACTCCTTCTCGACGTGCTCCGCGTAGTGCTCGTCGGCCTTCGCCGCGTCGATCGTGCGCAGGTCCATCGCCACGATCGAGAGGCCCTTGGCCTCGAACCGGCTGAGGACGTTGCCGACCAGGCCACGGCGGACGGCGTCGGGCTTGAGCAGGACCAGAGTGCGCTGAGACATGGAGGCAGCCTAGCGACACGTCGTCCCGGCAGGTTCGGCCGCCGGGCTCAGCTCTCGGGCTGCTGCTCGCCGTGCTCGGCGGCCCACTCCTTCTCGATGACCTCGCGTTCTGCCCGCTCGCGGTCGATCTTCGCGCCGAGGAAGAACGCGCCGGCCCAGAGTGAGGTGAAGATCACCCCGAGCAGGAACATCATCGGGATCACGAAGCCGAGCGCGAGCGACGCGAGCTGGATCGCCCACCCGGCGTAGTAGGCCCAGGAGCGCCGGAGCAGCCCGGCGACGACGACACAGGCGAGCGTCAGTCCGAGTCCGACCCAGAGTGCCGTCGACACCGAGACCGAGGCCACGCTGATCATCACCGGCGTGGTCAGTCCGAGGACGACTGCCTGGAGGATCAGCATCGCCGCGCACATCGACCTGCGTGCCGAGCGCATCAGCGCGTCTTCCTCTCCGAGCCGTCGCGCCGTTCGCGTGGCTTCAGCATCGCCCGCGCCTCGCCCACGGTGATCACCGAGCCGGTGACCAGCACGCCACCCGACCCGTAGACGCCACCGGTCTCGGCCAGCGTGGCCGCCTGCTCGATGGCGTCGTCGAGACGCGGAGCGACGTGCACCCGGTCGGCCCCGAAGATCCCGCGCGCGACCTCGGCGAGCTCCTCGGCCGGCATCGCGCGCGGGGTGGAGCTCTGGGTGCACACGACCTCGGCGAAGACGTGCTCGAACGCCGACAGCAGCCCTTCGTAGTCCTTGTCCGCCATGACGCCGACAACGCCCACGAGCGGGTTGAAGGTGAAGGAGTCCTCCAGTGCCTCGGCCACGGCGGTCGCGCCGTGCGGGTTGTGGGCCGCGTCGAGCACGATGGTCGGGCTGCGGCGGATGATCTCGAGCCGACCCGGCGAGGTGACCTCGCCGAACGCCTGGTGCACGAGCTCGGCGTCGAGCGGCTCGTCGCCCGCGAACGCCTCGGTCGCCGCGAGCGCGAGCGCGGCGTTCTGGCCCTGGTGGGCGCCGTAGAGCGGGAGGAACAGCTCGTCGTACTCCGCGCGGAGCCCCTGCACGCGCAGCATCTGTCCCCCGACCGCGGGAAGGCGGTGCACGACCCCGAAGTCCACGCCTTCGCGCAGCACCGTCGCGCCTACCTCGGCCGCACGCTCGAGCAGCACCTCCTCGACGGCGGGCGGCTGGACGGCCATGACCACGGTCGAGCCGGGTTTGATGATCCCCGCCTTCTCGATCGCGATGTCCTCGGGACGCTCGCCGAGGTACTTCGCGTGGTCGACGCTGATCGGCGTGATCACGGCGACCCTGCCGTCGGCCACGTTGGTGGCGTCCCAGGACCCGCCCATGCCGACCTCGACGATCGCCGCGTCGACAGGGGCGTCGGCGAAGGCGGCGTAGGCCATGCCCACGACGGCCTCGAAGAAGGACAGCGGGTGCTCGCTCTCGGCGTCGACGAGCGACGCGAACGGTGCCACGTCGTGGTACGCCTCGACGAACGCCTCCTCCGACAGCGGCTCGCCGTCGAGCGAGATCCGCTCGGTCATCGACTCCACGTGCGGGCTCGTGAACCGGCCGGTGCGGAGGCCGATCGCCCGGATCAGCGTGTCGATCATCCGCGACGTGCTCGTCTTGCCGTTCGTGCCGGTCAGGTGCACGACCGGGTACGCGCGCTGGGGGTCGCCGAGCAGATGCATGAGCGCCTCGATGCGCTCGAGGCTCGGGTCGAGCTTGGTCTCGGGCCAGCGGGCGAGCAGCGCACGCTCGACGTCGGCGTACGTGGTGGGTGCGTCGGTCGAGGACGCCGGCGCAGGGGAAGAGGGGGTGTCAGACATCGCGCCTCGAGTCTACGGGGCACGACGAGCACGAGCCCCGCCCGCACCGGGGGCGGAACTGAGTCGCTCGGCGCCGAGGCACCACCGTAAGATTTCGGCCCATGGACACCAATCCCACGCCCGACCTGCCCGGAGAGACCACCGATGCGACCACCGGCCGCTCGGTAGTCGTACCGGACCGGCCTGCCCTGGAGGGGTTGGAGGACAAGTGGGTGCAGCGGTGGGAGGAGGACGGCACCTACCGGTTCGACCGGTCGAAGACGCGTGAGGAGATCTACTCGATCGACACCCCTCCCCCGACGGTCTCGGGCTCCCTGCACGTCGGGCACGTCTTCTCCTACACCCACACCGACCTCGTCGCACGCTTCCAGCGGATGCGTGGCAAGGAGGTCTTCTACCCGATGGGCTGGGACGACAACGGCCTGCCCACCGAGCGCCGCGTGCAGAACTACTTCGGCGTGCGCTGCGACCCCTCGCTCCCCCACGACGACGACTTCACGCCGCCGGAGAAGCCGGACCCGAAGAAGCAGGTCCCGGTCAGCCGGCAGAACTTCATCGACCTGTGCGAGCAGCTGGTCGAGGAGGACGAGAAGACCTTCGAGGCGCTGTGGCGCAAGGTCGGTCTGTCGGTCGACTGGACCCAGACCTACACCACGATCGGGGAGGAGTCCCGGATCGCGAGCCAGCGCGCCTTCCTGCGCAACTACGCCCGCGGCGAGGCCTACTCCCACGACGCCCCCACCCTGTGGGACGTCACCTTCCAGACCGCCGTGGCGCAGGCCGAGCTGGAGGCCCGTGAGTACCCCGGTGCCTACCACCGCGTCGCCTTCCACAAGCCCGACGGGTCCCCGATCTACATCGAGACCACCCGGCCGGAGCTGATCCCAGCCGTTGTCGCGCTCATCGCGCACCCCGACGACGAGCGCTACCAGGAGCTGTTCGACACCACGGTCACCTCGCCGGTCTTCGGCGTGCAGATCCCCGTGCTCGCACACGAGGCCGCCGAGCCGGACAAGGGCGCCGGTATCGCGATGTGCTGCACCTTCGGCGACCTCACCGACGTCCAGTGGTGGCGCGAGCTGCAGCTCCCGGTCCGCACCGTCATCGGCCGGGACGGCCGGATCCTCCGCGACACCCCGCCCTGGCTCGAGCACGAGCCGGCCTCCTCGGCGTACGCCGACCTTGCGGGTAAGACGGCGTTCAGCGCGCGCGAGGCCATGGTGGAGAAGCTGCGCGAGGCCGGCGACCTCGACGGTGAGCCGAAGCCGACCCAGCGCATGACGAACTTCTACGAGCGGGGCGAGAAGCCGCTCGAGATCGTGTCGACGCGTCAGTGGTACATCAAGAACGGTGGTCGCGACCGGGAGCTCCGCGCAGAGCTGATCGAGCGCGCCGGCGAGATCACCTGGGTGCCGGAGTACATGAGGCACCGCTACACCAACTGGGTCGAGGGGCTGAACGGCGACTGGCTGGTCTCCCGGCAGCGGTTCTTCGGCATCCCCTTCCCGGTGTGGTACCCCCTCGACGGCGAGGGCGAGCCGGACTACGACCACCCGCTGATGCCGTCGGAGGACGAGCTGCCGGTGGACCCGTCGTCACAGGCCCCGAACGGCTACGACGAGGACCAGCGCGGCAAGCCGGGCGGCTTCATCGCGGACCCGGACGTCCTCGACACCTGGGCGACCTCCTCGCTGACCCCGCAGATCGTCACCGGGTGGGAGCGCGACCAGGACCTGTTCGAGCGGACCTTCCCGATGGACCTCCGCCCGCAGGCCCACGACATCATCCGGACCTGGCTCTTCGCGACGGTCGTCCGCGCGCACCACGAGAACGGCGTGGTCCCGTGGTCGAACGCGGCGATCTCGGGCTTCGTGGTCGACCCGGACCGCAAGAAGATGAGCAAGTCGAAGGGGAACGTGGTCGTCCCCACCGACATCCTCGAGAAGTACGGCGCCGACGCCGTGCGCTGGCGTGCGGCCCTGGCGCGTCCCGGTGCGGACTCGCCCTTCGACGAGACCCAGATGAAGGTGGGTCGCCGGCTGGCGATGAAGGTGCTCAACGCGTCGAAGTTCGTGCTCGGCCTCGGCGCGGTGGAGTCCTCGCCGTCGCTGGTGAGCGCCCCCGTCGACTGTGCGATGCTCGGCGGCCTCGCCAATGTCGTCACGAGGGCCACCGAGGCGTTCGAGGCCTACGACTACACCACCGCGCTCGAGGTCACCGAGAAGTTCTTCTGGGAGTTCTGCGACGACTACCTCGAGCTGGTCAAGGAGCGGGCGTACGGCGGCCGCGGCGACGAGCCCGCGACGTCGGCGAAGGCCGCTCTGGCGATCGCGCTCGATGTCCAGCTGCGCCTGCTCGCACCGTTCCTGCCCTATGTCACCGAGGAGGTCTGGTCGTGGTGGCGCGACGGCTCGATCCACCGCATGGCGTGGCCGACCGTCGCCGACCTCGGCTCTGCGGCGTCGAGCACCCCGGCCATGATGGCCGCCGTGGCCGACGTGCTCACCGGCATCCGCGGGGCGAAGTCGCAGGCCAAGGTGAAGATGCGGGCCGAGCTGTCCGCCGTGACCGTCACCGGCCCGGCCGAGGCGGTCGCCCTCGCGGAGCAGGCGGCCGACGACATCCGGGCGACCGGCAACATCAGCGGCGACCTGACCTTCCAGGAGGGCGAGGGCGAGATCGTCGTTGACGCCCAGATCGCCGACCAGCCCGAGGCCTGAGCCCGAGGTCCGCGTCGGGTTTCCCAAGGTCCCTTGGGAAAGCGTGACTCCCCTCGATGAACTCACCGAGGGGAGTCACGCTCTGTCGTGGGAAGTGGCGGGTCAGGTGCGGTTGAGCCAGGCCTCGAACGCGTCGAACGTGTAGGGCCGGCCGAGGAAGTCCTCGACGAGGTCCGCAGCGTCCTTCGACCCGCCGGGCGCGAGGACACGGTCCCGATAACGGTGGGCCACCTCGGCATCGAAGAGGTTGCCCTCGTCGAACGCCGAGAACATGTCCTTGGCGATGACCAGGCTCCACATGTACGTGTAGTAGGCCGAGGTGTAGCCCTCCAGGTGTCCGAACGACGCCTGGAAGTGGGTACCGGACACGTAGCCGAAGAGGTCGTACCTCGACTGCAGGTCGCGAACGACGGCGGTGGTGTCCTCCGGCACACGGTGGTGCACGTGGTAGGACAGCGCGGCGTAGAACATCTGGGTCCGGGCAAGGTAGCCCTTGCCGAACTCGTCGGCCTTTCGCATCTTCGCCACCAGCTCGGCCGGGATCGGCTCACCCGCCGCGTTCGTCGCGAACGACTGCAGCACGTCGGCGTCCCAGGCCCACTCCTCGAGCATCTGAGACGGTGCCTCCACGAAGTCCCACTCGGTCGCCACACCGGAGAAGCGGGCCCACGCGTGCCTGCCGGCGAGCACGTGGTGCACGAGGTGGCCGAACTCGTGGAACAACGTCACGACGTCGTCGTGCTCCATCAGCCCCCGCGGGAAGTTGCAGACGAGCACGCCCTCGGCGAGCTGCCGCGCCCGGATCCCCGGCACCAGGTCGAACTGGGCGGCGTGCTTGAACTTCCCGTCGCGAGGGTGCAGGTCGAGGTAGATCCGACCAAGCTGAGTGCCGTCGGCGGAGACGTCGTACACCGCCACGTCCTCGTGCCACCGGGGTGCGCCCGGCGCCTCGACGTACTCCAGGCCGAACAGCCGACCGGTCACCTCGAGAAGGCCGGCTCGAACCTTCGCGAAGTCGAAGTACTCCCGCACCTGCTGGGCGTCGACGTCGAAGTTCTCCTTGCGGATCACCTCGCCGTAGTACGCCTTGTCGGTGCTGTCCACCGCGGTTGCCTCGGGGTGGTCCTGCTGGAGCCTGGCGAGGAGCACGCCGTAGTCACGACGGGCGGACTCCTCCGAGGCCTCCGTGATCTTGTCGATGAACTCGATGATCGCGTCGCCCTTGCCGATCATCTTCACCTCGGCGTCGAAGCTCGGCCAGTCGGAGTAGCCGAGCAACCGGGCGTGCTCGTCTCGAAGCCTCAGCAGCTCGAGCAGGATCGCGTCGTTCTGCGGCCAGGCCCGGTTCAGGAACGCCCGCAGGAGCTCCCCGCGCGCCTCCCGGTCCTGGGCGAAGGTCATGAACGGCACGTAGTCGGGATAGTCGGTCGTGATGCGTACCTTGCCGTCCTCGGAGGCGGGACGGCCCTCGACGTAGTCGGCCGGCAGCCCCGCAAGCCGCTCGGGCTGCAGTACGACGGACCGCACGTCGTCACGGATGCCCTTGGAGAACTCCTGGGAGAGCTCGGTCTCGCGTTCGGCGAGGGCGCGGATGCGCTCCCGCACGTCCTCGCCCTGGTCGACGCCGGCCCGGCGGAAGTCGCGCAGGGACAGCTCGAGGACCCGGGCCGCCGACTCGTCGAGCAAGCTCGCGTCGACAGCGGCCAGGACGTCGTAGAGCTCCCGGTCGAGGCCGATCTCGGTGAGCAGCCGGTGCGCCTCCTGCTCCCCCGCCTCCGCCTTGGTCCGGACCGACTCGTCGGGATGCACCTGCGCCATCAGGGACGAGACCGCGAACGCGTTGCCGAGTGCGAGGTTGACGTCGTTCCACAGCGCCAGGGCCTCCAGCCCACTCTCGGACGCCGCCGCCTTCAGTCGTACGACGTTGTCGCGGGCACGTGCGAGCTGGTCATCGCACCTCGATGTGAACCAGGTCCCCCAGTCCACGTCGCGGGCGGGGAGGTCGAGAGGCTGCAATGGCGTGGTCACCCGGCGACTCTAACCAGCGCGGAACCAGATCGAAACCAACTTGGGGGAACCTTCAACAAAGCCGTGTCGGCGAAGGGGCGAGAGACCTTGGTCGGGCGTGCGGACTAACGACCCTTGGCTGCACGCTCTCCGTGTCGGCCTGTCGCGACCTTGCCTCGCACGGCGGCCACCTCCCGGCTCGTGGCTCCGTGCTGGACGCGCGCGGCCTTGCGTTCGGCGATGCGCTCCGCGCGCCTCAGCTTGCGTAGCTCGCGGGGCCCGCGCTCGTCGGCCCTCCACTGCGCCTTCTCGGAACGGTCGAGGCCGGCCTTCTTGTGGGCGCTGCCCGGGGCCTCGGCTCGCTTGGCCTCGCGCCCAAAGGTGTCGCCGGTCCGGCGGCCGTGGCGACGAGCGTCTGCGACGTCGTGACCTCGTGAGACGTCGCCCAAGGCAGCGGCGAGGGCTCCGGCGGCGGACTCGGTCACGGGAGCGGACTCGGTCACGGCTCCGGTCACGGACGGTCGCTCGGGCGAGTCGCCGAAGATGGCCCTGGAGACCAGAGCCAACGGGGTCCTCGCCGACTCGGTGGCAAGTTCCTCGAGCGTGGGACCGATGGCCGCGCCCTGGCGGGCCAGCTCGGTGCTGCCGCCGAGCGTCGGGACGGTGCCGTGCACGCGGACGGTCGTACCGATCGCTGCCGCAAGCATCCGTCCCGCGTGGGCGTCGGCGCGCTGGACGCCAACGAGCACGGCGGCAGCAAGCGCGAGCACGATGAAGGCCAGCACGGGCTTGCGATGATCGGTACTCACGGTGACACGACTCCCGGGGGCAGGACTCAGGGCACCTAGGGGAAGGTGCGGGGGACGTTCCATATCCTGCTAGCCCGCGTCGCCCACGTCTGGCAAACGCGAGAAACCGGGGCATAACCCACGTCACACATGGGCGGATCGGGTGATGTGTCTAGCCCACAGCGTCGGGTCCGAGCGTCGCTCGAACGCTGCTGCGGTCAGGCGGACTTCTTCTTCTTGGGCTCCGCATCGCGAGGCACCAGGGTGGGGTTGACGTTGTCGCTGACGACCTCGCCGGTGACGACGACCTTCGCGACGTCCTCCCGCGACGGCACGTCGTACATGACGTGCAGGAGGACCTCCTCGATGATCGCGCGGAGGCCGCGTGCGCCCGTGCCACGCACCATCGCGAGGTCCGCCACGGCGTCCACCGCGTCGGCCGTGAACTCCAGCTCGACCCCGTCGAGCTCGAAGAGCTTCTGGTACTGCTTGACCAGCGCGTTGCGGGGCTCGGTGAGGATCGCGACGAGCGCCTCGCGGTTGAGCTTGTCGACAGTGGCGATGACCGGCAGGCGGCCGATGAACTCGGGGATCAGGCCGAACTTCATCAGGTCCTCGGGCATGACCTCGGAGAAGATCTTCTCCATGTCGCGCTCCGACTGGGTCGGGAGCTCGGCGCCGAAGCCGAGGGTCTTCTTGCCGATCCGCTGCTCGACGATGTTCTCGAGGCCCGCGAACGCTCCACCGACGATGAACAGGATGTTCGTCGTGTCGATCTGGATGAACTCCTGGTGGGGGTGCTTGCGTCCTCCCTGCGGCGGGACGGAGGCCGTCGTGCCCTCCAGGATCTTCAGCAGCGCCTGCTGGACACCCTCGCCGGAGACGTCGCGGGTGATCGAGGGGTTCTCCGCCTTGCGCGCGACCTTGTCGATCTCGTCGATGTAGATGATGCCGGTCTCGGCCTTCTTGACGTCGTAGTCGGCGGCCTGGATCAGCTTGAGCAGGATGTTCTCGACGTCCTCACCGACGTAGCCGGCCTCGGTGAGCGCGGTGGCGTCGGCGATCGCGAACGGCACGTTGAGCATGCGCGCGAGCGTCTGGGCGAGATAGGTCTTGCCGCACCCGGTCGGGCCGATCACCAGAATGTTGGACTTGGCAAGCTCGACCGCGTCGTCCTTCGCGTGACGCCCGGTGGCGACACCGGCCTGGACTCGCTTGTAGTGGTTGTAGACCGCGACCGCGAGCGCCTTCTTGGCCGTCTCCTGTCCGATGACGTAGGAGTTCAGGAACTCGAAGATCTCACGGGGCTTGGGCAGCTCTTCGAGGCCTACCTCGCTGCCCTCGCTCAGCTCCTCCTCGATGATCTCGTTGCAGAGATCGATGCACTCGTCGCAGATGTAGACGCCAGGTCCTGCGATCAGCTTCTTGACCTGCTTCTGGCTCTTCCCGCAGAACGAGCACTTCAGCAGGTCGCCTCCGTCACCGATGCGTGCCACAGGCGACGTCTCCTCACGATTCAGGCCGGCAGTCCCTGCTGCACCGGCTCGCTGTTACCACTTGCTACATCCTCGAAGGTACCCCGTCGCGCCCCCAAATGGGATGGGGACACGGCGCTTGGTCCGGTCGGGCAGCGGCTTCTTGACGGCAACCGCCCGACCGGCGAGCGCTAACGCCCGGTGCCACCACCGACACTCAGCGTCGCCTTGCGCGACTCCAGGATCGCGTCGACGATGCCATACTCCACGGCCGCCTCGGCGGTCAGGATCTTGTCGCGATCGATGTCGCGGCTCACCTGCTCCGGGTCCTTGCCGGTGGCCTCGGCGATCATCGTCTCGAGAAGCTCCCGCATGCGCAGGATCTCGTTGGCCTGGATCTCGATGTCGGAGGTCTGGCCGTACGTGCCCTCGGTGTAGGGCTGGTGGATCAGGATCCGGCTGTTCGGCAGAGCCATCCGCTTGCCCGCCGCGCCGGCGGCCAGCAGGATCGCCGCCGCCGAAGCCGCCTGGCCCAGGCAGACCGTCTGGATGTCCGGCTTGACGAAGCGCATCGTGTCGTAGATCGCCGTCAGCGCCGTGAACGAGCCGCCCGGGCTGTTGATGTAGAGGATGATGTCGCGCTCGGGGTCCATCGACTCGAGCACCAGCAGCTGCGACATCACGGCGTTCGCGACCTCGTCGGAGATCGGCGTGCCGAGGAAGATGATCCGGTCCTCGAACAGCTTGGTGTACGGGTCGATCCGGCGGACGCCGTACGACGTCCGCTCCTCCCACTGCGGGATGTAGTAGTTCATGCTCGGTGAGACCAGGTCGCTTGCCCTGCCGACCGCTGAGCCTCCGGCGGCGAGACCGGGGATTTCGCTGCTCGTCATGTCTTCTCCGCTGCCTTTCCTGGTCACTTCTTCTGCGCCGCGGGGCGGCCCTGGTCGGCGACCTGGCCCGCGCTCGCAACGACCTTGTCGATGAAGCCGTAGTCGAGCGCCTGCTCGGCGGTGAACCAGCGGTCACGGTCGGCGTCGAGCTCGACCTGGTCGAGCGGCTGGCCGGTGTGCTCGCTGATCAGCCTGAACAGCACCTGCTTGATGTGCAGCGACTGCTGGGCCTGGATCTTGATGTCCGAGGCCGAACCGCCCATGCCACCCGAGGGCTGGTGCATCATGATGCGCGCGTGCGGGAGGGCGTAGCGCTTGCCCTTGGCGCCGGCGCAGAGCAGGAACTGGCCCATCGAGGCGGCCAGGCCCATGCCGACAGTGGCCACGTCGTTGGGGATGTAGTTCATCGTGTCGTAGATCGCCATGCCGGCGTCGACCGAGCCACCAGGGCTGTTGATGTAAAGGAAGATGTCCGCCTCGGGGTCCTCCGCGTTGAGCAGGAGCATCTGCGCGCAGATCGCGTTGGCGTTCTGGTCGCGCACCTCCGACCCGAGGAAGACGATCCGTTCCTTGAGCAGACGCTGGTAGATGTGGTCGTCGAGCCCGTACGACGCGGCGCCACCGTTCATCTGGGGACCTGTGGTCTGGCTGGGAGTCTCGTTCACGTCCCCGACCCTAGCCGGAAGCCACCCCACTTCCACGAGGAAACCCCCGGTGTTCGCCCACAGCAGACGGCGAGGTCCGCGGCGGACGTCACCGGGGGCTCCGGAGGGTCTCGCGGTCAGGTCAGTTGCGCTCGACGGCGGCCTTGATGCGCTCCAGTGTCGTGCGGATGCCCTCGGAGAGCTCCTCGTCGTGGCCTTCCGCGCCGCCGATGACCGGCGCCATCAGCTTCGTGGCCCGGGTGAAGGCCGGGAGGTCACGCCGCCCGGTAAGGCTGGCGCCCGAGGCGGTCGGTGCGATCTCGTAGGTCCACGTCGCGCCGCTCTCTCGGGTCTTCCAGGCGACGGCTGCGCCGGGCTCGAAGCGGACCACCTTCGACGTCGTCGGCCACAGGGCCCAGCCGCGCCGGTTGAGACCGAGGAACTTCGTGCCCACGCCCTCCTTCGGGGAGCCGATCACGATGATCCTGCGGCACTCGGGGCTCCACTCACTCATCCGGCTCACGTCCGAGACCACCTCCCAGACCGACTCGGGGGTGGCGGCGACCTCCACGGAGGCGCTGATGGGCAGGGGCTGGTTCATGTGGGTTCCTCTTTCGGGGGTGGGAGGGCGTTCGATGTCTGGGGCATCGGCTCAGGCGAGCCAGCTCTTGAGGGCGTCGTAGACGTCAGGGTGGTTGAGCAGTCCGAAGTGGTCGGTCCTCGGCACGTGCAGGATGTCAGCGTCGGGGAACATCGCCCTTCCTCGCCGCGACCTGCCGACGGCCGACGGGTAGCGCACCAGCAGGTCGCCGAACACCTCGCTGACGGGGTGGCGGTGGGACTCGCCCAGGGTCGCGGCGACGAGGTGGTAGCGCGCGTGCGGGAGGTGCTGGACATCGCCGGCCAGCCCCTTGCGCAGGTCCAGGATGCCGACGCTGCGGTACTCCAGGATCCGGCCGAACGGCGCCGACTCCGGGAACACGCCGAGAGCACGCGCTCCTGCGTTCACGACCTGCTCCAGCGGGGCCCCGAGGTGGGGGGTTCCGAGGGTCACCACGTTGGTGACCAGGTCGCACCAGCGGCGTTCGGCCTCGAGCGCAGCCGTGTCGACGGCACAGGCCGCCCGCATGATCAGGCCGCCCATCGAATGGCCGACCAGCGCGATCCGACGTACCTCGGTTGGCCAGGCCTGGACCAGCCTGTCGAGCAGGGACGCGAGCGCCACGCCGTTGTCGGCGACCGGGAGCCCGGTGTTGGCACGCAGGTACACCGGGGTCCAGTCGGTCTCGTGACCGAGGCGCGAGCCGTAGGTGCCGCCGTTCGCGGCCCGGCGGAGGTTCCAGGAGTCGTCGTTCTCGCCGAGCCCGTGGAGGAAGACGGCGAGCTCGCCGGTCGCGTTCGGGAACACGTCCTGCAGCGCCGCTGGCTCCAGGGGTACGTCGGAGCCGCCGCTGCGCACGGCCATCTCGATGGCGAGCTCGGGCCGCTCGTCGCGGAGCCGGTCGCCGATCAGCGCGTTCACGGCCGACAGCACCTGTCGCCCCGCCGGCCGGTCCTCGAGTCGGGGTCCGAGCCCACGCCGGTCCACAGCACGCAGCCCGGCGACGGCCGACCGCATCCCGGCACCCAGGCCGAGGTAGACGCTCGCGGAGATGCCGTCATGGAGCAGCTGGGAAACGCGTGAGGAGCCCCGTGTGGCCTTGTTCGTCACGCCGAAGACCCGGCCCGCCACAGCCCGGTGCACGTCGCGTACCGCGCCGAGAAGGAGGTCCTCGGCGTACTCCCCCGCCAGGGCCGCGGCCGCGGCCACCCCGGCGCCGCCCGGGACACTGCGCCGGTCCTGGGTTCGCGAAGTCGTCGGCGGGGTCACAATGTCCAGTTTTGTGGGCGTACTTCCGGTATGTCAACGGCCCTGGCCACGACTCGGGACGCCGCCGCCCGCGCGTCGTAGCCGGCCGGGTGACCGTCGTACGAGGGATGTGACCGCCGAGCCGGGGTGGGCGGCGCTTCCCAACCAAAAACGTCACTCCCCGCGACAGACTCGTCGCGGGGAGTGACGTTTGCTCAAGGTCCCTCGGGAAACCGGCCGCTGAGGGCCAGGAGGATCAGGACTCGGTCGACTCCGTGTCGGCGCCCGTCTCGGTCGCCTCGGAGTCAGCCTCGGCCTCGGGCTCACCGATCGTCCCGTCGGGGCGGAGGTTCTTGAGCTCGACGTGGTTGCCGGACTCGTCCACGACCTTGGCGTTCTCGACGATCGTCGCGAGCGCCTTGCCGCGCACGACCTCGGAGACCATCTCAGGGATGTGGTTGTGCTCGACCATGTGCTTGGCGAACTCGTTCGGGTCCTGACCGGACTGCTGAGCCCGACGGAAGAGGTGCTCGGACAGCTCCTGCTGCTCGACGCCGATCTGCTCCTTCTTCGCCACCTCGTCGAGGACGAACTGCGCGGCGATCGCGTCGCGGGTGCGCTGGTCGAGGTCGGTCTCGAACTCCTCGAGCGTCTGCTCCTCGGTCTCGAGGTACTGCTCCATGGTCATGTTGGCGTACATCAGCTGCTGCTCGACGTTCTCGCGGCGGGCCTTGAGCTCCGCGTCGACGATGGTGTCGGGCAGGGGCACCTCGACGAGGTCGAGGACCTTCTCGAGGACCGCGTCGCGCGCGGCAGCGGCCTGCTCGAGGCGCTTGCCGCGCTCGAGGCGGGTCCGCACGTCGGCGACGAGCTCGTCGACCGTGTCGAACTCCGAGGCGGTCTGGGCGAACTCCTCGTCGAGCTCGGGCAGCTCCTGCTCCTTGACCGCGCTGACCTTGAGCTCGACCTCGACGTCGAGGCCCAGCTGGTCACCACCGACGAGGCTGGAGGAGAAGGTCTTCTCGTCACCCGCCTTCATGCCGGTGAGGGCCTCGTCGAGACCGTCGAGCATGCCGCCGCGGCCGACCTGGTAGCTCATCGCGCTGACCTCGGCGCCCTCGACGAGCTCGCCGTCGTGGAGCGCCCGGAGGTCCATCACCACGAAGTCGCCTTCGGCGGCGGCTCGGTCGACCTCGTTGAGGGTCGCGAAGCGCTCGCGGAGGCTCTGGACCTGGGTGTCGACGTCCTCGTCGGTGACTGCCACGTCGTCGACGGTGACCTCGAGGCCCTCGAGCTCGGGCAGCTTGATCTCGGGACGGACGTCGACCTCGGCGGTGAACTCGAGGGACTCGTTGTCCTCGAACTTCGTGATGTCGATCTCGGGCTGCGCGAGCGGCTCGATGTTGTTGTCCTGGAGCGCCTGGACGTAGAGCTTCGGAAGCGCGTCGTTGATCGCCTCGTCGAGCACGGGACCGCGACCGACCTGACGGTCGATGACCATCGGCGGGACCTTGCCCTTGCGGAAGCCCGGCACGTTGATCTGCTGTGCGATCTTCTTGTACGCCGCGTCGAGGCTCGGCTTGAGCTCCTCGAAGGGCACCTCGACGGTGAGCTTCGCCCGGGTCGGGCTCAAAGTCTCGACGGCGCTCTTCACAGGTCTTTCTCCTCAGTTGTTGACAGTCATTGCGGTCTGGCGCACACGCTCACCGCGGGTGGGTCGCTGAGCATGGTCGGGGCGACAGGACTCGAACCTGCGATCTCCTGCTCCCAAAGCAGGCGCGCTAGCCACTACGCTACGCCCCGGTTGAACCCCGGGGAGTCTAGTGGACTACCCGGCACCCGCCGTAATCGCGCCTACGCCAGGCGGATCGTGACGGGGCTGTTGTGCCGATTGGGACCAGACAATCGCCCTGTGGCACCATTGACCCGCTGACCGGGCGGGACACGCCCTCGCCGGCAAGCACGCGGATGTAGCTCAATGGTAGAGCCCCAGTCTTCCAAACTGGCTACGCGGGTTCGATTCCCGTCATCCGCTCCATCGGACGCCCCTCGATCTACCGGTCGGGGGGCGTCTTCGCATGTCAGCGACGGTGCAGCAGGAACAGTGCCCGGTCGTCGCTCATCGACTCGAGCTGGTTGATCAGCCGGTGCGCGCCGCCCTCGAACCCCTGTCGCAGGAGCCGCTCCCCCTGACCGAGCATCTTGTCGATGCCGAGCGAGATGTCGCGCTGCGGCGTCTCGACCAGGCCGTCGGTGTACATCAGCAGCGCGTCACCGTGGTTGAGGACCCCGGTGCACACCTCGAACAGCGCGTTGGCCATCAGCCCGAGCACGGGGCCCTCGGTCTCGTGGATCGCCCAGCGGCCGGATCCGGCGAGGAGCTGCACGGCAGGTGGGTGGCCCGCCGAGCGCAGCTCGAACCTGCCGCTCTCGAGGTCGAGCGAGAGGTGGACCGCGGTGGCGAAACCCTCGCTCCAGTCCTGGCGCAGGAGGTAGTCGTTCGCAGCCGGGAGGAACTGATCCGGTGGCAGCGCGCCGAGCAGGCCGCCGAACGATCCGGACAGGAGCAGCGAGCGCGTGCCGGCCTGCTCACCCTTGCCCGACACGTCGACCACCGCCACCTCGAGGTTGCGGCGGTCCGGCGAGGTGCTGGCCACGATGAAGTCCCCGGCGAAGGACGAGCCGCCGGCCGAGCGCATGACCGCCTCGGCGTACCACTCACGCGGCAACAGCGGGATCTGGCTCTGCCTGGCGATCCGCTCCCTCAGGTCGACCAGCATCGACTCGCCTCGAGAGCCGGCAACGCCGAGCCGCGAACGACGGAAGGAGGAGATCAGGATGATCAGACCGATGACGAAGGTGACGATGATCCCGCCGATGCGCCGGCCGTCGATGACCCCGTCGGACGCCGCCACCCCGACGACGAGCGCACCGAGGCAGAAGACGACCACCCACGGCAGCGTGCGTGGACCGAGCACCTGGTTGCCGAGAACCATCGGGATGATCAGGACCGTGACCGTGACCACGGTCCAGTAGACGACACCGACTCCGAGGACCACGGCTATGAGGCCGAGCAGGAACACCCACGAGGTCTCGGAGTACCGCAGACGTTGCCAGCCATGTCCCCACCGACGGCTGAGCTGCGCCGCGGGGACGCGGGTCAGTCTGTCGAGATGGGGTGCAGCAGCCACAGGGACGACCTTAGTGTCGGCCGCGCCGGGAGCGGCGCGGAATAGGGGGACGCGGGCCAACCATCACAGGTTTGCCCCCGAAGCGCGAGACCTGAACGCCGGCTGGCACCGGGGACACCAGAACGAGTTGCGGGCGGCCAGCACCGCCGTGCGTACCTTGGCGCCGCAGATGTGGCAGACCTGGTCGTGCCGCCGGTAGACGTAGACCTCGCCTCCGTGGTCGTCCCGCCGTGGCTCACGCCCCATCGCCTCAGGTGTGTGCTCAGGGCGCACGGTGTCGATCCGGCCGGTCGTCACGCCTTCGGCCATCAGCTCGACCAGGTCGGCCCAGATCGCGTCGAACTGTCCACGGCGCAAGGTGTTCCCCGGCCGCAGCGGATGGATCCGGTGCCGGAACAGCACCTCCGCGCGGTAGACGTTGCCGACTCCCGCCACGACGGTCTGGTCCATCAGCAGGGTGCCGATCGGCGTCCGGCTGCGGCTGATCCTCGCCCAGGCCGCTGCCGGGCCGGCGTCGGCGCGCAGCGGGTCCGGGCCGAGCCGAGCGACGATCTGCCCGCGTTGCTCGTCGGTCACGAGCTCACATGCAGTCGCCCCCCGCAGATCGGCGTACGACGGCCACTCCCCCTCGGCGACGATCCGCATCCGGACCTGCCCGACGGGTGCCGGTGGCAGGCCGTCGTACACGTCGAGCTTGCCGTAGAGGCCGAGGTGGACGTGGACGAACCGGTCACCCTCGAACTCCACGAAGAGATGTTTCCCCCATGCCTCGGCACCCACGACCGGGCTGCCGTCGAGCAGGGCGGCCTCCTCCGCGAACCGGCCTTGCGGGCTCGACACGTCGACCTGCCGCCCGGCGAAGCGGTCGCTCAGGCCGGCGGCAAGTCGGTGAAGGGTGTGCCCCTCGGGCATGTCGCCCTGCTCAGTTCCCGGGCTTGAGGGCGGAGTCCGGAAGCGGCGGGAGGTTGCCGGTCTTCTCGTAGGCGGCGATCTGACCGAGCCGCCGGTCGTGCCGGTCACCGTTGCTGTATGGAGTGTGGAGGAAGACGTCGATGAACCGCGTCATCTCGTCGACGCTGTGCATACGGCCGCCGATGGAGATCACGTTGGCGTCGTTGTGGTCGCGCGCGAGCACCGCGGTCTCCTCGCTCCAGACCAGGGCGGCACGGATGCCCTTGACCTTGTTCGCAGCGATCTGCTCGCCGTTGCCCGAGCCTCCGATGACGATGCCGAAGCTCTCCAGCGACTCCTCGGCGTCCGCTATGACCCCCTCGGCCGTACGGAGGCAGAACGGTGGGTAGTCGTCGACGGGATCGAAGACGAACGGGCCGTGGTCGATGACCTCATGGCCCTTGTTGGTCAACCAGCCGAGCAGATGGTCCTTGAGCTCCAGACCGGCGTGGTCGGATCCGACGTGAACTCGCATGGCGGAAATTGTGGCAGAGCCGCCAAGGACGTCAGACGGCCTGGTCCGCACATCGGCCAGGAAGTATGACGTGACGCACGTGGGCGCCCGGGGTGTCAGAGGACGCGGTCGAGGAACTCCGCGATCTCCGCGAGAGACTCCTCGGCGGCGTCGAACAGCGCGGGCTGACGCCAGAACCCGTGCACCAGGCCTGCGTACGTCGACAGGTCGACCGTGCCTCCGGCCTGGTCGATGCGGCGGGCGAGCTCGACGTCCTCGTCGTAGAGGATGTCCTGGTCGGCTGCGACGACGAGCGTCGGCGGCAGCGTCCCGAGGCGGTCGGACTCGATCGGGGCGAGGTCCGGGTCGCCCAGGTCCTCGGGCCGCGCGGCGTACTGCTGCCAGTACCACGCCCCCTCGCCCGAGGTCAGGCCGTTGTTGTCCCGCTCCGCGTGATGGAACCGGCCGGTGGGGTCGATGAACGGGTAGACCAGCACGGTGGCCGCGAAGATGTTCGGGTTGCGCAGCGCCGCCACGAGAGCGAGGTTCGCGCCGGCACTGTCGCCGAGGACCACGACCCGGCTGATGTCGATGCCCATGGCGGGCGCGTTCACGAGCAGCCATGGCACGACCTTGTCCACGTCGTCGGGCGCCGACGGGAACCTGTGCTCGGGCGGGCGCCGGTAGTCGACAGCCAGCACCGCGAGGCCGGTCCGGTTCGCGATCCGGCGGGACTGCGCGTCGTGGGTGTCGATGTCACCGAACACGAACCCGCCGCCGTGGAGGAAGACGACCAGACCGGTCGCGCCCTCGGGCAGGTAGAGCCGACAGGGCACGCCGTCGACGTCGACGTCCTCGACATAGGCCACGTCCTCCCTGGGCTCGGCGGCGGCAGCCTCGCGCATCACGCGTCGCTGGTCGGCGATGTCGGCGGGACCGAAGCCGGGGTCGGCGACACTCGGCCCCTCCGACCACAGGGAGAGGGCCGCCTCCGCCTGGGGATGCAGCGGCAACTCAGGCACCGAGCCGGGCGAGCTCGTCGTCCACGACCGCGGTGTCGAGCTTGGTGAACACCGGCGCCGGCTTGGCGACCGGAGTCCCGGGCGTGATCGGCCGGCGCTCCCACCGCGGTGTCGCGGAGTACTCACCGGTGATGATCGGGTACGACGGCCCGCCGTCGAGGTCGTCGACCTCGTCGATCCTCGGCATCGGGGCGATCTCGCCCGACCCACCGAGCACCCGGTCGACGGCGTTCGCGCTGTGCGGGAGGAAGGGCGCGAGGATCAGGTTGCAGTCGGCCACGGCCTGAGCGGTGACGTGGAGGATGGTCCCCAGGCGGTCACGGTCCGTCTCGGCGGTGCTCTTGGCCAGCTTCCAGGGCGCCATGTCGGAGACGTACTTGTTGACCTCCCCGACGACCCTCATCGCCTCGCCGACGGCCTGCTTCTGGCGGTGTCGCTCGATCAGCAGGCCGACCGTCGTGAAGCCCGCCTCGACCGTCTCGAGCAGCGTGGTGTCCTCCGGCGTGAGCTCGCCGGCCTCGGGGATCTCTCCGAAGCTCTTCGCGATCATGTTCGCCGTGCGGTTGACCAGGTTGCCCCAGCCCGCGACGAGCTCGTCGTTGGTGCGGCGCACGAACTCCGCCCAGGTGAAGTCGGAGTCCTGGTTCTCCGGCCCCGCCGCGCTGATGAAGTAGCGCAGCGCGTCGGCCTGGTAGCGCTCGAGCATGTCGTGGACGTAGATCACGACCTTCTTCGACGAGGAGAACTTCCGCCCCTCCATCGTGAGGAACTCCGAGGAGACCACCTCGGTGGGGAGGTTCAGCACGCCGTACTCCCCCGGCTCCCCGCCACGGCTGCCCTCGCCGTTGTAGGCCAGGAGCTCCGCGGGCCAGATCTGGCTGTGGAAGGTGATGTTGTCCTTGCCCATGAAGTAGTAGGACAGTGCGTCCTTGTCGTTCCACCACTCACGCCAGCGGTCGGGCTCGCCGAGTCGACGGGCCCACTCGATCGAGGCGGACAGGTAGCCGATGACCGCGTCGAACCAGACGTAGAGGCGCTTCGTGGGCTGGTCGCGCCAGTCCTCGAGCGGCACCGGGATGCCCCAGTCGATGTCACGGGTCATCGCGCGCGGCTTGATGTCCTCGAGGATGTTCTGGCTGAACTTGATGACGTTCGGCCGCCAGGTGCCGGAGGCCTCGCGCTCGTCGAGCCACTCACCGAGCGCGTCGGCCAGCGCGGGCAGGTCGAGGAAGAAGTGCTGGGTCTCGACGAACTCCGGCACCTCGCCGTTGATCTTGCTTCGCGGGTTGATCAGGTCGGTCGGGTCGAGCTGGTTCCCGCAGTTGTCGCACTGGTCGCCGCGAGCGCCGTCGGCGCCGCAGATCGGGCAGGTGCCCTCGATGTAACGGTCCGGGAGCGTGCGCCCCGTCGACGGTGAGATCGCACCCTTCGTCGTCTGCTCGACCATGTAGCCGTTGCGGTGGACGGTCGTGAACATCTCCTGCGCCACGGCGTAGTGGTTGCGCGTCGTGGTCCGCGTGAAGAGGTCGTACGAGAGCCCCAGCGCGGTCAGGTCCTCGACGATCAGGCGGTTGTTGCGGTCGGCCAGCTCGCGGGGAGTCACGCCCTCCGCGTCGGCGGCGACCAGGATCGGGGTGCCGTGCTCGTCGGTGCCCGAGACCATGAGCACGTCGTGTCCGGCCATCCGCATGTAGCGACTGAAGACGTCGGAGGGCACGCCGAAACCGGCCACATGGCCGATGTGGCGCGGGCCGTTGGCGTACGGCCATGCGACAGCGGACAGAACTTTGCTCATGAACCTGATCCTAGAGAGGTGACCGGTGCCGTTCGCGCACTGGTTGCCCGCCCGAAGAGACGAGCTGCCAGAGTCGGTACGTCGACGGCAGCGGCCGGCTCCGTCCGGCGTACGCCGCTCAGCTGAAGTCGGGGCCCTTCTCGCGGGAGCGCTTGAGCTCGTAGAAGCCGGGCGTGCCGGCCACGAGCACCACGCCGTCCCAGAGCTTGCCGGCGTCCTCGCCCTTCGGAGCCGGAGTGACCACCGGGCCGAAGAACGCGACCCCCTCGACGCTGATCACGGGGGTGCCGACCTCCTGGCCGACCTGGTCCATGCCCCTGTGGTGGGACTTCCTCACCTCGTCGTCGTAGGAGGAGTCCTCCATGGCGTCGGCGAGCGAGAGCGGGAGCCCGACCTCCTCGAGCGCCTCCTCGACCAGCGGTCGGTCGATCTTGCGGCCCTCGAGGTGGATGCGGTTCCCCAACGCGGTGTACAGCGGCAGCATGATGTCGTCGCCCTCTGCCTGGGACGCGGCGACGGCGACCCGGACCGGCCCCCAGGCGGGCTTCAGCATCTCGCGGTACTCCTCGGAGATGTCCTTGCTCTCGTTGAGGTAGGCCAGGCTCATGACGTGAAAGGACGGCGCGATCCGACGTACCTTCTCGACCTCGAGGAGCCATCGCGAGGTCATCCACGCCCACGGGCAGAGCGGGTCGAACCAGAAGTCGACAGGGGTGCGGTCAGTCTGTTCCCGAGACACAGCCATCTCCTCAGATAGTTGAACGTTCTATCTTCACGGAACGCGCTATTTCGTTGCCTTGTTCCCAGGAACGGGTGACAAGATGCGTCCATGCCTGGAACCAACCTCACAAGGGACGAAGCGCGCGCACGCGCCGAGGTCCTCGACGTCGAGTCCTACACAGTGGACCTCGACCTCACCACGTCCGATACCACCTTCGGCTCCACGACCGTGATCCGGTTCTCGTGCTCGGAGCCGGGTGTGTCCACCTTCGCCGACCTCGTCGGCGCCACGATCCATGAGCTCACCCTCAACGGGAGGTCGCTCGACCCGGCCGCCGTGTACGCCGACAACCGGATCGCGCTCGACGATCTCGCGGCCGACAACGAGCTCCGCGTCGTCGCCGACTGCACCTACAGCCGCACCGGCGAGGGCCTGCACCGGTTCGTCGACCCTGCGGACGACCGCGTCTACACCTACACCCAGTTCGAGGTGCCCGACGCGCGTCGCGTCTACACGACCTTCGAGCAGCCCGACCTCAAGGCGACGTTCACGTTCACCGTCACGGCCCCGGAGCACTGGAAGGTCGTCTCCAACGCCGAGACGCCGCAGCCGACCCCGGCCGGCGACGGCAAGGCCACCTGGAGCTTCCCGACCACCGAGCGGATCTCCACCTACATCACCGCGATCGTTGCCGGTGAGTACCACGAGGTCCTCGACTCCTACTCCGGCAAGCACGGCGACATCTCGCTGGGGCACTACTGCCGTCAGTCGATGAAGCAGCACCTCGACGTCGACGAGCTGCTCGAGGTCACCAAGCAGGGCTTCGCGTTCTTCGAGGACGCCTTCGACTACCCGTACCCCTTCGGCAAGTACGACCAGCTCTACGTGCCGGAGTACAACATGGGCGCGATGGAGAACGCCGGCTGCGTCACCTTCCGCGACGAGTACCTCCCGCGCAGCCGCCAGGTCCGCTCCTTCTACGAGCAGCGCGCCAACACGATCCTGCACGAGATGGCGCACATGTGGTTCGGCGACCTCGTGACGATGAGGTGGTGGGACGACCTCTGGCTCAACGAGTCCTTCGCCGAGTGGGCGTCGCACCACGCGTCGGTCCAGGCGACGAAGTACACCGAGGCGTGGACCGGCTTCACCAACGCCCGCAAGAACTGGGCCTACCGGCAGGACCAGCTGCCCTCCACGCACCCGATCGCCGCGGACAACTACGACCTCGAGGCCGTCGAGGTGAACTTCGACGGCATCACCTACGCCAAGGGCGCCTCGTCGCTGAAGCAGCTCGTGGCCTGGGTCGGTGAGGAGGAGTTCCTGACCGGTCTGCGCGCGTACTTCAAGGCGCACGCCTTCGGCAACAGCGAGCTGTCGGACCTTCTCGGCGCCCTCGAGAAGGCGTCGGGACGCGAGCTCGGCTCATGGGCCAAGGAGTGGCTGCAGACCTCCGGCGTGAACACCCTCTCCCCCGACTTCGAGGTCGACGACGAGGGCCGGTTCACCTCCTTCGCGGTCAAGCAGTCGGCGCATCCGGACTTCCCGACGATCCGACGCCACCGCATCGGCATCGGCCTCTACGACAGCCAGGACGGCCACCTCGTCCGCCGTACGTCGCTCGAGACCGACGTCACGGGTGAGCGCACCGAGATCGCCGAGCTGGTCGGCGAGCAGCAGCCGGCCCTCGTGCTGCTCAACGACGGTGACCTGACCTACGCGAAGATCCGGCTCGACGAGCGCTCCCTCGCGACCCTCGTCGAGGGCATCGCGACGCTCGACGACTCCCTGGCCCGCGCCCTGTGCTGGGGTGCGGCTTGGGACATGACCCGCGACGCGGAGATGTCGGCGACCGACTTCGTCACGCTCGTGCTCCGCGGCATCGGCAGCGAGAGCGACGTGATGGCGGTCAGCCGGCTGCCGCTCTCGACGCAGCTGGCCGTGGACACCTACTCCGACCCTGCCCACCGTGACGAGCTCGTCGCCACCTGGGAGCAGGGGTTGCTCGGGCTCCTCGAGCAGGCTGACGCGGGAAGCGACCACCAGCTCGCGTTCGCCCGTGCGTACGCCGCTGCCGCGCGAAGCGACGAGGCGCTCGACCGGCTCGCAGGGATGCTCGACGGCACCGTGACCTACGACGGGCTCGCCGTGGACACCGACCTGCGGTGGACCCTGCTGCGTTCGCTGGCCGCCCGCGGCCGCGCGGACCGCAGCCGCATCGAGGAGGAGCTCGCCCGCGACAACACGATCTCCGGTCAGGAGCGGGCCGCGGCCGCCCTCGCGGTGCGACCGACCGCCGAGGCGAAGGACGAGGCCTGGAACGACGCGGTGGTCCGCGACGACGTGCCGAACGAGACCCAGCGCAACATCGCCCTGGCGTTCAACGTGCACGGGCAGGACGAGGTGCTCCGCCCCTACCTGGACCGCTACCTGGACGTGGCCTCCACGATCTGGGAGGAGAAGGGGACGCAGCGCGCGTCGACGATCCTGGAGTTCATGTTCCCGCGGACCCTGATCAGCGCCGAGACCCTCGAGACCGTCGACTCCTGGCTGGAGTCGTCCTCGGCGAACCCGGCTGCGAAGCGCTACGTGCGGGAGGGCCGTGCGGACATCGCCCGCGCACTCACCGCGCAGGCCAAGGACGCCCGCTGACCGTCGTACCGGCCTCGCACGACAAGAAGGGCCGCCATCCCCTCGGGGGTGGCGGCCCTTTGATGTCTCGTCGCTGCGCCCAGAAGGCTCTCGGGCGTCAGCTCGTCGAGCGGCTAGTGCAGGCCCTTCTCGGCGTGCCTCATCTGCGGCGTCCGGGCGTGCTCGGCGAGCATCATCAGGCCCTGGGTGATGCCACCGACGAGGTCACCCGCGGCGAACGCGCTCTGCATGGTGAGCGCGGCGAGGTTGACCTCGCCGTCGTCGAGGTCGCGGCGGACCTCCGAGCCGGTGACGATCTCGAGGATCCGTGCCGACGGGTCGACCATCACCAGGACCGACCGCTCGGGTGCGGTCAGGGTCGCGTGAAGCCGCTCGGCGAAGGGCCGGGTCTCCCCCTCCGACGAGCCGACGAACACCGAGAACTCGAAGCGAGAGACGGTCTCGGCGTCCCGGATCGCCTTGTCGATGTCGTAGCGCTCGCGACCGGTGAATGCCTCACCAGCGGGCACTTGCGCCACCCCGATCGGTCTCGGAGCCCTCGGCGGCCGGCTCGGCCTTGTCCGTCGCCTCGAGGCCGTCCTTCGGGCCGCCGAACCACTCGTTCTCGTTGCGCCAGGCGCGACCCGGGGTGTACTTGTCGCCGCGCACCATCGAGGGGATGGAGACCAGCAGCGAGATCACCAGGGCCAGGCCCAGCGGGATCAGGAAGAGAACCACGATGAAGTTGAGCGGACCCACCGGGGGTTCGGTCGGCCAGGTCTGCGGAGGGGAGGCCATGGCCGGTGCGGCGACCAGCGGAAGGGCTGCCGCCGGGACCACGGCGAGGGTGCGGAGAAAGCGTCGTACGACGCGAACGTTGGAGTGAGACATCACGCGGTCTAGCGTATCGAACTGCGTTTTGCCCTCTTCGCTCCATCTCGTAACCTGCCAGGCATGGACCCCTTTGCCAACGCTCAAGTGTGCGCGAACGCGCACAGCAACTCGTGCGACCTGGTGTGGAACGTCACAGGGAACAAGCCCCTCGCGCTCGCCGCCGAGTGGGTGATCGGCAAGCCACTGGCCATCTTGAGCCTGGTCCTGATCGCCGTGTTCGCACGCTGGCTGCTGCACAAGCTCATCGACCGACTCACGGACCGTGCGGCCGACAGTGCGATGCCGACCGCGTTCACGCGCGGCAGGCTCGGCCGGCGCGGCCAGCGCGGCGAGAAGGCCCTTGTCACAGGCTCTCAGCCGGCGGCCCGGCGTACCCAGCGCACGAAGGCCATGGGCTCGCTGCTCAAGAGCATCGTGACAGGCGTGATCGTCACGATGGTCACGATGATGGTGATCGCCGAGCTCGGCTACGACGTGGGACCGTTGATCGCCAGCGCCGGGATCCTCGGCCTTGCCCTCGGCTTCGGCGCCCAGAGCCTGGTGAAGGACTTCCTGGCCGGCATCTTCATGATCTTCGAGGACCAGTACGGGGTCGGCGACGTCATCGACGCCGAGTTCGCCTCCGGCACGGTCGAGGCGGTCAGCCTCCGGGTCACGCGGATCCGGGACGTGGACGGGACGGTCTGGTACGTCCGCAACGGGGAGATCCTGCGCATCGGCAACATGAGCCAGAACTGGGCGCGCACCGTCCTGGACATCCGGGTCGCGTACTCCGAGGATCTCTACCGAGTCCAGGACCTTCTCAAGGACATCGCCCACGACCTGTGGGACGACGACGACTTCAAGGGCAAGATCATCGAGGAGCCCGAGGTCTGGGGTGTCCAGTCCCTCGACCCCGAGTACGTGACGGTCCGGGTCACCCTCAAGACCGCACCGCTCGAGCAGTGGGAGGTCGCACGCGAGATGCGCGAGCGCATCAAGGCGCGCTTCGACTACGAGGGCATCGAGATGCCGCTCCCCCAGCGCGTGGTCTGGCATCGGGAGGGTGCCGAGAATCCCCAGAAGCCAGCCGAGAGCGCGATGTCCGGCAACGGGCGGAACCCGAACTCGAACTGACCCCCGTCGTTCGCCTCCCGCGGCATGACACAGTCGAGCCGTCGCGTCCTGTCCCTGACTGGGGCAGGACGCGACGGCTCGGTGGTTCGTCGGCCTTCGCGGCTCAGGCGAGCGAGGCGGACAGGGTGATGTTCGTCCCCTTCAGCGCCTGAGACACGGGGCAGTTCTGCTTGGCGCCCTCGGCCGCGGCCTGGAAGTCCTCGGCGCTCATGCCCTCGACGCTGCCGACCACGGTGATGTGGATCCCGGTGATGCCCTCACCCGGCTGGAAGGTCACGTCGGCCTTCGTGTCCAGCGACGTGGGAGGCGTTCCCTGCTTGGCGAGAGCCCCGGAGAGGGCCATCGAGAAGCAGGAGGAGTGGGCTCCCGCGATCAGCTCCTCGGGGCTGGTCTTGCCGTTGGGCTCCTCGGCGCGTGCCGGCCACGAGACGTCGTACGTCCCGATTCCCGAGGACTGCATGGTGACCTTGCCGGATCCCTCCAAGAGCGATCCCTCCCAGCGGGTGGCGGCGGTGCGGGTCGTTGCCATTCAAGCTCCTTCAGTCGTGGATGGTCGGACGGTCTGACGATCGCGACGGAGCGTCGCGATTACCCGACTCTTGCCCGAACGGTGACAATAGACAAGTGAGCAGCCACGACGAGAGCACGGCCCCGACGTTCTACGACGAGATCGGCGGCATGCCGACGATCACGAAGATCGTCGACCGCTTCTACGAGGGCGTGGCCGGCGACGAGGTCCTCAGGCCGTTGTACCCCGAAGAGGACCTCGCCCCCGCCGCGGAGCGGTTCACGCTGTTCCTGGCCCAGTACTGGGGCGGACCCACGACGTACTCCGACAACCGCGGGCACCCCCGGCTTCGGATGCGCCACGCCCCGTTCGCGGTCACACCCACCGCGCGTGACCACTGGCTGCGCCACTTCCGCGCCGGCCTCGACGCCGCGAACCTCACGCCGGAGCAGGACGCGCAGTTCTGGGACTACGTCACCCATGCGGCGCAGTTCATGGTCAACACGCTCGAGGAGCAGTAGCCCGACTGTCGCCGGTCGTTCACCCGAGCGGCCCTTCCGTCCTTTGGAGCGGTCGGTCAGGATGGCGCTGTGACCCAAGCCACTGCGGACACGAGGCCGATCCCCCGCACGGAGGATGCCGAGGCCTATGTCGCGATGGTCTGCTTCAAGCACGGCCCACCCGAACGCACCGGGGTCGAGCTCGAGTGGACGGTCCACCACCACGGCGCCCAGGACCGCCCCCTCGACCCCCGCACGCTGGCCTCCGCTCTCGGCGGCCACGCGCCGGCCAGCATCAGCCCCGACAGCACCCACGCACCGCTCCCCCGAGGCTCCCTGGTCACCGTCGAACCCGGCGGCCAGGTAGAGATCTCCAGCCTCCCCACCTCTTCCCTGGCCGAGCTGGTCGCGGCCGTCGAAAGCGACATCGCCTCGCTGGACGCCCTGCTCGCGACCCGGGGCCTCCGCCGCGGGGGCACCGGCATCGACCCGCACCGCCCACCGTCCCGGCTCCTCGACGTCCCGAGGTACGCCGCCATGCAGGAGTTCTTCGACGACCGAGGGCCCTGGGGCTCCTCCATGATGTGCAGCACCGCCAGCACCCAGGTCTGCCTCGACGCCGGCGAGGCCCCCGACGTACCCCTGCGCTGGCACACGCTGCACAGCGTCGGCCCGACACTGGTCGCCTTGTTCGCGAACTCCCCCGTCGTCCGCGGCATCCGCACCGGGTGGGCCTCGAACCGTGTGCGGGCCACCCTGGGTGCCTGTCCGCCCTTCACGCATCCGCTCGATGCCGACCGGGACCCGGTCGCGTCCTGGGTCGACCGCGTGATGGCGGCTCCGGTGATGTGCGTACGACGGGCGCGCGGCCACTGGGCGCCCCACCACCCGATGTCGTTCGCGGGGTGGGTGTCAGGGGCGGGCGAGACCGCACCGACCTACGACGACCTCGACTACCACCTGAGCACGCTCTTCCCCCCGGTCCGGCCGCGCGGATACGTCGAGGTCCGGTACCTCGACGCACAGCCGGAAGGCAGGTGGCACCATCCCCTGCTCATGCTGACCGCGCTCTTGTCCTCGAACGCTGTCGCCGAACGCGCCTGCGAGCTGACCGAGCAGTGCGCGGACCGCTGGCTCACCGCCGCCCGCAGGGGCCTCGCCGACGACACCATCCGCGAAGCGGCCCGCGGTCTCGTGGACCTGGCCGCGGGACACCTCGATCCCGCGCTCGACGCCCCCTTGGCCGAGGACATGGTGGAAGCACTCCACCGCCGCGCCGCGCAGGACGCAACAAGGAGGCAGCTCGCATGAGCACCACGGATCAGGACCAGCTCCAGGCCGGGTTGAGCACCGAGCAGCTGAGGAGTCGCGCCGCGGAGCACCTCATGCGTGCTCGCTCGCGCAGCACCGCGCTGACCGACGCGGTGGACGACGACGACCTGGTGCGCCAGCACTCACCTCTGATGTCTCCGCTGGTGTGGGACCTCGCCCACGTCGGCAACCAGGAGGAGCTGTGGCTGGTCCGCGACGTCGGCCGCCGCGAGCCGGTGCGCCGCGACATCGACGAGCTCTACGACGCCTTCAAGCACGGCCGGGCGTCGCGGCCGTCCCTGCCCCTGCTCGGCCCCGTCGAGGCACGGGCCTACGTGCGCGAGGTCCGCGACAAGGTGCTCGACGTGCTCGCCAAGGTGCCGCTCGAGGGCGGGCCCCTGGTGCAGGACGCCTTCGCGTTCGGCATGGTCGTCCAGCACGAGCAGCAGCACGACGAGACGATGCTCGCGACCCACCAGCTCCGGTCCGGGGTTCCGGTGCTGCAGGCAGAGGAGCCGCCACCCGTCCGCGGCCGGCCCGCAGACAGCGAGGTGCTGGTGCCGGCGGGCGAGTTCACGATGGGTACCTCGACAGAGCCCTGGGCCCTCGACAACGAGCGGCCGGCGCATCCGGCGTACACCGATGCCTTCTACATCGACGCCGCGCCGGTCACCTACGGCGACTACCTGCGCTTCGTCGAGGGTGGCGGATACGCGCAGGACCGCTGGTGGTCGCCGGAGGGCTGGCGCCACGTGCAGGAGGCAGGACTGGAGGCCCCGCAGTTCCTGAGCCGCGACGGCGACCGGTGGCTGCGCCGGCGCTTCGGCGTGGTGGAGCCGGTGCGCGACGACGAGCCGGTGACCCACGTGTGCTTCTACGAGGCCGAGGCCTACGCCGCCTGGGTCGGCAGACGGCTCCCCACCGAGGTCGAGTGGGAGAAGGCAGCGCGCTGGGACCCGGCTTCCGGGCGCTCGCGCCGCTACCCGTGGGGCGACGAGGACCCGCGCGCACACCACGCGAACCTCGGCCAGCGTCACCTCCGGGCCGCCCCCGTCGGTGCCTACCCGGACGGCGCGTCACCGCTCGGGGTGCACCAGCTGGTCGGCGACGTGTGGGAGTGGACCTCCAGCGACTTCCGGCCCTACCCCGGCTTCACGGTCTTCCCCTACCCGGAGTACTCCCAGGTCTTCTTCGGCACCGACTACAAGGTCCTGCGCGGAGGGTCCTTCGGCACCGACCCCGTCGCCTGCCGCGGGACCTTCCGCAACTGGGACTACCCGATCCGACGACAGATCTTCTCCGGCTTCCGCTGTGCCCGTGACGCGACGTCCGAGGAGCTGGCCTGACGATGTGCCGGCACCTCGCCTACCTCGGCCCGTCCGTCACCGTGGCGGAGCTGCTCCTGGCACCCCAGCACTCGCTGCTCGAGCAGACCTGGGCTCCTGCGGACATGCGCGGCAGCGGCTCGGTCAACGCCGACGGGTTCGGCATCGGCTGGTACGACGGCCCCGGCGACGCGCTTCGCTACCGGCGCTCCGAGCCGATGTGGGCCGACGGCTCCCTCCCCGACCTCGCCCGGACCATCCGTACCACGGCCCTGCTGGCCGCCGCACGCAACGGCACCACCGGGATGCCGGTGACCGAGACCGCGTGCGCACCGTTCCGACACGGCCGCTGGCTGTTCAGCCACAACGGCGTGGTCACGGGATGGCCGGCGAGCGTCGAGCGCCTCGCCTCGAGCCTGCCCGTCGGCGACCTGATGCGGCTGGAAGCTCCGACCGACAGCGCGGTGCTGTGGGCCCTGGCCCTGCGCCGACTGCTCGACGGCACACAGCCCGACCGCGTCGTCGAGGAGCTCACCACCGAGGTCGCCGGGGCCGCACCTGGCTCACGACTGAACCTGCTGCTCACCGACGGGGAGGTGGCGGTCGCCTCGACGTGGGGCCACAGCCTCTCGGTTCTGGAGGGCTCCGACCGCGTCCTGGTCAGCTCGGAGCCGTTCGGCGAGGCCACTGAGGCCTGGCAGCCGGTCCCCGATCGACATCTCGTCGTCGCGACGACCGCCGGCACGAAGATCCGCCCGCTCGAGTGACCACAACCCGCCGATGCCCCCGTCGCCTCACCTGAAAGGGCACTCACCCATGGCCGAGCCAACCGTCGAGGTGCGCCTCACGCCCGACCACGCCTCTCGGGCCCTGCGGCACGACGTGCTCACCGGGCTCGCGGACGACCCGAAATGGCTGCCACCGAAGTGGTTCTACGACGCCCGGGGAAGCGAGCTCTTCGAGGAGATCACGCGCCTTCCGGAGTACTACCCCACGCGCGCCGAGCGCGAGATCCTCGACGCACGCGCTGCCGAGCTCGCTGAACGCACCGGCGCGCGCAGCCTCGTCGAGCTCGGCTCCGGCTCGTCGGAGAAGACCCGGCTGCTCCTCGACGCCCTCCGTGCGGCCGGGACGCTCGAGGAGTTCGTGCCGCTCGACGTGTCAGAGTCCGCGCTCCGCGAGGCGGTCGACGCGGTCGTCGCCGACTACCCCGGTCTCCGCGTGCATGGTGTGGTCGGGGACTTCACCGAGCCGCTCGAGGGCCTCCCGGGCGGGTCGCCGAGGCTGGTGGCGTTCCTCGGCGGCACGATCGGCAACCTGCTTCCCGACGAGCGGGACAAGTTCCTGCACGGCGTCCGGGCCGTTCTCGACAAGGGCGAGTGGCTTCTGCTGGGCACGGACCTCGTCAAGGACCCGGACACGCTGGTGCGCGCCTACGACGACGCGGCGGGCGTCACCGCGGAGTTCAACCTCAACGTCCTTCGCGTCCTCAACCGCGAGCTCGACGCCGCCTTCCCGTTGGAGGAGTTCACCCACGTCGCCCGGTGGGACGACGTGAACGAGTGGATCGAGATGCGGCTCCGAGCCGGACGCGACCTGCGGGTCGAGGTCCGAGGTGTCGATCTGGTGGCGGTTCTCGCCGCGGGCGAGGAGATCCGCACCGAGATCTCGGCGAAGTTCCGTCGCGAAGGGGTCGAGCAGGAGCTGAAGACAGCGGGGTTCGACCTCGACCGGTGGTGGACCGACGGCGAGGGCAGGTTCGCGCTCTCGCTGGCCCGGGCCGTCTGAGTTCCGCCGACGGGGCTCACTCCTCCGCGGCGACCCGGTACGCGAGGTCGCGCAGCACCGCGGGCCAGGCGACGCCCGCAGCGGTCGTTCCCAGACGGACCCTGACCATGTCCTCCTCGGGAAAGACACCGATCATCTGGCCGTACTTCCCCTCCGCGAAGAACGGAGCGCGGCCCTCACCGTTCCGCTCAGCTCGAGAGCGGTGTCGAGCGGTCGCCCGACCCCGTTGACGTCGACTGGCGCGGAGAGGACAGCCGGTTCAGCGCCCGTCGTCGCCTTGCGGCGCGCTCATCCCCCCGGTCCTGCGCCTCGCTCAAGACCTGGCGTCATCACTCTCGGGGCCAGTCTGCGATAGGAATGGCGTCAGACAGGGAGAGATGAGGAAATGACGACACTCCGACTGAGAGTCGCCGCCTACGGGGTATGTGTGGACGGCGACCAGATCCTGCTGGCCCGGTTCATCTCCAGGGAGAGACGCGAGCGCCACTGGACGCTTCCTGGCGGCAAGGTGGAGCACGGCGAGGATCCCCTGGACGCCGTCGTCCGTGAGGTGGCCGAGGAAACCGGATACCAGGTCGAGGTGGAGCGGCTCCTCGGTGTGGACTCCCGGACGAAGAAGGTGGACGACGGCGCTCCGGGTGGGCTGGAGCTGCACCACGTGGGCGTCTTCTACACCGTCCGCATCACCGGAGGAGAGATCCGGCACGAGGTGAACGGGTCCACCGACCTGGCGGCTTGGGTTCCGCTGGCGGAGGTACCCGAGCTCGAGCGTGCGGTCGTCGTCGACATCGCTCTTGCGCTGGAGCGCACCCGCCCCGCTCACGGACACGTCGACCCGGTGGCCGTCGGCGGGCTGCTCCGGCACTAGGTCGGCCTCCCGCCGACCCTGAACGGCGCCGTCCGGTCTGGGACGCCGCGGTTCAGACCCGCGTCAACGCCTCATGTGGCTCTGGTGGCAGCACGACGGTGATCGGGTCGCCGATCGTCACGGTGCCGCCCGTGACGACCACGCCCATGACACCGGTCCGTCGTACGACTCCTCCGTCCTCGTCACGCCCGACCGCGAGTCGAAGCAGGCCCTGCCGGAAGTCGTCGATCTGGCGGCACGGGTTGCGTAGCCCCGTGACGCGCACTGCGGCCTCCGAGCCGATGCGCAGCAGTGTGTCGCGCGGCAGGCCGAGCAGGTCGAGCCCCGACGTCAGGATGTTCTCGCCCAGATCACCGGGACCGACCTCATGACCGGCTTCGTGCGCCGATGCGAGGAACTCTGCCTGGAGCAGGTGCACCTGACGCAGGTTGGGCTGGGTCGGGTCGGCCGCCACGCGGGAACGATGCTGGACCGTGGCTCCGGCGTGGGCATCGCCTTCGACTCCATGACCTTCGACAAGCGTGATGCCGTCTCGCCGGATCTTGCTGAACCGGTGCTGGTCGTCTCTGGCGACACTCACCACGGTCGGGATCTCAGTCGACACGGCAACCGCTGCAGCTCGAGCACATGCACATGGCGCTAGGACTCCTGTGCTGCTTGGAGCCGCTCACGCTCGGAGCCGCTCAGGGGCCTCGCGGTCTGCGTCCTCAAGTCGAAGGTGACCAGCACGGCCTCGGCGCGCGACAGCACCGTGTCGCCGTCCTTGATCTCCGCCTTCAGGTCGAACGACGAGTTGCCGACGCGGCTGATCCACGACTCCACGGCGTAGGGCTCGCTGCGGAACAGGATCGGCCGCTTGTAGTCGACGTTCACCCGAGCCACCACGACCGCGAACCGGCCCTCTTCCTCGTCCCGACCCATCGAGGTGAGGTAGGCCAGCCGCGCCTCCTGGTAGTACTCGAAGTACTTCACGTTGTTGACGTGGCCGTAGACGTCGACGTCGGAGAACCGCACCCGGCACTGGTACACGTGGCGGCCCATCACCGACCACCCATGGCAGCAGGAGCCGGCTCGAGGAAGCGTTCGAGCACGTCGCGCTCCTCGGGGCGCAGCCGACGGGGCCGCTCCTGGGCGAACACGAACGGGGTCAGCACGGACGTCGCCCGCGTGTAGACCTTGCGGGCCCCATCGGGCTTCTCGTCGAGGATCTCGTAGGCCATCGTGAACGAGGCCGCCTTGATCTCGGTGATCCAGGTCTCGATCCGGACCGGCTCGAAGCGGAACACCAGCGGCGCGACGAACTCGACCTCGTGCCGCACCACGACGACCCCCTCGGCGAGCTCCTCCCCGCCGGCCGCGGGCGCGTGCACGGCGAACATGTCGACGCGCGCCTCCTGCAGGTAGTCCACGTAGGTCACGTTGTTCACATGCCCGAGGGAGTCCATGTCGGCCCAGCGGAGCGGGCAGTGGTAGACGTGGCGCACAGTTCGATCCTGCCAGAACCGGTCCGTACGACGGCTGGGGCCTCCGCCGTACGACGGTCGCAGCGCACGTCGTGCGCCTGCCCGGACCGTGGGCCGTACCACTCGCCCGATGTGGCGTCTCGCACATCCCGCACCCGCGTGATCCGCTCTAGGCTGTCGGTGAGCCGGCGCACACGTCCCGCGCCCCGGCCCCAACGTCATACAGAAGATCGGAGCCCCTCCATGCCCGAGGCAGTGATCGTTGCCGCAACCCGCTCTCCCATCGGACGCGCGAACAAAGGTTCGCTCAAGGACATGCGTCCCGACGACCTGACAGCGGCGATGGTCCGCGCGGCCCTCGACAAGATCCCTGAGCTGGACCCGAAGGACATCGACGACCTGTACCTCGGTTGTGGTCTGCCCGGTGGCGAGATGGGCTTCAACATGGGCCGGATCGTCTCCGTCCTTCTCGGCTACGACCACCTCCCAGGTGCGACCATCACCCGCTACTGCTCCTCCAGCGTGCAGACGACGCGGATGGCCTTCCACGCGATCAAGGCCGGCGAGGGCGACGTCTTCATCTCCGCCGGCGTCGAGACCGTCTCGCGCTTCCGCAAGGGCACCTCCGACCACCTTCCCGACACGCAGAACCCGGTCTTCGCCGAAGCTCTGGCGCGCACCGAGGAGACGGCCAAGGGCGGCCAGGACTGGCACGACCCGCGGGAGGACGGGAAGGTCCCCGACGCCTACATCGCCATGGGGCAGACCGCCGAGAACGTCGCCAAGCTGCGCGGCCTCTCCCGCCAGGAGCTCGACGAGTTCGGCGTCCGGAGCCAGAACCTCGCCGAGAAGGCCATCGCGGACGGCTTCTGGGCCAACGAGATCACGCCGGTGACGCTCCCCGACGGCACCGTCGTCAGCAAGGACGACGGCCCGCGCGCCGGCGTGACGCTGGAGGCTGTCTCGGGCCTCGACCCGGTGTTCCGTCCCGACGGTGTCGTGACGGCCGGCAACTGCTGCGCCCTCAACGACGGCGCCGCGGCCGTGGTCGTCATGTCCGACACCAAGGCCCGCGAGCTCGGCCTGACCCCGCTCGCGCGAGTGGTGTCCACGGGCGTCACCGGCCTTTCGCCGGAGATCATGGGCCTCGGACCGGTCGAGGCCTCCAAGCAGGCACTCGCCCGCGCCAACATGACCATCGACGACATCGACCTCGTCGAGATCAACGAGGCGTTCGCGGCGCAGGTCGTGCCGTCCTACCAGGACCTCGGCATCGACATCGACCGCCTCAACGTCAACGGTGGCGCGATCGCGGTCGGTCACCCCTTCGGTATGACCGGCGCCCGTCTGCAGAACACGATGATCAACTCGCTGCAGACCCACGACAAGCAGACCGGCCTGATCACGATGTGCGTGGGCGGTGGCCAGGGCATGGCGCTGATCCTCGAGCGCATGAGCTGACCTCTCAGCCCGAGCAGACGCGAAGGCCCCCTGGTGCGTGACCAGGGGGCCTTCGCGCGTTTCTCAGAGCCGGAGGCTCACTGCTCCTGCTGGAGCACCGCCTGCACGGACACGGTGACGTCGATCTTGTCGCCGACGAGGAGACGGCCGCCGTCCATGGGGACGTTGAAGTCGACGCCCCACTCCTTGCGGGAGATCGCCGTCGTGCCCTCGAACCCGACGCGGGTGCCGCCCCAGGGGTCGGTGTCGGTGCCCAAGTACTCCACGTCGAGGGTGACCGGCTTGGTGACGCCCTTGATCGTGAGGTCACCGGCGACGAGGAGTCCCTTGCCACCCTGCTCGACCTGGGTGCTCGAGAAGGTCATCGGGCCAGACTTCTCCACGTCGAAGAAGTCGCTCGAGCGCAGGTGCGCGTCACGGTTCGCGTCGCGGGTGTTGATCGAGTTCAGGTCGACGGTGGCGGTCGCGGAGGGCTGCTCACCGGTGACGACCTGACCCTCGAACTTCTCGAAGACCCCCCGGACCTTGCTCATGAGGTGGCGAGCGGTGAAGCCGATCTCGGAGTGGCTGGGGTCGATGTTCCAGGTGCCGGCCTGGACGCCAAGGGTGTTCTGCACGTCGATGGTCATTGTCGTTCTCCTCGGTTGCTAGGGGGTTAGTTGCACTTTCAACTTCCTGACGACAACCATAGCATCACTTCGTTGAACCTTCAACTGTGCGGTAGGCTTGTCCGTATGACGGCGAACGTGACCCCCACACGCTGGCTCGACGCCGAGCAGCAGCGCTCCTGGCGCGCCTACCTGGTGGGAACCACCCTGCTGATGGACCGACTCGACCGGGACCTGCGCGAGCTGCACGACCTGTCGATGCCCGAGTACGAGATCCTCGTCCGGCTCTCCGAGGCCCCCGACCACCGGCTACGGATGGCCGAGCTGGCGGACTCCGTCAGCCACTCACGCAGCCGCGTCACGCACACGGTCGCCCGGATGGAGAAGGACGGCCTGGTCACCCGCAGCGCGTGCGTCTCCGACGGGCGCGGAGTGGAGGCGGTGCTCACCGACAACGGTAGGGAACGGCTCGAGGCCGCGGCACCCACGCACGTCGAAGGGGTGCGGCAGCTCCTCGTCGACCTGGCTGGTGAGGAGGACTTCGCGGTGGTGGGGCGGGTCTTCAACGCCGTCACCGACAAGCTGATCGAGAACAACCCCGCCGCGGACATCCGCTGAGGGGACCCAGCGTTCCGGCGGCACCGGTCGCCGCCGTTCAGTCCGCCCCGGCCGCTCGGTCGATCTTCTTCGCCATCAGCGGCTGCGGTACGTCGGACCGGCCGGGACCGCCCTGACACAGCCACTCCTCGAGCAGCTCGGTCTGCTCGTCCCCCGCGATGCCGGAGAACCACACCGGTCGCCCACCCCGACGACGTTCCAGCGCACACGGGCGGACGACGACCACGTCCCCCTGGTTGCACTGATCGAGGCACTCCACCTCGTGCAGCGTCGCGGCCCCTCGCGCGGCGATGTCGCGGAGTCGGCCCAGCTGGCCGTCGCGGCGCGGGTCGGCCTCGCCGAGTGTCTCCCCCGCGCAAAGGCCGCATACGGTCAGGCCGGGGAGCCTCCGCCTGTCGGTCTCGCTCATCACGTGCTCTCGGTCGTTCCGGTCAGTTCCTCGGCCGGATGTCGGATCGGGACATCAGGCCCGAATCGGTCAGCCGCCGAGTCTAGGTGGCGCGGGCGTCGTACCGCACGGAAGGCGCCGTGTGACCGGACAGACCGTCGGGGAAGGTATGCCGAGTGACCTCCCGGGTACCGTCACTGCATGGGAATGATCAGCAAGGTAGTCAAGCTCGGTATCGCCAAGACGATCTACGACCAGGCGCGTAAGCCGGAGAACCAGCAGCGGGCACGTGAGGCGTACGCGAAGTTCCAGGCCAGCCGCCAGAAGAAGCGCTGAGCACCTCCAGCGCCCACAGACGTGACGAGGCCCCCGGCAATGCACCGGGGGCCTCGTCGTGCGTTCGAGCGCCGAAGCGTCAGTCGCGGGTGAGCTTGCGGTGGGTGACCCGGTGCGGACGGGCCGCGTCGGCCCCGAGCCGCTCGACCTTGTTGGCCTCGTAGGCCGCGAAGTTGCCCTCGAACCAGAACCACTTGGCGTCGTCCTCGTCGTCGCCCTCCCAGGCCAGGATGTGGGTCGCGGTGCGGTCGAGGAACCACCGGTCGTGCGAGGTGATCACGGCGCAGCCCGGGAACTCCAGGAGCGCGTCCTCCAGGGACTGCAGCGTCTCGACGTCCAGGTCGTTGGTGGGCTCGTCGAGGAGCAACATGTTGCCGCCCATCTTCAGCGTGAGCGCGAGGTTCAGCCGGTTGCGCTCACCGCCGGAGAGGATCCCGGCCTTCTTCTGCTGGTCCGGCCCCTTGAAGCCGAAGGAGGCGATGTAGGCCCGGCTCGGCATCTCGAAGTTCGCCACCTTGATGTGGTCGAGCCCGTCGGAGACGACCTCCCAGACGTTCTTGTTCGGGTCGATCCCACCACGGCTCTGGTCGACATAGGAGATCTTGACGGTCTGTCCGACGTTGAGCTCGCCGTTGTCGGGTTTCTCCTCCCCCACGATCATCCGGAACAGCGTGGTCTTGCCGACGCCGTTCGGACCGATGACGCCGACGATGCCGGCGCGGGGCAGCGAGAACGACAGGTCGTGCATGAGGACCCGGTCACCAAACCCCTTGGTGACGTCCTTCGCCTCGAGGACGACGTCACCGAGCCGCGGACCCGCCGGGATGTTGATCTCGGCCAGGTCGACCTTGCGGTTCCGCTCGGCCTCGGCCGCCATCTCCTCGTAGCGAGCCAGACGCGACTTGCTCTTGGCCTGGCGAGCCTTCGGGTTCGAGCGCACCCACTCGAGCTCGCGCTCGAGCATCTTGGCGCGCTTGGCGTCCTTCTGACCCTCGATCTGGAGACGCGACTTCTTGGTCTCCAGATACGTGGAGTAGTTGCCTTCGTACGGGTGCGTCTTGCCGCGGTCGAGCTCGAGGATCCAGCTCGCGACGTTGTCCAGGAAGTACCGGTCGTGGGTTACGGCGAGCACTGCGCCCGGGTAGGTCGCGAGGTGGCCCTCGAGCCACTGCACCGACTCGGCGTCGAGGTGGTTGGTGGGCTCATCGAGGAGGAGCAGGTCCGGCTGCTGGAGCAGCAGCTTGCACAGCGCGACGCGGCGCCGCTCGCCACCCGAGAGGTTGTCCACCAGCGCCTCCGGCGGTGGGCAGCGCAGCGCGTCCATAGCCTGGTCGAGCCGACTGTCGAGGTCCCAGGCGTTGGCGTGGTCGAGGTCGGTCTGGAGGTCGCCCATCTCGGCGAGGAGCTTGTCGTAGTCGGCTTCGGGGTCGGCCAGCTCTTCGGAGATCTTGTTGAAGCGGTCGAGCTTGCCCTTGATATCGCCGACGGCCTCCTCGACGTTCTCGAGGACGGTCCTCCCCTCGGTGAGCGGCGGCTCCTGCTGCAGCATGCCGACGGTCGCCTCAGGATCGAGGATCGCGTCACCGTTGGACGGCTGGTCGAGCCCCGCCATGATCTTCAGCAGCGTGGACTTGCCGGTGCCGTTAGGTCCGACGACACCGATCTTGGCCCCGTGCAGGAAGGACAAGGTGACGTTGTCGAGGACAACCTTGTCGCCATGGGCCTTGCGCACGTTGCGCAGCGTGAACACATACTCAGCCATAGTCGAAGAGCCTACGGCGCACCCGCCCAACCGCTCCAATCGGCCCGCACCACTGTGACCCGTCAGGCAGCCGGTTCGGCGCCCTGGTCCGGGCCGCTGCTCTCCGTCTGGGACCGGACCGGGTTGCCCCAGCTGTCGAGCTGCGTCGTGACGTCCGCCTCGCGGTGAATCATCTCCGAGAGCTCGTCGTGCACGTCGGTCTCCGGCCGTTCCTGCTTCGCGGAGCGGAGGAAGACGCTTGTCCCCCGGCACAGGTCGTGGCCGACGAAGCTCGCCTCGACGAGCAGGGTGCTCGAGATCTGACCGTCCTCGCGCTCCCAGGCGTCGCTGCGGAGCCGGCCGTGCACGATCACGGCGTCGCCCTTCTTGACCGAGTCGCGGATGTTGTCGGCCAGTGCGCGCCAGGCGGAGACGGAGTACCAGGTGGTGTCGCCGTCCATCCACTGGCCCTTGCGCTTGATCCTCGGCGTCGAGGCCACCCGCAGGTTCGCCACCGCCACTCCGTTCACCTCGCGGTGCGTGACGTCGTTGCCCACCCAGCCGTGGAAGGTCACGTGCGTGTCGCCCATGTCGTTGCTCCTATGCGTCGGTTGCATCTGCTGTCGGAGCCAGGCTGCCGCGACGAGGTGACACTCCGGAACGAGCTGACGAACGCCTGTGGACATGCCACGAACGACCACGGGTTGGGGACGGTTCAGGGTTGGCGATGGTCCATGCTCGGGATTCACGCGATGGCGGGTCTGACTGGGCGGCCAGGCGGCCGGGCGGCCGGGCGGCCGGGCGGCCGAAACATCGTGCAGGTGCGCGATGTTTGCCGCTCATACGGCGGTTATCACCGACAAAACTTCGCACCTGCACGATCACGGTCGCGCGCCTCGGAAGGGCGCCACCTTCACGATCACGGTCGCGCGCCTCGGAAGGGCGCCACCTGCACGATCACGGTCGCGCGCCTCGGAAGGGCGCCACCTGCACGATCACGGTCGCGCGCCTCCACTGCTGCGTCTCGCAGGCCCCGGTAAGTCACGGGAGCCGCAGGCACCGCACCCGCGACGCCCGGTGTCAGCGCAGGGCGGTGGCGAGGCCCTCGCGGGTGCGGCGGTAGGCCTCGAGCTCCGCCTCGATCGGCTTGATCACGAGGTCCTCGGTCACCTCGCTGATCGCCGCGCGCAGACGCCGGTCCGCCGAGTGCGCCTTGCGGCGCGCACCGATCGAGCTGAACAGCCGAGAGAGCAACGCAACCAGCACCCCGGCCAGCACCCCACCGAGAAGCATCAGGGTCGGCACCGGGAGGCGGAGGTACTCCGGCGTGTCGGGCTTGGGCAGCTGGAGGTAGCCCATCACCGCCAGGCCGCCGAGCCACAGCGCACCGGCGAGGGCAACGAAGAACAGCACCCACTGCAGGATCCGGACCAGCTGCCACCAGACCGGCGTACGCGAGACGCCGAGGTCCGTGCCGCTCACCGCACGGTCGAGCGCGTCGTTGAGGTCCTCGAGGCGCGACACCGAGGCATGGCGCACGGCGACGGCCCACGGGTGGGTGAGCTCGGCCGCAGCGTCGTCGGCGACGGCACGCACGGTGGTGTCGACACGGGCACGCTGGACCTGTGACGCCTCGGGCACCGACGCCCGCGCTCCCCCGGTCAGCTCCTTGCCCCGGGCGCCGAGGTCGAGGTGCAACCGTTTGAGCGGGTCGGGCCGCAGCCGCGCGAGCCACTTCGTGACGGGCCAGCCCGTGGCCCTCCGGGAGCGCACCCGAGTCGCCTGGTCGACGGCGTGTACGACGGTCGGCACTCCTGCTGAGTCCGCGAACGCATCGACGAGCTCGTTCTTCCGGGCGCGCGCGACGTCGCTGGGCTTCGCCGTACCGTTCTGCTCCTGCATGCGCTGGGCCACGCCCTTGACGTCGGCGAGCAGACGGGTCCGGACCGCCTTCTTGGCCGCCACCCGCTCCGCGAGCGCCTTCTTGAGCTCCGGCACCCCGTCACCGTGGCGTGCGGAGGTGGTGAACACCGGCACCCCGTCGAGACCGTCGGCCTTCAGCAGCCGCTCCAGATCGGCCACCATCGCCTCCCGGCGGGCCTCGGGCACCTCGTCGATGTGGTTCAGCACGACCAGCATCACATCCTTGTGCCGGGCGAGCGGACGCAGGTAGCGGTCGTGGATCGCGGCGTCGGCGTACTTCTGCGGGTCGAGGACCCACACGAGCACGTCGGTGAGCTTCACCAGCCGGTCCACCTCGACGTGGTGGGCGACCTCTGTCGAGTCGTGGTCGGGGAGGTCGAGCAGGACGAGTCCGTGGAGGTCCTGGTCGTCGCTGGCTGGGGTGTCGAGCATGCTGTTGCGGCTCACCTGGTGCCGACGCGGCACGCCGAGCCAGTCCAGGAGCTCCCCCGACCCCTCGGCGCCCCAGGTGCAGGCCATGGTCCATGAGGTCGTGGGCCGCTTCACGCCGACCGCGGCGAGGTCGAGCCCGGTCACCGCGTTGAACGTCGACGACTTGCCCGAGCCGGTCGCGCCGGCCAGGGCGACAACGGTGTGGTCCGCGGACAACCGGAGGCGGGCACCTGCCCGGCCGACCACTCCGGCCGCGTCGTCGACCAGCGCGTCGTCGAGCCGCCCGCGTGCCGACTCCACGGCCTGCTCGAGCCCGTCGACCCGGGCCGTCACGTCAGAGGAGCCGCGTCCCACGAGACGCTTGGCTCCCTCCACGAGCGCCGTCATTGCTGCCCGCCCTTTGCTTCCTCGGGGGCGATCTGCTGCAAGGAGCTCTCCTCGGCGGCTGTCGGGGCGATCTTGGCGGCGAAGCGCAGGTCGTCGATGCGGCGTGACACGCTACGAATGTTCTCAGCCGCCCCGGGGTCGACCTCGAGTGCGTCCAGCACCTCGACGTAACGCTGCCGCTCGCTGTCGAGCAGTGTGGCCACCCGTGCGTTGAGATCCTTGCGCGCGTTGTCCGCGAGCCGGCGTACGGCCTGGTCTCCGAAGACCGCCTCGAGCAGCTTCTGGCCGATCACGGCGGAGCCTCCGGCGATGCCCGCCTCCGCTCCGGTGACACCGGCGGTGTGCGCGAAGACGACGATCATCAGCGCGACACTCAGACCGTTGACGCCGAACGCCAGGAAGCGCGCGGTGGAACGCTTCTCGGCGCCCTCGGTGCGCACCATCTGCAGGACACCCAGCTGCCAGTCACGCACCGCGCGCTCCGCGCGGCTCCGGAAGTCGCGGGATGCCCGGCCCAGGTCTCGGCCGGAGTCCTCTAGCAGGTGCCGGCCGGCCTCCACGGACTGCCACGACGCTTCGGCGCGCTCGGCTGCGTTCTCGGCATGCTCGAGGATCAACGTCTCGAGCCCGGACTCGACCGCGACCGTGACCTTCTCGGCCTGCTGCGGCCGGCCCTTGATGGCTCCGACGACGCGGTCGCGCAGCCAGCCGACCTTGGTCTCGAGCGAGCGGAGCAGCTCGCCGGTGCCCACGAACTCCTGCCACCGGGCGAGGACCTCGCCGCGAAGCAGCGTGCCGTCCGCGGAAGCCTCGTCGACCCGAGACAGCGCCTCGTCGTAGGCGCGGTCCGCGTCACCGCGAAGTCGCGCCACCATCTTCGCCTGGGCGTCGGCCGCGTCGGCGACCACGTGGGCGTGGTGGGACAGGCTGCGGATGGCGCCGTCGAGCGTCTGCTTGACCACCGCAGCCCGAGCGTTCGAGTCGGCTGCCAGCGAGTGCAGCCAGCCGCGGATCTCGGCGACCGCCTCGGGCGGAAGGAGACCGTCGTCGTCGACCTGCCCCTCCGCGACGGTGAACAACGGCGAGTCGCGCAGGCCACGCGTGGTCAGCATCCGCGCCAGGTGGCCGCCTACCTCGAGGATGGCGTCCGCAGGGGTCCGGTCCAGGACGATCGCCACAGCGGTGCTCCGCTCGGCGGCGGCCTTGAGGTAGTCCCAGGGCACCTGGTCGGCGTACCTGGCGGCCGAGGTGACGAAGAGCCACAGGTCTGCCGCGGCGAGAAGCTGTGCGGCGAGGGTGCGGTTGTGCTCCTCGACCGAGTCGATGTCGGGGGCGTCGAGGACCGCCAGGCCAGGAGGTACGGCGTCGGAGGACACGAGCTGGAGGGCGCCGGGGTCCCCGGTGGCGCCCGTCGTCCGCGCGAGGTCCGGCAGGATCCGCTCCTTGTCGAACCAGTCGGCGTCGACAGGGTTGTGCACCAGCACCGGCGAGCGAGTCGTCGGCCGCAGGACGCCCGGCTCGGTGACTCGAGTGCCGACGAGTGAGTTCACGAGGGTGGACTTGCCGGCGCCTGTCGAGCCTCCGACGACTGTCAGGAGCGGGGCGTCGATCTGGATCAGCCGGGGCAGGACGTAGTCCTCGACCTGGTCGACCATCTCTCGCTGGTTCTTGCGCGTCTCCTCCACGGCAGGGAGGTCCAGCGGCAGCTTCGCCGCCTGGAGGGCCTCACGGAGACGCACGAGGGCCGTGATCATGTCCGTCGGCGTCGCGGGCGTGGTCACCGTCCACCTTCCAGCCAGGGTTGCATCACGGCAGTTGTATCAGGGACCTGAGGGAACGCGACGTAGGGGCGCAGAGCCGCCAGGCGGTCGACCAGTGTCTGGCCCCGGGGCACGGCGTCCGAGGGTGCCGTTCCGCGGAGGAAACGGTCGTGGAGGAAGCCGAGCTCGATGGCCTGCTCCTGATACTCCCGCATCGCCCGGAGTGCCGGGTCACCCCCCACGAGCTTCGCGTGGTCCCGCGCCGCTCGACGCCCGGTGATCCTGGCCAGCCACGGCACCTCGTAGGGCGCGATGAACCCGCGGTGCGCAGCGTCGGTGAGCGCCCGGACAAGCATCTGTCCCTCACGTCGCCGGGCCCAGACCGCGAACCCCGCGAGCAGGAGGAAGGCGGGCACCATCAGGAAGAGGTACGCAACGGCGAAGAACCGGCCGCCGCCGACGTACGCCGCTCCGTTCCACATCGCGTGCGCGAGGACGGCGAGGGCGTAGCCCAGCACGGGAGCGGCCACCCGCCAGAAGCGGCTGCGCGTGACGACCGCGAAGCCGATGCCGAGACCGGTCAGGGCGGTGAAGAACGGGTGGGCGAAGGGGCTGAAGATGCCGCGTACGACGAACGTGCCGGTCGCCGCTGCGATACCCCCAGGACCGGTCTGGTCTCCCCCCATGTACGCCGAGGCGAGATAGAGGATGTTCTCGGTGAACGCGAACCCGATGCCCACCATGCCGGCGTAGACGATCCCGTCGAGGACGCCGTCCACGACCCGCCGGCGGGCCACCACCAGAAGCAGCACGAAGAGGCCCTTCGCCCCCTCCTCGGTGATCGGCGCGACGATCGCCGCGGTCAGCGACTCGGGACGGCTGAACGCGAACTGGTCGAGCGCCTGGAGCACGAGGGCTGCCGCCGTGGCGACGAGCGCGCCCCAGCCGAGGGCCGTGAGGATCAGGCTCTTCGGCTCGGGCTCGTAACGGTCGAGCCAGAGGAACACCGCGACGAGCGGCCCGACCGGCAGCGCCGCGAGCAGAGTGCCGACGACGAGCGCACCCGGCGCGTCCGAAGCGATGAGGACGAGGGCCATGATGGTGGCGCCGACAAGCATGGTGGCCGCGACGACGACGGTGAACACCACGTTGCCGGCATGCCTGCTGGTCGCGCCACTCATGCGATGAGCCTATCGGGACCGGGCCCGGCGATTCTGCGTCGCTTCGTGCGGTGGGCCCGACGTACAGTGCTGCTGTGAGCGACGACACCCGCAACGACAGCCAGGTGCCCGCAGACGCGGCGACCCCGCCCGAGGGCACCGACAACCACCAGCCGAGGACCGAGACCCACGACCCCGCCGTCCCGGAGGCCTACGCGGCCTTCATGCGCCAGGGTTGGGGCGACCGTGAGCTCGACCTGCCGGCGCATCCGGTTTCGGCGTGGGCGGAGCAGCGCAGGGCCAGGCTCGCCGAGATGTTCCCCGGCGAGCGCCTGGTGATCCCGGCGGGCACGTTCAAGGTGCGCTCCAACGACACCGACTACCGGTTCCGTCCCGACACGGCACATACGTACCTGTCGGGCAACCAGACCACCGACGCGGTTCTCGTGGTCGAGGACGGCGAGTCGACCCTCTACGCCCGCCCGCGTTCGTCACGGCAGACCGACGAGTTCTTCCGCGACCGGCAGTACGGCGAGCTGTGGGCCGGACGCCGCCCGTCGTTGAACGAGATGCAGGCCTCACTCGGCATCGCCTGCCAGCACATCGACGACCTTCCCTCCGCACTCGGCGCATCCGGCAAGACCCGTGTGCTGCGCGGCGTCGACGCCTCGGTCGACCGTGCCGTCACTGCTGACGAGGGCCGTGACGAGGAGTTCGCGCGAGTGCTCAGCGAGATGCGCCTCGTCAAGGACTCCTGGGAGCTCGAGCAGCTGCAGGAGGCGTGCGACATCACCACCCTCGGGTTCGCCGACAGCGTTCGCGAGTGGGACAACGTGCTCAAGTACGGCGAGCGTTGGATCGAGGGGACGTTCTTCCGGCGCGCCCGCGCGATGGGCAACGACATCGGCTACGACTCCATCGTCGGCGGTGGTCGTCACGCCACCACCCTGCACTGGATCGACAACAGCGGCCCGATCACGCCCGGGGAGCTCGTGCTGCTCGACATGGGCGTCGAGGCTTCCTCGCTCTACACCGCCGACGTCACCCGGACCCTGCCGATCGACGGCACCTTCACCCCGTTGCAGCGTGATCTCTACACCTTGGTGCTGAACGCGCAGAAGGCCGGCATCGACGCGGTCCGTCCGGGCGTGCCGTTCCTCGCGGCGCACAACGCGGCGATGAGCGTGATCGCCCACGGGCTGGAGGACCTGGGACTGCTGCCGGTCCCGGCCGAGGAGGCGCTCTCCCCCGACAGCAAGGTCTACGCCCGCTGGACCCTGCACGGCACCAGCCACATGCTCGGCATGGACGTGCACGACTGCGGCCGGTCCTCGCTCGAGGTGTACCCCCGCGGCGATCTCGACGCAGGCATGGTGCTCACCGTCGAGCCCGGGCTGTACTTCCAGGAGGACGACCTGCTCGTGCCGGAGGAGCTGCGCGGCATCGGGATCCGCATCGAGGACGACATCGTCGTCACCGAGAACGGTTCCCGGAACCTGTCCGAGGCACTGCCACGCGAGGTCGCGGCCATCGAGGAGTGGATGGGCGCGCTCCGCGCCTAGCAGGTCGGAAGTACGTCGCCCCACTCCTGCCAGATGATCTTCCGCAGGAGGGGGTCGTCGTGCTCCTTGCCCGCGGCGACCTCGACCAGCGCCGCCGCCAGGGCGTTGAGCTTCACGTTGTGCTCCTGGGACACGTGCCGGAGCTCGGCGTACGCCTGGTCCGGCGTGGCGCAACGGACGCCCGTGAGGATGCCCTTGGCCTGCTCGATGACCGGGCGGGTCACGAGCGCCGCCGTGAGCTGCTCCTCGAACTCATCAGGTCCCATCACCGGCACGCGCTCTCCTCGGGCAAACACTGTCGTTGGCAAAGTCAGTCGTTGGACCCCCGGGCAGGCGGAGATCCGCTCTCGTCGCCAGTATTGCCAGGTAGGCGGCGAGGGAAACCGACCGGTACCCCGGACACCGAATCGGTCTAGCACGTAAGACGGACCGGGACCGGCTGGCAGTTGGAGGTGCAGGGTCAGATCGAGGTGCTTCACCAGGACCGGGCGGGCCGACCGTGTCACTTCCAGACCAGCGAGCCGTCGTCTTTCAGCACCAGTTCGTCGAGCTCGCACACCGGCCGGTCGGCGAAGCTGTGTGAGGCGATGACCTCGCCGTCTGGCCCAAGGACCTGGAACCCTCCGTCGCGCGCGACCAGGCACTGCCGTTCCCGGTTGGTGAACTGGGTGTCGAAGACGTAGATCTTCTCGAAGGTCCCGTCTGCGGTACGCCGTCCCTGTGGGTCGCGCACGACGATCTTGAGGGGGGCCTGGTCAGTGGCGTTGCGCAGCAGCGCGGTCCCCTGACGGCTCGCCTCGGTGCAGCCCGCCACCAGCGTCCCCAGAGTCAGGACCGCCGCGGCGGCAGACACCCGCCGGAACACGTGGTTCCGGCGGGTGGGCCGACGGCGACTACTGGCGGACGACACCGTCATTCCGCGGCGTGGGAGCCGCGGCCTCGGAGCGCTCGCCGTCTGCGGCCAGGGCCGCGATGACTGGCTGGCGCACCCGCAGCCCGAACGCGAACGTGTTGGGGCTTCCGATGGTCGGCCCGTCCGGGACGTCGGGCTCCGCGAGGCTCCAGGCGTCGGCGCCGACGGCGTCGAGGGCGTCACGTGCCGCTTTGGTGGTGTCTGCGGCGCCGTACCAGAGCGTGAACGAGACCGACTCGCCCGGGTCGAGCTCGGGCAGCTCCATGTCGAACAGAGCGCCGTGGTCGTCGGGCCCGAGGTCGGTGAAGAGGCCGACGCCGCCGAGGTCCGTGGCGGGGCTCCGCGGGTCCGGGTTCGCGAACCCGTCGTTGGTTGCCGCGACCACCTCCGGGGGCAGCTTGCCGCCCTTGGCGTCGATGGTCACGTACTCGCTGAAGGCCGTCGGCTCGACGTCCCAGTCCATGACCCGACGGTACGTCGGGGTGAGCGGTCCGTAGTAGAGGCCCAGGAGACCGCCCAGCGACGAGGTGCTGTTGGTGATGGTGACCTCGACCTGGTACAGGTTCGCCGTCTCCGGCGCGGGGATGAAGTCGTGGCGCACCGTGAACTCCCCTCCGGACCCGGCGCGGACAATGGAGGTGCCCGAGTCGGCGTCGAACCCGGCGTTGACGAGGTTCAGGTCACGTACGCCGCCCCACGACTCGTTGGCCGAGCCGCCGATGTCCCGTCCGACGTCCGCGACGCCCCAGCCCTCGCACTCGCATCCAGGTGAGAGCGAGTCAGCGTTGGTCGGGACGTACCGCAGGCCGACGGTCGACGTACCGGTCCCGGACGACGCCTCGTAGCCGGGCACGTTGAGGTGCCCCTCGGAGTTGATGCCGAGCCGGACCACACCGTTGGTGATGGTGGTGTCGACGCGGTTGCCGACCTCGATCTGCAGTGCGCCCGTGGCCTGGTCACGCAGGCTGGTGTTCGCCACGACCACGGACAAGCCGTCACAGACGGTCGGGTCGTACTCGACGACGGTGGCGGTGCCGCTGGTCTCAGGCACGTCGCAGGTGTCCGGGCCCGCGGAGGGGTCGAGGTCGTAGGAGGCCAGGGGCAGCGCCTTGAGGTCCAGCCCGCCCTTGGTCGTCGTCGGCCGCAGGGTGACCAGCACGGTCCGGTCCACGTCCAGGTCGAGCTCGACGAACGTGCCGCCGCCCGGGCCCAGGTCCAGCGTCTCCATCGCGCTGTCACCTTCCCCCAGACGCTTCACGACCTCGACGGGTCGGTTGCGGGTGACCGTCTCGTACGGCGCATGGCCCAGCGTCGGGTCGAGCTCGTCGCGCCACTGATCGGTCACGCTCTGGTCCACGCGCCCTGGAATGCCCAGGTCGAGGGTGTACATGTTTTGCCACATCCACGGCAGCCAGCTCGCCGGGTTCGGGGCGACCGCTTCCAGAGCGTCTCGGATGCTGCCGGACCGGTCGAACTCCTCCCACACGCGGCGTACCGCGTCCTCACCCTCGGAGTGGTGCAGCCACTCCGCGAAGGCGAATGCGGAGTACTGGCGGTTCGTCGAGGAGTCCCACTCCAACAAGTCCCTGGTGGGATCGTTGAGGAAGAGCTCGATGTTGCGGAAGTACTCCTCCGCGTCGCCGTCCTGGTAGTCCGCAGGGTAGGCCGCGACGAGCTGGTGGCTTCCCCACTCCGCCGATGCCTCCATCCACCAGCCGATGTCACTCGTGCGCTCCAGGCTGCGGTTGTCGAGGATGTCGATGTACTTGTACTGGTACTGATGCACCAGCTCGTGGCCGGCCGTGGCGGTCAAGTCGGTGTCATCACGGTTGAGCAGGACGCTCCCGTTGGGCAACGAGATCGCCCGTCCCTCCACCAGTCCCTTGGCCATGAACACCTCGACACCTCCGATGGGCTGGAAGCCAAGGACGTTGTCGAAATGCTCCTGGGCGTTGCGAAGGCCGGTCGCCGCGGCGTCGACCTGGGCGGGAACCTCGCCCCGCGGCACGTCGTAGTCATCGCTGTCCCAGTAGAGGGAGACCTGGCCGACCTGCACCAGGCAGTCATAGCCGTGATTCACGAAGCCGCGGAGCCTGCTGCAGTCCGCGTCGGAGGCGGTCACCGAGGCGAGAGACTGGGTGCCGGCGGGCTCGGGCTCCGACGACAGCGCCATCGGGGCGGTGAGGTCCACGGGCGTGATCAGCTCCTCGACCTTCGCCCGGTTCTCCTCGGTCATGTCCGGCAGGTACTGCAGCGCGCGCCAGGTCCAAACCGTGACCTCTTCCGGGAGCGTGCCCTCGTACCGGGGGTCGAGGTCTGGCAGGCGGAAGACTGCGGCCAGCCCCTGCAGCACGTAGGTGTCCACGTCGATGCGACCTGCCGCCAGGTCGAGGTCGAGGCGGTGAAGCGGGCCTCCGCTGTTGTCCACCACGAGCGGTGACAGGGCGCGCGCTCGGTTACCGGCGGCGTCGACCGCCTCCACCGCCAGCGGGTGCTCGCCGTCCGGGACTGTGGTGGTGTCCACGTCGATCTCGAAGGGGGCGGTGTCGTCCGTGCCGACCAGTCGGCCGCCCAGCGTCACGGTCACACCGGTGACCCCCACGTTGTCGGTTGCGTCGGCCTTGACCCGCACTCCTCCGAAGACAGTCTCGCCGAAGGCGGGTGATGAGATGGACACCGTCGGCGCGACGGTGTCGTCGGGCTCGGTACCGGTGTAGGTGAGGGCCAGGACGGGGCCACCGGTGGCCCCCGGCGCGGAGAGCAGCGCACGCGCCGGCCCCCCGGCGACCGCCAGCGCGGTCGCCTCACCACGCAGCATCGCCTCGACGGCGGGCAGCGCGTCGACCTCCACGGTCCCGGAGTGGGCCTCCGCGGTGGTTGCCGGCGAGGCCACGTTCGGCGGCTCGGTCGTGCGCAGGACCCCCGCCGGAACCGGCGTGTCGGTGGCAAAGACGGACAGCGCGGTGGGGGCGTCGACCGACTCGACGTGCAGGCGCAGGATCGCGCCGGTCAGGGTGACGTCGTCGGGCGTCGCCGGCACGTCGACCGCCAGCACCGCCGTGTGGTCCCAACGGCAGAGTCCGTTCGCCTTGCCGTCGACGATTCCAGCGGCGAGCTGCCCATCGGGGACCCCCGGAGCGGTCTGTTCGAGCGCCGCCTGCGCCGGGCGGCCCGCGTTCGGGCAGCGCCGGTCGGGCCGGCCCGTCATGCCGGCAGGAACGGCGACCGTACCGCCGGAGTCCACCGGGATCTCCGCCTTCGACTCGGCCGCCCCCGCGGGGGCGGCCGTCGGCACGGCGAGCGCCGCAGCGAGCAGCACACCCAGCACCACACCGACCCTGCGACCTTGTCCTCTGCGCACCCTGCCGCGACCCTGCACCATGCCTGACCCCCGTTGAATCGACTCGTGAACCGACTCGCAGCGTATTGACGATTTCTCAGACTTTGTCCGGAACGCGGCAATTGGCACCAGGGCTCGGTCACCGGCTTGGGGAGCCTGCTGCGTGGGTCTGGTGCCGGCGGGTCTCGCCCGCCGACTGGGCGGCGGACGCAACACCGTGACCTCGCCTGGCGGCGATGCCACTGCGTCGGTCCCTGCCAGAACCCCGGTGCGACTCAGGCATACTTGCCCCTGGATCGAGCAAGCGCGGACTGGAAGCCTCACGGACGTAATGCCGATGGTTCAGGCCGATGTAAGTTCCGACCCCTCGCCCCCGTAGCTCAGCTGGATAGAGCGGCAGACTTCTAATCTGATGGCCGCAGGTTCGAATCCTGCCGGGGGCGCTTTGTGCTCTTTCGTTCGCTCCACTCGGCGCGCTCCACGCTCTCCTGCAGGGCGGCAGCGTCCGCGACCGCCTCCGAGGGGTCGTCCGGCCACTTCTCGACGATGCCGGTCGCCCAGTCCGACCAGTCCGCGACGAGCTTGTAGAAGTCAGTGAGGAAACGGCCCACGAGCAGCGTCTGCGCCGCTCGGTCCTGGAACGGCGCGTCGCCCGCCAGATAGGCACGGCCGGCCTCCAGGTTTCCGACGTTCCGCGCCTCCGCCCAGGCCCGGGCTCCAGCCAGGGTAGCCAGGGCGTCGTCCTTCGTCCCGTTCTCGGCGAAGAAGATCTTCAACAGCTGCTCCGACTCCAGAACCGGCCCCGCGCTGGGCTCCTGGAGCCATGCCTCGAGCGCGCGACGCCCCTTGGCCGAGATGCGGTAGACAGTGCGTGGCCGCTCCCCCACGCGCTCCTCCTTGGCATGCGCGTACCCGTTGGCCGCGAGCTTCTTCGGCTCTTCGTAGAGCTTGCTCTGTGCGCGCGGCCAGATCCGCCCCAGGCTGCGGTCCATCTGCTGGGCCAGCTCGTAGGTGCTCCAGGATCGGACCGCGAGCAGGCTCAAGATCGCGTACGACGTCGTGGTGAGCTTCCCCGCCCTTGACATGAACCGCCTCCCGGCGTATTCCGGTGATAGTCCCATTGGGAGGGTACATCGCAGAGAGAAGGCGACACCATGGGCGACCACACGACACTTCACGTCGACCCGTCGAACCTCGAGCAGAGCCGGGCCTGGGACGGCGACGAGGGCGAGTACTGGGCGGCCAACGCCGAACGGTTCGACTCGGGCGTCGCCGGCTACCACGAGCGGCTCATGGACGCCGCCCGGGTCGAGCCGGACTTCCAGGTGCTCGACATCGGCTGCGGCACGGGACAGACGACCAGGGATGCAGCACGCCTTGCGCCCTCGGGTCGGGCCCTCGGGGTCGACCTGTCCACCAAGATGCTCGACGTCGCACGGAGGCTCGCGCAGGACGAGGGCGTCGACAACGTCGACTTCGAGCAGGCAGACGCACAGGTTCACCCCTTCCCAGCCGGTGCCTTCGACGTGGCGGTCAGCCGCACGGGCGCGATGTTCTTCGGCGACCCCGTGGCCGCGTTCACCAACATCGGACGCGCCCTCCGCCCCGGCGGTCGGCTGGTCATGGTCGCCTGGCAGCCGGTGCCGGAGAACGAGTGGTTCCGGGAGGTCAGCACAGCCATGGCGGCAGGTCGTGACCTGCCGGTCCCACCCCCGGAGGCGCCGGGTCCCTTCTCACTCGCCGCTCCTCAGCGGGTCCGAGCTCTCCTGACCGCCGCCGGCTTCACGGAACCGGAGCTCGAGGACGTTCGCTCACCCATGCACTTCGGCCCCACGGTCGAGGAGGCCCACCGGTTCGTCAGCGGCCTCACCGCCTGGATGCTCGAAGGCCTGGACGCCGAGGGCCGCCGTCGCGCGCTCACCGATCTTCACGCCAGCATGCGGGAGCACGAGTCGGAGCGCGGCGTCGAGTACGGGTCCGCGATGTGGCTGATCACGGCGGCGCGCCCGGCCTGACCCGGCCACAGCGCCCTTGGAGTCAGCGCAGGTTGCGGCGGCCGTGGCGGGTCGCCGTGAGGATGCCGCCGAGCAGGTGCTGCCGGTACGCCGAGTCGAGGTACATGTTCACCTCGTGACCCAGCGCGGTGTACCACGCGATGCCGTCACCGACCCGGTGCTGCCAGCTCATCGGGTGGTCCCCCATCACCCCGGACACCGGCTTGTAGTCGTCGGGATAGTCCTGCGACGGCAGGTAGGTGGTGTTGGGGTCCTGTTTGTACGTCGACTCGTCGATGCTCAGCAGCACCTGCGCCCGGCCCCGAGGGTTCGCCTTGAAGGAGTAGAACTCCTCGACGGGGATCTGCCAGCGCTTCGGCAGGTGCGCAGTGGAGATGTGGCGAGCGGACTCCCGCACGACCACCCCGGGCTGCTCGAGTGGATGACACCGGAAGCGGCCTCCGGCGAGAAGCCGCCCGTAGAAGGGCCAGTCGTACTCCGTGTCCGCGGCGGAGTGGACTCCGGCCCACCCGCCGCCTTCCAGGACGAACCGTCGCAAGGCTTGGCGGCCGGCCGGTGTCATGACCGCGCCCGTGGTGTTGAGGAAGACCACGGCGGTGAACCGGCGGAGGTTCCGGACGGTGAAGACGCCTGGGTCCTCGCTCGCCTCGACCGCGAAGCCGTTCTCGCTGCCGAGCTGTTCGACGGTGGCAATCCCCAGCGGGATCGAGGCGTGGCGGAAGCCCGCGGTGTGGGAGTAGACGAGCACGCGATGCGCGCGTCGCGAGCCGGCGGCATCCGCGCGGTCGACGCCGAGGGCAGGGGCGGCCGCGACCGCGAGCCCGAGCAGGCCGGCCCGCCTCAGCACCTCTCGCCGGCTGGTCAGGGCGGTGTCGTCGTGGTGGCACATCGTCATACCTCGTTCCTCGGGCCGCCGGCGATGCCTCGGGCGATGCGCAGGGCGTTGGCCATGATCGTGAGCGTGGGGTTGAAGCCGGGGAAGGTCGGGAAGGTCGACGCGTCGGCGACGTACACGTTGTCGACGTCGTGGAGGCGTCCCGAGGGTGAGCAGACCGACCTGAGGGGGTCGGTGCCCATGCGCGCAGTGCCGGCGAGATGAGCCGTGTAGGTGATCCCGTCGTTGAGCACCGGCAGCGGCAGCGTCACCGCGCCGACCGCGCCGGGAGCGAGCTCGTGGATCGCCTGCATCCGTGCGCCGAGGTAGACCGCCGCGGCCTTCTCGTGCTGGTGCGGGCTGTAGGTGATGCGCGCGGCCGGGAAGCCGAGGAAGTCGCGCACCTTCGGGTCGAGGTCCACGCGGTTCTCCGCCTGCGGCAGGTCCTGGTGGATGAGCTGAGACCCCGCGGTTCGTGCGTGCAGGACGCCGGCCTTCATCAGCTGCTTGAGCCGGCTGCCGTACCCGACCATTCCGGCCAGCATCGTCGCCGCGCCCAGAGCGGGGATCGCGGAGCCGACCTGGACGATGCCGCCGGCGATGTAGGGCACCCCGAGCGCGCTGACCTCAGGCCCGGTGAACGGGCCGACGAGGTCGTCGATCTGGAGGGTGGTGCTCTGCGCTCGCAGCGGCTTGATGTCCTCGGAGTAGAGCGCGGCGGCCAGCGTGAAGTTGTGGAACATCATGTTGCGCCCGACCTGGTCGGACCGGTTGCCGAGCCCGTGGGGGTGTGCGCCGTTGGCCGAGAGCAGCAACAGCCGGGCGGTGTTGACCGGGCTTCCCGCCATCACCACGGTCGTGGCCGGGAGGCGGTGCTGCCGGCCGCGTACGTCGGTCCAGTGCACGGCGCGGGCCCGCCGCCCGTCACGGGTGGTCTCGATGCGGTGCACGTACGCCCGGTCGACCACCCGGACCCGGCCGGTCCGCAGCGCGGGGTTGAGCCACGACACGAGCGCGTCGCCGCGGGCGTTGATCGCGCACCCGAAACCCGAGCAGAGCCCGCAGGAGTTGCACGCCGGCCGACCGTCGAAGGGCCGCGAGTTCACTGCGGCGGGGTACGGGTAGGCCTCGAACCCCAGCCGGCTCGCCCCCTCGGCCACCAGGCTCGCAGCATGGCCGGTCGGGTTGGGCGGCATCACGAACTGGCGGCGCCGCGGCGACTGCTCGAGGGTCCGGGCGGGCATGCGGCGCCGGTCGCCCTGGATGCCCACGCGGTACTCCACGAGGTCGTAGAAGGGTGCGAGGTCGTCGTAGCCGATCGGCCAGTCGGCTACCTGCGCCCCGTCGACCGGGCCACGGTCGGTGAGCGCGGTGAACTCCTGCTTCCAGAACCGCGGCGTCTTGGCGTTGTAGTGCAGCGAGGTGCCTCCGACCGCGGCACCGAGCTGCCCCAGCGCACCCTGAGCTGACCGTGCGACGCCCTGCGCCGCCTCGGCCCGGGTCCTCGTCGTGTACGGCTCCAGCAGCGGGTCGGGGAAGCCGAACTGCCGGGTGCCCTTGATCTCGTCGCTGCCGTAGAGAGTGTCGAGCTCGCCGCTGGGGACCTCGCCGAGACCGGGACGCAGGTTGCGCCCGCGCTCGAGGATCGTCACCTCCCACCCGTGACGGGCCAGCTCCCAGGCTGCGGCGCTGCCGGCCGCGCCCGAGCCGATGACGACCGCTTCCCTGCTCATCGCCCCTCCCCCAGTGCCCCGTCGGGCACCGCGGTGGTGCCCGCTGCCCCCTCGCGCGCGGCACGCACCAGGGCGTCCGCCATGGCATGCATCCGGCTCAGGTGCGCGGCTGCCTCGGGTCCGGGAGCCGCGAGGCGGCCGACCTCCTGGCGCAGCCCGGTGAACGACCCGCCCGACCGCGACAGGACACCGTGGAGCAGCTCGGGCGAGCCCATCGCCACTGCTGCGCCGGCGTCCTTCCCGATCAGGTCGGTGACGACGTCGAGGGGTCCGGAGCTCTCGGGGTGGATCACCTCCTCGCGCGTGTAGCCGCGAGGCTGGGTGTCCCCTTCGAAGTCCGTGGTTCGCCAGCCCACCAGAGCCCGGTTCCCGCCGTACTCCGGAGCGCCGTAGAGGAACTCGAGCGTGTGTGGCACGGCGAGGTCGAGCATCGCCTGGACGAGCGGGTCGTCGCTCTGCTCGAGCGCCAGGTCACGGGCGGGACCGGGGAGGTTGGAGAACCCTCCGGGGACCGAGCTCTCGAGCGCGGCGAGACCTTGGCGGTAGGTGCGCTGGTAGCCCTCGACCCGTCCGTTGCGCTCGAGTGCCCTGCGTCCTCGGGAGCCTTCGATGCGCAGCCGCCACGCCCTGGACTCGTAGCGGTCGAGCGGCAGGAAGTGCTCGAAGTCGTTGACGGGCGACCCGCCCCGGTCGGAGAACGGTCCGCCCGCGTAGATGCGGGGTGGCGAGACGGTGAAGGCCGCGAGAAGTGCGTCGATGGCCTCGTGACACCCGGCGTCGACGGCGCCGGGCACCGTGTCCTCGGGTACGCCGGGCACGACGCGGTCGACGACCGCCTCGAGAGTCCGCATCTCGCCGGCTCGGAGGAACCGGGCTCTCCCCTCGCCGAGCGGCACCGCGACGGCCGAGGAGCCGGAGGTTCCTGCGCCGACCAACAGCGCCACACCGCCCACTGCCGCGCCTCGGATCGCGGCCCGCCGGGTGATCTCGATGTCCTGGGTCACGTGATGTGTAACGCGTTCTCACGGATCGTGTTACGGCGTCGGCCGGACCCAGGGTGATCACGACCACGTCACGTCTCTGTCCAGACCGGCGTGTCACCGGGTTTCGCCACAGGAGGCCCGGGTAGACGTAGCGAGGCCCCGCAAAGTACGAGTTTGCGGGGCCTCTGTCATGACGGTCGCTTGACGACGACCATCTCGCAGACGCGTTCACCGGATCCCCGACCCCGTCAACGGTCGCAGGTACGCGTAGCACCTGTCCGGAATCCGAACTTCGTCTGGTCCCACCGGTCGGGCGGTCCTCCGCCGGTGTGAGACCAGTCTCACTCGCGCTCGCAGGTCACGCAAGGGACCTAGGTCCCCGGTCTAGGGGCCGGGGTGACGGAAACGGGCGCCAGTGTGGCTGTTGGGGCTACTTGGCGAGCGCTTCCTTGATCGCGGCCTCGGTGTTGCTCAGCAGGTCCTCGGCGCTGTTGAAGTCGATCTTGTTGCCGTTGACGGTGACGGTCGGCGTGCCCCGGTAGCCGCGCTTGGACCACTGGTCGGTCGAGTTCACCACCCACTGCTTGAACGCCAGGTCCCCGATCGGGCCCGAGATCGCGGCCTTGTCCGCGCCGGCCGCCACAGCGAGGTCGATCATCTCCTGGTCGGAGAGGCCGGCACTGCCCTCGGCGGGCTGGTTGGCGTAGAGCGCGTCGTGGAACCTGACGGCCACCTCGGAGCCGGCGGTGTCCTGGACGACCGCGAAGGCGTTGGCAGCGCGGGTGGAGTAGTCGCTGCTCGACGAGCCGTCGAGGAAGGACACCACGTGGTACCTCACCTGGACGTCGCCCGACGCGGCGTACTGCTTGAGCGGCTGCTCGCTGACCTTCTCGAACTGTCCGCAGTAAGGACACATGAAGTCCTCGTAGACGGTCACCGTCACGGGAGCGCCGGCCTTGCCCATCGCGACCGCGTAGCTGTCCACCACACCAGCCGGGGCCGCGGCCGACTGGCCGGAGGTGTCACGGCTCTGCTGGACCGCGACCACGATTGCCACGACGAGGATCAGCACCCCGACGACGGCTGCCGTGACGAGCAGCGTCCGGCTCCGCCGCTCCTTGCGCTCCTGCTCGGCGCGGATCGCGGCCGCCCGCTCCGATGCCCGCTGCATGTTGGCTTGCTGAGTCGCCTTGGACTGCTTCTTCGTCATCGCGTCGGCTCTCCAGTTGGGGTGCGATCACTGCTGTAGTGCAGGAGTCGATTGTCCAACGCCCACGGCGAGCGAGGCCGCCAAACGAGCCAGGCAGAGGCAAAGAGGAGACTTAGGTCCCGAGCAAGCTCCCATGGGTACTTCTCACCGGCGTTGGCGTCGTACCCGCCGCCGCCGAAGCACCCGCAGTCGATCTGCAGCCCGCGTGCCCACGCAGACGAGATGCCGACGATGAACGCGATGAACAGCACGCCGGACAGGATGGCGCCGATCCGTACCAGCAGGCCGATGACCAGGGTCACGCCGACCAGAAGCTCGACGATCGGCAAGGCGTAACCGACCGTCGGGACGACCGCCTCCGGGAGGAGCTGGTAGGCGCGCACCGCGCGGACGCTCGCCGCCGGGTCGGGAAGCTTCAGCAGCCCGGCGACGATCCACACACCACCGACGAGCACTCGCGCCGCAAAGCTGATCCAGGCCATGGCGACATGCTAGGCAGCAACACTCCCGGTCACTGAGTAGGGTGCTATGCGTGAATGACCGTCTGGTGTGGATCGACTGTGAGATGACCGGCCTCGACCTCGGGGCCGACGCCCTGATCGAGGTGGCTGCCCTCGTCACCGACTTCGACCTCAACGTCCTCGGCGACGGCGTCGACGTCGTGATCAAGCCTCCCCAGGAGGCGGTGGAGCAGATGGACGCCTTCGTCCAGAACATGCACACCGTGTCGGGCCTCCTCGAAGAGCTCGACAACGGCATCACGCTTCGCGAGGCCGAGGAGCAGGTGCTCGCCTACATTCGCGAGCACTGCCCTGACGGGAGCCGTCCTCCCCTGGCCGGCAACACCGTCGCCACCGACCGGGCTTTCCTCCAGCGGGACATGCCCGAGCTCGAGTCGTTCCTCCACTACCGGATCGTCGACGTCTCCTCGATCAAGGAGCTCGCCCGGCGCTGGTACCCACGCGCCTACTTCAACTCCCCGCCCAAGACCGGCAACCACCGCGCGCTGGCCGACATCCAGGAGAGCATCGAGGAGCTGCGCTACTACCGCGCGGCGGTGTTCGTCGCTCCCCCGGGCCCGGACTCGAGCGCTGCCAAGGCCATTGCGGCCGAGCACGGCGGTTCGCTCACGGGAGCCAACGGGGATGCGGTTGCGGAGGAGCCGGCACCGGCGACCGACACCGGCGTCGTGGAACAAGACCCTGGTCAGATCAGCTCGTAGAAACAGGTACACTCTTCATCGCTCGGTCTCTCGTGGCGCACGCCAGGAGGGGCCGACATGACTGAGAAGTCACAGTCATGGTGGGCGTAGCTCAGTTGGTAGAGCACCTGGTTGTGGTCCAGGATGTCGCGGGTTCGAGTCCCGTCGTTCACCCCAGTCAGCAGGGTCCTCGTCGACGACGGGGGCCCTGTCTCGTTGTCGGGGTCAGCCGCAGGCGCCGATGGTCCACACGTCGTCCGCCGAGGAAGGACTCTTCGCGCGGCGGAACGCCTCGTCGAACTGCAGCCGGGCCAGGTCACCGTCACGCCGGACCACGACCACGGACGCGGGCACATGGGACTGCGTCCACCGCGCCATGTCGACGCACCCGGGGAAGCGCTTCGCGTGGACGGGTCTCCAGGTCGGCAGCGCACTCAGCTGGTCGAGTGCTCCCGGACCGGGATCGACGGAGGCGGAGGCCCCTGAGTCGGGGCTCAGCAGGGTGGCCTGTACGGCGTACACGAAGACAACCGCGTAGAGGAGGCCGGAGAAGGCGAGCGAGCGGACGAGAAGCTCGACGAAGCTTCGCTGTCTACGGCGCATCCGGTCACCCCCTTCTGTCGTCTGATCAACGCAGACGGGACCCGTGGGGTTACGGCGTGGAACCTCACACGGCCCCGGTCCGAGAGGTTCTCGGGCCGGGGCCGTGCGTTGTGGCGTCGTGACTCAGCGCTGGATCAGCAGGGTGTCACCGAGTCGATGGTGAAGCCCTGTCCGGTGACGGCCGGGTCGCTGGTCATCTGCACCGAGCCGGTCGAGGTCGGGATGCAGGCCGAGTCGAACCCGCCGGGGATGTTGCCGGTGTAGGTGTTCAGCACGTTCCCGGCCGCGTCCTTGACGTAGACGTAGTCGTAGTCCTGCTCCATGTCCATCAGCGTGAAGTGGAACTTGAAGCCCGCGGCCCCGTTGTCGTAGGTCCAGGTGCAGTCACCGTTGTTGCCGTACGGGTGCGGCGACTGGATCGGCAGGGTGGCGTTGGCCGAGCCCTCGCACGGCGGCGGGGGCGGGGTGCCTTCCTTGCAGCCGTTGTGGACACCGACGGCGTCCCAGGCCAGGCCCACGGCCTTGGCCGTCGGGTTCTGCTTGCCGGTCTTGGACCCGCCGGCCGCCGCGGCCGTCGCGTTGCGGGCGTCGCAGAAGTTGGCGTACTCCGGGAGGCTGGTGAAGCCGTCGTAGAAGACCTGCGCCGCCGTGTCGAGGCCGACGGCGGGGACGACGACGCTGCAGTCCTTACCGCGGAGCAGGACCCCGTGGTACTGGTTCGCGGTGCAGCTGGCGTTGGACCCACCGTTCACGGTCAGGTAGTAGGCGTGGTTGGCGATGCCGCTGTTGGTGTGAACGCCGCCGTTGTCCGACGTACCGGTGTACTGCTGCGAGATGTGGCTCGGGTCGCCGTCCTGCATGGGGTCGCCCATGTTCCGGAAGCCCGGCGTCGGGTCACCTGCCTGGTTGATGACGTCCTCACCGATCAGGAAGTCCGGCTGCGCGACCGGGTCGAGGTTGTGCTTGGCCGCGTAGAACTCGATCGTGTTGCCCATCATGTCGCTGAACGCCTCGTTGAGCGCCCCGGACTCGTTCTCGTAGATGAGGCCGGAGGTGTGCTCGGTGACGCCGTGCGTGAGCTCGTGGCCGTCCACGTCGAGACCGCCCGACAGCGACTTGCAGGTGGTGCCGTTGCCGTCGCCGTAGGTCATGTAGGACCCGTTCCAGAAGGCGTTGCAGTAGCCCTGTCCGTAGTGGACGACCGAGATGATCTTCATACCCGCGTCGTCGATGCTGTTGCGGCCGAACGTGTCGCCGTAGAAGTCGTCCACCACGTTGGCGTAGTAGTGCGCGTCGACGCCTGCGGCCTGGCCGGGGCTGGTCATCCCGGGCGCGTCCCAGACGTCGTCGGCGTCGGTCATCGGCTTGACCTGCAGCGGCGTCGTGCGGCCGGTGTTCATCGCGTCGTAGGTGGACTGACGGTTGTCCTTCGACAGCATCCGGTAGTCGCCGGCGGTCGTCAGCGTGCTGTCGACGCTCTTGGTGTCGCCCTTGACGCCGATCCCTTCGCCCTTGGCGACGGCGTCGAACGCCTTGACGGTCTCGCCCGTGGTCGCGTCGACCCAGCGCACGGGACGCTCGTCGGACCGGATGCTCTGCACCTGGTAGAAGAGGCGGCCGGTCTTGGGGTCGATGCGCAGGGTGCTGTCGAAGTCACCCTCGGTCCCGATCTCCTTGGCGACCTTCTGCTTGGCCTCGCTCTTGGTCAGCCGGGCCTTGTTCTTGGCCTGCAGCGCCGGGAAGTGGGCGCCGACGACCGTCTCGGCCTCGCCGGCGGCGCTGCGGATGATCGTGATCTGCCCGCCGAACACGGAGGCGCCGTCGACCATCTGCTGGTAGCGGGTCTGGGTGCGTCCGTCCGGGAAGGTGGCCGTGTGCAGCTCGCGCATGCCGGAAGGCAGCTTGTAGTGGGCGGCCGCCTGGCCGCTGAGCGCGAACGAGCCTGCCGGCTGGGATGACTGGTTGACCGTCACAGAGGTCGTGTCGACCGCGGTCGAGGTGGTCGCGGTGACGATGGTCGTCGTAGCAGCCAGGGCTGCGACGGCCGCGACCGCGAGCATGGAGCGATAACGCATGAAGTGGGTCCCCTCCAACTGAGAAAGCGCGACCGATCCGGTCGCACTGAACCCGGCAACGCTAAGAGCGCAAGGGGCGCAAACCTAGACAAATTCGCTGCATCTTCGTGCAATTGCGCATTCATGAGGCAGGAGGAATGTTTCAACAGCCGAACGGCCGACGGCGGCTGTCGGGCGATGGAGCTCAGTCGCCGGAGACGATCTCGGTCGGCGCCCCGTGAACGGCCGGGATCCGGCCGAGGCGACCAGCCTGGAAGTCCGCGAAGGCCGCCAGCACCTCGGCCTTGGTGTTCATCACGAACGGGCCGGCCCAGGCCACCGGTTCACGGATCGGCTTGCCGCCGATGACGAGCACGTCGAGAGCGGCGCTGCGGCTCTCCTGCGTACGGTTCGCAGCCACGCTCACGAAGTCGCCGCGACCGAGCACGGCGAGACTGCCGGAGCGGATGGGACGGCGGTCGGGGCCGACCGCACCCTCGCCGCTCAGCACGTAGACGAGCGCGTTGAACTCCGGGTCCCACGGCATGTCGAGCGCCGCGGTCGGCGCGAGCGTCGCGTGCACCATCGTCATCGGGGTGTGCGTGGCGCCCGGGCCCGCCTGACCCGCCACCTCACCGGCGATGATCCGCACGAGCGCGCCCGCGTCGGCGCTCGTGACGAGTCCGACCTGACCCGCGCGGAGGTCCTGGTAACGCGGCGCCACCAGCTTCTGCGCGCGCGGGAGGTTCACCCACAGCTGGACGCCGTGGAAGAGGCCGCCCTTCTGCACGAGCCACTCCGGCGGCGCCTCGATGTGCAACAGGCCGGAGCCGGCGGTCATCCACTGCGTGTCGCCGTCGGTGATGCTGCCGCCACCGCCGTTGGAGTCCTGGTGGTCGAACAGGCCGTCGATCATGTACGTGACCGTCTCGAAGCCACGATGCGGGTGCCACGGAGTGCCCTTCGGCTCGCCGGGGGCGTACTCCACCTCCCCCATCTGGTCCATGTGGATGAAGGGGTCGAGCAGCGCGAGGTCGACACCGGCGAACGCTCGTCGTACCGGGAAGCCCTCTCCCTCGAACCCCCGCGGCGCCTCGGTCACCTGGACCACAGGGCGGACGGTGTCGCCTAGCCCAGGGCCGGTGATCCGGGGCAGGACGGTGAGGTCTTCGACGGTCAGTGCTGGCATGCAACAACGATAGTTCAACATTCAACAGTTTGCCAGGGTCGGAGCGCGCACACCGAGGCAGGTAGCGTGCTCCCGTGACTTCAGGTAGCAAGCTAGACAAGTACGACGTCGTCATCGTCGGAGGCGGCCACAACGGCCTGGTCTCGGCCACCTATCTCGCCAAGGCCGGACTGTCCGTCCTGGTGCTCGAGCGTCTCGAGCAGACCGGCGGGGCCGCGATCAGCACCCAGGCCTTCTCCGGCCTCGAGGCGCGGCTCTCGCGCTACTCCTACCTGGTCAGCCTTCTGCCGCAACAGATCATCGACGACCTCGAGCTCGACCTCGAGCTGAAGTCGCGCAGGACCGCGTCGTACACGCCGGTCGTCAGGGACGGCAAGCACACCGGCCTGCTCGTCGAGCGTCCCGAGGGGACGCTGACCGCCGAGTCGTTCCGCGCGTTGACGGGGTCCGACGAGGAGTACGACGCTTGGCGGTCGTTCTACGGCGAGGTCTCCGACTTCGCCCAGGCCGTCGCGCCCACCCTCCTCGAGCCCTTGCGCCCCGAGAAGGAGATGCGGGAGCTCGTCGACGCCAAGGCCTGGGATGCCTTCGTGGCCCAACCGCTGGGTCGGGTGATCGAGGAGCGGTTCGCCGACGACACGGTCCGCGGCGTGATCGCCACCGATGCGCTGATCGGCACGTTCGCGGACATGAACGACGCCACTCTCATCCAGAACCGCTGCTTCCTGTACCACGTGGTGGGCAACGGCACCGGCGAGTGGAGGGTTCCGGTGGGCGGCATGGGCGCGGTCACCGACGCCCTTGCCGACGCAGCGCGGCGCGCGGGGGCGGAGATCATCACCGGTGCCGGCGTGAGCCGCATCGAGGCCGACGGAACCAAGGCCGACATCGAGTGGCACGACGGCGACGAGAGCCACAACGTGGAGGCTCGCTGGGTGCTGTCCAACGTCGCACCCTGGGTGCTCCAGATCCTTCTCGGTGAGGAGCCGGCCGAGCCCCCGGTCGGATCCCAGCTGAAGATCAACTTCCTGCTCGACCGGCTGCCGCGCCTGAAGTCCGGCGCCGACCCGGAGGTCGCCTTCGCCGGCACGTTCCACGTCGCGGAGGACTACAGCCAGCTCCAGAAGTCCTACGAGGAGGCCGCGGCCGGGGGGATCCCCACCCTGCCGCCGGGCGAGCTGTACTGCCACTCGCTGACCGACCCCTCGATCCTCGGCGATCTGGCCGACTCCGGGAAGCACACGCTCACGTACTTCGGCGTGCACATGCCCTCGAACCTGTTCGACGGTGACCTCGACGCCCGCCGCGACGAGGCAGTGGAGCGGGTGCTCGACGCGATCAACGAGCACCTCGAGGAGCCGATCGAGAACTGCCTGACCCTCGACGCCGACGGCAAGCCGTGCATCGAGGCCAAGACACCTCAGGACATCGACCAGGCGCTCGCGATGCCGGGCGGCCACATCTTCCATGGCGACCTGTCGTGGCCGTGGTCACCCAACCGGTCGCGGATCGACAGCGCCGCACAGCGGTGGGGCGTGGCCACCGACGTCGAGAACGTGCTGCTGTGCGGCTCCGGCGCGCGGCGTGGCGGAGCGGTCAGCGGCATCGGCGGGCACAACGCAGCGCAGGCCGTGCTGGAGGAACACAACGCCGACTGACCGCGTCGACGCCGCCGCCAGGGCTGGTCGAGACTCCGTCAGACGTCGCTCGGGTTCACCTGCATGATCGGGTCGGTCGTGGGCTGCTTCGACCCGCCGGCGGGCTCGACGGTGATCGCCACCTCGGTGTCGGGCTCGGGCATCGCCATGGACGCGCCCTTCTGCGGCTCGAGGACACCCACCGAGGCCACCGAACCCTGGTGGATCGCCCAGAGCTGGTAGACGTGCTTCTTGTCCAGCGGTGGGAGGTGCTCGGTGTCGACCGCCATCTCCCCCAGCTTCGGCGAGGTGGCCACCGAGATCGTGCCGCCGTTCTTGGTCTCCATGGTCGCGGTGTTGGCGTCGTCGGCCCGGAAGACCTTCACGACGCCCTCCGCGAGGAGGCTCTGCCGCTCAGCCGGCCCGTTGTCCAGGAGCTGGCTGATGCCTAGGACGCCCGCGACGATCAGCACCACGGCGGCCGCAGCCACGAGAAGCGGCGCACCCCACCAGTGGCGGGGCACCTGGATCACGTTGCCGGGGCTGGAGACCGGCGGCAGCTGCGGGGTGCGGTCGGCGGCGCCGAGCACCCTTTCCTTCAGGTAGGGCGGGGGCGGCGCTGCTTCGCTGGCGCCCATCGTGGCCGCCGCCTGCTGCAGCTCCCGGACCTCCTGACGACAGGCCGGGCATGCCTCGAGATGACGGCGGAACTGGCTCGCCTCTTCCGCGCTCAATGCGTTGAGGGCATAGGCGCCGGAGAGCGTGTGCAGCTCGGTGCTCATCGTGCCCCCTCCAAGCAGTCGCGGAGACGGATCAGGCCGTCTCTCATTCTCGTCTTGATCGTCGGAAGTGGCTTGTCGAGCAGGGTCGCCACCTCGCCATAGGTGTATCCGTTGAAGTACGCGAGCCGCACCGACTCCAGCTGCAGGTCGGTCAGCGTCTCGAGACAGTCCCTGACCGCGCCGTGCTCCTCGGCCTGGATCAGGGCGTCCGCGGGTTCATCGTGGGAGACCTCGTCGGGTGCTCCCTGGTGGTCCTGTCGCTTCTGGGCCTCGCTCCGACGTACGGCGTCGACCGCCCGACGATGGGCGATCGTCATGACCCAGGTCTTCGCCTTGCCCCGGGCGACGTCGAACCTCGTGGCCTTGCGCCACACGTCGAGGAAGACCTCCTGCGTGACGTCCTCGGCCCTGGCCGGGTCCCTGACGACTCGTCGCGCCAGGCCGTAGACCGCTGGGGAGAGCTCGTCGTACAGCGTCTCGAAGGCCTGCGAGTCGCCGCGAGCCGCTTGGCGCATGAGGTCGTCGACATCGGCCGGCCCCTGTGGGGACACCAGCCTCAGATCGGGCTCGGGCATCGAGGCCTCCTGGTGGGTCGAACGGCCGTGCGGCCCTGGGTTGCGACTGTAGTTCGCACGCCGACCGTCCGCGGATGGGTCGCCGAAGAAGCTCGTCCCTTCTCTTGACAGGCGCCCCTCAACGAGTATGTTTAACAGATCAGTTAATTAACACAGAGGTTAAACAGATGGCGAACGACCGGCTGAGCGTGATCTTCTCGGCGCTGGCCGACCCGACGCGAAGGGCGATCCTGGCCCGTCTCGCCGAGGGCGACGCGACCGTCTCGGAGCTTGCCGAGCCGTTCTCCATCAGCCTCCCCGCGATCTCAAGGCACCTGAAGGTGCTCGAGCAAGCAGGTCTCATCACGAGGAGTCGTTCGGCGCAATGGCGCTCGAGCACGCTGCAGGCCGAGACCCTTCGGGAGGTCATCGACTGGGTGGAGCCGTACCGCGAGCTCTGGGACACCAGGCTCGACCGGCTCGACGCCCACCTCAAACGCATGAAGCAGGAACAGGACAACGGTGGCTGACGGCCACCCCGCACGAGAGGCAAGACCATGACAGCAGAACTGCACATCGAGCGAGTCTTCGACGCACCGCGCGAGCTGGTGTGGAAGGCGTTCACCGATCCCGACCAGCTGGCTCAGTGGTTCGGCCCTGTCGGGTACTCAGTCCCCCGCGAGAGCGTGGACGTCGATCTCCGGGTCGGCGGTCACCAGCGGTTCACGATGGTGCCGGATGACCCGAGCTACCCGCCCGGTGGCGCCTCGGAGGGGATCTTCGACGAGATCGTCGAGCCCGAGCTTCTCGTCGTCCACGAGGACCTGTCAGGCGAGATGGCTGAGCTCTTCGGCGCCGAGCGGATCGATCTGCGCCTCGAGCTCCACGACGAAGAGGGCAAGACCCGGCTGGTCATCCATCAGGGGCCCTACAAGGAAGACTTCGTCGGCAACGCCCGGGAAGGCTGGAACAGCTCCTTCACGAAGCTCGACACCCTGCTCGCCGGCTGAGCCTTGGTCCGACTGGCGACCGGCGTCGACCGTCGTTGCGGTGGGTGCCGGTCGTCACAGGGGCTCGATTTCGTGGTGGGCGGACTGTGTTGCTAGAGTTCCACTCGCTTCGCGCGCCATTAGCTCAATTGGCAGAGCAGCTGACTCTTAATCAGCGGGTTCGGGGTTCGAGTCCCTGATGGCGCACAAAACACCAGGTCAGACGCCCTCACGGTGTCTGACCTTTTTCATTGGCCACGCTTTTGCCACGCTTTATCTCTTCGAGCGTCATGCCTCTTAACGCAGCCTCCAGCGCGAGCGCCGCCTGCGAGTCCACCGCCCGGCGACCCATGTAGACGTCCTGGGTCATCGACGGCCGGCTGTGCCCGAGCTGATCCGCGACCAGGCGAGCGGACAGCGCGGCCTCGTCGAGGATCGTCGCGGCGGTCTTGCGGAAGGTGTGCGAGGTGATCCACGCCAGCGTCTCCTTGCCCCTCGCCTCGCGGAGCTCGCGCCTTGTGTTGGCCGGGTCCCGGAAGCCCCCGTTCACGTCGGGGAACACCGGCTGGTCGAGTCTTGCCCGGACATGAACCGCCGTTGCAGCATCGCGACCGCACTCACAGGAAGAGGAAGGGTCCGCTCCCCCGCTCGACTCTTGGTGCCCTTACGCAGTAGGCCCTCACCCTTGACCCGCACCAGTGATCAGATGCCAGGCGTCGCCCTTGTACTCCGTGCTGCACGAGGGACAGACCTCGGCGCGCCGGTTCCCGCAGCGCACGTAGGTGGTGCCGTCGAGCTCCTGGCTCGAGGAGTAGTGGTGGCCGACCTCGCCGGTCGACTTTGTTGACTACCACCGTCGAGCCGACCAGCCGTACCGGACGGGCGCAGCCGCGGCCCCGCTTCTCGGCATCGCTCACGCCAGCATCGGCTAGCAACCAGCGGAGATCCTCAGACGGAGCAGGCGCTTGTGCTCGCTCGCCGGACCTGTTCCGAGACGGCGAGCATGGGAGCGACATGCCGACCAGAGTGGCACCAAAAATCGGCCAAAAAGGGCGAGTCAAACGCTCCCTGTATGGCGCCGTCTCAGGGTGTATGAGGTTGTCTGGGGACGTCTGAAAACTGACTGCAACCGTAGGCGTGTCTTGTCTAGACCGGAGTGCTTTGGAGTTCCCCGAAGGCCCTCGGTTGAGCACGGTCAGCGGGTGAGTGCTGCGTGGAGTTGGTCGAAGTTGGCTGGCCCAAGACTCAGCGCGGTCTCGTGGGCTTGGCGCAGCGCGGCCCCGGCACCCGGCACAGCGCTACTCAAGAGGTTGAGCCAGCGTTCTTCTCCGAGCCGGTAGGCGATGGCCTGGCCGCCGCGACCGAGGTAGCGGTCGAGCTCGAAGTCGAGGGACGACCCGGTCAGACCGACCCGCTCAGCCAGGAAGGTGTGGGCCGTCTGCGCCGTCCACCGCTCGCCCGGGGAATGGCGCAGCACGGCAGGGATCGGTAGTTGCAGGTGAACGCCGATGTCGACGAGGACGCGGGCGGTGCGCAGGAACTGGTTCTGAAGGTAGCCGAGCTGCTCAGCGGAGGAGGCGTAGAAGCCCAACGTGTCCATGAGCCGTTCGGTGTAGAGGCCCCAGCCTTCGACGTATCCGGCGATCTCGCACCGATGGCGCTGGAACCGCGTCAGGTGGTCGCCGAGCAGCACCGTCCGCCCAATCTGGAGGTGGTGGCCGGGAATGCCTTCATGGACGACGGTAGGCGGGGCCAGCCACGTGGCCAGGGGTTCACCGTCAGAGAGGGACCACTGCACGCTTCCGGGCCGGGAGCCGTCCTCGGCCGGTGGGTGGTAGTACACGCCACCGCTGTCAGTGACCGCCCAGTCGAGCGTGTCGAGCTCGCTCGGGATCTCGAAGAGACCGGCGGCGGCGCTGCTCGCCCTGTCGCTACAGGACCGCAGCCAGTCACGGATGTTGTCCCGCCCGTGGACCTGCAGTCGCGGGTCCTGGTACAGGCCGGCGATCACCTCCCGGACCGGCGCCTCAGCGTCAACGTCGGCGGCCACATTGGCGGCGCGAGTCTCCAAGCGGGTGAACTCCTCAGCGGCCCACTCGTGCGCGGCGTGCAGGTCCACGTCGCCGCCGACGTACCACCGAGCCCACAGGCGGTACCGGTCGGCACCGAACGCGTCGTCCGTGCGCGCTCGGGGACCGAGCTCCTCACGCAACCACGCGGCCGCATGGGCGTATGCCGCGTCAGCTGCAATCGCCGCGTCAGCCAACTCCGCCCTGGCCGCTGAAGGGTACTGGCCCGGCACAGCGCTGGTGGCTCGGGCAGCCAGGCCCAGGAAGTGCTCACGCTCGGCGAACTGCTGGCATTGTTTTGCCACTGCGTCGATCTGTCGAATCGCGGGCCGGTCACCTCGATCCGCAGCTGCCCGTAGGCCGGACAAGTAGGAGTCAACGGCAGTAGGGACGCCCCCAAGTCGGGCCGTGAACGCCTCCCACTCGGTCCCCCGCGCGGCGGCGTCACCGTCACCGGCGGCATTGTCGGATGATGGGGCGGTCAGCTCGATCGAGCGACGGATCTCCTGCAGCGGAGAGGTCAGGATGTCGAGCCTGCGTTGCATCTGCCCCGACTCATAAAGCTCGGCCTCGACACCGCACCGTTCCGCTACCAGAGAGGTAGCGACTGCAGCCGGACCGGACGGCAACTCCCCGCGCAAGGCAAACGCCAGGTCGCATGTCCGCCGCGCCAGCGCCGCCCGACCCTCACATGCCTCATCGCCGTAATCCGTCAGCCCAACCCCCGAAACGGCAACTCCGGAAACGATGGCCGCACACGGGTCCAACTGCGACCACTGGGCAACGTTCTCCTCAGCCAGGGCCCAAACCCGCGCATCCAACGGCCGCCCTATCGAGGAATCCATGGGCCTCATGCTTCCACCATCAGTACTTCGGCCCGGAAGCGCGGCCGCCCCCAGCGGGCCGCCAACTCGCCACGACCGCTCATGCCGCGGATAGTGAAAGCGCGGTAGGGCCCATTGAGCGTGTCACTACGATCAGCCATTCGCGACGGAGAAACCGATGAGGGCTGGTGAACGGCACGTCATGAGCACCGACTGGTCGAAGTGGCACGACGCCTACGCCACGCCTGACTCCGGCCTGCCGGATCGGCTCGCGGCGGTCAGGGAGCACATCGAGCGGCACCTGAACGCCACGGCGCCCGACCCGGTACGCGTGGTCAGCGCTTGCGCGGGGGACGGCCGCGACTTGCTGGGTGTCCTGACCAGCCGCGCGGACGCTGACCGGGTCAGCGCCCTCCTGGTCGAGTACGACCCCGAACTGGTTGCCCGCGCCCGTCAGTCCGCTGACGCGCTGCCCGCGCAGGTCGAGGTCCTGCAGGCCGACGCCGCCCGAAGTGATGTCTACGCCCACGCGGTGCCAGCGGACCTGGTGCTGCTCTGCGGCATCTTCGGCAACATCAGCGATGCCGACGTACGAGCGACCATCGAGGCGGCACCCGAGCTTTGCGCCCAGGGGGCTGAGGTGGTGTGGACCCGTCACCGCCACCACCCGGACCTCACCCCCTCCATCCAGGCCTGGTTCGCCGAGGCGGGCTTCGAAGAGGTCGCCTTCGTCGCCCCGGAGGAGGAGTACTGGTCAGTGGGCGTCCACAGACTCGTCACCGAGCCTCGCTCTCTCCAGCCTGGCCGCCACTGGTTCACCTTCTTCCGGTGACCCGGTGACGACCACAATCGACGCCACCTGGAGGCGACCAGGCGACTTCGATCTCGTCCGCACATACCGCGATCCGCGCGTCCAGGTGTCGCACATCAGTTGGACGGAGGACACTGCACCTCGAGCGAATCCGGTGAGAACTTTCTGTACTGCGTTTAAGGCGGCCTTCGGCCGCCGGTCCCGGCTGCGGGCGGGCGCAAGCGCCCGTCCTCGCCGGGACCATCCGACAAGAACGGGCGCTCGAGAATCTGCAGCTGCCTCCGTGCGGGAACCCCGTCCCCCTGACGTCTGAGGGTTCGGTCACCGACCGGAGCGTCAAGAGCGGCTTCGCCGTCACACGTGATTCGCTGCGCTCACTCTTGACCCACCGACCGCTGACCAAGTGCGGCAATTACCAGGGGGACGGGGTAACTCTGGGATCGCTGTCATGGCTCGCAGGCGCTGCAGCGCGGTACGCCACCATTACTTCTCCCGGCCCGACCATCGACGCCTGATCCGAACGACATTACTGATTCCCACGAATCCAAACAGCGGGATGCCGACCAGCGCGATCACCCACATAGGGACCCCACTGCGCGGGCTTCTCTCGTCGGCCGCTGTCGCCAAGATCCAAAGGCACAGTAGGAAGAAGGCCAGGGCGATGCCGAGCCCGATCCATGGACGACGTCGGATCTTGGCTTCGAGCCATGGCCACCGGTACATGCTCTTGGCATTCCCTGTCACGTTTCTGAACAAACATCGCGGGCTTCAGGACCGACATGCCCGATCGCATTTCCACGCCGAGGAGCGATTGCGCCACGGTTTACGCCACCTCCATCAGCGCGAAACCGCACGAAACGACGGACACACCCGAGACTGCACGACCGGCATATGCGCAGGTCAACGGCCCTGGGTCATGACCGTCAGCACAAGCAAAGGCAGCCAACTTCAGCGGGTTCGGGGTGCGAGTCCCTGATGGCGCACAAAACCCCAGGTCAGCGGCCCTTACGGCTGCTGACCTTCTTCCTTGCCCACACCTTTGCCACCCGTTTCGCCATTGGCGACCGAACCTCTCATTCCGGCACGCCGACGCGACAGCCTTCCGTGAGTTGCCCGTCGTGGCAGGATCCGGGGCGTGTTCAAGAGCAATGCCTGGAGCTTCATCCTCGTCGGCGCTGTCCTCAGCAGCGCAGCGGCTGCCCTTGCCGTCGCGGCGTCCGCGAACGACGCTCCCCTGTACGTGGGCGCAGCGTTCCTCGCACCGATAGGGCTGGCATTTGACGCTCATCGGGGCGATCCACGGTGGACTCGCCCACACGCGTGACTAATCGGATGTCTCCCACGGTCACCCACTTCTTGTCCGGCATACGCACGGCCGCCTCCAGGGCGAGAGCCGCCTGAGAGTCCACCGCGCGCCGCCTGCGGGGGCGACTGACCGGTTCGATGTTTGCGGCTCACACGAACAGGGTCATAGCTCAGCCTCATCGACGATCCGGCACAACGTCTCATTCCTGGCGAGGGCGTGAGAGCCAAGATTCACCCTTGGTGGACGAGGCCGCCGCGTGCCTTCCCGACTGACACTCGGCTAGGGACTGAGTGACACAGGAGGGTGAGCAGGATGGCGCAGTCAACAGCCGCAACGAACGGTGTCATGCGGCGTGGCTTCGCCACGTTGGAGCGCACCACGCACGCGGCGGAGGCGGCCGCACGACGATTGGCTCCCGTCGCGGAACGGTTCGCGAACTCCGTACGGCACCCGGAGACCATGCTCCGGCAGGCACGAAGGCTGCAGATGGCCGGACCGGTGCTGCGGCAGACGATGACGCCGCTGCTCACGGGCACAGTCGATGACTGGCGGGCGGAGTACGCCTACTCCACCGGGCTGCAGGCGTTCATCTACGGCTTTCCGTACATCTACAACGCGCAGGTGCGCCACCAGTGGGTGACTCAGGAGCCGGTCGACGTCTCGGTGGTTCCGTACGCGGGCGTCAACCAGTTCTGGCATGGGACGCGACTGGTCGACGCGACGTGGCGCGGTGGCAGCAACCCGAGCAATGCCGCGCTGTACTCCTGGGCCTGGGTAGACCTCAGCAAGGAGCCGGTGATCCTCTCCCACCCGGACTTGGGGGATCGGTACTTCGTCTTCGAACTGAGCGCCTTCACCTCTGACAACTACGAGTACGTCGGACAGCGCACCACCGGGTCGACCGCCGGCAGCTTCGCCATCACGGGACCCGGGTGGAGCGGCGAGCTGCCGGAAGGCGTGCGGGAACTGCAGCCTTCGCCGACCCCGTGGATCCTCATCACGGGACGCACGATGGTGTTGGGCGAGGCCGACGTCCCCGCCGTACGGAACCTGCAGGAGCAGTACCAGCTGACCCCGCTGAGCCGCTGGGGCAAGCGCGGAGGCGGTTCCCCTCGGCGCAGCGTGTACGCCCCGGGCGACCCGGCCACGGACCCGTTGGCACCGTTCAACACGCTGAATGCGATGCTGGCCGAGAACCCGCCGCCGGCGCATCATGCGCTCCTCCTGCGGCAGTTCGCGCGCGTGGGGATCGGCCCCGGGCTCGACGTGGAGGCCCAACCGGAGGTCGTCCGGCGCGAGCTCGCACGGGCAGCCGCCGTAGGCCTGCCGCTGCTGCGTCAGGTTTTCGCCAGCGGGGACTGGGCCACCGTCCTCAACGGCTGGCGCTACCCGGGACGGGATGTCGGTCGCTACGGCGACGACTTCCTGTGGCGGGCGGCCGTGCAGTCCCTCGGCGCGATCGTCGCCAACGACCCGGAAGAGGCCGTCTACCTGGTGAGCTTCACCGACATCGACGGCACGCCGTACTCCCCGGACGCCCGCTACGAGCTGCACTTCGGCGCCGAGGAACTGCCGCCGGTGGACGCGTTCTGGAACCTGGCCGCCTACACCAGTGAGGACATGAACCTCATCCCGAACCCGATCGACCGCTACTCGGCCGGCAGCAACACCGGGTTGGTGCTCGACGCCGACGGTGGACTGACCATCTACGTGCAGCCGGACTCGCCGGGCGAGGACAAGGAGGCCAACTGGCTGCCCACGTCGGGTGAGCACAAGTGGTTCCTGGCGCTGCGGTTGTACCGGCCGCGTCCCGAGATCGTGGACGGCACGTGGCGGTGCCCAGGGCTGAAGCGCGTCCACTAACCGGGGAAGGTTTGACGTACTCGTCCTCGAGCCCGCGCCCTGGTGCGGGTCCCTGGCCGTCATGGACGACTAACCAGCCACCCGGCAAAACCGACTTCACTGACCAGCACGCTGGTGGCAGCGCGTGGAGCGACCCGCGACCGAACTATGAGCAGCACCTCACGTTGGGCAGCAAAGCCCCGAACCCCCGGGACGGGCGCCTCACCATTGCCACTTGACAGGAGGTCACTCCATATCAGTCCGTCTTGGCGGGGGTTCTGTGATGGGCGGCGGTGTCGGGGCGGCGTGGCAGTCCGCGAACGGGCAGGTCGGCGACTGGCTCGCGCGGCTCGGGTGTCTTCGTGGTGGCCGCGTGCCCGTACCGGGTGGCCAGTGGTGCGGCGGTGAGGCCGTGCGCGAGGACACTGAGGAGCACGGTCAGCCCGATGACGGCAACGGCATCGTCTGCTCCGGTGCCGAGCTCTTCGAGTGCGATGAGGGCGAAGACGAGGGACGCCAGTCCGCGGGGGCCGAACCATCCCACGAACAGGACCGTGTTCCGGTCCAGGCCGGCACCGATCGAGGCGAGGGCGACCGGGACCATGCGCACGAGCGTGAGACTGAGCACGGCGTACAACACGATGGTGAGGTCTACGCGGTCGAACATGATGGGTATCGCGACGGCGCCGAAAGCGGTCCACACCAGCAGCGAGACCAGCCCGCTGGCCTGCTCGAGGAAGACCAGCTCGGTGGGTCCGCGTCGACCGGCGACCGCGCCGAACGCCAGACCTCCGCAGAAGGCGGCCACGAACCCGTTGCCATGCAGGCTGACGGCGGCGGCGTAGGTGAGCACGGCAAGGGCGAGAACCGCGATGCCGGTGAAGTCCTCGGCCGCCCACTGGCTGCGGCGGGCGCGGCGCAGCAGCCAGCCGCCGCCGAGTCCGACGGCGACGCCGATGGCTGCACCGATGGCGAGCTCGATCAGCGCCCCACCGACACCTTCCGCATCGGCGAGGCCTTCCGCGGACGCAGCGCCGGCGATCGCGACCATGACCACCGGGGTGGCGATCCCGTCGTTGAGACCGCTCTCGACGGTGATCAGCCGGCGGATCCGCGAGGGCACCGCCGGGTTGGTCACCACGGGGATACCCAGCGCAGCGTCGGTGGGAGCCAACGCCGCCGCGACCAGCAGCGCCAGCCACACGCCGATTCCCGGGAACAGCCACAGAGCGAGCAGCCAGCCGCCCAGGATGGTCAGCGGCAGGCCGACGCCGAGCAACCGCACGTACTGCCCCATGCCCTGGCGGAAGTCCTGGACCCGGATCCGGGCAGCGTCGGAGAACAGCACCCACACCAAGGTGAGCTCGAGCAACGGCTTGAGAGCAACGGTGCGGAGGGCGTGTCGACCAGGCCGAGCATCACCAGCAGCGCGCCCACCAGCGTGAACACGATCGGCGCAGAAAGGTCTGCACGTTCCAGCCTCGCGGAGACCGCGCCCCATCCGAAGATCGTCGCAGTGATCAACACGACCGCCACGAGTTCCACCTCGACCTCGCCTCCTCCGTTGTATCCGGATCGTCGGAACTCTGCCGCCCACATCGTGCTCGCGTCGCAGCCAGTGGCCTGCCGCAGTCCGTGGCCTACGACAGGCGGTACACGGGGGTTCAGTCCGTCTGGGTCTCTCTTCATGATGAGGACCTCGGCGTGGTGCTTCGGTGACTCTCGAGGACTAAGCGAGCGTGGCAGGCGGCGGCATCCAGGTGGCACCGTGCGGGGATGGCTCGCCCGCTGCGGATGAGTGCGGATGCGACGCCTGCAACTCTGTTGCAGGTCCCTGCCGGGGGTCGAGGGGTGTCCGCCGTTGGCGTGCGTCGCGGACGGCGTACCACTCCCGCACGCCGGTGGCGTCCGCGCCGCGACGCAGCAGGTCGGCCATCACTCGCATGGGCTCGTCGACGTGCCGGAAGAACCGTAGGTACCCGGCACACAGGTAGTGGAGGCCGGGCTCGCCGTCGGGTGTGGTGAGGAAGCGGTCCTTCGGGCAGCCGCCGTTGCAGGCGAAGCGGACGTCGCAGCTGCGGCAGTAGTCCGGCAGACCGTCGAGCTTGGCGTTGCCGAAGGCGGTCTGCTGCGGCGACGTCGCCAGCTGGAGGAGAGTCCGGCCGTCAGCGATGCTCCCCAGGAGATAGTCGTCCTCGACGTAGTGGTCGCAGGAGTAGACGTCGCCGTTGTGCTCGAGGGCGAGCGCCGAGCCGCAGGTGCGGGCATGCACGCACATGCCCGCCTGGTCCATCCCCAGCCAGTGCGCGAGCGCGGTGTCGAACTGCTGGACGAAGACGTCGCCGACGTCGTGGCGGACCCACTCCTCGAACACCTCGACGAGGAACTGTCCGTACTGCTCGGCACCGACGGTCCGGTGGGTCACGAGGTCGCCTTGCTGCCGGTAGAGCGGGCGCTCGCCGGGTCGCCGTCCCCAGCCGGCCTCGGCCAGCGGGAGCATCTCAGGCGTGACCCGCTCCACGATGGGGATGAGCTGGATGAACTGCGCTCCGAGCTCGTCGCGCAGGAAGGTGTAGACCTCGAGGCCGTGGTCGCCGTTGGCCGCGTTGACGGTCGTGAGCGCGTTCCAGTCGGCGCCCTGCCGCCGGAGTACGTCGATCCCGCGGATGACCCGGTCGAAGGTGGGCTTCCCGCCCTTGTCGACCCGGTAGGCGTCGTGCATCTCGCGGGGTCCGTCGATGGACACACCGACAAGGAACTCGTGCTCGCGCAGGAACGCGGCCCACTCGTCGTCGAGCAGGGTGGCGTTGGTCTGCAAGGTGTTGAGGATCCGCTGACCGGGCCGCCTGAGCTTCTCCTCGAGCTCGAGGGTCCGCCGGAAGAAGTCCAGACCCATCATCGTGGGTTCACCGCCCTGGAAGGCGACGACCACCTCGTCCGCGCCCTCGTGGGCGGCGAGGAGCTGGCTGATGTAGGCCTCGTGGACGTGCGGCTCCATGCGGAAGCTGCTGCCGGGGTAGAGCTGGTCCTTGGACAGGAAGAAGCAGTACTCGCAGTCCAGGTTGCAGATGGCCCCGGTCGGCTTCGCCATCACGTGGAAGGCAGCCGGGGCCGGGGCCACGGGCATCAGCGCCGCCTGTCCCTGCGGTCGTCGCGCCGGTCGTCTCTGCGGTCGGTACGACGACCGACGCCGTGCGCGACCACTGCTGCGGTGGCGACGGTGGTAGCGGTCCTGGCTACAGGTGCGGGGCCGACCACGCCTCCGCGACGGGCCCTGCGTGCTGCCAACGGCATGTCAGTCTCCTTCTTCCTCGTTCTCTTCCGCCTCGATCGCTGCCAGGAGCGCCTGCACCGGGATCCGGCCGCTCGCGGCCAGCTGTCCGCCGGCATGACGCACTGCGGATGCGAAAGGAGCGGCCCAGGAGTTCTCCCAGACCAGCAGGGCCGCGGTGCTGCCGGGCTCGATGGCAGCCGCGACCGCCTCGACGTCCTCCTCGCTCAGCAGGTTCGCCAGCGCTGACTCATAGAGCCGCAGGGTGCCGATCTCGCTCTCGTCGAGGTCGCTCAGCTCGAAGACCTCGAGCGACCCCTCCTCGTCCTTACGGATGAGAAGGAGGTCGAGCACCCTGATGATCCCGCGCATCACGAGGTCGTCGAGGGCCGGTGCGATCTCACCCTTGAACCTGCTCCCGGGGAACTCGACGACGATCCAGTCGACAGGACCCAGCTCGTCGACGGTCTCGCCGTGCTGCTCGGTCACCTGGTCGGTCATGCCACCACCTCCGGCCTCTTGCGACGTCAGGCCCGAGTGGTCCTCGGGACACGTCCATGGTCGACGTACCGAGCTGCCTGGCGCTTCACCCGCCGAGGATGACGTGCCTCGGCTCTGGACGGCTTCGAGGCACGCTGGCCCTGCGATGCCGGTTTCACCGGGGTGTGTGGCGGGTAACCGGGTTGAGACCGGTGGGAGGAGCGCGGGAAGACAGCGGGTGACAGCGAGAACACCAGATGGCGAGTCGACGGTGGCAGCGATGTGCGCGGGGCTGTCGCCCTACCCATGGCGCCGTTTCACACCTGAGCTGCTCGCCCGTCTCGCGCTCGCCGCGCGCGACCGGCACCTCCTCGAGAAAGCGCTGGCCTCAGTGCCGGGTGCTGCTGTCGGCCGGTGGGAGGTGCTCGCGCCGGTCGGTCGTGACGACGCACGGGTGGCGCCGATCGTCGAGTTCCTCGGGTGCCTCCGCTGGACCGAGCTGAGACTGCCGACGCTGTGCGAGAACCTGGCCGGCGTCCCGGGTCTCGACCCCAGGTAGTGCCTGAAGCGAGGTGCACCCATCAGGGATGGACGTACTCAGCCCTACTGACGGGCCATGGCCACGCGCACCTCGCTCTCGCTGTCGGTGATGAGCTCACCGGACACGTCGACCGTCACGGTGCGCAGCGTGCCGGTGAACCGGAACGGTGACCGATAGTCGGGCGTCACCGGCGACCCGGGGTTCGCCCCACAGGTGAGTGCGCCAGGGTTGATCATGAACGGCGTCGTCATCGGCGCCTCCGCGTCGGCGGCGAGCTCCCCGTCCACGTAGAGCTGCAGGCGCCCTGGGACTCCTCGTCCGTGGGCCATGTCCGGCTGACCCGTCGGCTCGAACTCGAAGCGGAGCTGGTGCGCACCCGGCGCGAGCGGCTCGGGCGTGGAGACCTTGTAGAGACCCCGGCCGACGTAGTTGTGGACGTAGTGGAGCCGGCCGTCCTGGATGAACAGCGAATAGCCGCCGGCCGCGGTGCCCTGGCTCAACAGGACGCCCTCGGCGCCATGCTCGGGCAGCTCGAGGTCGGCGGTGATGCTGTGCGGACGGTTGAGCAGACGCGGGGCGGCGTTGTACGGAACAGACTGCGTGTGCGGCCTGAAGACGTACCTGTCGCGAGGCACGGCCGCCGCGGGCTTCTCGGTGAGGACCCGGTCCACCCCGCTCCCGTCGACGGGCAGGACGTCGTACTTTCCGGCCTCGGCGTACCACATCCCGATGAGCTCGATCAGCTTCGGACGGTTCTCCTGCGCGACATCGTGGTTCTCCGCGAAGTCCTCTGCCACGTGGTAGAGCTCCCACCCCGTGGCGTCGAGCTCGGTGAGCTTGTCCGCCGAGATGGGCTGCCCGAACCCGGCTCCGGCCTCGGTGAACGAGGGACCTGGCCACGGGCAGACCGCCCGCCATCCGTCGTGGTAGATGGCGCGATGGCCGAACATCTCGAAGTACTGCGTGTGGTGCCTGGACGGGGCCTCGCCGTCCTCGAAGGTGTGCGCGAAGCTCACCCCCTGGAGAGGTGACTGGGTGACGCCCCGGATCGTCCCTGGCGGCTCGATGCCGAGCAGGTCGAGCACGGTGGGGACCATGTCGATGATGTGCGCATACTGCGTGCGGATCTGCCCCTTGCTCCTGATGCCCTGCGGCCACGAGACGATGAACGGGTCGGAGGCACCGCCTCGGTAGGTCTCTCGCTTCCAGCGACGGAACGGCGCATTGCCGGCCCACGTCCAGCCCCACGGGTAGTGGTTGAAGTGCTTGGGGCCGCCGATCTCGTCGATGACCTTGAGGCTGTCCTCCAGGGGCTCGGGGGCGTTGTTGAAGAACTGTGCCTCGTTCGTGGTCCCCGTGGGACCGCCCTCGGCGCTGGCGCCGTTGTCCGAGATCACCATGACGAGCGTGTTCTCGAGCTCCCCCGTCTCACGGAGGAAGTCGAGCAGCCGTCCGAGGTGGTGGTCGGTGTGGCTGAGGAAACCGGCGAAGACCTCCATCATGCGTCTGAAGAGCCTGCGCGCCTGCTCGGGCTGCGCGTCCCAGTCCGGAACGTCCGGGTCGTGCCGGGACAGCTCGGCGTCGGTGGGGACGATCCCCAGCTCCTTCTGCCGGGCGAAGACTCGCTCGCGGTAGGCGTCCCAGCCGCCGTCGAACATCCCGGCGTACTTGTCCGCCCACTCCTTCGGGACATGGTGGGGCGCGTGCGTGGCCCCGAAGCAGAGGTGGAGGTAGAAAGGCTTGTCGGGGTCGACCTGCTTGGCGTCGGCGATGAACTCGATCGACTTGTCCACGAGGTCCTCGGTCAGGTGGTAGCCGTCCTCAGGCCGCGCGGGCGGCTCGACCTGATGGTTGTCGTAGACCAGCTCCGGGTACCACTGGCTGGTGTCGCCGCCGAGGAAGCCGTAGAAGCGCTCGAAGCCCCGGGCCAAGGGCCAACGGTCGTACGGTCCAGCGGCTGTCTCCTGGTTGCTGGGCGTCAGGTGCCACTTGCCGACCATGAACGTGTTGTAGCCGTGCCCCAGCAGCATCTCCGAGAGGAAGCCGTTCTCGAACGGGATGACCCCGTTGTAGCCGGGGTAGCCGGTGGCGAACTCGGTGACGCAGGCCATGCCGTTGCTGTGGTGGTTGCGACCGGTGAGGATGCACGAACGGCTCGGTGAGCACAGCGCCGTGGTGTGCATGTTGTTGTAGCGCAGCCCGCCCGCGGCCAGTGCGTCGAAGTTCGGCGTCTCGATCGGACTGCCGTAGCAGCCCAGCTGCCCGAACCCGGTGTCATCGAGGACCACCATCACCACGTTGGGGGCACCAGGCACGGCCCGCGTCGGCCTTGGCCATGCCGGCGACGAATCGTCCGCTGTCCTGCCGACAACGCCGGAAAATGCCGATCCCTCGTTGTACTCGTTCAGCGCCATGGAAAGCACCTCTCCTCACGAAGACCTTCTGAGGAGTACATCGCTGCCGAGGCGCTCATCGCATCATCCGTGCGGGGTGAAACCAGATACTCGTGAGGAGTCGCACACCGAACTCCGGGCCCCCGGGGCCCGCCCGAGCCATCAGGACGCTACGCGTCGCAAGCGATCGAGCAAGCTCGACGCAAACCAACCTTCTCCTACCCAGGGATGCAGAACGTACTTGGTCGGACACGGCGTGGTCTATCCATCGAGGTCGACAGAGAGGAGCATGGGAGCCATGGCATTCCCGGAAGAGCCACGAAACCGCCTCGGGGAGCAGGCAAGCACAGAACATGCAGCCCGCGTCCGGGCCCAGATGGAGTCCCAACTGGCCGAAGTTGCCGCCGGGGCAAGTGCCCAGGGGGACCGCGCAGCGCTCAGCGAGATCGTGTACTACCTCTCAGAGGACATACCCGCGCTGGTCAATGTGTTCTCCCTCGCTCTGGAGATGGCTCGTCTGCAGCCAAACGGAGACGGTCGCTCCCCCTACCGTCCCTGAGACCGCGGGCTCGCCACCGTACGGGGAACGACATCCGCTCGTTTGAGCGGTCGAGCGTGGGCGTGCGGGACGCTCGCGCGGGGACAGACTTGGGCTGCCGGCTCCGCATCCCAACGGAGGCCCCGCCACCCGACCCTGAGCCGCTCGGGGGAAAGCGGCCACAGGGTCGAGGCGGCGAGGTTTCCCTCCCGAGAGAAGAACCGTTTGAGACCGCGAACTTGTTACACGCGTGTCGTTCGGACGCGCCGTCCGTCACCCTGCGGATCGATCTGCCAAGGGCTGCGATCTGCGCCGAGCGGGGCGCGGAGCCGCAGGGCGGTCTGGTCGGGACCACACCGAGCTCCAGCATCACGGTCATCACGGTTCGGCAAAGTCGGAACTTCGGATGTACGCCGATACGTAGCGTTATGCGCATGATGGCCGACTCCCTCGATGTATCGCTGCACGACGGCGACCTCTACGAAGAAGTGGAACTGACGGCGCGCCTGATCATCGCCGCCAACAAGTCGGGCTCGCGGCTGAGCCAGCGCGAGATTGACGAGCTTCTGGACGTACCCGCTGAACGCCGGTAACGACCTCGACGCGCTCGCCGGGAGGTCATCACGCCGGGTCGGCTCGAGGCCCTAGCCCCAAGGCCGCGTCAACTTCCTGCTGAGTGAGTCGGCGTTCCGCCTCGTATGCGGCGTTGATCAAGCGCTCGACCAGGTCCTTCTCCCCTGAAGGACGGCGGTCGTCTCCGGATGCAGCAGCCATACCCGGACCTCCTTACCCGAACGTCCCGTGGTCCAGGGGGCGCGGCTGTACTTCGGTGGAGGTTGCCCAAGTGGCGAATGGCTCAAACGTCGCGGACGCCATGCCGACGTGGCGCGTTTTCGGCGCCTCGACGGCCCTCGGTCACGAGGCGTTCCGGACAGGTACGCCGGCCCTTTCGAGCTCGAACTCGATCCGCAGGCGTTCCAACTCGCGCTCGCTTCCCTCAGGCAGCGAGCTCAGGGAAGTCGGCACCTCCACCGCACGACAGGCATCGAGCAAGAGATCGTCGTAGGCCGCCACCACGCCCCGGTACTTCACGCTGGTCGTTCCCTGGCGGGGTCGCCGGGCCTCGGGTTGCAGGCGGCGCAGGTCCCGCACAATCCGCTCGATCGGCCGCCCCACCGGGGTCGGCACGGGTAGCGGCACGAGATGCAGGCGGCGAGCGACCCGAACGGTTCGGGCAGCGATCTCGCGTGCGTAGAGCACGCCGCCAACCAGCAGCGATGCGAACGCCGCGCAGCCGAGGAATCGAAGGAGGCCTCCGACCGTGTCGTCGACCATGATTCGACGCTACGTCCCAGCGCTGCTGGGCACAACACGCATGCCCGTACACGTGCCCGCACCTCAGCTGACCTGGCTGACGGGTTGACGCTCGGCATCGCATCGGTGGCGTGCCAGCCGTGTCTTCGTGACGACGTTGGCTCGTCCTGCGCGATCCCGCTCCGCGCCCGCATACGGTTCCCCGAAACCTACGATTGCCTGAGGCTCACAAAGCTTGCGCGACTTCAGCGCGAGCGAACGGAGGAGATCCGTGATGCTGCAGGGTGGTAACGGAGGGCTGGCAGTCGGACCGCACGCGGTTTTCGGCCTCGACCCCAGCGGATACTGCACTCACTCGACCGGCCCGGCCCTTACCTACCTCGGTCTGCGCCCAGGGCAGCTCGTCGGAACAAACCTGTTCGAGCTCTATCGCGACGACGCGATCAACGTCGCCGCCCTCAAGAGGGTGCTGACCGGTGAGAGCTTCAGCCTCGAGCGGGAGTTCCAGGGCCGCCTGTTGTCCACCTACTTCGAACCCGTTCGCGACGTGGATGGCGCCGTCACCGGTGCCCTTGGTGTCACCACCGATATCACCGAGCAGCGCCGCATCGAGGGCCAGCTGCGAGCGGCCAGGGAACGAGCCAGCCTGCTGGCCGACGTCTCCGCAGCTCTCAGCCGAGAGCTCCTCGATCCGGAGGCGCTGCTGCACACAACGGTCCGCTCGGTCACAGATGGGGTGGCCGAAGTCGGGCTTGTCTGGGTCCGCGACGTCGGCGAGCAGAGCATGGCCCCGAGGGCAGCCTGGCTCTCGGGTGTCGGCTCCGGGGAGCTGACCCACGCTCGGGTGCCGCGCTCTGAAGCCCGGTCGGCCAACCTCGACATGTCCGAGGAGGCCATGAGTGGTCCGCGACTCTTTGACCTCGACACCGAGGGCGAGCCGGGTTTCTGTTCGATGGCGAAGCGGTGCGGTGCGGCCTCCGGTTTCCGAGTGCCTCTTCGGTCACGCGGCATGCTGCTCGGCGTGATCGACATAGCCCGGGGGGCTGAGCGGGGAGAGTTCACCGAGGAGGAGGTCGACCTGTTGCGGGAGATCGCGGAGCGGTGCGCACTAGCTCTGGACAACGCGATGCTTCTCAAAGCCCATCGGGAAGCACGCGAGGAGCTGGTGAAGTTCCAGGCGCTGGCCGACGCCTCGGACAACCTCATCGCGATCTCCGACAGCGAGGACCGCTTGATTTACGTCAATCCCCGCGTGCACGCTTCCGGTCTTCAGCTGACCGGGCGCGTCTGGGAAACGGCCAAGGACGCCCGTGTCGACGAATCCGTTCAGGACGCCATGCGCAACGACTTGGAGGCGGCCGGCCGCTGGTCGGGAGACGTCACCATCTTCACCCCAGGCTCTTCCGTGATAGCGAACGTCGCTGTCTTCCGCCTCTCCCACCCCGACACCGGGGCCCCGCTCGGAACCGCCTGGATCGGGCAGGACGTCACCGAGCTCCGCGCAACGGAGGCGGCATTGCGGGAGGCCAACTCCGATCTGATGCAGTTCAAGGCCCTCACGGATGCCTCCCCCGACTTCATCTCGATCGCCGACATAGAGGGCAGGGTGCAATACGTGAACCCCGGTGGCCGTGAGCTGATCGGCATGGGTTCCGACGTCGATGTCACGACCACCACGATCGCCGACTACGCGACTCCTCAAGGACTGGTGAACTTCGACGAGCAGGTCATGCCAGCAGTCTTCGCGCACGGTCGTTGGGAGGGTGAGTCGACACTGTGCAGCCACCGGGGCGACCCCTCGATCCCGGTCGCAACCTCCACCTTCCTCGTGAGCGATGCCGAGACCTATGAACCGTTCGCGATTGCGACCGTGCAACGCGACATAACCGAGCGCCTGGCTGCAGAAACGGCCTTGCGCGAACTTGCAGAGCAGCGTCAGGCACTGCTCACCCGACTGGTCGACGCCCAGGAGGCCGAACGGGCCCGGATCGCCGCGGACGTCCACGACGACCCGGTACAGGCCTGCGCCGCGGTGGACCTGCGTCTCGGACTGCTCAGACGCCAGGTCCGCGAGCGGGCGCCGGAGCTCCTCGACGGACTGGACGCGCTCCAGGTCAGCGTGTCGGGGGCGACCGACCGACTCCGAGCGCTCCTGTTCGACCTGGAGCCTCCGGACCTGGAAAGGGGACTCACCGGGGCGTTGTCCCGAGCCGCCGACGAGATCTTCGAGAGCACGGAGATCCGATGGACCGTCGACGGGGGCCAGGAACCCGACGTCCCAGACGCTGCCAGGGCCATCGCCTACCGGATCGCAAAGGAGGCGATGATCAACGCCCACAAGCACGCCGCGGCCCGAACCATCACCATCACGATCGCGGGCCGGGAAGGCGGTCTCGTCGTTTCCATCGACGACGACGGCGTCGGGCTCGGTCCTGAACCGGTCGGGCCTTCCCCCGGACACCGCGGGGTGTTGAGCATGCAAGATCGCGCAACAGTAGCCGGCGGTCGATGCACCATCCGCAACCGCGAAGGGGGCGGGACCGGGGTGACGGTATGGCTACCCGGACCTCCCCCGTCCAGTTCCTCAGAGGCACCGCAACAGCGACCGCCGTTCGGCCCTTCCTCTCCCCGATAACCGCACCAGCAGCGAAGATCGTCCGTACTGTCATCGCATGCGCTTCTCGGCCACCATCCATGTTGCCGCTCCCGCGGATCGCGTCTTCGACGTCTACTCCGACGTCGAGCACTGGCCTGACTGGACGAACAGCGTGACGAGCGTCGAACGGCTCGACCAGGGGCCGCTGCGCGTGGGCTCCCGTGCACGCGTCAGGCAGCCCCGCCTGCCAGCGGCAGTGTGGGAGGTGACCGAGGTCGTGCCCGGCCGGTCCTTCACCTGGATCGCGCGTGGCCCCGGCATCGTCACCACCGGGAAGCACGAGGTCATCCCGACGAGTGGAGAGGGGGACGACGTCGAGGTGACGGCATCGCTGGAGCAGGCCGGGCTGCTGGGCCCGTTGTTGGGTCTTCTGACCAAGCGCTTGACCGACCGCTATCTGCAGACCGAGGTTCGCGGTTTGAAGGCGCGCTGTGAGTCGTGACAGCGCCTGACGTCCGCTTCGACTGCGGCTTGATTTCCGAAGCGTTCGCGCCCTCTCCGGGATGCCGGCATGACGCCACCTGTTCGTGAGTAAGCCCCGGGCCGCACCGAAGGGCACTCGCCATGGTGCGGGCCACAGGGCAAGGACGAGTCATCCAGAGCGGTAAGGCAGCTGCGGTCCAGACCATAGGTTTAGCGCACGCATGCGGAGGAAGAAGCCACAAGGGAATTTGGATTCGCGCGTCATTCACCGGATCGAAGGGCTTTTCCGTGACTCGTCGCCAACGTCACAACCGAATCCGAACAGGCCGGGAGGGAGTCGGCCACGAGTGCAACGCCGCGCCTGTCGGGGTCGCGCGGGCTGCAGGCAACACGGAGCGGACGAGCGACCCGGCCGCTCCAGAACCGGGGAGCAGCAGCGTGAACGATTCAGCCGGCCGCTTCGAGACTCCCCCGCTCGACATCGAGACCACCGCCAGCGAGAACACATTGTGGGTCCACCTCCGCGGCGAGGCCGACCTCGGAAACCACGAACAACTCCACGCTGAGCTCACCCATGTGGAGCTGGACGGGGCGGACGCCGTACACCTGGTCCTGGACGACCTCACGTTCTGTGACTTGTGCGCCCTTCGTCACCTCGTCGCCTTCGCCGCCCAGGTCCGAGCGGCCGGCCGGAAGCTTTCCGCACACGGCGCCTGCCCCACGATCCAGAAGGTAGCCAGGTTGCTGAACGTCGCTCACGAGCTCCACTTCGTCTGACCCCATCCCCCGCGGTCGGCCGTCCCGGCTCCGTCCAGCGGCGCTACACCGCTCCACGTCCCCCCGTCGGGTCGGCGTTCCGTCCGACTCCCGCGTGACTCGCTGAGCGCGGGCCATCTCAGCGCGCCACGACGGACCCTCGCATCACCCTCTCCTGGTTTCGGGGATACCCCGGCGGGTATGCGTCTTCATGCATCCCCCCGAGCGCTTGGCGCTTCGAGGGGATGTGTCCGTTTAGGGAGGGAAACCTATTCATGCCTTTTGCTCGATTTCGACGAGCTGTCCGAGGGCTGGTCGGCCCCACCGTGGCTGTCCTGGTCCTCGCGCTGGCTGCCGTCGGCACCGACACCGAAGCCCCACACCCGATGGCGGCGGGTACGAATGAGCGACCGACCGCCACACGACCGAGCGTCGCGCAGTCGCCTGCGACAACCTCGCGGCTGGCTCTCCGGGCAGCGCCGGTCGTCTCACGCGGCGCCACCGACCGCCGTCCGCTCACCGCAAGCCCGCGTCCCTCAGAACAGTGGCTCTCCCCACACGAGATCGCCAAGGCCGTAGGGGCGCCTACGTCGGACGTCGCCAAGCGCTGGCCGGTCATCGACCAGGCCCTGCAGGAAGAGGGCATGACCGATGCCCGAACCCGGATCGCCGCCGTAGCCACGGTCGTGACCGAGGTCGGGCCAGGTTTTCGCCCGATCCAGGAGTACGGCGGCGGCGCCTACTTCACGCAGATGTACGAAGGACGGTCGGACCTGGGCAACACGCGACCAGGCGATGGCGCGCGCTACCACGGCCGCGGGTACATCCAGCTCACCGGCCGCGCCAACTACCGCGCCTACGGGAGGCGTCTGGGCGTAGACCTCGAGGGCAGACCAGACATGGCCCTGCGCCCGGAGATCGGCGCCCGAGTGCTCGCCGACTACTTCAAGAGTCACGGGGTGGACGACCATGCCCGGCACGGACAGTGGCGTGACGTACGGCGTGCGGTCAACGGCGGCTACAACGGCTGGCCGACGTACAAGCGCGTGGTCTCGTCGTTGTTGCGAAAATCCGGACCCTAGGGCTATAGCGCTCAGACGTGTCGCGGACCGCTCCCCCGGCGCGCGAGGTCAGGCCGACCACACCTGCGTGAACTTGCCGCTCCTGGGATCCGCATGAGGCGGCTCGACGGCGTGTTCTATGGACACCGGGAGGGCTCCGTGGGCGACGAGGAACTCGCCCAGGCGGTCGTCCACGGCCTTCCACACCTGCGTAGCGTCGAAGTCTCGTTCGGTCTCGAGCCGCAACGTCAACGTCCGCGGGCCGGTACCGATCGCCTGGAACCGGTGCACCCCAGGTGTCTCCTCGATCACCGTGGCGAGGGCGAGCGGCAGCACGGTCACCCCGCGACCGTCCGTGGACTCGAACGAGAGGACGTCGTTGGTGCGACCCTCCACCGTCACGACCGGCAGCGCGCTGCCGCAGGGGCAAGGTGCGGCCTCCAGCACGACGCGGTCTCCGAGGTCGTAGCGGATCACCGGCTGCACCCGGTTGGCGAGGTTCGTGACCAGCACCGTGTGGGAGGTGACCCCGGCAGGAACGGGCCGGTAGTCCTCGTCCACCGGCTCCAAGAGGTACCAGTCCATATTGACGTGGAACGATCCGTGCAAGCACTGGACCGACAAGGCCGGGACCTCCGACGCGGCGTATCCCTGCAGGACCCGGCAGCCGAACGCCGACTCGATCTCCCGACGTGCCGTGGCCGTGACCGGCTCTCCGGACGTCATCGCCAGTAAGGGGCGGATCCTCAGCCTGCCCGCCCTCTGCTCTGCGGCGAGCAGGGCCATCGCGCTGGGGTAGCCGTTCAACATCGTCGGCTGGAAGGCGTTGAGCTCCTCCACCAGCTCCGCGGTAGGTCTCAGCACCGAGAAGACACGCACCCGCCTCGCGAGGAAGGGGCTTCGCCGCCGCGCGCTCTCGACGAGCACCAACCCGCCGAAGTGACCGCCAGTGACGAACAGGGCTGCCGTACGGAGTCCGTGTCGAAACGCGGCATACAGAGTCCTCCGGTTCACCAACGGCCGTGCGCGGAGCCGGGCCACTACCTGCATCACCGCCCACGACTCCGGGTCGTGCACCAGGACGGCGGGCTCTCCGGTCGTGCCGGAGGTGGTGAACACGTGGTAGCGCCCGAGGTAGAGGCTGCCGACCAAGGAGAGATCGGAGAGGAAGTCCCGCCTCAGGCCCTTCAAGGTGATGTCCGGGTCGGTCACCCACTCGTCGAAGTGCTCCATCAACTCCCGCTTGCCCACCGGAGGCAGCCTGCGGGAGTCCGTGACGTGCGGGGGCAGATCCCGGTAGAGCCGGCGGTAGTACGGCGACGCCGACCGTGCGTATCTCACGAGCTCGTCCAGCCGCGACCGCTGCCGAGCAGCGATTGCGTCGGCGTCAGCACGTCCAGCCCGCCATACGTCCCAGGCGATCCGGATCACTTCGAGCCTGGGGCGGATCACCGTCCAATCCTCCGTGAAGCCGGCGCGGCAGGCACGACAGCCCGGTACTCCCTCAACGCGGGTGTCCGGGACGGACGACCCGGTGCGATCGCAGCGTGTCGTACACCGACGCTGCCAGAGCCACGATGCGGTCCTTGGCGGGGTAGCTGTTCAGACCCATGGCCATGATCACCCCGGAATCCGGCAGGTAGACGTGCAGCGTGCGGAAACCGAGCGTGCCGCCCTCGTAGAGCCACACCCTGCCGAACGTCGGATGCGTGCCCTGGCCCACGCCCAAGCCGAACCCACCTGGGTCTGCCAACGACGTGCGCTTGATCGGCTTGCCCGTCTTCATCGAGACCAGGCTCAGCAGCTCCGCCTGCTGTCTCGGCGGCAGCAAGCGCCCGGCGTACAGCGCGCGCTCCCACCGCGTCATGTCGTGCGTCGTGCTGATGATCCCGCCGGCGCCCCGCGCCCACGACAAGGACCAGCGACTGACGTCTCGCCCCACCAGCCCTGGGATCGTCGGTCCCTGGTTCACGAAGAAGTAGCCGGCGGGCTCACGTGCAGTCACCCATCGCGGGTAGAGGTGTGCCCTGTAGTAGAGGTCGCGCAGGCCCAGCGGCTCGATGACGCGTGTGTAGAGCTGGTGCCGATAGCTGTCGTGCGTCGCCTTCTCGATGATCATCTCGGCGAGGACGTAGTTGGTGTTCGAGTAGCTCCAGCCGTGCGTGGCCTGGCGCCCGACCACGTACGAGACCAGCTGCCGCGGCGTGAAGTAGTGGTAGGGGTGGGTCGCGAGGAGCTTGAGCGCCTCCGGCTGCTGGTCGTACGTCGGTATGCCGCTGGTCATGTTCAGCAGCCTCTTGATCGTGACGTTGCGCCACTGCGGATACTGCGGCAGCCACTTCCCGAGCGTGTCGTGGATCGACAGGCGATGCTCCGCCTCCAGCTGCAGCACGAGCACCGAGGTGAACGCCTTGGTGTTGCTGCCGATCTGCCAGACGCTGCTGGTGCGCACCGGGCGGGAGCCGCCGAACCGTGTCGTCCCGGCGCTCACGTCGATGCTGGCCCGATGACCGGGCAGGCTCACACTCAACGCCGCGGCCGAGACGTGCTCCGCCCGGCGATGCGTCCGTAGATATGCCTCGAGGTCGGCGCGCAGCTGCCTGGGCAGGCCGGCGTGGTCGGAGCCGCTGCTCGCACCCGCTGCACGGGACTGTTCCCCGTGCGCGGGGACGGTCGCGACCGTGGGGAGGGCGACTCCGCCGACCGCGAGCAACGCGGCGATGCACACGCGCGCCAGACCGACCCGGCTGAGGGCGAAACCTGCTCGTCGTTCCGTCATCTGGGGCTCCAGTGCTCGATCCGGAAGCCTGCCGTGCCATCGGCAGCCAGCCCCACTCGTTCATCACTCTGAGCGCCTCCCCAGGCGACGTCAAGCGCCACGAGTCCCCCGCACCATCGCTCGGAGCCGTCAGGTGCACGAGGCGGAGCAAGCACAGCCCCGGCCCGACCGTCTCCTCGGGAGGGTCGACTGGTCCATCTCCTGACCCGGCGCCGCCGGCACTGCGTGCGGGGAGTAGGTTTACGGCCCGTGTCAGCGCAGATGAGCAGCTTCGAAGCCGCCGCCTTCGCGCGCATGCTCGACCAGGCGCTGGCACGACACCTGCGGGACAGGGACCGGCTTCCGGTTCGGCTACCCGCGGCCACCTCCTACACGCGGCTGGCTGCGATGTTGCGCGAGTGGGAGACCACTGCAGACGCGGTGCTGCTGCGTGACTCCGGTGCGGCGATCCGAGTCGTCTCGGTCGCGCGACTCCACGGCGAGGAACCTTGGCCACCCCGCGGGGTGCTGGCCGCGGCCGACGGCACCTGGGTGCTCGAGCAAGACTGCCGCGTCACCCGTCTGTACTGACCCGGACGTCCTGTTTCGTCCCACAGGCGTGAGATGCGACCGGCGGCACGGCTGCCCCTGGACGTGGGGCCATCAGGCGGAATATCCGGAAACTGGTCTATCAAGTGGCCTCCGGAGGTTTGCGCGGCATATATGCGGTCGACTATCTGAAGCAGGCGTCCGCAGAAGCCGACCAGAGGGGGTCGACTCGGGCGCCGCGCCGAGTTCGTCCCCGGGAAGAGGGATCCAGGGTACGGAGCCGGGGACCCACGTTCCTGGGGTGAATCGCGCGAGACGAAGACCGGCTCACGGTCCGAGTCGGATGCGTAGGGAGACTTTGCCGCCCGAACCCGTCAGCTAACCCGGTAGGCGTCAGGACAAAGAGGGAGAGCTCCGCTCGTGACTGACGGCCGGAAGCACATCACACGCCTGCTCACCATGTTGTGCATCACCGCTCTCGGCGGCTCGATGCTCGCTGCGTCGCCCAGCTCGGCCGACCCGAACATCGACGATGTCCAGGCGCGGGTCGACGCTCTGTACCACGATGCCGAAGTGGCCGCGGAGCGCTCCAACGAGGCCCGCGAGAGGTTGGCGCAGGCACAGACTCGTCTCAAGACCCTCCGGGCGGACCTCGACCGGAAACAGAAACAGGTGGAGGACATTCGCAGTCAGGTCGTCTCCGCGGTGGTCGCCCAGTCCCAAGGACAGGCCTTCTCCTCCGCGACGCAGGTCGCCCTCTCCGACAGTCCGGACGCCTTCCTCGAGCGGCTGGTCGTCGTCTCGCAGTACCACGACCAGCAGAACGAGATGCAGACACAGTTCGCCACCCAGGCGCGACAGCTCGAGGTGCGCCAGGAGGCCGCGAAGCGCGAGCTGACCCAGATCGCGGCGACCAAGCAGGAGCTGGCCACCCAGAAGGCGAGGATCGACGACAAGGCCGGCGAGGCCAAGGACCTCCTCAACCGTCTGAAGGCCAAAGCTGCCGCCCACGCCGCCGAGCGCGCCGCCGCGGTGTCCCGTGCCCTCGAGCAGAGCCGCAACCCCAGCCCGGCGCCCTCGCCGAGCCCGCCGGCTCCGACTCCGTCCGCACCCGCGCCGACGTCCTCCGCGTCCGGGCGCGCCGGTGCCGCGGTCGGATACGCGCTCGCCCAGGTGGGCGACGCCTACGTCTGGGGCGCGACCGGCCCCAGCGCGTTCGACTGTTCCGGCCTGACCCTGATGGCCTGGAGCCAGGCCGGGGTCAGCCTGCCGCACTCCGCGGCCCAGCAGATGAGCTCCGGCGCCGCCGTGTCCCAGTCTCAGCTCCAGCCGGGCGACCTTGTCTTCTACTACTCGCCGGTGCACCACGTGGGGATCTACATCGGCAACGGCAAGATCGTCCACGCGGCGAACCCGAGCGACGGCGTCCTCGTCGCTCCGGTGTTCTCGATGCCCTACTCCGGCGCCGTCCGCCCCGGGTGACCGTCGGCGCGGTCAACGGTGCCCCTCCGTCACCAACACGGACGATTCTCACCGTACGGCGATGTCGAACGATCAGGCGGCAGTGGCAACGACCGTCTGCTCGACCTCCTCGGAGATCGCCTCGTCCAGGTCGCGGCCGCGCGTCTCGGGAAGCAAGCGCGCGGAGGTCAGGCTGATCGCGGCGACGGCGACGTTGTAGGCGGCGACCCACCACAGCGACCCACCGCCACGGCTCACCAGCCAGGCCGCGATCAGTGGCGTGAGGCCGGAGGCCACGACGCCGGAGACCTGGTAGAGCGTGCTCAGCGCGGTGTACCGGTACCGGGTGTCGAAAAGCTCGGACCAGAACGCCGCGAGCGGCCCGTACACGATGCCGTACAGCACGCCCAGCCCGGCGACGAAGACGAGGAAGACGGCTAGGTGGCTCCCCGACTGCACCAGCGCCGCCGCCGGGAACGCGAAGAGCAGTGCAAGCCAGGCACCGACCCGGTAGACCGGCTTTCGACCGAGGCGGTCGGAGAGCGCACCTGACAGCGGCACCAGTGCGACGCCGATCGCGGCTCCGACCAGGATCCCGTTGAGCGCCAGCGACTTGGGCAGGGCGAGGTTCGTCACGACATAGGCCAGCAGGTAGACCGAGAAGAAGTTGAAGGTGAACCCCTCGATGAAGCGCGTCCCCATGCCGAGCAGAAGCCGCTTCGGCTGCGCAGCGACGAGGTCGCGGAGAGGGATCCGGGAGACCTCCTTGCGCTCCTGAACTCGGGCGAAGGCGGGGGTCTCCATGACGGAGAGCCGGATGTAGGCCCCGATGGCCAGCAGCAGGACGCTGGCGAGGAAGCACGCACGCCACCCCCACGCCAGGAAGGCCTCGTCGGGCAGGAGGCTGGCCAGCGAGAAGGCTCCGCTGGCCAGGAACAGTCCACCGGGAACGCCGATGTGGGCGAAGCTGCCGTAGAGACCCCGCTTGTGCGCAGGTGCGTACTCGACGGCGAGCAGCACCGCCCCGCCGTACTCCCCGCCTACGCCGATGCCCTGGAGCACTCGGAGCGTGACGAGCAGCACCGGGGCCCACAGGCCGATGGAGTCGTACGACGGCAGCAGGCGATGGTGTGGTCGCCTGCCGCTACCTCCTGGTGAAGCGTGCAGTCGAACGTCGCGACGGCATCGTCGAGGAGGATGGCGCCGGCCTCCGTCGTACGGAGGTCGAGGCGGTCGAAGCGGCGCGCTGCCGTCCCGGCCAGCTGACGGCAGACGGCGTGGTGGTGGTCGGCGAGCACGCTCAGACCGAGGTGCGCGGCGCGCCGTAGCGCCGGCCAGGTCGAGGAAGAGTTCGCTAGGGAGAACGACACCAGAGCCGGCTCGAGGCTGACCGGCGCCGGGATCTGGGCGAGGGTCGCGCCCTCGACCTGGAGGTGCTCGCCGTGGAAGTCGACCGTCTCGCCTGCCCACAGCGACCGCACGATGTGCAGGAACTCGGCGCACCGGGCATAGCGCCCTTCCTTGTCGAGGAAGTCGCCGTACGCCCGCTGCTCGTGGCTCTCGCCCCCGACGACCACGTTGAGCAGCAGCCTGCCGCCGGAGAGGTTCTGGAAGGTGCCGGCCATCTGCGCCGCGAGCGTGGGCGACGTGAGCCCCGGCCGGAACGCGACGAGGTACCTCAGCCGCTCCGAGACGCTGCTCAGCATGGCGGTGGTCAGCCACGCGTCCTCGCACCACGCTCCCGTCGGCGTGAGGGCGGCGTCGAAGCCGAGCTGCTCCGCGCTCCTGGCGATCTGGCCGAGGTAGGGCAGGTTGGCCGGTCGGTCGCCGCCCGCGCGGCCGGTCGTGACGCCGTGACCGCCGCCGACGACGTACCGGCTGTCGCCGTTCGTAGGGAGGAACCAGTGGAACTTCAGTGGCATGACGTCCTCTCAGAGCTGTCCGCGGTCGGGCGGGCGGGTTTCGACCCGTCGAGCTCATTCGCAGTGGTTTGCGTCGCAATGAACCTTATGTCTAGTAGTTTGCTAGAGATAGTCGCGAAGTGCAAGGCGTGGCTGCTCCGACGCCGTCCCCGCCGGCGCACACCCAGGCGCTGCCGAGATGCGACTCGGCAGACTCAGAGCGCCGGGAACTAGCCCCTTCGGGTGGGCACAATCCCCTGACGGCAGGTGATGGCCTTTGGGTGAACAACGTGTGAACGTGGCGGAGTACGCCTCTTCAAGCTGGGGGAGACATGAGTTCACTGCGTTTCCACGGGCGTCGTCATCGGGGCTCGTAACCCACTCGCCATGAGCGAACAACTGCCTGTGGGTGCCCACCCGGCGGTGCCCGAGCACGCCGAGGACTGGCACGGTCGAATCCTGTTCGCGACCGTGGAGTGTTACCCGTTCGTCAAGGTCGGCGGCCTGGCGGACGTCAGCCATGCCCTCCCCAAGGAGCTCGCGAGGCTCGGCCACGAGGTCCGCGTCGTCATGCCTGCCTACCCCGGCCTCTCGGGCACGCAGGTCATGACTTTGGACGTGCGGATGGGCACCGTCGTGGAGAAGGTGCACGTGTCCCACCTGGCACACCGCGACGGCGTCGACGTGTACACCGTGGGGTGCACAGGGTGGTTCGAGAGGGAGGTTCCCTACAGCTACCACGAAGAGGACGTGCTGCCCTTCGTGCTCTTCTCCAAGGCAGTCGCCGCGCTCGCCACCCATCCGGACTGGCGACCCGACGTGATCCACGGGAACGACTGGCACTGCGGGCTGATCTCCCAGGAGGTGCGACAGGGCCCTCACGCAGCTGAGCTGGAACGGTGCGCGGTGGTCTTCACCATCCACAACATCGCCTATCAGGGCCACGTGGGGGCCTCGGTCGACCTGACGATCGGCCTGCCGCCCGCGGGCAACCTGCTCGCGCGCGGGGTCGCGTTCGCCGATCAGGTGAGCACGGTCAGCCCCCAGTACATGGCCGAGATCCTCACTCCTGAGCACGGCGCCGGCATGGACGCGCTGCTGCGGTCACGCGCGACGGACGCACGGGGCATCCTCAACGGCGTCGACTACACCGAGTTCACACCCGCCGCAGACCCGTGGATCGCCAAGCAGTACGACGAGTCGTTCATACTCGGCAAGCAGATCAACAAGCGTGACCTCCAGGCCGCCAGCGGCCTCGAGACGAACCCACGCCGCCCTCTCTTCGGGATGGTCGCCCGGCTCGTCCCGCAGAAGGGGGTAGGACTGGTCCGGTCAGCCCTCGACGACATCCTGGCCAGGGGTGCACAGGTGGTGATCGCCGGGGAGGGCGAGCGCCGCTACCGGCGTGAGCTCATGACCGCGGGGCAGCGGAGTCCAGGCAGCGTCGCGTACCACCCGAGCTCTGACGAGGGGCTGGCTCGCAGCATCTACGCGGGGGCCGACTACTTCCTTGCTCCGTCGAGGTTCGAGCCTTGCGGGCTGACCCCGCTGATCGCCCTCAGGTACGGCACCATCCCCGTCGTACGTCAGACCGGCGGCATGGTGGACACCGTCACGGACTACACCGCCGACTCCGAGCGCGGGCTCGGCTTCGTCTTCCGCCATCGACGGGTCGCATCGTTGATGGAGGCGGTCGACCGGGGCCTGTCGGTGTACCACCGCTCCCCCGAGTGGCACGAGCTGCAGCGACGTGCCATGTCCGCGGACTTCTCCTGGCGGGCGCCGGCGCAGGAGTACGTGTCGCTGTACCGCACCGCGATGCGCAGCCGCTCGCGCCCTGCACCTCGCGTACCTCGCCAGAGACGGCACGACGTCACGCCTTCCAACGGCGCGCCGGCTCGCGCCAGTCGCAGGCCGGCCCCCACGAAGCTGCCAGGACGGACGACCTACGACATCCCAGTCCCGCTGGCACTCGTGCACCACGCGAACCAGTACCTCATCACCGACGGCTATCGCGACCGCGAGGGCATCAGCTCGCTCGTGCACGGTTACGCCTCGCTGCTCCAGCTGCACAAGCGCTATCGGGTGCCCGCCAGCCTGCACCTGTCCGGGACGCTCATCGAGGCCGCGGCCTGGCACCACCCGTGGTTCCTCGAGCTCGTGCGGGACATGCACGCCGCCGGCCTGCTCGACCTGATCGGGGGCACCTACTCCGAGAACGTTCTCACCGCCTTCGACCCCAGGTTCAACCGTCGCCAGCTCGAGGAGGCCTTCGACCTGTACGAGCAGCATCTCGGCTGCGCTCCGGGGGAGCTGAAGGGATGCTGGGTCCCGGAGCGGATCTGGGACCCGGAGAGGGTCCCCGACGTGCTGACCAACCCGGAGCTGCCCAACGGCGGGTACCGCTACGTGCTCCTCGACGACCGCCTGCTCTACCCGACCGGAGGCAGGTACACCGGTAGCGACCGGGAGCTGTTCGACCTCGCCGACCCCGCGAGCCAACCCCCCGCCGATGCGCTACGGCCGTACCGGATCCGCGGGAGTCGCGGGCTCGAGGTGGTGCCGATGTCGACGCGGCTGCGCTACTGGCTCCCGCCGCAGGACCAGGAGCACTGGCGGAGCCTCACCCGGTTGACGGACCTCACGCTCGCCCCCGGCGACGACGCGATCCTCGTCTACGCCGACGATCTGGAGAAGACAGCGGGGTTGGGACCGTGGCGGTCGGACGGGTTGAACCGCTACGAGACCCTCCTGCGCTGGCTCGTGTCCCAGCCGAAGCTGGTCCCGGTGCTGCTGGGCGATTGGCTGGCGCAGCGGCGACGTCCGGCGGCGGAGCGCTCCCTGGAGGCCGGCACGTTCGTCGAGCTGTCCCAGCAGTGGGGTGCCGGCGAGGACTACCGCGGCTGGGCCACCGACCCCGAATGGGTACGGTCCCGCAGTCACCTTGACCAGGCACGACGCGCTGTCGAAGCAGCGGAGCAGGACGCCGCAGCACCGGGACTGCTCGCGCTGGCGTGGAAACACCTGCTCGCCTCGTCCTACGAGACCGCGTGGCGGGACACCGCGGCCCCGGACCGACCGCTGGCACCGTGGTCCAAAGCGCTCGCGAGCCACGCGCGGTCGTCCTCGGCGATCGTCGCGGCCGCCCGATGGCTCGGTGGTCCCCGCCGTCCGGCGTACGCCGAGCTGACGGACGTCGACGGCGACGGCGAAGCCGAGGTCGTGCTCGCCAACGACCACCTCATGGCCCTGCTCACTCCTCACAACGGCGGCCGGCTCGTCCAGCTGGCCACCCGGTCCCCCTCCGGCGGGGCGCTGATGATCGGCAACCCCTCCGACGACTGGAACTGGCAGGAGTCGGTGAACCGGTACATGGACGAACCCGCCAACCATCCCGGCGCCCTCGCCGACGCCGGTTTCGCACACGACAGGTACGACGCGACGCTCGCCGCCACGGACGACGCCGCGCTGGTCGACCTGGTGGACGTCGAGGAGGACAGCTTCCTGCGCGGCGCCCGGAAGCGGCTGCTGCTCGACGCGGACAGCGCCGCGATGCTGGTCAGGTACGAGCTCCCCGACGGCCTCTCCGGCCTCGCGGTGGACGTCTGCCTCTCCCCCGACTACCTGACCCTGCTGCGCAACGGACGCAGCGGCGTACGTCGGATCGGTGGCCGGACCTGGCGCGGCGTCCGCAACGGCCCCTTGGCGGCATGGGTCGCGCTGGCCGCGGAGGAGCCGACGCAATGGCGGGCCCCTCCGGCCGGAGTCGGGCACGGCGTCGTGGTCCGGCTGCGTTCCACGAGCTCTGTGTTCCACCTGCTTCTCGGCGTGGGGGACCTCGACGACGAGGCGGCCCAGCTGCTCATACAGCGGGGACGTGAGGTACTCGACCGCTTCCCGACCGCCCAAGACCTGGATGCGGGGGTGAGATCGTGAGCAGCCGCCTGAACGACCCCCCGCCGACGCACGCCGCCCGCCGTGCACGACGGCACGCAACGGCAGCCGCGCTGCTCGAGAGCCCGCCCCCGCTCGGCGCCCTTCCGGTGCGCTGCGTCAGCGTCGACCGGACCGCAGTCGTCCATGCCTCGGAGAGCCGGCCGGTTGTGCGCTGGGATCTCACCGTCGAGTCCGAGGCGGGCCGCCGCTCCCCCCTTGCCGTGGTCGGCAAGGGCTTCCTCAAGGGCGGCGGTGAGCAGGCCTGGTGGTTGCTGCGCCGTCTTCGCGAGGTCGGCTTCGACGGAGCGGCGCTCCATGTTCCACAGCCCTACGGCTACGATCCCGCCCGCCGCCTGCTCGCCCAGGAGGAGGCGCCTCCGCAGACGCTCTACGAGCTGCTGCGCGGCGACGTTGCGACCGCGACGCCGACCGTCCGCAGGGTCGCTCGCTGGCTGACCCGGTTGCATGCCGCGCCAGGCGTCGGCCTGCGAGCGCTGCCGACTGACTTCGAGAGTGTGAAGCTGGCAGAGTACGGCCCGGCGCTGGCAAGCGCGCTTCCCGCTGTCGCCGGCCGGATCTCCGAGCTCGTCGATGCCACGCTGCGCAGGGTCGCGGAGGCGGCCACCGACCCACCGGTCGTGACCCACGGGGACTTCCAGCCGAAGAACGTGCACCTGGACCCTTCGCGGGTGGTGGTGATCGACTTCGACCGCGCAGCCTCGGCCCCGGCAGCTCGCGACCTCGGTCACTTCGTCGGCCAGATAGAGACCATGGGAGCGGCGCTGCACGGCCACCTGGGGGTCACCTCGTCGTGGGTTGCGTCCTTCCTGGACGAGTACGTCGCCTCCGGCGGGAGCCCTGGTGCGGTGCAGTCGACCCCCGGCTACGTCGCGCGCACGTTCGCGGAGGTCCTGTACTACAGGGTCGTCGTCCGCCCCGTGCCCGAGACGTCGTTCGTGCCCACGTGGCTCGACGCATGGGAACGCCACCTCCTCGCCGGAGCCCGTCCATGAGACAGGTCAGGACGGCGTCACCGCCACCTATGCGCCCCCGAGCGATAGTGCATACCTTCGGTCGCTTCATCCGGCCGGTCTGGCCCGGGTACCTCCTGGCCGTCGTACTGGCCATCGTGTCCACCGGTGTCAGCATCCTCAAGCCGTGGCCGCTCAAGTACCTGTTCGACTCGGTGCTGCTCCCCGAGGACTACGACGGCGACGACATCGACAAGATCCTGTTGCTGATCGTGCTGGCCATCGTGGGGATTGCGATACTCGACTCGCTCGTCTCACTGCTGCGCGACTACGTGTTGACCGTCGTCGGCGAACGGATCTCGATCGACATCCGAACAGCGCTGTACTCGCACCTGCAACAGCTGTCGCTCACCTTCCACCAGAGCACTCCGACCGGAGAGCTGACCACTCGGCTCTCCGCGGACGTGGACAAGGTGCGCAGCCTGCTCACCGACACCGTGGTCACCGCGATGGGAAGCATCCTGACCCTGGTCGGCATGGCCACCGTGCTGATGGCCATGGACTGGCAGCTCAGTCTGGGAGTGCTGCTGACGATGCCGGCGCTCGTGGCGACGGTGAGCAGCTTCCGCGCTCGGATCCGCGCCGTGGAGGAACGCTCCCGGGAGGTGGAGGGCAACCTGGCCGCAGCGGCGCAGGAGTCGCTGACCGCCATCAAGCTGGTCAAGTCTCTGGGGCGGGAACGTCACGAGGCCGACCGCTTCAGCTCCATGGCGCGCGAGTCGATGGGGGCGATCCTCAAGGCGACCCGGACCACCTCGGTCTTCTCCCTGAGCCTGGACATGGTGGTCGCGGTAGCCACCGCAGGACTCGTCTGGCTCGGCGCCCGGCGGGTCATGTCCGGCGCCCTCACGCCAGGTGACCTGATCATCTTCACCAGCTACCTGCGCGACTTCTTCGGCCCCACCCGGACCCTGTCCAAGCTCCCCGCACAGTTCGCCCGCGCAGGAGTGCGCGCCGCCCGCATCGCCGACATCCTCGAGCGCGAGCCGACGATCGTCGACACTCCCTGGGCCCGACCCGCGCCTGAGCCCTCGCGCTCGGTGGCGCTCGAGTCCGTCACGTTCGCCTATGTGGCACGCCATCCTGTCCTCAAGCACGTCGACCTGACGGTTCCGGTCGGCCAGACCGTCGCGGTGGTGGGACCCACCGGGGCGGGCAAGTCCACCATCGCCGCACTGCTGTGCCGGCTTCACGACCCTTCGGTCGGAAGGGTGCTCTTCGACGACACCGACATCCGCGACATCACGAGCGAGAGCCTCCACGCTCATGTCGGACTCGTGCTGCAGGAGGCACTGCTGTTCCGCGCCAGCGTGCGCGAGAACATCGCTTACGCGCGCCCGACTGCCTCCACCGAGGAGATCGAGGCGGCCGCGCGGGTCGCGCTCGCGCACGAGTTCATCGTGAACCTGCCGGACGGCTACGACACCGTCCTCGCCGAGCGAGGAGCGTCGTTGTCAGGGGGACAACGACAGCGGATCGCTCTTGCCAGAGCCGTTCTCCACGGGTCCCCGGTGTTGATCCTGGACGAACCGACGACAGGGCTGGACGCCTGGTCCGAGCGGGCTGTCCTCGACTCTCTCGAGCGGGTGAGCACCGGCCGCACGGTCATCCTGATCACCCACCGGATGGCGGCCGCCATGACAGCGGACGAGATCGTCGTCCTCGACGGCGGCGTCATCATCGAGCGCGGGGACCACGAGACCCTGCTGGCAGAGGGCGGTCTGTACGCCGAGCTCTGCCAGCTCCAGGGCCTCGGACCATCGACTGAACCCACGACCAGACCAGGAGGTAGCCGCGCAGCGCGCCGAGGGCTGCATGTTGCACGTAAGCCACGAATCGCCGACGAGGGGTAGAGCGAGATGACCGAATACAAGCCGGACGTGATCGAGCCGGTAGAGACCGCATCGACGGAGGATGGCGTCCTTCGCACCTCCCAGCTGCGGACTGGGGGCAGGCGTCCCAAGGTGGCCTTCGACGAGGTCGCCCTTCTGGGACGTCTCGAGAAGGAGTACGACCTCGGCCCGTGGGGGGCATGGCGGCGCACGGAGTCAGGAACGTCCAACGAGAGCTGGCACGTCGAGACGGGCTTCGGCGACGTCGTGGTCCGTCGCTCCCATGTCCTCAAGACCGCTCAAGGACTTCGGTTCGAGCAGGCGCTGATCAGCTACCTCCGCGAGCAGGGCTACCCGGCGCCGGTGGTCGTGCCGACCCGGACCGGGACCCTCAGCGTGACGCTCGACGGTGTGCACCACATGGTGACGAAACGGTTGCCGGGTGCGACGTACGAGTGGGAAGCACCCGAGCACCTGCCCACCGCCGCCCGGGGGCTCGGGTGGTTCCACCGGCTTGTCGGGGAGCTACCCGCCGACCAGGAGGCTGAGCAGTCCTCCTCCCTGGCGATGATCGACGCGCAGGCGCAGGAGCATCTGCAGCTCGCGCTCTCCATCATGGAGCCGGTGCTGCCTCCCGCGGAGCGGACCGAGGTACAGCGCGACGTCGGTTGGCTGCGCTCCGAGATGCTCCTCGTCCACGACCAGCTCACAGAACGGCTGCCCGAGCTGACCTACCTCATCACGCACGGGTCCTACGGGCCCACCTCGGTGCTGTTGCAGGATGACCGCCTCAGCGGCGTCGTCGACTTCGACCGGGCCGCGCACGACCTGTTGACCCTCGACCTGGCCACCGCGGTCTGGGTGTTCTGCTCGCCCTCCCCATCCCGGCGGAGGGTGCTCGGGCTGGAGCTCCGCCGGGTGACCTGCTTCCTCCAGCAGTACGGCGCCGAGTTCGACGCCACCACGGCGGACCTGATGATGTTGGCGACCGCTCTTCGAGCCCGGCGCCTGCTCACGGTCAGCAAGAAGTGCGAGAACTTCCTGACGAAGTCCACCCTGGTCCCGGGCAGCGAGACCCAACGCGCCCAGAAGCTCATCCGGACGATCGCGACCGAAGCCACGCAGAGCCGCTGGCTGAAAGAACACGCGCCCGACCTCACCCGCGCCGCAGCCCCACCCGGCCCCTGAGGGGGTGCGACGCAACCCCCGACCCCGCCCCCTTGGAGGGAACCATGTCTGACACGCGACAGCACGCCCACGCAGAGTCGCGACGTGTGAAGGTGGAACAGCTCGCGCGGATGGAGACCATCTGCTCCGAGCCGTACCTCGAGGACTTCGTGCGCCCGCGGCTCGACGCGGATGCGTCAACCAAAGGTCCTTGGAAGACGGAGGTCATCCAGCTCGACGGGAGCGGTGCGGCCACCGTCCGGATCGCGCTCGATGACGGCACACCTGTCTACGCGAAGGCCTTTCCCTACACAGACGGTCCTGACGTCTACGCGAAGCTCCAGGTGTTCCGCCTGACCGGATTCGGAGAGGGCCGGCGCTACCAGACAGTCGAACCTCTCTCGTGGGACGCGGACCAGAAGGTGATGCTCTGTCGCGCGGCGCCGGGCCGCGCGGTCGCGGACCTGATCGGGGGGCCGTCGGCGCAGCTCGCCGCCGCGACCGCCGAGGCAGGACGGTGGCTCGGCACCTTCCATCATGCCGACCTCAGGGTGGGCCCACCCCAGTCCCTGCTGGTCACCGGCGAGCTGACCAGCCTGGCGAAGCGGCTCTCGAAGACGACCGCCGAGCGGCCGGGCTACCTCCGCGTCGGGCTCGAGATGCTCGCCGCCCTGGACGAGCTCACCTACTCCTCCTCGGACCGAGCAGTGACACAGACACACGGCCAGTACCGCCCGATCCACGTCTTCATCTCCCCTGGCACGACCACGGTGATCGACCTGGACCGAAGCGCCCCTGGCGATCCCGCGCGCGACGTCGCGGAGTTCCTGCACCACCTCCGCAGCGGCACCTATGTCGCCACCGGGCACGCTCATCGTGCCGACGAGGCATGTCGCAGCTTCCTGGCCGCCTACCGGGAGGTGGCCGGGTCCGAGAGCCTGACCAACCTGCAGTTCCACTGGGCCAGGTACGTCATGCACAGCCTGTCCAGGCAGGTGAAGTCCGGTGACGTCGACTCCGAGAACGTCGACCGGGACCCGACCTACCTGCGGTATCGGGCGGAGTTCGACCGCATCGTCGACGGGTCGGCGCTCGCATGAGCTCGCAGGTCCTCAGTCTCCTCGACCGGACCGGGCGGCCACTTCCGTTGATCGCCCTCGCCGGTCTGTGGCCGCTCGGCGGCTGGGTCGACCTGGTGCCTGTGCCGGGGGGCAAGAACGAGCACTACCGGCTGACCGCGGGCGACGGGGCGTTCTTCCTGCGCCGGTCCCATCGGGGGAAGTCCCGAGCCGAGCTCGTCGCCCAGCTCGAGCTGCAACGGCTCCTCGCCCGCCGGGGACTGCCCGCCCCGGTGCCGGTCCGGACCTCCTCCGGGGAGGACCACGCGCTCGTCGACACCCGGCTCTGGACGGTCACCCGGGCGATCGACGGCCAGAGGTACGACGACACGTCGCAGGTGCACCTTCGCCGGCTCGGCGAGAGCATTGCCCGCTACCACCGACTCACCGAGGACCTCGACAGCGGGAGCGGTCCACCGGCGATCCTGAGGGAGCTGCAGGACCGGGCCGGTGCGACGGGCCTCCCCGAGCCGCTGAGCGAAGCAGCCGACCGTGTGGTGCAAGCGCTCGCCGGGCTGGCCCCCGACCTTCCCCGCGCGGTGATCCACGGCGGCGCGCGGCGGGGCAGCCTGCTCTTCCGCGACGACCGGGTCGTGGGGCTGCTGGACTTCGACAGTGCCCGCCCCGACGTACGCGTGATGGACCTGGCCGTGGCCACGCACGACGTGGGGAAGATCTACACCTCATCGGGCGACCCGGACAACAAGCTACGAGTCGACCTCCCAAGGGTGCAGACACTCCTCACGGCGTACACCAGCGAGGTTTCCCTCCTGCCCGCGGAGGCGGCCGCGCTCCCGCTACTCCTGGAGGCGAAGCGGCTCAAGCGGGTCCTGGGCCGCATGCAGCGAGCTGCGTCGGGAGAGCCGCTGTCGGACAACGACCACGCCAAGATCGCGCTGGAACAGCGACGCCTGGCGTGGCTGGACGAGCACGAGTCCGAGCTGGCCCGCATCTGCACGTCCGTCCTGCCGCCCTCGCAGGCCCTCACCCAGCCTCGCGGCGCGGTCGGGCGCTCCCGTCAGTGAGAACGCCTGGCCTCCGCCGTCTCCCTCTCTTCCCCGGCAGAGTCGGCATGCAGGTCGATCCGTGAGGTCTCCGGAGCGATGAAGACGCAGATCGCCGAGACTGCCAGCATCGCGACCACGTAGAGCGACACCACGATGGACGTGTCGAAGCGGTCGAGCAGTGCCACGGAGATGATCGGGGCGATGGCACCGCCCAGGATGCCCGCCAGCTGGTAGCCCATCGACGCTCCGCTGTACCGCACCTTCGTCGGGAACATCTCGGCGATGAACGACGCCTGGGGGCCGTACATGGCCGCGTGGAAGAAGAGCGCGACCACTGTCGCGAGGACGATGAGGACGGCGCTGCCGGTGTCGAGCATCGCGAAGAACACGAAGATCCACGCCGCGGCACCTATGGCCCCGGACAGGTAGACCGGGCGCCGCCCGAACCGATCGGACAAGGCACCGAACCACGGGATCAACAAGACCTGGCAGGCCGCCGCGATGAGGACGGCGTTCAACGCGTAGCCCTCCGGCAGCCCCAGATACGTGACGACGTAGGTGGTGATGAACAGGACGAACGAGTAGAAGGCGACATCGACCCCGACCCTGGCGCCGACGGCAAGCGCCACTCTCTTCGGGTACAGCCGAAGCACGTCCACAATCGGCGCATTCGCCTTTCTGTCGGTTGTCTCCACCTCACGGAACAGCGGGCTCTCCGCGATCGTCAGTCGGATCCACAGCCCGACGAGGATCAGCACGCCGCTGAGCAGGAACGGCACCCGCCAACCCCACGACTGGAAGGCGGCGTCGGAGGTGACTGCCCCCATCAGCGACAGGACGCCGTTGGCCAGCAGCAGCCCGATCGGCACTCCCACCTGCGGCCAGCTGGCGTTGAGCCCCCGCCGCTTCGCGTCGCCCGACTCCAGCGTCATCAGGACGGCGCCGCCCCACTCGCCGCCGAGGCCGAGCCCCTGAACGAAGCGCAGCCCAACCAGCAGGATGGGCGCCCAGACACCGATCGTGGCGTACGTCGGCATCAGCCCGATCGCGAAGGTGGCGAGCCCCATCAACAGCAGGGTCACCACCAGTACGTTCTTTCGACCCAGCTTGTCCCCGTAGTGGCCGAACACCACTCCGCCCAACGGTCTCGCCACGAATCCCACGGCGTAGGTCGCGAAGGCGAGCAGTGTGCCTACCAACGGCTCGAAGCTCGGAAAGAACAGCTTGTTGAACACCAGGGCAGCTGCCGTGCCGTAGATGAAGAAGTCGTACCACTCCAGCGAGGTCCCCATCAGACTCGCCGCGATGACGCGGCGCATCGATGACAGCGGAGCGGCTCCAGAAGTGCGATCGGCGGATGGCATGGGTCCTCCTCAGGTCACGCCGTGGCATTCGAACCGATGACACCGGTGCGGTACCCCGCCGCACCCCGCAGTAACCCGATCGGCTGGAGCTCGGCTACGTCGCCAGGGGCCAGTGCGGGTGCTTGGGGTCGCGGGCCTGGAAGGACAGGATGGCGGGGTTCTGGATGACCCCGTCGCGGATCTCGATCGCCCGACGAATGGTGGGGTCCTTGTCCCAGGCGTCACTGCCGCCGAGGACCGTGCGGAGGAAGGGAAGCAGCGCTTCGCTGTTCTCCCACGTCGAGGAGTTCCACAGGTACGACGGGCTGTGGTCGACGGCGTAGTAGAGCACGTTGTCCCCGACCACGAAGGTGGGGTCGGCGAACGTCGTGGGTCGCGCCCAGCTGAACCCCATGGCCTCGTCGCAGGAGACGTCGACGACCAGGGTTCCCGGCGTCATCTGCGCCAGGTCGTCGTCGGTCATGAACATGAGCGGGGCATCCGTGTCCTGGAGCACGCAGTTGACGATGATGTCGTGCTCCGCGAGGAAACCTGCCACCGGCACCGTGCCGTTCTCGGTCACGGCGTGGCTCGCTAGCTCCGTGGTCCCCTCGTCGAAGTGGACCAACCGGGCGGAGTGGATGGGTGCGGCCACCGCCGCCACATCGCGGTGGGTGAGGACGTCGACGTCGTGGACGCCCAAGGCGTTGAGCGCCGTCACCGCACCGCGGGCGGTCGCGCCGAAACCGATGACCACGGCGTGCAGCCGCCGTCCGTAGTCGCCGGTGGCTCCTGCGAGCTGCATGGCGTGAAGCACCGAGCAGTAGCCGGCGAGCTCGTTGTTCTTGTGGAACACGTGCAGGCTGAAGGAGCCGTCGCCGTGCCAGTGGTTCATCGCCTCGAACGCGATGAGCGTGAGCCGGTTGTCGATGGCGAGCTGCGTGAGCTTCTCGTCCTGGACGCAGTGCGGCCAACCCCACAGCACCTGCCCGACGCGCATCTGCGCGATGTCGCTGAGCATCGGCTTCGGCTGCAGGATGACGTCGCACTCCTCGACGAGCTGCTCGCGGCTTCTGAAGCCGGCGACCCAGCCCTTCAGCTCGTCGTCGGACAAGCCGAAGCGCTCTCCGTAGCCATGTTCGAGGTAGATGCTCTCCCGGAGGTCATCGGGAATACGGCGGAGGTGGCGCGGGTGCAGCGGCAGTCGGCGCTCGTTCTCCTTGAGCGACCGCGCCATGACGCCGAGGCTCAGCAGGCTTGCGGGGTCTCGTTCGAGTGGGGCCATTCCGTGCTCCGTCCAGTCCCGGCAAAGCCACCGGGGTCCAGGGAAGGCCTTGTCTCATCAGCGTACGACGCGACCGGTTCCCCCTCTTGGGAATCCATTGTGAACTCCTGGCGACCAAGGTCAGTCAGGCGCGAGGCACGCCGCAGGAACCCACTCCTCGACAAGCGCCCACGACTCCCCTGCTCGGAGCTTCGCCAGGTAGACGACACGCCCCTCCCAGGCGTCACCGGACACGGAGCGCCGCCAGGCAACCAGGAGCGCGGCACGCTTCACCCCGGAGCCGTCCACGCTGTCCATCACCCAGCAGTGCCGGGCCGGACACTCCTCCTCCGGGCGCTGGGACCTCGCGACCCGTTCGGCCATCGTGAGGCCGCCGCCCCGACTCCTGCGCATCCCACCCGCCACACCTTCAGGATGACACAAGTGTCGAACACATGTTCGACCGGACGGCTCGTCTAGCGCTCACCATTCGCAGCGCGCGGATTCGAGCCGCGCTCAGCCTCTCGGGCGACCAGTCCGAGCACCGGTCGCGCCATCGCAGTGACGAACGGACCGACGACCGTCCAGTACGCCCGGAACCGGCGACGCGCCGCCTCATCGGTGCAGCGAACACGCACATCGGTGACCAGCACCGATGTATCGGCCCCGTAGCCGAACACGCTGAACCCCCAAGCACCCACGGCGTATCCCGGACCGTCGAAGTGCCGGAACTGCTCGGGGGCCCAAGAGACCCGACCGTAGCCGCGCTCCCACCAACGCCCGATGAAGCCGAGAACGAGCTCTCGGCCCGGTTCCTCAGCGACCAGGTGGAAACCGCCGTCCTCCTCCAACAGCTGGTCGAAGCCAAAGCTCACCGGCTGGGTGTGGGCAGGGGAACTGCGCGACCAGACGCGGTCGAAGCCCGTCCGCGTTCGGTTCGGAAGCGCGATCACCGGCGAGTCGAAGAAGTTCACGGCTCGGATCGCGTCGTACGTGACATCCGGCGGAGCCTCCACGATCCGCGCCTTGAGGACTCTCCGCTCCCAACGAGGCATCTGGTCGTCGATCAGCACAACACTCACCGTGCGGCTCGCGGCGGCGTACACCCAGAGCCGAACGTCCTTCGACCTCGTGGATGTTTGCCTCCTCGGAGACCGCGGAGGCGACCTACAGTGAAGGTATGAACACGATCCATCTCACCGACGAAGAACTCGAGATGGCCCGTCACGCGATGCAGGCGTACCTGCGGGCCTTCGGTCATGGCGAGGCCGACACAGTCGCGCAGATCAAGCAGGTGCTCGCGAAGCTTCGCGCCGCCCAGCCCGAGGGTGAGGAACCCCGCTTCATCGCGTGACCGACCTCCGCGCTGTGTCCGCCCTGTGACGGCCGAGGCCGCGGCGACCCCGTCCGGATCACCACGGCCTCGCGTCTTGTCGATCAGGGCGAAGGTCAGGGTTCGACGATCACTCTCCCCTTCATGCCGAGAACGTCGTGAAGAGCGCATATGTAGCGGTACGTGCCCGCCTTCTTGAAGGTGACCCGGAACGTGCCGCCCGGCGGGATGATCCCTGAGTTCAGGTTCCCGCCCCCGTAGTTGCGCGGGTGACCGGAGGGGCCGAACAGCGCTGGAGGCGGCGGCTCGTGACCGAACGTCACCGTGTGCGGAGCCAGCATGCCGGGGCTCTTCCACGTCACTGTCTGCCCGACGTGCACACGGACCGTCCTGTTGATGAAGCGCATGAGCATCACGGCACCGTCGTCGTTGCCGGCCATCACCCTGCGCGGGCCGGCCATGTCCTCAGTCACACGCCGCAGGTGCCGCCCCTGGGCCAGCAGCGCCCGCGCCTTCGCCTGTGCCTGCGCGGTGTACTGGGCCTGGGTGAACGGGTATCGCGAGCCCTTGGGCTGGACCTTGATCGTCCCGGCCATCATGACGCCGTGCACCAGGCAGTAGTAGGTGAACGTTCCGCGGTGCGGGAACTTCAGCGTGTACTTCTGGTAGTGCGGAACGGGGGGCAGCGGGCCGGCGTCGCCGCCGGTGCGCACCGTGGTCATGATGCCTGAGTTGAAGTACGTCGAGGTGTTGTAGACGTGGCCGCCGAGCTGCGTCAGCTGCCTCTTCTTACTGGGGTCGAACTCCGGCAGCTTCTTGCGCGGGTGCCCTCCCTTGAAGAACGTCACGGTGTGGATCTCAGCCGAGTTGGCGAGCCAGGCGACGCTGTCGCCGGCGTTGACGGTGATGGAGCCCGGTAGGAACTTCATGCCCTGGATCGCCAGGTTCCTGGACTCCGAGCCGACCCAGACTTTCCAGGTCTTGGACGCCGGGGCCGACTTGGCCTGCGCGGCGGGTGCGGTCCCGATCAGCACCGACGCCAAGAGGGCGATCAGTACGACGAGAACGGTGCGCGTTCTTCGGATAGGCATACTCGCCTCCATCTGGACCCCGCGAAATCGGTGGCTGCCAGCCTCCCGCTCGCGCGGGGCCTTCAGACCGAGAAGCTGTACGCCTGGCAAAGGAGGCCCCCGCTCCCCAGACCTGTCTACTCCCCTGCCTCCTGTCATCACCATGGCCTCATCGGAGCAGTCCGGAACCGGGCTGCATAGGCGGTTGCGGTACGCCGACTGGTGGCCCGTTCTCCTTTCAACGGCATAGCCCCGGCGTACCTCGTCTCACGTCGAGGTCTTCGCCGTCGACGGTTCCGACGTCCTGGTCGCCTGCTCCGGGATCCGAGCGGTCTGCTCGGCCTTCTTCATGTCCTCCGCGAGCTGGTCGGCAGCCATGTCGGTCGCCTTGGAGACGATGCGGTTGGCGGCCTTGATGTTCGCGGCGACCTGGTCGGCGAGGTTGGTCTCGTAGACCACGATCAGGCCGGCCTGACCTGCGTCGAGGGTCTCGCCGAGCTCCTTGAGGTCGCCCCGCGACATCCCACCACTCGCGTGACCGGCCACGCCGCCGATGGCCGCACCGCCCGCGCCGGCAGCGGCGATGCCGATGCCCACAGGCGGGAACAGAGCCGCGGCAACGCCAACGGCCAGGCCCCAGCCGAGCCCGACCGCCGCGCCGTGCCGGGTCGGTTGCTCGTGCTTCTTGACGATGTGGACCTTGCCGTCCTCGTCCTTGGCGATGACGGACGCGTCGAAGTCGTGCGAGGTCCGCACCTCTCGGTACAGCGCCTTGACCCCTTCGTAGTCCGCGACTGCGTCGTCGACGTTGTCGTACGCCGCAGCGATCACGTAGAGGGTGTCCTTCTCTTGCTTGGCCATCTCGAGCCTCCCTGACCGGGCTTTGCGGAAACTGCCAGTCTGGTCGGGCCAAACCCCGGGGGCATCACCCGCCGGGGATGAGTACGGCGGCGAGATCTCGCCTATGCGAGTAGCGCACCGTCGCAGGGACGTAGGGTTCTGCGGTGCTCGAGGCCGAGATAGCGATAGACGACCCGCGCGCCGAGGATGTCCGCACGCTCCTCGAGCGTCACGTGGAGTTCGCCAGCTCGCACAGCCCCCGTCACGATGTACACGCTCTCGAGACCGGGTCGACCACAGCGTTTGCACCGGCGCGGGCGATGTACGCGAGCGAAGGGTTCGAGCCCTGTGAGCCGTTCGGCGGCTACACCCAGATGGACGTCGTCAGCCGACGAGAAGGGCGAAGTTCAGCAACGGCATGAAAGCCGCCAGAACGCTGGCGAGGATCACCGGAAGCGGCCATCCACCCCGGCCCAGGCTGCGCGCCTTCCTGGCGTAGTGGAGAACGACGAACAGCGGCCATACGTACAGCGCGGTGAGGAGCACCCAGATCCCCCGGGCGGACCATCCAGCAGGCGAGTACTTGCCGAGTGGGTACTGGGTGGCCCAGATGGTGGTGTAGCCCACGGCCTTCCAGATGATGGAGAAGGCGACCAACGCCAGCAGGAACGACACCAGGAACCACCACAGCGACAGCAACGCATGCCGGTAGGCGCGGTCCCCGAGCTCGGTCGACGACTCGACCTGTTCCTCCTCGTGGTGGTCGTGCCCCGGCACAACCGGTGACGTCGACATTCGGCACCTCCTGTCGTCCACAGCACCCCTACGTCTACACCTTTAGCACCGTCCGCCGCGCACGAACAGGGCCGACCGGCCCCGGCGCGGCCACGCAGAAGCGGGCGAACCCTCCAAGTGGTCCCGAAACGCTCACGCAGTTGTACGGCGGAGAGCCGCCCACGGACCCAGCCGCAACGGCCTGGCTATCGTGGAGGCCGTGTCGACCGTAGCGGTGTGCGAGGACGACCCCGCGCTGCGATCCGTGCTCACCCGTGCGATCAGGTCAGCCGGCCATGACGTGGTGCTCGCGCGCACCGGCAGCGAGGCTCTCCTGACTTTCGGGTCGGCGGCTCCCGACGTGGTCATCCTCGACATAGGCCTGCCGGACTCCGATGGCCGCGACGTGTGCCTCGCCTTGCGTGCGAACGGCCTGTCGGCGCCGGTGCTCATGCTGACCGCGCTCGACGCCGTGCACGACAAGGTCGCGGGGTTCGAGTCGGGTGCCGACGACTACCTCACCAAGCCGTTCGAGCTTCCGGAGCTCCTGGTCCGGATCGCAGCCCTGGCACGCAGGAACACGCCACGGGACACAGCTGAGCAGACGCCTCGACTGGACCCGTCACGCCACGCCGTCAGCTTCGGTACGCAGAGCGTCGCGCTGACGCCGACAGAGTTCCGCCTGCTGGCCAGGCTCCTCGGCAGTCCCGGACAGGTCGTCCGGCGACAGGCCCTCGTTGCCGCCGGCTGGCCGATGGGCGCGATCGTGCAGGACAACACGCTGGACTCCTACATCCGCCGACTGCGCCGGAAGGTCGACGAGCTCGGAGACTTCGCGCAGTCGATCCAGACGGTCCGGGGCGTCGGGTACGCCTGGCGATGAGACCGCTCACGCTCAGGGCGCGACTTGTCGCGACGACGACCCTCGCCGCGCTCCTGGCCGTGGCGACGTTGGTGATCGGCGTACAGCTGCTCCTGGCCCGCGTCACTCGGACCGAGACGCTCGACGTGGTGCGCGATCGCGCCGACGCCGCGGCGACGACCGTGCGCGGCACTCCGGATCATGTGCGGGTGCTCGAGGTGCCCTCCAACTCTCTCGACCAGAACCTCTGGATCTACGACCTGGATGGCAGGCGCGTCGACGGGAACGCCCCCTCGCCCCGGCTGGCGCCGTCCGTGACGGCAATGAGCCACGCAACGCAAGAGCAGTCGCGCATCGTCGCCGGCCGGTACCGCCTCCTCGCGACGCCGGTCCGCGCCCAGGGACGAGGACCGGTTGTCGCTGTGGTCATCGCGGGCGTCGACCTGACGCCCTACGAGTCTTCGAAGCGGCGAGGACTGTGGCTGTCACTCACGCTCGGAGCGCTCATCGTTCTCGGCGCAGGCGTCGCCTCCTGGATCGCCGCGACCTACTCCCTCCGCCAGGTACGCCGGATGGCTCGACGGGCTGACGACTGGCGGGAGCACGACCTCTCCGGACGGTTCCAGCTGGGACCGCCGCACGACGAGCTCTCCGAGCTCGCGCAGACCCTCGATCGCATGCTGGACCGAATCGCGCAGGCCATCCTGAGCGAGCGTCGGCTGACCGACGAGGTCGCCCACGAGCTGCGCACCCCGCTCACAGTGATCCGCTCCGAGGCGCAGCTCGCCCTGCTCGAGCCGCAGCTCACACCTTCAGTACGGCAGTCGATGGCCGCCATCGTCGAGGCCACCGAACGGATGAACCGCTCCATCGCGACCATCCTCGCGGTCGCGAGATCTGCCCGAACGGCCGACCAGGAGTGCGCTGCGAACGCGGTACTCGAAGAAGTGAGCCGCCGCGCCCTGCCAAGGGAAGGCGTCTCCGTGACGGTCCTTCCCGCTAGCGGCACGCTCACCGTCGCGGCCCCACAGGCCGTGGTGGCCGCCGCGCTCTCCCCGATCGTCGACAACGGGGTCCGCCACGCGCGCACCGCGGTCACCCTCGAAGCCCAGGCGTTGCCGGGAAGAGTGCTGCTGGTCGTCGAGGACGACGGTGAGGGCGTGCCCGAGGAGGAGCACGAGCTGATCTTCTTCCCGGGGCAGACGTCGACCGAAGACGGGGCGGGCCTCGGACTCGCACTGGCGCGGCGGCTGGCCCACTCCGTCGGGGGCCTGGCTCGCGCCGAAGGCAGCGACCACGGGCGGTTCGTACTCGATCTGCCGGGGGCGTGACGCTTTCAGGTTGTTTGCAGGTAGTTGCGTGCACGCTCTGTGACATGACGAGCGACGTGCGCCCGAACCCAGACGACAGTCAGCTGCGGACCATGCTCAACAAGGTCCCGGAGGTCACCCTCTACTTCTGGATCATCAAGATCGTCTGCACCACGGTCGGTGAGACGGCCGCGGACTACCTCAACGAGACCCTCGGCTTCGGTCTGGACAACACCTCCCTGGTCACGACCGCTGCGCTGGTCGTCGCCCTGGTCTTCCAGTTCCGCGCACGCAGGTACGTGCCGGGGATCTACTGGCTGTCGGTGGTCCTGATCAGCGTTGTCGGCACCCTGATCAGCGACAAGCTCGCCGACGACCTGGGAGTGCCTCTCGAGACCACGACGATCTTGTTCGCGGCCCTGCTGGCGATCACGTTCGCCGCCTGGTACGCCACCGAGCGGACACTGTCCATCCACTCGATCGTGACGACCCGGCGAGAGGCGTTCTACTGGCTGGCGATTCTCTTCACCTTCGCCCTCGGCACGTCCGCCGGCGACCTCTTCGACGAGAAGCTCGGCATGGGCTACTGGCCCACGGTCGGCATCGTGGCGGCGTTGATCGCGCTCATCACCTTCGCCCACCTCGGGCTGAAGCTCAACGCCGTGTTCGCGTTCTGGGCCGCCTACATCCTGACCCGGCCGCTCGGTGCGTCGATCGGGGACGGGATGTCGCAGCCATCCGGGAGCGGCGGCTTCGGGCTCGGCACCACCGGGACCAGCTTCATCTTCCTCGGCATCATCCTGGCGCTGGTGGTCTTCTTGTCCGTCACGAAGGTGGACCGCACCGAGAACCGCGACGGGCATGACTGGGACACCGACGAGCTCGACGAGCAGGACTCGGTCGGCGTCTAGCCGCTCCACTTCCACAAGCAGGGGGACGAACGCCTCGCGGTTGCTCTCGAAGGGAGCAGGCCCGCGGGGCGTTCGTCATGTGGCCTGAGCTCGCGAGAAGAACGCCCCGTGGACTTCACCCAACACCGACTGTCGCGACACCGAGCGTTCATCGCCCGCATCCAGCGTGGAGACATGCGAGTCGTCATCGTGACCGAGTCCTTCTTCCCGCAGGTCAACGGCGTCACCAACACCGTTCGCCACACGGTCGACCGTCTCCTCGAGACCGGTCATGAACCCCTGATCATCGCTCCCGGTCCCGGGCTGACCAGCTACCGCAGCGTCCGGGTGGTTCGCGTCCGCTCGATGGCACTCCCCGGCTACAGCTCCTTCTCGCTCGGCCTCCCCGACGCGGGAGTCGAGCGCGCGATGGCGGAGTTCCGGCCCGACGTCGTCCATCTCGCCTCCCCGATCATGCTCGGCGCGGTGGGCCTGCGCGCCGCACGACGGCTCGGCATTCCGACGGTCGCGATCTACCAGACCGACATCGGAGGTTTCGCACGTCAGTACGGCATCCGCGCCGAGGCCGCCGTGGCGCGGTGGGTCGGTCGTATCCACCGCCGCTCGACCAGGACGCTCGTGCCGTCGACCTCGTCGTACGCCCAGCTCGACAGGCTCGGCGTCACCAACCTGCATGTCTGGCGCCGAGGTGTGTCCTTGGACCTGTTCGACCCAGCGCTTCGCAATGCGGAGCTGCACCACCACTGGGCCCGCCGGCGGTCCGACCACGTGGTGGTCGGCTACGTCGGCAGGCTGGCGCCGGAGAAGCAGGTGCGCCGTCTCGAGGAGGTCGCACGTATCCCGGGAACTCGACTGGTCGTCATCGGCGACGGGCCGTCGCGGGGCTCGCTCGAGAGACGCCTGCCTGAAGCGAAGTTCACGGGCATGCTGCGCGGGCAGGAGCTCGCTCAGGCCTTCGCCTCCCTGGACGTGTTCGTGCACACCGGTGAGGCCGAGACCTTCTGCCAGACGGTCCAGGAGGCACAAGCCAGCGGCGTCCCGGTCGTCGCCCCGGCGGCCGGCGGCCCGCTCGACCTGGTCGACCACGGGCAGACAGGCCTTCTGTACGACCCGGCGGACAGGAGGTCACTGCGCCGTGCGGTCGCGACGCTGGTCGGCGACTCCGGACTTCGGGCGTCGCTGGCCGGCGAGGCTCTGGCGTGCGTGCGCAACCGGAGCTGGGCAGACGTGGTCGACGAGCTCGTCGCGGTTCACTACGCGGCTGTCCTCGACCGCGCCGACGACGTGGCGGCCTGACCTGGTGAGAATCGCCCAGCTCGCGAACTTCGTCGGCCCCTCGACCGGCGGCATGAAGACCGCCGTCAACGCCCTGGGAAAGGGTTACGTCGCGGCGGGCGCGCAGCGGCTCCTGGTCATCCCGGGGCCGCGCGACGCCATCGCGTCCACCGACTCAGGTGACGTCATCCAGCTGCGTTCGCCTCGAGTCGGCGGCGGCTACCGCCTCATCGTCGAGCCGTGGCGGGTCATCGCCGCACTCGAGGAGTACCGTCCCACGTCGTTGGAGTTCTCCGACAAGTCCACGCTGCTACCGGTCACCCGGTGGGCGCGGAGGAACGGGGTGGCGTCGCTGCTCTTCTCCCACGAACGACTCGACGCGATGCTCGCGTTGCGGACCGGATGGGCCGGCGTCGCTCCCCCGGTGACCGCGCTGAACCGGATCCTGGTCCGTCAGTTCGACAGGATCGTCGTGACCTCGTCGTTCGCGAGACATGAGTTCGCCTCTCTCGCCGCTGATGCGGGTACGCCGGTCCACCAGATCGCCTTGGGGGTCGACCTCGAGACCTTCCGGCCACCTCCGGTCTCCCCCGCCAGCCCCGGCCCCTTGCGACTGGTCCACGTCGGTCGGCTGTCACGGGAGAAGAGTCCGCACCTCGCGGTCGCCACTGCCGTGGCGCTGCACGAACGGGGCGTCGCCGTGCGGCTCGACGTCTACGGCGACGGACCGCACCGGGTCGAGCTCGAGGAGATCGCGGGCGACGCACCGGTCGCCTTCCACGGGCATGTCTCGAGCCGGCGCACGCTCAGCGACCTGATCGGTTGTGCGGACGTCGCGTTGTCGGTGTGCCCCGGCGAGACCTTCGGGCTCGCGGTGCTCGAGGCACTCGCTTCCGGCACCCCGGTCGTCACCTCGGACGTGGGCGGCGCGCGTGAGCTCGTCGACGGCTGGTCGGGGGCCTGGGCGGAGCCGGAGCCCGAGGCACTCGCGGACGCCGTGCTGCGCCTGGCAGACCTCCCCCCGGAAGTACGACGGGCAGGTGCACGCCGAAGGGCCGAGCAGTTCTCCTGGGAACGGACCATCGCGGCGATGCTCGACCTGCACCTCCGGGCATCCTGCGGCCCCCAGGACCTCGCCGCGACCTCAGCCTGAGGACCTCGGCGCAGATGCCTCACGACCCACGCGCACACGCCGGGGAGCTGCTGCCGATCATCGGCGACGGCCGGGTGAACCCGAGTGAACGGTGCGCGGAACGCTCGCTCGCTCGGCGGACCCGCTGTACATCACTCGGACACCGGACATCTTCCCGGACGGCACGAGGCTTTCAGGCGTGACTGTTGGTCTGTCGTCATGAACATGCGCATCAGCGTCATCGGCACCGGATACCTCGGCGCAACCCACGCGGCGTGCCTGGCCGAGCTCGGCTTCGACGTGCTCGGAGTCGACAACGACCGCGAGAAGGTCACCATGCTCTCCAGTGGCGCCGTCCCGTTCTCCGAGCCCGGACTCGAGGACCTGGTCGCTCGTCACGTCCGCTCCGGTCGGCTCCGGTTCACCACCGACCTGCGCGATGCGGCCGACTTCGCGGACGTGCACTTCATCTGTGTCGGCACGCCCCAGTCGCGTTCGGGGCTGGCCGCCGATCTGGGTGCGGTGTCCGCGGTGGTCCGCGGGCTCGCGGAGAACGTCACCCGGGACTGCCTGATCATCGGCAAGTCGACGGTGCCCGTCGGTACGGCGGACAGGCTGGCCGCCGAGGTCGCCGAGCTCCTCCCGCAGGGGGTCAGCGCGGACGTTGCCTGGAACCCTGAGTTCCTCCGCGAGGGGCATGGCGTCCAGGACACCTTGAGTCCCGACCGCCTGGTGTTCGGGATCAAGACACCCGACGCGGAGACGACCTTGCGTCGGATCTACGAGAGACCGATCACGGCCGGGGTGCGCGTGCACGTCACCGACGTAGCGACTGCCGAGCTCGCCAAGGTCGCCGCCAACGCCTTCCTGGCCACGAAGATCTCCTTCATCAACGCGATGGCCGAGGTCAGCGACCGCTCTGGTGCCGACGTCGTGGCTCTCGCGGACATCCTGGGCGACGACAGCCGGATAGGCCGCCGGTTCCTCGATGCAGGAGTCGGTTTCGGCGGCGGGTGTCTCCCCAAGGACATCCGGGCGTTCGCCGCTCGAGCGACCGAGCTCGGTGCGCCCTCTGTGGCTGCTCTCCTCCAGGAGGTGGACGCCATCAACCTCCAGGCGCGCCGGAGAACGGTCGACCTCGCGAACGAGCTCTGCGGCTCGAGCTTGCGGGGGCGTCGCGTCGCTGTCCTCGGGGCGGCGTTCAAGCCGCTCTCCGACGACGTCCGCGACTCTCCCGCCCTGCACGTCGCCGGGCAGCTGCACCTGCACGGCGCCGAGGTGAGGGTCTACGACCCGGAGGCGAGCAACAACGCGCGGGCGGTGTTCCCCGCACTTACCTACGTCGCGAGCGTCGACACCGCCTTGACCGGAGCCGACATCGTTCTCCACCTGACCGACTGGCCGGAGTTCCTGCAGATCGATCCGCATCGAGCCGGCGAGCTGGTACGAACCCGGCGCATCGTCGACGGCAGGAACCGGCTCGACCAGGACCGCTGGCGTCAGGCCGGATGGACGTTCCGCGGGGTCGGACGCGGCACGCAGAGCACCCCGTCGACTCACCCTGTGCCGGAGGCTCAACACGTCCCGGGCCCTTCGGCAGGCCCGCTCCCGGGTCAGCCCCGGCTCCGGCTGGACGGCCTGCTGGAGCCGACGTGATCGCGAGCCGCCGAGAGGAAGGGCCACCGTCCACGCCGATCCTCTCGCGCCGGCTCGCCGCGACGGGTGTGGCGTGGGTCGGCGGTGTCACCGTCTCGGCGCTCGTGCTCCGACAGCTGTTCCGCCTCCAGGCCAAGACGGCGCGTCGAGTGATCGGCAAGCCGCTCGGAGAAGACGCCCACATGGCAGACAAGGTCTACAAGAAGAAGTACGGCGACCCGATCGAGCTGCTGCTGCTCGGCGACTCCATCGCGGCCGGACTGGGCGCCGACCGGCCCAAGCACACGCTCGGGGCTCAGCTGGCGAAACGGCTCGCCGAGCGCACCCACCGATCGGTCCGGCTGCACACGGCAGCACATGTCGGCTCGGAGAGCTCGATGTTGCGTGCGCAGCTCGCCGCCCTCCCAGGGGGCTACTCGGCCGACGTCGCCGTGATCGTGGTGGGTGGCAACGACGTCACGCACCGTGTGAAGACGTCCGTCTCGAAGCTGCATCTCGCCGAGGCCGTGCGCGCTCTGCGGGAACGAGGCACCGAGGTGGTCGTGGGGACGTGTCCGGACCTGGGCGCCCTCACCGCGGTCCCCCAGCCGCTTCGCACACTCGGCAGGATCGCGTCACGACAGCTGGCTGCTGCGCAGCGCGAGGTCGCGACCGAGCTGGGTGCACGGTCGGTGTCCCTCGCGGAGGTCGTCGGGCCTTTCTTCCTCGCCCAGCCGGAGGAGATGTTCGCGGTGGACAGGTTCCACCCCTCGAGCGCCGGCTATCGCCGCACCGCCAAGGCGATCCTGCCGAGCGTGCTCGCCGCCGTCGGCCACGAGAGCCCCCTTCCTCACGGCCATCACGGACCTGCTCGGTCGAGCTCCGTCGGATCCTGACCGCGTCCTGCCGGGTGCCCTAGACGGTCGCGTGCGCTCGTCCGGCCAGCACCCGGCCGAGACAGTCGGGCCGGTTCGTGATCACGCCGTCGACTCCCATGCGGAGGGCACGCTTCATCGCCGGCCCCCGGTTGACCGTCCACACGAGGCACTCCATGCCCAGGCGGTGGACTTCGTCGACGTACGCCTTGTCCGCGGAGAAGTGACTCGGGTTCACCTGGTCGGCCCACGTGCCGAGCACCGGAAGGTTCCCCCGGGCGGGCGTCCCGAGCAGGCCGACAGGGACCGCCGGCGCTTGGGTCTTGTGGTCCTTCATCGCGGCGAAGTCGAACGACTGGACGACGACCCGTCCTGCCGCCACCGCCGACTCCACGTAGCCGGGGACCTCTCGCATCGCGCTGACCACGTCGGACACGATGCCCGGGTAGAGCTTGGGAGCCTTCAGCTCCAGCAGCAGACCCGCACGGCTCCGGCTGATCACCTCGATCGCCTCGGTGAGCGTGGGGATCTGCTCGCCGGCGAAGCGGGCTGACTTCCACGACCCGGCGTCGAGCCGGATCAGCTCCTGGTGGGTGAAGTCACTTACCCTCCAAGGCCAGCGCCCTGGAAAGACGTCTCGGGCGTTCGTGGTCCGGGTGAGCGTGGTGTCGTGCAGCAGGACCAGCGCGCCGTCCTTCGAGCGCTGGACGTCGAGCTCGACCATGTCCGCGCCGAGGTCGATCGCTCGGCGTATCGCGGCGATGGTGTTCTCCGCGGCTTCGGCGCTCGCGCCTCGGTGCGCCACGTTGGCGATCCGGCCGGGCTTGGTCGTTGTCGGGCTGCTGGCAACTGGAAGTTGGAGGCGCACGATCAGTCCCCTCGAAGGAGTCTCCTGGCCCTCCCGAGGGTCCCCGGCCGGGGTGACCGGCACATTGCGACGACATGACCGGATCACGGCGTTCCGCCGAAGGGCAGCCCTCGCTCGAGGTACCCGGAGCCGCTGCCGTAGACGTGGCGGGAGGTCCAAAGTCCTCGCTTCGACGAGTCGGCGGCCTCTGGACGGTTCGAGCCTGTGCCCCGACTCTGGGAACATGGATGCAACTGCAGCACTCGGCCCGGTGGTCGTCGGCGTGAGCGGGTCTCAAGACAGTGACCGCGCCGTCGACTGGGCGTCGGACTATGCCGCGATGACCGGCCGTCGCCTTCTCGCGGTGCACGGCACAGGGTTCGTGGGGGTCCGCCCGAACGCCCACGACCTGCTCGAGGCAGAGCGAACCGCTCTCGAAGCGGGTCGCCTGATCATCGAAGCCGCCGTCGAGCGGGCGGTCAAGCGCCACCCCGAACTGTCGGCCACGGGGGCCGTGGACGTGGGAGAGCCCGTGAGCGTCCTCCTGGAGAAAGCCCACGAGGCTGCGCTGCTCGTTGTCGGTTCCCGTCGTGAAGAGGCGTTCAGGCGGCTCTTCGGATCGGTGAGCCTGGCAGTGACCCGTCATGCCACCTGCCCGGTCGTGGTCGCCCGTCCCACTCGCACCCAGGACTCTGCCGCGCTGCTCGACCACGAGCATGTGGTGCTCGGCGTGGACGGGACGGCCGCGTCGAGGGACGCCGCCGGTTTCGCGTTCGAGTACGCCGCCCTCACCGCCCTGCCGTTGGTCATCGTGCATGGCTCGTGGGAGAGGCTGTCGCGAGGCTCGTCCGTCCTCGCGCTGCTGACCGAGGGCGAGGAACGCGGGATGACCGAGGATGAGGAGCTGTCCGTCGCGGAGACCATCGCGGGCCTTCCCGAGCAGTACCCCGACGTGGAGTTTCGCGAGATCCACCGGACAGCCGACCCCGCCGAGGCGCTCATCGAGGCCTCGGACACCGCCCGGCTGGTGGTCGTCGGAGGGCGGATGATGGGGGCCGCCCGGGCCATCCTGCTCCGCTCCGTGAGCACCGCGCTGGTCGAGCACGCACACAGTCCGGTGGCAGTCGTGCACCCACACGGAGCCCGGCGGTAGACGGAGGCCTCCGTCGGGACCGAGGGTGGAATGTCCGAAGACGGCGCGGCGTTCTGCTGGATATGACGTACCTGTTCAGCCCTGTCCAGCTCCGTGGCACCACGGTTCGCAACCGTGTGTGGGTGGCGCCCATGTGCCAGTACTCCGCCGTCGACGGCGTCCCGAACGACTGGCACCTGGTGCACCTCGGGTCCTTCGCCCGCGGTGGAGCGGGGCTGGTGCTCACGGAGGCCACCGCCGTCTCGCCCGAGGGCCGGATCTCCTCGGCCGACACCGGCATCTGGAACGACGAGCAGCGCGAGGCCTGGGCGCGGATCGTGGACTTCCTGCACGGCCAGGGCGCCACAGCCGGGATGCAGCTCGCGCACGCCGGCCGTAAGGCGTCGACGCGCCCACCGTTCGAGGGACGTGGGTCGGTGCCCGTCGATGAAGGTGGCTGGGAGACGGTCGGCCCGTCGGCCGTGGCGTTTCCTGGACTGGCCACGCCCCGCGAGCTGACCGTCGGTGAGATCGACCAGGTGGTCGAGGACTTCGCGCTGGCCGCCGGGCGAGCGCTCTCGGCCGGGTTCGACGTACTCGAGATCCACTCAGCCCACGGCTACCTGCTCCACCAGTTCCTCTCACCGCTGTCGAACCAGCGCGACGACGAGTACGGCGGGTCCTTCGACAACCGGGTACGCCTCCTGCTCCGGGTAGTCGATGCGGTGCGATCCGCCGTACCAACCTCCACTCCGGTGCTGGTGCGCGTCTCCGCCACCGACTGGGTCGAGGGCGGGTGGACGCCCGACGACTCGGTGGCGCTCGCCCGACTGCTGCGTGATGCCCAGGTGGATCTGGTCGACGTGTCCAGCGGAGGGAACGCGCTTGCGGACATCCCGGTCGAACCGGGCTACCAGGTGCCGTTCGCGCGGCGGATCCGGCAAGAGGCCGCTATCCCCACCGGCGCGGTCGGCCTGGTCACCGAGGCCAAGCAGGCCGAGGAGCTCCTTGCCGACGGAGCCGCCGACGTGGTGCTGCTGGCCCGAGCGATGCTGCGGGACCCGCACTGGGCCCTTCGGGCCGCACACGAGCTCGGGGTGCCGGTGGGCGACGGCGTCGACTGGCCCAAGCAGTACCTGCGCGCGGCGCTCGGCTGATCGACGCCTGATCCCGTGCAGAGTCATGCCTCGGACGCGCTGGGGGGCTCCTCCCGATGGGTCGTCGCGATGAAGTCCCGCAGCATCTCGGCGAATCGGTCCGGTTCGTCGAGGTGCGGAAAGTGGCCGGCGCCCTCGAACAGCTCGACACGGCACCCCGGGATCGACTGCTGCGCCCTGATCGCGTGCCACGCCGGGATCATCCGATCCCGGGAGCCCCAGACGATGAGTGTCGGGATCGGCAGCGCCTCGGGCAGGTAGTCATGCGCGCTGACGCTCTGACCTCCAGGGTCGATGACGGACCGGGTCGTGGCCAGGAAGGCGCGCCGGCTCTCTCCGTCGGCGAGGGACGTGAAGCCCTGCCAGATCGCGGTGATGTCCGAACCGGGCTTCCAGCCCACCTTCGACAGGACCCGCCCAGCTGTCTCGGCGCCCGTCCGCACAAAGCCCGAGGCGATGACGGGCAGCACCCATTCGGCCCCGGGCAGGGTCGCCGACCTCAGCACCCGGTTGACCTCCCGGCCCAGCCCGCCACTCGCGACGAGGACCAGGCGCTCGACCCGCTCGGGGAACAGGTAGTAGAACTCCATCGCGATCCCACCGCCGAGGGAGTGCCCGACGAGGGTGACCCGCTCGATGTCCAGGCGATCCAGCAGGTCGCGCAAGGTCGCGGCGTGGGCGCCAAGTGAGTAGTCGCCCATCGGCTTGGCCGAATGCCCGTGTCCGAACAGGTCCGGCACGATCACCCGGTGGTTGTCATCCAGGCGGTCGATCAGGTGGTCCCAGTTGCGGTGGGAGCCAAGGATCCCGTGGATGAAGAGCACCACCGGGCCGGTGCCGCTGTCCAGGTAGGAGAGCTGGTGGCTGTGGAGGGTCATCGTCCGAGGAGTGAATCGCTCCATGACCTCTCCTCAGCCGCCGCAGGACCCGCTCAACCTCAACGTACCCGAGCACAGGTTCGCGGACGGCACGATTCGGAGTCGGACGTCGGCGTCACGAGCTGGGATTCATGGAGACCCCGCAGCCACTGTGCCGGACCCGGATCGTCATCAAGGAACCAAAGTGGCAGAAACCGAGAACGCCCGGGAACCTCTCGCCGAGACTTGGCCCGCGGGGACAGCGCCGAGCGCCTCAACTGCCGCTTGCGGAGCCCTGGCACGTTCTCACGGTGTCCGCGAGCGCCTCGGTCAGGTGCCGACGTAGGCCGCGAGGTGCTCGCCGGTGAGGGTGGAGCGGGCGGCGACGATGTCGGCGGGTGTGCCCTCGAAGACGATCCGGCCGCCGTCGTGGCCGGCGCCCGGGCCGAGGTCGATGATCCAGTCGGCGTGCGCCATGACCGCCTGGTGGTGCTCGATGACGATGACCGACTTGCCGGAGTCGACGAGCCGGTCGAGCAGGCCGAGCAGCTGCTCGACGTCGGCGAGGTGGAGGCCGGTGGTCGGCTCGTCGAGGACGTAGACGTCGCCCTTCTCGGCCATCTGGGTGGCCAGCTTGAGCCGCTGCCGCTCGCCGCCGGACAGCGTCGTGAGCGGCTGGCCGAGGCTGGAGGTAGCCGAGCCCGACGTCGGCCAGTCGGTCGAGGATCTTGTGCGCGGCCGGCGTCTTGGCGTCGCCGGCACCGAAGAACTCCTCGGCCTCGGTCACCGACATCGCGAGCACCTCGGCGATGTTCCGGCCGCCCAGCGTGTACTCCAGCACCACGGCCTGGAACCGCTTCCCCTCGCACTCCTCGCAGGTGGACTCGACGGTCGCCATCACGCCGAGGTCGGTGTAGATGACGCCGGCGCCGTTGCAGGTGGGGCAGGCGCCCTCGGAGTTGGAGCTGAACAGCGCCGGCTTCACGCCGTTGGCCTTCGCGAACGCCTTGCGGATCGGCTCGAGCAGTCCGGTGTACGTCGCCGGGTTGCTGCGTCGCGAACCCCGGATCGCACCCTGGTCGATCACCACCACGCCGTCGCGGTCGGCGACCGAGCCGTGGATCAGCGAGCTCTTGCCGGAGCCGGCGACGCCCGTGAGCACGCAGAGCACCCCGAGCGGGATGTCGACGTCCACGTCGCGAAGGTTGTTGGTGTCGGCGCCGCGAATCTCGAGCACCGCGGTCGACGTACGCACCGACGGCTTCAGCGACGCCCGGTCGTCGAGGTGGTGGCCGGTCGTGGTGTCGCTCCTCCGCAGCCCGTCCACGGTGCCCTCGAAGCAGACGGTGCCGCCGCCGGTGCCGGCGCCGGGGCCGAGGTCGACGACGTGGTCGGCGATCGTGATGGTCTCCGGCTTGTGCTCGACGACGAGCACGGTGTTGCCCTTGTCGCGCAACTGCAGCAGCAGCTGGTTCATCCGCGCGATGTCGTGGGGGTGCAGGCCGATCGTGGGCTCGTCGAAGACGTAGGTGACGTCGGTGAGCGACGAGCCGAGATGCCGGATCATCTTGGTGCGCTGCGCCTCGCCGCCCGACAGGGTGCCCGCCGGCCGGTCGAGCGAGAGGTAGCCCAACCCGATCTCCGCGAACGAGTCGAGGAGGTGCTGCAGCCCGGCGAGCAGCGGGGCCACCGACGGCTCGTCGAGGCCGCGGAGCCACTCGGCCAGGTCGCTGATCTGCATCGCGCAGACGTCGGCGATGTTCTTCCCGTTGATCTTCGACGAGCGGGCCTCCGGGCTGAGCCGGGTCCCGTCGCACTCCGGGCAGGTCTGGAAGGTCACCGCCCGCTCGACGAAGGCGCGGATGTGCGGTTGCAGCGCGTCGACGTCCTTGGACAGCATCGACTTCTGGATCCTCGGGATCAGTCCCTCGTAGGTCAGGTTGATCCCCTCGACCTTGATCTTGGTCGGTTCCTTGTAGAGCAGGTCGTGGAGCTCCTTCTTGGTGTACTTGCTGATCGGCTTGTCCGGGTCGAAGAAGCCGCAGCCGCGGAAGATGCGGCCGTACCAGCCGTCCATGCTGTACCCGGGGATGGTGAGCGCGCCCTCGTTGAGCGACAGGCTGTCGTCGTACAGCGCGGACAGGTCGATGTCGCTGACGTTGCCCATGCCCTCGCAGCGCGGGCACATGCCGCCGAGGCGGTGGAACGTCGCCTTCTCCGCCTTGGTCTTGTTGCCGCGCTCGACGGTGATGGCGCCGCTGGCCTTCACCGTGGGCATGTTGAAGGAGTACGCGTTGGGCGAGCCGATGTGCGGCTCCCCGAGCCGGCTGAACAGGATGCGCAGCATCGCGTTGGCGTCGGTGGCCGTGCCGACGGTGGAGCGCGGGTTGGCGCCCATCCGCTCCTGGTCGACGATGATCGCCGTCGTCAGGCCTTCGAGCAGGTCGACCTCGGGCCGTGACAGCGTCGGCATGAAGCCCTGCACGAAGGCGCTGTAGGTCTCGTTGATCAGCCGCTGCGACTCCGCGGCGATCGTGTCGAACACCAGCGAGCTCTTGCCCGAGCCGGAGACGCCGGTGAACACCGTCAGCCGGCGCTTGGGGATCTCGACGCTCACGTCCTTGAGGTTGTTCACGCGCGCGCCGTGCACCCGGATCAGATCGTGGCCGTCGGCAACCTGCAGCGCAGCCGACTGCGTCTCCGTCCTCGTGGCCATGCTCATCGTGTCTCCATCTGTGAGGCGGGGCCGCCTTCGCGGTCTCCGTGGGCGTCGCCTGGCTCGATCTAACCAGCCTCGAGCAGTACGTCTGAGCCGACCGCAGCTCCTCGGCATCCCCCGTGCCGGTCAGAGAAGCGGCAGCTGGTGCGGCGCTCCCAGCGGACGAGGGTCAGGCCTGCGCGATCCGAACGAGGTTGCCCGCGGGGTCGCGGAACGCGCAGTCGCGCGCCCCCCAGGGCTGCGACGCCGGCTCCTGGAGCACCTCGGCGCCGGACGCCCGGACCTTCTCGAACGTGACGTCGAGGTCGTCGGAGCGGAAGATCGCTGCCTGCAGCGACCCCTGGGTCACCAGCGACAGGAGGGCATCGCCTTCGACCTGTGAGCGACCGCCGTGCGGCTGGAACAGGACGATGTCGACGTCCTGCCCCGGGGCGCCGACGGTGACCCAGCGGAAGCCGTCGGACGCGACGTCGGTGCGGACCTCGAGGCCGAGCGCGTCGCGGTAGAAGCCGAGCGCGGCGTCGGGGTCGTGGACGGGGATGAACATTGCGGACACGGTGACTGCCATGCGACGACCGTAGGTCAACCGACCCGTCGCGCGCTTCTCCGATCCTGCTCGGTGCCGGGCCGGTGCAGGTCGGCGGCGTCTCAGACCGTGACCCTGGTACGCCGCGGTCGCGTCGCGACCTTGCTCACGCACGAAGGCACGATCTCGAGGTCGCGGTGGTCCCGCGCACGGTACTGCGACGGCGTCTCGCCGACGATCTCGGTGAACCGCGAGCTGAACGAGCCGAGCGACGTGCAACCGACGGCGACGCAGGTGTCGGTGACCGACATCCCCTCGCGCAGAAGTGCCTTCGCGCGCTCGATGCGTCGCGTCATGAGGTAGGAGTAGGGCGTCTCGCCGTACGCCGCACGGAACCTGCGCGAGAAGTGCGCCGGGCGACATGAGCGCGGCGCGCGCCATCGCCGGGACGTCGAGGGGCTGCGCGTAGTCGCGGTCCATGAGGTCCCGCGCCCGGCGCAGGTGCGCGAGGTCGGCGATCTCCTCCGGCGTCATGCCGACGACGGTACGCGACCGGTCGCCGCCCCGGTCAAGAAGGCGAGTCAAGGCCGCGGCCGGCCTCACCACCAGCCCTGCTTCCGAGCCCACCGCAGAAGCAGGAAGCTGATCGTCACCATGACGAGGAGTACGACGACGAGCTGCGTGTAGTGCGTGGTGCGGTTGACGATCACGTTCATGCCATAGACGGAGGCGATCGCCGTGACCGGAAGGGTGACGGCCGCGATCACCGCGAGCCGCTCCATCGCGACGGTCATCTTGGTGTTGACCCGGGTCTGGTAGAGCTCGATCACGGCGTACATGAAGTGCCACTCCCCGTCCCCGATCGACTGGACCCGCGCGAACTGGTCGGCCAGGTCGCGCGCGAAGGCTCGGTCCGCCTCGTCGACGAACCGGTCCAGCGAGGTGATCCGCGCATAGATGTCCTGGGTCTGCGCCGCCATGGTGCGCGCGGTGATCAGCTCGTGTCTGACAAGGAACATCCGCTCGAGCAGCGCCTCCGGCTCCTTGAGCTGAGGTGCCATCACCTGCTGCTCGAGTGCGGGAATCTTCTCCGCGACGTCACCGATCAGCGCCCGTTGCTGTCGTGCGACCGCGGACCCGATGGCGTAGGCCACCTCGGCCGGCGATCCCGGGACGAAGCGGCCGGAAGTGATCCGGCGTAGCACCGCGGAGGTCTCGGTGAGCGCCTCCTGCGGGTCGACCGCCGGGTTGAGCGGCCCGTGCATCGTCACCAGGTAGCGCGGCGCGACGACGATGTCGAGCTCCAGAAGGTGCACGTGGCCTGCGTCACCGAGCAGTGGCCTGTGCATGGTGACGAAGTAGTGGTCGGAGTAGGCGTGCACGGTGGGGAGATGGTTGCGCTGCCGACAGGACGCGACGACGAGGGGGTGGCAGCCCAGCCCCGCCAGGAAACCTTCGACCTGGTCGTCCCAGGACGGCACGTCCACCCAGACGAAGCCGTCGTCGCGGCAGAGCAGCTCGACGACGTCGTCGCTGTCGTGAATCTGCGCTCCGGACGCGTCCACGAAACGAACGTCCATGAGCACAGGGTGACCCTCGCCGTCGCAGCCGTCCAGAAGCACAGGCAGAGCCTCACCGCCGGTCCCCCGCCGATGGCCGGCGAGAAGGGAGTGAGGATCGGAACGGGTCTGTGAGAATCACACGGTGAACGAGGGGATGCGTACTGCGGTTTCGTGGGCCGAAGACGTCTGGAGCCGCCGGGTTCGAGATGTCCGAGGACTGAGCGGTGGATGGACCTCGACCATGCTCGGGCTGACGGCAGGTGACGGCGAGCGTGCTGTCTTGCGCCTGATGACCAAGGAGCCTTGGCGCACGCACGCACCGGCGATGCTCTGTCGGGAGTCCGAGGTACAGCGACAGCTGGCGGGTACGAGGATCCCCGCGCCCATGAGCCTCGCCGTGGACCCGGACGGCGCCTGCGCCGGGGCACCCGCGCACCTGATGTCTTGGCTCCCCGGCTCACTCGAGCTGACCCGCGCCGACGACGACCTCTTGCTGGGTCTTGCGCGCCTGCTGATCGACATCCACCACCATGATCCAGGTCGGACGAGGCCGCGGGCCTACCAGTCCTGGGCTCCCCCGGCCAAGCGGGTGGTCCCCGAGTGGTCACAGCGTCCTGGTCTCTGGAAGCAGGCCTTCGAGGAGCTCGAGCAGCCACCTCCGACGTACAGAGGCACCTTCCTCCACCGCGACTTCCACCTGGGGAACATCCTCTGGGAGGGCGATGAGGTGAGCGGCGTCGTGGACTGGGTCGAGACATCCTGGGGTCCCGCAGGACTCGACGTCGCACACACGACGACGTACCTCGCGATGCTGCACGGCATCGACACGGCCGACCAGTTCGCCTCGGCCTACCGGGACCTCTCAGACGGAGTCGAGGACGACGCATGCGCCCAGAGGTACTGGGACGTCATGGACGTCGTCGGGTACCTGCCCGACCCGTCGAAGGTCGTTCAACCCTGGCGAGACGTGGGACGCGACGTCAGCGACCAGCTTGCCCGGACAAGACTCGAGCACCGTCTAGCCTCAGTGCTCCAGCAGTGAGTCGCGGCGCCGCAGACCGAGAGCGTCCTGACGCCGGGTCGGCCTCTCAGGGGGCGCCCTTCAGCCGGCTGCGGACGTGCGTTTGATCTCGTTCTCGACGGCGTTCGCGAGGTCCGCGACCAGGCGGGAGTGCCATCGCTTGTGCGCATCAAGGTCAGTCACCAGAGCGTGACAGTCCGGGCAGGACTCAGCCATATCGGTTCGGTCTTCCTGTTCCACGGTGCTGCACCTCCTCGAGGGGTTGTCTCCAAGGTGACACGGACGAGGTTCGCACGTCCACGACCGGAAGCGAGCGACCCACCTGCGTCGCCTAACGTTGCGACCTCGACTCAGGCGGCTCGAGGGTCAGCTGGCGCTGGTGGAACTCGAAGTGCTGCGTGCCGTAGTGGTACACGTCGAGGAGGCTCATCCGCTCGGAGAAGAACGGGTCCCAGCCGACCGGGAAGTGCATGCGGCGAGCAAGCACTTCGTCGCTCTCGTGGTCCAGATGGCGATGCAGCGCCGCCACCGTCCGGTCGAGCTGCCTGGTCAGCCTGGTGCCGCGCAACACGAGCGCGCCGCCGCAGGACCCGAGGTAGTTGACGACGTGGAACGGTCGCGTGCCGGTGTCCAAGATCCGGGCGAACGTGCGGCTAAACGCGTCAGGCAGCAGCCCGAACGTCCGCACCAGTCCCAGCAGCGCGCGGACGATCATGTACCCGAACAGCATGTGGAACAACATCTGGCTGTTGTTCCAGCGCGTGCCGTCGGTGGCACGGCGCAGGTCCGCCGACGAGGCCTGCAACACCAGGGTGTGGAAGCTGGCGCGAGCTCGCTCCATCTCCTCATGGATCGACTGGCGGTCGATCTGCGACTCACTCATCCCTCACCTCAGTGGTCGTCGAGGACGAGGCGGTCCCTTCAGTCGGCCGCGCGCTCCAGCTCGGCCCGCATCGCCTCGGCCAGCGCCATCGCGCCGGACAGCGGCCGGATCATCACGAAGAACTCGTCGATGAGGCCAGCCTCGTTGGTGTGGAGGAAGTCGCATCCCTCGAGCTCCCGGTCGCCTACCCGGGCCCGGAAGACCAACGCGTGGTCGGATGCGTCCTCCGCGCGTATCTCGCGCTCGTAGCGGAAGTCCTCGAAGACCCGGGACACCGCATGGAGGATCACCGAGACCTCGTCACGTCCTCGGTAGGCCTTGTGTACGACGGGACTCCGGAACGTCACGTCGTCGGTCATCAATGACACCGCACCGTCGACATCCCACGACTCGACGGCTTGGCGGAAGGCGCGCATGGGGCCACGTTAGCCGCTGCCGAAGAACTGGCACGCCTCTCGCGACCGCCGGCACGCTCAGTCCGGGTCGGATGCCATCAGAACGGTGGCCCGCCGGCGCTCGGCGTCCGTGAGAGCGCGTGACGTCCCGGTCTTGGCATCTCGGAGCACCGTGACCGCCCGACCACGTGAGACAACCCGGCCGTCGCGGGCGCGCATCGTCTCGCCGAGCGTCAGGCTCGACGTACCCACCCGCTCGACCAGGAACGTGGCGCCGACCGCCTCATCGGCCAGGACGATGCTGCTCACGTAGTCGATCTCGACGCGCGCGAGGACGTAGTCGGACGGGTTCTCCAAGGCCATCGCGTCGCGAAACCATCGGGTCCGGGCTTCGTCGAGCAGAGTCAGGTACTCGGCGTGATACACGTGCCCGAAGGCGTCGACGTCCCGGAACCGGATGGGTAGCCACACGGGGGCCTGGTCTCTCTCCATGGCCACATCGTGCCCGAGCCCTGACGGACGCGGTCTCCTCGACTGCCGGGGGTAGGCCGGCGGCGCCGGGTCAGCCTGACGCCTCGAGCTTCTGGCCCCGGGAGTCGTGCGCCGGCTCGGCCGACGGCTCGAGAGCCGACTCAGAAGCCTCCCTCGGCGCCGGGATCGAGCCCTGCGGCAGGGGGATCTCACCGGCCCGGTGGCGACCCCGCAGCGACGCGGACCGAGCCCACGCCGGACGTCGGCGCCAGGCCGGCCCGGGCAGGTCCTCGCGGCCCCGGAACGCGAGCCCGAAAACCTCCTCCTCGTCGACCGCCTCCTCGAGCCAGAGGTCGAAGCAGGACTCGATCACTGCCAGCACGCCCGGGCTGGTGATGTTCATCCCGAGCGCTGCCTGCCATCCGGCCGTGAACGCCTCCCGCAAGATCTGCCGCGCGTGGTCCAGCTCGCCCTCAGTCATGACAATCTCCCTTCCCCCGACAGCAGAGCACTCCACGCCGAGTTGCGACATACACCCGATGAGGGAAAGAAATGTGCACGAGGGGACTAGCCCGTTGCTTGTCCGGTTCAGGCCACATTGCGCCACCGTCGTACGCGGACCACTGCCGTCACCGAATCCTCCGGAAACGTCGAGGCAGAGGCCAGCGGCAGTTCACGTGCAGTTCAAGGCTGTCGCCAAGGCTGAGGTCATGCGAGTTCCACTGACCATGCTGATGAGCATCGCCGCCTACTTCGTCTGGATCTCCTCGTTCGCTGAGGCCTCGGAGGGCTGGACGGCCTTCGGACGCTGACGTCCAAGAACTGCCGACGGCCGTAGTCCGTCGGGTCGCAGGCTCCGGGTACAAGGTCCTCGCCCGAACGGCACCAGCGGGGTCTGGACCGTCCAGGCTGACTAGAGCAGCCTGGGAGCATGAGTACGTCGGCAGCGCTCGGTCCCGTCGTCGTCGGCGTGGACGGGTCGGACGGCAGTGACCGTGCCGTCGACTGGGCGTCGGACTACGCGTCGATGACCGGTCGACGACTTCTGGCGGTGCACGGCACCGGCTTCGTCGGAGGCCCGAACGCCGAGGAGCTGCTCGAGTCCGAACGCGTCGCGCTCGAAGTCGGACGCATCATGACCGGGGCCGCCGTGGAGCGGGCCCTTCAACGTCACCCGGGTCTGGCTGTCACGGGGTTGGCGGACATGGGCGACCCCCTGAGCCTCCTCGTCGGCCACGGCGAAAGCGCCGCCCTCCTCGTGGTCGGCTCCCGCCTGGACGAGAACTTCAAGCAGCTGTTCGGCTCGGTGAGCCTGGCGGTGACCCGGCACGCCACGTGTCCCGTCGTCGTCGTCCGACCCTCCGAGGGGGACCATCCTCGTCCCCTGCTCGAGAAGGTGGTCCTCGGCCTCGACGGCACCACGACCTCGAAGGACGCGGCCAGGTTCGCCTTCGAGTACGCCTCCCTCTCAGGCCTGTCGCTGGTCATCCTCTTCGGCTCCTGGGAGAGGCTGTCACGAGGCTCGGCGGTCCTGGCGCTGCTCACCTACGCGGACGAACGCGGGCTCACCGAGGACGAGGAACTGACGATCGCCGAGACGATCGCCGGACTGCCGGCGCAGTACCCGGACGTGGAGTTCCACGAGATCCACCGGACCGCCGACCCGGCCGAGGCTCTCATCGCGGCCTCCACGAGCGCCGAGCTCGTGGTCGTGGGAGCCAGACGGCTGGGCTTCGCGAAAGCGATGGTCCTCCGCTCGGTCAGCAGCGCGCTCGTCCAGCACGCGCACTGCCCGGTGGCCGTCGTACACACGCAGCCGGACCCGACGAGATGATCAGGTGCGTGGTTCCAGCGCCTTCGACCACAGAACCGTGCCGGTGAGGTCGCGGAGGCTGACGGTGAGGGTTCCCTCAGGGGCGATCTCGCAGTGTCCGAAGAACTGGTTGCCGCCGCGTGGTGACTGGTTGGGGTAGTCGGCCGCCTTGCTGAACTCCACGCGTGGCCCGAAGGTGCCGTCGAGCTGGTTCGGTCCGAAGGTGCCCGCCGCGATGGGGCCCGCGACGAACTCCCAGAAGGCGTCGAAGTCGCTGAAGGCTGCTCGTGAGGGGTCGTAATGGTGAGCCGCGCAGTAGTGAACGTCGGCGGTGATCCAGACGACGTTCTTCACGCCGTTGCGCTTGAACGCCGACAACACCGCGGCCAGCTCCAGCTCCTTGCCGAGTGGTGCGCCGGGCTCCCTGTTGGACAGGCTCTCCTGGTTCACGGGGCCGTCGGGAACGACCAGGCCCAGAGGCAGGTCCGCGGAGATCACCTTCCAGGTCGCCCGCGAGGCGCTGACCTCACGCACGAGCCAGTCGACCTGTTCCTGGCCCAGCAGGTTTCGGCGTTCCGGCTCGAGGCCGGGCGTGTTGGGGTCCTTGGAGGTGCGCATGTCCAGGCAGAACACGTCCAGCTGTGGACCGCGGCTGATCTTGCGGTAGACCCGTGCGGGCGCGAACCCGTCACCTGCCCTGTAGGCGCGGGCGGCGGCGATCGGCATGTACTCCTGCCAGGCCTGCCGAGCGCGCGCTGCCAGTACGTCGACCCGCCGCTCGGTGTAGCGCGAGTCGTCGAGGATCTGGCCTGGGTACCAGTTGTTGTGGGTCTCGTGATCGTCCCACTGAGCCACGACCGGCACCTCGGCGTACATGGCCCGGACGTTGTCGTCCAGGAGGGTGTACCGGTGACGGCCCCGGAACTCACCGAGCGACTCCGCCACCTTGCTCACCTCCTCGGTGACCAGGTTGCGCCACACCTGACCGTCCGGCTCGGTGACCTCGGCCTGGATCGGGCCGTCGGCATAGATCGTGTCCCCTGCGTGGACGAAGAAGTCTGGATCGGTCGCGTGCATCGCCCGATAGCCGAGGAGTCCGCCGATGTCTCGGTTGATCCCCCACCCCTGGCCGCAGGTGTCGCCGGTCCACACGAAGCTCGTGCGGGTGGGCTGCTCGGAGGCGGTCCGGAAGCTGGAGCGCCCGATCTCCCCGCGGCTGCCGTCCTCCGCTTCGAACGCGATCGCGACGTCGTACTCGCGTCCTGGCGCGAGCCCACTCAGGGGAAGCTTCGCGGTGAAGTCCGACGCCTCGCGGGCCCACCCACCCATCACCTCGTGCGTCTTCCTGCCGCTCGTCACGCGAGCGACCATCCTGCCGGGGCCGCTGGAGCGCCCCCAGAGCACTGCAGACCGCGTCGTGACATCGCCGGTCTGAACGCCGGACGGAAGAGTCAACCGGCGGCGCCCCAGGGCCGGAGCCCGGCGCGGCCCAGCGAGGGCCGGGGCGGTGCCGAGAGCCACGACTCCAGCACCTGCGGCTGCGCCGGAGAGGAACGAACGACGGTCGAGTGAGGTCATGCGGCAGACGCTTGCAGGGGCAGATGGCGCTGCCCTTCCGAAGCGATGAACCTTTGGCCAACCACCCCTTACCGTCCGTGCAACCGGCGCCCCCGTCTAGCCTTCCTCGCCTGCCCGGGTAAACAGGCGTACGGTCCAGAGGACCGAAGATCGACCCTCGTTCGAGGGTGGGGGCATTCGGCGAAGGATTTGCGACGAAACGGAATCAAGGCCATCAGGCCCGTTCGAGGAGCCGGGGAACTCCCGTGAATCTTGCAGAGGCAGTCACGAGCCCGTCGTGGCTCGACGTCGAGACCAAGACCAGCGACCTCACAACGTGGATCACCATCTCGGGCGAGGCCGACGTCTCCAACCAGGGGACGTTCGAGGCGGCCCTCGCCGCATTCGAACCCAAAGAGATGCACGAGATACGCCTTCGGCTGTCCGACCTGAGTTTCTGCGACGTGCGCAGTATCTGCCACCTCCTCACCTTCGCCTCACAGATGACCGAGAACGGTTGCGACGTCGTCGTCGTCGATGCCGCTCCGGTGGTCGAGCTGATGATGAGGCTTCTCCAGGTGGACAACGCGCTCACGTTCGAGTGAGCTCGCCGGGCAAGCGTTCGGTCCGATGGGGTAAGAGTCCGTCGACCCGGCGCCGGCCGACCTCGGGGGGCGCCCCCGCGCGTCAGACGCCGAGCACTTCTGACGTGGTGGGCGCCGACAGTTGGCTGATGCTCCAGCGGAAGTGCCCATCGGTGACGTCGTCGCCGAAGAGGGTGCTCGTGGCCACCGCGTAAGCGGCACGGTAGAGAACCAGGACCGCGGGATCGTAGGCCAGCTGACGAGCCAGCTCGTTCGTCAGCTCCCGCGTGATGCGCTCCGCGTGAGGCCCGTACATGTTCATGATGCCCGCGGTGACGGCGGCATCGAACCGCGGGTCACCCCCGGTCGTCATGAAGCCGAAGTCGAGGATGGCCACCGGCTGACAGTCCTGTCCTACATGGATGTTGGCGCCGAACAGGTCTCCGTGTACGACCGTGTCCGCGGGCGACTCGAGGGTGGCAAGGCTGGTACGTAGTGCCTCGAACCGCTGGCGGACGTCCGGCAACGCAGCGGTGAGCTGCTGTTCGTATACCTCGATGCGACGATCCAGCAGGGACACCAGCGCGCTGGGGAAGTTGTCGCCAGCAGAGCGCAAAGGTGCAGTCTCGCCCACCACTGGCAGCGCCTTGACGGCCTCGGTGGCCGGGACCATCCGCAGCGCCAGAAGGCACTGGACCACCACGTCGACAGCGCACGCAGGCAACTCCTCGGCCAACGTGTCGAGCTTGCTCTGGAGGGCCACCCCTGGCAGCTCACGCTCGATGGTGACCGCGACGCCGTCCAGGACCAGTACCTCCTGGATGAGCGGGGTGCAGATCGTCGGGTTCGCCGCGTCGACGTCCGCGTAGAGACGCCGCATCGGTTCGAGCTCCGCCGCCGACTTCGAGGTCCACACCTTCGCGACCGTGCCCGGACGCAGTCGATAGACGACGCCCTCGACCCCACTGCCGAGGCGCTCGACATGGCCGCCGCCCAAAGGGGAGAGGCGGCGACACCACCCGTCCTGCTGCATCATCACGGGCGACATCGTGCCATTGCGCGTGGCCCGGATGCGTTGGTCTCGACGCCGCGGCGGCGAGACTGTGCACCGTGCTGCTCGACGACGCCGAGACCCACCGTCAGTCTCGAACGTACGACGGCTGGCCGGCCGAGCTCTTCGTGCACACCGAGGCCTCGATCCGGCACTTCGTCGTCAAAGACCTGGCCCGACGCCGTCCGACGATGGCGCGTCTGTTGTCCGCTGGCGTGCCTCTGCTGGCCGGTGACGGTGGTGCCTCGCTTCAGGACGAGTGTGCGGCCGCGGTCGCCGCCGGCCCCAGGGCCGCTGCCCGAGGCCGAACTGGCCCTTGCCCGCTACAGCCTCACCGACCAGCTCGACGACCTTGCGGGAGGTGGGTCTCCGACAGTGTTTGCCGCGGTCGCGGTCGAGGTCTGGCGCGGAACCGCGGAGCTGTTGCTCGCCTCGGCCGAGTGGTGGAGCGGGACTGGCAAGTGGCTCGTTCGCGAGGTGGAGGCGTACGACGATGCGCAAGGCACGACGTACGCCCCACGACTCCACGAGGGCCTGCGCGCCGCCCTGGCCGGTGACCCCGCCCCCCTCACCACGGCGGCGGACGAGGTCCTCGCACGGGTCGGCGGCAGGCTATGGGCCGGCTACTCGGTGACTGCATCCCTCCCAGCCGACGGGTGAACGCCTACGCGTCGCCCAGGTCACCGCGGCGCACACGGCGACGCTTGCCGATCTTGCGAAGGACGGGCCGGGGCTCGCCCGACGGTTCTTGTGCGCCCCCAGGTCGGGGCTTTCTGCCCATGCGCACCCAGGTGGACGGCAGCAGCATGAGACGTAGTCCTACTTCGCCCAGCGGTGCCGCTGGCGCCGCCCACACAGAGGGGTTCTTCCATGCAACCCATCAAGGACGCCGCGACCGACTTCCTGGCGCACAAACGTGTCGCGGTCACAGGGGTCTCCCGGACTCCGGCCAACCACGGAAGCAACATCGTGTACCAGCGGCTGCGGGACCGTGGCTACGAGGTCTTCGCGGTGAACCCGAACGCCGCCGAGGTCGAGGGTGACCGATGCTTCCCGGACCTGCAGTCCATCCCTGGCGGTGTCGAGGCGGTTGTGATCGGCACTCGCCCCGAGCTGGCGGAGAGCACCATGCGCGAGTGCGAGGAGCTGGGCATCAAGCTCGTGTGGATGCACCGCGCCTTCGGGGGCGGGAGTGTCTCGAAGGCGGCCGCGGAATACGGCCGAGAGCGTGGGATGACCGTCATCGACGGCGGTTGCCCGTTGATGTTCGAGCCAACCTCGGACACCGGGCACCGCATGATGCGATGGGCGTTCACCCTCAACGGACACGTTCCTCGGCACGTGTGACGGTGGGCGTCATCTCCCGACCGTGGTACGGGGCGCCCACCGAGCGGACGGGTGGTGGAACTGCGCGTCGTCATCCCTTCACGTAGGAGAACTTCTCGCTGACCTTCCCGTCCCGGAAGCGAAGTACGTCGACACCGCGCACGTGCCCGGTCGAGCCGTCGGGCTCGGTCCAGCTGAACCGCCACCGAAGCACGCCCCGGTCATCGCACACGAACGCCTCCTCTTCGCTGAACGAGGCGTCGGGGGTCGCGGTGAACAGCTCTTCCCACACGGCGCGAACCGCGGCGGCCCCTTCGTACCGTTCGCCGTCCGGCGACGGCGACGTCGCCTCGAAGACGCAGTCCTCGGTCATCAGCGCCATGACCGCCTCGAGGTCCCCCGACCCGAACGCGGCGGAGAAGCGGGCAAGCGCTGCGTCGTTGCCGCCCCAGTGCGCCCGACGACCGAACCGGGCGAGCAGGTCTGCCTGAGCGTCCCCCGTGAGTGGCGCGCGCGAACCGATCATGCCCGCGGACCGGTACAGCTCCTCGCGCTCGGCGAACCAGGCGGCGACGTTGGCCACCAGATGGGGCTCCAGCCTGGTGTCCCCACCCGTCGCGGCTGCGAGGTCCCAGGCATGCACGAGATGGTCCGCTGCGAGCTGCCGCACATACTCCTCCGGTCGCTCGTCGCCGTAGGAGAGGTGCACGCTGTCGAGACGGGGCAGGTTCTCGGCGACCACCGAGACCGCCTCCTTGGCCGCCTCCAGCGCGGCGACGATCGGGGCCGGGCCAAGCAGGTCCCCCTCGAACCGCGAGCCCACCTGTTCGATCGTCTGGCCCTCCATGAGGGGGACCGTCCAGCGGTCCTCCCCCACCACGTGGTTGACCAGGTCCCGGACGGTCCACTCTGCGCACGGAGTCGGGTCGCCCCACTGGTCCTCGGCGACCGAGTTCACCCGGGTCGCCCAGCACTCGACGCTGCGGTGGTAGAGGGTGTTGAGATCCATACGTGCCTCCTCGCCCCCGCCTCCTCAGAGTGCTCCTGAGGTTCGAAGCGAGTCCAGAGGGAGGTTGACGGCAGACCCGCCAAGACACCAGAAAGCGACACGCGGGGCGCGCAGGTCGAGGTGACGGTCAGGGTCTTTCGCCTCTGGGGCTCTCGCCGGCCCCGGCGCAGCGTGGAGGTAACGCCGTCCGAGGACCTCGGTCTAGTCGGCCGATGGTCGACGAGGGAAGTGATCAGATGACCGGCGTTGCCGCTCCCGGCGGTGCGGTGCACCGGGCCGGCACCCACCCACGCAGCCCCGTCCGGGCCGCGGTGCTCTCGCTCGTCACGGTGTCGATCTACGGCTTCTGGTGGTGGTGGGACCTGAACCGGCAGCTGCGCGCCGTTGACCAACCCGCGCGTCCCTGGCGCGCCTTGGCCATGGTGACGCTCGGGTGGCTGGTCGTCGCGGTCCCCTTGCTGGCCGACTGGCCCTGGGCGGTCGCGGCCCTCAGCGTCATTCCGATCGTCCTGTCCGTCGTGGCCGTCCACCGGACCGCCGGCATGATCGCCGCCGCTCAGCTTGCTGCCGGCCGGCCGGCCACGGTGAGCCCTCCGGTCGCGGTCACCATCACGACTCTGGCGTTGCTGGGGGCAGTGTCCTGGCTCGTGCTGTCGCTGGCCGTGGTGCCCGTTGCCCTGTTCATCGGCATCGCGTGGCCGCTCGTGGCGATGGTGCTGGTCGGCTACCTCCAGACCGCGTTCAACAGCGCGCTGAGGGCCGACGGGTGACGAGGACCAGGCATCAGGTCTCCGCCGCTGCCGGCCTCGAACGAGCTCACGCCGCGGGTGCTCCCCAGATGCCGCCGCCTCGTGAGCGGCCCTGCCTCAGGACCTGACGCCGACCCGGGACAGCCCGCGGCCGCCGTACACGTTCGACAGACGCCAGAGGGCGAGAGTGGCCAGCAGCAGTCCGAAGTCCCGCAGCGCGATGTCGTAGTAGCCCGGGATCAGCAGCAGGTTCCCGATGATGCCGAGGAGCCAGAGGCCCACCACCGGTGCGCCCAGGCGCGGCGCCACGGCGACAAGGAGGCCGGCGACGATCTCGATGACGCCTACGACGTACATGGTCTGGTGGACGTCGAATGGCGACAGGCGAGCGATGGACGGCGCCAGGTAGCGGTCCCAGTTCACCAGCAGGCCGAAGAACTTGTCCGCGCCGAAGACGATCGGCGCGATGGTGAAGGCGCTCCGCAGGATGAGGAAGGCCTGGTACGCCGGGTCTCCGGCACGTCCCTTCGAGGCGATGGGCTGCGCCTCGGTGGCAGTGGACGGACTGTTCTGTGTGTGCGCCATGGTGGGCATCCCTTCACGGTTGACCGGGTCGGTGCCCCTCACCAGACTGGACGGGGAGAGGCTGTCAATGCTGTTCGTGTCAACCAGAGACCAGGTTCTTACCGACTGCTTCCACTCCGGTGGTAAGAACCCGGGTGGTCATCGACGCGAAGTAGGCATGACCATCTACTCGACCACCAACGCCGTTCACGCCGTGCCCTGTCGTCACGACGGCGCGCCTGTCGACGTGGCGACCTGGCGCCGCTGCCGGCTCCTCGAAGCCGGCTTCCCGGAGCAGCTCGCCACGGTGCTGGCCGGTACGTCGAGCGTCGACGTGCACGCCCTGCTCCAGCTCGTCGACCGAGGCTGTCCACCCGGCCTGGCCGCGAGGATCCTCTCGCCACTCGACCCGACCGGTAGCCTCTCGTGATGCAGCTGGGCCGCGGCCAGGAGGACACGAGGTCCGTCGACCAGGTCGGGGAGGATCCGACCGACTGGCCGGCGGCGCTCGCGCTCCCCGGGGCCGAGCAGGACCGGGCCTTGCGGCGCTTGCACGCGCTGATGATCAAGGCGGCCCGTCACCAGGTCTGGCGAATGCGGGACCAGCTCGCCGGCGTCGACGTCCGGACCTGCGACGAGCTGGCCAACAGTGCCGCCGACGAGGCCCTCACCGTGCTGCTGGCCAAGCTCGACACGTTCGAGGGGCGGAGCCGGTTCACGACGTGGGCGTACAAGTTCGCGATCCTCCAGGCTGCCACGGAGGTGCGCAGGCACGCCTGGGCCAACCGCGAGGTGAGCCTGGACGAGAACGACCGGTGGTCCGACCTTGCCCCGACCCCCGACCAGCACGCCGAGGCCGCGGATCTCGCGACAGCCGTGGCTGCGGCCATGCACCTCGCGCTGACGCCGTACCAACGGCAGATCGCCGTCGCGCTGCTGGTCGACAACGTGCCGATCGACGTACTCGCCGACCGGCTGGGCACCACGCGCGGTGCCCTGTACAAAGCTCTGCACGAAGCCCGTGGGCGACTGCGGGCGCACCTGACGGCGACCGGATACCTGCCGGCGGCCACGGCGCCCCAGCGAGGTGAACGATGAACGCGAACAGCCGACACCTGAGCACCGAGACCGCTCGGCTGCTGACGCTGTCCACCGAACCGTGGCTCTCCTGCGAGGACTGCTTCGAGCTCATGGACGTGTACGTCGAGACGCTGATGTCGGACCCGGACACCACCGACCTCCCGGAGATGCGGGTCCACCTGCGTGGCTGCGCCGCCTGTGCGGAAGAGGCGGAGTCGCTGCTCCTTCTCGTCGCCGAGCAGGACGGCCTCGACGCCGGCCCGGCGGCGCGGCGCTTGCAGCAGCCCCCTGCCTGAACACCCATCCCGTCCGCGAGATCACACTCGCACCGGTTCGCGACCAAGGACCCGATCCCCCTGACCCGCATGCGCGTGGAGAACGGTCTTTCGGGGTGGTCTGTTGCAGCCTCGACGGAAGCAGACTGGAGGCAGGAACCGGGCCTTGGTCCCGGTCAGAAGGGTGGAACATCATGACTGAGTCACTGTTCGTGCGCTCCCGGACCGGCTGGGACATCGCGGTCGGTGCACTGCTGGTCATCGGGGGACTGATCGTGCTGGGCAACGCAGCCTTCGCGACGACGGTATCGGTGTTGTTCCTCGGGTGGATGCTGTTGCTCTTCGGTGTGGTCGGGCTGATCGGTTCGCTGTTCCGCATCGGAAAGGGCGGATTCTGGGCATCGGCGTTGACCGGCGGTCTGCTGACCGTGCTGGGCCTGGTATTCCTGCGGAACACCGACGTCGCCGCCGTCACGCTGACGCTGGTGGCCGGGACCGTGTTCCTGGTCGGTGGTATCACGCGCCTGGTGGCAGCAGGCGGTCAGCCGGAGTACCGCGTGCCTCTGATCTTCTCCGGGATCGTGTCCGCTGTCCTGGGCCTCATCGTGCTCTTCAACCTGTTCACCGCCTCGTTCGTCCTGCTCGGTGTGCTGCTCGGCGTCGAGATGCTCGCGGACGGGCTCGCGATGATGCTGATCGGGCGGATCCACGTCTCGCCTGAGGTCACGGCGGAGCAACGCAGGATGGCCACACCGTAAGCAGGACCGTCCGGGCCCCCCGGTCTCCGCACCGGCCGGCACGACGGCCAGCACAACGATCTGCTCGGCGGCGTCGCCGGCTTCCTCATCAGCCGGCGGCGCTGTCGACGTGCTCGGATGTCAGGCGGACCCCGTGGGCAGGCGAACCGCCGCCGGGTCCACGATCAGGTACGGGTCGCGCATCGCCCCGAGCAGCCGTCCGTCGTGGCACACCACCGGGCCGTCCTCGACGTCCGCGACGAGGCAGGTGACGTTGTCACGTCCGCCGCTGTCCAACGCGGAGTCGACCAGCGCGGAGACTGCACTGTCCGCGTCGGCAACCCGCAGCGCCTCACCGATCCGTTCCTCGGCCACGTAGTCGCTCAACCCGTCGCTGCAGAGCAGCAGCCGGTCCCCCGGCTGCAGATCGACGCTGAACACGTCCGGCTCCGGCCGGTGCTCACCGTCGAGGACCTTCAGGACCACGGACCGATGCGGGTGGGTCGAGGCCTGCTCCCGGGTCAGGTGGCCCTCGTCGATCAGCGACTGGACGAACGTGTGGTCCTTGGTGACCTGTGAGAGCCGATCCCCCCGCAACAGGTAGGCCCTCGAGTCGCCGATGTGGGCCATGGCGAACCGGTTTCCGGAGGTCAGCAGCGCCGTGAGCGTCGTCGCCATTCCGCAGCGCGTCTGGTCGCGCTCCACCCCCGCAGACAGCTGGCGATGCGACTCCTGGACGGCCGCAGCCAACAGGCCCACGAGGTCGTCCTCGCTCCCGCGCGCAGCGAGCGCACTCACGACGTACGCCGCCGTGGCCGAGGCGACCTCCCCCGCCGCGGCACCACCGACGCCGTCGGCCACCAGCTGGAGGTACGGCCCGGCGAAGCCTGAGTCCTCGTTGTTCTGACGAACCAGCCCTACGTGCGAGCCGGCCGCGTAGACGAACTTGAGCATCCCCCGCTCCTTACCCTCTGGCCGCTGACGGCACTCAGGCTAGGCCACCGCCGACAGGCTGCGTGCCATGACCTGCTCCCGCCTGGCCGGCCGGGACTTCTCGAGCACAGCTGACGGTCGCCAGGAGAGATCTGCCGGTCGTCCTCAGCAGCTCTCGGTCTCCTCCGCGGAGCACGAGTCACGACCAGGCCCGCCCTCGGCCTCGTCATGGCCGAGCCCTCCGATCAGCCGGTCGTTGCCGCGGTCCCCCTCGAGCTCGTCGTTGCCCCGGTTGCCGCAGATCAGGTCGTTGCCGCCGCGCCCCTCGATCTCGTCGTTGCCGCCGCGCCCGACGATCACATCCCGCCCTGGAGTGCCGTTCAGCTCGTCGGACCTGGCAGTGCCCACGATGGTTGCAGCACGGCCAGCACATGTGGGGGCCACTGCTCCCTGGCTGGGTGCGCTGAGAGCACCGACGGAAGCCGTCGCCAGGAGCCCGGCCATCGCGAGCGCCGAGCCGAGGTGCTTCGAGACTCTGTTGCTCATCCTTCGACGCTAGGGCGGGGGCCCCAAGGACAGCAGGGCCTTAAGCCCCTGGCCCGGCGAACAGCGTGGTGGACCCGTCCTCCCAGACGACGAGGCCACTGCGTCCCGCCCGGCCCTCGAGCCACCGCGCCGCGTTCGCACCGTGTGCATACGCGGCGGTGGCGTCGATGTCGGCCCAGGTCAGTGACGAGCCCACCACAGTCACCGAGGCGACCCGCGAGGGCGGCCGGCCGGTGCGGGCGTCCACGAGGTGCCCCCCTCGATGAGCGGTCCCCGATGTCGCGACCGCACCTGTAGAGAGGGGCACCACCGCGACGAGCTGTGTCGGGTCGAGCGGGTGCTCGATCCCGATCCGCCACGGCGCGGAGTCCGGCCCGACCGCCCGGCACACCATGTCTCCCCCCGCTGAGAGGCAGAAGCCGGTGGCGTCCAGCGCGCGCAGGTGTACGACGGCCCGCTCGACCGCCCAGCCCTTCACCACCCCGCTCGGGTCGAGCACGACCTCGCCGTCGAGGCCGGCGCGACGTACGTTGAACGCACCGCCGGACTCTCGTTCGGCCTGGTCCCCGAGGGCGAGCACCTCCGCGACCTCCGGCGGGCAGTCGTGCAGGGTGACCTCGCCCCGGCCGAGCCTGGAGATGTACGAGTCCGGCCGGTAGGTCGAGAACACCTCGTCGACCTCCCGCAGCCCGGCCATGACCTCGGCCCACGCCGCACGCCCGCGCGTGTCATCCGCGTGCCGGCCGCGCATCGCCAGGCTGATCGGCATGCCCATGACGTGCTCGACGTACCGCACCGTGTTCTCACGGCTGGTGCGCCCGACAGCGCCGTGCAGCACGGCCTTCACACCCCGGCCTTGTCGAGCGCGGCCTGGAGGGACTCGATGTAACCCGTGCTCGTGTAGGTTGCGCCGCTGACCATGTCGATGTCGGCGCTCTGCGCGTCGAGCGTGTTCTGGACCAGGATCGGCAGCGCGTAGTCGTTGATCTGCTGGTCGGTGGAGTTGCCGCTCGGGTACTGCAGGACCGAGACGCGGGTGATCCTCTTGTTGTTCGTCGTCACCTGCACCTGCACGGGACCCCACTGGGTCTGGATGACCGGGCCCGTCACGGTGCTGCGGCGGTGCATCATGGTGCCGCCCGTCCGGTTCGAACTGCCTCCGGCTCCGTGGGAGCCACCCGTGCCGTTCGAGCCCTCTCCGGTCCCGTTCGAGTCGGCGCCGGTTCCTCCGGACCCCCCTCCGGCCCCGCCTGGCGCAGCGCCGGCGCCGCTCGGGGTCCGGCTCACGCCGCCCGAGCTCGACTGCGACACCGCCGGAGTCGCCGCGCCTTGCACCGCGCTGAGGGGCCCCGACGTCGAGGTGTGGTAGCCGAACAGGAGCACCACGATGCTGATCGTGGCCAGCACCCACGTGACGATGCGTCTCATCCGGTCACCACCTGAACTTCTCGATGTGCAGCTGGTCTGAGGGGACGCCGGCCGCCTCCGCCGTACGACGCACGCTGTCCGTCCACGCCTCGGGGCCGCAGACGTAGACGTCTCGCTGGGCGATGTCCGGCACCCAGAACCGAAGCGCCGCCACGTCGCTGGCCTCGCCGACCCCCTGGCCGAGCCACGAGTCGGGTGAGCGTCGTCTCCCAGGAAGCCAGAGGACCTGCAGCCCCCGTTCCTTGGCGAGGACGTCGAACTCGTGCTCGAACAGCGGCTCATGGGTGAACCGGTGCAGCAGCACCGCCTCACCGGGCCCGTAGTGGAGCCCCTCGGCGAGCGCGCGCAACGGGGCCATGCCGACGCCGGCGCCGATCAGCGCTATCCGGCGACGGGTACGACGCCGGGCGGTCAGCCGCCCGTAGGGCCCCTCGATGAGGACCCGCGTGCCGGGCTTGAGCGCGCGCAGCCGTTCGCTGTTGTCACCCAGCGCCTTGGCGGTGATCCTCAGGCTTCGCCCGTCCGGGGCGGCCGAGAGGGAGTAGGGGTTGCCGCGGGTCCAGCCGCGCCGGTTCAGGAACCGCCAGCTGAAGAACTGCCCGGCCTCCGTCGGCAGCCGGTGGAGGTGGCGGCCGGTCATGTACACCGAGACGGCCCCCTCCTTCTCGTGCACCACCGACGTGACTCGCAAGCCGTGCCGCGCGCTGCGCCAGAGCGGCAGGCCGACCCGCCACACCAGCACGGAGCCGGCCGCCAGAGCCCAGAAGCTCCACCAGTACACGGTCGCCGCTGTCGAGACCAGGAACTCCTTGCCGGTCCACAGCTGGTGGGGCAGAGCCAGGCCGACACCGAGGTAGGCGTAGAGGTGCAGAAGGTGCCACGACTCGTAGCGCATCCTCTTGCGCGCGGCCCTGACGCTCGTGACCACGATGAGGACCAGGAACGCCGTACCTCCGATCGCGAGCAGCATCCCCGGATAGGTGGTGGTGAGGTTCCACAACGTCGCCGGAGTCGCGGCCAGGCTGCCTGCCGCGTAGCCCCAGGTGATGAGCACGATGTGCGCCACCATCAGGTTGAACGACGTGAACCCGATGATGCGGTGGATGTGCAGCAGCCGGTCCTGGCCGAACGCGGCCTCGATGCGCGGCAGCCGGGCGATCAGGAGCACCTGGACGAGGAGCAGGTTCGACGCGACCAGGCCGGTGATCCGACCCAGCGAAGTCAGCCCGCTCCCCCACGCGGCCAGGTCCTGGATGCCTCCGCCGGCCACCCACCAGTACGACACCAGCAGCAGGCTGAGCCAGAGTCCGACCCCCGCAGCGCCGCGGACCGTGGCGTCAGACCTTGCTCGAGCGGCGCTCCGGGCCACCGCAGCCGACGAACGGACGCGGGACGCCGGGACGCTGGTCATGCGGTCGGCCCGGTAGCCGCGTCGTCGTCACCGGGCTCCACAGCCGGACCGTTCGGCGAGGTCGCGGTGCCGTGTCCCTCTTCTTCGTGGAGCTCGGCGTGGTCGTCGTCGTGCTCTCGCGAGGGCAAGCGGCCGTCACCGAAGCCGGGCGGAGGCGCCGGCGGCTTGGCCTGACCGTCCGGACCGGTGGGGAGGTGGTTGTCGACGAGACCGACCCGGTCCGAGTCATCGCCGGACGTCGCGTGCACGAGGGCGAAACCGCCGACTGCCCCTACGGCCATCAGGCCCACGGCGGCGGCCAGCGTCCTCCGGCCGCGTAGCCCGGCGGAGCGAGCCGGCTCGTCGGGTACGGCGGGTTCTGGGTCCTGTGGGAAGGGGGCTGACCGCTGCTCCGGGGCCTCGGAGGACCGCCGTGGCGACGGTTCCCACCGAGAGCCGCTGTGCGGTTCGTCCCGTTCGTTCATGCCTGGCCCCTTCTCGGTCATGTCCCGATGGTGACCGAGTCGGCTGAGCCGAAGGAATGAGCAACCTGTGAGCCCGCTGTCAGGAGCCGGGTCGCTCGCCGTCCGCGTCGGGTCCACGCCGGGGCAGCGTCAGGGTGAAACAGGTCGAGCCCGGCTGCGAGCTGACCCGGATGTCACCGCCGTGGGCCTCGGTGATCGCCTGCACCAAGGAGAGCCCCAGGCCAGCGCCGCCCGACTCGCGGGTGCGAGCGGAGTCACCGCGGGTGAACCGCTCGAAGACGCTGCTCTGCAACGCGGCCGGGATGCCGGGGCCGTTGTCGCGAACGGTCAGGAGGGCGGCGGTGTCGTCTGCCGATGGGTGCACACCCACTGTCACGGTGGTTCCTGCCGGCGTGTGCCGTCGCGCGTTGCTGAGCAGGTTGGCCAACACCTGGTGCAGGCGCTGTTCGTCGCCGACGACCGTGACCGGCTCCTCCGCGAGCTCGAGCGCCCATCGGTGTTCCGGCGCGACGACGCGGGCGTCGCCGACCGACTCGAGCGCCATCTTGGTGAGGTCGACGTCGTGCCGCTCGAGAGGTCGTCCGGCGTCCAGCCGGGCCAGCAGCAGCAGGTCCTCCACGAGCGAGGACATCCGGGTCGCCTCGCTCTGCACCTTCGCCATCGCCTGGGTCAGCAGGTCCGCGTCGCGGGGGTGAGCACGTCGGCTGAGCTCGGCGTACCCCTGGATCGTGGCGAGCGGAGTCCGCAGCTCGTGCGACGCGTCCGCGACGAACTGCCGCACCTGCAGCTCGCTACGGTGCCGCGCGTCGAGCGCCCGCTCGACGTGGCCGAGCAGCGTGTTGAGCGCCGCCCCGACCTGCCCCACCTCGGTCCGCTCGTCGGTGAGACCCTCCGGCACCCGGGCGGTCACCCCGATCTCACCGGTGGAGAGCGGAAGTACCGCGACCTCGTGCGCTGTCTGCGCCACCTCCCTCAGCGGCCGGAGCTGATGCCGCACGAGCAGAAGTGCAGCGCCTCCGGCAGCGAAGATGCCGAGGGCGGTGAAAGCGAGCTCCAAGCCGACCAGGCTGCCCACGGTGTTGTCGGCCTCGCCCGTGGGCAGGCCGGTGACGACGACGGTTCCACCCGCGTCGGTGCCGAGGACGCGGTAGTTCCCCAGGCCGGGAAGCTCCACGGTCTGCGCATGCCCGTCCGACGGCACGGCACGGAGGGTGCCGAGTGTCCTGGCCGAGAGGTCCTTGCGGTCGCCGCTGGAGGTGATCACCTCGCCACCCGCGACGGTCGGGGTGATGTACGCGGTGACGGTGCCCGATCTCTGCCCGAAGGCGGCCTCGATCTCGGGCGCCTCCGGCTCGTCGTGGTCGCGACGCTGTTCACGGGGCGGCGGGGGCCGACCCTCACGAAAGGCGACCACCGCCCGGAGCGCGGACTCCTTCACCTGATGGTCGAGCTGGTTCAGGAGGTAGGAACGGATCGCCACGGTGGTCGCTGTCGCGATCAGGAGGCTGACCAGCGCCACCAGGGCCACCGCCGTGACGACGAGCCGCCCGGTCAGGGATGAGGGCAGGAGCCTGCGCACGCTAAGCCGCCGGCTTGAGGACGTACCCCGCGCCACGCATGGTGTGGATCATCGGCTCCCGCCCGGCGTCGACCTTCTTGCGCAGGTAGGAGATGTAGAGCTCCACCACGTTCGCCTGACCACCGAAGTCGTAGTTCCAGACCCGGTCGAGGATCTGCGCCTTCGACAAGACCCGCCTCGGGTTGCGCATGAGGAAGCGCAGCAGCTCGAACTCCGTCGCGGTGAGGGTGATCTCCTCCCCCGCCCGGTGGACCTCGTGGCTGTCCTCGTCGAGGGTCAGGTCGCCGACGGTGAGCACCGAGCTCTCGCGGCGGTCGGTCGCGCCGGCCCTGCGCATCAGGCCGCGAAGCCGTGCGACGACCTCCTCGAGACTGAACGGCTTGGTCACGTAGTCGTCACCGCCCGCGGTCAGCCCGGCGATGCGGTCCTCCACCGAGTCCCGTGCGGTCAGGAACAGGACCGGGACGTCCGCGACGTGCTCACGCACCCGCCGCATGACCTCCATCCCGTCGAAGTCGGGGAGCATGACGTCGAGTACGACGGCGTCCGGCCGCACCTTCTTCGCCACCGACACCGCCTTCGAGCCGGTGTGCGCGACGTTGGTCTCCCAGCCCTCATAACGCAGAGCCATGCTGAGGAGCTCGGCGATGTTCGGCTCGTCGTCCACGACGAGCACCCGCAAGGGGGCACCGTCGGCGCGCGTCAGGCTGACGCTCTGTTGGTTCACGCGTCTCAGCATGCCCCAGCAGGCACACGGGTTCCTGGGTGTTACCTGTGAACACCCTGTGAGGACCAGTGGGGCCGGCCTAGCCCGAACGCAAGTCAACCGCGATGGGTCGCCGTACCGTTGAGGGCGACAGGAGCATGTGACATGACCGAACAGCAACCGTATGACGTCGTCGCGAAGTACCCCGAGTTCGAGGTACGTCGCTACCCGGCCCACCTCGTGGCCGAGATCGAGACGAGCGGCCCCTTCGAGCTCGCGGGCAACCTGGCCTTCCCTCGGCTCGCCCGCTACATCGGTGGTCACAACCGTCCGGCCCGGAAGGTCGCGATGACCGCGCCCGTCGTCCAGGAGCAGGACCCGCAGACACAGCGTTTCGTCGTCGGCTTCGTGATGCCCGCGGACATCAGCGTGGAGGACCTCCCCGACCCGTTGGACCCGCGTGTTCACACCCGCGCCGTACCCGCGCAGACAGCGGCCGCTCTTCGGTTCTCAGGGCGGTGGTCGCGCCGGTCCTACGAGCGGAAGACGTCGCAGCTCCTGACCGCACTCGAAGCGGCCGGGCTGGAGGTCGTCGGGCCCCCTCGCTATGCACGCTTCGATCCGCCGTGGACGCCGTGGTTCCGCAGGCGTAACGAGGTGGTGGTCCCGGTCAAGGAGTGACGGTCGACCTGCTGCATCAGGGCCGGGCCGTCCGATTCCCGCGAGCCCATCGAGACGGAGCCGTCGCCGCCTCAGTCTCCGGTGGCTCCGTCGATGCGCTCGCGGAGGAAGTCGGCGTGACCGTTGTGGCGGGCGTACTCCTCGATCATGTGCACGTAGATCCAGCGAAGTGAGACCTGTCGTCCTCGACGGGCACGCTTGGCGATCGTGTCGAGGTCAGGGTGCTCGGCTGCGACCCGGCGGCAGTGATCGACCTCCTCGCGGAACCGCCCCATGTCGCCCGCCATATCGGCGGTGTCGACGTCGTCGAAGTCCCCGTCCTCGTTGTCCTCCGAGTAGTACAGGGGCTTCACGTCCTCGCCGACCAGGACCCGGCGGAACCAGCCCCGCTCCACCTCGGTCATGTGGCGTACGAGTCCGAGCAGGCTCAACGACGAGGGCGGGACCGACCGCGTCTTGAGCTGCGCCTCGGTCAGGCCCTCGCACTTGTAGAGAAGGGTCGCGCGGTGGAACTCCAGCCAGGAGTCGAGCATCTCCCGTTCCCCTGCGACGAAGGGCGGGTCATGTCGATCGGTTGCTTGTGGGAACTCGGGGTCGGTCATGACGGTCAGGCTAGGGCCGGCGACCGACAGTCGCCACGGCAATACGGACGGCGCGCTGCGCGTCGGTCAGCGCGGATCCGGGAGCCGCTCACGCAGGCTCCCTCGCACGCGAGGCCATTCCTCGGCAGTCACCGAGAACATCACCGTGTCCCGCATCGTCCCGTCGGCACGCCGCTGGTACCGACGCAGCGTGCCCTCGTAGCGAGCGCCGAGCCTTGCGATCGCCTGCTGCGAACGCACGTTGCGCACGTCTGTCTTGAGCTGGACCCTTCCGACCCCGAGCGTCTCGAAGGCGTGCTCGAGCAGGAGCAGCTTCGTCTCGGGGTTGACCGCGGTGCCCCAGACAGCGGGGGCGTAGGCGGTCGAGCCGAGCTCCAGCCGGGCGTCCCTCAGGGAGACGTCGAGGTACGACGAGGTCCCCACGACCGCCCCGGCGGGAAGGCCCCGGATCGGCTCGCGCAGCCGGACCACCCAGGGCAGTCGTCCCGTCGCCAGAGCGCGATCGAGCTGGTCGACGTACTCCTCCGCGCTCGCGGGGCGACCGGCAACGTGTGTCCACACCTCGTCGTGGTCGAGCGCGGCGAAGAGCTCCTCGCCGTCACGGGCGAGGTCGACCAGCGACAGCTCCACGGCCCGCCCGGTCAACCGTGCCTCGGGGTCGACCGGCCAGGCCATCTGCGGCCACGGGTCGTCCTCGGGCCTTGCGTCGGGGACCGGCTCGAAGCGTCGCGTCATGGCAGCAGCCTGCCATTCACCACGGCAGCCGGACGGCACCCATCTGCTCTGCGATCACGGCTCCGGCACCGGCCGCCGCCAGGAGCGCCGCGAGGACCGCTCGCGGACGGTTCCAACGGCTTGGCATCTTCGGGGCCGGCAGCGGGAACGGCTCGAGGCGCGCGTCGAGCCGGAGCGCGACCTCGTTGATCTCCGAGGTGGAGAGGACCACCGGCGAGTACCTCACGATGTGCTCGAGGGTCGTCGGCGAGGTGAGCAGGACGTTATCGACGAGCTCGGCCATGCCCACGTCGTCCGTGCTGCAGAGGACCGGGCGGACCCGACCGCGGTACCGCTGCGGCAGCAGGGCCGACACCACGTCGGCGGCGCTCCGGCTGAGGGAGACCACCCGCGAGGCCAGCACCGCGTCGGTCGACGGGTCCTCCCCGCGGAGCGCGGTGACCACGTGGATTCCGCTGTGAGACACGAGGATTCGCTCGACACGCAGGTCTGGCTTCCACGGGTGCCGCACATTGCGGAACTCACGCCTGCGGCGCTCTGCCAGGTCGATGCGGCGGCCTGCGCGCAGAGAGTCCCGAAGTGCCACCCGAGCCATGGCCGCTCCCCTCAGATCAAGCAATGTGACAAGGGTAGGTAGCAGGTCGGCGACTCGTCCGAGGTTTCCCGAAACTAGTCACACCAGTCACACCAGTCACAGTGGCGAGGCGGTGGTGTGGTGCCGGTCACGTCGATACGGCACGATCTCAGCACGACGTGTCCCGAGGAGGCAGAGACCAATGCTCAGCACCATGCAGGACTTCCCACTGACGATCGGCGCGATCATGCGCCATGCCATGGACGTGCACTCCGACGCCGAGGTGGCCACGGCTACCGCCGACGGCATGCGGCGCGAGTCCTTCGCCGAGCTCGGCCGGCGGACCGCCCGGCTCGCCAACGCCCTGCGCGGCCTCGGAATCACCGGCGACCAGCGCGTGGGCACGTTCCAGTGGAACAACGCCGAGCACCTGGAGGCGTACCTCGCGGTGCCGTCGATGGGCGCGGTGCTGCACACCCTCAACATCCGGCTCTTCCCCGAGCAGCTGACCTACATCGCCAACCACGCCGAGGACCAGGTGGTCATCGTCGACGACTCCCTCGTCGGTCTGCTGGCGCCCCTGCTCCCGACGTTCGAGACCGTGCGTCATGTGCTCGTCGCGGGCCCGGACGCGGCCTCGGCCGATCTCGACTCTCTCCGGGTCGACGGCAAGGAGGTGCTGCTGTACGACGAGGTGCTGGCGGCTCAGCCGGACACGTTCGACTGGCCCGAGGTGGACGAGCGCGACGCCGCGGCGATGTGCTACACCAGCGGCACCACCGGCAACCCGAAAGGCGTGGTCTACAGCCACCGCTCGGCGTACCTGCACTCCATGGCCGTCGGCATGGGCGTGACCGCGGGACTGACCTGGGAGGACCGGGTGCTGCCGGTCGTGCCGATGTTCCACGCGAACGCCTGGGGCCTGCCCTACGCGTCGCTGATGGTCGGCGCCTCCCTGGTCATGCCCGACCGCTGGCTGCAGGCGGAGCCGCTCGTGCGGTTCATGGAACAGGCCCGCCCGACCGTGTCGGGCGCCGTGCCGACGGTGTGGAACGACGTGCTCATCCACCTCGACGAGCACCCCGGCACCGACCTGTCGTCTCTCCGCTTGGTGCTGTGTGGCGGGTCTGCGGTGCCTGTGGCGCTGCAGCAGGCGCTCGAGGAGCGGCACGGGATCCACATGGTCCAGGCCTGGGGCATGACCGAGACCTCACCGGTCGCCTCGGCCGGCCTTCCGCCACTCGGGGTGGAGGGCGATGAGATGTGGCGTTACCGGGCCTCGCAGGGCCGGCTGCTTCCCGGCGTCGAGGGCAGGATCATGGGTGACGCCGGGCAGCTGCCGCGCGACGGCGAGGCGGTCGGTGAGCTCGAGGTCCGCGGCCCGTGGGTCACCGGCGGTTACTACAAGGACGACGACCCCGCCAAGTTCCACGACGGCTGGCTACGCACCGGCGACGTGGGCACCCTCGACGAGAAGGGGTACATCACCCTCACCGACCGCGCCAAGGACGTGATCAAGTCAGGCGGTGAGTGGATCTCGTCGGTGGCCTTGGAGAACGCGCTGATGGCCCACCCCGACGTGGTCGAGGCGGCGGTGGTCGGCATCCCCGACGAGAAGTGGCAGGAGCGTCCGCTGGCCTCGGTGGTGCTTCGCGAAGGCTCCGAGGTGACCCCGGAGGATCTCCGTGAGTTTCTGTCCGGCCACATGGCGAAGTGGCAGCTGCCCGATGCCTGGACGTTCATCAAGGCAGTGCCACGTACGTCGGTCGGCAAGTTCGACAAGAAGGTGCTCCGCCGGCAGTACGGCGAGGGTGAGCTCGACGTGCGCGTCGCCCACGAGTGACCCCGGGCCAGGCGACGAAGGCGGGCCGGCGTCGGACGCCGCCGGCCGACCTCACACCTGCGGCATGACCTTCTCCGCCACCAGCTCGAGATGATCGAGGTCGCTCAGGTCGAGCACCTGGAGGTAGATCCGCTCGGAACCGGCCTCGGCGTAGCGACCGATCTTGTCGACGACCTCGCCGGGCGTCCCGGCAAGGCCGTTCCGCCGCAGCTCGTCGGCGTCGCGGCCGATAGCCTCGGCTCGCCGGGCGACCTCCGCCTCGTCTGCGCCGCAGCACAGCACCAGCGCGTTCGAGTAGGTCAGCGAGGACGGGTCCCGCCCCTCCGCCGTACACGCCTCGCGCACGCGCTGGAACAGCACCTCGGTCTCCGCGATGCCGTCGAACGGGATGTTGAACTCGTCGGCGTACCTCGCCGCCAGCGCCGGCGTGCGCTTCTTGCCCTTGCCGCCGACGAGGACCGGCGGGCGAGGTGACTGAGCCGGCTTGGGCAGGGCCGGCGACTCGGAGAGCTGGTAGTGCCCGCCGTCGAAGTCGAAGCGCTCCCCCACCGGGGTCTTCCACAGGCCGGTGATGACCGCGAGCGACTCCTCGAGGCGGTCGAAACGCTCCCGGGTGTCGGGGAACGGGATGCCGTAGGCGCTGTGCTCGGCGTCGTACCAGCCGGCGCCGATGCCGAGCTCGACGCGACCGCCGCTCATCTGGTCCACCTGGGCGACCGAGATCGCGAGGGGGCCCGGGTAGCGGAAGGTCGCCGAGGTCATCAGCGTGCCGAGCCTGATGCTGCTCGTGTCACGCGCGAGACCGGCCAGGGTGATCCACGCGTCCGTGGGGCCAGGGAGCCCCTGGGTGCCCATGCCGAGGTAGTGGTCGGACCGGAAGAAGGCCCCGTACCCGAGGTCCTCTGCTGTCCGGGCGACGGCGAGCAGGTCGTCGTAGGTCGCACCCTGCTGTGGTTCGGTGAAGACGCGAAGCTCCATGGCCCCAAGAGTTTCACGCCGGTACGAAGAGGACCAACGGCCCATCGATCCGGGACGTTTCGACGAAACAGCGGGCGCTGCTTCGCGGTTACATCTGGGTGAGACTCATACGACGGAGGACCCACCATGGCGCGCATGCGGACGACGCCGGAGGCACAGTGCCCGATCCGGCCCGGTGACGCGTGCTCGCTGTGCCAGCCCGGCGCCACCGGCCCGAAGGACTGCGGCCTCGTCTACCTCGTGATGTCCGACCCCGACCTGCGCGAGGAGCTCAACCGGGTGCGGCGCCTGGCGCAGGAGGACGCCCGTCGTACGGCGGACGCCTCCCGCGCGGTCGGCCCCGTGGTCAGCCCCGTGGTCAGCCCCGGCCGCTGACGCGGTAGCTGCGAAGGAGCGCTCGACGGACCTGCGTGGGCGTGAAGGCGAAGTCCACCCACTTCTTCTGGCTGAACAAGCGCGTCTGGTCCGACGACCACGGTGACCTGCGGTTCAGCGACTGTCCGTAGGTCAGGATCGTGTCCGCGTCGACGCCGGTGTCGGTGAAGGCCACCGCCTGGATGTGCGAGGAGCCGTAGCTGATCGGGTACAGCCGATTCTTGTTCGCCCCGGGGACACGACTGGCCAGGGCGTTCGCGTTGCCGGCGAACCCCTCGCCTCCGCCGAGCGGGATCGGGGGTGCCCCGTCGTCCCCGGCCACCTGCAGCGAGCCCCACACCGCGTCGTACGGCACGCGCTTGTCGTCGAGGTAGGCCAGCGCGTCCTGCATCGCCTTGATGACCAGCGGGTTCGACTCGTTGAGGTCGCGGGGCGTGCCGACCGGGTCGGCCGGGTCGAACGGCACCTGCCACAGGCCCGGGGCGCTCTGGGCGCGCTTCCAGAACTCCTGGAAGATGTGCGTGCCGACGCTGTCGATGTCGGACCGGCCGTCCCACTTGGCGAGGACGTCACAGGCGTTGCCTCCGCTCGCGGCCTGGCAGACGTCCTGGAGGTCGTTGCCCTGCCGTGTGACCTCGGCGCCGAGCACGCGGTTCTCGTGCTCGGTCATCTCCAGCGTGCGGTGGGAGACCTTCCTGTTGCGGGCGAGCCCGTCCCTGCCCGCGAGACGGTCCAGGACGTAGCGGTCCACCATGCGCGTGCGAAGAGTCCGCTCGCACTGCTCGCAGCCGATGATCCGGGCGAAGCCCTCCAGACGCTGTTTCGGGTTCGGCAGCCAGTAGCTGTCGTTGGCGTTCATGACCCAGTCCTTGCGGAAGGTCTTCGGGAGGTTCTTCGGGCCGAAGATGCCCGGCCTCGTGGCGTCGGCGTCGGTGCGCCAGGCGCAGGAACCCGACGCACGGGTGCCGTCGAGCCCGGGAAGCCCGGCGATCTGGAACAGCGCGCGGCCGACCGGCGTCATGCACTGCTGGGCCATGTCGTCAGGGACGTTCGGGACCACCGAGTGGTCGGCGTAGAGCACGTTGCCCGCCCGGTCGGCGGCGATCGTGTTCACCCACGGCATCCCGGAGCCGCGGTCCTGCGCCGCGAGCAGCTGCCGGACGTTCTTGGCCTTCGCCATGTTGTGGAAGGTGTCGATCGTGCGCAGGTGCTCGGCGTTGGCGTCACGGAGCGCGAAGAAGCTCGCCGGGGTCCAGGTCATCAGCACGTCGGGCGCGTTGAGCACGTAACCCTCGTGTGTCCGGTAGAGGTCCTCGGTGACCGTGCGAAGCGTGCCGTCCTTGGCGCGCCCCTTGAACGTGACGACGCGCCGCTCCAGCTCCTTCGGCCCGTCCGCGGTGAGGTACGTCGTCCCGCTGCCGGGAACCGTCACGTACTCGTACGGCGTGAAGCGGTAGGCCGTGGAGACGGTGTGGCTCCACGCGACGTCGTGGTTGAACCCGATGTTGATCACCGGGGAGCCGATCAGGCTCGCGCCCGCGACGTTGTACTTGCCCGGGATGGTCAGCTGCGCCTCCTCGAAGCGGTAGCGACCCCGCCACGGGAAGTGCGGGTTCCCCAGCAGCATGCCGCGACGCGTCGTGGTCGACGCCGACCCCACAGCAGTGGCGTTGGAGCCGAACGGGGCGTCAGGGTCCTTGCCGAGCCCCTTGAGCAGAGCGCTCTTCGACGGGAGCTTGTCCGGGACCCTGGCGAAGCCGGCCTTCACCGGCACGGACGGGAGGTTCGGGTTGTCCGGGCTCGGCGGCGCAGCCTCGACGATCTGCGGCACGAACACCCCCGTGGACGCGAGCAGGTTCGCGGCGTACACGCCGTACCAGAGGTCGAGCGGCGTCGCCGTCGGCTTGATCCAGCGTGCTCCGCGGCATGACGGGTCCTTGATGCCCTTCGACCCACCCACCGAGCGGAGGTACCGGTTGATGCCGGCGACGTAGCCGCGGACGATGGCCTTCGCCTCGGCGCTGGGGCCGCGCTTGGGGTCGCGGAGCAGCTTCTCCACCACGTGGCGGTTGTGGATGTCGTTGAGCAACGCGTCGGTCTGCTCGTTGGTGGCGTTCAAGGTGACCTGGTCGTCGTAGCGGCGGTCGAGACCGAGGTAGCGCGACCGTTCGCCGCGCGCGGTCAGCAACGTGTCGGCGAGCGAGCAGATCGACGTCTCTGCCGTCGCGAAGCCGTGTCCGAAGCCGAGCGAGCCGTAGTCCTTTGCGACGATGTGCGGGATGCCGTACCTCGTGCGCTTGATCGTCGCTCGGTAGACCCCGTCGCTCGGCCGGAGCAGCGACTCGGCCGCGACCGCCTTCTGCGGTGTGGCGGCGACCCCCACCGCGGCGAACGCGGGCAGCAGGGCGAGCGACGCGAGTACGGCGATGGCGCGGCGGCGCTTGAGGCTCAAGGAACTCTCCGATCCCGGGGGCAGACGACCACTTCAACGCCGCAGTGGTGGAACAAGTTATGGTTTCGCGCCTCCGGGCGTGACCGGCCGGATGCCGTGCTCGTTGATCTGGGCGTGACTCTCGACTCCCGACTCTCCCGCCGGTCCCTGTTCCGCGGCGTCGCGGGCACCGGTCTCGCCGCCGCTGTCGCGGGCCCGACCCTGGTCGCTCCGCCTGCCACAGCCGTGACACGCCGGGAGATGGTCCGAGCACGCCGGCGGTTCTTCGGCGACCACCTCGTCCACCCGGTCACCGGTGAGGTGCGACGCGACCGGGTCGTGCTGTCGTGGTTCGGCTGCACGAGCTTCGCGCTCGCCATGAACGGGACCGTCCTGCTCCTCGACGCGTGGGTGCCTCGGGGTGAGCACTCCGGCTACGTGCCCACCGACCCGGACGAGGTGGCCGCGCTGGCGCCGGCGGCGATCCTGCTCGGGCACGGCCACTTCGACCATGCGGCCGACGCGGCCCCGATCGGTGCGGCCTCAGGCGCGGTCGTGGTGGGCACAGCGGAGCACTGTGCGCAGGTTCGCAGCCAGTCGGGTGACGCGCCGGTGCGTGTCCGCCGCCTCGGGACGGCGGACGCGGATCCCGGGACGACCTACCGGTTCCGGGTCCGCAACCTGGGTGTCACCGCCGTCAAGCACCTTCACTCCGGTCCGTCGGCCCCCGACAGCGAGGACCCGCATGCGCCTCTGCTTCCACCCCCTGACCCGTCCTCGATCCTCGAGCACCCGCCGACCCCCTCCGACGTGCTCGACACCGTCTCGCACCTCCCCGACCAGGAGGGAGGCTGCCTGCTCTACCAGCTGCGGATGCCCGGCTTCCGGCTCGCGTGGAACGACAGCGCCGGGCCGCTGAAGGACGACGCGCCGCACGTGCTCGACTTGCTCCGCGCTCTGCCACGAAGCGACGTGCACGTCGGCGCGATCCAGGGCTTCAACCAGCCTGTCAACGGCCTGCGTGACCCGCGGATGTACGTCGAGGCGCTCCGCGCCCGGGTGTTCGTGCCCTGTCACCACGACGACTGGGGCGTACCGGGCGTCACGACGAACGGGTCGAACTACGAGGAGCCACTGCGCTCGGAGCTCGGCAGGATCCCCCGACACCGGAGGCCGCGCCTGCGCTTCCTGACCGACCCTGTCGACTACGTACGGCCGGGACGGCTCACCTTCCGGGTCTGAACCGCTGCGTTTGGTGAGCATCGCGAGGGGGTACCACAGCGCCGCCAATCAGAAGGAGAGGGCCACATGAACGCGTCAACCGTGGTGTGGATAGTCGTCATCGCCGTGATCGTGATCGCGCTGCTTGCCGTGATCGCGATGATGGCCAACAAGAAGAAGCGGGAGCGGGACCGCTCCCAGGCCGCTGAGCTGCGTGAGCAGGCTGCCGACAAGGCGACCGAGATCCAGCGCAGGGAGGCGCTCGCCAAGGAGACCGAGGCGAAAGCGGCAGCGGCCCGAGCCGAGGCAGACCGCAAGGCCGCGGAGGCCGAGCGGCTCGAGGCCGACGCTCACGACCGGGCAAGCGCAGCGGCGCAGCACCGTGAGGAGCACCAGGAGCACCTGCGTCGGGCCGACGAGCTCGATCCCGACGTCAAGCACTCCGCTCCGACCACGGCACCGGTCGACGAGCACGAAGGTCACGACAGCCCGCACGACGGCTCCGCGACGGGGTCGGCGTACGACGAAACCGGGACCCGGACGATGGGTTCGAACGGCGCGACCAGCCACGGCGCGACCGACAGCACCGGCCCCGAGACGACCGCCGAGGGTGCGCACGTGGGCGAGCACACCCACCTGGAAGAGCGCACCAGCGAGACCGGCGAGACAACCGGCGGGTCGCACCGCGCCTGATCGTTCGACACCGCCGCCCGCCCGTGCCCATCGCGGCTACGGCGCGGGCGGCGGTCTTTCTCGGCCCAACCGATCGTCGCGCTCAGGCCTCAGAGCTCGCCGGCGCTGGGTGTCAGAGGTAGAGGCCGGTCTGGCTGTCGCCGAGGCGTTCGGCGGCCACGGCATGGATGTCGCGCTCACGCATGACGACGTACGAGTCCCCCTGCACCTCGACCTCCGCCTTGTCCTCGGGGTCGAACAGCACCCGGTCGCCGACCTCGACCGTGCGCACGTGAGCACCGACCGCGACCACGCGGCACCACGCCAGGCGACGAGCGCCCAGGGCCGCGGTCGCCGGGATCACGATGCCGCCGCTCGACCGGCGCTCCCCCGCCTCCTTGTCGAGCTCGACGAGGACCCGGTCGTGGAGCATCCGGATCGGAAGCTTGTCCTGCGTCACGGTGCTACTTCGCGACCTTCCGGACGACCAGCATGACGGCGATGAAGCCGCCGACACCCACGGCGACCTTGGCGATGTTGTCGGCGCGCGGTCCGGTGACCGGGTCGACGAAGAACGCCTTGAAGCTCGAGAACTCGCGCTTGGCGATGGTCTTCGGGCTGGAGCGGTAGAGGAGCTGGTCGATCGTGACGGCGAGCCGGTCGCGGGTTGCCTCGATCTCGCTCTCGATCGTCTCAGGTGCACGAGTGTCAGCCGGCTTGTCGGCGTGGCCCACGTCAGTCTCCTCGTCTGGGGGTTCGGTCATGTGCCCACCGAGGCGGGCGCATCAGTCGAAGGTTACCCGGCGACCCGGTCCGCATGCGCCCTGGGATCGAAGCCGAACGGCAGCTCGAGGCGGTGCTCGGACATCAGCGCGTCGTCGGTGAGAACGTCGTACGTCGACCCGTCGGCCACGATGACGCCGTCGGAGAGTACGACCGACCGCGGGCACAGCTCGAACGCGTAGGGCAGGTCATGCGTGACCATCAGCACCGTCACGTCGAGGTCCCGCAGGATGTCTGCCAGCTCGCGGCGCGAGGCCGGGTCGAGGTTGGACGACGGCTCGTCGAGCACCAGGATCTCCGGCTCCATCGCCAGCACCGTGGCGACGGCGACGCGACGCCGCTGGCCGAAGCTCAGGTGGTGCGGGGGCCGGTCGGCGAAGTCAGCCATACCCACCTTGCCGAGCGCCTCCATCACCCGCTGCTGCAACGCCGTGCCGCGGATCCCGAGGTTGGAGGGCCCGAAGGCGACGTCGTCACGCACCGTCGGCATGAACAGCTGGTCGTCGGGGTCCTGGAAGACCACCCCGACCCGGCGACGGATCTCCTGGAGGTGCTCCTTCGCCACGGGGAGGCCCGACACCGAGACCGAGCCGGCCCCGGCGACGAGGATGCCGTTGAGGTGCAGCACGAGCGTGGTCTTGCCGGCTCCGTTGGGGCCGAGGAGAGCCACCCGCTCACCGGCGTGCACGTGCAGGTCGACCCCGTACAACGCCTGGTGGCCGTCGGGGTAGGCGTACGCAAGTCCCTGGACGTCGAGGACGGGCGTGGTCATGAGGCGCTCCTGATGTTCGGACCGACGGTCTCGGGGGTCTGCTGGACGGGCGTGTCCTGCCGCTGGCGCAGCGCCGAGCCGCTCTGATACCCGCGGGAGAGCATCGCGAGGTGAACCCGCTCACCGCGTTCGTACGAGCGGATGAACAAGGCACCCGCCGTCCGCGCGACGACCGGCCACGAACGCACGCCGCCTCCCCGGAACCCCCGCGACTCGCGGGCGACCCGCATCCGGCGCAGCTCGTCGCTGACCACGTCGAGGTAGCGGATCATGAACCCGATGATCTGCACGAGCTGGGCGGGCACACGCAGCCGCTCGAGCCCGACCAGCAGGTCACGAGGCTCCGTGGTCGCGGCCAGGGTCAGGCTGGCCATCACGCCGAGCGTGCCCTTGACGAGCAGGCCCCAGGCGGCGAGCAGACCTGACTCGGAGAGGCCCACGCCGAGCACGTCGACCCGCGGGCCCGTCGCCACGAACGGCATCAGCAGCGCGAACAGCACGAACGGCACCTCGACGACCATCCGCTTGCCGATGTAGCCGAACGGCACACGCGACAGGGCGATGACGCCGAGGACGAGCGCGAGATACGCCCCGAACACCGGGAACCACTCCCGCGGCGTCGCGACGACGACGAGCATGAAGACCATCAGGCCCGCGATCTTCAGGTGAGCGGGCGCACGATGCACCGGCGAGTGGCCGTGGAAGTGCAGCTTGTGGCCGTGTCCGGCGCCCATGTCAGCCCCGCCCCCGCTCGTCGAGCCTCGCTGCGCCCGAGTCGTGTCGATCGGACTCCGGGTCATCCCTGGCCGGCTGGTCGGGTTCGTCCAGGTCCGTCGAGCCCCTCCGACGTACGGCGTAGGTGAGCCCGCCGGCGATCACCAGGACGACCACCGCACCCAGCACACCTGCGAGCCCGCGGGAGACAGCGTCGTTCTCGACGCCCTTGACCTTGTATCCCGACAGGGGCGAGTCATCGGCGGCGGAGCCCTTGGCCTTGTCGGCGAAGCCGGCCTGCTGGGCGACGTGCTGGAGCCCGTCGGGATGGCTGGACGCCCAGTAGCTCGCCACCCCTGCGACGAGAAGGGCGACCAGGAGACCGGTGACGACGAGGGTGCGGGTCCTCATGCGGCGGCATCCTGTTCCGCGGAACGTCCTGCCGTCCGGATCTCGAGCTCCCGCTGACGCAGGACCGGGCGGGCGCCGTACACGAGGTCGGGGCGGAGCGCGATCACGCTCGCGACCACGAGGCCCGTGATGACAGCCTCGCCGACCCCGATGAGCACGTGCCAGCCGAGCATCGCGGTGGCCAGGCCGGCGAGGGGCACGGGGGCGGTGCCGCCCACGGCGTACAGGCCCACGAAGAGAAGGGCTGCCACCGGAACCGAGACGAACGCGCCCGCCGCGGCGACGACCGGCACCAGGCTGAGGCGCTTGGGCAGCAGTCGCTGGAGGCCTCGGAAGGCGAGCCATCCGACGAGCACGCCCACGACGGCCATCAGGCTGATGTTCGTGCCGAGTGCGGTGATGCCACCGTCTGCGAGGAGGAGGGCCTGCACGATGATCACGACGCTCACGGCGAGGAGGCCGGTCCACGGACCGACGAGGACGGCTGCGAGCGCTCCCCCGAGGAGGTGGCCGCTCGTGCCGAGGCCGACGGGGAAGTTCATCATCTGGGCGGAGAACACGAACGTCGCGACGAGGCCGGCCATCGGCGCGGTCCGGTCGTCGAGCTCGACCCGCGCCTTGCGCAGCGCAAGAGCGACGGCAGCCGTTGCGGCCACACCTGTCGCGATCGACGTCGGCGCGTCGAGGAATCCATCGGGCACGTGCATTTTGCGGTCGGTCCTCCGTGGGCCTGATTCGTGGCGGGCCGGGTGCTCGGGCGGTCGGTCGGGCTATACGTTGTTGTCCGCTCGGCACTGAGACCCTTCGGTGCTACATGAAGACTGTACGTTATTGCGAATCGTTCGCAATAAGCACCTGTTCCAGCCGTGGACCGGGTGCCCGATGCCCCGTCGAAGGAGCCCCGATGAGTGAGAACCGCCTCTCCCCCGGAGACGTCGCCCCCGACTTCGCCCTGCCGACCGACGACGGCTCGACGGTGACGCTCTCGGAGCTGCGGGGCCGCAAGGTGATCGTGTACTTCTACCCGGCCGCGATGACCCCCGGCTGCACCAAGCAGGCGTGCGACTTCACCGACTCCCTCGACTCGCTGAAGGCGGCCGGCTACGGGGTGCTCGGCATCTCCCCCGACAAGCCGGAGAAGCTCGCGAAGTTCCGGGAGCGCGACTCGCTGACGATCACCCTGCTCTCGGACCAGGACAGGTCCGTGATGACGCAGTGGGGCGCGTTCGGCGAGAAGAAGATGTACGGCAAGGTCGTCCAGGGCGTGATCCGCTCGACGTTCGTGGTCGACGAGGAGGGCAAGGTCGAGGTGGCGCAGTACAACGTCAAGGCCACCGGGCACGTCGCCAAGCTCCGCCGCGACCTCGGCCTGGCAGGCTGACGAGATCTCCTGCGCCTAGACTGTGCGGCGCGCGCCCGTAGCCCAATTGGCAGGAGGCAGCAGGTTTAGGTCCTGCGCAGTGCGAGTTCGAGTCTCGCCGGGCGCACCACCCCTCGCAGCGACGCTAGGCACCGTCGCCGACCGAACCGGGCCGTCTATGGTCGGCGGCATGACGTCTGTGGAAATCGTGCCCTTCGAAGTCGGTCATGCCCCCGGCATCGCGCGGTTGTGTACGACGGTCCAGTGGCCCTCGCTGAGCGACGCGGCCGTCGTGCTCGAGGTCTGCACCGCGCCAGGCTCATCCGCCTACACCGCAGTCGACGACGGCGAGGTCGTCGGTTTCGCGCAGGCGCTCGGCGACGGAGTCCTCCAGTCCCACCTGAGCTTCCTCGCCGTGCATCCCGACCACCGGCGACGCGGCATCGGACGACTGCTGACCGTGGCCACCTTCCAGGCGACAGGCACCAAGCGGATGGACCTGATCACGGACCGGGCCCAGGCTTTCTACGAGACCTTCGAGCACAAGGAGATGCTGGGCTTCCGCCTCTACCCCGGAGCCTGAGCCCATTCGTCGTCTCCCACCCCGTTTGTCCTAGTCCCGATGCGGTCACCATCTCCGCGTCCCCGATCGAGAAGGAGCCCCCTGGTGAGAGCAGCCGTCTACGACGAGTACGGCGACGCCGACGTCATCACCGTCCGAGAGCACGACGACCCGCCCGTCGGGCCCGACGCCGTCCTGGTGCGCGTGAAGGCCACCAGCGTGAACCCTGTGGACTGGAAGATCCGACTCGGATACCTCCAGGGCGCCTACCCTCACCACCTGCCGATCATCCCGGGCTGGGACGTCTCCGGGGTCGTGGAGGCGGTCGGGCCCGCGGTCGTCACCGGGCTTCAGGTGGGCGACGAGGTCTGGGGGTACATGCGCCGCGACGACGTGCAATGGGGTACGTCGGCGGAGCTGGTGCCTGCGCCGGAGCGGACCGTCGCGCGCAAGCCCACGTCGCTGTCGTTCGAGGAGGCGGCCGCAGTGCCCCTGGCCGGGCTCACCGCCTACCAGAGCCTCGTCGAAGCGCTCGGCGTCGGCGCCGGGGAGCGGGTTCTGGTCCACGCTGCCGCGGGCGGGGTGGGTCAGTTCGCCGTGCAGATCGCCGCCTCTCGCGGCTGCGAAGTCGTGGCCACCGCGAGCCCGGACAACCACGAGTTCCTTCGCGACCTGGGTGCGTCCGAGGTGATCGACTACCACCACGGCCCGGTCAGCGAGCAGCTGTCCGCTCCCGTGGACGCCGTGCTCGACCTGATCGGCGACGAGGCGCTCGACGACGCGCCTCGCCAGGTCAAGGACCGCTCTCGGATCGTGTCGGTCATCGACGCCCAGAAGGTGCTCGCGCTCGGCGGCCGGTATGTCTTCGTGCGGCCTGAGCGCGACCACCTCGACGCTCTCGCTGCCCTGGCTGACGCCGGCAAGCTGCGCGTGGACGTTGCCAAGGTGTTCCCGCTCGAGCACATGCCCGACGCGCACCGGCTCTCGGAGTCCGGCCACACCCGCGGGAAGATCGTGGTCACGGTCTGACAGACGCCGCCGCGCGGCGACGAGGCTCGTGACTGTGTCGCAGCTCCGTGGTTGGCTGCTCCCATGACGCTCGATTACGTGGGACAGCTGCGCGAGAACTCCGCCCGCTTCGTCGCCGTGCTGCGCGACGCGCCGGCCGACGGCCAGGTGCCGACCTGCCCCGACTGGCAGACCGACGACCTGCTGTGGCACCTCGGCGAGGTGCAGTGGTTCTGGGGCACGATCGTGCGCGACGAGCTCACCGACCCCGACGGTGTCCAGCACCCCGACCGACCGGCTGACCGCGAAGGCCTGCTGGCGTTCTTCGACGACGCCACGAAGGAGCTCCAGACCGCGCTGGCCGACACCGACCCGGCTGAACGCCGATGGACCTGGTCGAAGGAGCAGACGGCCGGGTTCATCCGGAGACGGCAGGCTCACGAGGCACTGATCCACCGTGTCGACGCCGAGCTGACAGCCGACATCGAGCGTGCGCCCATAGATCCCGAGCTCGCGACCGACGGCGTGGACGAGGCGCTTCGGATCATGTTCGGTGGCGTCCCCTCGTGGGCGCGCATGACTCTCGACGAGGACGCGAGCCTGCGTATCCGCGCGGCCGACACCGGCAGCTCCTGGCGCGTGACTCTTGGGCAGTTCAGCGGCACCAGCCCTGATACCGGGAACACCTACAGCGACGAGACCGCCGTCGAGGTGGCCGTGGCCGACGACGGCGAGGAGGTCGCTGCCACCGTCGAGGGGACGGCTGCCGACCTCGACTGCTGGCTCTGGGGACGACCGACCGTCGGTTCTCTCGACCGTACGGGTGACGAGAGGGTGCACGCCCGGTTCCAGGACGTTGTCGCCCAGGGTGTGGACTAGCTCGCCGCTCGCTCCGCTGGTTCGAGGATCCCCGACTGAGGTGTGCCGACCAGGGCGGGCGACTGCTCCGGCGACGACCAGATAGGTACGTCGTCCACCGGCCGCTGGATCCGGTGACCGACCACCCCCGACTGCTCACGGATCTTCTCGAAGCGATCGAACGCGGTCTTCCAGAGACCGAAGTCCACGATCGGGTGCTCGATGTGCAGTGTCGGCATCGTGACTCCTCTGATGGTGCCGCCGTCCCCCCGACCGTAGGAGGGCCGCGCCTCGGGGCCTATCCCAGGTTTCTGGGGTCTTCCTGTCGGGGCCACCGGAGGCATCCGCGCGCGTACTCTCAGACCGTGGCCCAGGCAGCGGGGCACCTGTTCCGGCGAGCACCTACAACGTCGCCGCACAGCTACTGGCGAACGAGGCCGGCGTCGACACCAACCAGCCCCTCGCCCGGGTGTACCTGGCCGACGGGCTCTGGCTGACTGTCCGCGCGGCGAGGATCGGCGACGCGCCGCGCTCCGAGGCGCGCGACATTGCCGTGACCGTCGAGGCTGCCTCCCCGTCGGAGCGGGTGGAGCTCTTCGGTCGGGCTAGCCCGCAGTCCTCAGCGCCTCGGCCACGACGGGGGCGATCCGGCGGAGCGCCTGCCCGCGATGGGAGATCGCGTCCTTCTCGTCCGGGGGGAGCTCCGCCGAGGTGACGTCGTGACCGTGGGCGACGAAGATCACGTCGTAGCCGAACCCGCCACTCCCCCGCATCTCACGGATCACCCGTCCGGGCATCTCGCCGTGCTCGACGTGCTCCACGAGGTCTCCCGAGGGGTCGGGGTGGACGAACGCCACGGCACAGCGGAACCGGGCGCCGCGTCGGTCGTCGGGCACATCCGCGATCTGGGCGAGCAGCAGCTCGTTGTTCGCCCGGTCCACGTCGGCACGGCCGTCCTTCGCCAGACCGCTCCAGCGCGCGGAGAGCACCCCCGGCATCTCGTTGAGGGCGTCGACGCACAGTCCGCTGTCGTCGGCGAGCGAAGGCAGCCCGGTCGCCTCGACGGCGGCGTGTGCCTTGATCAGCGCGTTGCCCTCGAAGGTCGGTTCGGTCTCCGCGGGCTCGTCGTAGTGCTCGACGTCGTCGAGCCCGAGCACCTCGATGTGCGGCACGAACCCCTCGAGGATCCGCTGCATCTCGGCGAGCTTCTTGGCGTTGCGGGAGGCGAGGAAGACCCGGGGCCGAGTCTCACCGACCTCGCCGGCCGGTTCCCCGGGCGCGGTCGGCTGGGCCTGGTCAGCCACGGAGGGCTTCCTGCTGCAAGCGGGTCAGGTCGGCGCAGCCCTTCTCCGCCATCGACAGCAGCCCGTCGAGGTGGCGGCGGTCGAAGGGCTGCCCCTCGGCGGTGCCCTGGACCTCGACGAACATCCCGTCGCCGGTCATCACGACGTTCATGTCGGTCTCGGCCCGGACGTCCTCCTCGTAGGGCAGGTCGAGCCGGATCTCGCCGTCGATGATCCCCACCGACACGGCCGAGATCGACCCGGTCAGCGGCTCGCCCTTCAGCACGCCCTTCTCGCGGAGGTGGGCGCAGGCGTCGGCGAGCGCGACGTACGCGCCGGTGATCGCCGCGGTGCGAGTGCCGCCGTCGGCCTGGAGCACGTCGCAGTCGAGCACGATGGTGTTCTCTCCCAGGGCCTTGTAGTCGACGATCGCGCGCAGCGACCGTCCGACGAGCCGGGAGATCTCCTGGGTACGTCCGCCGACCCGGCCCTTCACCGACTCGCGGTCTGAGCGGGTGTGCGTGGCGGACGGCAGCATGGCGTACTCCGCGGTGACCCAGCCGAGCCCCGAGTCCTTGCGCCAGCGGGGCACGCCGACCGACGCGGAGGCCGCGCACAGCACCCGGGTCCGGCCGAACTCCACGAGGACCGAGCCCGCCGCGTGGTCGAGCCAGTGGCGGGTGATCTTGATGGGTCGAAGGTCGTCGTTCTCGCGTCCGTCAGGTCGGGTCGTCATGGGCGAGACCCTACCGAGGCCGGCCTGCGTGGTGGTCTGTACGTCGGGACCGACGCGCTTGACCCCTCCACCCTGATGCTCCCGATCGTGCCCGCGAGAGGAGAGCACGTTCCTGCTCTGCACGTTCCGGCTGGCCCAGGCACTGGCCATGGCGGGCCGGGTGGACCGCGCCCGGCAGGTGTTCGAGCGCGCCGCCTGAGCGCTCAGGACTCAGACGTCGTAGGTTGCACCGCACCGGGCGAGGTCGAGCGGCCCCTCGAACACCGGACGTGCCTCCTCGAGGGCGTGGGCCTTCTCGTACCACGGCGGGATGTGCGTGAGCACGAGCCGGTGTGCCCCTGCGCGGGCGGCTGTCTCGCCGGCCTCCTTGCCCGTCATGTGCAGGCCGGTGGGGTTGTCCTCGCCTTCCCGGAAGGCGGCCTCGGCGAGCAGCAGGTCGGCGTCGCGGGCGAGGTCGACCAGCGCCTCGCACGGACCGGTGTCGCCGCTGTAGACGAAGGACCGCTCGCCGTGGGTCACCTTGATGGCGTACGTCGCCACGGGGTGCGCGACCCGGGCCACGCTGAGGGTCAGCGGGCCGACCGTGACAGGGCAGTGCTCGTCGTACTCCCGGAAGTCGAACTCCTCGGTCATCCCCGGCTGCTCGGCGAGGCCGTAGGCCGTGGCCATCCGCTTCGCGATGCCGCGGGGTCCGTAGACCGGGATGCGCGGCTGCGGACCGGAGGGGTGGTACTTGCGCAGCACGTAGAAGCCGCTCATGTCGAACCAGTGGTCCGGGTGGAGGTGGCTGATGAACACCGCGTCGATCGACAGCGGGTCGACCACCCCGTGGAGGGGGCCCAGCGCACCGCTGCCCAGGTCGAGCAGCACGCGCCACGTGCGGTCACCGTCCTCGGCCTCGACCAGGTAGCTGCTGGCAGGCGAGTCCGGCCCGGGATAGGAGCCCGAGCATCCCACGACGGTGAGCCTCATGCACCGCCCCCGGTGGGTGCTGTGGGCCGCGACCACGCGGTCTGCTGCGCGAGCTGGCTAGCGGTCTGGAGCTCGGGCCCGAGGAACCGGCTGCCGATGCGCGCGAACTCGTCGGGGCTCCCGGTCGTGAGGAACCGATGCTGCGGCGGGCCGAGAGACGGGTCGCGCTCGAGCTCGTGACGCACGAGCAGTCGGTAGACGTCCTTCGCGGTCTCCTCCGCGCTTGAGACGAGCGTGACCTGGTCCCCCATCACGAAGGACACCACGCCCGTGAGCAGCGGGTAGTGCGTGCAGCCGAGCACGAGGGTGTCGATGCCCTCGGACACGAGCGGGTCGAGGTACTCGTGGGCCGCCGCCAGGAGCTCCGAGCCACTCGTCACGCCGGCCTCGACGAACTCCACGAACCTCGGGCAGGCCTGCGTGTGCAGCGTGACGTGCGGCGCGGCGGCGAACGCGTCGTCATAGGCCATCGAGTCCGCGGTCGTCCGGGTGCAGATGACGCCGATCTGGCCGGTGCGGCTCGCGGCCACCGCCCGTCGGGTGGCGGGGATGATCACCTCGACCACTGGTACCGGGTACCTCTCCCGCGCGTCCCGCAGCACCGCCGCGCTCGCGGAGTTGCAGGCGATGACGAGCGCCTTCACGCCCTCGTCGACCAGGTGGTCGAGGCACTCCAGGGCGTACTCCCGGACCTCGCCGATCGGCTTGAGCCCATAGGGCTGCCGGGCGGTGTCGCCGAGGTAGATGATCGGCTCATGAGGAAGCTGGTCGATCACAGAACGGGCCACGGTGAGTCCACCGAAGCCTGAGTCGAAGATCCCGATTGGTGCGTCCGCCACGCGAACAGGCTAGTCGTGGCAGGGCGCTCTTGGCCCCGTGAGCGACTCACGTCACGATGCGATTGTCGTCACGTTCCCGCAACCTCGCCTTGAACCGGACCAGGGTGTCGGCTCGGAGGTGACGGACCGGCTGGGACCTTTGCCTCTGACCTCACACGCACGGCCGACCGAGACTGGGCACATGAGGTACGAGACACAGTTCGTTGAGCTTCAGAGCCAGCACACGGCCGTCGTGAGAGGACACACCACGACCGAGGCCATCGCCGAGTTCCTCGGCCCGGCGTTCGGCGAGGTGATCAACGTCCTCGACAAGCAGAGCCTGCACCCGACCGGTGCGCCCTTCGGCAGGTACCGCCCGAGCGACGGCGGCTTCGACGTCGAGGTCGGCTTCCCGTGCTCGGGCGTGGTGGAGGCCGAGGGTCGGGTCGAGCCCTCAGAGCTCCCCGGCGGCCATGTGGCCCGGACCATGCACGTCGGCTCGTACGACGACGTCGCCGCGGCCTACGAGGCGGCGACGTCCTGGCTGACAGACGAGGGTTGCGTGACGACGGGTGACGCCTGGGAGTGCTACCTGGACGGGCCGGAGGTGCCCGAGCCTCGCACCGAGGTGTTCATCCCCTGCGAGACCATGCACCCGGTGCACCACTGAAGCCTGGGGTCGCGGAGGAGAACCGTCAGTCGACGGTCGCGGGGCGTTCGTTGTAGCGCCCGGCCAGTTTCTGCCCGGACATCGCGTGCACAGCGGCCATGATCTCGTCGGTCGCCTCTCGCCGCGCCCGCCCTGCCGGCACTCCGTCGAACCGTTCGCTGAAGTCGATCGGTGCCCCGAACTGCACCGACACCTTCGCGACCCTCGGCAGCCGTGAGCCGACCGGCTGGAGCTTCTCGGTGCCGACGAGCGCCACAGGTACCACGGGCGCTCCGGACGTCATGGCCAGCCACGCGACCCCGGTCCTGCCGCGGTAGAGCCGCCCGTCGCGGGACCGCGTGCCCTCCGGGTAGATGCCGAAGGCGCCGCCACCGGCGAGGACCGAGAGAGCGGCGTCGAGCGAGGCCTGCGCGGCACGGGTGTCGTCGCGGTCGACCGGGATCATGCCGAAGCCGTTGAACCACCAGCGGCTCAGAGTGCCCTTGACCCCGGTGCCGGTGAAGTAGTCGCTCTTGGCCAGGAAGGCGACACGTCGCGGGACGACCAGCGGGATCACCATGCTGTCCACGAACGACAGGTGGTTGCTCGCCAGGATCACCGGGCCGCGCCGGGGGATGTTCTCGACGCCGGTGACTTCGGGCCGCCAGGCGACTCGGAAGATCGTCGCGAGCACGACCTTCACGAGCGCGTAGACCATGTGACCCCTATCCCGGATCAGGCCCAGAGCTGGCCGTCGAGGCGCTCCTCGGCCTCGTCGACCGTGCCTTCGTAGGCCCCTGTGGAGAGGTACTTCCAGCCGCCGTCGGCCACGACGAAGGCGATGTCGGCGCGCTCCCCCGCTTTCACGCTCTTGCGCGCCTGCGCCATCGCGGCGTGGAGGATCGCGCCCGTGGAGATGCCGGCGAAGATGCCCTCCTGCTCGAGCAGCTCCCGCACCCGGCGTACCGCGTCACGGGGACCCACGGAGAACCTGGAGTCGATCAGCGAGGGGTCGTAGAGCTCGGGGACGAAGCCCTCGTCCATGTTGCGCAGGCCGTAGACGAGCTCGCCGTACCGAGGCTCGGCCGCGACGATGCGCACGTGCGGGGCTCGCTCCTTGAAGAACCGGCTGACCCCCATGAGGGTGCCGGTCGTGCCGAGGCCCGCGACGAAGTGCGTGACACTCGGGAGGTCGGCGAAGATCTCCGGGCCGGTCCCCTCGTAGTGCGCCAGCGCGTTGGCCGGGTTGCCGTACTGGTAGAGCATCACCCAGTCGGGGTTCTCCTTGGCCAGGATCTTCGCAACACGCACGGCCTCGTTGGAGCCGCCCGCCGCCGGTGAGGAGACGATCTCCGCGCCCCACATGCGCAACAGCTGGCGCCGCTCCTCGGAGGTGTTCTCCGGCATCACGCAGATCATGCGGTAGCCGCGCAGCTTCGCGACCATCGCTAGGGAGATGCCGGTGTTGCCCGACGTCGGCTCCAGGATCGTGTCGCCCGGCGTCAGCGTGCCGTCCTTCTCCGCCTGCTCGAACATCTTCAGCGCGGCCCGGTCCTTGATCGAGCCGGTCGGGTTCCGGTCCTCGAGCTTCGCCCACAGCCGCACCTCAGGGGAGGGCGAGAGCCGCGGAAGGCCCACCAACGGCGTGCCTCCCACGGAGTCGAGGAGCGAGTTGAACAGCATCTAGCCTTGCGCCACCGGCCGCGTCGTGGGGGCTCCACCGGCGACGGCCGGCAGGACGACGACCTCGTCGCCGTCGGTCACCTTCGTCTCGAGGCCGCCGGTGAAGCGGACGTCCTCGTCGTTGACGTACACGTTGACGAACCGGCGCAGCTCCAACCCGTCGATCAGACGCTCCTTGATGCCGGGGTGGTTCGACTCGAGGTTGTCGATCAGCTCGGCCAAGGTGCTGCCGTCACCGCTCACGGCCTTCTCACCGCCCGTGTAGGTCCGCAGGATGGTGGGGATGCGTACGTCGATGGCCATCAGGTCTGGCTCCTCAAACTTCTCTCGTCGGCTCTGTTGATCTCGTGACGTCGTGCGGATCCGGGGCGCCGGTCACACGTCGTGGGTGTCCACGACCGAGACTTCTTCCTCGGTGACCTCGCCGTCAACGATCCTGTAGGACCTAAACTCCACCGGCCCCTCGCTATTCCCGTGCTCGGCTGTGGAGACGAGCACATAGTGCGCCTCGGGCTCCGACGCCAGCCCGATGTCCGTGCGCGACGGGTAGGCCTCGGTCGCGGTGTGCGAGTGGTAGATCACCACCGGCACCTCGTCGTTCCTGTCCATCTCCTTGTACAGCTGCAGGAGCTCCCCGGAGTCGAACTCGTAGAAGGTCGGGGAGCCGGCTGCGTTGACCATCGGGATGAACCGGGTCGGCGTGTCCGATCCCACCGGGCCGGCGACGACACCGCACGCCTCGTCAGGATGGTCCTTCTTGGCGTGGGCGACGATGGCGTCGTAGGTCAGGCGGTCGATCTTCAGCACATCACGAGCGTATCCGGGGCACCCGAGCGACCGACCCTGCCCGCCGTACGTCCGGATCGTGAGACTTTGGGTCAGTCGTCCCGGGAGAGGGACGCGACGAGCGTCTCCTGGAGGTAGCCGACCCACTCGTAGATGTCGTGCACGTGGGTGCGCGGGTCGTCGTCGTCGAGGCCGGCCCAGTATTCCTCGTCGCCCTCCTCGACCCCGAGCCGGGTCGCGAGCGCCAGGCGGATGTCGGTGAAGGAGCGCATCCAGGCGCTCGCCTGCGCGGGGTCGAGCTCCACGTCGATCCAGAGCCCGTCCTCCTCGAGCTCCGCGGGGAGACCCGCCTCCTCGAGCTGGTCGATGATGAGTACGGCGTTGCGCGCCTTGCCGTCACGCAGCGTGCCCTCGGTGAAGCGGCGGAACTCCCCGGCCGCCTCCTCGTCGTCGGGGTAGGCCGTGGGGAACAGCCGCGCCAGGACCGGGTCGTCCGGCTCCGTGGTCGGGCCCGTGAAGTCGAGCAGCGCCTCGAGCGGGTCGGTCGAGCTCTTCGGCACCGCGGCCTCGTTGCGGAGCAGCTCGACGAGCTGGGACGCAAGTGAGCGCAGGAGGTCGGCCTCGAAGCCGGAGAAGGTCGCCATCACACCGGCACCGCGCGGGATGAAGCCGCTCATGCATCGGCCTTCTGCATCGTGGCCCACAGGCCGTACTCGTGCATCGCCTGCACGTCGCGCTCCATCTCCTCACGCGACCCGGTGGACACCACCGAGCGCCCGTCCTTGTGGACCTCGAACATCAGCTTCTCGGCCTTCTTCCGCGGGTAGCCGAAGTAGGTCTGGAACACGTAGGTGACATAGGACATCAGGTTCACCGGGTCGTTCCACACGATGGTGACCCACGGCCGTGCAACCAGGGTGCCCTCGTCGGCCTCCGGCTGCTCGATCTCGACGGGCGTGGGTGCAGACACGGTTCACATCCTAGGCTGTGAGGGGTGACGACAGCATCGACGGCACTCCTGACCGACCACTACGAGCTGACCATGGTGCAGGCTGCCCTGCAGGCAGGCACCGCCCACCGGCGGTCGGTCTTCGAGCTGTTCGGCAGGCGCCTCCCGGAGGGCAGGCGGTACGGCGTCGTGGCCGGTGTCGGCCGGGTGCTCGACGCCTTCGAGCGGTTCCGTTTCGACGACGAGGTCCTCGAGGTCCTGCGCAGCCACCACATCGTCGACGAGCCCACGCTCGAGTGGCTCGCCTCCTACCGGTTCAACGGCGACATCTGGGGCTACGCCGAGGGCGAGATCTACTTCCCGTACTCCCCCCTGATGATCGTCGAGTCGAGCTTCGCCGAGGCGGTCGTGCTCGAGACGCTGCTGCTGTCGATCCTCAACCACGACTCGGCGATCGCCTCCGCTGCGTCGCGGATGACCTGGGCCTCGTGCGAGCGGCCGTGCATCGAGATGGGCTCTCGGCGCACCCACGAGGAGGCAGCGGTCGCGGCGGCGAGGGCGGCGTACATCGCCGGCTTCGCGACCACCTCGAACCTCGCCGCCCGGCAGAGGTACGGGGTGCCCACTGCCGGGACGAGCGCGCACGCCTTCACGCTCCTGCACGACAGCGAGCGCGACGCCTTCACCGCCCAGGTGGAGTCCCTCGGCAAGGGCACGAGCCTGCTCATCGACACCTACGACGTCGCCGAGGCGGTGGCGACCGCCGTCGAGGTCGCCGGGCCCGAGCTCGGCGCGGTGCGGATCGACTCCGGGGACCTCGGGATGCTCGCCTCGCAGGTGCGCGCGCAGCTCGACTCCCTCGGAGCCACGCAGACGCGGATCATCGTCACCTCCGACCTCGACGAGCACGCCATCGCCTCCCTCGCCGCCGCGCCGGTCGACGGGTACGGCGTGGGCACGTCCCTCGTCACGGGCAGCGGCCACCCGACCTCCGGCTTCGTCTACAAGCTCGTCTCACGTGAGAACGACGGCGGCGAGATGGTCTCGGTCGCGAAGAAGAGCAAGGACAAGATCTCCATCGGCGGGCGGAAGTACGCCCTGCGCCGCCGCAACGCCGAAGGAGTCGCGGAGGCTGAGGTGGTCGGTGTGGGCGAGCCGCCCGTGGACGACGGCGACGACCGCCCCCTCCTGGTGCCGCTGGTCCGCGACGGCGAGGTGGTCGGCCGTGAGGACCTCACGAGCGCACGAGAGCGGCACCTGCGCGTCCGCGAGGAGCTGCCGCTCCCGGCGCGGATGCTCTCCCGTGGCGAGCCCGTGATCCCCACCATCCACGTCGGCGACTGACCCGCGTCACCCCTGCTCGGCGTGGGTCCTTCGACCCGATGACCGTTCCGTCCCGCTCGGCTAGCGTGGGTGCCATGAAGCGAGCACTGATCGTGTGCGACGTCCAGAACGACTTCTGCGAAGGTGGCAGCCTGCCGGTCCACGGTGGCGCAGAGGTCGCGTACCGGATCGGCGAGCTGCTCCATCACTGGAGCGGGAAGGACCCGAAGGCGCCGGACTACGCCATCGCCGTGGCCACCCGTGACCACCACATCGACCCGGGGAGCCACTTCGCGGCACCGGGGACCGACCCCGACCTCGTCGACACCTGGCCCCGGCACTGCGTGGCCGGCACCGATGGTGAGGCGTTCCACCCGAACCTCGACCCCCAGCCTTTCGACGCGATCTTCCTCAAGGGCGAGCACGGGGCGGCGCACTCCGGCTTCGAAGGCCGCTCGGCCGACGGTGTCCCCCTCGCCGACTGGCTGCGCAGCCACGACGTCACCGATGTCGACGTGTGCGGTCTCACCACCGACCACGGCGTGCGCGCCACCACGCTCGACGCCCTGCGGGAGGGGTTCTCCGCGCGGGTGCTCACCCGGATGGTCGCGGGGGTCGCGGAGCACACCTCGAAGGCCGCGATCGAAGAGATGCGGGACGCCGGCGCGAAGCTGATCTGACCCGGCAGGCAGATGCCAAGACGCGGCCCGCGGCTCACGCCTCCGAGAGCGCGTCGAGGTGCCCCGGCAGGTCGCGCATCCGGCTCAGCGGCGAGAACAGCACGGTCAGCCCGGCCACGAGGAACCCTCCGCCGACGAGCCAGAGTGTGGGCACGACGCCGATCTCCCGCCCGAGAACTCCTCCGATGAAGGCCCCGATGGGCATGCTCCCCCACACGAGGAACCGGATGGAGGCGTTCATCCGGCCGAGCAGCGGCCTCGGGCACATCCGCTGGCGGAAGCTCACCTGGATGACGTTGTAGCCCACGGCTGCGAAGGACACACCGAAGGCCCCGACAGCCAGGGACGGGACGGCCGGCAGCTGGGTCGCGAGAGGCGTCAGGGCCGCGAAGGGCGCGGCCAGCAGGGCCATCAGGGGGATCGTGCGCCCCTCTCCGATGACCCGGGAGAATCGGGTCACCGTCAGGGCTGCCATGAGGCCGCCGACGGAGCCCACCGAGAACACCAGGCCGAGCGTGGCCTCGGTCAGGTGCAGGTCGCGGATGACGAAGAGGACCAGCAGCACGGAGTTGACGGCAGCGAAGAAGTTGCTGAGCGTCGTGCACAGCACGATCCGCCGGAGAAGAGGCTGCTTGAACACGAACGACAGCCCCTCCCAGATCTCCGTGCGCAGCGGTCTGCGCGCGTCGCGCGACGCCACCTCCTCGGTGTGCCGGATCCGGGAGACGAATGCGACGGAGGCGGCCATGGAGACCGCGGTCGCCCCGATCGTCAGCGGCGCGCCGACCAGCCGGATGAGCGTGGCCCCGACGGCGGGCCCGGCGATGCTCGCGGTGGACTGCAGGGCCATCAGCTTGGCGTTGCCCTCGCCGATCTGGCGCGCCGGGACGAGGTCGGGCAGGTAGCTCTGGTGCGCGACGTCGAAGAACACGGTCGCCGTGCCGACGACGAGAGCGACGACGTACACCTGCGTCATCGACAGACTGTCGAGCAGCCAGGCCGCGGGGAGGGTGAGCAGGGCGGCACCGCGGATGAGGTCCCCGGCGATGATCACCCGTTTCTTGCGCCAGCGGTCGACCCAGGCGCCGGCCGGAAGACCGACGACGAGGAAGGCGAGCAGCTCGAAGGTGCCGAGCAGGCCCATCTGGAACTCGTCCGCCCGGAGCAGCCGGACCGCCATGATCGGCATCGCGAGGCCGACCAGCTGCACGCCGACCTGACCCACCGCGTCGCCCATCCAGAGCTGGCGGAAGTCGTGGTGGTGCACCAGGTTCCGCAGCGGCGGCTCGGCGTGGCCCTCGACCCGTGGTGCGGTCTGGGGTGCTGTCTCGTCGGCGGCGGAGTCGGCGGCCGTCGTGCCTGCGTCGGGGATGCTCACCGGGCAACAGTCGCCCACTGATTGAGACTTGTCAATCACTTTGCCCGTGTCGCCACCGAAGCGCGCACTAGGCTGCGCTCATGGGTCTTCCCGAAGAGGCACCTGCGCGCCGTCCGGCCACCGACGCAGAGGCACGCGCTCTCGCCTCGGGCCTGCGCCTGCAGATCCTCCGGCTGACCCTCGACGAGGCGCTGACCAACAAGGAGATCGCCGAACGCGTCGACCGCAACCCCGCGTCCGTCCTGCACCACGTCCGCACGCTGGTCGACGCGGGCTTCCTCAGAGCAGAACCGGTACGCCGGGGGGCGCGGGGGTCGCGGGAGGTCCCCTACCGCGCGACCGGGAAGTCATGGCAGCTCGAGGCCCCCAACGTCGGCCGCGCCGTGCTGGCGGCCTTCCTGGCGGAGGTCGAGCAGGTCCCGGCCGACGCGCTGCAGACCACCCGCCTTGGCCTGCGACTGAGCGAGGACGAGGTGGAGGAGCTGTCGCATCGCCTGGTCGAGCTCCTCGAGGACTTCAGGAGCCGTCCGTCCTCGCCCGCCGCGGAGCCGTGGTCGGTGTTCTTCGCACTGCATCCCGACTCAGGCCGCCGCTGACACCACTCGGACGTCATACGGATCGGCCGTTACAGCGACCGGGAGGTATGACGTCCTGCGTCACTCGCCGCGGAAGACCGGCCTGCGCTTCTCTGAGAACGCCCGCATCCCCTCGGCGACGTCGGCCGTGCGGAGCAGCACGGTCTGCCCGCTCCGCTCGCGCTCCAGGGCCCCCTCGAGCCCGTCGAGTGTCGCGGCGTTGACTGCCTTCTTCGTCGCCGCGTAGGCCAGGGGCGGCCCCGCAGCGAGACGGGCGACGACCTTCGCGACGATCGTGTCGAAGTCGCCGTCCGGCACCAGGTGGCTCAGCAGGCCTGCGTCGTAGGCCTCCTGCGCCGGCATCGCCTCACCGAGCAGCGCCATCCGCATCGCCCGGGCCCGGCCGACCGATGCGGCGACCGTCGCGGTCGCCCCGCCGTCGGGCATCAGGCCGATGCGCGCGAAGGCCAGCAGGAAGCTCGCAGACTCCGCGGCGACGACCAGGTCACAGGCGAGCGCGGCCGAGCAGCCCACTCCGGCCGCCACGCCGTTGACCGCGGCCACGCACGGCTTCGGGCACGAGGTGATCGCGCGGATGATCCGGTTCGCGCGGTCGAGGCTCGTCACGTCGAAGTTCTCGTGCGCGTCGGCGCCGCTCAGATCCGCGCCCGCGCTGAACGCCGGCCCGGTGCCGCGGATCACCAGCACGCGGACGTCGTCGTCCGCGGCGGCCTGCTCCACGACCTCCGCCAGCCGGTCGGCCATCTCAGCGCTCAGCGCGTTCAGCTGTGCGGGACGGTCGAGCGTGACCCAGAGCGCGCCGGCCTCGACGACTTCACGAAGCCCCTCGACCTCAGACACCGGCGAACTCCGCTCGCGGCTCGCCCTTGACGAGCTCGGCCTCGGACGTCATCAGTGCCGGCTGGTCGGGCGCCTGCTTCGCCCATGTCCCTGGGTACACGTTCACTCCCTGCTGTTGACAGGGACCCTAGCCAGCGAGGGCACCCCGCACCAGGGCATGACAGCACGACTGGAACAGTTTTCCTGTCGCGAACCGGCGGGCCTTGGCCGACTCCTGCACCGCCGCGCGGCGCTTCGTCATGGGAGGTTCCCCGGCATCAGGTGCCGGGGAACCTCCCACAACCGGACATCGACCGCGACGCCCGTCTGCCACGTACGACCTACGGGTTGACGACCACGTCGGCGTCCCCGGCGACCAGCTTCCAGTCGACCGAGGCGAACTTCGTGGCGTCCACGACGCCGTTGGCGGTGACCCAGTCGATGATGAGCTGCCGGATCTCGACCTGCCGGTTGTAGATGACGGGCGCGGTCTTCACGTGCGGGAAGCCTCCCCCGCCGGACTGCCGGTAGTTGTTGATCGCCATCGCGAACTCCTGGCCGTCCACGATCGGCGCACCGTCGTACGACAGGTTCTTGATCCGCGAACCGGCCGGCTGGGCGATGTCGATGTCGTAGGTGAGCCGGGCGTCCAGACCCGCGACGATGTCGTAGTTGTAGTCGGGGGTACCGGTCGGCGCGGCCGTCGTCTTTGCGTTCGTCACCTCCGCCATGTCGTAGGGGCCGGGGCCGGACTTCTGCTGGAAGTACACGGCCGAGGCCTCCAGGTAGTCACGGATCTGGCTTCCGGTCACCTTCACCGCCAGCAGGAAGTTGTCGTAGATGTACAGGCCCGCGACGTCGCGGACCGTGACCTGCCCCTCGGGGATCGAGGCCCCCCGGTTGAACGGTGCCGCGATGCTCACCACCGGCAGGCCGGCGTCGGCGGTGCCGGCCAGCGCCTTCTTCACCGCGTCCGCCTGCACGTAGTTGACGAAGTCGATCGCGGCGACGTCCTCGACGACCGCGCGCGCGGCGGACATGGCCTGGAGGGAGGTGCCGATCGGTGAGTTCACGTAGTCGACGACGGTGTCGTGCTGCTTGGTGAGCGCGTCCACCACGGCCTGGTCGCCGTCGACGGTGTTGGAGTTGAGCAGCTGCGCCCGCTGGCCCACGACCCGCCACCGGCCGTTGACCTGCGCGACGTCGAGGTCGATGACGGCGAGGCGCATGCCCCATTTGAGCGGCTCGGTCAGCAGCACCCGCTTGCCGGTCTCGGCGTTGGCCACCCATCGCTCGACGATCTCCTGGTGGGCGTGGCCGACCAGGATGGCGTCGATGTCGGGGACCTGCTCGGCGACCAGCGAGGCGGCGTTCTCCGGGTACGGGAGTGCGTCGCCGTACGACGAGGAGGTGTCCATGCCGGAGTGGGCCGCGACCACGACGATGTCGGCGCCGGCCTTCTTGAGCCTCGGCACGTAGATCTTGGCCTGCTCGACGAGGCCCGGGAACTCCATCTGGCCCTCGACGTTCGCCTTGTCCCAGATCGCGATTCCGGGGTTGGTCAGGCCGAGGATGCCGACCTTGATCGCGCGGCCGTCCTCGAGCTTGACCCGCTTGATGAAGTACGGCGGGAAGGCCGGCAGCTTCGACGAGGCGTCGACCGCGTTCGCACCGAGCAGCGGGAAGTCGCACTGCTCCTGGAACTTGCGCAGGGTCGGGATCCCGTAGTTGAACTCGTGGTTGCCGAGCGCCGCCGCGTCGTAGCCGATGATGTTCATCGCCTCGGCCATCGGGTGGACCGCGCCCTGCGTGATCGGGTCGATCCTCGCGTAGTAGTAGGCCAGCGGCGTGCCCTGGATGGTGTCGCCCGCGTCGATCATGACGACGCTCTCGGCGCCGCGCTGCTCGCGGATCGCCGAGACGAGCGTGGAGATCTTGGCCAGCCCGATGTCGTTGAGCTTGCTGTCGGTGTACTCCTTGTTGGCGAAGTAGTCCCAGTTGAAGACGTTGCCGTGCATGTCGGTGGTGCCGAGCACGGTGACGGTGCCGGTGGGGCCTCCCTGGGGCCCGGACCCCCTGGTTGCGGCCTGTGCTGCTCCTGGGACGAAGCCGACGGCTGCGAGTGCGGCTGCGCCGGTGAGGACGGCGCGGCGGCTCGGGCCGGCGTCACGGGGGGCGGTGTTCAAGGGCTCGACGATGGGGTCGTTCTCATGGTGCGACAAGGGGTCTCCCTGGCTTGAAGTAGTGCGGCGCACGGGTGGCGCCGCGGCATTTGTACCTCACTGCGCCCCTCGTCCGGGAGAGGCACAAGGTCATGCTTTCTCCTGATCAGGCCCCAGACGGGTGCTTGTGCACAAAGATGCAGGGAGTAGAGGGCAAGATGCCGACCGGCCAGATCGGCTACGGCCGGCCGGGCGACTCGTCCGGGTACCGCAACGTCCTGGTCGTCAGCGGCGACCTCGGTGAGGGGTCAGGCACCCCACCGCTCGGCCAGCGTGCGCACCACCTTGAGGTTCCGGTTCGTCCCTGGCGCGAGCACCTTCTTGAAGGCGCCGAAGAACTCGGCCTGCATGGTCGGGTGGTCGAGCCAGATGTGGACGGCACGACCCACGACCGCTGCCGACTCGCCGGGGTGGGCCCAGGCGGCGATCTCCTCGGCGGCCTCCGCGACGGGCACGTCGGCCTCCTTGAAGAACGTGACGTAGCGACCGTGCCGCCCTTCGGAGCTCTTGAACGGCGACGGCAGCCGCATCGCCTCGTCGTGCACCCGAGTCAGCTCGTCCGGGCTGAACAGGATCGCCGGCACGTCGAACCCGCATCCCCCCGCGAGCGCATCCTCGACGTACCTCTCGACCTTCGGCCGCGACCGCATCGAGGTGGTGAACCGGACGTTGCCGGTCTGGATGTAGGTCTCCACGTCCTGGAGGCCGGCATCCTCGAGGCAGCTGCGCAGGTCGGCCATCTTGAACACCCGGCCACCCACGTTGACGGCCCGCAGCAAGGCGATGTAGCTCGGCATGACGCAAGTCTGGCCGGGTCAGCTGTTGGAGTACACCGCAGGGCCGCCGTCGTCTCCCGAGGAGTCCGGCCCGCGTCCGGCCCAGGTCCAGGCGTACGCCGGGTCCTCCGCCGCCGCGCCGCCCTCCCCCAGGTCGAGGGGACGGAAGGTGTCCACCATGACCGCCAGCTCGTCGAAGAACTCCGCACCGAGCGAGGCCTCGATCGCCGACGGCTGCGGCCCGTGCGCGTAGCCACCCGGATGCACCGAGACCGAGCCGACGTTGATGCCCGACCCCTTGCGCGCCTCGTAGTCCCCGCCGACGTAGAACATCACCTCGTCGCTGTCGACGTTCGAGTGGTAGTACGGCACCGGCACCGACAGCGGGTGGTAGTCGACCTTGCGCGGCACGAAGTTGCAGACCACGAAGTTGTGGCCCTCGAAGACCTGGTGCACCGGCGGTGGCTGGTGGACGCGGCCGGTGATCGGCTCGAAGTCCTCGATGTTGAAGGTGTACGGGTACAGGCAGCCGTCCCACCCGATCACGTCGAAGGGGTGCGTCGCGTAGGTCATCCGCGTGCCGACGATGCCGCCGGGGCCGTTGCCGCGGTGCTTCACGAGAACCTCGACGTCCTCACCCTCGACGAGCAGCGGCTCGTCCGGTCCGTAGAGGTCGCGCTCGCAGTACGGCGCGTGCTCGAGGAGCTGCCCGTAGCGCGACAGGTAGCGCTTGGGCGGTGCGATGTGGCTGTTCGCCTCGATCACGTACAGCCGGTTGACCGCGTCCTCACCCGACTCGGGCACCCACCTGTGCGTGGTCGCACGTGGGATCACGACGTAGTCGCCGGTGCGGTAGTGCAGCTCGCCGAACACCGTCTCGAGGAAACCCTCACCGGCCTCGACGTACACACACTCGTCGCCGATGGCGTTGCGGTAGTACGGCGAGGTGGCACCCGCGACGACGTAGGAGATCCGGACGTCGGCGTTCCCGAGGACCAGGCGGCGCCCCTGCACGGGGTCCACCTCCTTGACGGCCGCGGGATCGAACAGCCCGTGCAGCCTGAGGTGACGTGGCTTGAGGGGGTGGTTCGCCGTGGTCGTGAGGTCCGGCAGCTCCCACACCCGGCTGTCGACGATCGCCGAGGGCACTCCGCGGTGGTAGAGCAGCGAGGAGTCCGAGGAGAACCCCTCCTCCCCCATCAGCTCCTCGTAGTGGAGCTCGCCGTCGTCGTTGCGGAACTGGGTGTGCCGCTTCGCGGGGACAGTCCCCACCTGGCGGTAGAAGGCCATTCGTCGTCTCCGTCGCTCGTCGACCGGACCCGTGCATCGTGCGTTCGTTAATCGAACCGATCTGTCCGGTCACAGTTACGATGCGTTAGTGTCGGCGGCGTGTCAACAATCCCGGACGCCTACCGCGCGCTCGTCGACGACGCCGCCGTCTTCCCGCCCGGCAACGCGCCGCTCGACACCGCGATGTCGGACCACCACTCGCACCACGCCGCAGCCTACGGCGACCTCGTCGGCCCCTTCGTGGTCACCGACCTGGCGCTGCCTGAGCTGATCCAGGCAACCCGGGCCAAGGAGGCATCCGAGCCGCTACGCATCTCCGTCGTGGTCACAGGTGGCGCCGGCGCCATCGAGCCCGCGGTGCGCTGGGCCGGCCGCGCCGACGAGCTCGCGCTGGCGGCCGTCGAGCTCGGCCTGCGCGACGAGGAGGACCTGCCCCGGAACGCCCGCCGGGTCACCACGGTCGTCGACCAGCTGCGCGCGGCCGGAGACCTCCCTGACGACACCCCGGTGTACGTCGAGCCACCACGCGTCATGGGACCGGAGCCGGCGACGTCGTGGCTCACCGCCCTCGACGAGGTGGCCGCCCTCGACCTGCGCCTGAAGTTCCGGACCGGCGGGGTCGCACAGGACGCCTTCCCGAGCGCCATGGAGCTCGCGACGTACCTCGACGCTGCCCTCGACCGCGAGCTCAAGTTCAAGTGCACCGCCGGCCTCCACCACGCCGTACGCCACCGCGACGAGACGACCGGCTTCGAGCACCACGGCTTCCTCAACGTGCTGGCCGCGACGCGAGCGGCGCTCGACGGCTCCGGCGTCGCCGACGTCGCGACCGTCCTCGACACAGCGGACCCGCAGGCCGTCCGGGGGCTGGTCGACGAGGCCGGTGCCGACGGACTCGTCTCGGCACGCCGCTGGTTCACCTCGTTCGGCTCCTGCAGCATCCTCGAGCCGCTGGAGGACCTGGCCCGGCTCGAGCTCGTCGATCCCACCATCTTGAAGGAGCACCCGTGAGCCCTGAGCAGGCCACCGAGACCTGGGTCGAGGGCGCATCCGGGTCGCTGTACGACGTCGACAACCTCCCCTACGGCGTGTTCGCGCACGACACCGAGCCCCCGCGCGTCGGCGTGCGCATCGGCGACTTCGTGCTCGACCTCGCCCCCGTCGCGGCCGGGGACATGCTCCAGGTGGCGCATGTCTTCGAGGCCCCTGACCTCACGCCGCTGATGGCCATGGGCCGTCCTACGTGGGAGTCGGTCCGCTCCTGGGTGACCTCGTTGCTGACCGACCCGTCGAGGCGGGACCTCGTCTCGCCGCTGCTGCTCCCCCTGTCCGAGGTGACGATGCACCTTCCGGCGGTCGTGGCCGACTACGTCGACTTCTACTGCTCGCTCGACCACGCCAGCAACGTCGGACGGATCTTCCGCCCCGACGCCGAGCCGCTGCTGCCCAACTGGCGCCACCTGCCCGTGGGCTACCACGGCCGAGCCGGAACGGTGGTGGTCTCCGGCACGCCGGTGCAGCGCCCCTGCGGTCAGCGCAAGCCGCCGACGGCCGACCTCCCCACCTACGGTCCCTCGACACGCCTCGACATCGAGACCGAGCTCGGGTTCCTCGTGGGGACCCCGACCCAGATGGGTGAGCGGGTCCCGGTCGAGGCCTTCGCCGAGCATGTGTTCGGTGTCCTTCCTGTCAACGACTGGTCCGCCAGGGACATCCAGGCCTGGGAGTACGTCCCCCTCGGCCCGTTCCTCGGCAAGTCGTTCGCGACCTCGGTCAGCGGCTGGGTCACCCCTCTCGCGGCGCTGGAGTCCGCGCGGGTCGACCTGCCCGGACAGGACCCGGAGCCGTTGGAGTACCTCCGCGTCGGGCCCGGCGCGGGCTACGACATCGACTTCGAGGTCGAGCTCAACGGCGAGACGGTGGCGCGCCCGCCGTACTCCACCATGTACTGGTCCCCCGCGCAGATGCTCGCCCACATGACCGTGAACGGCGCGTCATTGCGGGTCGGCGACCTCTTCGCGTCCGGCACGGTGAGCGGACCCGAGCGCGACCAGCGGGGCTCGTTCCTCGAGCTGTCCTGGGGTGGCAAGGAGCCGTTCACCGCAGCCGGCGAGGAGCGGACCTTCCTCGAGGACGGCGACGAGGTCACGATCCGCGCGACGGCACCGGGTGCCCGCGGCGGCCGGATCGCCTTGGGCGAGGTCACCGGGACGATCCTGCCGGCCCGTCCCTGACAGCACGACGACGGCGCGGCCCGACGGACGCGACCGTCTCAGCAGCGCCCTCGAGGCTGAGGTTGCGGGAGCCGGTCAGAGCCAGGAGAAGAGGCGTACGACGGTGCCGGTCGGGCCGGACCGCACCTGCACCAGGTCGCACAGCTGGTTGGCCATCCAGATGCCGCGGCCGTTCTCGGCGAGCTCCTGGAGCAGGTCGCGGCCGACGAGCGGGTCGTCGATCACGCCCACGTCGCTGACCTCGACGACAAAGGCGCCCGGGTCGGTCCACGAGGACATCACCCCGCAACCTCCACCGTGCACGATGCTGTTGGTCGCGAGCTCGTGGGCGGCGAGCACGAGGTCCTCGGCCGCCGCACGCCTGACCCCGGCCTGGTCGGCGAGACGCGCGACGACACCGCGCAGCCCCGTGAGGTCGTCGCGGCCGAACGCGAGTGTGTCCGCACCCGTCGGTGCCGGCGGCAGCGGGCTGCTGAACCGGAGGCGGGCTGCCGCGGGTCCGGCGTACGCCGGCTCGACGGCGGGGCCGACTGCCTCGGGATGGTTGCGAAGCGCCTCCTCGATCACGTCGGTCGGAAGCTGCTCGACGTCGTAGGGACAGATGAGCTGCCAGGCGGGCCCGTCCCCGAAGGCGATGTTCACCAGCGCCTCGTGCAGTGAGGCCTCCTCGAGCTCGGCTGCCCGGCGCCCGGCCCACAACGGCTCGCCGACGCCACGGACCGGACCGTCCTCGCCGGCATCCTCGAGGAAGCGCCGCCACTCCGGGATGATGCAGGCGGGGTTCGCACCCAGCTCGCCCATGTCCACGAAGTCGACGCGTGTCGCATCGGGCCCCAAGGCCCTCTCCACCGCCGCGAGCCGTTCCGGCAGCAGCGCCACGAGGACGGGTTCGCCACGCTCGACGCCTTCACGTATGAAAGGCAGGACGGCGTCGACCAGTCCGTTGATCCCCCGGTAGAAGACCGCCCGATGTTCGAACCCCTGTGGAGTGCGCTGCTCGAGGCAGTGCCCTGCAGTCATGTGTTCATCTCCCCTGTTCCGTTGGCCGGGGGCTAGGGCCGACGGGATGTGACCTCCCAAGGATGCAACGCGCTTCGCCGGATGGACAGAGTTGTTGAACGGTTTCCGGCAATTTCTTTGCCGACATTCTCGGACGATGACAGGTGGCAAATCGGCTGAAGACGTGCGGTCACGACGGCGCTGGTCGACGGTCCCGAATATGGGAGTCGAGAAGGATGTCTCCGACGGTCTACGCTGCCGTTTATGAGAACTCGAGGACTGAAGACCATCTACGCGGCCGGTGCTCTGCTCCTTGCCGCTGCACTCTCTGGCTGTGGTGGTGGCAACTCGGGCACCTCCGGCGATCTCGGGCTGATCCAGTCGGGAACCCTGACCGTCTGCTCGGACGTCCCCTACGAGCCGTTCGACATGCAGCAGGGCAACGCGTTCACCGGCTTCGACGGTGAACTCGTCAACGCCATCGCCAAGGGCATGGGCCTGAAGGTCGTCCTCAAGGACTCCTCCTTCGACGGTCTGCAGAGCGGCCTGTCGCTCAACTCGTCGCAGTGCGACATGGTTGCTTCGGCGATGACGATCACCCCCGAGCGGGAGAAGAACGTCGACTTCTCCGCCCCCTACTACGACTCCGAGCAGTCACTGCTGGTGCCGACGGGTTCGGACATCAAGACGATCGACGACCTCGCCGGCAAGAAGGTCGGTGTCCAGCAGGGCACGACGGGCAAGACCTACACGGAGGAGCACGCTCCCAAGGCCGACATCGTCTCCTTCCCGAGTGACGCGGAGATGTTCCCTGCCATCAAGGCCGGCCAGGTCGACGCTCTCCTGCAGGACCTGCCGGTCAACCTCAAGCACACCGAGGGTGGCCAGTTCAAGATCGTCCAGAAGTACGCCACGGGCGAGAAGTACGGCTTCGCAGTCCGCGAGAAGGGGTCAGAGACCCTGCTCAAGGACATCAACAAGCAGCTGCAGAAACTGCGTGACAACGGCACCTACAACACGATCTACGACAAGTACTTCTCCACCAAGTAAGCGGATTCTCGAGCGATAGGAGAATGCCGTGAGACGGACGACACGCACCAAGGTCAACCGGGGCGTCCTGTACGTAGTCCTGGTAGCAATCCTCGGCGCCATGATCCTGCTTGCCGACTGGTCGGCGATCAAGGAGAACTTCTTCGACACGGCAGTGCTGAAGAGCCTGTGGCCCGAGATCATCACGGTGGCGGCGAAGAACACGATCGTGTACACCATCATCGCGTTCGTCGGTGGCCTCGTGTTCGCGCTGGTGCTCGCGTTGATGAAGCTGTCTCCTGTGGCGCCGTACCGCTGGCTCGCGACCGGTTACATCGAGTTGTTCCGCGGGCTGCCTGCCCTGGTCGTGATCATCGGCTTCGGCTTCGCCGTGCCGATCGCGTTCAACTGGCGCCCCCCGGGTGGCACCGTGGGCGCCGGTGTCATCGCGCTGATCATCGTGTCCGCGGCCTACATGGCCGAGACCATCCGGGCCGGCATCCAGGCTGTGCCGAAGGGGCAGAGCGAGGCGGCGCGGTCGCTCGGCATGAACGGCAGCTGGACAACCATCTCGGTCGTGCTTCCGCAGGCGTTCCGGATCGTGATACCGCCGCTGACCAATGAGCTGGTGATCCTGATCAAGGACACCTCGCTGCTCTTCGTGATCGGACTCGCCGCGAGCGAGCGTGAGCTGACCACCTTCTCGAGAGACGCCATGAGCAGCACCCAGAACTCCTCGCCGCTCGTGGCGGCGGCAGCCGTCTACCTGATCATCACGCTCCCGCTGACCCGCCTCGTCGCGCGGCTCGAGCGGCGTACCCAGAGGGCCAGGTGAGCGCCGTGACTGCTGCCATCGACGTACAGGACCTCCACAAGTACTTCGGAGACAACGAGGTGCTCAAGGGCATCGACTTCCATGTCGACCACGGGCAGGTCGTCTGCGTGATCGGTCCCTCCGGATCGGGCAAGTCGACCCTGCTGCGCTGCGTGAACCTGCTCGAGGCCCCCAACTCGGGCAAGATCGTGGTCGAGGGAATCGACATCACCGACCCGGAGACCGACATCGACGCGGTCCGGTCCCGGATCGGCATCGTGTTCCAGTCGTTCAACCTGTTCCCGCACTTGAGCGTCATGAACAACCTGACACTGGCCCAGCGCCGGGTGCGCAAGCGCAGCAAGGACGAGGCCGTCAAGATCGCCCGGACCAACCTCGAGAAGGTGGGACTCCGGGACAAGGAGGACGCCTACCCCGCTCACCTGTCGGGTGGCCAGCAGCAGCGCGTCGCGATCGCGAGGGCGTTGTCGATGGACCCCGACATGATGCTCTTCGACGAGCCCACCAGCGCCCTCGACCCCGAGCTCGTGGGCGACGTGCTCGCGGTGATGAAGGACCTCGCCCACGAGGGCATGACGATGATGGTGGTCACGCACGAGATGGGCTTCGCCCGCGAGGTCGGGGACAAGCTCGTGTTCATGGACGACGGCGTGATCGTCGAGGAGGGCATCCCGACCGAGGTGCTCGCGAACCCGCAGCACGAGCGGACGCAACTGTTCCTCTCCAAGGTGCTCTGAGCTCCAAGGCGCTCTGAGCTCACAGCTCCGGCCTACGATCAACCCGTGAAGCCGTTCCTGCTGCTCTCCTCGCGAGGGGAGGACCTCGCGGCGGACGACGAGTACGTCGCGTTCCTCCGCGAGACCGGCCTCTCCCCCAGGCACCTCGTGCGCGTGCGGATGGAGGCGGGCCCGCTGCCGCGGATCGACCTCGACGACTACGCCGGGGTGTTCATCGGTGGCGGCCCTTTCAACTCCAGCGACCCGCCGGAGACGAAGTCGACCGTCCAGCAGCGGGTCGAGCAAGAGGTGGCCGCGCTGCTCGACGAGATCGTGGCGCGCGACTTCCCGTTCATGGGCGCCTGCTACGGAGTCGGCACCCTCGGCGTCCACCAGGGCGGCGTGATCGACAGGCGGTACGCCGAGCCGATCGGCCCTGTCGAGGTGAGTCTCACCGACGAGGGCAGGGCCGACCCCCTGCTCGAGGGGGTTCCCGACGCGTTCGAGGCCTACGTCGGCCACAAGGAGGCCTGTTCGGTGCTGCCCGCCACCGCAACGCTGCTCGCGGGATCGGCGACGTGCCCGGTGCAGATGTTCCGGGTCAAGCAGAACCTCTACGCCACCCAGTTCCACCCCGAGCTCGACCGAGCCGGAATCATCACCCGGGTGCACGTCTACCAGCACTACGGGTACTTCCCGCCTCAGGAGCTCGACGACCTCGTCGCCCGGCTCGACGGCACCAAGGTCACCGAGCCGCCGAGGATCCTGGCGAACTTCGCCGCCCGCTACGCCTGAGGGATTTCACTTGCGCGGTGTTATGGACGGTTCGAAGGCGTCATACCGCTTGTGAACCGTCCATAACCCCGCGTTACTTGCCGGCGCAGGTAACCGGCAGGTCAGAGGTTCCCGCGGGCTTCCTGCTCGCGCTCGATCGCCTCGAAGAGCGCCTTGAAGTTGCCCTTGCCGAAGCCGAGCGAGCCGTGCCGCTCGATGAACTCGTAGAAGACCGTCGGACGGTCGCCCATCGGCTTGGTGAAGATCTGCAGCAGGTAGCCGTCCTCGTCACGGTCGACCAGGATCCTGCGCTTCTTCAGCTCCTCGATCGGCACCCGGACCTTCCCGATCCGCTCACGCAGCTCCGGGTCGTCGTAGTAGGAGTCGGGGGTGTCGAGGAACTCGATGCCGTTGTCCCGAAGGATGTCGACGCTGCGCAGGATGTCGTTGGTCGCGAGCGCGATGTGCTGGCAGCCGGCTCCGTCGTAGAACTCGAGGTACTCGTCGATCTGCGACTTCTTCTTCGCGATCGCCGGCTCGTTGAGGGGGAACTTCACGCGGTGGTTGCCGCTCGCGACCACCTTCGACATCAGCGCGGAGTAGTCGGTGGCGATGTCGTCGCCGATGAACTCAGCCATGTTCGTGAAGCCCATGACCTTGTTGTAGAACTCGACCCACTCGTCCATCCGGCCGAGCTCGACGTTGCCGACGCAGTGGTCGACGGCTTGGAACAGGCGCTTGGGGTGGCCATCCGCGCGGCTGACCGTGGTCTGCTTCGCCACGTAGCCGGGGAGGTAGGGACCGTTGTAGCGCGAGCGGTCCACCAGGCTGTGCCGGGTCTCGCCGTACGTCGCGATCGCGGCCATCCGGACGGTGCCGTGCTCGTCGCTGACGTCGTGGGGCTCGTCGAGGATCTTCGCGCCCATGGCCCGGGCGTGCTCGACGCACTTGTCCACGTCGGGCACCTCGAGGGCGAGGTCGACCACGCCGTCGCCGTGCTTGCGGTGGTGGTCGAGCACGGGGCTGTCCGGCGTCACACCGCCGGTGAACACGAAGCGCGCGGAACCCGAGCGGAGCACGTAGCTCTTGGAGTCGCGGCACCCGTTCTCCGGGCCGCGGTACGCCTCGAGGTCCATGCCCAGCGCGAGCTGGTAGAACGTCGCGGTCTGGGTCGCGTTGCCGACGACGAACCCGACCGAGTCCATCGCGGTCACCGGGAACGGGTCTGAGCTGGCGTCGTACTCGACCAGACCCACGAGCTGCTTGAGCTGCTCGAGGGTCAGGTCGGCCTTGAGCTCGTCAGAGGTCAGGCCCGTCGAACGTCCACCCGAGGGCGCGGTCGAGGATGTCGGGGTCGCAGTCATGCCCCGCAGCATGGTGGGGCGACGGCATTGTGTGCAACAGTACGGCGAAACACTGTGCAAACTGTCCAACCGAAGGGTCCGAGATGGACGATCTGGACGCCACCTTGCTCCGTCTGTTCTCCGAGCACCCGCGGATCGGCGTGCTCGAGGCTTCGCGTCGTCTCGGCGTGGCGCGCGGCACCGTGCAGGCACGGATCGACAAGCTCTCCCGCGCCGGCGTGGTCGCAGGCTGGGGACCGGTCCTGGACCCCGAGGCCATCGGCTATCCCGTCACGGCGTTCCTGACCCTCGAGATCCGGCAGGGCTCGGGACACGAGGCGATCGCCGAGCACCTCGCCACCATCCCCGAGGTGCTCGAGGCGTACACCATCACCGGGGCCGGGGACATGTGGGCGCGCGTCGTCGCGCGCTCCAACGCCGACCTCCAACGCGTGATCGACGCCGTACTCTCCGACCCGGGCATCGTCCGGTCGTCGACGGTGATCGGCCTCGCCACCCAGATCAGGCACCGGGTCCTCCCCCTGGTCGAGGTCTCTGTCCGCGGAGCACGTGCCGAGTAGCCTCACCGCCCGCGCCTCCACGGACCATCCGGATCCCGGTGTGAACCCGGTCCGGCCCTGGCTCAACCACTGGGGCTCGACCTCCGAGGAACGCCGCCACCGGTACCCAGGCGACGGACACGAGCCCACCCTGGCCACCACCACGCGGGCCGTGACCGTGCGGGCCCCCGCCGAGGATGAGTGGAGGTGGCTCGTGCAGATCGGCCAGGACCGGGGTGCATCATGGAACGCAAGACGCTGCTCGGCATCAAGCAGCACGCCGAGGCGGCGGTGAGGCACTCTCGCGTCAGCTGGTCAGGAGAGGCGGCGCGAGATCTCGGCTGCGGCTTCCGCGACGCGCGGCCCCGCCTCCGTGGCATCGATGTCCCCGAGCGTGACGATGCCCACCGACGCCTCGAGTCCCTCGATCCCCAGCACCGGCGAGGCGAGGCCCCGCGCACCCGGCTGCAGCTCACCGGCGGTCTGCACGAACGGCTCGGGCGCCTCGTGCCCGGCGGCGAGGTCGCGTCCGAGGAGGATCGCGCGTCCTGCCGCCCCCTGGTCCATAGCGTGACGGGCTCCGACTCGGTAGGCCACGTGGTAGTCGGTCCAGCTCGGCTCGACCACGGCGATGGCGAGCGCCTCGTCACCGTCGGCCAGTGTCAGATGCGCGGTCGCCCCGAGGTCCTCGGCGAGTGAGCGCAGCACCGGGTTCGCGCGCTCGCGCAGCACCGGCTGGAGGCCTCGCGCCAGCGAGAGCACGCCGAGCCCGACGTGGACGCGCCCCGCGACGTCGCGCCGCGCGAAGCCGTGCTGCTCCAGGGTGGTGACGAGGCGGTAGACGACCGTGCGGTTGACCCCGACGACCCCGGCGAGCTCGGTGATGGTCAGGCCGTTGGGGTGGCTCGCGAGAACGTGAAGGACGCGGAGGCCACGGTCAAGCGTCTGCGACGTCTCGGCGGCCATGCTGAGCAGCGTATCCCTGCCCGGCGTACCGCTGGCCGGTCTTTCGCCACCTCAGGAGGTCTTGCGCGCGGCCCACTCCCGGATCCGATCGATCCGCTTGCCGAGCTGGTCCGCCGTGGCCACTGCCGCCGCGGGCCCCCCGCACTCACGGCGGAGGGCGGCGTGCGTCACGCCGTGGGGCTGCCCGGTGCGGTGGTTCCACGCCGCGACCAGGCCGTTGAGCTCCCGGCGCAGCACAGCGAGGTGCTCGTGCGTGGAGACGTCACGGGTGACGTCCTCGGGTGTGGACGAGGTCGCCCGCTGCCGCTTCGCGCGCTCGCTCTGCCGCGAGTGCAGCAGGTCACGCACCTGGTCGGGCTCGAGCAGGCCGGGGATGCCGAGGAAGTCCATCTCCTCCTCGGAGCCGACCTGGACCTCGCCCGAGTGGCCGAACTCGCCGCCGTCGTAGAGGACCCGGTCGAACGTCGCCTGCGACCCCATGGCCTCGAAGGTGCCCAGCTCCTCCGCGCTCGCCGCCTCGGACGCCTGCGCCTGGTTGAGGAGGTCCTCCTCGGCGGCGAAGATGTCGCCCTCGTCGTTGACCTTGCGCTGCAGCACGTGGTCGCGCTGCACCTCCATCTCGGAGGCGAAGCCGAGGAGGTTCGGCACCGAGGGCAGGAACACCGAGGCCGTCTCACCGCGCTTGCGGGCGCGGACGAACCGGCCGACCGCCTGTGCGAAGAACAACGGGGTGGAGACCGTGGTGGCGTAGACGCCGACGGCGAGGCGCGGCACGTCGACGCCCTCGCTGACCATCCGCACGGCGACCATCCACCGGTCGTCGCTGTCGGAGAACTTCGCGATCCTCGACGAGGCGGCCTTCTCGTCCGAGAGCACGACCACCGGGCGGGTGCCGGTGATCTCCTTCAGCAGAGCGGCGTACGCGCGGGCGGAGTCCTGGTCGGAGGCGATCACCAGCCCACCGGCGTCCGGCACGTGCCGCCGCACCTCCGAGAGCCTTCGGTCCGCGGCGGCAAGCACCGACGGCATCCAGGAGCCGGCGGGGTCGAGCGCCGTGCGCAGCGCCTGCGCGGTCAGGTCCTTGGTGAGCGGCTCCCCCAGCCGCGCCGCGACCTCGTCGCCGGCCCGGGTACGCCACTGCATCTCGCCGCTGTAGGCCATGAACAGCACCGGGCGAACGACGTGGTCCGCCAGGGCGTGGGCGTAGCCGTAGGTGAAGTCCGCGACGCTCTTCGCGACCCCGTCGGTGTCAGGTGCGTAGGTCACGAACGGGATGGGGTTGATGTCGGAGCGGAACGGAGTACCCGTGAGCGCGAGCCGCCGGGTCGCCGGCTCGAACGCCTCGCGCACCGACTCGCCCCACGACAGCGCGTCACCCGCGTGGTGCACCTCGTCGAGGATCACGAGCGTCTTGAACCGCTCGACGCGGATCCGGTGCGCCAGCGGGTTGGTCGCGACGCCGGCGTAGGTCACCGCCACCCCGACGAAGTCCTTGCTGGTCGGCCCCTTCTTCCCGGAGTACGACGGGTCGATCGGGATGCCGACCCGTGCCGCGGCCTCGGCCCACTGCGTCTTGAGGTGCTCGGTGGGGGCGATGACGGTGATCCGCTCGACGACCCGCCGCGAGAGCAGCTCCGCCGCGACGGTCAGCGCGAACGTCGTCTTGCCGGCGCCCGGTGTCGCGACGGCGAGGAAGTCGCGAGGGTTGTTCGTGAAGTACTGCTCGATCGCGGCGGACTGCCACGCGCGGAGCTTGGTCGCGGTGCCCCACGCAGCCCGGTCCGGGTACGCCGGCGGGAGGTCGTTCAGCGGGGCGGGGATGTTCTCGGGCGGGTGGCCAGGCGCCTCGACGGCGCGCTGGTCAGCGGGGTTCGTGAAGGCCACGAACTTCCTTCCGGGTGGGTGCGAGCAGGACGAGGGCTGGAGCGGTCACTCCTCGCCTTCGTCGTCCCGGAGGTTGTCCCACGCCTCCTTGCACTCGGGGCAGACCGGGTACTTCTCCGGGTCGCGGCTGGGCACCCAGATCTTGCCGCACAGGGCGACGACGGGCGTGCCCATCACCATCGCCTCGGTCAGCTTGTCCTTCGGGACGTAGTGCGAGAAGCGCTCGTGGTCCCCCGAGTCGGTCGGGACCGTCTGCTTCTGCTCGATGGTCTGGGCGCCGGGGCTCATCTGGGTACTCACAGCGCCCTAGTCTAACGAGGCCCTGGCGCCCCCGGCACACTTCGTGGTCAGTTGAGCGTCGGGTCGACAGGGCGCGTCGAGACCCAGGCCAGCTCACCAGGCTGGCGTCGCAGGACCCGCGCCCAGAGCCCGTCGGCGTCGGGGCCGAAGATGTCGCCGGGCTCCAGCGGTACGACGTACCAGGACCCCTCGTCGATCTCGGCGACGAGCTGCCCGTCGCCCCAGCCGGCGTACCCGGCGAAGATCCTCAGCTGGGTGATGGCGTCGTCGAGAAGCTCGGTGGGCGTGTCGAGGTCGACGATGCCTGTGTCGTCGAAGAGCCTCCGGAAGCCGACCGGGTCGCTCGAGGGGTCCGCCCCCGCAGGGATCGACGCGACGGCCAGCGCGGAGTCGGTGGCGACCGGCCCGCCGTGGAAGAGCACCCCCGGCTCGGCCGCGAGGTCTTGCCAGTCCTCCAGGATGTCCCCCACCGGCACCGGGGAGGGCCGGTTCAGCACGACACCGAGGGTGCCGGTCTCGTCGTGGTCGAGGACGAGCACGACCGTCCGCTCGAAGTTGGGGTCGACCAGACGGGGAGTTGCCACGAGGAGCCGACCGGCACGCAGCACGTTCCCGTCGGCCTCAGGCATCGCGGACCGCCCCTGGGGCGATCCCGGCCGCCGTCTCCGCAGCGTGCCGCACGGCCGTCGCCACCGACTTGTGCACGTCGGCGTGGAACACGCTCGGGATGATGTAGTCGGCGTTGAGCTCGTCGTCGCTCACCGCACCTGCCACAGCCTCGGCAGCGGCGACGAGAACAGTGTTGTCGATGCCCCGCGCATGTGCGTCGAGCAGGCCCCTGAAGACGCCCGGGAACGCCAGCACGTTGTTGATCTGGTTGGGGTAGTCCGAACGGCCGGTGGCCACGACGGCGGCATGCCGCCGGGCAGCCGCCGGGTCGACCTCGGGGACCGGGTTGGCCAGGGCGAACACGATGGAGTCCTTCGCCATGGTGGCGATGTCGTCGCCGCTGAGGATGTTGGGCGCCGAGACCCCGATGAACACGTCCGCGCCGGCCAGCGCGTCCTTGAGGCTGCCGGTGACCGAGGACTTGTTCGTCGCCTCCGCCAGCCAGCGCAGGGACTCGTGCAGTCCCGGGCGGTCCCGGTGGATGACACCCTCGACGTCGGCGACGACGACGTCCTGGAGGCCCGCCTCGAGCAGCACCCGCAGGATCGCGGTGCCCGCAGCACCCGCGCCCGACATGACCAGGCGTACGTCGGACATCTGCTTGTCCACGACGCGCAGCGCGTTCTTCAGGGCGGCCAGGACGACGATCGCGGTTCCGTGCTGGTCGTCGTGGAAGACCGGGATGTCGAGGATCTCTCGCAGCCGCGCCTCGACCTCGAAGCATCGCGGCGCCGATATGTCCTCGAGGTTGATCCCCGCGAAGCCGGGGGCGATCGCCCGGACGATCTCCACGATCTGGTCGGGGTCCTGCGTGTCGAGGCACAGCGGCCACGCGTCGATGCCACCGAACCGCTTGAACAGCGCGGCCTTGCCCTCCATGACCGGAAGGGCGGCGGCCGGGCCGATGTTGCCGAGTCCGAGAACCGCCGACCCGTCGGTGACGACGGCAACGGAGTTGCGCTTGATGGTGAGGCGCCGGGCGTCCTCGGGGTTCTCCGCGATCGCCTCGCAGACCCGGGCCACACCGGGGGTGTAGATCATCGAGAGGTCGTCGCGGTTGCGGATCGCGTGCTTGGGGGCCATCTCGATGGTGCCGCCGAGGTGCATGAGGAAGGTCCGGTCCGAGACCTTGTGCACGACGACACCCTCGAGGGCCTTCAGCGCCTCGACGATGCCGGCGGCGTGCTCGGTGTCCGCGGCTGCGCAGGTCACGTCGATGGTCAGCTTGTCGTGACCGGAGGCAGTCACGTCGAGGGCGGTGACCATGCCACCGCAGCGTTCGACGGTCGCGGTCAGCTCGCTGGTCGCCGTACCCCCTGCGGGGAGCTCGAGCCGGACAGTGATGGAGTACGAGATGCTCGGTGCGGAAGCCACGCCCTCATCGTGCCATGCCCGAAATGTACGAGCCCCGACCACGACGCACGGGGAGGGAGTTGCGCGGAAGGGAGACCGCGCGACTGGCGTCGCAGCCGGGGCTGCTCAGGGAGGGGCGTGCCCTCAGATCGTGGGACTGTGGTCAGGCGGCGAGGTGCGCCTTGAAGCGCTCGAGCAGCGACTGCTTGCTCGCGGCCGCGGCGTGGCGGCCGGCGTTCTGGCTCGGGCGGGCACTCGGCCTGTAGGCGTCACGGGCCTTGTGCTCGATGCCCCGGCCCACACGAGCGGCGCCGCTGTCGGACGGGCTCGCCTTGCCGGCCATGGCGGCCATCAGCGTCCAGTCCTTGCGGTGCGCCTTGTCGAGCATCGCGGCCATCTCCGGGGAGCTCGGCTCCGCGGTGTAGGCGTCGAGGATCGTACGCAGGCCGGCGAGCTCGGTGGCGGTGCTGCGCCACGCGGTCATCACAGCGGCCTCGAGGTCCATGGGGTGTCCCATGAGCTCGCGCTCGATCGCCCCGGCAAGGCGGGTGTGCCAGCGCAGCTGGAGCGTCCCGAGCAGGGATACCTCGTCGCCGAACGTCTCCGCGACACCGGGCATCTCCATCGGGAGCACCCCGTCACGGTGGGTCTCAGCGTGCTCCAGGACGTTTCGGAGTACCTCTCCGCGGCGGTGGAAAGCGTCCCATGCCATGGGCTTCATCCTTTCTACATACCGTTGGTACGTACCAACGGTATGAGATCTACCCTTGGTATGGCAACGCCTAAACGGTGACTTGGGGCACAAATGGGGATCTGCGCAGCACCAGCGTGATCTGCTGCACAGGCCGGGGCCGGCGCGGACATATGCTCGGGCCATGACCTCGAAAGTCCTGCGAAAGGTTTCCGGCTCCTCCCGACGCCAGCAGTACTCCGCGTCGACCAAACGCGCGCTGGTGGACGTCGCGACCGAGCTGTTCACCGAGCAGGGGTACGCCGGGACCAGCCTCGACGCGATCGTCGCGGGCGCCCGGGTCACCAAAGGGGCGCTCTACCACCACTTCAGCGGCAAGCAGGCACTGTTCGAGGCCGTGTTCGAGAGCGTCGAGGCCGACGCGAGCAAGACCATCGGCAAGGCGGTCCGCACCACCAAGGACCCGTGGGAGAAGGCCGTCCTGGGTCTGCGCTCGTTCCTCGAGGTCGTGCAGCAGCCGGAGTACAGCCGGGTGGTGATCCAGGAGGGGCCCGTCGTGCTCGGGTACGAGCGCTACCGGGAGCAGGAGGAGCGCTCGACCTTCGGCATCGTCCAGGAGATCGTCTCCTCGGTGCTCACGTCCTACGACCTCGAGCCCAGCATGGTCGAGACCTTCAGCCGGGTGTTCTTCGGCGCGATGTCGGCCGCCGGTGCGGCGGTCTCGTCCGCGGACGACACCAGGCGCGCGAGCGCCGAGGTCGAGGCTGCGATCGCCTTCATCCTCGCGGGACTGCGCCAGCAGGCCGAGTCGGGGGGACGGCTGCCCGGCCCCGACGACCTCGTCGACGAGCAGAAGACGACGAAGGACGCCGGCTGACCGGCGTCCTTCGTCGTCTGCTTACGCCCCCTGGGGCTGGAGGCCGAGGGGCCTCCGAGGGGGTTACTTCTTGCTGTAGGTCACGTTGCCACCGTTGGCCGGCACGAGCTCGACCCACACGTTGCCCGGCGGCAGCGCGAGCTCGCCGGCCTTCGTGCTGAGCTTCACGTGCGCGTCGAAGCCCTTCTTGGTCCAGGTGCCGCGGACGACCGAGCCGTTGTGGAACACCATCGCCTGCCCACTGCCGGTGAACTTGGTCTCGGGCACCGGGTTCCCGGCGGGGTCCTTGTAGCCCGCGTCGCCGACCTTCACCCGCAGGACGAGAACGGTGTCGGGACGGTACTCGTCCCCCTTCGCCGCCTCGGAGTTGAGGTTGACGTACTTGCCCTTGCGGAACGCCCAGCTCGTCGTGTGACCCCCGGAGAACTTCGCCGAGAGCGACCCGGCGCGCTGGCCGGCGGGGAAGGACTTCGGGTCCCCCCACGAGAAGTAGCTCTCCGGCGGGCCGGAGGACTTGAGCGTGTGGGCCAGCGCGGGCAGGTCCATGAAGAGGTTGTACGGCGCGCGGCGGCCGCCGTCGCGGCTGTAGCCGGTGCCACCCTCGCTGACCACCTTGATGCCGGCGTCCTTCACCCGGCGCACGGTCGGGGGCGCCCCACCGCTCGCCACGAGCGTCGCCTCGGCGGGCTCGACGATGCCGATGTCGGTGGCGCGCATCGAGCGCACGGGACCGACCCGCTTGGGGACGTGGGAGTAGAAGAAGACCGCGAGGCGGGTCGAGCCGCCCTCCACCAGCTCCTCGGTGATGAGGTCGGCCTTGCTCAGCCCGACCTGGGGGTTGCTGCTGCCGGTGTTGTCGATCTTCACGACCATCACCGGGTGCTTGGGTGCATCACCCTCGGCAGGCAGCCCCGTCAGCGGCCACTGCCCCGAGAGCGTGGAGCCGGCAGCAGTGCCCTGCGCGTCGGGGCTTCCGTCGGCCTTGGGCTTCGAGTCGCCACCGCAGGCGGCCAGGGTCACGGAGCCTGCGAGCAGCAGCGCGACGAGCGAGGCGGTCGCGCGGGTGCCACGAGCACGTGCGGAGAGTTGAGTAGTCAACGTGGTTCCAAGCATGTGGATAAGTGTGACGCAGGGCCGCTCCCGATCCGGGAGCGACCCCGCGTTTCTCATAAGTCGGACGAACGGGTCACCGCAGGGTGCCGGCGAACCACTGGCCGGTCCACGGCCGCTCGGCGTGCACACGCTTACCGCTGTTGGGAGCGTGGATCAGCACGCGGTGGCCGTCGCTCCAGCCGGCGAACACGGCCACGTGGTAGACGCCGCCGCTGTCGTAGAAGAACATCAGGTCGCCCTTGCGCATGTTCTTCTTCGAGATGCGGTCGGCGTACCGCGCCTGGTCGCTCGACGTACGCGGGATGTTGGTGAAGCCGGCACGACGGTAGCTGTAGTAGATCAGGCCGGAGCAGTCGAAGCTGCCCGGACCGTCGGCGCCGTACTGGTAGGGGTCGCCCGTCTGGTGGCGGGCGACCTGGAGCGCGTCCACGACGCGCTTCTCGCGGGTCGCGGCGTCGGCCGACGAGCTGAAGGCGAACATACTTCCGACGAGAGCGCCGGCCAGCGTGAGAGAGAGCGCAGCAGAATTGCGCGCGCGAAGGATCGCAGACATGAAGAATCCCTTTCCACGCCTGTGAGGTGAGCTGTCGGGTTAGAGCTGAAAGGTGCTCTGCCGCGGTTCGGGCGGCTTCACCCCGAGCGTCCGGAGGACGCGTGAAGATGTGGGTCCCCCACTCCTACCCGAAGATCTCGATGACGGGGACAGGACCAGACGGCGGGCGGGTAGGACTCGGCGTAAACCCGGTCTGGCTTTGTAGTTGTCGCTGCTCCGCACTGACGCCGCCGACCCCACGTCGACGATGCCGCTGAGCGAGCCGAACGAGAGTAAGCATGGCTTCGCCGAGATTTCCAATCCCGTTCAAGTCGGAGAAAGCCGAAAACGTCCCGCAGATCACATCTACGGGACGTTCTCACGCTCAGAAACCGGGATCGAATGCGACAGAGGTCACACGGTTCACGCCTGTTCAGACGGTGCGGCCGGGTGTAGCCGGCGTTCAGATCTTGGCGCCGCCGTCGACGTACAGGGTCTGGCCCGTGATGTAGGAGGCCTCGTCGCTGCACAGGAAGGCCGCGGTCGCCGCGATGTCCTCGGGGTAGCCGACGCGCCGCACCGGGTTCGCCTCCGCCGCTGCCTTCCGGTAGTCCTCGGGCTCGACGCCCACGCGGCGCGCGGTGTCGTCGGTCATGTCGGTGACGATGAAGCCCGGCGCGATCGCGTTCACGTTGATCCCGAAGGGACCGAGCTCGAGCGCGAGCGTGCGGGTGAAGCCCTGGAGGCCCATCTTGGCCGCGGAGTAGTTCGCCTGGCCGCGGTTGCCGAGGGCGGAGACGCTCGAGAGGTTCAGGATCTTGCCGTACTTGTGCTGGACCATGTGCTTTTGAACCTCGCGGCTCATCAGGAAGGACCCACGCAGGTGCACGTTCATGACCATGTCCCAGTCGTCCTCGGACATCTTGAACAGCAGGTTGTCGCGGGTCACGCCGGCGTTGTTGACCAGCACGTCGATCTTGCCGAGCTCCTCGACGACCTGGGCGACCGCCGCCTGGACGGATGCGGCGTCGGCGACGTTGCAGGCGATGCCGATGGCCTTCTCCGCTCCGAGCCCCGCAGCCGTGGCCGCAGCCGACTCCTGGTCGAGGTCGAGAACCGCGACGGCGGCGCCCTCCTCGGCGAAGCGCTTGGCGGTGGCAGCACCGATGCCGCGAGCGGATCCGGTGACGACGGCGACACGACCGGCGTAACGACTCATGGGAGCTCCTCCTGTGCGCCGGGGTCCGGCGCGGACGTTTTGACGGTGGAAGTGGGCTCACTGTAACCATCGCCACGCCCGCCTCTCGCGGGGGTCGGCCCACGCGAAATCGAGCGGGTTCCCTCCGCCCGATCGGGGTACTGTCGAAACAACCCAGCCGCGCCGTTGTCCAGACACCGCAATGACCGGTTCCTCCTCGAGATGATGGAACGCGCTGATGCCCACGCCGTCCTCTGCATGGTCCGTCCAGACCCAATGGCCTCCCGACCCCCGCCACGTGGGGGACGCCCGCCGCTTCGTTGCCGACCGGCTCGTCGCCGCTGAGCTCGGTCATCTCGCCGACACGGCGGGCCTGATCGTGAGCGAGCTGGCCACGAACGCCATCACGCACGCCCGGTCCCCGTTCCGCGTGACCATGGTGCGCGACGACAGCCAGCTGATGCTGGAGGTGCACGACGACTCGTCAGTACGGGTCGTCGAGCGCCAGGGCGCACCCTTCGACCTGAGCGGCCGCGGCCTTCACCTGGTGGACGCACTCAGCCGCGACTGGGGGGTCACGGCGCACGCACGCGGGGGCAAGTCGGTCTGGGCAGCGCTGGACGTCGCAGCCCCGGCGCTCAGCGTCTGACCGCGCGTCCCAGGTAGAGGTACCCGGCGATCTTGGCTGCCGGGATCGGAGCGTGCAGGTAGAACTGCTCGAGCTCCTCGATCACCAGCCCGCTGCGCTCGATCGCGTCGGCGATCGGCCGGTCGAGGTGGCAGCCCGCAGCCACGCGGCGTTGCACCGGGGTCAGCCGATGCTGCCAGCGAGCAACTCCGGGGTCGGGCGAGAGACCGTGCTCCAGGAAGTGGAAGCTCCCTCCCGGGCGGAGCACCCGACGAACCTCCGACAGTGCGGCGTCGTGGTGCGGGATGGTGCAGATCGTGAAGGTCGACAGGGCGGAGTCGACCGAGGCGTCCGCGAGCTCGAGCGCCTGACCGTCGAGCCCTGCGCGTACGACGGGGGGCCCGCCGGCCCTCAGGTGCTTCCGCTCCGCGATGTGCCATGCGACGTCCGACGGCTCGACCCCGAGGACGCGCTCCACCGCTGCGGGGTAGTGCTCGGCGTTCAGCCCCGACCCGAAGCCGATCTCGAGCACCTCGCCCTCGAGTCCTTCGCAGACCCGCGCGCGCTGCTCGTGCACCTCCCCCGTCCCCAGCAGCACGTCTATGGCGCGTGGCGCGACCTGTCTGCTCCACCAGCTCATGTCAGCCCTCCTCGTCCGGGTCGGCGGCTCCCGAGAGTGCGGCAGCCAGCCGACCGGCGTACTCCTTCATCTCCTCGTCCGAGGCGTACTTCGTCCGTGGCCAGAAGAAGCCGCGCAGACCGTCGCCCTTCGTGCGTGGCACCACGTGCATATGAAGGTGGGGCACGCTCTGGCTGACGGTGTTGTTGATCGCGACGAAGCTGCCCTGCGCGCCGAGGGCGTCGACCATCACGGAGGCAAGGCGCTGGCCGCCCTCCAGGAACGGGTCGCGCAGGTGTGCGGGCAGGTCAGTCAGTGTGTCGATGTGCTCGCGAGTGACCAGCAGCACATGGCCCTTGAACACCGGGCGGTGGTCGAGGAACCCCACGAGGTCAGGTGTCTCGAGCACGGTGTGCGCGTACGTCTCCCCCGCGACGATCCGGCAGAACAGGCAGTCGGCCACGGTCCGACCCTAGTGGCCGCCTGGCCGAACACGCCCGAACAGGCCCGGATTTGACGCGGACGGGAATACCCCCGAGGGTATGAAGCATTGATTGCTACCGTAGACGTCGGATACCCCGAAGGGTATAAGGACCCGTTCCAAGGAGGCAGCTCACATGATCACCGTGACCCCGATCGAAACCCCCGGTCTCGGCGACCGGACCTACCTCGCCCACGACGGCAAGGTGGCCCTCGTCGTGGACCCGCAGCGTGACTACGACCGCGTCCTCGAGGTCGCGGACGTTGCAGGAGTCCAGATCACCCACGTGTTCGAGACGCACATCCACAACGACTACGTGACCGGCGGTCTGGCGCTGGCGCAGGAGGTCGGGGCGGCGTACCACGTGAACGCCGACGACCCGGTCGAGTTCGAGCGCGTGGGCGTCCACGACGGCGATGTCGTCGAGGTCGGCGACACGATGCGCGTCCGTGCCGTCCACACGCCGGGCCACACCCACACGCACATGTCCTACGCCCTCGAGACGGCGGGCGAGTCGGTCGCCGTGTTCACCGGTGGCTCGTTGCTCTACGGCTCCACCGGTCGTCCGGACCTGCTCGGTCCCGACCACACCGACACTCTGGTTCGCGCGCAGTGGCGCTCCGCGCACCGTCTCGCCGAGGAGCTTCCCGACGAGACCGAGGTGTACCCGACCCACGGCTTCGGCAGCTTCTGCTCGGCCACCCAGACCGAGGCCGTCTCCAGCACGATCGGTCAGGAGAAGCTCGGCAACCCGGCGCTCACCCAGGACGAGGAGGAGTACGTCGACAAGCTGCTCGCCGGCCTCGACGAGTTCCCGGCCTACTACGCCCAGATGGGCCCCGCGAACTCCGCCGGCCCCGAGGCTCCCGACCTGTCCCGGCCGACGCTCGCCGACCCGGCCGAGCTGCGCCGCCGTATCGAGGCGGGCGAGTGGGTCGTCGACCTGCGCACCCGCGAGGCCTTCGCCGCCGGGCACCTGATCGGCAGCGTGAACTTCGGCGTCGACGGGCAGTTCATCACCTACCTCGGCTGGATCATGCCGTACGACGCCACCGTGACCCTGCTGGGCGAGACTCCGGAGCAGGTCGCCGAGGCGCAGCGTGACATGGCACGCATCGGGCTGGCCAAGCCGGCCGCCATGGCCACCGGAAAGCCCGACGAGTGGGCCGGTGGTGAGACGCTCGGCAGCTTCCCGGTCGCCACGTTCGACGACCTCAAGTCCGCTCTCGACGAGGCGTCCGCGGAGGGCGACGACGACCTGGTGGTGCTCGACGTACGCCGTGGCCAGGAGTTCGCCGAGAGCCACGTCGACGGTGCCGTCAACGTGCCGATCCACAGCGTGCTGGCCCACCTCGACGACATCCCGCGCAAGAGGCTCTGGGTGCACTGTGCCGGTGGCTACCGGGCCAGTGTGGTCGCCTCGATCCTCGACGCGCGTGGCTACGACGTGGTCGCGGTCGACGACTCGTTCGGCGAGAACGCCGCCCGGTCCGGGCTGCCGATCGTCGTTGCCTGAGCAGATGTAACCCAGGGGCCGCGAGGCCCCAAGCACATAACAACCCCCGATGAGGAGACCCAACCTTCCATGACGAACCTCGCCACTGAGGCCCGCCGACTCGACGTACCCACCCTGCAGGAGCGCCTGGGCTCGAACGACGCGCCACGCGTGCTCGACGTCCGCACCCCTGCCGAGTTCGAGACGGCGCACATCCCTGGCTCGTACAACGTGCCGCTCGACAACCTGCGCGAGCACCGCGCCGAGCTGCGTCGCCACCTCGACGAGGACGTCGTGCTCGTCTGCCGGTCGGGCAACCGTGCCGAGCAGGCCGAGAAGGCCCTGGCCGAGGTCGGCCTTCCCGGACTACGCGTCCTCGACGGTGGGATGGTCGCCTGGGAGGGCGCCGGCGCCCCCGTGAACCGCGGCCGCCAGACCTGGGAGCTCGAGCGCCAGGTCCGGCTGACGGCCGGGACGATCGTCGCCGCGAGCGTCTTCGGCAGCGCCGCCGCCCCCCGGCTGAAGTGGGTTGCAGCCGGCATCGGTACGGGCCTCGTCACCGCCGCGCTCACCAACACGTGCGCGATGGGCACGCTCCTGTCGAAGATGCCGTGGAACCAGCGGGGCGACTCCTGCGACATGGACGCGGTGGTCAAGGCCCTCGCCGAGACGGCGTGATGGACCTTTCGGCCACCCTGGTCGTCGTGCTCGCGCTGTCGCTGCTCATCGGCGTGTCGCTCGGAGTGCTGGGTGGGGGCGGCTCGATCCTGACCGTCCCGATCCTGGTCTACGTCGCCGGGATGGACCCCAAGGAGGCGATCGCCGCATCGCTGTTCGTGGTCGGGGTGACCTCCGCGGCGGGCGTCGTCAGCCACGCCCGCGCGGGGCGGGTCCGGTGGCGGACCGGGCTGATCTTCGGGGCGGCCGGCCTCGTCGGCGCCTTCCTCGGCGGCATGCTCGGCGGCCACCTCCCCGGTGAGGTCCTGCTCGTGGCGTTCGCGCTGATGATGCTGGCCACGTCGTTCGGGATGATCCGGGGTCGCAGGGTCGACGAGTCGAAGAAGCACACCGAGCTCCCGGTGCTCCGGGTGCTGGTCAACGGCCTCGTGGTCGGCCTCGTGGCCAGCCTCGTCGGTGCCGGTGGCGGCTTCCTCGTGGTGCCGGCGCTCGCCCTGCTCGGCGGTCTGCCGATGGCCGTCGCGGTCGGCACGTCGCTGCTGGTCATCGTGATGAACTCGCTCGGTGGCCTCGCCGGCTACCTGAGCTCGGTCCACCTCGACTGGGGCCTCGTGATCCCGGTGACCCTGGCCGCCGTCCTCGGCAGCGTCGTCGGCGGTCGCCTCGCCGGAAGGATTCCCGAGGACGCGCTGCGCAAGGGCTTCGGCTGGTTCGTCCTCGTCATGGGTGGCGTCGTCCTCGCGCAGCAGGCGCCGGCGGGTTTCGTGCTGCCGATCGTCGAGGTACTGGCGGCCTTGGCGCTGGCGGCAGGTGCCTGCTGGACGTTCGTCTCGTCCTGCCCGCTCAGGCGGACCCTGACCGAGGCCTGACACCTCGAACCCACCGCCCGGGCCGGATCCCCGTCGGCCCGGGCGGTGTCGCTGTCAGGCCACCATCAGCACGAGGAGTGCGCCGACGCAGAGGGCGATGAACCCGATCGCCAGCAGGTACACCCCGCTCGCGGCCCGGCCCGCTGTGAAGTCGCCCATCAGGGACCGGTCCCGCGACAGTCCGTACATGAACACCAGCAGCGGAAGCAGCAGCACGGCGTTGAGGACCTGGCTGAGGACCAGCACCGGGACGAGCGGCAGGCCCGGGACGAGCACCATCAGGCAGGCCGCGACCGCCACGAAGATGTAGGTGCCGTAGAACAGGGGCGCACCCTTGAAGCCGTCGTCGAGGGCGCCCTCGCGGCCGGTGAACTCGCAGAGCGAGTAGGCCGTCGACAGGGGCAGGACGGCTGCCGCGAGCAGCGCCGCGCCGATGATCCCGACACCGAAGAGCGCTCCCGCGTACCGTCCGGCCAAGGGCTCGAGAGCACCCGCCGCGTCCGCCGCTGATGCGACACTGACCCCCTGGACGTGGAGGGTGGCGGCGCACGTCACCACGACGAAGAACCCGACGACTCCGGTCAGCAGCGAGCCGGTGACCACATCGACCCGCTCGTAGGGCAGGTCGGACTCAACCAGCTTCTTGTCGACGGCGTAGGACTGGACGAACGAGAGTCCCCAGGGTGCCAGGGTGGTCCCCACGGTCGCGGTCACGATCAGGATCGCGTCGCGTGTCAGCGGCATGGACGGCACGACGAGTCCTGTCGCCGCCGCCTTCCAGTCCGGCCCGACGATGAAGCCCGCAGCCACGTAGGCCACCAGCACCGCCGCCAGGACCATGAGGAGGTGCTCCACCCGGTGGAAGCTGCCCTTGAGGACGAGCCAGGTGACCGCCGCGGTCGCGACCGGGACCGAGACGTAACGCGTGACCCCGAAGAGCTCGAAGCCGGCGGCGACTCCCGCGAGCTCCGCACACGTGGTGCCGAGGTTCGCGAACAGCAGCAGCCCCATCGCCAGGCCGCCGCGCCGTACGCCGTACCGGTCGCGAACCAGCCCGACCAGTCCCTGGCCGGTCACGATGCCCATCTGAGCGGCGAGGCTGTGGAAGACCACCAGCGCCACCGTGGCGAGCAGCAATACCCACAGCAGCTGGTAGCCGTAGCTCGACCCGAGCACGGAGTACGTCGTGATCCCCGCGGGGTCGTCGTCGGACAGACCGGCGAGCAGCCCCGGCCCGATCACCGAGACCAGCACCGCCAGCTGGAGTCGTCTGCTCCCCCGCCGACCCGGCCGTCTACGGAGCGCAGTCGTCGGCATCAGGACTGTCCGGTGGGCTCTGCCGGTGACTCCCCTTCCGGAGGGCCGGTGGGACGGTGCACCCGCCAACCCGCGGTGCGCAGGAAGCGCCGCCGGCGCCGTGCCGGCAGCTGTCCGTGCAGCTCGGTGAGGTGCTCGCTCGCTGCACCGGATGCTGCCTGGACGATCCGCTGCGCGTCGTGCGGCCCCAGCGCGTGAAGCAGGCGCCGGCCGACAGCCGGGTGGCTTCGGTGCAGGGCGCCGGCCGAACGTTCCGGGCCGACCGTGCGCATCACGTCGGCGGCCTTGCCCAGGCTCAGCCTGGCCAGCAGCTCGGCGAGGCCGCGCGAGTCGAGACGGTGCACTCCGGCGGTCGACGTGCTCAGCTCGACGACATGCCCGCGACTCGAGGTCAGGTGCAGGTCCGCCCAGTCGACCGCCACCGTGGGCAGCCGATCCCCCAGCCGGCGCAGGCCCAGGCGGCGGAGCAGGCCACCGAGTCCGACGTCCACGGCTGCCACCTCGCGACGGTCGCCACCGAGATCCACGAGAAGTACGTCGGACACGCGCGACAGTCGCTCGCCGGCGAGGTCGACGACCTCGGTGTCGAGGACGTCGCGGCCGAGGAGCAGCTCGTGCTCCTCCAGGGCGGGCTCTCCTGGGCCACCGGCCGCACCAGCCGTGTCCCCGGTCTCACCGAGGCGCAGCTCGTCGGCGTCCACGTCGTGAACGGCTGCCCACGGCACGAGTCGGCGCGACCGCCTTGACCCGACCATCGCGCGATGGACGAGCGGGTGGCCGCGGTCGACGTACACCGTCACGTCGAGCAGCCGACCCACCCGTCGACCCTGGGCGTCGACGACGGGGCGGCCGAGCAGATCTGTCAGGAGCATCCGAGGCGCCACACCTCATTACCCACCGACCGGCTCCGGAAGTGTCAGAGGCCTTGGTCCCCGCCTTCCACGGCGGCGCTGCTGGCGACGAGACCGCACGACAGCGGCCGGGTCCGAAGCAGCTGAAGCCGGCTCGCGGTCCGATGGATGTCGGGTGGGAGGTGGTCGCCCGCAAGGAGCGCCTCGAGCGGTCCGTTGGCCACGAGGGTGAGGGCGGCATCCCTGTCGTGGAGGACGTCGACGAGGTTGACGAACCGCTGCTGCACGTCCGGGGAGCACTCGGCGAGCGGAGGCACGTTGCTGACCACCCAGCTCGTGAACCGCTCAGCGACCACGAGCATGTCGAGGGCGGAGGTGGGCGTGTCGCACAGGTCGCGGAAGTCGAACCACACGAGGTCCCCCCGCACTGCCCATGCAGTCAGCGCACGGCTTCCCACCACGACCCGCGTCCTTTCGTGGACCTCGGGGAGCCGCAGACCTGCGTCCACCAGTTGTTCGCGGCCTCCCGGCCAGACGAAGGCGCCCGAGCGGAAACCGCACTGCGGCCCACCCCGCTCCAGGGCTGTCCGGTAGTCCGTGGGGCCGGCCACCTCGAGGAGCTCCATGTGCGACCGGATGAGGTCGATGCCCGGCTGGAACAGGGGGTGGTAGAGCGGGTTGGGCAGCAGGCCATGGGGCGGGTAGTTGGAGGTGGCCACGAGGACGACCCCACGGTGGAAGAGGGTTCGGAGCAGCCGGGTCACCAGCATGGCGTCGCCGACGTCGTGAAGATGGAACTCGTCGAAGCACATGAGCTCGCAGCCTTCGAACAGCTCGTCGACCGCCGCGTCGAAAGCGTGCCTCGAGGAGCGGTTCGCGTGGACCGCGCCGTGCAGGTCCCTGAAGAAGCCGTGGAAGTGCACCCGCCGTTTCGACGCGGTCGGGGCCAGGTCGTAGAAGGCGTCGAGCAGCCAGGTCTTCCCCCGCCCGACTGGTCCCCACAGGTAGAGGCCGCGCACGCGGTCCCGGCGCCGCTGTCGGCTGCCGACCGTGCCGGCCAGCCGCTCGAGACGCTCGGCAGCCTGCCTCTGGGCGAAGTCGAGCTGGAACCCCGCGTCGACCGCGGCGCGGTGGAGCGGTTCCGCGCTCCGATTGCTCGGCCTGGTCACGTCGCGACTCTACATCTGTAGAGTCGTCGGGAAGGGAGGTGCGCCGCATGACCATCGAGAGTGACCGCCGTACTCGAATCGCCGAAGCGGTCATCCGGATCGCCGCCGACGAGGGCATCCGCGCGGTGACCCACCGAGCCGTCGACCGGGACCTCGGACTCCCGCCGGGATCCACCTCGTTCTATGCCCGCACCCGGCGGGACCTGCTCGCGGCGGCAGCAACGGAGCTGGCCACCCGGGCCCGAGGGGTCTTCGCGGACTCCGGTATGCGCGAGCCGACGTCAGGGCCTCCGGACCTCGCTGACGTCGCCGCCGGCATCGCGGGCTTCCTCGAGCACATGCTCACTGAGCACAGGCAGGACATCGTCGCCCGTTATGCGCTGACCCTCGAGCTCCGGCACGACCCGGAGCTTCACGCACTCCTCGCGGCGGCAACCTTCTCCCAGCCGTTGGCGGAGCAGCTGATGAACACTCTGGGCGCGGCCAACGCGTCGGAGTCGGCGGCGAACCTCATCAGCCTGGCCGAGGGTCTGCTCTTCGACCGAACCATCGGTCAGCGCGCAGTGTCGAGGCAACACGAGGTCGAGGGAACCATCCGCCCCAGCCTCCAGGAAGCCATCCACCACTACCTTCGCGGCAGCCTCGCGAGCCGCCCGCCCGGCGCCGCCCTCGGGATCGACACGGCCTGAGCCCAGCGGGACCGAGCGGCGATTGCCGCGGGTTTCCCGATGACTTTCCTCCGGCAGGAGGGTCAGACTTGAGAAGAACCCGGACCAGCGAGGAGCCAGATCATGAGCACGCGTCTCAACCCCTACCTCGGTTTTCGCGACACGGCGAAAGAGGCGATGGACTTCTACCAGTCGGTGTTCGGAGGCGAGCTGACCCGTAGCACGTTCGCCGAGTTCCAGGCGAGCGAGGACCCGGCCGAGCAAGACAAGATCATGCATTCGATGCTGGCCACCGAAGGTGGGCTCATGCTCATGGCCGCGGACACCCCGAACAGCATGGACTACACGCCGGGCAACAACCACTCCATCTCCCTGAGCGGTGAAGACGAGGCGGAGCTCCGCGGCTACTGGGACAAGCTCTCCGCCGGCGGCACCGTCGGCATGCCGCTCGAGCGTGCGCCGTGGGGTGACACCTTCGGGATGTGCGTCGACAAGTTCGGCGTCAGCTGGCTCGTCAACATCGCAGGAACTCCTCCGACGGACGCCGGCTGACGTCGCCGGCCGCGATGTCGGGCTTCGGATCGCGGCGCCCCGTCCGCGAGCTGGCTCTTTTCTAACGGAGAGATCCATTGACTAAACGATCGAGGCGGCCTAACGTCGAGGACAGGCACGATCTCGAAACCAGGTCCCCGTGACCACACCCTTCGTTCTCTCCGGTGGTGCCAGTCTCGGCACCGTCCAGGTCGGCATGATGCAGGCACTGGCGGAGCGGCACCTCCTCCCACCGCTGTGTCCACTTCCGGTCTCGAGTGCCGACTTCAGCCATGCCCGCGGCTCATCGACCGAGCACTTCGGTCCAGCCGGGACTGGCTCGACGCCGGTCGCGACCTCTCACCGCGGCCGGAGACATTCCTGTCCCTGCACAAGCATTCAGCGGGGCACGACCGAACCGTCCAGCCATCTGACTCGTTCCACCCGATAGAGGAGGTGCGACCATGAACGAGGTGGACTCGCACGGCAAGCAGCCGGTGTCCGCCGTACTTGCCGGCCCGTACGGGCATCCGTTCCACCCCATCCTCGTCACAGTGCCGATCGGCGCCTGGGTCGCCGGCTTCGTCTTCGACCTCGCCTCACAGGTGGCCTCCCCCGACGCGCTGGCCACCGGCGCACTGTGGCTGGTCGCGATCGGGGTGGTCGGCGCACTCGCGGCGGCAACCCTCGGTTTCATGGACCTGTTCGCGATCCCGACCGGCACGCCCGCGCACCGCACCGCGCTCGTTCACATGAGCATCAACCTCACTGTCACGGCCGCTTACGCCCTCAACTTCTGGTGGCGCTCCGGCCAGGTCGGCAACGCCGCCGTACCGATCGGCCCGATGCTGCTCTCCCTCGTGTCTCTCGGCGCTCTGGGGGTGTCGGGATACCTCGGCGGCAAGCTCGCCTACCGGTACGGCGTCCGGGTCGCTGCCGAAGCCGTCCAGGCCGAAGGCTTCACGACGCGGCCGACCCAACAGGCCCGGCCACGCACCCCGGGCTCAACCGCTCCACGTTAGGAAGGACAAGAAATGTCCATCGCCGCACTCATCACCTGGATCATCACCGCCGGCTTCGGCTTCTTCATGTTCAGCATCTGGCTGCGGAACAGAGACGCCGCCCTGGGGCGCGGGAGCACGCACTTCAACCCGCCGATGGTCTTCGGGCACTTCACCCTCGCAGCCGCCGGGCTGGTGTTGTGGATCGTGTACCTGTTCGTCGACAGCACACCGCTTGCCTGGGTCGCCTTCGCGGACCTCCTGGTGGTCGCCGTGGTCGGAGACCTGCTGGTGTACCGGTGGGGCAAGGACCACCGGGTCGTCGCGCACGCCGTCGGCAGCATGCCCGCGGCGGCCGGCCTCGCCGAGCAACGAATCCCCACGCCCGTGGTCGTCCTGCACGGGATCTTCGCCGTCAGCACCATCGTCCTGGTGCTCCTCACCGCGCTCGAGGTAGGCGGGAGCTAGCCGGCTCGGAAGATCTTCTTGACTCAGCGCTGCCGCGCGTGGTGACCGGGTCAGACGTCCTTGGTGTGCACGGCGACTCCCCTGCCCAGGTGGCTGCGCCGGTAGCCGTACAACGCATAGACGACGACGCCGATCACGAACCAGACGACGAAGCGGATCCAGGTCACCACGTCAAGCTGGCTGATCAGCCAGATCGAGAACCCGATGCCGACCAACGGCAGCACCGGCATGAAGGGCGTCCGAAACGTCCGCGGGATGTCCGGCGAGCGGTAGCGAAGCACGATCACCGCCGCCGACACCACGATGAAGGCCAGCAGGATGCCGATGTTGGTCAGCTCAGCCGCCTCCGCGATCGGAACCAGCCCGGCCATCAAGGCCGAGACGATGCCGATGATCCAGGTCGGACGGTGCGGGACATGGTTCCGGTTCGTCTCCGCGAACCACTTCGGCAGCAGCCCGTCGCGGCTGATGGCGTACCAGACCCGGGACGCGCCGAGCATGAACGAGAACAGCACGGTCAGGATCCCGACGATGGCCCCGACCGCGATCACGTCGGCGAACCGCTCCAGCCCGACGGACTGGAAGGCGGTGGAGAAGCCGCTCTTCTGGTCGATCTCGGTGTACGGCTGCATCCCGGTCAGCACGGTGCAGGCGAGAAGGTACAGCACCATGGAGATCACGAGGCTGAGGATGATCGCCTTCGGCAGGATTCGTTGTGCGTCCTTCGACTCCTCCGCAGCAGTGCTCATGGCGTCGTACCCGAAGACAGCGAAGAAGACGGTGGCCGCGCCGGTCACGACCCCTCCGAAGCCATACGGCATGTACGGCGAGAGGTTGTCGGTGTTGATGTAGAAGGCGCCGACCACGATGACCGCGAGCACGATCGTCACCTTGACGACCACCAGGGCGGTCTCGGCACGAGCGCTCGCCCGGATGCCGCGGTTGAGCAACGCCGCGATGAGCAGGCACAAGATCATGGCGAAGAGGTCCACCCGATGACCCTCGCCGGTTCCGGGGGCGCCGAGCATCCAGTCAGGGAGCGAGACGCCGAGGCTGTCGAGCAGGAAGGAGAAGTAGCCGGAGATGCCGATTGCGACCACGGCGACGATGGCGGTGTACTCGAGCAGCAGGTCCCACCCGATCAGCCATCCCGCGAACTCCCCGAGCACGGCGTACCCGTAGGTGTAGGCCGAACCCGCCTGCGGGATCATCCCGCCGAACTCGGCGTACGACAGCGCTGCACAGGCGCTCGCGACACCGGCGATGACGAAGGAGAGGGCCACCGCCGGACCGGCCGTGCCGTTGGCGACCGTCCCGGCGAGGGTGAAGATACCGGCGCCGATGATCGCGCCGATGCCGATGGCGGTGAGCTGCCAAAGCCCGAGATGTCTCTCCAGGCCGGTGTCGGAGTCTGTCGAGATGGGCTTACGTCGCCAGATGCTGCGCTCCGCGGGGACCCGCGACTCCGTGGACATGGGGACTCCTCTCGCCGCACGACCAATGCCGTGTGTCCTAGGTCACACCATGCCCATCATGGCGCCTCTCAACCGGTCAGACCTAGCCGCCCGGCCCGCAGTCAGGCGCGGATGGTCGGTGACCCGGCTCGGCTGCCCTGATCGGGAACCCTCTGACGAGCGACCCGCAGCTCCTCCTGGTGGGCGAAGATCGCCTCCAACGACGACGGCAGCGGGTCGAAGCCGCGGCTCACCTCGGCCTCGGCCTCCACGACCGGGGCGTCGGGGGTCCGCTGCGGTGGTACGACGGGCCGGGCGAGCTCCTCGAGGCTGGGCGCCGATGCGGCCAGCTCCGGGTCGGTCGTGACGGTGAGTGTGACCCGAGGCCACCACCGGGCCCGGTCATGACGCGCCAGCACGACTGGGTCGCCGAACCGCTCGCGTGCATATGCCAATGCCGAATCGAAGGAACCCGCTGTCACGTGCCACGTCTCTCCGTGGCCATCGACTTCGATGCGGTCTCGAACCGCGTCCCACAATTCTCCGATGCCTTGCCCGAGCGGCATTGTGACCACCTGCTTTCAGATATGGCGGAGACTAGTACAAAAGGGGGCGCTTGTGACATCAGCCACATGGACCAGAACCCGCGCCTGACTTCGCCCGCCGGGTGGGACCTTCAGCCCTTCCGTCCTTCACAACCCGCTAACAGCATGGGTTCCGGGTGTGGCCGTCACTGTGCGACGCCCAGGAGGAGGGGACATGAAGGTCAACGAGGTCTTGAAGACCGCGGACGCGATCACGGTCAAGCGCGTATATGGCGAGCCGTACGAGAAGGACGGCCTCACTGTCATCCCGGCAGCAATGGTCGGCGGCGGCGCCGGTGGCGGCACAGGTCACGACGAGAAGGGCCAGGAGAACGAGGGCGGCGGTTTCGGCTTGGGCGCTCGCCCGGCAGGGGCCTACGTCATCAAGGACGGCAAGGTCAGCTGGCGGCCCGCGGTCGACCCGAACCGGATGGCCGCGGTGGTCGGCATGGTCCTGGTTGCGTTCCTGGTCAGCCGCCCCCGGTTGGCACGCGCCCGCGCGAAGTCAGTGCGCCGAACGGGTCACTGACCACTGCGAGACATGACGAAGGACAACGAGCCAGATAACGCCAGCTGGATGGGCCGGGTGACCCGCAGACGCAGTCGCTGCAGGCAGTTCAGTCAGGCAGGACGGGCTCGAGGTCGAGCCAGCGAGCCAGGTCCCTGATCTCGCGGTCGACCGCCGCGGTCATGGCGTTGCTGAACGGAACGTCCCGGTGGACCGCCGCGACGCTGAGGACCCCGGCCTTGCGTTCGGCCTGGGCGTCGACCTTCCCGACCAGCCGGTCGCCGTACAGGATCGGGAGGGCGTAGTAGCCCCACCGCCGCGTGGCCGCGGGCTTGTACATCTCGAGGGCGTAGTCGAACTCGAAGACGTCGCTCATGCGCTTTCGGTCGTGGAGGAGCCGGTCGAACGGCGAGAGCAAGGCCGCGCGGCCGGCGAAGGGCTGCCCGAGCAAGGCTGGGTCGACCCGTCACTGCCCACGGACCCCCTCGACCAAGGCCGGCTCGCCGGCCTCGCCGACGTCCAGCGGTTCGACCTGGCACTCCGGTCCACGCGACCGCGCGATGCCGAGCGCGCCCAGCCGGCGCTCGTCGCGCAGCCGCCGCGCCTCCTCCGACGGGACCGCCGGGTCGTCTCGTGGACCGTGGCCCTGCCGCGAGCGTAGAGAACGCACCGACGATCTCGGGCCGTTTCGGACCTGGTGCCGTTCGCGGGGGGTCAGACGTCGACGGCCAGACGCACGGTCACCGTGTCGCCCACGTCGATCCGCTCGGCATTCCGGACCAGGTCCTTCAACGGCACGACATACCCGCCGTCCTTGGGGAACAACGAGGTCGTCCATCGGGTCGACCCGATCCGGACCTCGACCGGGATCATGCCCCAGCCATACGTCACCAGTGCAGAAGCCGCCTGGAGCTCAGCGCTCTCGTCCTCGGGCACGGTGACGAAGTGGTACGGCGACGGCCCCCTCCAGAACCACACCTCGCCACTGAACTCCAGGTCCACGCGGTCAGCATAGGCGCCTGGGCGCTTGCAGGCGTGCTGACGCAGCCATCAGCAATGGACGCGATGGGCCGCATTCGCAGCTGGTTCTTCTGGGTCGCCTCTGTCAGAACCACCCCTGTCCGGCCCGGAGGTTCGTGTCCCGTCTCCTGAGTGCATACTGCACAGATGAAGCCACGATCCTCCGCCGGGCGGCGACTCCTTCCTGGAAGTCCCTTCAACAACCTCCAACCCGTCCAGTCGATCGAGCGGTTTGCCGTACAAGATCGCGTCACACATGACGCGTACGGCCTCGGCCGCGTCGTCACGACGGAGAACGAGGCGGTCACCGTCGACTTCGGGTCCCACCAGCTCCGGATCGTCAGCCCTTTTTCCAAGTTGACGAAACTGTAGGTGCCCCGGAAGGCACGCGGGCGCCGGCGCAGAACCTCGTTGCGCACGTATCTGTGTGAACGACGCCCCACCCTTCAAGCGCCCATTCTCATCGGCCCGATGGCCTGCATGCCGTGCCGCGCGACCGGGACGAGCCGCGCTGACAACGCAGCAGAGCCGCACCGACTCGCGTCGATGCGGCTCTGTTTCAAGAGGGCTGGCGCCCGGCGGTGGTGGCTGCCGGGCCCGGCGATTCTGCCAAGAATCCTCGCCTGTTCTACGAAGACCCTTTGGTGGAGCTGGCGGGAATCGAACCCGCGTCCTTCGGCGCTGATCCAGGGCTTCTCCGGGTGCAGTCTGTGATGTCGTCTTCTCAGTCCCGGCACTCGCACAGACACGTTGCCGACAGACTCAGCCACTGAATTGTCCCGGTGAGCCCCAGTGGCCGGGGATCACCAGCAAGCCTCCTAGATGAGGCCAGAATCTGAGCCGGAGGCGGCGCTCAGTCTGACCCGTTCACCAGTCGCTCAGGCGGCGAGGGCGAACGAACTGCGCTGGTTGTTGGCAGTTATTGGTTTCCAAGGATCGTTTACGAGATGACCTTGGATCCTCGACCCGCTTCCCCTGGAACGAACGTCCCAAGTCGAAACCGATCAGCCCCTCTTGAGTTGTCAAACAGTGTGACCACTGTACCTGTCCCAACCGACAGGCACGACCGACTATTCCCCGGCCTCACCCGATGAGCGCGGACGCGTTCTCCCAGCAGACCTTGCGAAGCCACTCCTCCCCCATGGCGAGCCGCTCGAGTGACTCGATCTGATGGGCGTACTCGTAAGGGATGTTCGGGAAGTCCGACCCGAGCAGCACCTTGTCACCGAGGTCGTGCAGGCGAGGCATCAGCTCGACGGGGAACGCCGCCATGTTCTCGAAGAACTCGGTGAACGCCATCGTCGTGTCGAGGCGCACGTTCTCGAAGCGTTCGGCCATCTCCAGGAACTCCACGTACTCCGGCGCACCCATGTGGGCGATCACCGCAGTCAGCGCAGGGTGCCGCTCGAGCACCTGGTGCACGGGGTCGGGACCGGTGTTCGCGTTGGGCACCGGCCCGGAGCCGGCGTGGATCACCACCGGCCTCCCGGCGTCGGCGAGCTGACCCCAGACCTTGTCCAGGTGCGGGTCACGGAGGTCGAAGTTGCCGACCTGTACGTGGACCTTGAAGATCTCCACGCCCTCCTCGATGGCGTCGGCGACGTAGTCGGCGGCAGAAGGCTCGGGGTAGAACGTCGCGGAGTGCAGGCACTCCGGCACGGCGTCGGCGAAGGCGCGTGCCCAGTCGTTGAAGTACCCGGCGATTCCCGGCCGGTGGGCGTACGGCAGGGCCGAGAAGCGTCGTACGCCGAGGGCGCGCAGCTGCGCGACGAGCTCGTCGTCGGTGCCGCGGTAGGCGATCGGCCACCGCCGGCCGATGAGCGGGCCGGCCGTGTCGAACTGTTCCCGCACCTTGGCCATGATGGTGGGCGGCAGGAAGTGCACGTGCACGTCGTAGAGGCCCGGGATCCCGAGCCGCTCAGCCCAGACAGGTACATCGACGTCGGTGAGGCTCACTCCATGCCCTTCAACCGCCGCCCGACTGCCTGCTCCGTCTCGCGCTTGGCCTGCCGCTCAGCGAGCGCATGGCGCTTGTCCCAGGTCTTCTTGCCCTTGGCCAGAGCGATCTCGACCTTGGCGCGGCCGTCCTTGAAGTACAGCGAGAGCGGGATGAGGGTCAGGCCCTTCTCGTTCACCCGGGACTCGATGCGGTCGATCTCGTGCCGGTTCAGGAGCAGCTTGCGCTTGCGCCGCGCGGCGTGGTTGGTCCAGGTCCCCTGGGAGTACTCCGGTATGTGCACCCCGTGCAGCCAGATCTCGCCCTCGTGGACCTCGGCGAAGCCGTCGACAAGGGACGCGCGGCCGGCTCGCAGGGACTTCACCTCGGTGCCGGTGAGGACCAGGCCCGCCTCATAGGTGTCTTCGATGTGGTAGTCGTGCCGAGCCTTCCGGTTCTGCGCGACAAGCTTCTGCCCCTGCTCCTTGACCATGTCCAGATTGTGTCAGGCCGGGGCAACGCCGTTTCGGTCCGGTGCGACGGCTGCCTCGGGAGGTGTGGCTACAGCCAGCCGATCGGGTTCACCGTCGCGCCGTTCTCGAACACCATGAAGTGCAGGTGGCAGCCGGTGGAGTAACCGGTGCTGCCGACGTAGCCGATCACGTCCCCGCGCTCGACGTCCTGGCCGACGTACGTCGAGAACTTGCTGAGGTGGTTGTACGCCGTACCGAGGCCGACGCCGTGCTGGTACCCGTTGTCCATGATCACGCGGTTGCCGTAGCCGGCGTTGAAGTAGACCGCGATCACCCGGCCATCGGCGGCCGCATGGATCGGCGTACCGCAGGCCGCGCCGAAGTCCGTGCCGTCGTGGAGCGTCCACCGGTGGTAGACGGGGTGCATCCGCATGCCGTACGGCGAGGTGATGTAGCCGTCCACGGGGTGGCTCAGGAAGCCGCCGACGCCCCCCGACCCGGTGGCCTGCTCCGCGGCGTCCGCGGCCGACTTGGCTGCGGCCGCCTCGGCGCGACGCCGTGCTGCCTCGGCGCGTGCGGCCAGGATGTCGGAGATCCGGTCGCGCTCCTTCTGGAGACCTCGAAGCATGCTGAGGTCCGCGCGTTTCGCGGCCGCCGCTGCACTGTGAGCCTGAGCCCGGGCAGAGACGAGGGCCGAGACGGCCGCCTGCGCCTCCTCGGCCTGCGACTCGAGGTCCTTCTTGCGCTCGAGGTTCTTGGCAGCGGCCTCCCGCTGCACCTCGACCTCTGCCTTGGCCTTCTCGACCTCCTGCTCCTTGACGGTGAGCAGCACCCGCGACGCGTCGAGCCGGTCGAGCGTGACCGACTCCTTGTCGAGCACGTTGCGCACCGAGTTGAGCTGGCCGGAGAGCTCAGCGGGGTCTTGCGAGGTCAGCACCATCGAGAGGCCCTGGAGGCTCGGGTCCCCCTGTTGGTAGTTCTGGACCGCGAGCTGCCCGAGGAGGTCCTCCTGGTCGGCGAGGTCCGCCTTGCTCTCCGCGAGCGCATGCTTGGCCTCCTTCAGACGCCGGATGGCCGCTTCGAGCTCGGCCTGCATGCGGTGGTCGAGGACCTCGGCGGCGGCGAGCTCGCCACGAGTCTTCGCGAGGTGCTGCTCCGCGACGTCGAGCCTGGCCTGTGCTGCGTCGAGCGCACGGCTGGCTTCCATGAGCTTGGCGCTGGACTGGTCGAGGTCGTCGAGGGTGCGCGAGATGTTGCCCTCTACGCGGTGCTTGCGGTCGTGAAGGTCGTCGGCCGAGGCCAGCGGGATCGCAGCGAAGCTCAACATCAGGCTGCTCGCCGCCAGAGCGGCTATCACGCGGCGACGGGGGGAACGGGGGAAGTTGCGAACCACCGGTCTGCCTTAGCTGTCGTTTACGTCGTCTTATCGACGGTAACCGACCAAGGTCAGACTTTGAGGTATTTCCGGGTCATTGCCAGAGTCGGCACCAAAGTGAGCAACAGACCGATGAGCGCGATAGATCCGATTGCGACCGCGGCGTCGCTCCATCCGATGTACGGCATGATGTGCGACGTCGGGCGAAGCATGTGGTAGATCACGAAGTACATGAAGGCGAGCACGGCGCCACCGGCTAGAGCCACTCCGATCAGCGCTGCGACCAGCCCCTCCATCAGGAACGGCAGCTGGATGTAGAGGCTCGAGGCGCCGACGAGCCGCATGATGCCGATCTCCCGCCGCCGCGCGAAGGCCGCGAGGCGGATCGTGTTGCCGACCTGGAGGATGGCGGCGAAGATCAGGAAGATCGCGATCCCGAACGCGCCCACCTTCATGACGCTCATCCAGAAGTAGATCGGCTTGAGCACCTCGCGGAGGTCTCGCACGGTGTCCACACCTTGAAGCCCGGCCACCTGGCTCTTGATGCCCATGAACTTCTCCGGGTCCTTCAGCTGGACCCAGTAGGACTCCTGCATGTCCGACGGGCGGATCGACTCGTAGACGCGGCGCTCGGTCTCGTCGTTGGAGACGTAGGCACTACGCCACTTGTCGTAGGCCTCCTGCTTGCTCTGCAGGCTCCACGACGCCACCTCCGGGTGGTCGTCGAGCACCTTCTGGATCGCCGTCTTCTGGGCGTTGGTCACCTCGCCACCCACGCAGTTGGCGGTGGCGGAGTTCTGGTTGCACAAGAAGACGGTGATCTGGAGCTTGCTGCCCCAGTAGTTCTGGGCCTTGTCCGCCTGGGCGTTGAGCAAGAGGCCCATGCCGACGAGGGTCAATGAGACGAAGATCGTCACGATGACCGCGATCGTCATGGACACGTTGCGCTTGAGCCCGTTCCCGAGCTCGGAGAAGACATAGGTCAGCTGCATCTGAGGGGTCCCTCGGTCGTGTTCAGTGCTGGTAGCCGTAGACGCCGCGCGACTGGTCACGCACGATGTGTCCACCGGAGAGCTCGATCACGCGCTTGCGCATCTGGTCGACGATGCCCGCGTCGTGGGTCGCCATGATCACCGTCGTCCCGGTCCGGTTGATCCGGTCGAGCAGCTTCATGATGCCGACCGACGTGTTCGGGTCGAGGTTTCCCGTCGGCTCGTCGGCGATCAGGATCATCGGCCGGTTCACGAAGGCCCGGGCGATCGCGACCCGCTGCTGCTCGCCACCGGAGAGCTCGTCGGGCATCCGGTCGCCCTTGCCCTCGAGCCCGACCAGCTCGAGGGTCTCGGGAACGACCTTGTTGATGTGCCCGCGGGGCTTGCCGATCACCTGGAGGGCGAAGGCGACGTTCTCCGCAACGGTCTTGTTGGGCAGCAGCCGGAAGTCCTGGAACACCGTCCCGATCTGGCGGCGCAGGCCTGGCACCTTCCAGCCGGCCAGCCGGTTGATCTCCTTGCCGGCGACGTACACCTTGCCGTGCGTGGGGCGCGCCTCGCGCAGCACCAGGCGCAGGAAGGTGGACTTTCCGGAGCCGGACGCGCCGACCAGGAACACGAACTCCCCCTTGCCGATCTCGACGTTCACGTTGTCGAGCGCTGCGCGGCTCTGACCGGCATACGACTTTGAGACACTCTCGAACCGAATCACAGGCGGTTGGTGGCCGGGCTCGGGGACACATGGGTTCAACGCAAGCGCTGCCCAAGGAACGGGCAGCGCGGGCGTATCCGACCAACAGTTGAGTTTAGGTGACTTGTGACGCGGTCCCTAACAGGCCGTCCAGCCCGGAGTTTCGCATAGGTTGGAGCCATGGCCCCACGCTCCCGTCGCGCCCGTCGCGCAGCACGGAGGCGCCGAGAGCCCCTTGCCACGTTGGTGTCTCTGCTCACGTTCGTCCTTTTCGCGACCGGATGCACCTCTTCGACGACGGATCAGCCCGAGCCAAGCCCGTCTAGCCCGGTTCCCACGACCCGCGCCCGGGTCGACCTCAGCGGCCTGCCGGTGCCACGGACGGACGTCTGCGGCATGCTCGACGAGAACGGTGTGACCGAGGCTCTGGACGGCCCCGTCACGGGCACCGACCACTACGGCAACGGGGACGAGGTCGAGGTCCGGCCCGGCTACAAGGACGTGTCCCATGAGTACGGCTGCGTGTTCGAGGGAAGCGACGGCACCGCCGCCCGCACGTGGGTCTTCGCCCGTCCCGTCGCGCGTTCGGAGGCCCGCACGCTCGTACGACGCGCGCGCCGCGGGCGCGACTGCGCCTTCCCCGACCCCGTGGGGTTCGGCTCCCCCGGGCTCACCTCGGTGTGTGAGATCGCCTCCGGAGCCACTGGGTCCACGCAGCGAACGACGACTGTGCGCACACGGCTGGAGGGGCTCTTCACCGACACGTGGCTGGGCTGCGAGGTGTCCGAGCCGCTCGGAGGATCATCGGAGGGGTCCACAGGTGACGGCTCGAGCAGTGAGCGGGCCGACGTCGTGCAGCGCGCCGTCAGCTGGTGCACCGAGGTGGTCACCACCGTCAGCGCGCAGCCCTGACCTCCTGGGCCGCGGCGAAGGCGAGGGTGAGTCCCACGTCATCGACCTCGGTCGCGGCGAGGGCCACCGCGGTGACACGCCGGCCGTCTTCGTGCACGACGTGCAACGCCCCGGCCGAGTAGCCGGGTCCGCCTCCGCCGTGCCCGGCCACGAGGCCCGGGGCGCCTGCGTCGACCATCAGCCCGAGGCCGTAGGACGGGCGGCTGAACAACGGGTGGTCGAACGGCACGGAGACGGGCTCGGTCATCGTCGTGAGGGTCTCCCCCGAGACGATCCGGCCGTCGAACAGCGTGCCGAACAGCAGGGCGAGCTCGGGCGCGGTCGAGAGCACCAGTCCGTGCGCGACCCATCCCGGGTGGTAGCGCCCCGGGACCTCCACCGCGGTGCCGTCGGGGCCGATCGCCGTGCTCCATGACGGGGCGAGTCCCGACATGTCGTCGAGAGTGTCTGCCACACGGGTGCGCTCGAGGCCGAGCGGCGCGAACATCTCCCGGCTCAGCACCTCGTTGAGGGGCACCTCGTACTCCGTCTCGAGCAGGAGCACCAGGCACAGGTAGCCGAGGTTCGAGTAGGCCCATCCCGTGCCGGGCTCGAACACGAGTCCTTTCGCAAGGGTCCGGCTGAGGAACTCCTCGCGCGTCCAGGGCCGGGTGGGGTCGGCGCGGAGGCCGGCGGTGTACTCCGGCGTCGCGCCGTAGTCGGGCAGTCCGCCGGTGTGGTCGAGCAGCTGCCGCACGGTCACGGCCCGGTCGAGCGGCAGGTGCGGCAGCCGGCCCCGCACGTCCTCGTCGAGGCTCAGCCTGCCGCGCTCGACCAGGAGCATCACGGCGGTCGCGAGGAGGGGCTTGGTGACGCTGTAGACCGGGAACAGCTCGTCCCCGGTGAGCGCAGGCGCCCTGCCCGTCGTACCTTGCGGGCGGTCGGACGCGGAGGCCACGTCGACCACAGTGGTGCTGACCTCCTGGTCGACGACCGTCGCGACGACGGCCTGCGCGGCAAGCATCCCCCGGTCTCAGGGGGTTAGTTCTGAGCTGCCTTGTCGGCGCCGCGGCGCCAGCGGATGCCGGCCTCCAGGAAGGCGTCGATGTCACCGTCGAAGACGGCCTGGGGGTTGCCCACCTCGTACTCCGTGCGAAGGTCCTTCACGAGCTGGTACGGGTGGAGCACGTAGTTGCGCATCTGGTCGCCCCAAGAACCCTGGACGTCACCGCGCAGCTCGTCGAGGTGGGCGCGCTCCTCGGCCTTCTTCAACGCGAGCAGCTTGGCCTTGAGGATCACCATCGCGCTGGCCTTGTTCTGCAGCTGGCTCTTCTCGTTCTGGCAGCTGACCACGGTGCCGGTCGGGATGTGCGTGAGCCGCACCGCCGAGTCGGTCGTGTTCACCGACTGGCCGCCGGGGCCTGACGAGCGGTAGACGTCGACGCGGATCTCCTCCTCGGGGATCTCGATCTCGTCGGTCTGCTCGAGCACCGGGACCACCTCGACCGCCGCGAAGGAGGTCTGGCGCCTGCCCTGGTTGTCGAAGGGGCTGATCCGCACCAGGCGGTGGGTGCCCGCCTCGACCGAGAGGGTCCCGTAGGCGTAGGGCGCATGGATCGCGAAGGTGGCCGACTTGAGGCCGGCCTCCTCGGCGTAGGAGGTGTCGAAGACCTCGACGGGGTACTTGTTGCGCTCGGCCCAGCGGGTGTACATCCGCATCAGCATCTCGGCGAAGTCGGCCGCGTCGACGCCGCCGGCTCCCGAGCGGATCGTCACCAGCGCTTCACGGGAGTCGTACTCGCCCGACAGCAGAGTGCGCACCTCGAGCTGCTCGACCGACTTGTGGATCCGGTGGAGGTCGGCCTCCGCCTCGCTCAGGGACTCCGCGTCACTCTCCTCGCGGGCCAGCTCGAGGAGCACGCTGAGGTCGTCGATGCGGCTCTGCAGGGACGTGAACCGCTCGAGCTCGCCCTGGAGCGCGGAGAGCCGGCCGGTGATCTTCTGGGCGTTCGCCTGGTCGTCCCACAGGTCAGGGGCGGCCACCTGCTCACCGAGCTCGGCGATCTCCTTGCGCATGTCGTCCACGTCGAGCACCTGCTCGATGGTGTGCATGGTCGCTTGGAGCTGCTTGATCTGGGTTTCGAAGTCGGGGCCTGCCACGAACGCAAGGGTACGCGACAGGGTGCGGCGCAACCATCTGACGTCGATGGCCGCACCGCACCCTGAGTGCGTCTGCGAACGGAGGCGGTCAGGCGCCCTCGTCGCCCACACCGAACGTGTTCGGCCCGCTGGACCCGAGCGGCGTCGAGGCGGTGCTCGACGAGGTGCCCGACGCGCTCGACGAGCCGCCGGGCGCATGCTCGCGGACCTTGCCGGCAGCCTTGCCCGCCGCCGTGCCCGCCGCGTCCTTCGCCACGTGCTTCGCGTCGTCCAGCTTCTTCTGGACCGTCGGGTTCGCCCGCAGCTTCTGGGCCTGCTCGGCGATCTGGTCGTACCGCTCCCGACCGGCCTTCGCGCCAAGCACGTAGCCGACCGCGCCGACACCGAGGAACATCAGCTTCTTCATCATGGTCGTCTTCCTTCCTGTCGCTCTCCCGTTCTGGTTACCCGTGGCGACAGGTCTCATTCGGCGGCACTGGTCACGCCGTGGGGCGACACCCGCCTGCCCGGTCGTCGCCTTCGCCCCGGTGCATGCCGACTTTGCCGACGGGTACCCGTCGGCCACGCCGAGCATCTCGACGAGAGGAGTCGCCATGCCCCAGATCAGCAAGCCCGCCGGCGAGCAGGCGGCCGGGTGCTGAGCGTGGAGACGAGCGCGTCGTACTGGATGGTCTCGGCGGAGACCCCGGACTACCCCTTCCTGGACGACGACCTCTCCGTCGACGTCGTGGTCATCGGTGGCGGGATCGCGGGGCTCAGCGTCGCATCGGAGCTGGTCCGAACCGGCAGGTCGGTGGCGCTCCTGGAGGCCGGACGGATCGCCGCCGGCGTCACGGGAGGAACCACCGCGAAGGTGTCGGTGCTGCACGGCGCGATCTACCACCACCTCGCCGAGAAGCTCGGCGACGAGACCGCGGAGACCTACGCCAGCAGCCAGACCATGGCGATGGAGCACGTCGCCGCGACCGTCGAGCGGCTCGGTGTCGACTGCGAGCTCGAGCGCCAGCCGGCCTACGTCTACACAGAGGCTGCAGCCGAGGTCGACATGCTGCGGCGTGAGGCCGACGCTGCCCGTCGCGCGGGGCTTCCCGTTACGTTCACCCAGGACACCGGCCTGCCGTTCCCTGTCGCGGGCGCGGTGCGGGTGGAGGACCAGCTGGTCTTCCACCCCAGGAAGTACCTCCGTGCCGTCGCCGCGGAGTACGTCGAGCAAGGCGGCCTGATCTTCGAGAACACCCGCGTCACGGGGCTCGACGAGGGCACGCCGTGCGTCGTCACCACCGAGTCGGGACGGCGGGTCAGCGCGCGCGACGTGGTGGTGGCGACGCACTACCCGGTGTTCGACAGGGCGATGATGTTCAGCCGGCTGACCCCGAAGCGCGAGTTCGCCGTGGCGGCCGCCGTGGACGAGTCGGCGGACCCCCGCGCGATGTACGTCTCCACGAGCCGGGACACCCGCTCGATCCGCGGTGCGCCGTACGACGGTGGGCGGCTCCTGATCGCGACGGGCGCACCGTTCACGCCCGGCGACGCCAAGGCGCCAGAACGTCTCGCCGAGCTCACCGCCTGGCTCACCGACCGGTTCCCCGTCGACGAGGTCGGCTTCACCTGGGCGGCCCAGGACAACCACAGCGGCGACAAGGTGCCGTTCATAGGACCGTTCCACCCGGCCGCCAAGCACACCTGGGTCGCGGCCGGGTTCGGGTCCTGGGGCATGACCAACGGCGTCCTCTCCGGCCTCCTGCTCCGCGACCTGATCGACGGCCGCTCGCAGCCCTGGAGCCGGATCTACGACCCGCGGCGGGTGCATCCGGCCCTGGAGGCCAAGACGGTGCTGACCTCGGGAGCCCGAGCCGTCGCCGGGTTGGTCGGCAACGCCGGAGCACGGCTGCGGGCCAAGCTCGAGCGGGTCGTCTCGGCCGAGCACCTGTCGCCTGGACAGGCCGGCATCGTCAGCGACTCCGAGGGCGACTGGGCCACCTACGTCGACGAGCAGGGCGCCGTACACTCTGTCTCTCCGACCTGCACGCACCTGGGTTGCCTGGTCTCGTTCAGCACAGTCGAGAAGGTCTGGGAGTGCCCGTGTCACGGGTCGCGCTTCGACCTCGACGGCGCCGTGCTGCAGGGCCCGGCGACCAAGCCACTGAAACGACGTGACGATGACAAGTGACCCCGCCGGCTCGAAGGGCAACCCCGAGGGAGGTGACGGCTCCGACGAGGACAAGGCGGAGCGGCTCACCCGGAACCTCAACGAGCTCCTCCAAGAGCTCCGGGTCATGCAGACGGGCGTGCAGATCCTCACCGGCTTCCTGCTGACCGTCCCGTTCACGAACCGCTTCTCCGAGCTCGACTCGTCGGAGAAGTACGTCTACCTCGCCGTCCTCTGCGGCTCGGTACTCGCAACCGGTCTGATCGTGGCGCCGGTGGCCTTCCACAGGACGCTCTTCCGCCAGGGCGAGCGTGAGTGGATCGTCGAGGCCGCCAACCGTGCAGCCCGGCACGGCCTGATCGCACTCGCGTTCACCATGGCCGGAGTGGTGTGGCTCGTCTTCGACACGGTCATCGGCGCCCCGTCCTCACACATCGCCGCCGCCATCACCATCGGCCTCTTCGCAGTGCTCTGGGGCGTGCTCCCTGTGGTGTCGCGACGCCGCATCGGCTGACGATCTCGGCCGCGCCAGGCCCGCGCCGGCCCGCAACGCACAAGTGGGCGACAACGACAGGTCTGCGCCAGACAGAGGTGTCGTCGTCGCCCACTCGCTCGTGGACCTCGGGGATCAGGCCAGCTCGGTCCTCAGGTCGGAGAGGATCCTCGACAGCAGGCGCGAGACCTGCATCTGGGTCACCCCGATGTCCTGAGCGATCTGCTCCTGGGTCCAGCCGTAGAAGAACCGCAGCTCGATGATCCTGCGGTCGCGCTCCTTGAGCTTGCGGACCGCGGGGCCGAGCAGGATCCGGGCCTCCGCACGCCCCAGGTCGGCGTCCTCGCCCCCGAGCAGCTCACCGAGCGAGCCGCTGCCGTCCTCCCCGACGGGCACGTCGAGAGACGCGGGAGTGAAACAGCCGTCGGCGGCGAGCGCCTCGATGACCGAGTCCACGTCGATGTCGAGGAACTCCGCCACCTCACGAGGCTTCGGTGAACGGTGCAGGGACTGTGAGAGCTCGTTGGAGGCGCGGGAGATCTGCGCCTGGAGCTCCTGGATGCGACGCGGCGGGCGAACCGTCCACCCGAAGTCGCGGAAGTAACGCTTGACCTCACCGGTCACGGTCGGGACTGCGTAGCTGAGGAAGTCCCGCTCGTAGGTGGGGTCGAATCCCTGAACTGCCTTGACGAGGCCGACGTACGCGGCCTGCAGCAGGTCGTCCCGGGCGATACCGCGGTCGCGGTACCGGGAGGCGATGGCTCGCGCCACCCCCATGTTGAGAACGACGATCTCGTCGCGCAGCCTCTTCTGCTCCACCTTGTCGGTGGTCTCGGCGATCTGGGCCAGAAGACGGGCCGTGATCTGGCTGCGGTCGGCCTCGGTAACCGTTTCTGACGGAGCGAGGGCCGCGGATCCTTCCAGTTCTTGCTCTTGAAGCTCAGGCGAAGCGGACATGCTTGCTACCTACTCTGGATTGATCTATTCGTGGCACGTTGGCTTGACCACGTCTTTGCACTTAAGCACTCCCGGCACCGGGCAGCAAGACCCCGTGCGGTCGCACAAGCGCATCCTGTCCCGCTTTGTCCTAGCTCAAACATGCCAGGGAGTCCATAGTCCATACGGCCGTTGGGGGACTGGCGTTCGGGTTACTCGCCCACCGTGACCACTGCGGCGGCCGTTGCCGTGACGTGAGCGGTGTCACCCGTCCGGGGTAACGGCAGCGGCAGGTCCAAAGGCGCTGCGACGTGGACGACGACCCGCTCTCCGTCGGCCTCCACGGCATGGGTGAGTCCCGGATAGCGACGACCGGCGTCGACCGACGCGAGGTACTCCTCGACCAGGAAGCGGGCCGCGGCCGGGTCGACTGCCGCCCGCTCCCCCAGCCCGCCGGTGTACACCTGCTCACCTTGGATGCCGTCGGCAGCCGCCAGCGCCGCGCCGTCCGCGAGTGTGTTCAGGGCCTGGCGTCGCAGATAGCCCGCGGTCGCGTCGACCACCACCACGACCGTCATCGCGAGGACCAACGTGAGGCCGATGATGAGCACCGCGGTCTGGCCGGCCTCGCCACGCCGCCGCCGGCTCACTGCCGGTCCTCCCGGAAGGTCCCGTAGGGCACGGTGTGCTGGGCCTCGACCCGGATGCTGGGGCGCTGCCCTCCCAGGATGCTCGGCAGCAGGGGCAGCGGTACGGGGTAGGCGACCGTGACAGTCACCGCCGATCCGGGCGCCAGACAGTTGGTCGGGGTCGGGGCGCAACGGACGTCGAGCGAGCGCCGTCCGACGTCGAGGTGCTGGTCCTCGAGGGCGAGCCCGACCGCTGCAGCGGCATGGTCGAAGGCGACGTCCTCGCTGGGGGACTGGGTGAAGGCGCGTCCGGCCGACCGAGCGGCACTGCTCACTCCGAAGGCGGCTCGTTGCACCTCGAACACCGTCAACACGACGTACAGCAAGGGAACCATCAACAAGATCGCGAGCCACGCGAACTCCACGAGCGCACTCCCCCGCTGATCGCCAGACCTCACGGCCCGGTCTCCTCGAAGGCGTGTCCGGAGACGGCCAGCCTCACGCCAGGGCCCCAGATCCCCAGCGGCGGCACAACGGCGACGACGTCGACCCGCACGACAGGAGCGCCGCCGACAACGCTCTCGGAGGCGGTCACGTCCTGCGCGAACCTGGCCGAGATGGCCCCGCTGATCTGCTCACGCGTGCGCACCACTCCCGCTTCCAGAGGCCGGTCCACCGTCGCGGCGTAACGAGCGCCCTCCGACGCAGCCGAGGTCAAGGTGTTGCGCACGTGCAGCACGAGCGCGACCTGCATGATCCCGAGGAAGAGCGGGACGAGTACGACGAGCACCAGCACGAAGTCGACGACGGCCGACCCGCGTTCACACCGGCCGCCGTGGCCGGGCCTGGTCAGCTCGACACCGACCGCAGTGCGTCGGTGAGCATCTGCGACAGCGCGTCACCGGCCACCGCCCACAGCACCGTGACGAGCCCCGCGGTCATCACCGTGATGAGCACCCAGCCGGGCACGTCACCGCGTTCGTTCCTTCCTGCCCCAGCACGGACGAGGGCCTCCGTGCACCAACGCCACAACATCTCGACCACCTTGACTTCCTTCTCTCTACCCCCGGCCTCACGGCGACACCAGCCGAAGGCCGACCAACCCTGGCCAGAATGCGAAGAGGACGGTCACCGGCAGGACCAGGAACACCACCGGAACCATCATCAGGACCTCTTTGCGCGCCCCCGTCTCGATCAACGCTCGGCGGCCGGCCTCACGCACGTCGGCCGCCTGCGCATGCATCACATCTGTCAACGGCGTTCCCCGCTCCAGGGCTACGGCTACCGCCTCTGCGAACCGAGCCACAACAGGCAGCCCCGATCGCGCGGCAAGATCGTCGAGCGCGCGGGAAACCGGTGTGCCGGTGCGAACCTGGGCGAGGACCCCGGCGAGCTCTGTGGAGAGCTCGCCGCGGGCCCGTGTCACTACCCGGTCCAGTGCAGACACAGGGCCCTCCCCCGCCGCGACAGCGAGAGCGAGGAGCTCGGCGATGGTCGGGAACTCTGCCAGCATCCGCCGCTCCCGCTGCTTCACCTGTGCGGTAAGGCGGTTCTCTCGCCACAACGCGCCGAGGACGAAGGCGATGACGCACAGCACCAGCAGCGGCACTGCGCGACCGGGGCTGCGCAGTGCGACGAGGACCGACACCAGCGCAACCGCCGAGAACGACACGAGTCCCCACAACGCCTGCTCCACGCGGAAGTCATGCACCGACATGAGGAGGCCGGCGCGGTCGAGACGGCGCCGCACCGATGCCGTACCTCCCAGGACCCGGTCCAGCGCGTCGGCCATCGACTGGAGCAGCGGCCCGAACACCGCCACGAAGGCCGACCTCTGCCTGTTCGTCGAGCGAGGGGCACGACCGGCCAGCGGAGGGAGGTCTCGCACGTACGGAAGGACACGCACCTCGACACTCGGCCGGCGCCCTGCCGTGGCCCGTTCCAGCACCACTAACAGGCCGATCCCGGTGCCGGCGCCGAGCACGGCACCCCACAGAGCCAGGGTCACGAGAGGATCCGCCTCTCCTCAGGCAGCCGGCCGACCCGGACCATCAACCGGTAGGCAAGCAGGCAGCAAGCACCACCGAGCGCAAGCACGACGACACCCGCTCCGGACGCATACCGCGAGATCACCTCCCGCTGGAAGGACAGCATGAGCAGCACCAGCCAGGGCGCGGCGACAGCGAGCCGGGCGCCGTTGACCGCCCATGCCTGTCGCGACTCGAGCTCGGAGCGGGTGCGCGCATCGTCGCGCAGGTATCCCGAGAGACTGCGCAAGAGCCGGCCGAGCTCGCCCCCACCCACCTCGCGAGCGATCCTCAGCCCCTCGACCACCCGGTCCCCCACGGGGTCGGCGAGCCGCTCCTTGAGCCGGTCGAGCGACTCGGCGAACCGCCCGGTGACCTGGTAGTCGACGGCGAACGCGGCGAAGGCTTGACGGAGCGGCTCCGGGCCACGCACCGCGAGCTGGGCCAGCGCCTCGGGCAGGGACATGCCCGCCCTGACGGCCGAGGCGAGGTTGTCGACGGCCTCGGGCCACACCTCGGCAAGCTCGCGCTGGCGGCGACGGGCACGCCCACTCAGCACGGCTATCGGGAGGTATCCGGCCAGGATCGCGAAGGCGGAGCTGACCGGCCAGGTCCGCGAGACCGCCTGCACGACGAGCCCGGCCGCGAGGCCCGAGCCCAGGCACAGCGCCGCAACAGCGCCGGAGGACGTGCCCGTCAGGCCCGCCCTGGCCAGCAGGGCCTCCAGACGTGAGGGGCCGCGAGGCGGACGCGGCGCTCGCGGCGACACCAGGGACCAGTAGACGAGCAGCAGACCGACGCCCGTGCCGAGACCGAGAAGAACACCCACCGTCAGCCGACCTCGTTGAGCACATCGTGGATGTCCACCCCGAGACGCTCGAACCGTTCGAGCCGCGGAGGCATGCCCGTGGCCCGCACCAGGCGATCGCCGTCGCGGGCGAAGATCGTCTCCGTCTCGATCGTGTCGTTCTCAGCACGTCCTGGGACAGCGACGATCTCGTTGACCCTGCGCACCCCATGCCGGTCCATGCCGAGGTGGACGACCAGGTCCACCGACGAGGCGACCGTGGGCACGACGAACCTCGCGCCGATGTTCTCCCCGGCGAGAAGGGGAAGCGTGCACATCTTCACCAGCGCCTCACGCGCACTGTTCGCGTGCAGCGATGCCATGCCGGGCAGCCCGGCGTTGAGGGCGAGCAGCAGGTCGAGGCACTCCTCGGCCCTCACCTCGCCGACGATGATGCGCGAGGGCCGCATCCGCAGGCTCTCCTTCACGAGGTCGCGCAGCCGGATCTCGCCGGTGCCCTCAAGGCCGAGCTGGCGGGTCTGGAGTGCGACCCAGTCCGGATGGTTGAAGCGGAGCTCGAAGACCTCCTCGGCGGAGACGACGCGGTCCTCACCGGGAATGCTGGCGGCCAGGCAGTTCAAGAAGGTGGTCTTGCCCGCCTGAGTTCCGCCGGCGACGACGATGTTGAGACCGGCCCTGACCGACGCGTCGAGGAAGCGCGCGGCCTGGTCGGTGAGGCTGTCGAGCCCCACGAGGTCTTGTAGCCGGGAGGCCCGGACGACGAACTTGCGGATGTTGACGGCGCTGAAGCCACGCGAGATACCCTCGAGCACCACGTGAAGACGATGCCCGTCGGGAAGCATCGCGTCCACGAAGGGCTGCGACAGGTCGATTCGCCGGCCACTCGACTTGAGCATCCGCTCAACGAGCTCGTCGACCTGCGTGCGGCTCAAGATGGTGCTGGTCAGCTCGTGGCGACCGGCGCGGGCGACGAAGACCCGGCTCGGGTCGTTGATCCAGATCTCCTCGATCTCGGGGTCGTCGAGGTACCGCTGCAACGGCCCGAAGCCCGCGACCCGGGCGACGAGCTCCTCGACGGTCGCCTCCAGGTCGCCGACCGGTGCCACCGCTCCGGTGAGGCTGCGTTCGTCGTGCTCGGAAACGAGCCGGACGGCGACGTTGCGGACCAGTCCGGCGTCTCGCTGCGGGTCGATGCCCTCGCGGCGCACAACCTCGCGAAGCAACCCGTCGAGGTGCTCCACGATGCCGTCGTAGGAGTCGGCAACGGTCGAACTCATGGGCCCGTCCAGCTCGCTCGGGATTCGGTCGAGTCGGAGTCTGGCCCAGGAGCCGACGGTTCGGCCAGACCCAGTTCAGGAAGTTGTGGACAGTTGGGATCACTGGGACAAGAGTGAGAAAAGACAACAGCGACAACAGACCCGTGGCCCTGGTCCAGGCATTAACCACCGTTCATCTGGGTAGACGTATTCGTGGTCACCGGGCCCTGACACGTCCCGCCGTATCTCGGGAACGGCGGGACTGTCCGTTTCAGGGGGCAGCGGTTCAGGTCTGGTGAAGCAGCTCCCCGAAGACGTCGCCCATCTCCGCGACGCGGTCGAGGACCTCTCCCATCTCCAGGTGGCGAAGGCTGTCGGGCTCCGATGCCCCCTTCTCGACCTCCTCCCAGGTGCGGGGTGCGGCGACGTACGGCGCATCGGTCCCGCGCAGTGAGTACGGGCTGATCGTGGTCTTCGTGGCGGTGTTCTGGCTCCAGTCGAGGAAGACCTTGCCACCGCGCTTCGCCTTGGTCATCTGCCAGAGCACCAGGTCCGGGTGCGCCTTCGTCAGCACCTGTGCCACCTGCTTGGCGAGGTCGCGGACCTCGTCGGCGTTCTTGCGGCCGGGCAGTGCGGCGTACAGGTGCAGGCCCTTGCTGCCGCTGGTCACCGGCGCTGTTGGCAGTCCCATTTCCTCGAGCCGGTCCCGCACCAGCAACGCCACCTGCGCACACTCGTGGAGCCCCGCCGGCGCCCCCGGGTCGAGGTCGACCACGAGCCGGTCGGGGTTCTTCGGCTGGTTGTTGCGGCCGACCTTCCACTGATGCACGTGCAGCTCGAGCGAGGCCAGGTTGGCGAGATAGGTCAGGCCCGCAAGGTCCTCGATCACGGGGTAGTCGATGGTGTCGCCGCCACCGCGCGAGCCGGTCGAGGACACGGTCACGAACCGCAGCCACTCCGGTGCTCCCTGCGGGAGGTTCTTCTCGAAGAACTTCGCCTCCGCGGTGCCGTGCGGCCAGCGGATCCGGGTCACGGCACGGTCGGCGAGGTGCGGCAGCAGCACGGGGGCGACCTGGGCGTAGTAGTGCAGCACCTCCCCCTTGGTCGTGCCGGTCGCGGGGTAGAGCACCTTGTCGAGGTTGCTCAGCTTCAGCCGGCGGCCGTCGACCTCGACGGTGACCTGCTCCTCGGTCTTCGCCATGTTCACTTCCCCAGGTCCGCAGGTTCCAGGTCGAATCGCACGCCCTGGTAGCTCGGCTGCCTCAACCGGCCTGCGTTGGTGACTCCGAGTGCCGCGACCTCGACCACCACCTCTGGGCGCACCCAGACCGTACCCGTCGCGTCGACCTTGGGGACCTCGTCACAGAACGGCGAGGACTCGGTGTGCAGCGGCTCCAGCAGCTCGAGCAGCTCCACCGCCTTCTTGCCGGCGATCCCGCTCCCGACACGTCCGCGGTAGCTCAGCCCCCGCCTCGTCGGCTCCCCCACGAGCAACGCGCCCAGACGGGTGTCGCTGTCCGTCTCGTGACGCCAGCCGCCCACGACGTACGACAGCGTGGGTCGGTTGGGGAACTTCAGCCAGTCCTTGCTGCGACGGCCGAACTGGTACGTCGACGAGCGTCTCTTGCTCACGACCCCCTCGAGCCCCTGCTGCTCGGTCGCCGTGAGCAGCAGGCGCCCGTCGTCGTACGTCGGTGGCACCTGCCAGTGCGCGCTGCCGATGCCCAGCGCCTCGAGCTCGGCACGACGCGTCGACCAGGGCTGACCGGTCAGGTCCCGGCCGTCGAGGTGCAGCAGGTCGAAGACGATCAGCGTCACCGGGTTCGCGCGGGCGAGAGCCCGGGCCTTGGCGGCACCGGAGACATGCATGCGGTCGGCGAGCGCCGAGAAGGTCGGGATCCCGTCCGCCATGGCGACCACCTCGCCGTCGAGCAGCACGTCGTGGCCGGTGAGGACCCCGATGTCGGTCACCTCGGGGAAGCTCACGGTCACGTCGTTCTCGTTGCGCGACCACAGCCGGAGAACCCCGTCGCGGACCTCGGCGAGGACGCGCATCCCGTCCCACTTCACCTCGTGGACCCATCCCGGTCCGGTGGGTACCGCGGTGCCTCGACTAGCCAGCATCGGTCGCATGGACCCATCCTGACCGACCAGAACCACCCTGTCGCCGGAGCCGGAGTCTCCCGAATGTCCGACCCACCGGCGTCGCCCGACGCCCGGCCGCTCGCCCGCGCGTGGGAATCCATCCCACGCCTGGGGGTACCGGGGTGCGTCGACTAGCGCGCATCGGCCGGATGGGTCCATCCTGACTTACGAGAACCACCGTGTCGCACTGCTCGAGGAGAGGAGATCGCCCGTGCGGGCCATCTGGAAGGGCGCAGTCTCGTTCGGTCTGGTGAGCGTGCCGGTGCGGCTCTACGCCGCGACCGAGAGCCACGACATCTCGTTCCGCCAGGTGCACGCGAAGGACGGCGGCCGGATCAAGTACAAGCGGGTCTGCAGCATCGACGGCGAGGAGGTCGAGTACGCCGACATCGCCAAGGGGTACGAGACCGGCGACGGGCAGATGGTGATCCTCGACGACGACGACCTCGCCGAGCTCCCCTCCAGCAGCAGCCGGGAGATCTCGGTCGAGAAGTTCGTGCCCAGCGAGCAGATCGACCCGATGATGCTGGAGAAGTCCTACTACCTCGAGCCGGACAAGTCCGCGGCCAAGCCCTACGCCCTGCTGCGCGAGGCGATCCGCGAGGCCGACCGGATGGCGGTCGTGACGGTCTCGTTGCGCAACCGGATGACCACGGCGGTGCTGCGCGTGCGCGACGACGTGCTGGTGCTCCAGACGATGCTGTGGCCCGACGAGGTCCGCAAGCCCGACTTCGCCGGCCTCGACGCGACCGAGGGCCAGGCCAAGCCGAACGAGCTGAAGATGGCTCAGATGCTCGTCGAGACCCTCGCGGGGGACTACGACCCGGACGAGTACGAGGACGACTACTCCTCCGCCGTCGAGGAGCTCGTGAAGGCGAAGCTCGAGGGCGGCGAGGTCAAGCAGGCCGCTCGGGAGGAGCCGAAGACCGGCGAGGTCGTGGACCTGCTCGCAGCCCTCCAACGCAGCGTCGAGGCCGCCAAGACCTCACGCGGCGAGACGTCCGAGGAGGCGCCTTCCGAGGAGGGCGAGAAGCCCGCGGCGACGAAGAAGGCCGCCGCCAAGAAGACGGCCAAGAAGACCACGAAGAAGGCGCCCGCGAAGAAGACCGCCGCCAAGAAGACGGCTGCGAAGAAGGCGGCTGCGAAGAAGGCCAGCTGACCCTGGCGGCGTCCGCCTCAGCCGGTGGCGCGGTCCTCGCGAGCGTGACGGGCTGCCGCGGAAGAGTCCGGGAACCTCTTGGCAGTGGCATGGCTCACGGCGTCGGAGAGTCGCGGCACCACCAGGTTGAGCACCTCCGACACCGACCCGGCCAGGGTGTTGACGGTCAACGGCCGCTCCTCCAGGGCGCGCACCACCTTGGCCGCGGCCCGTTCCGGGCTCATCGCGGGCGTCCTCCGGTAGACGTCGGTGGGACCGATCATGTCGGTCCGCACCAGCGACAGCCGGATGTTCGTGAAGGTCACCCCGTCGCCGTACGTCTCCCGCCCTGCGATCCGGCTGAACGTGTCGAGCGCTGCCTTCGATGCGATGTACGCCGCGAACTTCGGTGCCTTCACCTGCACGCCCCAGGTCAGGATGTTGACCACGTGCCCGGAGCCTCGCTCCACCATCTGCGGCAGCAGGGCGAGGATCAGCCGCACCGGCGCGACGTAGTTGATGGCCACCGTGCGCTCGACGTCGTGCAGCCGGTCGTAGGACAGCGAGAGCGACCGCCGGATCGACCGGCCGGCGTTGTTGACGAGCATGTCGACCCCACCGTGCTCGCGGAGCACAGCGGCGACCATGCGCTCGACGGCCGCACCGTCGGTCAGGTCGCAGGGGTACGCGCACGCCGAGCCTCCCGCCGACTCGATCTCCTCCCTCACCCGGTCGAGCTCGTCTGCCCGACGCGCCACGAGCAGCACCTTCGCGCCACGCGCGGCCACCGCCCGGGCAGTGGCCTCACCGATACCTGACGAGGCACCGGTCACCATGACGGTCCGGCCGACGAGCGGGCTCTCGACCTCGACTCCCGGAAGCAGGCCGGCCACGCGGCGGGCCCACGCCTTCGGCGTCGTCAGCAGCAGGCCGCTCATGCGACCACCGGCCGAGCATCGGCCCAGGGACGCGCCCGCTCGAGCTGTGCGGACACCGTGAGGATGGTCGGCTCGTCGTCGGGACGGCCGACGAGCTGTACGGCGAGGGGCAGCCCGTCGCTGCCGAACCCGGCGGGCACGGATGCCGCGGGGTTGCCCGTCACGTTCCACAGGGCGGTGTAGGCGATCATCGGCATGGACTTCCAGGCCGCACCGATCGTGCCGACGCCGTCCAGCACACCCACCTGAGGAGGCCGCGGGGCGATCACCGGGGTGAGCATCAGGTCGTGGGAGTCGAAGATCCGGTTCGCCTTCGCGGCGACCTTCTCCCCCTGGCGCATCGCCCACTCCACTACAGGGGGACGCACCCAGACGCCCAGGCGAACCGTCTCGCGCGTGCGCCGCTCGAGGAGCTCGGGGAGCTCCATCTCCGCTGCCTCTGCGCGGACCCCACCGAAGAACTGAGGGATGAACGCGGCGGTCGGGTCAGGGTAGCCCGGGTCGACCTCCTCGACGTGGTGGCCGAGTGAGGAGAGCAGCTCCGCCGTGGCGACGACCGCCTGGACGTTCTCCGGATCGGGGTGCACCCCGAGAGTCACCGCCTTGGTCGACCACGCGATGCGCAACGGCCGGAACGCCGCTCCCGCCGCGTCGACGAAGGACGCCGACGGCTCGCCGGCGCGGAAACGGTCGGTCGGCACGGACCCGCGGATGACGTCGTAGACGATCGCGCTGTCCATGACCGAACGCGTGAGGGGGCCCGTCGTCCCCAACGCCCACCACAGGTGCGACTGCGGCGACGCGGTGACCCGGCCGCGCTGCGGCTTCAGCCCGTACAGGCCGCAGCAGGCGGACGGGATCCGGATCGAGCCGCCGCCGTCTCCCCCGATGCCCATGGGCACGAGGCCCGCTGCGACCGCCGCCGCCGTACCGCCGCTGGACCCACCGGTCGACCGGGCGGGATCCCACGGGTTGTGGGTCAGACCGTGGGCGACGGACTCGGTGAACGGCCACTGCCCGAACTCCGGCATCGCGGTCTTGCCGACGACCACCGCGCCGGCGTCGCGCAGCCGCTTGGTCACCTCGGCATCGAACTCCACCGGCGTCCGGTTGGCCCGTCCGCCGAACGTGGTGCGCTCCCCCGCGACGTGCACCTCCTCCTTGATCCCGACGGGCACGCCGTGCAGCGGCCCCAAGGCGTCGCCCCGCGCCTGCGCGGCGTCACGCGACTCGGCCTCGGCCAGCGCCCGTTCGCGCATCACGTTCGTGAACGCGTTGAGGCGGTGGTTGAGCGCGTCGATCCTGTCCAGGCACGCCGTGGCCAGCTCGCGCGCAGAGACCTGACCGTCGCGCACGAGCGCCGCCTGTCCTGCCACGCCGGCGAAGAAGATCTCGTCATCCATGCCTGGGGACGCTAGTGCATCCCTTGCCGGCACTGCCGCCCGGAGCGGACGCATCCGCATGAACTCGGACAGCAGGGGGTAACGCCATGGGCGGCGGCTGTGACGTAGTCCACATCGGGCCGCCCTGTAACGGAGGAGGACGAATGTCAGCAGGAGTGGAGACCGGGCGGATCACGACCGACATCCCGGCGCGGCTCGACCGACTGCCTTGGGCCCGGTGGCACTGGCTGGTGGTGATCGGTCTGGGCACCGTGTGGATCCTCGACGGGCTCGAGGTGACGATCGTCGGCTCGATGTCGGACGCGTTGTCCGATCCCAAGACCGGTCTGGGCCTGAGCAGCTTCGACGTCGGCCTCGCCGGCGCCGTCTACGTCGCCGGAGCGTGTCTCGGCGCGTTGTTCTTCGGACAGCTGACCGACAGGTTCGGCCGCAAGAAGCTCTTCCTCCTCACGCTCGCGGTGTACACGGCGGCCACCGTGCTCACCGCGTTCTCGATGAACCCGCTGTGGTACTTCGTCGCCCGGTTCTTCACCGGAGCCGGTATCGGCGGTGAGTACGCCGCCATCAACTCCGCGATCGACGAGCTGATCCCCGCGAAGTACCGCGGTCGCGTCGACGTCGCGATCAACGGCTCGTTCTGGGTCGGCGCCGCTGGCGGTGCCCTGCTGACCATCCCCCTGCTGGACCCCACCAAGGTCTCCCCCGAGTGGGGCTGGCGGCTCGCCTTCGGCCTCGGCGCGATCCTCGCCGTCGCGATCCTGATCGTCCGCAAGAACGTCCCCGAGTCGCCCCGGTGGCTCTTCATCCACGGCCGCGAGGACGACGGCGAGAAGATCGTGCGCGACATCGAGCACACCGTGCAGCGCGAGACCGGCCGTGACCTTCCCAGCACCTCCAGGTCGATCACCATCCGCCAGCGGAGGTCGATCGGCATCGGGCTCATCGCGCGGACCGTCTTCACGCTCTACCCCAAGCGGACCATCCTCTGCTTCAGCCTCTTCGTGGGGCAGGCGTTCCTCTACAACGCCTTCTTCTTCACCTACGGCGACACCCTCACCACCTTCATGGGCGTCAAGCAGGTCGGCTGGTACATCGCGGTGTTCGCGCTCAGCAACTTCGCCGGTGCGCTGCTGCTGAGCCCGCTGTTCGACACCCTCGGCCGGGTCCGGATGATCGCCGGGACCTACATCCTCTCCGGCGTGCTTCTGGCCGGCACGGGGATCTTCCTCGGGTCCTTCACCGCGGTCACGCTGACCCTGATGGGGGCGATCATCTTCTTCTTCGCCTCGGCGGGAGCCAGCGCGGCGTACCTCACCGCCAGCGAGGTGTTCCCGATGGAGACGCGCGCGCTGTGCATCGCGTTCTTCTACGCCATCGGCACCGCGGTCGGCGGTATCACCGGACCCCTGCTGTTCGGCAAGCTGATCGACAACGCGACCGCCGGAGGCAACGACATCACGGCGATCGCCCTGGGCTACTTCATCGGCGCCGCGCTGATGGTCGCCGGCGGCGTCGTCGAGGCCTTCCTGGGGGTCAAGGCCGAGGGCCGGTCCCTGGAGAGCATCGCCCAGCCGCTGACCGCCGAGGACGAGAGCGGCAGCACGGCCGGAGACCTCGCCCCGGCATCCGCCTGATCAGGTCCGCTTCCGCGACAGAGGAGGAAGTCTCATGCCCATGCCCCCGCCCAAACCCTCGACCGAGGGCAGGAAGGACCGTCAGGTCTTCCACGAGATGGGCCAGATCGTTCGCGCCCTCGAGAGCGAGGGACCGCAGGCACCTGCGGACCTCGAGCAGCTCACCGGCGCGCGGTTCTGGGAGCAGGACCGGTTCGAGTCGGCCCTCGCGTTCGCGATGGCCGACGGCCTGGTGATCCGTCTGAACGACGGCCGGCTGGCCACGGTCTGAGCCGCGTGGTGCGGGCCTGGCCCTCGGTCAGGCCCGCACGCCGCAGCGGCGGAGGGTGAGTACGACGAGCGCCCGGGCCACCTGGGTCAGCTCCTCGAGGTTCACCTGCTCCTGGGGGCCGTGGGCCACCCGTATGTCTCCTGGACCGTAGTGGAGGGTCGGGATGCCCCCGATCCCGGCGTAGAGCCGCAGGTCGCTGCCGTACACCTCGGCGCCGAGCGCGGGCGCCGGCCCGCCGGTGTCCCGGACCGACGAGATGACCTCCTCGACCAGGGGGTGGTCCGAGTCGGTCCTGCCGCTGGCGAACTGACCGCCCGGCCAGCTCACGACCGGCCGGTTCTCACGCAGCCACGGGTCCTTCGCGCTGGCTTCGGCGACCGCGTCCTCCAGAGCGAACCTGGCCTGGCGGGGGTCCTCATCGAGCTGCACCCCCAGCCTCCCCTCGGCAGTCAGCTTGTCCGGCACGTTGCTGGCCCAGTCGCCGGCGTTCACGACACCGACGGACAACGCATAGGGCAGGTCGCTCTCGAACAACGGGTCGGGGTCGACGTTGCGCTCACGCTCCAGCTCGCGCAGGGTCTCGTAGATCGGCAGGAACGCCTCGAACGCGCTGACCCCCTCTCGGCGCATGCTGCCGTGAGCCGACCGGCCGCCGACCTCGATCCGGAAGGTCAGCGCACCCGCCGTCGCCGTCACGATCCGTGCGCCCGTGGGCTCCGTGATCACCGCTGCCTCCCCGCGATGGCCGCGTCGGAGGGTGGCGAAGGCGCCGAGGCCGCCGTCCTCCTCACCGACCACGCAGTGCACGGCGAGCGGCCGCTCGAGCTGCACGCCGGCCGCGCGCAGCGTGCGCATCACGGCCAGGTTGGCCGCCACGCCCGCCTTCATGTCACAGGCACCGCGGCCGTGAAGGGCGCCGTCCCGGATCTCGGCGGAGAACGGGTCCGCACCCTGCCACGTCTCGGGGTCTCCGGGCGGCACCACGTCGAGGTGCCCCTGGAGCACCAGTCCCGGGATGCCGTCCGCCACGGTTGCCCCGACCACGCCGACGGCCCGGTCACGGTAGGCCTCCGACCCCGGGAACCACGGGTCCTCCTGGAGCTCGGCGAGGTCGATGTCCCATTGGTCCACCACCGCCGCCTGGCTCCGAAGGATCTCCGCGCACATGTCCTGCACGTCGACCTCGGCGTCGCTGCCCGCCACGCTCGGCATCCGGACCAGCGAGGCAAGGTCCTCGACGAGCGCGTCCTCGTCGAGGTGGTCGAGGACGAAGGACTCCATGTCGGTGGGGCCGTGAGAAGTCATGACGCGAGTGTCTAGGGTTGTGCCGAAGGAGGCAAACATGGGTGAGTCACACGACGCCGGCCCGGTGCTGGGGATCGACATCGGCGGCACGGGGATCAAGGGCGCGCCGGTGGACCTGGCGACCGGCGAGCTCGTCGCCGACCGGCTCAAGATCAAGACGCCCAGGCCCGCGACCCCCGAGGCCGTGGCCGAGGTGGTCGAGAAGATCGCCGACCACTTCGCCGCCTCTCTCGGCGACAGCCCGATCGGCATCGCGATCCCGGCCGTCTGCCAGCGTGGGGTCGCCCGGTCTGCCGCCAACATCGACCCGTCGTGGGTGGACACCGACGTGGACGCGTTGATCACCGAACGCCTCGGACGTCCGGTCCACGTGGTCAACGACGCCGACGCCGCGGGAGTCGCCGAGGTGAGGTACGGCGCCGCCAAGGACGTGCCTGGACTGGTGATCCTGACGACCCTCGGCACCGGCATCGGCTCGGCGTTCCTCCTCGACGGCAAGCTGATGCCCAACAGCGAGCTCGGCCACCTCGAGATCGACGGCCACGACGCCGAGCACCGCGCAGCCCAGTCCGCCAAGGAACGGGAGAACCTGTCCTACCCGGAGTGGGCCAAGCGCCTCCAGCGCTACTACAGCCACGTGGAAGGGCTGTTCTGGCCCGACCTGTTCGTGGTCGGTGGCGGGATCAGCAAGAGCTCCGACAAGTTCCTCCCGCTGCTCGACCTGCGGACCCCGATCATCCCGGCCAAGCTCCGCAACTCCGCTGGCATCGTCGGAGCGGCCTGGCTCGCGCGCGAGTTCGGCAGCTGAGTCACCTCCGCTGCGGCGTACCCCTGATCGCGTCGAGGACCTCGTCGAGGGCGCCGAGAGAGTGACCTGACACGAACACGTCCACGTGCGGGAGCGCCGCGGCCATCCCGCCGGCCAACGGCTCGTACTGCTCGGCAGCGGAGCGCGGGTTCACCCAGATGATGCGGTGCGCCAACCGCTCCAGCCGGGCCATCTGCTCACCGAGGGTCGCGGGGTCGGCCCGCTCCCAGCCGTCGGAGATGATCACCACCACCGCGCCGCGGGCCATGCCGCGCCTGCCGTAGTCGTCGACGAAGGTCTTGAGCGCCGCACCGATGCGTGTCCCGCCGGACCAGTCGGGCGCCGCCTCCGCGCCCTTGGCCAGGGCCACGTCCGGATGCCCGGAGGCGAGCATCTTCGAGACCCGGGTCAGACGGGTGGCCATCACGAAGGCCTCGGCTCGCGCACCTCGGACGGCACCCTGCAGCAGCTGGAGGTACACCCGCGAGTACGCCTCCATCGATCCTGAGACGTCGGCGATCAGCACCACCCGACGCGGTTGGGTGGTGCGCCGGCGGTACTGCCGGCGTACCGGGTCACCCGCGGTGCGATGTGAGCGACGCAGGGTGCGCCTCAGGTCGAGCCGACGCCCGGAGGGCGCTCCCTCGCTCCGCCGGGCACGCCGACGCGGCGCAACGACGCGAAGCTCCTCGACGAGCCTGCGTAGGGTGGCCAGCTCGTCAGCGGTGTAGTCCGCGAAGTCCTTGTGCCGCAGGCGCTCCTCGACGCTCGCCGTCATGAGCACCCTGCCCCGGTCATCCGGCTCGCGGCCTTCTCCGTCGGCGGCCGAAGGAGTGGGTACGTCGGACTCGCCACCCTGCGACTCGCCCCCAGGGCGGACCCGTGGCCCCGGCCGGTGGTGCGGCGGCAGGCGCGGCGTCGCGCTGTCCCCTCGGTCCCCGGCCATGTCGGCCAGCCCGCCGAACACCTGCCGGAAGACCCGGTCGAAGGCCTCGAGCTGGTCGTGCTGGTCGACCAGGGTCACCCGGGCCAGCCAGTACAGCTCGTGCACCGTCGTGGGCCGGGCGATCCCGACCGTGGCCGCGAACCGCGCCGCCCGCTCCGGGTTGGCCGGGACGCCGGCCACGCGCAGCAGGCTGCCGAACCCGGCCGCCACGGTGGCCAGGTCGGGGGCGAGCTGCTCAGTCACCCTCAGTCGCCTTGTGCCACCCACGCCGTGCCGCGCTCGACGGCCACGTCGAGGTCCTCGCGGTACTTCAAGGCCGAGCCGAGAGTGCTGCCCACGACCGCACCGTCCAACCGGGACACCCCGAGCAGCGACAGCGCACCTACCCAGTCGATCGCCTCCGCCACGCCTGGCGGCTTCTGAAGGTCGAGGCTGCGCAGCCGCTGCACCGCACCCGCCACGCCCGCGGCGATCTCCTCGGCCGCGGCGGGAACGTGCAGGCGGATGATCTCCGCTGCGCGCGCCACGTCGGGATAGTCGATCCAGTGGTAGAGGCACCGTCGCTTCAGCGCATCGTGCAGGTCGCGCGTCCGGTTCGAGGTGAGCACGGCCAGGGGAGGAACCGCGGCCTCGACCGTGCCGATCTCGGGGATCGTGATCGCGCCTTCCGCGAGCAGCTCGAAGAGGAAGGCCTCGAACTCCTCATCGGCCCGGTCGACCTCGTCGATCAGGAGTACGGCGGGCAGCGGACCCTGGTGCCGCACCGCCTGGAGCAGGGGCCGCTCGACGAGGTAGTCGGCTCCGAACAGGTCCGCCTCCCGGAGGTGGCTCCCCTCGGCCTCGGCCAACCTGATCGCGAGCAGCTGTCGCGGGTAGTTCCACTCGTACAGCGCCTCGGCGGCCTCGATGCCGTCATAGCACTGCAACCGGATCAGTGGTGTGCCGAGCAGCTGCGCCAGCGACTTGGCGGCCTGGGTCTTGCCGACGCCGGCCTCGCCCTCGAGCAGGATCGGCTGGGGCAGCCGGACGGCGCAGAACAGCGCGGTCGCCAGACCCTCGTCGGTCAGGTAGCCGGTGCTCTCGAGCCCCTTGCGCAGGGTCGCGATGTCGGGCAGGAGGCTCGCCAGGTCCATGTCGCCAGTGTCCCCCGCGGCGCCGAGCGGGGTCACGAGGTGATGTACCCGCCCGGGTCGGCGGCGAACGCCCGGAGGCATCCGGTGCCGCAGAACCAGTAGCGCACGTCCTCGTGGTCCAGGTGCAGCGAGGTCTCGACGGTCGCCACCGACATCCCGCACACCGGGTCGGTGGCGATGCCGGGTTGCTCTGCGGCGGGGGCGACAGCCTCCTCCACGGGCCGCCCCGAGACGCGGCGGCGCTCTGCGACGATCTCCGCGAGGATCGACAGCGCCACCTCTTCCGGTCTCCGGGCGCCGATGTCGAGGCCGGCCGGTGTGTGCACCCGTGCCCGGGCAGCCTCGTCCACGTCGAGCGAGGCGACCACGCTCTCCCCCCGCTTGCGACTCGCCACGAGGCCGACGTACTCCACGCCCGCCCCGAGCGCCGCGGTCAGGACCTGTTCCTCGTCACGACCGTGCGACGCGCACACCACCGCGGCCGCGTCAGCAGGGTCCAGCCCGTCATCGGTGGAGGACACCTGGTAGCCGAGCCGCTCACCGAGCGAGACCAGGGCCATCGCGATCGGGCTGTCGCCGTGCACCAGCAGCAGCGGGGCCGGGACCACGGGCTCCAGGAAGATCTCGAGCGTCCCGCCGGACAGGCACGGGTTGTGCACGCTCAGCTTGTTGGGCTCGTCCGCCGGCTCCGGCTCAGGCGCGGCGGTGATCCGCAGCAGCAGTGGCTCTCCGGAGTCGAGCCGCGCCAGGCTCTGCGCGCGGACCGTCGACTCCGCACAGGTGCCGCCGACGAAACCCTCGATCGTGCCGTCGCCGAACACGATCGCCTCGTCGCCCGGCTTCGCCGACGTCGGCCGGTCGGCGAGCACCACGGTCGCGTGCACGAACGGCACCCGCTCGGCCCGCAGGTCGGCCGCGCGCTGCGCGAGCTCGGGTCTGCTCACTGCACCGCCAGGTCGGTTCGCATCGGTCGGCCCTGCATCGCCATCCACACCTGGGCCGGGGTCAACGGCATGTCGGCATGCCGCACGCCGTACGGCTCGAGAGCGTCGATGACCGCGTTGACCACGGCGGGCGGCGAGCCGACGGTCGCGGACTCGCCGATCCCCTTGACCCCGAGCGGGTGGTGCGGGGACGGGGTCACCGTCTCGCCGAGCTCCCAGCTCGGACACTCCATCGACGTCGGCAACAGGTAGTCCATGAACGAGTTGCCGACGCAGTTGCCGTCCTCGTCGAACGCGATCACCTGCATCAGCGCCATGCCCACCCCGTCGGCGAGGCCACCGTGGACCTGGCCTTCGACGATCATCGGGTTGATCCGGGGACCGCAGTCGTCGACGGCGATGAACCGGCGGACGGCGACCTGGCCGGTGCCGGGGTCGACGTCGACCACACAGATGTAGGCACCGAACGGGTAGGTCAGGTTCGGCGGGTCGTAGACCACCGACGCGTCGAGGTGTCCCTCGACGCCCTCCGGCAGCTCCAGGGTGCCGTGGGAGAGCATCGCGACCTCCTGGATGGTCTTGCCCTGGGTCGGGTCGCCCTTGACGTACCAGCGGCCCTGCTCCCACTCCAGGTCGTCGGGGCTGCACTCCAGCGCGGCCGCGGTGATGATGCGGGCCTTGTCCCGGATCCGTTGCGACACCACGGCCGCGGCCGCGCCGGACACCGGCGTCGACCGGGAGCCGTAGGTGCCCAGGCCGAACGGCGTGTTGCTCGTGTCGCCGTGGATGACGTCGACGTCCTCCGGTGGCAGCCCGAGCTCGTGCGCGACGATCTGCGCGAACGTGGTCTCGTGTCCCTGCCCCTGGGTCTGCACGGACAGCCTCAGCTGGGCCTTCCCGGTCGGGTGCACGCGGAGCTCGCAGCCGTCGGCCATGCCGAGACCGAGGATGTCCATGTGTTTGCGGGGTCCGGCTCCGACGCCCTCGGTGAAGAAGCTGACGCCGATGCCCATGAGCTCGCCGCGTTCGCGCTTCTCCCGCTGCTCACGGCGCAGCTCGTCGTACCCGGCCATGTCCATCGCGAGCCGCAAGGCGCGCGGGTAGTCGCCCGAGTCGTACTCCCATCCGGTCTGGCTGGTGTAGGGGAACTGCTCAGGCTTCAGGAGGTTCTGCAGCCTCAGCTCCGCCGGGTCCACGCCGAGCTCGTCGGCGAGGACGTCGACCATGCGCTCCACGAGGTAGACCGCCTCGGTGATCCGGAAGGAGCAGGCGTAGGCGACGCCGCCAGGTGCCTTGTTGGTGTAGACGCCGGTGACCTTGCAGTGTGCAGCCTGGAGGTCGTAGCTGCCGGTGAAGATGTGGAAGAAGCCGGCCGGGAACTTCGTGGGCTGTGCCGTGCCGTTGAACGCGCCGTGGTCGGCGAGCACGTCGACGCGCACGCCCAGGATCTTGCCGTCCCGAGTGGCCGCGATCTCGCCCTTCATGTGGTAGTCGCGGGCGAACGAGGTCGACATCAGGTTCTCGCTGCGGTCCTCCACCCACTTGACCGGTTTGCCGGTGATGATGGAGCCGACCACCGCGAGCACGTACCCCGGGTAGATGCCGACCTTGTTGCCGAAGCCGCCGCCGATGTCCGGGGAGATGATCTGGATGTTGTGCTCCGGGATGCCCGCGACGAGCGCGTAGATGGTGCGGTGCGCGTGCGGGGCCTGGTTCGTGGACCAGACGGTGAGCTTGCCGGTCACCCGGTCCATGCTGGCGATCGTGCCGCAGGTCTCCATCGGTGCCGGGTGCACGCGCGGGTAGAGCATCTCCTGGCTGACCACGACCTCCGCGTTGGCGAAGACCTCGTCCGTGCGAGCCTTGTCGCCGGACTCCCAGTCGAAGATGTGGTTGTCGGTGCGACCGGCGACGTCGTCGCGGATGACGGGCGCATCGGCGTCCATCGCCTTCTTCGCGTCGACGACCGCGGGGAGTACGTCGTAGTCGACGTCGATCAGCTCGAGCGCGTCCCGCGCGGAGTACTTGTCCTCCGCGATGACCATCGCGACTTCCTGGCCCTGGAAGCGGACCTTGTCGGTGGCGAGCACGGCCTGCACGTCGGCGCTCAGCGTCGGCATCCAGGCGAGCTTGAGGGACTCGAGGACGGCGCCGGTGATGACCGCCTTGACCTTCGGGTGTGCCTCCGCCTCCGAGGTGTCGATCGAGTTGATCCGGGCATGGGCGACGGGACTGCGCAGGATCGCCGCGTGCAGCATGCCCGGGATCACGAGGTCGTCGAGGTAGTGGCCCTGGCCACGGAGGAACCGGGCGTCCTCCTTGCGCAGCATCCGGCCGAACCCCATCGGGTTCCCCGCGGGGCTGACCGTGGGCGGGGTGGCGTGCTCTGTGCTGGTCATGCTTCGACCTCCTGCTCGGCCTGCGAGCCACTCTCGTGCTCGGCGGCCCAACGGACGGCGCGGACGATGTTCTCGTAGCCGGTGCAGCGGCACAGCTGCCCGGAAATGGCCTCGCGGATGGTGGCCTCGTCCGGATCGGGGTCGTGGTCGAGCAACCAGCGCGTGGTCATCATCATCCCCGGCGTGCAGAAGCCGCACTGCAGTCCGTGCTCCTGCATGAACCCTTGCTGTACGGGGTCGAGCTGCCCGTCGACCTCCAGGTCCTCCACGGTGCGGACCTCGTGCCCGTCGGCCATCGCCGCCAGCACGGTGCAGCTCTTCACCGGCTGGCCGTCCAGCCACAGCACGCAGGTCCCGCACTGGGAGGTGTCGCAGCCCCAGTGGGTTCCGGTGAGGCCGAGGTGGTCCCGGATGAAGTGCACCAGCAGCAGGCGCGGCTCGATCTCGCGGGTCACCTCGGTGCCGTTGACGGTCATCGTGATCTGCATGCCTCAGGCCCTTCCCTCGGCGCGCTCGACCGACCGGAGCAGCACACGTCTGGTGAGCTCCCCGGCGAGGTGGCGCTTGTACTCGACCGGACCGCGCTGGTCTGCGCGCGGCGTACATGCCTCGGCGGCGAGCCGGGACGCCTCTGTGACGTGCTCCTCGGTCATAGCCTTTCCGATCAGGTAGGCCTCGGCCTCCTCGGCGCAGAAGTGCGGTGCGCCGACGGCGGTCAGACCGATGCCGACGTCGGCGACCACGCCGTCGCGGAGCACGAGGTAGGCGCCCGCGGCGGCGGTGGCCCAGTCACCGGACCGGCGCTTGACCTTCTCGTACGCGCTGCTCGCGCCGGGGCGGATCGGCACCCGGAGCTCGGTGAGGATCTCGGCGTCGCCGACGACGGTCTCGTAGGGCCCCTGGTGGAACTCCCGGGCCGGCACCGTGCGGGTGCCCTGCGCGGAGCGGATGACCAGGGTGGCTTTGAGGGCGGACCCGACAGCGGCGAGGTCCTCGGCGGGGTCGGCCTGGCAGAACGAGCCACCCACGGTGCCGCGGTTGCGCACCGGCGGGTCGGCGATCCGACGCTCGGCGTCGTGGAAGATCGCGTAGTGCTCTCCGACGGCGGGCGAGGCCAGCACGGCGGCATGCCGGGTCATGGCGCCGATGCGCAGCTCGCCCTCCTCGACTCGGATGTAGTCGAGGTCGGTGAGGCCGTTGATGTCGATGACGCACTCCGGCTGCGCCAGCCGGATCCGCATCATCGGCAGCAAGCTGTGCCCGCCGGCGATGAGCCGCGACTCCGGCCCGAGTCTCTCCAGGAGCTCGAGAGCGTGGTCGACGCTGGTGGCTCGGGCGTAGTCGACGGGTGCGGGTGTCTGCACGGAATGCCCCTCTCGCGCGAACGTGCCGGGGTCGCGCCCCGGGTCCCCGAGAGCGAGGCCGACTGACTGTCAGTCAGTCTGCTCCCGGGGAAGCCCAGTGGCAACAGGCCGCCGCAGACCGGCTCCGGCGGCTGCGGGCCCCGTCAGGGCACGGCCAGCAGCGTCCGGACGACGCGGAGGCCGACCGAGAGCCGGGCGAGCTCGGCACGCTCGTCGGAGCAGATTTCCTCAAGCGTGGTGACGGCGCGGGACACCGCCGTCTCGTCGGCCGACTCCCAGTCGGCCACGCGTGCGGCCACGGACTCGTCGCTGGAGGTCTGCGCGAGCACCTGCGCGGTCAGCTGCACGTGGACCGAGTGCAGCTCGTCGCGCAACGCCGCCCGCGCCATCGTCTGCCAGCGGTCCTTGCGCGGCAGCGCCAGGATCCGGGCAGCCAGCGTCGGAAGCCCGAGCCGCTCCCCCAGCGTGAAGTGCAGGCGGGCGACCTCGATCGGGTCGAGACCGTCGCGGTGGGCGACGTCGACCACGCCGAGGATGGTGTACGACGGCGGCAGCACCGCGATCCGGCGAGCGAGCTCCTCCGGCACCGAGCTCGCGACGAGCTCCTTCCTGCGCTGCTCGTAGGCCTCGAGCTCACGGCCGGTCAGCAGCTCGGGCAGGGCAGCCATGACGCGCTGCACGACCACCTCGAAGAAGTCCACGACGGCGTCGGAGTCGATGGGCGGCCGCCGGTTGGTGATCAGCCAGCGTGAGGCCCTCTCCACCAGGGTGCGTACCTCGAGCCGCATCCGGGTCTGGACGTCGGCGGCGATCTCGTTGTCGTAGGTGGCGATCTCCTCCAGCAGGCCGCGCGACCCGTAGATCTCCCGGGCAAGGAAGTTGGCTCGCGCGATCTCGGCCGGCGTGGCCCCGGTCTCCCCCGAGAGCCGGTGGAAGTACGTCGTCCCGGCACCGTTGACGAGCGCGTTGACGATCTGGGTCACGACGATCTCGCGCCGCAGCGGGTGGTCGTCCATCTGGCGGCGGTAGTGCTGGCGCATCTTGCTCGGGAAGTAGCTGAACAAGTCTCCGCGGAGGAAGGGGTCGTCCGGCAGGTCCGTGTCGAGCAGCTCGTCCGCGAGCACGATCTTCGTGTACGACAGCAGCACGGCGAGCTCCGGAGCGCTCAGGCCCTGCCCACGGTCGAGCCGTTCGGCGACCTGCTTCCGCGACGGCAGGAACTCCAGCTCCCGGTTGAGCAGGCCCTGACGCTCCAGCCTTCGCATCCAGTCCTCGTGGACGTGAAGGAGCGCCGGGGCGATCGCCTGCGCGTTGGCGAGGGCGATGTTCTGGTGGTAGTTGTCCTCGAGCACCAGCTCGCCGACCTCGTCGGTCATCGAGGCCAGCAGGTCGTTGCGCTGCTTACCCGTCAGGTCACCCTGAGCGACCACCCGGTCGAGCAGGATCTTGATGTTCACCTCGTGGTCCGAGGTGTCCACACCCGCCGAGTTGTCGATGAAGTCGGTGTTGATGCGGCCGCCGTTGCGGGCGTACTCCACACGGCCGGCCTGCGTGAAGCCGAGGTTGCCGCCCTCGCCCACGCACCGGCAGCGCAGGTCGGCGCCATTGACCCGGATCGGGTCGTTCGCCTTGTCGCCCGCGTCGGAGTGCGTCTCACCGGAGGACTTCACGTAGGTGCCGATGCCGCCGTTCCACAGCAGGTCGACCTTGGCCAGGAGGATGGCACGCATCAGCTCGGTCGGGGTCACGTTGGTGACCGAGTCGTCGATGCCCAGCGCCCGTCGTACCTGCGGGGACACGGGGATCGACTTCTTGCTGCGGGAGTAGACGCCACCGCCCGGGCTGATCAGCGAGGGGTCGTAGTCCTTCCACGACGACCGCGGCAGGTCGAAGAGCCGCTTGCGCTCGGCGAACGACGTGGCCGCGTCGGGGTCCGGGTCGAGGAAGATGTCGCGGTGGTCGAACGCGGCGACGAGGCGGGTGTGCTCCGACAGCAGCATGCCGTTGCCGAACACGTCGCCCGACATGTCGCCGACGCCCACAGCCGTGAAGTCCTCGTTCTGGCAGTCGACCCCCATCTCGCGGAAGTGTCGCTGGACCGAGACCCACGCGCCGCGAGCGGTGATGCCCATGGCCTTGTGGTCGTAGCCGGCGGAGCCACCGGAGGCGAACGCGTCGCCCAGCCAGAAGCCGTAGGCCGCCGACACGGAGTTCGCGATGTCGGAGAACGTCGCGGTGCCCTTGTCCGCGGCGACGACGAGGTAGGAGTCGTCGGTGTCATGGCGCACGACGCGCTCGGGCGGCACCGCCTTCCCGTCCACGAGGTTGTCGGTGATGTCGAGCAGGCCGCAGATGAAGGTCTTGTAGCAGGCCACGCCCTCGGCCATCCAGGCGTCGCGGTCAGAGGAGTCGGGCAGCTGCTTGCAGTAGAAGCCCCCCTTGGCCCCCACGGGGACGATCACGGCGTTCTTGACCATCTGCGCCTTGACCAGCCCCAGCACCTCGGTGCGGAAGTCGTCGCGACGGTCCGACCAGCGCAGGCCACCGCGGGCGACGGCGCCGAAGCGCAGGTGGACACCCTCCACCCTCGGCGAGTACACGAAGATCTCGAAGCGAGGCCTTGGCTCCGGCAGGTCGGGGATCGCACCGGGCTCGAGCTTGAGCGAGAGGTAGCTCTTGGGCCCGCCGGTTTCGTCCTGCTGGTAGAAGTTCGTGCGCAGGGTCGCCTTGATGATGGCGAGGTAGGAGCGCAGGATCCGGTCGTGGTCGAGGCTGGCGACGTCCTCGAGGGCCCTCGTGATCCGGTCCTCGAGCTCGCCCATGGTCGCGGTGCGCGTCTCACCGTCGGCCGCGAGGTCGCCGTTGCGACCCGGGTCGAACCGCGTCTCGAAGAGCCGCACGAGCAGCCGGGTGATGTCGACGTTTCCGCGCAGGGCGTCCTCGATGGAGTCCTGGGCGAACGGGGTGCCCCCCTGGCGCATGTACTTCGCGTAGGCGCGGAGCACGACGACCTGACGCCAGGTGAGCCCGGCGGCGAGCACCAGCGCGTTGAAGCGGTCGCTCTCGTTGCGGCCGTCCCAGACCGAGTTGACGGTGTCCTGGAACAGCTCCCGCGCTCCGCCGGGCATCTCGTGGGTGTAGCGCAGCCCGAAGTCGTAGATGTAGGACTGCCGCGGCAGGCCCTCGAGCTCGTACGGTCGCTCGTCGGTGACCTCGACGCCCATGGCGGAGAGCACCGGCAGGATGTGGCTCAGGGAGAGCGGCGGGCCGATCCGGAAGACCTTCAGGCGCGCCTCGCCAGGGCCGGCGTCGATCGGCTCGTAGAGCGACAGCGCGACGCCCTCCTCGCCCTCGACGGCCTCCAGGCGACCCAGGTCGATCGAGCCGGTGCGCGCCGGGTAGTCCTCCTTGTAGGCCTCCGGGAACGCCTCGGCGTAGAGCCGGCCCAGCCGGGCCCCCTGCTCCTCGCCGTACTCGCTGTAGATCGACGCCACGAGGTCGTCGCGCCAGGACCGTGCCGCGTCGGCGAGGCGCCGTTCGAGGTCGGCCTGGTCGAAGTCGCCGACGAGCTCTCCCTTCGGCGGCCGCACCACGAAGTGCAGCCGCGCCAGCATCGACTCGCTGACGCGGGCGGTGTACTCCACCGACTCGCCGTGGAGCTGGCTCTTGAGGATGGCCGCAATGCGCTCGCGCACCGCCGTCGTGTAGCGGTCACGTGGCAGGTAGACCAGGCAGGACAGGAACCGGCCGTAGACGTCACGACGGACGAACAACCGCACCTGCCGACGGTCGCGGGTGTGCAGCACCGCCTCGGCGATCGGCACGAGCTCGTCGATCGGGGTCTGGAACAGCTCGTCGCGGGGGTAGGTCTCGAGGACGTCCATCAGCGCCTTGCCGGTGTGGCTCAGCGGGTCGAAGCCTGCTCGGTCGATCACCTGCCGCGCCTTGTCGCGCAGGACCGGGATCCGGGTCAGCGACTCGGTGTAGGCGGCCGAGGAGAACAGGCCGAGGAACCGTCGCTCGCCGACGACCTCGCCGGACTCGTCGAAGGTCTTCACGCCGATGTAGTCGAGGTGGGCCGGCCGGTGCACGGTCGCCTTGGAGTTCGCCTTTGCGAGCACCAGCAGGGTCTTGTCCCTGGCCTTGGCGGCAACCAGCGGAGGCAGCTTGCCGAAGGACCGGGACATGTCCTGGTCCGCGCGGAGGATGCCGAACCCCGTGCCCGGCACGGCGCGCAGGACGTCGTCGTCGCCGTTCTTGTCCAAGTGGTACTCGCGGTAGCCGAGGAACGTGAAGTGGTCGTCGGCGAGCCATTCGAGCAGCGCCTTGCCCTCGGCGACCTCGTGCTCCGGAAGGGGCGGCGGGTTCGTCTCGAGGTCCTCGATGATCGCCGTCGCCTGCGCGTGCATGCGCTCCCAGTCCTCGACCGCCTCACGGACGTCGAGGAGCACCTTGCCGAGCGCCTGCTCGAGGCGTTCGAGGTCCTCCGGGTCGGTCTCCCTGTCGATCTCGATGTGCATCCACGACTCGCGGAACACGTCATGGGGCATGTCCTTGCCGGGACCGTCCTGCCCCTCGGAGGTGTGCAGCTCGAGAAGCTCACCGGTGAGGTCACGGCGGACCAGGAGCTGGGGGTGCACGACGAGGTGGACCGACCGGTTCTGCTCGTTGACCTCCATGGTGACCGAGTCCACGAGGAACGGCATGTCGTCGGTGACGACCTCCACCACGGTGTGGCCGTTCGCCGACCAGCCGTGCTCGGACACCGACGGCGTGAAGACCCGGATGTTCGCGGTGCCCTGGGGACGGTGGGTCGCCATCCGGTACTGGCTCATGGCGGCGCCGTAGAGGTCCTCGGGGGAACGGTCGACGATGTCGTCGGGGGCCACGTGCCGGAAGTACGACTTCAGGAACTGCTCGGTACTGATGCCCGGCGGACCGCTGGCCCCATGGTGTCCCGACCCCAGCTCCGCCGCCTTGGCGATGAGCTCATCCTTGCTGTCGTCCAGCGTCGTACGCACGTCACATCAACCTTTATTGCTCCCTGACGGCACGCCGTTGTGCCGACGTCTACGACCCTAGAGCGTGGTCAGGTGACCGACAACACAACGCGTGTCGTGCGCGTGTCACGGCGCCGGTCCGGCGTTCGACTCAAAGGTGCGAGCGCAGCTCCCACAGGAGCGGGTAGTACTGGAGCGGCAGTCGTGAGCGCAGGTACGCCGCCCCTGACGAGCCTCCCGTGCCGGTCTTGGTGCCGATCATCCGCTCCACCATCACCACGTGCCGGGCACGCCAGGCAGCGGCGAGCTCGTCGTGCTGCAGGAGCGCCTCCGCGATCGCCCAGACGTCCGAGTAGGAGGCACGGTCGTGGGCGGCCCGTCGTACCGACTCCGTGACCTCCTCGTCGGTGTCGGCGGGAAGCCCCCGGTCCCGCAGGACCTGCAGGAAGGCATCCCACAGCGTGGGCTCCTCGAGCCGGCGACGCAGACGCTCCCGCTCTCGGTCGGTGAGCCCCTTGAACCGCTGGACGAAGGAGGCGTCCTTGGCCCCGGAGAGGAACTCGAGCTCGCGGTACTGCACCGACTGGAAGCCACTCGCGGGCGCGAGCGCCTGCCTGAACTCCAGGAAGTCCTGGGGCGTCATCGTCTCGAGCACGTCGACCTGCGAGACCAGCACCCGCTCGATCGCGTGCATGCGCTGCAGCAGGTGCTGTGCCCACCACAGCCGGTTCGGCCCGGCCACCGCCGCCGTCCCCCGTCCGAGCATCGCGTCCCGGGCTGCACCCGCCTCGTGGAGCAGCTGCTTGAACCACAGCTCGTAGACCTGGTGGACGGTGATGAAGAGCAGCTCGTCGTGCGCGGGCGGGTCGGACTCGAAGCGCTGCGCGGTCAACAGCTGCTCGAGCGCGAGGTAGCTCCCGTAGGTCAGCCGGGCCCCGTGCTCGCCGAAAGCGATGTCGGTGCCGCCCCACTCCCCCGCCAGCTCGGCGGGCGTCTCGGCGCCCTCGGTGGTGGCTGGCTCAGGCGGGCTGTCGGAGGTCTGTCCAGGCGGTACGACGGGGCCGGTCGGCGGGTTGGAGGTCACACGGCGGAGCGTAGCCATGGAACAGGGGATACGTCATGATTGTGCGCCATGAAGATCCGCCACGAGCTCACGTACGCCGCATCGCCGACCGAGGTCTACGAGATGCGCGCCGACCCCGACTTCCGCGCCCGGGTCTGCCAGGCCATGGACACCGTCCGACACGACGTCACGGTCGACGACGCCGACGGTGAGCTCACCGTCCTGGTCGACATGGTCCAGCACACGCAGGGCATGCCAGGCTTCGCCAAGAAGGTCGTCGGCGACGAGACCCGGGTCATCCAGACCGAGCGCTGGGCGACGGTGGAGACCGGCCACATCGAGGTCGAGATCCCGGGCAAGCCCGGTCACATCCGCGGCACTCTCAGCCTCGCCGCACACGCGGGTGGCTCGGTCTACGCCTTCGACGGGGAAGCGAAGATCAACATCCCGCTGATCGGCGGAAAGCTCGAGGGCCTGATCCACAAGCTGTTCACTGCCGGAATGGACACCGAGCATCGGGTGGCCCATGCGTGGTTGGAACGGCAGCGTCGATGAGGTTCGAGCACGAGATGCGCTACGACGCGGCGCCCGAGGAGGTCTTCGCGATGCTCGGCGAGGCCGTCTTCCGGGAGCAGGTGTGCGAGGCGCAGCACGCGTCCGAGTGCACTGCCACCGTCGACGGCGTCGACTACACGATGTCGGTCGTCGTGGACCAGAAGCGCCCGTCGAAGGGCATCCCGTCGTTCGCCAAGAAGTTCGTCGGCGACACCATCCACATCCGGCAGCGAGAGGAGTGGTCGAGCCCGCGCCTGGCCACGCTCGATGTGAGCATCCCGGGCAAGCCGGCTCACATGAAGGGCACGATCTCCCTTCGAGCAGACGGTGGCGGCACCGTGGAGACGGTGGCCGGGGACGTCAAGGTGAGCATCCCGCTGGTCGGCAGCAAGATCGAGGGCCTGGTCGCCGAGATCCTGGAACACGCGCTGCTGACCGAGCAGCGCCTCGGCAAGGCCTGGCTGGCGGAGCGCTAGGAGCGACGGGGCGGCTCCGGAGCCGCGTCGCTGCCCCGGGGAGGCGCCTCTCCGACGACGTCCCCTTCCTCTGCCTCGCGGCGACGCAGCACCACGACCACCACGGCGAGGACGACGAACGGTCCGAACGCCAGGAGGGCGAGCAACGCCGTCTCGAAGGGGTGCAGGTTGCCGAGGTGCATCGGTAGAAGGAACGCAGAGCCCATCTGACCATTGTCGGTGATCCGCCCCGATCACGTTCCCGCGGGTGGGGCAGTCAACGGCCAGGGCCCGCTCCCAGGCGACGACAACGCCGTGAGCCGCCCACCCGGCGGCGCTCAGCCCATGTGGGGGTAGCGGTAGTCCTTCGGCGGGTCGAAGGTCTCCTTGAGGGAGCGCGGCGACGTCCAGCGCTGGAGGTTCGACGGTGCGCCGGCCTTGTCGTTGGTGCCGGAGGCCCGGGCACCGCCGAACGGCTGCTGTCCCACGACCGCGCCCGTCGGCTTGTCGTTGATGTAGAAGTTGCCTGCGGCGAACCTCAGCGTCTCGGTCGCCCAGGCGACCGCTCCCCGGTCCTGGGCGATGATCGACCCGGTGAGGGCGTACGGCGCGAACGACTCCATCTGCGCCACGACCTTCTCGAAGTCCCCGTCGTCGTACACGTGCACGGCGAGCAGCGGACCGAAGTACTCCGTCGAGAACATCTCATCGGTGGGGTCGCCGCCCTCGATCACCGTGGGGCGCACGAAGTAGCCCACCGAGTCGTCGACCTGTCCCCCGGCCACGATGTCGAGGCTCGCGGACTCCTTGGCCCGGTTGATGGCCGCCTCGTGCTTGGCGAAGGCCCGCTCGTCGATGACCGCACCCATGAAGTTGGACAGGTCGGTGACGTCGCCCATCGACAGCGACTCCACCTCGGCCAGGAAGTCGTCGCGCATGCGCCGCCACACCGACCGGGCGACGTAGGCGCGTGAGGCCGCCGAGCACTTCTGTCCCTGGTACTCGAACGCACCACGGAGCATGGCGACCCGGAGCACGTCGGGGTCGGCGGAAGGGTGGGCAACGATGAAGTCCTTGCCGCCGGTCTCCCCCACCAGGCGCGGGTAGGCCCGGTAGCTCGAGAGGTTCTCGGCCACGGCGGACCACAGGTACTTGAAGGTCGGGGTGGAGCCGGTGAAGTGGATGCCCGCGAGATCGCGGTGCTTCAAGGCCACGGCGGAGACGTCGAGCCCGTCGCCGGGGAGCATGTTGATCACGCCAGGCGGCATGCCGGCCTCTTCGAGCAGCTCCATCACCAGGTGGGCGGCGACCTGCTGCGTCGGGGACGGCTTCCAGATGACGGTGTTGCCCATGAGCGCCGGCGCGGTCGGCAGGTTGCCCGCGATCGCGGTGAAGTTGAACGGCGTGATCGCGTAGACGAACCCCTCCAACGGCCGGTGGTCGGTGCGGTTCCACACGCCACGGGAGTTGGCCATCGGCTGCTCGGCCACGATCTGCCGGGCGTAGTGGGCGTTGAAGCGCCAGAAGTCGATCAGCTCGCACGCGGAGTCGATCTCCGCCTGCCAGGCGGTCTTGGACTGGCCGAGCATCGTGGCCGCGTTGAGGCGCTGCCTCCAGGGGCCGGCGAGGAGGTCGGCAGCCTTCAGAAGTACGGCGGCGCGGTCGTCGAGCGACAAGGCCCGCCATCCGGGGGCGGCAGCCTGCGCGGCGGCGATTGCGGCCTCCGCGTCGGCCTGTGTGGAGTTCCGGAGGACCCCGAGGACGTGCTGGTGGTCGTGGGGCTGCACGACCGGGATCTCCGCTCCTCCCCCCAGCCTCTTCTCACCGCCGATGGTCGCGGTGAGCTCCACCTGGCGCGCCTCCTGCCTCGCCAGCTCGAGCTCGAGCGCCGCGCGTTCGGGGCTGCCGGGGGCATAGCCGAGGTTGGTCTCGTTGACCGGTGCGGGGGGCTGGGTGATCGCGTCCATGGCTCGATCGTGTCAGACGTCCTCGGTTACTCCCAAGTCATACGGCGGAGGGCAGGAGCGGCCTCCAACCGCTACGGTCAGTCCTCGACCAGCTCGCCGATCTCCTGTGTGGCGAACCAGCCGAGCTCGTGGTCGAGACACCGCTCCAGCGTTGCCATGGCCGTCTCGTCGCCGTCCCCGGCCTCCTGCCACGCGTCACGGGCCGCCGCCACGTCGTCGGCCGCGTCGGCCGCGTCCACGTGCACGGCCACGATCTTGCGCAGGGGGACAACGTCCTCGACCTCGACAAGGCTCCCCTCGGCGCCGGTGACGGGCATGACCGTCTCGGCTTCAGCCACCACCACGACCCGTCGCGGCAGCTCGTCCTCGGCGAGCAGGCCCAGCGAGTCCTGGGCGGCCGCCGTCAGGGCGGCGTACTCCCACTCCTCCTCGTCCGCGTCCGCCAGGACGGAGCGGAGACCGTCCGTGACCGCATGCGCCAGCAGCGGGGGCGGGCCCACACCACCCGACACGAGCAGGTCGCGGAGCCGGGCCGTGCTGCTCGGGAGGTACACCCGTGTGCTCATGTCTTGCTCCCATCGGTGCCCTTGCGGGTCGGCCTCGGCCTGGCCGTCCCTGTGGACGTCGACCGTCCCACGCCCTTCCGACCGCGCGGCGCCCGGGGCCGAGCATCGCTGGCGCTGTCCACGAGCTCGGCGAGTGCCTCCTCGACACACTGGCCGAGTACGTCGACATCGGGCAGCGCGTCGCGATCGGCGTTGATGCCGAAGTAGACCCCTCCGTCGTACGACGTCACGCCGATCGCCAGGGCATGGCCCGGCAGCAGCGGCTGGACCGGGTAGCTCTCCAGCATCTGGGCTCCGGCTGCGTAGAGCGGGAACTGTGGGCCGGGAACGTTCGTCACGACCAGGTCGAAAGCTCGTCGCACCTGGGCCGCGGCGACGCGCGAGCCCAGCGCGTGGAAGGTCGTCGGCGCGAATCCCGCCACGTCGGCGAGCCGGTCGGCGGCGACGGCCATCCCGGTGTCCTTGTGCGCCTTGAACGCGTAGGAGACCTGATGCAGCCTCACCACCGGGCTCGACTCGCCGATGGGGAGGCTGACCAGATGGCCGGTGACCTGGCTGCCGAGCGACGTCGGCTCGAGCTCGTTGTCGATCACGCTCATGGGGACCATCGCCCTCAGGCTCCGGCTCGCGCGGACGGGCTCGGCCCGGGTCATCAGCCAGGCGCGCATGGCGCCGGCGACCGTGGCCATGACCACGTCGTTCACCGTGCCGCCGTGGACACGGCGAACCCTGCGGTAGTCCTGCAGGTCGGTGCGGACGGTGACGAACCGGCGCTGTTCGGAGAGCTGCGCGTGGACCGGCGTCTCGGGAGTGTTGCGGCGGTTCGACATGGCACCGGCGGTCGCGACCGCGCCCCTGCCGACCGAGCCGGCGCCCCGCCAGAAACAGTCGACGTTCCCCCGCACGGTCTCGACGAGGGTGGCCGGGTGACGGACCGACTCCCTCACTGCGTCGGCGATGAGCGCCGGCGGACTCGGTTCCCGCTCCGGTCGCCAGTGGTCGGGCACGACCGGGCGCGGACGGGGGTCCACGTCGAGAAGCACCTGCCCGAGGTCGACGGTCGAGACGCCGTCGACGAGGATCTGGTGCGACTTCGACAGGATCGCGAAACGGCCCTTCTCCAGGCCCTCGACGAGGTAGACCTCCCACAGGGGCCGGTTGCGGTCCAGGCGCCTCGACATGATCCGGGCGGCGAGCTCGCGCAGCTGCTCCATCGAGCCGGGGCGCGGCAGCGCCGAGCGTCGTACGTGGAAGGTCAGGTCGAAGTCGTCGTCGTCGACCCAGACCGGGTTGGCCAGCCGTCCCGGGACGGTCCGGATCCGCTGGCGGTACCTCGGCACGAACGCGATCCGGTCGGCGATGACGGCGAGCAGCTTCTCGTAGTCGAAGCCGTCCGTGGGCGGTTCGAAGATCTCGAGAGTGGCGTTGTGCATGGGCGCGCTGGCCGACTCGTCGGCCAGGAAGGCCATGTCCGCGGGCCGGAGCCGCTCACTCATCGTGGTCCTTTCGTCTGATGCCCGATCGTCCGAACGGTCGACCACCCAGGCTATCGGCCCCGGCGCCCAGATCGCGGCCCGCTGTGGGGGTACCGACCGCATGATGGGATTCTGGGAGCACGTGACCCATTTTCCTCAGCCAAGGAGACCCCGCATGCGCCGGGCACTCGCTGCCGTTGCCGTCGCCACCCTCGCCCTCGCCGGCTGCTCCACGTCGTCCGGGCCGTCGGCCAAGGACACCGCCGCCAAGAGCACCTCCAGCGAATCCGCCGGCGAATCCGCCGGCGAGTCGGGCTCCCCGAGCGATTCCGTCTCGAGCGGGCAGGCGGCGGACGCGATCGAGATCAGCATCCAGGGCGACGACGTGGAGCCCAAGGGGAAGCGGGTCGAGGTGAAGGCGGGTGAGCCGGTCACGCTCCACGTGAAGTCCGACCGCGCGGCCGAGCTGCACGTGCACTCCGCCCCGGAGCAGGAGCTCGAGGTGGAGCCGGGCGAGTCGACGCTGAGCCTCACCATCCCGACCCCGGGCATCGTCGACGTCGAGGAGCACCACTCCGAGACGGTGGTCGTGCAGCTCGAGGTCCGCTGACCATGGTCTTCGCCCACGGCATCGGCGGCGCCAAGGACCTGCCGGTCCCGGCCGCGTACGCGATCGCCGGCGCCTGCGCCGCGCTCGCGGTCTCCTTCATCGTGCTGGCGCTGGCCTGGCGCAACCCCCGTTACGACGCGGCCACATCCGGTCGACCCGCCCCGGCGTGGCTGAGCGGCCTGGTGGACTCGCCGGTCTTCTCGTGGACCCTGCGCATCATCGGGCTGGGCGTCTTCGGCTACGTCGCCTGGGCCGGTCTGGCGGGGCCGGACCTGCTGGTGAACCCGGTCTTCGGGGTGGTCTACGTCCTGCTCTGGGTGGGCCTGGTGCCGGCGTCCTTGCTCTTCGGCCCCTTCTACAAGGCGGTCAACCCGCTTCGCACGCTCAACCTCCTGTTCAGCCGGCTGGTGGGCGGCGACCCGGACCGCGGCATGTACGAGATGCCCCGGTGGGTCGGCTACTGGCCCGCCGCGGTCGGCCTGTTCGCCTTCGTGTGGCTCGAGCTGGTCTACCCCGACGCGACGTACCTCTCGCCTCTCCGACTCTGGTTCGCGATCTACCTCGCCGTGGTCTTCGTCGGGAGCGCGCTGTTCGGGTCACAGTGGTTCGCGCGCGCCGACCCGTTCGAGGTGTACTCGACCCTCGTCGGCCACCTGTCGGTGTTCGGCCGCCGCGAGAACGGTGTCCTGGTCCTGCGAAGCCCGCTGGCGAACCTCGACGCCGTCACCCCGGGGCGAGGCCTGGTGGCCGTCGTCGCGGTGCTCTTCGGCAGCACGGCCTTCGACAGCTTCAAGGACTCCAGCGTCTGGCTGCAGTTCACCCAGAGCACCTCGCTCCCCGTCACCTGGGTCAACGCCGCGGCACTGTTCACCTTCTGCGCCGTGGTCGGCCTGAGCTTCGTCGCGGCGACCATGGCGGCGCCCCCGAGGGAGGGAGTACTCCGCCGCGACCTGCCGGCCCTCTTCGCCCACTCCGTGGTCCCGATCATCGTGGGGTACATGTTCGCGCACTACCTGACGTACTTCGTCGAGACCGGCCAGCAGACTTTGATCCAGCTCAGCGACCCCATGGGGACCGGCGCGAACCTCCTCGGCACCGCCGACTGGCAGGTCAACTACTGGATCTCGATGCACCCGACGTTCCTTGCGGTCACCAAGGTCGTCGCCGTCGTGGCCGGCCATGTGCTGGGCGTCATCGCGGCTCACGACCGTGCCGTGGACCTGCTGCCCAAGCGACATCAGCTGACCGGCCAGCTCCCGCTCCTCCTGGTGATGGTCTTCTACACGGTCACCGGGCTCTACCTGCTCTTCGGCGCCTGAGCCGACCGGCCGTTCGGCGCGACGCCGGTGATCCGCTGCCGTCGAGTGTGTCGGCCATGCGAGCGACGGCGGTGGCCAGCGCCGACTGCCCCATCTCGAGCAGCGGCCGCCCGGCCATCAGAGCCCGGTCGGTGGCAGCACGGTCCTCGGGCAGGAAGTGGATGCTCATCGGCGTGAGAAAGCCCTCCACCATGGTGCGGACCTCCTGCTCGGCCCATCCCAGCGAGGGACGCACCCGGTTGACGACCACCCTCGTCGGCGTGGACGGCGCCAGCTCGGGCAGCTCGACCAGGCCCCGCGCGAGGCGGGCCAGTCCGACCGGTTCGGCCGAGCCGACGACCAGCACCTCGTCGGCGTGCTCGAGGCCCGCCACCGTCATATGGTTGCGCTGCGGAGCGGTGCTGCCGTAGGGCTGGATCTCCTGCTCGAGGTTGAAGCCGAGATCCATGACGACGTAGGGGCACAGCCGCCGCGCGGCCTCGAGCACCACGGCGAAGGCGGGTTCACGGACCTCCACCCACCGCTCCGCCCGAGGGAGGCCGGTGAGGACACGGAGGTTCGGCACGACGGTCCGGGCGACGGAGGCCAGCTGCGCCGCGTCGAGCCGACCGGCGTTGGCGAGGCGCACGGCGCTGAGCAGTCCGGAGACCTCGTCGAGGACGCCGAGGTGCTGCGCCACCGCACCGCCGTACCCGTCCGCATCCACGAGAAGCGTGTCGTGGCCGCGGCGGGCCAGCTCAGCGGCAAGGCCGGTCGCGACGGTGGTGCGACCCGGCGCCCCGGTGGGACCCCAGACGGCGAGGATGCGTCCTGGCAGGGGGAGCTCCGCCTCCCCCGACCACTCCCCTGCGGCGTGCTCGACCGAGGGCGGGACTGCCGGCACACGCGTGTGCACGGTCGTGTCGTCTGCTGCTGCCTCGGCCGCCGCGGCGGGTACGACGCTGGCGAGCCGACCCACGTCGGTGGCCGGCACCACCTCGAAGACACCTGGCAGTGCAGCGGCGTCCGGTGCACCGCCCGGACCTGCCACGACGACCACCCCGACCCCGCCCCGACGCAGGTGGCCGAGGCTGTCAGCGTCGAGGCCGGGCAGCCCAGCGGCGACCACCGCCACGCGTGCTTGACCTGTTGTCGCGCTCGCGAGCAGGTCGGGCAGGTCGACACACCGCTTCAGCAGCACCGACCGGGAAGGCGCACCGCCCACGACCTGGAGCGCCTCCACCTCCCAGGCGGCACCTCCGGCCGCCATCAGCACGCCGACGCGTTCGCCGACCACGGCTCAGCCTCGTCTCACGAGCACCGGCGTGCCGGTCGCCAGCTGGGCCAGCGCGGACGCGAGCACGCCGTCGTCCTCCTCCGGCACCCCGACGACCACCTGCCTCGTCGAGGACGGGCCGAAGGCGCCGCCGGTTCGTGGCACGGCCACCACCCTCACCTGGTGGAGGATGCGCACCGCCCGAGGAGCGGTGCCGCTCTCGGTCTGGGGCGTGACCCACACGTCGACGAGCTCACCGGAGCGCAGGGTGACGGGGACAGCGTCCGAGGCCAGCGCGATCGGAAGCTCTGCAACCTGCTCCGGAGCGCCACTCGAGACTGCCGAACGGGGCAGGAGCTCACCGGCGGCCACCTCCCTGGTGAGCACCATGTCTGGTGGGAGCTCGTGGTCCGCAGGCAGGTACCGCTGCGCGAGGGCAGGTGTCGTGAACCGGAGATCCACCCGTTGCAGGTCGCCCGCCTGCAGGGCCGTGCCAGCAGCACGGTCGACGCCCACCGACCAGACCGCCACCGTGTCGTCGGCGCTCGCGAGGAGGCGTGCGCCGAGAAGCATGCACACCGCCACGATGACGACCCCGACCAGGAGTCGCGGGTCCTTCCAGGAGCGGCGCGGCGCACGGCTCGCCGCCGGGCTCTCCGGCGGCCCCACCCCGACCCGACGCTCACCGGGCGCGTCCGGAGTGCTGCCGACCGCAGCTGCGCGGGACTGGAGCTGGTGATGGCTTGCCGCGTTCACGGAGACATCATGGCGGCAGACGCTTCCTTCGGCCATGGCTTGTCCACAGGCAAACGGGGGCAACCCCACGGGAACACCGGGTTCCGGTGGCAGAATGCCAGCATGAGCGACGGCGCCACCCCTCCCCGCTTCCTCCAGCTCGCAGACGTTGCGGAGATCCTCAACACCTCCACCGCGCAGGTCTACGCGCTCGTGCGACGAGGCGAGCTGCCGGCGATCAAGATCGGCGGCCGCGGCCAGTGGCGGGTGGAGACGTCGGAGCTGGAGGCGTTCATCCAGCGGTCGTACGAACAGACCAGGTCGTTCGTACGTGAGCATCCCTTCGCCGAGGCGGAGCAGGAGGACGACGTACGCCTGTGAAAGGCCGCCGGCCGGGATGGCTCACCGGCTCATCTGCCTGGCCGTCCACGCACCGCACGGATCGCGGCGAAGGGAACCAGCACGGGTGACGCGGCTGGTGGCGCCTCGCCGACCTCCGGCTCCGCCTCGACGAAGTCCGCCCCGATGCGGATGACCTGCACTCGCACGTCCTGCCCCGTCACCGGGCGCAGGAGCACGTAGGCCGACTCACCGGCCACCCGGTGCAGGGCCGACCCGAAGCCGAGCCTGGCCACGACCGGGCGGGCTTCCTCGGGCACCGCCCGGACCGACAGCCCCCGCGCCGACGCGATCGCGGCGAGGCGCACCAGCCACAGATCCGGCCGTTCCGGCGAGGAGAGGGTGCACCAGTCCACGCCGGCCTCGGCCAGCATGCCGTCGAGCACCTCCCCGCCGGTGAGCGTGAGCGCCACATGACGCCCGATGGAGGCGTGGAAACGGCTCGCCAGCGTGACGGCGGCGTACTCACCGCGCGCCCGGTCGACCAGCTCGGCGTCTCGCTCTGCCAGGTGCATGCCGGCGGCCTGCTGCTCCAGGTCCTCGAACAGTCCGCCGAGCCCTCCGGTGCTCGTCGTCGGGTCCGTCGAGCCGTCAGCGCCGCCCATGAACGGCCACCTTCGCCACGCGGGCTGCCCATGTCAAGACCTGTGGACGAGCCGTTGACGCGTGACGCGAAAGGCGGCTAAAACATGCAAACACACGTAAACGCATGGTTCAGGGGTCAGCATGGGCAGGAGACATCGGCGCACCGGCCGTTGCAGCCGGGGCCGCGTCGTTCGCCCGGTGCTGACCGCGCTGGCGGCGCTCGCGGCGATGACGGCCGTGCACGCACTCGCCGCTCCACCTCTTCTGGAGACCCAGGACCGACTGGCGACCGGCACCCACTGGAGCCACCTTCCTTTCGGGCTCCTCCTGAGCTCCCTTGCGGCCACAACGCTCACCGGCTGCGGGCTCTGGCTCTCCGCGGTGACCGTCGCCACCGCTGTCGAGGCGTTGACCGGCGCCTCGTGGGCTCTCGTCCGAGCGGTCTCGCCGCTCGCCGTCCGCCGCCTCGTGTTCGTCTGCTGTGGCCTCGCGGTCGGAGGCATGGGCGTCCTGACACCCGCCGCGACGGCAGCACCTCCTGGTGGCGACGAGGCGACGCAGGCGCCGTCCCGGGGCGCCGGCAACGCTCTCGCGGGCCTCTCCCTGCCCGACCGCGCCCTGGGGACCGCCGGTAGAGGCGCTCCTGCCGGCGCGGGCGAGACCGATCGCCACGCCGCGCGCGAGAACACGACCGCGGCTGCCGGCCGGATCGCGAAGGCTTCCGCGGCCGCCACCGTCGTCGCCGGCAGGCGGGCGGGTTCGCCACGCGCCGCCGTCCCCGCCCTCCGCAGCCGCCTCGTGCGTCCGGATGACTCCCTGTGGTCCATCGCCGAACAGCTGTCGCCCGCCGGAGCGGGGCCCGACGAGCTCGACGCCGCCTGGCGCCGCATCTACCGGGCCAACAGACGGGCCATCGGGCCCGACCCGGACCTGATCATCCCGGGCACCACGCTGCGCCTTCCTGGCTCCTCGGCCTGGCCGGCAGGCGAGGCCCACAACAGCAGCACCGACTCGACCCCACACCGAAAGGACGCATCATGACCGAGCCGACCGACGACGAGCTGTCGTCGACGCCAAGGCGGCCACCAGCGGCACCGACACAGTGGGCCACCGTCACCCGGCTCGGAGCCGGTCTCGACGCACCGCCCGACCCGGTATCGAACGCCCTGCCGAAGGTGGACGGCAGCCTTGCCCTCAAAGCGTCTACGCCACCGGAGCCGGTGAGGGCCCTCCCGAAGACACCCGAGCTTCGGATCGTGCCCGGCGGCGGGTCCGGTGAGGACATACAGCTCTGGGCCGCCCGGTTCGCGCAGGCTGTGGTGGAGGTCCTCGGCGGCGACCGGCCGCTGCCGCAGCTGGTGCGCTGGACCTCCCAGCGTGTCTACCTCGAGCTCGAGCGCCGGCTCACCATCCTCGCGCGCAGCTCCCAGGGCGGGCGCCGACCGCGCGCTGTCCGACCGCAGGTGCGCAGCGTGCACGTCTTCCATCCGACGCCGGAGTCAGCCGAGGTCAGCGTCCACGTCAGGCACGGGCAACGCTCACGCGCGATCGCCGCTCGGCTCGAGCTGACCCGAGGCCGGTGGCAGTGCACCGCACTCCAGCTCGGCTGAGCCCGGGTCAGCCGTTGACGCGGGTGGTCAAGCCCGTGGGTCCACCCGGAGCCCCGTGGCACTTCTTGAACTTCTTGCCCGAGCCGCAGGGGCACTCGGCGTTCCGGCCCACGCCGGCGAACTCGTCCTCGGCCTGAGCCGGCGCAGCGCCTGTGACCTCCGCAGCGCCGCCCTCGTCGGGGGCGGAGTAGGCGAGGTGCTGCGGTGCCTTCGGCGCCTCGAGGCCCTTGGCAAGGATCTGCGGCCCGCCGGCAGCGTGGCCGGCAGCCGCGGCCTGCGCGATCGCGGCCCCTTCTGCCAGCGCGGCGAGCTCGGCCTCGGCCTCCTCGGAGGGAGCCTCCTCCACCTGCACCTCGAGGTTGAACAGGTACCCGACCGACTCCTCCTTGATGCCGTCCATCATCGCGGCGAACATGTCGAAGCCCTCGCGCTGGTACTCCACGAGCGGGTCGCGCTGCGAGTAGGCGCGCAACCCGATTCCCTCACGCAGGTAGTCCATCTCGTAGAGGTGCTCGCGCCACTTGCGGTCGAGCACCGACAGGACGACGCGACGCTCGAGCTCTCGCATGACCTCGTCGCCGAACTGCGCCTCACGCTCGTCGTACGCCGCCTTCGCGTCCGTTTTCAGGTCCTCGATCAGCTGCTCGCGCGACATCCCCTCGCGGCCGCCGGCCTCCTCCTCGACCTGGCTGAGCCTCAGCGACACGGGGTACAGCGTCTTGAGCGCGGCCCACAGCGCCTCGAGGTCCCAGTCAGCGGCAACCCCCTCGGTCGCGCCGAGGACGTAGCCGGAGACGACGTCGTCGACCATTCCACGCACCTGCTCGCGGAGGTCCGCCCCCTCGAGGACCGCGCGGCGCTCGGCGTAGATGACCTGACGCTGCCGGTTCATCACGTCGTCGTACTTGAGGACGTTCTTGCGCGAGTCGAAGTTCTGCGCCTCGACCTGGGCCTGGGCAGAGGCGATGGCCCCCGTCACGCGCTTGTTCTCGATCGGCACGTCGTCGGGGACCTTGAGCGTGGTGAGCACCCAGTCGACCCAGTCGGACTTGAACAGCCGCATCAGGTCGTCCTGGAGCGAGAGGTAGAACCGCGACTCGCCCGGGTCGCCCTGGCGGCCGGAACGACCACGCAGCTGGTTGTCGATGCGGCGGGACTCGTGCCGCTCGGTGCCGATCACGTACAGGCCGCCGAGGTCCTTCACCTCGTCGTGCTCCGCCGCGACCTGCGCCTTGATCTTCTCGACCATGCCCGGCCAGGAGGCTTCGTACTCCTCGCTGTCCTCGATCGGGTCGAGGCCCTGCTTGCGAAGCTCGAGGTCGGCGAGGAACTCCACCGACCCGCCGAGCATGATGTCGGTGCCTCGACCGGCCATGTTCGTGGCGACGGTGACCGCGCCCTTGTGGCCGGCCTGCGCCACGATCTTCGCCTCGTCGGCGTGGTGCTTGGCGTTGAGCACGGTGTGCGGGATGCCACGCTTCTTGAGGAGGGTGGAGAGGTGCTCGGACTTCTCGACCGAGGTGGTGCCGACGAGCACGGGCTGGCCCGACTGGCTGCGCTCGGCGATGTCGTCGACGACCGCGTTGAACTTGGCCTCCTCGGTGCGGTACACGAGGTCGGCCTGGTCGGCGCGGGCCATCGGGCGGTTCGTGGGGATCGGCACCACGCCGAGCTTGTAGATCTTGTCGAACTCCGATGCCTCGGTCATGGCCGTGCCGGTCATGCCGCCGAGCTTCTCGTAGAGCCGGAAGTAGTTCTGCAGCGTGATCGTGGCGAGGGTCTGGTACTCCTCGCGGATCTGGACGCCTTCCTTGGCCTCGATCGCCTGGTGCAGGCCCTCGTTGTAGCGGCGCCCCGCGAGCATCCGGCCGGTGTGCTCGTCGACGATGAGCACCTCGCCGTCCATCACGACGTACTCCTTGTCGTGGCGGAACAGCTCCTTGGCCTTGATCGCGTTGTTCATGAACGAGATCAGCGGGGTGTTGACCGAGTCGTAGAGGTTGTCGATGCCGAGGTAGTCCTCGACCTTGGTGATCCCGGGCTCGAGCACGGAGATCGTGCGCTTCTTCTCGTCGACCTCGTAGTCGACGTCCTTCCTCATGCTGCGAGCGATGGACGCGAACTCTCCGTACCACTTCACCTCGTCCTGCGTCGGACCGGAGATGATCAGCGGCGTGCGTGCCTCGTCGATGAGGATGGAGTCGACCTCGTCGACGATCGCGAAGTAGTGGCCGCGCTGGACGCACTCCTCGATCGAGCTGGCCATGTTGTCGCGCAGGTAGTCGAAGCCGAACTCGTTGTTCGTGCCGTAGGTGACGTCCGCGGCGTACGCCACGCGCCTCTCGTCGGGACGCATCTCCGGCACGATCACGCCCGTGGTGAGCCCCAGGAAGTGGTAGACCCGCCCCATCCACTCCGCGTGGTACTTCGCCAGGTAGTCGTTGACGGTGACCACGTGGACGCCCTTGCCGGTGAGCGCGTTGAGGTACGTCGGGAGGGTGGCGACGAGCGTCTTGCCCTCACCGGTCTTCATCTCTGCGATGTTGCCGAGGTGCAGCGCCGCGCCGCCCATGATCTGTACGTCGAAGTGCCGCTGGCCGAGCACCCGCTTCGCGGCCTCGCGCACCGTGGCGAACGCCTCGGGCATGAGGTCGTCGAGGGACTCCCCCGCCTCGAGCCGCTCCTTGAACGCGCCGGTCTGGCCCCGGAGCTCCTCGTCGGTCATCGCGACGAAGTCGTCCTCGATCGCGTTGACGGCGCGTGTGATGGCCTCCAGCTGACGCAGGATCTTGCCCTCACCGATGCGGAGGATCTTGTCGATAATGGCAGGCACGAGAGTCGGCTCCAGAGATAGTGGTCTGCGGTCTTGCGTTGGTGTCGCCCGGGAACGGCCCCGGGATGAGTCGCGGAGGCGGCCAGCCTACGACTCTCACCCGAGCCATCCTACCGAGCCGGGTGAATCATGGTCGCTGCAAAGCGCCGGTCAGGGCGCGGGTCAGGGCGCCGGGGCCGGGCCGGTGGACCCGCGGACGACGAGCTCGGCGTCGAAGAGGTACTCCCCGTGCGGGCTGTCGTGGCCGGTGATCGCGTCCACGAGCGTCTGCACCGCCGACTGCGACATCGCGGCCACCGGCTGCCTGACCGTGGTCAGCGGCGGGTCGGTGAACGCCATCAGCGGCGAGTCGTCGTACCCCACCACCGAGACGTCCCCGGGCACGTCGAGACCGCGGGCACGGACCGCCCGCACGGCACCGAGCGCCATGATGTCGGAGCCGCAGATGATCGCGGTGACACCCGCGTCGAGGAGCCGCACGGCGGCCGCGTGGCCGCCCTCCACCGAGAACAGGGTGTACTCCTCGGTCCCCTTCAGGCGGGGGTCCGCGTCCATCGCCGCCCGGAACGCACTCACCTTCCGGTCCACGGGGATGAAGCGCCCGGGACCCACGGCCAGGCCGAACCGCGTGTGGCCAAGGGCGGCGAGGTGGTTGACGGCGGTGCGAACCGCCCCCGCGTCGTCGGTGGAGATGCACGGCACGGACACGTCGGGACGGGTGCCGTTGACGAGAACGATCGGCAGCCCTCGGTCCTTGAGCGCGTGGTAGCGAGCGGGGTCGGCGGTCGAGTCGGCGTGCAGGCCGGAGATGAAGATGATCCCCGACACCCCCCGCGCGAGAAGCATGTCGACGTACTCGTCCTCGGTCACGCCGCCGGGCGTCTGCGTGCAGAGCACGGGTGTGTAGCCGTGACCGGCGAGGCCCGACTCGATCAGCTGCGCGAACGCCGGGAAGATCGGGTTCACGAGCTCGGGGACGACCAGGCCGACCAGTCCAGCGCTGGTGGACCGCAGGGCGGCCGGGCGCTCGTAGCCGAGCACGTCGAGGGCGGTCAGCACCTGGAGGCGCGTGTCCTGTCCGACCCCCGGCTTGCCGTTGAGCACACGCGAAACCGTCGCCTCGCTCACGCCGGCCTGCTCAGCAACGTCCTGCAGCCGTGGTCGTCTCATGTGAAGGACCTTAGTCACTTTCATTGCAAGTTTGCAGCAAGAACTTTCAATGACTTCCAAACCTTGCAGAACCGGTGCTAAGTTGACGCGCGAGTCCATCACCGCCAAAGGAGACATTTCGATGCGACGCTTAGCTAAGGCCGGCGCCCTCGTGGCTGCCGTCAGCCTGTTGGCCACCGCCTGTGGATCGGGCGACGACGGCAACAAGACCGACACCAAGAGCGCGCCCGCGCCCGACAAGGTCTCCGGTTCCCTGACCTGGTGGGACACCTCGGACCCGACGAACGAGGGCCCCGCCTTCGACGAGCTGATCAAGAAGTTCGAGGAGAAGTACCCCGACGTCAAGATCAAGCACCAGATGGTCCCGTTCGGTGAGGCGCAGAACAAGTTCAAGACCGCCGCCGAGGCGGGCAAGGGCGCCCCCGACATCCTCCGCGCCGAGGTCGCCTGGGTTCCCGAGTTCGCCTCGCTGGGCTACCTCTACGCCCTCGACGGCACCGCCGCGCTCAAGGACAAGAGCGACTACTTCGAGACCCCGCTGTCCTCCAACGTGTTCGACGGCAAGACCTACGGCGTTCCGCAGGTGACCGACTCGCTGGCCCTGCTCTACAACAAGAAGCTCTTCCAGCAGGCCGGGATCACGTCCGCGCCGACCACGTGGGACGAGGTCGCCCAGGACGCCAAGCTCCTGAAGTCCAAGGCCAAGGTGGACGGGATCTTCCTGAACCCGCAGGGCTACTTCCTGCTGCCGTTCATGTACGGCGAGGGTGGCGACATGGTCGACACCGACGCCAAGCAGATCGTCGTGAACTCCGACGCGAACGTCAAGGGTGTCTCAAAGGCGGCCGAGCTCATCAAGAGCGGCGCCTCCGTGAAGCCGCCGGCCTCCGACGCCTACCCCGCGATGATGACCGCCTTCACCGAGGGCAAGGTCGGCATGATCATCAACGGCCCCTGGGAGGTCAACAACATCCGCAACGCCGAGACCTTCGGCGGTATCGAGAACCTCGGCATCGCCCCGGTCCCGTCCGGGTCGAAGACCGCCGGCGCACCGGTGGGTGGCCACAACTACGTGGTGTGGTCGGGCATGGACGACTCCAAGGCTGACGCTGCTGTCGCGTTCATCGACTTCATGAACTCCGCGGACTCGCAGGCCTTCCTCGCCGACAAGCTCGGCCTGCTGCCGACACGCAAGTCGACCTACGAGATCTCGTCGGTCGCCAACAACCCGGTGATCTCGGCGTTCAAGCCCGTGGTCGACGCCGCGGTGGCGCGTCCGTGGATCCCCGAGGGGGGCCAGTTCTTCGCCGCGCTCGACACGATGGCGGTCGAGACGATGGTGCAGGGCCAGGACCCGAAGAAGGCGCTCGACAAGGCGGCCAAGACCTACAAGTCCGAGGTCGTCCCCGACTACAGCTTGAAGTGACCGTCGTACCGACCGTGAGATAGTCCCGGGGGCCGCATCCGTTTCGGGTGCGGTCCCCGTCTCGTCCGAGGAGGAGCTTGCATGCCGATCGACACCGGGACGTTGCCGGAGGTCCGGCCCCCGGCACCAGAGGCCCAGCCACCACGCGCACGTGGCGGTGTCAGAGCGATGGCGTCGCGCCACTGGTACGCCTGGGCGATGGTGCTGCCCGTCGTGATCGTGCTCGGCGTGCTCGTGCTCTACCCCCTCGCCCGAGGCGTCTACATCAGCTTCACGAACCTCAATGAGTCCAACCAGCGCGCCGAGATCTGCACCAAGACCCTCGGCGGGGCGGAGGACTGCCACACCAACCCGAAGGCCGCGAAGTTCGTGGGCGTCGACAACTACGTCGACATCCTGAGTGGCGAGAAGGGCCACTTCTGGCTGCAGTTCACCAACACGATCGTCTGGACGTCAGTCGGCGTGTTCTTCCACTACACGATCGGCCTGGGGCTCGCCGTGCTGCTCAACCGGCGAGTACGCGGACGAGGGCTGTACCGGGTGCTGTTGATCGTGCCGTGGGCCGTCCCCGCTTTCGTCAGCGCCTTCGCGTGGAAGTTCATCTTCAACGAGCGCAACGGGCTCGCCAACGTCGCGCTGCAGACCGTCGGCCTCGACCCCGTGCAGTGGTTCGGCGAACGGTGGACCTCCATGTTCACCGCGATCGTCACGAACGTCTGGCTCGGCGTCCCGTTCATGATGGTGGCGCTCCTGGGCGGCATGCAGTCGATCTCAGCGGACCTCTACGAGGCAGCCGAGATGGACGGCGCCAGCCCGTGGCAGCGGTTCCTCAACGTCACGCTCCCGGGGCTGCGCCCGGTCAGCGCGACGGTGATCCTGCTGGGCGTGATCTGGACCTTCAACATGTTCCCGATCATCTTCCTGGTCACCGGTGGCCAGCCCGCCGGACAGACCGAGATCCTCGTGACGGGGGCGTTCCGCGCCGCCTTCGAGGGCGTCCGCCAGTACGCGCTTGCTTCGGCCTACGGCGTACTCATCCTTTCGATGTTGCTGGTCTTCGGCGTCGCCTACCGCAAGATGCTCAGCCGACAGGGAGAGGTGTGGTGACCATGGCTGCCGTCGACCGCAAGCGAAGCACCGGATCGTCGATCCTCCTCCACGCGACCCTGGTCGTGGCGAGTGCGATCGCACTGTTCCCCGTGCTGTGGGTCCTCGCCTCGTCGTTCAAGCCGGCGAACCGGATCCTCTCCAGCGACATCAGGCTCATCGACCACCCGACGCTGGACAACTACCGGCATGTGCTGACCCAGACGGAGTCCCCGACCTGGTCATGAACTCGGTGGTCACGGCCGCCTTCACGATGCTCTTCGGCGTCTTCATGGCGGCGTCGGCGGGGTATGCGCTCAGCCGGTTCAACTTCCCCGGCCGCCGGTCGCTGATGTGGAC
>CAVOZH010000007.1:0-70389 GCA_963700955.1 uncultured Actinomycetota bacterium | reverse complement strand
GATACCGACAGTATGTGACCGCGGTCTCAGGAGCCATAGGCCACCCCTGCTTTGAGACGCCCGTCACAGGTCGAGCATCGGGGCGCTAGACCGGTCGCGCCGGCCCGGGCGACGTCAGAGAGCCCGCCCTTGTGCAGACACGACAAAGCCCCCGCGAGACCAGCCCGCGGGGGCTTTGTGCAAAGTTATGTCCGGCGACGTCCTACTCTCCCACACACTCGCGTGTGCAGTACCATCGGCGCTGAAAGGCTTAACTTCCGGGTTCGGAATGGGACCGGGTGTTTCCCTTTCGCTATGGCCGCCGAAACTCTATGGAGTAATCAAACACGGTTTCCCGGTCGTTACTCGGGAACCACACAGTGGACGCGTAGCATCTTTGTAAGACAAGCCCTCGGCCTATTAGTACCGGTCGGCTCCGTGCATTACTGCCTTCGACCTCCGGCCTATCAACCCAGTCGTCTACTGGGGGCCTTACCCGATTGATTCGGTGGGAAACCTCATCTTGAAACGTGCTTCCCGCTTAGATGCTTTCAGCGGTTATCACTTCCGAACGTAGCTAACCAGCCGTGCTCCTGGCGGAACAACTGGCACACCAGAGGTTCGTCCATCCCGGTCCTCTCGTACTAGGGACAGCCTTTCTCAAGTTTCCTGCGCGCGCGGCGGATAGGGACCGAACTGTCTCACGACGTTCTAAACCCAGCTCGCGTGCCGCTTTAATGGGCGAACAGCCCAACCCTTGGGACCTGCTCCAGCCCCAGGATGCGACGAGCCGACATCGAGGTGCCAAACCATCCCGTCGATATGGACTCTTGGGGAAGATCAGCCTGTTATCCCCGGGGTACCTTTTATCCGTTGAGCGACGCCGCTTCCACATGCCAGCGCCGGATCACTAGTTCCGACTTTCGTCCCTGCTCGACATGTCTGTCTCACAGTCAAGCTCCCTTGTGCACTTACACTCGAAACCTGATTGCCAACCAGGCTGAGGGAACCTTTGAGCGCCTCCGTTACATTTTAGGAGGCAACCGCCCCAGTTAAACTACCCACCAGGCACTGTCCCTGATCCAGATAATGGACCTAGGTTAGACATCTAGTACGACCAGAGTGGTATTTCAACGATGGCTCCACGACAACTGGCGTCGCCGCTTCACAGCCTCCCACCTATCCTACACAAGCCGAACCAAACACCAATACCAAGTTGTAGTAAAGGTCCCGGGGTCTTTCCGTCCTGCCGCGCGTAACGAGCATCTTTACTCGTAGTGCAATTTCGCCGAGTCCATGGTTGAGACAGCGCCCAAGTCGTTACTCCATTCGTGCAGGTCGGAACTTACCCGACAAGGAATTTCGCTACCTTAGGATGGTTATAGTTACCACCGCCGTTTACTGGGGCTTAAGTTCTGCGCTTCGCTCCGAAGAACTAACACGTCCCCTTAACCTTCCAGCACCGGGCAGGAGTCAGTCCGTATACATCGTCTTACAACTTCGCACGGACCTGTGTTTTTAGTAAACAGTCGCTTGGGCCTGGTCTCTGCGGCCATCACCGCTTTCTCACGCAAGGTGAGTCACGGATCCGGCCCCCCTTCTCCCGAAGTTACGGGGGCATTTTGCCGAGTTCCTTAACCATGGTTCACTCGATCGCCTTGGTATTCTCTACCTGATCACCTGAGTCGGTTTGGGGTACGGGCGGCGCACAGCTCGCTAGAGGTTTTTCTCGACAGCATAGGATCATCCACTTCACCCCAACGGGCTCCCCATCAGATCTCAGCCACATGAGACACGGATTTGCCTATGTCTCGGCCTACATCCTTGGCCGTGGTCTACCATCGCCACGGTTGGACTGCCTTCCTGCGTCACCCCATCGCTTGACTACTACCAGATCGGGTCCCGCGCTCGACCCTCTCACCCCGAAGGGATCGAAGGCTTTGGGCGGTTAGCATCACCGGGTTCGTCATGGGCGCTGTTTTGCCGGTACGGGAATATCAACCCGTTGTCCATCGACTACGCCTGTCGGCCTCGCCTTAGGTCCCGACTTACCCAGGGCAGATTAGCTTGACCCTGGAACCCTTGATCATTCGGCGGACAGGTTTCTCACCTGTCATTCGCTACTCATGCCTGCATTCTCACTCGTGTGGCGTCCACGACTGGATCACTCCGCCGCTTCACTCCCCACACGACGCTCCCCTACCGATCCACACACCTGGACCACCATCAAGTGGTGGCCTGGCTTAAGCGTGAATCCCATAGCTTCGGTGGATAACTTGAGCCCCGCTACATTGTCGGCGCGGAATCACTTGACCAGTGAGCTATTACGCACTCTTTCAAGGGTGGCTGCTTCTAAGCCAACCTCCTGGTTGTCTGTGCGACTCCACATCCTTTTCCACTTAGTTATCGCTTAGGGACCTTAGCTGATGGTCTGGGCTGTTTCCCTCTCGACTACGGAGCTTATCCCCCGCAGTCTCACTGCCGCGCTCTCACTTACTGGCATTCGGAGTTTGGTTGATTTCGGTAAGCTTGTGGGCCCCCTAGACCATCCAGTGCTCTACCTCCAGCAAGAAACACGCGACGCTGCACCTAAATGCATTTCGGGGAGAACCAGCTATCACGGAGTTTGATTGGCCTTTCACCCCTATCCACAGGTCATCCCCCAGGTTTTCAACCCTGGTGGGTTCGGTCCTCCACGCCGTCTTACCGGCGCTTCAACCTGCCCATGGATAGATCACTCCGCTTCGGGTCTAGATCATGCGACTCAAACGCCCTATTCGGACTCGCTTTCGCTACGGCTTCCCCACACGGGTTAACCTCGCCACATAACACTAACTCGCAGGCTCATTCTTCAAAAGGCACGCCGTCACAGTTACAAGTAACTGCTCCGACGGATTGTATGCACATGGTTTCAGGTACTATTTCACTCCCCGCCAGGGGTACTTTTCACCTTTCCCTCACGGTACTTGTCCGCTATCGGTCACCAAGGAGTATTTAGGCTTAACGGGTGGTCCCGCCAGATTCACACGGAATTTCAGGGGTTCCGTGTTACTTGGGGTAACGTTCCAGAGCCACCAGCTTACGTCTACGGGGGTATCACCCTCTACGCCCAGGCTTTCCAACCTGCTTCGACTTCACTGATGGTTTATGACTCTGCGCCAGTTCGGCAGAACTGGCCAAACGGCCCCACAACCCCGAAAGCGCAACGCCTGCCGGCTATCACACGCCCTCGGTTTAGCCTCTTCCGCTTTCGCTCGCCACTACTCACGGAATCACTGTTGTTTTCTCTTCCTGTGGGTACTGAGATGTTTCACTTCCCCACGTTCCCTCCAACTGCCCTATGTGTTCAGACAGTGGTAACTGGACATGACTCCAGCTGGGTTTCCCCATTCGGACATCCCCGGATCACAGCTCGGTTGCCAACTCCCCGGGGCTTATCGCAGGCTCCTACGTCCTTCATCGGCTCTTGGTGCCAAGGCATCCACCATGTGCACTTAGTAGCTTGTCATTTACTACAAAGATGCTCGCGTCCACTGTGTAGTTCTCAAACAACGAACGGGACCCCACCACCCACCTCCGCCTACCACCGCACGAGACGAGAACGTCCCACCGGTGCCGGTTCGAAAGAGGCAATGGCCCGCAAGAGAGTCAACCCCCGGCCCCCGACCAACGGTCGAGAAGCGCCTGGTTCGATCCCTCAGGACCCAACAGTGTGCCCACACCCACCCCCATCCGCCTCGAGGTTCCACACCAGACCAACCCCCAAAGGGGCCGACCCGGCAGTACTGACAAGACATCCGGCGAGGGACGTGAATAGTCGACGTTCCACTAGTGAGCATCCGCTGCCGTGGCACACGCGGCCACGAAACAGACAGACATGGACCCCACACCCAACAGGTGCGTGGCCAGTTGCTCCTTAGAAAGGAGGTGATCCAGCCGCACCTTCCGGTACGGCTACCTTGTTACGACTTCGTCCCAATCGCCAGCCCCACCTTCGACGGCTCCCTCCCACAAGGGGTTGGGCCACCGGCTTCGGGTGTTGCCGACTTTCGTGACGTGACGGGCGGTGTGTACAAGGCCCGGGAACGTATTCACCGCAGCGTTGCTGATCTGCGATTACTAGCGACTCCGACTTCATGGGGTCGAGTTGCAGACCCCAATCCGAACTGAGACCGGCTTTTTGGGATTCGCTCCACCTTACAGTTTCGCAGCCCTTTGTACCGGCCATTGTAGCATGCGTGAAGCCCTGGACATAAGGGGCATGATGACTTGACGTCATCCCCACCTTCCTCCGAGTTGACCCCGGCAGTCTCTTATGAGTCCCCACCATTACGTGCTGGCAACATAAGACGAGGGTTGCGCTCGTTGCGGGACTTAACCCAACATCTCACGACACGAGCTGACGACAGCCATGCACCACCTGTATAGAGCCCTTACGGACCCCCCATCTCTGGAGGATTTCTCTATATGTCAAACCCAGGTAAGGTTCTTCGCGTTGCATCGAATTAATCCGCATGCTCCGCCGCTTGTGCGGGCCCCCGTCAATTCCTTTGAGTTTTAGCCTTGCGGCCGTACTCCCCAGGCGGGGCGCTTAATGCGTTAGCTGCGGCACGGAACTCGTGGAATGAGTCCCACACCTAGCGCCCAACGTTTACGGTGTGGACTACCAGGGTATCTAATCCTGTTCGCTCCCCACACTTTCGCTCCTCAGCGTCAGGTAATGCCCAGAGAACCGCCTTCGCCACCGGTGTTCCTCCTGATATCTGCGCATTTCACCGCTACACCAGGAATTCCGTTCTCCCCTGCATACCTCTAGTCAGCCCGTATCGGAAGCAGGCTCGGGGTTAAGCCCCGAGTTTTCACTCCCGACGTGACAAACCGCCTACGAGCCCTTTACGCCCAATAATTCCGGACAACGCTCGCACCCTACGTATTACCGCGGCTGCTGGCACGTAGTTGGCCGGTGCTTCTTCTGTAGGTACCGTCACTTGCGCTTCGTCCCTACTGAAAGAGGTTTACAACCCGAAGGCCGTCATCCCTCACGCGGCGTTGCTGGATCAGGCTTTCGCCCATTGTCCAATATTCCCCACTGCTGCCTCCCGTAGGAGTCTGGGCCGTGTCTCAGTCCCAGTGTGGCCGGTCACCCTCTCAGGCCGGCTACCCGTCGTCGCCTTGGTAGGCCATTACCCCACCAACAAGCTGATAGGCCGCGAGCTCATCCTCCACCGCCAGAACTTTCCACCACCACCAGATGCCTGGAGTGGTCGTATCCGGTATTAGCCACCGTTTCCGGTGGTTATCCCAAAGTGAAGGGCAGATTGCTCACGTGTTACTCACCCGTTCGCCGCTCGTGTACCCCCGAAAGGGCCTTACCGCTCGACTTGCATGTGTTAAGCACGCCGCCAGCGTTCGTCCTGAGCCAGGATCAAACTCTCCGTTGAAGTATTACGACAACCACCCCCGAAGAGGTGAATCATCAACACTATTAGAAGAGATCCATCCAGGCTAGAAGTGGCCACCCCCACCAAAACAAGGGCAACCGTCTAACCTAAAGGAATCAAACAACCGACAAACATCCAGAACCCACAAAGAGCCCCGGCAGCCTGCCGACTGGCGATACAAATTAATTCGTCGACTTTTAGCACACTGTTGAGTTCTCAAAGATCAAACGCACACCACCCTCAACCCTTCCGGGCCTCGGTCTGGGGCAACCTGACCAAACTTACCGGATCTTGCTCGGCCCGGTCAAACCCGGGTCTTGCTCCTCCGGCCCCGCGCACATCGGTCTCGCCGAGCTGATTCGAGGAGCGCTTGCGCGCACTCGAGCCACCTCGGCGAGGTGAGTGAGTTGGGTTTTCGCTGGGGCCGAGTGCCCGACCTTTCGGTCTTGCTCTCCGCCGCACCCGGCGACGAAGAGAACATTACGGATGGTTTCCCCAGATCGTCAAATCGGAAACGCTGTGGCCCCGGTCACGCCCGAAATGAGGCGCCCTGGAGGGGTAAACGGGGGCGTTCTCACACGATGTCGGGCGCGCTGACCCGCGCCTCGTCGGCCTCCTGGTCGCTGGGGGCGAGCTGGCTCTGGCGCTCCGCCTCCACGCGACGCAGGTAGTGGTCCACCTCGTCGTCGCGGCGGGCAGCGTCCCAGTCGAGGACGCCGGCCATCAGGTCCGCTGCGGTACCCGCGGCCTGGGTTCCGCGGTCGAAGGTCTCGATGGAGATCCGCGTGCGGCGCGTGAGCACGTCGTCGAGATGCCGCGCGCCCTCGTGGGTCACGGCATAGACCACCTCGGCCGCGAGGTAGTCGTCGGCGCCGGGGAGAGGCCGTCCCAGCTCGGGTCGGGCGGCCACGAGCTCGAGGAGCTCGTCGACCAGCCCGCCGTACCGGTTGAGCAGGTGGTCGATCCGCGCCCGGTGGAGTCCCGAGCGTCGCGCCAGCCCGCTGCGCTGGTTGGCGCGGGCTTCGTACCCCTCGGCCCCTGCGAGCGGGACCCGGTCGGTGATCGAGGAGGGCACGAGGCCGCCGAGAGAGTGCGCGGCAGCGTCCACGGCGTCGCGCCCCATCACCCGGTACGTGGTGAGCTTGCCGCCGGCGATGATCACGAGACCCGGCACCGGCGTGATCACGGTGTGCTCCCTCGAGATCCGGCTCGTCGGCTCCGACTCCCCCGACAGGAGCGGGCGAAGGCCGGCGTACACGCCCTCGACGTCCTCGTGGGAGAGCGGCTCCCTGAGGATCTTGTTGACCTCGCCGAGCAGGTACTCGATGTCGCGCCGGGAGGCGGCCGGGTGCGCCTTGTCGAGGTCCCAGGGCGTGTCCGTGGTGCCGATGATCCAGTGCCGGCCCCAGGGGATCGCGAACAACACCGAGACCGCCGTGCGCATGATCAGGCCGGACTCCGAGCGGATCCGGTCGCGCGGGACGACCAGGTGGATCCCCTTGCTGGCCTGCACGTGGAGAGCGCCCCGGCCGCCGACCATCTCCTGGATCTCGTCGGTCCACACCCCGGTGGCGTTCACGACGACCCGGGCCCGGACCTCGATCTCGCGACCCGTCTCTAGGTCCACGGCGCGTACGCCGGTGACCCGCTCGCCCTCACGGAGGAAGCCGACGACCCGCGTCCGGTTGGCGAAGAACGCTCCGTGGGAGGCGGCGGTCCGGGCGACGGTGACCACGAGCCGGGCGTCGTCGACCTGGGCGTCGTAGTACTGGATCGCGCCGGCGAGCCCCTCGGCCTTGAAGTCCGGGGCGATCCGGCGAACCTGGCGCCGGAACAGGTGCCGATGGCGCGGGAGGCCCATGTCGTACTTCCCGGCCATCGCCATCGCGTCGTACATCACGAGCCCGGCGCCCACGTACGGCCGCTCCCACCCTCGGTGCGTCAGCGGGTAGAGGAACGGGACCGGCTTCACCAGGTGCGGGGCGAGCCGCGTCAGCAGCAAGCCGCGCTCCTGGAGCGCCTCCCGGACCAGCGCGAAGTCGAGCATCTCGAGGTAGCGCAGCCCGCCGTGCACCAGCTTGCTCGACCGCGAGGAGGTCCCCGAGGCGAAGTCCCGCTGCTCGAGCAGCCCCACCGACAGGCCGCGGGTGACCGCGTCGAGGGCGGTGCCGACCCCGGTGATGCCGCCACCGACGACGAGGACGTCGACCTCGCTGCGGGCAAGCTGCTCGAGGGCGTCGTGACGCGACTCGGGGCTCAGCCCGCCTGCGTAGGTCATCGTGCTCCCACGACCTGCCTGACGCGGTCCCCGAGGGTGTGAAGCCGGTCGCACCCGATCGGGTTCTGCTGCTGGGCCCGCGCCACTTCGTCACCGTCGAGATCGGCGACGACGACCGCCATGGCCTCGTCGGCCACCCGGCCCAACGCGCGCCCTTCCGGGTCGTAGACAGCGCTTCCGCCGTTGAACTCGTGCTCCCCGCAGCGCCCGGTCAGCCCCGCGAACACGACGTAGATGCCGTTGTCGAGAGCTCTTGCGGCGTAGTACAGGTCGCGGCGGTGCTCCGACCCGACGTAGTAGGCCGAGGGGCAGAGGTATCCGCGTGCGCCGTCACCGGCCGCAGCGGCTGCGTGCTCGGGGAAGCAGCCGTCGTAGCAGATGCCGAGGCCGAGCTCCCAGCCGTCGACGTCGATGCTCGCGCCGTGGTCGCCGGGGGTGAAGAAGCCCCGCTCCGAGTCGAAGAGGTGCTGCTTGTCGTAGGGAGCGGTGACCGTGCCGTCGTCGTCGACGACGAGCAGGCTCAGGGTGACGGGGGCGGTGGCGTCGAGCCGGTCGGGCCTGCGTCGTACGGCGGCGCCGACCACGACCACGACGCCCCGGTCGGCGGCGGCCGCCCGCAGCGGCGCCAGCCGCGGATCGTCCAAGGTGATGGTGTGCTCGCGGCTCCACAGCTCGGGGGCGTAGCCGGTGAGGAACAGCTCGGGGAGCACGGCGACGCGGGCCCCTCGGTCCGCAGCGGACCCGACCAGGGACACCGACGTGGCTACGTTCGCGGGGACATCTCCCGGGACGGACTCCCCCTGCGCAGCCGCGACGCGCAACAGGGCGCTCACCGGCTGCCCGCGATCACTGGACCACGACCTCCACGCGCTGGAACTCCTTGAGGTCGGTGTAGCCGGTGGTCGCCATCGACCGGCGCAGCGCCCCGACGAGGTTCATGGTGCCGTCCGCGACCCGGGAGGGACCGAACAGGATCTGCTCGAGCGTCCCCACGGTGCCGATCTCGACCCGCTCGCCGCGTGGCAGCTTGGAGTGCCACGCTTCGGCACCCCAGTGGAACCCGCCACCGGGTGCCTCCTCGGCGCGAGCAAGTGGCGAGCCGATCATCACCGCGTCGGCACCGCAGGCGACCGCCTTCGCGACGTCACCGCTGCGCCCGATCGACCCGTCGGCGATCACGTGGACGTACCGCCCGCCGGACTCGTCGAGGTAGTCGCGCCGCGCGGCCGCGACGTCGGCCACCGCCGACGCCATCGGCACGGCGAGACCCAGCACGGTGCGCGTGGTGTGGGCGGCTCCCCCGCCGAAACCGACCAGCACGCCGGCGGCACCGGTGCGCATGAGGTGCAGGGCGGCCTGGTACGTCGCGCAGCCGCCGACGATGACCGGCACGTCGAGCTCGTAGATGAACTCCTTGAGGTTCAGGGGCTCGGCCTGGCCCGAGACGTGCTCGGCCGAGACCGTCGTACCCCTGATCACGAACATGTCGACGCCGGCGTCGACCACCGTCTTGGCGAACTCCTTGGTGCGCTGCGGCGACAGCGATCCGGCCACGGTGACGCCGGCCTCGCGCATCTCCTTGAGCCGCGCGGTGATCAGCTCCGGCTTGATCGGCTCGGCGTAGATCTCCTGCATCCGGCGGGTCGCGGGCTGGCCACGGAGCTCACCGACCTCGGCCAGCAGGTCGGTCGGGTCGTCGTACCTGGTCCACAGTCCCTCGAGGTCGAGGACGCCGAGTCCGCCGTGCCGACCGAAGGCGACCGCGGTCTGCGGCGACATCACCGAGTCCATCGGTGCGGCCAGGATCGGGATCTCGAAGCGGTAGGCGTCGATCTGCCAGGCGGTGGAGACCTCTTCGGGGTCACGGGTGCGGCGGCTCGGGACGATGGCGATGTCGTCGAAGGAGTAGGCGCGGCGACCGCGCTTGGCACGGCCGATCTCGATCTCGGTCACGTCAGGACTCTATCCGTGGTTGCTGGTGCGGGTGACTTGGTCGCAGCGCCGGGGCGCTCACGCTCATCGGGTGGTGTAGTTGGGGGCCTCGACGACCATCTGTACGTCGTGTGGGTGGCTCTCCTTGAGCCCGGCGGAGGTGATCCGGACGAACTGGCCGCGCTCCTGGAGCTCGGGGATCGTCCGGGCGCCGACGTAGAACATCGACTGCTGGAGCCCGCCGATCAGCTGGTGGGCGACCGCGGAGAGCGGGCCGCGGTACGCGACCTGACCCTCGATGCCCTCGGGCACGATCTTGTCGTCGCTGGCGACGTCGGCCTGGAAGTAGCGGTCCTTGGAGAACGACTTCTTTCCTCGCGAGGCCATCGCGCCGATCGACCCCATCCCGCGGTAGGCCTTGTACTGCTTGCCGTTGACGAAGATCAGGTCACCCGGGCTCTCCTCGCAGCCGGCGAGCAGCGACCCGATCATCACCGAGTCGGCGCCGGCCACGAGCGCCTTCGCGATGTCACCGGAGTACTGCAGGCCACCGTCGCCGATGACCGGCACCCCGGAGGGCTTGCAGGCGAGCGAGGCCTCGTAGATCGCGGTGACCTGCGGGACGCCCACTCCGGCCACGACGCGGGTGGTGCAGATCGAGCCGGGGCCCACGCCGACCTTGACCGCGTCGGCGCCGGCGTCGACGAGGGCCTGAGCACCTGCCCGGGTCGCGACGTTGCCGCCGATGACCTGGACGTGCCGCGTCGCGGGGTCCTTCTTGAGCCGCGCGATCATCTCGAGCATGAGACGGGCGTGCCCGTTGGCCACGTCGGGCACGAGTACGTCGGCCCCGGCCTCGACCAGGGTGGTGGCCCGCTCCCACGCATCGCCGAAGTAGCCGATCGCCGCACCCACGAGAAGACGCCCGTCGGCGTCGTTGGTGGCGTTGGGGAACTGCTCAGAGCGGACGAAGTCCTTGACGGTGATCAGGCCCGCCAGCCTGCCGTGGGAGTCCACGAGCGGCAGCCGCTCGAGCTTGTGCTGGCGAAGCAGCGCGGTCGCGTCCTCGCGGCTGATGCCGACGGGGGCGGTGATCAGCGGCATCTTCGTCATCACCTCGCCGACGAGGGTCGTCGCCCACTCCGCGACCGGGACGAAGCGCAGGTCGCGGTTGGTGATGATGCCCATCAACGTGTTGTCGACGTCGATGACGGGGAGACCGGAGACGCGGTACTCGCCACAGCGCTCGTCGAGCTCCTCGAGCGTCGCCTTCGGGCTGATCGTCACCGGGTTGGAGATCATCCCGGTCTGGGTCCGCTTCACGAGGTCGACCTGGTAGGCCTGGTCCTCGATCGAGAGGTTGCGGTGCAGGATGCCGATGCCGCCCTGGCGGGCCATGGCGATCGCCATCCGGGACTCCGTGACGGTGTCCATGGCGCTCGAGACGAGCGGGACCTTGATCGAGATGTCCCGGGTCAGCCGGGTGGTGGTGTCCACCTCGCTGGGGATCACGTCGGTCTCCCCCGGGAGCAGGAGGACGTCGTCGTAGGTGAGGCCGAGGGCTGCGAACTTCTCGGGTACGCCGGCTGGGGTGAGGTTCATGTGGCCTTCCGAAGCAAGTGACGGCAAGTCCCCATTCTACCGAGCGGGTCCTCTGGGCGTCGCTGCGGCGCTGCCTGCGGGTTCGTGCGGCGGGCGGCCGGTACGACGGCGCCCGCGGCGCCGGGGTCGAGCGAGGTTGGGCCGGGAAAGGCGAACGCCGCCCGGGCCGAGGGCCCGGGCGGCGTTCATCAGCCAGTCGTGGGTCAGTGGCCGTGGCCGTGACCGTGGCCGTGACCGGCGCCGTTGGCGGCGGCCTCGTCCTCTTCCTCGGGCTTCTCCACGACCAGGGTCTCGGTCGTCAGCAGCATCCCGGCGATCGACGAGGCGTTGACCAGCGCGGAGCGCGTGACCTTGACCGGGTCGAGCACGCCCTGGGCGACGAGGTCGCCGTAGACACCGGTGGCAGCGTTGTAGCCATTGCCGGGGCCGGCCTCGCGGACCTTGGCGACGATGACGTAGCCGTTCTCGCCACCGTTCTCGGCGATCCAGCGCAGCGGTTCGTCGGCGGCCTTGCGGACGACGGCGACACCCATCTTCTCGTCACCGCTGAGGCCGAGGTCGTCGTCGAGCACCGAGACAGCGTGGACGATGGCCGAGCCACCGCCGGCGACGATGCCCTCCTCGATCGCGGCGCGGGTCGCGGAGACGGCGTCCTCGATGCGGTGCTTCTTCTCCTTGAGCTCCACCTCGGTAGCCGCACCGACGCGGATCACGCAGACACCGCCGGCGAGCTTGGCGAGGCGCTCCTGGAGCTTCTCGCGGTCCCAGTCGGAGTCGGTGGACTCGATCTCGGCCTTGATCTGGTTGACCCGGGCCTGGACCTCGGCGTCGTCACCGGCGCCGTCCACGATCGTGGTGTTGTCCTTGGTGATGACCACACGACGGGCCTGACCGAGCACCTCGAGCCCGACCTGGTCGAGCTTGAGCCCGACCTCGGAGGAGACGACCTGGCCACCGGTGAGGGTCGCGATGTCCTGCATCATCGCCTTGCGGCGGTCACCGAAGGCGGGTGCCTTGACTGCGGCGGCGTTGAACGTGCCGCGGATCTTGTTCACGACCAGGGTCGAGAGCGCCTCGCCCTCGACGTCCTCGGCCAGGATGAACAGCGGCTTGCCGGCCTGGATGACCTTCTCGAGCAGCGGCAGGAGCTCGGCGATCGCGGAGATCTTGCCCTGGTGCAGGAGGATGTACGGGTCGTCGAGGACGGTCTCCATGCGCTCGGCGTCGGTCACGAAGTAGGGCGAGATGTAGCCCTTGTCGAACTGCATGCCCTCGGTGAACTCGAGCTCGGTGCCCATGGTGTTGGACTCCTCGACGGTGATGACACCGTCCTTGCCCACCTTGTCGAACGCCTCGGCGAGCAGGTCGCCGATCACGGAGTCGCGCGAGGAGACGGTCGCGACGGCGGCCATGTCCTCCTTGGAGTCGACGTCGCGGGCGGCCTTGCGCAGGGCGTCGCCGACGGCCTCGACGGCGAGGTCCATGCCGCGCTTGAGGCCCATCGGGTTTGCACCGGCCGCGACGGCGCGGAGGCCCTCGTGCACCATGGCCTGGGCCAGCACGGTGGCGGTCGTCGTACCGTCACCGGCGACGTCGTTGGTCTTGGTGGCAACTTCCTTGGTCAGCTGCGCACCGAGGTTCTCGAACGGGTCGTCGCACTCGACCTCACGGGCGACGGTGACACCGTCGTTGGTGATGGTCGGGGCGCCCCACTTCTTGTCGAGGACGACGTAGCGGCCCTTGGGCCCCAGGGTCACCTTGACGGCGTTGGCGAGGATGTCCACGCCCCGCTCGAGGGAACGGCGAGCGCTCTCATCGAACTCAAGAATCTTCGGCATCGTGTGACTAGCAACCTTTCCGGTTGGGCTGGTGAACGACACAGCCCCGAGGGCCCGAACGAGTCAGGCCGCCCGGGGCGGTGTCGCAGAGATCTTGCTGAACGGCTGGATTGTCAGCCGATGACAGCGAGCACGTCGCGGGCGGAGAGGATCAGGAACTCCTCGCCGGAGTACTTCACCTCGGTGCCGCCGTACTTGCTGTAGATGACCTTGTCGCCGATGTTGATGTCCATCGGGATCCGCTCGTCACCGTCCTCGTTGAAGCGGCCGGGACCGACGGCGATGACCTCGCCCTCCTGCGGCTTCTCCTTGGCGGTGTCCGGGATGACCAGGCCGGAAGCCGTGGTCTGCTCGGCGTCGAGCGGCTTGACGACGATGCGGTCCTCGAGCGGCTTGATGTTGACCGACACGATGTCGACCTCCACTTTCTCGTAATCGAGAGGTTCACATGGCTGATTGGGCGCTTGCGTGTCCACACGCCGTCGCGGGGGTCGTGTGTCCTGCAAGCGTTGGCACCCTCCGGGGGAGAGTGCTAAGTGGAATCTATGACGCGATTAGCACTCGGTCAAGTCGAGTGCCAGACTGCATCTCGTGGATCTCGAGGCATTCCGGTGGTTGCTCTCCGAGGAGGGCAGGTCGCTGCTCTCACGCACCGAGGAGGTGTACGACGGCCAGCCCGGTCGCGCTCTCGAGGCGGCCGGCCATCTGCGCAGGGAGGCTTCTGCCGAGCACGTCGCGGCCGCGATGACCCAGGTGGAGCTGCGGCACCGGGCCCGGGCGAAGTTCGGGGACCTCGCCAGGTCCATGTTCTTCACGCCCGACGGCCTCGAGCAGTCGACGCGCCAGCGCGTGGCGGCGCATCGAGCGGCGCGGGTCGCCGCCGCCGCACCCTCGTCGGTGCTCGACCTCGGCTGCGGGATCGGCGGCGACCTCATCGCGTTCGCCCGCGCCGGCCTCACTGCCGCGGGAGTGGACCGCGACCCCCTTCGGGTTGCCGTCGCCGCCGCGAACCTCGACGCCCTAGGGCTCGGCGGGGCCGTCCAGGTGGCCGACGCGGAGACCCTGGACCTCTCCGGGTTCGGCGTGGTGTTCGCCGACCCTGCCCGTCGTACCGACCGGGGGCGGGTGTTCGACGTCGACGCCTATGCACCGCCATGGTCCTTCGTCGAGCAGCTGCTCGCGCGACCGTCGGTGGTCAAGGTCGCTCCGGGGATCCCGCACGAGCTCGTCCCGCACCGCGTCGAGGCGGAGTGGGTCAGCGACGAAGGCGACCTGAAGGAGGCCTCGCTCTGGTCGCCGCAGCTGGCCACGGCGCGTCGCCGCGCGACGGTGATCCGGCCCACGGGCCTCGCCAGCATCACCGACGAGGACGACCCGGGCGAACAGTCGGTGCGGCAGCCGCAGCGGTTCCTCTACGAGCCCGACGACGCCGTGATCCGAGCGGGGCTCGTGACGGCGGTCGCCGCTGGCGTGCACGGAGGGCTCATGGACGAGCACATCGCCTACGTGACGAGCGAGGAGGCGTACAAGACGCCGTTCGCCCGGACCTACGAGGTCCTCGAGACCCTGCCCTACAGGGAGCGCGCGTTGAAGGCCGCGCTGCACGAGCGGGGCGTAGGCCGGCTGACGATCAAGAAGCGCGGCGTGAACGTCGTGCCCGAGGAGCTCCGGCGCCACCTCGCCCTCAAGGGCGACGAGGAGGCCACGCTGGTACTGACCCGGGTGGCCGGCAAGGGCACTGCGTTGCTCGTCCGCCCGGTGGGCTGAGCGACCCGGCACCGCAGCGCCGGGTCAGGTGCCCGGGTCCCGGCGGTACGTCGCCGGCGGCGTCCCCACGACCTGGGTGAACACCCGGGTGAGGTGGGCCTGGTCGCTGAAGCCCAGGTCCTGCGCGAGAACGGCCCAGTCGACCGGGGTGTCGGAATGCGCGGCGGCCGCTGCCTCGAGGATCCGGAACCGCTGGATGACCCACTTCGGTCCGATCCCGACGTACTCGGTGAAGGTCCGCTGCAGCGTCCGAAGGCTCACCCCGCCCAACTCGGCGAGCTGCTCCGCGCGCCGGATCTCGCGCCTGCGCTCGGCTTCGGCGACCAGCGCGTTGACCCAACCGCCCGTCTCGTCCGGCTCGGGGTCGAACCCGGCGAGGTACTCCTCCATCGCGTCGACCATGTCGTCGGCGGCTGTCTCGGGAGCTGCGTCGGCGAGGATCCGGGCCGCCGTCGGCCGGTCGTCGGCCCCCAGGACTGCCATGCCGGGTTGCACCGTTCCGGAGATCGTCGCGAGGGACCGTTTCAGAAACGGACGGAAGCCTGCCGGGTGGAACGCGGTGCCCAGCACGTGCCCGCGACCGCTCAGCAGGCGCTCGAACGGTTCACGGTTCACCCCGTGCACGAGGATGCGCTCCTGCTCGGCCGCGACGTGCACCCGCGGCTGGGGCACCACCTGCTGCCGGTGGGTGCCGGGGACGTCCCACCGCACCAGCCAGTGGTAGTCGACGAACTCCGCGAGTGTGTCTCGTGGCGAGATCCGCTGCACGGTGAAGACCTCGGCGCCTGCCCGCGGCCGGACGATCGCCTCGGGCTTCCCCCGCGGTGCTTCCCCTGTGCTCACCCTCGGGATGCTAGCCGTCGCCTTTCTTCAAGACCGGCGTCCGGAGGCCCTCCTAGCGTGGCCGGCATGGACGAGTCGACCAGCTACACACACAAGGCAGCATGCAGGTTCCAGGTGTCGTCCTGGGACGAGAAGGTCGTCGCCGACATCGACGGCGAGGGTACGACGTACGGCGACGTCTACTACCCCAAGCGCGGGATCAGCCACGCGGAGGTCGGATACACCTACACCGGCACGGTGGAGGGTACGTCGACGATGACCTACCTCCTCGGCTACCGCGGCGGCGACGACCTCGTGCTGGGCCTCGAGCGGTTCACCGGGTCCGTCGACGGGCACGAGGGGTCCTGCGTCTTCCAGCACACCGGCTCCCATGACTCCTCGAGCGTCCGGGCGCACCTCCAGGTCGTTCCCGGCATGGGCACGGGAGGCCTCGAGAGCCTGCGCGGCGAGGGCGACCTGCTGATCGCGGGTCACAGTGAGGACGGCTACGAGCTGGTCCTCCATTACGACCTCGGCTGACCCGGCCACCAGGAGACGCTCGGCGGAGGAACCCGCCGCCAGCGGCCGCGCGTTGGTCCTGGCGTGCGACCAGCGAGGTCTTCTGCGAGCTGCACGCTCTCAGCACGGGGAGACCTGCCGTTCGCAGAACAGGGCCCCCCGGTCACAGCCCGGGGGGCAGGGCCAGCCGGTCACGGTCCGGCGGCGTTCGGGGTCAGCCGGTCACAGTGCTGGAGGCGGTTCACGGGCAGCCCGAGCGTTGCACGCCCCTCACGGGGACGGGGAGGTGCCCCGGCGCGCGCGCCTTGCCGAGAAGCACCTGGACCAGTGCTCGCATCGCGCCGGGGGTGTCGCCGTACATGGCGATCTTCGCGACCCGCGCCCTGCTCCTCCCCAACGCGTAGGGCGTGTCCATGCTGACCACGACATCACCTGACCTGGCACCGCCCTGGTAGCCGATCAGCGCCACCCTGGCGCCCGAGCGGGTGCCCAGGCCGGCCCGGGAGGCAGCAGCGTTGAACCTCGCCACCGCCTCGCTGGGTCCTGAGGCACGCACGGCGCGGCCGACCAGCCGTCCGTGGCAGGGACCGCTGGCCACGGTGGCGGCGCCGGCGGAGAGGCGGTACGAGTCACCGCCGCTCGTGCCGGGCTTGCGGGTGAGAGCCGGCTCGAGGTCGCGCTCGTGCAACAGCACCGCGATCTGCCGGGCAGCCGCCTGCTCCAGGCGGGCACGGGAGAGTCGTCCCTCGTTCACCGCCCGGATGATGCCGTCGCGCGCGGCGCGGGGGCTCGGAGGCATGAGCAGGACGTCGTTGCCGGCGTTGAGCGCGCGGACGGCGGACTGAGCGCTGGAGTAGTGGTCCGCCACCCCTGCCATGTTGAGTGCGTCGGTGACCACGAGTCCGTCGAAGCCGAGCTCGCGCCGGAGCAGGCCGGTAACCACCGGACGCGACAGCGACGAGGGCGTCTTCGGGTCGACGGCCCGGACGTCGATGTGCGCGACCATCACCGAGGGCACGCCCGCCGCCACGCCTGCCCGGAACGGCACGAGGTCGCTGCGGCGCAGCTCCGGCAATGTCTTGTGCTGCACGGGCAGCACGACGTGGCTGTCCGCGGGCACCGAGCCATGGCCGGGGAAGTGCTTGATGACCGGCAGGATCCCTGCCGAGAGGTAGCCCTTCACGGCGGTGCTCATCTGGCGTCCGACCAGGTTGGGCCGGCTGCCCGCGGAGCGCGACCCGATGGTGGGGTCGCTCGGGCCGGAGGTGACATCGCCGTCGGGTGCGAACACGGCGCTGAACCCGAGGTTCACCAGCTCGGCGCCACTGGCGGAGGCGGCACGTCGGGTCAGTCCGGCGTCGCGGGCGGCACCCGCGCTCATGAAGGTGGGGAACCGCGTGGCACGGTCCTTCACCCGCTCGACGATCCCGCCCTCCTGGTCGACACCGATGAACAACGGCCACCGGCGGCCGGCCTGGCGTGCCGAGGTCTGCAACGTCTGGTTGCTGCGACGTAGCGCCGCGGTGCTGACGATGTTGTCCGACATGACGATCACACCACCGAGGTGCAGGCCGTTGACGAGTGCGGTCGGCGCCCGATGCCCGTCGTACCGCGCGACGATCACCTGACCGGCCAGGGACGGCAGTGGCATCCCTGCCGCGATCCCCAGCGCACGGCGCAGCTCCGCACGAGTGGGTCCCCAGCCGCCGTCGATGGTGGCCGGCGGATCACCGGCCAGCCTGCTGCCTGCCGCCGACGTCTGCCTGCCGGACGGGTCGGCGCTCGACGGCGACGGCGCCCCTGACCCAATCCGTGTGGTCGCCGATGACTGCATCGCCTTGTCTCCGGCTGCCGTGTCCCCGTGGCTGGAGCACGAGGCAAGCAGGAGGCCGGCACCGAGCAACGCCGCGGTAGTTCTCCTCGCGGTCATCCGTCAATCCTCTCAGCCGGGTCCACAGAGCATGGAGCAGGCGTCAACCCGCATCGGGTCGACCGGACCGTCGCCCTCACGGCGCCACGATGAGCGCGGAGCGGGCAGGCACGTCGACCTCCCCGTCGTTGAGCTCGACACCGGGCTCCCAGCTGAGCAGGACCTTGCCCTGTGCCTCGGTCTTGCGCGGTTCATCCGTCAGGTTCACGAGCACCTGGTGCTCGCCGCGCTGGACGACGAAGAGCCCGCTCCCCTGATCCTGACCGGACCGGACCTGGTCGAGGTGCGGGTCGCGGAGGTCACGCCGCTCGCGGCGAACCCGGATCAGGTCGCGGTACCACCGGAGCAACCGCGCGTGGTCGCCCGTCGTGACCTCCGACCAGTCGAGCTTCGACGCCTCGAACGTCGAGGGGTCCTGTGGGTCCGGCACTTCGTCACGGTCCCAGCCGTGCGAGGCGAACTCCGAGCGCCGTCCCTGCCGCACGGCCTCGCCGAGGTCGGCATCGGTGTGGTCGGTGAAGTACTGCCAGGGGGTGCTCGCGCCCCACTCCTCCCCCATGAACAGCATCGGCGTCCACGGCGAGGTCAACAGCAACGCAGCGCCACAGGCGAGGAGGCCCGGCGGCAGCGTCGCCGAGATCCGGTCGCCGGTGGCACGGTTGCCGACCTGGTCGTGAGTCTGCAGAGACGCCACGAACCGCCACCCGGGCACCGAGGCAGCGTCCACCGGCCGGCCGTGGCGGCGACCACGGAACGAAGACCAGGTGCCGTCGTGGAAGAACGGCGAGCGCATCACCTTCTCCAACGCCGCCGGACGGTCGAAGTCGGCGTAGTAGCCCTGCGTCTCACCGGTCAGCGCCACGTGCAGGGCGTGGTGTACGTCGTCGGCCCACTGCGCGTGGAGACCGAGCCCGCCGATCGCGTTACCCCGGCCACGCGGGGTGACCGTGCGGGGGTCGTTGCGGTCGGACTCGGCGATGAGCCACATGCGCCGGCCTTCTCGCATGGACAGGTCGTCGACCTCGCGGGACATCTCCTCGAGCACGTGCACCGCCCGGTCGTCGTGGAGCTCGTGCACCGCGTCGAGGCGGAGCGCGTCGACCCGGAAGTCCCGGAACCACTGCCGCACGCTGTCGAGGACCCAGCGCCGCACCGGCTCGCTCTCCGGCGCGTCGAGGTTGAGCGCCGCGCCCCAGGGGGTGTGGTGCGTCTCGGTCAGGTAGGGGCCGAACTCGCCGAGGTAGTTCCCGTCGGGGCCGAGATGGTTGTAGACCACGTCGAGGCAGACCCCGAGCCCTCGGGCGTGCGCGGCGTCCACGAAGCGCTGGAGAGCGGCCGGCCCGCCGTACACCTCGTGCACGGCGTACGGCGCGATGCCGTCGTACCCCCAGCCGTGCGTCCCCGGGAAGGGCGCGAGCGGCATCAGCTCGACCAGCGTCACACCGAGGTCGACGAGATGGCCGAGCCGCTCGGCTGCGGCGTCCAGGGTGCCCTCGGGGGTGAACGTGCCCACGTGCAGCTCGTAGATCACCGCGCCCTCGAGGTCCACGCCGCCCCAACGGGCGTCGGTCCACGCGAACTCGGCGGGGTCGAACAGCTGGGACCAGCCGTGTGGACCGTCGGGCAGCCGCAGGCCCCTCGGGTCGGGGCGGGGGTCGCCGCCGTCCAGCGAGAAGGCGTACGCCGTCTCCGGGTCGACCTCGACCGCGACGTGCCAGTGACCCTCCTCGCCCTTGGTCATCGGCTTCCGCGTCTGCGGCAGCAGCAGCTCTACGGACTCGGCGTGGGGCGCCCACACGGTGAACTCGAGCATCTACGTCTCCTCGTCAGCGAGCGACCAGCAGGGCGACGGGCAGCTGCGCGAACAGGTCGGCGCAGCGCACCTCGCGGCCCCCGGAGTGCAGCCGCCCGGTCAGCTCGTCGCGCCAGACGCCTTCGGGCAGGTTGACCGTGTGGTCCTTCCAACCGCCGCCGTCGACGAGGCGGCGCGGGGCCCGGGTCGCCACGGCGGCAACCCGTCCGGTGCGCACGAACCCCAGGGCGTGTTCCGTGCTCGTGGTCAGCGGCTCGTAGGTGGCCTTGTCCCCGAAGCAGTCGCGCAGCTCCCGACGTACCCTCAGCGCCCGGGAGGTGACCAGGAGCTTCTCGTCGTCGAGGGAGATCGGGGCCTCCTTCTCCAGGCGTGCGAGGCGGTCCTCGAGAGCGTCGTAGTCGACCGGCCGACGGTTGTCGGGGTCCACGAGCGAGAGGTTGACGACCTCGCAGCCCTGGTAGGTGTCCGCGGTGCCGGGCAGGAGCAGCTGGATCAGCTTCTGGGAGAGCACTGTCGCGCGGATGCCGTCCTGGTTCTCCAGCACCGCCTCGTCGACCACCGCACGCAGCGGCCCCGGTGCGGCCGCCTGGTCGGCCAGGGCAAGCACGCGCGACTCGTACTCCTCGTTGCCGTCCACCCAGGCGGTGTGCCGCTTTGCCTCGCGCATCGCCTTGACGAGGTACCCGTGCAGCCGGTCCTGCGGCAGAGGCCCGGCCCCGACCATCGTCTGCCAGAGCAGGTGCGCCGTGGGCCGGTCGACACCGGCCTCGTCCGCCGCGTCGCGGAAGGCCTTCGAGCAGTCCTCCCAGGCGATGGTGTCCTGCGCGACCGCCAGCAGGCGGGCCCGCACGTCCTCGCTGCGCTTGGTGTCGTGGGTGGACAGCGCGGTCATCCCCAGCGGCCAGGCCTCCTGCTGGTAGGCCGCCCAGGTGTGGAGGATGCCGGCGTCGGCGTCCTCGAGGACTCGCGGGTCGCCGCCGACCTCGTTCAGCGCCACGAGCCGGTGCCAGCGGTAGAACGTGGTGTCCTCGATGCCCTTGGCCATGACAGGGCCCCACGTCTGCTGGAGCCGGATCGCGAAGTCCAGGGAGTGGTCGTCCTCGGCGTTGTCGCCCCTCGCGAGGTCGGCGAGCGCGTTGAGCTCGCGCTCCAGGTCGGGTCGGGCGGCGACCGCCTCCTCGCGTGCCTGCTTGAGTCTCTTGCGCGCCAGCGGCGAGAGCCGCTCGTCGGGCCGGATGTAGGCGCGGTAGACCTCGCTCGCCACCAGGAGCTCCACGACGGCGTCCTGGGTGCGGTCCTCGTCGAGCTCCGGGAGCGCGTCGCAGGCCCGGCGGGTCAACCGCTGGACCTCGGGGCCAAGGAGCTCGTCGACGACCTTGCGCTTGGCCCGCTCGACAGCGTGCTCGAGGTCGAGCCCTCCGCCGGCCTCCACCCAGCACTCGTCGAGCACCGGCGCCGCGGTGGGGTCGACCAGTCCGGCTGTGACCGCCCTCATCGCGTCGTAGCCGGTGGTGCCGTCGCACGGCCATGACCGCGGCAGCCGCTCCTCCCCCTCGAGGATCTTCTCGACCCAGATGCCGGTGCCGGGCAGGGTCGCCTCCCGGAGCATCTGGAGGTAGCCCTCCGGGTCGGCCAGGCCGTCGGGGTGGTCGATGCGGAACCCCTCGATGACGCCGCGGCGGTTCAGGTCGAGCAGCAGCCGGTGGGTGGCCTCGAACACGTCGGGCAGCTCGACGCGGACCGCGATCAGCTCGGTGACGTCGAAGAAGCGCCGGTAGTTGAGCATCGCGTCGCTGTCGCGCCAGTTGGCCAGCAGGTAGTGCTGCCGCGCGAGGACCTGCGCGACGTCGTCGCCCTCGGTGCCTCGCGCCACCGGGAACACGTGGTCGAAGTAGCGCACGACCGGCTGGCCGTCGTACTCGTCGAGCGTGATCTCGCCGGCGTCGAGCGCGTCCTCGAGGGTCCCACCCAGGATCGGCAGGCCGAGCTTGCCGTCCCCGGCCTCCCAGTCGATGTCGAACCAGTGGGCGGTCGCGGCCTCGCGGCCGTCCCGCAGCGTCTCCCACAGCGGGGCGTTGGCGTACTGCGGCGCGACGATCGCCATGTGGTTCGGGACCACGTCCACGACGATGCCGAGGCCGTGCGCCCTGGCCGTCTCGGCCAGCGAGAGGAGCCCCTGCTCACCGCCCAGCTCGTCGTTGATCCGGGTGTGGTCGAGCACGTCGTACCCGTGCTCGGACCCGGGCACCGCCTTCAGGACCGGGGAGAGGTAGAGGTGCGTGACACCGAGCGAGGCGAGGTACGGAACTCGCGTCTCGGCGTCGGAGAACGTGAAGCCGGCATGGAGCTGCAGGCGATAGGTCGCGATCACGGTGCTTCGTTCCCCCTGTCCGGACGTTCAACCATGTGACGCTCGACCCTAGTCCGCGGCCCCCTATCGAGGCGATTCCTGGCGACCGGCGTCTGGGTACCTTGGCCAGATGACCACGATCCGTCGCACCGTCTCAGTGGACCGCCCGGTGGGGCAGGTCTTCGCCTACCTCCGCGACTTCACGACCACGAACGAGTGGGACCCGGGGACGGTCGAGACCGTGCGCACCAGCGGCGACGGGAACGTGGGTACGGCGTACCGCAACACGTCGAAGTTCTTCGGGCGCAAGACCGAGCTGACCTACGTGGTCGAGCAGGTCGTGCCGGACCAGGTGTTCGCGCTGCGGGGCGAGAACCAGACGGTCGTGGCCCACGACACGATGACCTTCCGCGAGACACCCACCGGCACGGAGGTGACCTACACCGCGGAGTTCGAGTTCAAGGGCTTGGCGAAGCTGGTCGCTCCCCTGCTCGGTCCGGCGTTCAAGAAGCTCGGCGACGAGGCCGAGCAGGGCATGCGCGAGGCGCTCGAGCGGCTCTGACCGGGTTGGCCGGGCGGGTCAGCCGAGGGCGGCCTTCTCCGCTCCGATCGTGGTGTCCTCACCGTGCCCGGTGTGCACGACCGTGTCGTCCGGCAGCGTGAACAGCCGCTCCCGGATCGACGCCACGATCGTGTCGTGGTCACTGAACGATCGGCCGGTCGCGCCGGGCCCGCCGTTGAAGAGCGTGTCACCGGTGAAGACGCAGCCGAGCTCCGCGGCGTAGAAGCAGACCGCTCCGGGGGCGTGCCCGGGGGTGTGCATGGTCACCAGCCGCGTGCCGGCGACCTCGATCACCTGGCCGTCGGCCAGGTCGACGTCCCACAGCTCGTCGGGATGCGTCAGGTGCCAGACCGGCCGGTCGTCGGGGTGCAGGAAGATCGGCGCCTGCGTCTCCCTGCGCAGATGGGGTGCGGCCCGGACGTGGTCGTCATGGGCGTGGGTGCACAGGATCGCCTTCACGAGCCGGTCGCCCACGAGGTCGAGGATCCGGTCGACGTGGTGCGGCGCGTCGATGACCACGCACTCGCGGTCGTCGCCCACCACCCAGACGTTGTTGTCCACCTCGAAGGTCTGCCCGTCGAGGCTGAAGGTGCCGCTGGTGGTGGTGTGGTCGATGCGGGCGCTCATCACAGCACCACCACCGAACGGAGTACGTCGCCGTGGTGCATGCGCTCGAAGGCCTTCTCCACCTCGTCGAGACCGATCCGCTCGCTCACGAAGGCGTCGAGGTCGAGCCTGCCCTGCTGGTACAGGTCCACGAGCATGGGGAAGTCGCGGGAGGGCAGGCAGTCGCCGTACCAGCTCGACTTCAGGGAGCCGCCCCGGCCGAAGAAGTCGAGCAGCGGGATGTCGGGGACCTTCATGTCCGGCGTCGGGACCCCTACGAGCACGACCGTCCCGGCGAGGTCGCGGGCGTAGAACGCCTGCTCCCAGGTCTCCGGCCGGCCGACGGCGTCGATCACCACGTCTGCGCCGAAGCCTCCTGTCAGCTGCTGGATCGCCTCGACCGGGTCGGTGTCCTTGCTGTTCACGGTGTGCGTGGCGCCCATGCCCTTGGCCCACTCGAGCTTCCTGTCGTCGAGGTCGACGGCGATGATCTTCGAGGCCCCTGCGAGGCGCGAGCCGGCGACCGCAGCGGCGCCCACTCCACCGCATCCGATGACGGCCACGGACTGGCCCCTGGTGACCTGGCCGGTGTTGATCGCGGCGCCGATGCCGGCCATCACGCCGCAGCCGAGCAGGCCGACCGCGGCCGGGTCGGCCGACGGGTCGACCTTGGTGCACTGACCCGCGTGGACGAGGGTCTTGTCCGCGAAGGCCCCGATGCCCAGGGCCGGGGAGAGCTCGGTGCCGTCCTCGAGCGTCATCTTCTGGCCGGCGTTGAAGGTCGCGAAGCAGTACCACGGCTCGCCGCGGTCACAGGCTCGGCAGTTGCCGCACACCGCGCGCCAGTTGAGGATCACGAAGTCACCGGGCGCGACGTTCTCGACTCCGTCGCCCACGGCCTCGACGACGCCGGCGGCCTCGTGGCCGAGCAGGAACGGGAACTCGTCGTTGATGCCGCCCTCGCGGTAGTGCAGGTCGGTGTGGCAGACACCGCAGGTCTGGACCTTCACGACGGCCTCGCCGGGACCCGGGTCGGGGACGTTGATCGTGACCACCTCGACCGGGGCTCCCTTGGACCTCGCGACGACTCCTCGGACCTGCTGCACGTGCGCCTCCGCTGCTCGAACGACTGGACTCTCGTCACCCTACTGAGTGGGTCGAAGCGCTCAGAGGCTGAACAGCCAGGCGGTGGAGCCGATGTACGCCGCGACCAGCAGCAGGCCGAGCGCGCGAGGCAGGGCGCCGGTACGACGGCCGGCGAGGAGCAGCAGAGGGAGGGCCGCCGTGACCACGCCGACGGTCAGGACCGGTGTGCTGCGCCCGAGGAGGAGTGGGTTCACCACGGCGGCGAGGCCGAGGGACACCGTGGCGTTGTAGGCCACCGACCCGACCGCGCCGGCGAGCGCGATCTCCGTGACCCCGCGACGGTGGGCGGCGACGACGAGCGCCAGCATCTCCGCACTGGTCGCAAGAGCCAGGACGGTCAGGCCGACGACCGACTCGGTCGCGCCGAACGCGGCGACGAGCCCCTCGGCGCCCCGGACGGCGAGGAAGCCACCGGCCACCATGCCGAGCAGGCCGAGCAGTACGAGCACCAGCGCCCGGGACGGCTCCTCCTGAAGGTCATCCTGCTCCGCCTCCTCGGCGACCTCGGCCATCTCGCCGATGACCGGCGGCTGCTTCTCACGACGCCAGACCCAGATCACGCCCGCGACGTAGGCGAGGACCAGCACGATTCCCTCTCCGCGGCCGAGCACCCCGTTCCACATGAGGACCACGGCGAGCAGGCCGGCGGCGGCAGCCGCACCGGCGTACTGCGCCACGCGGCGACTGACCGGCAGTGGTGCCAGAAGGGCCGCGAGGCCGACCGCCACGGTCAGGATCACCAGGTTCGCCCCGATCGCGTCGCCCGCGGCCAGTGCCGGGTGGCCCTGCCCCGAGGCGAGCATCGCCGTGACCGCCTCCTCCGGCTCGGCCCCGGCCAGGAGCACACCGAGCGCCAGCACGCTGACACCCATGCGAGAGGCCGCCTCGGTGATGTGCTCGGCGAACGCCTCGGCGCCGGCGGTCAGGAGGACGGCACCGGCCACGAGCAGGGCGACGGCGAACAGGGTCTCGAGCACGGACCCATCCTGCCCAACGACCCGATGCAACCCGCCGCGGGGAAATCGCGTCTTGGGGTCAGGAAAGCGGAGAGGATGGTGAGAGGGACGTGGAGCTCGTGGTCGAGACAGGGGCAGTCGGAGGCATGGATCGGAGCAGGTCGGCTGCGCGTGACGCGGAGTTCGAGGAGTACATGTCCGCCCGTCAGCCCAGCCTGCTCCGGACGGCGTACCTCCTCACCGGCGACCGGCACAGCGCCGAGGACCTCGTCCAGACCGCTCTCGCGAAGCTCTACCTGTCGTGGGACAAGGTGCAGAAACGCGAGATGCTCGACGGCTACGTCCGGCGGATCATGGTCAACGAGAACAACTCGCTGTGGCGCCGCGCGTGGAAGCGCAAGGAGGTCACCACCGACGCCCTTCCCGATCACGTCCACGTCACCGACCGCCCTGACCACGGCGAGAAGTCAGCGTTGTGGGACTTCGTGCAGACGCTGCCGCGCAAGCAGCGGGCCGTCGTCGTGCTCCGCTACTACGAGGACCTGAGCGAGGCCGAGGTCGCCGACATCCTCGGCATCTCGGTCGGCACCGTGAAGTCGCAGGCGAGCCGGGCGCTCGCCGCCCTGCGTGAACGCGTGCACACCCGGCCGTTACTGAGCCGCGACGGAGAGGAGGCATCATGAGCAACCCGGACGAGAAGGACCTCCTGACCCGGGAGCTGCGTGAGCGCTCCGCCGACATCGGCGGACACCCGATCGGCTTCGACGCGGTCCGTCGCAGCGCCCGCAGGATGCAGCGCCGCCGCCAGGTCCTCGCCGGTGCCGTCGCCGCGGTGGTGCTGTCGATCGCGGTGCCCACCGCCCTCACGGTGACGGGCACGAACAACACGGCTCCCGGACCGGCCGTCCCGGGCCCGAGCCCGAGCCCGAGCCGGACTACGGAGCCGACGCCCAGGCCCGCCCCGACTCCGGTCGGCGACGTGGTGCTGACCTCGGAGGGACTGACGCAAGGCGCCGCGCCCGCCATCCCGTACGTCGTCGGCACGGTGCTGCACGAGTCGGACGCGTCCACGCTGGATCTCGACAACGAGTACCACGCGATCCTGCCGTTCGGGGGCGGGTGGATGGGCACGTCCTTCAAGGAGGGCGAGTGGAAGGTGACCTGGCTCGACGGCAACGGCCACCCGACGGAGTCCGCACCGGGCGCCGACCGGCTCGCGGTCACCGCAGACGGACAGCACGTGGCCCACTTCTCGCCCGACCCAAGCGGTTCGGGCACGCTGACGGTCGAAGGCCCCGGCAACGAGAAGCTCACCTGGCGCACGCCCGCCGGCGAGCAGGTGAACCCGGTGGGGATGCTCGGTGACCGGACCGTGGTGGTCGAGACCTACGGCACCGACCCGAAGGTGGAGCTGGCCACTCCGGACGGCAGGATCCAGGCGGTCCCCGGACTGATCGCAGCGCGCGGCGCCTCCGACGTCTCGGGCCTCGTGTCCGGGCAGACCTCGTCCTCCGACACCGGCTCCTGCTGGTCGGTGCTCGACCCGGCCGCCGGCAGGTCACTGTGGAAGACCTGCGACTTCGCGCTGGGCCAGTTCAGCCCAGACGGGAGGTACGTCGTCGGCACCGACGCGTACGGCGACGGGTCCGGAGGCGGACAGGTCGCGCTGATCGATGCCTCGTCGAAGGACGTGGTCGTCCGGTTCGCCAAGGCCAGGAACGACAGGTCGATCGTGGCCACGCCGGTCACCTGGGAGGACGACAGCCACGTCCTCGCCGAGATGTTCCGGGACGGACAGTGGATGCTCGTGCGGCTCGGGCTCGACGGCAGCATGGAGCTGGCCGCCGACCCGCAGCCCGGCGAGGAGATGACGCCGGCCTTCCACCTCGGCACCCGGCCCTGAGCGCGGTCGGCCCCAGGTCTCCCAGGTCCCTCGGGAAAGCCCCCCGCCGGCGCCTCAGGCGACGATCGTGGTGATCGGCATGCTGGAGTCGGCCGGGAGGTCGAGCTCCGACGGCATGCGGCCGCGGATGACGAGCTCCGAGCCGAGCGCTGCGACCATCGCGCCGTTGTCCGTGCACAGGCCCGGTCGTGGGACCCGCACCCGGATGCCCTTCGCGGCGGCGCGCTCCTCCGCCAGCACCCGGAGCCGGGAGTTCGCCGCGACCCCGCCGCCGATGAGGATGTCCTCGATGCCGTGTACGACGGCCGCGTCGATCGCCTTGCGGGTCAGCACGTCGCACACCGCCTCCTGGAAGGACGCCGCGACGTCGTTCACCGGGACGGGCTCCCCCGAGCGCTCCCGCGCCTCGACCCACCGGGCAACGGCGGTCTTCAGACCGGAGAACGAGAAGTCGAAGCGGTGGCGTTGCAGGTCGCGGCCCGAGGTCAGGCCGCGCGGGAAGTCGATCGCCACAGAGCTGCCCGACCGCGCGGCCTTGTCGACGTACGGCCCACCCGGGAAGGGCAGTCCGAGCAGCCGGGCCACCTTGTCGAAGGCCTCGCCGGCGGCATCGTCGATGGTCGCACCGAGCGGCTCGACGCCGGTCGTGACGTCCTCGACCTTGAGCAGCGAGGAGTGCCCGCCGCTGACCAGCATCGCCACGCACGGCTCGGGCAGGGGCCCGTGCTCGAGCTGGTCGACCGCGACGTGTGCGGCGAGGTGGTTCACGCCGTAGATCGGCTTGCCCAGCCCGATCGCAAGTGCCTTGGCCGCGGCCACGCCGACGAGCAGCGCACCTGCGAGCCCGGGCCCGCTGGTGACGGCGATCGCGTCGACGTCGTTCAGCGAGACACCGGCGGTGTCGCAGGCCCGCTCGATCGTGGGCACCATCGCCTCGAGGTGCGCGCGCGAGGCGACCTCGGGCACGACACCGCCGAAGCGGGCGTGCTCCTCGACGCTCGAGGCGACGGCGTCGGCGAGCAGGTCGTGCCCGCGCACGATCCCGACGCCGGTCTCGTCACAGGAGGTCTCGACGCCGAGCACGAGGGGCCCGTCGATGTTCGCCATGTCCCTATCCTCTCCCGCCGCAGGCAGCGCGCCCCAACGAGCGCCGCATGACCACGGCGTCGGTGCCGTCGCGGTAGTACCTGCGACGGCGGTCGATCTCCACGAAGTCGGCGGCGGCGTAGAGCGCGAGCGCGGCCGCGTTCGAGGCGCTCACCTCGAGCAGCACGCGGTGCGCCCCGCCGGCGGCCGCCCGGGCCAGCGCCTCGTCGAGCAGCGTCCGCGCGATCCCCTGGCGCTGGCGGTCGGGGAACACGGCGATCCGCTGCAGGTCCACGACGTCGCCGGACCCCATGATGACCGCGTAGCCCAAGAGCTGGTCGCCGTCCACGGCGACGACCGCGTGGCGGCCCGCCCCCTCGACCTCGCTCAGCACGGCAGGCTCGGACCAGGCGTCGACCCCGAACAGCTCCGTCTCAAGCGCCGCGAGGGCAGGCGCGTCCTCCGAGGTGGCGGGGCGGAGCCTCACGAGACCCGCTTGGGCTTGTGCGGCTCGGCGATGTCGGGACGCCGGAGGTACATCGGCTCGGGGTCGTAGAGCTCCACCCGCTCCTCGGCGACGACACGGGCGAGGACACCGGCGGCCGGGTTCACGGGACCGCGGCCGTCGGGGAACGCCTCGGGGTACAGGACAGCGCCGCGACCCACGACCGGTCCGTCGGTGGCGACCGTGGCCGGCTTGAGCACCTCCGGCCCGCTGAGCCGGGTGCCGTCGGCGTCGTACGACGCCCAGTACACCTCTTTGCGGCGGGCATCGGTCGCGACGTGGAACGGCCCGTCGACCGTGCCGGTGTCGACCGCCTCGGCGGCGAGCACGTCGAGCGTGCAGACGCCGTAGACCGGGATCTCGAGGACCGCGGCGAGGGTCCGGGCCGTCATCAGGCCGACCCTGAGACCGGTGAACGGCCCAGGCCCGACCCCCACGGCGATGGCGGTGAGGTCCTGGCGCACGAGGCCGGCCTCCACGAGCACGGAGCTGATCTCCGGAGCGAGCAGCTCGCCGTGACGCATGGCGTCGACCGTGGTGCGCTCCGCGACGACCTGCTCACCGTCGTACAAGGCGACGGTGACGGCAGGGGTTGCGGTGTCGAAGGCGAGAAGCACGAGTCGAGGTTACGTGAGGGCGTCGTGCAGCCCGGCACCGATCCAGCGTGCGCCCACGGGCGTGAACCGCAGATGCCGCGGGTCGTGCTCGCTCAGCGGGTCGTCGCCCCGGGCGCGGAGGATGGTCACCTCGAGCCGGGTCTCGGCAAGACCCTCGGCGACCCCTTCGCCCCATTCCACCACTGTCACCGCGTCGTCGAGGGAGGTGTCGAGGTCGAGGTCGTCGAGCTCGTCGATGCCACCGAGCCGGTAGGCGTCCACGTGGACGAGCGGCGGACCGTCGTGGAGGGATGGGTGGACGCGCGAGATGACGAAGGTCGGCGAGGTGACCTGGCCCCGCACCCCCAGCCCCTTGCCCAGGCCCTGGGTGAACGTCGTCTTCCCCGCGCCCAGGTCGCCGCTGAGGATCACGAGGTCACCGGCGCGGAGCACCTTCGCGAGCCGCTCGCCCAGCGCCCAGGTGTCCTCCGACGTGGTAGCCGTGATCTCGACAGGCAGCGCCTTCGCCATGGTGAGCCAGGTGCCCTCACGGGTCAGCTCGTCGTAGCCGAGGTGGTGCCAGAAGTCGACCGTCGCGGGCAGCTCCGCGCGAGCGCCGAGCACCAGACCGTCGTACCCCTTGTCTGCCGCGATGCGCTCGGCGGTCCCGACCATCGCACCGGCCACGCCCGAGCTCTGGGCCTCCGGGTCGACCGACACGCGGCGCATCCGCAGCAGGTGCCCGTCCGGCTCGAGCAGCATCGCCCCGACCGGGGTCCCTCCGTCGACGGCAAGCAGGCCCCGGTGGGCTGCGAGCGCCACGGCCAGGGAGTCGACCGTCTCGTCGGTCGCCGTGGAGGGCGGCTCGAGGACGGGACGAGCGCCGAACGCGGCGTGCACGACGCGGAGCACGTCATCGGCGCGCTCGGGACCCACCTCGTGCACCACCAGGGCGCCGGGGACCACCTTCTCCGTCATGCGACTTCCTCGGAGGAGGCCTCCGCGATCATCCGCTCGAGGGCGGTGTTGACCTGCTTGCCGCGTTCGAGGATCACCATGTGGCCCGAGTCCGGGATCTCGAGGAGCTGCGCGCCACGGATCCGCGAGGCCATCTTGCGGCTGTGCCCGATCGAGGTGAGCACGTCCTCGGTGCCGCAGATGATGGTGGTGGGGACCTTCTCGAACGCGTGAAGCACGGAGAACTTGTCGAGCTGGTCGAAGTTCGGGAAGAACTCCGCGATCACCTCGAACGGGGTCTGCGCGAGCATCTCGTCGACGAACTCCACGTACGGCGTGGGGACCTCCGACCCGAAGGCCATCTTGCTGGTGACCAGGAAGCCGATGTCGGACCCGGTACGACGGGCGCCGTCCACGAGCCCGGGGGCACGAGCCAGCAGCGCCATGGCGCGCGGCGTGATCTCCCGCATCAGCCGGTCGGGAAGGTACGGGCCGAGCACGCGGTGCGTCTTGAGGCCTCCCGCCGTCGTCGACACCAGGCCCACGCCGACGACCCGGTCGCCGAACAGCTCGGGGTGGTGGTCGGCGAGCGACATGATCGTCATCCCGCCCATGGAGTGTCCGACGAGGACCACCGGGCCGACGGGCACGAGCTGCTCGATGACGGACTTCAGGTCGCGCCCGAGCTGGTCGATCGTCGCGTTGCCGGACGGGGAGCGGTCCGACCGCCCGTGCGAGCGCTGGTCGTAGAACACCAGGCGGTGCGAGCCGCGGAAGTGCTCGCGCTGGAAGTGCCAGCAGTCGAGGTTGAGGGCGTACCCGTGCACGAAGACGATCGCCGGCCGGCCGGTCGCGTCGTCGGGTTCGTCGACCTCCGCGTGGAGGCGGATCCCGTCGGTGGTCGTCACCCGCACCGGCTCGGAGCGCAGGCTGCCGAACTCGTCCCGGGACGTCGACTGCGCCCGGCGCTTCCGGACCGCGCGCCGCTGCGCGAGCGCGGCCGCGGTGCCACCTGCGACGAGCGTGCCGGCTGCGGCGGCCGCAACCCCGAGAAGCCTGCGGCGCGTGCTCATGCGGGGTCCTCGCGGAAGGGTGAGCGGAGCGAGCACTTCCGTCGGGCGCTCATGTGCCGGCTCCGACGTACCTGCGTTGCATGCGTCCTCCGATGCGCGTCACGATCTCGTAGCTGATGGTGCCGCAGGCGTCCGCCCAGTCCTGAGCGGTCGGTGCGCCGTGCTCGCCGCGCCCGAACAGCACCACCGGGTCGCCCGCGGCGGCGTCGGCATCCCCCAGGTCGAGCACGAACTGGTCCATGCAGACCCGTCCGGCGATCGGGCGGACCTGCCCGGCGGCGAGGACCGGCGCCTTCGACGAGGCGTGCCGCGGGATGCCGTCGGCGTAGCCGGCCGGCACCACACCGACCGTCGTGTCGTGGGCAGCGACGTAGGTGTGGCCGTAGGAGACCCCCGAGCCGGCGCGCACCTCCTTGACCACCGCGAGCCTGCCCTGGACCGTCATGGCCGGGACCAGGCCGAGCTCGCCGGAGCTCGCCACCTCGGGCATCGGGGTGAGGCCGTAGGCAGCGATCCCGCAACGAACCAGGTCGAACCACGACGAGGGGCGGGTCAGGGCACCCGCGGAGTTGCACAGGTGGCGCACCTCCGGCCGGAGGCCCGACTGCTCGGCCAGGTCGACGGCCCAGCGGAAGACCTCCTCCTGGGCGTCGTTCGCGGGGTGCTCGGGTTCGTCGCTGCACGCGAAGTGCGACCAGACCCCGCTCACCCGGATCTCGCCGGACGCCTCCGCCGCGACGGCCGCGGCGACGAGGTCGGGCCACGCCTCCTGCGTCGAGCCACCCCGGGAGAGACCGGTGTCGATCTTCAGCTGCACGCGCGCGCGGACGTCCGCCGCCTCGGCTGCGCAACGGATCTCGTCGAGCTGGCTCACGGTGTAGGCGGTGACGTCGACCTCGGCCTCGACGGCGGGCCGGAAGTCCTCACCAGGCACGGCGAGCCAGGTCAGCAGGGGGCCGGTGTCGCCCGCGGCGCGCAGGGCGAGCGCCTCCTCGACCACCGCGACACCCAGCCAGTCGGCCCCGGCCTCGCGGGCGGCGCGAGCAACCTCGAGCATGCCGTGGCCGTAGCCGTCGGCCTTCACCACGACCATGAGCGCGCGACCCTCGACCCGGTCCTTGAGGGTCCGCACGTTGTGGCGCACGGCGTCGAGGTCCACGACGATCTCAGCGCGCGCGGACGTCGGAGGAGGGGTGCTCATGACGGTGACATCTTGACATCTTCAGCGCTGGAGCAGCGCGCGGGACACCACCGGCACCGCTGCCGCGACCTCCGGCGCGGTGACCGGGCCGCCCCCACCGGCGTGTGCGGCAGCCGCTCCGTGCAGCCAAGCGCCCACGGATCCCGCGTCGACCGGGTCGAGGCCAGCGGCGAGCAGGGCGCCGCACAGGCCCGCGAGCACGTCGCCCGAGCCGGCGGTCGCCAGCCAGGGGACGCCCGAGGTCGAGACCCGCACCCGGCCGTCGGGTGCTGCGACGAGCGTGTGCCGGCCCTTCAGGAGCACGACGGCTGCGTAGTGCGAGGCCGCCTGACGGGCGAACCTGAGCTGTTCCGCCTCCACCTCCTCGCGTTCCACCCCGAGCATCCGGGCCAGCTCGCCGGCGTGGGGCGTGAGCAGGGCCGGTACGACGAGGGGCCCGGTGACGTGGGCAAGGGCGTCGGCGTCGACCACGAGCGGCACGCCGTCCTCGCGACACAGTCGCAGGGCCTCCCCCGCGTCGTCGCCGCCACCGGAGCCCACGACCCATGCCTGCACCTGGCCGGCCCCGGCCACGACCTCCGGGTGCGCCTGGCGCACGAGGTCCGCCGCTCCCCCGTCGTACCGGACCATCCCGACGAAGCCGGTCGAAGCGCCCGAGGTGCACAGCACGCCCGCACCCGGGTAGCGCTCGGACCCCGCCCGGACGCCGACCACCCCGCGGGAGTACTTGTGCGCGGCGGCGCCCGGCACCGGCAGCATCGCCGCCACGTCCTCGGCCTGAAGCGCGGTGACCTCCGCCACGGGAAGGTCGAGCCCGATGTCCACGAGGTGCACGGCGCCACAGGCACGAGCCGCGGGGTCGACGAGGTGCGCGATCTTGTGGGTCCCGAAGGTGACGGTCACCGCGGCGTCCACGTGGGGGCCCGTGACCTCGCCGGTGTCGACGTTCACGCCCGAGGGCACGTCCACGGCGACGAACGGAATACCTTGCAGCGACGACACGACGCGGGCGGCGTCCTCGCGCAGGCCGCCCCTGCCCCCGATGCCCACGATCCCGTCGACCACCACGTCGGGGATCTGGGCGGCATCGGTGTCCGCGACCATGCGGCCGCCCGCCTGACGCAACGCCTTCGACCCGAGCGCGTGGGCGTTGTCAGGGCTGAGCAGGAGCGCCTCGACCGCGACGCCGCGGCGGGCGAGCATCGCTCCGGCGAAGAGCGCGTCGCCGCCGTTGTCCCCTGAGCCGACCAGAAGGAGCACCCTGCGGCCGTAACCGTTGCCCAGCAGGTCGAGGACGGCGTAGGCCAGGCCGGCCGCGGCCCGCTGCATGAGGGCGCCCTCGGGAAGCGCCGCGAGCAGCTCGCCCTCCGCCCGTCGTACCTCGTCCACGGTGTGAGCGCTGCGCATGCCCTCACCCTAGGCGAGTCGTGTGGGTGAGGCCTCCCTATACGGAGGCCCCACCCACACGACCTGCGTAGGGCGGAGTCCCTGTGGACGAGCGGCCCGCGACTCGGCGGGTCCCGGCCAAGGTGGTCGCCATGATGGAGTCACAGCAGCTCGCCGCGCTGCTCGCTTCCCAGGCGGGAATGGTGTCACGCCGCCAGCTCAATGCCCTTGGTCTCGACCACAACACCGTGCGCCACCAGGTCGCCGCCCGTCGCTGGGTGGTGCGCACACCCATGGTGGTCAGTACGACGACGGGCGAGCTCACCTGGGTCCAACGGGCGTGGACCGGCATCCTCCACGCCGGCCCCGGCTGTGCCGTTGGCGGCCTGAGCGCGGCAAAGATCCAACGCCTCCGCAACTGGGAGCGCCCCGACATCACGATCCTCGTCCCTGACAGCGCCGACGTGGCGCCGGTGAAGGGCATCGACTTCGTCCGCACCCGGCGCGACATCGAGGCGATGAAGCTGCCGGGAAGGCGTGCCCCGGTCTGCCGGATCGAGCCCGCGGTCTTGCTGTTCGCGGGCTACACCCGTTCTGCCCGGACCGCCAACGGCGTGCTGGCAGCCGTCGTACAACAGCGACTGACGACGCCCGACAGCCTGCTTCTCTGGCTCGACATGATGCGACCGCTCCGCCGCGCCAAACAGTTCCGTAGCACCCTCGCTGACATCGCGGGCGGAGCGCAGTCCCATGCGGAGATCGACATCGGCGCGCTCTGTCGCCGAAGCGGCCTGCCGCTCCCCGACCGGCAGGTCCGTCGCCGCGACGCTAACGGCGCATTGCGCTATACCGACTGCGAGTGGCGACTGCCTGACGGACGGGTCGTTGTTCTGGAGGTGGACGGCGGCTTCCACATGGAGGTCGAGCACTGGGCGGCCGACATGCCTCGTGAGCGCGGACTGGTCGTCGAGGGGTCGATCGTCCTGCGCTGCACGACATTCGAGCTCCGTCGCGACCCGGCCGCGATCGCGCGCGACCTGAGCGCAGTGGGGGTAGGCGGCTCCTCCGAGCCGGGTCGTGTGGGCGAGGCCTCTCTATAGGGAGGCCTCACCCACACGACCCGCAAGGGTGGGGCCCCTAGGACTCGAGGATCACGACCGCCGACGCGATGCCGGCGTCGTGGGACAGCGACACGTGCACGGTGGCCGCGCCGAGGTCGTTGGCGCGGGAGAGCACGCTTCCGCGAATCTCGAACTGCGGGTTGCCGCTGGACTCGCTGACCACCTCGGCGTCGTGCCAGTGCATGCCGGTGGGTGCCCCCAGCGCCTTGGCGAGCGCCTCCTTGGCCGCGAACCTCGCCGCGAGGGAGGCCAGGGGCCGGTCCCGCTCCTGCTCGGTGAACAGCCGTTCTCGCAGCGTCGGAGTCCGTTCCAGGGCCTCTTCGAAACGCCCGATGTCGACCACGTCGATGCCCACGCCGAGGATCATCGGGCCTACTCGACCGTGACGGACTTCGCGAGGTTCCGCGGCTGGTCCACGTCGAGGCCGTTGTGGCTGGCGAGCTCGCACGCGAACAGCTGGAGGGGTACGACGGACAGCAGAGGCTGCAGCAGCGTCGAGACCTTCGGGAGGCGGAACAGCAGGTCGGCGTAGGGCGTGACCACGTCGTCGCCCTCCTCGGCCAGGACGATCGTGCGAGCCCCTCGGGCCCGGACCTCCTGGATGCCGCTGACCATCTTGTCGTGGAGCTGGTCGCGACCCCTGGGCGGCACGACGCAGAAGACCGGCAGACCTTCCTCGATCAGGGCGATCGGACCGTGCTTGAGCTCGCCCGCGGCGAACCCCTCCGCATGGATGTAGGCGAGCTCCTTGAGCTTCAGCGCCCCCTCGAGAGCCACCGGGTAGCCGACGTGGCGGCCGAGGAAGAGCACCGAGCGCGACCCGGCGAGCTCGCGGCCGAGGGCGTACATCTCCTCCGCGCGGTCGAGCACCTCCTGGATCTTGGCGGGCATCTGCGCGATCTCACCCAGGACCTGCGCGATCTCGTCGCCGTACCTGGTGCCCCGGACCTGAGCGAGGTACAGGCCGAGCAGGTAGCAGGCGACCAGCTGGGTCGTGAATCCCTTGGTGGACGCCACCCCGATCTCCGGGCCCGCGTGGGTGTAGATGACGGCGTCCGACTCACGGGGGATCGTCGAGCCGTTGGTGTTGCAGACCGCGAGGACCTTCGCCCGTTGCTCCCGCGCGTGCCGGATCGCCATCAAGGTGTCGGCGGTCTCCCCGGACTGGCTGATCGCGACCACGAGGCTGTCCCGGGTCAGGATCGGGTCGCGGTAGCGGAACTCCGACGCGAGCTCGACCTCGCACGGGATGCGGGTCCAGTGCTCGATGGCGTACTTCGCGACGAGGCCGGCGTAGAACGAGGTGCCGGATGCGATGACGATGATCTTGTCGACCGCGCGGAGGTCCTCCTCGCTGATCCGGATCTCGTCGAGCTGGAGCGCTCCCTGCTCGTCGTGGCGGCCGAGCAGCGTGTCGGCGACCGCCCGCGGCTGCTCGAAGATCTCCTTGCGCATGAACCAGTCGTAGCCGCCCTTCTCCGCCGCCGAGAGGTCCCAGTCGACGTGGTAGGGCTTGGCCTCCGCCGGGTTGCCGTCGAAGTCGGTGACCGCGACCGCGTCGCGTGTGATCGTGACGACCTGGTTCTGACCCAGCTCGAGCGCGTCGCGGGTGTGCTCGATGAAGGCGGCGACGTCGGAGGCGAGGAAGTTCTCCCCCTCACCCACACCTACGACGAGGGGCGAGTTGCGGCGGGCGGCGACGACGCGGTCGGCGTCCTCGGCGTCGACGGCGACCAGCGTGAACGCGCCCTCGAGCCGCCGCGCGACGCGCTGCATCGCCTCGGTCAACGAGGCACCCGTGACGACCTCCCGCTCCAGGAGGTGTGCCGCGACCTCGGTGTCGGTCTCCGAGCGCAGGTCGTGGCCAGCCGCCTCCAGCTCCGCTCGCAGCACCGCGAAGTTCTCGATGATCCCGTTGTGGACCAGAGCGACGCGGGACTCCTGGCCGAGGTGCGGGTGCGCGTTTCGGTCGTTGGGGGCGCCGTGGGTCGCCCAGCGGGTGTGCCCGATGCCGGTCGAGGACGCCGGCAGGGCGGTGTCGGCGACGGCCTTCTCGAGGTTCGCGAGCTTCCCGGCGCGCTTCTGGGTGGCGAGCTTCGCGTCGTGCACGAGAGCGATCCCGGCGGAGTCGTACCCGCGGTACTCCATGCGCCTGAGGCCGTCGATGACGATGCCCTGAGCATGCTGCGGCCCGACGTACCCAACGATTCCACACATGCGCACCAGCCTACCGGCGTGGACTGGCGTCCCCCGCCCGCACGGGGTGCGGAACAATACGGACCATGGCTCCTCCGCATACCCAGGGCATCCCCCGCGGGCAGACCAACGGCGGAGACCGCGAGACCTCGCCGTACGTCGAGCTGGACCGGGCCGCCTGGGCGGCGCTCGGGGCGGCGACGGAGCAGCCGCTCAGCGCGGAGGAGATCGCCCGGGTCCGCGGCCTCGGCGACGAGCTCGACCTCGACGAGGTGGTCCAGGTCTACCTGCCACTGTCGCGGCTGCTGAGCCTCTACGTGAAGGCCGCCGGGTCGCTCCACCGCGCACAGGAGGAGTTCCTCGCCCGGCCGCACCCTCCCCGGACCCCGTTCGTGGTCGGTCTCGCCGGGTCGGTGGCGGTGGGCAAGTCCACGACCGCTCGTGTCCTGCAGCAGATGCTCGCGCACTGGCCCGAGCACCCGTCGGTGTCGCTCGTCACGACCGACGGTTTCCTCTACCCCAACGCCGAGCTCGAGCGCCGCGGCATCTTGTCGCGCAAGGGGTTCCCGGAGTCCTACGACCGCAAGGCCCTCCTTCGGTTCGTGATGGACATCAAGTCCGGCAAGGACGAGGTGGAGGCGCCGACGTACTCCCACCTGATCTACGACGTGGTGCCCGAGGAGAAGGTCGTCATCAAGCGGCCCGACATCGTGATCATCGAGGGCCTCAACGTGCTCCAGCCCGCGCGCGTGCGCGAGGACGGGCGCACCGGGCTCGCGATCAGCGACTTCTTCGACTTCTCGGTGTACGTCGACGCGGCGACCAACGACATCCGGCGGTGGTACACCAACCGGTTCCTGCGCCTGCGGGAGACCGCCTTCCGGAACCCGGCGTCCTACTTCTCGAAGTACGCCGGCCTCACCGAGCAGGAGGCGGTCGAGGAGTCCCACCGGATCTGGGACACCATCAACGGCCCGAACCTGAAGCAGAACGTGCAGCCGACCCGCAGCCGCGCCACGCTCGTGCTGCGCAAGGACGGCGACCACTCGGTGCGCTACGTCCGGCTACGCAAGCTCTGACCCGTCGAGGTCGGCTCCGTGTAAACCGGATGCGCGGCACGCTCCGGTTGCCTACGGTCGCCCCATGGACGTGCACCCGGTAGACCCCTTCGACGCAGACCTCCTTGCCCGCTACCACGAGGTCTGTCGCCGGGCCGAGCTGCACGAACGGCCGTGGGAGTCGATGTGGTCCGTCGAGGAGCTTCGCGCCCGCTTCGAGCACCCGGACAGCACCGAGCGCGGCGAGCTGTTCGCGGCCTTCGACGGTGACGTGCTGGTGGGCGGCGGATTCGCCGAGTTCCCGTTGATGGACAACACCGACAAGGCGTTCGCCCACGTCATGGTCGACCCTCGGCACCGGCGGCGAGGAGCGGGGTCGCTGATGGTCCGGCACGCCGTGGACCGGCTGCGACAGGAACGGCGCACGACCCTCCTGGCCGAGTCGTCGTACCGGTTCGAGGAGCGGGAGACCCACGGTTACCGTCGCTTCGCCGAGAAGAACGGCTTCACGATCGCCAACACCGAGGTGGTGCGCGTCCTGGAGCTTCCGGTGGCCGCAGCGCTGCTGGAGCACCTGGCACGCGAGGCGTCGACCCACCACGCCGACTACCGGCTGGAGACGTTCGCGTCGGACATCCCCGAGCGCTACCTGGAGTCCTACTGCGAGGTGCACAACCAGCTCGCGACCGATGCGCCCAGCGGCGACGTCGACTTCGAGGAGGAGTCGATGACCCCCGAAACGTTCCGGCAGAGCGAGAAGCGGTTGGAGGCGACCGGCCGGACACGGCTCGCCACCGTTGCCCTGACGGCCGACGACCGGGTGGTCGCCTACAGCGACCTGGTCGTGAAGGCCGACCCGTCGCAGCGCGTGCAGCAGTGGGGCACGCTCGTGGACCGGCGCCATCGCGGCCACCGCCTCGGGACCGCGGTGAAGGTGGCGAACCTGGTCGCGCTTCAGGAGATGTTCCCGGACCGGTCGGAGATCGTGACGTCGAACGCGGAGGTGAACCAGAACATGGTCGACATCAACGACCGGCTCGGGTTCGAGCCGGTCGCGGTGCTGCCGATGTTCCAGCGCGTGCTCTAGTCAGGGCGCTTCCGAGACGAGGACCGCGGTCCTGGGCCGACGGGTGAGGGTCCCCCCACCGAATCAGGACAGGGTCGCGGGTCTCAGAGCGCCAGGCGCTCGCGCACCACGTCAGCGAGCCGGTCGGCGACCGCCTGCGCCTGGTCGGCGGTCGTGGCCTCGACCATCACGCGGACCAGCTGCTCTGTGCCCGAGGGCCGGAGCAGGACACGGCCGCGATCGCCGAGCTCGGCCTCCGCCTCGGCGACGGAGGTCGCAAGCAGCGCGTCCTCGTCGGCACGGGACTTGTCGACGTCCGGGACGTTGACCAGCACCTGCGGTAGACGCGTCATCACCCCGGCCAGCGAAGCCAGCGAGGCGTCCTTGTCGGCCATCCGGGAGAGGACGTGGAGCGCGGTGAGGATGCCGTCACCGGTCGTGGCGTGGTCGCTCATGATGACGTGACCGGACTGCTCACCCCCGAGTGAGAACCGGCCGGCCTTCATCGCCTCGAGGACATAGCGGTCGCCGACCCTGGTCTGCTGCACCTCGACGCCCTCGCTGCGCATCGCCCGGACCAGGCCGAGGTTGCTCATCACGGTCGTCACGAGCGTGTCCGCATGGAGCCGGCCCTCGTCGCGCATCGAGAGCGCAAGCACGGCCAGGATCTGGTCGCCGTCGACGACGTTGCCCTCGTGGTCGACCGCGAGGCACCGGTCGGCGTCGCCGTCGAGCGCGAACCCGACGTCCGCTCCGTGCTCGAGGACGGCCTTCTGGAGCACCTCGAGATGCGTGGAGCCGCAACCGTCGTTGATGTTGAGGCCGTCGGGCTCGGCACAGATCGCGACGACCTCTGCCCCGGCGTCGGCGAGCGCCTTCGGGCCGACCTCGAAGGCGGCACCGTGAGCACAGTCCAGGACCACCCGGATACCGCCGAGCCGGCGCGGCAGCGTGGACACCAGGTGCGCGGCGTAACGCTCCGCCGACACGTCGTACGTCGACACCCTGCCCACGCCACCACCGGTGGGCCGGTCCCAGGGCTCACGAAGGCGTTTCTCGATCGCGATCTCGATCGCGTCGTCGAGCTTGACGCCACCCCGCGCGAGGAACTTGATGCCGTTGTCGGGCATCGGGTTGTGGCTCGCCGAGAGCATCACGCCGAGGTCGGCACCGAGCACATCGGTGAGATAGGCGACACCCGGCGTGGGCAGGACCCCGAGCAGGAGTACGTCGACACCGGCGGAGGCCAGCCCGGCCACGACGGCGGCCTCGAGGAACTGACCGGAGATCCGGGTGTCACGCCCGACAACGGCGACGGGCCGGCCCCTTCGTCCGACACTGTCGGAGAAGACACCGGCCTCGCCGAGGACGTGCGCCGCTGCAACCGAGAGGTCGACAGCGAGCTCGGCGGTCAGCTGACCGTTCGCGAGCCCGCGTACACCGTCGGTGCCGAAGAGGCGTGCCACTACAGGAAGTAGCGGATCAACGCTTGCTGAACTGAGGCGCCTTGCGGGCCTTCTTCAGACCGGCCTTCTTGCGCTCGATGACGCGGGCGTCGCGCGTGAGCAGACCGGCCTTCTTGAGCGAGGGGCGGTTCGCGTCGACGTCGACCGCGTTCAGCGCACGGGCCACACCGAGGCGAAGGGCCCCGGCCTGACCGGTGATGCCGCCGCCGTGGATGCGGGCGATCACGTCGAAGCGGCCGACCAGGTCGGTGGTCACGAAAGGCTCGTTGACGACCTGCTGGTGCAGCTTGTTCGGGAAGTAGCTGTCGAGGGTGCGGCCGTTGACGGTCCACTGCCCGGTGCCCGGGACGAGACGCACGCGGGCAACCGCCTCCTTGCGACGACCGGTGGCCGCGGCGGGGGCGATGGTGGCGGGGCGAACCGGAGCGTCCTCGGACGGTGCGCTCTCGGAGCTGTAGGCGACGCCCTGCTCGTTGACCTCGTAGGTCTCCTCGACGGCCTCGGTGGTGGTCTCAGCCACGAATGTTCCTCACTTAACGACTGCTGTTCTCGGCGGACTGGTTACTGGGAGATCTGGGTGATCTCGAACGGCTTGGCCTGCTGCGCCTGGTGCGGGTGCTCCGGTCCGGCGTACACCTTGAGCTTCTTCAGCATCTGGCGGCCGAGACGGTTCTTCGGGAGCATGCCCCACACGGCCTTCTCGATGGCCCGGCGCGGGTCCTTGTCGAGCAGCTCGCCGATCGGGGTGGCCGACAGGCCGCCCGGGTAGCCCGAGTGGCGGTAGGCCATCTTGGTGGTGGACTTGGTGCCCGACAGGGCGACCTTCCCGGCGTTGACGATGATGACGAAGTCGCCACCGTCGACGTGCGGGGCAAACGTGGGCTTGTGCTTGCCGCGAAGCAGCGTCGCGGTCTGGACGGCGAGGCGTCCGAGCACCACGTCGGTGGCGTCGATGACGTGCCACTCGCGCTGGATGTCAGCGGGCTTCGGGCTGTACGTACGCACGGTTGTTTGCCTTCTCATCGAAATCGGTTGTCTGTCGGCCCGTGTCACGAGCCGGGTGGCGGCCAAACAGCGGACTGCGAGGAGCCCATGCCAGAACATGCCGCGACCGCCAAGACTACCGGCGGGTTCCGCCCGTGGTCAAAACGACCCCGGTTTCCCTCCCAGGACAGTTCCGGCATAAGTTAGACAGGACTACCTGTGACCTAACAGTACGACGTCCCCCGATGCGCACGTGGACCCAAGGCGCGCGTACGGGCCCAGGACGGTCCCGACTCAGCGAGGAGCCGACGTGACCGACAGCACGGCCACTGATTCCAACTCGGGCAGCGCCACCAAGACCGGCGAGACCCTCACCGTCCGGGACAACCGGACCGGCCAGCAGTATGAAGTCCCGATCCTGGACGGCGCGATCAAGGCCGCCGACGTGGGCAAGATCCGCGTCGACGAGGAGAGCCCGGGGCTAGCGGTCTACGACCCCGGCTTCGTGAACACCGCCTCGTGCCGCAGCTCGGTCACCTTCATCGACGGCGACAAGGGAATCCTCGAGTACCGCGGCTACCCCATCGAGCAGCTCGCGGAGAAGTCCACCTACCTCGAGGTCGCCTACCTTCTCATCCACGGCGAGCTGCCCACCAAGGAGCAGTACGACTCGTGGGTGCACGAGATCACGTACCACACCTTCGTGCACGAGAACGTACGCCGCTTCATGGAGGGCTTCCGGTACGACGCCCACCCGATGGGCATGCTGCTGGCCTCCGTCGGTGCGCTCTCGACGTTCTATCCCGAGTCGCGCAACATCTCCGACGCCGACAACCGCCACATGCAGATCGTCCGGCTGATCGCCAAGATGCCGACCCTCGGCGCGTGGTCGTTCCGTCACGCACAGGGCAAGCCCTACATCTACCCCGACAACGACCTCGGCTACGCCGCCAACTTCCTCGCGATGCTGTTCAAGATGAGCGAGCCGAAGTTCAGCGCCGACGAGCGCCTGGTGCGCGCCCTCGAGGTGCTGTTCATCCTGCACGCCGACCACGAGCAGAACGCCTCGACGAACGCGGTCCGCTCGGTGGGCTCGACGCAGGTCGACCCGTACTCCGCGGTGACCGCCGGCATCGGGGCGCTCTACGGCCCCCTTCACGGTGGCGCCAACGAGGCCGTGCTGCGGATGCTCCGCCGGATCGGCTCGGTCGACAAGGTGCCCGACTTCATCGAGGGTGTGAAGAACGGCAAGGAGCGCCTGATGGGCTTCGGCCACCGGGTGTACAAGAACTACGACCCGCGCGCGAAGATCATCAAGAAGGCCGCCGACGACGTGTTCGAGGTGACCGGCGTCAACCCGCTCCTGCAGATCGCGCTGGAGCTCGAGAAGATCGCCCTCGAGGACGAGTACTTCGTCAAGCGGAAGCTCTACCCCAACGTGGACTTCTACAGCGGCCTGATCTACGAGGCGCTGCAGTTCCCGCCGGAGATGTTCACGGTGCTGTTCGCCATCCCGCGCACCTCCGGCTGGCTGGCCCAGTGGCTCGAGCTGGTGCAGGACCCGGACCAGAAGATCGCGCGACCCAAGCAGATCTACACCGGTGCGCGCAGCCTGGACTTCGTTCCGGCCGGCGAGCGCTGGAGGTAGCCCCCGACTCCGGCCCGACCGGGTGCAGGTCTCCCATGTGACCTGGATGAACCGGCACTCCCCTCGGTGGATCCACCGAGGGGAGTGCTGCTTTCCCAGGGGAACATGGGAAAGCGACCACCCTTGGGGGCGGGTGGCGGTATGACGGCGGGGCTCGCGGGCCTCCGGCTAGGGTCGGCGTCATGGGGACAGCAGCGGTGGTGTTCGACCTCGGCAACGTGCTGATCCGGTGGGACCCGCACCCGGCGGTCGCGGCGGCCGTGGGTGCGGAGGAGGCTTCCCGGTTGCTCGCCGCCGACGACTTCGACTTCGGAACCTGGAACCATGCCATGGACGCGGGCCGTCCCTGGGACGACGCGGTGGCCGAGGCGGCTCGCACCCACCCGCACTGGCTCCCTCACCTCCGCGGCTACCGGGACCACTTCGCGCACTCGCTGACCGGAGCGGTCGAGGACACGGTCACCGTGCTCGAAGAGCTGCACCGTTCGCGGGTCCCGCTCTTCGCGCTGACGAACTGGTCTGCGGACACGTTCCCGCACGCCCGCGAGCGGTTCGCCTTCCTCGGCCTGTTCGACGACATCGTCGTCTCCGGGGAGGAGCGGCTGGCCAAGCCCGACCCGGCGATCTTCGAGGTGCTCCGGCGCCGCACCGGTCTGCCACTCGAGGACTGCGTGTTCGTCGACGACAGCCCGGCCAACGTCGCCGCGGCAGCCCGGGCGGGCATGGATGCGGTCCTGTTCACCGACACCGGCCACCTGCGTGAGGACCTGCGCCGACGCGGGCTACCGCTCGCGTCGGCTCGCTCCTGAGCGCCCGCCGGATCCCTACGCCCGGACGAACGCCAGGCGCCATGCCTCGGGGCCACGCTCGACGTAGCTGACCTCGAACGCACCCGGCGAGCGCTGCTCGATCTGCGCGAGCAGAGGCAGCGGGTCGTGGGGCGCGACGAGGATCATCCCGCCTCCGGGGCGCACCGCGTCGAGGGCGCCGAAGATCGTCGCGTGCCGGATGGCGTGCGGGACCGCGCGGGCGTCGAGCTCCGGGTAGCCGGGGCCGTCGACCTCGCCGCAGTTGCAGTTGTGGCCACCATGGCCCTGCTGTGGTTCAGCGGCACCGACGGCCTCGCCGTGCCCGTGCTCGTGGTCATGCCCATCCCCTGCGCCGAGGAGCTCGTGCATGCCGCCGAGCAGCTCCGCCACGGAGACGTCGGGAGCGCTGACCAGGAGCGGCAGGACCAGCTCGTTCTCCTTGGAGAGGTGACTCTCGAAGGCGACCTGGAGGGCCTTGGCGGCGGCCGCGGCACGGACCGGGTCCTGGGTCGTCGCGAGGAGCTGGACCAGGCCGACGATCACCGTGTGCTCGGCGAGCATCCCCTCGACCAGCAGCCGACCCTCGGGCTTCGCCTGCGCCGCGGGGTACATCGCCTTCTCCTCGGCCAGCGCGTGCGGCACGAGCTCGTGCTCGCACCAGGCGGCCAGGTCGGAACGGGCGGCAGCGGCCGCCTCGTCGTCCCGGCTGGCCGCCGCGCTGACCAGCGCCTCCACCTGCGCCGCGAGTGCACCCGCCATCTGCGCGTGGTGCTGCTCCACCGCCTCAGCGGCCCGTGCGTCCGCCTCCGTGGACGCGATCACGACCTTGTCCATCTCTTCCTCCGCCTTCATTGGCTTCGTTTCGGGCCGTCGTTTGGCGACCTGCTCACTAATTTACTACAGTGAACACCGTGAAAAATATTCCCGGCAACTTCAGCCGGCCGGGGTACGGCCCACGCCCCGCAACCGCAGTCCGAGAAGGGCGCCCTCTCTCCGCCTCCCGCGCGAGCGTGCTCGACACGCTGCGAGAGGCCCCGGGACCGGCAACCCTGGCCCAGCTCACGAAGTCGACCGGCCTGCACGCCAACACGCTGCGCGAGCACCTCGAGGCGCTCGTCGGGCGCGGCCTCGTGCGCCGGTTCCGCGCGACCCCGAGTGGACGCGGTCGTCCCGCGTGGCTCTACGAACCGTCAGAGCCGGACGTCGACGCCGCGGGGTCGGAGTACGCCGGTCTTGCCGCCACGCTTGCTGCCCACATCAGCCGCACGAGCTCGGACCCCCGCGCGGACGCGGTCGTGGCCGGACACGCCTGGGGACGTGAGCTGGCCCGCAAGGCCGGCCTGCCGGACGGGTCCGGGCCTGTCGCGGCGAGGCGTCAGGTCGTCAGCCTCCTCGACGACGTCGGCTTCTCCCCGGAGACCGACGACCGGGCCACCACGGTGCGGCTCACCCGGTGTCCCCTGCTCGAGACGGCCCGGGAGTACCCCGAGGTGGTCTGCGGCGTGCACCTCGGGATCGTCCGCGGGGCCCTCGACGAGTACGGCGCCGACAGCACGCGCACCGACCTCCAGCCGTTCGCCGAGCCCGGCGCCTGCCGCCTCGCGCTCCTCACGCGGGCTGCCCGCCCATGACCGCGACGATCGCGACCGCGCCAAGGGCCTCGACCGCCCGGCGCACGGAGGGGTGGCGTCGCGTCCCGTTCCTCCTGCCAGGAGGCGTCGCCCTCTTCGCCGGGCTCGACGCCGCCCTCATGCTGCTCGGCCTCCCGGCCCCCGTGTCCGCGGCGCGGCTGCCGGACGTCCACGGCATGCTGCTCGTCCTGGGCTTCGTGGGCACCCTGATCGCCCTCGAGCGAGCCGTGGCCCTCGGCCGGCGCACCGGCTTCGCGGCACCCGGTCTCCTCGGTGCCGGGGCGCTCCTCCTCGTGTCCCCTGCTCCGCTCACCCTCGGCCGCGCGGTCCTGCTCGCCGGCACCGTCGCGATGGCCGCGGTCTACGTGCCGCTGTGGCGTCGGCAGCGCGACGACGCCGTGCTCATCCAGTGCCTCGGTGCCGTCCTCGCCGTGGGCGCGGCCACGCTCTGGCTGGGCGGGGTGCCGGTCCCGGTCCTCCTGCCGTGGCTCGTCGGCTTCATCGTGCTCACCATCGCCGGGGAGCGGCTCGAGCTCGCGCGGATCGCCATGGGACCTCAGGCCGGCCGTGCCCTGGTCCTGCTGTCGGCGACCGTGCTCGTCACCGTGACCGCCTCCCTGCTCTGGCCCTCGGTCGGCACCCCCGCCCTCGGCCTGACGCTCACCGTGCTCGTCGGCTGGCTGGCGGTGCACGATGTCGCCCGTCGTACCGTCCGGTCCACGGGACTGGTGCGGTTCATGGCCGCCAGCATGCTCGCCGGCTACTTCTGGCTCGCCGTCGCAGGATCGGTCTGGCTGCTCGGCGGGCCGGCGACCGAGGGCGTCAGGTACGACGCTCTCGTGCACGCCGTGTTCCTCGGCTTCACGATCTCGATGATCATGGCCCACGCTCCGGTGATCCTTCCCGCCGTGCTGCGAAGCCCGATGAGGTACCACCCGGCACTGCTGGTGCCGGCCGTGGCCCTGCATGCGTCGCTCGCCCTTCGACTCTGGGTCGGCGACGCACTCGGGCAGCAGCTCGCCTGGCAGGTGGGCGGAGCACTCAACATCGCTTCCCTGCTGGGGTTCGTCGCGGTCGTCGTCTGGGTGCTCGCCCGGGGCGGACGCTCGAGGGAGCAGCGATGACCAAGGCCACCCGCGGGTTCTGGCCGCTGCGCGACCTGCCGGTCGTCTTCTGGCTGGTGGCGACCGGTGTCGTCGCGCTCGTACATCCGTTCGTCCCGGCGCCGCGCTGGCTGATGATCCACCTCCTCCTGCTGGGCGCGGTGACCCACGCGATCCTCGTCTGGAGCAGGCACTTCGCCGACGCGGTCCTGCACACCGCCCCCCGGCCCGGCGACCGGAGGGTGCAGTCGGCCCGGCTCCTCCTGCTCAACCTCGGGGTCGTGCTGGTGGTGAGCGGCGTGCTCAGCGACGTCTGGCCCGCCACCCTCGTCGGGGCGGCCTCCGTGGTGGGAGCCGTCGGCTGGCACGGTGTCGCGCTGGTCCGCCAGATGCGATGCGCGCTCCCCTCCCGGTTCGGGGCGACGGTTCGCTACTACGTCGCGGCGGCAGCACTCCTGCCGTTGGGCGCGACCCTCGGCACGATCCTCGCCCGGGGCCTGTCCGACCCCCTGCACGGGCAGATGAAGCTCGCCCACGCCGCCACGAACCTGCTCGGCTGGATGGGCCTGACCATCGTCGGCACGCTCGTGACCCTGTGGCCCACCATGCTCCGCACCAGGATGGCCGACGGCACCGAGCGCGCCGCGCGACATGCCCTCCCGGTGCTCACCTGCTCGGTGCTCGTGACGGCCGGTGGTGCGCTCCTCGGCAGTAGGGCGGCCGTCGTACTCGGGCTGGCCGGCTATCTCGCCGGCCTCTCGCTCGTCGCGTCGCCGTTCGTGCGCACGGCCCTGGCGAAGCGCCCGTCGTCGTACCCGACGTGGTCGGTCCTGGCGGGCCTGTGCTGGCTGGTCGTGTCGTTGGTCTCGCTGGCAGTGAGTGTCGCGACGGCCCCGTCGTGGGGCGTCGTCGACGACAGGGTCTCCTGGTTCACGCCGTTCCTCGCCGCCGGCTTCGGGGCGCAGGTGCTGCTCGGCGCCCTCTCGTACCTGGTGCCGATGGCGCTCGGCGGAGGACCGGCCGCCGTCCGCGCCGCCAACACCGTCCTCGACCGTGGCGGCGCCTTGCGCATCACGCTGGTCAACGGCGGCCTCCTCGTCTCGGTGCTGCCCGTGCCGAGCGTGGTGCGCGTGATCGCGTCCACGTTGGTGATGGGCGGCCTGGCCGCCTTCGTGCCGTTGCTGGTGATCTCCATCCGGGCGTTCCACCGCGCGAAGGCGGCGCCACCTCCCGCCGCACCGGCCGCTACCGAGCGCCGACCCGCCCGTCCTGACGGGGACCGGCCCGCCGGTCAGGTCACCGGGCTCGCGGCGACCGGACTGGCTGCCGTCGTCCTCGCCGTCGCCGTGGGCGTGGCGGTCGACCCCGCGGCCCTGGCCGGCACTCGCACGGTCGCCGCCGCCTCGGCAGGCGTCGCCGCCACCGGCGAGACCCGGACGGTCCACGTCGCGGCCCACGACATGCGGTTCACCCCCTCCACCATCGAGGTCCCCGTCGGCACCCGGCTGGTCATCAGGCTGAGCAACACCGACGACCAGGACGTGCACGACCTCGTGCTCGACTCCGGAGCAGACAGCGGTCGGCTGGCCCCAGGCGAGTCGGCCACCGTCGACGTCGGCGTGGTCGGCCGGGACGTCGCGGGGTGGTGCTCCGTGCTCGGCCACCGCCAGATGGGCATGGTGCTCACGATCAAGGCGACGGGCTCGGTCACGCGTGGCTCCGCCGCCGGCGCAGAGGCCGGTGCAGGACACGCCGGCCACCAGCACGGTCCCGCCGCCGCGACCGCACCCGATGCGGCCACCGAGCCGATGTCCCAGCACGACCACGCCATGCCGCCGGCCAACGGCACCACGGCGAAGCTCGACCCGATGGCCAAGCCTGGAAAGGACCTGTCCGCCCACGACGCCGAGCTGCCCCCGCTGGAGCCGGGCCGTGTGCACCGTCGTACCTTCACCGTCACCGAGGCCGAACGTGAGGTCGCGCCCGGGGTCAGACAACGGTTGTGGACCTACAACGGCTCCGCACCCGGTCCCGTCCTTCACGGGCGCGTGGGAGACACCTTCGTGATCACGCTCGTCAACGACGGCACGATCGGCCACTCCGTCGACTTCCACGCGGGGTCACTCGCACCCGACCGGCCGATGCGCACCATCGCCCCGGGCGAGTCGCTGGTGTACCGGTTCACCGCCACCAAGGCGGGCATCTGGATGTACCACTGCTCCTCGATGCCGATGTCCGCCCACATCGCCAACGGCATGTTCGGCGCCGTCGTGATCGAGCCGCCCGACCTCCCGAAGGTCGACCGCAGCTACCTCCTCGTCCAGTCCGAGCTCTACCTCGGCAAGCCAGGTGGCGAGGTCGACGTCGACAAGGTGCGGGCGGAGCAGCCCGACGCGGTGGTCTTCAACGGCTACGCCAACCAGTACGACGCTCGCCCGCTCGTCGCGCGCACCGGCGAACGGGTCAGGGTGTGGGTGCTCGACGCGGGGCCGAACCGGCCGACGTCCTTCCATGTCGTGGGCGGACAGTTCGACAGGGTCTACGCCGAGGGCTCGTACCTCCTGCGCAGTGGAGGCGGCGGGGCCCAGAGTCTTGCGCTCGCCGCGGCGCAGGGCGGGTTCGTCGAGCTGACCTTCCCCGAGCGGGGCACCTACCCGTTCGTGTCACACATCATGGTCGACGCCGAGCGGGGAGCCCACGGCCTGTTCCGTGTCACCGACTGAGCTCGTGGACTCCGACCGCTGCTAGATGCCGACTCGGTCCCGCAGCCCGCCGACCAGGGTCCGGGCCGCTGAGACCGGAGTGAATGCCTTGGCCGCCTCGGTCAGCGCTGCTTGGGAGGCTGCGTCGAGCTCGAGGTCGGCAGCGGCGACGTTGGACTCGAGCTGCTCGACGCTGGACGCGCCGGGAATGACCACTACCTGGGGCAAGCTGAGCAGCCAGGCCAGTGCCACCTGCGCGGGCTTGGCGTCGTGGGCGGCGGCTACCTGGCGCAGGGTGTCCAGCAGCGGCGCGGCCCGGCGCAGGTTCTCCTTGCCGAAGAGGGGGTTCGCCGCCCGCATCCCTCCCGGCCGGTTGTCCACGGTGTACGTCCCGCCCAACAGGCCCTGCGCCAGCGGACTGTAGGCGATCACCATGCGGTTCTCGCGTTCGGCGAACGGCACGAGGTCGTCCAGCGGACCCGCGTGGGCCAGTGAGAAGTGGACCTGGTTGCTCACGACCGGCAGCCCGAGCGCGTCGTCTGCTCGGCGCCATCGGCGCAACGAGTAGTTCGAAACCCCGACCGCACCGATCTTCGAGTCCTGCAGCAGGCTGCGCATCCCCGGCATGATCACCGAGTCGGGCACGACCGGGTTGGGCTGGTGCACCTGGTACAGCGGGATGCGGCCAAGTTGCAACCGTCTGGCGCTGGCCTCTTCGCGACGCCTCACGATCGCAGGGAACGGCGCCACCGGAAACACCTTGCTGGCTACGACGACCCGGTCGCGGTCGGCGCCCAAGGCCTCGCCCAAGATCCGCTCGCTCTTGCCGAAGCCGTAGATCTCGGCGGTGTCGAACAGCGTGACCCCCAGCTCACGGGCGCGTGCGACGATCTCGACGGCGGCACCCGAGGCGTAGCTTTCGCCGTACCCCCACTCTCGCGAGCCGAACTGCCACGTGCCCAGCCCGACCCGGCTGACCGACCCCAGACCCGGCACCTCGAGAAACCTCATGCCACCAGTCTGCCCCGAGCATCCTGGGTGCTGGTGTTCGCGTACCTGACCCGAGCCGTCTTGGCGACGAGCTCTCCGGGGCGTCCCATGCGCCGTACGCTGCTGGTATGTCGGGCAGGAGCCGGCAAGCCCGGATCGAGGACGTACACGAGCTGGCGTCGGCCATGCCGCACGTCACGGTTGAGTACGGGACGCTCGACAATCCGGTCTACCAGGTGGGCGGCAAGTCGTTCATCTTCTTTCGCACTCCCCGACCCGACGCGGTCGACCCCCTGACCGGGGACCGCTACGTCGACGTCATCGTGTTCTGGGTTGCCTCGGACGCCGACAAGGAAGCCTTGCTGCAGGACGAGTCGTCGCCTTTCTTCACCACGCGCCACTTCGACGGCCACCCGTCGGTGCTGCTGCGGGCAAGCCGGATCGGTGAGCTGACCCGAGAGGAGCTGAAGGAGGTCGTCCAGGACGCCTGGCTGTCACGGGCATCGACGCGCAGAGGAGCAACGTGGCTCAACGACCTTGGGCAGCATGGGAGCCGTTGACTGCAGGCGCCTCGTGGAACGGGGAGGCCTTCCGCAGCACGGACGCAGCGCGCTTGACGAGGTCGTCGACAGCGGCGTCACTACCTGCGCCGAGGCTGAGCACACACTCACTCTGCCGAGGTGCTGCGACCTCGTGAGGGCCGATCACCCAACCGAAGCCGCCCGTGGGCACCAGCATGAGTCGGACTCCTGTGCCCAGCTCGAACTGCAGCGGCTCCGGCACGCCGTCCTCGTCCGGCTCGCCGATCGCATCGAACCCCAGCTCGCGGAAGAACGTGAACGAGGTACTGCGGTCGGCGATCGGCAGGCTGACGACTACGGGCGGTGGGTTCGACATCTACGGACTCCTCGAGGACCCGATGTGGGACGGCTTTGTGTGATGACCAGTCTGGGACGCAGAACTCATCGTCTGGTCGCCGCTCCCGACGGGACCGGGCGGATGGCGGGTGAGCCTCAGCGCACCCGCTCGACCCGGCCCTCGTCCCACACCGGCTCGGTGGACTCGTAGACCGACCCGTCGGCGCCGTACACCAGGAACCTGTCGAAGCCACGGGCGAACCAACGGTCGTGCGTCACCGCCATGACGGTCCCGTCGAAGGCGGCGAGGCCCTCCTCGAGCGCCTCCGCCGACTCGACGTCGAGGTTGTCCGTGGGCTCGTCGAGCAGCAGCAGCGTGGCGCCGGAGAGCTCGAGCAGCAGGATCTGGAAGCGCGCCTGCTGGCCTCCGGAGAGCGACTCGAAGCGCTGCTCTGCGGCATGGGCCAGCTCGTAGCGGTCCAGCGCCCGCGAGGCCTGCTCGCGCGGCATGCCCTGCCGGTGCTCGTCACCGCGGTGCAGGATCTCGAGCAGCGTGCGTCCACGCAGCTCCGGGTGCTCGTGGGTCTGGACGAACCACCCGGGGCGCACCCGCGCTCCGAGCCGGGCCCGTCCCTTGTGCCGGACCGGCTCGACCCTGCTCTCGTCGACGGGACGGTGCTCGACGTCCGGGTCGGTCCCACCAGCGGCCAGGAGCCTCAGGAAGTGGGACTTGCCCGAGCCGTTCGAGCCCAGCACGGCCACCCGCTCGCCGTACCAGACCTCGAGGTCGAACGGCTTCATCAGCCCGGTGAGCTCGAGCCGCTCGCAGACCACGGCGCGCTTGCCGGTGCGACCGCCCTTGAGGCGCATCGACACCTGTTGCTCGCGCGGGATCGCCTGCGGCGGGCCGGCTTCCTCGAACTTGCGCAGCCGGGTCTGCGCGGCCTTGTACTGCGCCGCGAGCCCGTCGTTGTACTCCGCCTTGATCTTGTAGCGCAGCACGAGCGCCTTGAGCTTGGCGTGCTCCTCGTCCCAGCGGCGACCCAGCTCCTCGAAGCGCTCGAACCGCGCCCGCCGGGCCTCGTGGTAGGACGCGAAACCGCCGGGGTGGACCCAGACGGTGTTACCCGCCGCGCCGAGCTCGACGGTGACCACACGGGTGGCTGTGTTCGCGAGCAGCTCACGGTCGTGGCTGATGTAGAGGATGGTCTTCTGCGACTCGTTGATCCGCTGCTCGAGCCAGGTCTTGCCGGGGACGTCGAGGAAGTTGTCCGGCTCGTCGAGCAGGAGCACCTCGTCCGGGCCACGCAGCAGGAACTCCAGCACCAGCCGCTTCTGCTCCCCACCCGAGAGGGTGGTGAGGTCGCGGTACTTCACCTTGTCGTAGGCGACGCCGAGCGCCGCGGTGCAGCAGACGTCCCAGGTGACCTCGACGTCGTAGCCTCCCGCGTCGGCCCACTCGGCGAGGGCTCCGGCGTACCTCATCTGGGTCGCCTCGTCGTCGCTCTCCATCATCGCGAGCTCACAGGACTCGACCTCCGCCGCCGCGGCCCGGACCCGGGGCGGCGAGACGGAGAGCAGCAGGTCGTGGACGGACCTTCCTGCGTTCTCCTGCGTGACCATCTGACGCATCACGCCGAGACCACCGGTGCGCGTCACCGCCCCCGCATGCGGCACGAGGTCGCCGGTGATGATCCGCAGCAGCGTGGTCTTCCCTGCGCCGTTGGCACCCACCAGCGCGACCTTGGCGCCTTCACCGACCCGGAAGGACACGTCGTCGAGGAGCACCCGGCCGTCCGGGAGCTCGTACCTGACACCTGCAACGTCGACGTGGCCCACAGCGCCCCATCCTCCCTCAGCGTGGCCGGGCGCGCATCCGCAATACCCGGCGGTACGACGGCCAGGGCCACCGTGCCCTGGAAAGGACCTAAGCCGACTCGGCTGGGACGAAATGCCCTGAACCGCGCGGGACGCCGGCGCGATGCTGGAGTCGGAGAGGCGTGCTCCGGCGGCAAGCCAGTGGCGCCACCCACACGGGCACGGGGGTGAAGGAGTTGAGGGCCATGCCAGGCACCGACAAGGCTGCCCGCCGGCGCCGCTACGCGAGGTACACCGTGTTCGGCCTGATGTCGTTGTTCCTCTTCATCGGGTCGGCCTTCGTGATCGGTGAGACCTTCACCGACCCGGGCGGCTGGACCGCCGTACTGCTTGTCTGCGCCTGGCTGGTGCCGGCAGCCGCGCTCAGCGTCTACGCCGTGCTACGTCCAGCCCAGGCCGAGCGCCTGCTGCTCGTCGCGGTGGCAGTGGTGGCGGGGTTCGTCCTCGTGGAGTCGTTCACCCACGTCATCCCTCAGAACGACGTGGGCCCGGTGGCGACGGTCTCCGCCTTCGCGATGAGCATCCCGCTGGCCTTCCTGGGGCTGCGTGCGCGCCCGGATGGCCGGGCGGCTCCTCACCGCAACCGGTCTCGCCCTCGCGGTCGGAGCACTGGTCGGGACACCTGCCGGGTCGGCCACGGTCGTGGCGGTACCCCTGGTCATGTTCGGGCTGCTGTTCTCGCTGGTCGCTGAGCCCGCCGGAGGGCCCGACCAGAGCCGCACCGCCCCGCCGACTGCCCAGCCGACCCACTGAGGGAGGGCGCAGGTCCCTGCGCAGACACTCAGCCCCTCCACAGGAAATCTCGCGCCCTGTCACAGGCTGCGTACGCACGATCGAGGCATGACCAACACAGACCCGAACCGAGAGCGGGCCGACTCCCTGCGCCGTTCGCGGGCGGCCCGCCGAGTCCTGGTCCTCGGTGCCGTGGCAGGGTCCCTGGGCATCGCCGGCGTCCTCGGTTTCACGGCGGCGGTCAACCCGGGAGCCCCGACCTCGAGCGGCAGCACCTCCACGCAGGGGAACCAGACGGGCACGAGCTCCTCGCAGGGCTGGATCCTCCAAGGAGGCGACGACGGCGGCGAGTCCGACGACGGGCAGAACTGGGTCCCCGCACAGCCTTCGACGCAGTTCAGCGGCGGCGGTGGCGGCGTCGTGACCCCGCCCCATGCGACGTCGGGAGGCTCCTGACATGGGCGTCGCCTCCGTGTCGTGGTCGCTGTGGAGCACCACCGCCTGCCTGGTCGTCACCGACGGAACCCTGCTGCAGGAAGCCACCGCCCTGGTGCAGGAGTACCTCTGGCAGGTGGAGCTGGCCGCGAGCCGGTTCCGCAGCGACTCGGAGATCGCCCGGCTCGCGCCGGACGCGAACGACGAGGTCCGGGTCAGCGACGTACTCGCCGACCTGCTCGCCGAGGCTCTCCGAGCGGCCCGCCGCAGCAACGGCAGGGTCGACCCCACGGTGGGTACGGCGATGCGCCGGATCGGCTACGACCGGGACATCGAGCTCGTGCTCCGCGACGGCGCGCCCGTGTCAGCGGTGATCCGCCCCGTACCGGGGTGGGAGCGGGTCTCGCTGGCCGGGAACCGGCTCAGGATCCCCCGGGGCGTCGAGCTCGACCTCGGCGCCACCGCCAAGGCGGTCGCCGCGGACCGTTGCGCGGCACTCGTGTCCGGCTCCCTCCACACCGGCGTGCTCGTGAGCCTGGGCGGCGACATCGCAACCGCGGGCCCGGCGCCGGCCACCGGCTGGCAGGTCCTCGTGCAGGACCGTCCGGAGGATCCCGCGGTGCACGTGACGTTGGGGTCCGGCGACGCGATCGCGACCTCCAGCAGCGTCTCGCGGGCCTGGTCGCGCGGCGACCGCCGGCTGCACCACATCGTCGACCCTGCGACCGGGCTCCCCGCCCCGACCCCGTGGCGCAGCGTCACCGTCGCCGCGGCCTCGTGCGCGGAGGCCAACACCGCATCCACCGCGTGCCTCGTGATGGGGGCAGCCGCGACCGGCTGGGTCGCCGGACTCGGCCTCCCGGCTCGCCTCCTGGGGCACGACGGCGAGGTCGTCACCGTGAACGCCTGGCCGGAGGCCGCGGCATGAGCGCGACCCTCACCAGCGCGCTGTGGTACCTCGGCCGCGGCACCGGCATCGGCGCCCTCGTGCTCCTCACCCTCGCCGTCTGCCTCGGCATCCTCACCCGCTCGGGACGCCGGCTGCCGGGTCTGCCCCGCTTCGCACTCGCCGACCTGCATCGCACGGCCAGCCTGACCGGCAGCGGCCTGATCGCCCTCCACGTGACCTCACTGCTGTTCGACCCCTACGCCCAGCTACGGCTCGCGGACCTCGTACTGCCCTTCCAAGGCATATACCGCCCAGTCTTCCTGGGCCTCGGGACGTTGGCCGTGGACCTCATCCTCCTGGTGGTCAGCACCAGCCTCCTCCGCCACCGGATCGGCCCCCGGGCCTTCCGCGCGGTCCACTGGCTCACCTACCTGCTCTGGCCGTTCGCGCTGCTGCACGGCCTCGGTATCGGCACCGATGCACCTTCGCCGTGGTTCACCGGGCTCGCCGCCGGGTGTGCCGCCCTGGTCGCCTCCGCCGCGATGTGGCGGCTCACCCCCTCGTTCGCCCAGCGCGGCCGGACCCGGATCCCCCGAGAGGTCGGCTCACGATGACCCTTGCCCCCACGGAGCTCAGCACCGCACCGGTGGGCCACGCCCGCCTGCTCCACGCAGACGGCCCGTCGTTGGCCGCACACCGGTCCCGGTTCGGGCCGTGCCCGATCCTCACGGCGTCCGGGCTCGTCAGCCTTGCCGGCGGCTCGGGCCTCACCGGCCGTGGCGGTGCAGGGTTCCCGGTCGCCCGCAAGCTCGAGGCCGTCGCCGGGAAGTCCGGGGTGGCGGTCGTGGCCAACGCCCTCGAGGGCGAGCCGCTGAGCCTCAAGGACCGGACCCTCCTGGCCCACAGCCCGCACCTCGTGCTCGACGGCCTGGCTCTCGTGGCGGACGCGGTCGGCGCTCGGACCGCCGTGCTCGCGACCGGTGACGCCGACACCGCGGCGCACGTCCGCCGCGCCCTCGCGGAGCGCCGCTCCGCGCGCCTCGACCGCCTGCGCATCACGGTCCGGCTTCTCGGCGACAGATTCATCTCCGGCGAGGAGTCGGCCGTGGTGAACGCCCTCAACGGGCGACCCGGTGTGCCGCGCGACCGCCTGTTGCGCGTGTACGAACGTGGTCTGGGCGGCCGACCCACCCTCGTGCACAACGCCGAGACCCTGGCCCACCTCGCCCTCCTGGTGCGCTACGGGGTCGACTGGTTCCGCAGCAAGGGCACACCGGAGGAGCCGGGGACGTTCCTCGCCAGCGTCGACGGGGCCGTGCGCCACCCCGGCGTCCTGGAGGAGCCTCGTGGAGTACCGCTCACCGACCTGCTGTCTCACGCGGGCAGCCGGCTCGAGGAGTTGCGGGCGGTGCTCGTCGGTGGTTTCCACGGCGCCTGGGTCCCGGCGTCGGCCGTGCGGCACGTGAACATGAGCAGAGCCTCACTGGCGGCGTACGACGCGTCACCGGGTGCGGGTGTCGTCTACGTGCTCGGCACCGACCAGTGCCCTCTCGACGTCGCCGCGCGGATCGCGACGTACCTCGCCGACCAGAGCGCCGGCCAGTGCGGTCCGTGTGTGAACGGGCTGCCCAGGATGGCCGACGCGCTGCAGGACCTGGCCGCGGGCCGAACCGGGCCACGGCTCGTGCCGGAGGTCGAGCGCCTGCAGGCTCTGGTCGCCGGACGGGGTGCGTGCTCACACCCCGACGGCACCGTGCGGATGGTGCGCAGCAGCATGCGCGTCTTCGCGGACGAGGTCACCGCTCACCTGGAGGGAGCATGCAGTGTCCCGACTCCACGTTGACTGGACCCGCTGCGACGGGCACGGCCTGTGCGCCGAGCTGCTGCCGGAGCTGCTCGAGTCCGACGAGTGGGGCTACCCGCTCCCGAGAACCGGTGAACGCGAGCCGACCATCCCGACCCGCGCGATGCAGCACGCCGAGCACGCGGTCACCTCGTGCCCACTGCTGGCGCTGCGGATCGTCGCCTGACCGCCGGACGTCGGACGCCCCGATCGCTCTGGCGACCTGGGCGTCTGACGTTGTGGACTGCGGTCAGGCCGTGTCGCTCTGGTCGGACACGTTGGAACGACCCGCCTCGAGGCGCGCGACCGGCACCCGGAACGGCGAGCAGGAGACGTAGTCGAGGCCCACCTCGTCGAAGAAGTGGATGGAGTCCGGGTCTCCCCCGTGCTCGCCGCAGACGCCGAGATGCAGGTCGGGCCGGCTCGCCCTTCCCTTCTCCACGGCGAGCCGGACCAGCGCACCCACACCGTCGCGGTCGAGCGTCTCGAACGGTGAGACCCCGAAGATGCCCTTGTCGAGGTAGACGCCGAAGAACGACGCCTCCACGTCGTCGCGGGAGAAGCCCCAGGTCATCTGCGTGAGGTCGTTGGTGCCGAAGGAGAAGAACTCCGCCGCCTCCGCGATCTCCCCGGCCGCCATCACCGCGCGCGGCAGCTCGATCATCGTTCCGATCATGAAGTCGAGGTCGGCGCCGGTCTCGTCCTCGACCTGCGCGGCGACCGCGATGATGTCTGCCTTGACCAGCTCGAGCTCCTGGACGGTCGCCACGAGCGGGATCATGATCTCCGGCCGAGGGTCACCCCCTGCCTTCTTGCGCTCGGCGGCCGCCTCGAGGATCGCTCGGGCCTGCATCGTGAACAGCCCGGGGATGACGATGCCCAGGCGCACTCCTCGCAGACCGAGCATCGGGTTCTGCTCGTGCAGCCGCTTCACGGCGTCGAGCAGCTTGTGGTGCTTGCTGTCGCGCTTGTGGTGGTCGTCCTCCATCGCGACCTGCACCGAGAGCTCCGTGTAGTCGGGCAGGAACTCGTGCAGCGGCGGGTCGATCAGCCGGATCGTCACCGGCAGGCCGTCCATCGACTCGAGGATCTCGATGAAGTCCTGTCGCTGGAGCGGGAGCAGCGCTGACAGCGCCCTCTCCTGCTCCTCCTCGGTCTCGGCGACGATGAGGTGCTCGACCAGCTCGCGACGGTCACCGAGGAACATGTGCTCGGTGCGGCACAGGCCGATGCCCTGCGCGCCGAACCGGCGGGCACGAGCGGCGTCCTCCGGGGTGTCCGCGTTCGCCCGGACCGCGAGCCGACGGGTGCTGTCGGCATGGTTCATGATCCGCTCCACGGCGGCGACGAGCTCGTCGCCCTCCGCCGCCTCGTCGCCTTCGAAGTGACGTACGACCAGGCTGTCCCTGACCGGGACCTCACCCTTGAAGACCTCACCGGTCGTCCCGTCGATCGAGATGACGTCGCCCTCGTTGACGACCTGCCCGTCCGCGCAGGTGAACTTCTTCCCCTTGACGTCCACGTCGAGGGTGTCCGCGCCACAGACACACGTGCGGCCCATGCCACGCGCCACGACGGCTGCGTGGGAGGTCTTGCCTCCGCGACTGGTCAGGATCCCCTTCGCGGCCACCATGCCCTTGAGGTCGTCCGGGTTGGTCTCGCGGCGGACCAGGATCACGTCCTCGCCACGGTCACCCCACTCGACGGCGGTGTGCGAGTCGAAGACCGCCTTGCCCACGGCAGCGCCCGGCGAGGCGTTCATGCCCTTCGCCACGAGGTCCTTCTCCGCCTGGTCGTCGAACCGGGGAAACATCAGCTGCGCGAGCTGCGCTCCGTTGACCCGGCGGACCGCCTCGTCCATGTCGATCAGGCCCTGGTCCACGAGCTGTGTCGCGATCCGGAAGGCCGCCTCGGCGGTGCGCTTGCCGACCCGGGTCTGCAGCATCCACAGCTTGCCGTGCTCGACGGTGAACTCGATGTCGCACAGGTCGCGGTAGTGCTCCTCGAGAGTCTGCATGATCTGCATCAGGTCGTCGTACGACTTCTTGTCGAGCTTCTCGAGGTCCGCGAGCGGGACGGTGTTACGGATGCCCGCGACGACGTCCTCGCCCTGGGCGTTCTGCAGGTAGTCGCCGTAGACGCCCTGCGCACCCGAGGCGGGGTCACGGGTGAACGCGACTCCGGTGCCGGAGTCCATGCCGACGTTGCCGAAGACCATCGCCATCACGTTGACGGCGGTGCCGAGGTTCGAGGGGATCCGCTCCTGACGGCGGTAGAGCACCGCTCGCTCGGTGTTCCACGAGTCGAAGACCGCGCGCACGGCCATGTCGAGCTGCTCCCGCGGGCTCTGCGGGAACTCGATCCCGGTGTGCTCCTTGATGATGCGCTTGTACGTCGCGACGAGGTCCCGGAAGTCGCTCGCGTCGAGGTCGAGGTCGCTGGTCGAGCCCTTCGCGTGCTTCTTCGCCTCGAGCTCGTGCTCGAACAGGTCGCCCTCGATCCCGAGCACGGTCTTGCCGAACATCGTCAGCAGGCGGCGGTAGGAGTCGTACGCGAACCGTTCGTCACCCGACTGGGCCGCGAGCCCGTGCACGGACTCGTCGTTGAGGCCGATGTTGAGGACCGTGTCCATCATGCCGGGCATGGAGAACTTCGCGCCCGAGCGGACCGACACGAGCAGCGGGGCGTCGGCCTGCCCGAGCTGCTTGCCCATCGTCTTCTCGAGCTCGGCCAGGTGAGCCGCGACCTGGTCGGCCAGCTCCTCCGGCTCGCCACCCGCCTCGAGGTAGGCCCGGCACGCCTCCGTGGTGATCGTGAACCCCGGTGGGACCGGCAGTCCGAGGTTGGTCATCTCGGCGAGGTTCGCTCCCTTGCCTCCGAGAAGGTCCTTCTGGTCCTTGTTGCCTTCGGCGAATCCGTACACGTACTGGGTCATGACCGCATCATGCCGCACTGCGTCCTCCCAGGTCAGGGGCCCTTCGTCCCGCTTTGCCGGGAGACGCGGCCTGACGGACGGTCAGTCCTTGGTCTGCTCCGCCCAGAGATTCACCCCGGCGTCGACCGCGTACTGGTCGATGCGTTCGAGTTCCTCCTCGGTGAAAGCCGGACCCGAAAGTGCCTCGAGGTTGACGTCGAGCTGCTCGACGGACGACGCGCCCACCACGACGGAGGTGATCCGCTTGTCGCGGAGGGCCCACTGGAGCGCCATCTGGGCGAGCTTCTGGCCGCGCGCCTGAGCGATCTCGTTCAGCGCACGGACGTTGCGGAGCACCGACTCGTCGAGGTGCTCCTGCGGCAGGGTCCCCTCGCGGGCGGCACGCGAGTCCTCCGGGACGCCCTGGAGGTACTTGTCGGTGAGCAGGCCCTGCGCCAGCGCGGTGAACGCGATGCAGCCCATCCCCTGCTCCTCGAGCTCGTCGAGCAGGTCCTCCTCGATCCAGCGGTTGAGCATGGAGTACGACGGCTGGTGGATGAGCAGCGGGGTGCCGAGCTCCCGGGCGATGGTGGCGGCCTCATGGGTCCTCTTCGCGGAGTACGACGAGATCCCGGCGTACAACGCCTTGCCCGAGGTCACCGCATGGTCCAGCGCCATCATCGTCTCCTCGATGGGCGTGTCCGGGTCGAAGCGGTGGCTGTAGAAGATGTCGACGTAGTCGAGCCCGAGCCGGTCGAGGGACTGGTCGAGGCTGGCGAGCACGTACTTCCGCGAGCCGCCACCCTGGCCGTACGGCCCGGGCCACATGTCCCAGCCGGCCTTCGTGGAGATGATCAGCTCGTCGCGGTAGGGCGCGAAGTCGTTCCGCAGGAAGTGCCCGAAGTTGATCTCCGCCTGGCCGTACGGGGGGCCGTAGTTGTTCGCCAGGTCGAAGTGCGTGACGCCCCGGTCGAACGCCCGTCGCAGGATCGCCCGCTGGACGTCTGCCGGCTTGTCGTCGCCGAAGTTCTGCCACAGGCCGAGCGAGATCACCGGGAGCCTGAGTCCGCTTCTGCCGGTGAAGCGGTACTCCATCGTGTCGTACCTGTCCTGGGCTGCCTCGTACTCGTTCATGGGCCCATAGTGCCCCCTGCGGGACCAGCCACGCGCCGCAGGCTTCCGCTTCCGGGAGGGGCCGGCTACTTGGTCCACCACGCCAGGGAAGGGAAGTTCAAGATCGAGAGATGCCCGTCCTCGGAGGCGTGGCCAGGGTGCCGGTCGTCCACGAGGACGTCACCGGACCTGTCGTACATGACGACCCGGAGCGCACCAGGGGGCCGACCGGCGGCAACCTTCTGGGCGATCTCCGGTGTCATGGCACCCGTGTAGGCGAAGGAGATGTACCCCCGTCGCACGTCCGCCCACGAAGAGCTCCCGTCCGGCGTCACGACCCGAACCGCCGCCACCTCGGCGGGACGCCGGTCGTTCCAGGTCATCGTGAACTGCGGACAGCGCGCGTCGAACGAGTCGCGGGCGGTCCCCTCGAGGACGCTCACGCAGGGGGTCTCGAACTGCGGCAGGGGCGGCGTGGTGGTGCCGACGAGTCGTGGGTCGGACTCACTCACGGCCTGATAGGCCTCCACACCGTCGACCGTGCGGGCGGGGAACGTGACGCTGGTCGGGTAGATGCTCATGGCGTTCTTCACCCCGTTCTCCGACCGGCGGGCGGCGAACTGGCACTCCCCCCACCGCGTCCTGTCCTCGGACAGGAGCGTCGCCTCGACCCGGCTGCCGGTCACCGCGCTGGTCATCAGCCTCGGCCTCCCCATCAGGGCGAGCGCCTGCTCCTCCGAGGCGTTCTGTGGCATGGACGCCATGACGTTCTCCTTGCGCATGCAGGTCGCCACGATCTCCTGAGCACTGATCCGGCCCCCTGCGGCCACCGCGCCCTGCGGCACCCGCCCGGGTCCGGTCAGCACGTCGGGGACAGCCACCGCGGCTCCGGACACGACGGCGGCGACGGCCAGACCGCCCACGGCAACCGTGGCGCGCCGTCGCCACAGACGACGCCGTCCCCGGCCGAGGTCACCGGCAAGCTCCGCATGTGGCGGTTCGGCGCCGAAGGACCGGGTCAGGCGCTCGCCGAACTCAGCGGGATCCATCAGTTTCCGGTCGGTCATCACAGGCTCCTTACGGGCTCGGCCTCCGCGTCCGCGGTCAGCAGCGTGTGCAACGCGGCCAGGGCGCGGGACGTGTGGCTCTTCACGGTTCCGGTCGAGATGTCGAGCTCCCCTGCGGTCTGCTCGACCGACAGGTCCAGCCAGTGCCGCAGGACGACGACCTTGCGCTGCATCGGCGGAAGCTGCTGGAGCGCACGAACGAGCTCTGAGCGGTCGTCCTCGGAGTGGTCCGCCGCGATGGCGCGGTCGTGTTGGTCGAGCCCAGGGCTCTCCCTTCGCCACGGACGGCGTGACTCGTCGATGTTTGCCCGCACCATGATCCGGCGGACATAGGCCTCCTCGGCACCTTCCTTGTGCAGCCGCGGCCAGGCCACGTACAGCTTCGCCAGGGCCGTCTGCACCAGGTCCTCTGCCTGGTGCCAGTCGCCGCACAGCGCGTACGCGATGCGTCGCAGGTGTGGCCGGCGCGCGGCCACGAAGGTCGCGAACTCCGACTCGCTCCTGCGCATGAACCCTCCTCGGATCTCGACATTCTCACTGCTCAGACGGAGCAGGACCGAGGTCGCGTTGGCCTGCGCGGGAAGATTTCTGGTCAGACCGGGAGAGCCAGGCCGTCGGTGACGACCAGGTCTGTGAACGCGATCACGTCCGCGGCTCGTCGCTCCGGATCGTCGTCGTACGCGCCGCTGGTCGAGCCGGTCACCCGCACCGCAAGCGCCTCGGTCACGATGAGACGCCACCGCTCGCCGAAGGTCGCCACGGCGTACCGGCCCGCCCCGGTCTTCGAGGTGAGCTCACCGGTCGCCAGCAGGTGGTGCAGGCGGCTCACGCCGAGGACGCACCAGGCCACGATGTCCGGCTTCCCCGCCTCCGCCGGGAACTGGGCCAGGGCGTCGGCCTGCTCGCGCCAGTAGGTCCCGAGGTTGTCACGGGTGTAGCCGCGCAGCGTCGTGTCGTCGGTCCAGACGTCCACCTCGTGGAGCAGCGGGCCGCGGACCGTCACACCGTGGCCGGCGAGCTCGTGCCAGGTCACCGGGTGCACGTCGAGGCGTGCGTCCTCGTGGAAGAGCCCGGCCTGCGTGCACGGAAGGTCGGGGCAGGAGTACGGCGACGACGCCAGGTCGTCCCACGTCAGGTGGAAGCCGTCGAAGGGCGGCCGCTGGAAGGTCGTGGCGACCTCGTCGTGCACGCCGCGCAGGAGGTCGACCGTCCGCTGGTCAGGACGTTCGGCGAGCACAGCGACGTAGTCCACGTCGCTCCGCCCGTCGTACCACTCCCCGAAACCGAGCGAGCCGTGCAGGTAGAGACCCTCCACGAGCCCGGGCGCGGCTTCGTCGACCAGGGAGAGGAACAGGGCGGTCACCTCGCGCACCGGCCCCGGCAACGTCCTCATGGCTGCTGCTCTCGCCGGGACTCGAGCACCCGGAAGCCCTTGGCGCTGGCGAGCCGGTCGGTGGGAAACCCCTGGTCCGCCAGCCACCGCTGGAGGGAGTCGGCCCCAAGGTTCTTGCCGACCACCATGACGGCGCGGCCCTCGGGTGCCAGACGTGGCAGCCAGGTGAGCAGCAGCTCGTGCAGCGCCTGCTTGCCGACCCGGATCGGCGGGTTGGACCAGATCTCGTTGAATACGAGGTCTGACGGGACCTCGTGCGGGGTCACGGCGGTGTAGCGGTCCGAGACCCCGAGCCTGGCGGCGTTCTCGTTGGCCAGCAGCACGGCCCGCTCGTTCACGTCCACCGCCCAGATCCGGACTCCTGGCACGGCGACGGCGATGGCGAGGCCGATCACCCCGTAGCCGCAGCCGAGGTCCAGGATCGTGCCGGCCCGCGGCGGCTCGGTCTCCCGGAACAGCACCGCGGTGCCGACGTCGACCCTGCCCTGGGCGAACACTCCGGAACCGCTGTCGAGCCAGAGCTCGTGGCCCCACACGCGGGCCTCGACCGGGGTACGGCGGAAGGCGACGCCGGGGTCGGCCGAGAAGTAGTGGTCATCCACCGGCCGTACTCCCCTGTCCGACGCGGTCGAGACCCGGCAACGTGCGGACCCGCCTCGCCGCCTGGGCCTGGACAGCCAGCTCCTCGTCGGCGGGGTAGCCGACCTCCTCCAGCGTCAGCCCGTGCGGGTGTACGACCGTCACGCCGGCGTCTCGCACGCCGCCCCGAAGCACCTCTCCGGCCCACCCGGGTTCGCGGCGCCCCTCTCCCACGGCGATCATCGCGCCGACCAGGGCGCGCACCATGTTGTGGCAGAACGCGTCGGCGCGCACCGTTGCCACCGCGACTCCGCAGTCGTCGCGCGCCCACGACAGCTCGGTGAGGGTGCGGATCGTGGTCGCCCCCTCGCGCTTCTTGCAGAAGGCCGCGAAGTCGTGCTCGCCGCGCAGGGCGCTCGCCGCGTCGTTCATCGCCCGGAGGTCGAGCTCCCGAGGCCAGGCCAGCACCGACCGTCGTACCAGCGGGTCGACGAGCTCAGGCGCGTCGGCGACCCGGTACGCGTAGCGCCGCCAGACGGCCGAGAACCGCGCGTCGAACCCCGCGGGCGCCGGCGCGACCCTGTGGATCCGGATGTCGTCGGGAAGGATCCCGTTGAGCCTTCGCAGCAGCGCCTCGTCCGGGGGTCTCGTGCTGCGGCCCGCGCTCGCGGCCAGCACGTCCTCGTCGAGGTCCAGGTGGGCCACCTGGCCGCGCGCATGCACCCCCGTGTCGGTGCGCCCAGCGACGGTCAGCGGTGCTGCCTCGAGGCGCAGCACCTGGGCCAGCGCCGCCTCGAGCGTGCCCTGCACCGTCCGTAGCCCCGGTTGGGTCGCCCAGCCGTGGAAGTCCGTGCCGTCGTAGGCAAGGTCGAGTCGCAGGCGCACCCGCCCATCCTTCCAGAACCCACCGCTCGACCCCCGCGGCGCACTTCCGCTTTGTGCAATTTCAGAAACATGTCGCAACCGGGGATATTGACACGCGTTTCGACGCGGGAGGACTGTGGTCCGTCTCACCTATACCCATTTGGGGGATAAATGCGAACCAAGTTCCTCGCCGCCTTCGCCTCGGCTGCCCTGCTCACCGTCGTCACTGCCGGAGCTGCGCAGGCGAACCACTCCTGGGGCGGATACCACTGGGCACGCACCAGCAATCCCTTCACGCTGAAGCTCGGCGACAACGTCGACGCCACGTGGGACGCCTACCTCGCAACGACCTCCTCCGACTGGAGCAAGTCGACGGTTCTCGACACGACGGTCGTCGCGGGATCCACGACCCCGAGAACGTGCAAGGCGACCTCGGGTCGCGTCGAGGTCTGCAACGCGGCCTACGGCAACAACGGCTGGCTGGGGGTCGCCTCCATCTCGGTCACCGGCGGGACCCACATCACCCAGGGCACCGTCAAGCTGAACGACACCTACTTCAAGACCGCGCAGTACAACACGCCTGCCTGGCGGAACCTGGTCAGCTGCCAGGAGGTCGGTCACACCTTCGGCCTGGACCACCAGGACGAGACATTCGACAACCCGAACCTCGGCACGTGTATGGACTACACGAACTCCCCGAGCACGAACCAGCACCCGAACCAGCACGACTACGACGAGCTGGTCACCATCTACAACCACCTGGACAGCACCACGACGGTCGGTGCTACCGCACCGAGCAGGCAGCCGCAGGTCGGGAACGACGAGGCGAGCTGGGGCCGTCGGGTCGAAGGCTCGCGCGCAGCCGGCCACTCGACGTACGTGCGGGACTTCGGCAACGACAAGTACGTCATCACCTTCGTCACCTGGTCCTGACCGGGGGCGGCAGGACCGCACCACGCTCACGCGAGACACGCAGGCGCTCGGACACTCGCGGGTCCGGGCGCCTGCGCCTGCACGGACCTGATCGCCGCGTATCTTCGCGGGCATGGAGCAGATCACCATCGACCACGACTCGCCGGTGCCCCCGTTCGAGCAGCTGCGCTCTCGACTGGCCGCGCTGGCCGCGAGCGGCGAGCTCCCGCCCGGGACCAAGCTGGCGACGGTCCGACAGACCGCGACGGACCTGGGCCTGGCGGTCAACACGGTCGCCCGCGCGTACAGAGAGCTCGAGGCCGACGGCGTCGTGGTGACCCGTGGGCGTCAGGGGACGTTCGTGCGCTCGACGGTGGTCGATGGTACGTCGGACAGCGGCACCGACGCGCGCAAGGCCGCGGCCGACTACGTCCGGCTCCTCCGGCGCGCCGGCCTCACCAGGGCCGAGGCGGTTCGTCTGGTCGAGGAGTCGTGGGACTGACCCCCCAGCGGGTCCCTGGCGGAGCAGCGCGAGGGCCCGTCACCGCGAACGGTGACGGGCCCTCGTCGTACAGCAGGTGAGAATCAGCTCACTCGGACTTGGTGTCCTCGTCGACCTCGGCGGTGGCCTCGTCGGCCTCGGCCTCAGGAGCCGTCGCCTCCGCGGTCTCCTCGGCGGGAGCCTCGGTCTCGACGACCTCTGCCTCAGCGCTCTCCTCGACCGGAGCCTCGGCCGCGGGCGCTGCGGCCGGAGCCGCCTGCGGAGTGCGGACCGTCTTGGCCTTCGCGACGTACTCCTCGGTCACGAGCTCGATGACCGCCATGGGGGCGTTGTCGCCCTTGCGGGGGCCGAGCTTGGTGATCCGGGTGTAGCCACCGGGACGCTCCGCGAAGCGCGGCCCGATCTCCTCGAACAGCGCGTGCACGACGCCCTTGTCACGGACGACGCGGAGCACCTGGCGACGGTTGTGCAGGTCGCCCTTCTTGGCCTTGGTGATCAGCCGCTCGGCGTACGGCCGCAGCATGCGGGCCTTGGCCTCGGTGGTGGTGATCCGGCCGTGCTCGAAGAGGCTCGTCGCGAGGTTCGCGAGGATGAGCTTCTGGTGAGCCGGGCTGCCGCCGAGGCGAGCGCCCTTCTTGGGGGTAGGCATTGTCTCTTCTCAATTCTCCCGAGCCGTATCAGGTACCCGGGTAGATGGTGTGCATGACAGCCGCAGGTCCCGGGGAACCGGGACCTGCGGAGTGGATCAGTACTGCTCGTCCTCGACGAAGCTGTCGTCGTCGTCCTCGTACGCCGCGAGCGCAGCCTGCGGGTCGAAGCCCGGAGCGCTGTCCTTGAGCGAGAGGCCCATCTCGACCAGCTTGGCCTTGACCTCGTCGATCGACTTCGCACCGAAGTTGCGGATGTCGAGCAGGTCCTGCTCCGAGCGCGAGATGAGCTCACCCACGGTGTGGATGCCCTCACGCTTGAGGCAGTTGTAGGAGCGGACGGTCAGCTGCAGGTCCTCCACCGGCAGCGCGAGGTCAGCGGCGAGCTGCTCGTCGACCGGCGAGGGACCGATGTCGATGCCCTCGGCCTCGACGTTGAGCTCACGAGCCAGGCCGAAGAGCTCGACCAGGGTCTTGCCCGCCGAGGCGATCGCGTCGCGGGGACGGATCGACGGCTTGGTCTCGACGTCGATGACCAGCTTGTCGAAGTCGGTGCGCTGCTCGACACGGGTGGCCTCGACCTTGTAGGTCACCTTGAGGACCGGCGAGTAGATCGAGTCGACCGGCATCCGGCCGATCTCGACGTCGCCGGCCTTGTTCTGCACCGCGCTGACGTAGCCACGGCCGCGCTCTACGACGAGCTCCATCTCGAGCTTGCCCTTGTCGTTGAGTGTGGCGATCTTGAGGTCGGGGTTGTGTACCTCGACACCGGCCGGCGGCGCGATGTCCGCGGCGGTCACGTCACCGGGGCCCTGCTTGCGCAGGTACATGGTGACGGGCTCGTCGTGCTCGGAGGAGACCACGAGATCCTTGAGGTTCAAGATGATCTCGGTGATGTCCTCCTTGACCCCTTCGACCGTCGAGAACTCGTGCAGCACGCTGTCGATCTTGATGCTCGTGACCGAGGCACCGGGGATCGACGAGAGCAGCGTGCGGCGCAGCGAGTTGCCGAGGGTGTAGCCGAAGCCGGGCTCCAGCGGCTCGATGACGAACCGCGAACGGAACTCGTCGACGACCTCTTCCGACAGTGTCGGGCGCTGAGCGATAAGCACTGGATTTTCCTTTCCGAGCCCACCCGCTATTTGACGGGCTCGAACCTAAAAGGGAGAGGGCGTGGTTGTCGGGACTACTTCTTGGAGTAGTACTCGACGATGAGCTGCTCCTGGACCGGCAGGTCGATCTGTGCGCGGACCGGAAGCTGGTGGACGAGGATTCGCATCCGGTTCGGCAGAGCCTCGAGCCATGCCGGGACGTTCCGCTCGCCGTGCGTCTCGCGGGCAACGATGAACGGCGTCATCTCCCGCGACTTCTCACGGACGTCGATGACGTCGTGCTGGCTGACCTGGAAGGACGGGATGTCGACCTTCTTGCCGTTGACCAGAAAGTGGCCGTGCACCACGAGCTGACGCGCGTGGCGACGGGTCCGGGCGAACCCGGCGCGGTAGACGACGTTGTCGAGACGGCACTCGAGCAGCTGCAGCAGGTTGTCACCGGTCTTGCCGGGACGACGGCTGGCCTCCGCGTAGTAGCGGTGGAACTGCTTCTCGAGCACGCCGTAGGTGAAACGAGCCTTCTGCTTCTCACGAAGCTGGAGGAGGTACTCGCTCTCCTTGATGCGGCCGCGGCCGTGCTGGCCGGGCGGGTAGGGACGACGCTCGTAAGCCTGGTCGCCACCGACGAGGTCGACACCCAGGCGGCGCGACTTCTTCGTCATGGGGCCGGTGTAGCGGGCCATGTTTCAGAACTCCTTGATTCGCTGGTTGTCGGGGGTCAGACGCGGCGGCGCTTGGGCGGGCGGCATCCGTTGTGGGGCGTCGGCGTGACGTCCGCGATGGTGCCGACCTCGAGGCCGATCGCACCGAGCGAACGGATCGCCGTCTCGCGGCCCGAGCCCGGGCCCTTGACGAAGACGTCGATCTTCTTCATGCCGTGCTCCATCGCCCGACGACCAGCCGCCTCGGCTGCCATCTGAGCGGCGAACGGCGTGGACTTACGAGAGCCCTTGAAGCCGACGGTGCCGGCCGAGGCCCACGAGATCACCGCACCGGTGGGGTCGGTGATCGTGACGATCGTGTTGTTGAACGTGCTCTTGATGTGAGCCTCGCCCTGGGCGATGTTCTTCTTCTCCTTGCGGCGCACCTTCTTGGCGCCGGCAGCCTGACGGCTCTTGGGAGGCATTCAGTTTCTCCTGAGGATTGTCTGGTTAAGCGATTCGAGGAAGTCGACCTGTGACGACGGAACGGCGTGCAGTGCCGAACCAGACGTCACTTGGCCTTCTTCTTGCCGGCGACGGTGCGCTTGGGGCCCTTGCGGGTACGCGCGTTGGTCTTGGTGCGCTGACCACGGACCGGGAGGCCCTGACGGTGCCTGCGGCCCTGGTAGCTGCCGATCTCGATCTTGCGGCGGATGTCTGCCTGGACCTCGCGACGGAGGTCACCCTCGATCTTGAAGTTGGCTTCGATCTCGTCGCGGAGCTTGACCAGCTCCTCGTCACCCAGCTGGTGGACCCGCATGTTGGGGTCGACCCCGGTCGATGCCAGGAGCTGCTGGGCGCGGGTACGGCCGATGCCGTAGATGTAGGTGAGTGCGATCTCGATGCGCTTGTCGCGCGGGAGGTCCACACCAACGAGGCGTGCCATGTAAGGCGGTTTCCCTTCATTACGTCGGAGGTGTCTGGTCGTG
>CAVOZH010000006.1:0-60435 GCA_963700955.1 uncultured Actinomycetota bacterium | reverse complement strand
TCGTCGTCCCGAACGACGCGCGCTACCAAACTGCGCCACAGCCCGATTGCCCTTGACGGCGTGGGGAGTCTACCTGAGCACGTCGGGCGCCACGAAACCGGGACCTGTCAGCGGGCGGTGAGCGTGACCAGGGAGGCTTCGGGGCGGCAGGCGAACCGTGCCGCGGCGTACGGCGAGGTGCCCAGGCCCGCGGACACGTGCAGCCACGAGCTGCCCGGGTCGCCGGGCCGTGAGTCGGCGGGGTGCCGGTGCAGCCCCTTGGCCCGGGCCGGCTCGAGGTCGCAGTTGGTGACCAGGGCGCCCTTGAACGGGAGGCACAGCTGGCCGCCGTGGGTGTGGCCGGCGAAGATCGCGTCGTAGCCGTCGCGTGCGAAGGCGTCGAGGACCCGGAGGTACGGCGCGTGGGCGACTGCCAGGCGCAGGTCGGCCTCGGGATCGGCCGGGCCTGCGACAGCCGGGAGGTCGTCGTACGAGAGGTGCGGGTCGTCGACCCCGGCGAACGCGATCCGCTGACCCCCGACCTCGAGCCGGCCGCGGGTGTTCGACAGGTCGAGCCACCCGCGGCTCTCGAACCCGTCGCGCAGCTCCGGCCACGGGAGCTTGGGCGTGTTCGTGTTGCGGCGACCGTCGTCGGGAAGCAGGTAGCGCACCGGGTTGCGGCTCGACGGCGCGAAGTAGTCGTTGGAGCCCATCACGAAGACCCCCGGCACGTCGAGGAGCTCGCCGAACGCCTCGAGGACGACCGGGACGGAGTCCATGTGCGCGAGGTTGTCGCCGGTGTTCACCACGAGGTCCGGCTCGAGCGCGGCGAGCGACCGCAGCCACCGCTGCTTCTTCCGCTGGCCGGGTGTCATGTGGATGTCGCTGAGGTGCAGCACCTTCAGCGGCGCGCTCCCGGGCGGAAGGACCGGCATCTCCACCCGGCGAAGCGTGAAGGCGCGGACCTCGTACCCGGCGGCGTAGCCCACCCCTGTGAGACCGGCGATCGCACCGACGGCCAGGGTGCGGGTCACGATGCTGTGCTGAGAGCGCATCGGACAAGGCTGCCACAATGGGCCACATGAGTGCTCTCAAGGACCGCCTCCGCACCGATCTCACCGCCTCGATCAAGGCTCGGGACGAGGTGCGCTCCTCGACCCTCCGGATGGTGCTCACCGCGGTCACCAACGCCGAGGTCGCCGGCAAGCAGAGCCGCGAGCTGAGCGACGAGGACGTCGTCGCGGTGCTGAGCACCGAGGCCAAGAAGCGCCGGGAGGCGGCCGAGGCGTTCGAGCAGGCCGGGCGCACCGAGATGGCCGCCAAGGAGCGGGCCGAGTCCGAGGTCCTCGCCGACTACCTTCCCGAACAGCTGTCCGAGCAGGAGATCGCCGACCTGGTCACCTCCGCGATCGCACAGACCGGAGCGCGAGAGGAAGGCATGCGCGCCATGGGCAAGGTCATGGGCGCGATCAGCTCGCAGGTGAAGGGGCGTGCTGACGGCGCAGCCGTTGCTGCCGAGGTGCGCCGCCAGCTCGGCTAACCGTTGCCGTGGCCCGGCTTCGTGCCGCCGGTGCCGCCCCCTCCGCCGCCGGGGGTGGGGGAGCCCCCGCCATCGCCCTTCGGCTTGGGCTGGGGCTTGGGCTGCGGCGCGACGTACGGCGTGCCGTCGGAGATGTAGATCGTCACGGTGCTGCCTGAGCCGACCTCAGAGCCCGATGACGGGTCGAGATAGGCCACCGTGCCGTAGGCGTTGGCCGAGTCGACCATCGGTCCGATGACCGGGGAGAAGCCGGCCTCGCGCAGTATCTTCGCGGCCTCCTCGGGCGAGTAGCCGTAGACGCTGGGCACCTTGACCGTCTTGCCCTTGATCGTGCGCGGGTCGGGCGAGGTGAAGCTCTCGTCGGCCAGCCACTGCTGGATCACCTTCATCGCGTCGCCCCACATCGGGCCGGCGTTCGTGCTTCCGTGCGCGGAGGTGATGTAGTCGCCGCCGATCGTCTGGCCGTTCAGGCTCACCCACTCGCCCTTGCTGTTGGCTCCGGCGATCATCGAGGCGGCCGCGAGGTTCGGCGTGTAGCCGATGAACCACACCGCCATGTTCTTGTTGATCGTCCCGGTCTTGCCCGCCGAGGGCTGGCTCAGGTTGATGTTGGCGCCGTAGCCGAAGCCGCCGGGCTCCTGAACTCCCTTGAGGATGTCGTTCACCGCGTCAGCCACGTCGCGGGGGAGCACCTGCCGGCAGTCCTTCGGGTACTGCTTGAGGACCTTGCCCTTGCTGTTGAGGATCTCGTCCACGGGGCGGGCGTCGCAGTGGAGCCCCCGGGCCGGGAAGGTCGCGTAGGCCTGCGCCATGGTCAGCGGGTCGGTGTTCACGATGCCGAGCGTGAACGGCGGGTAGATCTGGTTGTCGGGGACGGTCACGCCCATCGCCCTTGCCAGCTTGACCGGCTCGCACAGACCGGTGCGGAGCTCGAGCTGGGCGAAGAACGTGTTCACGGACATCTGGGTGCCGGTGTAGAGGTTGAACGTGCCCGCGCCGGTGGAGTTCTCAGGGGACCACACGTCGGAGCCACCCACGTAGCCGTCGCAGTCCTTGTAGCGGCTGATCGGGATCGAGATGCTCTGCGGGGCGCTGATCTGGGTCGAGAGCGGAATGCCCTGCCTGATCGCGGCGGCGAGGACGAACGCCTTGAACGTCGAGCCGGCCTGGAAGCCGTTGGCGTCGCCGTACTCAGGCGGGACGACGTAGTTGAGGTAGGTCTGTCCGGCCTTCTTCTTCCCGCCCATCGGCCGGGACTGGGAGAGCGCCCGGACGTTGCCGGTGCGCGGCTCGACCATGGCCAGGCCGCCGATCGCCTGGTCGGTGGGGTAGACGTGATCCCTGACCGACGCGTCGGACGCCTTCTGGAAGCGGGGGTCGAGGGTGGTCTTGATGGTCAGTCCGCCGGAGTTGATCAGCTTCGCCCGGTCCTCGGTGGTGCGGCCGAGGTCCTTGTCCTTCAGCAGGTACTCGCGTGCGTAGTCACAGAAGAAGGAGGCGATCGACGAGACGCAGCCGTTCCGGGCGGCAGTGACGCTCAGGCCGAGCTCGGTGGCGGCGGTCTTCCGGGCCTCGCTGTCCGAGATCACATTGAGCTGGGCCATCCGGTCCAGGACGATGTTGCGGCGCTCCTTGGCGCGCTCGGGGTCGTTCGTGGGGTCGTAGCCCGTCGGGTTCTTGACGAGGCCGGCCAGGAGCGCGGCCTGGCGGAGGTTGAGCTTGGAGGCGCTGGTGGAGAAGTAGTGGCGTGCGGCCGCCTCGATGCCGTAGGCGCCGTCACCGAAGTAGGCGATGTTGAGGTACCGCTCGAGGATCCAGTCCTTGCTGTACTTCTCCTCGAACGCGACGGCGTACCGGAGCTCGTTGATCTTCCGCTCGTAGGTGTCGGCCGTCGCTGCGAGCCGCTCCTCCTCGGTGTCCGCCTGGTTGATCAGCGTCATCTTGACCATCTGCTGGGTGATCGACGAGCCACCCTGCACCACGCCGGAGCTGGCCTGGTTGGTGATGAACGCACGCATGGTGCCCTTGAGGTCGAGTGCGCCGTGGTCGTAGAAGCGGTAGTCCTCGATCGCGATGATCGCCTTCTGCATGATCGGCGCGACGTGGTCGAGGTCCACGTTGACGCGGTTCTCGTCGTAGAAGGTGGCCAGCAGGCTGCCGTCCTTGGCCACCATCCGGGTGCGCTCAGCGAGCGGCTCGGCGGTCAGGTCGGCGGGCAAGTGGTCCATGCTCTCGGCGACCGATCGTGCGCTGAGCCCGGCAACCCCGGCAAAAGGGATGGCGAGGCCGGCCACCAGGAGGCCCATGACCGCGGAGACGGCGGCCATGACGCCGAGGTGGGAGAGAACGCTGGCGAATCCGAGACGGCTGTCTCTGCTGGCAGGCATGGTTCCAAGGGTACGGGACCACCCCGCCGGTCCTGCGATAGCGCATTTCGTGGCTGTTTTCACGTGTTTCCGTGAGGGTGTGTCGTCCGTCCGTCTGTGCGGGATGACCCGAAGGTGCTACGGAAGGACTACAGCGCTGCTACGGCTCCCCACCCTAGGCTCGGGCGGGGATCAGGAGCCGCCCCATGCATGGTCGGAGGGGGTAAAAGGACCCCCGGGGTAGTTATTTATGACTATGTGAAGTTGCTCCCTCTGTGTCTGTTTCGTGAAGCGAATAGTCCTTAACTTTTTAGCCAAGGGGCTTGACTCGCCGTCCGCCGGGGATGCGGACGACTTATCTCGGAGGGACGCGAACATGACGTGGAACGAAGACTGGGCCACCAAGGCGCTGTGCAACCAGACCCGCCCGGACGAGCTTTTCGTCCGCGGTGCGGCACAGAACCGTGCCAAGCAGCTGTGTGCAGGCTGCCCGGTGCGCACCGAGTGCCTCGCCGAGGCGCTCGACAACCAGATCGAGTGGGGTGTCTGGGGTGGCATGACCGAGCGTGAGCGGCGTGCGCTGCTCCGCAAGCGGCCCAACGTGACTTCCTGGCGTCTCCTGCTCGAGACCGCCAAGGCCGACCACGTCGCTGCCGTCACCGGCGTCTCGGTCACCGCCTGAACGTACGGCGCGAGCCGTTCCGCCTCAGCCGGCGAGAAGATCGCCCACGCGGCGCAGACCGTCCAGGTCGTGCACGTCCGTCGACAGCGCAGGCATGACCGCAGTCGGCACATGAGGGTGAGCGGCGGAGAAGCGCTGACGCAGGTGTGCCTCTCGCGCGACGATCCTCGACCGGTCGGCGTGCAGCCGCAGCAGTCCCGCCGTCACCCCAGGCGAGTCGCCCCCCGTCGCAGCGAGCCGCTCCGCGGCTGCGACGGCCTGGTCGCCGGACAGCCCCGTGACCGTCACCGTCCCGGCGCGGTTCACCACGAGCCCCGCGAGGGGCATCTGCTCCCCGGCAAGACGTTCCACGAAGTACGCCGCCTCGCGTAGTGCGTCGGGCTCGGGTGCGGCGACCACCACGAACGCCGTGCCCGATGCCTGGAGCAGGGCGAACGTCTGCGTCGCCCGAGCCCGGAAACCGCCGAAGAGCGTGTCGAAGGCGGCGATGAACGTCTGCATGTCGCGCAGGACCTGGGCACCGAGGATCTTGGTCATGGCGTTCGTCACGACGCTGAGGCCGGCGGTCATCAACCGGGCCGGTCCGCGGGCCGGCGCCAGCATGATCCTGATGAACCGGCCGTCCAGGAAGCTCGAGAGCCGCTCGGGTGCGTCGAGGAAGTCCAGCGCCGAGCGGGACGGCGGGGTGTCGACCACGATCAGGTCCCACTTGCCGGTCTTCAGCGCGTCCTTGTGGAGCTGGCCGAGCTTCTCCATCGCCATGTACTCCTGCGTCCCCGCGAAGGAGCTCGACAGCACCTGGTAGAAGGGGTTCGCCAGGATCTGCGCAGCCTTCTCCGGGCTGGCCTGGCTCTCCACGACCTCGTCGAAGGTCCGCTTCATGTCGAGCATCATCGCGTCGAGGTGCCCCTCGCCGCGCACCCCTGGGACCGGACGGGGGGTGTTGTCCAGCGACTCGATCCCCATCGACTGCGCGAGCCGGCGAGCCGGGTCGATGGTCAGGACCACGACGTTGCGGCCGCGCTCGGCGGCCCTGAGCGCGAGCGCGGCGGAGGTCGTGGTCTTGCCGACACCCCCCGACCCGGTGCACACGATGATGTGGGTGTCGGGGTCGTCGAGAAGCGCGTCGACGTCGAGGTGCGGTGGCTGCTCCGGCTTGCCGGCCAGGGGGCCGACCCTTCGAGTCGAGTCGCCTGGGCTGCTCACGCGTCCTCCTCGCTTGGCCGGGCTCATGCCAGCCCCTGCTCGCACAGGTCGGCGGCGAGCTCGTAGAGCCCGCCCAGGTCGATGCCGTCCGGCAGGCGGGGCAGCTCGTACGTGGGGACGCCGAGCGTGGCGATGCGTGCACGCTGCTCGTCCTCCAACGCCCGGCGCTCTGCGTGCTCCCGGGCCTCGGTGAGCAGTCCGTCGACGACCTCCGGAGTGGCCTCGACGCCGACCCGGTCGAGCTCCTTCTCGATCTGCTCGCGGGGGAGGTCGCCGTTGACCGCGCGCTCGCGGGCGTCCTCGTCGAGCTCGTTGCTGCGGACGAGGTTGACGATGACCGCTCCGACCGGCAGGTCGTTCCGGCGGAGCTCGGCGATCCCGTCCGCGGTCTCCTGGACCGGCATGTCCTCGAGCACGGTGGTGAGGTGGACCGCCGTGCGCGGAGAGCGCAGGAGCGTCATGATCGAGTCGGCCTGGCTCCGGATCGGCCCGACCTTGGCGAGCCCCGCGAGCTCGCTGTTCACGTTGAGGAACTGCGCGATCCGACCGGTGGGCGGGGCGTCGAGAACGATGGCGTCGTACCGCCGGGCGTTCTTGCCCCGCTTGTTGCGGTAGGCCGCCTCGTACACCTTGCCGGTCAGCAGCACGTCGCGGACACCGGGCGCGATGGTGGTGGCGAAGTCGATGACCCCGAACCGGTCGAGGGCGCGGCCGGCCCGGCCCAGGCGGTAGTACATGTCGAGGTACTCCAGCAGCGCGGACTCCGGGTCGATCGCAAGCGCGTAGAGGTCGCCACCGTCGTTGGGCCCGCTCGCGATCCGGGTCTCCTCGTAGGGCAGCGGGGGTACGTCGAAGAGCTGGGCGATGCCCTGCCGGCCCTCCACCTCGCAGAGCAGCACGGTCTTGCCGCGGGAGGCCAGCGCGAGGGCCAGGCTCGCCGCCACGGTCGTCTTGCCCGTGCCGCCCTTGCCGGTCACCACGTGCAGGAGGACGTTGTCCCAGTCCGGCTGGTTGCCCGATGTCGCTGCCACCCTTCGGAGCCTACGCGGGCGTCCTCGGCTGCGGGAGGAGCTGTGACCTGCCTCATGTGGCCGCGAGGCATGTTCGCTCGGCAGATGTGTGCGACGCGGTCATGCTCACGGGGGAGCTCCGTGGCTAGGATCACAGGCGTCGGCCGCCGCCGTACTCGTGTGCGTGATGGCGGGATCTCGTCAAGGGAGGACTTGTGGACAAGGTCGTCGCTAGTGCGGCGGAGGCGGTTGCTGACATCAGCAGCGGCTCTTCGCTCGCCGTGGGTGGCTTCGGGTTGTGCGGCATCCCGTCGGTGCTGATCGACGCGCTGCTGGAGCAGGGTGCCGATGAGCTCGAGGCCGTGTCGAACAACTGTGGCGTGGACGAGTGGGGGCTGGGCCGGCTGCTGTTCGCCAAGCGGATCCGCCGGATGATCTCCTCCTACGTCGGTGAGAACAAGGAGTTCGCGCGGCAGTACCTCCACGGCGAGCTCGAGGTGGAGCTGACCCCGCAGGGCACGCTGGCGGAGCGGATGCGCGCCGGTGGGTCCGGCATCCCGGCGTTCTTCACCGCGACCGGTGTGGGCACTCAGGTGGCCGAGGGCGGGCTGCCGTGGCGCTACGACACCGAGGGCAACGTGGTCGTCTCCTCGCCGAAGAAGGAGGTCCGGACCTTCGAGACCGCGGAGGGGCCGAGGGAGTTCGTGCTCGAGCAGGCGATCGTCGCCGACTTCGGGCTGGTGCGGGCCTGGAAGGGTGACCGCCACGGCAACCTCGTCTTCCGTGAGTCGGCGCAGAACTTCAACCCGCTCGCCGCGATGTGCGGCCGGGTCACGATCGCCGAGGTCGAGAACCTCGTCGAGCCCGGTGAGATCGACCCGGCCGAGGTCCACACGCCCGGGGTCTTCGTGCAGCGGGTGGTCGCGCTGACGCCGGAGCAGGCGAATGACAAGAAGATCGAGAAGCGCACGGTCCGGCCGCGGTCGGCGGGCGAGGGGCTCGAGGGTGCGACTGCTGGTGTCGAGGGAGGAGTGCGCTGATGGCGTGGACACGTGAGGAGATGGCCGCCCGGGCGGCCTCGGAGCTGACCGACGGGTCGTACGTCAACCTCGGGATCGGTCTGCCGACGCTGGTGCCGAACTACGTCGCCGACGACGTCGAGCTGGTGCTGCAGTCGGAGAACGGCATCCTCGGGGTCGGCGCCTACCCCTACGAGGGCGAGGAGGACCCGGACCTCATCAACGCGGGCAAGGAGACCGTCACCCTGCGCCGCGGGGCGTCGTTCTTCGACTCCGCGACCTCGTTCGGGATGATCCGCGGCGGCAAGATCGACGCCGCGATCCTCGGCGCGATGCAGGTCTCGGTGGCCGGTGACATCGCGAACTGGATGATCCCCGGGAAGATGGTCAAGGGCATGGGCGGCGCGATGGACCTGGTCCACGGCGCCAAGCGCGTGATCGTGCTGATGGAGCACGTCGCCAAGGACGGGTCCTACAAGATCGTCAACGAGTGCTCGCTGCCCTACACCGGCAAGGGCGTCGTGCAGCGGATCATCACCGACCTGGCGGTCATCGACGTCACTCCCGACGGGTTGAGGCTGGTCGAGCTCGCGCCCGGTGTGACCGAGGACGAGGTCCGCGAGAAGACCGAGCCGAAGCTCGGCTGAGCCCCGCCTCCCCGTGCCCGGGGATGTCGTGACTCAGACGTCGGGGTGCTTGGTGGCCAGCCGGTAAGCCCCCGAGTGGAACACCAGCGGCTCGCCGCCGGTGGCCGCGTAGGACTCCACCTCGCCGAAGAACACCACGTGGTCGCCGGCGTCGACGGTCTCGGTCTTGCGGCAGACGAAGTGCGCGACCACGCCTTCGAGCACGGGCGGTTGCAGGTCCGAGGAGGCGCCGGCAGCCTCCGCGAGGACCACACCCTCGAACTTCTCCGCCCCCGAGGTCGCGAACTGACGTGACAGGTGGTGCTGGTCGGAGGCGAGCACGTTCACGGCGAACCGGTCGGCGTCCAGGAACGCCTGGAGCGACGGCGAGCTCCTGGCCGCCGCCCAGAGCACCATGGGCGGGTTCAGCGACACCGACGTGAACGAGTTCGCGGTCATCCCCCAGAGGCGGCCTGACTCGTCGCGGGTGGTGACGACCGTGACGCCCGTGGCGTACTGCCCGAACGCCCGGCGTAGGTCCCGTACGTCGAACCGCGCCGCCTCCTCCGCGACCTGCTCCAGCAGGAACCGCTCGGCCTCGGCTGCCTCGAACCACCACGGGACGAACAGCATCGGGTCGTCGAAGCCGGCCACGATCTGTGCTGCCACCCCCGGGTGCTCGGCCGCAGCGGCCACGACCTTCTGCTGGTGCGGGGCGGCAGGTTGCAGCCAGGAGTTCGTCCAGGCGGTGGCCCACTGCGCCCACCCCCGCCAGAAATTGTCGAAGGTGCGCCGCATCCACTCCGCGTCGAACTCCCCGTCGTGCGCGGTGATCGCCTCGAGGTAGAACGACGCGGACTTGATCGCGTTGTTCGAGCCCTGGCTGGTGAGCGGGTCGTTCAGGACGACGGCGTCGGCCATGCCGAGGACGGTCGCCCCGGACGGCAGCGTGCCGACGGGCCGTCGTACAACGGGTGGGAAGCCGCCGCGGAGCGTGGCGTTCGCGTCGGTGAGGACGGCGTCGCGCACCCGCTCCGCCTCGCTCGGGAAGTGCTCCGCGAGGGCCGTCCGCAGCCTCTCGAGGTGCTCGTCGTCCGACGAGACGTCGCCCCAGCAGTCGAGCGGGCCGCCCGGCACGCCCTCGACGACGTAGATGTCGCAAGCCCCGTCGACGCTCAGCGCGGGGCAGGTGAAGCACTCACCTACCCCCTCGATCGCGTGGTAGCGCAGGGCCGGACCCTCCGCCGGTTCCACGCCGCGCAGGTAGGTGAGCGCGACGACGCGCTGCGGTGAGGAGTACGGCGAGCGGCTCGGGTCGTCCCCGAACAGCCCGGCGAGCCCACCGCGACCCGTCGAGACGACCAGGAGGTCGTGGGTGGCGGCCAGGTCTTCGAGGTCCTCGACGCCCGCGTTGCGCACCACGACCTTCCCGCCGAGCCGTTCGATCTCGCCGATCAGGGCGGGGATCTTCAGGCGGAGGTCAACCGAGTGCGCCGGCGTCTCGAGGGAAACCGAGAACGCGGTGTCCGTCCCGTCGAGCCGGCGGACGTCGTACTCCATCCGCTTCAGCGGCGGCGAGCTCGGCAGCAGTGAGGTGACGCCGAGGGCGGTCTCCACCTCGAGCGCCGACTCGAAGGTGACCTGGCTCGACATGACCGGCCCGGTGCGGATCTCCTCGGCGGTGCGGTCCGAGACCAGCGTGACGGCGCATCCGTGCTGCAGCAGCCCGAGCGCGAGCATCGTCCCTGCCGGCCCGGCGCCGACGATCGCGATGGCGGGTCGTGTCATACCTCCCAGCCTCTCATCCGCCCAAGGTCGCGGGCTCACCGCGGAGGCTCAGGACCGGCGACTCACCGCAGCGCGTCGAGCACGGCCGCCCAGGCCGCCGTGGTCGGATCGATCACGGCGAAGTGGTCACCCTCCACGACGCGCAGGTCGACGAAGGGACGCGCCTCGACCAGCCCGCGGGAGTTCGAGAGCGGTACGACGTCGTCGTCGGTGCCGTGCACCACGCGGATCTCGCAGGAGGGCCGGTCGGCCAGGCGCGTGAGGGGATCGGCCTCGTCGTACCTCTCCGGCACCTCCTCCGGCTCGCCGCCGAGCAGCGCCTGCGTCGCGCTGGTGCCCAGACGCTCGCGCGCGGCGGCGCGCAGGTCGCCCACCGGGGCGAGGCCCACCACCCGGTCGACCGGATGCGCCTCGTTGGCCAGCCACAGTGCGAGGTGCCCGCCGGCTGAGTGGCCGAGAAGGGTCATGCCGGTGGGGTTGACCCCCAGACCCGCCAGCAGCTCGGGGATCATCCCGACCGCGGTGTCGACGTCCATCGCGGTGGTCGGCCAGCCACCCCCGTCGCCGACCCGGCGGTACTCCGGTGTCGCCACCACGAACCCCTCCGCGGCCAGCGCCGCCGCGACAGGTCGCGTGTGCACCCGGTCGTAGGCGTGCTTCCAGAACCCCCCGTGCAGGAGCACGACCAGCCGGGCGGGGGCGGGCCCGAGGAGCGGTGGCAGGTGTACGTCGACCAGCCCGTCGTCGTGAGCGGCGTAGCGGACCACCGCGTCGGGGAGCGTCATGACCGCAAACCTAGTGGGACTGCTCGGAGGCAGGTGGGGCCGATAGGCTCGCGCGCATGACGAAATGGGAATACCTGACCGCTCCGGTACTCGTGCACGCCACCAAGCAGATCCTCGACAACTTCGGCGAGGACGGCTGGGAGCTGGTGCAGGTCGTGCCGGGCATGAACCCGGAGAACCTGGTCGCCTACTTCAAGCGCCCGAAGCAGTGAGCACCCCGGAGGAGCGGCTCGCGGAGCTGGGGCTCGAGGTGCCCGAGGTGGCCAGGCCGGTCGCGTCGTACATCCCCGCCGTCCGCAGCGGCAACCACGTCTACACCTCCGGCCAGCTGCCGATGCGTGAGGGCAGCCTCATCACGACCGGCAAGGTCGGCGGAGAGGTCAGCGCCGAGGAAGCCGTCGAGTGCGCGCGCCAGTGCGCGCTGAACGCGATTGCCGCCGTGCGGGCCGAGATCGGCGAGCTGTCCAAGGTGAAGCGCGTCGTCAAGGTGGTCGCCTTCGTCGCCTCCACCCCCGACTTCACCGGTCAGCCTGGCGTGGCCAACGGCGTCTCAGACCTCCTCGGCGAGGTCTTCGGCGAGGCCGGCCGTCACGCCCGCTCCGCTGTCGGGGTGCCGGTGCTGCCGCTTGACGCACCGGTCGAGGTCGAGCTGGTCGTCGAGGTCTGATGGACGCGCTGCGCAAGCTGCCGCCGCACATGGTGGAGCAGGTCCGGGGGTTCGTCGACGGCACGAGCACTCCGGCCGACCCCCGCAACGCCGCCACTATCGTCCTCCTGCGCGAGGGCGAGTCGCCGGAGCCGGGCGCGCTGCAGGTCTACCTGCTGCGCCGGCATCTCGACATGGCGTTCGCCGGCGGCATGGCGGTCTTTCCTGGTGGCGGCGTGGACCCGCGCGACTTCGACCACGCCGTCGACTGGGTCGGCCCCACTCCTGAGGAGTGGGCTGCTCGCATGGGCGTCGAGGTCTCCCTGGCGCGGGCGCTGGTGTGCGCAGCCGTGCGCGAGACCTACGAGGAGTCCGGCGTGCTCTTCGCCGGCCCCACCGAGGACAGCATCATCGAGGACACCACCGGGGCGGGCTGGGAGGAGGACCGTCGTCGGCTCGAGGCGCGGGAGCTCTCCTTCACCGACTTCCTGTCCCAGCGCGGCCTCAAGCTCCGTTCGGACCTGCTGCGGGTCTGGGGCGTGTGGCGAACGCCGGTCTTCGAGCCTCGTCGCTACATGACGTGGTTCTTCGTGGCCCAGCTCCCGCCGGGCCAGGAGACCCGCGACGTCTCCACCGAGTCCGTCGAGGTGACCTGGTTGTCGGTCCGCGAGGCGATCACCGCGGCCGACGAGCAGCAGATGCTCGTGCTCCCGCCGCAGTACTGCACCTTCCTCGAGCTCTTCGACTGCACCACGCCGGGCGAGGTGCTCGAGGCGGCCGAGAGCCGGGACCTGACCACGGTGGAGCCGACCGGCGTCATCGAGGGCGACGACGCGTACATCGAGCTCCCCGCGCATCTCGTCGAGCTGAGGGAGAAGCTCGGGGGGAGGCCGGGGGCGTGACGGCCTGGACCGGTGGCTCCTTCGGCGAGCGGGCGCGATGCGTGCTCGCCCCGAATCCCAACATCATGACGCTCGACGGGACGAACACCTGGGTACTGCGCGAGCCGGGGGCCCGGCGATCGGTGGTGGTCGACCCCGGCCCGGAGATCGTCGAGCACCTCGACGCGGTGGCCGAGGCGGCGGGGGAGGTGGCCGTCGTACTCCTCACCCACGGGCACGCCGACCACTCCGAGGCCGCCCGCTCCTTCGCCGAACGGATGGGGTGCGGGGTCCGGGCGCTCGACCCGCGCCACCGTCTCGGCACCGAGGGCCTCGTCGACGGCGAGGTGGTGGAGGTCGACGGCCTCGAGGTCCGCGTCGTCGGGACCCCGGGGCACACCTCCGACTCGCTGTCGTTCGTGCTCCCCGGCGACCGGGCGGTACTGACCGGCGACACGGTGCTCGGCAGGGGTACGACGGTCGTGGCCCACCCTGACGGTCAGCTCGGGGCCTACCTCGACTCCCTGCACCGACTGCACGCGCTCGCGGAGGCCCAGGAGGTCGACGCCGTGTGGCCCGGTCACGGCCCGGTCATCGGCAACGCCCTCGCGGCGCTCGACTACTACCTGGCCCATCGCCAGGAGCGGCTCGAACAGATCCGCGAGGCGCTACACCACCTCGACCCGGCGCGTGAGGACCTCCCGCGCGCGGTCGTCGAGAGGGTGTACGCCGACGTCGACCCGGTGCTGTGGGGCGCGGCGGAGCTGTCCGTCCGCGCCCAGATCGCCTACCTGCAGGCCAGCTTCTGACCCTGTAGACAGAGCACACAGCGACTGATGCGGGGCTATGGACGCAACACAAGCGGCATACCGCTTGGGAAGCGTCCATGACGCGCCGGATTGGACGTTCGGCGGGCGCCGCGATCCGACCCGCCCCACCGGTTACCGGACCAGCGGCAGGCGGGCCCGGAGAACATGCATTGAGAGGTACGACGGCGGTGCCTCACGCCTGAGCGGGGCTCACCGCCCTCGGCAATGCATGTTCTACGAGCACGACGTCAGCGGGCGACCGCCCCGAACCTGCGGCGATGACCTAGCGGGCGCGCCGCCCGAGACGCTCGATGTCCATGATCACGACCGAGCGGGGCTCGAGGCGCAGCCAACCGCGGGAGGCGAAGTCGGCGAGTGCCTTGTTGACCGTCTCGCGGGAGGCGCCGACGAGCTGCGCGAGCTCCTCCTGGGTGAGGTCGTGGTGCACGTGGATGCCGTCGTCGGCGGTGCGGCCGAACCGGTCGGCGAGGTCGAGCAGCGCCTTGGCGACCCGGCCGGGAACGTCGGAGAACACGAGGTCCGCCACGACGTCGTTGGCCTTGCGCAGCCGGCTGGCGAGCTGGGTCAGCAGGCCGCGGGCGACGGCGGGCCGGCCGTCGAGCCAGCGCAGCAGGTCCTCGTGCGACAGGGAGGAGAACGTGGTGTCGGTGACGGCGGTGACCGTCGCGGAGCGCGGGCCCGGGTCGAACAGCGAGAGCTCGCCGAACATCTGCCCCGGGCCGAGGATCGCGAGGAGGTTCTCGCGGCCGTCGGACGACGTGCGTCCGAGCTTCACCTTCCCGTCGGTGACGATGTAGAGCTTGTCGCCCTCGTCGCCCTCCCGGAAGAGCACCTCGCCACGACGCAGCTTCGTCTGCGCCATCGAGGCGCGCAGCGCGGTGGCTGCCTCGTCGTCGAGGGCACTGAAGAGAGGTGCGTGACGGAGCACGTCGTTGTCCAAGAGATGTCCTCCTCGTCAACGCCGGGCGATCTACCCGGCGGTGGTTCACCTCACAGTGTGACGTATCAGCCGTTGGTTTAGCCAAGAGGCTCCCGCTGTGGACCCCCCGTACGATGAGCAGCGTGCCCGACACCGCCCTCGTCCGCCGTGCCCGCAAGATCGACCGGGTGCTTGCCGAGACCTACCCGGAGGCACGCTGCGAGCTCGACTTCGACAACCCCTTCGAGCTCCTCGTGGTGACCGTGCTCTCGGCGCAGACCACCGACAAGCGCGTCAACGCCGTGCGTCCCGCGCTGTTCGCCGCCTACCCCGACGCGCAGGCGATGGCCGGGGCGGAGCGCGAGAAGCTCGAGCAGCTGATCCAGCCGACCGGCTTCTTCAGGGCCAAGACGGAGTCGCTGCTGAAGCTGTCGCAGGCGCTCGTGGAGAGGTACGACGGGCAGGTGCCGCCTCGGCTCGCAGACCTCGTGACTCTTCCCGGGGTTGGTCGGAAGACCGCGAATGTCGTTCTCGGCAACGCCTTCGACATCCCCGGAATCACCGTCGACACCCACTTCGGCCGCCTCGCCCGCCGCTTCGGGTGGACGGAGGAGACCGACGCGGTCAAGGTCGAGCATGAGGTAGGGGCGCTCTTCCCCAAGCGTGACTGGACGATGCTCAGCCACCACCTGATCTGGCACGGCAGGCGGATCTGTCACTCCCGGAACCCCGCGTGCGGCGCCTGCCCGGTCGCGCGGTGGTGCCCGGCGTACGGCGAGGGGCCGACCGACCCCGAGGTGGCGGCCAAGCTCGTGCGCACGGAGGGCCGCGCGTGAGCTCATCCCGTGCCACGGGGGTGCGCCGGGCGCTGGCGGCGGCCGCCGCTTCCGCCGTACTCCTGCTTGCCGGGTGCACCGCGACGCCGTCGTCCGGGGGCGGTGGCGAAGGTCAGGCCGGGCAGTTCGACGCCGACGTCAAGGTCGACACCCCTGCCCTGCAGCGGCTGCACGAGGAAGCCGGCATCGAGCCCTGCAAGGCCTCGGCGGACGCGGCCGTCGACGGCGGGATGCCCGACGTCACCCTGCCGTGCCTCGGTGGCGGCGAGGACGTCAACCTGTCCTCGCTCCGCGGTCCCCTCGTGGTCAACCTGTGGGCCTCGTGGTGCGGACCCTGCCGTGAGGAGCTGCCGTACTACCAGCAGCTGCACGAGCGAGCGGCCGGCAAGGTGACCGTGCTCGGCGTCGACTACGAGGACACCCTGCCCGGGAAGGCGCTCGCGCTGGCGAAGGAGACGGGAGTGACCTACCCGTCCGTGGCCGACCCCGGCGGGAAGCTGCACGTGCCGTTCAAGGTCCGGGGCCTCCCGGGCATCGTCTTCGTCGACGCGGACGGCAAGGTCGTGCACCAGGAGTTCACCGTCATCCGGTCCTACAAGCAGCTGACGGACCTCGTCGAGAAGAACCTCGGCGTGACCGTCGGCGCCGCTGGGTAGGCTCGAAGCCGTGTCAGACGCGTCGCCCAGGTCCTCTCCCAAGCCGGGAGGTGGGGGGCATACCGAGGAGCCTGCCGGCCACCCGTCGCTGCCGGAGTGGCTCGAGCCGATCCGGCGCGGTGCGATGGAGATCACCGCCGACGAGCTGACCCGCTTCGTCCCGCCCGAGGACGCGAGCACCCGGCGCGGGGCGGTCCTCATGCTGTTCGGTGAAGGGTCCACGGGCCCCGACCTGCTGCTGACCGAGCGGGCGCACGACATGCGCTCGCACCCCGGGCAGGTCTCCTTCCCCGGGGGATCCATCGACCCGAGCGACCCCACGCCCGAGCACACCGCCCTGCGCGAGGCCGAGGAGGAGACTGGTCTGGACCCGTCCGGGGTGGACATCTTCGCGATGCTCCCCGAGCTGTGGCTTCCTCCGAGCAACTTCGCAGTCACCCCCGTCCTCGGCTGGTGGCGCGAGCCGACCGAGGTGAGCGTGGTCGACGCGAGGGAGGTGCACGCGGTGTACCGCGTGCCGATCGAGGAGCTCCTCGACCCCGAGCACCGGGTGTCCGTGCGGCACCCGTCGGGCTGGAAGGGGCCGGCGTTCCTCATCGGCGACGACAAGGACCTCGTGCTGTGGGGCTTCACCGCCGGCATCATCGCCCGGCTCTTCGACTTCGTGGGGTGGACCAGACCGTGGGATCCCGACCGGTTGCGTGACCTTCCCACCCATATGCTGGCCGTCCCGCACGAGGCGGACGGCCGTCAGTCGCCGCCTCCGAACACCAACTTCCGAGAGCGGTGAGGGTGCCCCCTGTGACGCTTCCGTGAACGTGCTCGACTGGATCCTCATCGTCGTAGTCCTCGCCTATGCCGTCTCCGGCTACTGGCAGGGCTTCATCTCGGGTGCCTTCGCCACGGCGGGCCTCCTCATCGGCGGATTCGTCAGCGTGCTGTGGATCGTGCCCAAGCTCCTCGGCGACGCCGAACCGTCGCTGTGGGTGTCCCTTGGGGCGCTGTTCGTGGTGCTGCTGTCGGCGTCCTTCGGGCAGGCGGTCTTCCAGTACGTCGGAGCGCGGATCCGCGACCGGATCACCTGGCAGCCTGTGCGAGCGGTGGACGCCGTGGGCGGCGCGGCGTTGAGTGCCGCGGCGGTGCTCGTCGTCGCCTGGGTCCTCGGTGTCGCGGTGAGCGGGTCGGCTCTCCCGGGCGTCAGCCAGGAGGTCCGTGGCTCGCGGGTCCTCTCTCGGGTCGACACCGTGATGCCCAGCCAGGCTGACGAAGCCCTCAGGTCGTTCAACGAGGTCGTCGGGTCCGGCTTCTTCCCGCGCTACCTCGAGCCGTTCGCCCAGGAGCGCATCGTCGAGGTCGGTCCGCCCTCGGACAAGGTCGCTCGCGACGCCCAGGTCCGCTCGGCGCAGGCGAGCGTCCTGAAGATCCGCGGCGAGAACGACTGCGGGCGAGGCGTCGAGGGCAGCGGGTTCGTCTACTCACCCGGCCGGGTCATGACCAACGCCCACGTCGTGGCCGGAGTGGACCACCCCAGCGTCCTGGTGGGCGACCAGGAGATGCCCGCGGAGGTCGTGCACTACGACCCCGACCTCGACGTCGCGGTGTTGTCGGTTCCTGGGCTCGACCGGCCCTTCCTGCGTTTCGACAAGACCGGTGAGGCACGTGACGACGCCGCCGTCCTCGGCTACCCCCAGGACGGCCCGTACAACGTGCAGGCGGCGCGGATCCGCGGCAAGCAGCGGCTGCGCAGCCCTGACATCTACGGCCGCGGCACCGTCATCCGCGAGGTCTTCTCGCTGCGTTCTCTGGTGCGTCCGGGCAACTCCGGCGGACCGTTGCTGTCCGAGGACGGCGAGGTCTACGGCGTGATCTTCGCGGCGTCGGTGAGTGACCGCGACACCGGCTATGCGCTGACCGCCAGCCAGGTCGCGCAGAGCGCCGCACAGGGCCTCTCGAGCGACCGTGAGGTCGACACCGGCGGCTGCGCCTGACCCGGCGCGGGCCTGACCCGGATCAGGAGTGCGACAGACCTTCCAGCCAAGCCAGGAGCACCGCGTTGAAGGCCTCGGGGGCCTCCTCCTGGGGGAAGTGACCCGTCCCCCGCAGCACGTGTGGCTCGAACGGCGCATGCACCCACTCGCGTGACCGCAAGCTGCCTCCCACCGGAAGCGCGGGGTCGTCCGAGCCGTGGATCGTGCAGACCGGCACGGTGATCGGCGGCTCCATCAGCGCGTTGTAGCGACGACCGTCCGCGCGGGGGCGCGAGCGGACCAGCCACCGGTGGTACTCCAGCGCGCAGTGCGAGGCGGGCCAGAGGCTCAGCGCCTGCTGGTAGAGCTCGGCCGTCCCTAGGTCGGGGAACGACGACGCCGGGCTGCTCCAGCTGCGGAGGTGGTCCAGGACGTAGCTGCTCGTCGGCCTCGAGAGCCGCCGCTCGGGGAAGAACGGCGCCTGCATGGCGAGCACGTGGGCCAGCGCGCCGAGCGGCCGTGACGTCCTGAGCCCCGACAAGAGCCCGGACCTGAGCATCGGCAGCATGACAAGCGGATGTGGGGCGGCCACGGCGCAGAGCCCCGCGACCTGGTCGCGGTGCAGTGCGGCAGCCGTCCATCCGACGTACCCTCCCCACCCGTGGCCGACGATCACAGCACGCCGCTCACCGAGAGCCTTGACGACGCCGATGACGTCGGCGGCGAGGGTGATCGGGTCGTATCCGCGCGGCGGCTTGTCGGATCCGCCGTAGCCACGGAGGTCCATCGCCACCGCCCGGTAACCGTGGGCGGCCAGCACGGGCAGCTGTTCCCGCCAGGCCCACCAGAACTCCGGGAAGCCGTGCAGGAGCAGGACCAGCGGCGAGCCCTGGGCCTCACCCACGGGGGAGGCCTCGACGACGTGGAACCGGGCCCCGTTGGCAGCGACGTACCTGTGCTGCCAGGGGCCCGGTATCTCGACGACTCCGGCCGGGTCGGGGGGCAGAGCCACCTCGACGGCTAGTTCCGCTTGAAGATCGTCTTGGTCTCCTGCGCCTGGTGGATGGCGCGCTCGGGAGCGCGGACCTTCTTCACCTTCCTGAAGCCGATGAAGGCGAGCAGACCGGCCACGAGGAGGTAGGCGCCGAAGACGATGAGGAAGCACCACGCGAGGTGGAGCCCGGTCATCGACAGGAAGTACGCGAAGGCCACCGAGAGCATGATGATCGCGAGCAGGCCGATGAAGGCGGCGCCCGCGAACATCCCGGCGCCGACGCCACCGTTCTTGACGCTGACCTTGAGCTCGGACTTGGCCAGGGCGATCTCGTTCTGGATCAGGCTGGACACGTCGCGGCTGGCGTCCGCGACAAGGCGACCGATGGTTGGCTCCTCGACCTGTGCCGGTGTCATGGCACGCGCGTCAGCGTTGGTGGCGGGGCTGCCGCCGGGGGTCGCGCTGCGGTCGATGGCCATCGATGCGCTCCTCGTCATCTTGTCGTCCTTTCGCGGCAGGTCCGCCGGTTGTCACTCAACCGGCTGCCGCGACGATTGCGTGCCCCTGAGACTAGAGGACTAAACGTCTCGGCGTGGAGTGTGCCAGGCCACACGCGGCTCACGCGGCACTCACTTCCCAATGAGAAACGGCGCTTCCCGTGATGAGCTCACCACGGGAAGCGCCGCTTTCCCCAGGGACCCTGGGAAACGGCCCGGGAGGCCGACCCGACAAACGGCCGGGAAACGATCCGGGAAGCCGCCCCTCGGCCTACTCGTCGCCGGACTTGTCCGAGGCCAGGCCCTCCTGGATCAACGACATCACCGTGGAGTCGGCCAGCGTCGTGACGTCGCCGACCTCGCGGTTCTCGGCCACGTCGCGCAGCAGGCGGCGCATGATCTTGCCCGACCGGGTCTTCGGAAGCTCCTGGACGACCATGATCTGGCGAGGCTTGGCGATCGCGCCGATCTCCTTGGCCACGTGCTTGCGCAGCTCCTGCACGATCTCGTCGCCCCCGTCGCCGGCCGACTCGCGCAGGATGACGAACGCACACACGGCCTGGCCGGTGGTGTCGTCGGTGGCGCCCACGACCGCGGCCTCGGCGACCTTGGGGTGCGACACGAGCGCCGACTCGATCTCGGTCGTCGAGAGCCGGTGGCCCGACACGTTCATCACGTCGTCGACCCGGCCGAGCAGCCAGATGTCGCCGTCGTCGTCCTTCTTGGCGCCGTCGCCGGCGAAGTAGCGGCCCGGGAAGCGCGACCAGTAGGTGTCCTTGTAGCGCTGGTCGTCACCCCACAGCGTGCGGAGCATCGCGGGCCAGGGCTCGGTCAGCACGAGGTAGCCGCCGGAGCCGTTGGGGACCGGGGTGCCCGTGTCGTCGACGACCTCCGCCGAGACACCCGGGATGGGGGTCATCGCGGAACCGGGCTTGCCTGCGGTCACGCCCGGGAGCGGCGAGATCATGATCATGCCGGTCTCGGTCTGCCACCACGTGTCGACGATCGGGCAGCGGTTGCCGCCGATGTGCTCGCGGTACCACATGTACGCCTCGGGGTTGATCGACTCACCCACCGAACCGAGAAGGCGAAGCGACGACAGGTCGTTCTTCGCGGGAATCTCGTTGCCCCACTTCATGAACGTCCGGATCGCCGTGGGGGCGGTGTAGAAGATCGTCACCTTGAACTCCTCGATGATCTCCCACCAGCGGCCCTTGTGCGGGGTGTCGGGGGTGCCTTCGTACATCACCGAGGTCGCGCCGTTGGCGAGCGGGCCGTAGACGATGTAGCTGTGCCCGGTCACCCAGCCGATGTCGGCCGAGCACCAGTACACGTCCGTCTCGGGCTTGAGGTCGAAGACCACGTTGTGCGTGTACGCCGCGCCCACGAGGTAGCCGCCCGTGGTGTGCAGGATGCCCTTCGGCTTGCCGGTCGTGCCGGAGGTGTACATGACGTAGAGCGGGTGCTCGGCGTCGAACATCTCCGCGGTGTGCGACGAGTCCTGCTTGTCGACCAGGTCGTGCCACCACACGTCGCGGTCGTCGTTCCACTCCACGTCCTGGCCGGTGCGACGTACCACCAGCACGCTGCGCACGTCGGGGCAGCGCGAGACCGCCTCGTCGACCGCCGGCTTCAAGGCCGAGGCGGCGCCGCGGCGGAAGCCACCGTCGGAGGTGATCACGACGCGGGCGTCGCAGTCCTGGATCCGTCCGGCGAGGGCGTCAGCGGAGAAGCCGCCGAACACCACGGTGTGCGGAGCACCGAGTCGGGCGCAGGCAAGCATCGCCACGACCGTCTCGGGGATCATCGGCATGTAGATCGCTACGCGGTCGCCGGTCCTCACACCGAGCTCGACGAGCGCGTTGGCGGCCCGGGCCACCTCGTCCTGGAGGTCTGCGTAGGTGATCGTGCGGGTGTCGTTCTCGGGCTCGCCCACCCAGTGGAAGGCCACCTTGTCGCCGCGACCGGCCTCGACGTGGCGGTCGACGCAGTTGTACGCCGCGTTCAGCTTGCCGCCGACGAACCACTTGGCGAAGGGCGGGTTGTCCCAGTCGAGCACGGTGTCCCAACGCTGGGCCCAGTCGAGACGCTCGGCCTGCTCGGCCCAGAAACCGAGACGGTCCCCGGAGGCCCGCTCGTAGGCGTCGGCCTTCAGGTTCGCGTCGGCCGCGAGGTCGGCGGGCGGCTCGAAGCGGCGCTCCTCCCGCATCAGGTTGGACAGTGTCTCGTCACTCACGTCGTCTCCTCGTCACAGTTCGTCTCTGTGGTTGTGTGCCGTGCTGGGTGCAGCCGGGATGTGACCGGTGGTACCTGTCCGGCCACGATATGCCGTACGACGCCCGGCGACGAGGGTTCGGGCTCAGGGCCGTCCTCCTCGCCGCCGGGCGGCTGGGTGATGGGTCGATGCGCTAGTGCGACACCGCCCCCTCCGCGCCCGCGCCGGTCAGCGCGCGGACCTCGAGCTCGGGGTAGGCCTCCACCGACGACGGCTCACGGGACGTGACGCTGCCGAGGTAGCCGAGAAGGAACCCGAGCGGGATCGAGATGATGCCCGGGTTGCTCAGCGGGAACCACGCGAAGTCGGCGGTCTTGAACAGGGCCGTCTCGGACCCGGACACCACCGGCGAGAAGAACACCAGGCCGACGCTGGCGATCAGGCCGCCGTAGATGCTCCAGGTGGCGCCGCGGGTGTTGAACCGCGGCCAGAACAGGTTGTAGATGATCGACGGCAGGTTGGCCGAGGCAGCCACGGCGAAGGCCAGGGCGACCAGGAACGCGATGTTCAGGCTCTGCGCCGGGATGGCGAGCGCGATCGCGATGCCACCGATGACGAACGCGGCGATCCGAGCCATCTTCACCTCGGACTGCTCGGTGGCCGTGCCCTTCTTGATCACGTTGGCGTAGATGTCGTGCGCGACCGACGACGCGGAGGTCAGAGTCAGACCTGCCACCACCGCGAGGATGGTCGCGAAGGCCACCGCCGAGATCAGCGCCAGGAGGACCGCACCCCCGGTCGACCCGGCTCCGCCACCGACTGCCTCGGCGAGAAGCGGTGAGGCGAGGTTTCCACCGCTGAGGGCGACCTTGCTGTCCGCCCCCGTGTCGAGCATGGCCGCGGCGCCGAAGCCGAGCACCAGCGTCATCAGGTAGAACGCGCCGATCAGACCGATAGCCCAGAGCACCGACGACCGGGCGTCCCGGGACGTCGGCACCGTGTAGAAGCGGATCAGGATGTGCGGCAGGCCGGCGGTGCCGAGCACCAGGGCGAGACCGAGGCTCAGGAAGTCGATCTTGCTGGTGAGGGTGGCGCCGTACTTCAGGCCGGGGTTGAGGAAGTCCTGGCCCTTGCCGGTGTGATCCGCGGCCGCCCCGAGCAGCTCGGACAGGTTGAAGTGGAAGTGCCAGCCCACGAGGAACGTGATCAGGATCGTGCCGGCCATGAGCAGCAGGGCCTTGACGATCTGCACCCAGGTGGTGCCCTTCATGCCGCCGACGACGACGTAGAAGATCATCAGGAAGCCGACGCCCACGATCACGAGGTTCTTCAGCGCATCCGAGTTGACGCCGAGCAGCAGCGCCACCAGCGCACCGGCGCCGACCATCTGCGCCAGCAGGTAGAAGATCGAGACGACGACCGTGGAGGTCGCCGCGGCGGTTCGCACCGGGCGCTGCCTCATCCGGTAGGCCAGCTGGTCGGCCATCGTGTAGCGGCCGGAGTTCCGGAGCAGCTCGGCGACGAGCAGCAGTGCGACGAGCCAGGCGACGAGGAAGCCGATCGAGTACAGGAACCCGTCGTAGCCGTAGAGCGCGATGGCGCCGGAGATACCGAGGAAGGACGCGGCCGACATGTAGTCGCCGCCGATCGCGAGCCCGTTCTGGAAGCCGCTGAAGGACCGGCCGCCGGCGTAGTAGTTCGCCGTGCCCGAGCCTTGCCGGCTCGCCCACACCGTGATGCCGACGGTCAGGAGTACGACGGCGAGGAAGAGGACCGTGGTCAGGGTCTGGCTGCTCACTTGTGGACCTCCTCGTTGTAGCGCTGCTCGAGACGTCGAGCCAGCGGGTCGAGCGACTTGTTGGCGTGCTTCGCGTAGAGCCAGGCGATGCCGAAGGTCGACACGAACTGCAGGAGGCCGAAGACGAGGGCAACGTTGACGTTGCCGACGACCTTGGTGTCCATGAAGTCCGTGGCCCAGTTCGACATGACCACGTAGAGCAGGTACCAGACCAGGAACGCGACCGTCCACGGGATCGCGAACCGGCGGTAGCGGCTCCGCAGCTCGTGGAAGTCGTCGCTGGCGTGCAGGTGCTCGTAGATCACGTGCCCCGACGTCTGATGCGTCGTCTGGCGTGTCTCCTCAGCCATGGAAGTTCACCTCTCTCCTCGGTGAGCCGGCGGCCGGGAGGGGCACGGCGGCAATGCGTGTGATGGCCGTCACGGTAGAGAGGCGCTGCGAGGGGGAGCGAGAGGGTCTCCGCGGCCCTGCGCCGAGCGGTGACCAGCGGTCGACGTACGGCAGGAAACGCGCGACGAACGGTTGGGCAGTGTGGCTCAGAGGGGCAGGGGGCCCCGGTCCAGCTCGACCGCCTCAGGGGTGTGGAGGCGCACCATCGTCCGGGAGAGGTGCACGGGGAGCCGCCGTGGCGTCAGGAGCGATACGGCGACCATGGTCGCGAACGCCGCGGGGACGGTCCAGGCCGCGGGGTGAGCCAGCAGCGCGCCGGTCCAGCCCGAGTGCTCGTGCCGCATCAAGGTGTCGACGACCGCGAGGCCCGAGAGACCGCCGCCGACGACCATCCCTGCGATCGCTCCCGCGTCGGTGAGGCGGCGCCACCAGATCCCGAGCACCAGCAACGGGCAGAAGGTCGAGGCCGCGACGGCGAAGGCGAGTCCGACGGCGCGTGCCACGCCGACCCCGTCGGCCAGCACGGCGAGCAGAAGGGGTACGACGACCGCCACGACGGCCGCGGCCTGGAAGGACCGCACGCCGCGGAACCGGCGCCCCATCACGTCCTGGCTCAGGACACCCGCGACGGCGATCGTCAGGCCCGAGGAGGTGGAGAGGAACGCCGCGAAGGCGCCGGCCGTCGTGAGCGCGGACAGCAGGTCGCCACCGAGGCCCGTGACCATCCGGCTCGGCAGCTCGAGAACCACCGTGTCGGCGGCACCGGAGGCGATGAGGTCGGGTGCGTAGAGCCTGCCGAGGGCGCCGTACACCGGCGGCAGGACGTAGAAGAGGCCGAGCAGGCCGAGCACCACCAGCGTCGTGCGGCGAGCGGTCCTGCCGTCGGGGTTGGTGTAGAAGCGCACCACCACGTGCGGCAGCCCCATCGTGCCGAGGAAGGTCGCGACGATGATCGAGTAGGTGGTGTAAAGCGGATGGTCGCTCGAGGACGCGAGCGGGGAGGTCCACACGTCCGAGCCGAGGCCGCCGTGCGTCGCCTCGGCGGGGGAGACCGCGCCGTCTCCGGCCCACACCGCAAGCAGGAACATCACCGGCACGAGCAGCGCGGTGAGCTTGAGCCAGTACTGGAAGGCCTGCACGAGCGTGATGCTGCGCATCCCCCCGGACATCACGTTGACCAGGACGACCGCGGCCACGATCAGCCCGCCCACCCACCTCTCGGTGCCCGCGACGGTGCCGAGGGCGAGGCCGGCGCCCTGGAACTGTGGCATCAGGTAGAGCCAGCCGATGCCCACGACGAGCACGGAGGAGAAGCGGCGCACGGTGCGTGACTCGAGCCGGCCCTCGGCGAAGTCGGGCAGCGTGTAGGCCCCTGAACGTCGAAGCGGCGCGGCGACGAGGACGAGCAGGATGAGGTAGCCAGCGGTCCACCCGACCGGGTACCACAGCATCTCCGTGCCGAAGGTCAGCACCAGCCCGGCGATGCCGAGGAACGACGCGGCCGAGAGGTACTCCCCGCCGATCGCGGAGGCGTTCAGCGCCGGGCGGACCGACCGGGAGGCCACGAAGAAGTCACTCGTCGTGCGCGAGAACCTCCAGCCGTAGGCCCCGATCGCGAGCGTTGCCACCGACACCAGGACGACGGCGGTGACGCCGTACGACGGGCTCACCGGCGGTGCTCGCCGTCGCCGGTCATGACCGCTCCACCATGTCGGCGAAGTCCTTCTCGTTGCGCTCGGCAGCGCGCACGTAGAGCCAGCCGAGCAGCAGGATGAAGGGGTAGGCCACGAACCCGAGCAACACCCAGGCGAGCGGCATGCCGAGCACCCTGACGTCGTCGAGCCCGGGGAACAGCACGTAGGACAACGGCAGACCGCCAACGACCACCGCAACGGCGACCACGACCATCCCGGCGAGCCGGAGCTGCGCGCGCAGCAACGAGCTCATGTAGATCTCGCCGAGCCTGGTCTGGGCGTCGATCTCCGAGGTCACGTTGACGCGGCGGCGCCGTCCCGCTGCGGTGCGCGGGCTCGTCACGCGGACCCGCCGCGTCGGGGTGCCGCCGTCGGGCGTCATGGCCGCGGGGCGCTTCCCGGCCGCGCCCGGCGCACCAGGAGGTCGCGCAGCTGGCGGGTGTGCCGCCGGCTCACCGCGAGCTCCTCGCCACCGACGATCACCGTGCACCGCCCGGAGTCCATGCGCACCTCCTCCACGTGGGCCAGCGCGACGAGCAGTGACCGGTGGATCCGGACGAAGCCCGCGTCGCGCCACTGGTCCTCGAGTGCGGTCAGCGGCACCCTCACCAGGTGGCTGCCGTCGGCGGTGTGGAGCCGGGCGTAGTCGCCGTGGGCCTCGACGTAGCGGACCGAGCCGCGTGAGACGAACCGGGTGCGTCCGCCGAGCTCGACGGCGATGGTGTCCTCAGCGCCGGCCGATGCCGCGGACCCGCGGGCCTCCACCACTCTGCGCACCGCCTCGGCGAGCCGGTCGTCGCGGACGGGCTTGAGGACGTAGTCGACGGCGTTGAGCTCGAACGCGTCCACGGCGTGCTCGTCGTGGGCGGTGACGAAGACGACCGGTGGCGGCTCCCTGAACCGGGACAGCACCCGCGCGAGCTCGAGACCGGTCAGGCCGGGCATCCGGATGTCCATGAAGACCGCGTCGACGCTGCCCTCCTGGAGCACCCGGAGCGCCTCCGCGGCGGAGTCGGTGGTGAGCACCTGCCCCACCCGGAGATCGCGGCCGAGGAGCCAGGCCAGCTCGTCGAGGGCGGGCCGCTCGTCGTCGACGACGAGGACCTTCAGCGGTGCCGCGGGCGAGGCGGTCATGGTCGGACCCCCGGCGCGTACTTCGGCACCCTGACGACGACCTTCGTGCCTGCCCCAGGGGCGGTCTCGACGACGAGGCCGTAGTCGTCGCCGAAGGTCGACCTCAGCCGCTCGTCGACGTTGCCGAGGCCGACCGAGTCCGTCGAGGCGTCACCGGCCAACGCCCGTCGTACCCGCTCCGGGTCCTCGCCCACCCCGTCGTCCTCGATGGTGATCACGCACTCGGAGTCGTGGTCCTCCCCGATGATCGTGATCCTTCCCGGCCCGGCCTTGCCCTCGAGACCGTGGCGCACGGCGTTCTCGACGAGGGGCTGCAGGCACAGGAAGGGTACGACGGCGGGCAGCACCTCCGGGGCCACGCGCAGCGTGACCTGGAGCCGGTCGCCGAAGCGCGCCTTCTCGAGCACGAGGTACCGCTCGATCGAGCGGAGCTCCTCGGCGAGGGTCGTGAACTCACCGTGCCGGCGGAACGAGTAACGCGTGAAGTCGGCGAACTCGAGGAGCAGTTCTCGTGCTCGTTCGGGGTCGGTGCGCACGAACGATGCGATCGCGGTGAGCGAGTTGTAGATGAAGTGCGGACTGATCTGGGCCCGCAGCGCCCGCACCTCTGCCTCCATCAGCCGGGTCCGGGACGCGTCGAGCTCGGCGAGCTCGAGCTGCCCCGAGACCCAGCGACCCACCTCGTTGGTCGCCCTCACGAGCCCGGCGGACGCGGCGGGAGCGAACACCTGCAGGGTCCCGACCACCCTCTCCTCGACGGTGAGCGGGCTGACGATGACGTACCTCAGCGGACAGCCGGGGTCGTAGCAGGGGATGTCCGACTTGTCCCGCACCGATGTCGCCCCGTCGGCGACGACCGGCGCCGCGAGGCTCGGTGCCTGTTCGCCGTGGTGGCTGAACCGGCCCTCCCAGGCGAGCAGCCGGTCGGTGTCGGTGAGGGCGACGGACGGCTCGCCGAACAGCCCGCGAAGGTGGCGGATCGCCTTGGTCGCGGACGCCTCTGTCAACCCCGACCGCAGGGGCGGTCCGGCGAGTGAGGCGGTGTGCATGGTCCGGAGCGTGGCGCGGTCCGACTCGGTGCCGAGGTGCCCCGGCCGGAGCCAGCCCCACCGCGAACGCATCACGCTCCTACCTGAAGTCGATGAGGAGGGCGTCGCCGTCCGTGGAGTCGGGACCGCCGACGTCTCCGTGCGGCAGGCTACCCCGATCCGCCGGCACCGGCGGCGACTCCTCGGGAAGCGCCCACGGGAGGACGGTCGCCCGGCAGACGGTCGTCACGTAGGGCAGCAGCATCCCGTCGGCCCCACGGCCGTAGTCGGCGTAGAGGTCCTCGACCTTGCGCAGGACACGCTCGCGCTCGAGCTGGGACATCATGGCGACGGTCGAGCGGGAGACGACCAGGTCGCGCAGCGAGGCCGGCGTCATCGGCTGCCAGGAGCGGAAGGTCGCGCGCTCGACCGTCTGGAACATCCCCGTCTCGTCGATCGCCGCCGTGGGGTCGTCCTGCTGCGCCGACGTGCCGATGATCCTGCCGAGCCGCTTGACCCAGGGCACCCGTTCGTCACGCGAGTTCCAGATCACCGCGAACCGGCCGTCCGGGCGCAGCAGCCGCGCGACCTCCTGCAACGTGCTGTCGGCGTCGAACCAGTGGAAGGCCTGCGCCGCGACGACGAGATCGGCAGATCGGGAACGAACAGGCACCTGCTCCGCCGTAGCTGCCACGACTCGCGCACCGGGCGCGCGGGCGGCGAGTCGCCTGAGCATCGCCCTCGAAGGGTCGGTCGCAGTGACCGCGCAGCCGTGCGACAGCAGCTGCTCGGTGAGCTTGCCGGTGCCTGCTCCCAGCTCCACGACCTCAGGGGCGCCTGGGCCGCCGGAGAGCAGCCAGCTCAGGGCTTCGTCGGGGTACGACGGTCGCGCTCGGTCATAGGCGTCGGCCACGAGGTCGAACGAGCGCGCCGGAAGCGGCGTGTAGCGGTTCCTGGGCGGCTCGTTCATCATCGCGAGATTACCGGTGACCGCGGCTCGTTCCGCACATGACCGGTCGGTTAGCCTTGACGGTCGTGTCTCCTGCAACCTCCGCGGACCCGCTCGCCCGTCTCGCCTCCCTCGAGGGGGTGGCCTCGGCCATGGCGGCGGCGCGTGACGGCATCGACGTACTCCTTCGCGACCGGGGCCTTCGGCAGAGCCCGCCGGAGCTGACGGCGGAGTCGCTGCTCCTGGGCGCCCACGCGAGCGCGGTCCTCGAGGGCTCCGGTTCGGAGCTCGAGGAGATGCGTGCCGGATCGGGCGATGCGACGGCCCAGGCGGCGCTGCGGGTCAGCGCCGAGGTGCTCGGCCTCATGCCGGTGCTCGCGAAGGCGCCCCTGCAGGCGTTCGCGCGGCTGCACACGCTGGCAGGGAAGTCGGCTGTCGCGGACGAGGAGCTCGGCCGTCCTCGTGACGCTGCCGGCGCCGCCCGGCTCACCGATCTCGCCGGGCTCCTGGTGACGCCGACCGAGGCGCCGGCTCTCGTGGTCGCCGCGGTCGTGCACGCCGAGCTCGCGACCGTCGCGCCGTTCGCCTCCCACAACGGGATCGTCGCGCGCGCCGCCGAGCGGCTGCTCCTGGTGACACGTGGGGTGGACCCCAAGTCGCTCGTCGTGCCCGAGGCAGGACACCTGCGCCTGCGGCGTGAGTACGAGTCGAACCTTCGCGGCTACGCGGAGGGCGGCACGGCCGGGGTGCACTCGTGGCTTCTGTACGCCGCCGAGGGGTATGCCGCAGGCGCCGAGGCCAGCCCGGTCGTGAGAAAGACCCGCTGACACATGCGTGCGGCACTCAGATCTTTCGACCTTGAGTGCCGCCGCTGACACGTGAGACCGCTGGTTACCAGGCGTGCACCGATATTTGTTGCTCCGGGTGAACCCGAGAGACAACGCCCATAGGAAGGGTAGGTCGCCGCGTGGGTACCTGGCTCACGTGCGGGTCTTGAGTTGTTGGTCCCTTTCTACGCCAGTTGGCGAAACCGGACAAGGGGCCTGTGCCCCTTGTCTACGTCACCGGACGGTGGTGCGACGGCGCGCGGCCAGGTAGACAGCCCCTCCGACCGTGATCGCCGTGCCGAAGGCGATCGCCGCCAGCGTCGGCCTGCTCGACGGGAGACGCATGCGGCGGGTCAGAGCCACCGGACGGGTGAACCACAACACCGGCCAGCCCCGTGACGCGGCGATCTTGCGGAGCTCCCTGTCCGGGTTGACCGCATAGGCGTGCCCGACGATCTCCAGCATGTGTACGTCGGTCATCGAGTCGCTGTAGGCGTAGCTCCGGGAGAGGTCGTAGCCCTTCTCCAGGGCCAGCTCCTCGATGGCGCTCGCCTTGTTCTCCGCGTAGGCGTAGAACCCGATCTGGCCGGTGTACTTGCCGTCCTCGATCTCCATACGGGTCGCGATCACGCCATCGGCCCCGAGCATCTCGCCGATCGGCTCGACCACCTCCGCGCCCGAGGCGGAGACGATCACGACGTCGCGGCCGGCCATCTGGTGCTCCTCGATGAGGGAGACGGCCTCGTCGTAGACCAGCGGGTCGACGATGTGGTGCAGGGTGTCGGCGACGATGTCGCGGACGGTCTGCACGTCCCAGCCGGCGGAGAGCTCGGAGAGGAACTCCCGCATCTTCTCCATCTGGTCGTGGTCCGCTCCGCCCACGAGGTAGACGAACTGCGCGTAGGCGCTGCGCAGCACGGACCCGCGGGAGATCAACCCACCCGCGTAGAACGAACGGCTGAACGCCAGCGTGCTCGACTTGGCGATGATCGTCTTGTCGAGGTCGAAGAACGCGGCCGGCCGTCCGGGGCGGTTCGGTGCTGCGGAGGGCAACGTCTCATCGGTGTGGCCCACGGGGGCGGCTCCTTCTCGTCCACCGGCCTTGCCGGGACGGGCATTTGGTCTAACAAGTCTGCGATGTCGAGAGGCGACACAAAGTAAAGAACACGCTAGGATGAAGGGCGTTGCGTCCGCTTTGTCGTGCGGTGAACGATCTTCACGATACTGGCGCGAGCACCCCCGAGTCGCCAGCGGCATCCCCCCGCCGCTGGCCGAGGCCCCGCTCATCCCCCCCGAGCGTGGGCCGCGGCCCTCGATCATCCCCCCCGATCGAGGGCCGCATCTCTTCTCTCTGTCCGTCGCTGGTCGGCCGTCGCCTGTCGCCGGATCGCGGCATCGTCTGTCGCCTGTCGCGCGACGCCGGGAATCGTCCCCAGGTGCCGGTGGCGTACTGGCCGTGCACATGCGGTTGCCGGGTGTCTCGCGCAGGTCTCCGCCACACAGCACGCTCGGGCCATGACCTCGCGAAGACAGCCCTCAGTGGACCAGACCGTCTCGTCGAGCTCGTCCCGGTCCTCGGTGTCCGCCGCGCCGTCCGGCTCCCTGGCATCGCCGGGCCTCGTGCCGCTGCTCGTGACGGGGGATGCCCAGCTGGCGGCGGAAGTACACCGCCTCGCCGCGGCGGCCGGGACCCCTCTCGACGTGGTGACCGGGGCAACCGACGCCCGGTCCCGGTGGCCGGCCGCGCCGGTGGTCCTCGTCGGCCCGGACGCGGTCGCCGCGCTCGCGGGCGGCGCACCAGCCCGGCGGGCACGGGTGCACGTGGTAGCACTGCAGCCGCTCGCCGACGCACTCTTCCGGGCGGCGTTGGCGATCGGTGCGGAGAGCGTCCTCGAGCTGCCTGCTGCGGAGGCCTGGCTGGTCGAGACCCTCGGCGACAGCGCGGACGGCTCGACGGCGCTCGCGACGGTGGTGGCGGTGGTCGGAGGGTGCGGCGGCGCCGGGGCCACGACGTTCGCCACTGCGCTCAGCATGGCCGCCGCGTCCGACGTACACCCGGTGACGTTGGTCGACGCCGACCCGGTGGGGTCGGGCATCGAGCGCGTGGCGGGCCTCGACGACGTCGCCGGTGCCGGCTGGGGATCGCTGCTCGAGTCGGCCGGGCGGCTCGGGTCGCGGTCGCTGCGTGCTGCGCTGCCCCAGCGCGCGGGGCTCGCCGTCCTCGGTTGGGGTGCAGGGACGAGAGCCGAGCTGGACCCCTATGTCGTCCGCGAGGTGGTCAGCGCGGCTCGCCGCGGCAGCGCCCTCGTCGTCCTCGACATCCCGAGGTACGCCGATCCTGCCGTGACCGAGCTCCTGCTCGGCGCAGACCACCTCGTGGTGGTGTGTCCGTTGTCGTTGCCTGCGGTGGCCGCCGCCGCTCGGCTGGTGGGCTCGGTGCTGCCTCTCGTCCGGCAGGCGCATCTCGTCGCGCGCGGTCCCTCGTCCGCTCTCGATCCCGACGAGGTGGCTGTGGCTCTGGGGCTTCCGCTGGCGGCGGTCATGCCGGACCAGAGACGGGTCGCCGAGTGGGTCGAGCTCGGGCTAGGACCGATCCATGCGCGACGAGGACCTCTGGCGCGTGCGGCGCGGTCGACGCTCGCACAGCTGGCCTCGCCGCGAATGTTCAGCACCGAGGCGCAGGCATGAGCCGGCAGGACCTCCTCGAGCGCGTCCGCGACCGGCTCGCGAGAAGCGGCACCCCGCTGGACCCGGCGCAGGTCGCGCGAGCCCTGCGCGAGGAGGGGCGACCGGTGGGAGACGCCGAGACGCTCGCCGTCCTCGACGAGCTGCAGCGAGACGTCCTCGGTGCCGGGCCGCTCGAGACCCTCCTGCGAAGGGAGGGGGTCACTGACGTGCTCGTGAACGGGCCCGATCGGGTCTACGTCGACTGCGGCTCCGGCCTCGAGCTCACCGGGGTCACCTTCCCCGACGACGGCGCGGTACGACGACTGGCCCAGCGTCTTGCGTCCACCGCCGGAAGGCGTCTGGACGACGCGACGCCGTACGTCGACCTGCGCCTGCGCGACGGCACGCGCTTCCACGCCGTACTCGCCCCACTGGCCAGCCCCGGCACGGTGCTCTCCCTTCGCGTTCCGCGCGACCGGGTCTTCGACCTGGACGAGCTGGTCGCCTGCGGCACCATCTGCACCGAGGGCGCCGAGCTCTTGAGGCGGATCGTCGACAGGCGCCTGGCCTTCCTCGTCACCGGCGGCACCGGGTCCGGAAAGACCACGCTGCTGTCGGCGTTGCTGAGCCTGGTCGACCCCTCTCAACGGGTCGTGATCGTCGAAGACGCGAGCGAGCTGCGGCCGGACCATCCGCATGTCGTGGGGCTCGAGGCCCGGCCGGCCAACGTCGAGGGCGCCGGTGCGGTGCCGCTTCAGGTACTCGTCCGCCAGGCGCTGCGGATGCGGCCGGACCGGCTGGTCGTGGGGGAGGTTCGAGGTGCCGAGATCAGCGACCTCCTCACGGCGATGAACACGGGCCATGAGGGTGGGTGCGGCACCCTCCACGCGAACTCGTGCGCCGACGTCCCGGCGCGCGTGGAGGCGCTCGCGATGGCCGCGGGCATGCCGCGCGACGCGGCGCACAGCCAGCTGGCCTCTGCCCTCGACGTCGTGATCCACCTGGGCCGTCCTGGCGGTCGACGCCGCGTGGAGGAGGTCGCGGTGCTTCGGCGAGGCGCGGACGGCTACGTCCTGGCCTCGCCCGCAGTCACCTTCGGTGATCACGGGGTGGTCCGCACTCACGAGGGGGCGGATCGTCTCGCGGAGCTGTTGTGTCGCTGACGCTCGTGGCCGCGGCAGCAGCGGGGTTGTGCTTGTGGCTCCTGCTCTTGCCCCGCCCTTCCGTGTCGGTCCCGACCGGGACCCCCGCCTCCCGCAGGCCCGGCCGGAACCTTCTCCCGGTCGGCGCTGCCGCCGTGGCTGTCGGCGCCCTGCTCATGCTGGTCGAGGGCACCACGCTTGCCCTCGGAGTGATTGCGGTCGGCGCCCTTGTCGGCGCCGAGCGGATGGCACGTCGCGCCCGGGGCAGACGTGCGGCCCACCTACGCGCAGAGAGGGTTGTGGAGGTCTGCGAGGCACTTGCGGCGGAGCTGCGAGCCGGGCAGCCGCCGTTGAGGGCACTGCGCCACTGCGTCGAGGTGTGGCCGGCTCTGGAGTCGGTAGCCACGGCTGGTGACCTCGGTGCCGACGTGCCGCGGGCGCTGCGCAGGTTGGCCGCCCTCCCCGGCGCATCAGGTCTCGCCGAGGTCGCCGCAGCGTGGCAGGTCTCCCAGAGCTCCGGTGGGACGATGGCCAGTGCTCTGGGCAGGGTGGCCGACTCCGCCAGACGGCGACGCGCCACCCAGAGCCTCGTCATGTCCGAGCTCGCCTCGGCCCAGGCGACGGCTCGGCTGGTGGCGGTGCTGCCTGTCGTCGTGCTCGCCATGGGCACCGGCCTCGGAAGCGACCCGTGGGGGTTCCTGTTGACGACGCCCTTCGGGCTGGTCTGCCTGGGCGGCGGTCTCGTCCTCACGTACTCCGGCCTCGCCTGGATCGACAAGATCGCGGTCAGCGCAGCGGACTCATGAGCGACGTCAGCGCCTTGTTCCTATCCCTGGTTACCGCCGGCTTGGCGGCGAGCGCGGTCGCGCTGTCGGTGCCACGCCTTCCTGGAAAGGGCGTCGCAACCCTGCTGGCCGGCCACGACCAGGCGACTCGCGCCGGCCCGGCCTCCGTTCCGGAAGCCGAACGCGATGTGGTCGAACGACACCGATGGCTTGTGTCGTTACTGGCCGGGTCGGCGCCGATGGTCCTTGTCGGCGGTGCGCTGGGTGTGGCTGCGGCCGCCGTCGTGGCAGTCGCGGTCCACCGCGCGCTGGCCCGCCGCGAACCGACCTGGCTCCGCCATCGGCGTGAACAGGTTGCGCGAGGTCTGCCGCAGGTCGTGGACCTGCTTGCGGTGACGCTCTCGGCGGGTGCCTCCCCCTCGTCCGCGCTCAGCGCCGTGACGTCGGCGGTCGATGGGCCGGTTGTCGCCGAGCTTCGTGCGGTCGAGCACGGTCTCGAGCTCGGCCGGGATCCGGCCCGGGTCTGGCGTGAGCTCGCGCAGCGTCCGGGCCTGGCATCGCTCGGGCGAACCATGGCGCGTGCGATCGAGTCAGGCGCCTCGGTCAGCGATGCCCTCCACCGCCTCGCCGAGGACCTCCATGCCTCGGCTCGGTTGGAGGCGGAGAGCCGGGCCCGGACCGTAGGGGTTCGCGCCGCTGCGCCTCTCGGTCTCTGCCTGCTCCCGGCGTTCGTCCTGGTCGGTGTGGTTCCCCTGGTCGGGAGCACCATCGGCGGACTTCTGGCCCGTTGACCGATCGGCGTGTTGGTGCCGTCGGTGAGGACCAGGTTCCCTCCACATCCGACCGGCACCGGGCCGCGATCCCCGGGTCACGAACTGCCCGTCGATGGGTGCGGCGGAAGAGAGAAGTGTCGGACATGTCAGTTCGATCCGCCGGCATCCGAGCCGGCTCCACCACGGAGGTATGCATGACCAAATCGCCCGTTGCCCGGCTCAGGAACCAGAGGGGCGTCACGACGGCGGAGTACGCCGTCGTCACCGCCGCAGGCTGCGGATTCGGCGGCATCCTGATCAAGCTCCTGACCAGCGAGTGGGGTCAGAACCTGATCAAGAAGCTCTTCGACTTCTTCCTCACCATGATCGGTGTCGGCTGACGCCGTGTCCGATCTTCAGAGTCCGGCCGGGAGGGCGCGCAGGCGGCTGCGCGCTCTTCCGGCCGTGCCACGCCGTTCGAGCCGCGGCTCCGTCACAGCCGAGACCGCGGTCGTTCTCCCGGTCCTCGTGGCCATCACCCTGGGACTGGTCTGGCTCGTCGCCCTCGCGGTGGCGCAGGTCCGGGTCGTGGATGCCGCGCGGGAGACCGCTCGCGCGTTCGCCCGTGACGAACCGGCTGCGAACGCAGTCGGTCTGGGCGAACGGGTCGCGCCGGAGGGCTCGCGGGTCAGCTACGACGAGGAGTCAGGTCTCGTGCGAGTGCGCGTCGTCGCCGAAGTGAAGGGGCCCGGCGGTCTGTTCGCGTTCCTTCCCGGCGTCGAGGTGGACGCCGAGGCGGTTGCAGCCAGGGAGGACTCATGACTCGCCGCACCCGCACGTGCGAAGAGCCGGGCGGCACAGCCATCCGTCCCGACGACCCGCGTGGAGGGGATCGGTGCCAGGGCGATCGCCGTGATCAGGAGGCCGGTGGGGCGTCGGTGCTCGTCCTGGTGCTCGTGGCGGTGATGACCACCCTTGCGCTCGCAGGTGTGACGGTGGGCGGTGTCCTGGTCGGCCAACGTCGTGCCGCCGTTGCTGCGGACCTCGCTGCACTAGCAGCCGCCGAGGCGCTCGGTCCGGGCGCCGGGCCAACCGTGGCAGGTGTGGCCGCCTGTGAGGCAGCGGGCAAGGTGAGCGCGGCCAACGACGCCCGGATGACCGGTTGCCTGGTGGAGGGGGTCGAGGTCCTCGTGGAGGTTGCGGTCGAGGTCCACGGCGGGTTCGGCGCACGCTGGACCGTGCCCGGCCGCGCGAGAGCAGGGCCGGTTAGGGAGCGTCCCGGTCCTGCTCCGTGAGCGGTCCGTCGGTGCGGGTCGGGCTGGGCTCAGCCCGGGGCTCAGCGGCCTTCTCCCTCGGCTGATCACCAGTCGGGCCGCTGGTCTGCTCGCTCGGCTGCTCGCCGGTCTCGCTGCGTCGAGTGTCACGCGCCTCCAGCTCGGTCGTGAGCCGGTTGAGCTCCTTCTTCTCCTGGCGGCGGCGCCGCGCGTGCCCGATTCCCGCCCGGATGAGCCAGAGGCCGATCGCGAGCAGCAGCACGGTCACGGCGCCGAAAAGGAACACACCGAGGGTGTTGGTCTTGATGTCGACCAGCCCCAGGTCGAAGGCGGCAGGCTGGTTCGACCCGCCGGCGAGTGCGGCCACGAAGGCGCCGCCGGCGAGGAGGACGAGGATGATGCCGAGAACGAGCATGCGCGGACCCTTCCGAGGAGGTGCGGCTCAGGCTAGCCCGTCTCACGTAGAAGCACATCGAGCAGTGTGACGGCGGCGTGCTTGTCCAACGGGTTGTTGCCGTTGCCGCACTTCGGCGACTGGACGCAGGAGGGACATCCGTCCTCGCAGGCGCACGCGCTGATCGCCTCCCTCGTCGCGGTCCACCACTCGACGGCGGCGTGGAAGCCGCGCTCGGCGAACCCCGCCCCTCCGGGGTGCCCGTCGTAGACGAACACCGTGAGCTGGCCGGTGTCCGGGTGCAGGGCCGTGGACACGCCGCCGATGTCCCACCGGTCGCACGTGGCGAACAGCGGAAGCAGCCCGATGGCGGCGTGCTCGGCGGCGTGCGCGGCACCGGGCAGGTCACGTCCCTCGAAGCCGGCCTCCTCGAGTACGGCGGGTGGCAGCGTCCACCACATCGCTTTGGTGTCGAGCACTCGTTCGGGCAGGTCGAGCGGCTCCTCGCCGAGCACCTCTCCCGAGGGGACCCGTCGTTTGAGGTAGGACACGACCTGGTGGGTCACGCGCACGTCGCCGAAGCTCACCCTGGCCGGCCCCCACGTGGTGTGGGCGCTCTCGTGGCGGACGGCGATATCGGTGATCTCGCGGGCGGAGGTCGAGTAGTCCGGGGCTGCCGGAGTCACCACGGCGACGTTCTCGTCGAGGTCGAGGGAGAGCACCGAATAGGTCTCGCCGAGGTGCAGGTAGACCGCGCCCTGGTGAACGGTGCCGTGCGCGGATGAGTTGTCCACGGTGCCGAGCAGCCGACCCGTTCCGTCCTCCACGAGCCGGACCGGCGCGCCGCCCGTGGAGCGGATGTCGGCGAGGTCGCACGCGCGGCTGCGATCTGTCCAGAACCAGCCGCGGGGTCGCCGGCGCAGCATGCCTGCCTCTGTCAGCGCCTCGACCCCCGGTCGGGCCATCGGGCCGAACATCTCCAGGTCGTCCTCGGTCAGCGGAGACTCCTCCGCTGCGGCGCACAGGTGTGGGCCCAGGACGTACGGGTTGTCGGGGTCGAAGACATTGGCCTCCACCGGCTTCCCGATCAGTGCGTCAGGGTGGGTCACGAGATAGGTGTCGAGCGGGTCGTCCCGTGCGACGAAGACGCCGAGCGCGTCCTGGCCGCCTCTCCCGGCGCGCCCGATCTGCTGCCACAGCGCCGCGCGGGTGCCGGGGAACCCTGCCAGCAGCACCGCGTCGAGCCCCGAGACATCGATGCCGAGCTCGAGGGCGTTGGTCGCGGCGAGTCCCAGCAGGTCGCCCCGCCGGAGCGCGTGCTCGATCGCTCGCCGGTCCTCGGGGAGGTAGCCGCCTCGGTACGCCGCCACCCGCTCGGAGAGTCCCGGCTCCACGTCGTCGAGGAGGCGTTTCGTCGTCAAGGACACCGTCTCCGCGCCTCGCCGGGAACGGATGAACGCCAGGGTGCGGACCCCCTCGACGACGAGGTCGGCAAGCAGGTCCGCGATCTCGGCGGTCGCCGAGCGTCGTACGGGCGCGCCGTGCTCACCGCCGTACGACGTGAAAGGTGGCTCCCACAGCGCGAGGGCCACCTGGCCTCTCGGCGACCCGTCGTCGGTGATCGCCGCGAACGGCAGGCCGGTGAGGCGATGGGCGGAGGTCTCGGGTTCGGCGACGGTGGCAGAGGCCAGCACGAAGGTCGGGCTCGCGCCGTACAACGCGCACACGCGCCGGAGCCGTCTCAGGATCTGCGCGACATGTGCTCCGAAGACACCGCGGTAGTGGTGGCACTCGTCGACCACCACGTAGTCGAGCATCGAGAAGAACCTCGCCCATCGGGCATGCGAGGGGAGCATCGACCGATGCAGCATGTCGGGGTTGGTGAGGAGGTACTCCCCGTGGTCACGCGCCCAGTCCCGCTGCTCACGGGAGGAGTCGCCGTCGTGGGTGGTGGCGCGCAGGTCGGGGACGCCGAGGGCAAGCAGCGCCGACAGCTGGTCCTGGGCCAGCGCCTTGGTCGGGGAGAGGTAGAGCACGGTCGAGCCGCGCTGCCCCTGGGCACGCCGCTTCCGCAGCACCGAGGTGAGCCCCGGCATCAGGTAGGCGAGGGACTTTCCGGAGGCGGTGCCGGTCGAGATCACGACATGCCGGCCGGCGTACGCAGCCTCCGCCGCGGCCGCCTGGTGGGTCCAGGGCCTCTCGATCCCGCGAGCACGCCAGGCCTCCACCAGACGTGGGTCGGCCCACGACGGCCACTCGGTGGGGCGTCCCTGGCGAGGAGGGAGCAGCTCCAGATGGGTCAGCCTGTCCTCGCGGCCCTGGCCGCTCAGCCGGTCCAGGGCCTCCGCGACGGACTGGTGCGTTCGGGGAGCCACTCAGGCATCCTCCCAAACGACCGGTGAGGCGGTTGTCCGTACCGTCTGCGGGGGCCCGACGTGACCTGCGCTGGGAATCGGTGCATGATTGAATACACTTCGGACGGGGAGGGTGTCGTATGGCGCCCTTCTAAGACTTCGCGCACGCGGCATGGTTGGGAGAAACCACGTGGATCTGTCACTCGAGACGCGTCACGAGGATGGGAACACCATCATCGAGGTCGGCGGGGAGATCGATGTCTACACCGCTCCGCGGCTCAGGGACAAGATCACCGAGCTCGTCGGTGAGGGCCACTACAACCTCGTGATCGACATGGAGAAGGTCGACTTCCTCGACTCCACAGGGCTCGGCGTGCTGGTCGGCGGCCTGAAGAAGGTGCGTGCCCACGACGGGTCGATGCGCCTGATCTGCAACCAGGAGCGTCTGCTCAAGATCTTCCGCATCACCGGCCTGGCCAAGGTCTTCACCATCCACGGCTCGCAGGCCGAAGCGCTCGCTGATCACTGAGGGGAACCATGCCGTCTGGCACCGATCGTGCGGCAGCGTCTGTCACCGTCACGATCGCTCGTGACCCGGCTCTCGTGCGCACCGTCCGCCTTGTCGCGGCCTCGGTTGCGCGCCGCGCCGGCCGGGACGAGGAGTTCGTAGAAGAGGTACGTCTCGCCGCCGGCGAGGCATGTGCTCTGTTCCTCGGTGAGGGCGGCGAGTCCGGTACGTCGGAGGGCGAGCCCGTCGAGGTCACGATCAGCATCGACGACGACCTGCGCGTCGCCGTCTCCACCGCCGCGAGGGTCGACGTCGAGGACCACCCCGACAGCGACCTCGACGGCATCGAGCCCTGGGCCCTGCTGCGCGGCCTGATCGACGACTTCGAGGTCTGCCAGGACGCCGCGCACACGACGGTCGCCATGCGCTGGCCACTCGGCTAGACCGGCCCTCCGACGCGTCGATACTTGAGGCGCGATCGAAAAATGTGTCCCACGCCACACGCCTTCCTCTGGCATGTCGCTGCTGCGTAAGTAGACTCCGGGCCACATTCGTGTCACGCAGATCACGCTCTGCTTGGCCACTCGCGGGGGACTCCGCGGGTTCGACGCAATCTCGAGGGGCCGTGAAGGCCCACCGGAGGAGGACTACATGTCCGGACTCACCCTCGCCGAAACCGGCGCGGATGTGTCTATGTCCGGGAGCAACCAGACCTTGATCATCGTGGTCGGCGTCATCGCCATCATCGCCTTGGCGATGGCCCTGATGTTCCGCGGCCAGGTCCTTGCTGCCCATGACGGCACAGAGAACATGAAGAACATCGGGCTCGCGGTACAGGAGGGAGCATCTGCCTACCTCACCCGCCAGTTCAAGACCCTTGCGGTCTTCGCCCTGCTGGCCTTCGCCCTGCTGTTCGTGCTCCCCGCTGACGACACCGCCATCCGGATCGGTCGGTCGGTGTTCTTCCTGGTGGGTGCGGGTTTCTCCGCAACGGTCGGTTACATGGGCATGTGGCTCGCTGTGCGGGCCAACGTCCGGGTCGCCGCCGCCGCGCGTGAGCACGGCCGTGACCCTGCGATGAGGGTGGCGTTCCGCACCGGTGGCCATGTCGGCATGCTCACGGTCGGCCTCGGCCTCCTCGGCGCCTCGCTCGTCGTGTTGATCTACAAGGGGAACGCCCCCGCCGTCCTCGAGGGCTTCGGCTTCGGTGCGGCTCTGCTGGCGATGTTCATGCGAGTCGGTGGCGGCATCTTCACCAAGGCCGCCGACGTGGGTGCCGACCTGGTCGGCAAGGTCGAGCAGAACATCCCCGAGGACGACCCGCGCAACGCGGCGACCATCGCCGACAACGTGGGCGACAACGTCGGTGACTGCGCCGGCATGGCGGCCGACCTCTTCGAGTCCTACGCCGTGACCCTCGTCGCCGCGCTGATCCTCGGCACCGCCGCCTTCGGTGCGGAAGGCCTGGTCTTCCCGCTGATCGTCCCGGCGATCGGGGCGCTCACCGCGATCCTCGGCGTGTACATCACCCGCCCCCGGCACGGTGAGAACGGCCTGCGAACCATCAACCGCTCCTTCTACATCTCGGCCGCGGTCTCGGCAGTCCTCTGCTCGGTCGCTGCGTTCGTCTACCTTCCGGACTCCTTCGACAAGCTGACGGACGTCCAGGGTGGCTCGAGCAGCCTCCTCGCCAGACTGCTGGGCGACAACAGCACGGCGACCGGGGACCCGCGGATGATCGCGGCCGCGGCGGTGGTGATCGGCATCGTGCTGGCGGCGCTGATCCTCGCGCTCACCGGCTACTTCACCGGCACCGAGCACCGCCCGGTGAAGGACGTCGGCAAGACGTCGCGCACGGGCGCTGCCACCGTCATCCTCTCGGGCCTCTCGGTGGGATTCGAGTCGGCCGTCTACACCGCCCTGGTCATCGGCGCGGCCGTCTACGCGGCGTTCCTCCTCGGCGGCGGCATCACCGTCGTCTCGCTGTTCGCGGTGGCACTGGCCGGCTGCGGTCTGCTCACCACGGTCGGCGTGATCGTGGCGATGGACACCTTCGGCCCGGTCTCGGACAACGCCCAGGGCATCGCCGAGATGTCCGGTGACGTCGACGAGCAGGGCGCGGCGATCCTCACCGAGCTCGACGCGGTCGGCAACACCACCAAGGCGATCACCAAGGGAATCGCCATCGCCACCGCCGTGCTGGCCGCCACCGCGCTGTTCGGTTCGTTCACCAACGCGGTGTCCGGTGCGGCTCGTGACTCGAACGCCCAGCCCAAGACGGCAGAGGAGCTGATCGCCCTTCTCGGCGTGCTCAACGTGGCGAACCCGGCGAACCTGGTCGGTCTGCTGATCGGCGCCTCGGTCGTGTTCCTCTTCTCCGGCCTGGCGATCAACGCCGTCGGCCGGGCGGCCGGAGCCGTCGTCTACGAGGTGCGGCGCCAGTTCAGGGAGATCCCCGGGATCATGGAGGGCACCGGCCGTCCGGAGTACGGCAAGGTCGTCGACATCTGCACCCGCGACTCCCTGCGGGAGCTCGCGACCCCGGGCCTCCTCGCCCTGCTGGCCCCGATCGCGGTCGGGTTCGGCCTGGGTACGGCGCCCCTGGGGGCCTACCTCGCCGGTGCGATCGGCACGGGCACGCTGATGGCGGTCTTCCTCGCGAACTCCGGTGGGGCGTGGGACAACGCCAAGAAGCTGGTCGAGGACGGCCACCACGGTGGCAAGGGCTCACCGGCCCACGAGGCGACGGTCATCGGGGACACGGTCGGCGACCCGTTCAAGGACACCGCGGGTCCCGCGATCAACCCGCTGCTCAAGGTGATGAACCTGGTCTCGCTCCTGATCGCTCCCGCGGTGGTCGCTCTGTCGGCAGGCGAGAACCAGAAGGACCCGCTGCGCATCGCGATCGCGGTGGTAGCGGCGCTGATCATCGCCGGCGCCGTCTACATCTCGAAGCGGCGACCTGTGGCGATCGGTGAGGAGGCCCCGGAGGCCACGAACGACGAGGAGAAGGTCAACGCCTGACCCTCTCTTGCAGCACCCGCAGGGCCCGTCGGCGCAGGTCGGCGGGCCCTCGTGCTGTCTTGTCCTTCGAGGAGAGCGAGAGCAGTACGGCGGTCTGGGCCCGCACCAGCTGGTCCGCCGAAGGCATGACCTGTGTCGGGTCCGTCGCGAACGCGTCGTCGAGGGGCATGAGCTCGTCGAGAGACCCGACGAGCTGCCAGCCGTTCGACCGGACGCCGGCCATCGTGCGTTCGGCCTCGGCGGTCACGGCCGCTCGTAGCTCCCCGGGCAGCCGCGGCGCCGGGCCAGGAACCGCCCGCACGTGCTCGACGACGCGCCGGTGCCGGCTCGGGTCGACCGGTCCGTGCGTGTCCCCGGCGGCGTTGAGCAGGCGCACGACCTCGGTGCCCACGAGCGAGCCGAACCCGTCTGTCTCCCCTGCGTTGAGCTTGAAGCGGTCCGGGTCGATGCCCACCGTGGTGGCGAACCGTGCCCAGGTCCTGGGGATGGCCCGGTCGCCTCGCGCCGCGGCGATCACGTGCACGCGCTCGGGCGGCACGCTCGTCGTCCATCTGGAGAGCACGGGGTCGAGGTCGTGGTGGCGCCAGAAGGCCCGGGCGGCCCGGTGCTGGTGCCGTTGCGCGACGTGCGCGGCGTAGGTCGCGAACGGGGTCGTCCCCCCGCCGTACACCCACTCCTGCCAGGCCTGCGGCAGCTGCCGACCGAGGTCCTGGGCGACGTAGACGACGTGCACCTGCGCCGACCCGAGCGAGGTGACGATCCGGTCGACCTGGCGCTCGGTGGCGTCCGCGAGCAGCTCGTGGGAGATCACCGCCGTACCCCTGCGCCAGTCGCGCACGTGCTCGGCGAGCCGGTCCCAGGCGCCGGGTGTCGCGGCGTGGTCTCCGGTGAGGTCGAGGGCATCGAGAACGGCGTCGCGGTGGCCACCGTCATGACCCAGGTGGCTGGGCGGGTAGAAGACCCCGGCCCGAGCGAGGCGGCGCCGATGCCGCGTCAGGGCTTCTCGCAAGGCGGTCCCCGGGGTGAGAGGCGCCCCGATATGGAGGAAGACCTTGCGGGCCACCGTCGTCGCACCTCCCGGTTTCGAACTCTCGCCGACCGGGGAGTCTACGCACGCGGACGCCCACGTCGCGCTGCTCACCGGCCGGGTTCGGCCCCCGCCGGACGCTGGTAGCGTGACCCGCGTCTGAACGGATACTTCCCCATCGACGAGGACACGCTTTGACTGACACCGTCACCATGCCCGCAGCCGGGGGTCCTGCCGCAAGCGAGACCAACACGAGCTTCCGTGTGGTGCATCGCACGGTCATGCGGCCGGACCAGGAGATCGACATCCGCCCGCTGTACGTCGGCGGTGTCTCCAGCTTCAGCGCGTCCGTGGAGAGCACGGAGGCCGAGGCCTCCACCTCCAAGCCCGGCGACAAGGGCGACTCGGTCAACTACAGCGACGCCGAGAAGCCGTCGGCCGGGGAGGCCCCCGTCGGCCTGGGTGGGTTCGGAAAGATCAGCGAGGAGGGCGCGGTCGTCTTCCCCGAGCGCCGGCTCACCTTCGGCACCTACTTCAACGCGTTCCCCGCGGGCTACTGGCGTCGCTGGAGCTCGTTCCCGTCGGTGCGACTCCAGGTGACCGTCCGGGGACAGGGCACGCTCAGCGTCTACCGCTCGACTGCCAAGGGCCACGTCCAGCGCGCCGACTCGGTCACCTTCGACAGCGACGCCCCGGAGACACACTCGCTGGACCTGGAGCTCAAGCCGTTCATCGACGGCGGCTGGTACTGGTACGACGTCGAGGCCGGTGAGCGCGAGGCGATCGTGATGGAGGGTCACTGGGGCTTCGAGACCGACAAGGTCCGTTCCGGCACCGTCTCCATCGGCATCACGACCTTCAACCGGCCCGACTTCTGCGTCGACCAGCTGATCGCGCTCGGGAGCGAGCCCGACGTGCTCGACATCCTCGACGAGATCTACGTGGTCGACCAGGGCACCCAGAAGGTCAAGGACGAGGAGCGCTACAACTCCGCGGCGGCCGCGCTCGGGCCCAAGCTGCGGGTGATCGAGCAGGGCAACCTCGGTGGCTCCGGCGGCTTCTCCCGCGCGATGGACGAGACCGCGGCCAAGGGCGACGCCGACTACGTGCTGCTCCTCGACGACGACGTCGTGTGCGAGCCCGAAGGCATCCTCCGGGCCGTTGCGTTCGCCGACCTCGCCAAGCAGCCCACGCTCGTCGGCGGGCAGATGTTCAGCCTCTACGACCGGTCGGTGATGCACGCCTACGGCGAGACCGTCGACCGCTGGCGGTGGTTCTGGGGCGCTGCGCCGAACACCAAGCACGGCCACAACTTCGCCGCTAAGTCGCTGCGGTCCACCAAGTGGCTGCACCGCCGTGTCGACGTGGACTACAACGGCTGGTGGATGTGCCTGATCCCGACCCGTGTGGTCAAGGAGATCGGGCTGTCGCTGCCGATGTTCATCAAGTGGGACGACGCGGAGTTCGGCCTGCGCGCCCAGGAGGCCGGCTACCCGACTGTCACCCTGCCCGGAGTCGCGGTCTGGCACGTGCCGTGGCACGAGAAGGACGACACGATCGACTGGCAGGCCTACTTCCACCGCCGCAACCGGATCGTGGCCGGCCTGCTGCACTCGCCCTACGACCACGGCGGCAACCTGGTGTTCGAGAGCTTCCAGACGCAGGTGCGTCACCTGCTCTCGATGCAGTACAGCCCCGCCGAGATGGGTCTGATGGCGATCGAGGACATCCTCGAGGGCCCGCAGCGGATGCACCGCGACGTGCTGAAGCGGCTGCCCGAGCTCCGTGAGCTCCGCAAGGGCTACGACGACTCGCGCGCCGAGGCCGAGCTGGACGCGTACCCGCCGCCGCGCCGCAAGAAGCCGCCGCGCAAGGGCCGGGACACCGCGGCGCCGGTGGGGCCGATCGGCAAGCTCAAGACCGTCGCCAAGGGCGCGATCAAGCAGGTGATCCCGCCGAGTGAGCTGTCGATGAAGTACCCCCAGGCCAACGTGCCCCACCTCGACCTCAAGTGGTGGAAGCTCATGCAGCTGGACTCGGCGCTGGTCTCCTCCGCCGACGGCACCTCGGTCTCCTGGTACAAGCGTGACCCGAGGATGGCCAAGGACCTGCTCCAGCGCTCGATCGCGATCCACGCGCGGTTGGCCAAGGAGTGGCCGCGGCTCGCGGAGGAGTACCGCAAGGCGCTTCCCGACCTGGTCGCCCCGGAGTCGTGGCACGCCACCTTCGAGGCCTCGACCAAGAAGGACTGACCTCGGACACGATGAGGCGGCTGCGTGCCGCACTCGAGTCGGCCGGATACACGTACGACGGGGTGGCGGCCCTGCTCGGGCCGACGGCGCACGCCGCCTTGTCCCGCAACGAGACCACCCCGGGCCTGCGCCGCACCGGAGACGGCTCGACGCTGGCCACGCTGACCCGCCTGTGGCTGCTCCAGTCGCCGGTGGACGTCGCGGCCGCCGAGCGCGCTCTGCCCGAGCTCGTCGGGCCCCTGGAAGGCCTTGGGGTCCTGCGACGGTCCGGGGCCGAGGTCAGGGCGCTGGTCGACGTACGGCCTTATGCCGACGAGGACCACGACTGGTGGGTGCTCAGTGACCTGACCCCGGGGTTGGACGGCCGCAACCTCCGGGTCCGGGCCGACCACGTGCTGGGGATCAGCTCGGCGTCGACGTCGCTGGCCCAGCTCACTGTCCGCGAACCCGTGGAGCGGGCCCTCGACCTCGGCACGGGCTGCGGTGTGCAGGCGCTGCACCTGGCCGGGCACACCCGCGAGGTCGTCGCCACCGACGTGAACGAGCGGGCGCTGTGGATGACGCGCCTCAACGCCGAGCTCAACGGCGTCTTCGCCGAGTCGGGCGGCGGCGGCCGGCTCGACGTGCGTGACGGGAGCCTCTACGAACCCGTCGCGGGGGAGCGGTTCGACCTGATCGTGACCAACCCGCCCTTCGTGATCTCGCCGGCCACAGGGGAGCGCCTGGTCTACCGGGACTCCGGGCTGCCCGGCGACGAGGTCGTGCGGCGGGTCGTGAGCGAGGCGCCGGGCCACCTGCGACCGGGTGGCTGGTGCCAGGTGCTCGCCAACTGGGTCATCGAGAAGGACCGGCCGTGGGACGAGCGGCTGACCGGCTGGGTCGCGGGCTCCGGCTGCGACGCCTGGGTGGTCCAGCGGGAGGTCGCCGACCCCGCGCAGTACGTCGAGCTGTGGCTCAAGGACGCCGGGCTGCACGGCACACCGGAGTACGTCGGGCGCTACGACGCCTGGATGTCCTGGTTCGAGCAGCAGCGCGTCGAGGGGGTCGGCTTCGGCTGGCTCAACCTGCACCGCACCGACCGGGACGCCCCCGTGCTCCGCCTCGAGGAGTGGCCCTACGAGGTCGAGCAGCCGCTCGGCCCGGAGGTCGCCGACTGGGGCAGGCGGACCGGTCTCGAGCGGTCGCTCGACGACGAGGGGCTGCTCGGGGCGCATCTGGTCCTCCGCCCCGACGTACGCCAGGAGACGTTCGGTCAGCCGGGCGCCGAGGACCCGGAGCAGATCGTGCTGCGCCAGCAGCGGGGCTTGCGCCGGGCCCGCAAGGTGGACACCGTGGAGGCCGGTCTGGTCGGAGCCTGCGACGGGGACCTCTCCGTGGGTCAGATCCTCGACGCCCTGGCGACCCTGCTCGGCAGCGAGCCGGAGGCCATGCGCGAGGGGTACCTCCCGGCCGTCCGCGACCTGCTCGTCGAGGGGTTCCTGGCCGAGCAGCGATGACCGCTCGGTCGCCGGAACGGGGTCTGGCCCGGTTGTGGCGGCGGTTACCGTTACCGTGGCGTGCGAGTCCCCGGCCCGGAGGCGGCACGGGGAAGCACTGATTGAGGAGCACGAAGTAGTGGCATCGAAAACCGCCCAGGCCGAGACCGCTGGGCAGAACGGCACCGGTCACAAGCTCGTGATCGTCGAGTCGCCTGCCAAGGCGAAGACGATCGCCGGCTACCTCGGCCGGGGCTACGTCGTGGAGTCCTCCATCGGGCACATCCGTGACCTGCCGCAGAGCGCCTCGGACGTCCCGGCCGCGATCAAGGGCGAGTCCTGGGCACGTCTCGGGGTCGACGTCGACAACGACTTCAAGCCCTACTACGTGGTCTCCAGCGACAAGAAGTCGCACATCACCAAGCTCAAGAAGCTGCTCAAGGACGCCTCCGAGCTCTACCTCGCCACAGATGAGGACCGCGAGGGAGAGGCCATCGCCTGGCACCTCTACGACGAGCTGAAGCCGAAGATCCCGGTGAAGCGGATGGTCTTCCACGAGATCACCAAGCAGGCGATCAACGCCGCCGTGGAGAACCCCCGTGACATCGACGAGGACCTCGTCGAGGCGCAGGAGGCCCGCCGGATCCTCGACCGCCTCTACGGCTACGAGGTCTCCCCGGTGCTGTGGAAGAAGGTCATGTCCGGCCTCTCCGCAGGCCGGGTCCAGTCGGTCGCGACCCGCCTGGTCGTGGCCCGCGAGCGGGAGCGCATGGCGTTCCGCGCGGCGTCGTACTGGGACCTCGAGGGCAGCTTCGACGCAGGCGCCAAGCACGACGACCGGATGTTCCCCGCGAAGCTGCACTCCGTCGACGGCTCCCGGGTCGCCCGGGGCAGCGACTTCACCGCGCAGGGGCAGCTCAAGGACGGCGCCCAGGTCGTCCACCTCGACCGGCCGCGAGCGGAGGCGCTTGTCGCCGGCCTGCACGACACCGACTTCCAGATCCGCTCGGTGGAGTCCAAGCCGTACCGCCGCTCGCCGTACGCCCCGTTCCGCACCACGACGCTGCAGCAGGAGGCCTCCCGCAAGCTCGGGTACGGCGCCTCGCGGACCATGTCGATCGCGCAGCGGTTGTACGAGAACGGCTTCATCACCTACATGCGTACCGACTCGATCACGCTGTCGGAGTCGGCCATCGCCGCGGCGCGGGAGCAGGTCCGCGAGCTGTTCGGGTCGGAGTACCTCCCCGACAAGCCGCGCACCTACCAGTCGAAGGTCAAGAACGCCCAGGAGGCGCACGAGGCGATCCGCCCGGCCGGGGAGACCTTCCGCACCCCCGCCGAGACCGGCCTGTCGGGTGACGAGTTCCGCCTCTACGAGCTGATCTGGATGCGCACGGTCGCCTCCCAGATGAAGGACGCCGAGGGCCGGTCGGTGTCGGTCCGCCTCGGCGGCACCGCGTCGACCGGTGAGGACTGCGTCTTCGCCGCGTCGGGCCGCGTGATCACCTTCCACGGGTTCCTCAAGGCGTACGTCGAAGGGTCCGACGACGAGAACGCCGACTCCGACGACCGCGAGACGCGCCTGCCGGCGGTTGCCGAGGGCGACCCGGTCTCCGCCGCTGCGCTGAAGGCCGCAGGCCACGAGACCAAGCCTCCGTCCCGCTACACCGAGGCCACGCTGATCCGTGAGCTCGAAGAGCGCGAGATCGGCCGGCCGTCGACGTACGCCTCGATCATCGGCACCATCCTCAACCGCGGCTACGTGTACAAGAAGGGCACCGCTCTGGTGCCTGCGTGGCTGGCGTTCTCGGTGATCCGGCTGCTGGAGGAGCACTTCTCCCGGCTGGTGTCCTACGAGTTCACCGCCGGCATGGAGGACGCCCTCGACGAGATCGCCGCGGGGCGCCGCGAGCGCAACCACGAGCTGGCGGACTTCTACTTCGGCACCGGCGACGTCGAGGGGCTCAAGCAGCTGGTGACCGAGCTGGGCGAGATCGACGCCCGGGACCTGGCCACCTTCCCGATCGGCGACGGCATCGACCTGCGCGTCGGGCGCTACGGCCCCTACGTCGAGGACACCGAGGGCAAGCGCGGCAACGTGCCCGAGGACCTGCCGCCCGACGAGCTGACCCTGGAGAAGGCCAAGGAGCTCCTCGCGAACCCCGCAGGCGCGGAGACCGAGCTCGGCACCGACCCGGAGAGCGGCAACCAGGTGGTGGCCAAGAACGGCCGCTACGGCCCGTATGTCACCGAGGTGCTGCCCGAGGACGCGCCGAAGAGCGCGAAGCCGCGGACCTCGTCGCTGTTCAAGACGATGTCGCTCGACACGATCACCCTCGAGGAGGCCCTGCGGCTGCTCACCCTGCCGCGGGTGGTCGGCACCGACCCCGAGTCGGGTGACGAGATCACCGCGCAGAACGGCCGCTACGGGCCGTACCTGAAGAAGGGCAGCGACTCGCGCTCGATCGACGACGAGGAGAAGCTCCTCACGATCACGCTCGACGAGGCGTTGAAGATCTACGCCCAGCCCAAGGCGCGGGGGCGGGCCGCGGCCAGCCCGGGCCGGGAGCTCGGCGACGACCCGGCGACGGGTAACAAGATCACCGTGAAGAGCGGCCGGTTCGGCCCCTACGTCACCGACGGGGAGTACAACGCCACGCTGCGCCAGGGCGACGACGAGGCCACGGTGTCGCTCGAGCGGGCCGCCGAGCTCCTCGCGGAGAAGCGCGCCAAGGGCCCGGCCCCGAAGAAGCGCGGCGCCAAGAAGACGGCGAAGAAGTCGACCGCGAAGAAGGCCACAGCGAAGAAGAGCGCGGCAAAGAAGGCGACAGCCAAGAAGTCCAGGTAGGACTGCCCGTAGGCTAAGCCAACGTGAGCGACCCTGAGGCCATTCATCCCTCGGCCTCCTCGGTCGAGGGTTTGAGGCACGCCCCGACGCACTCGCTGATTGCTGTGCTCAAGATCCGTGACTTCCGGATGCTTTGGGTGGGTCTGGGGCTGTCCAGCCTCGGTGACTGGATCGGCCTCCTGGCGCTCACCGCGATGGCGAACCAGTTCGCCGCGCAGTCGTCGGGCGGGTCGTACGCCATCCAGAACTTCGCGATCGCCGGCGTGCTCTTCCTGCGCGTGCTCCCGGCCTTGGTCATGGGGCCCGTGGCGGGCTACATCGCCGACCGGCTCGACCGCCGCATCACGCTGATCTGGGGCGACTACATCCGGGGCGCGCTGTTCATCACCATCCCGATCGTGGGCACCCTGTGGTGGGTCTTCGTGGTGACCGTGCTCGTCGAGATCGTGACCCTCGTCTGGGGGCCGGCCAAGGACGCCACCGTGCCCAACCTCGTGCCCCGGCACCGGCTGGAGGCGGCCAACCAGGTCAGCCTCGCGACGACCTACGGCTCGGCGCTTCCCGCCGCGGCGCTGTTCACGGGTCTGACGCTGGTCGACAAGCTCTACCAGAACCTCTTCGTGGAGTTCCCCAACGGCCCGATCGACCTGGCGCTGTACTTCAACGGAGCCTCCTTCATCATCTCGGGCGTCGTCATCTCGATGCTCAAGCACATCCCGCGTGGTCCCGCCATGGGCACCGACTCCGAGCACAACGCGATCCGGGTCGTGATGGACGGCTGGACGTACGTCAGCAGCACCCCCGTCGTACGCGGCCTGATCGTCGGCATCGTCGGCGCCTTCGCGGCCGGCGGCGTCGTCATCGGCCTCGCTCGCACCTTCGTCTCCGACCTCGGCGGTGGCGAGCCGGGCTACGGCGTGCTCTTCGGCACCGTCTTCCTCGGGCTGGGCCTCGGCATGTGGAGGGGGCCGCGCCTGCTGCAGGGCCTCTCGCGGCGGCGGATGTTCGGGCTGTCGTTGACGATCGCAGGGTTGCTGCTGTTCCCCTTGGCGCTGGTCCAGCAGCTCGAGATCGTCACCGCGATCACCCTGGTGCTCGGGTTCTTCTCGGGCGTCGCCTGGATCACCGGCAACACCATGCTCGGCCTCGAGGTCCCCGACGAGATCCGCGGCCGGACGTTCGCGTTCGTCGGGTCGATGATCCGGCTGTCGCTGGCGCTCGTGCTCGCCACCGCGCCCGCCATCGCGGGCCTGATCGGCACGCACAGCCCCACGATCCTGAACAAGGAGTTCGTCTACAACGGCGCCGCGTTCACGTTCCTGATCGCGGCGGTGCTGATGACCGCTGTCGGTGTCACCTCCTACCGTCAGATGGACGACCGAAGAGGAATTCCCTTGGTGAACGACCTGCGCCACGCCTTCAGCGGCTCGCCCGGCGTGTTCGCCGCGACCGGCGTCTTCATCGCGCTCGAGGGCGGCGAGGGTGCCGGCAAGTCGACGCAGGCGCGTGAGCTGGCCGACTGGCTCAAGCAGGAGGGGTACGACGTGCTCCTCACCCACGAGCCGGGGGACACCGAGGTCGGCCAGAAGCTGCGCAAGATCGTGCTCGACCCCACGACCGGGTCGATCTCCGACCGGACCGAGGCGCTGCTCTACGCCGCGGACAAGGCCGAGCACGTCGAGCGGGTGGTCGCCCCGGCGCTCGCACGCGGTGCGGTCGTGATCACCGACAGGTACGTCGACTCGACGCTGGCCTACCAGGGGGCCGGCCGGGCTCTCGCCGACCGCGAGGTCGAGAAGGTCGCGCGCTGGGCGACGGGCGACCTGCGGCCGCACCTGACCGTGCTGCTCGACCTCCCGCCCCAGGCCGGGCTCAACCGGTTCGAGGAGCGCGACCGGATCGAGGCGGAGTCGCTGGAGTTCCACGAGCGGGTGCGCCAGGCGTTCCTGCGCCTCGCCTCCGCGCAGAGCGAGCACTACCTCGTCGTCGACGCACGCCGGCCGGTGGAGGAGATCGTCGCCGCCGTCCGGGCGCGGGTCACCCCGCTGCTGGAGCAGGCGGTGCGGTCATGACCCAGGCGCCAACGGCCCCCTCGGTCTGGTCCTCCCTGGTGGGGCAGAAGCACGCCATCGCCACGTTGCAGCGCGCTGTGTCGGGTCACGGGATGACCCACGCCTGGCTGTTCACCGGTCCACCCGGGTCCGGCCGCTCGAACGCCGCCATCGCGTTCGCCGCCGCGCTGCAGTGCGAGCGAGGCGGCTGTGGCGAGTGCCGGGCCTGCCACACCGCGCTCGCCGGCTCGCACTCCGACGTCAGCATCACGCGCACCGAGACCTCTGTGATCAAGGTCGAGGAGATCCGCGCGCTCGTGGGCCGCTCGGCGCTCGCCCCCGGCCAGCACCGGTGGCAGATCATGATCGTCGAGGACGCCGACCGCCTCAACGAGAGCTCGGGCAACGCGTTGCTCAAGGCGATCGAGGAGCCGTCGCCGCGCACTGTGTGGCTGCTCTGCGCCCCCACGGTCGAGGACGTGCTCCCGACCATCCGCTCCCGGTGCCGCAACGTCGTGCTGAGCACGCCGAGCGCCCGGGAGGTGGCCGACTTCCTGATCACCCGGCACGGTATCGACCCTGGTGTCGCGGCCTACGCGGCGCGGTCGAGCCAGGGACACATCGGCCGGGCCCGGGCGCTGGCGGTCGACGAGGCGACCCGCAACAGACGCCGCGAGGTGGTCTCGATCCCGTCCCGGCTCACCTCGCTCGGTGCCTGCATGAACGCCGCCGCGAACCTCGTCGACATCGCGAAGGTCGAGACCGAGGCGGTCGGAGAGCAGATCAACACTCGCGAGCGCGACGACCTCGACGCGGTGTTCGGCAGCGACCGCAAGGCACGAACCTCGCGGTCCTACCGCGCTGCGCTGTCGCAGCTCACCGAGAGCCAGAAGCAGCGCGGCAAGCGCCGGACCCTCGACGTGGTGGACCGGTGCCTGATGGATCTGGTCTCGGTCTACCGCGACGTGATCGCGGTGCAGGCGGGGGCACCGGGCGATCTCGTGAACGAGGAGATGCGCGGCGAGATCTCGGGTCTGGCCCGGCAGTCCACCCCGGAGCAGAACCTCCGCCGCATCGACGCGGTGTTCGCCGCGCGGGAGAAGATGCTCGAGTTCCAGGTCCCCCCGCTGCTCGCGCTCGAGTCGATGATGCTCTCGTTGCGCCTCTGAGAGGGTCGGTCCGCTTAGAGTGGCGGCGTGCCCATGACTCTCACCTCCAGCACGAGAAGACGCCTCGCGGCAGTCGCCCTGCCCGTCGTACTGGCGGTGACGCTGAGCGGATGCGTGCTGAGCGCCAAGGACGACTCGAAGGCGCTGCCGTCGCCGACGCTGTCCGCCAAGCCCGTCCCGACCCCGACCAAGTCGCCGAGCGCACCCGCTGGTGCGGGGCTGCGGCGGTACTACGCCCAGAAGATCGCGTGGCAGGGCTGCCGGGGCAGGTTCCAGTGCGCGAAGATCCGCGTCCCGCTCGACTATGCCCGACCCGAGGGCAAGTCGATCACCATCGCGCTGCTGAAGGTCCCGGCCGCGAACCCCAAGCAACGGGTCGGGTCGCTCGTGGTGAACCCCGGGGGCCCAGGCGGGTCCGGCATCGACTACGCCGCCAACGCGAGCACCTACTTCGGCTCCGAGGTGCGGCAGGCCTTCGACATCGTCGGCTTCGACCCGCGTGGGGTGGGGGAGAGCACGCCGGTCGACTGCATGCCCGACGCGAAGCTCGACGCGTTCGTAGCCAGCGATCCTGACCCTGACACTCCCGCCGAAGTCGCGAAGGCCGATGAGCTCTCTGCCGAGTTCGGCAGGGGCTGCCTGAAGGACAGCGGCAGTCTGGCCGCACACGTCTCCACCGCCGAGGCGGCGCGCGACGTCGACATCATCCGTGAGGTCCTCGGCGACCGCCTGCTGACCTGGTTCGGTGCGTCGTACGGGACCTTCCTCGGTGCGACGTACGCCGACCTCTTCCCCGACAGGGTCGGCCGGATGGTGCTCGACGGAGCGATCGACCCGAGCCTCTCGAACGAGGAGATGAGCCTGGTCCAGGCACATGGGTTCGAGGTCGCGCTGCGTGCCTACGTGGGTGCCTGTGTCGACCGGGGTAGCTGCTTCCTCGGTCGCACCGTCGACGAGGGCACGAAGCGGATCCGGCAGTTCCTCGACGAGGTGGACCGCAAGCCGATCGCAGGGTCGGGCGACCGCAAGCTCGAGGTCGGGAACGCGGTGCTCGGTATCTGGGCGCCGCTGTACAACGAGGGGTACTGGCCGCTGCTGGACGAGGCTCTCCGCTCAGCATTCGGCGGGGACGGGCGCTCGCTGCTCTCGCTGTCGGACGCCTACACGTCCCGGGGCCCGAGTGGCTATGTCGACAATGCTCTCGAAGCGCTCTACGCGGTGAACTGCCTCGACCACCCTGACTCCGTGCCCACCTCGCAGGTCGCCGCGCTCGTCCCGAAGTTCGAGAAGGCCTCGCCGACCTTCGGCGCGGTCTTCGCCTACGGCCTCAGCAGCTGCGCCAAGTGGCCGTTGAAGGGCTCGTCCGAGCCCGGACCGGTGAGCGCCAAGGGTGCGGAGCCGATCCTCGTGATCGGGACGACCCGTGACCCGGCGACGCCGTTGTCGTGGGCCAAGTCCCTCGCCGCGCAGCTCGACTCCGGCGTGCTGATCTCCCGCGACGGCGACGGGCACACCGGCTACCACGCCGGCAACCAGTGCGTCGACGACGTGGTCGAGGCGTACCTCGTCTCGGGCAAGGTGCCGAAGTCAGACGTCAACTGCTGAGCCGCGTTTGCGACCGTTGGCAGGCCGGATGGGCCAAGTGCCGAGCCGGTTTCGGAGAAAGCGGACGACTTCCGTATACTCGTCCGGCGTGCCAGGCTCCGGCCGGGCACACGCCGCCTTAGCTCAGTCGGCAGAGCGATTCACTCGTAATGAATAGGTCGTCGGTTCGATTCCGACAGGCGGCTCCACACAAAAGCCCAGGTCAGCGCCACAATGGCGATCACGACCTGGGCTTTGTTCATGCCCAGAGGCCGCTTCGTGGCCGCATTTTGGCCGTATGTGGCCTTCGGTGCCCCCGAAATGCCCCCGAGAACGTGCCGACTCATTCGCCCCGTCCGATCCGGTCGAGCGCGGCCGCGACGCTGTCGAGCTCGTCGTCGTAGAGGTGCGCGTAGATGCGCGCCGTCGTGGTGATCGACTCGTGTCCCATCGCCTTCTGGATCCACCGAAGGTCCGCACCGGCAGCCCTGGCCAGGGTCCCGAACGTGCGACGGAGGTCGTGCGGCGTCACGTCCAGGCCGAGCTCCTTCACCGCCTGGTCGAACCCCGAGCGCTGTCGCCAGTTCCGGTTGCGCAGGTAGCCGCCGTTCGGTGCGGTGAACACCAACGCGTCAGGTGCCTTGCCCTCGATCCGCTCGGTCAGCATCGGCAGGAGCAATGCGGGGATCGCGACGTGCCGGTTGGACGCGGAGCTCTTGGGAGCCGCGAGGTCGACCCGGCCCCCGACCTCCGTCGCCCGCTCCACGATGTGCACCCGCCGGCGGATCAGGTTGACGTCGGCCACCTTGAGCGCGGCCAGTTCCGACCACCGCAGCCCGAGGTAGGTCATCGCCAGGACCAGGTCGCCGTCCTTGCCGAGCTTGTCGGCCAGGGCCTGGACCTGTGGAGCGGTCAGGAACCGGTCCCGGGCGGGCGGTCGCTTCGGCAGCCGCACACCCCTGGCCACGTTGACCGGCACCCGGCGCGTCCGCATCGCGTGGTCGAGCACCAGGCAGAGCACACGATGCGCGTAGCGGACGAGGTCCGGCCCCGACCGTGCGCTCATCGAGGTGACCCAGTCGGCCACGTCGGCGTGCTCGATCTTCGCGACCGCCCAACGCCCGAAGGTCGCATCGACGTGACGCCACGCGTTGCGGTAGGCTGGCCTTCGTGGTCTCGCGAAGGTGGCCCATGCCGGTGCGCTCGTAGTCGAGCCAGACGTCCCGAAGCGTGACCCGGCCTCGTCGAGGGTCGATCCAGTCACCCCGGTGACGCTCGGTCCGCATCTTCGCGTCGTACGCCTCGGCGTCGCGTCGGAGCCGGAACGACTTGGACCGCTCGCGACCATCAGGGCCGTAGTACCGAACCCGCCAGGACACTCGGCCCGACGGCAGCGTCCGCTTCTCGATCACGCCGCTGTCCGCTTCGCCTCGTCGAGCCACTCACGGACCATTGCAGCGTCGAAGCGGCGGTGCTTGCCGACCTTGAACGACGGCGGACCGTCACCCCGCACTGCCCAGTGGTGCACCGTCGACACCGGCACACACAGAATCTCTGCCACGTCCCGCACGGTCAGCAGCCGCGGGAACACCACTTGCTCATCCATCACCCTGTCCAATCTCCCGAGATCTCATGCCGTCCTCTTGCTCTGCTCTGCCTTCCACTGGGCGTACTCGCGTGCTCGGCCTGCGGCGGCGAGGGCGAGGGCCTGGTCTCCGTCGCGGGTCCAGCCGGTGCCTTGGTAGGTCCAGGAGCCGATGACGAGGGTGGTCTCTTCCTCGTCGGCGAGGAGCCGTTCCTCGAGGTCGCGCACGTCGAGCGGCTCACCGGTCCGACGTGACTCGGCCGCGAGGGTCTGGAAGCGCTGACGGGCACGACGGAGGGCGCCGAGCGTGACCGAGTAGCGGCGTGACTTGGTCGAGAAGTGGCCACGGAAGCCGAGCATGTGCGCCCACTTCCCGAGCAGCAGGTAGGGCGACTCCTTGTCGTGCTTCCGCGCTCGCTCGCCGAGTTCCCGGCAGGTCTTGGTCAGCCGGGTCAGGTGCGGTCGGCGCTCGCCGGGGGTGCGGAGGCTGTTGGCGTCCTTGGTCGAGTACTTCGCGAGGTAGCCGGCCACCTGCTCAGGCGAGAGCGGCCCGGTCGGGTCGTCGGTGCGGTGGCCGTCGCGGACGACGCGGACGTCGAGCTGCTGACCCCAGGCGAGCACGCGGGCGGTGTCGTCCTCGTCGACCGGGGGAGCGGTGTACGTCGTCGCGGGTGCGGCGGTCTTGAGCACCTGGGCCAGGTCGTTGCCGTCGAGGGGTGCGGGTGAGCCGGGTCCGTTCGGTCCGTCGAGCCGGATCATGGCGTGGAAGTGGATGAGGCCGCGGGCCTGGTACTCGGCCACCTTCGCGTACTGCAGCGAGGCGACCGTCTTGAGCCGCCGTTCGGAGACGTCGAGCGCGGTGGCGAGGCCGCGTCGGAGAGCGATGGTGGTGCGTCGCCACATCTCCGGTGCCCACCACTGCCACACGACCGCGCCCTCCCAGTCGTAGCAGTCCCCGCACAGAGGAGCGCCGTTGATCGGGTCGTCCTCGGCGTGGATCTTCATGCAGCCGGTGGGGCGGCCGTGCGGGCACAGCTGCGACCTGTCGCGAGGGCGGCAACGGCCACCGGTTCGGCTGCCCGCGCGGGGGCGAGGTCCGTGCACGTAGCCGAACGAGGGAGCGGTGAAGGTCGCGAACAGCAGCGGGTTGTCCGAGACCGCTTCCGAGACGGTCTTCCCGCCGACGAGGCCCGATCGGATCATCGCGAACGTGTCGCGGGCGTAGGTCCGCGAGCACGGCGGGCAGACGTCGGCGCGCCGGTTGCCGCAGGCTCGGTAGACGACGCCAAGAGGCGCGGTCCGAGACGAGAACGAGTCGAGGACCTCACCCGTGCTTGCGTCGATGGTCGTGGAGCCACCGACCAGGCGGACCGGGTTCGTGCAGTAGCCCACCTTGGAGGCGGTGTCTGCCCAGGCGTCGAAGCTGCCGTCACGGAGACGCTCGACGACGGCGTGCTCGGCTGCGGGGGTGAGACCGGACAGGTCCAGCGGTGCACCCTCACCGAAGCCCGGGAATCCCGAGACCGGCGACGATGCGCCACTGTGCGCGTCCGGATACGTCACGCCGCCACCGCCAGATCGAGCGGGAGAGCAGCCTGCTCGCCCAGGAGCCGGCCCGAGCGCCCGATCACCGGCAGCCACTCGACCTGGAGCCAGATCGCTTCGGGGTCGCGGTCCTCACCGGCCCACCAGCCGCCCGTGACCTTGGCGGTCTCGACGTAGGCAGCACAGGCATCGGCGACCGGGCAGCCCGCGCAGACCTCGCGCATGAGGTCGACCAGGACGTCCGGAGCGGTGCCGGTGTCGGCGCTCCAGGGCAGGTCGGGGAACCGGGCGCATGCCGCTTCGCTCATCCAGTCGAGGCCACTCATGCCGCGCCGTCCTGCGGGACGTCCGCCTGCCTCGGCTGCCGTGGCTGACGGGGTGCACGCGGCTTGCGCGGAGCCCTGGGCTTCCGAACCGAGTCCGCGACGAAGTCTCGGTCCATCTCGTCATCCGTCGAGGTCTGGGAGACGTCGATGTGGACCTCGGTTGCGTAGCGCTGCGACAACTCGCGGATGAGGGCGTCGGGCCAGTAGTCGGCACGGACCCGGTCGGCTGCTCCGGTGTCGTCAACAACCCATCCGGTGCCGGGGTGCAGGGGGCTGATCCTGTGGGCGGGGGCGACGCGGGACATGCCGTCGCCGAGCACCATCACGGTCTCCTCGACCGAGCGCAGGCGCAGCGCGATGGTCTGGGTGAACAGGCCGCGCATCGCGACGACGTCCTTGCGCGGGTCCTGCACACACGCCACGACGACCACACCGAGGGCCCGACCCTGGGTCAGGATCTCCGACAGCATCCGGCCTGCCTCACGGCGTACCTCGAGGTCGGCGTACGCGGTCAGCGCCGCGAGCTCGTCGATCACCAGGACGTGCAGCGGGTCACCGACCATGGGGGAGTGCAGCCGGGTGGTCCCGGCCATGAGACGACCGCGCTCGTCGATGACCTGCATCAGCGCGCGGAGCACGTCGAGCGCGTCGGCGGGGGTGTAGGCGCGCGTGGAGAACAGGCCCTCACCCATCGCGAGCTCGACCCCGCGCTTGAGGTCGATCCCCCACAGGCGTACGACGTCGGCTCGCACTGCCGGGGACAGGCCGCAGCAGATGCCCCACAGCACCGAGCCCTTGCCTGCACCCGAGCAACCCGCCACCAGCGTGTGCCGACCGCGCAGTTGCAGCAGCCAGTCCCGACCGGCCTGGGTACGCCCGAGACGCACCGACTCTGCGACCGCACGCGGCTCAGGCTCATCGGCGGTGGTCGCTGTGGTGAGCAGGTCGAGCATCACCAGCTGCACGACCACCGTGGACCCCGAGACAGGCCAGACCCGGTGGGCGACGGCACCGAAGGTGGTGGCGAGCCGCTCCGCGCCGGCTTCGAGGTCCGCGAGGGTCTGACCGGCACGAGCCCGGATCTTCAGCTCCACCGAGTGGGCTCGGGTGCGGACGCGGCGCAGCTGGGGAGCCACCCACCGAGTGACGTCGCGCTGACCGTGCTCGCGTGAGCCGTGTCCGGACCACGTGCCGGTCCGAGAGCCCGCAGACCCGAGCCAGGTGCAGCCACCGGCACCGGGCGAACAACCACCAGCGCACCCGTCGCGAGGGCCGCGCCATCAGCAGCTCGTACGAGCGGGGGGCGAGCCCGCCCCAGGTGCACGCCAGCACACCCGGGGCGAGCCCGACGAGCAGGAGGGCCAAGGCCGTCCCGGTCGACCCGACGAGCCACGTGACGACGGCGAGGACCAGCCAGAGAGCCAGCCAGCGAAGGTGACGCATGCACCAACGACCGAGCCACAGCAGCCGGTCAGAAGCCACGCGGCCGGCCACTGCCCCGCAGCGGGTCAGAACCGTTGTCGCGGTGCTCATCACGCCCCCGCATGGTCGAGAGCATCACGCGCACGAACCACCGATCGCCGGACCTCATCCATCCGGCTGATGACCTCTCGGACCCCGTCGAACAACGAGTCCGAGACGCCGTCCAGAGCCCTCGCGGAGGCCAGGGCCGCGTCATGGGCCTCCCCGAGCCTGGCCGCCGCCGTGCTCAGCGCGTCGAGTGCTGCCGCCATCAGGCCGCACCCTTGCTGCTGGTGCTGGTGGAGCCGTTGGTGGACGGCGCGACCATCTCCTCGGCCCGGAAGGACCAGGCGATACGCGGCCGAGGACCGTTGTCGTCGATCCACGCCAGCGCGGTCAGGCCCTTGAACTCCACCGGAGTCCACGGGAACGGGGTCTTGTTCTCCGGCGGCACCGGCTGCTGCTTCGCCACGAACTTCACGGTGATGGCGGTGTCCTTCTTGCCTGCCTCGTCGTCGGCGTCGAGCACGGTGGCCTGCCAGACCGGAAGGCCGGTCTCCTTGTCCACCGACTGAGGCCGAGACCCGTCCGCCCTCGGCTCGGAGTTGAAGTCCGCAACCGGCTCGACCGTGCCCTTCAAGAACGCGCCCATCGGGAACACGTCCCCGTGCTGCAGCTTGATGCGCTTCTGCATCGCCATGATGTTGCTCCTTACGTGATGACTAGGTTGGCTAGCCAAATTGGATGAAACGGAGCATATGCCTAGGTTGGCTAGTCATGTCAAGGCTTGGGGGCGAGTTGTCCAACTCGGCTAGCCAAATGAGTACCCTTGGGCCTATGAGCCTCGACCTCGACGACCCGCGGCCGCCGTACCAGCAGGTGGCCGCGTCGCTGCGCGCGGCGATCCTGACGCGCAAGGTTGCGCCAGGTGATCGGCTGCCGTCGCAGGC
>CAVOZH010000005.1:0-441400 GCA_963700955.1 uncultured Actinomycetota bacterium | reverse complement strand
TTGCGCTTCTGCGCGACGTACACGCGGACCAGCTGGTTCACACCCGGCGGCAGCTCGTCGCCGTCCTCGCGGTCGAAGACCCGGACGCCGATGACGGTGCCGGACTCGCCGTGGGGCACCTTCATGGAGGTGTCGCGCACCTCGCGCGCCTTCTCACCGAAGATCGCGCGGAGCAGGCGCTCCTCGGGGGTCAGCTCGGTCTCACCCTTCGGCGTGACCTTGCCGACGAGGATGTCACCGGTGGTGACCTCCGCACCGATCCGGATGATGCCGCGCTCGTCGAGGTCGGCGAGCATCTCCTCGCTGACGTTCGGGATGTCGCGGGTGATCTCCTCCGGACCCAGCTTGGTGTCGCGGGCGTCGACCTCGTGCTCCTCGATGTGGATCGAGGTGAGGACGTCCTCCTGCACCAGACGCTGGGAGAGAATGATCGCGTCCTCGTAGTTGTGGCCCTGCCACGACATGAAGGCGACCAGGAGGTTCGTGCCGAGAGCCATCTCGGCGTCGTCGGTGCACGGACCGTCGGCGATGGGCGAGCCCACCTCGAGACGGTCACCCTCCGAGACCAGCGGGCGCTGGTTGATGCAGGTGCCCTGGTTGGAGCGGGTGAACTTCTGCATCCGGTAGGTCTTGTAGGTGCCGTCGTCGTTCATCACCTCGACGAAGTCGGCGGACACCTCCTTGACCACACCGGCCTGCTCGGCCACCACGACGTCGCCGGCGTCGACCGCCGCACGGAACTCCATGCCGGTGCCGACGAGCGGTGCGTCGCTCTTGATGAGCGGCACCGCCTGGCGCTGCATGTTGGCACCCATGAGGGCGCGGTTCGCGTCGTCGTGCTCGAGGAACGGGATCAGGGCCGTCGCGACCGACACCATCTGCCGCGGCGAGACGTCCATGTAGTCGACCTCGCCGGCCGGGATCACGTCGACCTCACCGTGGCGCTGGCGCACGAGCACCCGCTCCTCGGCGAAGCGGCCGTCCTCGGTCAGCGCGGCGTTGGCCTGCGCGATGACGAAGCGGTCCTCCTCGTCCGCGGTGAGGTACTCGACCTTGTCGGTCACCCGGCCGTTCTCGACCTTGCGGTACGGCGTCTCGACGAAACCGAACGGGTTGATCCGGCCGAACGTCGAGAGCGAGCCGATCAGACCGATGTTGGGACCTTCAGGGGTCTCGATCGGGCACATGCGGCCGTAGTGCGACGGGTGGACGTCACGGACCTCGAAGCCCGCGCGGTCACGGGAGAGACCACCGGGGCCGAGCGCCGAGAGGCGACGCTTGTGCGTCAGGCCGGCGATCGGGTTGGTCTGGTCCATGAACTGCGACAGCTGCGAGGTGCCGAAGAACTCCTTCAGCGCCGCGACGACCGGGCGGATGTTGATCAGGCTCTGCGGCGTGATCGCCTCGACGTCCTGGGTTGTCATCCGCTCGCGGACCACGCGCTCCATGCGGGCGAGGCCGGTGCGGAGCTGGTTCTGGATCAGCTCGCCGACCGTGCGCATGCGGCGGTTGCCGAAGTGGTCGATATCGTCCGCCCGGACCTCGATCGCGTCGCCCTCGCGGTCCAGGATGTCGCCACCCTGGGCGTCCTTGAGGGTGTCGTTGCCGGCGTGGAGCTGCACGATGAAGCGGATCGTCGACACGATGTCGTCGATGGTCAGCGTCTGCTGGTCGAACGCCTCGTGGGTGCCGAGCTTCTTGTTGATCTTGTAGCGACCGACCTTGGCCAGGTCGTAGCGCTTGCCGTTGAAGTAGTAGTTCTCCAGCAGCGTCTGCGCGGCCTCGCGCGTCGGCGGTTCACCGGGACGGAGCTTGCGGTAGATGTCGAGAAGCGCGTCGTCCTGACCGGCGGTGTGGTCCTTCTCGAGCGTGAGCATCATCGACTCGTACTCGCCGAACTCCTCGCGGATCTGCTCGTTGGTCCAGCCGAGGGCCTTGAGCAGCACCGTGACGTTCTGCTTGCGCTTGCGGTCGAGACGTACGCCGACCATGTCGCGCTTGTCGATCTCGAACTCGAGCCAGGCGCCCCGCGAGGGGATCACCTTGGCGGTGAAGATGTCCTTGTCGGAGGTCTTGTCGGCCGAGCGCTCGAAGTAGACGCCGGGCGAGCGGACGAGCTGCGAGACGACGACACGCTCGGTGCCGTTGATGACGAAGGTGCCCTTGGGGGTCATCAGGGGGAAGTCGCCCATGAAGACCGTCTGGCCCTTGATCTCACCGGTCTCGTTGTTCATGAACTCCGCGGAGACGTAGAGCGGCGCGGAGTAGGTGAAGTCCTTCTCCTTGCACTCGTCGACGGAGTACTTCGGGTCATAGAAGACGGGGTTCTCGAAGGAGAGGGACATCGTGTCCGAGAAGTCCGAGATCGGGGAGATCTCCTCGAAGATCTCCGTGAGGCCGGACTTCTGGCTGACGTCCTCGCCGTTCTCGAGACGCCGCGCGACGACCTGCTGCCAGCGCTCGTTGCCGATCAGCCAGTCGAAGCTGTCGGTCTGGAGGGCGAGGAGCTGCGGAACCTCGAGAGGCTCCTTGATCTTGGCGAAGGAGATGCGGCGCGGGTTGTTCCTGGCGGTGGTGGTGCTGGTGCTGCGCGAGGCGGCCAAGAGGGGTCCTTCCGAGGATCGCTCTGGAGAGGCGGCTACCGACCACAAAACCAGCCACCGGGCAGGCTGGAGTGCATATGAGGGCAGACGCAACGAACGATCATAGCCCAGACTGCGGCCGGGCACAACCCAGCGCGTCCTGACTCCTTCGGACTGCGAAGAGCATGGACCGAACCCCTCCCCGAGTCAAGCACCGATCCGCCTCGGACGGGGCTTCGAGCGCCGCGGCCGAGCCCAACGGCCCGGCCGCTCGACGCGGGCTCAGTAGGAGGTGATGCCGTCCACCAGCCAGGTCCCGTCGACCTTGACCATGTCGAAGCGGACCCGGTTCAAGAACACCGACGGCTTGCCGGAGTTGGCCGTGCTCGTCCTGGTCTGGTTGACGAACAGCAGGACCGGCACCTTGTCGGGATCCCGCTGCCCCCCACCGACCATCGCCGAGGACGCGAGCACCTGGGCGTCGACCTTCGCCTTGGTCTGGGTCGCAGTGTCGCTGACCAGCTTGTCGAAGGTGCCGACGTAGTCCTTCCGGTAGCCCTTGGAGAGGTACTTGGCGGCGGCGTCGCGATCGGCGTCGAGCGAGTCGTAGTGGTACGACAGCACCGCCGACGCCGCGCTCTCCGCAGCCGCGGGGGCGCGGTTCAGCGCGTCCTTGTAGTCCTCGGCGCGCTGTGCCTGCGTGATGAAGTAGGCGGCGAAGCCCACCGCTACGGCGGTCACGACCCCGAGTACGGCGAGGACCGGCCACGGCAGGGTGCGCCCGGTGCGCCCCGCTGTCTCCGCTTCCGAGCCCTCTGGTGCAGTGGCGGGGTCCGGGGCCTTGTCGAGCGTGCTCTGCGGCGGCGTGGGCGCGGCAGCCGGCTCTACCGGCGCGGTCGCGGCACGCGCGGCACCCGGCATGGGCGGCCCGGGGACGGCTTCCGGAGCCGCGCCGTCAGTCGCCTCGGCGGGAGCCTGGTCAGAGGCTTCCGGCTCCTTCGAGAGGTTCACCCCTTGTGCGGCACCCCCTCCCGCGGCGCCCCCTCGCCTTGTGCGGCAGCTTCCTCGTCTCGACCGAGCTGGGCGGCGTCGTACTCCTTGCGCCGTTCCGGGTCGAGGAGCACCTCCGCGGCTTCGTTGAAGAGGCGGAACTGCTTGGTCGATCCGCCCTCGCCCGGCTCGAAGCGGTCGGCCGCCTCACGCCAGGCCTTGCGGATCTCCTCGCGCGAGGCGTCCGGGGCCACACCGAGGATGTCGTAGAGCGTCGGGTTCATCTGGCTCGTCTCCTTCCGCCGCTCACGCCACCGGCGTGAAGTCGTCGACCAGCCACTTGCCGTCCACCTTGACCAGCGAGATCTCCCACCGGAAGTGCCGCGCTCGTGTGTCGAACACCGTGGTGACGCTGGCATCGGAGACCACGAGCACGCGGGCCGAGTCGTCGTCGAGCGTGGCCACGCCGGACGCGAGCACCTTGCCGTCGGACTTCATCTTGCTGGCCTTCAGCTGGGTCACGATGTCCTGCATCGCCTTGTCGAAGTCGGCGGCGAACTTCGTGCTCAACAGCGGAGTGACCGATGACTTGTACTTGTCCGCGGATGCGGAGTCGTAGTTGTTGACCGAGACCGTGAACTGCTCGGCCACACGCACCACGTCGGCACGGGCGTCGAGCTCGGCATCGGCCGAGCGGACCCGGGTGATCCCCCAGACCAGGCCGGCGACGGCGGCGATGAGCAGCAGCACGAGCACAGCCGCCATGGCCGTGCGCAACCTCCGGGAAGCTCCCGGACGCTGGGGTTTCGAACTGTCCTCGTCGTGGTCCGCGGTCACTCCTGCTCTTTCGCGAGCGGTTGGAGCAACAACCACTTCCAGGACTCCTCTCCGAATACGGACGCGGCCCCGCCGGTGTAGGCAACGGCGTCACTCGGGCTTGCGTCGGTGTAGTGGACTGCCCCCGTCCGGCGATCGTACGCGGCGACCACAGGGCTGCGGTAAGCCGTACCCGCCCGAGGCGCGTTCTGGGCGCCGCGGGCGTTGGACTGGCCCTGCGGCTCGGCGCAGTGCGCGTCCTCGTCCATGGGCTTGTTCTCACGGTCCTGGGGCCCCCGGAACTCCTTGGGGTCGTAGCCCTTGGTGCAGACCTTCGGCTCCTGCTGCAGGATCAGGCCGAAGTGCGCGTCGTACAGACCGGTCTTCGGGTCCTTGCCCACCACGGTGTAGCCACCCTCGACGACGTACGGGTAGACCACGAGCACCTGCTCCACGCCGTCGAGGTGCTTGACGGTCACCTCGCCGGTCGTGACGAGGTTGTTGATGAGCTCGCCGAGGTTGACCTTGTTGTCCTCGAGGAAGCGCCGAAGCTGGTTCGCCGTCGCGCTGCCGCTGTCGATGACCCTGCGCAGGTCGCCGTCGGAGGAGACCAGGGTGTCCGAGAGCAGCGCCAGGTCGTTCGAGAAGCTGCGGATGTCCGAGGCGCTGTCGAGCTGGGTCTTGAGGACGGTGTTGCTGTCCTTGATCAACGCGGTGGTGGTGTCGAAGTTGGCGTTGGCGGTCTCGATGAAGGAGTTCGAGGTGTCGATGATCTGGCCGAGGTTGTCCCCGGTGCCGTTGAAGGCCTTGCCCATCTCCGACACCACAGTCCGAAGGCTGTCCTTGTTGACGGAGTTGACCACCTTGTCGAGGTCGACCAGCAGCTGCATCGTCGGGATCGGCGTCTTGGTCTTGGACTCCTCGATCTCCGAGTCCTGCTTGAGGTAGGGGCCTGCGTCGGTGTTGGGGAGGAGGTCGACGTACTGCTCACCGACGGCCGAGCGGTTCGCGACCAGCGCGTTGGTGTCGGCAGGGATCTTCCCGCTGTCGTTGTCGATCTGCAGCACCGCGTCGACACCGTCGTCGGTCACCTCGAGGTCGCCGACCTGTCCGATCGTGACACCGCGGTAGGACACGCTGGCACCGGCGAAGATGCCGCCCGAGTCCTTGAAGTGCGCGACCACACGGTAGGAGTCGTCGAAGAACAGGCGGTCGAGCCGGGCGTACGTCGCACCGACGTACGCCACGCCGACCATGGTGATCAGCGCGAACACCATCAGCTGGACCTTGGTCCTCTTCGTGATCATCGCTGCACCATCCCCTGGATCAGGAGGGCCCCCAGGGTCGGGTCGTACCCGAGCTCCTCCGCCGACGGCGAACCGCCGCCTGACTTGACGGTCGGCGCCCCGAAGAACACCTCACCGGGGGCTGCCCTGCCCAGACCGGGCAGGGTCGGGATGGGCAGCGCACCGCCTCCGCCGCCACCGTCACCAGACGTGGCGAACTGGTTGCAGACCGGCAGCGAGGAGCCCTTGCACGCGTCCTGCAGGTCCTTGAGCTGCTTGGGGCTCAGGTCCTGGCACGCCTTGCTGCTCAGCTTGCCGGACTTGACGCACTTGTTGATCGCGTCGACCGACTTGTTCGGGTCGAGCGGCAGGGGCGGCGCTCCCGGAAGCCCGGGACCCGTCGGCAGCCCCTTGGTGAGGTCGATGTCCATCTGGATCGAGAGGTTGGTGTAGTCACCCATGTGCAGGTTGCGGGCCTGCGCCGGGTTGCGGCCGACGACCTCGTCGACGAACGGGTAGGTCAAGAACACCTGGAAGGCCTTCGGAAGGGAGTCCCCGGCCTCGGCCAGCTTGGTCAGCACCGGGTCGAGGGACTTCAGGCTGTCGATGGTCGCGGCCTTGGACTGCTGGATGACCCGGGTGCCGACCGAGCTCAGGTCGTCCAGGGCACGCAGCATCTTGACCAGGTCGTCACGCTGCCGGTCGATGGAGGCGAGCGCGTCCGGCATCTCGTCGAGAGCCAGCTCGATCGAGCCGCGCTGCTTGTTGATCGACACCGCGAGCTTGTTGAGGCTCTCGATGGCCTGGAGGATGTCCTGCTTGTTCTCGTCGAGCTGGGCCATGAAGGTGTCGAGCTGCTCGAGCACCGAACGGACGTCGCTCTCGCGCCCCTCGAACGCCTTGTTGAGCTCCGCCGAGATCGTCTTGAGCTGGGCCACGCCGCCGCCGTTCAGCAGGAGCGACATCGCGCCGAGCACCTCCTCGACCTCGGGGTTGCGACCGCTGCGGTCGAGCGGGATCAGGTCGCCCTCGGACAGTCGGTTGGAGCTGGCCCCGGTCTCCGGCGGTGCGAGCGAGACGAACTTCTCGCCCAGAAGGCTGGTCTGCCGGATCTCGGCCAGAGCGTTGTCCGGCAGCTTCACGTCGTCACGCAGCGCGAGGGTGACCTGCGCGTGGTAGCCCTCGACGGTGATGTCGGTCACCTTGCCGACGGTGACGTCGTTGACCTTCACGTTCGACTGCGGCACCAGGTCGAGGACGTCCCGGAAGTCGACCTTGACGGAGTAGGGATGCTTGCCGAGGTCGGCGCCGCCGGGCAGCGGCAGGCTGTAGACGTCGAAGTCACAGCCGCTGAGCGCGACGGCCCCGACACAGGCGAGTGCGGTCAGCCGCCCCACCCGTGACCTGAGGCTGCGGTTGATGGTGCGCATGGTCAGTCCACCTCCACGAGACCGGCGAGCGACCTGTCGACGTTCTCCACGGCAACCTGCTCCTTCGGAGCTCCGGAGTCGATGGCGCCGACGCGGCCGGCCCCGCCTAGCGCCTGTTTGATGGTCTTGCAGGCCTGACCGTTGGGGTCGTTGGGCCCGACGAGGCCGCAAAGGAACGCCCCCGGGTTGGCCCCCACCTGTCCTGGGGTCTCCCCTTGGTTCGACCGGGTGTCGAGCGTGCCGGCGCTGGGGTTGTAGGTCAGGAACAGGTTGTTCAGTGCCAAGGGCGCGGTGTTCAGCACCTCGTCGAGGGCGTCGCGCTGCTTGACCAGGACCCGCGTCACGCGGTTCAGGCCGTCGATGTTCTGGCCGAGCACGTCGCGGTTCTCACGCACGAAGCCCGAGACCTGTTGCATCGCGATGCCCAGGTTGCGCAGGGACGCGGCCAGGTCGCCCCGCTCCCCCTCGAGCACGTCCGCAGCGCCGGCCAGCGACTGGTTGAACTGTCTGACCGTCTGGTCGTTCTCGGCGAGCGCGTTCACGAAACGCTCGAGCTGCCGGGCCGTGCCGAACAGCTCTTCCTTGTTGTTGTCGAGCGTGCCGGTCAGCTTGCCGAGGTCCTTGATGGTCTGGTTGAACTGGTCACCCTGGCCCCCGAAGTTGCGGGCCGTGGTGTCGAGCAACCGGGTCAGCGCGCCCTGCTTGTTCGCGCCCTTGGGGCCAAGGGCCACGGTGAGGTCGTCGATGCTCTGGTAGATCTCGTCGAGCTCGAGCGGAGTCGAGGTGTCCTTCGTCTCCAGGGTCGCGCCGTCGGCGAGCACGGGTCCGTCGGTGTAGACGGGCGTGAGCTGCACGAAACGGTCACCGACGATCGCCGGCGTGATGATGACCGCCTCGGCGTCGGACGGGACCTTGTACTTGGCGTCGTACCACATCTTCACCGTGACGTCGGTGCCCGAGGGCGTCACGCTCTCGACCGCACCGACCGGCACGCCGAGGATCCGGACGTCGGACCCTTCGTACAACGACACCGTGCGCGGGAAGCTCGCGGTGATGTACTTCTTGTCCTGCTGCGGCATCAACAGCAGGACCCCCGCGAGCACCACCGCGGCCACCGCGACCAGCGACAGGATCCGGGTGAACCTGCCCATTCCCATGCGTGAGGCGTGCTGGGTCATCACTGGCCTCCAACGGCGGTGGGCGGCAGGTTCTGGATGTAGGTGTCGAACCAGGGGCCCGTGCCGAGGGTGTTGGCGAAGACTCGGTAGAACGGCGCCATCAGCCGCAGGCTGTTGTCGAGGTTCTCCTGGTTCTTGTTGAGCATGTCGACCACGCTGTCGAGGTGCTCGAGCGCGGGCTTCAGGTCTGCCCGGGTCTGCTTCACCAGGAGCGTGAGCTCCTGCGACAGCTGGCTGGTGGCGGCGAGCAGGCGGTGCACCGCCTCGCGGCGGGCCACCAGCGCCCGGAACAGCTTGTCGCCGTCCCTCATCAACGCGACCATGTCGCCGTTGCGGTCGGCGAGGACGCCGGAGACCTTCTGCATGTTCCCCAGGAGCGTGTTGAGCTGTGCGTCGCGCGCGGCGATGTTCGTCGACAGCGCCGACATGCCGCGCAGGGCACCCTGGAACTCCTCCGGAGTGTTCTGCATCAGGCCGGACAGCGTGTCGAGGCTCTTGGTCAGGCTGGCGGTGTCGATCCGCTCCGAGGTGCTCGCGAGCCCGCTGAACGCGTCGACCACGTCGTACGGCGAGCTGGTGCGGTCCACCGGGATCTCGGCGTTCTCCTCCATCTGCCCCGATCCCCCGGGCTGGAGCGAGAGGTACATCGCGCCGAGCAGCGTCTTGACCTTGATCGCCGCGCTCGTGGTCGGACCGAACTCGACGCCCTTGTCGACCTGGAACTCGACCCGGACGTGGTCGCCCTCGAGGTCGACCTTCTGCACCTTCCCGACCCGGACGCCCGCGATGCGGACCTCGTCGTTGGCCTTGAGCCCGCCGGCCTCGCTGAAGGCGGCGTGGTAGGTGTCACCGCCGCCGATGAGCGGCAGGTCCTCTGCCCGGAAGGCCATGAGCACCAGCGCGGCGATCACGGCGAGGCTCACGGCCCCGACGATCACCGGGTTTCTCTCACGGAAGGGAACGCTCATCCGAGATCACACCTCGCCGCCGACACGTCGTACTTGATGTTGTCGAGGACCCTGCCATCGGGCAGCCTCACCTGACCCTTGAAGTTGCACAGGTAGAAGTTGAACCACGACCCGTAGATGGCGGTCCGGCCGACCTTGTTGAGCTTGATCGGCAGCACCTGGAGCGCGCGGTCGAGCTCGGCCTTGTTGCGGTCGAGCGTGCCGGCGACGTCGCGCAGCTCGCTGATGTCCTTGGCCATCGGCTTGCGGATGCCGGTGACGAGGCCCGAGGTCTGCACCGCCAGGTCGGAGATCGACTCCAGCGAACCGAAGATCGCCTCACGGTCCTGCGACAGACCCGAGACGAACTGGCGGAGCCTGATCAGCAGGTCGGACAGCTCGTCGTCGCGGTTGCCGAGGGTGGCCATGACCTTGTTCAGGTTGTCGATCAGCTGTCCGATGATCTGGTCGCGACTCGCCAGGGTGCTGGTGACCGAGGCCGTGTGCGCGAGGAGGCTCTCGAGCGTGCCGCCCTCACCTTGGAAGACCGTGATGATCTCGTAGGACAGCTTGTTCACGTCCGCCGGCGAGAGCGCCTCGAACAACGGCTTGAACCCGTTGAAGAGGACGGTGAGGTCGAGCGCCGCATGAGTCCGGGACAGCGGGATGGTCGCCCCGTCGCGCAGGATCGAGGGGCTGCCGACCCCCTGGGTCAGGGCGATGTAGCGCTGGCCGACCAGGTTGCGGTAGCGGATCGCCGCGTCCGTGGCTGCGGTGACCCGAGAGTCGGTGTCCACCGTGAACGTGACCAGGGCCTTGCTCTGGTCGTGGATCTCGATGTTCTTGACGGTGCCGACCTTCACGCCGGCGATCCGTACGTCGTCACCCTTCACGACGCCGGTGGCATCGCTGAAGACGGCCTTGTACTCGTTGCTCGGGCTGAAGGTCACGTTGCCGATGGTCACGACCAGGAGGCTCGTGGCAACGGTCGTGACGACGATGAAGATCAACAGCTTGATCGCATCGCTCATGGTGCGCTTGTCAAGCAGGCTCATCGCACGCTCACCTCCGCTCCACGCGCCAGCGGACCGAACAGCAAGGTGGCCACGTCAGGAACGCCATCCACGGGAACTCCCATCACAGGTGCTGCAATTGCGTCGACGACCGAACGCTCGGCCGCGGTGCCGGCATAGCCGGAGGTCAGGTCGAAGCCGGTGGCAGCGCGGGGCCGGAACTTGCCGTGCCCGTCCTCGACACCGTCACCGACGGCGGACATCGGCGGCTGGGGGCCGGGGTTCGCCTGGGAGTACGGCGGCGTCGGCAGCGTTTCGCAGTGCGGACCGTTCTTCGCGCGGAACTCCGGGGAGTCGGAGGGGCTGTAGCCGGTCGGCTGGTTGGGGAGGGTCTCCAGGTTGATGTGGAGCCCGTGCCCGCGCCAGCCGCTGTCCATCCGGGGGATCCAGTTGGACATGCCCTTGAAGAGGCAGGGGTACTCCGGGGCGTACTCCTCGTACATGCGCAGCTGCGGGACGCTCAGCTCGCCGAGCCGGATGATGTTGTCGCCGTTGCCCTCGAGGAAGTCCTTGGAGGTCGAGGAGAAGCCGGCCACGTCATCGAAGAGCGCGTGGACCTTCTGCTCCTTCTCCACAAAGGTGTTCCCGGTCGTGACGCTGTTGCGAAGCAGCCGGGCCAGCTCGGGCATGACGGAGCGGTACTCGTCCGACACTCCGCGCAGCAACCGGAGGTCCTCGACGAGGGCGGGCAGCTGGGGATTCGTGCGCTTGAGGTAGTCGTCGAGCACCACGAGGTTGTTGCCGATGTCGTCGCCCCTGCCCTCGAGCGCGTCGGCGAGCGCGGTCAGGGTGTAGTTGAGCTCGGCCGGCTGAACCGTGCGCAGAAAGGGGTAGATGTCGTTGAGCAGCTTCTCGACCTCGGTCGAGACCTCCGACTCCGTGATGACGTCGCCGGCCTTGATCGGCTGGACCGACGGACGGTCCGGGATCTGGAGGGCGACGTACTTCTCACCGAACAGCGTCTTCGGCTGGATCCGGGCGGACACGTTGTGGGGGATGATGCCGACCTTGTCAGGCTTGAGCGCGAGCTCGAGCTGTGCGCCGTCGCCGTTGGTGGAGATCTTCCGGACCTCGCCCACGATCACACCGCGGACCTTGACGTCGGCCATCATGGGCAGCTGAAGCCCGATCTTCGACGTCTGGAGCGTCACCGGCACGAAGTCGACGAACTTCTTCGTGAACACGGCATACGTCCCCCACACACCGAAGAGGAGCAGGGCGAGAAAAGCTACGCCGAGCACGCGATGACCGCCTGCTGCGACGAGCGACCTGGCACTCATCGCAGCTCCACCTCCATACCCCGGGCCATCGGGCCCAGCAAGAGGGAGGCGACGTCAGGGACGGAGTCGACGGGCACGCCGAGCACAGGGGCGGCAACGCTGTTGACGACAGACCGCTCCGCTGAGGTGCCCGCGAAACCCGAGGACATGTCGAGCACGGGCGCAGGACGCTGCTTGCCGGTGGACTCGTCCACGCCGTCCTCGAGGTCGGGCACCAAGGAGTTGGGAGGCAGGTGGTTCTGGTTCCACTCGTCGTTGATGGCGCGTCGGCACAGTCCTTCGTCCATCGGACCGCGCCTGTCGCCGTACACCGCGTCGTCCTGAGGACCGAACCCACGCGGCTGCTTCGGGAGGGTCTCGAGGTCGATGTGGAGCGTGTAACCGCGGAACGCCTCGGCCTGTCGCGGCCCGATCTTGACGATGCCGTCGAGGAGGCAGGGGTACTCGGGCGCGTACTTGGCGTAGAGCGGCAGCTGCTGGGCGCCGAGCTTGCCGAGGCGGATGATGTTGTCGCCGTTCGTCTCCAGGAAGTCCTTGGACGTGGATGAGAACGCGGCGACGTCCGCGAAGAGGGCTTGGATCTTCTGCTCCTTCTCGATAAACGTGTTCCCCGTCGTGACGCTGTTGCGTAGCAGCCGGGCGACCTCGGGGACGACCGAGCGGTAGACGTCCGAGGTCTTGCTGAGCATCCGCAGGTCCTCCACGACGGAGGGGATCTGTGGGTTGGTCCGCTTCAGGTAGTCGTCGAGGACGGCGAGGTTGTTGCCGATCGCCTCTCCTCGTCCCTCGAGCGCCGTCGCCATCGCGGTGAGCGTGTAGTTGAGCTCGGCCGGCTGGACGGTGCGCAGCAAGGGGTAGATGTCCTTGAGCACCCGTTCGACCTCCATGGAGACCTTGGCCTCCCGGATCACGGCCCCGGGCTGGATCGGTCTGTCGGTGTCCCCCACGGGGGCGTCGAGGGCGACGTACTTCTCACCGAACAGCGTCTTCGGGATGATCCGCGCGGTCACGTCGGCCGGCACGTCCTGGCGCCGCGAGGGGTAGAGGCCCAGGGTGAGGACCGCGCCGTCGGTCGACGTCTTCACGGCGGTGACCTCCCCGACGATCACGCCGCGGATCTTGACGTCGGCACGGTCGGGCAGCTGCAGACCGATCTTCGACGCCCTGAGCGTGACCTCGTCGTAGTCGGTGAACGACTTGGTGAAGATCGCGTACGTGAGCCAGACCGCGAGCATGAGCAGCGCCAGGAACGCCGCGCCGAGCACCCTGTGCTCGATCGCGACGGCGGCCCTGAATCCCCGGGACTGGCGGTTGACCATGTCTATCCCGCCAACCTGACGGTCGTGGTGGTGCCCCAGATGGCCATCGAAAGGAACAGGTCGATGACGTTGATGGCGACGATGGAGGTACGAACGGCGTGGCCGACGGCGATACCCACACCGGCCGGACCACCGGAGGCGTTGTAGCCGTGGTAGCAGTGGATCAGGATCACCACGACCGCGAACACCAGGACCTTGCCGAAGGACCACAGCACGTCACCCGGCGGCAGGAACTGGTTGAAGTAGTGGTCGTAGGTGCCCGTGCTCTGCCCGAAGAACTGGGTGACGGTGAGCCGCGTCGCGAAGTACGACGAGAGCAGGCCCACCACGTACAGCGGGATGATCGCGATCAGGCCGCCGATGATCCGGGTTGTGACCAGGAAGGGCAGCGACGGGATCGCCATCACCTCCAGGGCGTCGACCTCCTCGGAGATCCGCATCGCGCCGAGCTGGGCGGTGAAGCCACAGCCGACCGTCGCGGCCAGGGCGATGCCGGCCACGAGCGGCGCGATCTCACGCGTGTTGAAGTACGCGGAGACGAACCCGGAGAAGGCCGCAGTGCCGATCTGGTTCAGGGCGGCGTACCCCTGGAGACCGACCTCGGTGCCGGTGAAGAAGCACATCGCGAGGATGACGCCCACGGTGCCGCCGATCACGGCCAGCGCACCGGAGCCGAGGGTGACCTCCGCCAGGAGCCGGAGGATCTCCTTCTTGTAGCGGCCGACCGTCCGCGGCGTCCACGCGAGCGCCTTCACGTAGAAGGCGAGCTGTGCGCCGAGAGTGTCGAGGAACCCGAGCGGCCTCTGGTAGGCGGCTCTCAGCGTCGAACCAACGTCTGCCATGACCTCAACCTGTCTTCGGCGGGACGAGCTGGAAGTAGATCGCGCTCATCACGAAGTTGACGACGAACAAGAGCATGAAGGTGATGACCACCGACTCGTTCACGGCGTCACCCACGCCCTTCGGGCCACCGGCGGCGTTCATGCCCTTGTAGCAGGCCACGATGGCGGCGATCAGACCGAACACGACCGCCTTCGCCATGCCCTGCCACAGGTCGGGCAGCTGTGCGAGCGCCGTGAAGCTGGCGAGGTAGGCGCCGGGCGTCCCGTCCTGGAGGACGACGTTGAAGACGTAGCCGCCTGCGACGCCGACGACGCTGACGAGGCCGTTGAGGAAGACCGCGACCAGCATGGTTGCAAGAACCCGGGGTACGACGAGCCGCTGGATCGGGTCGATGCCCAGCACCATCATGGCGTCGAGCTCCTCCCGGATCTTGCGGGCACCGAGGTCCGCGGCGATGGCCGAGCCACCCGCACCCGCGATGAGGAGCGAGGTCGCGATCGGACCCGCCTCACGGACCACGGCGAGCACGGAGGCCGAGCCGGTGAACGACTGGGCGCCGAACTGCTTGATGAGGCCGCCGACCTGGAGCGCGATGACGGCACCGAACGGGATCGCGACCAGGGCGGTCGGGATGATCGTGACCGAGGCGATGAACCAGGCCTGCTGGAAGAACTCCCGCAGCTGGAACGGCCTCCTGAACAGCGCGCGCATGACGTCGAGACCGAAGGCGAAGAGCTTGCCTGCGGTGCCGACCGGCGCGAGGACCTTGGCAGAGGTGATCGTCGACATCCTCAGGCCCCGGGCGCCATCGACATGTTGTCGTCGAACGACCCGGGCGGCGGGGTCACGCCGTGCTCGCGGCACCAGGCACCGGGCTCACGCTGGCTGCGCCGCGGAATGCCGTTGGAGGGCTCGAGCTGCATCGGGATGGGCGGAAGAGGGGGCAGCTCCTGGTCCTTCTCCTGCTCGAGCTCGTCGGCGTCCTTCTCCTCGGACATGCCGATCGGGCCGACGCGCTGGGCGTTGAGGAACTGCCGCACGACGGGCTCCTCGCTCGAGAGCAGCATCTCGCGGGGGCCGAACATCGCCAGGTGCTTGTGGTAGAGCAGGCCGATGTTGTCAGGCACCGTGCGTGCGGTGTTGATGTCGTGGGTCACGATCAGGAACGTCGCGTCGATCTGCGCGTTGAGGTCCACGATCAGCTGGTTGAGGAACGCCGTGCGCACCGGGTCGAGGCCGGAGTCGGGCTCGTCGAACAGCACGATCTCGGGGTCGAGGACGAGGGCGCGCGCGAGACCGGCTCGCTTGCGCATTCCGCCGGAGATCTCACCGGGGAGCTTGCCCTCGGCGCCGAGCAGGCCGACGAGCTCCATCTTCTCCATGACGATGTCACGGATCTCGGACTCGGACTTCTTGGTGTGCTCGCGCAAGGGGAAGGCGACGTTGTCGTAGAGCGTCATGGAGCCGAACATCGCGCCGTCCTGGAACAGCACGCCGAACAGCTTGCGGACCTCGTAGAGGTCCCTTTCCGAGCAGTTCGCGATGTCGAGGCCCTCGATGACGATGCTGCCGGTGTCGGGCTTGAGCAGACCGATGATCGTCTTCAGGAACACGGACTTGCCGGTGCCGGAGGGCCCGAGCATCACGCAGATCTCACCGGCGGGAATCGTCAGGGAGACGTCCTTCCAGATGAGGTCTCTTCCGAAGGACTTCGTGAGTCCGTCAACCTTGATCTCGACGCCCACGAGCGCCCTCCCTTATTTCCTATCCGACTTCTGTGGCCATGGCTGTATATGGCCGGTCAGATGACCCCTCAGTCACCTTCTCCCCGGCCTTACCAACGAGTAAACCCGCGCAGGGTTACGGCCCGAATGGGCCTAGAAGCGACCGATTGACGGTGGTGTCACCCGAGTCCTCATGTGGGGGACAGTTTGTCGGTCGACACGGACATATGCCGCAGCCGACCAAGGAGTGGAACACCGTCGGAAAACGCACGACGGCGGCCGCTCCCCTGCAGCTGCAGGAAGAGCGACCGCCGTGGTGACGGGTGGTCCTGAGGTCAGGACCGGGTGGTGTCGCGGAGCGTCACTTGAGGGTGACGGTGGCGCCGGCGCCCTCGAGGGCCGCCTTGGCCTTGTCCGCGGCCTCCTTGTTGACGCCCTCGAGGATGGCCTTCGGCGCGGCCTCGACCAGCTCCTTGGCCTCCTTGAGCCCGAGGCTGGTGAGAGCGCGCACCTCCTTGATGACGTTGATCTTCTTCTCGCCGGCAGCCTCGAGGACGACGTCGAACTCGTCCTTCTCCTCAGCGGCGGCGGCCTCGCCACCAGCGCCGCCGGCAGCCGGGGCAGCGGCCACGGCGACGGGAGCGGCGGCGGTGACGCCGAAGGTGTCTTCGAACTGCTTCACGAACTCGCTGAGCTCGAGGAGGGTCATCTCCTTGAAAGCGTCGAGCAGCTCGTCGGTGCTGAGCTTCGCCATGGTGGCGGTTCCTCTCTGTGTTACTGCTGACCCTGGGCGGTGGTCCGCTTCCGAGTCATCACTGGTGATGGTGTCGTGAAGGGCCCCGGGTCAGGACTCTTCGGTGGTCTCCGCAGCTGCGTCCTCGGCGGGTGCCTCGGAAGCCTCTTCGGCGGCGGGGGTCTCGTCGGCGGCCGGAGCCTCCGCGGTCTCCCCGGTCGACTCAGCAGGAGCGGCAGCCGGCTCGCCGGCACCACCCTTGAGGATCGACGGGTCCTGCTCGGCCTTCGCCTGGAGCGCACCCGCGAGACGGGCGGCCTGGGCGATCGGCGCGTTGAGCAGGTAAACAGCCTGGCTGAGCGACGCCAGCATGGCGCCGGCGAGCTTCCCGAGGAGCACCTCGCGAGACTCGAGATCAGCAAGCTTGGCGATCTCCGCCGCGTCGAGGGTCCTGCCTTCGAAGAGGCCGCCCTTGACGACGAGGGAGGGGTTTGCCTTGGCAAAGTCACGCAGCCCCTTGGCCGCCTCGACCATGTCGCCGTTGATGAAGGCGATGGCGGTCGGCCCGGTCAGCAGGTCGTCGAATCCTTCGACACCGGCATCACGGGCAGCGATCTGGGTGAGCGTGTTCTTGACCACGGCGTAGTTGGCGTTCTCGCCGAGAGCGCGCCGCAGGTCCTGCAGCTGCTTGACGGTGAGACCGCGGTACTCGGTCAGCACAGCACCTGCAGACTCCTGGAACGTCTCCGTGAGCTCTGCAACGGCTGCTGCCTTGTCTGGCCGCGCCATGGGTCTCCTTCCACGGTTCATGAACGATCAAGCATGGTGGACACCACAGAAGGTGTCCGGAGACCGGTACGTCGGGCCCGGGAACGGAAAACGCCCCGGCACAGGAGGCACGGGGCGCACATGCTGACGCACAACTCGGTGTCAGTCGTTCACTCGGTGTCACCTGCGCAGGCCGCCCGCTATGCGGGACCTTCAGCCGGGCGCTTCGCCCCTCACGGGGTGTGGGCACGCCGACAACCGGCGGTCTCTGGTTTCACCAGAACTCTAAGGGATCGTCCGACGTACACAAAATCCGTGCCGGTCAAACCCGGACCGCCCCGGGTACGGACAATCGGGAGAAACAGTTCCCCGGGGCGGCGGGCTCTGCTTCCATGAGTGTGTGGAGTACTCGCTTCAGTCGCTGACCGAAATCCTCGACCAGGCCAACAGCCGGCTCCGGGCCGGCTCGCACGCCGCCGCCAGGGTCTGGCCCACGGGCTTCGGCATCCTCGACCGCAACCTCGCCGGAGGCCTGCGGTCCGGGGAGCTGATCCTGCTTTCGGGCCCACAGGGGCTCGGCAAGACCACCTGGGCGCTCCAGGCCGCCCGCAACATCGCGCTCTCCGGCCGGTCGGTCCTGTTCTTCTCCTTCGAGCACGACCCACAGACCCTGCTCATCCGCCTGGTGGCCCTCGAGGCAGGTCTCGTGGCCGGCCTGGAGGCCCCCAACCTCGCCCGGATCCGGTCCGCTTTCGAGGCGTCCGACAACCAGCGAGGAACGCTCGCGGACCGTCTCGATCGGATGGAGGGCGGCGCCAAGGCCCTCGAGATGGTCGAGTCCTACGCCGATCGTCTGGTGCTGCACCGGTCCACCGGCAGCAGCACGACCCTCGACGTGATCCGTGACGCGGTCGAGGAGGTCCGGCACCAGACCGGCCGGCTCCCGGTGGTCTTCGTCGACTACCTGCAGAAGGTCAAGGTGCTCAACGGGCCGCCCGCCGAGGACGACCGGGTCACGCTGGTCGTCGAGGGCCTCAAGGACCTCGCGCTCGACATCGACATCCCGGTCTTCGCCATCGTGGCCGCCGACAAGGAGGGCATCGCGTCCGGCAAACGGATGCGCGTGAACAACCTGCGCGGCTCGTCGGCGCTCGCCTACGAGGCCGACACCGTCTTGATCCTCAACAACAAGTTCGACGTGGTCGCGCGCCACCACCTGGTCTACGACATCCAGAACGCCGAGCGCTACAAGCAGTGGGCCGTGTTGACGATCGAGAAGAACCGCAGCGGCAAGGACGGCATCGACCTGGAGTTCCAGAAGCGGTTCGAGCAGGGGCGGTTCGAGCCCGACGGTCAGATGGTGACCGAGAAGCTCGTCGACGAGCGCGTCTTCGTCGAGTAGCCCGCCCCCTGCCAGCGCTGCCCGGGAGGCTGGGCGGAGACGTAGCCAGCGGCGAACGTAAGAGCGCCGCCCGGAGCCCAGCCGCGGTCAGCGGCAGGGACTCGGGGCGGCGCCCACGTGAGCTGTGGGCTGCGTAGCAGCCCGGCCGGGACCAGCCCGACGGTCAGCAGAAGGAGGCTCAGGCCTCGTCGTCCGACGCGACGTTGCGCGTGCGGTTCGGGTCGACCTGGACACCAGGGCCCATGGTCGTGGAGACGGTGACCTTCTTCAGGTAGCGGCCCTTGGAGCTGGCCGGCTTGAGCCGGAGCACCTCCTCGAGGGCGGCGGCGTAGTTCTCCGCGAGCTGCGCCTCGGAGAAGGACGCCTTGCCGATGATGAAGTGCAGGTTCGCGTGACGGTCGACGCGGAACTCGATCTTTCCGCCCTTGATGTCGGACACGGCCTTGGCCACGTCCGGCGTCACGGTGCCGGTCTTCGGGTTCGGCATGAGGCCGCGGGGACCGAGGACGCGACCGAGGCGACCCACCTTGCCCATCATGTCGGGCGTCGCCACGACGGCGTCGAAGTCGAGCCAGCCGCCGTTCACCTTGTCGATGAGCTCGTCGCCACCGACGATGTCGGCGCCCGCCTCACGAGCGGCCTCGGCCTTCTCGGCGTTGGCGAAGACCAGGACCCGGGCGGTCTTGCCGGTGCCGTGCGGGAGGTTGACCGTCCCGCGGACCATCTGGTCGGCCTTGCGCGGGTCGACACCGAGGCGCATCGCTACGTCGACGGTCTCGTCGAACTTCTTCTTGCTGCCGGCCTTGGCGATCTTGATGGCCTGGAGCGGGCTGTGGAGCTCGTCCTTGTCGAAGGTCTCCGACGCGGAGCGGTAGGTCTTGCTGCGCTGCATGGCTGGTTCCCTCTTTCTGTGGGTTGGTACCAGGTGTGGTCGTTGGGGCGCGCCAGCGGCCCTGCCACGGTTTCTTGGTGGTACGCCGGTCCTGGGACCGTCGCGGGGTGGTGACCTGTCGCGAGGTCACCGGGGTGGTCACTCGGTGGTGACGCCCATGGAGCGGGCGGTGCCCTCGACGATCTTCATCGCGGCGTCGATGTCGTTCGCGTTGAGGTCGGGGAGCTTCGTCGTGGCGATCTCGCGCACCTGGTCCTTGGTCAGCTTGCCGACCTTGTCCTTGTGCGGGACGCCGGAGCCCTTCTGCAGGCCGGCCGCCTTCTTGATCAGCTCGGCCGCCGGGGGCGTCTTCGTGATGAAGGTGAACGAACGGTCCTCGAAGATGGTGATCTCGACGGGGATGACGTTGCCACGCATCGACTCGGTCGCGGCGTTGTAGGCCTTGCAGAACTCCATGATGTTCACACCGTGGGGACCGAGAGCGGTACCCACCGGCGGAGCAGGAGTTGCCGCCCCGGCCTGCAGCTGCACCTTGACGAGCGCTGCGATCTTCTTCTTGGGAGGCATGGAAATCGGGTCCTTAACTGATGTTCTGCGGTGTTGCTGGGTTCATTACTGGGCTGGTGATGCTTGCCGACGCTCCGGTCAGACCTTCTGGATCTGGCTGAAGCTCAGCTCGACCGGGGTCTCCCGGCCGAAGATCTCGACGAGGGCCTTGACCCTCTGGGTGTCCGCGTTGATCTCGGTGATCGTCGCGTGCAGGGTGGCGAACGGACCGTCGACCACCATGACCGAGTCGGAGACGTCGAAGTCCGCGACCTCGGTCCTGCGCTTCGCGGGAGCGCCGCCCGCTGCCGCCTGCTCGGGCGCGGCGGCCTCGGCCGCGGCAACCACGGTCGGCGCGAGCATGTTCTCGACCTCGGTGAGCGACAGCGGCACCGGCTGGTGGCTGTGGCCGACGAAGCCGGTCACCGAGGGCGTGTGGCGTACGGCGGCCCAGGACTCGTCCGTGAGGTCCATCCGGACCAGGACGTAGCCGGGGAGAACGGTGCGCTTGACCAGCTTGCGCTGGCCGTTCTTGATCTCGGCGACCTCTTCGGTCGGGACGACCACCTCGTGGATGTAGTCCTCCATGTTGAGCGAGGTGATGCGGTTCTCGAGGTTCGCCTTCACCCGGTTCTCCATGCCGGAGTAGGTGTGGATCACGAACCAGTCACCCGGCTTGGACCACAGGGTGCGGCGGAACTCCTCGAGCGGGTCCTCCTCCGCGCCTTCCTCGCCCTCGGCGGCAGCTTCGGCGCCGGCCTCGGCTGCAAGGGCGAGGTCCACGTCGGAGGTGACGGCTGCGTCGGCGGCCGGGGACTCGGACTCCGTCTCAGACGCCACGACGGCGTCATCGGTCACCGGTGCGGTCTCGGAGTCACCCTCGGGCTCGCCGTAGATGTCCTCGACGGTCACCTCGGGTGCCTCGACACCTTCGACGTTGTCGTCATGCGGCTGCGACACGGTTAATCAGTCACCTTCGTGGTCGTTGCTGTGCTGCGGATGGGCCGGCAGGTCATGTTCACCCGAAGATGGCGAACGCAGCCTTGCCGAAGGCCAGGTCGAGCAGGGAGACGAGCGCCATCACCACGACCACGAACACCATCACCACGATGAAGTACGTGATCAGCTGCTGCTGCGTGGGCCACACGACCTTGCGCAGCTCGGCCACGACCTGGCGGTAGAAGGTGACCGGGCCGGTGCGCTTGTCACTCGACGAAGAAACGGAGCGGCTCTCCGACACTGTCCTCCACCTTCCTGCTGTGCGTTGACCGACTGGACTCGAGTCACCTCCCGGCGGGAGGGACCTTGCAGGGCACGAGGGACTTGAACCCCCAACCTTCGGTTTTGGAGACCGATGCTCTGCCAGTTGAGCTAGTGCCCTTCGGAGGCTCGTGCCCCCTGTTCGTCGTACCGCTGAGAACCGGGGCGCGATCGGACTGCGCGAAGGGACTGCGGGCATGGCAACCAAGGGTGCGAACCACCAAACGGGGATTCTACGGGGTACACCAACGCGAAGTCGAACCGAGCCGGAAGGGGCACGTCGACCGCGTTCGAAGCCCGGACCCGGGTGCCGCTGCCGGACCGTCAGTGGAACGATGAGGCCATGACCGACTCCTCGACCAGCACCGCGCCCGGCAACGGCTCCAACGGAGGTGACCGTCCGGGCCGCCATGCAGCCCCCACCGGCTCCCCCGTCGACCGCCGGGTCTCCGTGCTCATCGGTGGCATCGCCGAGTCCGCGACACTCGCCGTCGACGCGAAGGCCAAAGCGCTGAAGGCCGCGGGACGTCCGGTCATCGGCTTCGGCGCCGGCGAGCCGGACTTCCCGACTCCGGGCTACATCGTCGAGGCGGCCGTCGAGGCCTGCCGCGACCCCCGCAACCACAGGTACACACCGGCCGGCGGCCTGCCGGAGCTCAAGCAGGCGATCGTCGACAAGACCCGACGCGACTCCGGTTACGAGATCGAGACCGCCCAGGTGCTGGTGACCAACGGCGGGAAGCAGGCGATCTACGAGGCGTTCGCGACCATGCTCGACCCGGGCGACGAGGTGATCGTCCCCGCGCCGTACTGGACCACGTACCCGGAGTCGATCCGGCTGGCCGGCGGCGTCCCGGTCGAGGTGCTCGCCGACGAGACCCAGGACTACAAGGTCAGCGTCGAGCAGCTCGAGGCCGCTCGCACCGAGCGGACGAAGGTGCTGCTGTTCAACTCCCCCTCGAACCCGACCGGCTCCGTCTACGACCGTGACGAGGTCGAGGCGATCGGCCGCTGGGCCGCCGAGCACGGACTGTGGGTGATGACCGACGAGATCTACGAGCACCTCGTGTACGACGGGCTCGAGTCGCCCTCGATGCCGGTGCTCGTGCCGGAGCTCGCCGACCGCTGCGTCGTGGTGAACGGCGTCGCCAAGACCTACGCGATGACCGGCTGGCGGGTCGGGTGGGCGGTCGGCCCGAAGGACATCGTCAAGGCCGCGACGAACCTGCAGTCCCACGCGACGTCGAACGTCTCCAACGTCGCGCAGCGCGCCGCCATCGCCGCGCTCTCCGGCGACCTCTCGGCCGTCGCGGAGATGAAGGTCGCCTTCGACCGCCGCCGGCGGACGATCGTGTCGATGCTCAACGAGATCGACGGCGTGGTCTGCCCGGAGCCGAAGGGCGCGTTCTACGCGTACCCCTCCGTGAAGGGTCTTCTCGGCCGCACCATCGACGGGGTGACTCCGCAGACCTCCGCGGAGCTGGCCGAGCTGATCCTGGACAAGGTCGAGGTGGCCGCCGTTCCGGGCGAGGCGTTCGGCTCACCCGGGTATCTCCGGTTCTCCTACGCCCTCGGCGACGACGACCTGGTCGAGGGGATCTCCCGGCTCCAGAAGCTCTTCGCCTAGAGGCCAGCCCCCGCCGCGATGACCGAGCAGCGGTCGCTCACCGACCTGCCGAAGGCGCATCTGCACCTGCACTTCACGGGGTCGATGCGGCACGCCACGTTGCTGGAGCTCGCCGAGCGCGACGGCATCATCCTCCCCGACGCCCTGGTCGAGGACTGGCCACCGAGGCTGTCGGCCGCCGACGAGAAGGGCTGGTTCCGCTTCCAGAGGCTGTACGACGTCGCGCGGTCCGTCCTGCGCACCGAGGACGACGTGCGGCGGCTGGTGCGCGAGGCGGCGGAGGACGACGTCGCCGACGGTTCGCGGTGGCTGGAGATCCAGGTCGACCCCAGCGGCTACGCCGCCCGGTTCGGAGGGATCACGGCGTTCACCGACCTCGTCCTCGACGCCGTGCGCGACGCCTCGGACCGCACCGGGATCGGCATGGCGGTGGTGATCGCGGCCAACCGCACCCGGCACCCCCTCGATGCCCGCACGCTGGCGCGTCTGGCTGCGCAGTACGCCGGACGTGGGGTGGTCGGCTTCGGCCTCAGCAACGACGAGCGCCGCGGGAGGACCGAGGAGTTCGCCCCCGCGTTCGCGATCGCGGACCGGGCGGGACTGATGCTCGCCCCGCACGGCGGGGAGCTGCTCGGACCTCGGAGCGTGCGGACGTGTCTCGAGGCGCTGCGCGCCGACCGGCTCGGCCACGGTGTCCGCACCGCCGAGGATCCGGCACTGCTCGAGCAGGTCGCGGAGAAGGGCATCACCCTGGAGGTCTGCCCGGTCTCGAACGTCGCCCTCGGCGTCTACTCCGACCTCACCTCGGTGCCGCTGCCGACGCTTCTCGAGGCCGGGGCAACGGTGGCTCTCGGCGCGGACGACCCGCTGCTGTTCGGCTCGCGCCTCGCGGGGCAGTACGCCACCATGCGCGCGGCGCACGAGCTGTCCGACGTACAGCTCGCGGAGCTGGCCTCGATGTCGATCCGCGCCTCACAGGCACCAGACGACACGAAATCCGTGTTGTTGCGTGAGGTTTCCGCCTGGTTGGCCGCAGACTAGGCGGCATGACCAACACACCGGGGGACGAGCCGACCAGGCCGGAACCACCGCAGGAACCCACCAGCGGCCAGCCGGGCTACTGGGAGCAGCAGGCCCAGGGCCAGCCGCCGACCGCTCCGTACGGCCAGCCGCCGTACTCACAGGCGCCTCCGCCTGGCTATCCGACAACGGGCCCGATCAGGTACGCACCGGACCACCCGCGCGCCGTCACCTCGCTGGTGCTCGGCATCCTCGGCGTCGTGCTCTGCCAGATCCTCGCGCCGTTCGCCTGGTCGACGGGCAAGAAGACCCTCGACGAGATCGACGCCAGCAACGGCATGGTGGGTGGCAGGGGGGCCGCCCAGGCGGGCTACATCCTGGGCATCGTCGGCACGGTGCTGCTCGCGATCTACGCGGTCGTGGCCGTGGGCTACCTGATCTTCATGATCGTCGTGATCGGCGGCGGGCTCGCGGCCTCGAACTAGCCGGTCGGGGCCGCGCCGTCACAGCGAGCAGCCGACCATGACGGGCTCGTTCTCCAGCCGGATCCCGAAGCGGTCGTCGACCCCGTCGCGGATCTCGCGCGCGAGCGCGACGAGGTCTGCTGCGGAGGCACCACCGCGGTTGGTGAGCGCCAGCGTGTGCTTGGTGGACAGGCTCACCCGGGCGTTGCCGTAGCCCTTGGTGAACCCGGCCTGCTCGATCAGCCAGGCGGCGCTGGTCTTCACGCGTCCGTCGGCCTGCTCCCAGCGCGGCGGTGCGTCGGGGAGCCGCCCGGCCTGCTCGGCGCTCAGCAGTGGGTTGGTGAAGAAGGACCCTGCGCTCCACGTGTCGTGGTCGTCGGGGTCGAGCACCATGCCCTTGCCGCGCCGGAGCCCGAGGACCGTCTCACGCACCTGCCTCGCAGGCACCCGCTCCCCCGGTTTCACTCCCAGGGTCCTCGCGAGCTCGGCGTACTTGACGGGCGCTCCGAGGTCGCCGAGCCGCAGCTGGAAGGTGACCGTGAGGACCACGTAGCGGCTCGGGTCCTGCTTGAACCGGCTGGTGCGGTAGCCGAAGCCGCAGTCGGCGGCTGCGATGGTGCGTACGACGGCCTCCCGCCTGTCCCAGCAGCGGACGGACGCGATCGTCTCCGCGACCTCCTGGCCGTAGGCGCCGACGTTCTGCACCGGCGTCGCTCCGACGCTCCCCGGGATCCCGGAGAGCGCCTCGACGCCGACCCAGCCCTCGTCGACGGCACGCTCGACGAGAGCGTCCCAGCTCTCACCTGCGGCGACCGTGACGGTGGCTCCGCTGCAGTCGTCCTGGTCGACGCTGACACCGCTGGTCGCGATCTTGACGACTGTGCCGGGGAAGCCGTCGTCGGCCACGACGAGGTTGCTGCCTCCCGCGACGAGCAGGGTCGGCTCGCCGGCCTCGTCAGCGGCACGGACGGCGTCGACGAGCTCGCTCTCGGTGCGCGCTTCCACGTAGTGGGCGGCCGGACCTCCCAGACGCAGCGTGGTGTGGTCTGCGAGAACCTCAGCCACGCACCAGCACCGCCTTCGGAGCGCCCAGCACCTTCTCGTCGCCGCAGGTGACCTCGAGCGCGACGTGCACGCCGTCCTCGGTGAGGTTCTTGACGGTCCCTGCGACCTGCACCTCCACGCCCTCGTCGTCGTCGGGTACGACGAGCGGCTTGGTGAACTTGCATGCGATCTCGCGGACCCGTCCCGGAGCACCGGCCCAGGTGTCGAGCGCCCGGGCCGCGAGCGCCATGGTGAACATGCCGTGCGCGATCACACCGGGCAGACCGACGGAGGTGGCGACGCGGTCGGACCAGTGGATGGGGTTGAAGTCGCCGCTGGCACCGGCGTACCTGACGAGGTCTGCCCGGGTCACGCTGAAGGTCTGCGTGGGGAGCGAGTCGCCGGCGCTCAGGTGGGCTGCGGGGTTGCTCATGCCGGCTCCTCGCCTCGGTGCACGAGGGTGGCGTAGGCGGTGCAGACCGGCTCGCCGTGCTCGTCGGTGATCTCGCTGCGCGTGCCGATGATGTCCGCACCGCCGATCTGCCGCAGCGTGTCGACGGTGAGGGTCGCCGAGAGCCGGTCGCCGACGACGACCGGACGGGTATAGGTGAAGCGCTGCTCGCCGTGCACGACCCGGTGCAGCGCGATGCCCACCTCGGGGTCCTCCATCAGCACGGTCATGGCGGCGAACGCCACGACGATCGGGAACGTCGCCGGCGCGGTGTGCCCGTCGAACTCCGACCCGGTGGCCCGGGCGAACTCGACGACCTTCTCTCGGGTGGCGGCGTAGGGCTCCGTCGGCGGGAAGGTCCGTCCGGCCAGGGCGGTGTCGACTGCCATGTGCGCGACGCTAGCAGGGCGCTACGCGAGCAGCTGCCGCAAGCCCGCGACGTAGGAGTCGGGCGTCACGTCCTCGAGCACCACCTGCTCCAGGACGAACCCCGGCAGCAGCGCGAAAAGCACGTGAGACACCGCGCGCGGGTCGGCGTCCCGGGTCATCGTGCCGTCGTGCTGCGCCCGACGTACGACCTCCTCCAGCGCCGATCGCACCTCCCCCATCTTCTCCCTCGCCAGGGCGTGGATCTCGGGGTCGCGCACGGCCTCCGCCCAGGCCTGGACGCCGACCCTCGGCAGGTCGCCTCCCGACTCCTTGCTGAGGAATGTCATCTGCTCGACGAAGACGGCGATGGCGTCGACGGGATGCACCGGCGCCTCCTGCTCGACGAGCTCGTGCAGCAGGGCGGCGACCGAGCCGATGGAGCGCTCCGCGATCGCCCGGATGATGTCGCTCTTGCCCTTGAAGTAGCCGTAGACGGCGCCTGCCGACAGGCCGGCCTCGCGGATGACGTCGGCCATCGTCGTCTTGTGGAAGCCCTCGCGGGCCACACAACGGGAGGCGGCGGCCAGGATCTGCTCGCGCCGGGCCAGCCGGTGCTCCTCGGTGACCTTGGGCATGCTGTGACACTAAAACGAATATTCGTTCTTGACAACGTCGGGCAGACGAGCGCAGGCTCGCACTTATAACGAACGAACGTTCTTTTTGGAGGTTGTGATGTCTGATCACTCTCCCGCGACGAGCTGGAGCCACGTCACCGGAATCGTCGTCGGCCTGACCGGCGTCCTCGCCGTCCTGCTGGTCGCGTTCGCCTGGCCGCCGTCACAGCTGGCGCCCCGACACCTCCCGATCGCCGTGGCCGGCCCGCCCGGTGCCGCCGGCCAGGTCACAGCCGCTCTCGGCGGGCAGGCGGGTCGCGACGCCTTCGACGTGACCGCGGTCGACTCCCCTGGCGCGGCGGTCGAGGCCATCGAGAGCCGACAGGTGTACGGCGCCGTGGTGCTGTCTCCCGCAGGGCCCGAGATGCTCGTCGCCTCCGCGGCCAGCCCGGTGGTCGCGCAGCTGCTCACCGAGGCCGGGACGCACATGGCGGGCGCAACCGGCACGGCACCGTCGGTGAGCGACGTGGCGCCCCTGCCTGGCCCGGACCCGCACGGCGCCGTGTTCGCGGCCGGCGCCTTCCCGCTGGCCGTGGGCGGCATCGCGGTCGGCGTCGCGTTGGCGCTTCGCGTCCCTGGCCGCGGGCGGAGGATGACCGCGGCCGTGGGTGTCGCGGCGGCGTCCGGCCTGGCGCTCGCCGCGGTGCAGCAGCTCTGGCTCGGCGCCCTGGAGGGGAGCTACTGGGCGAACGCCGGCGTCTACGCGTTGGCGATCGGCGCGATGGCCGCGGTCGTCATGGGGCTGCACCGCGTCCTCGGCATCGCCGGTCTCGCATCGGCGGCGGTCACGATCGTCGTGCTCGGCAACCCGCTCTCCGCGATCGCGTCAGCCCCGGAGCTGCTGCCCGAGGGATGGGGAGCGCTGGGTCAGCTGCTGCCGCCCGGTGCGGCCGGCAGTGCGCTGCGGTCGACGGCCTACTTCGCCGGGGCCGGCGTCACGACGCCGCTCCTGGTGCTCGGCGGCTGGCTGCTGGTCGGCTCGATCCTGCTCGCCTGGCCGGTCCGCGGCGCGGCCGAGCAGGCTGCGACGTCGCCCGAGGGACGGCTGGCCCGCCCGTCGTACGGGGCGAGGGAGGCGTAGCCAGCCTGACTGGCACAGGGCCGTGGACGGTTGCCAAGCGGTCTACCGCTTGTAGAGCGTCCATAACCCCGCGTTACAGCCGGAAGGTGCGGGCATGCAGAAGGAGCGACGTACCCGAGGGTGACGTCGCTCCTTCGATGGGATCTGAAGGCCTGCGCTCAGCGGGTCTCGCGGTGCGCAGTGTGAGTGCGACAGCGCGGGCAGAACTTCTTCATCTCCAGACGGTCCGGGTCGTTACGCCGGTTCTTCTTGGTGATGTAGTTGCGTTCCTTGCATTCGACGCACGCCAAGGTGATCTTGGGACGAACGTCCGAGCTCTTGCTGGCCACGGGGTGCCTCTTCTTCTTCGGTAGTACTGCCTGTCCAAGTCTCCACGGGCGTTCAAGCCCGAGTGCCTGTGGTGATGCAAAGTAGCGGGGGCGGGACTCGAACCCGCGACACCACGATTATGAGCCGTGTGCTCTAACCACCTGAGCTACCCCGCCACCGGGACGGGGTCACCCGACCGTCTGCACGACCGGGTTTCCCTTACCCAGAGCCCCTTTACGGAATCGAACCGTAGACCTTCTCCTTACCATGGAGACGCTCTGCCGACTGAGCTAAAGGGGCAAGCGACGTCAAAGAATACACACGCCCGAGCACGATGAGAAATCGAGTTCGCCACCGAGGAGACGGGCGTCACTCGGCCCGTCTCGAGCCCTCCGGAACGTCCAGGCCGCGGGCTTGGATCTCGGCGAGCACCGAGGCCGGAACGGGTGCACAGGCGCACTCCCGCGCGTGGGCGACATGCCACTCGACCCGGCGGTCCATGGGCGCGTTGCTGCCGAGCACGTGTGCCGGATGCCACTCACGGTTCATGTCCCCATCGTCGCTCTCCGGGCATCATTGCGGAGTGACTTCCCCAGCTCAGCGGTCCTTCTACGTCCGCGAGAACGACCAGATGCTCTCCCAGCCGACCACAGCCGGCCCCTGGGGACCCGACAGCCAGCACGGCGGCCCACCCGCCGCCCTGCTGACCCGCGCCGTCGAGCAGCTCGACACCGGGGCCGAGCGAGTCCTCGGCCGGATCACCATGGACCTGCTCGGCCCGGTCCCGGTCGCTCCCCTGCAGGTCGAGGCGTCCGTCGTCCGCCCCGGCCGCAACGTCGAGCTCTGCGAAGCGACGCTGATCGACGTGGAGAGAGCCAGGCCCGTGGCTCGGGCCGCGGCCTGGCGCTTCCCCGTGGGCGCGGCCGGCCCGCGGACGACCAGCGAGCCACTGAGCCACACGCACCGAGACGGACACCACCACGAACGGCCACGCAGCTGGTCGGGCGGCTACCTCGACGCCGTGGACTGGCGCTGGGTCAAGGGCGCGGTGGAGGAGCCCGGCCCAGGAGTCGTCTGGATGCGTCCGACCGTGACGCTCGTCGACGGCGAGCAGATGAGCCCAGTGCAGCGGCTGATGGCGTGCGTGGACTCGGCCTCCGGCGTGTCCGCCGAGCTCGACCCGGGGCAGTGGGGGTTCTTGAACACCGAGCTCACCGTGCACGTCCTGCGACCACCGGTCGGCGAGTGGCTCTGCCTCGAGGCGGAGACCACCCTGGGCAGCGGCAGCGTGGGGGTCGCGAGCTCCTCGGTGTACGACGAGCGCGGGCTCGTCGCTCGCTCGGCGCAGGCGCTACTGGTCTCGCGGCGCGAAAGCTAGGCGACCGCGCCGCCGTGGCAGCTCACGAGGCGCCGAGGTCCCAGAGCGCCACGGTGTACTGCACGCCGAGGGGGTCGTCGCTGTAGAGCACCCGGGGACGGGGCCTGCCGCCCTGGTCGGACACGACGTGCCCGAGCACGCCCAACGCCGGGCGCCCGAGCACCATCAGCTCGTCGGCGAGCAGCGGGTCGAGGCGGGTGAGCGCCTCGCCGTCCCCCTCCTCGAGTGCGCGACCGATCTCGGCGTCGTAGGCGAAGGAGCGGTGGTCGAGGTGGCCCGGCGCCTTCTCCCCGCGACGGGGGCTGCCGTCGCCGCCGAGAACGAGCAGGACGACCTGCCCCTCGGCCTTAGCCACCACACGGGCGAGGTCAGCGACAGCGGCGTCGTCTGCCTCCCAGGACACCGACAGGAAGCGCACGGGGCCGACCCAGCCCGACTCCCCGAGCAGCCGCTTCGCGACGCCGAGGCTCAGCGGAAGGGCTGCGGCGTCGGGAGCGCCCGTCGTACCGAAGCGGCGGACACCGACCGGCAGCGACGGATCCCATTCGCGGGCCTCGTCCGCGCCACCCACCACCACTACCAGGTCGGGACTCGCCGCGAGAGCCGTCGTCAGGGCGTCGTGGCACGCGTCGCGCAGCTGCGGGAGGGCGTCCTCGGCCCCGGAGAGCTCACGGAGGAGCAGCGGGGGGTGCGGGCAGACCACGGCGGCGACGATCACAGCTGCCGAGGCTACCCGCGCCGGCGGTTCGCGCCGCCAGGCCGGTATCGGGTTCGGACCTCGTCGCCGGATCCTTCGTCCGGCTCAGGCCGTGTGGGCACTGCGCCTTCGTGCTCGGTGTCGCTCGAGGAAGAGCTCGACCTCCTCACGCTCGACGCGGCTGCGAGCGAGCTCGGTGCTGGCCGACCGCGCGTTGTCGATCGCTCGGGTCTGGTCCCAGGGACGCCATGCCCATCCGGTGCCTGCCACGGTCCGTCCTCCTCTCGTCCGACCACCACCCTTGCCCGTTAAACTATAGTGAATTACTGGACTTTGGCAACGCCTCGGTCGCCTGTTTCTCGGCCAGGCCGTCGGCGAGGTGCCGAGAAGCGCCAGGGGGCGCGGCCCCTCCAACCCGGGAGAGACCGCGCCCCTGCACGGTCAGCGACGCACCAGCGGCGTCAGGCGCGGCTCAGCTCGAGCGGCTTGACCTCGGTGTCGACACCGGGGACGCCGGTGCCGCGGATCGAGGCACGAGCGGTCTCCGGCACGAACAGCAGGGCCACGGCACCCACGACGCAGGCGGCCATCATGTAGTACGCCGGCACGAGGTCGGTGCCCGTCCACGAGATCAGCTTCTCGTTGGCCGCCGGCGCGGTGCCGCCGAAGACCGCGGTCGAGACGTTGTACGCGATCGCGAACCCGGCGAAGCGCACGTGGGTCGGGAACATCGCCGGGAAGGTCGCCGAGATCGTGCTCAGCTGCAGGACGTAGAGCAGTCCGAGGACGGCGAAGCCGACCAGCGCGGCAACGAAGCCCTGCGCCATCAGCAGGTACATCGGCACGGCCATCACGAACAGCCCGCCGAGCGAGACCCACCACATCGGCTTGCGCCCGAGGCGGTCCGAGAGCCGGCCCGAGAACGGGATCACGGCCATCATCACGACCTGCCCGATGATGATCAGCGTCAGCGACGAGGTCGAGCTCATGTCGATCTTCTGCTCGAGGTAGGTCGGCATGTACGCGAGGAGCGTGTAGTTCGTGACGTTGAGCGCCACGACGAGACCTGCGAGAGCGAGCAGCGGACGCTTGTAGTCGCGCCACAGGTCCTTGAACGTCGAGGAGTACTCCTCCTCGACCTCGCCGGACTCGGCCAGCTCGGTGAAGACCGGGGTGTCCTCGATCTTGGTCCGCAGGTAGAGGCCGACGAGCCCGATCGGGCCGCCGAGGAGGAACGGGATCCGCCAGCCCCACTCGCCCATCGCGTCCTTTCCGACGACCAGCTCGGTGCCGAGCACGACGAGGGCGCCGAGGGTGAACCCGGCCAGCGTCCCGAACTCCAGGAAGCTGCCGAAGAACCCGCGCTTGCGGTCCGGGGAGTACTCCGCCATGAACGTCGCGGCGCCGCCGTACTCTCCGCCGGTCGAGAAGCCCTGGACCATCCGCAGCACGACCAGGAGGATCGGCGCCCAGATCCCGATGGAGTCATAGCTCGGCAGGAGGCCGACGAGGAACGTCGCCGTCGCCATCATGATGATCGTCGCGGCCAGGACCCGGCTGCGACCGACCCGGTCACCGAGCGGCCCGAGAACCAGTCCGCCGATCGGGCGGACCAGGAACGACACCGCGAACACCAGCAGCGTGTAGAGCGACGAGATGCTCGGGTCGTCGGAGGGGAAGAACACCTGCTGGATGTAGACAGCGGCGTACGCGTAGACGCCGTAGTCGAACCACTCCGTGGCGTTGCCCATCGCCGAGGCGCCGATGGCCCGGCGCAGGACAGCGGACCTCTCGGCCTTCGTCTCGGCCTTCATGGGGTGGGTGCTCGTGGGGCTGCTCATCGCGCCGGGCGCAGGTTGGTGGGAGGGGGAGGACGATTCGGACAAAATATCTCCAATCGGGTGATTCAGCACATGTCGGCTACCCGACCAGGCGGAGAGGAAACGCGCAGTTACCCGACCGTGACAACGGCCGGCTCATCGTTGGACGAAGGCTCGCTCGGCGTACTGGGCGATCGTGCGCCCACCCCACACCCTGTGCGCGGCGCCGATGTTGAAGACATGCGGGTCCGCGGCGACGAGGCCGTCGAGCTCGAGTGACCGCAGCCCCAGCACGGTGCCGCCGGTCATCCTGATCGCCTCGAACCTCGCCTTCGCCTGCACCAGCACGGGCAGGCCCGCGAGATCCTCGCCCGAGGGGGGCTGGTCACCGACCCAGTCCATCAGGCCGACCACCAGACCGGTCCGGTCACGAGGCCCGAACGCGGGCACCGCCATCACGCGCCCGGCCGCGAACCGCCCATCCGAGAGGGGGATGGACCAGTACTGCCCAGGACGCAGCTGCCGGTTCGACCTCGGGACGAACGGATACGTCGGCTCGGTTGCCACGAAAGCCATCGTGCCCGAGTGCCGCACGACTGACACACCTCTTGGCAGATCAGCCGAACGGCCCCACCTGTGCGATTCCTCTGACAGCAGTCCCGACACCGGGTTACAAATACTTCGCCCTATTTGCTCGACGTTTGCGTGCACCATGCCTTCCTCTCGGACCCCCCTGTCCCCCCTCGCCCGCATGCTCCGCCTTCGCCCCATCGCCCTCGCCGTGCTGCTCGGACTGGCGGGTGGCTGGCTCGGTCTCATGCTCGGCGGGACCGTCCACCACGAGGTGGGGCCGCTGACCACCTCGATGAGAGTCCTGCCCACCTGGGACGGCAAGACGACCGTTGCCATCCCGCCGCTCGGCGAGCTCGTGCTCGACACGCACGACGGCCCGCTCGGGGTTCAAGCGCGTCTCGTCGGCGTCGACGTGCCGGAGGCGCGGGCGATCATGGACGACCCGGCGCTCCTCACGGGGATGCGCGCCCAGGCCGAGGGCGACCTGCGCTGGGAGCTGCTGATGGCGGCGCTCCGCTCGCTCCTCGCCGCGGTCGTCGGCGCGGCCTCGCTGAGCATCCTCGCCATGCGACGGCTCCGCAGCGCTCTTCTCTCCGGCGCCACGGCGGCGACGGCCATGCTGGTTGCCGGCGCCGTCGCCCTCACGACGTGGAACCCCGCTGCGCTCGCCGAGCCTCGGTACACCGGCCTGCTCGCCAGCGCACCCACCGTCGTGGGAGATGCCGATCGGATCGTCGACAACTTCACGGTGTACGGCGACCAGCTGGCCCAGCTGGTGCAGAACGTGACGGGCCTCTACGCCGTCACCTCACAGCTGCCGATCCTTCCCGGAGACCAGGGGGTCGTGCGGGTGCTCCACATCTCCGACCTGCACCTGGCGCCGCAGGCCTGGGACGTCGTCCGCACCGTGGCCGAGAAGTACGACGTGGACGTGATCGTCGACTCGGGCGACATCACCGACCACGGCACGAAGCCTGAGAACAGGTACGTCCAGGAGATCCGGCACCTGCGCGCGCCGTACGTCTGGGTCCGGGGCAACCACGACTCGCTCACGACCGAGCGCGCCATGCGTCAGGTCCCGAACGTCGTGGTCCTCGACGGGAACGTGCGTCGGGTCGCCGGGCTGACCTTCGCCGGCCTCGGCGACCCGACGTTCACACCGGACAAGTCCGTGGCACTCGACGACAAGGCTCTGGCCGGGCAGGTGGCCGATGCCGCGGACCATCTCGCCTCGGTCGCGGAGGCCGCGGGTGGCGTGGACGTCGCGGTCTTCCACGACCCGACCCCGATCCGCGCCCTGGACGGCCTGGCCTCCGTGACGCTCTCGGGCCACCTGCACTACCGCAAGGTGCGACGCGGCGCGGAAGGTACCTGGCTGATGACCGAGGGCTCCACGGGTGGCTCGGGGCTGCGTGCCCTGGAGCCGAAGGTGCCGGCCGACATCATGCTGTCGGTGCTGTACCTCGACCGGGACAGCGGCGACCTGCTCGCCTACGACGACATCAGCCTCGGCGGGCTCGGGCTGGCCTCGGCGCAGATCAAGCGCCAGGTCGTCGCGCCCGCGTCCGCCTCCACCCAGCTGGCCGCTCCCGCTCCGAGCGCCCGGCCGGGGGAATAGCGCCGCGCCTACGCTGGTTGTGACGGGTGGATAGTTGAAGATGAAACTAACAACCGGTCCACCGGTTCCCATCCAGGAGGTCTCACGCGATGCAGTTCGGCATCTTCACCGTCGGTGACGTCACGACCGACCCGACCACGGGCCGCACCCCGACCGAGCACGAGCGCATCAAGGCGACCGTCGAGATCGCCAGGAAGGCCGAGGAGGTCGGACTCGACGTCTTCGCGACCGGCGAGCACCACAACCCGCCGTTCATCGCCTCCGCCCCGACGACGACGCTCGCCTACATCGGTGCGCAGACCGAGCGGATCGTCCTCTCCACAGCGACCACCCTGATCACGACGACCGACCCGGTGCTGATCGCAGAGAACTACGCCAAGCTCCAGCACCTCACCGACGGCCGCGTGGACCTGATGATGGGCCGCGGGAACACCGGCCCGGTCTACCCGTGGTTCGGCAAGGACATCCGCGACGGAATCCCGCTCGCGATCGAGAACTACCACCTGCTGCACCGCCTCTGGCGCGAGGACGTCGTGAGCTGGGAGGGGAAGTACCGCACCCCGCTGCAGGGCTTCACCTCGACGCCGCGCCCGCTCGACGGCGTGCCGCCGTTCGTGTGGCACGGCTCGATCCGCTCCCCCGAGATCGCGGAGCAGGCGGCCTACTACGGCGACGGCTTCTTCGCCAACCACATCTTCTGGCCGGCCTCGCACACCGAGCGCATGGTCCGGCTCTACCGGCAGCGCTTCGAGCACTACGGTCACGGCTCCGCCGACCAGGCGATCGTCGGCCTCGGAGGCCAGGTGTTCATGCGGAAGAACAGCCAGGACGCCGTGCGGGAGTTCCGCCCCTACTTCGACAACGCGCCCGTCTACGGACACGGCCCGTCGCTGGAGGAGTTCACCTCGCAGACGCCGCTGACCGTCGGCAGCCCGCAGGAGGTCATCGAGCGGACTCTGGGCTTCCGGGAGTACGTCGGGGACTACCAGCGTCAGCTGTTCCTGATGGATCATGCCGGCCTGCCGCTGAAGACCGTGCTGGAGCAGCTCGACCTGCTCGGCGAGGAGGTCGTCCCGGTGCTCCGCAAGGAGTTCGCCGCGCTGCGACCGGCTCAGGTGCCCGACGCGCCGACCCACCAGTCGCTCGTCGCCGCCGCGGGAGGCGCCAAGGACAGCACCGTCCACGCCACGGGTGACGACGTCACCGGCCGCTCCCCCGAGGAGGTCCAGTGACCGCCCGCACCATCGCGGTGGTGACCGCAGGCCTGAGCCAGCCGTCGTCGACGCGCCTGCTCGCCGACCGGCTGGCCGAGGCCACCGACCGGGCGCTGCGGCTGTACGGCGAGCAGATGGACGTCGAGGTGGTCGAGCTGCGCGACCTCGCGCACGACCTCACGAACAACCTGCTCACCGGCTTCCCGAGCGACGAGCTCGCACGCGCGCTCGAGACCGTCGAGCGGGCGGACGGGCTGATCGCGGTGACACCGATCTTCAGCGGCTCCTACAGCGGGCTCTTCAAGAACTTCTTCGACGTGCTCGAGGACGGCACGCTCGCCGGGAAGCCGGTGGTGGTCGCCGCCACAGCAGGGACCGCGCGCCACTCGCTGGCCCTCGACTTCGCGATGCGCCCGTTGTTCGCCTACCTCCGCGCGGTCGTCGTACCGACCGGGGTCTTCGGTGCGAGCGAAGACTTCGGCAGCAACGCGGCCGGCTCCCTGGCCGACCGTGTCGACCGCGCCGGGCGGGAGCTCGCCGACCTCGTCGTGGGACGGCGCAGCAGCGGCCCCGACGACCCGTTCGACAACCCGACGCCGTTCGAGGAGCTGCTCTCCGGCGGCCGCTGAGCCCGATCGCAATGAAAGTGGCCGATGTCGGTCCGTTTCTCGCGTGAGAACCGGCCGCCATCGGCCGCTTTCGCGTCGAGGTGCGGGCTCAGGACTTCTTGCCGCCCTTGCGACCGGCTTCCTTCTTCTGGGCGGTGGTGCCGCCCTGCTTGGGGTCGCCGCCCGAGCCGCTCTTCTTCCCGCCACGGCTCGAGGCGCCCGGGGAGTTCGCGATCTTCGCGGCGCGCTCCTTGGACATCCCCTTGTCCTTGAGCGCTTCGTACTGCTTCTCGTTCTTGATGTTCGAAGGCATGCTGCACTCCTTCCAGAGAACGGTCCGGCCTCCGCCGTACCCGCTCCTCGGGCGAGCCATGCGGTCCTGGGCGGCTCAGGCGTTGCCGGGCGCCACCTGCCGGCGTACGTCGGACAGCGACACGCGCTGCCGCCGCCCGGCGGCGACCGTCGTCACGGCGAGCGCGACGGCGCCCCACACGACGAGGGCCGTTGCCGAACCGGCCACCGAGCCGACCCGGCCCCCGAGCGTCAGGTTGCCGATCCCCTCGGCCGCGAGGGAGACGGGCAGCACCCCGCTGAGCGACTGGATCAACGCCGGCGCGGTGTCGACGGGAATCAGCCCGCCGAGGGACACCGCCTGGAGGACGGCGAACACGATCGAGACCATCCAGCCGCGCTTCGGCCCGAAGACCGCCACGAACGCCTGGTTCACCGCCGCGAACACCGCAGCGGGCAGGACCAGGAAGAGCGCGACGCCGAGCGGCGACTCCATCACCACGTCGAAGACGCCGAGCACGGCGACCACGAGGAGGCCCTGCAGCACGCCGACCAGGATCGCCGGGACCCATCCCGCCAGAGCAACCCGGAACGGCGTGGTCGCGGCGGCGAGAGCGCCGGGCGGGAGCGCACGGCGGACGAGGTAGGTGACGAAGGCGCCGAGCCACAGCGCGAGCGCGAGCACCCCGGGGGCGAGGCTGGTCGCCGAGGAGGGCGTCGCGTTGAGCCGCTGGGCGTCGCTCACGACCGGCTCGGCGACGGCGTCCGCAAGGTGCTGACGTCTCTCCGCGCCAAGGGCCGGGATCCGCTCTGCCCCCTTGCCGAGACCCTCCGCCAGCCTGCGCGAGCCGTTGCTCAGCCGGCTGGTGCCGCTCGCCACCTTGGTCGAACCCTCCGCGAGCCGGGAAGCGCCGTCACGGGCCTGGGTCGCACCTGAGGCAAGCCTTCGCGCACCCGCGCCGAGCTGTGCCGCGCCGACCGCGAGCCGGTCCGTGCCGGTGTCGACCTTGCGCGCACCGCCCGCGAGGCGGCTCGCTCCCCCGGCGAGGCGCTGCGCGCCGTCGGCAGCCTGCCCGATCGCGGAGACGAGCCGTGGAGAGCCGTCGGCCAGCCGGTCCGCGCCGTCGGCAAGCCGACGTGAACCCGAGGCCATCGCCTGTGCGTTCCCGTTGTCGACGCCGACCGCCTGGACCGTCGCGGCACACAACCGTGCGTGGCTGCCGGCGACGACCGGGTCGGACTCGCAGGCCTGCTTCCAGGCGAGGAGGACCTGCGACCAGCCTGCGACCCCTTCGGCGACCTGGCCCGCGCCGTCCGCGAGCCGGCGGGTCTGGTCCGGCAGCGGGCGTGTGCGGGAGTGCAGCTCACCGAGGCCGCCGGCCAGCTCACCCGCGCCGCCGGCGAGGTCTCCGGCCCCTGAGCTCAGCCGACCGGTGCCGGCGGCGAGCCGCTCCGCCCCGTCGGAGAGCCGGGACGCACCGTCGGCGAACTGCCCGGCGCCGCCGGAAAGGGTGTCGAGGCCACCCGCCAGCACCCCGGCGCCGTCGCTGAGCCTGGTGGTGCCCTCACCGAGACGGACCGCGCCGTCGGCGAGGCGCCCCGCCCCCTGGGAAGCCTTGCCGAGGGACGCCTTGAGCTCACCGGTCCGGGCGTACATCCCCTCGAGGAAGGTGGCGGTGATCCTCTGGTTGAGGCGTGCCGCCGCGACGTCTCCGATCTGGTCGCTGACGACCCCGACGAGCGCGCTCGCGGAGTCGTTGCTCCGCACGGTGATCCGCGCCGTCTCCGGGTCGTTGCGGGTGAGCCCGGCGACCGTCTTGGAGAAGTCCTTCGGGATCGTGATCACCGCGTAGTAGTCGCCCTCCCGCAACCGCTTCGAGGCGTCCTCGGGACTCGTGAGCCGCCACGCGAGGGAGTGCTGCCTCTCCTCCGCTGTCGGCGAGGTCAGGCCCGCCGCGAGCAGGCGACCGGCGGCGATGGTCTGCGCGTCGTCACCGCTCCCGGTCCGCACCGGCTCGTCGAGGTTGACGACCGCCGCGGGCACGGCGTCGACGTGGTCGACCCGGTCGCTGAGCGACCACATGACGAGGGAGCCGAAGAACATGGGGAGGAGGACGGTCGCCACCAGGATGCGGTTGCGGAGCAGACGTTTCACAGCGAGGCCTCCTCGGCGGCAGAGCGGACTACGCCCTCCGCAGGCAGGGTCAGGGTGGTCCAGGACAGTCCCGGCACGCCGACGGGCTCCCCCGACGCGCCGGCGACGACCGTCACGCCGCGGGCCGTGAGCGCCGCGACGAGCTCCCAGCGGCGCACGAGCTCGTCCTGGCTGGTGAAGACGTCGACGTCGTCGAGGACGACGAGCTCCGGCTCGGGCCTGCGGCGACGCCCGCCGAGCCCGGTCAGCCGCTCGATCGTCGGGAACCTCTCGAACAGGTGCACGCGAGCGCGCACGGCCGCGGCCTCGTCGGGCAGGACCCGGTCGAGAACGACGAGCCGCCCGTCGGTGATGGGCAGCCGGCCGGCGATCGCCGTCATGAGCGCCCGGCGGGCGACCCGGTCGTCGGTGCGCACCAGCATCAGCGATCCCGGCCGGACCACGGCGAACACGCCGTCGAGGACAGCCGTGCCGTGCTCGTCGAGGAGCCGGACCCCTTCGGCGCGTACGACGGCGGCCCCGTGCTCCCGGGTCCACGCCTCGTGGTCGAGGTGGTGCTCGAGCCCCGCGCCTTCCACGTCGAGCGCGGGAAGCCCGCGGTCGAGCCGGCCCGGGAGCCACCAGGCCCGGTCGCCCAGCAGGGCGAGGACGGCCGGCACCAGGGTCATCCGCACCAGGAAGGCGTCGACGAAGACACCCACGGCGAGCCCCAGGGCGATCGGCTTTACGGAGGCGTCGCCGTTGGGCACGAAGGCGGCGAAGACGCTGATCATGATCACGGCGGCGGCGGTCACCACCCGGGCGCTCGAGGTGAAGCCCTTGCGGATCGCGCGCTGCGCGTCGCCGAAGTGGACGTACTCCTCCCGCATCCGCGAGACCAGGAAGACCTCGTAGTCCATGGCCAGACCGAAGAGGACGCCCATCAGGATGATCGGCATGAAGGAGATGACCGGTCCGACCCGGGACACGTTCATCGCGTCGGCGAGCCAGCCCCACTCGAAGACAGCGGACACGGCGCCGAAGGAGGCCGCCACCGAGAGCAGGTAGCCGAGCGTCGCCTTGACCGGCACGGCGATCGACCGGAACACCACGGTCAGGAGCAGCAGCGAGAGGCCGACGACCACGACGCCGAAGGGCAGCAGCGCCCCCGCAAGACGGTCGGACACGTCGATGGTCACGGCGGTGTGGCCCGTGACGAGCAGGTTGTCGACGCCGTACTTCTTCTCGAGCCCGCCCGCCCGACCCCGGATCTCGCGGACGAGGTCGGCGGTCTCCGGATCGGCCTGCGCGGCCCCGGGGATGATCTGCACGATCCCGAGGTCGGCCTTGGGATTGGGGGTCGAGAGGGCGACCGCCTCGACGCCGTCGATCCGCCCGAGGTCCTCGCCGAGCCCCTTCATGACACCGAGCGGGTCCGTCGTACGGATGATGTCGACGGTGACGAGCAAGGGTGCGTTGTAGCCGGCGCCGTACGCCTTGGAGATCAGGTCGTAGGTGACCCGCTCGGTGCTGCCGCGGGGCGCGGTGCCGTTGTCGGGGAGGCCGAGCGCGAGGTCCTTCGCGGGGACTGCGACGACCGCCAGGCCGACGACCACCAGCACGACGGTGAGGAGCGGCACGCGGGTCACCAGGGAGACCCACCGCGCCCCGAGGGTATGCGTGTCGCCGGGCTCGACGACCGCGTGGCGCGCGGCACGCGACCCGTGGCGTGGACGGAGCCGCTCACCGGCGACCGAGAGCATGGCGGGTACGGCGGTCAGGGCGATCAGCACCGCGACGGCGACCGCCCCGGCGGCGGCGAAGCCCATCACCGCGAGGAACGGGATCCTGGCGACCACGAGGCCGCACAGCGCGATCATCACCGTGGCTCCGGCGAAGATGACCGCGCTCCCGGCGGTCGCCAGGGAGCGGGCGATCGACTCCTCCACGCCCATGCCGCCCGCGAGCTGGCCGCGGTGCCGGGAGACGATGAAGAGCGCGTAGTCGATGCCGACAGCGAGCCCGATCATCAGCGCCAGGGTCGGCGTCGAGCTGCTGATCCGGGTGACGGAGGCGACGGTGAGGACGCCGGCCATCGCGACCCCCACCCCGAGCATCGCGGTGAGGATCGGCATTCCGGCCGCCAGGAACGATCCGAAGGTGACCGCCAGGACGACCAGCGCAACGAGGACGCCGAGCGCCTCCGTGACGCTCAGGTGGACCGTCGTCTTGGTGAAGATCGAGCCGCCGAGGTGCACCTCGAGCGGCGAGCCGTCGGGGACGCCCATGGCGGTGTCGGTGAGGTCTTCGACGGTCTGCTGGTCCGCCTTCTCGAGCGGGATGTCGAGCTGCACCTGAGCCAGTGCGTGGCGGCCGTCTTCGGAGAGCGCGACCCGGCGCTGGTCAGCGGCGAACGGGTCGGTGACGAGCACGACGTGGTCGACCTGCTCGAGGCGGTCGAGCACCTGCCGGATCTCGGCCCGGTGGCTGCGGACGCCCTGCCCCTCGGGGGCGACGAAGAGCACCTGGCCGGAGGTGCCCGCCGCTTCCGGGAACTGGCGCTCGAGGACGTCGATTCCCTCCTGCGCCTCGGTGCCCGGAATGGTCAGGTCGTCCTGCAGCTGGCCTCCGGCCCCGACCGCCACGATGCCGGAACCGACCAGCGCCACGAGCCACACGACGATGACGAGCTTGCCTCGCCGGGCCATGCTGCGGCCGAGACGGTACAAAAACGACGACATGGTTCGATACAGTAACGTATCCAATACAGGAACGTATCGAGTGGGAGACTGTCATCCACGTCACAGGTCGGCGCACCCGGGCTAGGGTGAGCGCCGTGTCCCCGCCGTCGCGTCCCACGCTGTCCCTGCGTCGGCGCGAGAACACCCGGGCGCGCCTGCTGACGGCGGCCCTGGAGGTCTTCGCGGAACGCGGGATCAAGCGGGTCACCGTGGACGAGCTCGTAGCGGCAGCCGGATTCACGCGAGGCGCCTTCTACTCGAACTTCTCGAGCATCGACGAGGTCTTCTTCGCCGTCTTCGAGGACCAGGCCGAGCGGATGCTCGCTGCCGTGCGCGGGGCGATCGAGTCGATCCCCGAAGGCGATTTCTCTCTCGACTCGCTGGCGGCGATCCTCGAGAGCGTCCACCCCTTCGGTCGGCAGTGGTACCTCATCCACACCGAGTTCGTCCTGCACGCCCTACGCAACGAGGAGGCCCGCGAGGTCCTCGGCGAGCACAGCCGCCGCTTCCGCGCCGAGCTCGTCGACGTCATCGGTGACGTCCTGGCCCGGCTCGACCGTCGTCCCACGATCCCGCTCGAGCAGGTCACCGAGACGGCGGTGGCCCTCTACATGCACAGCATCGCCCAGGAACACCTCGGCGAGCAGACCCTCGGACCCGACGAGCTGCTCGGCAGCGTCCTGCCTCAGCTCGTGCTCGGCTTCTCCGCCCCGTTGGGCGACTCACCCACCTGACAGCGGTCGTGGCCCTCCCGATGAGGTGGGGCGGTCCACACACCCGCAGAATGGCAGTCGCCGCGCGGTCCGTCCCCGCGCACCAGGGAGGCACACCGTGCAAGGTCACGAGGTCTACGTCGTCGACGCCGTGCGCACGCCGGTCGGGCGCATCGGAGGCGCGCTGGCCGGCGTCCGGCCCGACGACCTGGGTGCGGTCGTCATCAAGGCGCTGCTCGACCGCAACCCCGCACTCGACCCGGCTCGTGTCGCCGAGGTCTACTTCGGCGCCGCGAACCAGGCCGGCGAGGACAACCGCAACGTCGCCCGCATGTCGTCCCTCCTCGCCGGCCTTCCGACCAGCGTTCCCGGCTCGACCGTCAACCGCCTGTGCGCCTCGGGCCTGGACGCTGTGGTGACCGCGGCCCGGGCGATCGCGGTCGGCGACGGCTCCATCTTCGTCGCGGGCGGGGTCGAGTCGATGACGCGCGCCCCGTGGGTCGTGCCGAAGCCGGAGCGCGCCTTCGCCGCGGGGAACGCGGAGATGTACTCCACCACGCTCGGCTGGCGGATGGTCAACCCAGAGATGCCGGACGTCTGGACGGTCAGCCTCGGCGAGGGCACCGAGATGCTCGGCGAAAGGTACGGGATCACCCGCGAGGCCGCCGACGACTTCGCCGCACGCAGCCAGAACCTGGCGGCCCAGGCCTGGGCCGACGGCTCCTACGACCCGATGGTGGTCCAGGTCCCGGGCGCCGACATGGCGCGCGACGAGGGCATCCGCGACGGCGTCACGGCCGAGACGCTCGGCGCCCTCAGGCCGGTCTTCCGCAAGGACGGCACCGTCACCGCGGGCAACGCCTCCCAGCTCTCCGACGGTGCGGCCGCGCTGCTGCTCGCCGACGCCGAGGGCGTCGCGGAGCTCGGCGTGGAACCGCTGGCCCGGATCACCGCGACCGGCGTCGCCGGCGTGGACCCCCAGTTCTTCGGGATCGGCCCGGTCGAGGCGGTACGACGGGCGCTCGCCAAGAGCGGCAAGGGGCTGGAGGACGTGACCGTCATGGAGCTCAACGAGGCGTTCGCCGCCCAGTGCCTGGCCTGCCTGTCCGAGTGGAAGGAGCTCGACCCCGGGGTGGTCAACCCGCTGGGCGGTGCGATCGCGATCGGTCACCCGCTCGGGTGTTCGGGAGCACGTCTCGCGGGCGCCGTCGCCCACCAGCTCGCCGCGGCCGGGTCCGGTGTCGGCGTGGCGAGCCTGTGCATCGGCGTGGGCCAGGGCCTCGCCGTCACCCTGGAGCGCTGAGCCACCGACCTGCTCATCGGGCGGGCCGCCGTACATCTTCGACAGCCCTGTGGACGCATACCGAGTGTCATGCCGCTTGCGGAGTGTCGATAACCCCGCGTTACAGCGGGGAGGGGACGGTTGGCTGGCGTCTGGTTGCGCGACAGACTTACGGCAACTACCCCCGATCAGAAGCGAGGTCACCGTGGCACCGACAGCCGAGAACGAGAAGAAGCTGATCGAGTCGCTCCGCACCGGGCTGTTCATCGACGGCACGTGGCGCGATGCCAGCGACGGTGAGACCTTCGAGGTCGAGGACCCGGCCACCGGCACCGTCCTCACCACCGTGGCCAATGGAACACCCGAGGACGGCATGGCCGCGCTCGAAGCAGCCGCCGAGGCCCAGAGGTCATGGGGCAGGACGGCGCCGCGCGAGCGCGCGGAGATCCTCCGGCGCGCCTTCGAGACGGTCACGGCGCGGGCCGACGACTTCGCCCTGCTGATGACGCTGGAGATGGGCAAGCCTCTCGCGGAGGCGCGCGGCGAGGTCACCTACGGCGCGGAGTTCCTGCGCTGGTTCTCCGAGGAGGCCGCCCGGATCTCGGGCCGCTACGCGATCGCCCCCGACGGTAAGGCCAGGCTGATGGTGCACAAGCGCCCGGTCGGCCCGTCGCTGTTCATCACGCCGTGGAACTTCCCGCTGGCGATGGCGACCCGCAAGATCGCCCCGGCAATCGCCGCGGGCTGCACGATGATCGTCAAGCCGGCGACCCTGACCCCCCTGACCACCCTGCTCTTCGCCTCGGTCATGGAGGAGGTCGGTCTGCCGAAGGGCGTGCTCAACGTCGTACCCACCAGCAACGCCGGCGCCGTGACCGGTCCGCTGATCAAGGACGCACGGCTGCGCAAGCTCTCCTTCACCGGGTCGACCGAGGTGGGCCGCAACCTGCTGAAGGACGCCGCCGACCAGATCCTGCGCACCTCGATGGAGCTCGGCGGCAACGCGCCGTTCCTCGTCTTCGAGGACGCCGACCTCGACGCCGCGGTCGAAGGCGCGATGCTCGCCAAGCTGCGCAACATGGGCGAGGCCTGCACCGCGGCCAACCGCTTCATCGTCCACGAGTCCGTCGCCGACGAGTTCGGCAGCCGGCTGGCGGAGCGGATGGCGACGCTCCCGGTCAAGCGGGGCACCGAGGAGGACGCCAAGGTCGGGCCGCTCATCGACGAGAAGAGCCGTGGGAAGGTCCAGGACCTCGTCGACGACGCGGTCTCGAAGGGAGCCAAGGTCGCCACCGGCGGCAAGCCTCAGGAGGGCGAGGGCTACTTCTACCCGCCCACGGTGCTCACCGCGGTCGGCTCCGACGCCCGGATCCTCTCCGAGGAGGTCTTCGGCCCCGTTGCACCGATCGTGACGTTCACCGACGAGGACGAGGCGGTCGCGATGGCCAACGACACGGAGTTCGGCCTGGTCGCCTACGCCTACACCCGCGACGTCGCGAGGTCGCTACGCCTCGCGGACACCGTCGAGTCCGGCATGCTCGGGCTCAACGTCGGCGTGGTGTCCAACCCCGCGGCACCGTTCGGCGGCGTCAAGCAGTCCGGCCTCGGCCGGGAGGGCGGCTTCGAGGGCATCGAGGAGTTCCTCGAGACCAAGTACGTCGGACTCGCCGACCCGTTCGCCGAGCAGCAGAACGGCTGACCCTGACCTCGCAGCTCGATCGGGCTAGCCGGCGAGGGCCGCCGAGACCACCTCGCGCGCCTCGGCCTGCACCTGCGCGAGGTGCTCGGGCCCCTTGAAGGACTCCGCGTAGATCTTGTAGACGTCCTCGGTGCCCGAGGGCCGCGCGGCGAACCAGGCGTGCTCCGTGGTGACCTTGAGGCCGCCGATCGGGGCGCCGTTCCCGGGCGCTGCGGTGAGCCGGGCGGTGATCGGGTCGCCCGCGAGGCTCTCGGCGACCACGTCGGACGGCGCGAGCGCGGCGAGCTTGGCCTTCTCCTGCCGCGTCGCCGGGGCGTCCACCCGGGCGTAGGCCGGGTCGCCGAACTCCTCGGTCAGCTCGGCGTAGTGGACGCTGGGCGTCCTCCCTGTCGCGGCCAGGATCTCCGAGGCCAGCAGGGCCAGCAGGATGCCGTCCTTGTCGGTGGTCCACACCGAGCCGTCGAACCGCAGGAACGACGCCCCGGCCGACTCCTCTCCGCCGAAGACCACCGACCCGTCCAGCAGCCCGGGCACGAACCACTTGAAGCCGACGGGGACCTCGGTCATCCGACGGCCCGCGGCGGCGACCACGCGGTCGATCATGCTCGAGGAGACCAACGTCTTGCCGACCGCTGCCTCCGGCGACCACCCCGGACGGGCACCGGCGAGGTAGCGGATGGCCACCGCGAGGTAGTGGTTGGGGTTCATCAGCCCGCCGTCGGGGGTGACGATGCCGTGGCGGTCGGCGTCGGCGTCGTTGCCGGTGGCGAGGTCGTACTCCCCGCGCCGCTCGATCAACGAGGCCATCGCGGAGGGCGAGGAGCAGTCCATCCGGATCTTGCCGTCCCAGTCCAGCGTCATGAACCGCCACGTCGGGTCGACCAGCGGGTTGACCACCGTGAGGTCGATCCGGTGGCGCTCGGCGATCTCGCCCCAGTAGCCGACGCTCGCGCCACCGAGCGGGTCGGCCCCGATGCGGACTCCGGCCTCACGGACCCGGTCGAGGTCCACGACGGCGGGCAGGTCGTCGACGTACCTGCCGAGGAAGTCGTAGGCACCCGCCTCCCTCCTCCCCCGCGCGAAGGGCACCCGCTGCACTCCGTCGAGGCCCGACCTGATGTAGGCGTTGGCGCGCTCTGCGATGACCTTGGTCGCGTCGGAGTCGGCCGGCCCGCCGTGGGGCGGGTTGTACTTGAAGCCCCCGTCGGCCGGCGGGTTGTGGGACGGGGTCACCACGATGCCGTCCGCCAGGCCCGGTCCCTCCGTGCGGCGCCGGTTCGCCGCGAGGATCGCGTGGGAGACGGCTGGGGTGGGGGTATAGCCGTCGCGGTCGTCGACGAGGACGGTCACCTCGTTGGCGGCGAGCACCTCGAGCGCCGAGGCCCAGGCAGGCTCCGAGAGCGCGTGGGTGTCGCGGCCGAGGAACAGCGGACCGTCGTACCCCTGCTCCCGGCGGTAGTCACAGATGGCCTGGGTCGTCGCCCAGATGTGGGTCTGGTTGAAGGCGTTGCGAAGACTGCTGCCGCGGTGGCCGGACGTGCCGAAGACGACCGCCTGGTCGGGGTTCTCCGGGTCCGGCTCCCCCGTGTAGTACGCCGTGACGAGGTGCGCCACGTCGACGAGGTCGGACGGCTGCGCCAGGGTGCCTGCACGAGGGTCGCTCATGGCGGCATGCTAGCGAGGCTCGCCGGATCAGGTCTGGGTCTGCTCCAGGTCGGGCGACACCGCCCCGGCGGCGGCCGTCTGCCTGGCGATGAGGTAGGGAGCGAGCAGCGCGGCGAGGCCGCTGTCGCGCACCTCGGTCTCGTAGCGCTGCTGCTCGGAGCTGCACAGCTCGGCCCAGCAGTCCGGGTGGTACCAGGCATCCTCGGCTGCACCGGGGCGGGCGACGGCAAGGCAGCGGATCGGGTTGCGGCAGATCGTGCAGCGGTGGCGTTCCATGGTCCCCAGGCCTCCTCCACCGGCGAGACCTGCGCACGCACTCCCCTGACGCAACGCGGTCCTACCGGCCGTTCCTCGTGGAAGGCGCCCTCCCTGGAGCCTGCGCTCCGCAACCACGGGATCAGGGTAGGACCCCCCGGTGGCCCCGGCTAGGTATTCCCGACATTTGCCTCCCAGAGGACTAGAGTCACGACATCTGATGCCTGTCCAGGCTTCGGGACCTTTACCACGGATCGTCCGGCACGTGCCTGCCGGTGAAGGGATTGAACACAGATGGCTTCTGTCACCTACAAGAATGCCCAGCGCCTCTACCCCGGGACCACCAAGCCCGCGGTGGACGACCTCAACCTCGAGATCGCCGACGGCGAGTTCATGGTTCTCGTCGGCCCGTCCGGCTGCGGCAAGTCCACCAGCCTGCGGATGCTCGCCGGCCTCGAGGAGGTCACCGAGGGAAGGATCCTCATCGGAGACCGCGACATCACCGACGTCCCGCCCAAGGACCGTGACATCGCGATGGTGTTCCAGAACTACGCGCTGTACCCGCACATGAGCGTCGCCGAGAACATGGCCTTCTCGCTGAAGATGGCCAAGGTCGGCAAGGAAGAGCGGATGGCGCGCGTCCAGGAGGCCGCCAAGCTGCTCGATCTCGAGGAGTTCCTCGACCGCAAGCCCAAGGCTCTTTCCGGCGGTCAGCGGCAGCGCGTCGCGATGGGTCGCGCGATCGTCCGGCAACCGCAGGTGTTCTGCATGGACGAGCCGTTGTCGAACCTCGACGCGAAGCTGCGCGTCTCCACCCGCACGCAGATCGCGGCCCTCCAGCAGCGGCTCGGCATCACGACGGTGTACGTCACGCACGACCAGGTCGAGGCGATGACGATGGGAGACCGGGTCGCGGTCATGAAGGACGGCGTGCTCCAGCAGGTCGACACCCCGCTCGCGCTCTACGACCGGCCGACCAACCTGTTCGTTGCGGGCTTCATCGGATCTCCGGCGATGAACCTGCTCCCCGCGAAGTCCGGTGACGGCGAGGCCCGGATCGGTGAGTACGTCGTACCGATCGACCGTGGGACCTCGTCGAAGGTGAGCGGCGACATCACCCTGGGTGTCCGACCCGAGGCCTGGCGTCTGGTGGGCGAGGGCGAGGGCGGCATGCCGGTCCGTGTCACGGTGATCGAGGAGCTCGGCTCCGACGCCTACCTCTACGGCACCAGCGACATCGACGGAACCTCCCACCAGATCGTGGTCCGGCTCGAGGCGCGGCGGGACGTGCAGAAGGGCTCCACCGTTCACGTGACCACCGACCCGGACAAGGTGCACGTGTTCGACAGCACCACGGGGCAACGGCTCTCCGACTGACCCGCGCTGCCCGGAGCGGCAGACACTGAGAAACACGGAGGCCGTCCACCCTGGGTGGACGGCCTTCGTGTGTTGAGACGGGCCGGGGGGAGGTGGCGCTAGGGATCAAACTGTCGAGTGTGGGGGGTTGACTCGTTTGCCCTCGTCTCAAGCTTCTTCAGTTGTGCGGCTGTCCCGAACCGCTTGGTAAGAGCATGGCCCACGAACTGGCCGTTTTACGACCGAAACGGGCCGCAGGAATGTGCACTGCACGTTCCTGCAGAATTCTCCGCCGGTCAGGCGAGTGCCTGGTCGAGGTCCTCGAGCAGGTCCTCGACGTCCTCGAGGCCGACCGAGATCCGGACCAGCCCGTCGGTGATCCCGACCCGTGCGCGACCCTCCGGACCCATGCGGTGGTGAGTGGTGGTCGCCGGGTGGGTGATCAGCGACTTCGAGTCACCGAGGTTGTTGGAGATGTCCACGATCTCGAGCCGGTCGAGCACCGAGAACGCCTGCGCCTTGCCGCCCTCGACCTCGAAGGTGACGACCGTGCCACCTGCGCTCATCTGACGCTTCGCGAGGTCGTGCTGGGGGTGCGACTCGAGCCAGGGGTAGAGCACCCTGGTGACCCGTGGCTGCTGCTCGAGCCACGACGCGATCCGTTCGGCGCTCGCGGTCTCGTGGAGCACACGCATCCGAAGGGTCTCCAGGCCCTTGGTGAGCACCCAGGCGTTGAAGGGGCTCAGCGAGGGGCCGGTGTTGCGCATCAGCGTCTTCACCTCGCCCTGGATCAGCTCCTCAGGCCCGAGGATGGCGCCACCCAGCGTGCGACCCTGACCGTCGATGTGCTTGGTCGCGGAGTAGACGACCACGTCGGCGCCGAGCTCGATCGGTCGTTGCAGGACCGGGGTGGCGAAGACGTTGTCTACGATCACGGTCGCGCCGGCGGCATGCGCGAGGTCGCACACCGCGCGGACGTCGACGAGCTCCTGCATGGGATTCGACGGCGACTCGAAGAAGACCGCCTTGGCCGGCGTGGCGAGCGCCTTCTCCCACTGCTCGAGGTCGTGCCCGTCGACGAACTCCGTCGTGACCCCCCACCGAGGGAGCAGGTCGTCGAGGATCGCGAAGCACGACCCGAAGAGGCTGCGCGCGGCGACGACACGGTCACCGGCGCGGACGAGCGCGAGCAGCGCGGTGAAGACGGCCGCCATCCCGCTCGCCGTGGGGAAGCACGCCTCGGCGCCCTCGAGCAGCCGCAACCGGTCGGCGAAGCCCGTGACGGTGGGGTTGCTGAACCGGGAGTACATGTAGTGCTCCGACTCGCCCTTGAACGCCGCCTCCGCCTCGGCTGCGGAGCCGTAGACGTAGCCGGAGGTCAGGTACAGCGCCTCGGAGGTCTCCTCGAACTGCGACCGCTGGAGGCCGCCCCGCACTGCAAGGGTGTCGGGTCGCCAGCCCTCGTGGCCGGTGGCCTCGCCGGTCACGACTGCCGCCACGGCAGCCCGCGCGCCCGCCAGCCGGCGCTTCCCCGGTGGCCGGTGTCGTCGAGATCCCCCTCGAACCCCTCGCTGACGTTGTACGAAGGGGCGAGGCCGGCCTCTGTCGCGAGCTCGGCTGCTGCTCGCGAGCGGGCTCCGGACCTGCAGATGAACAGCAGCGGCCCCCCGGCGCCGACCCCGGCCGCGCCGAGCTCGTCCAGGAAGTCCTCGTTGCGGTTGCCCCCGGGCCAGTGGTTCCACGAGACGGTGACCAGCTTCTTGCCGAGCCCTGTGACGTCGGGGACGCCGACGAACATCCACTCGGCCTGCGAACGCACGTCGACGAGGACGGCCTGCGGCTCCCGCTCGAGCAGCTCCCAGGCCTCGGTCGGGGTGAGATCTCCGGCGTAGGTCATGCCGTCCACCGTAGGACCCAGGTGTCGAGGCCGACCGGATGCCCGTATCGCGGACAGTCGTCTCGCATTTCGAGCCGCGGTCGGGCGGGTCAGGCGGCCGCAGGCTCCATCACGGCGACGAAGACGGTGCGGCCGTCCTCCGTGCGCTCCGGCCGGATGGTGAGCTCGACCTGTACCTCCGCCCCGCCGCGGTGCAGAGCGGGTACGACGACGGTGCGCCCGATCAGCAGGGACCGACCGGACATGAAGTGCATGGTGAAGCCGGCGAGATGAGCCTGGCGGTAGCGCTCAGGGATCAGCTCGACGAGACGGCGGCCCACGAGGTCCCGCGCATCGTCGTACCCGAGGAGCTGGAGCAGCCGCGGGCTCACGGCGATGATCCGGTCCTCGTCGTCGGCCGCGACCATGCCCACCTCGGCCTGCCGCACGTGCGCGCCGTCCCAGCCCAGGCTGTGGTGGTACCTCGGTGGCAGCTCGTCCTGGGCCGACCACGGCGCGGGCGCCGCCCCCTGGCTCTGCGAGATCACCTGGTCACACAGCCATGCGCGCAGGCCCTGGACCTCGGGCTGGGTCGGGGCGGTGAGGAGGAGGCCGCCCTCGACCATCTCCAGGGCGCTCAGCATCGTGCGCTCCAGGGTCGCGAAGTGGGGCAGGGAGCGCACCGGCACCGGCAGCTCCACGAGCGCGCCGGTCACCAGTGGCTCGGTCGCGGTCACCATCACCTGGTCGGGGTCCTCGGATACACCGGATGGCGGAATGTGCTCGGCGAGCAGCGCGATCGCATCACTCGCGTCGGCGTGAAGGGCGATGGGGTCCACCGCCGAGTCGACGTCGAGGTTCGCGAGGAGGAACTCCCGGAGGAGTGACTCGGCGTGCTGGCGCCACGCCTCGTGCAGCAGGAGCGGCACGTCACGCAGCTGCACCCTGACGGTCTCCACCTCCGGCCGCTGGACCGACAGCGAACCGGGCGAGCCCTGGACCGGCCCGGAGGTGCAGTCGATCTGGAACCACACCGTCTTGCCGGGGTCGTCCGGCACGACACCCCACTGCTCCACGAGCTCCTCGAGCAACATGAGGCCCCTGCCCGTGCCGGCGTTCGGGCCGTAGCTGCGAGGGGCGGGTGCGTGCGGGCTGCCGTCGGTGACCTCGATGCGCAGACCGCCGTCGACGAAGGAGAAGGCGACGTCGATGGGCGTGCCGGCATGCACAAGCGCGTTCGTGACGATCTCGCTGACGAGGAGCTCGGCGGTCTCGACGAGGTCCTCACGTCCGGCGTCGGCAAGGCAGTCTCGGATCATCCGCCGCGCCTCGCGCACGCTGGAAGGCCGGGGCGGGAACCGCCGTCGGTTCGGCCTCACTTGCTCACCGGCCATCACGACATGTGAGTCTAGGGCCTAAGAAATGTGCCAAGCGCAACTGAACTAGGACAAATCTCTCAGCTCGTCGCGCGCGCTACCGCTGTGAGGGCTGCATGCCTGCCGGCACGGCGCCCGAAGTAGGAGCCCTCCCCCAGCTGAGTGCCGCTGGAGTAGCCCTTGCCGTCCTGGGCGATGTTGGCCGCACACGCACCGGCCGCGTAGAGACCCGGGACGGCGGACCCGTCGCCGCGAAGCACCTCGGCGTCGACCGAGGTGCGCAGGCCGCCGAGGGTGAACCCGGCGTACAGCGCCTTCCCCAGGGTCAGGTCGAAGGCGCCCCACGGGCCGGTGTCCTGGGGCGCGAGCCACTCCTCCGCCTTGTGGAAGTCCGGGTCCTCACCGCGAGCGGCATTCGCGTTGTAGCGCTCGAGCGTTGCGGCGAGGCGCCCCTCGGGGATACCGAGCGCCTGCTCCATCTCCGCCACCGTCTCCCACCCGTCGATGAACGGCGCGAGCGGGAAGTCCGGCTTCTCCATGTGCGCGGAGTCGACGACGAGGAACGCCGTCGCGTCGGGCTGCTCGAGCGCGAAGGCAGAGGTTCGCGAGTGGTAGGAGTCCTCCGCCACGAACCGGTCGCCCAGCTTGTTGACGATCACGCCTGTCAGCAGCTGCGAGGGTGGGTAGACCGGCGCGGTGACGAAGGCCTGGTCCATGTGGCGGGTCTCGCCGCCCGCCGAGACGCCGAGCCGGATGCCGAGACCGTCGTCATGGGTGCTGCCCAGGACGAAGGGCTTCTCGGCGAGCTGGGGCACGTGCTCGGCGACCATCTCGGGGTTCATCACGAAGCCGCCGGCAGCCAGGACGACGGCCTCGGCCCGGATGGCCCCGGTCTCCTTGAAGTGCCGCCACGTGGCCCCGACGACCGCACCCGAGTCGTCGGTCACCAGCCCTGTCGCGCCGGTCTCGTAGCTGAACGTCACGCCCAGCTCCTGTGCCCGGGTGACGAGGAGGTCGACCACCATGGACGCACCCTTGGTGTCACCCGGCACCGGCACCTTGTGACCCCGGGGAGCGGGACGGGCCATCTCCCGGAACGGCCACACCTTCTCGTTCCCGGTGAACATCAGCCCTTCGGTGTGGGGCTGGATGACGGCCTTCTCCGGGTAGTAGCTGCGCTCGAACTCGAAGCCGAGCCCCTCGAGCCAGTCGAAGTGGCCGACGCTGTCCTCACTGTAGGCGCGGATCTTCTCCGGCTCGGGCTCGAGCGCGACAGCGGTGAGGTAGGCCGCCATCTCCTCGGGTGAGTCCTGGTGGCCGGTTGCTCTCTGTACGGCGGTGCCGCCACCGAGATAGAAGTGCCCACCGGCCATGGCCGTCGTACCGCCGGGGACCGCTGCCCTCTCGAGGACGTGCACGCGAGCCCCGGCTGCGGCGGCCTCGACCGCGGCGCAGCCTCCCGCGATCCCGAAACCGACGACGAGTACGTCGACCTGGTCGGACCACTCGGCGACGGACGTGACCGGGACTGTCTGCGGGATCTTTGCGCTCACGGCCTGCTCAACGCGGCTCAGAAGCCGAGGTCACGCCCGATGAGCTCCTTCATGATCTCGTTGGAGCCGGCCCAGATCTTCGTGACCCGGGCGTCCGCCCAGGCGCGGGCGACGCGGTACTCGTTCATGTAGCCGTAGCCGCCGTAGAGCTGCACGCAGTGGTCGAGGACATCGTTCTGCACCTCGGCGGACCACCACTTGGCCTTGGCCGCGTCGATCGCGGTCAGCTCGCCCTTCATGTGCGCGATGACTGCCTGGTCGATGAACGCCTGGGCGACCTCGATCTTCGTGACCAGCTCCGCCATGAGGAACTTGTTGTGCTGGAAGGCACCGATCGGCTGGCCGAAGGCCTTGCGGTCCTTGGCGTACTGGATCGTCTCCTCGAGGATCTGCGCGGCGTGCGAGATGTTCGTGACGGCCGAGCCGAGACGCTCCTGCGGCAGCCAGTTCATCATGTGGATGAAGCCACCGTCGACCTCGCCGACCACGTTGGCGCTGGGCACCCGGACGTCCTCGAAGAACAGCTCGGCGGTGTCGGACTCCGGCTGGCCGACCTTGTCGAGCTTGCGGCCCCGGGAGAAGCCCTCCATGCCGGCCTCGACAGCGAACAGGGTGATGCCGCGGGCCTTCTTCTCCGGGCTCGTGCGCGCGGCGACCACGATCAGGTCGGCGGAGTAGCCGTTGGTGATGAAGGTCTTCGAACCGTTCAGGATCCAGTCGTCACCGTCGCGCACGGCGGTCGTGCGGAGCGCCGCGAGGTCCGAACCTCCGGAAGGCTCGGTCATCCCGATCGCGGTCAGGATCTCGCCGGTGCAGAACTTCGGCAGCCAGCGCTCGCGCTGCTCCTCGGTGGTGAGGTGCACGAGGTACGGCGCGACGATGTCGGCGTGGATGCCGACGCAGGAGGCGAGCGCCATGTTGACCTTGGCGAGCTCCTCGGTCAGCACCGCGTTGTAGCGGTAGTCGCCGGCCTCCGAGCCGCCGTACTGCTCGGGGATCTCGAGTCCGAGGAACCCCTGCTTGCCGGCCGCGAGCCACAGCTCCCGCGGCATCGCATGAGCCTCGGCGTGATCCTCGAGGTGCGGCTTGACCTCGCGGTCGAGGAACTCGCGCGCGGAGGCGCGGAAGGCTTCGTGGTCAGAGTCGTAGATCGATCGCTTCACGGCTTGCAACTTACCGCACGGTAGCCAGCCGGTCACCGGGCGACCAGACCGCGGATTGTCGCCGCTTTGATGCTAAACGCCCAATTTGTCCGATGCCGTGCTGATAATGAGACCGGGGGTGCGACCAGCGCTCGCACCCAGACCGAACCGGGGGCTCCGCGACGTGACCTACGAAGAACCACGCGAGGTCGCCACCTTGCGCCGGCTGCACGAGCTCATGTGCCGGGTCAACGCGGGCGACGACCTCGCCTCCGTCCTCCAGTCGCTCGTCGACGGTGTCGCGGACGTGACCGGCTTCGCCGTGGCCGCGGTGAGCTACCTCCACCCCGACAGGCAGCTCGAAGTCGTCGCCGTCGCCGGTGACGACGCCGCGCGCGACCAGCTGATCGGAATCCGGACCCCCCTCGACGACATCGCCGGGGAGTTCGAGATCGCCGACGACTGGGGCCTGCTGAAGTTCATCCCGCACGAGCGGCTCAACGGCGAGACCGGCCGCGGCTGGATCCCCGACGTCCGCCCGCTCGACGTACCCGACGCGTGGCACCCCGAGGACGCCCTGCTCGCACCGCTCTCGGCACCGACCGGCGAGATGGTCGGGCTGCTGTCGGTGGACCTCCCACGGGACGGGCTCAGGCCCGGGCAGTTCGCGCGCGACGCGCTCGAGATGTACGCCGCCCAGGCCGGGATCGCGATCAGCAACGTCAAGCGACGCGAGCGCCTGCGCGAGGAGGTGCGCCTGGCCGGTGCGGTGCGTGCCGTGGCGCAGACCGCCGGGAACGCCCTCGACCTCGGTCGCGTCATCGACGCCGGTGTCGCACCGATCATCAACGGGCTGGGCTGCGACGCCCTCTGGATCCGCGCCTTCGAGGGCCAGGGTGAGGTACCGGGCCGCGGCCGGGGCGCGATCCACGCCGACCCACCGATCGTCGCACCCGACGAGATCATCGCGCTGGCCGCACGCCTGGCGAAGGACGGGTGGGCCGCGCGCCGTGCCGTCATCCTGCACTCCACGCACGTAGCACCCGTCGAGAGCCTCTCGGAGGCCGAGGCCGCGCTCGTCATGGACTTCGTCGCCCGGAGCGGCTGCCACTCGCTCCTGCTCGCGCCGATGGGCGCCGGCCCTGAGTGCCTCGGCTACCTGGTGCTCGGCCGGACCGCCGAGTCGAACACCTGGACCGCGGAGGAGACGACTGCCGCGCTCGAGATCGGGCGCGACCTCGGCCGGGCCGTGCTGCACGCCCGGCTCTACGAGCGCGAGCACCAGCTGGTCAAGGAGCTCCGGCAGCTCGACCGCTACAAGACCGAGATGATCTCGACGCTCGCGCACGAGCTCAAGAACCCTCTCACCGCGATCATCGGGCACCTCGAGCTCTTGGAGACCGAGGAGGACGGACGCGTCACAGCAAGGTCCCTGGCCGCGATCGAGCGTGGCGCCACCCGGCTGTCCGACCTGGTCGAGGACCTGCTGCTCCTGTCGAAGGTCGGGGACCCGCACCGCCCGCTGATCCAGGCTCCGGTCGACCTCTCCGAGATCGTCTGCTCCACGAGCGAGCTGCTCCAGGCGCAGGCGGCCAAGCAGGACGTGACGGTCGAGCTGCTCGGCGTCGACGAGAAGGTGCTGGCCTACGGCGACGCCGCCGAGCTCGACCGGGTGGTCGGCAACCTGCTGGGCAACGCGGTGAAGTTCAGCCCCGCGGGAGGCACCGTGACCTGCAGCCTCGAGGAGGCTGAGGGGAGCGTCGTGCTGTGCTGCAGCGACCAGGGCATCGGCATCTCTGCCTCCGACCAGGAGCAGCTGTTCACCGAGTTCTTCCGCTCCACGAACCCCACGGCCCACGAGATCCCCGGCACCGGCCTCGGGCTGACCATCGTCAAGCGGATCGTCGAGCGCCACGCGGGCACGATCACCATCGACTCGGACCTCGGTCACGGCGCAACCTTCACCGTGACGCTGCCTTCCGCCACCGTGGGCGGGCCCCCGCCCGGGGACGCAGCCTGAACGTAGGGCCTCTCACGGGCGCCATCCGGCCGGAACGTAGGCGCAGGCCGGGTCCGAGGCGAGCGGGTCGCCGGTGACGGCGTACGCCCGGCCCCGCTGTCCTCCGCAGACGGTGCGGAACTCGCAGGCGCCGCACTTGCCTGAGAGCCGCGACGGGTCGCGGAGCGCCCGGAACAGCTCGTGGTTGCGGTAGACGTCGACGATGTCGTCGTCGCGGACATTGCCGACCGGGATGGGCAGGAAGCCGGAGGGCATGATCTCGCCGAGGTGTGACACGAACAAGAAGCCACGGCCGTCGTTGACTCCCTGCACCGGGCGGTCCAGGCCGTCGTGGAAGGCGAAGCCGGCCCCGGACACCTGCGCTGGCCGGGGGCTGCGCTGGGCCGCCACCCTGCGGTACATCGGCGCCGCCGTGGCCTTCACGTCGAAGTCTCCCTGGCGGGAGAGGTCGTGGAGCCACGACAGCACGCGCTCGTGCTCCTCCGGCGAGATCATCGAGAGCTCCTGGCCGCGACCCATCGGCACGAGGAAGAAGACGCTCCACTGAACGGCCCCGACCTCCTTGACGAACTCCACCATGTCGGGCAGGAGACCCACGTTGTGGGTGGTCACGGTGGTGTTGACCTGCGTGCTGAGGCCGGCCTCCCTGGCGTTTCGCAGGATCGTCATGGTGCGCTCCCACGACCCCTCCACCCTGCGGAACGCGTCGTGGACCTCGGGCGTCGGGCCGTCGATGCTCAGCGCGATCCGGCGTACTCCCGCGAGGGCGGCCAACCGCAGCCGCTGCTTCGTCGGCGAGGCGGTCGCGGTGGGCGTCAGCGAGCAGCGCAGCCCGGCGTCGTCGGCGTAGGCGATGAGGTCGAACAGGTCCCGGCGCATCATCGGGTCACCGCCGGTGAAGACCAGGATCGGCGATCCGAACTCGGTGAGCCGGTCGATGAGCCGGAACCCCTCCTCGGTCGTCAGCTCCCGCGGGTCGCGACGGCGCTGTGCGTCGGCGCGGCAGTGCACGCACGCGAAGACACACGCGCGGGTGACCTCCCAGGCGATCGTGAAGGGTGCCCGATCGAAGTCGACCTCGCCCATCCAGCTGTCCCGCGCGGTCCGCTCCTGGAGGTGCTGAACGGACATGGCGACCGCCTTCGAGGTGAGAGAGCCGCCCGAGGTGGCCGACCACGGAGAACGTAGCCCGGGTGAACCCCGTGAAAAATGGGGCTTTCGTCCCGGCCTCACGGGTCGCCGGTCCGCTCAGGCGGCGATCCGGCGGGGACGCCCCTCGCCCCGGCGCCGGTCAGACCCGGGCCGGCTCCTCGACGGCGGCCCGACGTTCCCGGGGCAGCTTCGTGACCAGGGTCAGGCCGACAGAGACGAGCGCGATGATCCCGATCGTGCTGTAGCCCAGGACGTAGTTCGGGTCGCCGTCACCGAGCAGCGTGGAGATGACGATCGGCCCGATCACGCCGCCGATGCTCCAGCCGATCAGCATCAGGCCGTAGATCGCGCCGGCGTTCTTGACCCCGAAGAAGTCCCCTGCCGTCGCCGGCATGGTCCCGAAGCCGCCGCCGTAGCAGAGGTAGACGATCGCGGCGAGGGCGAAGAACAGCGCAGCGTTCGAGGCGTGCGGGAGCACAAGCAGGCAGACGCCCTGCAGCGCCAGCATCGCCGCGAAGGCGGGCATCCGGCCGACGTAGTCCGACGCTGCGGCCCACACGATGCGACCGCCGCCGTTGAAGATCGCCAGGATGCCCACGACCGTGGCCGCGCCTGCGGTGCTGTAGCCGGCGATGCCCTCGGCACTACCCGCGGCCTGCGAGATGAGTGCGATGCCGGCGGTCACGTTGAGGGTCAAGATGGCGGTGAGGAGGTACCACTGAGGCGTGCGGAGCGCCTCGCCCTGGGTGAACTCCTTGGCGGTCTCGCCCGTGCCGGCGGTGGCCTCGTAGCCCGGTACGACGTACCCCTCGGGCGGGTTCTTGAAGAACGACGCACCGATCAGCGACATCACCAGGTAGGCGATGCCGAGCGGGAGGAACGCGCTCGTCGGCTGGTCTGGGTTCTTGGCGATCAGCCAGTTCGCGACCGGCGAGGTGAGCACGGCGCCGAAACCGAACCCGCCGACCGCGAGTCCGGTGATCAGGCCCTTCTTGTCCGGGAACCACTTCTGCAGCATCGCGATCGGCACGATGTAGGCGAAGCCGAGTCCGAAGCCGCTGATCACGCCGTAGCCGAGGATGATCAACCAGAGCTGGTCTCCGCTGGCGGCGACGGACGCCAGGATCACGCCGACGGCGTAGATGACACCGCCGGCGAGCGCGACGATGCGCGGGCCCTTCCGGTCCTGGATCCGGCCGCCGATGTAGCTGCCGATGAAGATCATCGCGATCGTGACGGTGAAGGGAAGGGACGCCTGGACCTTCGTCAGCTGGAAGGGCTCCGCCTCTTGGAGGGCCTTCGAGAAGACGCTCCAGGCGTAGACCGCGCCGATCGAGAACTGGAGCAGGAGTCCCGCTCCGACGAGAACCCACCGGTTCCCCGACGGCGTGCCCGCCGGCCGGGCGGCGTCCTGAGCCTGCGTTGTGCTGGACATGGTCTGCCTCCTCCGTAGCACGCCCAACGGCGCGCCGACCTAACCCTTGTAGCGGACGGGTTCCCCGCGATCGAGACGTTCACGCTGGGGTACGACGGTGTACTTCGGGTCGCGGGCCGAGGCCTGACCTGCCTCGAAGATCCCGAACCTGGTGCAGGCGGACCCCGCCATCAGCGCCGCGCCGGACAGGACGCCCATAGCGCGGCTGCGACCCGAGAGGACGGACGCAGCGGCGCCCGCGATGGTCAGCACCTTGGCGGCCTTCATCAGCTTGCCCGCGCGTCCCTCGTGGAGCGGCTCGGCGGTGATGCCCATGGACCGCTCCATCCGGTGCTCCATCAGCGTCTCGACCACCGCACCGCCGATGGCGAGGTTGCGTGCCGGCCCCGTCTGGCGCTTGGGCGCGGCGAGCATGCCGAGGCCGCCCGAGGCAGCGGCGGCCGAGCTGACGAAGACGAACGGCAGCTCGCGGTACGCCTCGTGCCATGACGGTGTCGCCGTGTCGGCGAGCAGCACCGCGGTGTAGGCGGCGACCGGCGGCGCGGTCACGGCGGCGACGAGCCCGGCGGGCCGACCCACCTGCGACACCAGCCGGAGCGGGCCCACCCGCAGGCCGGCGGGAAGCATGTCCACCATCTCGGCCGCCGCGGCGAGCCCCGCGAACGGGCCGTAGCCCGAGAGGATCCAGGTGCCCACGGACATCGGCGAGGTCAGCTTGGCGGTGCGCAGCATGTTCAGGAAGCGCGAGGGCTTTCCGAGGTCGTGCACGAGTGCGGCCATGCTGAAGGTCAGCGCCCCGATCGAGCCCAGCCGGCCCACCCTGCGCAGGCCGGGTCTGCCGGTGAGGTCCGCCCCCGCGGCAAGCAGCGACGAGCCCGCGGCCAGGCCGCCGGAGAACAGGTACGCCGGGATGTCCGCCTCCCAGGGGGACGGCTTGACGATCTGGCGGCCGTAGTACGAGGTGAACTCGGCCTCTGGGACCATGGAGAACTCGCCACCGGCGCGTTCTCCGCGACGCTTGCGGCGTCCCCCCTTGGTCCCGATCACAGCCTCGCGCTGGGAACGCCTGCCGACCTGGCCCGAGCGGTCCACCTCCGGGCTCATGGCCGCCTCCCCAGGAAGGAGATGACGGCACCGGCGAACAGCGCGAGAGCAGCAGTCGTGGCTCGGTTGAACATGTGCGGCAGGTCCTTCGTGGTGACGACCGGGTCGGGCGGGAAGCCGTACACCTCGGGCTCGTCGAGCAGCAGGAAGAACGCTCCCGTGCCACCCACACCGTCGTCGGGGTCGTTCCCGTAGAGACGGGCGTCCATGATCCCGGCCTCGTGGAGCTTCTCGACGCGCTCGTTGGCGCGATCACGAAGCTCCTCGACGTCCCCGAACTGGATGGACTCCGTAGGGCACGCCTTCGCGCACGCCGGCTTCTCACCGACCTTGAGGCGGTCGTAGCACAGCGTGCACTTCTGGGCGATGCCGACGTTCTTGGCGCCGTCGGGCCCGGTGCGCCGTTCGATGACCCCGTAGGGGCAGGCCGGCACGCAGTACCCGCAGCCGTTGCAGATGTCGTCCTGGACGACGACCGTGCCGAACTCCGAGCGGAACAGCGACCCGGTGGGGCACACGTCGAGGCAGGCAGCATGGGTGCAGTGCTTGCACACGTCCGAGGACATCAGCCACCGGAAGTCCGGCTTGCCGTCCGACCCGGCGACCGTGCCGACCTGTGCTCCGTCGCCCGGCATCTCGGGCATGCCGAGGTCGACCGTCTCCCGCAGCCGGGGCTCCTGGTCACCGAGCTTCTTGGGCTGCTCGATGAACGCGACGTGCCGCCAGGTGTTGGCGTTGAGCGAGCCGGTGTTGTCGTACGACATCCCGAGCAGGTCGAAGCCGTCGTCGGGGACCCCGTTCCACTCCTTGCAGGCCACCTCGCAGGCCTTGCACCCGATGCAGATCGAGGTGTCGGTGAAGAAGCCCTTGCGTGGTGGATGGTCTTCGTACCCGGTCTCCGCGGCGGGATCCACCGGGCCGAAGAGGCTGTTCTTTCCGATCATGGCTCTGGCTCCTCGCGGTCCGGGGTGCTCTGCCCGTCCCGGTCGTCCGGGGTGCTCGCGCGCGCGGTCACGATGGGTGCGTGGTGGTCGCCGGCCACACCCGCTCGTTGCTGGTACCCGGCGACGTACTCGAGCAGCGCCTTGCCGGACGGCCGCCGCCCGGGCCGGACGTCGCAGGTACCGACCTTGCTCTCCTGGATCAGCACGTTCGGGTCCAGCGAGATGCCGAACAGGTCGTTCGCCGAGTCTCCGGAGACCAGCCCGCCCTGACCCCAGTGGTAGGGCAGCCAGACCTGGTGGACCAGCCTGCCCTCCACCTTCAGCGGGGTGAGCCGGTCGGTGACCATCACGCGCCCCTCGATCGCGGCGCGCGCGGTGATCACGTGGCACCAGCCCATGTGCTCGAGGCCTTGTTCCGCCGCGAGCTCCGGGGACACCTCGACGAACATCTCCGGCTGGAGCTCGGAGAGGTACTCCAGGTACCTGCTCATGCCCCCGGCCGTGTGGTGCTCGGTGAGCCTGCTCGTGGTGAACACGAACGGGAAGACCTCCGAGTGCAGCTCCGGTGGGCTGGGGTTCATCCGGTTGTCGCTGCGCTCGTACTGCTTGCGCGTGGGGTTGGCCTGCTGTCCGTAGATCGGGTTGCGGAACGGCGACTCGACCGGCTCGTAGTGGGTCGGGATCGGACCGTCGATCAACCCCTGCGGGACGTACAACGCGCCCTTCCCGTCGCCCTGCATGATGAACGGGTCGTCGCCGTTGAGCGCCTCGGTGCCGCTCGAACCCTCAGGAGCGCGGTACGACGGCGGCTTGGTCTTCTCGAAGTCCGGGACGTCGTGGCCGGTCCACTCGCCCTTCTCCTCGTCCCACCAGACGTAGGCCTTCTCAGCGCTCCACGGCTTCCCGTCGGGGTCGGCCGAGGCACGGTTGTAGAGGATCCGGCGGTTCGCCGGCCAGGCCCAGCCCCACTCCGGGGCCACCCACGACTGCTCGCCGGCGGGCTTGCGACGAGCGGCCTGGTTGACCCCGTCCTTGAACACGCCGGTGTAGATCCAGCAACCGCCCAGGGTGGAGCCGTCGTCCTTCATCTCCGTGAACGACGAGAGCGGACGGCCGGTGGCCACGTCGTAGCCGTTGATCTCCTTCAGCACCGCCTCGGCGCTGGGCTCGTCGTGCTGACCGTGCACCGGGTAGTCCCAGGCCAGGTCGAGGATCGGTCGGTCCTTCTCCTCCGTGGAGCCCGCCAGGCGCTCCCGGACCATCCGGCCCAGGTGGTAGAAGAACCACAGCTCCGAGCGGCAGTCGCCGACCGGGTCGAGCGCCTTCTCGCGCCACTGGAGCATCCGCTGGGTCTGGGTGAAGGTGCCCTCCTTCTCCGCATGCGACGCCGCGGGGAGCAGGAACACCTCGGTCGCGCACTCCTCCGTGACGATCTCCCCCGTCTCGATCTCGGGAGAGTTCTTCCAGAAGGTGGCGCTCTCGATCTCGAACAGGTCACGGACGACCAGCCAGTCGAGGTTGGCCATGCCGAGCCGCTGCGCACGGCCGTGGGCCGATCCGACCGCGGGGTTCTGGCCGAGCAGGAAGTAGCCCTTCACCTTGCCGTCGATCATGTCGAGCACGGTGCGGTACGTGCCGTGGTCGCCGGTGATCTTGGGCAGGTAGTCGAAGCAGAAGTCGTTCTCCTGCGTCGCCGCGTCGCCCCAGTAGGCCTTGAGCAGGTTGATGCCGTAGGCACCCGCCTGCGCCCAGAAGCCCTTGGACCCGGGATGACGGACGCTGTCGATCCACTCCTCGAGGGTCTTGTGGTCCTCGGCCTGGGGCATCGGGAGGTAGCCGGGCAGGATGTTGAACAGCGTCGGGATGTCCGTCGAGCCCTGGATGCTCGCATGCCCGCGCAGCGCCATGATGCCGCCACCCGGGCGGCCCATGTTGCCCAGCAACAGCTGGAGGATGGCGCCGGTGCGGATGTACTGCACCCCGACGCTGTGCTGCGTCCAGCCGACGCTGTAGACGAGGGCGGTCGTCTTCTCGCGACCCGAGTTCCTCGTCCAGGCCTCGCACACCTCGAGGAACGCCTCCCGGGACACACCGCAGGTCTCCTCGACCATCTCCGGGGTGTACCTGCTGTAGTGCCGCTTGAGGATCTGGTAGACGCAGTTCGGGTGCTGGAGCGTCTCGTCCCGTGGCGGGTTGGCCTTGACGCCGACGCCGTGGGTCTCGTGCTGCAGAGCGCTCGCGGTCTCCCGCTGCTGGAAGTGGTCCTGCCGGTCGCTGCCGTTCTGCTCGTGCCCTGCGAACTGCCAGCTGGTCGGGTCGTAGGTCCGCGACTCCGGGTCGAAGCCGGAGAACAACCCGTCGAGGTCGTCGGTGTCCCGGTAGTCGTCAGAGACGATGTTCGCGGCGTTGGTGTAGGCCACGACGTAGTCGCGGAACTCGAGCTCGTTCTCCAGGACGTAGTTGATGATCCCGCCGAGGAACGCGATGTCGGTGCCGACACGAAGCGGCACGTAGGTGTCCGCAAGTGCGCTGGTGCGCGTGAACCGAGGGTCGACGTGGATGACCTTCGCACCCCGCGCCTTCGCCTCCACCACCCACTGGAAGCCCACGGGGTGGGCCTCGGCCATGTTGGAGCCCTGGATGATGATGCAGTCAGCGTTGGAAAGGTCCTGCGTGAACCCGGTGGCGCCGCCGCGCCCGAAGCTGGTCCCCAGACCGGGGACGGTGGCGGAGTGTCAAATACGGGCCTGGTTCTCGATCTGTATGGCCCCCATCGCCGTGAAGAGCTTCTTGATGAGGTAGTTCTCCTCGTTGTCGAGGGTGGCCCCACCGAGGCTGGCCATGCCGAGCGTCCGACGTACCTTACGGCCCTGCTCGTCGAGGTCCTGCCACGTGTCGTTGCGCGCCTTCACGACGCGGTCGGCGATCATCTCCATCGCCGTGCCGAGGTCGAGGTGCTCCCACTCGGTGCCGTAGGGACGGCGGTAGCGGACCTTGGTCTGCCGCAGCGAGCTCGTGACGAGGTTCTTGCTGGCCGAGCCCTTGGGGCAGAGGCGGCCGCGCGAGATCGGACTGTCCGGGTCACCCTCGATCTGGATGACCTTCTCGTCCTTGACGTAGATGCGCTGGCCGCAGCCGACGGCGCAGTAGGGGCAGACACTGCGCGCGACGCGGTCGGCCGTTGCGGTGCGGGGGGAGATCTGCTCGGTGTGCTCGGACCTGACCGCAGGGCCCCGACCGAGGGGGTCCTTGCCGGTGAGCTGGCGCAGGACAGGCCAGCCGAGGAACGCCTTGCCAGTGACCATCAGTGCTCTCCTCCCGTCTCGCCGGAAACTACCCGAAGGTCATCTGTTCATGCGAGGGACCGTTCACCAGTTTCGACGAACGCCGTACGACGCTGTGGTCAGCGGACCTCGACCAGGTGGTTGCGCGAAGGCACGAGCTCGCCGACCACCGGATGGCCGGGCAGCTCCCCCGCCACGAGGAGGCCGCCCGAGGTCTGTGCGTCGGCGAGCAGAACGAGCTCGTCCTCCGAGAGGCAGGAGGAGAGCGAAGGACGGACCCAGTCGAGGTTGCGCCGGCTGCCGCCCGGGACGAACCCGGCGGCGAGGGACTCACGCGCACCCTCCACGTAGGGCACGGCCGCGGAGTCGACGACAGCCGTGACGCCACTGGCGCGGGCCATCTTCATCAGGTGCCCGAGGAGTCCGAAGCCGGTCACGTCGGTGGCACAGCGGACGCCGGCCTCGACGGCCGCGCGAGAGGCGTCCCGGTTGAGCGTGGTCATCTGCGCGATGGCCTCCTCGAACCGCTCGCCCGTCGCCTTGTGGCGGTTGTTCAGCACCCCGAGGCCCAGCGGCTTGGTCAGGGTCAGTGGAGTGCCGGGGGTGCCGGCGTCGTTGCGGAGCAGGCGTTGCGGGTCGGCGAGGCCCGTGACGGCGAGGCCGTACTTCGGCTCGGGGTCGTCGATGCTGTGCCCACCGGCGAGGTGGGTCGCCGCCTCGGCGCACACGTCCGCTCCCCCTCGAAGCACCTCCGCGGCCAGCTCGAACGGGATCTTGTCGCGCGGCCAGGCGAGCAGGTTGACCGCGACGAGAGGGCTCCCGCCCATGGCGTAGACGTCCGAGAGCGCGTTTGCCGCCGCGATCCGGCCCCAGTCGTAGGCGTCGTCCACGACCGGCGTGAAGAAGTCCGCCGTGACGACGACGGCCCGGTCGCCGTCGATGCGCACGGCGGCTGCGTCGTCGCCGTGGTCGAGCCCGACGAGCAGGTCCCCGCCCTCGCGGCTGGTGGGCAGGTCGGTGAGGATCCGCTCGAGCTCGCCGGGGGGCACCTTGCAGGCGCATCCACCACCGGCGGCGTACTGGGTGAGGCGCACGGCTGGGGGCGTCGAGCGGGTCGCGGTCACGCGGCCAATGTACGTCTTGTCCGGCGACCTCCTAGAGTGTGCGCGGAGGCGTTTCTCGTCTGGTGACGGGCGCGGTCCTCAAAACCGTAGGGGCCCAGCATCTGGGTCCGGCGGGTTCGATTCCCGTCCGCCTCCGCCAAACGCCGTCTACGCCACCCAGCGGACGCGGTTCTCTCCGTAGCCCGACGCGTGACCCTCCTCCTCGTCATGACCGACTGGGCGCCGGCAGTGGATCGCCGCCCCTTTCTCGTCGAGGCCGTACAGCGCACGGCAGCTGCCGTGCCAGGGGGTGTAGGCGAACTCGCGATCGAGGTCCATGAGGGCTCCTTGTCAGAGGCCGGGGCGCGTACTGCTCGCCGTAGTCTTCCCCTCGGTTCCGGGTTCGTAACTCCTGTTCGAAACCGGTCTCCCACGGCAATTCGTCCCGCATGACCGGTTTCGTCGCAGGCGACAGCGGGTAGAAGGCGCGTGACTCTTGACGGGCCTCCTCGTTGTTCGTGTGGATGACCCAACCAGGTCGGTCTCCAGTGGTGCCGGCGCACGGGTGACACCCGACGCCGTCGAGAGAGGAAACCACAGCCGATGCTGTCTTCACGTCGCCTGATCCGGACCAGAACCGCCCGCTTCGTGGCCATCGGCGCGCTGCTCGCCGCTGGGCTCAGCGTCAGCACCGCGGACGCCGCCACCCCGACCGAGGGCTCCATCTCGGACACGAGCACGACCGCCACCTGGTCCGGGGGGCCGTTCGCCGCCGCCAACACCACCGGCGCGGTCCTCGACCAGCCGAGCTGCGACGTGCCGAGCTCCTGTGACGACTTCACCCTGCACGTGAGCACTCCGGCCGGCTACGGCACGGACCACGACCTGGTGATCAAGGTCGGCTGGGCCAACACCGCCGCCGACTTCGACCTCTACCTCCTCGACGCCCAGGGCAACACCGTGGCGTCGGCCGCATCGAGCGCCGACCCCGAGCAGGTCATCGTCGCGCCGACGAGCGGCGACTACACCGTCCGGGTCGTTCCGTTCGCGCCGCTCGGCGACACCTACAACGCCACGGCCACCCTGACGCCCAAGCCCGCGAACCCCGCCCCGGGCACGGACACGCCTCCCGGCTTCACCAACTACGCCGCTCCCAGCTCGTTCGCCGACGCCAACGACGCCGGGGAGCCGTCGATCGGCAACAGCTGGAAGACCGGCGCGACGATGTACCAGGCCGGGCTCTCCACCTTCAAGGCGCAGTTCGACGACTCGGTGACCCCGGCCAAGGCCACCTGGTCCGACGTCTCGGCCAGCGCTGCCACCGGGTGCCCGCAGGGCAGCACCCTCAGCCTCGACCCGATCCTGTTCACCGACCACGAGACCGGCCGGACCTTCGAGTCCCAGCTGTCCGGCGCGGACTCGCTGACCTGCTGGACCGACGACGACGGAGTGACCTGGAACCCGTCCGAGGGCGGCGGGATCCCCAGCGGGGTCGACCACCAGACCGTCGGCGGTGGTCCCTACTCCGCCAACGGCATCGGCGCCCTTCCGACCAGCGGCTACCCCAACGCGGTCTACTACTGCAGCCAGGACATCGCCACCGCGTTCTGCGCGATCTCCCGTGACGGAGGTACGACGTTCGGGGCCGGCGTTCCGACGTACAGCCTCCTCGACTGCGGTGGCCTGCACGGACACGTCAAGGTCGCACCGGACGGCACGGCGTACCTGCCCAACAAGGGCTGTGGCGCCGACGCGGCGGTCGTGGTGTCCAAGGACAACGGCAGCACCTGGACCGTGCAGCACGTCACGGGCAGCACTCCGAGTGACTCCGACCCCTCGGTGGGCGTCGGCTCCAACGGCACGGTGTACTTCGGCTACGTCGGCGCCGACGGCAAGCCGGGGGTGGCTGTGAGCACCGACCAGGGCAAGACCTGGACGCACCAGCAGACGGTGGGCTCGGAGTTCGACCTCCAGAACGCCGTCTTCCCGACCATGGTCGCCGGCGACGACGACCGCGCGTCGTTCGCCTACCTCGGCACCCCGACCGACGGGGACTACCAGGACACCGCGAACTTCAAGGGCGTCTGGCACCTCTACGTGACCACCACCTACGACGGCGGCCAGACCTGGGTGACCAGCGACGCCACGCCGAACGACCCGGTCCAGCGCGGTTCGATCTGCACCGGCGGCACGACCTGTGGCAACGACCGCAACCTGCTCGACTTCATCGACGTGACCATCGACGACCACGGCCGGGTCGAGGTCGGCTACGCCGACGGTTGCATCAACGCCTGCGTCACCGACCCCGGTCAGAACAACCACGACGCCTACGCCACCATCGCCCGGCAGAGCAGTGGCAAGACGCTCTTCTCCGCCTACGACCCGGCGGTCACCAACGTGACCCTCTCGTCGCTGGATGTCACGAAGACCTCGTCGGGGAGCTTCGTCGCCACGATGGTGGTCGAGAACACCGGGAACCAGGCGGTCAGCGGGGTGCGGACCCAGGTGCTCGACGAGCGGAAGCAGGTCGGCCTGACCGCGCCGACCGACCTGGCGGCCGGTGAGTCCAAGACGCTGAGCGTCACCTGGAAGCCCAGCGGCAAGAAGACGCACACCGTCACCGCGGTGACCGACCCGCAGAACGGGCTGGTGGAGTCGAACGAGAGCGACAACAAGCTGCTCCGGACCGTCACCCCATGACCCTTCGAGGACGGATCGCCGCGGCCGCCTTCGCCGCGGCGGTCCTCGCCGGGTCGACCTCGGCGTGCGAGAGTGCCGAGCAGAAGCAGGCCGAGCACGACATGGAGCAGGCCGCCGACGTGAGCACCTGCCGCGCCGACGCGAAGACCGCCCCGACGCCCTACGGTGACGGCTTCCCCTCCGACTGGCCCTTCCCGCCGGAGACCACGGTCTACAACGCCGAGGACCGCGGGGCCGACGGCACCATCGTCACCGGTGTGTCCTCCGTGGACTTCAAGGCCATCCTCGACTTCATGAACCACGACGTCGTGGACGCCGGCTTTGTCGTCGAGAACGGCGAGACCGAGGAGCACGACGCGGAAGCGGAGTGGAGGGGCAACAGCTTCCACGGGCGCTGGGCCATCCGGGAGTCGGCCGAATGCCCCGGAGAGACCGTCATCCAGGTGCTCTCTACTCAGGACTGACACCGCTGTTCTCGGGACCGTCGAGAGACTTGGCCAGCTGTCGCCGAGCCAGCCAGCGCACCGGTGCGCCGTACCATCGGACAGCGAGTGCATAGAGCCGGATCTTGAACGACGTCCTCTTCGGGAGATCGCGCTTGGTCCAGGTGGGGTCGCCGAAGACCCGCAGCACCTGACCGGGAGCGAGCCTCTTCGGGTCCCTCTCGCCCACCTGGTCGATGAGGTCGACCGCCCTGCGCCAGAGCAGGTCCACGGCGACCCGGCGGTCGGTCCGTTCCGTTTCGAGCAGGAGATCCATGAGCCTGGTGGAGCTCGCCCGAGCGCCCGCTTCCCTGAGCCCGTCCTCGGTCGTGCCCTCTGCCTCGAGGATCGCGTCGGCCAACCTCTTCCGGAGCCCCTGCCCTCCCTCCACGGACTCCAGCAGGTAGTCGCACAGTGCGCTGGCTCCGTCGAGGCGCCCCCACAGCCAGTCCGCCTCCCTGCCGCGCTCGCCGGCGAAGGCGCCGAAGTGGCCCCAGCGCTGCCCGTACAGCTTGCGGCTCGACCAGTCCCGGCCGTTGGTCACCTCGCCGATGTCGACGATCGACTCGGCGGCCGGGGTGATCTGGCGGTAACGGAACCGGGGGACGTCACCATCGGAGTGGACACCCCAGGCAAGTGCCGCGCTGATGACCTCGACAGCCAACGTGAAGTTGATGAAGGTGGCGGCATCCATGCCGTCCCGCATCGGGAGAGCGGTGATGGCCTGAGCCGTGGCGTCGACTGCCGCTCGGATCTCAGCGTCGACCCTGGTCGTGTAGAAGGCGTTCAACCGCGTGGCCCGGGTGCTGGGTGTCGACCCGAGGTCTGCGTTCATGTGTGTCTCGAGCCGGCCCCCGAGCCGAGCCACCAGTCGCTGTGAGGTCTCCAGCCTTGCGAACGCTTCGCCGGTGGTGGCGTCCGGGTTGCGCGCGGAGTAGTCGACGAGCGCCCTTCCCCACCACCGCAGTGCTCGTTCAGCCGTCGCCACACCCCAGCCCCAGTGCTGGTCCGGGTACACCAGCTTGGCCGGCACCGACCGCAGCTCGTCCGGATGGAGCTCGGTGAGCACCGGCACCGCCAACGGGACGTCACCGCCGAGAGACATGAGCCAGCGCTCGACCGCCTCTGCTCGGGAGCTGCGGTAGGTGTCGAACCACTGCTCGGCAGCCAGCAAGGCGTCAGAGGTGTCCATGAAGGGTTCGGGAGAGCACATGAGCCGGGAGATCGCGTCGTGCGGCGCCGAGCGTGTGAAGCCCATCCGCTCGAACGCCTGGCGCAGCTCCTGGAAGTCCAGACGCTGGTCGGGCCCGCGAGCCACGCTGAGGACCCGCCCCAGGACCTTGCTGGCGCTTGGGTGGCTGCCGAGGCCGTCGGGGGCCCCGGGAGCTCCGGGCGACGGGGTCACGTACAGCACCACCCGGTCGAAGGGCGCCCCTACGGGCCGTGCTCGGAGCGTCTCCATCAGCGGCTCGAAAGGCGCGTTGTCGAGGACACCCCCGTCGATCAGCCAGGAGCTCTTCGACTTGCCTGGGCCCTGCTCGCGGAACTCACGCAGGGCGTTCGTCTCCCACACGGGTTCGAACGCGACCGGGAACGAGGCTGACGCCCGGGATGCCAGCGCGATGGAGTTCCGGGATTCGGTGAAGTCGTCCTTGACGGCGCCGTGGTCGTCGGTACTGCGTTCGAAGCGGTAGACACGGCGACTGTCGACCACGGCCGCACGCCCGTCGGCCTCGAGGCGGATCGGCGTCGGTCGGGGGTCGAGGGCTGTGGCAGTGACGAGAAGCGTGACGTCGCGTGGGCGGGCGACCGGGTTCCGCTCCGGCATCTCGGTCAGCAGTGCGGTGATCTGGCGGTGGAAGAAGTCGCCGTCGAACATCGAGCTCGACGGCTCGCCACCGCGTCGCAACAGCCTGCCGGGCCGAAGGGCGGCGAGCTGGGACCAGGTGGCCTTCAGGTCCGGGAGGTCTCTACCGCTCGCGATGGCAGCGCCGAGCAGAGTGCCGTTCAGCCCCCCGGCACTGGTGCCGGCGATGGTGTCGACGACCGCCTTGCGGGAAGTCTTGTCGAGGATCTCGACCCAGGCGTCGTGAACTGCCGCCTCCGCGTCGTTGAGCGGACGGGTCCCGCTGAGCGAGGCCAGGCGGAGCCGGTTGAGCTCGTGCGTGACACCACCCATCCACACGGCGAGGCTCACACCGCCGTTGAGGACGAGGGCGAACCTGGTCTCTCGCGGCGGGTTCATCGCGGCGCCTTCCTCAGCTCATCTGCCCCGTCGAGCTGGCCTCACGTCGATGACAGCACAGATCCGCGCTTCTTTTCAGGCCATGCAGAAGTACGCGGACACAACGAATCCGGGGACGGCACGAACGGCCGGAACGCCCTGTTTCACCAGCCCGCGGCGGCATAGACCGGTTCGGCCTAGGGCTTGCGACCCCACCGGAAGTACGCGATAGGGCCGATGAAGTTGACGCCGATAACCGCGGCCCAGCGCCCCCTGCTTCCGTTGACCTTGGACGCGGGCCGCCGTGCCAGATCCGTCCACGCAGCGACCGCGAGGGTCACCTGGATCGACGACATCACGACCAACGCAGCGCGCTGCGGCCGAGTCAGCTCGGCCCATCGTCGTACAGCCATCTGACGCTCATCCCTTCCAGTAGGCACCCCGGACCCCGGCGCACCCGGGATCCGGCCCTCGAGACGGTTTGTCTCATCGGCGCTGCGACCTCCTCGGCGTCGGAGGTCCGAGGTCCGAGGGGTGCAGCGGCGGCCCGGACACCGCACAGTGCATCCGGCATGGACTCTCCGGCGGCTGCGGCAGCTCCTCGGGCACTGCCTCAGGCGTGGGCCTGACCAGCACGACCGAGAGCGCTGCTCCTACTGCGAGCAGTCCGGCACAGAACACCATGGACCGCGTGTACGCCGCCTGGAGTGCGCTGGGGTCGGCGTACGAGCCGGACAGGCCACCGATGGCGGGCAGCGCGGCGACGGTGAGGAGTCCGGCGGTCCGTGCCACGGCGTTGTTCACCCCGCTGGCCACCCCGGCGCGACTGACGGGGGCGGCCGCCAGCACGGTCGCGGTCAGCGGGGCGACCGTCACGGAGAGCCCGAGGCCGAAGAGGGCGACACCGGGGAGGACGTCGGTGAGGTACGAGGCGCTGGAGTCGACGGCAGCCAGCATGAGCACGCCTGCTGCGGCAAGGAACGGGCCCAGGGTCAGCGGCAGGCGCGGCCCGATGCGGTGCGCGACCGATCCTGCGGGTCCGGAGAGGACGAGCATCAGCACCGTGACAGGGAGCAGCGAAGCTCCGGCCTGGATCGGCGAGAACCCCGCGACGACCTGCAGCGTGATCACGAGCATGAAGAACACCCCGCCGAGTGCGGCGTACACGACGAAGGTGACCTCGTTCACCGCTCGGAACAGGCTCGAGCCGAAGAGTCCGAGGGGCAGCATGGGGCTGGTCGAGCCCCGTTCGATCCGGACGAACGCGACCGCGGCGGCCGCTCCCAGGAGGAGCGAGGCCCAGCTCAGCACCGTGCCGCCGCCGGCACCGAAGGAGACGAGGGCGTAGGTGATCGCGCCGAGTGAGAGCGCGCAGACCAACGCCCCGGCGACGTCGAAGAAGCCCGCAGAGTGCGGATCCGAGGTCTCCGGCACGTGTCGGACGGCCGCGACGGCGACGACAGCGGCGATCGGCACGTTGACGAGGAAGACGAGCCGCCAGCTCGCCGCCTCCACGAGCCAGCCACCCAGGAGCGGCCCGACCGCTCCAGCGACTCCGGCGAGCCCGGACCAGTAGCCGATGGCCCGCCCCCGGTCCTCCTCGCGGAACGACGCCTGCAGGATCGCAAGGCTGCCAGGCGTCAGCAGTGCACCGCCGACGCCCTGGAGCGCCCGCGCCGCCACCAGCAGGGGGAGACTGGGAGCGAGGCCGCAAAGCATCGAGGCAGCCGCGAACCACACCACACCGACCACGAAGACGCGCCGCCTCCCGAACCGGTCACCGACCGACCCGCCCAGCAGGATGAACGCGGCCAAGGTGAGCGTGTAGCCGTTGACGGTCCACTGGAGTCCGGCCAGGTCGCTGCCCAGGTCACGGCCGATCGCCGGCAGGGCGACGTTGACGACGGTGGCATCCAGGAACGCCATCCCGGAGCCCAGCACGGTGACCAGGACGACCCATCGCCCGCGCGGCTCGCCGCTGCGGAGTGCGGGCTGTTGCTGGACAGTGGTCAAACGTTCGCTCCTCGGACCTCCCAGACTACGTCCGCACGTCCCGGCCCCTCAGGCGGTCGGGCCCTTGTCGCGCACGTGCGCGACGTGCGTCATGGCTTCGCGCAGCTCGCTGAGCCAGCTGTCCGCGTGCTGCTCCACGAGTCGTACGCACCAGGCAAGTGCCTCGGAGCGCGAGCGTGCCACGCCGGCCTCGATCAGGGTGTCGAGGACCTGCCGCTGCGGTTGCTTGAGCCGGGTCATCACGGGCACCGCGATGTGGGTGAACAGCTCCTCCCGTCCACCGATGACGACGCCCCAGGAGACCTTCCGGTCGAACCGGTGTTCCGCCTCGCGGGCGACTGCGATCCGGGCGTCACGGGTCTCCTCACGGAAGGCCCTGGTCCTGCCGGCTCGCGCTTCGGCTGCCTCAGGCTCGCTGACTCCCTCCCCCAGCCGGACATCGGGGAGGTTCAGCATCACCGTTATCTCCTCGCGGTCCACGGTGATCCGCGGCGGGGAGCTCTGCCACTCGTCGGGGAGACGGCCGGTGAACCAGCCTCGCACCCGCTCCTGCCCTTCATTGGTAATCATGTAATCATGATTACGCCATGACAGTCGCCGGGCAAGGCTCCGGTCCACCCGTCTGGACGACCCCTCAGGAGTCGGTGGCGCGGCAGCTCGACCCGCCCGGCGGCGTCACTGCCCGGCTTAGGGTTGTGAGGTGGCCCGAGTGGGACTGGTGCTTGGCGCGGGTGGCGTGGTGGGTCAGGCCTACCACGCCGGGGTCCTTGCCGCCCTCGAGCACGACCTCGGCTGGGACCCACGCACCGTCGAGGTGGTCGTCGGCACCTCTGCCGGCTCCATCACGGGGACCCTGCTGCGCAGCGGCGTCCCTGCCAGCGAGCTGGCCGCCTGGACCGTGCGAGCCCCACTGTCCGCGGAGGGGCAGCTGCTCGAGGACCTCTTCGGCGAGGAGAAACCGGTGTTCGAGCCGTTCCGGTTCAGCGGCCTGCTGCGCCGGCCTCCGTCGTTGCCCGGCCGGCACATGCTGCAGCACGTGGTCGTCCGGCCGTGGCACTTCCGGCCGATGACCGCCGGCCTCGCTCTGCTCGCACCGGGCAAGCACGACATCACCGAGCAGCTGACCGCGCTGCGTGAGATCGAGGGTCGCGAGTGGCCGGAGCAGGACCTGTGGATCTGCGCCGTGCGCCGACGAGACGGCAGACGAGTCGTCTTCGGCAGGCCGGGCACGCCCGCCGTACCTCTCCACCTCGCCGTCGCCGCGTCGTGCGCCGTGCCCGGCTACTTCGCGCCCGTCCGGATCGACAACCACACCTACGTCGACGGCGGGGCACACTCGCCCACCAACGCAGCCACGCTGCGCAGCCGGGAGCTCGACCTCGTCGTCGTCGTCTCGCCGATGTCGGGACCGAGCGGCCTGCCGACGGACCCGTACGGCACCTCTCGCTGGCACGCCACCCGGCTGGCCAGACGAGAGGTCAAGTCGCTCCGCGAGGAGGGGACGTCGGTGGTGGTGTTCCGGCCCGGCGAGGAGGAGCAGCGCGCCATGGGCAACGACTTCATGGCCGGCGAGCGGGTCGACCAGATCGTGCAGGCCGCCTTCCTCGAAGCCGGGGCCTACGCGGCGAAGCCGGAGATCCGCGAGATCCTGGCCGTCATCCAGGCCTGACCCCCAGGCTTAGGAGCCTGCATAGGATGGCGGCACGCGCCGCGGGGCGACGCCGGACTTCTGGGAAGGGCATGCCGTGACCGACCAGCGTCGCTCGACGCCGAGGACCGACCACGTACTCGCGGACCCACGCCTGCGCGAGGCGGCGGGGCGCGTCGGTGAGCAGCTGGTCAAACAGGCGGTGCGACAGGCCCTGGACCGATGCCGCGTCGGCGACATCTCCCCCGCGGACGTCGCCGACGAGGCCATCCGGCTGGTTCCCCCCACGGCGACCGCCATGCGCTCCGTGCTCAACGCCACCGGAGTCGTCGTACACACCAACCTCGGCCGGGCGCCGCTGTCCGAAGCCGCCGTCGACGCCGTCACCGTGGCCGCGGGCGCGACCGACGTCGAGCTCGACCTCGCGTCCGGCCGCCGTGGTCGCCGTGGCAGGTCGGCTATGGCCGCGCTCTCCGCCGCGGTGCCCGACGCCGAGACCGTGCACGTCGTCAACAACGGGGCCGCCGCCCTTGCGCTGGTCACGTGCGCCCTGGCCATGGGCCGCAACGTGGTGGTCGCCCGGGGCGAGATGGTCGAGATCGGTGACGGGTTCCGGATCCCAGAGCTGGTCGAGTCGGTCGGAGCCACCCTGCGAGAGGTCGGCACCACCAACCGGGTCCGCCTCTCCGACTACGAGTCCGCCCTCGACGACGACACGGCGTTCGTCCTGAAGGTGCATCCCTCGAACTTCGTCGTGGAGGGCTTCACCTCGACGGTGCCGGTGGCCGAGCTCGCGACCCTGCCGGTCCCCGTCGTGGCCGACATCGGGTCCGGGCTCCTGGCACCGCATCCCCGGCTTCCCGACGAGCCGAGTGCCTCGGCCGCTCTCCGCGCGGGCGCAGACCTGGTCACCGCATCGGGCGACAAGCTGCTCGGTGGACCCCAGTGCGGCCTGCTCATGGGACGCGCCCCGCTCGTCGAGGGTCTGCGACGACACCCTTTCGCCCGCGCGCTGCGCGTCGACAAGCTCACGCTGGCCGCGCTCGAGGCGACGCTGACCGGCCCTCCGCCGCCGGTCGCCCGGGCCCTCACCACGTCGGCCGACGACCTCATGGTTCGCGCCGAGAAGCTCGCCGCCGAGCTGTCCGCTGACGTGCCCGCTGAAGCCGTCTCGTCGTCGGCCGCGGTGGGCGGCGGAGGAGCTCCCGGGGTCGAGATCCCGAGCGCAGCAGTCTCCCTCCCGGCCGGCCTCGCTGCGCCGTTGCGGCTCGGCGAACCGCCCGTGGTCGGGTACGTCGCCCGGGGCCGGCTCATGCTGGACCTCATCACGGTGCCGCCGGCGCAGGACGCCGTCCTGGCCCGAGCCGTACGACGGGCCGCCGGCTCCCCGGAGTGCTGACCGGTGCACGTCATCTCCACCGCCGGCCACGTCGACCACGGAAAGTCCACCCTGGTCCGCGCCCTGACCGGCAGCGACCCGGACCGTCTCGAGGAGGAGCACCGGCGGGGGCTCTCCATCGAGCTCGGCTACGTGTGGACGTCACTCGGCTCGGTCGGGGACGTGGCTTTCGTGGACGTGCCCGGGCACGAGCGGTTCATCTCCACGATGCTCGCGGGCATCGGACCGGTTCCCGCGGTGCTGTTCGTGGTGGCTGCCGACGACCCGTGGATGCCTCAGGCCGCGGAGCACCTCGCCGCCCTCGACGCGCTCGGTGTCTGCCACGGGGTGGTCGCCGTCTCGCGGTCCGACCTCGCGGATCCCGCCCCGGCTGTAGCCCGGGCCCAGGCCGAGATCGCGGGCACGTCGCTGAGCGGCGCCCCGGTCGTCCCGGTCAGCGCCCACACGGGAGCAGGGCTCGACGAGCTTCGAGCGCACCTGGTCGACCTGGTCGGAGCACTGCCTACACCGGATCCCGAGGCGGACGTCCGGCTCTGGGTCGACCGCCGGTTCACGGTCAAGGGCGCCGGCACCGTCGTGACCGGCACCCTGCCGGCCGGGACGGTGCGGGTCGGCGACCCCCTCGCGTCGGGTGGGGCAACGTTCCGGGTGCGGGCGGTCCAGTCGCTCGGGCGCGGCGTCGAGTCGGCGAGCGGGGTCGCGCGCGTCGCGCTCAACCTCACCGGTGACGACCTCACCGGACTCGACCGCGGCAGCGCCCTCGTCACCCCCGACGCCTGGCACCAGGGGGACCTGCTGGACGTCCGGATCACCTCACCGCATGGTGGGCCGCCCCCGGAGCGACCGCTGCTCCACGTCGGGGCGACCTCGGTCGCCGCCCACTGCCGGCCCCTGTCCGACGAGCTCGTCCGGCTGCGCCTCGACCAGCCGCTGCCGTTGCGGATCGGCGACCGTGCGCTGCTGCGCGATCCCGGCAGCCGTCGGGTCTGGGGCGTGAACGTCCTCGACCCCTCTCCTCCCCCGCTGGGCCGACGCGGAGCGGCCGCCCAGCGCGCGAAGGCCCTGGCCTCGGTCAGCGGACCCGACCTCGCAGACGAGGTGACTCGGCGAGGCATCGTGGCCACGGACCAGCTGCGGCGCATGGGCGTCGCGGTCGACGACGCGAGCATCGCGGCCGCTGCCGTGGTGTCCGCGGACGGGTGGCTGGTCAGCGACGAGCGGTCGGCCGCCGCGGCCGCCGAGGTCCAGGCGGCTGTGACGGAGCAGGAGAGCGCCACGCCGCTGGACCGTGGGGTTCCGCTGGCCGTGCTCGCCGAGCGCGTCGGACTGCCCTCGGTCGAGCTGGTGCGCGCGGCGATCCGTCCGCCCCTCCGGGTCGAGGCGGGACGCGTGACGAGCGGACGGTCCGTCGTACTCCCGGCGGGGTTGCGGCGCGCGGTGGAGGCTGTGCGGCAGCACCTCGAGGCGGAGCCGTTCGCGGCCCCGACCGCGGACCGACTTCGCGAGCTGGGACTCGACAACAAGGGCGCTGCCGCGGCTGCCAAGGCCGGGCTGCTGCTTCGGCCGGCGCCCGGCATCGTGCTCCTGCCCGAGGCGGACCGGCTGGCTGCGACCTGGCTGTCGGAGCTGCCTCAGCCGTTCACGACGAGCGAGGCGCGGGTGCGGCTCGGCACCAGCCGCAGGGTCGTCCTGCCGCTGCTCGAGCACCTCGACCGGGTCGGGCTGACCCGGAGGCTGCCCGACGACAGGCGCCAGGTCACCGGCTCGTAGGTAGGCCGGGCGGAATACGCCGGGTCCTGGCCGCTGTTGGGCCATTTGGGCGGTTCTGCGCGCCCCTCGACTGATCGTGACCGCCGGCTCCCCCACCACGAGGACCCCTGCTCTTGACGACCACCACGTCTGCCCCCAGCACCTCCGCACGAGGCTCGATCCGCCACATCGCCCTGGCCACCGTCGCCCTGGCCATGGGCGGCTTCGCCATCGGTACGACGGAGTTCGTGACGATGGGTCTCCTGCCCGAGATCGCCGCCGGCGTGAGCGTGTCCATCCCGACCGCGGGCCACGTGATCTCCGCCTACGCCCTGGGCGTGGTCGTCGGCGCACCCTTGATCGCGATCTTCGGGGCACGACTGCCTCGTCGGGCGCTGCTGCTCCTGCTCATGGCGGCGTTCGCCCTCGGCAACGCCGCCAGTGCGCTGGCGGTCAGCTTCGATGCCCTCGCAACGGCGCGCTTCTTCGCGGGACTTCCGCACGGAGCGTTCTTCGGCGTCGCCTCGCTCGTCGCCGCCGCCCTGGTGGAACCGGCGCGACGGGGGCGTGCGGTCAGCCTGGTGATGCTCGGTCTGCCCGTCGCCAACGTCGTCGGCGTGCCCGCGGCGACGTGGATGGGGCAGCACCTCGGCTGGCGGTCGGCCTACTGGGCAGTCACGCTGCTCGGCGCCCTCACGATGGCGTTGGTCGCACTCTTCGTGCCGGCCACTCCTGCCGACTCGAGCGCGACCGGACGACGAGAGCTCCGCGCCTTCGCCAAGCCGCAGGTGTGGCTCACCCTGCTGGTCGGCGCGATCGGCTTCGGCGGCATGTTCGCGATGTACAGCTACATCGCCCCGACCGTCACCGACGTCGCTGGCCTGCCGAGGTCCGCCGTCCCGCTCTACCTGCTCGCCTTCGGGGTGGGCGGCGTGGTCGGCACGATGCTCGGTGGCCGCCTCGCGGACTGGTCGATCTTCCGCTCCCTGATCGCCAGCGCGATCGCCATGGGGCTGTCGCTGGCGCTGTTCACGGCCACGGCTCACCACCCCGTGCCGGGCATGGTCACGGTCTTCCTCGTGGCCACGGTCGGCTCCGTCCTGGTGGTGAACCTGCAGATGCGGCTGATGCAGGTCGCCGGCGATGCGCAGACGTTGGGTGCGGCGATGAACCACGCCTCCCTCAACGCCGCCAACGCCCTGGGCGCCTGGCTGGGCGGCCTCGTGATCGCGGCGGGCTGGGGGTACACCGCCCCGAGCTGGGTCGGTGCCGCGCTGTCGGCAGGAGGCCTGGTCGTGCTCCTGACCTCGGCTGCGCTGCACCGACGTACGGCGGACGCGGGTGCCACCGCACCGACGTACGAGGACCGGGAAGCGGTGTGCTCAGGGTCGAACTCGTCGTAGGAAACCGCTCGAGCCGCCGCCGGTGCCGGCTCCGGTGAACCAGGCCGGCGCGAGCGGGCTCACCCTGGGTACGCACCACCACCAACGCTCGGCGTCAGCGGCGCATGAACTCCGCGACGACCTCGCCGAGCCTCTCGCCGGCGTCCTCCTGCAGGAAGTGGCCGGCGTTCTCGACCACCGGGTGGTCGAGCCCGGAGGCGCCGGGGATGCTGCGCCGGAGGATCGGCGCCATGCCCGCGGTGATCGGGTCGGAGTCGCTGAACGAGACCAGGAACGGACGGTCCCAGGTCGTGAGCACCGACCAGGCCGCACGGTTCGCCTCGGTCGCGGGGTCGTCAGGCGCGGTCGGCACGAGCGTCGGCATCGCGCGGGGACCGGCCTTGTACTCCTCCGAGGGGAACGGTGCGTCGTACGCCGCCCGCACCTCCGCCGCCATCGGGCGGACACAGCCGGCCCGCACGAGGCGACCGATGTCGAGGTCCTCGGCCTTCTCGACCGCGAGGCGGAACTGCCACCACACCTCAGGCATGTCGTGGTCCCCGGTGGGGAGGCCCGTGTTGGCCGCGACGACAGACGCGAACCGGTCGGGCTGCTCGGCCACCAGGCGGAGCCCGATCAGGCCGCCCCAGTCCTGGCCGACGAGGGTCACCTCGCCCAGGTCGAGGACGTCGAAGGCGAGCGCGCGGACCCACTCGACGTGGCGGGCGTACGAGTGGTCCGCGGTGCTCTCCGGCTTGTCGGAGCGCCCGAACCCGACGAGGTCGACCGCGACCGATCGGATGCCGGCCCCGGCGAGCTCCCGCATGACGTGGCGGTAGAGGAACGACCAGGTCGGCTCGCCGTGCAGCAGGAGCGCCACCGGCCCATGCGACGGGCCCGCCTCCACATAGGCCATACGCAGCCGGCCGCCCTCGCCGTCGGGGATCTCGGCGTATCGCGGCTCGTAGTCGAAGTCGGGGAGGTCGTGGAACCTGTCGTCGGGTGTGCGGAGTACGTTCACCCGGCCCACCCTGTCAGCCCCAGGCGCTCCTGTCGCCCGGGCCCGGAGGCGAGCTGCGCGGCATGATCCGGGCGTTGGGCAACGGTGGCGCGGGAAGGCGCTGCGGCTGCCCGGCGTACCCCTCGACGCGGCCGAAGCGCTCGGTCTCACGCTCCCAGTCCTCGCGGAAGGCGACGATGTCCTCGTGGGAGCGGCCGACGAAGTTCCACCACATCACGATCTGCTCGCCGAAGGGCTCGCCGCCGAGGAGCAGGACCCGGGCGCGCTCGGCGGTCGGGTTGGCGAGGACGAGACGCCCGGTGCCGGGGCCGACGTACCCGAGCTGCGCGCGGGCGAGCTCGGTGTCGCCGAGGCGGACCGGGCCGGTGTCCACGAGGACGCCGTGCTCGAACGCCGGATCGACGTCGAGGACCACCTCGGCGCCGGCGTCGACCACGACCTCGGCCCCGAGAAGCGGGCTGAACGTGCGGACCGGCGAGGTGTCACCGGCGAGCGACCCGAGGAACACTCGTGCCGCCCCTCCGTCGAGCCGGGTCTCGCGAGGCGCGTGGTGCGCGAAGTCGCGCGGGGCGTCACGCGCATGGTCGGGCAGGGCGAGCCAGAGCTGCACTCCGTGAAGGGTGGTGGTGTCCGGCGTCGACACCTCGGAGTGCGCGATGCCGTGTCCGCCGGTCATCAGGTTCAGCTCGCCGGGTCGCACCATTGCGTGCGCTCCCTGGCTGTCGCGGTGCTCGATCTCCCCGGTGAACAGCCAGCTGACCGTCTGGAGGCCGGTGTGCGGGTGCGGGGGCACGTCCATGCCTCCGGTGCGCGTGACGTCGTCAGGACCGTAGTGGTCGACGAAGCACCATGCCCCGATCATGGAGCGCCGACGTTGCGGAAGGGTACGGCGCACCGTCATCGCCCGGGGACCGCCGAGCGGCACGTCGCGAGAGGTGACGACCTCGACAGGAGGGTGGCCCGTCGGGCGGGCGGGGCCGCTCGCAGGGAGGCTGGCCGGCTCGATCTCCTCGGGGAGGCTCTCGACGTTGCTCACCCTGACTACTGTGTCACGCTCCCGGGCCTGCGGCACCCGTTGCGAGACCCGCCGCGCCATCCGCCGTATCACGCGGGTCGGCACCGCGCAGTCGCACGGCGACCAGCGCCACGTCGTCGTCGTTGTCGTCGGGGAGCAGCTCGGCGAGCACCCGGTCGCACATGACCGGAAGCGGCAGCTCCGCGAACCGGTCGACAGCGGCGATCAGCGTGGCCACACCCTGTTCGATGGACTCGCCGCGCCTCTCGATGAGGCCGTCGGTGTAGAGCAGGAGCGTGCCACCGGGGTCCAGGCAGGCAGGGGTCTCCTGACGGTCCGTGTGCGCCAGGACGCCGAGCAGCAGGTCGGGTTCGGCGTTCTCGAGCGCCACGGCGCCACCCCGCGGCGGCACCACGATCGCCGGCGGGTGGCCGGCGTTGGACCAGTGCAGGTGAGCGGGCCCCGTGTCGCCGGGGTCCCGCGGTGCGATCCGCACGACCAGGCCGGTCGCGGTGGTCTGAACACGCAGCCCCTCGATCGCGTCGTCGAGCCGACCCAGCATCTCGGCGGGACCGGTGCCGGTCGTGTAGCCGATCCCACGCAGGAGCGCCCGCAGCTGACCCATCGCAGCCGCCGCTCGGTCGTCGTGCCCCATGACGTCGCCGATGACGAGGACCGTGCTCCCGTCGGGCTGGAGGAACGCGTCGTACCAGTCGCCGCCGACCTGCGCCTCCTCCGCTGCGGCGACGTACCGCACCACCACCTCGGTCTGCTCGTTCTGCGGCGGGTCGGTGAGCAGGCTGCGTTGCAGCTCGGCGGCGAGGTCGCGCTGCCGGGCGTACAGCGACAGGGTGTCGAGCGCGACGCCTGCCCGGCGGCCGACCTCGACCCCGATGGCGAGGTCCTCCGGTGTGTACGGCGGGGAGTCGGCGGTCCTCACGAGGGACATCGACCCTCGCACCTCGTCGCGGCCGGGCAGCGGCACCGAGACGACGCTCCCGACGCCCATCCGGCTGACCACCTTCCGCGTCTGCTCCTCGGGGATGAACTCCTCGAGCTCCGCCTCGGCCACCGTGGGCAGGAGCACCGGCTGCCCGCTCACCACGACCCGCCTGCTCGGGGAGGTGTCGCCCAGGCCGGCCATGAGGCCCTCGCGGACGGTCTCGGCTTCCGCCTCCATGCTGCGGTCGCGGTGGCGCACGACCACACGCCTGCTCTGGCCGCGGGCGTCGTAGGTCTGCAGGCTCACCCAGTCCGCGAGTCCCGGGACCATCTGGTCGGAGAGACGGCGCAGCGCCCGCTCCACGTCGAGCGTCCCGGCCAGCGCCTCGGAGACCCTCCCGAGGAGCCCCACGTGCTCCGCGAGACGGTCCCGGGTCCGCTCGGCCCGCCGCCGGGCGCTCACGTCCTGGATGAGGACGAGCACGGCCTCGTCGCCGCCCTCGAGACGTGTGGGAGCCGTGCTGACCTCGACCGCGGAGTCACCGGGCCCCTCGACGATCGAGGCGGCGCCGGCCTCACCCAGCCGTCCCGTGCGAGCCAGCGCGAAGGCCGCGTCCAGATAGTCCGGCGACGGGAAGAGCGCGGGGATGGTCTGCCCCGCGGTGTCGTTGGAGAGCTGCAGGAGCTCTGCGGCCCACCGGTTCCAGGTGACCAGCCGCGCGTCGAGGTCGCCGACGAGGACGCCGAAGGGCGCGTGGTCGAGGAGTGCCCCGAGCGAGGCGGGCGCGAGGGTGTGCGGGGTGGCGACCGTCTCGCGTGCGGTCACCGCGGACAGGGTCTCCTGATGGGCGCGCCGCAGGCGGCTGGCCTCGAGCGTCTCGCGCACGCCGGCGACGAGGTCGGGGCTGCGCGACTCCAGGATGCTCAAGGACGCGGGCATCCCCGGTGCGTACATCGCCGCCCTGCGCAGCTCGGCGTCGGTGTCGGGGGTGGTGAGGAGGACGACTCCGCACAGCGGCCGGGAACGGTGGACGTGTTGCACCGCAGTGAGCGGCGACTGCGTCTGGCTGCCGACCACGACTGTGTCCACTGCGCCATCGAGCGCCGGCCCCAGGTCGTCGGTCGCGACGGTCTGGCAGTCCCCCCCGAACACAGACCCCAGCGTCGATGCCTCGTCGGCGTCGACCGCGACGAGCAGAAGCTTCCCCATCGTCGCGGTCAGGTCCCCAGCAGAGGTACGTCGAGCAGGGCGCGTCCGGTCCAGGTCCGCAGGATGTCCGTCGTGGGGCTCATGACGTGGGCTGCGCGGGCGTCTCGCAGGTGCCGCTCCACCGGATGCTGGTCGCGATAGCCGATCCCACCGACCAGGGTCATCGCCTCGTTGGCCACGGCGACCGCCGTGTCGGCGACGTGCGCCTTGGCCGCGGTGATCGCGGGCAGGGCGTCGGGGCCTGCGGCGTCGGCCTCCTCGGCCGCCCAGTACACGAGCCGGCGGGCGGACTGCACCTGCGCCCACAGCTCGCCGAGCCGGTGCTGGAGGACGGGCTGGCTCGAGATGGTGCGGCCCGTGTGACTGTGACGGCGCCGCTTCACGTGTTCGGTCGCCTCGGCCAGTGCAGCCTGCGCGACGCCGAGGTAGGTGCCGGCCATGGCCGTGAGGAAGTAGGGCGCGACGACCTCGAAGACGTACCAGATCTGGTCGCCTGGAGCGCCGAGGAGAGCGTCCGGGCCGACCGCGACGTCGTCGAGCCGTGCGGCGAGTGACGAGTTGCCACGCATGCCGATGCCGTCCCAGCTGCCGTGCCAGGAGAGACCGGGGCTGTCTCCCCAGACCGCGACGCAGGAGAACTCGCCGGCGGGAGCTCCAGGGTCGGCCGCGACGGTGGACAGGACGTAGGAGTCGGCCTTTGACCCGTTGGTCACGAAGCTCTTCTCACCGTTGACCCGCCAGCCGTCGTCCTCGGAGGTGAGCCGGGTCTGGGGCAGCCAGAACTCAGCACCAGTGCCGGGCTCGGACAGCGCCAAGGTGGTCAGGTGCTCCCCCGCGGCAATCGGGCGGAGGAACTCCTTGCGCTGGCGCTCGGTCGGCTTGGCTCCGATCACCGCGGCCGCGACGTTGTGCATGCCGAAGCAGATCGCGGTCGACGCGCAGGCCTCGCCGAGGGTCTCGCAGACCGCGACCAGAGCCCGAAGCCCGAGACCCGCGCCGCCGTCCTCCCAGGGCACCACCAGTCCGCCGAGAGACGCCTGGAGGGCGCGTAGCGCCTCCTCCGGCCAGACGCCGGAGTCGGTCTCCTCCGCACGCGGAGCTGCGATGTCTCGGGCGACCTCGCGGGCGCGAGCGACCGCCTCCTGGACGGACGCTACGGGGGCTGACATGTGGTCACCCTACCCACCGCCCGCCCGCACCCCGGGCCACGGCAGTCCCCGGCCGGGCGGAGATGCCGGCCGGCATCCGGGTGGGCGTCGGTTTCCGCCAGTGCTCTGGCGGGTACTCGGGACAGGCATCGGCCGGAGGGAAACGGAGCGCGAACATGATCGACCAGGGGCTGCCCATGACGGAGCGGGACGACTGGGGTACCTCGGCGAGCCCCACGCCGACGTACGTGTGGCTGACCATCGCGCTCGGCCTGGCTGCCGCGCTCACCGCGCCGTTCACGCTGCCCCCCGCGCAGTTCGTCGGGTCGTTCCTGATCGGCGGGTTCATGGGCGCCTTCGTCACTCTGCTGGCCCGGTCGGCGTCGGCCAGGCACGACGCCAGCGACCCACAGGGTTTGGTCGACGCCGTACACATGGCGGCGGTCGGCGCGGTCCTCGCGGTGGTGCTCACCGTTCTCATGGTCACGCTCGGCACTCGCGGCTGGGAGATCGCCGTCGCGGCCGTGGCCCTCTACGCGGTCGTGCGGCGCCTCTTCGCCCTACCGGTGCCCCAGGAAGTCCCCCACTGGTCGTAGCTCGCGGGTCACGCGTCTCCGAGGACCAGCCCGCTGGTGGGCACACCCGTGCCGGCGGTGACCACGACGTTCGAGAGTGACGGGGGCTGGTTCACCGACGTGCCGCGGACCAGCCGCACGCCTTCGGCGATGCCGTTCATGCCGTGCAGGTAGGCCTCCCCCAGCTGGCCGCCGTGGGTGTTCATCGGAAGCCTGCCGTCGAGCTCGAGGTTGCCCTCGGCGATGAAGCCCGCGGCCTCACCGCGCCCGCAGAAGCCGAGCTCCTCCAGCTGGGGCAGCACGAACGGCGTGAAGTGGTCGTAGAGGATGGCTGCCTGCACGTCGTCGGGCCGCAGCCCGCTCTGCGCCCAGAGCTGGTCGCCGACCAGGCCCATCTCGGGGATGCCCGAGATCGACGGCCGGTAGTACGACGTCATCATGTGCTGGTCCTTGCCGGATCCCTGTGCCGCGCCGAGGACGTAGGCGGGCTTGTTCGGGAGGTCCCGGGCGCGCTCGGCCGAGACGAGGACCATGGCCTGGCCGCCGTCGGTCTCCTGGCAGCAGTCCAGCAGGTGCAGCGGCTCGGCGATCCAGCGAGAGGCCTGGTGCTCCTCGAGGGTGACCGGCCGGTCGTAGAACCAGGCGTTCGGGTTGGTCGCGGCATGCTTGCGGTCGACCACGGCCACGCGGCCGAAGTCCTCCGACGTGGCGCCGTACTCGTGCATGTAGCGGCGGGCGAACATCGCCACCCACTGGGCGGGCGTGGACAGGCCGAAGGGCGTCATCCAGGAGTACGCCGCCCGGTCGGCGTTGGTGTCCATGGGACGGTTGGCCTGGCCCAGGCCGTACCGCTCGCCCGACCGCTCGTTGAAGGCGCGCCAGCAGACCACCACCTCGGCGAGTCCGGTGGCGATCGCCGCGGCCGCTTGCGCGATCGTGCCGCAGGCGGCTCCCCCACCGTGCGGGACACGGGAGAAGAAGGTCAGGTCACCGATGCCGGTGTTGCGTGCGACATGGATCTCCGAGCTCGACTCGGCGGTGAACGTCACCATGCCGTCGACGTCCGACGGCTTCAGCCCCGCGTCGTCGATCGCGGCCAGCACCGCCTCGCATGCCAGCCGGAGCTCGCTGCGCCCCGACGCCTTCGAGAACTCCGTGGCGCCGATGCCGACGATCGCGGTGGCCCCGCTCAGCCCGGTCATGCCTGCGCCTCCGCAGCCTGCGGTGACGTGGGTTCGTCGGCGGGTCCGGGAAGCCGTACCACAACCGTTCCGCTGACATGGGCGCCCAGGCTGTTGTCGCCGCGCACCGCGACCTCCACCTGGTCGCCGTCCACCGCCGTCACCGAGCCGGTGAGCACCATCGTGTCGCCGGGGTAGTTCGGTGCACCGAGCCGGATCTTGATCCTCTTCACCACGGACGCGGGACCTGCCCACGAGATGACGTAGCGGTCGACGAGCCCGTTGCTGGTGAGGATGTTCATGAACACGTCCTTCGAGCCACGCTCGACGGCGAGGTCGGGGTCGTGGTGCACGTCCTGGTAGTCACGGCTCGCGATCGCCGTGGCCACGATCAGGGTGCGGGTGATGGGAATCGAGAGCTCGGGCAGCGTGTCGCCGACTGTGACCTCGGCGATGCTCCGCGTGGGTGCCACGACGGTCATGACGCAACCTCCTCGTCCGCCAGGACGGCCCCGAGGTCCGCGAGGGCGGCTGCTGATCCGCCCAGAGTGCCGGCGATCTGCTTGCCCCAGAGGAAGTACCGGTGCACCGGGTAGTCGACGTCCACGCCGATCCCGCCGTGCAGGTGCTGCACGCGGTGGACGACGTCGAGGCCGGCCTGGTCGGCCCACCACTTGGCGACCAGCACCGCGCGACGTGCGGGGCCGGCCGCCTCGTCGGACAACGAGGTCACGGCCTGCCACAGCGTCACCCGCATCGCGTCGATGTCGATGTAGCAGTCCGCGAGCTGGTGCTGGACCGACTGGAACGTGGCCAGGGGGCGCCCGAACTGCTGCCTCTCGCTGAGGTAGCTCGCCGCCAGCTTGAGCGCCCCTTCGGCGACACCGACCTGTATCGCGGCAAGGGCGAGCGCTGCCCGGTCGAGGGTCCAGGACAGCGCTCCGCTGCCCGGTGGGCCGACCGCCTCGCCCGGCGCACTCGCCAGGGTCAGGTTCCCGGCGCGGTCGCGGGTGGTCGTCTCGGTGGGCTCCCACGTGACGCCGTCGGCCGAGGCGTCGAGCAGGAACAGGCCGGGACCCAGCGCGCTGGTCGCCGAGACGAGAAGGTGGTCGGCGCCGGCACTGGAGGGCACGACCGCCTTGGTGCCGGTCAGCCGCCAGTGGTCGCCGTCGGCCTCCGCGACGCAGGTGGGGACGGCCGGGTCGGCGCCTTCGAACTCCTCCAGCGCCGCGGTGATCCGGCAGGTGCCCTCGACTGCGCCGGGCAGGAGCGTCGCGCGCTGTGCGTCGGTCCCGTGCACGGCGACCGCCGTCGCGGCAACGATCGAGGACCACAACGGCACCGGTGCGACGTGGCGGCCCTGTTCCTCCAGCAGGACGCAGAGCGCGTCGAGGCCGAGTCCCGCGCCGCCGTACTCCTCCGGCAGGGCGACGCCGAGCAGCCCTGCCTTCGCGAGCTCGGCCCAGAGCTGCTCGTCGACACGGGAGGCGGTCTGCTCGATCTCGCGCAGCCGGTCGGTCGCCGCCTTGTCGGTGAGGATGTCGCGAGCCAGTCCCTGGACCGCGAGCAGCTCCTCGTCGAGGTGGAAGTCCATCAGTGCTCCTCATCCGATGACGGCCGGAAGACCGGCAGGGTCAGGTCCGGGTCGGCGACCAGCCAGTCGACGGTGAGCGGCATGCCGATCACCACGTCCTCAGGGGCGACCCCGACGAGGTTGGTGATCAGCCGGGTGCCCTCCTCGAGCTCGACCACGGCGACCAGCAGCGGGTAGTCGAAGGCGGGGTGCCTGGGGTGGTGCGCCACGACGTAGCTGAAGAGCGTCGCCCGGCCCGACGCCTCGACGGTGTCCCACTCGAACGACCGGCACTCCGGGCAGCACGGCCCGGGTGGGTGGCGGAGCGTCTTGCACGAGGCACAGCGCTGGATCACCAGCCGGTGGTCCCTGGCGGCGTCGAACCAGAACTGGTTGTCGGGGTTCACCGCCGGTCGCGGCCTGAGCGCCCTGGCGTCCTCGGCCGGCGACACGTCGGAGGCCTCGGCCTGACCTGCGTCGGCCTGCTGAGCAGGCGACGGGGCCGGCTTGAACCGCAGGGTGCGCCAGCGCTGCGTGGCCACCACCGCTCCGCGCTGGTCGCGGTAGGTCTTCACGGTGGTGACGAACCGGCCGTCGCCTAGCGCGGTCCTCTTCTCGGGGGAGATCGACTCGACGACCTCCTCGGCCCCGATGTGGTCGCCGGGCACCACCTCGCGGTGGAACTCGAACTCCGAGTCGGTGGCCACCACCGAGGTGTAGCCGCCCTCGTCGAGCAGCGCGACGAGCTCTGCGAAGGCCCCGGCGGAGGCGGCGGAGCGCATCGTCGCGGCGTAGCCCCGCATCGTCCAGGCCTGCATCATCGACGCCGGCGCCACCGTTCCCGTCCGGCCGGTCTCCCGCGCCGCCTCGTCGGAGAGGTAGACCGGGTTCTCGTCGCCCATGGCCTCGACCCAGTGGCGGATCATCGGCACGTTGACCGGGTCCTGCCCGGGCTTGAAGGGGGTCAGCTCCCGGCCGACGAAGGCCTGCAGCCGCTCGTCGTACGTCTGGCTCATCGTGCACCTCGCGGGAGGCCGAGGCCCTGGGTGGCAACCATGTCGCGCAGGATGTCGTTCACGCCGCCGCCGAAGGTGTTGACGATGCCCTGGCGCGAGAGCTGCTCCACCTGGCCGGCCAGGACCGCACCCGGCGACTCGGGACGGATCCTGCCCGCGGCGCCCAGCACCTGGGTCAGTGTGCGCTGTACGTCGATGTGCGTCTCGGTGCCGTAGGTCTTGGCCGCACCTGCCGTGGCTCCGGTGAGGCTCCCCTCGGCGACGGCCGCGGTCATCTTCCAGTTCATCAGCCGCATCGCCTCGAGCTTCGCGTAGGTGCGCGCGAGCTCCTGCTGGACCCACGGCTTCTCGATCACGCCGGTGTCCTTCGCCCAGGCGAGGACGTTCTCCCAGAGCTCGATCATCCTGCCGCCGAGAGCCGCCAGGCCGATCCGCTCGTGGTTGAGCTGGGCGGTGATCAGCCGCCAGCCGCCGTTGACCTCGCCGACCACGTTGCCGGACGGGACGCGGATGCCGCTGTAGTAGGTGGCCGTCACGACCATCCCGCCGACCGCCTGGATCGGGCTCCACGAGAACCCGGGATCGTCGGTGGGCACGATCAGGATCGAGATGCCCTTGTGCTTGGGGACGTCAGGGTCCGTGCGCACGGCCAGCCAGACGTAGTCGGCGGTGTTGGCGCCGCTGGTGAAGATCTTCTGACCGTCCACGACGAGCTCGTCGCCGTCGCGGACCGCCCTGGTCTTCAGCGAGGCGAGGTCCGTGCCGGCGTCGGGCTCGGTGTAGCCGATCGCGAAGACGATGTCGCCCCTGAGGATGCCCGGAAGGTAGGCCTGCTTCTGCTCCTCGGTGCCGTACTCCATGAGCGTCGGGCCGACGGTGTTGACCGTGACGAAGGGGAACGGCAGCCCGGCCCGCTGGACCTCGTCGAAGAAGACGTACTGCTCCTCGATCGACCGACCCTGCCCGCCGTACTCCGTGGGCCAGCCGATGCCGAGCCAGCCGTCGCGGCCGAGCATCGCGACCACCTCGCGGAACCGGTCTCCGCCGACTCCGGCCTCGCCGACGCTGCGTCGCTCGTCCGCGGACAGCAGGCTCGAGAAGTACGCGCGCAGCTCCTTGCGAAGCTGGAGCTGTGCGGGGGTCTCACGCAGGTCCATGGACGGTCCTCGCTCTCGGTCGGTTCCCGGAGTCCACCACGCGAGTAGACACGTGTCAACCACATGTCTATCCATCTGCCTGACACCTGTCTAGCCGCCCCGGACGACAGCGTCTAGGCTGGCGGGCGTGGAAGCCGTATCCCCGCAGGGCCGCGTCGTGCAGCGCGTCCTCTCCCCTGCCCGGGCGGCGACGCGTGACCGGTTGATCGAGGCCGCGATCGAGCTCGCGACCGAGGGTGGGTACGACGCCGTCGGCATCCGCCAGGTGGCCGCACGCGCTGAGGTGTCGGTGCCGACGGCGTACCAGCACGTGAGCTCGAAGGACCAGCTGCTCGTCGAGGCGCTGATGACCCTGGGCAGCCGCTCCACCGAGGGCGTACGACAGCGACGACCCGAGGGCGACAGTCCGGCGGAACGGCTCAGTTCGGTCTTCCGCCGGATCATGCGGCAGGCGGCCAAGAAGCCCCTGCTCTACCAGGCCCTCTACCGGGCGTACGTCGGAAGCGCGCCCACCCTTGCGGACGCGGAAGGGCTGGTCGGCTTCGGTCCCGAGCGGGCGGCCTGGATCGGCGACACGCTGCGATCGGGTGAGCGCAGCGGCTACACCGACGAGGAGCTCGAGTCCGCCGCACGCATCCTCAGCACACTGTTCCTGGGTGCGATGGTCGGCGTGGCCGCGGGCCGTGACGTCGACGAGGTGGTGGCCATCCTCGACGAGGCCACCCACCGGCTCCTACCCGACGTCTGACGGATGCATCCGGCGGCGACGCAGCCGCTCGCTCAGCACGACGATCGCCACAGCGACGGTCGCGCCGATCACCGTCTCCACACCACGGTCGAACAACAGCACCCCGTGGATGCGGCGTACGCCGTACCGCGACTACGCCCGCTACGTCGAGGCGTCGGGCATCGACTCGGTCACCCAGTACGAGCTGTGGAAGGCAATCTGGAGCTCGTTGAACGACCAGAACCTCTTCGAGCTCGCCCACACCCTGAAGCGCCATGCCGAGCTGCTCCCGACCTTCCTGCCCCAGATCTTCCTCAGGAACTACGACCTCACGCGGATCGCCAGCCGGCTCGACGACGACCGCCACATCGCCTGCGTCCACCTGCCCGTGGTCGCCGCAGAGGTGCTGGCCGGCTCGGGGACCTCGGCCACGCCGACGGCCGCTCGGCCGAGGTGAGCCTGGACCCCCACAGCTTCGTGCTGCTGGCGTAGGCAGCAACACGACCGACAGCGGACCGACCGCGGCTCAGTCGCGACCCGCCAGACGGCGCCAGAGCCACCCGGTCGCCACGGAACGGCCGGTGACGACGTGCTCCGCGGTCGCTTCGTCATGCAGCGTCTGGTCGACTGCCCGCTGCGCCGACCGCAGCCCGATCACCAGCAGCTCATCGTCCGGACGCAGGACGACATCGTCATCAGGAGCAAGGTGCGTCCCGTCCTCCCGCCGCAGCATGAGGACGACCGCGGCTACCGTGCGGGTCCGGTCCTCGGGGCGGCGCAGCAGGTCCGCCACGGTCACCTCGCCCACTTCCAGCCAGCCCACCAGGGCGGGCGCCTCCTCGGTGCTCAGACTCAGACGCCAGAGGTTGCCGAGGTCCGTGCCGCAGGCCTCGGTCAGCCGTGACAGGAGGCGGGCGGACCACGCCTCTCCCTGGTGCGGGACTTGTCGCAGGAACGGCAGCAACAGCGGGTTCGACAGCCGGGCCAGCACCTCGTGCAACAGGATCTCGGCCGGCACCAGGACGAGGTCGACGCCGATGGCACGGTAGAGCGGGGAGTTCGCGGACCCGTTCTGTCGGGCGACCAGGAACAGGTCGGAGTCGAGCGAGGCCGCGTACTTGGTCAGCGACAGGTTCGTGGTGTCACTGCCTGTCGCGGCTACCAGTCCTGACGCATGCTCCAGGCCCGCACCGAGTACGGCGTCCGGGTCGAACGCGTCCTCGTCGTCCGGACCCACGACCGTCACCTCGACGCCCTCTGCCCGCAGGTCCTGGGCCACCTCGGTCCCGAAGTTCCCGCGCCCGTAGACCACCCACCGCCGCCGGAACAACGGTTCACGCGGTGGCGGCAGCTCCGTGCCGACCGGACTCGTGAGCCAGACCATCAGCTGGTACGACGCTGGTGACCGCAGGAGGATCCTCAGGTGGTCCCCGAACCGGTCGAAGGGGTTGATCACGTCAGGAGCACCGAAGGCCTGCATCCGCTCACCGACAGCCCGTGAACCGGTGCGAGCGACGACTCGCAGGTCCGGCCGCAGCAGCGCAGTGGCCACGGTGACCGCCAGGTTCGCCTCATCGTCACCGGTCAGCGCCAGCACGCCTTCGCACAGCGGGTGGTTCAAGCCGGCAGCGGCGAGCAGCCGGGTGTCGCGGGCGCTACCGACCACGGCTGGTGCGTCGGCGTGGTAGGCCCCGAGCTCCAGGGCGGTGATCCGGTCGTCCTCCTTGTCGACCACCACGAACCGTCGCCCGACGGCGTCGAGAGAGCGGGTCAACCGCTGACCGGCCGCGCCGTGCCCCACGACGATGAAGAACGGCTCGCGAAGCCGCTGGACGGCGCCGACGAAACGCTGGAGAGCCACCGCACGCCGGAAGCTGCGATCCTGCAGCAGCGAGAGCAGCGAGCCGATCGCGTAGGCCCAGCCGATCACCGAGAGGAAGATCGCGAAGGTGACCCACATCCGCTGCGCCGCTGTGAACGCGTGCGGGATCTCACCGAACCCGATCGTCGTCGCGGTGTAGCTCATGAAGTAGAACGACTCGAAGATGTTCAGCCGTTCCGGCCGGCCGTTGGCATCCTGGCCGGGCGTCAGCGAAAGTCCGAGCACGCTGACCGCGAAGATCACGATCAGGATGATCAGCGGTATCCGCATCCGTCGCAGGATCAGGAAGATCGTCGCCGACGGCTGGGGGGCCGCGAGCTCCGGCAGCGTTCTCGCCCGCGACTGCTGCGCGGGCCGCTGTTGGTCGGCCAGCATCCTCTGCCAGAACAGGAGCAACGGGTTGCCCATGGCCGTCTCCCGGCTACCGCCGCTGGAACGACACGGTCTCGACCGTGAGGAGCACGACGGAGACGATGTTGGCGAACAGCGCCCCGCCCGACAGCGACACCACGCTCGCCGTGGTCTCGGGGTTCATCCCCGAGGCGGACACGTTCGTCGCCCAGGCCCAGACCATCGAGGCCGCGATGAGCTGCAGACTGGCGACCAGACTGGTCGCCAGGTGCACCGCGCCGATCTGCGTGCGGTCCCCGAACTTCAGCACGGTCGCGATGAGGTTCACGACCACCGCTGCGAACAGCTCGTAGATGTTGTGCAGCTCCGGCTTGGCGATGTCCCCGAGGAAGAACCCGAAGTTCAACGTGGCGGCGAACACCACGAAGAACCCGAAGATCACCTTCTCCAGGTTCATGAGCCGCCTCCTGACGCTCCGGCACTCGCATCGTACGGCGGGAGGTGCACCGCACGGAGGAAATCGAGGGGCTGCCCGCGCCCACGATCACGAACGGCCGCTTGACCCACGCGCTTTCGCAGCTCAGGGCCGCCCCTCTGCTCAGATCGAGAAGTCCCCGTGACGGCCGGCGCCCTCGCTGAACCGGCCGGCACCCTCGATCCCGTCTGCGGCCACCGACTCCAGGCCGAGCGTGAACTCGTAGGCCATGGCGTCGTCTTGAGGCTCACCCCCTTGATGGAGCACCGACCGACGGTCGTTGCGCAGGCAGGTCTGCGGGAACTGCGCCAGCTGCGCGGCGAGCTGCTCTGCCACCTCACGTGCCCGGCCGTGAGGGACCACCCTGTTGGCGAGGCCGAAGTCGAGCGCTTCGGACGCCGGAACCGGCCGCCCGGTGAGGATCATGTCGAGGGCCCGACTGGTTCCGATCAGCCTGGGAAGCCGAACCGTCCCGCCGTCGATGAGCGGGACTCCCCATCGCCGACAGAAGACCCCGAAGACGGCGTCGTCGGCGGCGACCCGCAGGTCGCACCAGATGGCGAGCTCGAGGCCTCCCGCAACGGCGTAGCCCTCGACGGCGGCGATCACCGGCTTCGACAGCTCTAGCCGGGTGGTCCCCATGGGCCCGTCACCGTCAGGGGCCAGGCGGTTGCCTCGGCTGGTGCCGATTGCCTTCAGGTCCGCGCCGGCGCAGAAGTGCCCGCCTTCGCCGTACAGGACCGCGACCGACGCCTCGGGGTCGGCGTCGAAGGCGCGGAAGGCGTCCGAAAGCTCGGCTGCGGTGGGGCCGTCGACGCTGTTCCGTCTCTCCGGCCTGGCCAGGACGACCGTCGTGACCGGCCCTGACCGCTCGACCCGGATCGAGGTGTAGTCGGCTGTCATCTGTCCTCCCAAGGGGTGGCGAGCACCAAGGAGCAAGCACCCTGTCCGCAGTGGACAGGCCGCGTCAAGAGCTCTGTGGAGGGTCGCGACGCCGCTGGTCGCCGAGATCACGAACTGCTGCGAGTCGGGTACGACGACGGCTGAGCCGCCCGCCGGCTTCGCACTGGTGCGGCCCGCCGGCAGGGCTAGGCTTGCCGCGCGATGGTCGGGACCACGGCGGAACGGCGGAGCAACCTGCCCGCGGAGCTGTCGAGCTTCGTGGGACGCAGGCACGAGTTCGCCGCAGTGCGTACCGGGTTGGCCACGCACCGGCTGGTGACGCTGCTCGGACCCGGGGGGATCGGCAAGACCCGGCTGGCGTTCCGCGCGGCGGCGGACCAGGAGCGCAGCCTGGCCGACGGCGCGTGGGTCGCGGAGCTGGCCCCCGTGCAGGTACCCGAGCTGGTGCCCGAGACCGTGGTCGGGGCGCTGGGCATCCGGTCCGCCGACCGCGGCAGCCCCACCGAGCGCCTCGTCGCGCACCTGCGCGACCGCCATCTGCTGCTGGTGCTCGACAACTGCGAGCACGTGCAGGAGGCCGCCACGGCGCTGGCGTCAGAGCTGCTGCGCAGCTGCCCGGGCGTCCGGGTCCTGGTCACCAGCCGGCACGCGCTGGCGCTGCCCGGCGAGCTGGTGCTCACCGTGCCGCCGCTGCCGACGCCCGGCCCCGGCCAGGCCACCGGGTCCCCGGAGGCGCTGATGCACTACGACGCGGTCCGGCTCTTCGTCGACCGGGCCACCGCGAGCTGCTCGTCGTTCCAGGTCACTGCGGTCAACCAGGAGTCGCTGGCTGAGCTGGTCCGGCGGCTCGACGGGATGCCGCTCGCGATCGAGCTGGCCTCGGTGCGGGTGCGGTCGCTGACCGTGGAGCAGATTCTCGAGCGGCTCAGCGACCGCTTCGCCCTGCTCACCCGAGGGAGCCGGGCGGCGCTGCCCCGGCAGCAGACCCTCCAGGCGCTGCTCGACTGGAGCCACGACCTGCTCGAGCCGCGGGAGCGGCTGGCGTGGGCGCGTGCGTCGGTGTTCAGCGGCGGGTTCGACCTCGCGGCGCTGGAGGCCGTCGCCTGCGACGACGACCTTCCGGGCGCAGTGCTCTCCGACGTCGTCGACGGGCTCGTGGCCAAGTCGGTCCTCGTGCGCGAGCCGGTCGAGATCGGCGGTGCCGCGCGCTTCCACATGCTGGAGTCGCTGCGCGAGTACGGCGACGCGCGGCTGGCAGAGACCGGCGGCGCCGCGCCGTACGCCGAGCGGCACCGCCGGTGGTACGCCGGGCTGGCCGTGACCGCCGCCGGGGAGCTCTTCGGCCCGGCCCAGGTCGACTGGTTCGCCCGGCTGCGCGCCGACCACGACAACCTCCGCGCGGCGCTCGAACGGCTGGCGCACGACCCTTCCGACGCGGTCGAGGGCCTGCGAATGGCCTCGGCGCTGCAACACCACTGGGTCATGGTGGGCCGCTTCGGCGAGGGCCGGGCGTGGGTGGAGCGGCTGCTGACCCAGCTGCCGGCGCCGGGCGACGACGAACCCGTCGAGCGCAGCGTCGCCCGGGCCGCTGGCCTGGAGGTCGCCGGCCGGTTGGCCGTCCTGCAGGGAGAGATCGACGTCGGCAAGCCGCTGCTGGAGGAGGCGCTCGCGGCGGCGACGGCCGCCGGAAACGCTACCTGGCGCGCGCACGCCCTCCACGGGTTGGCACTTGCCTCGGCCTTCTGGGGCGAGCCCGCCGCGGCGGTGCCGTTGCTGGAGGAGGCGCTGGCGCTGCACCGGCAGGGCATGGACCCGTTCGGCGTCCCGCTCGCGCTGGTCCAGCTCGCCACGGTGCACGCCACCCTGGGCGATCCGGACCAGGCGATGGCGTACGCCGAGGAGTGCATCGCGCTCAGCGAGGCGGCCTCCGAGCGCTGGTGCGCAGCCCTGGCGCGGTGGGTGGAGGCACTGGTCCAGTGGCGGATCGGACGCGGGGCCCGGGCGCGCACGTACGCCCGCGACGTGCTCCGGCTCAAGGAGCCCTTCGGCGACCGGATGGGCATGGCGATGTCGGTCGAGGTGGTCGCGTGGGCCGAGTCCGAGGCCGGCCACCCCACAGCGGCCGCCCGCCTCCTCGGGGCGGTGCAGGCCGCGCTTGACTCGATCGGCGCGAGCCTCTTCGGCCACCTTCACGAGGACCACGACAGCTGCCTCGCACAGACCCGGGAGGCGCTGGGCGACGCCGCCTTCGGGCGGGCCTTCGACGAGGGGTCGACGCTGCGCTTCGACGAGGCGGTCGCACTCGCCCTCGGGCGACGTACGCCGGCTCCCGCGTCCGCGGAGCACGGCGACGAGGTCCGGCTGACCCGGCGGGAGAGCGAGATCGCCGCGCTGGTGGCCGAGGGCCTGACCAACCGCGAGATCGCCGAACGGCTGGTGATGGCGAAGCGCACGGCCGAGGGGCACGTCGCCCACATCCTCGGCAAGCTCAGCTTCACCTCCCGGGCGCAGCTGGCCGCGTGGGTGGCCGCGCAGCGACAGGTCTAGAGACCGACAGGGCTAGACCGATAGGGCTAGACCGTATGGCCTTTTCGGACCCCCTCGTATGCACAATGGGGGCTGCGCATCGCGCTGCCTGGGGAGGGAGCCATGTTGTCCGCGAAGTCCATTCTTCGTCGTGCCCGATGGACGGGGGGAGTCCTGGCGGGAGCACTGGTCGCCGCGCTCGTCGCCGGCGGCCCGACCGCGTCGGCGGCCCCGGATCCGAACGTGCCGTGGTCGTCGTACCTCGCAGGCTGGACCGACGCGTACGTGCCGACCAGCGAGAACGACTGCGTCGCCGGCCGTGACACCTGTCTCAAGGCGACGCTCAAAGAGCTGGCGCGGATCGCCGACGACACCGCGAAGAGCTGCTCGCACGACGCGGTGTTCGCCCGTGCCTATCTGCGCATGACGCAGACCTACGGATGGAGCCGGGACATCCCCGGCTACTACCAGGACGTGCCGTTCGCCAACCACCAGGACGCCGTCTTCGCGAAGTACTACACCGACGCCTACTACGCCTACAGCTCGGGCGACCTCGCCTCGGTGCCGGAGGCGTGGCGCATCGCCTTCGACGCCTCCCGGGACAAGCGGGTCAGCGCCACTGGCAGCCTGCTGCTCGGCATGAACGCTCACATCAACCGCGACCTGCCGTTCGTGCTTGCCGGTGTCGGGCTGGTCGCGCCGGACGGGTCTTCGCGCAAGCCCGACTACGACGCGGTCGAGCAGTGGCTCTACACCGCCACGAAGCCGATGCTGGCCGAGTTCGCGACCCGCTTCGACCCCACCGCCGACGACGCCAACGACCCCTTCGGGCTCAGCTACCTCACGCTGTTCCAGGCCGTCTCCGCGCAGCGCGAGGCCGCCTGGCGCAACGCCGAGGCGCTGGTGTCGGCGAAGACCCCGGAGGCGCGTGCCCTCGTCGCCGCGTCGATCGAGGCCGAGGCCGTGGCCGATGCACAGACGCTGCTGAAGACGCAGTCATACGCCCCGCCGCTCACGTCGTCCGGTCCCCGAGACCTTTGGTGCGCCGCGCACCACGACGACGCGCCGCCGCTGCCGTACGACTTCGGTCCGGCGAAGCCCTACGGCTACTAGACCACTGCCGGCCGGTCACCGCACGGTCACCGGCGGCTCGGACGCGCGCGGGGGCGGAAGGAGGCAGGCGATGCCGAGGCAGCGCGAGGCCCCTGGATCGGGGCCAGGATCCAGGGGCCTCGGACGAGGGACGTGCCAGGGACTGGTCCCTCGCCGACCTCGTGGCACCTCCCAGCAGCCACGCGGTCACGCCGGTAAGCGCCTCTCACCGCTCCCTCACGGCCCCCCTCATCGTCGCGCGGCGCGGCACCCGGACAACACGGCACATCTACGGGTACCCCTACCTGTTTTCCACGGGGGGGTACCCGCCCGACGCAGGATCGAGGACATCATGCGGCACCCGACGCAGCAGCCGATGCCACATCCGTGGCCGGCCGTGGTGCCGGCGCGTCCCGGTGAGCCTCTGCTGGGGCGCCGCCAGGAGCTCGCCGACCTGCGGCGGATGCTGGTTTCGGCGCGGCTGGTCACGCTCACCGGGCAGGGTGGGATAGGCAAGACGACCCTGGCCCGCGCCGCGGCGGCCGACCACGAGCGGGCACGCCGGGAGGACACGTGGGCCGTCGACCTCGCCGACCTGGTCGATCCCGACCTCCTGGGGTACTCGGTGGCCGGGGCGTTCGGGGTTGAGCTGCCGTACGGCGCCGCGGGTGCCGATGACGTCGCCGCCGCGGTCGCCGACCGAGCCGGCCTGCTGGTGCTCGACAGCTGCGAGGCGATGCTCGACGCGGCGGTGGAGCTGGTGGCGGTGCTGCTCACCGCGGCGCCTCGGCTGCGGGTGCTGGCCACGTCCCAGCGGCAGCTCGGTGTGACCGGTGAGGTCGTTGTGCCGGTCGGGCCGCTGGCGGCCGACGAGGCGCAGGCGCTCTTCGCCGCCCGGGCGGCGGCCGCCCTGCCGTCGTTCCGGCTCACCGAGGACAACGCCGCCGCGGTCGCGATGCTCTGCGAAGCGCTCGAGGGGGTGCCGCTCGCCGTCGAGCTGGCGGCGGCCCGGATCCCCGTGCTGTCGCCCCGGGGCATCCTCGACCGGCTCGGCGACCGGCAGCGGCTGCTCGCCAAGGGCGCGCGGGACGCGCCGGCCCGGCAGCGCTCGCTGCGCGCCTCGCTGGAGGCGAGCAACGAGCTGTGCACTCCCGACGAGCAGCTGCTCTGGGCCCGGTTGTCGGTCTTCACCGGCGGGTTCCCCTTGGAGGCCGCCGAGGTGGTGTGCGCCGGCGACGGCGTCGACGGGGCGGACGTGCTCGACCTCGTCGACGGGCTGCTGGAGAAGTCGGTGCTCACGCGCGAGGACGACGGCGCGTCGTACGTGCGCTTCCGGATGCTCGAGTCCCTGCGCGAGTACGCCGCAGAGCAGCTGACCGCGGAGCAGCAGCGGGCCGGACGGGACCGGCATCTGGCGTGGTACGCCGACCTGGTCCGCGCCGCCACGGACGCGTCCTTCGGCCCCGAGCAGGCCGAGTGGTACCGCACGCTGCGGCGCGAGCACGGCAACCTGCGCGAGGCGCTCCGCCATGCCGTCGGCGACCCCCGGCACGCGGTGCAGGCCCTGGAGATGGTGACCGCCCTGGAGCCGTACTGGGCGGTGACCGGGCGCCTGGGCGAGGCCCGGCACTGGCTGGCGCGCGCGTCGGCGGTCGCCGAGGCCGACGCGGGCACCCGGGCCCGCACCCTCGCGATGGCGGCCTGGACGGCGACTCTGCAGGGAGAGCCGGCCACCGGCCGATCGATGCTGGACGAGGCAGCGGCGCTGCTCGCCGGTGGCGCCGTCGACGACGCCGTGCGGATTCGCGTGCTCCTCGCGCGCGCCGTCGAGACCAGCTGGCGTGGCAGCCCCGCCGAGGCGCTGACGCCGCTGGAGCAGGCCGTGACCGCCGCGCGCACGGCCGGCGACCGGCCGCTGGAGTCCTTGGCGCTCTTTGTCCTGGCTCTGTGCCGTGGCTTCGCGGGCGACCTCGACGGCGCCGGTACGGCGCTGCAGGCATGTGTCGACCTCACCGGACCCGCCGGAGAGGTCCACGTCCGGTCCTACGCGCTGGCCGCGCTAGGGATGCTGGCTCTGCTGCGTGGCGACCCGGACGCGGCCGTCGAGCTCGAGCGCCAGGCGCTGGTGATGAAGATCGACCTCGGTGACCGCTCGGCCACGGCGTTCGTCCTCGAGGTGCTGGCCTGGGTGGCGGCCGCCGAGCGGCGCCCGGAGCGCGCCGCGACGCTGCTCGGTGCCGCGGACGCACGGTGGCGGCACCTCGGCGTGGACCCGGACGCCGTGCCGTACCTGTCAGTGAACCGGCGGCGCAGCGAGGAGCGCGCCGAGATCGACCGTGGCGACGCTGCCTTCCGTGCGGCGTTCCGGCGCGGCGCGGCGCTGTCCGACGAGCAGGTGCTCGCCCTGGCGCTGGAGCAGACTCCGGTCGAGGAGGCGCCGGAGGAGCAGGTCCCGCTGACCCGCCGGGAGCTCGAGGTGGCCCACCTCGTCGGGTGCGGACTCTCCAACCGGGAGACGGCCGAGCAGCTGCTGATCTCCCAGCGCACCGTGGAGAGCCACGTCGATCACATCCTGCGCAAGCTCGGCTTCGGGTCTCGCACCCAGGTGGTCGCCTGGGTGGTCGAGCGGGAGGCGCGTCACCGATGAACCCGCCGCAGGAGGACGGCGACCTGACCCGCCCGCGTGCCGGCGAGCAACGGATCTCGCTGCAACCGGCCGACTGCCGGGTCCAGGTCCGCGTCGGCGGGGTCGTCCTGGCCGCGAGCGACCGGGCCACGCTGCTGCAGGAGCGCGGCTGTCCTCCCCGCTGGTACCTGCCCCGCGAGGACGTCCGGCTCGACCTGCTCCGGCGTACGACGACCACGACCGTCTGCCCGTTCAAGGGGCGGGCGACGTACTGGTCCTACGAGCCGGCCGGCGCCTCTGGCGCCGACGTTGCCTGGTCGTACGAGGACCCCGTCACCGCGATGGCCGCGGTCCAGGGTCTGGTCTGCTTCTACGCCGAGCGCACCACCACCACGGTCGACGGCAGGCAGCGCTGACCGTCGAAGAGGATGAGCACGGCGGCGCAACCGGCCGCTGAAAGAGATCTACCCCGATCCTCTACGTCGACGCGATCCGGCTCCGGATCCCCCCGCCGCGGACGGGTACGGATCAACGCCCGCCACCTGGTCGGCGGCGTCGGAAGGGCGCCTGCCTCTTCGCCTGTGGCCAGGTGGCCGCGCAAGCGGGTCCTGGACTACCTGGTGCCGCCGGGGGGGCGCGGTCACCAGGTCCGCTGCTCGGGATGCACCTGGTCGAGTGATGGTCACACGGGGGCGCTGGCAGGCTGCGCGAGCTCCAGTCGGTCAGTGATTCCGCAAAGACGCATCAACCGCCAGATGAACGGGGTGGCCCGGACGATCACGACCGATCGGCCTTGAGCCTGATGGATCCGGCAGAAGGTCAGCAGCGCTCGGAGGCCGGTGAGGTCACAGAACGTGAGCTCACCCAGGTCGACCAGGACCGTCGTCAGGTCCGGTCGCGAGGAGTACTCGTCCCGGGGCACCTCCTTGACGCTGCACAAGTCGAGCTCGCCACGCAGGTCGAGGAACAGGCACGGGGGTTCGGGGACCAGCGAGACGTTCAAGAGGTTGGGTTGCTGTGACAGCTCGTGCATCGCGGCATCACTCCAGGGAACTCCGCGTAGGGGGTCTGATGTCGAACAACATCGATCCTGGCGCAGCCGACACGATCCGGCCTCCGCGGGACTACGGAGTCCACTACGTATCTCCCGAACGAGACAGCCCTTCACGTGGCGAGAACGACCCTCACGTCCCACCTGGCGTCGACGCGCTCAGCGTGTCCTCTCCGCGACCGGCCAGCCACCACCTGCGGCCTGGACTTGCATCCGACTGTCCCCAAAGAGCGTCTACCGGAGTCTGCCGATGTCAGCGAGTTCGCTGGTTTCGCTTCGATGCCCTGTCCTCACGCCAGGCCGCTGAGATGGCCTCGAGGTTCCAGAGCACTCCCACACCGACGAGAGCGAGCGTGAGCAGCACAACCTCTCCTAACCAGCCCGGGCTCACCACGGCGCTGACAGCCACGAAGATGAGCACCCAGCAGAGCGTGGCTGCCAGGCTCAGCGGGGAACGATTCGTCACGTCGGCCATGGTAGGGAGAGACGATGCGCCGTCCGCTGCCGCGGTCAGGCTGCGCCTCGATGGGAGTCCAGAGGATGGTGCGCCGCCATCGATCCTCACGCGAGGATGCGGAGCCGGTCTTGCAGGAACCTGCGGATTGCGGGCTCAGTGGTGAGCGAGATCGCCCGCTGGTATGCGAGGGCGGCATCTCGGGGCCGACCGGTCTCCGCGAGTAGCTGCGCCCGTGTCGCCCATGCTGGCTGGAATCTGTCGATCAGCGGATCCTGGTCACGATCCAGCTGGGCGAGCCCGGCATCCGGGCCGTCCACGTGTGCGCGTGCTGCCGCGACAGCCACTCGGGATCCGAGCGTTGGCGCGACTTCGGTGAGTGCCTCGGTGAGCTGCAGGATTCCCCGCCAGTCCACTCTGCCGGTGTGACGCCGGGCGGCGTGGGCGGCCTGGAGTGCCGCCTCCAGTTGGAAGCGGCCGATCGGTTCATTCGCACGCTCGCGGACCTCAGTCGCTCTCTGCAACAGCCGCTCGGCGTCGGCGATGAGCCCGCGGTCCCATCGCGTCACGTCCTGCTCGTCGAGCGGAACGAACACGCCGTCGACCTCCCGTGCGGCCGCGCGCGATGCGGCGAAGGAGATCAACGACGCAAGGCCGCACGCCTCCGCGTCGTCGAGCAGCGATGCGAGCAGCACCGCGAGGTAGCGGGCCTCGTCGGCGAGGGAGGTGCGCTCCTGCGCGCCGGATACCTGCCACTGGATCGCATACGCGCCGTAGATTGCCTCCAGTACCGCGTCGCGGCGGGTCGGGAGGTCGGCGCGTGTGGGCACGGTGAACGGGATGCCGGCGTCGCGGATTCTGCGCTTTGCGCGCACCAGGCGCTGCGCGATGGTCGCGCGGGGTAACGCGAACACCGTGGCGATGCGGGCGGCGTCGATGCCGAGCACCGTGTTCAGCATGAGGGGCGTGCGGATGCCGGGGTCGATCGCCGGGTGGGTACAGACGAACAGCAGCTCGAGCCTCTTGTCTGGGATCGCGTCCGGGTCGACGGAGGTGATGACCGCCAGTCGGCGGTCCTCGGGGTCGATCGGCATCGAGGTGCGCGCGGCCGCCGAACCCAGCACGTCGCGGAGCCGGTTCCGGGCGACGGTGAGCAGCCATGCCTCCGGATTGTCCGGGACGCCCGCTGCCGGCCAGGTCCGCAGCGCCCGCTCGAAGGCGTCTGCGAGCACGTCCTCGGCGAGCGCGAGGTCGCGCGTGGTCACGGCGAGGAGGGCGACCAGGCGCCCGTAACAGGTGCGGGCGATCCCCTCCGCCCGCACCCCAACATCCGTCGAGCCGTCCATCACGTGCCGGGGAACGTCCACTCCGTCCAGGCGCCGTCGACGAATCGCGTCCCGGTCGGACGGATCTCGACATCGCCGTACAGGGCAGACGGCGCGCGCTCGGCCCAAGCGATCGCGGCATCCAGATCAGGCACCTCGAGCACGAAGGTGCCGCCCAGCTGCTCCTTCGTCTCGGCGAACGGGCCGTCCTGGACGAGCAGCTCGCCGGTCTTGCGGCTGATCGTCGTCGTCGCCGAGCTCGGGGCGAGCACCTCCGCGGACAGCAGCACGCCGGCGTCCTCGAGCGCTTTCGCGTAGGCGTCGAAAGCAGCCATCCCATCCTTGAGGGCATCCTCACCGAGCTCCTCGGCGGTCATCTCCGGGTAGTGCAACAGCAGTGTGTAACGCATGGGTTCATCCTTCCTCGTGAACCGGGAGTTCGAGGAGATGACGATCGAAGAAGCCACCGATCGACAGCGCGCGGCAGCCGAACCACCGGCCCACTCAAGGGAGATCGACTCGACCCTGGGTCGAGGACCCGAGCGCAGTTCCTCCCCCCGCTGATCACCGACACCATCCTCGGTTGTCAGACGCCTGAGCTCGGCGCACCTCTGACACCATCGCAGCCAGAAGCCATCGTCATCCACCGGTCCGACGCCTAATGAACGCCCGGCCGGCTCATCCCCCTACCCGCACCCGACGGCCCGGGTAGCTGGGCCAGGTAGGCCTCGACTTCCTGCCGTTGTCGTCGCCGGTGCGCCAAGCGCGCCGCCGCCTGCTGGGCGTTCGTTCGTGCAACGTCTTGCTTGAAGGGGTCGCGCAGCAACCTCACCACGGAGGCGATCATGGGGTAGACCTCACCTACACTCGTCTTTGTCACGAAGGGGCGAGGGCCAGGCCCGGCAGCGACGCGGCAGGGGATCTGCGTCGATTTGACAGGCTAGCAAGATGTCTGAACAACACCAATAGCCGCGTCGGTGTTGAATGTTCGATCCGCCTGCTGATTCAATGCAGAGCCCCTTGTCGCGTCTCCCCCCGTCGTGGCCGGCGACTGTGCCCCCAAGACGGTCCAGAGGGTTCGGGACGGGAGGTTCCTGTCTTCGGTCTCCGCCTGGAACCTCTCCGCGTGTTCAGCCGCCGATGTCAGGGTCAGTCGTTGCTCCAGCCTCGTCCTCGGAGTTCTGGTCCCTCACCCGGGCACCCCACCAGAACACCCAGACGAACAGCACTCCGGACACCAGCCACGGCATCGTGCGGTTGAACGTCAGCGCCGTCCCGGTCGGCAGAGTCCGCACGACGACGTACAGCACGGCTGCCTCGACGACATAGGCGATCCCCCATACACCGGTCGTCGTGCGCCAGAAGAACCGCGCCTCCCTGTAGCGGTCGTAGCCGGCGTCCAGCGCAGCCCCCTCGCTGGAATGGCGGCCACCGTAGAAGGCCTGGGCGAAGTGGAAGATCAACGGCCGACGTCGCGTCTGCGACACAAGGCAGACCAAGCCGAAGCCCGCGGTCATCGCCGCCCCCTCGAGCAGCACCACCTTCGGATCGTCACTGAGGATGGCCAGAACGATGCTCAGTCCGATGCCACCGAGCACCAACGCTCCCATCACCTCGAGTGTGCGCCATCGCAACCAGTCCATAAGCACCCCAAGCGCGGGTGGAGAACCAGACACGACCAGCGCCCATACCTGCGGCACCCCCGCCTGACTGCACACCCGGTACAGCAACAGAGGTCCGAGGACGTCCAGCCCCACGGTGCGTAGCACGCCGGCACGTCTACTGATGGGACTCACCTCGGCTCCCCCTTCACCATCCGAACAGTGTGCCCGTCCTAGACGAGCAGATCGCCCCCTACCGTGCCATTGCTCAGGAGAATGAAGACCGCGCCCTCTCGTTCACAGTCGCAGACGAGCTTTCCGTCGCTCTGGATGCGTTCCGACCGGTCGGGACCGTCCTGGAGCTTGCCTGTGGGCAAGGCCTGTGGCCGTCCCACGTACCACTCGAGCGGTTCGACTCCTTCTGAACGACGGGGGCGCCCACCGCGTCGCTAAAGGTTCCGCACCGGCCCGCTGATCTCGAACAGCGACTAGCCGCGCTCGGATGGGCAGTGCAGGTGACATCGACGTCAGGGCCCCTGTTCTGGGGCGCAGGCAGCCTCGTCTGACCGTCCGAGAAGCGGTCGATCTCGAACGCTCGCAAATTGCCACGGAGAGTGAGCGTCCGCACTGCCGACTCCGTGTCTCGTTCGGGCCCTAGTTCAGATGCGGCGCGTTACTTCAGTTCTTTCTGAGGTAACCGTGGCGGGGTCAATGTCGGCGAGGATGTCGCGGATGGGCGCTCGTCCGGCGACAGGTTCCGCGTCGGGCTCAGACCGAATCCGTAACCGGGGTTCGGTCCGCTCAGCCACGCAGTCTGGTACAGACCTTTGCGACTCACGCTGACGTGACGATTGACGCAAGAGTGTCGTTCAGGACATTGTTCGCAACCTAAACGCTGCGCATCACCACGGCGGGATGCGGACACGAAGGACTACCCAAGCCATGAGCCTTCCCAGGGTACGCAGGGCACGATTCGCGGGCGCGGCGACGGCCATCCTGGTCGCAAGCGGGGTGTCGTTCGGCACGTGGCAGGCTGTGGCTGCCGACGGTGGAGCACCACCCCCTGATACCAACCCTCCCCCGAGCCGCGTCAAGAGCGACGGCTCCATCATTCCCGAGCCGGATCCGGCGGGCGCACCCGCGATCACCAGTCGCGACCAGCTTGTCGGCATCGAGAAGAAGCTCGATCCTGCCCGCTCTCCCGCAGTCTTCGTTTGCGCGAACAAAGGCGCTACCGAGCTGAAGGTGATCCGCGGCCACGAGCCGCCGCCGGGCGCACAGGTCAACCCTCTCGCTGGTCCGCTTAGCCCCGACGCGGATGCGCCGTGCGCCGGATACGATTGGGTCGTTGGTCGATGAGCGCCCTCCGAAGGCTTGCGCCCGCCATGGGGGTTCTTGCAGGTCTGGCTGCCATCCTCGTTCCTTCGCCCGCGTCTGCGGATCACCGCGATCCGCTCGGTGAGCACTGGAACCGCAACTATCCGACGGCGACAGCCGTTGCGCAGGTCTACTTCGAGGACTTCACGGGCCCCGCCTGGCCCGTCTACTCCTCGATCCTGGAGTGGGACAACCGGCCGAACTACATCCGGCCGTACTACAAGAACGCAGGCACGTGCGACGACAGCATCGTGCACTGCGTACCGGTGCGGTCTGGGAACTACGGTCCCGACAACTACGGCGGTTACACAGAGTTCGTGATGTCGACCAACGAACACTTCAAGCACGGCTCAGTCGTCGTTCGCTACAACACCTACTACAGCTACGGCGACAACCTTCGCAGGGAGATTACCTGCCACGAGCTGGGCCATGCGATGGGGCCTCTCGACGACGGCACCCAGTACACAGGAACGTGTATGAAGCCGGGCACCCCGTACGACTTCGGTCCGAACGGTCATGACTACAACATCTTGGAGAGCGCCTACAACCACTAGTCGGCCTACGTCAGGAAAGGCCGGCTTCTCATTCTCACCCTGAGGGCATGAGACCGGCCTCTCGGCCGCGTGTGCGTCGTGGGCGTCGGTCTTGCGGTTGCGGCCGGTGTCGAACAACCGCGCCCGGGCCGAGCGCGGGCGGCGCTGTTGGACAATTGGCCCCATGGTCGAGGTTGATCCCGAGCGGTTCGAGGCGATGGTCAGGGAGGCGCTCGATGGGCTACCCGCAGAGCTAGGGGAACTCATGAGCAACGTGGCCGTCACCGTGGAACACAACGAAGGACCAGCCGGCCTACTGGGGCTCTATCGCGGCATTCCTTTGACCCGTCGCACGACGGCATACGCCGGTGTACTTCCCGACCGGATCACGATCTACCGACGTGCCATCTGCGCGGTCTGTTACAGCGACCAAGAGGTCGTGGAGCAGGTTCGCCGGACAGTGGTCCACGAGGTCGGCCACCACTTTGGCATCGAAGACGCGCGGCTGCGCGAACTCGGATGGTGACAAGGCGACGAACGCCGGATCATGCCGCAATGTCGCGGGGCGGGAGCGTGCGTCATTTCGCCGTCGCACCCCTGTTCGTGGTCGGCAAGTGGAGCCTGAGCCGCTGAAGCGTCGTTCTCGCGATCCGACTTCATCGCCATCGCGATGAGACCGCTGCCCACCCACCCATGCCGTAACCCAGTCGCCTGGGACGTGTGTCCTTCCGCCGCGAGCACGCGTCTGCTAAACGAGCTGCTCGAAGGACGACGTGAAGTGCCGCAGGGCCTTCGGCTCCTTGACGATCCGGTAGCCCGGGAGTTCTTCCGCGCGTGCGGCCACCAGCTCACAGACCTCGATCACGTAGTCGATGTGGCTCTGGGTGTAGGTGCGCCGCGGGATCGCGAGCCGGACCAGGTCCATGGGGGCCGGCACCTCGAGGCCGTCCGGCTGCCTGCCGAACATCACCGTGCCAATCTCGCAGGAACGGATTCCACCCATCTCGTAGAGCGCGACCGCCACCGACTGCCCCGGGTACTCCAACGGGTCGAGATGGGCGGCCAGCGCCCGGGCGTCGATGTAGACGGCGTGCCCGCCGAAAGGGCTGAGAACCGGGATGTTTCGCTTCTGCAGTGCCTCCCCCAGATACGCCGTCGACCGGATCCGGTACCTCAGGTAGTCGTGCTGCACGACCTCTTTCAGCCCCTGGGCCAACGCCTCCAGGTCCCGGCCTGCGAGACCGCCGTACGTCGGAAAGCCCTCGGTGAGGATCAGCGTGTTGCGACACTCCACGGCAAGGTCTTCGTCGTTCATGGCAAGCCAGCCACCGATGTTGCCCATCGGGTCCTTCTTGGCGCTCATCGTCATCCCGTCCGCCAGGGCGGCCATGTCACGCACGATATCGGCGACATCTCGGTCGCCTTGGCCCTCCTCGCGCTCACGGATGAACCAGGCGTTCTCGGCGAAGCGGCACGCGTCAAGGAACAACCGTTTTCCGTAGCGGTCACACAGCTCGCGGACGCCACCCAGGTTGGCCAGCGAGACGGGCTGCCCGCCGCCGCTGTTGTTCGTGACCGTGACGAAGACGCACGGTACGTCGTCGGCGCGGCTCGCCAGCAGCTCCTCAAGCGCCGCCAGGTCCATGTTGCCCTTGAAGGGGTGCTGGGACGATGGGTCACGGCCCTCGGCGATGACCATGTCGGTGGCGAGCGCACCGGTTGCCTCGACGTTCGCCCGCGTCGTGTCGAAGTGGGTGTTGTTCGGGACGACCTTGCCTGGGCCGCCGATCACCGAGAAGAGGATCTTCTCCGCCGCCCGACCCTGGTGGACAGGGATGACGTGCTCGAACGGGAACAGCTCCCGAACCGCGTCGGCGAACAGGTAGTACGACGGCGACCCGGCGTACGACTCGTCGCCGTGCTGGATCGCCGCCCACTGGTCCCTGCTCATGGCACCGGTGCCCGAGTCGGTCAGCAGGTCGACGAGGACGTGCTCGGCGCGCACCTGGAAGAGGTTGAACGCGGCCTCTCGGAGGTGCTCGCGACGCTCGGCGCGGGTGCTCATCCTCAGCGGCTCGACCGAGTGGATCCGGAACGGTTCGATGATCGTTCGGAAGGCGGGCTCGTCCATGCACCAAGCGTCGCGCCGACCGACCCAGCGCGGAATGGCCGACGCGAATCGATCCACGGCTCGCACGTTTCGTTCATACTGCATTTCGAGCGCGTGACTGTTGAACGAAAGGTGCCTGCATGGACCGGGTTGACTGGCGCATTCTGGAGGAGCTGCAGGCCGACGCACGGCTCTCCTTCAACGAGCTCTCGCGGCGCGTCAAGCTCTCCGCGCCAGCCGTCGCCGAGCGCGTCCGGAGGCTCGAGACAGCCGGCGTCATCAGCGGGTACCACGCGCGCGTGGACCCCGGTCACGTCGGCAGACCGGTCCAGGCCGTCGTCGTGATGGACTGCTACGGCCCCACCTGCATTCTGCGCGACCCCGAGGTCGCCACCTGGCCGGAGATCCGCGAGTTCTACCGGGTAACCGGTCAGGGCTGCTCCGTACTCGTCGTGGCCGTGCCCTCGATCCAGCACTTCGAGGAGCTCATCGACCGACTGGCCCGGTACGGCCGGCCGAGCAGCAGCATGGTGCTCGCGGACATGCTGCCCTGGGGCCCGGTGACCCCGGCCGAGACCTCCTGACCCCTCTCAGCCTTCGGCTTCACTCTCCACGATCGGCTTGAGGAACCCGAGCCCCTTCCTGAGCTCGTCGAGAGTCGAGGACGCCGAGCTCAGCCCTCATGTGGTCCATCTTGCCGTCGTGTTCGGCCACCTCGACCTCGACGAAGACGCACGGGATCGGGACGTTCGCGAGTAGCCCCGGCGCGGGCATCGAGCCGTCCCGTCGAGGTATGGGCTCGGGCGATGTGGGCGCGGCATCAACGCGCTGCGTGCCTCGGAAGCCGCGGCGGTGCGGATCGAGGACTAGCTAGGAGGCGTCCCGGATGGTCAGATTCCGTACTGGGGGCTCTGCTCGAGTGTGCGAATCGTCTGCGGTCGGCTGCTGACCGGCGGGTTGCTGTGCGACGTCATCCACGCTTGAGAGGTGCGCACCGGGAGGTATCCGGTTGGGATCGTGCACCACATTGTCAGTCCATGATCTGTGGACAGCGTTCCAGAGGAGCGGCAGATTCTGTCGACGATCATGCTGGCGATGGGGTCAGCGAGCCGCAGTTCGGGAGTCTCCGACGGACCGTCCAGCGAGCAGGTTACCGAGAGCGTCAGGGTCGTCACGTGGCACTGCAGGGCGATGGTGATCGGCCCATCGCCGCTCAGGGCGGCGTGGGTGACGACCTCACTCGCCACCAGTGCTGCGGCGGCGATTGCCAGGGGGTCATGCCGTGGGCAGGTCCGCTCGGCGACGAAGGTTCTGGCCTCGGCCGGGGCAAGTAACGAGCTCTGCAGTGTGCGGGTCGCGCTCACTTCGCAATGCAGCTCGCTGTCGAGTGTCGCTCTCGAGGCTCGGACGTCTTCGTCGAAGACCTCGGCCGAATGTCGTTCACGCTGCTGGACCATGGATGGTCACCTGCGGCTCTGGCTGATTTGCGCGGCCAACGGACGGAGAGTCCGATGGGCTTGCTGGGTTCATCCAGGTCAGCGATGGCCAGACCTACGTAGGGCCCGTCCGCGCTGGCTCAGAACGCCAGGGGCTTGAGCGCAGGAGTCACGCTTCCACCCGAGGCTCACCCCGTCAAGGCACGGACAGCGCTTCGGGCGCCTGAAGGGCGTAGGCTGCGACTGACGCGAATTTTCCTCGTGTGACGTCGAACCGGGCGCCGCAGTGCGGACCGAAGCCAAGTTCGACGACCTCCACAGGGAGCCAGCGATGATCGGCACTCCCGCTCCTGAACTCGACGGTCTGCTGCGATCCTGCTGCCGGGCCACCGGTCTCGACGGTGCGGGCGTGTCCATCGTGGACTGGGACGGCACACGGGAGCCGCTGTACGCCTCCGATGAGGTCGCTACCGTGATCGAACGTCTGCAGCTGACCCTCGGCGAGGGCCCCTGTGTCGACTCGGCCGCGACGGGTACCCCGGTACTCGTGGCCGACCTGACCGATCCACGAGACGTCGTGGCCAGCCGTTGGCCGGTCTTCCGGAATGAGGCGACGAGGACCGGCGCACGGGCGGTCTTCGCCTTCCCGATCCGGATCGGCGCGATCTGGCTGGGAGCGGTCGACTTCTACCGTCAGTCACCGGGCCCGCTGAGCCAACCGGAGCTCAGCACTGCCCTGTCCTCGGTCGAGGAGGTGGGCCTGGCCGTACTGGAGGCGCCCAACCACTACGGCGACCCCGAGGCCCCCGTCACCACCAACATGATCGTCCACCAGGCCGCCGGGATGGTGATGGGCCAGCTCGACAGCAGTATCGAGGAGGCCATGGTGCGGCTGCGAGCCACCGCCTTCGCCGAAGGCCTGAACATCAACGAGCTCGCCGCCGACGTGGTCAACGGCCGCCGGCGCATGTCGAAGGAGAACCGATGAACAACCCGCGAGCCGCGCTCCCGAGCACTGAGACCGGGCGAGACACGCTGCTCGCCGAACGGTTCGCGATGCTCGCCGACACGCTCGTCGACGACTACGACGTCGTCGACCTTCTGGACCGCCTGATGAACACCTGCGTGGAACTGCTCGACGTCGCCGAGGCCGGGCTGCTGCTCATCGACCAACGGGGCAGCCTCCAGCTGATGGCGTCCTCGAGTGAGGCCACGCGGCTGCTCGAGCTCTTCCAGCTCCAAAGCGACGAGGGTGGCCCGTGCGTCGAGGCCGTCCGAACCGGGCAGTCCGTAACCGTGGAGGACCTCGCCGGCGACACCCGATGGCCCTGCTTCGCCGAGGCGGCGGGCAGTGTCGGGTTCACCTCGATGCATGCGGTGCCGATGCGTTTGCGTGATCAGACGATCGGCGGACTGAACCTGTTCAACAAGCCGGGGCCGGCACTAGGCGTGGCGGACCAGCGGATCGCCCGCGCGTTGACCGATGTGGCCACCATCGGGATCCTCCAGCAGCGCACCGTCCACCGCGGCTCCATCCTCGCTGAACAGCTCCAGAGCGCACTGAACACCCGAATCGTGATCGAGCAGGCCAAGGGACTCCTCGCCGAGTCCGGACACGTCGACATGGACGCCGCCTTCACCGCGCTACGCGCCTACGCCCGCAACCACAACGAGAAGCTCAGCCTCGTCGCACACTCCCTGGTCCGCAGGGCGCTGCCGACGAACGCCGTCCTCGGTCTGGAGCAGCACTCTGCCGGCGAGCCAACCTGACCGCAGAAGCAGGAAGCACCGACTTGCCCACCGGTGGGCAGGCGTCGAACCGGGTTCACGCCAACAGTGGTGCCTGCCCGGGCCTGGTTCGGGTGGCGAAGGACGCCCAGACCGACTTGGAGCCGGAACCGTCGGTGCTGGCACCCCACTCGTGGCTCAGCTGCTCCACAAGCACCAACCCGCGACCGCCCATGTCCATGACCTGCGGCGTGGTCCTGACCGGGACCGAGGTAGAGCCATCTCGGATGGCCAGCAGCACGACCCCATTCATCTCCGACAGGGTCACGACGAACGGTGTGCGCGCATGCACCATAGCGTTCGTCGCGAGCTCACTCACGACCAGCCGGATGTCCTCCACCAGGTACAGGAGGTCGTGCGCGACGAGGTGCTGACAGATGAAGTCACGAGCCTTCGATGCACTCACGGGCTCGGCCACGAGGACTGTCTCATGTGACCAGCCAGGTATCTGATTCACTCTGCGCCCCCCCGGGCTCGATACATTCAGGGCCGGGACAAAGGCGAGGACTGGACGAATGCCAAGGCGATTGTTCACCACCCTACGCCCGCCCGGGGCGTGACACTCATCGCGTGGAGAACGATGCCCAGACCGACTTGCCTCCGCCTGGAACTTGGGTGACACCCCAGTCCTCGCTCACCATGTCAACGATAGAGACCCCACGACCTGCCGTGTCCGACAATTTCGTGGCGAGGAGGGCGGGAGCGCCGGGTGAGCCGTCTTGCACGCTCAAGATCACCGCCCGGCCAGCCTGTCCCAAGCTCACCTTGAACGGTGAATCCGCATGCCGCACCGCGTTCGCCGCCAACTCACTCACCACCAGCCGCACATCGTCGACCAAGTACAACAGGCGGTGCTCAACGAGGTGGACACAGACGAAGCGCCGCGCTTTCAACACGCTCACGGCTTCACCCGGCATCGCTGCCTCGTGCGACCAAGAACTTGGTTGACCCATGGTTTTCCCTGCTCTCCGGCAGTACCCGCGTACGCCTGGAGGCTGGGTCTGGACCACACCAGGCGTATCCAGCCTTCACCTACCCAGCTCACTGGCTCGCAAAACCGATTCAACGCGATCATCTGCTTTGCGTTGCGAAAGCACGAAGGACCTTGGCGGGCGGATCTCCGCGTCCAGCGGGGGGAGCCAGCTCGATACGCCATCGTGGGTCTCACTGCGAGCGCGGGCTGTCCTTGCGTGCGAAACTGCCGAACGTGGATCTGGACGCGTTCAGTGAACTGGCGACTTCGCTCGCAGGTGTCAGACGCACGTCCGCGGGCGGCCTCGCTCGCTGGCAGTACCAGGGCAGGTTGGTTGCCCGCGAAATGGATGCGACGCACGTGGCGGTGCGGGTACCTTTCGACGTCCGCGACGCACTGCTTCACCAGCACCCGAACGTCTTCTCGGTCCCGCCTAGATTCGCCAAGCACATGATGGTCGTCGCCGACCTCGACGCTGGGGATGACGGCTCTGTAGAGGACGCCGTGGAATCGGCGTGGCGCCTTCAGACGCAGAACGACGTCGACTCCGGAGGTGAGCATGTTGAGGAGTGACCTCTCCGGGCGTGGCACTCGTCGCGGGCGCGACACGCGGTGCTGGGCGCGCCATCGCCGTGGAACTCGCGAGGTGCGCCGATATCCCGGCCCGACGACGCTGCGTCAGTCCGGAGCGTCTTACCGCCTGTCGGCCGCCGAGACTTTCACAAACATGCCGACGTGCGGGCGTTTGCCGAACCGCAGGACCATGCATGGCTTTGGATCATTGCTCATCGGGAGCGAAGTGCCAGGCGCCGCCGGTATGTCGGTCAGCCACCCGGCGAGAGGAGCGCGGCCTCACGGGGCGCCCCTGGCAGGGCCGCCTCAGGCGTGCCCCTCATGGGGCACGCTGTTGAGAATCTTCACCGGGCGGGTCTTGCGGAACAGTCGACAGGCGCACGCGCCCGGTCCTGCGGCGTTCCCGTTCGGGGTTTCGCCACCGGTCGCCTCGGAGATCAGCCTGCGATGAGTTCGACCCGCCCGCGGAGTCGAACGTTCAGTACGTCCGTGCGTGGCGTACTGGGAAGGACGGGCTCATGCCGGCAGATGGGCGCATGTTCATGATCAACGGTGCGGCGAGTTGCGTGGAAGTGCAGGGTGGCGCCGATGACCCGACCGTGCTGCTCGTCGGGTCGTCGATGTTGAGCTGGCCCGATGAGCTGTGCAAACGGCTCGTGGCCGGCGGGCGGCGGGTGATCCGTTACGACGTCCGTGACACCGGCCGCTCCCAGTCGTACCCGCCAGGCGAGCCCGGCTACTCTCTCGCCGATCTCGTCGGCGATGCTCTCGGCGTGCTCGACGCGACCGCGACGGAGCGTGCCCACGTTGCGGGTATGTCGACCGGCGGCTGGATCGCCCAACTGCTCGCCCTCGACCACCCTGAGCGCGTCGCGACACTCACGCTCGTCGGCAGCCGGCCGAACCCGCCCGGCCCGGTAGACAACGACCTACCCGAGCACGACCAGGCGCTGATGGAGGTAATCATCAAGACTCCGGAGCCGGACTGGTCAGATGAGCGAGCCGTGGTCGACTACCTCGTGCTGCACGCCAGAACGCTCGCAGGGACGGGTAGGTTCGACGAGGCCTCCGCTCGTACTCACGCCGAGGCCGAGGTCGCCCGGACCACCGACGTCAAGTCCGCGACGACCAACATCGCCTTCGCCGACCACGGCCCGCGCTGGCGCGAACGTCTCAAAGAGATCATCGCGCCGACGCTTGTGCTGCACGGCGAGGACGACCCGTTCTTCCCAATCGGCAACGGCGCGGCGCTCGCCGCCGAGATCCCAGACGCTCACCTGGTCCGACTCAATCGTGCCGGGCACCTACTCCCGCCCCAAGCCGTCCCGACCATCGCCGACGAGCTACTCGCACATACGACGGGCTGCGGTCCGCGGCGGGACTGATGGGCTATGACCATGGCAGTGATCGACGACGTTCTGCCGCTGGGCGCACAGTTAGAGCGCTCGTACCAGGTATACGTACGCGGCAGGTTGAAGTTCCGCGTCAAGCAGATCGTCTACGTGGCGTTCTCTCTCGACGAGACGGTGATGGGGTTCGCGTTCCCCCGGGAGGAGCGGGCGGCGCTTGTGGCGAGCGAGCCGCACAAGTTCCAGCTGCCCTCAACCCCGGACATGCGCTTCAACTGGGTCCACGCCACCCTCGCGGCACTGGACCCGACCGAGGCGCGCGAGCTGGTCGTCGACGCGTGGCGCATGGTCGTCCCCCAGAAGGTCTCCCGCGCGTACGATCTAACCCATCCCAACGGCCCAGGCTGAAGTCAGCGCTCCGCTCCAACCCAGGCCTTCCCCTGCGGTTGCAAGAGGTGAGTCTTTCCGCCGCGATCAGGTCTGCGTGTGAAGGCGACTGGCCAAAGGAGCGGAACTCAGGATCCCAGCGGAGTGGGGCGCTTCCGATGCGGATCCAAGGACCCGATACGAGCTGCGGTACTGGGACGGCACCCGATGGACCGAGCACGTCGCCTCAGCCGGAGTGCAGCGGATCGTGCCGTACTCCGACATTGCCGGTACGCAAAGCAGATTGACCAGACGCAGCCGGTAGGCGCGAACTTCATGGAAGTTCTACCGAGCGTCCGGCTCCTGGTCCGCGAGACGACCCGCGAGAAACTCCCCGAGCTCGTGGCTGACGATCTGCTGGCTCCAGCCGCCCCAGACGGCGTCGAAGCCGTGCCTGGCCCCGGGCAGCTCGATGAGACGGTGCGGGACGCCTGCTTCCTCCAGCCGGCTCGCCAGCAGCTCGGACTGCTCCAACGGCGCCCACTGGTCCGCGCCGCCGTGGGCCAGGAACGTCGGTGGATCCCCGGGGTCGACGTGGGAGGTCGGAGAGGCGAGAACGAAGAGCTCCGGTTCGCTCTCGGCGGTGCCTCCCGTGGGGCTTTCGACCGAGCTGCCGAGGTTCGGCCTCCACCACGGCCACTGCATCTCCTCGAGGCGCGTAAGGTCGGTGGGTGGGTAGAAGGCGGCCACGGCCTCCACGCCGGTGTCCGGGACGCCGCAGCTCGGCGGCAGCCGCGGGTCGCCCTCGGTGTAGGCCGCGAGCAGTGCGAGTTGGCCGCCGGCGGAGTGGCCCATGAGCGCGATCCGGTCGGGGTCCACGCCGTAGCGGCCGGCGTTCTCCTTGACCCAGCCGACCGCGCACTTCACGTCACCGGTGGCCTCCACCCCGAGGGGCCACTGCCCGAGCCGGTAGTCGATGCTGAAGACCACGTAACCCTCCTCGGCGAGCCACTCGCCCCAGACGGCCTCTTCGCTACGGCCGCCTTGAATCCCACCGCCGCCGTGCACCACGACCACCGCCGGCATTCGCTCCGGCCCACCGGTCTTGCCTTCGTCCGGCGGGCGCCAGACGTCGAGCTTGAGCTCCTCCCCTTCCGGCCGGGCGTAGGTCACGGTCTGCGGCGAGCCGAAGGAGGGGAAGGAGAAGTACTCCGAGAGCGAGAGCGCGACGCCCTGCTGCGAGGCGGTACGCCATCCCTGCACCACGGGCACGAGGCAGAGCGCGACGGTCACCACCCCCAGCACCGTCGCCACGAGCGAGGTCCTGCGGAACCCGACACGACGCGCGAGCAGGGCCAGAGCGAGGCCGAGCAGGGCGAAGGCGGCGAGCCAGAGGCTGAACCCCTCGACGAACATGGCGAGCGTATCCAGGACCACCACGGCCGGGAACCCCACGTTCGGGGTGGGCAGCACGCTCATGAGCGCCAACACCAGCCCGACCGCCGCCCACCCGAGCGCCGTCGCGGCCAACACGCCTCGCAGCAGTCTTCGTCCGGTGGCTAGCCTGGCAGTTGAAGTCATTTGATCCCCCGATCAGGTGCCGTTCAGGCATACGGCTCGGGCGATGATCGATGCGCTTAACCTCGTCCCACAAGCAGAGCCATCTGTTTCAACGTTCACGCGGTGACTCGACACAGGGCAGGGCCGGAAGTCCTCAGTCTTCTACCCGGCATGGGTCGGGACGTGGCCCTCGCTGATCGGGGTTGCGCTCTCACCGTGGCGGAGACCATGCACGCCACTTCCCCGACGCCCTTGTCGAGCAGCGGTCAGGCCGGACTCGACCCGACCTGTGCAAACAGGCGAAGCAAACCGGCCGCCACATCCAGACCTGGGGCGCTCCGGTCGCTCCACATGCTCGCGCGGCTGCTCGAGGTCCAAGACGTCCTCGGACTCACCTAGGCAGGGGATCGCCCGCCAGGACCCGGAGCTGTTCGGCGGCCTGGTCGCCTGGCGGGACGGCTCCTCGCCCGGCCCCACGCTGCACGCCACGCAGGGCGACCTGGTCGAGGTCCGGCTCACCAACGAGAACATCGCCGAGGGGATCACCCTCCACTGGCACGGGCCGGTCGAGGCGATGAACCGCTACCCGGACATGGGCTGCACGGCCCAGAGCGTGCTGAGGGCTGTTACGGACATAGATCGGCATCCCAATGGCGATCGCGATGCCGATCCAGGTCCACCGCCAGCATCTGACCTCAGCAGCAATGCGACTCTTCATCCGTGCTTCGACTACCTCGTGTCCCGATGCAGCATCACATCCAGGTCCTGGCCGACCATGTCAAGTCGCCCTCTGCGGCCGGGCGATTGGACGCCGGCGTTGCTTCCGGAATTGCCGCTTCGAGGGACGACCGCAACTGCCGATGTGCGCGCTCATCATGGTTTCGCCTTGATCGACAATGCCGATGGTCGGGCGGCAACGACTGGCGCTAGGCAGCTCGTCGGACGAGCCTTCGCTACGGGCGCTCCCCGCTGTCCGGGGTCCACCGGGAGGTGCCACTACTCAGCTCGATAACGGCTTGGCCGGTCAACCTGGGCGTGGACGCGAGTCGGTCCTCAGCGTCCGCATTCAGCGCTGTGCCATCGGACGCGAAACTCCGAACCTGGATTGGACCGAGGTGCAGGACGATCTCGGACGTTTCGTCAGGACACCGGAACGGCCCGAAGGCGCCAGCGGTTGCAGGTTGATCCGGTCGGCTGTCCCGTTCTCCTGGCACACTGCCGGGGACATCGCCGGAGGCTGTGGCCAGCGGCGTCGGGCGAAGTTCGACCGTGGCATCGACGTCCAGGCCGGCATGCATCTCGTTTTCGGAGAGCCCAGGCACAAGCTCGTAGGTGACCGACACCATCGGATCGCGTCGGTCGCCCGGCCGGTGGTCGGAGAGGTCTACGTGCAGCCGATCATCGGAGAAACCGTCTTGCCGTAGCCCTGTGATGACGAACCGGTGCCCGGGAAGTAGTTCACCGCAGTCAAGTGCAAGTTCCATGACGCCTCCAAAGCGGTCCCTGCCCCGCCTTGGTAAGGCGTGCTCCCGCCGAAACACTTCTGCTGAGCACCGGGCTTACTGTGGTCAGGGATGACCCTGATTTCACCCGACTCTAGCCGTAGAGAGAGAAAGCGCGCATGTGCCGATGTTCAGAATCGGACCGGCCGTGTGCTCTGCCTCGCCGGACTCTCAGGGCCTTTTCGCGCTAACCGCGATCAGGATCGGATCGGCCAGGATGGCACGGATCAGGGAGTCAGGGCCGGTGACCCACGTGTCGTCTGCGTCGACGTCGGAGGCGACGAACCACGCGCGATCTGCTGGCCACAGCAGGTGCGCCGGTGGCAGTTCGTGGTCTGTTGATCTTCCCGTCGCCGGGTCGACTGAGCCCCAGTTGCCGACTTCGTCCACCGAACCCCGAAACAGGCGGTACTCGCGGACAGAGTGGCCCTCTTCGTCGACCAGCTCGACCTTCGAGCCGTCGAGCTCGCGGTCGGAGAAGCCGGGCTCGGCACCGGCCGCAATCCCGTTCGCTCCCTCCCAAAGAGCGTGGAAGCAGTCGTCGGGTGTGGTGGTGGCCGCTCGGAGGTACGGGATGAGCCGGGAGTAGGTGCCGCGCTCGGAGATGTCGTCTTCGGCCAACGGCAGCACCCGCACGTCGGCCTCGTAGCCGCGCGGCCCGCAAGTCACGAGTTCCTGCCAGTTGACCGGCTCATGGATGACCCAGTCTGCGTGACTTGTTTCAGGCTCGAAGCGAAGCATGTCGACCACCGTAGGTCAGGCTGCGTCCGCAATTGCCGCGGATGCTGATGGCAACGTCCGGAGCTGCCGCCGTTGGTAAGCGTTGACGCCTCGCACTAGTGGCTCAGCACTGGTGCACCTTGACAGACACCCCAACTACATCCTCGCCGCCTACATGGCCTCCGGTACCTGACCAGCCTTCCTGTCGTGCCGAGGAGGACGGCGGAATCCCGCGTCAGGGACCCTTCAGCGGTTCGCCGGTCCGCACCGAAACGACCACGTCGTGGATTGCCCGGGTTACCGCGGCGGCATGTTCTGGGTTATCCACGAAGGAAGCGTGGGTTGCCCCCGACACGACGCGATGAAGGCTGTTGGTCGACAGTGTGACCGTTTCGTTCTGATCAGCCATCCATCCCTTGGAGTTCCCGAGCTCGGCGGTCAGGACGATCAGTGGCTTCGCATCGAGGGTGCGGAGTCTCCCGGCCTCGGCCACGGACCGATTCGCGGCGCCGTACTCGTCGAGGACCCCGCTCATTTCCTTCGCGGTGGCGGCGGTGGCGCGGGCATCGTCCCGGTACTTCGGCGGTAGATCCGAGAAACTGGTGTTGGCGAGAAGCCGACCAAGCCCCAGCCGAGAGGACGTCGCGAACAACGAAGACACGTGCCTCAAGACGCTGTAGGAACCCGGCTTGGGCTGGGACACGGGTTTGTTGTTGGCGGCGGTGGAGTCAACCAGGACGAGTCCGGCGACCTCCTCGGGATACTTCGCCGCGTACGTCCTCACGTACAGTCCGCCAAAGGAATGCCCGGCCAGCACATACGGACCCGGAACATGTGCACGATCCAGCAGCCTGTGGAGATCGGTCGCGATCTGCGCACCATCGGGCGGACTCGCAGCAGGATCGCTCCAACCACGCCCCGCCCGGTCGTACACGCACACCCGGCTGTCACGGGCCACAGCGGGCGCCATCAACCCCATCGACGCCGCGGAGCCGCCCGCACCGGGCTCAAGAATCACGGTCGGACCGCGAGAGCCAGTGCACTCCAGGTGGAGTCGGTACGGTCCCACGTCGACGAGCTGACCGCGCATGGCAACCGCCGGTGCGGTCGACTGGCTGATCGCCTCGTACCCTCCGCCGAGGGCGAAGAGCACCAGGACGACCAACACCGGGTTCAGCAGCCACACCCGGGTCCGGCTATGCAGGTCGCGCCTGGCGCGGGTCCAGACCCAGACCACCAAGACCACCAGAGCCGGCGGCCACACCCACCCCAGCGCATCCACCAGGGCGTCCGGGGCCAAGAGCACCAGCGCCCCGGACAGTGCCATGAAGATCGCCGGCACCACGGCCCAACGTTGTGGTTGGTCGGTGAACCGAGTGGACAGAACTGCCAAGAGCGCCCACCCCAGGGCATAGCCGATCAGCACCATGGCGGTGGAGAAGTCCACGTCCACCGTGCCGACTGGCAGGAACGGGAGAATCACCGCAGCAGCGAAGCCCGCGGCCAGCGATCCGGCCACGACTCTGCCAACGTGCGAGCGCCGTGCCCCCGGGACGGGGCGCGCCACCTGGTCGCCGCTCGTGGGCGGCGAACGCCGTTGCCCCGGGACAGGGGGCGCGACCTGGTCGCCGCTCGTGGGCGCAGTCTTGCTTCGCAACCTTATGACGGGCCCCTCCCCTTACTAGGGGTACGCGCACCCCTGCCCATCGAGCATGCTCTCGACGGCCCGGCACGGAAATGGCCCGACCGGATGCCCGCACTGCCCATCCGACCGTGATCGGCCCCGACCCTTGCTCGAACGCACGTAAGTGCCGCAGATAGGTATCCGAATCTGCCGATGAGCGCGAAAACCGTTTGTGGTTTCGGACGTGCATCGAGAACGATGCCGCGGTGACATCCAAGCCGTGGCCCATGCGTGTCGGTTCGCTTCTTCTGCGTGAGGCAGCCGCGGTCGACATCGAGAATCTGCTGTCCTTCCGCAACGACCCTGTGGTCAACCGTTTCATGCTCCGCACAAGCGTCGATCCGGAGACGTTTCGAAGGGAGTGGCTCGCGGTGCCCACCAGTGATAGCGACTTCTCCTGTGTCGCTGAGGTGGATGGCACCGTCGCCGCGATGGGCTTCCTCGACATTGTGGATGGAATGGGTCAGCCCGGGATGCCCAAGGCCACCGAGGGGCTTATCGGATACATCGTCCATCCGGACTTCGCAGGCAGAGGCGTTGCAAGCGATCTCGCACGCGGCCTCTTGGCGGCCGCGTTCGGCCATCTCGGGCTGCGGCGCGTTACGGCGAGCTGTAACGCCGACAACGCGGCGTCGGTGCGGGTGCTCGAGAAGGCAGGCATGAGGCGTGAACAACACGGAGTCGAGGACTCCTGGCACTCCGAGCGCGGCTGGGTCGACGGCTACCAGTACGCCATGCTCGCCCGCGAATGGCGGGCACTGCACGACGCATTACGGCGGCGGTTCTAACGGACAGCATCTTCCGCGCAGTCTGGGGTCCCCTGGGAGCGGTTTAGCCAAACGCACGGACGTGCCGCCGGAGAGCGAAGGCGGAACTGCGGGGAGCCGTCCTACATCGAGCCGTCGGTCATCCTTCGTGCATCCACGGTGTGAAGCAGACGCCGACGAGGAGACCATCGGCCGCCTGGAACCGAGCAACTACCTGCTGCCAGGGCTCGGTTCGCGCCGCATGCACCAGGCGGTAGCCACGGTCCACCAGCTCCTGCGCGGCAGCCTCGACGTCGTCAACCTCGAACTCGATGGTCGCCTGCGGAACCGGATGAGTATCCGGCCACGTCTCACGGCCGAAGCACGCCTTCGCCGCCTCGTCGAGGGGCCACACTCCGAAGTGCTTCGCGCCGGCTACATCCTCCGAGTAGACGTACTCGGAGTTCGGGACGCTGACCGGAGGTCGCAGCGGCAGACCGAGGATATCGACGAAGAGGCCTTTGTCGGCGGCCGGGTCGGTGGTGATGACGGCAAACCCTGCAACGAAACGGACGTCCATCGCGCAAGTATCTGCCCCACCAGGAGCGCCGACGTCCTGACATGCCACGTTACGCGCAGGCTCAGTCCGCCCGCTGAACCGCACGGCGGTGCCGAGCCATGCCGAGACCCTGACCAACAAGCACGCCACCCACAGCGCCGAGGCCGACAGCAAGAAGCCCCTGCCGCTCACCGCTCAGGCTGACGGCGCTTCTGAACGCAAACACCAGCAGAACCGTGCCTGTGATGATCTGTGTGACCACGATCGTTGGGGTCGGTGTCCGAGCAAGACGACTGGGCTCCGTCACAGGAGGGACCCTACCGTCCGGACGCCGTCATCTGCCGCGAACAGTGAGCCCCACGAACTGCCGATGTTGAACATCGTGAGCCGAGACTATCCTCCAGTCATGTCAGAGAACCCCGGAGTCCTTGCGGGGGAACGCGAGAGGCGGCGGGTTCGCTGGGCGACCATCATTGCGGTCGCGCTGGACCTTCTCTTGCCCTCTCTCTTTCCTGCGGACGCAGTCCGCCACGACGTCGGGAGTCGGCTTGTAGCACTCACGACCTTCCTCACGGCAGCCGTGGGTGCTGTTCTCTGGCTGTATGGGCCATGGCGTTCCGTGGGGGTCGGCCTGGTCCGGGGAAGCGCAGCGGTCTTCGTGTTCGTGCTCGTGGTATTGCCGCTGGTTTTCCTCGCCGTGTCCAGTGCCGGCTTCATGTAGGTCATCGACGAACGCCGTAGTCCCCAGGGGCCCAATCAGACGCTCGGCGTGTACCACCGGCGCGCCCGCATCACGGCAGGCCGAGACAGCTGCTTGTCGGTACTCCTCCAGCACCGCATTCGTGCGATCGCCCTGGCGGCCAGCCGGGCTTCATCGACACCGGGTGGAGTGACCTAGACCCATCCACGCGACTCCACAGGGCGCATGCAGTGGGTCAACACATCCGGACACGCCGCGAGTCGTGCGTTCGCAGACCTGCCCCATTCCGCCGCGACGGGGACGCGCATCTCGAGCCTCGGAGACCGGGACTAACCTGCGAGGTGACTCCACGCAGCTGCCAGCTCGTGCCAGGGGCCGGTGGCGGCGACCTCGCCGCCGACGAGGACGACGACCCGGTCGGCCTGGGCGAGGGCTGCCCGTTTCGCGGTGGCGCCGATCACGGTTGCCCGCCGCTGGCGGAGCGCTGCCCACAGCTCGATCTCGGTAGCGGCGTCGAGTGCGCTGGAGACGTCGTCAGCCAGGAGCAGCTCGGCGTCAGCAGCCAGCGCTCGTGCGAGTGCAAGCCGCTGGACCTGTCCGCCGGAGAGCCGGACGCCACGATGCCCGACGAGGGCGTCCTTCCCACCGGCTTCGTCGATGTCGCGTGCCAACCGGGCGGCGGAGACCGGGTCGTCGAAGTCCCGCCGGTGACCCAGGAGAACGTTGTCGGAGAAGCTGCCGGACAGCACCCGCGGCACCTGGGCGACGTGGGCGACCTGCGCCGGCCGGAGGAACGCCTGCGGGTCGGTGACCTCCCGACCGTTCCAGAGCAGTACGCCGGAGTGCTCGATCAGGCCGGCGAGGGCCGAGAGCAGGCTCGACTTGCCGGAGCCGACCTGTCCGACCAGCAGCACCAGCTCGCCGGCCTCCACGGTGAGGTCGACGCTGCTGACGCCGATCGTGCCGTCGTCGTGGACCGCCGAGAAGCCGGTGAGCTCCAGGCGCTCCAGCGGCACGCGCCGGACCGGCTCGGGTTCCGGGGCGTCCCCGCTGACGAGATCCACCCGCGACGGAAGGTCCATCAGGTCGGCGCCGCCCGCGAACCGGCTGGTCTCCTTCTGCCAGGCCCGCGTCCCCGGCGCCTCGGTGACGACCATCCCGGCGACCCGGCCGAACCAGTCGAAGCCACCGACCGCGTTGGCCACGAGCAGGGCGATCGCGAGGCTCCAGCCGCCCGAGAAGTAGATCGCCCAGGCCGTCACGACACCGCACTGCACCATCACCGTGGGCACGCCGTCGAGGAAGGCCTGGACCCGGTGCTCCTTCACCGCCGCGGCGACGCGGCCTGAGTCCACCCGGCGCAGGTGGGCATGGACCTCGGGGACGGCGGCTGCCAGCTTGATGGTGCGCGCGGAATCCAGCGCCGAGACGAGGGCGCGGCCGAACCCCGCCCGGGCTGTGGAGGAGGCGGCCGCCGAGCGGCCCGCGATGGGGCGGCCCAGCGTCGAGGCCAGTGCCGAGGCGACCATCACGGCGAGCAGCACCGCGCCGGCCATCCAGGTGCCGGCGAGCAGCGCGGTGACGCCGGCGATGATCAGGCCGTTGACGAAGTCGACCCAGCGGTCGGCGTACCTGGCGTAGCGGTCGGCGTCCATCGAGCGTGCGACGACCTCGCCCGGCGGAGTCCGCGCGAGGCGGCGCTGGCTCGTCTGGCCGTAGAGCACCGCCATCCGGGCTCGGAGCATCACCTCGACCCACCACTGGGGGTAGCGCCAGAAGGCGTTGGCCAGCAGGACGGGCGCGGCGAGCAGGCTCACCACGACCGCGCCGGTCAGCCACGTGGGGCTCCCGCCACGCTGGAGGTCCTCGACGACGCGTCCCCAAAGCAGCCCGGTGACGGCCCCTTGCGCGCCGGCGAGGGAGGCGACCAGGAACAGGAGAGCTCCCAGGGCACCCCACGCCGGACGCACCGCGAGCGCGTGCGCGATGCCACGCGCCAGCGAGGGACCCGTGCCGACGTCCTCGATCTCCGGCGGCGGGCCGGAGCGACGGCGCCCCCCGACGCCGGTGCGGTCCGCCTCGGAGAGCTCGGCCGCGACCACGCCCTTGGCGTCGATGCCGTCCCCCGCGGGCAGGGCGTGACCGTGCTCGGTGCGGCTTGCCTCCAGCAGGTCGCGGAACGGCCCGGGCGCCACGGCAAGCTCGCTGCGGGCGCCCTGCTGGACGATGCGCCCGCGCTCGAGTATGGCGACCAGCGGGGCCCGCTCGATGGTGGACAACCGGTGGGCGACGAGGATGCCCGTCCGGGCCGCGAGCAGCCGGTCGGCCGCTGCCACCACCCGGCGCTCCGTGAGCGGGTCCATGCGCGCGGTGGCCTCGTCGAGCACGACCACGCGCACGTCACGGACCAGCAGGCGGGCGAAGGCGACGAGCTGCTCCTCGCCGGCCGAGAGCGACGTGCCGCCGGGACCCAGCAGGGTGTCGAGGCCGTCGGGCAGACCGGCGACCCAGCCGTCCAGGCCCAGCTCCGCCACCGCCGCCTCGACCGTGCTGCGCGGGATCTCGGCGAAGAGCGTGATGTTCTCCACGAGGGTGCCGGCGAGGATCTCCGTGCGCTGCGTGACCACCCCGACCGAACGCCGGAGGCGCTGCAGATCCAAGTCCCGGACGTCGGTGCGGCCGAGGAAGACCGTCCCTCGTGGCGGCTCCATCGCGCGCGAGACGAGCGCGGCCAGCGTCGACTTGCCGGAGCCCGTGCGGCCGACCAGGGCGACGGTCTGGCCCGCAGGGACCTGCAGGTCGATGCCCTGCAACGCGAACGTGCCCTCGGCGTAGGAGAAGTGGAGGCCGCGCAGCTCCAGGTCGAGAGGCCCGTCGGGGAGCGGGCTCCCGCCCTCGGGCTCGGGCGGGACGGCGAGCATCTGCCGCAGTCGGATGACGGCTCCGAGGCCGGCCTGCAGGTCCGGCAGGTGGTTGGCCACCATCGCGATCTGGCCGACGAACGTCGAGGTGACCAGGAACAGTGTCACCAACTGGGCGACCGAGAGGCTGCCGCCGGACGCGAGCGCCACCCCGGCGACCGCGATGCCCGCCAGCAGCGCGTGGAGCAGCACGCCGGCGCGCCGGACCAGGCGGCTCTCGACGTCGACGACGGCCTTGAACTTCGCGTGCACGTCGGCGGAGAGCCGTGCGACGCGTCGTACGACATGGGGCTGGCCGAGGCTGGTGCGCAGGTCGTCGCGACCGGCGATCCCCTCCTCGAGCACGGCGGCGTGGTCGGTCCACGCCATCTCCTCGACGACCTTGCGGCGCGCGATCTCGCCGAGCAGCGACCGGATGGCGAGCCATGTGACGCCCGCGAGCACCGGGAAGAGCACGAACGACGGCCACCAGGTGAGGCCGGCGACCACCCACATCGGCAGCGTGGCGAAGAGGGTGCGGGCCAGCATCCAGAGCTGCCACCGCACGAGGTTGCCCACCTCGTGGGAGTCGTCGTCGATCCGGTCGAGGATCTCGCCCACTGCCTGCTCGCTCAGCGCGGACAGCGGCTGACGCAACGCCGCCCGGAGCAGGTCCTCGCGCAGCCGACCCTCCGCGCGGTCCGAGCAGCCGACCCAGGCGATCTTGCCGAAGGTGTCGACCACGGCCGCACCGACGAGGCAGATCGCGAGCAACCAGACCAGACCCCGGGTCGGGTCCTCGGCGAGCTTCCCGGCCACGACGGTGCCGAGTGTCATCCCGACTGCTCCCACCGCGGACGCGGCCAGCGCGGCCATCGCCACCCGGCTCTTCATCCGTGAGGCGTCGATCCTGCGGGACGGGTCGGTCCCCTCAGGCGCCGGGCGCTGCTGGTCCGGTGTGACGGTTTCGGTCGTAAGCGCGGTCATGATGCGACCACGCTATGCGGGATCGGCGACGGTTCTCTCCTGGTTTTCCGCGTCGAGGGGCCGTCCGACCGACGCCGGGCATCCCTACCGCGGAGGCTTCGACGTACCGCCCGGCCCTGTCGAGACAGATCACAGCGAGGCGGCGAGATGCCCAAGGGAGGTGCGTCTTTCCTTCCGCCGCCTTCCGGACGCACCAGGTCGCCGAGGAGCTGGCGAGGTGCAGGGCTCTACGGACTTGTGCGGCGTGGTGACCTCACAGCGAAAAGCCGGCTGGTCTGTACGTCCTTCAGGAGTCCGGTAGCTGCGCCGATCCTCAGGACATGACGAGCAACGATGAGCCGATCTACGAGACCGTTAAGCGTGAGCACAACTGGGATCCCGAGCGGTGCGAGCCGCTGAGCTTGACCACCCTGAGCGTTGGCCGGCACCTCGGGTAACTCGGGGAGCCTGGCTGTCGGTCTTGGTCTCCCGGGCCCAGGTCACCGCGTCGAGACATCGCCCGAGCGTTGCGGTCTTTCCGCCGCGAAGCGGCGCGCCCGCCGGGCACCGCTTGGTCAAGCTGGTGGCAGAGATGACGCGAGGCACCTGTGAAGCTCGGCGACGGTCCCGGACAGGAGCGGGCCGTCTGCTTTGAGCTTCGTATATAGCCTCTTGGGCCAAAGCACCTCGACGCCGCGGGTTGTGAACGATCCGCCGATCAGCGGCCAGTCGGCCTCGACGAAACAGAGAACGCCGTGGATGGGGGAATCGTCACCCACAATGCCGCGCACGATGTCGACCTGTTTGAGTACCCCGTCGACGACCTTGGTGCAGTCCCGGGTACCGACGAGCAGCTTCTCGACGCGCGGTCGCAGGAGTCCGCCTTCGAGCGTTCCGTCGTTCAAAGAACCAACTCTATGAGCACCATCCCGAGCTCATCTCTGCCTGGCACGCGCTGCGTGACATTCGAGGCCAGCGCCGCGCCGTCGAATGCCTGCTAGACCATGCCCTCATCGACGACGACGCCGCTGACAAGTACGCGGCCGACCACCCAGACCCGCTCTGCCCTGATGCCAGCAGTCGTGACGACGAACGCCCCCAGAGCGCCTCACTGCCCCCTGCCGGCTGCCCGGCGTTTCCCGGGCAGCCGATGAGCGGGAGATCACTTGGTGCGCAAACCATGCGGTTGAGTGCATCGCCCGCGAGCTCATGCCCCACTGACGATCACCAATTCGTTGCCTTCGGGGTCGGCGACCCGCCAGCGGTCCTCCGACTCGTTAAGGAGCCGGCCACCGGCTGCGACGGTCGTGGCGAGGCGCGTCTGCGCGAGGTCCGACGGCACCGCGAGCTCGAAGTGGATGCGGTTGCGCTGCCGGCGCCGCTCCGTCTCCGAAGCGTCGAGCTCTTGGAACACCAAGACCGGGTTCAGCCGCCGGGGATCGTGGATGTCGGTGACCCCGGCCCGCCGGTCGTGGGTGTATCCGAGTGCGGCGACCCAGAACGCGCGGACCGCGGCGACGTCGGCGGCGTCGAGGAAGAGCTGAGCGAAGCGCGGCAACCCCGGATCCGCAGTGGCCCCGAGTTCGCGGGCAGCGGTCTGGAGGTTTCCGGCGAGGTCGGTGAAGTCGAGCTCGAGGCCGTGGGCGTCGTCTTCCCACTGGTCCTTGGCGCTGTCGATGATCACGAGCCCGGGGCGCAGGTCGACCAGCAGCGGGAAGCCCGTGTCGTCGGCCAGGGCCGCTGCTGCGGCCGCCAGGTCCCGCTGCTGCGTCGGCGAAGTGGTGCGGTAGCACGCCATCGCGCTGAACACCGCCTGCCAGTCGGCTGTCTCGATCCTCTCACCGAGGGCCGGGCCCGGCACCAGGTCAACCTCGTTGCCGTCGGGGTCGGTGTGACAGACCCCGTACGGTCCCGATGCCTCACCAGGACTCGCCTGCTCGACCGCCGCGGCCGGCCGCACCACGTCGAGGTGGATGCGGTTTCGCAACGGCCGTGGCTCGGTCGACTGCCGGATCCGTATCGCGGGGTCGCGCCACAACGGATCCGCCAAACCGCCGTCCTCCGCAGGCGCGTAGTCGAGCACGCGCTGCCAGAACCGCCTCACCCCAGTCGGGTTCGCGGATTCGAACACGACGCTCAGGTGCTGCAGCACGGCAGGGTTCGCGGCCAGCCCGAGATCCCGCGCGCCCGCCGACACCGCCTCGGCGTGCCCGTCTGAGTCGAGGCGCACGCGCATGCCTGTCGCGCGCAGGTCGACCGTGATCCCGGGCGACAGCTCCACGATGCGCCCGGCCAGCGCAGCCCCCTCGATCAGCGAAGGCGCGTCGAACCATGCCGTCGCAACGCCGTCGACCACCCGCCAATCCGTTCCGATCTCTGTCATACCCGGCACTGTAGAGCCCATTCCGGACGATCTCTTTCTGGATAGTGATCATGTCCCGGTCGGGGGCATTGATGGACGCCGTGACCAATTTCGCTGAGCGCGTCTCGCGCAACGGTCTTGTGCTGGTCACGCTCCGCGTGCCCAATGCAGCGGCGACGTCGAGCGGATGCGAGACCCCACTCCTATACATCGATCTCCGCCACCCGACGTTTACTGACATGCCGCGACCCGCGCGGTCGTGCCGATGGGCGCGCGCTACATCGACGACGGCACCCAAGCGGTGCTGAGTCGGCCCGCATCAAGTTCGCCGAACGATGTGGCAGGCTCGCACCGTGATCGATGACTTCGCGAAGGCATATCTGCACGATTACCTGAGGCACGTACGCGAGGCGATGCTCGCCAAGATCGATGGGCTCTCCGAATACGACGCCCGCCGTCCGCTGACAACTACTGGGACTAATCTCCTGGGCTTGATCAAGCACCTGTCGACCTGGGAAGCCAGGTACTTCGGTGAGGTTTTCGACCGTCCCTTTCCCGAACCGTTGCCTCGCTGGGACGTCGAAGCCGAGCGCCTCGCCGACATGTGGGCCACCGAGCACGAGTCCCGAAGGAACATCGTCGATCGGTACCGGCGAGTGTGGGACCACAGCGATGCGACCGTCGACACCCTCGCTATCGATGCCCCTGGTCACGTGGCGTGGTGGCCGCGGCCCGAGGTGAAACTGTTCGACATCCTGGTCCACATGCTCGCCGAAACCAGTCGGCACGCCGGCCACGCCGACATCCTTCGCGAAGAGCTCGACGGAGCGGTGGGAACCGACGCGGAAAGCATGGCCATGCGCATGCACGACGCGCCCTTCTGGGAGGAGCACCGCGCGAAGATCGAGCAAGCCGCCAGAGCAGCTGGCCCGGCTGCCGCCGTACGAGAAGTCAACAAGTAGCCGCGATCCGCGCGCTCGCCGAGGCGCGTCATACCGCCGTGAGTTGACCATGTCTCATCTCGAACCGGCTGAGTGCGACCACCAGCGGCGAAGCGAGGCCCCCGATGACCCCGGACTACGGCTGCGCTTCTCGGCCGGATCGCGCTCAAACCTCCGCAAAACTTCCGCACAACTTCCGCACGGACAGCCGTAAAACACCGGATCCGGCCGGACAGAGCCGGACAACGACGAAGGGCCCCTGACCGGCAAACGTGCTGGTCAGATGCCCTTTTCTTCCTGTGGCAGCTGCAGGATTCGAACCTGCGTAGGTGTACACCGACGGATTTACAGAACGACGCTGCCCACGCCGTGACCTGCGGGTTCACCGCACCCCCACCGAACTTCGGCACGAATTCCCCACGCGCAAACGCGGCAGCGCATGAAGCGAGCTTTCAGGTGACAGAGTCGAAGTGAATCCTCAGCCCGAGCGCGCGGGCGACCTTCATGATCGTGGCGAAGCTCGGATTCCCATCAGCCGATAGCGCCTTGTACAGCCCCTCGCGGCTCATCCCGACCCGGCGCGCCAGTTCGCTGATGTTGCCCGAGCGAGCGATGGTCCCTAGCGCCTGAGCAATGAACGCCGGATCGTCGCCAGCCTCTTCGATGGCGGCCTCCAGGTAGGCGGCAACGTCCTCGATCCCGGTCAGGTAGTCGGCGCTGTCGTAGGGGGTGAAGCGCTCACTCTGATCACTCATGAGTCTTCCAATCCGCTGCAATCCGCTTTGCATCCTCGATGTCCTTCTGCTGGCTGGACTTGTCGCCACCGCAGAGCAACAAGATGAGCCGTCGACCATCTTGGAGGTAGTAGACCCGGTATCCCGGGCCGTAGGCGATGCGGAGCTCGGAGATCCCCTCGCCGACCGGCTTGACGTCGCCGGGGTTGCCGGCGACGAGACGATCGATCCTCACTTGCACTCGCGCAGCAGCTCGCCGATCCTTCAGTTTGCGTAACCACCGGTCGAAGGTCGCGCTCTTGACGACTTCGACCATGTGTTAACTGTAGTTCACAGCCGGTTGCTCCGCAATCGGGAAGCTGCGCCCCGCGCCTGAGCGGCCGCCTGCAGTCAACCGCCGCCTGTCGACTGCAGAGTTTCGCTCTCATGCCGATGAGCGCGCATCCAGCTTGGCCTCGGCCGCGAGGCCCCGCTTGCTGCTCACTTAGCCGATTGCATCGGGTAGGCCCAATCGCCGGTGGAGCCGGTCGTCCAAGAAGCGGGCGATGCCGATGACCGCTGTCCCCTCCTGGTTTGGGATGAGCACCAGGAGGCCGCGTGCCCGAGCTTCGAGGTAGCAGCCGAATGCCGGGTGCCCGCCCGCTCGGGTTGGAAGCAGGGTGTAGCTGCCACCGGGGCGCCCCAGTGCACTGGCTCGGAGGAAGGTCGCGATTGCCTCCGGACCGTCGTACTGCTCCGACGCAGGCGGCATCGCCAGCCACGCCTCGTCCGTGAGCAGAGCGACGACCCCCTCGACGTTGTCGGCTTCGAATGCGCTGGCGAACGCTTGCGCCAGTTGTGTCTCTGCGGTAGCTGTGAGGGCTGGAACGGCCGCGGGCATGGCGGCCCGGGCTCGTTGAAGCAGGCCCTTGACGGTCGTGGGCGTCACGTCGAGCATCGCCGCGACCTCGGCGAGGCTGAACCCCAGCACGTCGCAGAGCAAGAGCGTGGCTGTCTGCCGGGGCGGCAGTGTTTGTAACGCCGTGACGAACGCGAGTTCAATGCCCTCGCGCGCCAAAGCCCGGGCTGAGGGGTCGTCCTGCTCGATCAGCGCGTCCGGGTATGGCTGTAGCCAGGGGACCTCGAACCGAGCGGAAGGCGTCGGCGGCTCGAAGGGTGGTGCTGGTGCGAGGGGTGGGCGGCGTCGGCTATCGCGAATCATGTTGAGGCAGCGAGTGGTGGCAATGCGGTACAGCCAGGTGCGCACTGAAGAGCGTCCGGCGAAGGTTTCCAGACCCCGCCAGGCCGCCAGCAGGGTCTCCTGCAATAGGTCGTCGGCGTCGTCGATCGAGCCCAGCATCCGGTAGCAGTGGACGTGCAGCTCGCGTCGGTGCGGCTCGATCAACGCCCGAAAGGCCGACTCATCCCCGGCCCGAGCGGCTTGCAGCTCGGAGTCGATCATGCCCGAATCCTCGCAGACCGGCCGAGCCTGGTTCACGAGATTGGGCGCGACCGGCGGGTGACCGTTCCGATCAGCGGCTCCACGGTGTCTACCCCTGCATCATCAACGAACCAGAGGAATCAACATGGGCACTCCCTCAACGCCGAAACAGATCGCCCTCGCATACCATCGGGCCTGGACCTCCGGTGACATGGACGCGGCCATGCAGTACGTCGCCGAGGACGTCGTGTGCGATGCCCCTCCTGGGCGATTGACCGGTGCGGCGGCGCTGCGTGGCTTCATGGGTCCCTTCGCCGACATGCTCACCTCCTCAGAGCTGCTCGCGGCCTACGGCGACGAGGTCAGTGCGGTGGTCATCTACGACACCGAGAATCCCGCCGTCGCCAGCGCCCCCGCTGCCGAGTTGCACCAAGTGCGCGACGGACGCATCACCGCCGTGCGGATCGTCTTTGACCGGCTCCCCTTCGCCCTCGCCCGCGGCGAGGTCGTGCCGCGGACACAATGAGACCAATCGGGCACGCCCGTGCAGGCGTTTCCTCGTTCCGAAAGACGATCCGCCCGCCCGGGTCGTTCAGCTGCTGTCAGTGCTCGCACATGCCGCGTTAAGCGAAACCGCAACTGCCTATGAAGCGTGCGGTTCAATGGCCCGGTGTCGACAAAGAAGATTGAGTCACGATTCGCAGGGGTGATCGCCCACCACCACGATCGGGTAGTTCTTGTGCGCGAGGAATACCCCGGATGGGGCGGGGCCTTTTGGAACATCCCCAGCGGCAGGATCGAGGATCACGAAACTCCCCGTCAGGGCGCTAGTCGCGAACTGGTCGAGGAGACTGGGCTCGTCGTCGAGGCCGCGGACCTCGCTCTCCACAGCACTTCCGCAGTGTCGCGTCCTGAGAGGATCAGTCGGTCGTGGAACTTCACCGTTGACGTGGAGGATCCAACCCTCGACGTGCGCGATCCTGACGGCCTGATTCAGGAGGCCCGCTGGTTCCCGACCGACGAAGCAACACGCCTGCTCCGCAAGTTGCCGTATCGACCGCTCTCGGACCCTTCCATCGCCTGCCTCATGCGGCAGATTCCACCGGGCGCCCACTGGGCGTATCCCGACCCCATGGGGGAGCCTGTCGTAACCCTGTCTGGCGGGTAGATCCGCCGCTCGAGGTTGGGTCGACCCAAAGGACAAACGCCCGCTCATCAGCGAAGTTGCTCCACCATGTCCTTGGCGGCGTAGCCGATGGCTGTGTCGATGTGGGCCGGGTCGACGGTGCTGGTGATTGGGCGGCGTGTGAAGACTGCGATCGCGTACGCGGCGCCGTCAGGGTCGGTGACGACGCCAACCTCGTTGCGCACGATGCCCATGAGTCCACCGCTCTTGGCCGCAACGGCGAAGCCAGGAGCGAAGCCCGAGGCGATTCGGTGGCTTGTGAGCTGCTGGCCCATCAGTCGGCGCAACCGAGCACAGACAGGCGACGGGGCTGCCGCGTCGGTCCAGAGGGCCTGCAGAAGTCGCACCATCTCCGCGGGGGTCGTGCGTGACCCCCGGCGCGGATCGAGCGCGGACGATGCTGCGACCGCTCGACGGGCATCCTTCTCGCTGGGTGGCCCGTCGACGGCTGGGTCGTGTCGCACCAGGTGGGCATAGTCGGTGAAGCCGGCCTCGGTCGCCATCGTGTCGAGCATGTGCCTCAGGCTGCTCGCCACCAGCGTGTCGCTAAGGCCGAGGCGCTGCGTCGTGGCGTTGACCGTCTCGAGGCCGACGAGATCGATCAGCGCGTCGGTGGCGACGTTGTCACTGATCGTCATCATCAAGACGAGCAGGTCGCGCACGCTGATTTGGACCGTGTCGTCGAACAGCGAGAGGCCGACCGGCCCAGGCGTTCGGTTCGAGGCATCGAGCGAGACCATGGCCGAGCCGTCGAGCCGCCCTTCATGAATCTCGGTTAGTGCGGTCAGCGCCACCTGGACCTTCATCACCGAGGCCGGCGTGACGAGATCGTGGAAAGCCACGCCGACGAGCTCGTCACTGCAAACGCGAGCTGCGCAGCAGGCGACCTGCACCTCAGGCAGAGGCCACGCGCTCAGACTCATGTCTTCATCCTCCACGACAAGGTCGCGCTGACATGCCGCGTGGAGGGAAGTCCGCAACAGTCCCATCCTGGAATAACCGGTTGCCGAATCCCGACGACCGAGGAAGCATCCGGTCGCATGCCCGCCGACGACGCGTTTGACCTGGGTCCCGTGCCCAACCGCATACCCGTCACCGAAGACCTGACGCGGCGTCTGGTGTCTGCGCAGTTTTCGCAGTGGGCCGATCTTCCGGTCGCCCCGATGGCCAACGGTGGCTGGGACAACTGGACCTTCCACCTGGGCACCGAAATGGTGGTGCGCCTGCCCAGCGCCTCGGAGTACGCCCAGGCGGTCGAGAAAGAACACCGCTGGCTCCCGGCGCTGGCTCCCCAACTGCCGCTACCCATCCCCGTCCCGCTGGCGAAAGGCAAGCCGAGCGCGGAATACCCACACTCATGGTCGATCTATGAGTGGCTCGACGGAGTGACCGCGGCTGCGGACCGCATCGCCAACGAGGTCCAACTCGCCCGCGACCTGGCCGACTTCCTGGCCGCCCTGCAGAGCATCGAGGCCGCTGAGGGCCCCCCGCCAGGAATTCACAACTGGTTCCGGGGCGGCACCCTGCGCACCTACGACAAGGTCACCCAGCGCGCGCTGGAGGAATTGGCCGGCCACGTCGATGTCGAGCTGGCTCGCGAGATCTGGACGAACGCACTCAACGCACCCTGGAACGGCGTGGACCGCTGGTTCCACGGAGACGTCGCCGAGGGGAATCTCTTGCTCAACAACGGGCGGTTGACCGCAGTCATTGACTTCGGGACATGCGGCGTCGGCGACCCAGCTTGCGATCTGGCCATCGCCTGGACATTGCTGACCACCGACGCCCGGCAGACTTTTCGGGATCGGCTGTCGCTGGATGAAGATTCCTGGGCACGTGGGCGGGGCTGGGCCCTATGGAAGACACTCGCCACCTGTTCGCACACCCACCAGGACCCCGAGCAGGCGGAGGAGTATGCGAACGCGAAGCGCATCCTTCACGAGATCTTTGATGAGTACACGGCGAGCCGATTCGCCACGCCGACCGTCACAGTGCCACCCGCGACCTAGAACCATGAAACGGCACAGACGGGAGCCGGCACATCTCCTGCCATAGCGGCCGCTGGGGAACGTCCGGAACTGCCGCGGATAGTGAAAGCGCGGTCATGCCGATGACAGGTCGGCCCGTCGCTTGTCTCCGCCGCTTTCAGTTGTTGAGCGAGAGGACGTCGGCGAGGTGGGGGCGGATGATGTCGACCAGGCGTTGGTGGGTCTCATCGTCCGCGGCGATGATGAGACCGCGACCGTCTTCCAGCGGCTGCCCAGCGAGGTCGCTGACCACGCATCCAGCACTGCGGCAGAGCGCTATCCCCGCCGTGTAGTGAATGTTCTCGGCGAATAGCCCGTCGCTGACGTAGCCGGTGCGTCGTCCCGCGGCGACCCAGGCGACTGCCAGCGTTGTGGACATCACCCGAGGACTGAATGCTGACCTGAATGCAGGGTCGGTCAACAGCTGCGGCCCGAGAAACGGCGTGTCGAGGGGTCCATCGCAGTTGATGTCGACGAGTCGCGACTGGCTCGACGGAGTGAGTGCCTCGTCGGATCCGCCACGACGCAAGAACGCGCCGCGGTCGTCAGCCCAGAAGAACTCGTTGGCGATGGGGTCCGCGGACACGCAGGCAACGGTCGACTTGTCGTCGAGGAGAGCCACGTTCACTGCCATGAGGGGTGTCTTCGCCGCGAAGTTGAGAGTTCCACACAGGGGGTCAACGAGCCATTGCCGCGTGCTGGAGGTGCCGGTGGTACCAGATTCCTCTCCGATACGAGTGTCCGTGGGACGGGCCGACTCAATAACTCTGAGGATCGCGTGCTCGGCTTCGAGGTCAGCGTCGGTAGCGAAGTCGGAATCAGACTTCGCGTGGCGGGTCAATTCGGTGCCGTAGGCGGCCCGAACCACTTCGGCACCAGCCTGAGCGGCGGCCAGGGCAACCTCCATGTCGGGTCGTTGATGGCTCACGAGGACATCCTGCACGCCGTGCTCTACCGAGGCACGGAACGGTACTCATCTGCCGCGGACAGTGAAAGGACTGCGTCACCGATCCGTGCAGCAGTCCCGTTCTCCGTAGCGGCGCCGTGGTTCTTCGACGCCCCTTTCCTTGCACTCCTCTATGTCGATCCATCCATGCGCAAGCGCAAGGTGGGCTCACGGCTGCTGGAAGACTTCGAGCAAGCACATCCTTCGAGGGCGTTGACGTCCACCAACCTCTCGAACGCCCCGATGCAGGGTTTGCTCCGAAGCCGCATCTGGACCCCCTGCGGAATCCTGAACGGGTTGGACGAAGGCGACCCAGAAATCTTCTTCATGAAGGCCAACTGACATGGCGATCGCCTAACGCGCGGATCTGCCGCGTTCAGTAAAGCTCGGTCGTACAGAAATCCATTCGTTGCTGCTTGCCTGACCTGTCTAGGTCCCGTGGGAGTCTGGGGTCATGGCGGCGGACTCAGGAAACGAACAGGCGTTATCCACGTGGGGCAGTGGCACACAACCCTCGGACGCAACGCGCGCTGGCGACACTGTATTGAAGTCGAGCGGACCCTGGGCACCGTCAGTGCTTGCCCTCCTGCGGCACCTCGAACGGGTGGGCTTCTCAGGTTCCCCCAGAGTCGTCGGTGATGGCTATGCCCCGGACGGGCGGATGATGCTCAGTTTCGTGCCCGGCCGGAGCCCCCATCCCGGGGCTTGGGCAGACGACCAGGTGGGAGGCGTCGGCGTGTTGCTGCGCAACTTCCACGACGCCACATCATCGTTCGTGCCACCCGCCGACGCACATTGGCAGTCGACCTGGCTTCACGAAGTGCACTCCGACGGCGAAATGGTGGTGGGACACGGCGATACCGCCCCCTGGAACATCGTGGGACGCCATGGCTCGGCGGAAGCGTTCGTGGATTGGGAGTACGCCGGTCCCATCGACCGGAAGACCGAACTCGCCTACACCGTCTGGCTGAATGCTCAACTCCATGACGATGAGGTGGCCGAACTCCAAGGCTTGCCTGACGCGGCGACACGCGCTCAACAGGCCCGCGCGATCCTCGACGGCTATGGCCTTGCCGCCAGCCGCCGACAAGAACTAGTCGACCGCATGATCGAACTTGCCGTCCATGCCGCGCGGGCAGAGGCCGTACTGGCCAGCGTAAAGCCCGAGAGCAAGGAGGCCATCGACGCGAACGGCTACCCGGTGCTCTGGGCTATCACCTGGCGGGCGCGAAGCGCTTCCTGGATGATGCGCCACCGGGGGCTGCTAATCAATCCACACTCGTAGGCCGCAGCAACATCGAACGTCCGGATCTGCCGCTGGTCGCTATTTTGGCAGACTCTTCCTGGCGGCCTGCGTAGCTGATCCATCGGACGAGGCCCTCGGCGAGTTCGCGTTGGAGCGGTCCCACCGCGAAGTCGAATAGGTTGTGTCTCGTGGCGGAGTCAGACGAACAGACGACGAGTCCCCCCTCGGACAATCCTGTGGACCCGAGCCATGCATGGCTGGAACTCGCTCCGGACTACGAGCGGGCCCGAACTAGGGAGGACTCGTTGGACCGCCTCGTGGAGTGGCCTGCGCAGCGAGACCTTCTGGGCGATGTCACCGGACGATCCGTACTCGACCTCGGTTGCGGCAACGGAGGCAAGCTCGCCGAGCTGGTTCGAGACGGCGCAACTGCCTCCGTCGGTGTCGATGTCAGTGGCAACTTCCTCAGTGTCCCGGGACCTGGCCTGGAACTGATCCAAGGCGATCTCAATGAGCTGGATGCCCTGCCGGGGCTTGCGGGCCGCACGTTCGACCGGATCATGTTCCTGCAGTCTTTCGGCTACGCGACGGATCCAGTCCGCACTCTGCAGGCAGCGCGCGTGATGCTGGCCGACGATGGATTCATCCTGCTCACCAAGACCCAACCGATCCGATACGCCGTCGAACAGGCCGAACAAAACCAGACCTCCTTGGGCGAGGAGTACTTCTCCACCGCGAGGTTCTCCTACCTCAGCGGCTGGAACGACCAGATCACCCTTACCAAGCGTCGCTACACCATCTCCGACCTGATCAACGTGTTCAGTGCCGCAGGGCTGTGGATCGAGACCGCGATCGAGCCTCAGCTTCCCGAGGACGCCAGACGCCGCTATCCGCACAAGCAGGAATGGATGAACAAGTACCTCGGCATCCTGGTCTTCAAGCTCCGGCCCCATCCCGGCCAGTAGCCGAGATCCCGAGTGGTGGCTGCGGGCTGGCCAGATGCTCGGAACGTCTTTCTATGCCGCCGAGAGTGAAAGCGTGCAGCTGCCCATGAGCGCGCGTGGTGGAGACGTCGCAGTGCCGCTTGATGCCATGCTGACGCCATGTCCGAGGTGAGCACAGTCATGGCCCTGGAACAGCGGCGACTCCGGGCCCTGGTCGAGCGGGACATTCTGACCGCAGACCATCTCCATCACGAGGACTACGAGCTCATCACTCCCGGAGGGCACCGCCACACGAAGTCGAGCTATCTCGAGGACGTCGGCTCCAAGCGCCTCGAATACTTGGCCTTCGAGCCCATGTCGCCCATCGCGGTCCGGGCGACTCCAGACCTCGTCGTTCTTCGCTACATCGCCCGGATCCGGCTCTGCGTGGGTGTTGCGGACGAGGTCGAGTTACGCGCTTGGCACACCGACCACTACGAGCGCCACGACGACCGCTGGCAGGTGGTGTGGTCACAAGCGACCGCCATCTCCGAGTGAGCTTCGGAGTGCTGGCCAGGCAATCGCGTGCTGATCAACGTCCTCGATTGCCGCGAGTAGCGTGCGCTCACATGTCGATGTGCGCGTGTCCGCGAATGCGGTATAGGAGCTAGTACTGGATTTCCGCTGATCTCGATCTCGACGCTTCCATCGTCCAAGGGCGAGTATTGCAACACCGTCGGCCCTGGGTGCAGACGTCCGTCGTGCAAGTACCTGGCGTAGAGCTCGTTCCGAGGAGCTGAAGAAGAGCTGACCCCGGGTCGATCCTCTTCAGGCGCCCGGCAGGGCACTGCGGCCATCTGGAACGCTGCGGCAAGAGTGCGTCGGTCCGCCGCGGGGGGGGCGACCATGATCGTCTGCCAGCCCGGTGACGTCGTGGAGGGGATCGACCCTCAGGACGTGCCTGGTGGACCGTCCAGCAGCCTCGGAACGTACTCGACCAGCTGGATCTGGCCGTCGAAGGTGCGGCTGTCCGTCATGTCGAGGGCGACGTCGGGGTAGCCATCGTAGATCCGCTCATGGCCGGTCGCCCCGGTGATCACGGGGAACATCACCACCCGGAACCGGTCGACCAGGCCGGCTTCCAACAGCGACCGGCACAGCGTAAGACTGCCGATGGTGCGCATAGACCTGTCGCCGGTGTCCTTCATCTTTCGCACAGCCTCGGCGGCGTCGCCGGCGACCAAGGTCGAGTTCTCCCACTGCAGCGGTTCGGTCAGTGTCCTGGAGAAGACGACCTTGGACATGCCTCCCAGAACATCCGTCCCCGGTTCACCCTGCTTCGTGAAGCCGTACATGAGCCGGTAGGTGTTCGCGCCCATCAGCACCAGATAGTCCCCTTCGGGGTTCTCGCCCAGCCAGGCGAGATACTCCGGTCCCTCCAGACCCCACCAGCCAGGCCAGCCCTCGGCGGAGGCATACCCGTCGAGCGAGGTGATGAAGTCGACGACAAGCTCGGGCATTTGGCACTCCTCCCTCTGTGCAATGACCAGTCTGCACCCGGTGGCGGTCGCCCCACCTGGCTCGCGCCCCGAAACAGCGCGTTGATCGCGACCACAACGCCCAGGCATCGGCGGCACGCAACTCGAGGATGCCGCTCCAGGCCAAACACACTGGTCCACGCCCTCCTCGCCGACGAGTGGCGTGCGCTCGCCCCGGGTCGACATGCACCGGGCCCGCAATTTCCGCTGCGCACGCCACAGGGGCCGAGGTAAGGCGCGAACCGGCAGGACTGCTAGAGACCATCTAGGCCCTCAAGATCCAGTCCATCGACTTGCCCTTGGCCAGCTCGTCGACCAGCTTGTCCAAGTAGCGAATCTTCTGCATCAACGGATCGTCGACGCTCTCGACCCGCACGCCGCACACCACGCCCGTGATCAACGACGCATGCGGATTGAGCACCGCATCGGCGAAGAAGCCCTCGAACGTCGTGCCCGCGGCCAGGTGACCGCTCAACGCTGACTCGTCGAAGCCGGTCAGCCACTCGATTACCTGGTCGAGTTCGGCCTTCGTGCGCCCCTTCTTCTCCACCTTCGTCACGTAGTGGGGATACACCGACGCGAAACTGGTATTGAAGATCCTGCTCATCTCGTGAGCGTAGTCCCAGGTTCGTAGCATCCGGGAGCGCGTCATTCCGGCTCTCCTGACTGATCCGTGGGTCAGTCAGGAGAGCCGCATCTGCCGTGTCTCGGCGTCGGGCTGGATCGCTCCGATCGTCCTGCGCGCCATCACGATCGCGAGCTCGCGGCCTTCCTGCGGGTTTGCGGTGATCAGGGTGTTGCCTGGAATGAGTTCCATCCTGGACCGCGGTCCTGGCCGGCCGGGCGTCTCAGGGTGTTCGGTTGCGCCTTTGCCTTTTTTGTCAGCCACCTTCGCGGGGTGGCTGGGACGCGACCAGCTGGGTGTCGACGTCGAAGGCGCCGAGCTTCGCGGCGCCGCCCGGGGAGCCGAGCGGCTCGCTCCGCCCGGGCAGGGGCTCTGTGAAGAACCTGGCGTTGTCGTCCTTGTAGGGCTCGAGGTCTGCGGGCAGGTCGTCCTCGTAGTAGATCGCCTCCACCGGACAGACCGGCTCGCACGCGCCGCAGTCCACGCACTCATCAGGGTGGATGTAGAGCGACCGTCCGCCCTCGTAGATGCAGTCCACCGGACACTCGTCGACGCAGGCACGGTCCTTCACGTCGATGCACGGCTCCCCTATCACGTAGGTCACCGGAAGTACTCCTCTCGCGCGTTGTCATTTATACAAATGTCTTGTAGAAACGAAGGTAGCACCGTCAGGCACTAGTGAGGAGACCCCATGACCCAGCAGCTCGATGTCCGGCCGGAGCAGCCGGCGCGCCGCCACCAACTGATCTTCGAGACGTACGGCGCCCTCGACGCCGGTGAGTCGTTCGAGCTGATCAACGACCACGACCCGAAGCCGCTGTACTACCAGTTCGCCGCCGAGCATGCCGGGGAGTTCGTGTGGTATCCCCTCGAGGAGGGGCCTGAGGTCTGGCGGGTCCGCATCGGCCGGACGGAACCGTGAACACCGACCGGATCGTTGTCTACGGCGACTTCAACTGCCCTTGGAGCTATCTCGCCTCCCGCAGAGCGGCCGTCCTCGCGACCGACGGTGTGAAGGTCGACTGGCGGGCCGTGGAGCACGAGCCGTGGCGACCGAGCCGGTTCACCGACAGTTCGGTCCGGTTCACCGACCTCCGTGAGGAGATGGACCACGTCGTTGCAGAACTCGCCCCTGGGGAGGAGCTGCCCTACTCGCTGGCCGGCTTCGTGCCCTACACCCGGGCGGCCGTCTCCGGGTACGCCGAGGCGTACGCCGCCGGGGTCGCTTCCCGGGTCCGGGACGTGCTGTTCGAGGCGTTCTGGATGCACGCCTTTGACCTTGGCGACGCCAAGGTGCTGCGCACTCTGCTGGTGGACGCAGTCCGCAGCGGGTCCTCGCCCAGTGAGCTGCTCCGCGAGTGGGGCTACGCCGTGGACGTCACCGGCGGCCCGGTCACCACCCCGGCCTGGCGCCTGGTCACCAGCTGGGCCCAGCAGTGGCGTGACACGGGCAAGGAGACCGTCCCGGTTGTCCTCGTCGGCGAGGCCGCGCCGCTGTTCGGGACCGACGCCGTGGAGTGGCTCGGTGCCGAACTGGTCAGGCGCGGACTCGAATCCCGCTGGGCGCCGACGACGCCAGAACTCGCGGAGGACCACCCGGACCGCGATATCGCCTCTCTCTCGTGGGTCTCCCAGCACGGCAACCGGTGGATGCGCGGCTACCAGCATGCGCACCGGCAGCCGCTGTTCCCCAGCGCCGGTTGAAATCACCGGACTGCGACGCCATCGTGTTGCCACCCCTGGCCTCCGGGGCCGTGGAAGCATGAACCCGATGGACAGCGACAGTCAAAGGCGAAGCGACGACCCAGCGCACGGGCTGGGTCCAACGCGTGCTCGGGTGCTGGCGCTGCTCCAAGACGCCGGGGAACCCATGACCGCGGCCGCGGCCGCCGCCCGCCTCGGACTGCACGTGAACTCCGCACGCTTCCATCTCGACGGGCTCACCGAGGACGGCCTGGTGCTGCGTCGCAGGGAAGAGCGCAGCACGCCCGGCCGCCCCAAGCTGCTGTACGCCGCAGCAACGACCGCACCCGGCGTGGCTCACCGCAGCTACCGCCTGCTCGCTGAGATCCTCACCTCTCTCCTCACCGACAAACTGCCCGACCCAGCCACCTCGGCAACAGAGGCCGGACACGCCTGGGGCCGCTACCTCTCACCACCACCCGAGCCGTTCCGACGACAACCCGAATCCGAGGCACTGCACTCCCTCATCCACACGCTCGACAAGATGGGCTTCGACTCCCACATCGTCGACGAACCCGGCTCCCTGCGCCTGGAGATCAGCCACTGTCCCTTCCTCGAGGTCGCCGAAGGGCACAGCGACGTCATCTGCTCCATCCACCTCGGGCTCATGCGCGGCATCCTCGACCAGGCCAACACCACCGTCACCGCCGACACCCTCGAACCCCTAGTCGAACCCAGCCGCTGCATCGCACACCTCAGCCACGGCCCAACGGTCTCAACATCAACCTGAACAACCATGGGGAACAGCTGGACCCGACGGACTAGCTCGTGCCCCGCGGAGACTGTGCCAAGCGAGCCAAGCTTCCATGCAGATGTGTGCACCTGCCCTCGGACACCTCGGTGACCCTGCGTGCGATGTCGCCGGGCGTTGGGGTGCGTCACAACGCCGCCTGTCGGCGGCAGCGTCATACCACGAGGCGGCCACGCCATACCGCAGCTCCTCTTCGCTCGACTTTCGTGGATAGGGGCAGCTGCTGCACCGCTCCCGGCACCGGCCCGCCGAGCCCATGTCGGCGAGAACGGCAAGCTCCCGACAGCCCGGGAACCGTCGGCAGCCGAGCACCTCAGGACCTCGGGGATGCCATCCAGCGCGTATTCGTGCCACGTGCCCTACCGGCGCCGAAGATGCCTGCGCGGCCTGCGGCACCAAGTACCGGGCCGCGTCGGCTCCGGTTGCTACTTGTCCGCGAGCAGGTCCTGGATCGAACCCACTTCCGTCACGGTGTCCGCCTTGGCAGCCAGGTCGGAGTCCACGGTGACCAAGGTGTCGGCCTGCAGCTGGGCTATCGCAAGATACTCCGCGTCTCGGAGGGTGTCCCACTCGTGGGCCAGGGCAATCTGCCACCCGGTCCGAGCGGTGCATAGCCCAGGACAGCGCGCCAGAAGCCGACGTCCACGGCATCGGGCTGCGCGGCGATCGCCACCTGGACCTCCTGCACCGCCGCACGGTCGGCGACGGCTCCGTGCGAGCGCGCCGTTGCCGAGATGGCCCGTGCGAGCTCGATGTGCGGCTCCGCGAGTCGAAACACTCCACGGCTCAGTCGTGGGCGCTTGATTCAAGGACGCAGGTTGTCTGAGTGTCAACCTGCCTGGAGCGTCCGCTCATCAGCGCGGATCGCGGCATGTGAGTGCGCCTGTTGGAAGGCTCGGCTATGGAGTCACTTTGCCTGAGGCCGCGGCTTGAAGCGGCGAACCTCATGGGGCCAGCCGCATGCCTCCGCGACTTTGCCCGCCCACATCTTGGCGGTCTCGTCATCGGCCACGTCCACCAAGGCGAACCCGCCCAGGAACTCCTTGGTCTCGACGTAGGGTCCGTCGGTGATCATCAGGGTGCCATTGGTGGGGTCGGCGCTGTAGACCGGGCCGTCCTCCTCCTCCAGCCCCCCGGCGAAGACGTACACGCCGGCAGCCTTCATCTCGTCCGTGACCGCCATGGCGAGCGGTCCGCGCCCGCGGTACCACTCCTCGGGGTGGTCGCCCACCCACTGCTGGTTGAAGTAGATGAGGTATTCGGGCACGGCTGCTCCTTCTGCTCTGGCGGACCCAATGGTCTGCGTTCACCTACCCTACGAACGGCGAGAGGCGAATCCGACACGGTTGTCCCGGAAAGAGAGCACCGATTTTGCGGGGCAGCGGAGGGCACCCGAACGCACATCGGCATGAGCGGTTGCCTCCTTGGGGCGTCTCAGGGCATTGCCCGGATCGGCGCTCCCTCGCGCGGACTCGATCATCGCGAGAGTTCCTGGAGCGCCCATGAGTTCCCCCGGGTCGCTGAAGAACGCGTACTTGATCCCGCCCAGGTCGCTCACATCGGAGACGTCGACGTGCTTGCTCAACAGGTGCGCTCGGGCCTTCTCGATGTCGTCGACCACCAGGTGCAGGTTGAGGACGCGCGGAGCGTCGGGGTCACTGATTCCGACGCCGAAGACGATCGAGCAGGCCGAGCCGGGCGGGGTCAGTTGGACGACTCGCATGCCGTTGCCGGGGATGCTCGGCCGAATCCTGACGTGTCTGCGTCCTTAGCGACGAACGGCGGAATGCTCAGGTCTTAGGCCGTAATCGTGCCGGCGCCCGCTGTCAGGAGGGCCCCGCCGCCGACAGCGGCGAGGACCATCCTCCTGCGCGGCCGACGTGAACGACCCGCTTCGGTCGTTTGAGTCACCACCAACCGTGCGATGCGCACGGCGTGATCGGTCGGCTGGGGGGCGCATCTCTGAAGCAGCGTGTCCAGTTCCTGCTCATCCATGGGTGTCCTCCTGCGGTCAGTCACCCTGCTCATGGCCGGCACCGGGGAGATCGTTGCATTCGGGGAGTGCTTTCTAGGCATATCCGTTCATGACGCCGCCCGATCAGCGGCATAGAAAGACGTTCTGCGCGCTGAGGTGTAGACGGAGGAACGTCCCCCTGCTGCGCTTGTCGGGCTTGGTGTCCCATCGCAGACAGGAGGACGTTCATGACCAACGGTAATGGCGTGTCACGGGGTGACCGGAACAGGAATGCTCGGCTGGCGAGGCTGCGGGAGCTGGTGCCGGTGGACCACGCGATCGTCGCGATCGATCTGGCCGACAAGAAGCAGATGGTCGTGGTCACCGATCACGACTCCAAGGTGCTGGCTCGCAAGACGTTCCGCTGCCGGGCCTGGGATCTCGGGATCGCGTTGGACTGGGCCGCGCAGCGCGCCGCCGGCGAGGGCTGGGCCGGGGTGACACGGCCGGCACCCAGGTCGAGAGCCCGACCGAGTGGGTGGGAGCGTTCGTTCTCCTCACGATCGAGCAGGGTGGCGATGCTTGCCGCCGCTGCGGTCCCGTAGCGCTCCCAGGGCGTGATCCCGAAGCGGTACATGCGGGCGTAGTTCGTCATGTGGTTCGCCTCCCGGCACCATTACATAGCGAGCGCTGGCCGGCTCTTCGGCAGATCGGGAAGTCGGAACCATCAGGCAAAGCCCGCTGGCGGCGAAACGAATTGGGTGCAATTTCTGTGGCCGGCGAGCTGACGCGACGAAACGACGCCCCCGACGGACAGGCCAGAATGACCGGCACCCACGAGCCCTGTCAGCGGAGCTTGATAGCTTCGCGCACGTGCCGTACGTCGATGCCGCCGGAGTGCTCGTCCACTACGTCGAGCACGGCCCGCGCGACGCGGAGCGGACCTTGGTGCTGCTGCACGGGTTCACTCCTGACCACCGCTTGATGGCCGGGGCCTTCGAGCCAGTCGTCGCCGGCCGCGGCGGCTGGCGCCGTATCTACCTGGACCTGCCGGGCATGGGGCTCACCAAGGCGCCCGGGCACATCGCCTCCACCGATGACGTGTACTCGGTGGTGCTCGAGGCCATCGAGACGCTCGTGACGGGGCAGTACGCCGTGACGGGTGAGTCGTACGGCGGATACCTGGCACGTGGCCTGGTCGCTGAGCACCGGCGGCGTGTCACGGGGATGGCGCTGGTCTGCCCGATGCTCATCGCGGAACACCAAGCCCGCCATGTGCCGCCGCATCAGGTGATGCACCGCGACGCCTTCTGCGAGGCGCTGCCCCGCGGCAGCGAGTTCGACGAAACGACTGTCGTGCAGACCGCGGAAACCTACCGCCGCGTGCAGAAAGAGATCGTCCCTGGCCTCGCGTTGGCCGACATGGCGGCAGTGGATGAGAATCCGGGAAGGCTGGGCAGGCACGTTCCCGCGCGAGCCGGAGGGTTCGACGTACGACGGGCCGGTTTTGGTGTTCACAGGACGTCAGGACAGTTCGACGGGCTACCGCGACGCTTGGCCGCTGCTCGATCACTACCCGCACGCGACGTTCGCGGTTCTAGACGGCGCCGGGCACAACGGCCACATTGAGCAGGCGGTGCTCTTCAACGCGTTCGTCGAGGAGTGGCTTGACCGGGTGGAGGGCCGAAAGGGCTGACCGGTGGCGGACCGCATATCCACAGAGGCAGGTAGCGCCGGCACTTCCACGGACGCTTGGCGCCGTGGCTGGGAACAGCCAGCCGCGTCATTGTGGGCAGAGTGCAGCGGTTAAGTTGGCGGGAAGACGTGCAGCCACCCGGCCGTGGCGATCCCACACGGGACGGCTGGAGGGTGCTTCGGAGCTCGAGCACGGCGTGGACGCGGGGCCAGCACTTCGACCGCCGACGCGAGGGCGGTGACGATGCTGGAGTGCTCTCAACTCGGCTCGCGGAGCGGCCAAACTTCCTTCCGTATTCCTTCCTGACACCCGCAAGCAGCCGGTTCTGGCCGGACAGAGCCGGACAACGACAAAGGGCCCCCGACCGGCAAATGTGCTGGTCAGAGGCCCTTTTCGCTGTGTGGCAGGTGCAGGATTCGAACCTGCGTAGGTGTACACCGACGGATTTACAGACCGTCGATGCCCACGGCGTGACCTGCATGTTTACCGCTGTCGCGTCCGACTTCCGCACGGATTCCGCACGGCTAGGCGCTAGCCCGGTGGCCCGGGACGGTGACGGTCAGGCGCCAACGGAGAGCTGCGGTTTCGGCTCAGTCACTTGAAGTCGTACGTGTAACACCACTTGAGCGCTTGAACCGCGTCCTCGCCAACCTCCGGATGGAGCGCTCGGAACTCGGCGGCTGCCTGCTCCCCCATGAGAACGAGGTCATCTGCGGTGAGGCGTGCATCGGACCTGTAGAAGTCATCCTCAAGCCGATGCACGGCGTGGACGAGATCCACACCGTCCTTGCCGAACGCTGACATGACATTCTCGTCGTCACGATCAGGCCACGAGGCGCGACCCCAGCCTGTCCACACAAGCACCGCACGCGTAAGCATCGGATCAGTCGTCATCGCTCATCGAGCCCACAGAACATACGAGGCGCCTGTGCGCGGATCGAGTGCCGTGATCGAGGTGACATTCGGATTCCCTTTCAAAGTCGGGAACTCATAACGTGCCCACACGCTACGAATCCGCACGAGGTCTTCTTGAAGCACTCGGACATTACCTCTCGCACCTCTAGCGAATTCGATGGAGGCATTTCGCCATGCGGCCATGCTCGCCGCATCGGACGGGTCCCAAGGAGGCAGGGTGATGCCACGCGCCTCCATTGTGCTCTCAAGCGTTGCGCCACCGTGCTTGCGAACCCATTCGGTCGAAGCCCTGGCACCGCCACGGATACCAGACCAGAAGACGGCTTCGTCCGTGCACGTAGCAAGGGACTTCGCCGCTGCGGGGAGGAGGCCGCGCGCGAGGCCGATTGCCTTAGTGCCGACTGCCCCGATCGTTCCGCCGATGACGGCGTCGCGGGCGATGTCTTGCGGGTTGAGTGCGGCGGCCCAGGGGTTGTCGCCTTGGTGGTGGGCGGTGAGTGCCCGGTGCACGGCTCCCCCACATGCAGCGCCTGCTGCGCCGGCGGCGAACGGTCCGGCGGGTGCGGCGGCGATGCCGCACACGGTTCCGGCTGCGAAGCTGATGGTGACGTCGATGATCTGCTGCTGGTGCTCGCAGATGACTCGCACCAGGGCGGCCGCGCAGTCGCTCTCCCCCGGCCGCAAGCCGGTGGGGTCGGTCTTGTTGATCGGGTCGTTGTCGGCGTAGTGGTAGGGGTTGGCCACCACGGGAGTCCCGTCGACGCCGTCGAGCAGGTCCGGGCTGAGGAGGGTGCCCGTGGCCGGGTCGTACTCGCGCGCCCGGAGATGCACGAGGCCGCCGACATGGAGCTCCCCGGCGAACCCGTAGGCCGGGCCCGCGGGTAAAGCATCCTCTTCACCCCACGGCCCGTAGGTGGGGGCCCGTACGGCGTCCGTGGTGTCGGGTGATGGTGGGCCCGGGGTTGCGGCTCTCCTCACTCAACCGGTCGGGGGCCGTCTAGGTGTAGGTGCCAACGCATGCTGAGGTGTTGCAGTCGCTGGCGGCGCCCCTTCTTGGTGAAGTGTCGGAGGGACATGGCCGGGTAACTACCCCCACAGCCCAGAGCAAGTCAGGGATACAAGCCCGATTCTTCAACCTCGATCTTGATAGCCGGCTGTCTTGCTTGCCTCCCATTCTCGTACCCACGCGGGGGGCCGTTGCCACCGGCTGGGCGAGGAGTACTCCTTCAACGCGATGACGAAGCTCACGAGACCCGCAACCGCGAAGATCATGACAACGAATCCGAAGAGATCTACGCCCGTGTCGATGAGCGCACGAGTAGCCAGCAGGACCACGAGCGCGGACAGCATCGTGGCGTTGAGTAGCGGAAGTGCGTACCCCAGCGAGACGAGGAACTTCGTGTAGTCGGGATGCGCGTTGCGGTACTCGGCTGTCATGCCGTAACCACGGCGATACCGCAGCCATGCTAGGAGACCCAGCCCGCAGAGCGCCGCGACTCCGACGATCTGCGGCCAGGTGGCAATGTCTTGTCCACTCGACATGTCGCTCAGCCTCCCTAGTCCCAGAACGACCAGTCGATGTTCGCGTCGTAAGCAACATAGTTGATGGCGTCGCCGACGGCTGCTCCCGCCTTCTCGCCGACGTATCCGCCCACCGCCCCACAGGCGGCGGCAAGCACCACTCCCGGCGCGCAGACGCCTGCGGCGAAGCCACCGACGCCAACGGCAAGCGCGGTTGACGCCGTTGCCTTGACCCCGGCTCGAACGGCCATGTCGGTCTGCGAGTAGCTCCCCTTCTCGGTGTCAGAGTCCCACTGGTTCTTCCCGGAACTGTAGAACGTCACCCCAGCCGCGAAGACGCCTAGTGCACGGGCGACAGACTTTGCCTTGCTTGCGACCTCGACGCCTGCATCGAACTGGGACCGGGTCGGCAGACGGTGCAGGTTGCCGGCTCGACTGCGGTCCAGCATGTCGACCATCCGATGCTTGAGTGCGTACTGCCGAAGCCAGTTCGCCCGATCGCCGGCGAGTTCCTGCTGGAGTCCCATGGCCGCGCCGAGTGTGAAGTTCGAGACCTCACCTCCGGCCTTCTGCCGCCAACTAGCGGCTGGTTGCCGCAGCGGCAGCGCCGGACTGTACGCGGGGATCTGGCTGCCGGACGATCCGGAGGAGGAGCCCGTTCCGCCGCCGCTCGAACTGCTGGAGCTGCTGGTGGGTGCCGCGGTTCCGCCACCAGTCGGGTCCGCCACGAACATGTGACCGTCGAGCTCGACGCCGCTGATGGGGTTGCCACCGGCTAGTCCGTAGCGGTTGGAGCTCCACGGATCGGTGGCGAGCTGCTGGTCGTCGAGAGCGCCGTTGTAGCTGTCCCGGGTGAGGAACTGGTTCAGCCCAGGGCTGTAGTCGCGGAAGCCCATGTCGACGTTCCCGTTGACCGGCTCGGAGCGCTTGGCTGTGTACCGGTACGGGTTGTAGGGCTCCTTGGTGGGGTCGTTCGGGTCGGGCTTGTCGACCCCGGTGTCGGCCTTGCTGTCGTCCTGGCCGTAGGCGGTGTAGCCGTACGTCGCCCGAGTGTTCCCGCTCGCTGTGGTGAGCGTCTCGACGTCGGTGTGCGAGTTGTACCCGTAGTACGACGCCTCGGTGCTGCCGTCGGTGTTGTGCTTGATCTGGGAGAGTCGTTCGCCCCAAGGGGTGTAGGTGTACGTCTTGCTGAGGTTCCCGGTCGCGTCGTCGCTCTCCGACAGGAGGGTGTCGGTGAGGCCGAGGTAGGCGAAGTCGGTTGTCTTCGTGCCCCGGGTCCGACTGGTCGTCCGGTCGAGTGGGTCGTAGGCGTACGTCGTGGTGTTGGTCGTGGTGCCGTCGAACTTCGAGTACTTCGTGACGTGGTCGAAGCCGTCGTACTGGTAGGACTCGAGGACCTTGCGGGTGTCGTCGGCGATGACCGTGTCCAGGCGACCGGTCGGGTCGTAGTTGTAGTCGGCCGTGGTCCCGCCGGAAGACGCGCTCAGGAGCCGGTTCCGGTCGTACGTCGACGAGGTCGTCACTCCGTTGACGGTCTGGTCGATGAGGTTGTTGGCGCCGTCATAGCTGTACGACTCCGTGGCGAGCACCATGCCGCTGAGGTCCTTCTTCTCCACCTTCGTTACGCGGTCTCGGCCGTCGTACTTGTAGTTGCGGATGAAGTCGAGGTAGGCGTTGTTGTTGTCGGCGTTCATCAACCGGGTCTTGTCGGTCTCCCGGTCGCCGTTCAGCGTGTAGGTGAGGTCGTGCTGGGAGACGACGGTACTTCCGTCGGCCTTGGTCTCCGTCTCGTTCTTCAGCAACTGGTCGGAGAAGTAGTGGTAGGCGACCTGGTTGCCGTTCGCCTTCGTCTCGCTGTCTCGCAGGCCGCGGTCGTCGTAGGTGAAGGTGGTGTCCTTCGTGTCGGTCGGCGAGGTGCCGACCGACACCTTGGTGACGAGGTCGCGCGGATCGCCGTAGGTGAGCTTCGAGTACTGGTCGGCGTTGGTCGAGCCCGCGACGTTGTGCGTCAGGGAGTCGATGTTGCCGTTCGGGTCGTATGTGTAGCTCGTCGTCTTGTCGGCGTTGGCGCCCGCGGTGGGCAGCTCCGCTACCGAGGAGACCTGGTCGAGGTTGGTGTAGTCGACGTCGTACTCACCGATCTTGGGCGTGGCCGCGTCCGGCAGTGCCGTACTGTCGGTGATCTTCTTCAGGTTCGCGTTGGCGTCGTAGGTGTAGGCGAAGTCCTTGTCCTGCTTGGTGTTCTGCTCCGCCTGGGTGCGCACGCGCACGAGCCTGACGGCGTCCGCGGCCACCGTTCCGTTCGCCTGGTCCGACAGGGTGATCGACTTGCCGGTGCCTTGGTCGAAGTGGAACGTGCCGAGGCTCACCCACTTGCCGACGTTGGCCGTGGCCGTCTGGTCCTGGGTGCTGGTGGCCGACCCCGACGCGTGGTTGATGGTGTAGGTGGCGTTGGTGGCGGTCGCCTGGTCGCCCCACCTGGCGAAGACCTCGTAGTCGCCGGCGGTCGGGAACACGAGGTTCCACTTGAAGGGATCCGTGCCGGTGCCGGCGGCGTGCACCTGGTAGTCGGGGCCCCGGTAGGTTGCGTGGTCGGTGTCCTGCACGGAGTCCCATGCGTCGCTGCTCTTCACGTTCTGAACGTCGGTGTTGTCGACGACCACGACCTGCGCCCCGACGGGGAGTCCGCTGTCGCTGTGGCTGGCCAGCTTCCCGTCGGGGTAGTAGGTCCAGCCCTGAGTTCGTCCGGAGGCGTCGTCTCCCGCCACGGTGCGCTGGGTCTGCTTGCCCATCGCGTTGTAGTCGTAGCTGGTGGTGATCTCCCAGGGGTCCGTCGACTTCTTGATCCAGCCGTTGGCGAAGTAGTCGTAGGTCGTCTCGGCGCGATCCGCGCTGCCGTTGGAGGGGGGCGAGGAGACGAGCGTGAGGTGCCCCACCGGGTCGTACTCGTAGGACAGGTAGTCCGGGTCGCCGGTATCGCCGGTGTCCTGGGGAAGCGTCTGCTGCGACACCTTGTTGAGCGCGTCGTACGCCCACTGCGTCGTGAAGTCGTTCGGGTCGCTCGTGGTGTCGACGCCTCGGGGGCTGACGGCCTTCGTGCGGTTGCCGACCTGGTCGTACCCGTACTGGGTGATCCGGTAGGCGGCGTCCGGACCGCCCGGGTCGTGGGGCACCTTCACCTCGGTGACCAGGCCCCGCATGTCGTACTTGGTGGTCGTCTCCTGGGTGTCCTGGTCGATGGTCGAGGTCTTCCGGCCGTCGGCGTCGTAGACATACCGCACCTGCTTGCCTGCGGCGTCCGTGACAGTGACGACTCGGCCGTCGAGGTCGTGGATGTACTTCGTGGTGAAGTCGCTCGGGTCGCTGGACGCCACCTTCTTCGGGTCCACGACCGTGGAGAGGTTGCCCGAGTCGTCGTAGGCGTAGGTGATCTTGTCGTTGTTCGCGTTGGTGACCGAGTCGAGCTGGTCGAGGCTGTCGTAGTGGTTGGTGGTGACGAAGTCGTCGGCCACGTCGGGGGTGTTGTTCCCCTTCGGCTCGGTGACAGTGAGGACGTTCCCGACCGCGTCGTAGGTGTACGACGTCGTGCGGTCCGCGCTGTCGGCGGCGTCCTTCGGGGCCGACGAGGTCTCCAGCTGGTCCATCGGGTCGTAGGTGTTCGACCACGTCGTGAGTGTGGCCGGCGCGGTGTTGACGTAGGGCGCGTACGCCTCGAGCACGTTGTCGTTGGCGTCGTACTTCGGCGCCGGGGTGACGATCGTGTCGGTGTCGCTCTTGGGCTCCCGTGTCTGAAGGAGCCTTCCGAACACGTCGTAGGTGTAGGTGCTGGTGCTGCCGTTGGCGTCGGTGAGGGAGGTGAGGTTGCCCCGGTCGTCGTACTTGACCGTGGTGTCGTGGCTCGTCGCGTCGGTGATGATCTGCGGGTTGCCGGTGGGGTCGTAGTCGTCGTAGGTGGTGGTGTTGCCGTCGGCATCGGTGACGGTGGCGAGGTCACCGGTGGTGGGGTCGTACGTGTAGGTGGTTTGGTAGTCGCCGGCGGTTGCGGTCGCGACGCCCTCGGGGTCGGTGACCGAGGTCAGGTTGCCGTTGCCGTCGTATCCGAACGTCCACTGGAAGTCATTGGTGACCGCGGTCGTCTTCGTTCCCAGTGCGCTGGTCTTGGTCGCGAGGTTGGCGACGTGGCCGTTGAGACTGGTCTGGTAGGTCAGCTCGGTATGGGGTGCGGAGGCATTCGCCGTGCCGTCGTTGGCGACTGGGTCGGTGACGGTGAGCGGGTAGCCGGTGACCTTGTCGTAGGTCCACGTGGTGATAGGGGCCGGCTTGCCGGTGGACGCTGGTGGCTTTTCCAGGAGGATGACGTTGTTGTCGTTGTCCCAGTTGAGCGTCGTGGTCTTCGACTGCACGTTGGTGACCTTGGTGGCTCGCCCGAAGGCGTCCATCTCGTAGTCCGTGCCGTGGCCCTTGGCGTCGGTGACGGTGCTGTCCATGACGCCGCCGTCGGTGCCGTCGGGGTCGGTGTAGGTGAAGTGGGTCGTGTCGCCGGACCGGTCTTTGACCGTCTCGACACGCCAGTGCACCTGGGCGTCCGCGCCGGGCGGTGGCGCGTAGTAGGAGAGGTGCGTGGTGTTGCCGCGTGGGTCCTCCACGGAGAGCAGAGAGGTGTTGGTGTTGGTCTGCGTCGGGTCGTACCCGAAACGGAACCTCTTCCCGCCGGTCGCGCCGTCTCCGTCGACCATCTCGCCGAGCAGCCCGGTCTCGGTGTAGGTGAAGGCGATCTTGCGGCCGGACACGTCAGTCAGGGACTCCACCTGCCCGATGATGTCGGGATCGGTGAGCTTCGAGGCACCCTGCTGCTTGACGCCGGCGTCGTCGATGAAGGAGTAGTCCTGGCCCTTCTCGTAGTAGTCGAAGGCCAAGGTGGTGCGGCCGTCGCCGTCGGTGATCGAGCTCAGCTGCTTGGGCGCGTTGGTGCTGTTGTTGTCGACCGGGTTGTAGCTCAACGTCAAGGTGTTGCCGTTCCGGTCGACCGTCGAGGTGTGGTAGCCCGCGTCATCGAAGTAGAACTTCGTCCCGTCGGGCCGGGTCATCAGCCACGTCTGCGTGGGGTCGGCCGACCCGGTCTGCTGCAGGAACAGGTGGACGCCGTCGGGGTGCTGGTACTCCTTGGTTGCCGCGTCGTAGCGGAAGACGTGCGTGGTGCCGTCGCCGTCGACCAGGCCGACGGAGTCGGGGATCTGCTGTCCGGCGGGTTCGAAGTCCAGCGGCGTCCCCAGCTGGTCCAGGGTCGAGGTCGACAGGGACCAGCCCCAGCCGAGCGGGGTGTCGGACTTGTCATTGGAGTTGTACGTCATGCGCACGAACGTGTTCACGCCGCGGCTCGGGTTGGAGAACGCGTTGTAGGACCAGACCGCGTTGCCGTAGTACTGGTTGACCAGCAGCGCCGACCCGGCGCCGGTCTGCTGCCCGAAGTACTGGAAGTAGTCCTCCAGGCCGAGCTTCTTGGCCGACGGCTTGTCCACGGTGACCATCTGGGCCAGCGGGCCGATGGTCGGCTCCACCTCCGACAACCACTGTCCGGTGGTGCGGTTGCGCAGGTCCCACGCGAGCCGCCAGTCGCTGCGGACGCCGGACTGGTCGTTGACCGGCGGATGCACGATCGCCGTGACGTCGGCCGCCTCGCCGGGCGAGACGTCCTGCGGCAGCTCACGGTGCTCGGTTGCGGCCTGACTGTCGTTGGGCGAGCTGTAGTTGGTGCCGTCGGGACGCTGCCAGTGGTAGGAGAGGATCCAGTCCGCGGTCGACCACGTGGAATTGGTGGTGTTGGTGACGGTGACCTTGACGTTCTCGTCGTCGTTGGGCGACATCAACTGCGGCGTGTAGGCCGCGTAGTAGGTGTTCTCGGTGGTCTTCGTCAGATAGGTGACCACCAGGCGCGGCCGCTGCGTGGCGGTGGCCGCCTCATTGCTCGCGAACGTCACGCGCTGGTTGTGGATGCCCTCGTCAGCGGTCTTCACAAGGACGCCGTGGTTGGAGGCGGGGTTGGTCAGCCAGTTCTTGACGGCGCTGCTGACGTCGAGGTTCTGCCAAGCAGCGGTGGCCGAGATCGGCACCGGGCTGCCTAGCGCTGCTGCGTCGAAGTCACCGCCCGGCTTCGTCCACGCAGCTGCGGCGTCGGCGTTGTTCCACGTCGCGCCTGCCTCGGTGAAGTCCCGGGACAGGGCGTAGGCATCGAAGCTAGCGCCCGAGCCGCTGTTGGCGGTTGACCACAGGCCCAGGTTCGCGCTGAGCACCCGGGAGCCGGACGGGATGCCGGTGAGGTCCCCGAAGCCGAGCACGGCGCGCTCGGAGCCGTAGGTCGTGCTGTTGTTGCCGACCTCCAGCGTCGGCTGACCGCCGAGGCTGTCGAGGTTGGTGGTGGGCTGGCTCGAGGCCAGCGTGGTGTCCGTGGACGGGGACGTGGTACCGAAGATCTTGGTGGTGCCACCGGCCTTGGGCAGCACGGCGACCTGAGCCGGGGAGTACACCAGGGCGCCGCCGGCCGTCTTCACGACCACCCGGTAGTAGTAGGTGGCACCGGTCGAGGACGTCGAGTCGGCGGATGTCGGCGTGGCGGTGCCGTCGGTCCAGCTCGTCGTTCCCACGGGCAGGGAGACGAGCCGCGTTGCGTCCGCGGGGGTGAACGACGCGCTCGTGCTGCGGTGGACCTGGTACTCGGTGATCGTGTCGTTGGGGTTGCTGTACGGGGGCCAGCTGAGGTCTGCGCCGGTGGCGTGCAGCGTCGTCGGCGGGTCGAGGGTCGGGGTCGGCAGGGCCACCTTGAACTCACACGACGAGCTGTAGGAGGAGTACAGCGCCGTGTCGTAGGACCGCACCTTCCACGAGTAGCTGTGGCCCGGCAGCAGCTTGCCGGTCGGCACCTTCCACGACGCCACGCTCCCCGAGCTCACTCCCGCAGAGGTCCCGGTGGCGACCGCGGTCGTCCCGCCGACCTCGTAGATCTCGAACTTGCCGTAGACCGTTCCCTTGTCCGGGTCCGAGACGGTCGCCTTCAGGGTGGGCGCCGAGCTCGTCATGTCCGGCCGCGAGCTGCCCGTCACGCAAGACACCGACGGGCTCGTCGACAGCCCGGATGGCTTCGTGGGGTAGGAGTTGTAGGTCGCGACGATGCGCGGGTGCACCGAGCTGGTGCTGTAGTTGGCCGACCGGTACTTCCGCCAGGTGTAGATGCTCGTCTCGTCCGACGCGCGCAGCAGGATCCCGTTGTTGGCGGTGCCGTTGGCCCAGTCCTGCACGATCCCCTTGACGTCCCAGGTCGCGTTCGCCGCGCCGCAGGTGGAGTTGTAACCGTGGGCCGCTGAGTAGGTGACCTCATGCGTCGAAGTACCGCCCGGCTTGTTCGCCCAGGTCAGGGTGCTGCCGCTCCAGGACGAGGTGATCCGGCTCGCGCGGATCGCCGCGCCCTTGCAGGAGCCCGAGTAGAAGTTGCGCAGGACCAAGCTGGCCGAGCCGATGACCGTGCCGTTCCAGGTGGTCGTGTCGAAGTGCATGTACGACCGCGCCACGTGGCCGCCGCCGTCGTACGTGCCGACGCGCAACTCGGGACTCGAGGTCTGACCGCTGGTGTAGTTCGGGTTCTCCAGCCAGGCGTCGCCGTTGGTCCACCTGGTGAACGACGGGTCGATCGTCACCGGGTAGACGGTGGCCGGGTCATCGAGGAAGCTACTGCTCGGGGCGAGCGTGAACGCCGGTCCTCCGGCCCCATCCTCGCCGACGGAGACGTCCACCGGCGACAGGTGCTTCGGGTCGCCGGCTTCGTTCTTCGTGGAGTCCCACATCAGCGGCCGGGATGCTCCAAGAACGTCGTGGCCGTTCTGGTCCTGAATGGAGAGACCGCCCTGCGGCGTCTTGACGAGTGAGGCGCCACGCATGGTGACGGGGATCGTGATGCGCATCCGGTCGCTGGGTCGGCGGCGCACGACGATCGAGTGCATGAAGCCCGTGTCCAGCGCTGTCACCACGAGGTCTCCTCCCGGAACAACGTCCTGGTAGGTCGCAGTGTCGCCCTGCACGGTCGGTTTGGGCAGCTTGCCGGGCCAGCGCCACGCCAGCTTCATGCCGTCCCGGGTGAGCGAGGCGAACGTCGAGGTGCCGCCGTTGGAGAGGGTGAGATCCGTCGCCGCGTACGCCGGGGCCAGTACGCCGTCCCGGTCCACGAGGCGAGTATCGATGGGGTGCCAGGCTCCGTCGCGCGCCTTGACTCGCTCCGGGCCCGTGGCTGTCTCCGTGGTCCAGCTGCCGTCAGGGTTTGCCCACGTCTGCTCGGTCTGGGTGGTCAGGTCGAGCACCTTGACCCGCTGCCTGGTCCGCCGCGCGACCTTCTGCGCCTCCTCCCGGGTCTGCTGGGGAGCTGGCGGATCTTCGTTCGCCGCCCGAGGCGCCACCCCCGCCTTGGCGGCGGTCAACGGCTTCGGCGCTGCCGCAGACGGCGCCGCATGGGCGGCGGGCAGATCGAACGGCACCGAGAACAAGCCGACGAGGACCGCAAGAACGGTGAGAAGAACAAGACGCGCGAAAGCAGGGTGACGGGCCACGGCCAAAACCCCTTGATGACGGCAGTCCCGAGGACTGCGCACCGGGTGATCCGTCTTTCCCATCGATCGACGGCCTCGCCGCAGCGTGAGTCAGATATATGACTATTTGCATAAGCCAGTCAAGATGCGCGAACGGTAGAAAGGGTTCAAAAGGCAATTCAGCGCGGGCGTCTAGACAAGTGAGGCCAACACGGCGTGGACGATAACTTCACCTACGTGCGCACCTGGGCCGGGTGGGTCTACGTCGCGGTCATCCTCGACGTCTTCGCCCAGCGGATCGTGGCCTGGCACGCCGCCACCTCCAAGGACGTCGACCTGGTGATGACGCCGCTGCGGATGGCGATTTGGCAGCGCGACCACGCCGTCCGGTCGTGAGTGGGGAGCTGATCCATCACTCCGACGCCGGGTCGCACGTCTCTGCGGTTCACCGAGCACCTCGAACTCGAGGGCATCAAGCCCTCGATCGGGAGCGTTGGCGATGCCTACGACAACGCCCTGATGGAGACCCTCAACGGGCTCTACAATGCCGAGTGCATCCGCACCACGGTCTTCCACGACGGGCCCTGCAAGACCGTCGCGGACTCCGAGTACGCCACCGCCGGCTGGGTCGACTGGTACAACCAGCCACGACTCCACGGATCCCTCGGCATGATGACCCCCGTGGAGTTCGAGGACGCCCACTACGCGGCCCTCAACCGAGAGCCGCAACCCGTATAGGAGCGGCAGAGAACCTGGGGCGCTTCAGATGACAGCGAGCGAAGCCCCGCCGGGCAGCCCACGAACAGGTCAAGCTCCAGCTCCAACGCAACCAGGGTCCCGCCCCCCATCAACAGCCTCGCGGACGTCGCTCCATGACCACGATCCCCAGGACCCCTCCTCGAGCACGGCCTCCTCGGTGGAGAAACGGACGGCGAACCGGCCGTTCAGGACGTGCACCGACTCCACCTCGCAGTTGATCGTGTAGAGCTCCTGGCCCCGTCCGCGTGCCCATCGAGTGTTGACCGGAGTAGTTGCATCCGAGGGGTTCAACCGTTCCATGACCACGACTGGGGCCCCGTCGTACATCTCGCGTCGGATGGGCCGAGGTGCCACGCCGGGCGCGCCACTCGGCGAGAAGTGTCAGGCAGCGCCACTCCCGATCTGCCTCCCCGTCGGTCCAGCTCACGTACCTTTTCCTGACCTCAGTCGCGCTGAACACCAGGTCGTGAGTGTGGGTCTGCACAACAAGCACCTTATGCAACAAGCCATGCAACGCACGGATCTGCCGATGAGCGGTCGCGTCGATAAGCCGTGGAATGATCTCGGCCTGATCGCGACAATGGCCCAGGTGCTTGTCGGCCGAAAAGGCAGGTTGCCCAAGATCCGGCAAGGAGGGTGCGCCTCATGAGCGAGCAGTTCTACTCGGATGCGAGGTTGTACGACCGGTTGTTCCCCGGAGGCGAACAGGCCGTCGACTTCTATAGGGCCGAGGCCGATCGGCAAGGCGGGTGTGTCTTGGAACTCGGGAGTGGCACCGGACACAAGCTGATCCCGATCGCGTCCGACGGGCACCCGTGCATGGGCCTGGAGCTCTCGCCGGACATGCTTGCCGAGGCTCAGCGCAAGGCGGACGAGCGCGGCGTAGAGGTGGAGTGGGTGCAGGGCGACATGCGCGAGTTCGACCTGGGCCGAACGTTCGACCTCGTGTTCATCGCCGCCAACTCATTGCTCCATCTGCATGAGGCTGAGGACTTGGTGGACTGCTTCCGGTCGGTGCGAAGGCACCTGGCGCCCGGAGCGCGGCTCATCTTCGACGTGTTCAACCCGAGCGTGCGCATGCTTGCCCAGGCCGACGGCGTTCGACGCAGGCGCGACGCGTTGTCGTTCGTGGATCCCGATCGTGGCGTAGTGCATGTCGATGTCGCGGAGACCTACGACGCGGCCGCGCAGGTGACTCGCGGGAAGTGGTACTTCTCGACCGATGCCGAGGCCGACTTCGTTGTCGCGCCGCTTGCGATCAGGAGCATCTTCCCCCAGGAGCTGCCGCTGCTGCTCTCGCTCGGCGGTCTCCGGGCTATTGAACGCTTCGGCGACTGGTCCCGTGCGCCACTCACCGCAGATGCGGCGCTCCAACTCTACGTCTGCGAACCGGACTGAACCGAGAGCCGGCAGGACTGCCGGTTCAGGTCATCCTCCAGGCACGCTCATCTGCCGCTGATCGCGCGGTCTTGCCGATGAGCGGACCGCCCGGGTCGGGCTCACTCTTGGGTGCCGTCTCCCGTTCGAGCCAAGCGCTCGCGGCTCAGATACCGAACTGGCTTGCCGAGCGACTCCGCGTAGGCACTCTCCCGTCGGGTTGACTCACCTACGTAGCCGCCCGGATCCACGATGTACACCTCGTCAGCCATGCGAATCTTTTGGAAGTGCACGCCGCCGAGCCGCCCCTTCAGGTCCGACCTGTCGGCTGTCCAGTCGTAGTCCGGCAGATCGGGGAGGCTGAACATTCCGAGGCTGATCACGACGCAACCTTCCATCGTGAGCCGCTGGTTGACCTCCGTGAACTCAGCCTCAAACTTGGTCGAGCCGCAGAGCGTGATGACCTTCGCATCACCCTCGGCCGACTGCGGCGCCTGCTGGTCCTCCATGAGGTTCATGATCGGTGAACGGCAGGACGAGTCTCTCGCCGCCCCCTGGACCTCCGCTCTCGCCGCCTCTGGACGTCCGCTCCATGCCGCGGACAGGTAAACCGAACGGCCCAATAGCGGATATCTCTCAGCGACCGGACGATCCCGTCTAATCCAGAACCCCGCTGTTGGGGTCTTCGGTCGTCCCCTGTCGGTGCTCCCGCAGGTAGCGGAAACCGAGGGCCACTGCAACGGTCGACAAAGTCATCATGATGGCGGCCGGGAGCAGCTCGCCATGATGGAACATGCTCCAGGTCAGGCGTCCACCCACAACTGCCAGTGCAAATGCTCCGAGTGACGAGATGAGGTTGAGCCTACGCGGGGGCAATCTCACCGCATCAGTTTGGCAGACCACGGCTGGTAGATACGGCCTATCTCGACACTCCTGCGTGCAACTGCCAGACGCCCGGAATTGCCGCAGACAATGAAGGTATTCGCCCGGGCACTAGCCTTCGCTCATGGGCAAGATCGTTCCGGCTTCACCGCGACTCCTTGGCAAACTCGCCGCCCTGGCGGTCGCAGGGCTGCCGGCCGGTGCGGGACTGGCGAGCGCGCTGCCCGAGGGCTCAGTTGAACCGGAGCTGGCCGCGCTCGCGGGCATCGCCTGCATCGTTCCGTTCCTGGTCTACGGCTTCAGGTTCTTGAACAACGCCGCAGTTCGAAGGTCCACGAAAGGCGGCTGACCGATCGTCCGCGTAATGCCGCAGATAGCGTGCGCTACGACCTTCCAGAACCGCTGCTGGCCGCCGGGCCTGCGAGCGTGTCGAGCTGGGTCGAGAGGCGGTGGGCGAGGAGCTCCGGGCCCTGCTTGCCCCAGTAGCCGCCCCAGTCCCCCGGGGGGCCGTAGGAGCCGTAGCCGTCGAGGCTGGAGAAGACATCGAAGGTGTACGTCGCGGTCATGTTGCTACCTCCAGGCGGTTGTCGCTATGGGTACAGACCGGGAACCACCGCAGGACTCATCGGCGTGCTTGCGACTACGCGGCGGACGGACTGGAGCTGACATGTCTCACGTCTCCTTCCGCCGCGAGCCCTACCGTCAGGCAACTCCCTCGCAGTGTGCGGTGATCCGCGTCCCAGCCCGGACATTCCCGGATGAGCCCGGGCTGTCCATCGTCGCGAGAAGCGCCGCCTGCGGTCGTGGTCTGGCGCTTGCTCATCGAATGGGTCGCACCATCGTCAGCCCGATTCTCGAGTTCGCGTCGAGGTCAACCGACCGACTGTGTCCGGCTGCGTCCGGCGCTCTACGGGTGTCTGTGGGGAAATCGTGCGGAAGCCGGCGAGAGGCGGGGTATCACCGGACAACGACGAAGGGCCTCCGACCGGCAAACGTGCTGGTCAGAGGCCCTTTTCGCTGGGTGGCAGGTGCAGGATTCGAACCTGCGTAGGCATACGCCGACGGATTTACAGAACGCCGTTGCCCACGCCGTGACCTGCGGATTCGCCACTCCGCCGCCGAACTTCGGCACGGATTCCCCACGTTCAAACGCAGCAGCGCATGAAGCGAACTTTCGGGCGACGGACCCGAGCCCATACAGCAATCACCCGCATCGGAAGTACGCCGAAAGAGATCGCGGCCGCGATCACCGCGGCAGACGAACTGTGAGCGTCACGCGGCACGCCTGTGAACGCTAGGTCGGAGCGCAGCTGCCAGGCCCACCGAGGTGACCAAACGCTCTGAGCCTGGTTAGTCCCGCGTGAGATGCCGACGTGCGCCGCTGCTGCTTGCTGGACTCCTGAGCGCCGCCCTGGTCCTCGTGCCGTGAGCGCAGGCTCGGCCGCCAGTGCGAGCGACCCGCTCGCCGGACCGGTCCCGACCCCGACGCTGAGCACCCCACCCGCCGGCATCCACGGGCACCCACTGTGGGACTCCTGGCACGAGCTGAAGTCGTTCGGTTACGAGCAGCACGAGTACTTCGTCTCCGGCACCGCCCGTGCCCTCGACGGCACCACGGCGCCGTACACCACCCGTATCGTTGTCTTCCGGCCAAAGGACCAGTCGCGGTTCAACGGGTCAGTGATGCTCGACTGGGTCAACGTCACCGCGCAATTCGAGAATGCCGTGGACACACTGGAGGCCCGCGAGACTCTTCTTCGTGAGGGCTGGGCCTTCGTGCACGTGAGCGCCCAGAAAGCGGGGCTTTGCTGCACGCCGCTGACACCGAAGGTGTGGGACCCACAGCGGTACGCCGCGATCAACCACCCCGGCGACCCGTACTCCGCGGACATGTTCAGCCAGGTTGCGAAGGTGATCCGCTCGCACCCGACCAGTCTCGACCCCATGGGTGGTCTGAAGGTGCGCCGTGTCATCGCGGCCGGTCAGTCGCAGTCGGCCGACAAGCTGTACGCGTACGTCGTGAACAACCAGGACGATGCGCATGTCATCGACGGCTTCCTCATCCACGGTAACGGCACGGTGAAGAAGACCTTCCCGAAGCCGCTTACGGTCCCGGTGCTGAACTTGCTCTCCGACCGTGAGGCCGATCCTGCGCCGCCGACGGACGACCCGCTCTACCGATTGTGGGAGGTCGCGGGTACGGCGCACTCCGACTACTTCATCGGTTACCAGTCGGTGTACGGCAACGGCCCACGAACCGCCGACCAGCCAGCGGCTGACGACGCCGACTACCAGCAGATCATCGACAAGGCCGGCAACTACGGCCAGATCCCGGACCTGTTGCTCGGCACCTGCACGCTCGCTGGTGCGGCGATGCCGATGCACTACGCCACCTCGACCGCACTGCACGAGCTGAACCTCTGGATCAAGACAGGGGAGAAGCCACCGGCAGCGCCGAGGTTCCAGTTCGACCCCATCACCGGTCAGCTGGCGAAGGATGAGTACGGCAACACCGAGGGCGGCATCCGCCTGCCGCCGATCGAGGTCCCGGTGGCGACGTATGTGAGCACGTCGTGCTACCTCGGCGGCATCACCGTCCCGTTCACCGACGCGCAGCTCCAGTAGCTGTATCCCACGTTCGACGACTAACAGGCCAAGATGCACGCAGCGACCGACACCGCCCTGCGCAAGGGCTGGCTGCTCCCACCAGACGCCATCGACCAGATGCGCAGAGTCTGTGCGGCCCAGTCCCGCTACCCGGCCGCCAAACAGGGCACATGCAAGGGCTACACGCCGCCCCGATTCGCCAGCAGCACATAGCGTTCAACAGAGCACGCCGTTGCGGCGTTCGCCTCCCGACGAAGCGGCCTCCTCCCGGGAACGCGCGAGAGCAACGCGAAGACGGGTCGTGATCACCTGGGGAACCGGCAGAGCCCATTGCTTGGTAAGACGCGCGCTTCGAATGAGCTGACCGTCGTGGTCGCCGCAGACGCCCACCACGCACGCTTTCGCGACGTCACCCGGCATTGATGAGAGACACCGTCTACGCGGAGGGGTCCTCAGCGGACCGCAGACAGGTGAAAGGGGGTCGCGGGGTGAGGACTCTCAACTGGGCGCCTTCTTGCACGGCCCACGAGTCAGGCCGGGACTGACCAGCGACACGGCGTCCGCCGCGTTCCGCGCCTTCGCCTGGCCGCGTCACTCCGCCGCCGCTGCCCGAGGGCTCTCACGCCGTGGCTAGATCCCTTACCTCCCGCCATCTTGCGAGTGTTGACGTTCCAGTCAGAGCATGCCTCCGGCTAGCTCGTGCACCCCGCAGCGGACCGAGCCCACGACGCGGCCGCGGGCCTCGCCGAACCCGAGCCGCTTGCCCCCGGCAGCGGGCGCGGTGGCGGTCAGTATGACCTCGTCGCCGTCCTCGAGGAAGGTACGCGACTGGCCGTTGACGGTCACTGGCTCCGCACCGTTCCAGGTCAGTTCGATGAACGCGCCGCGCTGGTCCTTTTCTGGCCCGGACACGGTGCCGGACGCGAAGAGGTCGCCGGTTCGGGTCGGGGCCCCGTTGACGGTGAGGTGGGCGAGCATCTGGGCGGGCGACCAGTACATCGCGCCGTAGGGTGGGCGGGAGACGCTCTGGCCGTTCCACTCCACCTTCATGGCGATGTCCAGCCCCCATGGCTTGTCCAGTGCCAAGTAGGGCAGCACGAGCGGCTCCTGAGGCGGCGTGTCGACCCTGGCCGCCTCTAGCGCCAGCAGCGACACCACCCACGGCGAGATGGTGGAGGCGAACGACTTACCGAGGTTCGGACCGAGGGGGACGTACTCCCAGGCCTGGATGTCCCGTGCAGACCAGTCATTGAACAGCACCACACCGAAGATGTGCTCCTCGGCCCGGTCGACGGGAATCGGCTGGCCCATGGGGTTGCCAGTGCCGACGACAAAGCCGAGTTCAGCCTCGATGTCCAGACGCACGGACGGTCCGAACACGGGCGCGGTGTCGCCCAGGCCCTTGCGTTGACCGGCTGGGCGGACGATGTCGCTGCCGGACACGACGATCGAGGCGGACCGACCGTGGTAGCCGATGGGTAGGTGCTTCCAGTTCGGAGTCAGAGGGTCCGGGTTGTCGGGTCGGAACAGCCGGCCAAGGTTGGAGGCGTGGTGCTCCGAGGCATAGAAGTCGACGTAGTCGGCGACCTCGATCGGGAGATGCAGGTTCACCGCACCAATCTCGTGCACTGTCGCTGCGGACACGTCGCCTTGGAGCGCGTCGGTGATCGCCTCCCGCGCGGTGACCCAACGGTCTCGCCCCTGCGCCATGAACGCGTTGAGGGACGGCCGGGCGAACGTCTCCTCGTCGCCAAGCAGGATCGCCAGGTCGACGACATGGTCGCCGTACCGCACACACACGCGCCGGTCCTGGCCTGGGACCGAGTACACGCCGTAGGGCAGGTTGTGCAGCCCGAAGAGATCGTCGGCGGGCACGGAAAGGTGGGTCATGACAGGTCCTTGGTCAGTTGCGGCTGGAGCAGGCCGAGGGCGGCCAGCTCCTCGACAGGCTCTGCGATGGAGCAGGTTCCGAAGGAGCGGAACACTCCGCGCACCTGTGGGGCGAGCGCGCGGACACGCTCGGTGACGCGGGCTGGATCGCGGTCGGCGAGCAGCGCGACGAGTTCCACTTCGTCGGCCCCGTCGAGCGCGGCCCCGGTAGCGGTGAGCAGGTTGAGGAAGCCGTGCTGCTCGAAGGCGGTGACCGGGTCTGTGTTGCGGACGGCGTGGTGCAGGCCGGCGGTCGCCTTGAACGGCACCCCGGCCTGCACGGCCGTCAGCACAGAGGCCGCGAGCTCCTTCTCGTCCGGGTGAAGGTCCGCACGTACCCCGCCGGTGCGGAACTTGGCGAGATACGACGTACCCGCCAGCGCCGCGAGCAGTTCGTCGCGGCGTCCGTCGCGGGGCACCTCGACGAAGACCGTCACACCCCCCTGCCCGGCCAGGGCGGAGTCGAGAGCCAATACGACGTCCCCCGGCCGTGTCTCCTCAGAAAGTGCCACCTCCAGCACCCTCGCCGGCGCCGCCGGAACCCGTCCTGCATCGACAGCCCCATCTGTCAGGTGGAGCAGCGGAACGGTCACCGCTTGGTCGAGCTCGAAGTCGCCCGGCTCCTCGGGCAGGCCGGCAAGGACCTCGACCAGACGGTCGAGGTCCTTGGCGGCCACGACCAGCGGGCCGACCAGACCGGCGTGCGCCGAGCGGATGTGCCGCACGTGCGCGGGAACGGCCTGCGCCAGTGACATGTTTCCAGGCGGGAACACTGCGGCGTTGTCACACAGACCGGCGAACAGCTCAGGGACACTCATCCGTCGGTGGCTCCGGCACCACCCTGGTCGCTCTGGGTCCAGGAGTAGGCGTAGAGACCGTCGTCCGCGGCGCGGGCGGCCTCACCGAGCTCCAGAGGCCGGAACGTGTCCACCATGACCGCCAGCTCGTCGAAGAACTCCACACCGATCGAGCGCTCGTAAGCTCCGGGCTGCGGACCGTGGGGGTGACCGCCGGGGTGCAGCGAGATCGATCCCTGCCCGATGCCCGATCCCTTGCGAGCCTCGTAGTCGCCCCCGCAGTAGAACATCACCTCGTCGGAGTCGACATTGGAGTGGTAGTACGGCACCGGGATCGCCTGCTCGTGGTAGTCCACCTTGCGCGGCACGAAGTTGCAGACCACGAAGTTGGTGCCCTCGAACACCTGGTGCGCCGTCGGCGGCAGGTGGACCTTCCCGGTGATCGGCATGTAGTCGGCGATGTTGAACGCGAACGGATACAAGCAGCCGTCCCAGCCCACCACGTCGAAAGGATGGTGGGGCAGCACGTGCACCGTGCCCGCGATCCCACCCGGACCAGGGCCGCGGTGCTTGATGTAGACCTCGACGTTCTCCTCCTCAACCACGTACGGATCCGACGGTGCCCGCAGGTCGCGCTCACAGTACGGCGCGTGCTCCAGCAACTGCCCGAACCGCGACAGATACCGGCTCGGCGGAGTGATGTGGGAGTTCGCCTCGATCGCGTAGATCCGCACTGTGCCCTTGGGCGCCACACGATAGGTGGTGGCCCGGGGGATCACGACGTAGTCACCGGTGGCGACGACGAGGTCGCCGAAGACGGTCTCCACGACCGCATCCCCCTCCTCCAGGTACAGGCACTCGTCCCCAATCGCGTTGCGGTAGTACGGGCTCACGGCGTCGGCCACCACGTAGCACAGCCGCACGTCGGCGTTGCCGAGCAGCAGCCGCCGCCCCGTCACCGCGTCCACGCCCGTCGCATCGTCCTCGAACAGCTTGTGCGTGGAGAGATGGATGGGCACCAGCGGATGGTTGGGCACGATCGACTGGTCCGGCAGCTCCCAGACCCGGTACTCATTGATCCCCGACGGAATGCGCCGGTGGTAGAGCAACGAGGAGTCTGAGGAGAACCCCTCCTCCCCCATCAGCTCCTCAAAGTACAGCGTGCCGTCCGGAGCGCGATGCTGGATGTGACGCTTCGGCGGAAGATGACCGGCGGAACGGTAGTAAGGCATGTTCGTCCTTCCTTCTCAGTTGTCCGTGGCTTCGTGGAAGTTGCGGCCTGCTGTCTCGGGGCAGGTCGCTGCGGCGAGCACGGTGATCGCCATGGTGAGGATCAGGTAGCCGATGACCGCGGTCGTGCCGCCGATAGACACGAGCCAGACTGCGATCAACGGCGCGGGGGCACCGGCGAGGATTGAGGATCCTTGGAAGACCAGGGACGAGCCGGCGTACCGGTGTCCAGTTGGGAACAACTCGGTGATCCAGGCTGCCTCGGGTCCGGCCAGCATGCCGTGGAACCAGGTGCCGACACAGACACCGAGCAGGAGCATCGGGGTGCTGTGATGACCGGCCAGCCAGAAGAACACCGGTGCCCAGGCGACCAGCACGACCGCCGGGACGATGAGGGCGCGTCGGCGTCCGACGTGGTCGGACCACCAGCCTCCGAAGATCATCCCGGCGAACTGGAAGAGCGATGCGATCGTGACCAGCTTCAGGACGGTGGCGCGGTCGAAGCCCTGGAACTCAGTGGCGTAGGCGACCACGAAGATCGTGTACACGTAGAACGCGATGTTCTCGCCCAGCCGCACGCCGAGGCCGTGCAGTACCGGACGCGGGGCGCGCAACGCATCCAGGATGGAGGAACGGCGCGTCGTGTGCTCGTGACCTACGGCGCCCTGTTGAGCCGCCTGGAACACCGGCGACTCCTCGATGCCACGCCGGATCCAGAAGCCAATGATGAGTAGCGGCACGGCGACCAGGAAGCAGACTCGCCATCCCCACTCTCCGAACGCGTCCCCGGGGAAGAGCATGATGGCGATGGTGGCCACGACGGTGGCGAGCACAGTGCCCAGAGGTGCGCCGGCCTGAGGCCACGACGCCCAGAACCCTCGACGCTTGGGCTCGCCGTACTCGCTCACGAGTAGTACGGCGGCGCCGAACTCACCACCTAGGGCGAAGCCCTGGATCATCCGGAGCAGCACGAGCAGGCCGGTCGCCCAGACACCGACCTGGTCGTAGGTCGGGAGCAGGCCGATGGCCGCGGTCGACAAGCCGAGCAGCAAGAAGGTCACGACGAGCATTGGCTGGCGACCGTACTTGTCGCCCAGATGGCCGAAGACGATCCCGCCCACTGGTCGGGCGACGAAGCCGAGGCCCTGGGTGGCGAGGGCGGCGAGCAGGCCGACGATCGGATCGCCACCGGGGAAGAACAACGGACCGAGAACCGTGGCGGCGAGGATGCCGTAGATGGCGAAGTCGTACCACTCGAGGACGGCGCCAGCCATGGCGCCGGTCAGGACCCGGGGGAAGCTGGTTGATGTGGCCCCGAGGGGGCCGCCTGCCCTTGTCGACTGCCCGACTGTAGTCATGCTTTCTCTCCTTGTGAGTGGTTGGGATTCGCGCATGCGCGGGTGTGTGTTAGAGATCGAGGGTCAGGCGGTCGGCTCGTGCGCGGGAGCAGCAAGCGAGCATCACGTTGCCCGCCTCGCGCTCGGCCTTGGTGAGTACGACGTCGCGGTGGTCGATGTCGCCGTCCATGACGCCTATCTGGCAGGTGCCGCACAGTCCCTCTTCGCAGTCACTTGGCACATCGACGTTCGCGCTGCGCAGGGCCTGCAGGACTGTCTGATCCGGTTCGACGTACACCGTGACGCCAGAGTTGTTCAGTTCAAGGTCGAAGCCGTGCTCTGCTGTCGGGTCCAGGTCCCCTAGGCCCGACGTGAAGTGCTCGACGTGAAGCGTCCCCTCGGGCAAGTCCGCCGCCAGTTGCTCGAGTTCGGTGATCATGTGTGCCGGGCCGCAGCAATACACCTGGGCGCCCTCAGGTAGGTCGGCCAGCAAGACCGGGAGGTCTGAGCGATTGCCCTCGTCGCTGACCCACAGCTGGAGGCGGGCACCGTGCGTGGCCTGCAGCTCGTCGAGCATTGCCATCGAGGCGCGCGACCGCCCGGCGTAGTGGAACTCGTAATCCGTTCCCGTACGAAGGGCCTCGCGGGCCATCGCACTGATGGGCGTGACGCCGATGCCGCCGGCAATGAAGACGTACCGCTTGACGTCGGTGTCAAGGCGGAAGTGATTGCGCGGACCGCGGATCTCCATTGAGGTGCCGACATGAGCGTGTTCGTGGATCCACTCCGAGCCGCCCCGGCTCTCTGCGTCGCGCAGGACCGCGATCTCCAAGCCGACCCGGTCGCTGGGGTCACCACATAACGAGTACTGCCGTGATAGGCCTGTGTCGCCGCAGACGACGTCCACGTGAGATCCCGGGCTCCAGGCTGGGAACGGCTTGCCGTTCGGTGACTCGAGCCGGAGCCGAACGATCCGGTCCGTCAGCGAGGTGCGGCCCGTAACCACTACCCGACGAGTGACCTGCCTGGTGACGCTGCGGCCGATCTGCACCGGAGACGATGCCGTCAGGGTCGTAGGGTCGGCGCGCTCGGGGTTCAACGCGGGATCCCACTGCACGAGCAGGTGCTCGGGGCCACGGAAGGAGGTGTTGCGGACGTAGGTGAAGGTCTGCGGGGTGAGCTGCAGATGCGGGATCCGTCGGGTCAGCTCCTCGAGGATGATCTGCAGCTCCATCCGGGCCAGGTTCTTCCCCATGCACTGGTGGGCGCCGTACCCGAAAGTGAGGTGCTCCGACGCGGCAACGCGGCGGATGTCAACCATCTCCGGATCCTCGAAATGGCGCTCGTCGTGGTTGGCCGACGACTGCATGATGAGGAGCCTGGCGCCCTTCGGGATCGATACGCCGCCCACCGTGGTGTCCCTGGTCGAGATGCGTCGCCATGCGGAAACTGAGCCATCTACGCGGAGGCACTCCTCCACCGCGTTGGGGATCAGCGAGGGGTCGTCGCAGATCTCTGCCCACACCTCGCGGTTCTCCAGAAGCAGCTTGACTGCATTCGTCGCCGCGATCGCGGTGGTCTCGTGCGCCGCCACGATGCCGGCCATCATCATCGAGTGCAGGAACGAGTCGGTCACGATCTCGGGATGATCCGGCTGCATCCGGATCGCGAACTGCATCCAGCCGCGGCCGCTGGGGTCGCGTCGCATCTTCTCCAGCACCTCGCCGGAGTACTGCCAGAATTTGCCCACTGCCTCCGCCACGGCGATCTGCTCCTGCGAAGCCGGGCGACCCCAGATGTTCAGAGTGTGAGCGACCGAGTACTTGCGTAGGGTCCCCATGTCGTCCTCGGGTACGCCGAGGAAGTGGAGCGCAACAGTCAGTGGCAGTTCGAAGAACATCTCCTCGACCAGGTCGGCACGCCCCTTGTCGATGAAACGGTCAACGAACTCGCGTGCCAACCGGCGCACCATCGGTTCGTGGGCGGTGAGGTGCTCTGGCTTGAAGGGTTCGAGCAGCAACCGGCGCCGCGGCATGTGGGCTGGCTCGTCCTCGTTGACAAGCGTCCGCTGAAGTCCGAAGTCGTAGGAGTCAAGAACAGCCTTGGCCTCGTCGCTGATCGGCGTGATGTTCTCCAGCGCCACTGACGGGCTGAACGTGATGTTGTCCCTGAAGATCGCCTGGACCTCGTCGTAACGCGTGACGACCCAGTAGCCCAGCTTCGGACTGAAGAAGATCGGCTCCTCGGCGCGGGACCAAGCCACGTACGCCGCCGGATTGTCTTGGTAGGCGTCCTCGAACGGATCGAAGTCAGCGGCTCGAACGCTGACCGGGCAACCGCTCGGGTGGGGAGCGCCCGACAGGCTCGCACCCGTCGCTGGACAGGTTTGCGTCTGCTGGTGAACCACTCTGACTCCGTGTTACTAATAGTGAACACACTGTTCTATTGAACGAACAGGAAGGAAAGTAATCCACATCACATCGACCCGTCAAGACCTTGGGCGTCTGCCGAGGCGGCTGGCCTCCGAACCGACAGCACGCGAGAATCGAGTGCTCCGCATCCCGTTTGGACCAAGGAAAAATTCGTGAGCACATTGCAGACCCTGGACCGTGGCGTGCGCGCGCTCTTCGTCGTCGCTGCGAAGTCCCGCGGCGTGACCGTGGCAGAGCTAGCTGCTGAACTCGGAGTGGCCCGCGCCATTGGGTACCGGCTGGTCGCCACCCTGGAAGACCACGGACTGCTCACACGCGACCCAGAAGGCCGGGTCTACCTTGGCGCGAGCATTCCGGCACTTGCCGCGGCTTACTGGCCCAGCCTGTTGGCTAAGGCGACACCCGTCCTGCAAGAGTTGGCAGACCAAACCAACGCAACGGCATTCCTGTCAGTCGCCGAGCGCGACGAGGCGGTCGCGGTCTTGTCCCTCGACCCCGCCTCGACCTCCTTGCTGAGGATCGGCTATCGGGTCGGCAGCAGACATCCCCTCAGTCGTGCAGCCGCCGGTATCGCGATACTCGCCCGCCGCGCTCCCGCGCCCGACGACCCAGCCGAGGTGGTGGCAGCTCGGTCGCAGGGCTACAGCATCACCCGGGGACAACATCAGCAAGGCGCCGTCGGCGTAGCGGCTGCCCTCCAACTGTCCGGTGCGCAGCTCGGAGGCCCAGAAGCCTCGATCGGCCTCGTCGCACTCGAGGACTTCGACGCTGAAGCCGCAAGCAACCTCGTAGTCGAGGCGGCCCGTCAGATCAGCGGAGCTCCAGCCACTCGGTAGGGCTGGCGCGTCGCCGCACGGACCCCTGCGCGAGGACCCCTCCGCTCCGACCACGAACTCCCCCCGATGCTCGCGGATCTCGGCGACCTGCTCGCTGGTCTTCCCCGCCCGCGCACCGCCGTCGACCTCGGCCTGAGGCCTTGGCGGTTTCGACATGAAGGTCATGGAGAGCGCACCGGCGGATCACGTCCGGTGGAAGGTCGTGGCGGGGCCGGCCGCGTGGGGCGGCACAACGGTGGACTGGGACGTGCGGGCAGACGGTGATTGGACCGTCGTCGTGTTCAGTCACGAGGGGTGGGCCGAGCCGGTCGAGTTCATGGATCACTGCAGCACGAAAGGGGCGACGTCCCTGATGAGCTTAAGACGATGCTCGAGACCGGAAGGGGCGCGCCATCACCGCACGCCGTCCGCATCGCCTACCCCGGCTGAGAGAACCATACGGTCCGCTCCCGCCGAACACCCCGTCCTGCAGCAATCAGTTACACCGGTCAGCCCTGACAGCGTGCCGCGGCTGCGAAGGGCGGCGTTATGTAGGACCGCAACAGGGTGCGCTCGACCTCGGCGCGGGGGCACCGCTGAAGTCGGTGCACGACGGCACCGACGCTGAGCGTGTCGTGAGGTGATTTCGCGGCTAAAGACGGAAAGACGGCTCTCCTGATGCTTCCGTGGGTGGTTGAGCGCTGACCACGTCTCACCTCGAACCTGCTGGGTACGACCACCAGCGGTGACTTGAAGATCCCCCGGGGTCTCGGGCCAAGGCTCCAGGTCGTTTCTCGGCCGGATCGCCTTCAAACTTCCGCACAACTTCCGCAAGGACAGCCGTAAACCACCGATTCTGGCCGGACAGAGCCGGACAACGCCGAAGGCCTCTGACCGGCAAACGTACTGGTCAGAGACCCTTTTCAGTGTGTGGCAGGTGCAGTCGGCCAGGCAAACCGGGTCGAGGCATCCGGGGCGCGGCGGCGCGATGTCCGCGCTACGGTCACCGGGTGAGCCGGATGACAGTGGCCCTAATGTGCCGGACGCGTGACGTGCTCGGTGTCGGTGCGGCCTCGGCGCTCACGCTGACCCCAGTGGAGAGGTCCCGCGCAGCGGACCTGGCGGTCGACGCCGACAGGGACGACTTCGTCGCGGCGCGACTGCTCCTGCGTCTGGCCGCGGCCCGCCTGCTCGGCGTCCGGGCACGTCGGGTGAGGCTCACGCAGTGCTGCCCGACGTGCGGCGGGCCGCACGGACCCGTCACCATCGACGGTCGGCCCGAGGTGGGCGTCAGCCTTTCGCACGCCGCGGGGAGGGTGGCCGCCATCGCAGGGAGGCACGCGGTCGCAGTGGACGTCGAGCCAGTCTCCGCCCACACGGACCGTAGATGGTGGGCCTCGGTGCTGTCGGAGGCCGAGCTGGCGCAGTTGCCCCAGGGCGACGGGCCGGCCGCGCAGGCCTTCACCCGGTGGTGGGTGAGGAAGGAGTGCCTCGTCAAGGCCGGTGCGGCGCGGCTGGACGGGCTCCGGGATGTGGACCTCGCCCGGCTCGGGCCCGAGCCGAACGAGGTGCCAACCCCGGTCGACCACCCCCTTCTGGAACCGTGCACCACCCTCGTCGACTGGTCGCCCGGCCCGCCAGAGGACCCCGCCCAGCCGGCCCATGTCGGTGCGGCATGTGTTCGTGGCACGGACTGGCAGGGCTGGGACGACCTCGACGAGGTCGCCCCCTGAGACTCGGCAACCCACGTCGAAGCCAGCGCCTGAACTTCCGCGCGTTCGGGATAGGATGCCCGGCATGTCCATTTCTCTGTGGGCTCCGGGGGAACGCGTAGTTCGACGCGAGTTCCTGCACGGACAGCCATGGATCGGCTTCACGACCTATGTCGTCAAGGACACCGCGGATCTGCTGGCGGTATACCTGCCGTCGGGTTCGGAGCTGGCGTTCCCGGACTGGCCCTTCGACCGGTGGGAGCATCCCTGGCGGACTGCGGGCAACCGGCGGTGGCGGGGACATGGCAAGCTGATGCTGCACCGTCCTCGCGACGCCTACTCCGTCGACCTGTTCTGGCGTGGGGAGAGCCGCGAGTTCGCCGGGTGGTACGTCAACCTTCAGGACCCCTTCAGCCGACATGACCGAGGCTTCGACACGCTCGACCACGAGCTGGACTACTGGGTGGCGCCGGACGGAACGTGGAGCGAGAAGGACGGCGAGCTGTTCGAACAGCGCGTCGCCGAGGGCCGGTACGAGGCCGGGACGGCCGAAGCGGTCCGCCGGACCGGCGCGGACGTGCGCGCGATGCTGACGCTGGGCACCCACTGGTGGGACGACTCCTGGCGGCACTGGCGCCCACCCGCGGAGTGGGGCGCGACGACTCTTCCCCAGGGTTGGAGCGAGCAGCCACCGGCCGCCGTTGATCCCGCCAGGCTGGTCCCACCGGTCGCTCGTCCGAGGGATGGGGCCGCAAGGTGACGGACTGGCGACAGGAGTGGGACGCCGTCGTCCGGCGCCCGAGCCTCCCAGGCAAGCCCGCTGCGGTCGGTGGGGACCTGACGGCCGGATGCGTGCTAGCCGCCTACGAGAGCGGCTTCTTCCCCTTCCCAGCGGGCGACGCGGAGCGCATACGCGCGAACCGGGAGCGCTACGCGGGCGCTCTGACACTCGACGAGGTCGTCTCCCTTCCGACCGATGACCACACGGACCCCTTCGAGATCGTCTGGTGGGGTCCCGTCGAACGTCCCGTCGTCCCGGTCGGCGGGCTCTCGGTGCCGCGCTCGCTGGCCCGGCGGGTCCGAAACAAGGTGCGCTGGGAGACCTCCTGCGACGAGGCCTTCGAGGGGGTCGTCGAGGCATGCCGGCGCGATCGTGCGGATCGGTGGATCACCGATGAGATGCTCGACGCACTGTTTGAGCTGCACGAGGCGGGGAGGGCTCACAGCATCGAGGTGTGGGACGGCGCCGACCTGGTCGGAGGCACCTTCGGGATGGCCTTGGGACAGGTGTTCACGTTGGACTCGACGTTCCACACCCAGTCGGGCGCGGGCCGGATCGCACTGGCGGACCTTCAGCAGCGTCTGGCCGGCACACCGTGCACGCTGATGGACTACCAGTGGCGGGGGACGTTCGTGGAGACCCTCGGTCCGACGTACATCGGCCTCGAAGACTACCGCGCCGCGCTCGGCCGTGACTGTGGCTCGTGGGCGCCGGAGAAGGGGCGCCTGGACGCCGGGCGACTGGTGCCGGCGGGAGGACCGGCATGAGTCTGGCGTCCCTGGTACTCGACCACGGCCAGTCCTCACGTCTCGCCGTGGTGGGGCAGGCGCAGGCGTGGACCTACGCCGACCTTGCCGAGCACGTCGAGCAGATCGCCGGACGGCTCCGGTCCCAAGGGGTCGTGGCCGGCGATCTCGTCGTCGTGCATGGCAGCAGGTCGCCCCGCACCGTCGCGACCATGGTGGCGACGCTCCTCGTCGGAGCGGGGACCGTCCCCGTGGACATCCACGCCCCCGAGGCTCGTCTTGGTCACGCGATCCGCATCTGCCGGCCTCGGGCGATCGTCGACACGACGACGGGCACGGTGCGGGCCGGAAGCGCGGACCCGGCGCAGCACGCCCGCCCGGGCCACGTCGTCTTCACCTCCGGGTCGACGGGTGACCCGAAACCGATTTTGGTCTCGGAGCCGGCGCTGCTCAACCACGCAGAGGGCTTCCTGTCCCGGCTCGACCTGACAGGGGGGGACCGAGTCCTGCACTGCACCGGGATCGACTTCGACGTCGCTGCCGAAGAGGTGTGGCCGACCCTCCTCGGTGGGGGCACGGTCGTGGTCCTCGAGCAGCCCCTGGGGACGCTGGACTTCGGGCAGCTGCACGAGGTGCTCGACAGGCACGGCGTCACCGTCTGCAACCTGCCCGCGTCGTACTTCCGCGGGTGGACCACGGCGTTGGCAGACCTGCCACCGGTCCCTTCTAGCGTGCGTGCGGTCGTGACGGGGAGCGAGACCGTTCCGATCGATGCCGCCGCGCGATGGCTCCGGCAGGATGCCGCGCCGCGGCTCTTCAACGCCTACGGCGTCTCTGAGGCCACCATCACCTCCCTGATGCACGAGGTCGGTCCCGACTCCCTGCAGGGGGACTCTCTGCCCATCGGGACACCACTGGCGGGGGTCGAGGCGCGGGTCGTCGGTCCGGCGCTCGAGGAACTGCCCGCGGGACACAGCGGCGAGCTCCTCCTCGGCGGCCGTGGTCTCGCGGAGGGCTATCTCGGCGCCGAGGCGCTGACCACCTCCTTCGTGCTCCTGGATGGGGAGCGGTGGTACCGCACGGGAGACCGCGCCGTCAGGCGTGGCGACCAGTTCTTCCACGAAGGTCGGCTCGACGATCAGGTCAAGATTCGCGGCCACCGCGTCGAGCCTCGTCAGGTCTCGGCAGTCCTCACCCAGGCCCCCGGCGTCGAGGAGGCGGTCACCTACGTCGTCGACGACGTCCTTGTCAGCAGCTACGTGAGCACCGGCCCGGTTTCCGACGAGGTGCTCAAGGCGGTGCTGGGGCGCCGGCTGCCGGCGGCCTTCGTGCCGGACCTCCTCCGCCATCACTCACGGCTGCCGCGCACCACGGGCGGCAAGGTCGACATGGCCGCGCTGCGAGAGCAGGTGCGCCGAGCGCGCGGCAACGCGCCGGTGGAGGCATTGGACCTTGAGCTCGTGATGTCCGTGCTGACCCACGTAGCTCCGCGGCTCAAGCTGACCCCTGACACCGGCTTCCTACGGGCCGGAGGGTCCTCGATGGAGGCTGCTCGGCTGGTGGCGGAGGTCAACGCGCGTTGCGGCGACCTTCTCACCATCGACGCGGTGTACCGCAGCAGGTCCTTGCGCGACCTCGTGGAGCAGGCTGGCCGGGGGCTGCACGGCGGCGTGGCGCCCCGGGATGCCACGGCGCACGGGGGCGGCGAGGTGAGAGCCTCCGTTAGCGCGATGCTGGCCGCGACCCACGGGAGCGGGCGTAGGCACTACGAGTGGACGGACGTGGTCGAGCTCGAAGGTCCCGTCCAGCTCGACGTCCTGGCCCGCGCCGTCGACGCCGCTGTCGACGGACATCCAGCCCTGCGCAGCCGATTCAGCCGTGTAGGCCGGTCCTGGTCTCGGTCCGTCGTCCCGCGGGCAGGCAGCACGCGGGTCGTCGACCTCGCGCTCGATGAGGTCCTCGGGCAACACCGCGCCCGCGTGCTCGACCTCGCCCGCGAGCAACCCTTTCACGCCGATGTCGTCCGGCTCCGGTCCGGTGGCGCGCTGCTGGTCACCTCCCACCACGCCGTGGCCGACGGCTACGCCGCCACCCTCATCGCCCAGTGCGTGTCGGCGCAGTACGCGCTCCTCACCTCACAGACCGCGAACACCACGTGTCGGACGCACGGTCAACCGCCGCTGAGCCTGGACATGTGCACGACCGAGGCCATGCGCGAGGAGGCGGTCGACCGGCACCGCAGGACGTGCACGGCAGCCGAGTGGACGTGCAGGCCCTCGGCTCCGGCAGCACCCGGCCGCACCCTTCGTCTGGACGTTCCCGCCCACCTCTCCTCCTCGGTCGCCCGGGCTGCCCAGCGTGAGCAGGTGACGCTCACCGCCGTCCTGCTGGCCGCACTGGGCCGAGCCATCACCCGTTCGCTCCAGCGCCCCCGCGTGGTCGTGGGACTCCCCGTCGACACGCGGCTGGACGAGGGAGCCGCCGATGTCGTCGGAGACTTCACCAACACCGCGTTCGTCGGCGTCGACCAGGCCGGCGAGCCCCTCGACGCCGTGGGCCAGGCTCATGAGGCCCTGTTGGAGAGCCGCCGTCACCAGCTCGTGCACCATGACGAACTGCGGTCGCTCTCAGGGCTGAACGACGTCTTCGACTTCCGTCTCGCTGTCACCGACGGCCGGCTCGGTGGGCTCCGCGCGCTGGAGCTGGGGCCGGACGTGGTCGTCCGCGCACACCAGTCCCTCGCGGAGACCACGACCCGGCGTCGGTTGAACCTGGAGGTCACGGTCGACGAGCTCGGCGTGCCCAGTGACTACAAAGTCCTGTACGACGTGGCGCGGTTGGACGTCGCGGACCTGCGCGCCATCGGCCGGGCCTTCACGCGTGAGCTGGAGGTCGTCGCCCACGGCCGATGAGATTCCCTAGGCGGTCAGCCACCGCCAGCGGTTCAACAGGAAGCCTCACCACACGCGTCCCCAATTGCCCACTGCCGAGGGGATGGTGCACCAACGAGCTCTCCCGCTCGCTCACGCAGAGGACATCGCGGCGATCTGCTCGGGACTCCAGCCCGTCAAAGGGATGTTGGCGAGCGACGCGTTCACGTCGATCACGGGGTTGGACAGGACCTCGCTCAGGCTCTGGCGGGTGAGGTCACCGAGGATGAACTCCTCCGCGGGCCCGTTGGCGAACGTAACTACCTGGCCGTTGGCCTGGATCATGAAGTTCACGAAGTCGCGGTCCGCACCTTCCACCCAGAACATCGCCTTATCCGAGCGCGCCGTCTCCAAGTCCTCGCAGATCCGGTCTATCTCCGCGAAGTCGACGTGCATTTCCTGCACCAGTTGACGGGGCGCGCGGCGACCCCACCACTGGAACACCATCCATTGGGCGACCGAGGGGTGCGACCACACCTCGTCGGCCAGGTCCCGGAGCTGGCCGATGTTGCGCCGTGACACCACCGTGTTTATGCGCAATGCGTCGAAGCCAGCCTCGTCGCACATCCGAATCCGGTCCAGCAGGCGCTCGGTGATCGAACGGTCACCGTTGCGGCGGAACGCGTGCTCGGTCGCCGAGTCCAGCCCGTCGAGCGGGAGCCGCAGGGACGTGATGTGGCCGCGCAGGGCTTCGAGGAGCTGGGGGGTCAGGGTGTAGCCCGTCGTATCGACCGCAACGCTGATGCCTTGACCACTGGCGTACTCCACGACGGGAAGCAGCGACCTCCACAGCAACGGGTCGCCCCCCGACATGACGACGGAGGTAGTGCCATGCTCAAGGAGACGATCGATGATCCTCTTGGCTTCCTCGACGTCCAGGTCGTGCGAGGAGAACGGGTTGTAGCAGCCGCGACACGCCATGGGGCACTCGTTGTTGACCGACCAGTTGACCCGGTCGAGGACCACACCACTGCGGTCCTGGGACGTCCGCGACCCGACGGCGTCGACAAGAGCACGCAGCCTGCTGGGTGCCACCGACCCCGAAGGAGCCTCGTACGTCGGGTCGAGATCGATGAGGAGACCGGCTGCTCGCGTCACCTGATCCGGCGTGCACCGGTCGGCAAGGAGCATGAAAGCGAGCTCGCACCGCACACGCGCGTCGCCGGGGTGTGCCTCGTGGGCCGCCTCGAGCGCCCGCCTGACCGCGGCGAAGTTTTCGACCGTGTACGCCTCCGGCTCGAGGCGACGTTGGAAGGCGTCGTGAAGGTCTGCCATCGGACCCTGAGCCGCCGTGTAGTCGCGCTTGAGCTGGTGGGGCGGGACGAAGACCGGGAATTGCTGTCCGCCCGTCACCTCGACTTGCCGACTCATCGCGAGGGCACCTCCGCCTCGATGACCACCATGGTGAACTCGGTGTCCGTGTCGTTCCAGAGCGCGTGTGTCCCACCAGGGACGTTGCACATCACGTCACCGGCGGAGACCTGCGAGACGACCCCCTCCAACTCGAAGCACGCTGTGCCGCTCAGGGCGACGTAGATCTCGGCGCTGTCGGCCTCATGGGTGTGGCGCCCGATCGACGACCCCGGCGGAACGCGGACGAGGTCCACGAACCGGTACGGCGCGGTGACTCCCGTGTGCCGCTCGACGTCGATGGCTCTCACAGCCCCGTGTGCGTGCGCGGGAGACCAGTCGGCGTGCCGCCAGCGGATCAGGTCGCCGGCCGTACGCACGGCCCCATCGCTCGATTCCGACATGTTCATTCCTTTCAGGGCAGGCTGGCCTCGAGAGCCGAGACCACCGCCCGGTCGTTGCAGGGTAGGAGTGGATCGGCGGCGAGCGTCCTCGCGATCGCGCCGAGGCTGGGGCGGGACACCGTCGCATCCACGAGGTGCTGGTGCCGGGTGAACGCCGCGTGCCAGCGTTCGACCTCCGCCGGGACCGGGAGGCTCGCCGCACGGGCTTGTACGCCATCAGCGCCGAGGAGGACGTACTGCTCCGTGGCGTGGTTCTCGTCGAGGCACATCGTTACGGGCAGCCAGGCCGCGTCCCCTGTGACCGCCTTGATCGCGGGAACGACGGCCAGGTCGTACCACGGGGTGGGCCGAAGCGCCTCCGACGGCAACGACCCACCGGCTGACATCTCGCTCGTCAACTGCCGGGAGATCTCGGCCACCGCTTCGGCCCGCGGCTGGAACACCGGTTGGGGACGGCTCAGCTCCCCGAACTGCTTCGCAGGCCACGCTCCAAGGCGGCTGAGGAGGACGCGGTCTGCCCAGGGGGGAGGAACGGATGTCGAAGGGGACGCCGAGCGGTTGTCGTCCTGGTCGGCGAACCAGTGGAATCCGCGGTGGTTCCATCCCACGTACCCGAACCGGGGGGATCCGTCGTCGTTCCTCGCAGCACCGAGGTAGTGCTCGGTCAGCAGTGGCACCTCGCAGACCCCGATTGCGCGGTCGCCGACGACCGACCAGACCGCCCGGGTGCTGACGGCCAGAGGGTTGGCCATGACGAGCACGGGCGCGCGGTCGTTCACCTCGTGGATCCGCTCGGCCAGCAGGCGCGTGGGCTGGTGGATGCGCAGGGCCGCTCGAAGACCGGCCGGTCCCATCGTCTCGTCCCCGGGCAGACCAGCCATCCGCGCCAGCTCCTCATCCGCGGCGCGCTGCTCGTGACCGCCGATCCGGGCCTGGTGCACGATTACGTCTGCGTCACGACAGGCGCGCTCGAGGTCGACGGTCGCTGTGACGGTCCAGGGCCGTCCCTCGAAGTACCGTCCTGCCGCGCAGGCGACGTCGCGCGTGCGCGCAGGGTCACGGCCGAGCAGACGCAGCTCCCAGTACCGGCCCGGGTCAAGCTGGTCGCACATCGCTCGGGCGAGACCGATGGTGAAGGGCGACCCTCCGCCGACGACGCAGACGATGCTCACGCGTAGCCTCCGAGCACCGGATGACGCATCCTCAGGTAGGCGGCAGCCCCTAGCAGACCGGGGTCCCTCTCTGGATGCGTTCGCACCATACCCACCCAGTCCTGACCGAGCCAGTCGCAGCATCGGCCCGCGGCTCGTCGTACCTCGTCGACGTACATCGACCCCAGATGGTCGACGACGCCGCCCATCAGGAAGAACGCCGTCACTCCGCAGATCGCGTGGGTCAAGGCGAGGGAGTGGGCAACCGCGGCGGCGCTCGTCCCGACGGCTGCAAACGCCGTCGGCTCGCCGCGCAGGGCCGCGTCTAGGACCTCCTCCGTGCGATCCAACGCCGCGGGCCCGCCCGCGGCGCCGCCTTGCTCGACGACGGCCTGCCGCAGCCGGGCGTAGGTCGTGAGGATGCCTCGTCCCGAAGCCACCGCACCGAGGTGGTTGGTCCCGCCGCACTCGCAGACGACGGGCGGCTGGTCGTTCGTGTACGTGACGTGACCGATCTCCCCACCCTCGCCGTTGCCCGTGACCGGACGACCGTCGAGGAAGAGCTTGGCACCCACGCCCGAGCTGACAGTGACGAGTGCGAAGTCTTGTCGACCCGATTCCACGATGGAGAAGCCGGCCGCTGACACGTCGTTCATGACGGTGACCTCAGCTAGGGGCCAGGTGTCGCGGAAGACGGCGAGGACTCCCGCCGTGAGCTCGTTGTTGCCCTGCCAGACCGTGGGTGCCGCGAGGATCTCGCCGTTCGGCCGGATGGGCCCGGGGAAGCCGACGACGACGGCGCCCGGCTCTCCGGCTCCCACGGCCAGCGTCATCGCCCGGAGCTGCCGCGCGAGCGCGGCGAGCACCTGGGCAGGGTCCTCGCCTCCGTGCACACTCGGGGTGGCGCGGTGCTCGACGGTCTCGAGCGCCCCTCCGGGATCGAGCCGCCCCACTCGCAGGGAGGTGCCGCCGATGTCGACGACGAGCCTGGACCTTCCGCTCATACCAGGGCTGCGCTGTTCACATCGATCCGCTGGTTCAGCGTCTGCAACGCCCGGAGCCACTCCTGAGGCGTGGAATCCTCGACGAACCGGACTTCACCGATGCGCCCGGGCACGGGGATGTGCTGCTGGCCGTTGCGGTGCCGCAGGACCTCCCGCAGCTCCCGCTCGAAGAAGGACCGGTCGAGGTCGACCGTGACGAGCAGGCCCGCCTGGGCGAAGACGTCGAATACTCGGTCGAGCTCCTCGGCGGCCAGCCACCCCCGGTTGTTCGCCAGCACGCACGCAAGCAGGCAGTCCCAGGCGACGGTCTCACCGTGCAGGAGGTCCGTGGCACGCATCTCCAACGCGGGCCCGAAGGAGTGCCCGAAGTCGACCGCCCGGCGGAGCTCGTCTTCCCACAGGTTGCCCGCCAGCTCCCCTAGCATCCCCGACACCGCCTGCTGACAGGCGCGGTCGCGCGCGGGGTGGTCGACGAAACCGGCGCACCCTTGCGCCAGGATCCCACTCTCGAGGAGGTCGAACAGGCCGGCGTCGGAGACGACGGCCAGCTTCAGCATCTCCGCAGCGCCGTTGCGCAGCTGGCGAGGAGGAAGGGTGTGCAGGAACTCCGGGCACAGGAGCGTCGCCAGTGGAGGCTGATAACTGCCGAGCCGATTCTTATGGCGGCCGTGGTTGACGCCGGTCTTGACGCCAACGCCCGCGTCCACCAGGCCGAGCAGCGTCGTGGGCACGCGGATGGCGTGGGCGCCGCGTCGGTAGATCGATGCGACGAAGGACGCGACGTCGGTGACAACGCCGCCTCCGAGCCCGACCACGGCGTCCTTGCGCCGCTGTATGCCGATCTGGTCCAGCCGGTCGGCGATCTTTGAGACCGAGGCCAGGGACTTGGAGGCCTCGCCCTGGCTCAGGACAACCGGCTCGCAATCCACGCCGCTGTCGAGCATGACGTCACGCACGCGCTGCCCGTACAGGTCATGCACCTGCTCGTCGGTGACCATCACGACTCCGGGCGCTGCGCCGTACGGTCGGAGAGCGTCCGCCACCAGAGGGCCGATCTCCTGCAGCTCGGAAACCCAGTCCAGCCGAAGGGCGACCGGCTTCGCCGTGTCGACGCGCCACGTCGTGCGCTGCTGCGTGTGCGACACCTTGACGGGCACCGACGCCTGCCCACAAGCGGTCTCGGTCACGCCGCCACCTCCACGTTGTCTGGCTGCGAACGTGCCGCCCACGCCGCGAAGGGGACGGCAACGGTCGCGGCAACGGCCAGGAACAGGCCGGCACCGATCCACCCGACGGCCCCGAGCTGGAGGACGACGCCGGTGACGACGACCGGTGCGATCCGTGCCCCCGCCGAGACGCCCGTGCCGAAGGCGGCCTGGTACTCACCCATCCGCGACTCGTCTCCGAGGGCGTACGACAAGCCCCAGGCGCCGGCCGCCTGGCCGATCTCGCCCAGCACGTATGCGGCCGCGGCGAGGAGAAGGACGACGACGGCCAAGACGGCGGACGCGGGCACGGACGCAGCGGCGAAGAGCGCGCACGAGACGAGCAGCAGCAGGCCGGCTCGTCTCTGCTTGCGCGAGGCACCAGGGACGTCGTCGGCACCGGCGCTGAGCGGCACCTGCAGGAACACGACCAGCAACGTGGCGAGGGCCACCAGGGCGCCGACGACCCAGTGCGGAGCGGTGGTGTGGTCGGCGACCCAGAGCGGCATGCCGACCTCGAAGAGGGCTGCATGCATGGCGATGACCGAGCACACGACGATCACCGCGAGGTAATGGCGGTCCGCGAGCACGCCCCAGGCGCTGCCGTTCGCCGCCCGCGTCTCAACTCGACCTGGCATCGTCGCAACACGTAGCCGCGACGACCAGAAGCCGGCGACCAGCAGGGCCACTGCGAACACGGCCAGCGCCGTGGCCGAGGCCTGGCCCGTGCCGATAGCGAGTGCCGCGGCCCCGATGCCACCCCCCAGAGCCATCCCGGCGTTGTTCGTGGCGCGCATCCGGGCCCGTCCCGTTACTCGTTCCTCGGGCGTGAATACCGCACCCATAATGGCTCCGCGAGCGCCGTACGCCGTTTGCTCGCCTAGCACGAAGATGCACGTGGCCGCGATAAGCGAGAGACGGTCCGCGACGACAACGTACGCGCCCGCGGCAACCGCCTGCACGCCGAGGCCCAGCGTCAGCAGGAGCCGCGTGTTCGCCCGGTCAGCCAGTCGGCCCAGGGGTATCCCGGTGACGAGACCGAGCAGGCCCGAGATGGTCAGCGCCAGGCCGACGTCGCTCGCAGGGAGTTCACGCTGCTGGGTGAAGTGCAGCACGCCCACCGTGAGGAATACCCCCAGACCGCAGGTCTCGAGGAAAGTCGCGATCTGCAGGTTCCGCGCATCCCCCGGCGGAGCGAGCACGCCTCTCACCGCTGGACACCTGCCGCCGCGTCCGAGGCCGTGGAATACATCCGTCGTATGGCATCAGGTGTCCGGCGCGCGTCGGCGATGACCCCAGCGGACAGCACGGCTCCGTCGGGCACCCTTGCCCCAGGCAGAAGGACGCAGCCACGCACCTGCGCTTCTTCACCGATCGTCACCTCGGCCCCTACGACCGTGTAATCGTCCACGAGGGCGGAGGGAGCGATGGTGGCGGTGCCATGGATTCGTCCGGGCGCGCCGACGTGCGGACCGTCGAGCTGCCCCAACTCGCCCCGCAGCGCAGCGACGGAACCCTCGACGAAGCTGACCGGATCACCGAAGTCCATGAACCGGTGGTCGGCGACGAACGCGCGCATCACGTGTCCGTGGCGCGTCAAATGGCGGAAGACGTCACGGTTTAGGTCGACGTTGTCGGCAGCCGAGAAGTCTGGCCGCGGATAGGGGACGGCGTCCAGGACGCGACGTTCGAGGACCCAGGTACCGGTGGTCACCACGCGAGAGGTCGTTCGGGCGCCCGGCCGGAACTGGAACTCCGCGACGCAAGTCTCGTCCTCCTCCGACGTGAGTAGGACGTCACCTTCCCACTCCTCGATCGCCCACCCGTGGCGATAGGCCCCGAACGTGACCGCGTCACCGTGGTCGTGGTGGAAGTCCAGAAGAGCCCGCAGGTCGATGGTCGAGACCATGTCGGCGACGGTGACGACAAGGCTCGTCTCGTCGTTCCAGAGGTCGCCTAGCAGGTGAAGCGCGCCGCCCGTCCCGTACTGGAAGGCCTCCGCGAGGTAAGTGAGCTTCACACCGAGCGAGGAGCCGTCACCCAGCGCCCGCTTCAGATCGCCCCCATCGCCGCTGTGGTTGACAGCAACGTCGGTGATGCCGGCGCGCGCCAGGCGCTCGATCGTGTAGGCGACCAGAGGGCGGTTGACCAGCGGCACCAGGGGCTTGCCAAGGTAGCCGCTGAACGGCAAGAGACGTTCGCCTCTTCCGCCACACAAAACCAGAGCGCGCACGGCCTTCATGGCAAACCCCCCGATATCAGCCCGGAGCGTTGCCGGGTACGACGTGTGGTCATCGACTGTCTGACGTGTGAACCGTCTCACGTGAGCGGAGACACTACACGATATAACGGGATATATGGGTCAAATCAGCCCGTACCGACCACAACACCAAAGCGGGGCATCGAGGGAGACCCGGTGCTCGGCGTGCTTCGAGGACTGCCCGTCCCCCGGCATGTCCCACAGGTGAACCGAGAAGTACGGGGCGAGCGCCTCGGCCTGCGGTCGCCACAGTCCGGCTGACCACGGGGTGCGGTGGCAGAACACCACGACCGGGCCGGATCCCATGCGCTCCCAGCGCACGTCGCGGCCACGCCAGGAACACTTCCGTCAGCACGGGCGTCATGCTGCCGGGCCAAGGTACGACCGGATCTGCAGCCGCTATCCGCGTGGTCGTGCCGTTGTCAGGGAGCCGTTGGCCCTTGCTGTGATTCACGCTCTTGCTCGTTCAGGTTGTACGCGCGTGTGACCGATTCCGTCGGCGGGATCGGCTCCTGAACGACCGTTCCGGCTTGACCATGGGCGTGAACAGCAGCAGGAGCACGCCCAATGCGGAGACGGCCAGCATGGCGCCGCGGATTCCGACAGCGCCGGACCAGAGTCCGACGTAGACCGGGCTCAGCAGAAAGCCGAGATAGGCCACGATTGTCACCGTCGATGTGGCACGTCCGCGGTGGGTCTCTTCGACGCGCCCCGAGACGACACTGAGGATGGTGGGGAACAGCACCGCGGTTCCGACGGCGGCTGTGATCAGACCAACCACGCTGAGCGCCAGGTTGGACGCCGTGGAGACGATGAGGGCGCCCGCAGATGCGACGGCGGACCCTGTGGCCAGTACGACGCGGGCGCGATCGGCGCCGATGCCGCCGGCTGCAAATCGGGTTATCGCAACGGCGCCTGCGAAGATGGCGGGGGCCAGGCTGCCGAGGGCGACGTCGGCCCCGAGGGCGTCGGTGATGAAGACGGCGCTCCAACTCTGGTGGGCGTTCTCGCTCGCGAATGCCAAGGCGCCGAGCAGGCCGAAACCAATAAGCGCCATCTTTGGCGCTGTCCGGGTGCGCAGGGGGACGGCGTCGCCAGAGCCGGCGGGGGCCTGCTGGGAGGTTCCCCGACTGTTTTCGTCGAGGGTGTCGCCTGTCGGGGTGGTGCGGCACGCGGGGAGAGTTCGGGCCATGAGTGCTGCGGCGACGAGTGCGGTGACCGCAACGAGGAGGAACGGGGTGACGAGCGGGGCGCCGATGCCCGCGAGTAGTCCGGTGCCCAGACTCGCGATGACCACAAACGCGGAGAATACGGCGTGCGCACGGGTGATGACGGGACGGCCGGCTTCACGCTCGGCCCGGCCAGCAACCGTGTTCATTGCTACGTCGGAAGCCCCGGAAGTCGCACCGACGAGGGACAATGCCACCGAGAGCGAGACCAGGTCCTGGGCCGCCAGGGCGACGACGACGCCCGAAACCCCCAGGGAGGCTGCAGTCCCAGCGGCCACGCGCAGACCCCAGCGGTCCATGGCCTTGCCGGTGAACAGCATGGCGGGAAGGGCGCCCACGCTGACGAACAGCAGGGCGAGGCCGAGCTGCGAGTCATCAAGTCCTGCCTGGGCTCGCACTCGGGGGATGGACGCCCCCCAGGCGCCCCAGAAGGCTCCGAAGGCTCCGAAGGACATGACCGCGGTGATCACCAAGGACCGCGCCGAGACGTCGTTCCGTGACATCCGTGTAACGATACACATAGACTGGCAGGCATGCCGACCGGACGGAGTCGCCGAGTGACGCTGGCACAGGTGGCTCAGCGGGCCGGAGTGTCGACGATGACGGCCTCCTATACCTACAGCCGTCCGCAACGAGTATCGGTGGCGTCGCGCGAGCGGGTCCTTGCCGCAGCGAAGGAGCTCGACTACGTGGGCCCGGACCCGTCAGCGCGCTCACTCCGACGGGGGCGGGCCGGTGCCCTTGGTGTTGTGCTCGGCGAACACCTCACCTATGCGTTCGCCGACCCCCAGGCAACAGCGTTCCTCGCCGGCGTTGCCGAGGTGTGCGCGGCTGTCGGCGACGGCATGATGATCCTTCCTGTCACCGATTCAACCGAGGACATCAGCCGCATCAGCGCCGCGGCGGTGGACGGGTTCGTGGTCTGGACGACTGTTGATGACTCGCCAGTTGTCCAGGCCGCGCTAGCGACCGGGCGTCCCGTCGTCGTCCACGGTGGCCCGGCAGTCGAGGGTGCGATGGTGATCGGGATCGACAACAGGGCGGCGGCCCGCGCCGTGGGTCAGGTCGTGTTCGCCCACGCCAGGCACCCGGCAGTCCTGAGCTTCCCGATGACTGCCGAGCGCAAAGCCTGCATCATCACCGGACCCGAACCCGAGCAGGCGACCTTTCCCGTCACTCGTGACCGGCTACTCGGCTACCGAGACGCAGTCGAGAGCCTCGGCCTGGACTGGGCGGGGGTCCGCGTCGCGACCTGCGCGACCAACGGCGCCATTGGGGCCAAGACGCAGACAGACCGACTCGTGAGCACCGAAGCCGTCGATGCCATCGCCGCGATGAGCGACGAACTCGCATGTGGAGCCCTCAGGTCCCTGCACGACAAGGCTATCCGCGTGCCAGAAGACGTAGCCGTCAGTGGCTGGGATGACGCTCACGCCGCCCTGGAAAACGACATCACCTCTGTCGCCCAATCCATGCGCGACCAAGGAGCAGCCTGCGCACACGCCGTGCTCAAGGAAGAGCCACGAGACTTCCATGACGCCTGGCGGGTGGTCTATCGCAGATCTACACTCCCCGTCTGAGACCGCCTGATGCCTCCCCCGACTCACGAACGCGTCTTTCTGCTGCGTGGGCGTCCCTGGAACTGAATGCCCGTATGGCACGGGCGATGGTACGGATGGAGCGGCATCACTGCGTGCTTGCGACGATGGACGCGTGGTCACTTGGCTCGCGGTCCCATACCCAGTCGGGATGTACGCCAGCGCAAACGAGAGATTCGGCGAGCTGGAATCTATGTGCCGGGACGCGGGTGCTCGTCGCGATCGATGACCCTCGTCTGTATCGGCGGATTGCGCTTACGGACGCCCACAGCTCCGGCTGAGAAGGGTTCTCACGCGGTTCGCCGGATCGGCGAACGCTCCCCGCGTTCTTTTGGCGCGTCCGAGTCGAGATCGGCTTCCTGCTCCCATGCGCGGCACCAGCGGCGTACGGTCGACTCATCCTTGCGGACCTGCGCGACCCGGAGGACGTCCTTGGCGTTGACCGGTTGTCCGGTATAGAGCTGCCTCCAAACCTCGAATGCGCGTTGTCGTTCAGGGTTGTGCGGGTAGCGCTCATCACTGACCTGCGCGGGCATCCGCTCGTCCTCTTGCGTGGCAGCCTCCACGGTGTCGTGTGCGCTTGCACGCGTACGCGGTTGCGCGGTCCCCCGCTTCTGACTCAACAGGCGATGCTGTCGTCATCCAGGGGGTCCGCATCCGGCGCGCCTTCCGAAAGTCCTACGACGAGGGCAAGCGCGAGGTAGCAGTGAAGGACGCGGAGATGACCGTGGCGGGCCTCGACTCAACCCTCCCCAAGAGGCTGCACCACGGCAAGCACCTGTTGCTCACGCACCCCAGCATTCAAGACGCCCGCGACGACCCGTTCAAGCGCTTCATCATCGACATCAAATACACCTTCAGCGAGTCCGGCGGAGCAGGCGCGACCAAGGAATTGATCATCGACTCCAAGTAACGCTGCCGGGGCGCTTCATCGGCTCTGCTGCGGTGGTGAGTCATTCCGCCGCGTCAGCACATGTCGGATCGCCATCATCGAAGTCGCGTACGGCGAAGGGGTCCTTACCGGTTGTGTCGAAGAGATACTCACCGAGTTGCCGGTCCATCGCCTTGGTGAGGTCCATGACCAACTGGTAGAAGTCAGAAACCTGACGCTTGCTGATTGTCGTGGCAGCGGCCCGGTGGGCTAGTTCTCCACGCTGAGATAGGTGCTCGTTGAGCGCGGTCCGCGGATCGTCCGTGCGCTCAGTTGTCCAGCCGAGGCTGATGTTTTCGATTCCGAGCGTGCGGCGAAAAAGATCGTCAACGTTTCCGGCCTTGGGCGAATGGAAGATCACTTCTCGGCACAACCGTCTAGCTCGCGTCTCGACAACAGCGCGCCATCCACTGTCTGCGAGTACCCAGGGACTTAGGTCGTGGCGATCTTCCTTCAGGTCCCGTGCGACGGCGCGACGGATGGCGACAGGTAGCGACTCCGGATCGTCAGTTCCCGCGAGCAACTCCTCAGTGGTCTCCAGAAGTACGTCCTCGCAGTACGTCTCCCACAGTGCCGCGATCAAGAGGTACGTGCCCTTGTTTGCGGGACCGAGGTGCCGCTGAACCGCGGGGCTAGACTTCGAAGCCTGGTACAAGCTCCAGAGAGATCGCACATCATCGCTGTTGTTGTGCAAGGCAACCCGAGCGCGACTCTTTGGCCCGATCAGGGCCGCGCCCTTTGGGGCGGTCACCACCTGTCCTCTCGATCGTCCATGCAGTGAGTATGTCGGCGACCGCCGACGATTCTGCGCAATAGACCAGACCGACATGGTCGCTCGTCTCGGCCCTGCGCGACCATGGCCGCTCGGCCGTGCCTGGTGCGTCATACCGCCGCGATCAGGATGGGCAGTCGCGTGACCTGATCTGCCGAAGAGCGCCGAGAGCAGCACCGTCTTCCTCTTCATACACTGCGGGACACGCGCCAAGGCTGGTCACCATTCAAGACCGAGGCCAAGCGCTCTCGCAGTGCGGCGCACCTGGACGCAATTAGCTCGGCCGTGCCTGTCATTGTTCGGACGCGCTCGACGTGCGCCCTAGGCTCGACGCCATGACCAGCGAGCAGAGCGACGAGGACACCCACTCGGAGCTCACACCCGATCAGCGCCGCGTGCTCGAAGACGTATACCAGCGCCTAACCCAGCACGATCGATGGCCTACGTTCGCCGAGCTGGACCACGACGCTGATCGGCACGGGGTCGAGAACCCGCTGTCGGTCATGCGGTCCCTGTCGCCGACATATCTCCAGGGCATCGGCGAGTCCGGCGCACCATCGCTCACCCAGGAGTTGAGCCTGTCACTAACAGGTTTGGCAGCAACGGCCGGATGGAACGACGTCGCTCGTCAGGATCTCGAACTGTTCGCGAAGTCTGTGCACGCCGCAGTGACGATTTCCGACGCCGTCACTCCACCGAACGTCGCACGGTTCGACGCCCTGAGTTTCCTGATGCCGCTGTTTCCAGACAATCCAGACGTTTCCGTCGTGATCCGCCTCGGGAGGATCTGGAGTGCCGCCGGTGCGACGCTGTGGAATGGGCTGAGCGGGGGCGGCACGGTTGAGTGGGGCGCTGAACTGAATCAGCGGAGTCTTCGGGCCTACCGGCCGGTGCGAGACGTCTCGGGCCTCCTGGAGGTGGAACGGAAACGGCTCGCTGCGCAGGCCCGGGAACGAGCGAGGCTGAGCGGAGCGCCCCTCCCCGCGTCGGGTCCGCCGTCTCCGAGGCCAGTCGAGGACGGGCCGCAATGGGTGGAGTTGCTTCCCGACGGATTCCGCGAATCCGTCGCTCGCCGGGTTGCCGAGCACGGCGCTGACGCCATCAACGCCGGATGGATTGAGCTCGCCGAACTCATCCACCGCAAGGTCGGAATTGACCTCGACGGTGAAGACCTGGTCAACCATGCCTTCGGTGGCAAGACGCCGCGGATCCGCCTGTCAGACGACACAAAGACTGGAACCAACCTGCACCAGGGCTACACCGATCTCATGCGCGGACTCGCCCGGATGCGCAACGCTCAGTCCCACCGAGGTCGTCCCACACCCACCGAGCTACACGTCGCAGCAACGATCATGGCGATGGGTGAGTGCTACGTCGTCGTCTCCCGTGTCGACGACGTAGCCGGAACTCGGGCAGACGCTGGTACCACCCCAGTGTGACGAGGCGTCACCGGACTATGCAGGCCAGTCCTCCGCAAGCTTGACTGGCCTGACTTGATCGGGCGAGTCGCTCTCGCACGGACGCCGGTCCTGTGTCAATGGCGCAAGCAGCCGCGGTTCGTGCGCGTGCATACCTGACTCATTCCGCCGCATGCAGGGCTGCGGTGGTCGCCTTACCCGATGCGCTACCTGGCCGACCTTGGTCGCGTGGCATTTCCGGACTCCTTTCGTCCTGAACCACCTCTACCTTGCGCAGAGCGCAACTCCCTCACACCAAACGGAGCGAAAACCATGACTGACCCCCGGAAGAAGTTGTCCGCGACGCAGGTACGCGACGCCAGTCTCGCGGACTGGCGGCAGATCCTTGGACGGATCAAGGCTCGGTTCCGCACCGGCGACTTCCGAACCGGCGTCGCGCTGGTCAACAGGATCGGTGCCGCGGCCGAGGCCGCCAACCACCACCCCGACATTCAACTCACGTACTCCGACGTGATTGTCACGCTCGCCAGCCACGACGTCCGCGGTATCACCAGCCGCGACCTCGACCTCGCGCGCCAGATCAGCAGCCACGCAGCAGAGCTCGGTATTGACTCCGACGCCAGCGGCCTCACCCAACTGGAGCTCGGACTCGATACCGCACTCGGGCCACAGCTTGCGCCGTTCTATGCAGCCTTGCTCGGGAGCAAAGAGGAAGACGGCGAGCCGGTCGACCCCAGCGGCCAGGTGCCCACGGTGTGGTGGCAGGAACCGGACGGCGACGAGACTTGGGCGCTCCCGGAGCAGCCGTTCGAACAACGCTGGCACTTCGACGTGTGGGTAGCCCACGACGAGGGCGAACGACGCCTGCAGGCAGTCTTGGACGCCGGGGGGCGCCTCGTCAGCGACCGTGCGGCGCCGGCCTACTGGGTCGTCGAGGACGCCGACGGCAACCGCTCCTGCATCTGCACACCCGCCGGCCGCTGAGCGGCACGGGAACCGGGGCGCGAGCCGGCCCGTACCCAGCATCCGGATCTGCTTCTCATCCGCCCGCTCTCCAGGTGAGTCATTCCGCGGCTACGGCAACGCGCACTTTCCCGGACATGCCGATGTGAGCGCCTCGCGATGACGCGGCATGCAAACGACAGCGACTGCTAAGCCCACACGCCTCTCGACCTGCTCGTTTGGGCGCCCTACCCGTACGCGTCGTGATAGTTCCACCACTGGTACGGCGGGGTCTGGGGTAGTCCTCGGGCGAGTCCTCCCACTCCTCCTGACGCCCGAGCGCAGTGATGGCGAGATAGTTCCAGGTGCTCCCCATCGCCTCGTCGCCGCGGGTGTTGACAAAATAGGTGCGAAATACCCGATCGTCGTCGCGGATGAACGCGTTGGTGCCGTGCCACTCGCCCACTCCGAAGTCGGCGTCGAAGTCGTCCGTCAGCGTGTACCACGGGATCAGTTCCCAGCCATTCCGCGCCTTCAGGTGCTCTATGTCCGCCTGTGGGGCCCGCGACACGAACACCAGCGTGGTGTCGCGGGCATTCAGATGCGCCGGGTGCGCCAGCTGATCGGCGACCATCGAGCAGCCCACGGAGGCACGGTCGGGGTACGAGCCGCCCTCGGCGAAGGTGGTGATGTCCGGCGCGTAGAAGGCTCGGTAGACGATCAGCTGTCGACGGCCCCCGAACAGGTCGAGCAGGCTCGCCGGCCCGTTCGGCCCTTCGAAGCGATGGTCCTTCTCCACGGCCATCCACGGCATGCGCCGACGCTGGGCCGCCATCGCGTCACGCGCCCTGGTGAACTCCTTCTCCTTCACCAGTAGTCGCTCCCAGGCCTCTTCCCACTCCCTCGGGGAGACGATCGGAGGTGTCTTCATGAGTTCCTCCTTCAGCCACTCGTTGAGCGCGTGCAGGACTCTTGCTAAGCGGCCTGAACCGGACGGTCAGTCAGTTGGTCCGCGTCCGCCCCGCTGCACGAGACCGCACACTTCACCGTACCTCCGAGCATCCCTCGACCCATTTCCTCGATCGATGCACCGGCAGGCACTAGGCACACACCCGTGTGACCTCCCCAGACAACAAGATCCCGAGGCGTTACGCCGCTGATCGCGCGTTGGCGGCGGCTGTGCTACCCGCGTCTTATCGCCGCGAAAGGCCTTGAACCCTCACCCGCGGCGGGGCGGATCTGGTGCGCGAGCGTCCGCCATCCGACCACGTCGCGAGCTGCTCAATCGATGAGCGTGAGCCTGTCCGCGAGGGCCGCCGTGTCGCCAAACTTCCCCACGTATTCCCCACGGACACCCGCAAACAGCCGGTTCTGGCCGTACAGAGCCGGACAACGACGAAGGGCCTCCGACGGGCAAACGCCCAGGTCAGAGGCCCTTTTCCGTGTGTGGCAGGTGCAGGATTCGAACCTGCGTAGGTGTACACCGACGGATTTACAGTCCGCTCCCATTGGCCGCTCGGGCAACCTGCCATGCTGCCCCGATTAGTCTGGGGCTCAGCGACACGAAAGAATACAGCAGCCCCACTTGATGACTAAATCGGGCAGGCATGCCCCGGGAGGAACCGCGTCTCATGGCCGACTCGTCGTTCGACATTGTCAGCAAGCTCGACCAGCAGGAGGTGGACAACGCGATCAACCAGACCCAGCGTGAGGTCAGCCAGCGGTTCGACTTCAAGAACACCGGCGCCACGATCGAGCGGTCCGGGGAGCACGGGGTCGAGATCACCGCGAACGCCGACGACCGCGCGCTTGCTGTGCTCGACGTGTTCAAGGACAAGCTGATCAAGCGCAACCAGTCCCTGAAGATCCTCGACGCCGGGGAGCCGCGCCAGTCCGGCAAGGACACCAAGCTCAGCGTCGCCCTCAAGGAGGGCATCGACCAGGAGCACGCGAAGAAGATCGGCAAGCTGATCCGCGACGAGGGACCCAAGGGCGTCAAGGTGCAGGTGCAGGGCGACGAGCTCCGCGTCACGAGCAAGAAGCGCGACGATCTCCAGGCCGTGATCGCGCTGGTCAAGGGCCAGGAGTACGACTTCGCGGTGCAGTTCACCAACTATCGCTGAACCCACAGGTCAGAGTCGGTGATGCGAGGCCTGCTTTGCGCCATGCCTCCCCAATAGCCCGCAAATCGCCTAGTTTGGTCGCAGTGCGAGTTCTCAGCAGGAGACTCCTACCACTGACGGGGAGTAAGCGTGAAGATCTTCAAGGTGGCGATCGCCACCACGGCTCTGATCATGGCGACCGGCACGGCTGCGACCGCAGCCCAGGGCGGCAATGACTACGGCGAGCAGCCCGGCTACTCCAAGGCCATGAGCAACACGGTCTGTGCCGGCCACGGAGCCTTCGGCGTCTTCGGCCCGGACTACAACATGGCCGGCGGGGCCAACGGCGAGCTGACCGGTCTCGCCAACTCGGCACTCTGCGGTCACCGCTGATGTAGCCGCATGGAGTGACATGGCGGAAGCCCCTGGGGGTTGATTCCCAGGGGCTTCCCGCCGTCAGTGCCCGGAGTAGGACCGAGCCTGGACCGGGTGTCGAGCTTGACGCCGTAGCTGTGGCTCCAGACAGTCACGTCCCCGTCGGCTTCGATCGCAAGCGACGGTCCGAAGGCGTCGCCACGAGCGTCGGACACGTTCGTACCGGCCACCACGAGCTCCGAGCCGTGGAGCGACCCGAGTACGGCGAGGGGTGATCTGGGATGACGCACGGGGCCTCCCGGCATCGGAGCAGCGATTGGTCAGTGGATGCCGTCCTTTGCGCCCTGGGCGATCCGAGCCAGGCGCAGGAAGACACCGGCGAGCTCGACCGCCTCGGGGGCTTCGAGCTCGGCAAGCTGCATCAACGGCCCACCGGGGTCGAAGGCGACCTCGACGTCGACGACCGGCTCCTGCTCGTCCTCGGCGCTGAGCGATACCCGCAGCTCGGTCCCGCGAAAGGTGCCAAGCACGTGAACCTCTCCTACGTGTGACTTGTGTGTGTGGCCGGACGCTGTGCACCAGTCGTAGGTCGCACAGTGACGACGTTGAGGCGGGATGATGACCGCCATGCGACCCTCCCTCCGGTCGCCCCCGTGCATATAAGTCTGCGCCGGTCGTGCGAGGTCGACAGGGGATTGCCGGTCAGTGGGTCAGAATTGAGGACAGCACCGGGTCGAGAAGTAGCCCGGGCAGTACCGAGAACACCACCCCGGCGGTGAAGGTCATCCCGATCGCGACCCCGACACCGTTCGGCACGTCGTACGTCGACGCCCCGACGACCTCCGCGGGGCGGAAGAGCTCCATCAGCCACCGCGCGTAGTAGACCAGCCCGATCGCGACGTTCACCGCCATCACGACAGCGAGCCACGTCGCCGGACCGGCAGCGGACGAGAACACGACGACCTTGGCGAGCAGGCCGATGATGCCGGGGGGCAGGCCGGCGAGCGCCACGAGCGCGAAGGCCAGGGCCCACCCCGCCAGGGGCTCCTCGCGGATGAGGCCGCGGTAGTCCACGAGCCGCTGCCCCGGGTAGCGGGTCCCCACGACGGCGGCGACCGCGAAGGCGCCCAGGTTCACGACGGCGTACACCGCGAGGTAGCCGGTCGAACGGCTCAGCACCGCCGAGATGTCCTCGCGCGACGCGGCGGCGACCGCGCCGAACGGAACGAGCATGTAGCCCGCCTGAGCGACCGACGACCACGCGAGCAGGCGCACCGCGTGGCGCTGCCACAGCGCGAGCACGTTGCCCACCGTCATGGTCGCTGCCGCGAGGACCGCCATCACCGGCGACCACGCCTCTGCGAGCCCCGGCAGCCCGTAGGCGAGCACGAGGATGAGCCCGACGAAGCCGGCCGCCTTGGACACGACCGAGAGGTACGCCGCCACCGCGACCGGCGCCCCGACGTACGTGTCGGGCACCCACATGTGGAACGGCACCGCGGCGACCTTGAACGCGAGCCCCACCACGGTGAGCAGCACGCCCGCGACCGCGACCTCGCGAACGGCCGACCCCGAGGCCAGCGCGACGTCGATCTGCGTGAGGAAGACGGAGCCGGTGGCGCCGTACACCAGCGAGATGCCCATCAGCATGACCGCCGTGGACACGACCGACACGAGGAAGAACTTGAGCGACGCCTCGGCCGCGCGGCGGTCGCCACGCCGGAGGCCGACCAGTGCGAACGCCGGGAGGGAGACCACCTCGAGCGCCACCAGCAGCGTCACGAGGTCACGCGACGCGGCGATCACCATGGCGCCCGTGGCCGAGGAGAGGAGCAGGAAGTTCCACTCGCCCTGGGGTGTGCGGCCGTCCGCGACGGCGGCGGTGCCGAGCAGCGCGACCACGAGCGCCCCGAACAAGACGATCGCCCAGAACACGAGGGTCAGCTGGTCGACCACGAAGGAGCACGGTGCCGGCCCGTTGAGGACCTCGTCGACGCAGAACGTCCGACGGACGTCGCCGGCGGTCACGTCAGCCACCAACGACACGAGCGTGTATGCGCCCGAGGCGACGACGCCGATCGCGGTCACCGTCGCGGGCAGCAGCGCCTGCGTGCGGGTCCGCGGCGGGCCGGCGAACGCGTCGACCAGGAGTACGACGATCGCGGTGCACGCCAGGATCAGCGGCGGCGCGACCGCCGGCCAGTCGATGTGCTGTACCACGCCGGTCATCGCAGGCCTCCCAGGAACGACCCCGCCGCCACGGCGACCGGAGTCAGCAGCAGCCCGGGAGCCACTCCGAGCACCAGCGTCAGCAACAGCAACGGCCCCCACGTGACCCATTCCGTCGCGCTGATGTCAGGACGGACACCGGTCGAGTCCTCGCCCGCAGCGGCCGGGTCCCCCTGCAACATCCCGCGCATGAGCGCGAGGAAGTAGGCCGAGGTCAGGATGATGCCGAGGGCGGCGATGAACGCCAGCCAGCGGTACGTGTCCTCCGGCAGCGCCGCCGCCTGGTCGACCGAGGCGCGGATCGCGAGCATCTCGCCCCAGAACCCGGCCAGCCCCGGCAGTCCGAGCGACGCCATCGCCGCGAACGCGAACACGCCTGCGAGCCGCGGCACCCGCCCGTAGAGCATCCGCAGGCGGGCCAGGTCGGTCGTGCCGTAGCGGTCCTTGATGGCTCCCGCGAGGAAGAACAGCAGGCCCGTGATGAGACCGTGCGCGACGCTGGCGAAAACGGCCGCCTGCACGCCCCCCACGGTGAAGGTCGTGGCGGCGAGCACGACGAAGCCCATGTGCCCGACGCTGGAGTAGGCGATCAGCCGCTTGAGGTCGGTCTGCGCCAGGCAGGCGAGCGCGGCGTACACGATCCCGACCACGGCGAGCGCGGCGACGACCGGCACGAGAAGCCACCCGGGAGAGGTCACCGGCATCCAGAACCGGAGGAAGCCGTAGGTGCCGAGCTTGAGCAGCACCGCCGCCAGCAGCACGGAGCCGACGGTCGGCGCCTTCGAGTGCGCGTCGGGCAGCCAGATGTGCAGGGGCCAGAGCGGGGTCTTCACCGCAAGGCCGAGCGCGACGAGGACGCTGGCGGCAACCGCCGCGGCTCCGGACGGGGTGTACGACGCCGCGATCCGCACGATGTCGAACGTGCCAGCCTCGGCCCGCACGATCAGGAAGCCCACGAGCATCAGCGCCGAGCCGGTGACGGTGAAGATCAGGAACCTCGTCGCGGCCCGGCGCCGTGACACCGCGTCGCGCGCGTCGCCCCAGGTGCTGATCACGAACCACATCGGGATCAGCGCGACCTCGAAGAACACGAAGAACAGCACCATGTCGAGCGCGAGGAAGCTGCCGAGGACACCCGCCTCGATCACGAGCAGCAGCCCGGCGAGCGAGCCGGTGCGCCGCGGTCCTCCCTCCGCGTCGGCCGGCGGGTAGCGGAGAAGCGAGAACATCGCGGTCGCGAACAGCAGGGTGGTCATCAGCACGAGCGGAGCGGAGATCCCGTCGACGCCGAGCCTCCAGTGCACGTCCAGGGCGCCGAGCCACACGGCGTCCACGGTGCTCCCGGACGCGCCGAGGCGCCCGTCGTACCCGAACGCCAGCCACACGGACCAGCCGAACGTGACGACCGACCCGATCACCGCGCTCGAGACAGCGAGGTGCTCTCGGCGGCCCAGCAGCAGGCCGACGACGGCGAAGCCGACCGGGAGGGCGACCAGCCCGTTCAGCAGCACGGCGATCACGCGACCACCCCCGCAGCGACGGCGATCGCGCAGGCCCCGACCACGACGACCATCAGGTAGGTCTGGATGTTGCCGGTCTGCGCCCGTCGCAGGAGCCAGCCGAGGCCACGAGCCGCGGCGCCGGCGCCGTCTGCAGCGCCGTCGATCACGTCCCGGTCGCCGACCCGGACCACTCGCGCGAGCCACCGGACCGGGCGGACCAGACCTACCGCGTAGACCAGGTCGACCGGCGGGTGCGGGAGGACGTAGGGATGCCAGGGGTCGCGGCCACCGCTGCGCTGCCACTGGCGTGCCACCAACACCGCCGTCGCCACGACGAGCACCGTCATGACCACGGAGAGCGCGGGGTGGACCAGGTCGTACTCACCCGGACCGAAGATCAGCTGGGGGTAGGCCACGAGCAGCCCTCCGAACACCGTCGGGACGGTGAGCAGGTACAGCGGCACCTTCATCGACAGCGGCGCCTCGTGGACGGGTGGCGCGACGTCCTCCGCGAGCTCGACCTCGCCGACGACGAGGGGCGGCGGGGTGAAGAACACCCGGAGCCACGCGCGCGTCGAGTAGGCAACCGTCAGCACCGCGGTGGCGACCATGGAGGCGAGCAGCACCCATGCCGCCCACGGCCAGATCAGGTGGTCGTGCCGGGCAGCCTCCCAGGTCGCGCCGATGACCGCGTCCTTGGTGAAGAAGCCGACGAGGGGGACGACACCCGCCAGCGCCCCGAAGCCGACGGTCATCGTGATGAAGGTGTCGGGAAGCTTGTCGCGGAGGCCGCCCATCGCCGACATCGAGGTCGTGCCGACCGCGTGCACCACCGAGCCGGCCGCGAGGAAGAGCAGCGCCTTGAACGCGCCGTGCGCGAGGAGGTGCAGCACGCCGGCCGCGTAGGCGCCGACCGCGAGGGCGCCGAACATGTAGGCGAGCTGGCTCACGGTCGACCACGCCAGCACGCGCTTGAGGTCGTCGGTGAACAGCGCGTAGAGCGCCGAGACGAACATCGTGAGCGCGGCGACCAGCGCGAGAACGGTCAGCGCAGAGGGCGCGGAGAGGTAGAGCGGAAAGGTCCGGGCGACCAGGAAGACCCCGGCGGCCACCATCGTCGCCGCGTGGATCAGCGCCGAGATCGGCGTGGGGCCGGGCATCGCGTCGGGCAGCCACGTGTGCAGCGGGAACTGCGACGACTTGCCGATGACCGCGGCGGTCACCAGGAGCGCGGGGAGCCACAGCTCGTCACGCCCGAAGCCGCCCTGGGCGATCTCGCCCATGATCGTGCTGACCTGGTAGCTGCCGAAGCGGATCCCCAGCACGATGATCGCGAACAGCAGGCCCAGGTCCGCCGTGCGCGTCATCAAGAACGCCTTGACGGCCCCCGCCCGTGCTTCGGGCAGTTCCCAGTGATGCGAGATCAGGAAGTAGGAGCAGGCGCCCATGAGCTCCCAGCCGATGAGCAGCATCCACAGGTCGTCGGCGGTGACGACTACCGTCATCGCCCCCGTGAAGAGCGAGATGAGGGCGGCGTACGACGGGTAGCGGGGGTCGCCCGCCATGTAGCCCAGCGAGTAGACCTGCACGAGGAACGCCACGGTGTGCGCCAGGAGCAGCATCACGGCGGTCAGCTGGTCGACGTACACCGAGAGCTCGATCGGCGGACCCGCCGCCGCCGTGCTCGCGAAGACCCGGCCCAGTGGGGCGGCGTCACCGAGGTGCGGGAAGGCGACCATCGCGGCCAGGACGAGCCCGAGCGCGGAAGCCCCGACCGCGATGCCTCGCTCGGCCACCTCTCCGCGGTGCCCCACGAGCAAGGACAGGGCCGACGACACGAACGGCACCACGATGAGCAGCAGGACGACCCAGCTCATCGCGCCTCCTGCCGGTCGGGCTCGCCTTGCGCGCCTGGTGAGGGATCGCGGTCGGCGAGCTCACGCAGCCGGTCGACGTCGATGTGCCCGTGGGTGCGGAAGACGCGCAACACGATCGCGAGGGCGAGCCCGATCTCCGCCGCGGCGATCACGACCACGAAGAGCGCGAGGGTCTGGCCCCCGTGCAGGACGTCGCGGAAGTACGCGTCGAACGCGACCAGGTTGATGTTCACCGCGTTGAGCATGAGCTCGACGCCCATCAGCACGAGCACGGCGTTGCGGCGCACCAGCACGCCGTAGACGCCGATCGCGAACAGCACCCCCGCGAGGGTCAGCGGCCACCACAGCGGCATCAGCCCTCACCCCGCTGGTCGACGCGCGCATCGTGAGCCTGGTCCTCGGCCGCGTCGATGGCGTCGATCACGGTGTCCCCTCCGCGAGAGAGCACGATCGCGCCGATCAGGGCAGCGAGCAGCAGCACCGACAGCACCTCGAACGGCAGCACCCACTTCTGGAACAGCGTGGCGCCCGTGGTCTCCGCAGAGCCGACCACGGTGCCGGTCAGGTCGACCTCCACGCCGGAGAAGCCGGCGACGACCGTGGTCACCAGTAGTGCGCCGACCAGCGCGGCCACGACTGCTGCGGGCACGACCCGGCCGGCGTTCAGGTCGGCCTGAGGACCGGTCGGCGCCCTGGTCAGCATCAGTGCGAAGAGCAGGAGTACGACGACCGCCCCGACGTAGATCAGCACCTGGACCCAGGCGAGGAACTCCGCGGCGAGCACGAGGTAGACACCGGCGACCGAGCCGAGCGTGACGACCAGCCACAGTGCGGCGTGCACCATGTTGCGCGTCGTCACGACCAGCAGCGCCGAGCCGACCGCGACGAGCGCCAGCAGCACGAAGACGACCTGCACCACGCTCACGCCGGCGGCTCCTTCGGCACGGCCTTCTCGGCGGTCGTGATCTCCTTCGGCGTGTCCGCACCCGGGTCGAGGGCGGTCGGCGCGGGGACGGTCCACATCCACTCGCGAAGCCGTTCCTTCTCGTGCGTCAGGTCGCGGATGTCGAGCTCGGAGTACTCGAACTCGGGGCTCCAGTGCAGCGCATCGAACGGGCAGACCTCGACGCAGATCGAGCAGTACATGCAGATCGAGTAGTCGATCGCGAACCGGTCCAGGACGTTGCGGGACTTGTCCTTCCCGCCCTCCGTGGTCGCGGGGATCGTGTCCTTGTGGCTGTCGATGTAGATGCACCACGCGGGGCACTCGCGCGCGCACAGCATGCAGACCGTGCAGTTCTCCTCGATCAGCGCGATCACGCCGCGGGAACGCGGCGGAAGCTCGGGCATCGCGTCGGGGTAGTGCGCGGTGACGGAGCGACGCGTCATGTTGCGCATCGTCACCGCGAGGCCCTGCATCAGGCCCTTGCCGGGGAAGCTCACTCGGTCATCACTCCGTCATCACTGGGCCATCACTCCGACATCACTGGGCCATCACCACGACGCCCACTGCCGTGATCGCGAGCTGGAACAGCGCCAGCGGCACCAGCCCCTGCCAGGCGACTCGCTGCAGCTGGTCCTCCCTCATGCGCGGGTAGGCCACGCGGACCCACACCACGACGAAGGCGACCAGCCCGGTCTTCACCAGAGTCCACAGCCACCCGAGGTGGTCCTCGAACGGTCCGTGCCAACCGCCCAGGAACAGTACGGCGGTCAGCGCGGAGAGCACGACGATCCCGGCGTACTCGGCGAGGATGAACAACGCGAACCGGAGGCCGCCGTACTCCGTGTAAGGGCCGAAGACGAGCTCCGCGTCGGCGACCGGCATGTCGAACGGCGGCCGCTGAAGCTCGGCGAGCCCCGCGATGAAGAACACCACCATCGCCGGCGCCTGCCACAGCAGCCACCAGGGGCTCCACGCCTCGACGATGCCGACCAGCGACAGCGTGCCGGCAGCCATGGCGACGGACGCGGCCGCGAGCACGAACGGCAGCTCGTAGGCCATCAGCTGCGCCGCCACCCGGATCCCGCCGAGGAGGCTGAACTTGTTGGCGCTCGCCCATCCGCCCATCAGGGTGCCGACCACTCCGGCTCCCATCACGGCCAGCACGAAGAAGAGTCCGAGGTCGAGCTCCTGGCCGACGAGTCCCGGGCCGATCGGGATGGCGAGCATGGCGACGAGGTACGGGAGGAGCGCCACGGCCGGCGCGATCTTGAAGACGTGGCGGTCGGCGGCCGCCGGCACCACGTCCTCCTTCTGCACGAACTTCACCCCGTCCGCGACGAGCTGCGCCCAGCCGTGGAAGGCGCCGGCGTACATCGGGCCGACGCGCGCCTGCATGTGCGCCATCGCCTTGTGCTCGACCTGCCCGACGACCAGTGGCACGACGAGGAAGGCGCCCAGCACGACAAGGACGTGCAGCAGGGCCTCGAGGACGTCACTCATCGCGGCCCTCTTCCGTGGGGCCTTCCGTGGGGCCTTCCGATGAGCCGCCCGGCTCCGCTGCCGGCGGCGGGGTGGCACGGGCTGTCCGGCGGGAACGGGCGGCCGGGCCGGAAGTCGCCGCAGCAGCGAGTGGGTCCGGCCGCTCCGAACCGGGCTCGCGTGGCCCCCACTGCTCGGGCTCGGGAACGCCGGGCGGCCGGGTGCGCCGTCGCGACGGAGCCGCGGCCTGGTGGTCGGACTCCCCCGGCTCCTTGGCTCCCGGCCAGGGCTTGGCGACCCGGGAGGCGAGCACGAAGTCCTTGCGCAGCGGGTGCCCCTCGAACTCGGCGGGAAGGAGCAGCTTGTCGAGCTCGAGCCGCTCGCCGTCCGGCGCGACGAACTCGACGCCGAACATCTCGTGGGTCTCCCGCTCGTGCCACCGGGCGCCGGCGAACAGGTGCGTCACCGAGGCGATCACGGGCTCCTCACGCGGCACGAGCGTGCGAACGACGAGGTGCTCGACCCCGTTGCGGTGGTGGTCGGCGAGGTGGCACACGACCCGGAAGCCGTCCGTCAGCTCGTCCACAGCCGAGAGGAAGTCGAAGAACGTGCAGTCGAGGCCGTCCCGAGCCAGCTCGAGGGCGTCGGCCCAGCGAGCGGCCGGGACGTCCACGGAGACCGGCCCGAAGCCCTCGTCCACGACCGCGTCCTCGCCGAAGGCGTCGGAGAAGGCGGCCTTGACCCGGCCCGGCCAGTACGTCGCGTGACGGGTCACGGGCGCTGCTCACTGTGAGGTGCCGGCGCGCTCGCGCGGGCGGGAGGGAGCACGAGGCCGCGGGTCACGGACGCCGCGTCGTCACGGCGGTAGCGCTCCTTCAAGGACTCGCCGTCGATCTTCTCCTGCAGCTTGAGGATCCCCTGGAGGAGTGCCTCGGGCCGCGGTGGGCAGCCGGGCACGTAGACGTCCACGGGAATGATCTGGTCCACGCCCTTGGTGACGCAGTAGGAGTCCCAGTACGGCCCACCGGAGTTCGCGCAGGAACCGAACGAGATGACGTACTTCGGCTCGGGCATCTGCTCGTAGAGCCGCTTGATCGCCGGCGCCATCTTGTCGGTGACGGTGCCCGAGACGACCATCAGGTCGGCCTGCCGTGGGCCGGGCGCGAACGGGATGACGCCGAGCCGGATGAAGTCGTGCCGCGCCATCGACGTCGCGATGAACTCGATCGCGCAGCAGGCGAGGCCGAAGTTGAAGACCCACAGGGAGTACTTCCGCCCCCAGTTGAGCAGGTAGCGCGCAGGCTTCGGCGCAACCTTCTGCAAGGCGCCGAGCGTCGGCATGCCGAGGTCGGTGACCGTCTGTCCGCCGGGAACGGGCGTGGGGGTCAGGTCCACGTCAGCACCCCCTTGCGCCAGGCGTAGACGAGGCCCACGGCGATGAACCCGATGAAGACGCCCATCTCGCCGACGGAGACCCACCCCAGCCCGCCGAAGACGGTCGCCCAAGGAAAGAGGAACACCGCGTCGACGGCGAAGACGACGTACAGGTACGCGTAGACGTAGTAGCGCACGTGGCTCTGCGCCCACCCTTCACCCACCGGGTCGACGCCGCACTCGTAGGTGAGCAGCTTCTCGGTCGTCGGGTGCGACGGGCGGAGCAGGCGGTTGCCGGCGAACATGGCGAGCACCAGCACCGTGCCGACGACCAGCATCACCAGCAACGGCAGGTAGTCCCCGTAGTAGGTCTGCGCCGTGTTGTCCGCCACGCGCCCACTCTAGGGCGCATACCGACACCTCGCAGCGCTCCACGCCACCGGCACGGCGCTCGCCTCCCACAACCGCGCTGTGTGACCCACTAGTCTGCTGCGCGTCGAACCCTGCCCACGGAAACAGAGGAAGCAACCTTTCTGGCCTCCACGGCGTCTCATCCACCGAGAGGCCGATGCCACAAGGGCGGGTCTTTCGGGAGGACGACATGCAACGGGGAACTCGCATCACCACGGCTCTCGTCACCGCCATCGCGGTGGTAGGGCTCGGCACCGGCGCCGCGGCCTTCGGCGGGCTCGGGCTGATCGGCATCACCGGCCATGCGGAGAGCCGGCCGCCTGCCCCGGTCGTCGAGGTAGAGCGGCCTCCCGCGGAGGAGACGCCCACCGTCGAGCCTGCGGTCGAGCCGCCGCCGGTTTCCGAGCCGCAGCCTCTGCTCGAGCGGGGTGACCGCGGCGTCAAGGTGCGCGACCTGCAGCACCGCCTCTCCCAGCTCGCGTGGTTCACACCTCCGATGAGCGGCTCCTTCGACGCAGAGACGCTCGCTGCGGTGCGCGGCTTCCAGGCCAAGCGCGGCCTCGCGGTCACCGGCAAGGTCGACCACCGCACCTGGAAGCGTCTCGTCCGCATGACCCGGCAGCCGACCGGTGACGAGATGTTCAACCGGTCCGGCCCGGCCCTGTTCGCCCCTGGCGACTCGGGCCCTCGGGTTCGTGAGATCCAGGCGAGGCTGCGCCAGATCGCCTGGTTCTTCGGGGACGTCTCGGACTCCTACGGCGAGCAGACCACCACGGCGGTGCGCGGGTTCCAGGGCAAACGGGGGATCCCGGTCACCGGCGAGGTCGACCAGCGCACGCTCGACCTGCTCGAAGGCATGACGACGGAGCCGACCGCGGACGCCCTCGCCAACCGGGCGCCCGACCCGGCGGACGGTGCCCCGCTCGACCCACGGTGTACGACGGGCCGCGCGCTGTGCATCGACAAGACCAGCAACAGCCTGCGCTGGGTGAACGACGGGAAGGTCCTGATGAGCCTCGACGTGCGCTTCGGTCGCGAGGGCATGGAGACTCGTGAGGGGCAGTTCGCGATCGCGTACAAGTCACGCGACCACGTCTCGTCGATCTACCACACGTCGATGCCGCTGGCGATGTTCTTCAGCGGTGGTCAGGCCGTGCACTACTCCCCCGACTTCGCCGCCAACGGCTACAACGGGGCCTCGCACGGCTGCGTGAACGTGCGCGCCTACAGCGCGATGGTGTCGCTGTTCGGCCAGGTGAACGTCGGAGACAAGGTCATCGTGTACTGGTCGTGACCCGATGCTGGGCCCGGCCCGACCTCCGCCGTACGGCTGGTCGTGTGTCGGTGGTCCGTGAGCAGACTGCTGTCGTGGGCGCGGTTCCCCGACATTCTGCTCACGGACTACCGCGCGTCAGGGCGTCCGACCGTGTGCTGGACTTCGACGAAACCGCTCAGGCGACGGTCGTAGCATGGCTTGTGAGGGCACCCTGAGTAACGGGTCAACCTCCGGGGGAGCCGGGGGCTGCCCGTGGAAAGAAGGCAACAGCGTGACCAAGCAGGTCAAGCAGCTCGATCGCGTGATCATCCGCTTCGCGGGCGACTCAGGCGACGGTATGCAGCTCACAGGTGACCGATTCACCCAGGAGACGGCGACTTTCGGCAACGACCTCTCCACACTTCCGAACTTCCCGGCAGAGATCCGGGCCCCCCAGGGCACCCTGCCCGGCGTCTCGTCGTTCCAGGTGCACTTCGCGGACCACGACATCCTCACCCCCGGGGACTCCCCCGACGTGCTGGTGGCGATGAACCCGGCGGCTCTCAAGGCGAACCTGGGCGACCTGAAGAAGGGCGCCACGATCATCGTGGACAGCCACGACTTCACGACCCGCAACCTCAACAAGGCGGGCTACGCCGAGAACCCGCTCGAGACCGACGGGCTCGACGAGTACGCCGTGCACGCGTTCGACCTCACCGACATGACGGTCGAAGCGGTCAAGGAGTTCGGCCTGTCCCGCAAGGACGCCGGGCGCGCGAAGAACATGTTCGCCCTCGGGCTGCTGTCGTGGATGTACGGCCGGCCGACCGACCCGACCATCAGCTTCCTCGAGCGCCGGTTCGCCAAGGCCCCTGACATCCGCGACGCGAACGTCACGGCGTTCAAGGCGGGCTGGAACTTCGGTGAGACCACCGAAGCGTTCGTCGTGCAGTACGAGATCAAGCCGGCCCCGATGCCCGCGGGCACGTACCGCAACATCACCGGCAACCTGGCGCTGGCCTACGGCCTGATCGCCGGGGCGACGCAGTCCGGGCTGCCGCTGTTCCTGGGCTCCTACCCGATCACGCCCGCCTCCGACATCCTGCACGAGCTGAGCAAGCACAAGCGGTTCGGCGTCACGACGTTCCAGGCCGAGGACGAGATCGCCGGCATCGGCGCCGCCCTCGGCGCGGCGTTCGGGGGCGCCCTCGGCGTGACCACCACGTCCGGTCCCGGCATCGCGCTGAAGTCGGAGACCATCGGCCTGGGCATCATGCTCGAGCTGCCGCTCCTGGTCGTCGACGTCCAGCGGGGTGGCCCCTCGACGGGCCTGCCGACCAAGACCGAGCAGGCAGACCTGCTCCAGGCGATGTTCGGCCGCAACGGGGAGGCGCCGATCCCGATCGTCGCTCCGCAGTCGCCCGCGGACTGCTTCGACGCAGCAGTCGAGGCCGCACGGATCGCGGTCACCTACCGCACCCCGGTGATGCTGCTCTCCGACGGCTACCTCGCCAACGGCTCCGAGCCGTGGCGGATCCCGGAGGTCGCCGACCTGCCCACGATCGACCCGAGCTTCGCGACCGGGCCCAACCACGTGTCGAAGAAGTCGGCCGACGGTGAGCCCGACGAGTTCTGGCCCTACCTCCGCGACGAGGACACGATGGCCCGTCCGTGGGCGGTTCCGGGCACCGCGGGCCTCGAGCACCGCATCGGCGGCCTGGAGAAGGGCGACGGGCACGGGAACATCTCCTACGACCCCGCCAACCACGACTTCATGGTCCGCACCCGCGCCGCCAAGGTCGAGCGGATCGCCGACTCGCTGCCGCCCCTCGAGGTCGACGACCCGTCGGGGAAGGCTCGCGTGCTGGTGCTCGGCTGGGGGTCTACCTACGGGCCGATCGGTGCCGCAGCACGTCGGGTGCGGGCGGCCGGGCTCGAGGTCGCCCAGGCGCACCTGCGCCACCTCAACCCCTTCCCGAAGGACCTCGGCGAGGTGCTCAAGCGGTACGACGCCGTCATGGTGCCCGAGATGAACCTCGGCCAGCTCTCCATGCTGCTCCGTGCGAAGTACCTCGTCGACGTGGTCGGCTACAACCACGTCCGCGGCCTGCCGCTCCGCGCCGCCGAGCTCGCCGAGGCCATCACCCAGCTGATCGAGTCGCAGTCCTCGTCGGTCGAGCCTGTCGAGACCAAGAAGGAAACCGTCTGATGACCACCCAGTCGACAACCGAGTCCCTGCCCTTCCCCGGTCTCCGGGACGTCCCCACCACGGACACCCCGCAGAACCGGAAGGAGTTCACCTCCGACCAGGAGGTCCGCTGGTGCCCCGGGTGCGGTGACTACGCCGTCCTCGCCGCGGTGCAGGGCTTCCTCCCCGACCTCGGCCTCAAGCGCGAGAACATCGTGTTCGTCTCCGGGATCGGCTGCTCCTCGCGCTTCCCGTACTACCTCGACACCTACGGCATGCACTCGATCCACGGCCGTGCGCCGGCGATCGCGACCGGCCTCGCCACCTCGCGCGAGGACCTGTCCGTGTGGGTCGTCACCGGTGACGGCGACGCGCTGTCGATCGGCGGCAACCACCTGATCCACGCGCTGCGACGCAACGTCAACATGACGATCCTGCTCTTCAACAACCGGATCTACGGCCTCACCAAGGGGCAGTACTCCCCCACCAGCGAGCTCGGCAAGGTCACCAAGTCGACCCCGATGGGCTCGCTCGACAACCCGTTCAACCCGGTCTCGCTGGCGCTGGGCGCCGAGGGCACGTTCGTCGCCCGCACCGTCGACTCCGACCGCAAGCACCTCACCTCGGTGCTCTCGGCCGCGGCGGCACACCGGGGTACGGCGCTGGTGGAGATCTTCCAGAACTGCCCGATCTTCAACGACGGCGCGTTCGACGAGCTCAAGGGCCCCGAGACCAAGCAGACCGCGATCATCCCGCTCGTCCACGGCGAGCCGATCCGCTTCGGCACCCCCGACCCGGACGGCCTCGGCAGCAAGGGTGTCGTGCGCGACCCGAGCGGATCCGTTCGCGTGGTCGATGTCGCGGAGGTGGGTGCGGACGCGCTGCTCGTTCACGACGCCCACGCCGAGGACCCGACGACCGCGTTCGCGCTGTCGCGGCTCACCGACGCCGGCTACCTCCACCAGGCCCCGATCGGCATCTTCCGGCAGGTGGAGCGTCCGACGTACGACGACCTCGCCCGCGGCCAGATCGCGACCTCGCAGGCCGGGCAGGAGGACTCCTCCCGGGCACTCGCCGGCCTGCTGCAGAGCGGCGACACCTGGACGGTCGTGTGACCGCACCCCCGTCCCCGGCACAGACGAAGGGGCTGCCACGCAGCGTTCCGTGGCAGCCCCTTCGTTCTGGGGCTCAGTAGCGGTACACGTAGGCCCTGAAGACACCCGACGTCGACTTGATGTGGGTCGTCGTGGCGGGCACCGCGGTGCGGTAGAACCAGGAGCCGGAGCGCGGGAAGCCCACCGCGAACCTGTAGGCGCCGGTGCTCGTGGTGCGCTGCTTGCTGTAGACCGTCCAGGCGCAGCCCTTGCACTTCTTGCGCTCGAGCTTGATGACCTTGTTGCCCCAACCCGGGTTCACGTTGCCCTTGAGGTAGTGCGCGCCGGGCCTCGGCTCGACCGCACGAGCACCGAGGTCGCGCGAGACCCAGAGCGCGCGGGAGGTGGACGAAGGCGCGAAGTCGTAGGTGGTCGTCGTCCCGGTGCTGCTGTCGTAGCTGTCGTAGCTGCCGCCCGAGTACACGACCCGGTAGGTGGCGTTGGCGACCGCGCGCACCGAGAAGTAGAAGCTGTCGCCGTACGGGTCGGTCTCGAGCACCGCCCACGAGGTCTGACCCTTGAGCTGGCGCTCGAGGCGTGCTTGGCCGGTCGGGACCCTGACCTCGCCACCCGAGGGGCTCGGCGCGACGACCTGGCCCTGGATCGAGAGCGGCGCGCCGTAGAGCAGCTTGCTGGCGGACACCTTCATGTAGACCTTCGTCGGGATCGGCTCGGCCGCACTGGCCGAACCGGCCGTGGCGACGGCCGCCGGCAGGGCGAGAAGAGACATCGAGACAACGGATACGAAGAAGCGCGAAAGGCGCATGGTTGATTTCCCCCGGTTTGAGCTGATGTTCCGATTCTGACGACGGTCACTCTAGGGGCAGACAGGCGCTCGCGCGCGGGTTTTCGGCTGCATCGGCCTGTCAGTGGCCAATTCCAGTTTTGTCCCTTACCGGACTTACGCTTCTCCGCGTGGCAGAGACACGACGCGGCTTCTTCCTCGGTGCGGCCGCCTACGCGATGTGGGGCCTCTTCCCGCTGTACTGGCCGCTGCTCCGGCCGGCCGGGGCTGTCGAGATCCTCGCGCACCGGGTGTTCTGGTCGCTGGCGGTGATGGTGGTGCTCGTGCTGGCCCTGTCCCGGTTCCCACAGCTTCGGGCCGTGGTCGCCGACCGCCGTACGCTCGGGATCCTCGCGCTGGCGGCCGTGGTGATCGCGGTGAACTGGGGCACCTACATCTGGGGCGTCAACAACGGCCACGTGGTGGAGACGTCACTGGGCTACTTCATCAACCCGCTGGTCACGGTGCTGATGGGCGTGGTGATCCTCGGGGAGCGGCTCCGTACCCTCCAGTGGGTCGCTCTGGGCATCGCCGCCCTCGCGGTCGTCGGCCTCACCGTCGAGTACGGCCGGCCGCCGTGGGTGGCCCTGGTGCTCGCCTTCTCCTTCGGCAGCTACGGCCTGGCGAAGAAGAAGGCCAACATCGGCGCCGTGGAGAGCCTGACCGTGGAGACGCTGATCCTCGCCCCGGTCGCTGCCGGGTACATCTTGTGGCTGGTAGCCCAGGGCACGTCCACCTTCGGCACCGAGGGCGCCGGTCACGCCGTCTTGATCATGACGACGGGCATCGTGACAGCGGTCCCGCTGATCTGCTTCGGAGCGGCCGCCACCCGGGTCTCGATGACCACGATCGGCCTTCTGCAGTACCTCGCACCCACGATCCAGTTCGCTCTCGGCGTGCTCGTCTTCCACGAGGCGATGCCGCCCATGCGATGGGTCGGGTTCGGGCTGGTGTGGATCGCGCTCGTGATGTTCACCTACGAGGCCGTCACCCACCGGCGACGGCAGCTGCGCCTCACCGCGCAGGCCAGCGCGATCTGAGCCGGTCGTCCGGACTCCCCAAGCGTCTTGGACGGTTCCCCAGCGGTATGCCGCTTGCGGAGAGTCCGTAACCCCGCGTTACAGCGGGGGGTGGGTCAGGAGGTGCGGGTGGCGATGAGGGCCGCGAAGGCGTCGAGGGCGTCGCGTGCCGGGCTCTCGGGGATCACCTTGAGCAGCTCCCGCGCCTCGTTTGCCCGGTCCACGACGTAGGCACGAGCCTCCTGCATCGCGGGGTGCCTGCGCAGCAGCTCGAGCGCCTCGCTGTGCAACGCGTCGTCGCTGAGGTCGGAGTCGAGCAGCTCCAGGAGCCTCGCGTCGGCCGGGTCCTGCGATCGCTTGGCGATCAGCACGGGGAGGGTCGGGACGCCCTCGCGCAGGTCGGTACCTGGCGTCTTGCCCGACTCGTCCGAGTCGCTGGCGATGTCGAGGATGTCGTCGGAGAGCTGGAAGGCGGTGCCGACCTTCTCGCCGTACTCCGTGAGCGCCTCCTCGACCTGCAGCGGGGCACCGGCGAAGCGGGCTCCGTAGCGGGCGGAGGTGGCGATCAGCGAGCCGGTCTTGCCCGCGACCACCCGCAGGTAGTGCTCGAGCGGGTCCTCGTCCTTGTCGGGTCCGAGCGTCTCGAGGATCTGTCCCTCGACCAGCCGGCTGAAGGTCTCGGCCTGGATCCGCACCGCGTCCGCGCCGAGACGGGCGGTGAACTCCGAGGACTTCGAGAACAGGAAGTCACCGGTCAGGATCGCGACCAGGTTGTCCCACCGCGCGTTGGCCGACTCGGCCCCTCGACGCAGCGCGGCCTCGTCCATCACGTCGTCGTGGTACAGCGAGGCGAGGTGCGTCAGCTCGACCACGCAGGCGGAGGTCACCACGCCGTCGGCGTACGGGTCACCGGTCTCGGCAGCGAGCAGCACGAGCAGCGGCCGGAACCGCTTGCCGCCGGCGTTCATCAGGTGACGGGCCGCGTCGGTGACGAAGCGCGCCTCGCTCTGCACGGCCTCCTCGAGCGCCTCCTCGACCTCCTGCATCCGGGCACGCAGCCGGGCCTCGAGTTCGGCGTCGAGGACCGGCAGTGCCAGGGATGGGGCGGCGGGGGTTGACGTCACCGCGTTCGGCTCCTTCTCGTCTGCTCCTGCCATGGGCGGGAGCGGGTCAGCGGATGAACTCCCCGGCTGTCGCGGCCAGGTCGAGAACCGGACCGGGTACGACGCCCAGGAGCAGCGTGGCCAGGAAGCCCACTCCGATCACGATAGTCGTCATGACACTCGGCATCGTCACGGTGGGTCCCTCACCGACCGGCTCGGAGAAGTACATCAGCACGATCACCCGCACGTAGAAGAAGGCCGCGACCGCGCTCATCAGCACCGCGACGACGACGAGGGGCCAGGCGCCGCCCGCCAGTGCCGAGGCGAAGACCGCCCACTTCCCGGTGAATCCGCTGGTCAGCGGGATGCCGGCCATGCCGAGGAGGAGGAAGGCGAAGACCCCCGCGATGAGCGGCGACTCCTTGCCGAGCCCCGCCCAGCGGGACAGGCTCGTCGCCTCACCGCTCGCGTCACGCACGACGGTCACGATCGCGAAGGCGGCGACCGTCATGAAGCCGTAGCTCACCAGGTAGAACAGCATCGCCTGGAGCGAGGTGATCCCGCCGGCCAGGCCGGAGCTGCCCTGCTGGACGCCGACGAAGCCGGTGAGCAGAAAGCCGGAGTGCGCGATCGCGGAGTAGGCCAGCATGCGCTTGACGTCGGTCTGGGACAGGGCGATCACCGAGCCGACCACCATCGTCAAGACGGCGATCACCCAGATCATCGGCGTCCAGTCCCACCGGGCACCACCGAAGGCGACGTAGAACAGTCGCAGCATCGCGCCGAAGGCGGCGATCTTGGTGCAGGCGGCCATGAACGCGGTCACCGCGGTCGGGGCACCCTGGTAGACGTCGGGGGTCCAGGCGTGGAACGGCGCCGCACCGACCTTGAACAGCAGGCCGACCGCCATCAACCCGATGCCGCCGAGCAGCAGAGCCTGCCCGCCCGTCGTACCGGAGACCGCCTCGCTGATCGCCGCGAACTGCATCGAGCCGGAGTAGCCGTAGACCAGGGCGATGCCGTAGATGAAGAACCCGGAGCTGAACGCGCCGAGCATGAAGTACTTCATCGCCGCCTCCTGGCTCAGCAGCCGCCGGCGACGGGCCAGGCCTGCGAGCAGGTACAGCGGGAGAGAGAGGATCTCGAGGGCCACGAACATCGTCAGCAGGTCGTTCGACGCGGGGAAGAGCATCATCCCGAACAGCGCGAACATCATCAGCGGGAACACCTCGGTGTGCTCGAGCCCGCGCGTCGACGCCTCGCGCTCCGCCTCCGTACCGGGCAGAGCCGCGGCCTGGCCGGCGAAGGACAGCACGCCGCCTTCGAGTCGGCGCTCCGCGAAGAGCAGCACGCTGATGAGCGTGAGTGCGAGCAGCGTGCCCCAGAGGAAGACCGAGGGACCGTCGATGGCGACCGAGCCTCCGGCCGCGATCGTCCCGCGCGCAGCGCCGTGGCCGAGGACATCGAGGTTCCTGCCGACGACCACGGTCGCGACGAGCGCGGCCACCACTCCGGCGAGGGCCAGCAGCGTCTGGATCAGGTAACGCTGCCGCCGGGGCGAGAACGCCTCGACGACCACGCCGACGACCGCGACGCCCCCGATGATCAGCAGCGGCGAGAGCAGGCCGTACTCGATGCTGGGAGCCTGGAACTCTGCAGCGATGGTCACTGGTTGCTCTCCTCGGTCTCACCGGCGCCGGCGGTTGCCGGGACGTCCGGAGCAGGGTCTGACACACCCACCTGCTGCAGCGTGTCGTGCACAGCGGGGTTGATGATCGCGGTCAACGGCTTGGGGTAGAAGCCGAGCAGGACGATGAGCACGAGCAGCGGCGCGAGCGCGGAGACCTCGCGCAGCCCCAGGTCCCTCATCCCGGCCACGGACGGAACGGTAGGTCCGGTCATGGTGCGTTGGTACATCAACAGGATGTACAGCGCGGCGAGCACGATGCCGAGCACCGCGAAGACGGCGTACCACCAGTTGTGGGTGAACGTGCCGACCAGCACCAGGAACTCCGAGATGAACGGCGAGAGCCCGGGCAGCGACAGCGACGACAGCCCGGCGACCAGGAAGATGCCGGCCAGGACGGGGGCGACCTTCTCGACGCCACCGAAGTCGCTGATCAGCTGCGAGCCCCGGCGACGGATCAGGAAGCCCGTCACCAGGAAGAGCGCGGCGGTCGAGAGGCCGTGGTTGAACATGTAGAGCGTCGAGCCGACCTGGCCGTAGCTGTTGAGCACGAAGATGCCGAGCACGATGAACCCGAAGTGCGACACCGACGTGTAGGCGATCAGGCGCGGGATGTTGTTCTGCCCGATCGCCACCAGCGCGCCGTACAGGACCGAGATCACCGCGAGCACGAGGACGACCGGCGTCGCCCACTGCGACGCCTCCGGGAACAGCCCGAGGCAGAAGCGGATCATCCCGAAGGTGCCGATCTTGTCCAGGACGCTGACCAGCATCACCGAGGTGCCGGGGGTGCCGGACGCCGTCGCGTCGGGGAGCCAGGTGTGCACGGGGAACATCGGTGCCTTGATCGCGAAGGCGATGAAGAAGCCGAGGAACAGCCACCGGCCGGTGTTCTGGTCGATCGGGATCTGGCTCAGCTCGGAGAGCAGGTACGTAGGACCGAACTTGCTCTCCACCGAGACGACGTAGAGCCCGATCACCGAGGCCAGCATGAGCAGACCGCCGAGCAGCGAGTAGAGCAGGAACTTGACCGCCGCGTAGGAGCGCCGAGCCCCGCCGAACCCACCGATCAGGAAGTAGATCGGGATCAGCGTGGCCTCGAAGAGCACGTAGAACAAGAACACGTCGGTGGCCGCGAAGACGCCGATGGCCAGGCCCTCGAGCGCCAGCATCCAGGCGAAGAAGGAGTTGACGCTCCACCGGCCGGCGTGGCCGTCGTCCCAGGAGGCCAGGATCACCACGGGGGTGAGGATCACCGTGAGCAGCACGAGCGTGAGCCCGATCCCGTCGACGCCGAGGGCGTAGTGGGCGCCGAACGCGCCGATCCACACGACGTCCTCGGTGTACTGGAAGCCACCGCCGACGTCGTAGCCGAGGCCGATCACCACGGCGATCGCGAGCGCGAGCACGGAGACGCCGAGCGCCACCTGCTTCACCAGCGCTCCGTCGGGACGCTTGGGCAGCAGGGCGACCACTGCGGCGCCGACGATGGGCACCGCTATGAGAACGGTCAACCAGGGAAAGCTCACAGCGACACCAGCCTCAGCATCTTGTCGTGTCCGGCAGAGTTTCGGGGGGTGGAGCTCATGCGAGGGTCACCGCCAGGAGGACGGCGAGGACGAGCACCGCACCGGAGAGCAGCGAGAGCGCGTAGGACCGGACGAAGCCGGTCTGCCAGCGCCGCATCCGGCCCGACATGCCCGCGAAGGCCGCCCCGGTGCCGTCGACCGCGCCGTCGACGCCGTTGTCGTCGAAGTCGGTGAGCCCTACGACGAACCGGTCACCGGGCCGCATGAACAGGCCCTCGTTGATGGCGTCGCCGTACAGGTCAGCGCGTGCGGCGCGGGTGAGCACCGAGACGTTCGCCGGCGCCACGCGGGGTACGTCGCGCCTGCCGACCGTCATCCAGGCCACAGCGACGCCCGCGATGACCACGGCCAGGACGATCAGGCTCAGCACGATCGGCGAGACCGGCAGCTCGGTGTGCTCCGGGGTCCCCACCGTCGGCGCGAGCCACTCGACGATCCAGTCGTTGAGGAGCATGACGCCCCCGAGGACCGAGAGCGCCGCGAGCACGATCAGCGGGACGGTCATCACCCGGGGCGACTCGTGCGGGTGCACGCCCTCGGCCCAGCGCTTCTTGCCGAAGAACGTCATCAGCATCAGGCGCGTCATGTAGAAGGCGGTGATGCCGGCACCGGCCAGCGCCGCGAGTCCGACGACCAGGTTCTGAGAGAACGCGGTCTCGATGATCTTGTCCTTGGACCAGAAGCCCGAGAACGGCGGGACACCCATGATCGCGAGGTAGCCCATCGCGAAGGTCAGGAAGGTGACCGGCATCGCCTTCTGCAGCGCGCCGTAGTGACGCATGTCGACGTCGTCGTCCATGCCGTGCATGACCGAGCCGGCGCCGAGGAACATGTTGGCCTTGAAGAAACCGTGCGTGAGCAGGTGGAAGATCGCCAACGCATAGCCCGCGACACCGAGGCCGGCGGCCAGCATCATGTAGCCGATCTGGCTCATCGTCGACCCGGCGAGGGCCTTCTTGATGTCGTCCTTCGCGCAACCGATGACCGCACCCCACAGGAGCGTGACCGCGCCGACGATGACGACCGCGGTCTGCGCGGCCGGCGTCCCGTCGTAGATGAAGTTGGACCGGACGACCAGGTAGACCCCGGCGGTCACCATCGTCGCCGCGTGGATCAGCGCCGAGACGGGGGTCGGGCCCTCCATCGCGTCGAGCAGCCAGGACTGCAGCGGCACCTGGGCGGACTTGCCGCAGGCCGCGAGCAGGAAGAGCAGGCCCAGGACGGTCAGCACGCCGTCGGACGCCTGCCCCGCGACGGACGAGATCGGGGCGAACGCGACCGTGCCGAAGGTCGCGAAGAGCAGCATGATGCCGAGCGCCATGCCGATGTCACCGACTCGGTTCACCACGAACGCCTTCTTCGCGGCGACCGCCGCCGAGGGCTTGTGCTGCCAGAAGCCGATGAGCAGGTACGACGCCAGGCCGACGCCCTCCCAGCCGAGGAACAGCAGGAGGTAGTTGTCGGCGAGCACCAGGACGAGCATGGCCGCGACGAACAGGTTGAGGTAGGCGAAGAACCGGCGGCGTCGCGGGTCGTGGGCCATGTAGCCCACCGAGTAGATGTGGATGAGTGCACCGACACCGGTGATCAGCAGCAGGAACAGCGCGGACAGCGGGTCGAAGAGCAGCGCTGCCTCGGCACGGAAGGTACCGGCCTCGATCCAGGTGTACAGGTGCTGCCCGATCGAGCGGTCCTCGGCGCCACGACCCGCGAGCGCGAGGAACGCCAGCAGGCTGATCACGAAGGAGGCGACCACGGTGGCGACACCGAGCAGGTGTCCCCAGCGGTCGGTGCGGCGGCCGCCCAGGAGCAGCACCGCGGCACCCAGCGCGGGCAGCGCGATGATCACCCAGAGCAGGGAGAACACCCCGCCCGCGGCCGCCGGGTGGATCACCGGCGCTCCTTCGACGAGAGGAGTCACGATGGCAGTAGTCAACTCGGCTCCTAGTACTTCAGCAGGCTCGCGTCGTCGACCGAGGCCGAGCGACGGGTCCGGAAGATGGTGATGATGATCGCCAGTCCGACCACGACCTCGGCGGCGGCCACGACCATCACGAAGAAGGCCGTCACCTGTCCGTCGAGGTTGCCGTGGACGCGGGAGAAGGTGACCAACGCGAGGTTGGACGCGTTGAGCATCATCTCCACGCACATGAACAGCACGAGGGCGTTACGGCGGGTCAGCACGCCGACGGCCCCGATCGTGAACAGGATCGCGGACAGTACGAGGAACGGGGTCTCGCTCATCGTCGCTCCTCCCCTTCGGGACGGGTGTGGCTCGGGTCGCCCTCGATGGGGCCCTTCGGTGTGGCGTCGGGCTCACCCGGGATGTTCGAGGAGCCGTCGTCACGCATGCCGCGGCTGACCTCGGTGATGTCGCCGGCCAGACGCGGTGCGGAACGGACCGTGCCCCGAGCGGCGAGCACCCGTGACACCGACAGCTCCGACGGGGTCCCGTCGGGAAGCAGCGCGGGGGTGTCCACGGCGTTGTGCCGGGCGAACACGCCGGGCGCGGGCAGCGGCCCGGGGTGCTTGCCCGACTCCGCGTAGTCGCGCATCCGCTGCACCGCCATCTCCGGCTGCGACAGCTTCGGCGAGAGGCGCTCGCTGTGGGCGAGGACCATCGTGCCGATCGCGGCCGTGATCAGCAGCGCGGCGGTCGCCTCGAACGCGATCGCGTAGCGGGAGAAGAGCAGGTCCGCCAGGCCCTGGATGTTGCCCGCTGAGTTGGCCTTGTCGAGGCCCGTCACGGCGCCGATGCTGACCTGGGCCACGCCGAGGACCAGGACCGCGCCGAACAGCACACCGACGAGGATCGCGAACAGGCGCTGCCCCTTGATCGTCTCGACGACGGAGTCGGAGGCGTCGACGCCCACGAGCATCAGCACGAAGAGGAAGAGCATCAAGATGGCGCCGGTGTAGACGATGATCTGCACCGCGAAGAGGAACGGCGCGTCCTGCACGAGGTACAAGATGGCGAGGCCGATCATCACGACCGCGAGCAGCAGGGCGGCATGGACCGCCTTGCGCGCGACGAGCACGCCGAGGGCAGCGGCCACCATGATCGGCGCGAGCAACCAGAACGCGATCAACGCTCGTCCCCACTCTCGTTGTCGACCCTCGCCGGCTGCGCCTTGAAGGCACCGCGGTAGTAGTCGGTCTCGTCGTCACCGAGGCGCATCTCGTGCGGCGGCTGCTCCATCCCGGGCAGCAGCGGCGCGAGCAGGTCCTGCTTCTCGTAGATCAGGTCCGCACGGTTGTCGTCGGCGAGCTCGTACTCGTTGGTCATCGTCAGCGCGCGGGTCGGGCAGGCCTCGATGCACAGCCCGCACAGGATGCAGCGCAGGTAGTTGATCTGGTAGACGCGGCCGTAGCGCTCACCGGGCGAGAACCGCTCGTCCTGGGTGTTCGACGCGCCCTCGACGTAGATCGCGTCCGCGGGGCAGGCCCATGCGCACAGCTCGCAGCCGATGCACTTCTCGAGACCGTCGGGCCAGCGGTTGAGCTGGTGCCGCCCGTGGAAGCGAGGCGCGGTGGGCCGCTTCTCGAACGGGTACTGGTAGGTCACGGTCTTCTTGAACATGGTGCGGAACGTGACCCCGAACCCCGCGATCGGGTCCCAGAGCTGTTGCTTGAGGGTGGGCATTACTCCTTCTCCTCCGTGCTGCTCGAGGTGACCGTTGCGGCCGGGCCGGTGAGCCCGGATCCGGACCGGTTGGTCGACCCGTTGACGGGCATGGGTGGGACGGGGTAGCCCCCGGCGTACGCGTCGAACTCTGCTTCTTCCTCGGCCTTCCCGGCCTCCTCCTCGCCGCCGCCGACGAAGAACAGCGCGGCGAAGACCACGGCGAGGACGGCGAGCGCGATCAGCAGGTAGTTGCGCTGGATCCCGCCGTTGACGCTCATCCAGCGGATCACCGCGACCGCGAAGATCCAGGCGAGCGAGATCGGGATCAGCCGCTTCCAGCCGAAGCGCATGAACTGGTCGTAGCGCAGGCGGGGCAGCGAGCCGCGGAGCCAGACGAAGATGAAGATGAAGAACATCACCTTGCCGAGGAACCACAGCACCGGCCAGTAGCCCTCGTTCAACATCCCGTCGTTCACGGCCGAGAGCGGCCAGGGCGCCCGCCAGCCGCCCAGGAAGAGCGTCGTGGCGAGCGCGGAGACGGTCGCCATGTTGACGTACTCGGCGAGGAAGAACAGGGCGAACTTGAGCGAGGAGTACTCCGTGTGGAAGCCGCCGACGAGCTCACCCTCGGCCTCGGGCAGGTCGAAGGGCGCGCGGTTGGTCTCCCCCACCATCGAGATCACGAAGATCACGAACGACGGCACGAGGATCAGGCCGAACCACAGTCGCTCCTGCGCGGCCACGATGCCCGAGGTGGACAGCGTGCCGGCGTAGATGAAGACGGCGACGAGCGAGAGACCCATCGCCACCTCGTAGGAGATCATCTGCGCGGAGCTGCGCAGGCCGCCGAGGAGGGGGTACGTCGACCCGGAGGACCAGCCCGCGAGGACGATGCCGTAGATGCCGATCGACGCGATCGCCAGCATGAACAGCACGGCAACCGGCATGTCGGTCAGCTGCAGCGGCGTGGTGGTGTCGGTGAACGGCACCTTCACGACCGGCCCGAACGGGATCACCGACCAGGTCAGGAACGCCGGGATCACCATGATCACCGGCGCCAGCAGGTAGACGATCTTGTCCGCCGCCTTGGGGACGATGTCCTCCTTCAGCGCCAGCTTCACACCGTCGGCGAGGCTCTGGAGCAGACCGAAGGGACCGTGCACGTTGGGTCCGGGCCGGTGCTGCATCCGGCCGACGACGCGTCGCTCGAACCAGATGTTGAACAGCGTCAGCAGGACCAGCACCAAGAAGATCAGAACGGCCTTGAGGATCACCAGCCACCCCGAGTCGTGGCCGAAGGGCGACAGGTCCTCCGCCGCGACGATCCGGTCGCTCATCAACGGGCTCATCAGCGCGTTGCTCATGCTCGGCCTTCCTTGGAGAGGCTCGGGACGACGCCCTCGAGTCGGACGACGGTGCCGGGGGTGGCAACCCCCAGCTCGCGGGACAGCGACAGGCCGACGGCGCTGCTCGGCGCCCACACGACGTGGTCCGGCAGGTCCGCGACGCCGACGGGCAGGTCCACCGACCCACGTTCCGTGGCGAGGTTGACCAGCTGCCCCTCGTGCACACCGAGGTGCGAGAGGGTCGAGGCCGACACGAGAGCGACGGCCCGCCGCCCGGTGGCCTTGAGGTACTCGTCCCCGTCGAGCATCCGCCCGTCGTCGATCAGCAGCTTCCACGTCGCGAGCACGTAGTGGCCGGCGCTCAGCTCCGCGGGTCGCTGCGACGCAACCCCGTCTTCGCGCCTTGCATCAGCGGCGGAGGGCGCGGTGGCCGACCCGATCCCCTCCCAGGGCCCGAACGACTCCATCTCGGCGCGGGCCTGCTCGACGGTTCGGATGCCGAAGCGCACATCCATCTCCTCGGCGATTCCGGCGAGGATGCGGACCTCGGGCAGCGAGCTCGGCTCGTGGAAGACCTGCGCGAAGGGACGGACGCGGCCCTCCCAGTCGACGAACGAGCCGGCCTTCTCCGTGACGGGGGCGACCGGGAGGACGACGTCGGCGTAGGGGGACACCTCGCTGGCACGAACCTCCAGGGAGACCACGAACTCCGCCGCCGCCAGCGCCGACTCAGCCAGCTGGGGGTCGGTGAGGTCGCGCAGCTCCACGCCGGCGACCACGAGGCCGTTGAGCTCTCCCGCCGCCGCGGCCGCGATGATCTCGTCGCCGCTGCGACCGGGCTTGTCAGGCAGAGAGGCCACGCCCCAGGCGGCACCGGCGTCGACGCGGGCGTCGGCCACGGCGACCGGGCGGCCGCCGGGGAGCAGGTTCGGCAGGCACCCGGTCTCGACCGCGCCACGGTCGCCCGCTCGGCGCGGGACCCAGGCCAGCCTGGCGCCCGTCGTACCCGCGAGGGCCGCGACGGCGGACAGGGCACCGGGCACGGCGGCCATCCGCTCGCCGACCAGGATCACGCCACCGCCGTCGATGGCCACCTCGCCGTCGTGCGCAAGGGCCGCGATGACCTGCGGCTCCTCACCCGGGGTGGCCGGGATGAGCGTGCCCCGCATCTTCGTGAGGCTTCGCGTGGTGAACGGCGCGACCGAGAACACCTTCGTGCCCTTGAGCGCGGCCTTGCGCAGCCGCAGGAACACGATCGGCGACTCGTCCTCGGGCTCGAGGCCGACGAGCAGGACCTTGCTCGCGCGCTCGAGGTCGGCGTAGGTGACCTCGAGCGACCGCGCGACCACGTGGGAGGCGAGGAAGTCAGCCTCCTCCGCGGAGTGCGGGCGGGCCCGGAAGTCGATGTCGTTGGTGCCGAGCGCGACGCGCGCGAACTTGGAGTACGCGTAGGCGTCCTCAGCGGTCAGCCGGCCACCGGTGAGCACACCGACGGATCCGGCTGCGCGGAGGCCGCGGGCCGCGACGGCGAACGCCTCCGGCCAGGAGGCGGGGCGTAGCTCGCCGCCCTTCTCGTCGCGGACGAGCGGGTGGGTCAGACGGTCGGGCTGCCGGGAGTACATGAACCCGAAGCGGCCCTTGTCGCAGTTCCACTCCTCGTTGACCTCCGGGTCGAACCCGGCCAGCCGCCGGGTGACCTTGCTGCGCCGGTGGTCGGTGCGAAGCGCGCAGCCCGAGGCGCAGTGCTCGCACACCGAAGGCGAGGAGACCAGGTCGAAGGGCCGGGCGCGGAAGCGGTACGACGCGGAGGTCAGCGCGCCCACGGGGCAGATCTGGATCGTGTTGCCCGAGAAGTAGGACTCGAAAGGCTCCTTCTCGTAGATGCCCACCTGCTGGAGGGCACCACGCTCGATCAGCGCGATGAACGGGTCGCCGGCGATCTGCTCGGAGAAGCGGGTGCAGCGGGCGCACAGGACGCAGCGCTCGCGGTCGAGCAGCACCTGCGCCGAGATGTTGATCGGCTTGGGAAAGGTGCGCTTCTGCTCGATGTAGCGGGTCTCGCCGCGGCCGTTCGACATCGCCTGGTTCTGCAGCGGGCACTCGCCGCCCTTGTCGCACATCGGGCAGTCGAGCGGGTGGTTGATCAGCAGGAACTCCATGATTCCCTGCTGTGCCTTGTCGGCGACCGGCGAGCTGGCCTGGGTGCGGACCTTCATGCCGTCGGCGACCGCCAGCGTGCAGGACGCCTGCGGCTTCGGGATCGGCCGGCCGTTGCCGGCGTCCTCCACCTCGACGAGGCACTGCCTGCACGCGCCGACCGGCGCGAGCAACGGGTGGTCACAGAACCTCGGGACCTGCACGCCGATCTGCTCGGCGGCGCGGATGACCAGGGTGTCCTTGGGCACGCTCACCTCGACGTCGTCGATGGTGACGGTGACCAGGTCTGCCTTCTCCAGGCCCGCCTCGGGCTTGTTGGCTGAAAGCGTCATGCGTGGGCTCCCGCGGGTGCGAAGAGGGTGGAGGCGGCGTGGTCGAACGGACAGCCGCCGTGCTCGAAGTGCGCGATGTACTCGTCACGGAAGTACTGGATGGACGAGGTGATCGGGCTCGTCGCGCCGTCGCCGAGCGCGCAGAACGCACGACCGAGGATGTTGTCGCACTGGTCGAGCAGCAGCTCGAGGTCGGCCTCCGTGCCCGCGCCGCGCTCGAGCCGCGCGAGCGTCTGCACCAGCCACCACGTGCCCTCGCGGCAGGGCGTGCACTTGCCGCACGACTCGTGCTTGTAGAACTCCGTCCAGCGCAGCACCGCCCGGACCACGCAGGTGGTCTCGTCGAAGATCTGCAGGGCCTTCGTGCCGAGCATGGAGCCGGCCGCGCCGACGCCCTCGTAGTCGAGGGGTACGTCGAGGTGCTCACCGGTCAGGATCGGCGTGGACGAGCCGCCGGGGGTCCAGAACTTCAGCTCGTGCCCCTCGCGAACACCTCCGGCGAGGTCGAGGAGCTGGCGCAGGGTGATGCCGAGCGGGGCCTCGTACTGTCCCGGGCGCTTCACGTGGCCCGAGAGCGAGTAGATCGTCATGCCCTTGCTCTTCTCGGTGCCCATCGACGCGAACCAGTCGGCGCCGTTGCGCACGATGCTGGGCACCGACGCGATCGACTCGACGTTGTTGATCACGGTCGGCGCGGCGTACAGGCCCGCGATCGCCGGGAACGGCGGCCGCAGCCGCGGTTGACCACGCCTGCCCTCGAGCGAGTCGAGCAGCGCCGTCTCCTCGCCGCAGATGTAGGCGCCCGCCCCTGCGTGGACGGTGAGCTCGAGGTCGTAGCCGGAGCCGTGGATGTTCTTGCCGAGGTGGCCGGCGAGGTAGGCCTCCTGGACCGCTCGCTGAAGGCGTCGGACCACCTGGAGCACCTCGCCACGCACGTAGATGAACGCGTGGTTGGCCCTGATGGCGTAGGCGGAGATGATCACGCCCTCGACCAGCGTGTGCGGCGAGGCCATCATCAGCGGGATGTCCTTGCACGTGCCCGGCTCGGACTCGTCGGCGTTCACCACGAGGTAGTGCGGCTTTCCGTCGCCCTGCGGGATGAAGCCCCACTTCATGCCGGTGGGGAAGCCGGCGCCGCCGCGGCCGCGAAGGCCGGACTCCTTCACCAGCTCGATGATCGCGTCCTGCCCCATCCCGAGCGCGGTCTTCACACCGTCGTACCCGCCGATGCGCTCGTAGGCCTCGAGGGTCCAGGCACGGTCGGCGTCCCAGTTGTCGGTGAGGACCGGGGTCAGCATGTCGGTCATTCGTTGGTGCCCTTCCCGTCAGCCTCGGGGGTCGAACCCTTGCCGCCCTCGACGTCGGTCGGGCTCTGCTCGAGCCGCGTCTCGGAGTCGGCGCGACCTGTGTCGGCCCGTCCTGCAGCCGACTCCTTGCCGCTCTCGAAGAGGGCGCCCTGCCCGTCCTCGCTCCGAGCACCCGAGGAGACCGCCTTGCGCTCGGCTTCGGGGGCCGTCCAGCCGTTCTCGCGGGCGATCTGCAGGCCGACGAGCGATGCCGGGCCGGCCGCCGGTCCCTCGTCGGCGCGGTCGTCGGGGAAGCCGGCGAGCACGCGCTCGGCCTCGCGCCAGGTGCAGATCCGCGGGCCTCGGGTGGAGCGGACCTCCTTGCCCTCGCGCAGGTCGTCCACGAGCTCCGTCGCGGACTGCGGGGTCATGTTGTCCATGAACTCCCAGTTGACCATCATCACGGGGGCGAAGTCGCAGGCCGCGTTGCACTCGACGTGCTCGAGCGTGATCTTGCCGTCTTCCGTGGTCTCGTCGTTCCCTACGTCGAGATGGTCCTTGAGCCGCTCGAAGATCGCGTCGCCGCCCATCACCGCGCACAACGTGTTGGTGCAGACCCCCACGTGGTAGTCGCCGACGGGGCGGCGCTTGTACATCGTGTAGAACGTCGCCACTCCGGAGACCTCCGCGGCGGAGATGCCGAGGATCTCCGCACAGGCCTCGATGCCGCGTGCGGTCACGCGGCCCTCGACGCTCTGCACGAGGTGCAGCATCGGCAGCAGAGCCGACCGTGGCTGCGGGTAGCGCGCGGTGATCTGGCGCAGCTCGCGCAGCGTCTCCGCGGGCAGACCCCCGCCGGACGCGTGCGCGGCGCCGTCTGTCGAAACCATGTCGGTCATCGGTCCACTCCGCCCATCACGGGATCGAGAGATGCAATCGCCACGATGACGTCGGCGACCATGCCGCCCTCGCTCATCACCGAGGTGCCCTGCAGGTTCGTGAACGAGGGGTCGCGGAAGTGCGCCCGGAAAGGCCGCGTCCCACCGTCGGACACAACGTGCGCCCCGAGCTCGCCCCGCGGCGACTCGACGGGCACGTAGGCCTGTCCCGGCGGCACCCGGAAGCCCTCGGTCACCAGCTTGAAGTGGTGGATCAGCGCCTCCATCGACTCACCCATGATGTGGCGGATGTGGTCGAGGCTGTTGCCCATGCCGTCGGCGCCGATCGCGAGCTGGCTGGGCCAGGCGATCTTCTTGTCGCCGATCATCACCGGCGCACCCTCGAGCCCGGCGAGCCGGTCGGCGCACTGCTCCACGATCTTGAGCGACTCGTGCATCTCCTCGAGGCGGATCCGGAACCGACCGTAGGAGTCGGCGGTGTCCCAGGTGACGACGTCGAAGTCGTAGTCCTCGTAGCCGCTGTAGGGCTGCGTCTTGCGGAGGTCCCACGGGTAGCCGGTGGAGCGGAGCACGGGGCCGCTGATGCCCAGCGCCATGCAGCCGGCGAGGTCGAGGTGGCCCACGTTCTGCAGACGCGCCTTGAAGATCGGGTTCTCGTTGCAGAGCGCGGCGTACTCCGGGAGCCGCTTCTTCATCAGCGCGATGAAGTCACGGATCTCGTCGAGCGCACCCGGCGGCATGTCCTGAGCGACACCGCCCGGACGGATGAACGCGTGGTTCATCCGCAGGCCGGTGATCAGCTCGAACAGGTCGAGCACGAGCTCGCGCTCGCGGAAGCCGATCGTCATCACGGTGAGAGCGCCGATCTCCATGCCGCCGGTCGCGATCGCGACGAGGTGGGAGGAGATGCGGTTGAGCTCCATCAGGAGCACGCGCATGACCTGCGCCTTCTCCGGGATGTCGTCCTCGATGTCGAGGAGCCGCTCCACGCCGAGGCAGTACGTCGCCTCGTTGTAGAACGGGGAGAGGTAGTCCATCCGGGTGCAGAAGGTGACGCCCTGCACCCAGGAGCGGTACTCCATGTTCTTCTCGATGCCCGTGTGGAGGTAGCCGATGCCGCAGCGGGCCTCGGTCACCGTCTCACCGTCGAGCTCGAGGATGAGCCGGAGCACGCCGTGCGTGGACGGGTGCTGCGGGCCCATGTTGACGACGATGCGCTCCTCGCCCTCCTCGGCCGCACCGGACACGACGGTGTCCCAGTCCTGGCCGGTGACGGTGAAGACCTTGCCGGAGCTCGTGTCGGCCGCGCCCGCCTCGTGCGGGGCGTAGGGGTCGCTCTGTGTCTGTGTCATCAGGTGTAAGACCTCCGCGTGTCCGGCGGTGGGATGGTGGCGCCCTTGTACTCGACGGGGATGCCGCCGAGCGGGTAGTCCTTGCGCTGCGGGTGGCCCGGCCAGTCGTCGGGCATCTCGATCCGGGTCAGCGCCGGGTGACCGTCGAAGATGATCCCGAAGAAGTCGTAGGTCTCCCGCTCGTGCCAGTCGGCGGTCGGGTAGACCGACACCACCGACGGGACGTGCGGGTCGCCGTCGGGGCAGGTCACCTCGAGCCGGATCCGGCGGTTGTGGGTCATCGAGAGCAGGTGGTAGACCGCGTGCAGCTCGCGACCCTGGTCCCCGGGGTAGTGCACGCCCGAGACACCGGAGCAGAACTCGTAGCGGAGCGCCGGGTCGTCGCGCAGCGTCTGCGCCACCTGGAGCAAGTCGGCGCGGCGGATGAAGAAGGTGATCTCACCGCGGTGGACGACGACCTTCTCGATCGCGCTGGTGATGCCGGCCGAGGTCAAGGCCGACTCGAACGCGTCCGAGACCTCGTCGAACCACCCGCCGTAGGGCTTGGGCGTGCCGCTCGGCATCACGACAGGCCGGACGATCCCGCCGTACCCGGAGGTGTCGCCGGAACCCTGGACGCCGAACATGCCCGTGCGGACGCCGATCACCTCGGGCTCGAGCGCGCCGGGTTCGACCGGAAGGCTGTTCTCGGGCATCAGCTCGGTGGCGTCGGGCTCGGTGCCCGGGGTCACCTCGTCGAACTCGCCCGGCTCCTTGGGGGTCATCGGAGCAGGCCCTTCATCTCGGAGGTCGGCAGCGCGTTCAGCAGCTCGGTCTCGTTCTCGACGATCTCGTCGCGGCGGTTGGCCCCGAGCTTGCTGTGCTGCACCTGGTCGTGGAGCTTGAGGATCGCGTCGATCAGCATCTCCGGCCGCGGGGGGCAGCCGGGGAGGTACATGTCGACGGGCACGACGTGGTCGACGCCCTGGACGATCGCGTAGTTGTTGAACATGCCGCCGGAGGAGGCGCAGACGCCCATCGCGAGGACCCACTTGGGCTCGGGCATCTGGTCGTAGATCTGGCGTAGGACCGGGGCCATCTTCTGGCTGACCCGGCCGGCGACGATCATCAGGTCGGCCTGGCGCGGCGAGGCCCGGAAGACCTCCATGCCGAACCGGCCGAGGTCGTACTTCGGGGCGCCCGTGGTCATCATCTCGATGGCACAGCAGGCCAGGCCGAAGGTGGCCGGCCAGAACGACGCCTTGCGGAAGTAGCCGGCGACGTTCTCGACGGTCGTCAGCAGGACGCCGCTGGGGAGCTTCTCTTCAAGACCCATCAGAGGTTCACCTCGGCAGTTGACACGGTCGGGAGGGTGTCGCGGGACACGGTCAGGGCGATGCCGTGCATGGTCAGTCCCATTCCAGGCCGCCTCGGCGCCACACATAGGCGTAGGCGACGAACAACGTGACGATGAACAGGGCCATCTCGACGAGGCCGAAGGCGCCCAGGTTGTCGAACTTCACCGCCCACGGGTACAGGAAGATGATCTCGATGTCGAAGATGATGAAGAGCATCGCGGTGATGTAGTACTTCACCGGGAAGTGGCCGCCACCGACCGGCTGAGGGGTGGGCTCGATGCCGCACTCGTAGGAGTCGAGCTTGGCACGGTTGTAGCGCTTGGGACCCACGACGGCGCTCATGATGACCGAGAACACCGCGAAGCCGGCCGCGATCAACCCGAGCGCGAGAACGGGAGTGTAGATCTCCACCGCTCGTGCCCTCCTGTCTCTGTGTTGTGAACTGTCCTGCTGTCGTCAGGCCGCCGGGGCGACCTTGCTCAAGCCGTTGATGATCCGGTCCGAGACGTCTCCGCCACGCGGATCGGTGAGGTTCGCCATCAGCTTGAGCATGAACTTCATGAGTGCCTCGCGAGGCAGGCCGTACTTGGTGGCCTGCTTCATGAACGTGGGGTTGCCGATCATCTTGGCGAAGACCCGGCCGAGCGTGAAGTAGCCGCCGTACGCCGCATCGAGCGCCGCGGCGTACCCCTCGAGGACCCGCTCGCGACCGGCGTCGTCGGGCCGGGCCAGCGCCTGCAGCGCGGTGTGCGCGGCGATCTCCCCCGACTCGAGTGCGTAGTCGATGCCCTCGCCGTTGAACGGGTTGACCATCCCTCCCGAGTCGCCGACGAGCAGCACGCCGCGGGTGTAGTGCGGCTTGCGGTTGAAGCCCATGGGCAGAGCGGCCGAGCCGATCTTGCCGACCATGTTCTCGTCGCGGAAGCCCCACTCCTCGGGGGTGTTGGCCAGCCAGCGGCGGAGGATGTCCTTGTAGTCGACCTGCTGGAAGGCCTTCGACGTGTTGAGGATGCCCAGGCCCACGTTGGCCGTGCCGTCGCCGACGCCGAAGATCCAGCCGTAGCCGGGAAGCAGGTTGCTCTGCCCGGGCTTGCCGTCCCACAGCTCCAGCCAGGACTCCATCCAGGGGTCGTCGTGGCGAGGCGTCTGGTAGTAGGTGCGGACCGCGACACCCATCGGCCGGTTCTCGCGCCGCTCGAGGCCGAGCGAGACCGCGATCCGCGCGGAGACACCGTCCGCTGCGATGACGACGGGCGCCGAGTAGGTGACCTCGTCGCCGGTCTTGCGGCCCCTGTCGTCGACCGGCTTGGCGCGGACCCCGGTGACCCGGCCGGTGCGCTCGTCCACCACGGGGCCCGTCACCGAGGTGCGCTCCTGGAGCCGCGCGCCGGACTTCTCCGCGTGGCGGGCGAGGATCTCGTCGAGGTCCATCCGGGTGCGGACCATGCCGTACGGCGGGTAGCTGGACAGCTCGGGCCACGGCAGCTCGAGGCGGTGGCCCGCGCCGACGATGCGCAGGCCGCGGTTGCGCTGCCACCCGGGAGCGTCGAGGTCGAGCCCGAGGCCGATCAGCTGCTTGACCGCGCGAGGGGTGAGGCCGTCGCCGCAGATCTTGTCGCGGGGGAAGGAGCTCTTCTCGAGAAGGAGGACGTCGGCACCCGCGCTGGCGAGGTGGTAGGCGGCGGCGGACCCGGCCGGCCCGGCGCCGACGACGATGACATCGGCCTGCCGCTCGTCCGCGGTGGTCCGGCTCATCGTCGCCCCTCGTTCTGCTTGGTTCCGAGCATCCATGTGACTTCGTGAATTTCTTCACTAACTGCCACGTCGAGACAGTCTAGAGGCCTGGGTCACATCATGCGAATGCGGCCCTTCCCCTATGCAGGAAGGGCGAAACCATGACATCCGTCGCGAGTTTCCGCAACGGCGATGTGTCCTATTTCGCCCCGGCCGACGCGTGGTGCAGAGCCACGATGCCACCCGACAGGTTGCGCCACCTCGGCTCGGTCCAGCCGGCTGCGGCGACCCGGTCGGCGAGCCCGCGCTGGTCCGGCCAGGCACGGATCGACTCGGCGAGGTAGACGTAGGCGTCCGGGCTCGAGGACACCGCACGCGCGATCGGCGGCAGTGCCTTCATCAGGTACTCGATGTAGACGGTGCGGAACGGCGCCCAGGTCGGATGGCTGAACTCGCAGACCACGAGCCGGCCGCCGGGGCGGGTGACGCGGAGCAGCTCGCGCAGGCCCGCGTCGGGGTCGACGATGTTGCGCAGGCCGAACGAGATCGTGACGGCGTCGAACGTGTCGTCGGCGAACGGCAGGCGCGTCCCGTCGCCCGCGGTGAAGGACAGGTGCGGCTTGGCGCGCTTGCCCACCCGCAGCATGCCCAGCGAGAAGTCGCACGGGACGACCTCGGCGCCGCGGTCCGCGAACGGCTGGCTGGAGGTTCCCGTGCCCGCGGCGAGGTCGAGCACCCGCTCGCCCGGCTGCGCGTCGACGGCGTCCACGACCTCCTTGCGCCAGCGCCTGTCCTGGCCCAGGGACAAGATGTCGTTGGTGATGTCGTAGCGCTTCGCCACGTCGTCGAACATCGCGGCGACGTCGGCGGGCTTCTTGTCCAGGTCGGCTCGGGTCACGGGGCAACCATAGTCAGGCCGTACTCTTGCTCCCCGTGACCACCGTTCCATCGAGCTCTCGCGAGGCGACGCCCCTGGTCGTCCGCACCGTGCCGCTCGACGACCCCGGTCCCCTGCTCGCCCTCCTGCCGCCCGGTGGCCCCGGTGACTCGGTGGCGTGGCTGCGTCGTGGCGAGGGTCTGGTCGGCTGGGGAGTGGCCGCGGCCATCCGTACGACGGGCAGCGACCGCTTCGGACAGGCCCGTGACTGGTGGCAGTCGCACGCGCGCGCCGCCGTGGTCCGCGACGAGGTCGGCCGGCCCGGCACCGGCCTGGTCTGCTTCGGTTCCTTCGCGTTCGCCGACGAGCCCGGCGACAGCGTGCTGCTCGTGCCCGAGGTGGTCGTCGGCAGGCGCGGCGACACCGCCTGGGTCACCACGATCAGCCGCGCGGGCATCGCGGCCGCCCCGACGATCGAGCCCACGTCGACCCCTGAGCCGCCCGAGGGCGTGACGTTCGTCGACGGCGCGCTCAGCGGCACCGAGTGGGAGCGCGTGGTCGCCGAGGCGGTGCGCCGGATCACCGACGGCGACCTCGAGAAGGTCGTGCTCGCACGCGATCTGCTGGCCACGGCCGACGACGACATCGACGTGCGCTGGCCGCTGACCCGGCTCGCCGAGCAGTACCCGATGACCTGGACGTTCCACGTCGACGGGCTCTTCGGTGCGACCCCGGAGATGCTCGTCCGCCGCGAGCGCGGGCTGGTCACCTCGCGCGTGCTCGCCGGGACGATCCGACGTACCGGTGACGACTCCCGCGACCTCGCCCTGGCCGCCACGCTCGCCCGCTCGTCGAAGGACCTCGAGGAGCACGAGTACGCCGTGCGCTCGGTCGCCGACGCCCTGGCGCCCCACTGCACGTCGATGAATGTGCCCGAGGCGCCGTTCGTCCTGCACCTGCCCAACGTCATGCACCTCGCCACCGACGTGGCGGGCGTCGTGCACGACTCCGACGACACCCCCGTGACGTCGCTCGACCTTGCCGCCGCCCTGCACCCCTCGGCGGCCGTCGGAGGGACACCTACCGAGGTGGCGAAGGCCGTGATCGCCGAGATCGAGGGCATGGACCGTGGACGCTACGCCGGCCCGGTCGGGTGGATGGACGCCTCCGGCGACGGCGAGTGGGGCATCGCGCTGCGCTCCGCCGAGATCGACGGACGCACCGTGCGGCTCTTCGCCGGCTGCGGCGTGGTGGCGAGCTCGAGCCCGGAGGCGGAGCTGGCCGAGGCCCAGGCGAAGTTCGTGCCCGTCCGCGACGCGATCTCCGGCATCTGACGCTGGTCGCCGCTGCTCGGTCGTGCCCGTCGGCGGCCTGGCCAGCCGCCTGCTCGGACAGCTCGTTACGAAACTGCTGTCCGTGAGTGCCCGTGGCAGCGTTTTCGTCACGAACCACCGGACAGCCACGCTCAGGACAGTGGGATCTCCTCGCCCGGGACGACGCGGAGGTACTCCTGCTCCCGCTCGCCCAGCAGGCCCCCCACCAGGCGCTGCGCGAGACCGAGGCCGCGGTCGTTGAGCAGCCCGTCGTGGATGGCGACCGAGAGCGGCGCGCCGACCGCCCGCCCGAACTCGATCACCTCGCTGATCTTGCTCCAGGGCGCGTGCACCGGCAGCAGCAGCAGGTCGACGTCGTCGGGCTGCTCGGTGACCGCGTCACCGGGATGGAAGATGCGGCGGCCCTCGACCTCGACGAGGTAGCCGGAGTTGTCGAAGTGCTGCAGCTCCGGGTGGATCACGGCGTGCTTCTCACCTACGACCGTTACGGGCACGCCGAGGTCCAGGGCGTCTCCCGGCTGTACGACGGTGACCCGCTCCGCGACATCGGGCGCCTGCTCCGCGATCTGCTTCGCGACGGCCCCGATCGTGTAGACGGGCGCGTCGGTCGCGCGCAGGTTGTCGGGGTCGAGGTGGTCGGCGTGCTCGTGGGTGACGAGTACGACGGTCGCCCCGTCCACGGCTTCACGCTCGGTCCACCCACCCGGGTCGACCACGACCGTCGTCCCCCCGGTCTCGATACGCACGCAGGCATGTCCGAACTTCGTGATCCTCATCGAGCCAGCCAACAACGAGGCGCAATGCCCGCGCAACCGCCCGGGGTCAGCCGACGAGCTGGTCGACGAAGCACCACCGCCACGACTCGCCCGGTTCGGCGGAGCGGATCACCGGGTGGCCGGTGGCCTCGTGATGCGCGGTGGCATGTCGCCTCGGCGACGAGTCGCAGCAACCCACGTGGCCACAGGTGAGGCAGGTCCGCAGGTGCACCCACGTGGTGCCCTCGGCCAGGCAGTCGACGCAGGCCGTCTCGTCGACGGGGACACCCGGCGGAAGCTCGTCGAGTGCCTCTGCCAGGTGCACGCAACCCTCGTGGCTCGTCACGGCCACCACGTTCCCCAGGTCCTCACGAAGCTGGGTGCGGCGCTCGGTGGCCACGTCGAGCATGGACTCCTCGACGTCCAGGGCGGTGAGCACCTCTTCGACCACCTCGTGGGGGACCCGGCCGGTGCTGCGTACCTCGAGCACCCGCTTCCGCTCGGCCTGGAGCATCTCCAGACGCAGCCGGGCGTACGCCTCGCTCGGCGCCTCGCTCTCGGGTCCGACTCGCCCGAGCCTCTCCCAGGCCGCGAAGTCTCGCTGCTCGATCCGCCGACGCAGGGCGTCGACCGTGCCGTAGGGGTCGTCCTCGCCGGCGTGCTTGTCGAGCTCGGCGAGGCCGGCCGCCGAGGCGTCCTGGAAGAGGGTGGCCTTCGCCAGCGCGTCCTGCCGCGGGTCCGGCCCGGGCACGTCGAGCCTCCGCGCGAGCCAGGGCAACGTCAGCCCCTGACCGAACAGGGTCGCTGCGGTCACGGTGAACGCCACGAGCAGCAGCACCTCCCGGTGCTCGAAGCTCTCGGGGATCGCGAAGGCGGCCGCCAGCGTCACGACACCGCGCATGCCCGCCCACGAGAGCACCGCGGCAGTCTTCCAGGAGTACGTCGCCCCGGCCCGCTCGCCACGGGCCGGGGTGAAGAGCATGAGGTGGAACGTGAAGATCCAGATCGGGCGGAGCAGCACGGTCGCGAGCAGCGCGGCGACGCACACGAGGGTGATCCGGGCCCCGGACAGGGAGCTGCCGGTCATCTCGTCGATGATCCAGCTCGCCTGCAGGCCGATCAGCAGGAAGACGGTGTTCTCGAGAAGGAAGGAGATCGTCCGCCAGTTCAGCCGTTCCGAGATCCGCGACGACGCGGTCTGGAGCACGGGCGCCTGGTGACCGAGCAGGAGGCCCGCGACGACGACCGCCAGCACCCCTGACGCATGGATCTCCTCCGCGGCCACGTAGGCGACGAAGGGGGTCAGCAGCGAGACACTCGTGTCGATCACGGGGTCCGTGAAATGGCGCCGGAGCCAGCCGACGACGGCGAAGACAGCGAGCCCCGCGAGCACTCCCCCGCCCGCGGCCCACAGGAAGTCGGCGCCGATCCCGACCACGCCGATCGCGCCCACGATCGCCGTCCGCAGCGCGACGAGTGCGGTGGCGTCGTTGAGCAGCGACTCCCCTTCGAGCACGGTGACCAGCTGGCGCGGCAGCCCGATCCTGCGCGCGATCGCGGTGGCCGCGACGGCGTCCGGGGGCGAGACGACCGCGCCGATCGCGAACGCCGCCGGCCACGCCACACCGGGCAGCACCGCGTGGACGACGAGCCCTACGCCTACGGCGGTGAAGGCGACGAGGCCGATCGACAGCAGCAGGATGGCCTTCCGGTTGGCCTTGAAGTCGACCAGCGACGTCTGGAGGGCCGCGGCGTACAGCAGAGGTGGGAGCAGGCCGACGAGCACTATCGGCTCGGTCAGCCGGACCTCCCCGACGTACGGCATGAACGACCCGACCAGACCGACTGCGATGAGCACCAGCGGGGCGGGCAGGTCGAACCTGCGGCTGAGGGCCGAGACCGCGACGACCACGGCCAGCAGTGCGACGAGGGACAGGGCGACGTGCATCGGACCATTGAACCGGGTGCCGCCAGGTCTCACCCCCTGGCCGAGGCTGCGGTCACCCCACCAGTCCGCGGACAGCGGCGTCGAGGTCGCGCCGGTTGTCGCGGCGTACGACGGCCTCCACGACCTCGACCCCGCCACTCGGTGCGGCGATCGCCTCGTCGAGGTCGGCGCGCGTCGTGACCCGACGATGCGGGGTGCCGCTCGCCGCACACAGCGCAGAGAGGTCCACGCCGTGCGGCGTCGCGAAGAGCTTCTCGAAGGAGCCGGCGTACGACGGCCCTCCCTGCTCGAGCACCGAGAAGATGGAGCCGCCGTCGTCGTTGACCACCACGATCATCAGGTCCGGGCGGTCCTCTCCGGGGCCGATGACGAGCCCGTTGGTGTCGTGGAGGAACGTCACGTCGCCCAGCAGCGCCAGCGCGCGCCTGCTCCTGGGCCGGCCGAGCGCGGCGCCGATCGCCGTGGAGACCGAGCCGTCGATGCCGGCGAGGCCGCGGTTGGCCAGCACCATGCGGCGCTCCCCGACCGTGTAGGGCACCGCGACCAGGTCGAGATCGCGGATCGGGTTCGACGCACCGACGAAGAGCAGCCCCTCGGGTGGCAGGGCGGCGCTCACGGCGGCCGCGACGTGGTGGGGCGTCAGGTCCGCGTCGGACTCGAGCAGCTTGTCGAGGCGCGCCGAGAGGTCGGCGTCGCGCTGCCGCCACTCGTCGAGCCACGGTGACGAGGGCAGTCCCGAGGCCCGTTCCTCGGCACTCCAGCGCAATGCCTGGGGGTCCTGGTCGGCGGGGTACGCCGCCCGCACGACCCGCGAGACCTGGTGTCCCGGGTCGGTCCACCCGCTCGGACCGGGGACGGCGACCACCTCCACGTCGGAGCGGGAGAGCAGTCGCGTCACCGGCCGCGACAGCGTCGGATGGCCGTAGACGACGACCTGCTCGATCCGTCCCGCCAACGACTGGTCACCGAGCAGCAGCCGGTAGGTCCGGATCGCGTTGGCCCCGGTCCGGGCACCACTTGACGGCTCGGCCAGCAGTGGCCAGGCCGCCCTCTCGGCGAGGACCCGCGCCGGCGGTCCCGCGTCATCGCCTGCCAGCACGACGGTCCGGCGGTCCGCGGGGACCGGCTCGGGCTGCGCGAGCGGCGGGTCCGGGCGTTCGGTCCACGGCTGTCCGCCCGGCCGACCGTCCACGTCGCCAGTCCATCCCCCGTCGGTGTCAGGAGTCAGCGGCTCACCGAGCTGGGCGTTGAGGTGGACCGGACCCGGCGCCCGGGACGCCCCGCCTTCTGCCGTCACGAGCAGGCGTGCGACCAGCGACCGCCACGAGGCGACCTGGGCCGTCTCGGACGCACCCGCCGCTCCCGGCGGAAGGTCCGCGAACGCACGCACCGCGTCGCCGAAGATCTTCACCTGGTCGGTGGTCTGGTTGGCGTTGGTGCCGCGCAGCCCCGCGGGCCTGTCGGCGGTGAGTACGACGAGCGGCAGACCGGCGTGGGAGGCCTCGAGCACCGCTGGGTGAAGGTTCGCGACGGCCGTGCCGGAGGTGGTGACCACGACGACCGGACGGTGTGAGGACTTCGCGATGCCGAGCGCCAGGAACCCCGCGGAGCGCTCGTCGATCCGCACGTGGAGCCGTACCCGCCCCTCCTCGGCGGCCGCGTGGGCGGCGAAGGCGAGGGGCGCCGACCGTGACCCCGGCGCGAGCACGATCTCGCGGACACCGCAGCGGACCAGCTCGTCCACGAGGACGGTGGCTGTCGCTGCGGAGGCGTTCAGGGGGATCGTCACGAGGACCGATCCTGCCCCATGTCGGCGGCCAGCGCGTCGATCTCGGCCACCCTCGCCGCCCAGGCCTCTGCTCGCTCCGGCGTCGCGCGCAGGTGGTCGAGGGCCTCGGCGTCCACCTCCGGGCGTACGACGGGCAGGGCGCCGTTCGAGGGCAGGAGCGGTTCGACGGCGACGTCGTCGGTCAGGAGCTGCACCGTCGCGAGGCCGCACGCGAACGGCAGCTCCGGGAGTGCCGCGGCGAGGGCGACGCCCGCGGCGATGCCGACCGAGCTCTCCAGGGCCGACGAGACCACGACAGGAAGCCCGATGTCCTCGGCGATGCGCAGGCAGGCGCGCACACCTCCGAGCGGCTGGACCTTCAGCACCGCGACGTCCGCGGCCTCGAGGTCCCGCACCCGGTAGGGGTCCTCTGCCCGGCGGATCGACTCGTCGGCCGCCACCGGCACATCCACCCGGCGTCGTACGGCAGCGAGCTCCTCGACCGAGGCACACGGCTGCTCGACGTACTCCAGCCCGCCGGCCGCGCGGTCGAGGATGCCGATGGCGGTGACCGCCTCGTCGACCGCCCAGCCTCCGTTGACGTCGACCCGGATCCGGCCGTCAGGTCCCAGGGCGTCGCGCACCGCCTCGAGGCGGGCCTGCTCGTCCGCGCGCGACTGCCCCGGCTCGGCGACCTTGACCTTGGCGGTGCGGCAGCCGTTGCTCGCCCGGACGATGGCGGCGGCCTGCTCGGGGCCAACGGCGGGGACGGTCACGTTGACCGGCACGCTGTCGCGCAAGGGCGCCGGCCAGCCCTCCGACGCCGCCTCCCGGGCACAGGCCAGCCAGGGCGCGGCCACCCGCGCGTCGTACTCCAGGAACGGGCTGAACTCCCCCCATCCGGCCGGGCCGCGCAGCAGCATGCCCTCGCGGACGGTGATGCCACGGAAGCGCGTGCGCAGGGGGATCGAGAAGACATCGGTCTCAGCCATGCTCGAGCACCATCCGCTCGACCGTGAGCCGGTCCACCTTCCCGTTGGGGAGCAGCGGGATCTCGCGGACCCGGACCAGCTGCCGCGGCGCCCAGGTGCGTGGGTGCACCTGGGAGACCCAGTTGCGCAGGTCGTCGAGCGGCGGCACGTTGCGGGCCGCCACACCGGCCTGCGACACCACCACGGCCACCACTCGCTGGCCCCACTCCGCATCGGGGAGGCCGACCACCTCGGCGGCGTCCACCCGCGGATGCTCCCGGAGCCTGCGGGCCACAGCGGCAGCGGGCACCTTCACGCCGCCCGAGACGATCACGTCGTCGACGCGTCCCAGCACCTCGAGCCTCCCGTCGTCGTCGAGGCGGCCGAGGTCGGAGGTGACGAACCAGTCGCCCGCGGTCACCTTCGCGGTCTCACCCGGCTGACCGTCGTACCCGTCGAAGAGGACCGGACCCGCGATCCGCACCCGGCCGTCGGGGCCGACAGCCACGGCGACCCCGTCCAAGGGCAGGCCGTCGTAGACGCAGCCGCCGCAGGTCTCGCTCATGCCGTACGTCGCGACCACGCGCACGCCCGCGTCGGCGGCCCTGTGCCGCAACGACGACTCCACCGCCGCTCCCCCGACCAGCACCGTGTCGAAGGTCCGCAGCGCCTCGACGTCGCGCGGCGAGCGGAGCATCCGGGTCAGCTGGGTCGGGACCAGCGAGACGTACCGGCGCTCGCCGTCCATCGCCGCCGCGGCCGTGGCAAAGTCGGGGTGGTCGTCGAGGAGCACAGGTTTCGTCCCCGCGAGCACCGAGCGGAACAGCACCTGCACGCCGGCGACGTAGGTGGCGGGGAGGTTGAGCAGCCACTGGCCGGGACCGCCGAGTCGCGCCTGTGTGGCCGAGGCCGAGGCACGCATCGCGGTGCGCGAGAGGACGACCCGCTTCGGGACGCCCGTGGAGCCGGACGTCTCGATCACCAACGGCTCGGGAGTGTCGGCGTCGGCCTGCCAAGCGCGCAGCAGTGAGAGCACCTCATCAGGGGTTCCCCGGACGGGGCGCAGGCTGGTCACGGCACCTAACGCTATGCCTGCGAGAATTGCCCGCTATGGCAACCCCTGCACAGTGGCTCGAGGGCGCGCGGCCCCGCACACTCCCCGCGGCCGTCGCTCCCGTCCTCGCCGGCACCGGAGTCGCGGCGTACCTCGACCAGGCGGTGTGGTGGAAGGCGTTGATGGCACTCGTCGTCGCGCTCGCCCTGCAGGTGGGGGTCAACTACGCCAACGACTACTCCGACGGCATCCGCGGCACCGACGCCGACCGGGTCGGGCCGCTGCGGCTGGTGGGTTCGGGCGTCGCGACAGCCTCGTCCGTGAAGGAGGCGGCGCTGATCAGCTTCGGCGTCGCGGCGCTGTTCGGGCTGGTGCTCGCGATCACCACCTCGTGGTGGCTGGTGCTCGCCGGCGCCGTGTGCATCGCCGCTGCCTGGTACTACACCGGCGGGCGCAGGCCGTACGGCTACCACGGCCTCGGCGAGGTGATGGTGTTCGTGTTCTTCGGCCTCGTGGCGGTCATGGGCACGACGTACGTGCAGACCGAGTCGTTCCCGCTCGCCTCGTTCTTCGCCGCGGTCGGCATCGGGGCGCTGGCCTGCGCGATCCTCGTGGCCAACAACCTGCGAGACGTCCCGACCGATCGGGAGGTCGGCAAGCGCACCCTCGCGGTCGTGCTCGGCGACGAGCAGACCCGCTACCTCTACGCGTTCCTGGTCGCACTGTCGCTCATCGCGCTGGTGGGCGTGTGGGTCGAGACGACGTGGCCGGCCCTGCTCGCCCTGGTCTTCCTGGCCGCGGCGGTCCCGGCCTTGCGCACGGTCCTCGGCGGTACGACGGGAAGGGCGCTCGTCCCGGTGCTCCAGAAGACCGGCACGGCCGAGCTGCTCTACGCGGCGGGGATGTTCGTCGGCCTCCTGGTCGCCTGACCCAAGACCCAAGTCCTGAGTCCCAAGTCCCAAGCCGCCGGAAGCAGGTCAGCCCTTGCGGCGGACGACCTTGTGCGTTCCGTCGCACCACGGCAGCCGCTGCGACTTGTCACAGGTGCAGACGGCGACGACCGGACGGGTCGTCGGATGCAGGTCACCGGCGCCGTCGCGCACCGCGTCGGCACCCCGCACCAGCAGCGGCCCGCCCGGACAGGGCGTCACCTCGACGTTCCTGGCGCCGTAGGACACCGGCTCGGGCGTCTTCACCAGCCTCATGACGCCACCGCTTCCAGAGGTGCCGTCGTGGTCGGCGTCCCGGAGCGGAGCGTGCTTCGGCCGGCCTGCCACTCGGCGAGCATCAGCTCTCCACCCAGGGCGTCCATGAGCAGGCAGATGGTCGCGCCGAGCACGACGTCCTCCTCCGCCGCCTGTCCCGAGGAGACCAGGCCCGAGCAGATGTCACGGAAGGCCAGCTGCTCGTGTACCGCGTCGGCCTCGACGTGCTCGTCGAAGTAGGCCGCGACGACCTCGGGCAGCCCGAGACGTCGGACGCCGCCGGCGTACTTGCGGCACGGGACCGAGCTCGTCGCCTCGAACGCTCCCAGATGACCCATCGCGGCCCCTCGGAGCCGGCGGTTCAAGCCGAGGAGGCTCATCGCGTTGTTGCTCGCCAGGGTGTACCCAGGGACGAGGTCGACGTAGGCGCCGTAGTCCCGCTCCAGGCCGCAGCCCTCGAGGCTGTCCCCGAACATCGTGGCGTGGAGCCGCTCGGGACGGCCGCCGCCGTACTCGTCGTACTGCAGCTCGACCAGCGCCGCCTTCGGCTTTCCGGTGATACGCGGGATCGCCCAGCTGTGCGGGTCGGACTCCTTCAGGTGGTAGATGCTCCGGTGGACCATGAGCTCGAGGAACTGCTCCAGCGAGGCCTCCCGGTGGACGAAGCGAGCGACCGAAGGGCTCTCGAAGCCGGCCGCGAGCTCGAACAGTCGGTCGGCGAGGACGCCGTCGGCGGCGAGCGTCCCCGCAACCTGAGGCTCGGCCCGGCGGCGGAGCTCGGCCTCGAAGAGCCTCTCGATCTCGCGGCGCAGCCGGATCAGGTCGGGGTCCCACTCGAGGTCGGGGTCGACGCCGTCGAAGCCGGCGTAGTGCAGCTCGTACATCACCCACAGCGTCAGGTGCAGGTCGTCGTCGGTCAGCAGGTCGGTGTCCTGGGGCAGGTCGCGGACGTGCCGCACGAGCACGTCCGTGCCTGCGTCCGCTCCGGACAGCAGGTCGATCACACCGCCACTCAACGGCCCCCTTGCCACGGGAAGCTGCATGGTCCCCTCCTCGCTACGGTGATGCTGGTCCGGGAAGTACCCCACGCCCCTGCGGCCATGCTCGGCACAGCCGGCGGCGGCGCTGGGGGGCGGCCTCAGCTGTCGGGCTCGTCCTCCTTGGACCGCGCCCGCTCCAGCGCGGCCGAGGCGCGCTCGGCACGGCGCTGCACGGCGAGTGCGAACCGCTCGCGCTGGCGGCGCAGCAGGTAGGCCGAGGCGATGGCCGAGATCACCACTGCCAGCAGGAAGGGCCAGATCAACGGCACCTGCGTGTCTCCGCTGAGAAGCAGGTAGATCCCGACCACGACCGCATAGGACACCGCGAACAGCCCGAGCCGGGCAGCGGTGTAGACGACGAACTCCTTCACCCCACCAGCCTAGGTGCAGTCCTTGAGAGGGCGCCTACTCTGGAGGCGTGGGAAAGATTCTGCTGGTCGTCGTACTGTTCGCGGCGGTCGTGTACACCTTCTTCTGGCTGCTCGAACGCCGTAAGCACAAGGCCGTTCCCGACCGTCCGATGTCGCCGCCCCAGCGGGTCGTTGCGCCCGACGACGACGAGGACTTCCTCAGGGAGCTCGAGCGCCGGCGGCGTCGTGCCGCCCGGGAGGCCAAGCGGCAGAAACCCGCCTCGGGCGCCCCTGAGCAGGGCACCTCCGAGCCCGACCAGCCCAAACCCGACCAGCCCAAGCCTGAGTAGCACCTCTTCTCACCGGCCCACGCCCAGCAGGCCCTCGTGACCGATTGCTCGTGAGGAGAGCCCTGTCTGGTGCTGCCGGGCTGTGAGCGGGCTAGCCCACCTCCGTGCCGACTACTTCAGGCCGGAGTAGGAGTGCAGCCCGGACCCGAACAGGTTGATCCCGACGAAGTTGAAGAGCACCGTCGCGAAGCCGATGAGCGCGATCACGGCCGCTCCCTTGCCCCGCCAGCCTGCGGTCGCCCTCGCGTGGAGGTACGCCGCGTAGACCACCCAGGTGATGAAGGCCCAGACCTCCTTGGGGTCCCAGCCCCAGTAGCGGCCCCAGGCGTACTCCGCCCAGATCGGACCTGCCACGAGCGCGGCGAAGGTCCAGATCGGGAAGCCGAACGCGTGGACGCGGTAGGCGACCCGGTCGAGGACCGAGGCCTTCGGCAGCCGCGCGACGTACCCGGTCGTGGGCGCGTCGGCCCGGCGCTCGGCACGTGCCTTGACCAGGTACAGCGCCGAGACCATCGCCCCGACGGTGAAAGCGCCGGCTGCGATGACCGCGGCCACGACGTGGATCACCAGCCAGTAGGAGTGGAGCGCCGGCACGAGCGGCCCGGCCGGGACGTAGAGCAGGAGTACGGCGAGCATCAGCACGACCACGGCGAAGCCGGTGACGAGGATGCCCATCCAGCGCAGTGAGTACTTGCGCAGCAGGAGCAGGTACATGAACGTGACGCCGAAGGCACCGGCGACGGAGAACTCGTACATGTTGCCCCACGGGACTCGCACCGGGTCGGCCGCGAGACCTCGCGTCACCAGGCCGGCGAAGTGCAGCACCGCCGCGACGACGGTGAGGGCGACGCCGATCCGGCCGAACTTCTCGGCGTTGTACAGCTTCGACGCCATCTCGTCGCCGGAGTCGTCGGAGCGGTCAGCCGCCGGCTCGGTCGCCGCGTCAGCGGCCCCGCCGTACGACGGTGCGGCGGCCGCCGCGACTGCGGCACCGACGGCTACCGGCCGCTCGACGTCGGAGGTCTCCGCGGGCAGGGACCGGCCGAAGGCAAACTCGGCGATGTGGCTCAGCAGCGCCAAGGCGTACACCACCGAGGCGAACGCGATCGCGTTGTTGCTGAACGAGGCGAAGTCCGCGGGACTCACGGCTGCTCCTTCTGCGGGGTGTCGTGGTGGATGAGCTGCTCGAGCTCGTCGATCTCGTCTCCGAGGTCGCCGCCTGCGCTGCGGTCGAGCCCTGCCAGCTCGACCAAGGTACGCCCGTCCTCGCGCCGCACCCGCACCCAGGCACGTCGGGGACGGATGAACAGCGAACCGAGCAGCCCGGTGATGGCCAGCAGGACGCCACCCAGTGCGATCCCCTTGCCGGGGGTGTCGCTCACCTGGAGCTTGACCCAACGCTGCACGCCGTCGAAGGTGATCGACCCCGCGCCGTTGGGCAGCTCCTTGGTCTGGCCGAGCGCGATGTCGAGGCGGAAGGGTCGCCCGTCGTCGTGCTTCATGACGTCGAGCCCCTTCTTGTCGAGCGTGTAGACCGACTGAGGCTTGCCTGCGTCGAGGCCGAGATCGCCCTGGTAGGGCAACAGCGACATGACCGGGTTCAGCGCGTCGGGAAACCTCGAGAACGGGCCGGTGGCCATCGTGAACCCGTAGGTCGGGAGGAAGACACCCTCGAAGCCGAGCTGCTCGGGCATCGCGTCGGGAACCTTGACCACGCCGAACGACTCGAAGCTGGAGTCCTGAGGCAGGAAGATCGCGGGCCCCTTGTAGGCCACGTTGCCGTCACCGTCGCGCACGGTCACCAGCGGGGCGTAGCCGTGGCCGACGAGGAAGACCGAGCCGCCGTCGAGCATGAGCGGGTGGTTCACGGCGAGCTTGTACTTGCGCTCCGGCTTCCCCGGTGCCTCGCTGTAGGTCAGGTCGGCCGCGAAGTCGGTGGGCATGCCCGCCTGCTGACCGGTCCGGAGGAAGTCGACGTTGAAGTCGTCGACGTTGAAGCTGAACGGCTTGAGGTCGTCTGCGCCGAAGAAGGCGCCGGGGGCGAAGTCGTCGTACTGGCTCAGGTTGTTGGAGAACCCCTGGCCGTTCACGACGATGACGCTGCCCTTGAACCCGAAGAGGCTGCCGAGTGCGAAGCCGACGAGTACGACGAGCACGGAGATGTGGAACAGCAGGTTGCCCGCCTCGCGCAGGTAACCCCGCTCGGCCGCGACCTCGGCCTCCCCCGGCTCCACCCGGTAGCGGCGGCCACGGAGCACTGTCCGCGCGCGCTCGAGCACGACCTCAGGCTCCTCCTCGACGGTGAAGGTGCGGGCCTCCGGGAGCCTGGTGAGGTTCCTCGGCGCCTTGGGCGGCCGGGCGCGCATCGCCCGCCAGTAGATCCGCGTGCGCGGCAGGATGCACCCCACCAGCGAGATCATCAGCAGGAGGTAGATCGCGCTGAACCACACCGAGTCGTAGACCGAGAACAGCCCGAGCTTCTCGTAGACCGGGGTCAGCTGCGGATGCGAGTCCTGCCAGCGGCTCACCGCGATCGCGTCGATGCGCTGCTGCGGGATGATCGACCCCGGCACCGCGGCGAGCGCGAGCAGGAAGAGCAGGATCAGCGCGGTGCGCATGGAGGTCAGCTGTCGCCAGGCCCAGCGTCCGAGCTCCTTGGGGCTCAGCGCGGGCGGGGACGACGGAGGAGCAGGGGGCTGCTGCAGGTCGAGGGTCGTGCTCATACGAGGCCCCCGCGGAGGCGCGAGCGCAGCGAGCAGCTTCGTGGGGCGCTCATACGGCCACCGCGTAGGAACCGACCCAGCTGCGCAGGTAGGCCACCCAGAGGTCCCAGACACCCGTGACCAGCAGGAGACCCACGGCGACCAGCATGATCCCGCCGATGCGCGTGACCCAGACCTGGTGCTGCCGGACCCAGCGCACCGCGCCCAGCATCCGCCGGAAGGCGAGCCCCGCCACGATGAACGGCACGCCCAGCCCGATGCTGTAGGCGAGGCTGAGCAGGGCGCCGCGGGCGGCGGTCCCCTCCTGGAAGGCGAGGACCTGTACGGCGGACAGGGTCGGCCCGATGCACGGCGTCCACCCGAGCCCGAAGAGCACGCCGAGCAGCGGCGCGGCCGTGAGACCCACCGCCGGGACCTTGTGCACCCGCACGTCGCGCTGCAGCCACGGCACGAGGCCGAGGAAGGCGATGCCGACCAGGATCGTGAAGATGCCGAGCACGACGCTGATCTGGCGCGAGTAGACGATCAGCCAGTCGCCGAGCGCCCCCGACGCGCTCCCCATCGCGACGAAGACCGCCGAGAACCCGAGCACGAACAGCGAGCTGCCCAGCACCATCCGGCCGCGACGAGCGGACTCGAGGTCGGCGCCGGAGAGGCCAGTGGCGTAGGACAGGTAGCCCGGCAGCAGCGGCACGACGCACGGCGAGAAGAACGAGACGAGCCCCGCGACGATCGCCACGGGCACGGCGAGGAGGAGGGAGCCGGACAGCGCGGTGCCGGCGAACCAGTCGCCCATCAGCCCTCCTCCGCCATGACGTCCTGAACGAGGCCGACGAGGGTGGCCTTGGTGGTCTCGCCGATGACGCTGGCCGCGACCCTGCCCTTCTGGTCGATAACGACCGTGCTCGGGATCGCGTTGGGGCTCAACGTGCCGCGGAAGGCGAGCAGCGTCTTGCCCTTCTGGTCGTAGATGCTCGGGTAGGGCACCTCGAACCGGCGCTGGAACGCCTGGGCGGCGGCCCGGTCGAGGTCGCGGGAGTTGATCCCGAGGAACTGCACGCCGTCACCGGAGAGCTCCTTCGACGCGGCGGTGAGGTCGTCCGCCTCGGAACGGCAGGGAGCGCACCACGAGCCCCACACGTTCACGACCACGGTCTTGCCCTTGTAGTCGTCGAGCGACAACGGCTTGCCGTCGATCGACTCACCCGCGACCTGGCCCGGCTGCCTGCGTTCGGCGACCGGCAGGCGCGTGATGATGCCCTTGCCGGCGACGAAGCCGGAGTCGCCCGAGCTGCCGATGTCGTTGGAGCAGGCGGCCAGGGCCGTGCTGGCGAGCAGCGCGGCGACGAGGGCGGCCAGGCGTCGTGGGCGGGACACGGGAGACAGGAAGGGCAAGGGATCAGGCCCCAGCGGCCGGAGGCTTGTCCTCTTCGGGCGCGCCTCCGGCGGAGAACGGCGCCTTGCGGTCCTTGAGCGGGATCAGGTCGGCGGCCGGCTCGGAGTAGCGCACGGTGGTCAGCCGGTCGTCCTCGAAGGTGAACGAGGTCAGGCTGCACAGGGTGCACTGGCGGCGGCGCGGGTCGTGCAGGAACGAGCGGCCTTCGACGTGGAGCCGGGTGATCCAGATCGGAAGCTGGTGCGAGACGACGACGGCCTCGTGGCCCACGGCGGCGTCGCGGGCGTCGTACACCCCGGCCATCATCCGTGCCGCGACCTCCTTGTAGGGCTCACCCCACGAGGGCCGGAAGGGGTTCCACAGGTGCTTCCAGGCCCTCGGCTTCTTGAGCACGCCGTCACCGACACCGAAGCTCTCGCCTTCGAAGACGTTCGTGGACTCGATCACGCGAGGGTCGGTGGCCACCGTGAGGCCACGGATCTCGGCCAGCGGTGCGGCGGTCTCCTGTGCACGCTCGAGCGGCGAGGAGACGATGTGGATGATGTCGCGGTCCCCGACGGAGTCCGCGACCCGCTGCGCCATCTTCTGGCCGAGGTCGGAGAGGTGGTAGCCCGACCTCCGGCCGTACAGGACACCGGTCGGGTTGTGCACCTCGCCGTGACGGAGCAGGTGTACGACGGTCCTCATGAGACTCCCTGGGGGTCGGGGACGGCCAGGGCGGCACGGGCCGCCGCCGGCAGGGCTGAGACGACTCGGTCGAGCGCCTTGTCGTCGTGCGCCGACGACAGGAACCACGCCTCGAAGGCACTCGGTGGGAGGTAGACACCCTGGCCCAGCATCGAGTGGAAGAACGCCTTGAACCGGTCGGTGCGCTGGGTGGACGCAACCTCGAAGTTCGGGACCTCCTTCACGTCATCCTCGACGAAGAAGACGCTGAACATGTTCCCGGTGCTCTGGATCAGATGCGGCAGCCCGGCGGCGTCGAACGCCTCCGTGACCGCGGCCTGGAGGGTCTTGGACGACTCGTCGATGCGGCTGTAGACCGCGTCGGTCGCGAGGCGCAGCGTCGTGAGCCCCGCCGTGGTCGCGACCGGGTTCCCCGACAGCGTGCCGGCCTGGTACACCGGCCCCTCCGGCGACAGGTGCGACATGACGTCCGCGCGACCGCCGAAGGCCGCGGCCGGGAAGCCACCGCCCATCACCTTGCCGAACGTCATCAGATCGGGGGACCAGCCCTCGATCGCACCGTCGAGGCCCCACTGTCCTGCGCGAGTGACGCGGAAGCCGGTCATCACCTCGTCGCTGACGAAGAGCGCGCCGTTCCGCTTGCAGATGTCGGCCAGGAAGGCGTTGAAGCCCGGAGCGGGCGGGACGACGCCCATGTTGCCTGGTGCCGCCTCGGTGATGAGGCAGGCGATCTGGTCGCCGTGCTCGGCGAACGCGGCCTCGACGGCCGCCCGGTCGTTGTACGGCAGGACCAGGGTCGCGGCAGTCGAGGCGGCCGGCACGCCCGGCGTACCCGGCACCGCGAAGGTCGCCAGGCCAGAACCCGCGGAAGCGAGCAGCGAGTCGACGTGCCCGTGGTAGCAGCCGGCGAACTTCACGACGAGCTCCCGGCCGGTGAAACCGCGTGCGAGCCGGATCGCCGACATCGTGGCCTCGGTGCCGGACGACACGAAGCGCACCTTCTCGACGGGGGTGCGGGAGACGATCTCCTCGGCCAGCTCGACCTCGGGTCGGGTGGGCGTGCCGTACGACGTACCGCGCGCCACCGCCTCGTGGACAGCGACGAGGACCTCGGGGTGAGCGTGTCCGAGCAGCATCGGCCCCCAGCTGGCCACGAGGTCGACGTACTCGTTCCCGTCGACATCGGTGAGGTAGGCGCCGCGCGCGCTGTCGATGAACCTGGGCGTGCCGCCGACGGCGTTGAACGCGCGTACCGGGGAGTTGACCCCGCCCGGCGTCACGGCCAGGGCGCGGTCGAACAGGGCTGTCGACGCAGGGGTGTCGAGGGGACTCACCCGGCCATTCTCCCCGAGCCTGGTTGCGCAGACGAACCCAGCCCCCGCCCGAGTGCTGTGAGACTCGTCAAGTCCGGCACGCTGGCCCACAGGTAGAACTTGTTCTATTGTTGCCGCCAACCGGACCAAGGGTGCAAACCGTCTGATGGAGAGTAAAGACAGTGCCGTTTTGATTACCGGCGCGTAACCCCTTACGACCTTTGGTCGTTGACGTGTGCAAGAGGGATAACTCGGGTATTCGTGTTGGGGGACCCGGGTGGGACCAGAATGGGGAGAGAGACACATGTCTCATAAGCGACTGACCACGTGGCAGAAGGCAACGGCTCTCGTGCCGCTGGCTCTGCTCTCCGGTGCCTGGACGACCAGCCTCGCCGTCACCTCATCAGCGAGCGCCACGACCAAGGACACCACCACGCTGCCGGACGGAACCACCGTGCCCAACAAGGCGATCGAGGCGCCGGCCAGCATGTCTCGGCCAGGCTCCATCGCCCCGGGTGTGCCCACGGGCGCCAGCGACAGCATCATCGCCAACGCCTCCGCCAACGGCATCCCGGCGGCTGCCCTGGCCGCCTACCAGCGCGCCGAGCAGGTCATCAACTCCGCTGACGCGTCCTGCAACGTGCCCTGGCAGCTCATCGCGGCCATCGGCCGCGTGGAGTCCGACCACGGCCGCTACGGCGGCAACGTGCTCAGCCGCGACGGCAAGAGCCGGCCTGGCATCTACGGCATCCCGCTCGACGGCAGCAACAGCACCCAGCAGGTGCGGGACTCCGACGCCGGGCAGTACGACGACGACCCGGTCTTCGACCGCGCGGTCGGGCCCATGCAGTTCATCCCGCAGACCTGGTCGATCGTGGGCGTCGACGGGGACGGCGACGGCAAGCGCGACCCGCAGGACATCGACGACGCCGCGCTCGCGACGGCGGTGTACCTCTGCTCCGGCGACGAGGACCTCTCGACGTACGGCGGCCAGAAGGCGTCGGTCTACCGCTACAACCACAGCCAGGAGTACGTCGACCTGGTCATCTCGATCATGAACGCCTACCTCGAGGGCGACTACTCCGCTGTCCCCAACGGCGTCGCGACCTCGACGGTCTTCACCCCGAGCTCCGGGGATGCTGTGGTCACGCCCGCTACCGCCGGCAAGAAGAGCTCCCGGGCCCACAAGGGTGCCGCGCGCGATGGTCGTTCCGGCGGCGCGAAGCGCGGCTCCGGCGGATCGGGCACCGTGCCAGGTGGCGGCACAGGCGCCGCCCCGGCCCCGCCCGGCGACGCACCTACTCCGAGCGACCCGGTCAAGCAGACGACCGACACGGTGAAGAGCACCGTAGACAAGGCCACGGGCACCACCGGGGGCACTGTGACGGCGTTGGATCAGGCGAAGGCAACCTGCCAGTCCCACTTCACATCCGCGGAGATCGCCGCGCTCGGTGGGCTCGACGCCTGCGCCAATGCGGTTCTCAAGGACGGACTCGCCGCGGTGACCGACAGCCTCCTGGGCGGCGCGACCGGCGGCGTTCTCCCCTGAGTCTCCGTTCGTGACGCCAGAGGCCCTCGTGCACTGCACGGGGGCCTCTCGCATTCCAGCACCGCCCGGGTGACCTCCCGCCTTCGGAATCCTGCTGCGCGGTCGCGCTCTCCTCGCGTGCGGACGTCCCAAGGAGCCTCAAGAACATGCACTCACCGGTCCCTTCGCGCCTCCACGGGCGGGAGACCCCCGGCTCGGTTCGCGAGTGCATCTCCGAGTGGCCGCGGCGGCCATGGCCGCGCTGCGGCCATGGGCAGCGGCCCGCACTCCTGCCTTGGCCGGCGGCCGCTCGTACGACGGGCAGCGAGAGCCTCAGGGACGCAGCAGGCGGGCGGCCTCGACGGCCCAGTACGTGAGCACGATGTCCGCGCCCGCGCGACGGATCGACGTCAGCGTCTCGAGGATCGCTGCCTCGCGGTTGATCCAACCGTTCGCGGCGGCGGCCTCGACCATGGCGTACTCCCCCGAGACGTTGTACGCCGCCACCGGGACGTCGACCGACCCGGCGACAGCGCTCAGCACGTCGAGGTAGCCCATCGCCGGCTTGACCATCACCATGTCCGCCCCCTCGGCGACATCGAGGAGAGCCTCCCGCACGCCCTCGACGCCGTTCGCCGGGTCCTGCTGGTAGGTCCGGCGGTCGCCCTCCAGGGAGGAGTCCACCGCCTCGCGGAACGGGCCGTAGAACGCGGAGGCGTACTTGGCGGAGTAGGCCAGGATCGCGACGTCCTGGTGGCCCGCGGCGTCGAGCGCCTCGCGGATCACCGCCACCTGGCCGTCCATCATCCCGCTGGGCCCGACCACATCCACGCCGGCCCGGGCCTGGGCGACAGCCATCTGGGCGTAGATCTCCAGCGTCGCGTCGTTGTCGACCGCACCCGTCGAGGTGAGCACACCGCAGTGGCCGTGGTCGGTGAACTCGTCGAGGCACAGGTCGCTCATCACCGGCACGGCGTCGCCGACCTCCGCGACGACGTCGCGGATTCCGACGTTCAGGATCCCCTCGGGGTCCACGCCGCAGCTGCCTGTGGCGTCCTTGGTCTCCGGGATGCCGAACAGCATGATGCCGCCCAGCCCGGCCTCGGCCGCCTCGGCAGCGGCACGACGCAGCGACTCACGGCTGTGCTGGACCACCCCGGGCATGCTGCCGATCGGCGTCGGCTCGGTCGCCCCCTCGCGCACGAACACCGGCAGCACCAGCTGTCGTGGCTCGACCGACGTCTCCGCGACCAGACGCCTGAGCGCGGGAGTACGCCGCAGCCGACGGGGCCGGACCTGGGGGTACCCCATGCTCAGGTGGCCTTCCGACGCGCCGACGGACGACGCTCGGAGGGCTTGGTTACCGGCTGTCCGGCCTCGAGGAGAGCCGCCCTGCGCGCTGCACCGAAGTCGGCGAGCGCGTCCGCGAGCACCTCCACCGACGGCGAGGGGGCGAGTACGTCGACCCGCAGCCCGTGCTCCTCGGCGGTCTTGGCCGTCGCGGGGCCGATCACGGCGATCACCGTGGAGGCATGGGGCTTGCCCGCGATGCCCACGAGGTTGCGCACCGTCGAGGACGAGGTGAAGACGACGGCGTCGAACTTGCCCGTCTTGATGGCCTCGCGGGTCGGGGCCGGCGGAGGCGTCGCGCGCACGGTCCGGTAGGCCGTCACGTCGTCGACCTCCCAGCCGAGCTCGACGAGACCCGCGACGAGCGTCTCCGTGGCGATGTCTGCCCGGGGCAGGAACACCCGGTTGATCGGGTCGAGCACCTCGTCGTACGGCGGCCAGTCCTCGAGCAGGCCGCGCGCGGACTGCTCTCCTCCCGGCACGAGGTCGGCGCGCAGGCCCCAGTCGGCGATGGCGGACGCGGTCTTGTCACCCACCGCGGCGATCTTCAGGCCGGAGAAGGCGCGGGCGTCGAGGCCGTACTCGTCGAACTTCTCCCGCACGGCGCGGACGGCGTTGACCGAGGTGAACGCGATCCATTCGTAGCGGCCCTCGACGAGGCCGCGCACCGCCTTGTCCATCTGCTGCGGGTTGCGAGGCGGCTCGACCGAGATGGTCGGCACCTCCTCGGGGACGGCGCCGTACCCACGCAGCCGGGTCGACAGCGTGCCGGCCTGCTCCTTCGTGCGCGGCACGAGCACGCGCCAGCCGAAGAGCGGCTTCGTCTCGAACCACGACAGCGCGCTGCGCAGGTCCACGACGTCGCCGACCACGGTGATCGCGGGCGGAGCCATCTTCGCCGCGCGGGCGTCGGCCGCGATCTGCTCGAGCGTCGAGACGACCGTGGACTGGTCGGTGGTCGTGCCCACCCGGGTCATCGAGACCGGGCACGTCGCGGGGCGTCCCGCAGCGACCAGGGCCTGGGCGATCTCGCCGATCGAGCCCACTGCCGAGAGCAGCACCAGCGTGCGGTTGTCGGCGTACTGGCTCCAGTCGACCTTGTTCTCGCCGCAGGTGACGACGGCCATCTCGCGGTTGTTCTTGGTGGTCAGCGGGATGCCGGCGTAGGCCGGAACTGCGGTCACCGACGAGATGCCAGGCACGATCTCGAAGGCGATGCCGGCCTTCACGCAGGCCTGCGCCTCCTCCGGTCCGGACGCGTAGACGAACGGGTCGCCGGCCATGAGGCGGACCACCCGACGCCCGGTCTTCGCCTGCTTCACCACGACCTTGGCGCGCGCGGCGTGGGTCAGCGGCTGCCCGTCCTGGCCGAAGCCGCCGTCGACGATCTCCGGGCCATCGCCCTGGACGACGGTCTCGTTGCCGTCCTCGTCGACCACGGTCTGCGGCTCGGGCAGTCCGAGGCAGGTCCGGACCAGCTCGGCGTGCGACGGCACCTCGGTGATGACCACCTCGGCGTCGCGCAGCAGCTCAACGGCACGGACGGTCAGGAGCTCGGGGTCCCCGGGGCCGCTGCCCACGAAGGACACGTAGCCGGCAGGGGCGGAGGCCTTCGGCTCCCGCACGACCGGCTCTGCCGAAGCCTCTGTCGCCGAGGTGGCGGGCTTCCTCGGCACGGACTTCGCCGTGGTGGTGGCGCTCGTGGTGGCTGCGGTCTTCGTAGCGGTCTTGCTCACAGTCGCCTTCTTGTTCGGATTCGGCCGTGCGGTCATGACACCTGCTCCTTGATGAGGGTGTCGGCACCTTCGTCGAGCATCTCTGCTGCGAGGCGCTGGCCCACTCCGACGGCGTTGTCGGGTGTGCCTGTTGCGGAACGTCGTACGGCGACCACGCCGTCGTACGACAGGGCGACCGCCCGCACCCAAAGCTCCTCACCGTCGTCGCCCTCTGCGACCTCGGCGAGGGCGCCCACGGGGGCCGAGCAACCGGCCTCGAGCGCGTTGAGCACGGTCCGCTCAGCCGTCACGGCTGCGCGGGTGCGGTCGTGGTCGAGCGCAAGTCGAACCTGGTCGACCAGGAACTCGTCGTCGCTACGACACTCGACTGCCAGCGCACCCTGTCCGGGTGCGGGAAGCATCTGCAGGGGGTCGAGCACCTCGGTCACCTCGTCGAGCCGACCGATCCTGGCCAGACCCGCGCGGGCGAGCACGACGGCGTCGAGCTCACCGGAGGACACCTTCTTGATCCGGGTGTCCACATTGCCACGGATGTCCACGATCTCCAGCCCGAGCCCGAGGGCGGCGAGCTGGGCGGCGCGTCGTGGCGAACCCGTCCCGACGCGCGATCCCACCGGCAGCTCGCCGAGGGTCAGCCCGTCGCGCGCCACGATCACGTCACGCGGGTCCTCCCGGAGGGGTACTGCGGCCAGGGCGACTCCGTCGCAGGGGGCGGTCGGGAGGTCCTTGAGCGAGTGGACGGCGACGTCGACGGCACCACGCAGCAGCGCCTCGCGCAGCGCGCTGACGAACACGCCGGCACCGCCCATCGAGGCGAGGGAGGCTGCCGAGACGTCGCCCTCCGTGGTGACCTCCACGAGGACGACCTCGCGGTCGAGTGCCTTGCGTAGCGCTGCGGCGACGGTCTCGCTCTGGGTCTTCGCGAGGAGGGACGCACGGGTGCCGACCCGCAGCGGGCCCTGCTCGGTGGTCGAGTCGCTCATCACACCCCCTCCGCTCGGGTCACGGCGTTGACCGCGTCGGCGTCGAGCGCGAAGAGCTTGGCGAGCGCGGCGGCGTAGGACACTGCGCCGGCCTCGTTCGCGAGCTCCTTCACGCGCACGGTCGGCTGGTGCAGGAGCTTGTCGGCGACCCGGCGGATCGACAGCTCGACCTCCGAGCGGATCTGCGGGTCGAGGTCGGGCAGTCGCATCAGCAGGCGTTCGACCTCGGCCTCGACGACGCCGGTGGCCATCGTGCGCAGCGCGACCACGGTCGGGGTGACGTTCGCCGAGCGCCGGGCTGCCAGGAAGGCGCTGATCTCCTGCGTGACGATCTCCTTGACCGCGCTCACGTCGGAGCCCGTCTCGGTGTCGTGGAGGTCCTGCGCCAGCCGGGTCAGGCCGACCAGCGCGATGCCAGGAAGCTCGGAGACTGCGGGGTCGACGTCGTGGGGCAGCGCGAGGTCGAGCACGGCAAGCGGCTTGGTGGCGTGGTTGCGGGCCGCGGCGACCTGGCTCAGGGAGAGCACGACCCCGGCCGCACCGGTGCACGAGATCAGGATGTCGGCCGCCGCGATCTCGTCCCGGAGCTCCGAGAGCTGCGCGACACGACCGGCGTACTGCTCTGCAAGCCGCGCTGCACGGGCGTCTGTGCGGTTCGCGATCGCCACGTCGGCGGCGTCCATCCGAGCGACCGTGGACACGGCGAGGGACGCCATGGCTCCAGCGCCGACCACGACCACGCGCTTGCCCGCCACGGGTCCGACGTGCTCGGTTGCGCGCTCGAGGGCGGCGGTGACGAGAGAGGGTGCGGCGCGGTCGATGTCGGTCTCCGCGTGAGCGCGCTTGCCGACCCGGAGAGCCTGCTGGAAAAGCAGGTTGAGCGATGGCCCGATCGTCCCGGTCTCCTGGCCGACGCGCAGGGCGTCGCGCGCCTGGCCGAGGATCTGGCCCTCTCCGACCACCATCGAGTCCAGACCCGAGGCGACGTTGAACAGATGGGAGACGGCGCCGTCGTCGTAGTGGACGTACAGGTGCGGCACGACGTCCTCGGGGCTCTGGCCCGCACGCTCGCAGAGGAGCCTGGAGACGGTCTCCACACTGCCGTGGAAGCGGTCCACGTCGGCGTAGATCTCGATGCGGTTGCAGGTGGCGAGTGCCGTCGCCTCGAGCACGTGCTCGGACTCGGCGACGTCGTTGATCAGCTTCACGACCCCGTCGGTGTCGAGCGCGAGCTGCTCGAGCACCGAGACCGGAGCGGTCTTGTGGGAGACGCCCACGACGAGGACGCTCATGCCGACTCCACCACCGTCGCCAGCTCGGCGTCGTGCGGGGCGCTCATCGCCTTGCGCTGCTCGTGGTAGGCGAGGATCTGCAGCTCGATGGACAGGTCGACCTTGCGTACGTCGACACCGGCGGGGACCGACAGCACCGTCGGCGCGAAGTTCAGGATGCTCGTGACGCCTCCCGCCACAAGCCGGTCGCAGACCCCTTGTGCCGCCGCGGCGGGCGTGGCGATCACCCCGATCGCGACGTCGTGCTCGTCGACGATCGCCTCGAGCTCGTGGGTGCCCCGGATGTTCATCGGACCGACCGACTCGCCGAGCCTGGCCGGGTCGCTGTCGAGGAGGGCGACGATCCGGAACCCGCGCGAGGTGAAGCCGGAGTAGTTCGCCAGCGCGTGGCCGAGGTTACCGATCCCGACGATGACGACGGGCCAGTCCTGGGTCACCCCGATCTCGCGGGCGATCTGGTAGCGGAGGTACTCCACGTCGTAGCCGACCCCGCGAGTCCCGTAGGAGCCGAGGTAGGAGAGGTCCTTGCGCAGCTTCGCGCTGTTCACGCCCGCGGCGGTGGCCAGCTCCTCGCTGGAGCAGGTGGCGATGCCCCGATCGGCCAAGGTGATGAGCGCGCGCAGGTAGATCGGCAGGCGGGCGACGGTGGCCTCGGGGATCCCCCGCTCCGGCGCTCGGGTCGACGCGGCTGCCTCGGGCCGAGAGCCGGGCCTCGAGTCCGGCCTGACCTCGGACCGGGACGCACGTCCGCCGGCACCCTCGCCTGTGGCGGTGCCGTTGCGGCTGCTGTGCGTAGAGGTCACGACTCTCCTGGAACCCACCGGAGCGCGGATCACCCGTCTCTCGGGGCGCACTGACCGGGGGCTTGGCTCACTTTAGGAGTTTGTGAACGTGGGAACAAACTGGGACGTCCGAACCCCTAGCACACGTGACCTGTCTCACCCGATCGGGGGGTCGAGACAGCCTCTCCAGAGGTCTAGACGAGTGCCGCTCGGAGACGCTTCGGGTCGACCCTCCAGAAGTCGTGCTGCTCCCCGTCGACGAAGGTCACCGGGATCTGCTCACCGAAGGTCCGCATCAGCTCCTCCGACGTCGTGATGTCGACCTCGTCGAAGCTCTCACCGAGCTCCGCGCAGACCGCCGCGACCACCTCACGGGCGTCGTCACACAGGTGGCAGCCGGGCTTGGAGTAGAGCACGACCCGGGGCGGGGTCTCGCCCAGCTCGGTGATGTGTCCGCTCATTCGAGGATGCCCAGGTGTCGGCGGCGCTCGGTGGCCCGAAGCCGGCCCTTGGCGACCTTGCCGGTGACCGTGTGAGGCAGCTCGTCGACGACCTTGACGACACTCGGCTGCTTGAACCGGGCGAGCCGGACGGCGCAGTGCTCGCGCACCCGGCCCGCCAGCTGGTCGAACTCGACGTAGGCGCCGGCAGCCGGCTTCACGTAGGCCACCACCGCCTCACCGGTCTTCTCGTCGGCGACACCGATCACCGCGGCCTCCGCCACCCCGTCGACCTCGGCGATGACGTCCTCGACCTCGACCGGGTACACGTTGAAGCCGGAGACGATCACGACCTCCTTGACCCGGTCGACGAGGAACAGCGCGCCGTCGGGGTCGAGGAAGCCGACGTCGCCGGTGGCCCACCAGCCGTCCTCGCGGGGCCCGTCCGCCCCGTCGGGCCAGTAGCCGGAGAAGAGGTTGTCGCCCTTGACCAGGATCTCCCCGGGGTCCTCGCCCGTCGGCTGCTGGCCGGCGTCGTCGAGGAGCCGGATCGAGATGCCCGGCAGGGCCGAGCCCACCGAACCTCGCTTCTGGGTCTTGCTGCACTGCGTCGAGGTCACGACCGGCGCCGCCTCCGTCAGCCCGTACCCCTGGTGCACGGTGACCCCGGAGCGCTGCTCGAACTCCGCGACCAGGTCCGGTGCCAGCGGCGCCGAGCCCGACAGCACGACTCGCACGCTGCGCAGCCTCTCGGCGAGGTCCTCGACGCCGCGCCAGTGGGCGAACACCGGCGGCGCGACGGGTACGACGGTCACCGCCTCGTCCTCGATGACGACGAGGGTGCCGTCGACGTCGAAGCCCTGGACCAGCACGATGCGGGCCTGCTGCCGCACGACCTGGCCGAGGACCGCGTTGAGGCCGTACACGTGGAACAGCGGAAGCACGCCGAGCACCACGTCGTCGCCGGTGATCAGGGACGGCTCGATGGCCGCGGCTTGCTCGATGTTGGCCAGCAGGGCCCGGTGGCTGAGCATGGCCGCGCGCGGCCGACCGGACGTACCGCTGGTGTAGAGCAGCACGGCGAGAGCCTCGGGATCGTGCGGCGGGGGAAGCAGCCTCGCCTCGCTGCCGACATGGTCGCCGTAGGCGATCTCGCCCGGAAGGGTGGGCGCCGAGGCGACGACGACGCGAGGAACGCTCGTCCTGGACCGGAGCTCCGCGTCAGCACCGACCAGCGCGTCCTCGAGCCCGGCGACAGCGGACCGGACGGTCGTGACCGTGCTCTGGTCGGCCACGACGACCCTCGCTCCGCAGTCGGCGATCATGCGGACCATCTCGCCCGTGGCCGAGCGCGGGTTGACGGGCACCGCAACGAGCCGGGCGCGGAGCGCGCCGAAGTAGGTGGCCACGAACTCGACCCGGTTGGAGAGAGCGAGCATGACGCGGTGCCCAGCGACCAGACCGAGACCGGACAGCGCATGCGCGACCCGGTCGGCCTCGGCGTCGAGCTCGGCCCACGTGAGTCGCCTTCCGGAGGGGGCCTCCACGATCGCGACCCGCTCGGGGTTCTCCTGGGCTGCAAGGCTCAGCAGATCGGCGAGGTTGGAGACTGCTCTCACGGCGTCGAGTCTTACACATAACCGAGCTTTGTCCCGGCGCCGGACCCGGTGACCGCCGCGGCGGCCGGACACTAGGGTGACCGTGTGAACGCGGCGCAATCCAACAGACGGCAGCGGACCCGCAACAACCACCCCGCCGACCTACGCAGCCGGTCCGTTCTCGCCGGCGAGGCCGCGGCCTCGGCGGCCGAGGTGGAGTCGGCCCTCGCGACACCACCCGACCCGACCTCAGCGGCGTTCTTCGACGTGGACAACACGATCATGCAGGGCGCCTCGATCTTCCACCTGGCCAAGGGCCTCCACCGCAGGAAGTTCTTCACCACGCGCGACATCCTCGGAGCGGCCTGGAAACAGGCCTACTTCCGCGTCGTCGGCGTCGAGGACCCTGAGCACGTAGCGGAGGCGCGCGCCTCGGCACTCAACTTCATCAAGGGCCACCGCGTCGAGGAGCTCGAGTCCTTGGGCGAGGAGATCTTCGAGGAGGCGATGGCCCACCGGATCTGGCCCGGCACGCGCGCGCTGGCGCAGCTCCACCTCGACCAGGGCCAGCGCGTGTGGCTCGTCACTGCCGCCCCGATCGAGATCGCCAACATCATCGCGAGACGTCTCGGCCTCACCGGGGCCCTCGGCACGGTCTCCGAGCACGTCGACGGCGTGTACACCGGCCGCCTGGTCGGCGAGATGCTGCACGGGCCGGCGAAGGGAGAGGCGATCCGAGCGCTCGCCGACCGCGAGGGCTTGGACCTCGCCAGGTGCTCGGCGTACTCCGACTCCTACAACGACCTGCCGATGCTCTCCATGGTCGGAGACCCGTGCGTCATCAACCCCGACTCCAAGCTCCGCGACCACGCGCGTGCGAACGGCTGGCGCATCCGCGACTACCGCACGGGCAGGAAGGCTGCCCGGGCCGGGCTGTTCGCAGCAGGTGTCACCGGGGCCGTCAGCGGCGGCGTCGCGGCCGCTTTGGCCATCCGCAGAAAAGTCGGATGAGGTTTGTCATGATTTGTGATGGGGAACACTCCAATTTGCTGCAACTCTGAGTTACAGGCGGTTCACAAACCGTGACAAGCCCCTCTAGCCTGGGGTTGCTGAATAGGGAGCACGGCCACCAGGGCCGACGAGGGAGTTCGATCCGATGTACACGCGCAGTGCCGACTTCGCGCGCGGGTTCACCGCGCTGCGCCTGGCGCTGGCGTCTGCCCTATACCCCTCCCCCGCGCTGGCATGCGCAGATGTGCCACAGATCTCACGCCAGCCCCAGTGGTTGCTGTCCGAGGCGCTCGACTACAACCCGCCGGGCAGCTCCATGGAGCCCGGCGGGCCCGACTCCGACCTCGCCTGCTCGTCCGAGGCGGACCAGGCAGAGGGCTACCGGCTCATCGCACTCGTCGAACTCGCTCGCGGCGGTGACTCCGAGGCTTTCGGCATGCTCTACGACCACTACAACGCCTCGGTCTACCGCTTCATCTACTACCGCGTCGGGTCGGTCGCGCTCGCCGAGGACCTCACCTCCGAGACCTTCTTCCGGGCGCTGCGAAGCATGAGCTCGTTCAAGTGGCAGGGCAAGGACTTCGGCGCCTGGCTGATGACCATCGCCCGCAACCTCACCGCCGACCACTACAAGGCCGGCCGGACCCGCCTCGAGTTCGCGACCGAGGACATGGGCGCCCACGACTCGGCTACCGACGGCCCCGAGAACGCCGTGCTCGCCTCGCTCACCAACGAGGCTCTCCTGCAGGCCCTCGGCGAGCTGCCGTCCGAGCAGCAGGAGTGCCTGATCATGCGCTTCCTGCAGGGTCTCTCGATCGCCGAGACCGCCAAGATCCTCGGTCGCAGCGACGGCGCCATCAAGCAGCTCCAGCTGCGCGGCGTGCGAAACCTCGCCAAGCTGCTTCCGGAGGGCCTGCGATGAGCCGGGCGCCTCTCGCCACCTGGCTTTGCCGGCCATGTCAAGGGTGGGCTGCGTCACGCCCCGTAACCTTGACGTTCGCTAGGTCGTTAGACGCCGTGACAGGCCACACCGGCGCACAACACGACTCACGGACAGGACGAGCTCGATGACCTCCTTGTTCCAGGCGCGACGAAGCGCCGAGGAGTTCGCCGCCGCCGTCGACGGTGACGCGGAGAACCGCGCCCCCGGCGGTGCGGAGCTCACCACCCTGCTCCAGCTCGTCACGGCGATGCGCGACCAGCAGCCGGTCGCGCCGCGGGCCGATTTCGCCGCCGACCTTCGTAGTCGGCTGATGCTCGAGGCCGAAACCGCCCTCAAGCCCGAGACGGCGAGCCTGCTTCTCCCCGTGCGACAGCGCGGCCGCCGCGAGCGTCGCCTGGTCGCCGCGGCGTCGGCGTTCGTCCTCATCGGCGGCACCACGACCATGGCCGCTGCCGCGCAAGGCTCGCTGCCGGGCGACGCGCTCTACCCGATCAAGCGAGGCATCGAGCGGGCCGAGACCGGCCTCAACATGAGCAACGCCGGCAAGGGGCAGGACCTGCTGCACCAGGCCTCCGACAGGCTCGTCGAGGTCGAGGGGCTCGTCCACGCCTCGACCGCCGGGGGTGAGCCCCGCGTGCCGCAGACGCTTGCGGAGTTCTCCTCCTCGGCGACCGAGGGCTCGGACCTCCTCTTCGAGTCGTTCCGCGAGACGGGCGACCCGCAGTCGATCATCGAGGTCCGCAGCTTCACCACCCAGGGCATCGGCACGCTCAAGGCGCTGGCGGACACCGTTCCCTCCGACGCTCAGGACGAGCTGGCCGCGGCGGCGATCCTCCTGCACGACATCGATCGCGAGGCATCGGCGCTGTGCCGAAGCTGCGCAGCCGACCTGCCCACCGTCGAGGTCCCCGGCATCTTCCTGGCCCGCGCCGAGGTCGACCGCGCTCTCGCGCTCGCCGCGACGCGCGAGCTCGCCAACAGCCACCCGGTGGTGGTCGGCAAGGACACGCTCGCGGCGGCCAAGAAGGACGCCGGTGCTCCTTCCGTGGCCGCGCCGACCGATACACCGAGCGCGCCCGCCGGCGAGGCGCAGCCGCCCACCGTGCTTCCCTCGCCGACCTGGCCGTCGCTGCTCCCCGGACTCGACGGTGGGAGCACGACCAAGACCAGTCCCAGCGGGGCAGGCGACCTCGGCGCCGGCACCGATCTCAGCGGTGTCGTCGAGACCCTTCTCCCCGACACCGGCGGCCTGCTCCCCTGAGTCCCGGCGTCCCTCGACGCCCTTCCAGCGCTCCGCCGGCCTCTCGTTCGCCGGGTTTCCGGCCTCCACGAAACCCGTGAACCCTTCGATCCGTTGAACCGACCAGAGCGCCGTGCTCCAGATCCTCCCGGGTCAGTGGAAGACCGAACGACGCTGCATGAGCAGCGAGTACAACGTCTGCTGGATGGTCTCGCGCACCTGGTCGGTCACGTTGAACACCAGCATCGGGTCGTCGGCAGCGCCATCGTCGTAGGAGTCGGTGCGGATCGGCTCCCCGAACTCGATCAGCCACTTCGAAGGAAGCGGCAACAGGCCGAGGGGGCCGAGCAACGGGAAGAGTGGCGTGATCGGGATGTAGGGCACGCCAAGCAGCCGCGCCAGCGACGGGAGGTTCCCGACCAGCGGGTAGATCTCCTCCGCGCCGACCACTGCGCAAGGCACGATCGGCACGCCGGTGCGCAACGCCGCGGACACGAAGCCACCGCGGCCGAAGCGCTGGAGCTTGTACCTCTCGGAGTAGGGCTTGCCGATGCCCTTGAACCCTTCTGGCCAGACGCCGACGAGCTCGCCCCCGCGAAGCATGCGCTCGGCGTCGGCATTGCAGGCCAGCGTCGCGCCACCCTTCCGGGCGAGCTCACCGATGATCGGAAGACGGAAGACCAGGTCCGCACCCAGGGGACGCAGATGGCGGCCGGTGTGGTCGTGGATGCTGACGCCGGTCACCAGCCCGTCGACGGGGACGGTGCCGGAGTGGTTCGACACCACGAGTGCGCCGCCCTCGACCGGAATGTTGTCGGCGCCGCGGACCTCGACCCGGAACCACTTCTCCGCGATGGGACGGATCGCGGCGTAGAAGAACCGCTCGGTCACCTCGGCGTCGAAGCCGTACTCGTCGACGGCGTAGTCGCCGGTGACCCGCCGGCGCAGGAAGGCCAGGAACTCCGCGAGCCGCGGCTCCCAGTCCTCACCGAAGATCTCCTTCGACGCGGTCGTGAAGGCCTGGAGCCAGTCCGTGACGGGGATCCCGTCGCCCAGGCCCCGGTCTCGAGTCGTGGTGCTCGACGTCTCGGGCGTGCCGGCTGCCGCGGGCTCGAGGAACGAGGAATCGTCCGCCGTACCGGCATCTGACGCATCCTGGGCGGCCGGCGCTGCCGGCTCGTTGACCGGAGGCTGCCGATCGGCTGTGGGCCGCCTGCGTCGCTTGACCTGCTCGGCGGCTGGTGCGGGCGAGGGGTCAGGGACCCGCGAGGTCTTGGCCGGCTCCTTCGCGGGCTTCTTCGCTGCGGCCGACTTCGCCGTCCCCTTGGCGCCGGGGCCGGCGAGCTTGCGCGCCGAGCTCGAAGGCTTCTCACTCCCGGACCCGCGACCGGGCCGACCGCGCGTGCCGATCGGGATGATCTCTGCATCAGCCACGGCCGGCTCCCAGGGCATGCGTCACGAAGTCCTCGACCGCGCCCACACGGTCGGCCGAGATGATTCCCGGGCCCATCGCCCGGTGGAGGTCGTCGAGCGCGGAGGCCGTGGTGTGCTCGGGCTCGAAGCCGAGCACGTCCCGCATCCGCGTCGTGTCGACGCCGCGTCCGTAGGTGAGGTAGGCCATCTGCTCCGGCGAGAAGTCGGCAACCCGGGACTGGCGCACGAGCGAGCCGACCCGGCTCGCCGCGAACGCCGGCATCGGGATCGACGGCTTGCCGAGCCGGCGAAGCGCCTGCGAGAGCATGACGATGCCCTCGCCGGCGACGTTGAAGGTCCCGTGCACGCCCGCGAGGGTCGAGTGGGTGAGCGCCCGGAGCAGGTCGTCCTCGTGGAGGAACTGGAGGCGAGCGTCGAACCCCAAGATGGTGGGTACGACGGGCAGCCTGAAGTACAGGGCCATCGGGGAGCTGACCTTGGGCCCGACCGTGTTCGCCGACCGCAACATGGTCACCTCCACGTCGGGACGACGACGAGCGAAGCCCCGGACGTAGCCCTCGACCTCCACGACGTCCTTCGCGAAGCCCGACCGGGGCATGCGCTTGGGCGCCATGTCCTCGCTGAACATGGCGGGGTCGCGGGAGGACGAGCCGTAGACGGCGGTCGACGAGCGCACCACGAGCCGTCTGAGGCTCGGCGACTTCTGGCAGGCCGCGAGGAGCTGCATCGTGCCGATGACGTTGAGCTCCTTCATGGAGGAGCGTCCCCCAGCCGTGCCCGGCGTCGCGATGACGCTCATGTGCACGACCGTGTCGACGTCTTCGCCCGCGATGACCTTGGCGATGACCGGGTTGCGGATGTCCGCCCGGACGAACCGGACGTCCCCCATGTCCCCACGCGGGGGCACGACGTCGACGCCGATCACGCGCTCCACGCCAGGATCGGCCGAAAGCAGGCGCGCGAACCGGCCACCGAGGTCACCAGAGACCCCCGTGACGAGCACGACGCGTCCCATCAGTCGTCCACCTCGCAAACGGCGCGAAACCGGGGGTTACTTGCCCTGACGACGACGCTGGATTCGCGTCTTCTTGAGCAGCTTGCGGTGCTTCTTCTTCGCCATACGCTTCCGGCGCTTCTTGATGACAGAACCCACTGTGGACCTTTCGAGACCTCGAGTCGATCGCGTCGGCACGCTCGCCGCCACGACACCAAGGGCCAAGCCTACTTGTCGGGTGCTCAGCGGTGGAAATCGGCCGCGGGCTGGACCATGAGCCCGGACAGCGGGCACACAAGGCCCCCGACCATCTCCATCCCGAAGAACGGCCCAAATGCCTCGAGCCGGCACCTTACGGGTCCACCGATCCGGTCGCCTCCGGCCCATCCGGGGCGAAACCGGAGGATCGCCCAGAGTGTCCCCTTGACATCTTTCTTCACAGTTTGCTCACGCGCCCCACCAATCCGGGCATACTGAGGGACGAATGATGGCGATACGGCAGTTTGCTCCACCAAGCACGTTTATGACGTAACCGCCGCTGGGATGTTGTTCGCAAGGAGCAGCAGCTCAGCTTTCTCGTGGCCGAAGTCGCATCCCGCGCAATGAGGGAGCACCTCCGGCCACGCTCATGAGGCCTTGGGAGGGGCCTTAGCGATGAACCTTCGAAGCCTTGGCGCCTTGCGCCCACACCCAGTCAACCGCTTCGCAACCCGGCTCGTGCTGGCGGCCGCCGTCTCGTCGATGGTCAGCCTCGGCGTCCCGGGCGCAGGCGCGGCTCCTGCGACCGCCGCGCAGACGGGCACCTTGGCGGCGACAACCGTGCTGTCGGCGCCCGACACCTACGAGCAGCAGGTGCAACGCCTGGTGAACGTCCGCCGCGCCAACCATGGGCTTCCGCGTCTTCGCCTGGCCTCCTGCGCCGACGCCAGCGCCGAGCGGTGGAGCCGCTACCTCGCGGCGAACCATGCGTTCTTCCACCAGTCGATGTCCGACCTCCTCGAGCGCTGCAACGCGGTGTACGCCGGCGAGACGCTGGGACGCGGGACGATGCCTCCCCGCATGCTCGTGCAGATGTGGATGCACTCGCCGGGGCACCGCGCAATTCTGCTGAGCCCCAAATCGCGCCGGATCGGCGTCGGCGCCACGCCTGACGCCACCGGGCAATGGGTCGTGGCCGCCAACTTCCTCCGCTACTGAGGAACGTCGGACCGACGAGCTCCCGGCACAACGACGACGGTGGCGGTCTCCCTCAGGAGGCCGCCACCGTCGTCGTCTGTTGTGTCTACGCGAGCTCAACCGGTCTGGAAGAAGCTCTTGCGCAGGTACTCGTTCACCGCGTTCTCAGGCACTCGGAACGAGCGCCCCACTCGCACAGCCGGCAGTTCGCCGGAGTGCACGAGGCGGTACACGGTCATCTTGGAGACGCGCATGACCGTCGCCACTTCGGCGACGGTCAGGAACTTCACGTCGGAGATGTCCCCTGAGTTGTTTGTGGCCATCAGGCACCGCACTTTCACAGCACACCACGTCCCCGGCTTCCCCACCGGAGACCTAACGTATGTGCTTAGGTGAGAATAGAGCCTAGAGTGACCCGTGGGGTAGGGGTGACTTTTCGGGCTCTTTTTACCCATACCGTTGCGTGTCGTGACAGACACGCGTCCGATCGGCTGCTAGGTCACCAAGGTTGGTGATCGAGCCCGTTGAGCGGGAAGGCGGCCTCACGCGTGGCGTGGATCGCCCGGTCTAGCCATGTGGCCGGGTCGTAGCCGCCGGACCAGTCCCGGTACGCGGGTGCGCGACCGTCCGTGAGCCGGAACGGAGCCACCCGTCCGAGCAGCGTCTGCACGTGTTCACGCCAGCCCTCCGGCGTCTGCGTGTGCGGGTCGAGCGGCGTCCCCCCGACGATCGCGAGCAGGTGTGTCCAGGCGCGAGGCACCACGTCGACGACCGCGTAGCCGCCCCCGCCGGTGACGACCCACTTGCCGTCACAGACCTCGTGCGCCAGGTCATGCAGCGCGAGATACGTCGCGCGCTGTCCGTCGACGGTGAGCATCAGGTGCGCGAGCGGGTCCTCGATGTGGGAGTCGCAGCCGTGCTGGGTGACCAGGATGTCTGGGGCGAACTCCCGGACCAGGGGAGGCACGACCGCGTGGAAGGCCCGCAACCACCCGGCGTCCGCCGTACCGGGGGGAAGGGCGACGTTCACAGCGCTGCCCGGGGCGTCCGGGCCACCGGTGTCCTGGGGGAAGCCGGTCCCGGGGAACAGCATCTGCCCGGTCTCGTGCAGGCTGATCGTGAGCACCCGCGGGTCGTCCCAGAAGACCTTCTCGACACCGTCGCCGTGGTGGACGTCGACGTCGACGTACGCCACCCGCTGTGCGCCGTTGTCGAGCAACCAGCGGATGGCGACCGCCACGTCGTTGTAGATGCAGAAGCCGCTCGAGCGACTCGGCATCGCATGGTGCAGACCGCCGGTGATGTTCGCCGCGTGGAGCATCTCGCCGGTCCAGACCCGACGCGCGGCCTCGACCGAGGCGCCGACGATGTGCGCCGCCGCGCCGTGCATGTTCTCGAAGGTCGGGTTGTCCTCGGACCCCAGACCGTGTGCCTCGTCGACCTGGTACGGGTCGCGACTCATCCGCTGGACGGCCTCGATCAGGCCCGCCGTGTGGACGCTCGCGATGAGGTCGTCGCTCGCGACGGGCGCCGCCACCTGGTGCAGCCCGGTGCCCTCGGCGCCGGGTGCGGCAAGCACACCGAGCTCGTCGGCGAGCCGCATGGTGAGGTCCACCCGCACCGGCGACATCGGATGAGTGGGGCCGAAGTCGTAGTCGGTGAGTGTCTTGTCGAACACGACGCACGCACGGCCGGCCATGTAGCCACGCTACTACCTGGTTCCTCGCGTGGTTGCCCGGTCCCACCGAGCGTCCCACGGGGCGCGAGACGATGCCGCGAGACAGTCCCACGCGCCTGCGTCAGCTCAACCTCGGCAACTGATTCGGTGGACGCCGAGTCGCCCAGAAGTACGATTGCCCCGTGACAACCCACATTCAGCACTGGATCAGTGGCACGCGCTCGGCGCTCGGCTCGTCACGCAGCGCGCCGGTCCACAACCCGGCCACGGGCGAGGTCACCGGCGAGGTCCTTCTCGCCTCAGCCGACGACGTAGCGGCCGCCGTGGCCGGCGCAAGGGACGCCGCCCTGGAGTGGCGGGAGTCGTCTCTCTCGCGCAGGGCCGCGGTGCTCTTCGCCTTCCGACAGCTGCTGCACGACCGCGCGGACGACCTGGCCGCGATCGTCACGGCCGAGCACGGCAAGGTGCTGGCCGATGCCGCGGGCGAGGTGGCGAGAGGCCTCGACAACGTCGAGTTCGCGACCGGCGTACCCCAGCTGCTCAAGGGCGGTTACTCCGAGCAGGTCTCCAGCGGGGTGGACGTGTACTCGATGCGACAACCGCTCGGTGTCGTCGCCGGGATCACGCCTTTCAACTTCCCGGTCATGGTGCCGCTGTGGATGTGCGCGAACGCGATCGCGGCCGGCAACGCGTTCGTCCTCAAGCCGAGCGAGAAGGACCCGTCCGCCTCCCTCCTCCTGGCAGAGCTGTGGCAGGAGGCCGGCCTTCCCGACGGCGTGTTCACCGTGCTCCACGGGGACAAGGAGGCGGTGGACGGGCTGCTCACCCACCCCGACGTCGCCGCTGTGAGCTTCGTCGGCTCGACCCCCGTCGCGCGCTACATCTACGAGAGCGGAACCTCCCACGGCAAACGGGTACAGGCCTTGGGCGGGGCGAAGAACCACATGGTCGTCCTGCCCGACGCAGACGTCGACCTGGCCGCCGACGCGGCAGTCTCCGCGGGCTACGGCTCCGCCGGGGAACGCTGCATGGCGATCTCCGTCGTGGTCGCTGTGGGCTCGGTCGGTGAGCCGCTCGTCGACGCGATCGCCGCGCGGCTGCCGAAGCTCGCCATCGGTGACGGAGCGGTGCCCGGCACGGACATGGGGCCGCTGATCACCGCGGAGCATCGCGACCGGGTGGCCTCCTACATCGGCGCGGGTGCGGAGGCGGGCGCCTCGGTGGTCGTCGACGGCCGCGAGACGGACCTGCCGCCTGCCGGCTTCTTCCTCGGCACCACGCTGCTCGACCACGTCACTGCGGAGATGACGGTCTACACGGACGAGATCTTCGGACCGGTGCTCTGCGTCGTGCGGGCGGAGACCTACGACGACGCGCTGCGCCTGGTCAACGCCAACCCCTACGCCAACGGCACCGCGATCTTCACCCGCGACGGCGGGGCGGCGCGCCGCTACCAGCACGACGTCGAGGTCGGCATGGTCGGCATCAACGTGCCGATCCCGGTCCCGGTGGCCTACTACTCCTTCGGCGGGTGGAAGGCGTCGCTGTTCGGCGACAGCCACATGTACGGCCAGGACGGCCTGAACTTCTACACCCGGTCCAAGGTGGTGACCTCGCGCTGGCCCGACCCGGCGACGTCCGAGGTGGATCTCGGCTTCCCGAGGACGCGCTAGCGTCCGAGGGAAGAGTCCAGCACCGTCCGAGGACGCGCTAGCGTCCGAGGGAAGAGTCCAGCACCGTCCGAGGACGCGCTAGGAGTCAGAGACCTTCGGCAGTGCGCGGGAGCGGTCCCGGGCGGCCTCGAGGGCGCCGAGGAATGCGGCGCGGACCTTGTGGTCCTCGAGCACGCGCATCGCTGCGGCCGTCGTACCCGCGGGCGAGGTGACCCGTTCACGCAGCACCACAGGGTGCTCCCCGGTCTCCCGGAGCAGCTTCGCGGACCCGACCACGGTCTGCATGACGAGCTCGGCGGCCGTCGCGCGGGGAAGGCCGAGGTGCACGCCGGCCTCGATCATCGCCTCGACGACGAAGAAGATGTATGCCGGGCCGGAGCCCGACACCGCCGTGACGGCGTCCTGCTGCTTCTCCGGCACCCGGATCACCCTGCCGATCGAGGCCATCAGCGCCTCCGCCTCGACGAGGTGCTGCTCGTCGCAGTGCGACCCCCGCGAGATCGCGGCCATCCCTTCGTCCACGAGCGCCGGCGTGTTCGGCATGACCCGGACGACGGCGACACCCTCCTGGAGCCGAGCCTCGAGGAAGGCGGTCGTGATTCCGGCGGCGAGCGAGACGACGAGCTGGCCGGGGCGTACGACGGGCGAGATCTCCTTGAGGAGGTCGTCCATGTCCTGGGGCTTCACCACCAGGGCGAGGGTCTCGGCCTTCTGGGCGGCCTCGACGTTGCCGACCACGGCGACGCCGTACCGCTCCTCGAGCTCGGCGGCGCGCTCGGGCCGCTTCTCGCCGACCAGCAGCTCGCCGACGTTCCGCCCGGCGCGGATCAGGCCGGAGAGCAGGGTCTCCCCCATGACGCCGGCGCCGATGATGGCTAGCTGGGACACGGCAGGACCTCCCTCACTTCTTCGAGACCAACGACCTCAGGAAGAATCGCAGGTTGGACGGGCGCTCGGCCATGCGTCTCATGAGGTAGCCGTACCACTCGTTGCCGTAGGGCAGGTAGACCCGGACCTTCTCCCCCGCCTCGGCGAGCCGCTGCTGCTCGTCGGGCCGGATCCCGTAGAGCATCTGGAACTCGTAGGACCCCTGGGTGCGGTCGTAGCGGGTCGCGAGGGCGCCGGCGATGTCGATCAGCCGTGGGTCGTGGCTCGCGACCATCGGGTACCCCTGGCCGCTCATGAGCACCTTGAGGCAGCGCACGTAGGACTTGTCGACCTCGGCGCGGTCCTGGAAGGCCACGGTCTCGGGCTCCTTGTAGGCGCCCTTGCAGAGCCGCACCCGCGACCCTTCGTACGCCAGGTCCCGGCAGTCGGCCTCGGTGCGGTGCAGGTATGCCTGGAGCACGGCACCGGTCTCGGGAAAGTCCTTGCGCAGCTCGCGCAGGATCCCCAGGGTCGAGTCGGTGGTGGTGTGGTCCTCCATGTCGAGAGTGACCGTGGTGCCGGCGTTGCGGGCGGCGTGGCAGATCGTGCGCGCGTTCTCGAGCGCGAGCTTCTCGCCGTCACCCGGAAGGGCCTGCCCGATCGCGGAGAGCTTCACGGAGACCTCGGCGTTGCGCGCCAGGTTGTGCTCGCTCAGAGAGGCGAGGAGGTCGAGGTAGGCCGCCACCGTGTGGTCGGCCTGCTCCCGGTCGAGGGTGTCCTCGCCGAGGAAGTCGAGGGTCACGTGGAGGCCGTCCTCGATCAACGCACGGGTCGCCTCGACGGCGGTCTCCGTGGTCTCGCCGGGGACGTAGCGGTTCACGATGTGGCTCGACACAGGCATCGTGCTGACCAGGTTCTTCACTGTCGTGCTGCGCGCGAGCAACAGCAACGGCTGCCGTAACACCGAAATTCCTCCCGTCGTCGCCGGCCGCCTCGTCGCGGCACCGGCTGTCCCAGGCTACGCGGTGCGCCGTCGCAGTGTCGCCGCCCCCAGAGCCAGGGACGCCAGGGCGTACCCGGCGATCACCGCGAGGTCACCCCACACGCTCGGGTCGACCCCGCCGAAGGAGTCGGAGGTCGTCGTGGAGACCGTGTTCATCGCGTCGACGGCATAGGACAGCGGCAGCAGGTCCGAGATCGCCGAGAGCACGCCCGGCATCAGGGCACGGTCGATGAACAGACCGCACAGCAGGATCTGCGGGATCACGATGGCGGGCATGAACTGGACGGCCTGGAACTCCGTGCGGGCGAACGCGGAGACGAACAGCCCCAGCGCGGCGCCGAGCACGGCGTCCGCGACCGCGACCACGGTGAGCATCCACACCGGCCCTGCCACGTCGAGCCCGAGCGCCGAGACGCACAGGAGTACGGCGACCACCGACTGCACCGTCGCGGCGAGGCCGAAGGCGATGGCGTAGCCGCCGAGGAAGTCGAGCTTCCCGGTCGGCATCGCGAGCAGCCGTTCGAGGGTCCCCGACGACCGCTCGCGCAGCGTGGTGACCGAGGTGACCAGGAACATCACGATGAAAGGGATCAGCGCGAGCAGAGGCGGGCCGAGGTTGGTGAAGCCGAAGCCACGTCCGTTGAACATCCACCACAGCAGCGTGAGCACGACGGCTGGGAGGACGACGAGCATCGCCGTCGTCCGGTGGTCGTGCCGCAGCTGTCGTAGCACCCGCCCCGCCACCGCCAGCGTGATCCGGGGCCGCATCAGGACGCCCCCACGAGGGAGAGGAACGCATGCTCGACATTGCGGGCGCCGGTGCTCTCGAGCAGCCCGGCTGGGGTGTCGTCGGCCAGGATCTTGCCGCGACGCATCAGCAGCAGGCGGTCACAGCGTTCGGCCTCGTCCATCACGTGGCTCGAGACGAGCACCGCGGCGCCCTGGTCGGCGAGGTCGTGGAACAGCTGCCAGAGATCGCGGCGGAGGACGGGGTCGAGCCCGACGGTCGGCTCGTCGAGCACGAGCAGCTCGGGGCTGCCGAGAAGGGCGACCGCCAGGGAGACCCGCGACCGCTGCCCTCCCGAGAGCCGGCTGGCGAACCTGCGCCGCTGGTCGTCGAGGTCGACCGCGGTGATGCACCGGTCCACCTCGTCATGGTCGAGGCCGAGCACCTGGGCGAAGAAGCGGAGGTTCTCCTCGACCGTCAGGTCGTCGTACACGCTCGGCGCCTGCGTGAGGTAGCCGATCCGGTGCCGGAGGCTCGGGTCACCTGCAGGCTTCCCGGCGACCGTGACTGTGCCTGACTCCACGATCTGCACTCCGACGACAGATCGCATCAGGCTGGTCTTGCCGCACCCGGAGGGACCGAGCAGGCCGGTGACCTGGCCGTGGGGCACGGAGAGGGACACCCCGTCACAGGCACGCACACCCCCGCGTACGACGTGCAGGTCGACGACCTCGACGGCTGTCCGCTGATCCGTCCGGGCGGGCCGGCGCTCCTGGGCGGTCACGGGGTCACCTGGTCCTCCGCGACGGCGAAGTTCAGCCGGACGAACGCCAGCGACTCCATCAGGTCGAGCTCCCGCACCTCCCGAGTGCCCGAGCGGCGGGTGTTGATCTCGACCACGATGTGCCCGCGGAAGTCCTGCGACGCGAGGTGCTCGAGCAGCTCGACGCAGGGCTGCCGACCGCGCCCGGGCACGAGGTGCTCGTCCTTTGCCGAGCCCGTGCCGTCGGTCATGTGGATGTGGCGCAGCCGGTCGCCGAGCGCGCGGGCCATCTCGACCGGGTCGGACTTGGCCGTCGCCGAGTGCGACAGGTCGATCGTGGCGTTGGCGTACTCGTGGTGCGCGGGGTTCCAGTGCGGCACGTAGACCTGCATCTCGCGCCTCGAGGCCCGCCACGGGTACATGTTCTCCACCGCGAAGGCGATCCCGGTGCGCTGCTCCAGGTCGGCGATGCCCTCGACGAAGTTGCGGGCGTACTCCCGCTGCCACCGGAACGGCGGGTGCACCACGACCACGTCCGCGCCCACCTCGTGCGCCATCTCGGCGGAGCGCTCGAGCTTTCCCCACGGCTCGGTGCCCCACACGCGTTGGGTGATCAGCAGGCAGGGAGCGTGTACGGCGCAGATCGGGATCTCGTGGTACTCCGAGAGGTGCTTGACCGACCCGATGTCCTGGCTGACCGGGTCGATACCCACCATCACCTCGACCGCGTCGTAGCCCAGGCGCCTGCCGAGCGCGAAGCCGTTGGCCGTGGACTCGGGGTAGACCGAGGCGGTCGAGAGCGCGACGAGCGGGCCGTCGCGCTCTGAGATGTGCTGGACCTGGACCTGCCCCACCGGAGCAGCGGCGGGCGTGGTGCCGTCGGCCGCATCTGCCACGTCGCTCACCTCCTCAGGGTATGCGTGCGCGCGGTGGTCATCCGAGGACGCTGATCTGGTCGAGACGCTCGAGGATCACGCCCTCGCGCAGCGCCCAGGGACAGATCTCGAGCTGCTCGAGCTCGAAGATGTCCATGACGGCGTCCGCCACCAGCGCCCCCGCGAGGAGCTGGTGGGCCCGGTTGGCCGAAACCCCCGGCAGGTCGGCCTTCTTCTCGTTGGGCATGCCGACCAGCTCAGGGAGCTTCCTGGCGAGCAGGTCCGCGGGAAGCACCCGGCGTACCCGCAGGCCCTCTCCGGAGGGAGCCGCGCCGCACACCCGCGCGAGCGAGCGGAAGGTCTTCGACGTGGCGACCGAGTGGTCGGGGGCACCGCCTCGCAGCAGCGCGCCGGCGTCGCGGGCGATCTCGGCACGGATCTGCTTGCGCAGGCTGCGGACGGTCTCCGGTGCGGGCGGGTCGCGGTCGGCCAGCCACTCGCGGGTCACCCGCCCGGCGCCGAGCGGCAGCGACTGCGCGACGTCCGGCGCCTCGTCGCTGCCCGCGGCGATCTCGAGCGAGCCGCCGCCGATGTCGAAGACGGCCAGGCGGCCGGAGGACCAGCCGAACCAGCGGCGTACGGCGAGGAAGGTCAGCCGGGCCTCGTCCTCGCCGGACAGCACGCCGACCTCCACGCCGGTCAGGTCCTTCACGTGCTGGAGCACGGCGGGGCTGTTCCCGGCGTCGCGCACCGCCGAGGTCGCGAAGCCGAGGATCTCCTCGCACCCCTTGTCCTCGGCGACCACCAGTGCCTGCGAGACGAAACCGGTGAGGGCCTCGACGCCCGCATCCGTGACGGCGCCCTTGTCGTCGAGATGCTCGGCCAGCCGCAGCGGCTCCTTGTAGGAGAAGGCGGGCATGGGCGCCGCACCCCCGTGCGCGTCGACGACGAGCAGGTGGCCGGTGTTCGAGCCGATGTCGAGAACTCCGAGTCGCATAGGCCTCTCACCCTCCCACACAGCACGTAGGGTTGGCCCGTGCCAGAGGTAGATCTCGTGTTCCCCCGCGCCTGGGTCGAGTTCGCGGACCCCGCGGACAAGAGCCAGGTCTTCCGCTGCGACCTGACGTGGCTGACGTCGAACTGGATGTGCATCTTCGGTCAGGGGTGCAAGGGCATCTACGCCGACCGGCCGCTCGACGGTTGCTGCACGCTCGGCGCCCACTTCTCGGACAAGGCCGACGAGAAGCGGGTCAAGGGCTTCGTCAAGATGCTCGAGCCCGAGCACTGGCAGTTCCACGACGCGGGTCGCAAGGGCGCCTGGGTCGAGGTCGACGACGACGGCGAGCGCAAGACCGCTGTGCACGAGGGCGCCTGCATCTTCTTGAACCGCCCGGGGTTCGAGGGCGGCGAGGGCTGCGCACTCCACGGCCTCGCGCTCCGGCAGGGCAGGCACCCTCTCGAGACCAAGCCCGACGTGTGCTGGCAGCTCCCCATCCGGCGCACCTTCCGCGACGTCGAGCTGCCCGACGGGACCTCCTACACCGAGGTCAGCATCGGCGAGTACGACCGCCGCGGCTGGGGCCCCGGAGGCCACGACCTCGACTGGTACTGCAGCGGGAACACCGAGGCTCACGTCGGCGCGGAGCCGGTCTACGTCTCGAACGGCCCGGAGCTCGTCGAGCTGATGGGCCGGAAGGCGTACGACGAGCTCGTCCGCCTGTGCGAGGCGCACCTGCGCTCGCGTTCGGCCCTGGCCATCCACCCGGCTGACCCGCGCTAGCCCGGGAGCCTGCCCCATGGACCAACCGCCTCGCCGGCTCACCCGGCTGCCGGAGAAGCAGTCCGAGCAGGTCGCCGAGCTCTACCAGCTCCTCGACGACACCTACCTCGGCCACGTCGCGCACAGGGACGGCGGCGAGGTCTCGGTCACGCCGACCGCCGTCGCAAGGCTCGGCGACTCGCTGGTCTGGCACGGTTCCACCGGATCCCGGTGGATGCGCCTGCTCGAGGCGGGCGAGCCCGTGGCGATCAGCGTCGCGGAGCTCGACGCGACGGTCGTGGCCCGCTCTCGCTTCGAGTCCTCGTTCTGGTACCGAAGCGCGGTGGTCCGGGGCCTCCCGAGGAAGCTCGAAGGCGACGAGAAGGTCCAGGCGCTGGACGCGCTCGTCGAGCGGATCGTCCCGGGTCGGCTCGCCGAGACACGGGACTCGGACGCCCGAGAGCTGGCCGCGACGACGGTGCTCTCCGTCCCGCTCGACGACTGGGTGCTCAAGGTGTCCAGGTCGTGGCCGGAGGACACCGCCGCGGACGTCGCGGGCGACGCCTGGGCGGGCGTGGTGCCGGTCAGGAGCGAGTACGCCGACCCGCTGCCCTCACCGGACCTGCGTCCCGAGGTGCCGGTCCCACCGTCGGTCCACGCGCTCCGCAGCCAGGACCGCGGCCCTACGGGCTAGCTCTCCTTGAGGTGGCGCTGGGCTACGTTGTCGGGCATCGGCTCGTAGCGCGCGAACTTGCGGGTGAACGTCGCCGCGCCGTGCGAGAACGACCGCAGGTCCACCGCGTAGCGCACGATCTCCACCTGGGGCACCTCCGCCCGCACCATGGTCCGGTCGGCTGCCACAGGCTCGCTGCCGAGGACCCGCCCCCGCCGTCCGGACAGGTCGCTCATCACCGTACCGACCAGGTCGTCGGGTACGACGACGGCCACCTCGTCGACCGGTTCGAGCATCGCGACCTTCGTGGCTGCGGCGGCCTCGCGCAGGGCCAGGGCACCAGCGGTCTGGAAGGCCATGTCGGAGGAGTCCACGCTGTGGGCCTTGCCGTCGGTCAGCGTCACGCGCAGGTCCACCACGGGGTAGCCCTTCGCGACGCCCTTCTCCATCTGGGCCCGGACACCTTTCTCGACGCTCGGGATGAACTGACGCGGGACGGCGCCGCCCACGACCTTGTCGACGAACTCGAACCCGGACCCTTCCGGCAGCGGCTCGACCTCGATGTCGCAGACCGCGAACTGTCCATGGCCGCCGGACTGCTTGACGTGCCGGCCGTGGCCCTTCGCCAGGCCTGCGAAGGTCTCGCGCAGCGGCACCCGCAGGTCCACCGGGTCGACGGTCGCGCCGTAACGGCTGGCCAGCCTGTCCAGCGCGACGTCCGCGTGGGCCTCCCCCATGCACCACAGCACCAGCTGGTGGGTCTCGGGGTTGTGCTCGACCCGGAGCGTCGGGTCCTCGGCCGCGAGGCGCTGGAGACCCGAGGAGAGCTTGTCCTCGTCGGCCTTCGCGCGAGCCTGGATCGCGACGGGCAGCAGCGGCTCCGGCATCGACCAGGGCCTGAGCACGAGCGGGTGCTCCTTCTCGGAGAGCGTGTCGCCGGTCTCCGCCCGGCTGAGCCGCCCGATCGTGCAGAGGTCACCCGCGACGACGAGCTCGGCCGGACGCTGCTGCTTGCCCAGCGGCACCGACAGCACGCCGACCCGCTCGTCCTCGTCGTGGTCCTCATGGCTGCTCTCCGCACCGAAGAACGAGCTGAAGTGGCCCGAGACGTGCACCGTCATGTCGGGCCGGACGGTGCCGGAGAAGACCCGCACGAGGCTGACGCGCCCGACGTACGGGTCGGTCGTGGTCTTCACGACCTCGGCGACGAGCGGGCCCTCGGGGTCGCAGCTGATCTCGGGGCCCCGCTTGCCCTCGGGCGTGAACACCTCGGGGCAGGTGTGCTCGGGCGGGGAGGGGAAACCGGCGACGACCAGGTCCAGCAGCTCGGTGGTGCCGAGCCCGGTGGACGAGCACACGGGAAGCACGGGAAAGAAGGAACCTCGGGCGACAGCGCGCTCGAGGTCCTTGACGAGTAGGTCGCGGTCGACCGCTTCACCGCCGACGTAGCGCTCCATGAGGGACTCGTCCTCGGACTCCTCGATCACCCCCTCGATCAGCGCGCCCCGCTGCTCCTCGTGGGCGGGGTCGTCACCGGTGAGGAGACCGACCATCCGGTCGCCCTCGTGCAGGTAGACCGGCAGGACCTTCTCGCCGAAGGCGTTCTGGGCGCTGGCGACCACCCCGTCGTAGTCCGCGCGGGCGTGGTCGAGCTTGGTGACGACCACCACCCGCGGCATGTTCACCGAGGCGCACTCGCGCCACACCTCACGGGTGGGCTCGTCGACACCTTCGTTCGCGGCGACCACGAACATCGCGCAGTCCGCGGCGCGGAGGCCGGCACGGAGCTCACCGACGAAGTCGGCGTAGCCGGGGGTGTCGAGCAGGTTGATCTTGACGCCCTCGTGGACGAGGGGCGCGAGGCTGAGTGAGACCGATCTCTGCTGCCGCAGCTCCGCCTCGTCGAAGTCGCTGACCGTCGTACCCTCCTCGACGCGACCGGCGCGGTTGAGCACGCCGGCGGCTACGAGCAGTGCCTCGACGAGCGAGGTCTTTCCCGAACCGGCCGGCCCGACCAGGACCACGTTGCGGATCGAGCCGGGTCGGTCCGTCGTCGGGACCGGGTCCCCGCCGAGCTGGGTAGCGGATGACTTGCCTGCCACATCTGCCTCCTCCGTGCTGGTGCCTCTCACCAAACACCTGCCGCCGGGGAATGCACAAGGGGTCGAAGGTCAGGTCCCTGAGGGGACCAAGGGGACCCCGCTGTCGGAGTGTCCAAGATCAATGGCGAGAATGCTTGACATGCGCCTCGACCACATCTCGTACGCAGCCGGTCCCGACGGACTCAAGGGCACCGCGCACCGCATCGGTGAGCTGCTCGGCGAGGATTTCCGCGACGGGGGCATCCACCCCCGCTTCGGCACGAGGAACATGGTGCTTCCGCTGAGCGCCGGGACCTACCTCGAAGTGGTCGGCGTGCTCGACCACCCCGCGTCCGACAAGGCGCCCTTCGGGCAGGCCGTGCGCGCCCGGTCCGAGCTCGGCGGCGGCTGGCTCGGCTGGGTGGTCGCCGTCGACGACATCACCCCGATCGAGGGGCGCCTCGGACGTGCGTCGGTCCAGGGCAACCGGCACCGTCCGGACGGGGTGGAGCTCAGGTGGCGCCAGCTCGGCGTGAAGGGCCTCCAGTCCGACCCGCAGCTGCCGTTCTTCGTCCAGTGGGAGCCCGGCATCGAGCACCCGAGCGAGGGCTCGAGCGGCAACCTCCACCTCGACTGCCTCGAGATCGCCGGCGACCCCGCGCGGGTGCGCGAGTGGCTCGGCGGCGACGCCGATCCGCTGGAGGACGTCGAGGTCAAGTGGGTCGCGCCGCACGGGACACCCGGCATCGTCGCCGCCCAGTTCAAGACCCCGAACGGCGTTGTCCGCATCTGACGGGGCGATCCCCAGCCCGAACATCTGGAACAACCCCGGGACCTACGAGCTCGAGAACCGCGCGGTCGACCCCGACCAGCGCATCGAGGCCGCCATGCGCACGGTCCTCGACTGGAGCGGGCGCGACGTGCTCGACCTCGGCTGCGGCACCGGTTTCCACCTTCCCCGATGGGCGTACGACGCCCACGCGGTGACCGGGGTGGAGCCCAACGCCGCTCTCGCGGCGATCGCCCGGCGGCGCACCTCCCGCCTCGGCAACGTCCGGGTTCTCCAGGGGACGGCGCAGCAGGTCCCGCTGCCTGACGCGAGCGTGGATCTGGTCCACGCCCGATGGGCCTACTTCTTCGGGCCGGGGTGCGAGCCGGGCCTGGCGGAGGTCAGCCGTGTCATGCGTCGCGGCGGCGTGGCCTTCGTCATCGACAACGACGCGACGCGGAGCACCTTCGGCCGGTGGTTCCTCCGCGGCTACCCCTCCGTCGACCCGGTCGAGGTGGAGCGTTTCTGGTCCTCGCACGGATGGACCAGGGTGCCGCTCGACATCGAGTGGCGCTTCGAGCGTCGCGAGGACCTGGAGGCCGTCGTCGGGATCGAGTTCGCGCCTGCGCTGGCGCGGGAGATCGTCGCGGAGCACGAGGGACTGGTCGTGGACTACGCAGTCAACCTCTGGTGGCGGCGGTTCTAGCGAGCCGTCCAGGCGGCGTCTTCCGGCGGGGCGCTGGTCCCGGCAGCACGTCGACCATGGGTTATGAGGAGCCGCGCACCGAGAGGGTCGGCGCGAGCAACCGGCCCGGGTCGTCGATGGGCTTGTGGGAGAGCCGCTTGCCGAGCAGGTTCACGATCTCCACGGCGACCTGCTCGAGCGGCTGGCGCACGGACGTCAGGCCCGGCGGCGCGACCTGCGCGGCGATCGAGTCGTCGAAACCGACCACGGCGATGTCGCGGCCGGCCTTGAGTCCGAGTGTGGCGAGTGCGTGGAGGACCCCCATCGCGACGGTGTCGCTCACACATGCGAACGCGGTGGGCCGCTCCCTCTCGAGCAGCGCCAGCGCCGCACGGCGCCCGAAGTCGAGCGTGTCGTCACCGCGGGCGCTCAGCCGCGTCGTGGACAGCCCGTGCCGGTGCATGGCGTCGGTCCAGCCGGTCCTGCGGTCCTCGCCGATGAAGGAGGTCTTCTGCCAGCCCACCCAGGCGATGCGTTCGTGGCCGCGCTCGACCAGGTGCTCGACCGCGAGCATCACCCCGGTCCGGCCGTCCACGTCCACCCAGGGGTGCACGGCGTTCGGCTCGTCCCACGGCCTGCCGAACGCCACGAACGGCGCCCCGCGCGACTCCAGCCATCCCGCCTGCGGGTTGCCCCGGTAGGTGTCGGTGACGACGAACGCGTCGACCGCCGTGGAGCGCAGCAGGTCGTCGTACGCCGCGATGGCGGTGGACTGGTCGGGCTGGCCGTCGTGCGCCCCGTCGCCGGCGTCGACGCCCGACGAGAACAAGAGCACGTGGTAGCCGGCGTCCTTCGAGCTCTCGACGAGCGAGTGGAGGAAGCGGTCCATGGTGGCGTTCGCGGTGCCCTCCACGACACGGTCCACGCGGAGGCCGATCAGGTGGGAGGAGCGGGTGCGCAGGCTTCGGGCGGCACGGTTCGGGGAGTACCCGAGGGCGTCGATCGCCTGTCGTACCCGCTCCAGGGTCTCCGGACGGAGCAGGTGGGGGCTGTTCAGGGCGTTGGACACCGTCTGCCGCGAGACGCCCGCCTCCCGGGCGACGGTCGCCAGCGTCGGCGCGTGGCCGTTGCCGCGAAGGCCGGCGGTCGAACCTCGTGACATCGCGGCGGTGTTCCCCTGACGGTTTGTGTGGATAGTTCAGGTCTGGATCGTTCCAATCCTGTCCAGGCATGATCACCCGGGAGGGTCGCGCCGTCAACTGACCCTGCCTCGGGCGGCGTCCGGGGCAGCCTGCGTCAGTTTGTCGGCGCGGTGGCATAACGTCCCGGTCATGAGCAGGACGACAGGACGAGCCCGCCCCTCCTTCCGGTGCAGCGAGTGCGGCTGGGAGACCGCGAAATGGGTCGGTCGCTGCGGCGAGTGCCAGGCCTGGGGAAGCGTGGCCGAGGCAGGCGCACCGCAAGGACGTACGACGGCAGGGCCGGTCACCTCCGCGGCAGTCCCGATCGGGCAGGTCGCCGTCGACGAGTCACGGGCAGGCACCAGCGGCGTCCCCGAGCTCGACCGGGTCCTCGGCGGTGGGCTGGTCCCAGGAGCGGCCGTGCTGCTCGCCGGCGAGCCGGGTGTCGGCAAGTCGACGCTCCTGCTGGAGGTGGCGGCCCAGCACGCGCGGGCGGGTGCCCGCACCCTCTATGTCACCGGCGAGGAGTCGGCGTCGCAGGTGCGGCTGCGTGCCGACCGCACCCACAGCGTGCACGACGAGCTGTTCCTGGCCGCCGAGACCGACCTCGGCGCCGTGCTCACCCACATCGACGCGGTCAAGCCGCAGCTCCTGGTCGTGGACTCGGTCCAGACCATCAGCGCCGCGGATGTGGACGGAGTCCCCGGCGGCGTGACCCAGGTCAAGGAGGTCGCCGCCGCGCTGATCCGGCTGGCAAAGGCGCGCAACATCGCGACCCTGCTGGTCGGCCACGTCACCAAGGACGGCTCGATCGCCGGCCCGAGGGTTCTCGAGCACCTCGTCGACGTGGTGCTGCACTTCGAGGGCGAGCGGAGCTCACGGCTTCGCATGGTGCGGGCGGTCAAGAACCGGTTCGGACCGGTCGACGAGGTCGGCTGCTTCGACCTCTCGGCAGACGGCATCGTCGCCGTCACCGACCCGACCGGGCTGTTCGTCGCACGCCACCACGAGGCGGTGCCCGGCACCTGTGTGGCCGTGACCCTCGAGGGAAGGCGTCCGATCCTCGCCGAGGTGCAGGCGCTGGTCACCCCTTCCGCTTCCGAGCGGCCCCGGCGCACGACCTCGGGTCTCGACAACGCCCGCATCGCGATGACCGTCGCGGTGCTGCAGCAGCGCGCCCGGATCCGCCTGCACGCGCACGACGTGTTCGCCTCGACCATCGGCGGTGCCAGGGTGACCGAGCCCGCGGGTGACCTCGCGGTCGCGATCGCCATCGCCTCGGCCTGGAAGGACCGGGAGGTTCCGACCGACGTGGTGGCGATCGGTGAGCTCGGCCTCGCCGGCGAGCTGCGCCGCGTCCGCGACCTGCCCCAGCGGATCGCGGAGGCCGCCCGGCTGGGCTTCCGCTCCGCGATCGTGCCGAGCGAGTCCGGGGAGGCGCGCGGGTCCGTGCGCAAGGTCGAGGGGCTTCAGGTGGTCAGCGTGCCCGACATCGACTCTGCACTGCGGGTCCTCGATCTCGGCAAGGGCGACGTGACGCCGCTGATCGCCCCCAACACCGCCTCGCCGCAGCGTCCGGCACTTGGTCTGGTCTAGCTGCGCCTGCGCGCGGGTTATCCAGACCTCGGCGCGTCGGTATCCCTTACACTGACGCCGTCAGAGGCATTTGAGCAGGGGAGCATCTTGGTATCCACCGACCGGTCGGACGACACCCTCCGGCTACGGGCGACCCTCGCGAACATCGCGCCTGGCACATCGCTGCGCGACGGTCTCGAGCGGGTTCTTCGTGGCCGCACCGGCGCCCTGATCGTCCTCGGCGACGACAAGACCGTCGAGTCGATCTCGACGGGTGGGTTCACCCTCGACGTCCCGTTCACCGCGACCGGACTTCGCGAGCTGGCCAAGATGGACGGCGCGATCATCCTCGACCGCGACGCCGGCCGCATCCTGCGCGCCGCGGTGCACCTGATGCCCGACCCCTCCATCTACAGCGAGGAGACGGGCACCCGGCACCGCACCGCCGACCGGGTCGCACGTCAGAGCGGCTTCCCGGTGATCTCGGTGTCCCAGTCGATGCAGATCATCGCGGTGTACGTCGGTGAGATCCGCTACGTGCTGGAGGACTCCGGCCAGATCCTCTCCCGCGCGAACCAGGCGCTCGCCACGCTCGAGCGCTACAAGCTTCGGCTCGACGAGGTCTCCAGCACGCTCTCCGCGCTCGAGATCGAGGACCTCGTCACCGTGCGCGACGTCGCCGTCGTCGCCCAGCGGCTCGAGATGGTGACCCGGATCGCCCGGGAGATCGAGGACTACGTGCTCGAGCTCGGCAGCGACGGCCGGCTCCTCGCGCTTCAGCTCGACGAGCTCGTCACCGGCGTCGACATGGAGCGCGAGCTCGTCGTACGCGACTATCTGCCCGACGGACGCAAACCTCGCAAGGCCGAGGACATCCTCGCCTCGCTCGAGGAGCTCAGCGCGTCCGACCTCGTCGACATCGCGAGCGTGGCGCGTGCGCTCGGCCTCGGCGCGAACGAGCACCTCGACGGCGCCGTGACACCCAAGGGGTACCGCCTGCTCGCGAAGGTGCCTCGCCTCCCCGGCCCGGTCGTCGACCGGCTGGTGGAGCACTTCGGCAGCCTGCAGAAGCTGCTCTCCGCGGGGGTCGACGACCTCCAGGCCGTCGAGGGCGTCGGCGAGCTGCGCGCCCGGAGTGTGCGTGAGGGCCTGTCACGGCTCGCGGAGTCGAGCATCCTCGAGCGCTACGTCTGAGCCTGGTCAGCCGTCGGCGGCGGGGCTCTTCGACTCCTTCGGCTCACCCTTCGCCGATGGCGTGGGCTTCGGCGTGGGCGTCGGTGTGATGGTCACAGGGGCCGGCGGGAGAAGGTGGAACTGCTCGGACTCGGGGTCGGAACCCATCGCGGCAGCGGAGACGTAGTAGTACCCGGGTTCTGCCCACTGCGTCGTGCGTGAGCAGTCGGCGTCGGAGCGGCGGCCAGACCAGGTCACGTCCACCAGGGTCACCTGCGAGCTGCGAAGGACGACCTGCTGCTGCGGGACCGCCGCCCGGCAGTCCTGCGACGACCAGATCCGGTCGTGTCCCGACGTCAGCTTGACCGCGACCGTGTCAGCGGAGACCTGCCAGGTGCAAGCCGGCGACTCGACCGTCGACATCTCGAGCGTCAGGCGGACGTTGCTGCCTGCGTAGGCGTTCGCCTGCATCGACGGCTTGACCCGGACGTCACTGTCCTGGCACGGGCCGCTCGGGATGGCGAGTGGCACCGCGACCTGCGACTTCTTCGCGGCCTTCGGCCCGTTGGCCGCGGCGGCGTCAGCGGTCGAGACGGCCGTGGGGCTGCCGGTGGCGGACTCCTCGGCCGCGGCGGGCTGGGCAGAGGGCTTCGCCGATCCCTTGGCGCCGCCGCCGAGCAGCTGGCCGACTCCGTAGACGAGGGCGAAGGCGATGGCCAGGACCATGATGCGGCGGAACCAGTACACGCGGGCGGGAAGCCGCCGTCGAGGCCTGGTCACAGACATGCGCTCACCGTAGCTTCCAGGTGGCCCTCCTTCCGGGAGCCACACCGAGGGCGGCCCCGCATGAGTGCCACACGTCGCCTGGCGGCCGCGGCTGCCGCTCTGGTTACGATCTCCGCACCATGACCGACCTCCACGAGCGCCTGCTCGGCTGGTACGACCAGCACGCCCGCGTCCTCCCCTGGCGCGAGAAGAGCGCGACGCCGTGGGCGGTGATGGTCAGCGAGTTCATGCTCCAGCAGACCCCGGTCAGCCGGGTGCTCCCGGTCTTCGAGCAGTGGATGGGGAGCTGGCCCACACCTGCCGCCCTCGCCGCCGCGAGCACCGGTGACGCCGTCCGGGCCTGGGGCAGGCTCGGGTACCCACGGCGCGCGCTACGGCTGCACGCCGCCGCCACCGCGATCGTGGCCGAGCACGGTGGGGAGGTCCCCTCCTCACACACCGCACTCCGGGCACTCCCCGGCGTCGGCGACTACACAGCCGCCGCGGTCGCGTCCTTCGCGTTCGGCCAGCGACACGTCGTCCTCGACACCAACGTCCGCCGGGTGCTGGCCCGGGTGGTCCGGGGTGACGAGCTGCCTCCGACCTCGGTCACGAAGGCCGAGCGGGAGGTCGCCACAGACCTGCTGCCCGGCGACGACGCCGTGGCGGCACAGTGGGCGGTCGCGGTGATGGAGCTGGGCGCGCTCGTGTGCACCGCGACGAACCCGCGATGCACGGCGTGCCCGGTGCAGGACCTGTGCGAATGGGTGCGGTCCGGGCGCCCGGCGTACGACGGGCCGCCCCGTCGCGGACAGACCTACGCCGGGACCGACCGCCAGTGCCGTGGTCGCCTGCTCGCGGTTCTCCGCGAGACCCACGGACCCGTGCACCGGTCGCGCCTCGACGCCGTCTGGGCCGACGACGTGCAGCGGGCCAGGTGTCTCGCCTCGCTCCTCGAGGACGGCCTGGTCTGCGCCACCTCCCAGGACACGTTCGCCCTCCCCTAGACGCAGCGCGGGTTCTGCCTGTTCAGATGCCGAAGGGGCGCCTCCCGCTGTGGGAGGCGCCCCTTCGCTCGCTCAGACGACTACTCGGAGTCGCTGGTGCCTGCCGTCTCGATCGGGGGCAGGTCGGGGAGCTCGGACTTCTGAGTCCCCTGGAACGTGAAGGTCGCGGTCGGACCCTCACCCTCCACGTCGACCAGCACGATCTGACCGGGACCGACCTCGCCGTACAGCATCTTCTCGGCGAGCACGTCCTCGATCTCGCGCTGCACCGTGCGACGCAGCGGACGGGCGCCGAGCACCGGGTCGAACCCGCGCTTGGCGAGCATGTCCTTGGCCGCGGTGGTCAGCTCGATCGACATGTCGCGGTCGCGCAGCCGCAGCTCCACCGCCGCGATCATGTTGTCGACCATCGAGACGATCTGCTCCTGCGACAGCGGCGGGAACACGATGATCTCGTCGACACGGTTGAGGAACTCGGGGCGGAAGTGCTGCTTGAGCTCCTCCGACACCTTGGCCTTCATCCGGTCGTACGACCCCTGCGTGTCGCCGGTCTGCTGGAAGCCGAGGTTGACGCCCTTGGCGATGTCGCGGGTACCAAGGTTCGTGGTCATGATGATCACGGTGTTCTTGAAGTCCACGACCCGGCCCTGGGAGTCGGTCAGCCGACCTTCCTCCAGGATCTGCAGCAGCGAGTTGAAGATGTCCGGGTGCGCCTTCTCGACCTCGTCGAAGAGCACGACCGAGAACGGCTTGCGGCGCACCTTCTCGGTGAGCTGGCCGCCCTCTTCGTAGCCGACGTAGCCCGGAGGCGATCCGAACAGCCGCGAGACGGTGTGCTTCTCGCTGAACTCGGACATGTCGAGCTGGATCAGCGCGTCCTCGTCGCCGAAGAGGAACTCGGCGAGCGTCTTGGACAGCCACGTCTTACCGACACCGGACGGGCCGGCGAAGATGAACGAGCCGCCGGGACGCTTCGGGTCCTTCAGGCCGGCACGAGTACGCCGGATCGCCCGGGAGAGTGCCTTGACGGCCTCCTCCTGACCGATCACGCGCTTGTGGAGCTCGTCCTCCATCTTGAGCAGACGGGTGGACTCCTCCTCCGACAGCTTGACGATCGGGATGCCCGTCGCCACGGCGAGGACCTCGGCGATGAGCTCCTCGTCGACCTCGGCGACGACGTCCATGTCGCCGGCCTTCCACTGCTTCTCGCGCTCGCTCTTGGCGAGGATCAGCTTCTTCTCCTCGTCGCGCAGCGACGCGGCAGCCTCGAAGTCCTGGCTGTCGATCGCGCCCTCCTTGCGGCGGCGCACGTCGGCGATCTTGTCGTCGAACTCGCGCAGGTCCGGCGGCGCGGTCATCCGGCGGATCCGGAGCCGGGAGCCCGCCTCGTCGATCAGGTCGATCGCCTTGTCGGGCAGGAACCGGTCGGACACGTAGCGGTCGGCCAGGGTGGCTGCCGCGACGAGCGCCTCGTCGGTGATCGTGACGCGGTGGTGCGCCTCGTAGCGGTCGCGCAGGCCCTTGAGGATCTCGATGGTGTGCGCGATCGAGGGCTCCTGCACCTGGATCGGCTGGAAGCGGCGCTCGAGCGCGGCGTCCTTCTCGAGATGCTTGCGGTACTCGTCGAGCGTGGTGGCACCGATCGTCTGGAGCTCACCACGAGCCAGCATCGGCTTGAGGATCGAGGCCGCGTCGATGGCGCCCTCGGCGGCACCCGCACCGACGAGCGTGTGGAGCTCGTCGATGAACAGGATGATGTCGCCGCGGGTCTTGATCTCCTTGAGCACCTTCTTCAGGCGCTCCTCGAAGTCACCGCGGTAGCGGGAGCCGGCGACCAGGGAGCCCAGGTCGAGGCTGTAGATCTGCTTGTCCTTGAGCGTCTCGGGCACGTCGCCGCGCACGATCGACTGGGCGAGACCCTCGACGCAGGCGGTCTTTCCCACGCCGGGCTCACCGATCAGCACCGGGTTGTTCTTGGTGCGGCGCGAGAGCACCTGCATCACGCGCTCGATCTCCTTCTCGCGCCCGATGACCGGGTCGAGCTTTCCTTCGCGCGCCGCCTGGGTGTAGTTGCGGCCGAACTGGTCCAGCACCAGCGACGAGGAGGGCGCACCCTCCGGCGCGGTTCCGGCGGTCGCGGTCTCCTTGCCCTGGAAGCCCGAGAGCAGCTGGATCACCTGCTGGCGGACCCGGTTGAGGTCGGCGCCGAGCTTGACCAGCACCTGGGCGGCCACGCCCTCACCCTCACGGATCAGACCGAGGAGGATGTGCTCGGTGCCGATGTAGTTGTGGCCGAGCTGCAGCGCCTCGCGGAGGGACAGCTCGAGGACCTTCTTCGCCCGCGGCGTGAAGGGGATGTGGCCGCTCGGGGCCTGCTGCCCCTGGCCGATGATCTCCTCGACCTGTGCACGCACGGCCTCGAGCGAGATACCGAGGCTCTCCAGCGCCTTCGCTGCGACACCCTCGCCCTCGTGGATCAGGCCCAGGAGGATGTGCTCAGTGCCGATGTAGTTGTGGCTGAGCATCCGGGCCTCTTCCTGGGCCAGGACGACCACCCGACGTGCTCGGTCTGTAAACCGCTCGAACATAGTCTTCTCATCGCTCCTTGCGTGCTCACGCCGACGCTGCGACGGGGCTTCTTCCGTGCACTCTAGCCCGCACGGTCGAAGGCTGTCTGAGCCCCGACCGCTGGCTCACGACCGGTCGCGCTGACTGGTCACCTGTCGGCTCTGACAAGGACAACTCTCCGTCCACGGTATGTGTTCCCACCCCGGGGCGGTCCACGCTTCGCTGAGAGCGAACGAGACAGGTCTAGTGCGCTGCGGCGTACGCCTCTCGGACCTCCGCCGAGACGCGGCCGCGCTCCGGGACGTCCCAGCCGTTCTCACGCGCCCACTGGCGAATGTCGGACGCGCTGGGACCGGTGTCACCGCCCGCTGCGACCCGCTGGCCCTTCCGCCGACGCCCGCCGACCCGGCGGCCCGCCTGGATGTAGCGACCGAGCGCCTCACGCAGCGCCGACGCGTTGGACTCACTCAGGTCGATCTCGTAGTCGACACCGTCGAGCGCAAACGTCACCGTCTCCACCGCGTCGTCTCCGTCAATGTCGTCGACAAGGACGACGTTTACCCGCTGCGCCATTTCCCTCGGCCTTTCAAGGCTTCCCCATGATGGATGTTGTGCGGCAACGCATGATGCCCTGCCGGTAAACAAGATAGCGGCTCCCCTGAGCATTTCCGCAAGAGCGACAGATTCTGAGAAAAACAGAGAGAAATGACGCGGGCGCGTATCGATACGCGTGCCTAATTTGGGGGAACCAAATTTTTTTCGCCTAAACGGTCCGGGAATACGACTGGCACCGAGGACCGCGCGAGCAAGGAGAAAGTCGCTGATCACCGCCGCATCACGAGAAGGTTCGCGGAGACCACGGGGGCGTGCGCCGTGGAGTCACCCGACTAGACAAGTGCCGAACGCAATTCACCCCACGAGGCGCAATGCGTTCGCCCGACGTACCTTCTCGGCGCGAAACTATTCGGGACGCAGAAGCGGGAACAGGATCGACTCGCGGATTCCGACGCCGGTCAGCAGCATCACCAGGCGGTCGATTCCCATGCCCATCCCGCCGGCCGGGGGCATTCCGAACTCCATCGCGCGGAGGAAGGACTCGTCGAGCTCCATCGCCTCCGGATCGCCCTGGGCAGCGAGCAGGGACTGCTCGACCAGCCGCTCGCGCTGGATCACCGGGTCGTTGAGCTCGGAGTACGCCGGTGCGAGCTCCACGCCGTTGATGATCAGGTCCCAGGCCTCGACCAGACCGGGGTGCTCGCGATGTGGCTTGGCGAGCGGTCGCACCGACTCGGGGTAGTCCCGCACGAACGTGGGCTGGATCAGCGTGTGCTCGACCAGCTTCTCGTAGAGCTCGAGCGCGACCTCACCGGCGTTCCAGTGCGGCTGGAGCTCCACCTGGTGCTGGTGGGCGTACTTCCTGAGCGTGTCGGCCGGCGTGGTGACGTCTACCTGCTCGCCGAGAGCCTCCGAGATCAGCTCGAAGAGCGTGGCGTCGCGCCAGGGAGCCTCGAGGTCGATCTCGGACCCGTCGCGGGCGGGGATCACCGTGCGGCCGATGGCGCGGGCCGACTCGAGCACCAGGGTGCGGGTCAGCTCTGCCATCGAGTTGTAGTCGCCGTAGGCCTGGTAGGCCTCGAGCATCGAGAACTCGGCTGCGTGGGTGGAGTCCAGGCCCTCGTTGCGGAAGGTCCGGCCGATCTCGTACACCCGGTCGACGCCGCCGATCATCGCCTTCTTCAGGTCCAGCTCGAGCGCGATGCGCAGCAGCATCGGCTGGTCGAAGGCGTTGAGGTGCGTGCGGAACGGGCGGGCGGCCGCTCCGCCGTTGGTCAGCTGGAGGACCGGGGTCTCCACCTCGAGGAAGTCCCGGGAGTCCAGGACCGATCGCAGCGTCTTCAGCACCGCCGCCTTGGCGCGCACGACCGAGCGCGCGCCGGGGTTGACGATCATGTCGACGTAGCGCAGCCGGACCCGCGCCTCCTCCGACAGCGGCTTGTACTCGTTGGGCAGCGGTCGGAGGGTCTTCGCCACCATCTGCCAGGCGGTGGCCTGCACCGACAGCTCGCCCCGTCGGCTCGTGACGACCTCGCCCTGCACGGCGACCAGGTCGCCGATGTCCACGAGCGACTTGAACTCGTCGAGCTGCTCCTGGCCGACGTCGGCGAGCGACAGCATCACCTGGAGCTCGGTGCCGTCGCCCTCGCGCAGCCGGACGAAGCAGAGCTTGCCGGTGTTGCGGAGGAAGATCGCGCGGCCCGCGACGGCAACGTGCTCGCCGGTGCCGGTGTCAGGCTCGAGCCCGGCACCGTCGTACTTGTCGCGGATGTCCCTGAGCGTGTGGGTCCGCTCGACGGTCAACGGGTACGCCGGCCGTCCGGACTCGAGCAGACGCTCCCGCTTCTCGCGTCGCACCCGCATCTGCTCGGGGAGGGAGTCCTCCTCGGCGGGGGCGGCGGGGGGTGTCTGGTCGGTCATGGGTCACAAGCCTATGCGCCCCCACGAATGGTCTCGGTCAGGGGTGGTTGCGGTGGAACACCAGCTCGAGCCCCCGCAACGTGAGCCAGGGATCCTGCTCGGTCACGGTGGCGCACTCGTCCACGACGAGCGGCGCGAGGCCGCCGGTGGCGATGACGTTCACGCCGTCGGCGGGCTTGAGCTCCCCGAGCATCCGGGTGACGATCCCGTCGACCTGGCTCGCGAAGCCGTAGAGGACCCCCGACTGCAGCGCCTCGACGGTGTTCTTCGCGATCACGTGACGCGGCGGCAGCAGCTCGACCTTGCGCAGCTGCGCGCCTCGGCGGCCCAGCGCCTCGAGCGAGATCTCGATGCCCGGCGAGATCGCGCCGCCGATGTACTCCCCCTTCGCGCTCACCACGTCGAAGGTGGTGGCCGTGCCGAAGTCCACGACGATCGAGGGACCGTCGTACAGCGTCGCCGCCGCCAGTGCGTTGATGATCCGGTCGGAGCCGACCTCGCGCGGGTTGTCCATGAGGATCGGCACGCCGGTGCGCACTCCGGGCTCCACGACGACGTGCGGGATGTCGCCGTAGTAGCCGGCCAGCATCTCCCGCCACTCGTGCAGCACCGAGGGCACGGTCGAGCACACGGCGACCCCCGCGGGGTGGGTGTCGGAGTCGGCGACGAGGTTGCGGATCAGGACGGCCCACTCGTCGGCGGTACGACGCTCGTCGGTGGCGACCCGCCAGTGCTCGACGACATCACCCGCGACCACCAGCCCCACCGTCGTGTGGCTGTTGCCGATGTCGGCGCACAGCAGCGGTGAGGTCACGGTTGCGACCCGTCGGGGCGCAGGTCCATGGCGATGTCGAGAACCGGCGCGGAGTGGGTCAGCGCACCGACCGCGAGGTAGTCCACCCCGGTCGACGCCACCTCGCGCGCCCGGTCGAGGCTGAGTCCGCCGGACGCCTCGAGCTTCGCCCGCCCGGCGTTGATCTCGACCGCCTCGCGCATCGTCACGGTGTCCATGTTGTCGAGCAGGACCTGGTCGGCGCCCGCGGCGAGCAGGTCGGTCAGCTGCTCCAATGTGGTCACCTCCACCTGGACCGGCACCTCCGGGAAGGTCCGGCGTACCGCCTCGTAGGCCTCGACGACGCCGCCGGCGGCGACCACGTGGTTGTCCTTGACCAGAGCCTGGTCCGAGAGCGTTGCCCGGTGGTTCACCCCGCCGCCGCAGCGCACGGCGTACTTCTCGAGGTCGCGGAAGTGCGGGATCGTCTTGCGGGTGTCGCGGACCTGCGCGCCGGTGCCCTCGAGCGCCTCGACCCAGCGTCGGGTGGTCGTGGCGACGCCCGAAAGGTGGCACAGGTAGTTCAGCGCGGTGCGCTCGGCGGTGAGCAGCGCCCTGACGGGGCCGTGCACGCTCATCACCACGTCGCCCCGCGTGACGGGGCGCCCGTCAGCCACCTTGCGAGCGATCTCGACCTCGCTCCCGGCGACGAAGCGGAGCACCAGCTCGGCCACCGCGCCGCCCGCCAGCACGCCGTCCGCCCGAGCAGTCAGGTCCGCCCAGGCCGTGGCGTCGGCAGGGATGGTCGCCTCGCTGGTGACGTCCGCCCCGGGAAGGTCCTCCGCAACCGCGTCCACCACTCCGTCGTAGACCTTGCGCGGGTCGAGTCCCGCGTCGGCGAGCTCGGTCACGAGTGCGGTCGGCAGGTCGGCGAACGGGGTCCGGACGATGCTCACAGCACTTCTCCTGTCGTGTCGCCGGGCGGCGTGGGACGAGTATGCACGGGGGCGACGTAGCGGACCTGCAACATCCCGCCCTCGGCCATCCGGGCGTCGACGTGCCCTGACCAGTGGGCGTCGTCGCGCTCGGGGAAGTCGTCGCGCCAGTGCGAGCCCCGGGTCTCCTGACGGATCCGGGCCGCCTCGACGAGCACCGTCGCCACGGTCAGCAGGTTCGTCGCCTGCCACGACTCCGTGCCCGGCTCGGCCCCCGGCGTACCCTCGATCACCGCGAGCCGCCGCGCGGCCTCGGCGAGGCCCTCCTCCGACCGGAGCACGCCCGCGTGCTGGGTCATCACGTGCTGGACGGCGCCTGCGGCGACTGCGGGGACGAGCCCGGGAGTACGACGGTCAGCGGCAGGTTCCTGGGCCGGCGGGAGGTCACGCGCCAGGGAGGCAGCGATGCGGCGGGAGAACACCAGCCCCTCCAGCAGCGAGTTCGAGGCCAGCCGGTTCGCGCCGTGCACGCCGGAGCAGGCGACCTCGCCGCACGCGTAGAGACCGGGCAGCGAGGACCGGCCGTCGAGGTCGGTTGCCACCCCGCCCGAGGCGTAGTGGCAGGCGGGGGCCACCGGGATCAGGTCCGTCACCGGGTCGATGCCGTGGCTGCGGCAGGAGGCGAGGACCGTCGGGAACCGGCGCTCCCACTTCTCGGCCCCGAACTGCCGCGCGTCGAGCCACATGTGCTCGGTGCCGGTCTCGCGCATCCTGCGCATGATCGCCTTCGCCACCACGTCACGCGGCGCGAGGTCTGCGAGGGGGTGGACGCCCTGCATGATGCGCGATCCCTCGTGGTCGACGAGGAAGGCCCCCTCGCCCCGCACCGCCTCCGAGATCAGCGGCTGCTGGCCACGCGACTCCTCACCGAGCCACATCACGGTCGGGTGGAACTGGACGAACTCCACGTCCCGGAGCACCGCACCGGCCCGGAGCGCAAGCGCCAGCCCGTCGCCGGTCGCCACGGCGGGGTTCGTGGTCGCGGAGAAGACCTGCCCCATGCCACCGCTGGCCAGCACGACCGCTCGGCAGCGGACCGCACCCACACCGTTCTCCTGTCCCTCCCCCATCACGTGCAGGGTCACCCCGGCGACACCGCCGTCCGCGCCCGGGACGAGGTCGAGGGCGAGAGCGTGCTCGATCACGGCGATGTCCGGAGCGGCCGCCACGGCGACGACCAGCGCGCGCTGGATCTCCGCGCCGGTGGCGTCACCACCCGCGTGCGCGATGCGGTCGCGCAGGTGCCCGCCCTCGCGGGTCAGCGAGAGGTCGCCGGCGGCGGTGTGGTCGAAGTTCGTGCCGAGCGCGATCAGCTCACGGACGGCGTCGGGCCCCTCCGTCACGAGCGTCCGCACGGCGTCCTCGTCACACAGGCCGGCTCCCGCGACCAGGGTGTCGTCCAGGTGCTGCTGGGGAGTGTCCCCCGGGCCGAGCGCCGCGGCGATGCCGCCCTGCGCCCACTTCGTGGAGCCGGCGGAGAGCAGGTCCTTGGTGACGACGAGGACCCGGCCACCCGGCACCGACTCCCGGATCCGGAGCGCCGCGGTGAGGCCGGCGATACCCGAACCGATGACTACGACGTCGGCGTCCGTCGTCCAGCCCGGGGGCGGGGCGGCGAGGCGTTCGGGGACATGCGGGACCGGCGCCATGGTCACCGTCTACCGGGAGCCGGAATAGGTGAGGTCGCCCCGCAGCAGGTCGGTGCCGGGGAGGGCCTCGGCCGGGTCCGACCCGGTGGCCACCACCTTGTTGTCGGCGTCGACGAAGACCACGCTCGGCTCGTACTCCTTGGCCTCGGCGGTCTCCATCTGGCCGTAGGCGATGAGGATGACCAGGTCGCCGGGCTGGACGAGGCGCGCGGCGGCGCCGTTGATGCCGATCACGCCGGACCCCCGCTCGCCCGCGATGGTGTAGGTCTCCAGGCGCGCGCCGTTGGTGATGTCGACGATGTGCACCAGCTCGCCCGGCAGCAGGTCTGCCGCGTCGAGCAGGTCCTCGTCGACGGTGACCGAGCCGACGTAGTGCAGGTCGGCCTGCGTCACGGTCGCGCGGTGGATCTTGCTCTTCATCATCGTGCGCAGCATCAGATGCTCCCTGCTCGTGTGCCCAGGGTGAGGGCGGTGTTGTCGATGAGGCGTGTGGTGCCGACCCGGGCCGCGACGAGCAGCCGGGCCTGTCCGGAGTCGGGAGGGGCGCCCAGGTCGGGCGCGGTGAGCTCGAGGTAGTCGACGTCGACGCCCTCGGCCTCCGGCCTGTCGAGTACGGCGCGGGCGGCGGCGAGGACCTTCTCTGGCCCGTCCTGCCCCGCCTCGGCGCCGGCCGCGAGAGCCTCGGACAGCGTCAGGGCCAGCCGTCGCTCCCCCTCGCCGAGGTAGCGGTTGCGCGAGGACAGTGCGAGGCCGTCGTACTCCCGGACGGTCTCGACCCCGACCACCTCGACACCCATGCACAGGTCGGCGACCATGCGACGGATCAGCACGAGCTGCTGGTAGTCCTTCTGGCCGAAGAACGCGAGGTCGGGGTCGACGAGCCCGAAGAGCTTGGCGACCACGGTGAGCACGCCGCGGAAGTGACCCGGCCGGGTCCCGCCCTCGAGGATCGTTGCGAGGGGGCCGGGCTCGACGGTCACCTGCGGCTCCCCACCGGGGTAGACCTCCTCGACCGACGGGGCGAAGACCACGTCGACGCCCTCGGCGGCGCAGACGTCGAGGTCGGCGTCGAAGGTCCGTGGGTACCGGTCGAGGTCCTCCCCAGGCCCGAACTGCATCGGGTTCACGAAGATCGAGACGACCAGCGCGTCGGCCTCACCGGTCCGCTCCCGGGCGCTGCGCATCAGCGCCGCGTGGCCGTCGTGCAGGGCTCCCATGGTCGGCACCAGGGCGACCCGTCCACCGTGGCTGCGGACGTCCTCGAGCGCCTCCGCCAGCTCGGCCCTGGTCGAGGCGACCAGGGGGTGGCGGAGGGCAGGCTTGCTCAGGTCAGCCGCGTTCGTGCTCACGCGTTGGTCCGGCCGTGCTCGGCGAGAGCGTCGTCGAGGACGCCGATGATCTTCGCCGCACGGATCGGCAGCAGCCGCCCGTCGAGGACGGCGCGGTTCGCGGTGGCGCGGCCCATGGCGACGTACGACTCGAGCGACGAGGGCGAGCTCACCGCGATGTCCGCCAGATGGGCCCGGACGGTGTTCACGTCGCCGCGGACGATCGGCCCGGTGAGGGCTGCGTCGCCGTAGGAGAGCGCGTTGTCGAGGGCGGCGGTCATCAGCGGCCGCAGGGTCGCGGCAGGGTCGTCGGCGCCGGACGCGCGCAGCAGGTCCATGGCCTGGGCGACGAGCGTCACGAGGTGGTTGGCGCCGTGGGCGAGGCCTGCGTGGTAGAGGCTGCGGCGGTCCTCGGGGACCCAGATCGGGCTACCACCGAGGTCGGCGACGAGCCTCTCGGCGAGCGCTTTCGTGTCCGGGGCGGCGGTCACCCCGAAGACACAGCCGGAGAGCCGGGCGAGGTCGACATCGGTGCCGGTGAACGTCATGGCCGGGTGCATCGCGAGCACGTGGGCCCCGATCTCGGCGGCAGGCGCGAGGGCGGCCAGACCGTGCTTCCCGGACGTGTGGACGACGTACTGCCCACGACGGATCGCCCCCGCGGCGCTGAGCATGTTCACGACGTTCTCGAGCATGTCGTCGGGGACGGTCAGCAGCAGCAGGTCGCAGGCCCGCGAGACCGCGGTGGGCTTGTCGACGTGGACACCGGGAAGCAACGTCTCGATGCGTGTGCGGGAAGCCGGAGACTCACCGGCGACGGCCACGACGTCGTGGCCCGCGGTGCGGAGTGCTGCCGCGAGAACGGCGCCGACACGACCGGCGCCCACAACCCCGATACGGGTCATCGAACTCACCTTTCGTTCCAGTCCCCAGATCTCGGGGTACCGGACGGTTTGCTGGGCTCGTGCAGGTTGAGAGTACGCCGCGCGTGGGCGCCGCGATAGGTGGCCCTCGTCACAGCAGTACCCGCTCACGACGCCCGCGTAACCTGACCCGCATGACCGGCACCACCTCTCTCGGGATGCCCCCGATGCCGCCCCCGACGGCCGACCCACCGTGGAAGAAGGCGTGGGACGCCGCGCTCTACGGTCCCGGGGGCTTCTTCCGCCGCGAGTCCCCGGTCGCCCACTTCCGCACCTCGGTCCACGCCTCGCCGCTGTTCGCCAGGGCCGTCGTGGAGCTCACCAGACGTGCAGGGCTCGACACGATCGTCGATGTCGGCGCCGGCCGCGGCGAGCTGCTCGCGGAGGCCCACCGGATCGACCCGTCGCTGACCCTGCTCGGGGTGGAGGTGGCGCGGCGGCCGGCGGAGCTGCCCGACGCGGTCGCCTGGACCTCGGCGCTGCCCGAGTCCGTCGAGGGCGTCGTCGTGGCCAACGAGTGGCTCGACAACATCCCGTGTCACGTCGTCGAGGTCGACCAGGCGGGACAGCCCCGGGTGGTGCATGTCGACCCCGCATCCGGACGGGAGACCCTCGGCGCGAGGCTGACCGACCGCTCCGTCCCCTCGGCCCTGACCGCGTGGTGCGAGCGCTGGTGGTCCCTGGACGGCGCCGCACCCGGCACCCGCGCGGAGGTCGGAACCACCCGGGACGAGGCGTGGACCGACGTGGTCGGCCGGGTGACCCGCGGCATCGCGGTCGCGGTCGACTACGGGCACGTCACCCAGGCGCGGCCGCCGTTCGGGACGTTGAGGTCCTACCTGCAGGGCCGGGAGGTCGACGTACTCCCCGACGGTTCCCGCGACGTCACCGCCCACGTGGCGGTCGATGCCGTGGCCGCCCGGGTCGGGGGCGCCGTCGTGCGTCAGCGCGACGCCCTCCACGCCCTCGGGGTGTCCGGCGCCCGGCCGGACCTGGCGCTGGCGACCAGCGACCCGCAGGGCTACCTACGTGCACTCGGGCGGGCCGGTGAGGCCGCCGAGCTGACCGACGACGCCGGGCTCGGCGGGTTCTCCTGGGTCGTCAGCGGGCGCGGTGTCGCCATACCCGACTTATGTGGCCTACCCCACTGAAGGTGACGAATCCGGACACGGGCCAGTACCCTGCTCCGACGTGCCTTGGACCTACCGCCCTGCCCTCGACGGACTGCGCTCGGTGGCGGTCTACCTCGTCCTCCTCTTCCATGCGGGGCTCGGGTTCCTCGACGGTGGGTTCATCGGCGTCGACCTGTTCTTCGTCCTCTCCGGGTTCCTGGTCAGCAACGTCATCCTCAGCGAGATCGACAGCACCGGTCACCTGAACCTCGGCAAGTTCTACGCCCGACGGATCCGGCGCCTGCTCCCTGCTGCCCTCGTCGTCATCGTGGCGACCTCGCTCGTGTTCCTCCTGGTCACTCCGCTGATTCGTCGCCTCCCGCTGGTCGGTGACGCTCAGAGCGCCCTGCTCTACGTCGCCAACTGGAACTTCCTGCTCAAGCAGGAGGACTACTTCGCGGCGAACGTCTCGGAGAGCCCGTTCCTGCACTTCTGGTCGCTGGCGATCGAGGAACAGTTCTACCTGTTCTTCCCGGTGCTGCTGCTGGTGCTCGTGCGGGCGGCGCGCCGCCGCCCCTGGGTCCTGCCTGCCGCGTTGACCGCACTGTTCGTACTGTCACTCGGCTCCCAGCTCGTGTGGAGCGTCCGGGACCAGACCTGGGCCTACTACGGCACCGACGCCCGGCTCTACCAGCTCCTCGCGGGTGCGCTTCTCGCGGTGGCGCTGCGCAGCATGGACCGTCGTGTTCCCACGAGCGCGGCGAACGTCGGTGCGCTGGCAGGACTGGTCGGCATGCTGGTCCTCGGCAGCTCCCTGCTCGACGTATCGCCGACGGCACGAGGCATCGGCGCAACGGTGGCCTCGGTCGCACTCGTCGGCGGCCTGATGCTCGCGGACACGAGTCCGCTCGCCAGGCTGCTGTCCCGGCACACGCCGGTCTACCTCGGCCAGGTCTCCTACGGCACCTACCTCTGGCACTGGCCCGTGATCCTGGTGATCCAGCAGGTCCTCGAGATCCGGCCGATCACGATGGCCGTCCTCGCCGTCGGGATCAGCACCGGCCTCGCTGCGTTGTCGTTCCAGGTACTCGAGGCGCCGTTGCGGACCGCCAAGTCGCTGCACCGCTTCCGTTGGCGCACCGTGCTCGTCGGCGTCTCCGCCAGCGCGCTCGTCGCCGCGACGGTGGTGCCGACGGTTCTGGACAGCCAGCGACGCCCCCGCCTTGCCGCAGCGGCTGCCACGTCCTCAGGCCCGGTGACCTCGGCGGTGAGCAGCCAGGTCAGCGTCAAGGACCGGAACGCCCCGGTGCCGAAGGACCTGGACTGGGAGCGGCTCGCGGCACCCATAGAAGATCTGCCGACATGCACGGTCAAGGCACCCCACGACTGCACCCTCGTCAAGGGCAGCGGCCCCCACATAGCCCTCGTCGGCGACAGCCACGCGATGGTGCTCGCCTACGCGTTCAAGAAGCTCGCTCAGGAGAAGGACTTCACCCTGTCGGTCAACGTGCAGCGGGGCTGTCCTTGGCAGGCCGGTCTCATGGACAGGCAGGTGCCCAAGTCGCAGAGGGAGAGCTGCACCTCGCTGCGGGACGACTGGTACGACACGGTGCTTCCCGGGCTCGATCCCGACGTGGTCGTGCTGGCATCGATGCCGCGCGACGACGACAAGCGCTGGCAGGGAAGGCTCGTGAGCGCGAAAGGCTCCGACGAGCCGCTCGCCAAGCTGCTCTACTCGACGACGCAGGAGACCAGCAAGCGGATCACCGCGCAGGGCGCTCGCGTGCTGATGCTGAACAGCCTGCCCATCCAGTCGAAGAATCCCGTGGAGTGTCTCGCAGCCGCGACGCAGGTCCACGAGTGCGAGTTCGGACTCCCCAAGGCCAAGCTCAGCGACGCCTACAACCGGACCACGGCGGCGCTCACGAGCGGGGTCTACGTGGCCGACATCGCCGACACCTTCTGCGTCGGCGAACCTCGGTGCCTGCCCATCGTCGACGGCATCGTCGTGTGGCACGACGCCCACCACTTCACCACCGAGATCGCGGTCCACGAGCGGGAGAAGATCTGGAAGCGGGTCGAGACGTCGGGCGTGCTCGACGGGCTCTGAGCCCGACCTCAGGACCGGGTGCGGCGCGCCAAGGCGGTCATCGCCACCTGCGCGTCGAACAGCCGCCTTGCCTCCGCCGCGTCGCGGTGCCGGGCGCGCACCGTAGTCGGACCGGGCGGGCTGTCGGTGTGGACGTCGGCCAGCCCGAGCAGACGCTGCCACGGTCCCTGCGTGAGCCGGACCGACTGGATCCGCGCCTGCGGGGCAGCGTGGGTGTGGCGGATCAGCCAGCCCTGCCTGGAGACCACCAGGTGCTCGTCGGCGCCGACGCTCAGGAACCGGTACGTCAGCGGCGCCACCCATCTGGCTCGAGGCGGGACCGCCCGCAAGGGCACCGACTCCGGGTCGAGGCCGCGAAGCACGTGCCGGGCGAGCTCGTGGACCAGCAGCCGGTCGCCCACCGGCAGCACGGTCGAGGGCGCAGCACGGTCGTCGTCCGCGCCGGCGCCGTACCCCGCGATGGAGACGTCGAGCCGAGCCCAGCCGAGGCGCCGCCACAGCAGCGGCTCCGAGACCAGGACGCCCTGCACACGCGGGAGGGCGATGGTCTGGGTGTTGAGCTCGAACAGCCCCCGGCGGACCTGCATGCCGGCCGGGGTCTGGGCGACCGTGAAGCCGTAGTTGGCCGAGAACCTGCGATACAGGGCGATGCCGAAGCCGAGCAGCGCCGGCAGGATCGCGGAGATCCCGAGCAACCGCCCGCTCGCGGTCGACGCCGCGAGAAGACCGAGGGAGACGAGGATCGCCGCGAGCATCTCGCCCGACAGGAGGATCGAGAGTACGAGCGTCCGGAGGTCGACCGTGGCGACCGGCCGCTCCGGAGCCGGGGCAGCCACCTGCGTCGTCGCGCCGGCCGAGGGCACCGCCTCGGCGCTCGTCGCCGCTCCCGCTGCCCCTGCCGCTCCCAGCTCGTCACGCCGGGTCAGCAGGAGGTCCTTGAGCCTACGGGCCTCGCCCAGCGGAAGGTAGGCCAGCGCGCCCTCTCGGGAGTTACCTCCGGCCACGTCCATCCGGAGCTCCGCGAGCCCGAAGAGGCGCGCCACGAACGGCTGCACGATGTCGATGCCCTGCAGCCGGTCGATGCGGATTCGGCGGGACTGACGGCTCAGTACGCCGGTGTCGACACGTAGCTCGTCCGCCTCGATCCAGAAGGTCGTCCGCAGCCAGGAGGCGGTCCCGAAGACGGCGCCGCCGAGGAGCAGGAGGCCGAACAGGATCGCGGTCGGACCCAGCTCGCCTTGAGTGACGTCGCGGATCACCGTCATCGCGGCAGCCACCAGCACGATGAAGCTGCGCACCAGCGGGGTCAGCGGCGAGAGGCGCTGAGGGGGACGCTCGGTCACAGCCCCGCCGCCTGGGACTCCCCGAGCTCGGTGAGCCGGTCGCGCAGCCTCGCGGCCTCGGTCGCCGGAAGGCCCGGGATCCGGGCCCTGGTGCGCGGGCTCGCGGTGTGCAGCCGCACGGTCGCGATGCCGTACATCTGCTCGAAGGGCCCCGCGACGATGTCGACGAACTGCATCCGGCCGTACGGCACGGCGATCAGCTCCCGGAAGAGCGCTCCGTGCTTGATGTAGAGGTCGTCGTCGCGCTCGGCGTACCCCCAGTTGCGCGCGTTGCGGCCGATCACCCACCACCCGAAGCCGGCGAGAACCAGGAGTACGACGGCCAGGGCGACCATCCACGCCGGGGACCACTGGAAGACCAACCCGACTACCGCCAGAGCGGCGAGGGAGAGGCACGTGGCCCCCGCCAGCATCGCGCGTCGCAGCCGGCGCAGCTGTGGCGAGACCGGGCGCCAGGCGTTGCCCGGAGGTGCGAAGAGGTCATCCATCGCCTAACAGGCTAGCCACAGCCGATCGGGGCCGCCCAGGCTCCGCGGAGCGGGACGACGAGCGGGCCTGCCCCTGCCCGGTCGGCACCCGTGCCACGATGGGACGGTGAGCGGTCCTCAGCACGAGCAGATCACCGTCGGAGTCGGCGCAGGCGCCGCGGGGTTCGGTGGTCACGAGCGCGGCGGTGGCCCTGGCCTGGCGACCCAGGACATGGTCCTCAACATCGGGCCCCAGCACCCTGCGACCCACGGCGTGCTTCGCCTCCAGCTCACCCTCGACGGGGAGCGGATCGTGCACTGCGAGCCGATCATCGGCTACATGCACCGCGGAGCCGAGAAGCTCTTCGAGGTCCGCGACTACCGCCAGGTCATCGTGCTCGCCAACCGCCACGACTGGCTCTCGGCGTTCTCCAACGAGCTCGGCGTCGTACTGGCGGTCGAGCGGATGCTCGGCATGGAGGTGCCGACCCGGGCGGTGTGGCTGCGCACGCTCCTCGCGGAGCTCAACCGGGTGCTCAACCATCTGATGTTCATGGGCTCCTACCCGATCGAGCTCGGCGCCATCACGCCGATGTTCTATGCCTTCCGCGAGCGGGAGACGATCCAGCAGGTCATGGAGGAGCTCTCCGGCGGGCGGATGCACTACATGTTCAACCGGGTCGGTGGCCTCAAGGAGGACATGCCCGCAGGCTGGCTCGACCGATGTGCTGCTGCCGTGCGAGCTGTGCGCTCCCGGTTGCCGGAGATCGAGGACCTGATCTTCGGCAACGAGATCTTCCAGGCCCGCACGCAGAACGTCGGCATCCTGTCGCGAGAGCTGATCGACGCGTACGGCGTCTCGGGCCCGATCGCGCGGGCCTCGGGCGTGGACTTCGACCTACGTCGCGACGAGCCGTACCTCGCCTACGACGCGCTGCTCGCCGACGGGGTGATGCGGGTCGCCACGCGAGCCGAGGGCGACTGCTACGCGCGGTTCGGGCTCCTCCTGGACCAGGTCTCGGTGTCGCTCGACATCGCGGAGGCCTGCATCGACCGGCTGCGCTCCCTCGACCGCGGCCCGATCAACGTGCGGCTGCCGAAGATCCTGAAGGCCCCGGAGGGTGCGACGTACGCCTGGACCGAGAACCCGCTCGGCATCAACGGCTACTACCTGGTCTCGCGCGGGGAGAAGACCCCTTGGCGGATGAAGCTGCGCACCGCGTCGTTCAACAACATCGCGGTGCTGCCGGAGGTGCTCAACGGCTGTGTCGTCGCCGACATGGTAGCGATTCTGGGCTCGATGTTCTTCGTGGTCGGCGACGTCGACAAGTAAGCGTCGCCTGAGCCCCGGACAGACGTGTGCCCCCGGCCGGGGCCGGGGGCACACGCGTTTCATCCGTGAGTCAGGGGTTCACGGACGGCTGGCCGTTCCCTCGGCACCGGTACCCGAGGTGACCTCGTCCTTCGTGTCAGTGCCTTGGGTCGAAGCAGTGTCGCCCTTCGTGGCGACGTCCGCGGTGCCCGTGCCACCCTCGTGCGACGTCTCAGCGGGGGCCTTGTGGTCCTTCTCGGCCTCGGCGGGCTTTGCCGGCTCGGACGACGCTGCACCGTCATCGTCCCGCGCCGTGGACCCGTGCTCCTCGGCCTTCCCGTGGTCGCCTGCCTGGCTCTTGCCGTCGGACGCGACACCAGAGACTTCCGCACCCTTCTCGACGCCCGTCAGGTCGGGGTTCTTGGCGACCTCCGAGACGGCCGCGCCCTTCTCTCCCTTCGTGGGAGTGGCGGGCGCCTCGGCGGCGTCATCGTAGGCACCGCGGTCGTCAGCGTGCCCGGCGGAGTGCGCGTCGGCACCGGGGACGGTGACGCCCACCTTCGCCAGCAGCTGGCTCGCTGTGTCCTGCGCGGCGCCGGGCAGCGAGCCGGCCGCCGCCGCGCCGACCCCTGCCGTCAGGAGAACGCCGGCGCCCAGGGCAGTGGCGATCGCGGTCTTGAACGAGACGAGATACGTGAGCACGAGAGACCTCCGAGGGGCAGTCTGCGACGCGCGGAACGCAGCGAGAGCCTCTGCCTCGCCCGGCACCGGGCCGGGCTCGGTCGGGGCAGCGGCTGCCGCCAGCAACCACCCGACGGACTCGTCAGATGAGCCGCCGTTTGTTTGGCGTCGAAATTGTTTCAGCATGTCACCTCAGTAACCGATCCTCTGGTCGATCCCGTTACTTCCATGTCTATCCGGGTTGTCCTCGCGCGGCGCAAGGAACTCGGAAAGCCGCCTAAGTCCACGGTGAGCCGCGACCCGGACTGCTCCCGGCCGCTTTCCGAGCACCTTCGCCGTCCGGGGGACGTCGAGTCCCGCCACATGCCGCAGCAGGACCACCTCCGCCTGGTCCCGCGGGAGCCTGCCGATCAGCTTCAGGGCTGCCTCGGTGGAGAAGATCTCCTCCACTCGCGCGGCCACGTCGATGGTGTCCGCCCGCGAGTCGAGCTCGTCGTCCGCATCGACCGTCTGAGGGGCACGCATCGCCCGCCGCTGCGCATCCCGTAGGCGCGCATGAGCGATGGTGAACACCCAGGCTCGCCACCCGGCCTCGTCACCGGAGAAGCGGTGAAGTCCGCGAACGACACTCAGCCAGGTGTCTCCGGCGACGTCCTCGGCCAGCCCACCACCCAGCGTGGTCAGGTATCGCAGGAGCGAAGGCTGGACGGACCGGAACAGCTCCACGAAGCTTCCCTCGTCCCCTGCCTTCGCCGCTGCCAGACGATCCTCGAAACGACACGTCAACTGCCTCACGCCCTCCCAAGCGACACGGGCAAGTGTCACAAGGTATGACATGCGCTACAAGGTTGTACGAACCGGGGGTATCACCTCGGTCGGTCAGAACCCCGGTCGAGCGGGACATCGAGACCTTCCCGTTCTTCGACGTACCAGACGAAGAACGGTTAGCCTCCCCAGGTAGCCGTGGCCGGCGAGGGGAGCGTGAAGTCGTCTCCTGGCCACCAGGACGACCGTTGAGGAGCCGTGATGAAGAGGTGCCTGGTCACGGGCGGCGCGGGGTTCATCGGGTCGAACTTCGTCCGGCACGTACTCCAGCTCACCGACGCGTCCGTGACCGTGCTGGACAAGCTCACGTACGCCTCGAACCTCGACTCCTTGGCGGGGCTGCCGGAGAGCCGGTTCGACCTGGTCAAGGGTGATGTCGCGGATGCCTCGACGGTGGACGAGCTGGTCGCGTCGCACGACGCAGTCGTGCACTTCGCGGCGGAGTCGCACAACGACAACTCCCTGTCGGACCCGTCCCCGTTCGTGCAGACCAACCTGGTCGGCACCTTCACCCTGCTCGAGGCGGTAAGGCGACACGAGACCCGCCTGCACCACATCTCCACCGACGAGGTGTACGGCGACCTCGAGCTCGACGATCCCGCCCGGTTCACCGAGGCGACCCCGTACAACCCGTCGAGTCCCTACTCGGCGACCAAGGCCGGCTCCGACATGCTCGTGAGGGCGTGGGTGCGGTCGTTCGGTGTCCGGGCGACGATCAGCAACTGCTCGAACAACTACGGCCCCTACCAGCACGTCGAGAAGTTCATCCCGCGTCAGATCACGAACGTCCTCGACGGAGGCCGTCCCAAGCTGTACGGCGCCGGCCACAACGTACGCGACTGGATCCACGTCGACGACCACAGCTCTGCCGTGCTCCGGATACTCGAGGCAGGCACGATCGGCGAGACCTACCTCGTCGGCGCGGACGGCGAGCGCGACAACAAGCAGGTCGTCGAGACGATCCTGCGCCTGCTCGGCCGCCCCGAGGACGACTACGACCACGTGAACGACCGGGCCGGACACGACCTTCGGTACGCCATCGACGCAGCCAAGACGCGCAAGGAGCTCGGCTGGGAGCCGACCTACGTGGACTTCGAGGCGGGCCTGACCCAGACCATCGAGTGGTACCGCACCCATGAGGAGTGGTGGCGGCCGCAGAAGGCTGCGACCGAGGCGAAGTACCTGCAACAGGGGCAGTAGTCGTGGCTGAGCTGCAGGTCTCGCGCACGGCAATCCCGGGGCTGCTGCGAATCGACCTCCCGGTGCATGGCGACAACCGCGGCTGGTTCAAGGAGAACTGGCAGCGGGAGAAGATGGTCGCGCTCGGTCTCCCCGACTTCCGTCCGGTGCAGAACAACATCTCCTTCAACGCGCAGGCCGGGGCGACGCGGGGCATCCACGCAGAGCCGTGGGACAAGCTGGTCTCCGTTGCGACCGGTCGGATCTTCGGTGCCTGGGTCGACCTTCGCGACGGCCCCACGTTCGGCGCGGTCGTCACCGCCGAGCTCGGTCCGGAGACTGCGTTCTTCGTTCCCGCCGGTGTCGGCAACGCGTTCCAGACCCTCGTCGACGCGACCGCCTACTCCTATCTCGTCAACGACCACTGGAGTGCCGAGGCACGCGACTCCTACACCTTCGTCAACCTCGCCGACGAACAGCTCGCGATCAGGTGGCCGATCTCCCTCGACCAGGCGGACTGCTCCGAGGCCGACCGCACCCATCCGCGGCTCCGCGACGTCTCCCCCGTGCCGGCCAAACGCATGCTGATTCTCGGTGCCGGTGGACAGCTCGGCCGGGAGCTGCGCCGGTTGCACCCCGACGCCGACGCGCTCACGCGAGCCGACCTCGACCTGGCCGACCCGGCCTCGCTCGAGGCGGTGCCCTGGCGCCGCTACGACACGGTGGTCAACGCCGCCGCCTACACCGCCGTGGACGCGGCCGAGTCCCTCGAAGGCCGGCGCCGGGCCTGGGCGGTCAACGCAACGGCGACCGGCCGGCTCGCCCGCTTCGCCACGGAGCACCGGCTCACGCTGGTGCATGTCTCCACCGACTACGTGTTCGACGGCACCGTCGAGCTGCATGCCGAGGACGAGCCGTTCTCGCCGCTGGGCGTCTACGGACAGAGCAAGGCGGCAGCGGATGCCCTTGTCGCCACCCACGACCAGCACTACATCGTGCGCACAAGCTGGGTCATCGGCGAGGGGAACAACTTCATCCGCACCATGGCCGGGTTCGCCGACCGCGGCGAGAAGCCGTCGGTGGTCGACGACCAGCACGGACGGTTGAGCTTCACCAGCGACCTTGTCGGCGGGATCACCCACCTGCTCCGTGAGCGCCCGCCGTACGGGACCTACAACCTCACGAGCAGCGGGGACGTCCGGACCTGGGCGGACCTCGCCGCAGCGGTCTTCGAGGCGCGCGGGCGGGACCCGCACGACATCCAGCGGGTCACGACCGAGGAGTACGCCGCCGGGCGGCCTGCCGCACCGCGGCCGAAGCACAGCGCCCTGGACCTGAGCAAGGTCCGGGACGCCGGATACACCCCCGTGGACGGCGACGCTGCCCTCGCCGACTACCTGATGAGGCTGTGATCCCGCCACGCCACGCTCACGACCAGCCCCGGCGCAAGCCAGTGCGCTGGAAGCGTCACGGCCTCCATGACTCCTGGTGGCACCGCCAACCCGTGTGCCTTGACCCAGTGCAGGATCGGGACATCGGTGAGCTTCGCGGCGCACTCGGCCCGGGTCCATCGCTCCCAGAAGTCGTGGAGGCCGAACCTCCTGCCGAGGACCTCGGGGGGCGGCCGGTCGCCGAGCTCCGCGTCCAGGACGAGGTCGACGCCGTCCGGCACGTCGGCTCGCCAGCCCACGCACCTCCCATCGGACAGGTGCGCGCGAGTGACGGCATCGGTGAGACTGTCCGGCTCCCCGACGACGAGCGACTCCCGAATGGCCCGGTCAGATGGACCCGGCACCGTCCACCACGATGACCTGACCGTTGATGTTGGTGTTCTCGAGCAGCAGCTGGCGTACGACGGGCACGACATCCTCGGGCGTGGTGAGTCTTCCAGAGGGAGTACGCCGCAGGATCTGGTCGAGCTGCGTCTGCCCCAGCACTGCCGACATCTCCGAGGCGAAGAACCCGGGCGCGACAGCGTTCGCCAGGACTCGCCCACCGAACTCCCGGGCGATCGCACGAGTCGCGGCGTCCATGCCGCCCTTCGTCGCGGAGTACGCGACGAGTCCGGGGTATCCCCGCTGCGCGCAGATGGACGTGACATTGACCAGCCGGCCCGTGCGCCCCTTCGCCAGCAGGCGCCGGAGCACGAAGCGCGTCAGGACAAGAGGCGCCGTGAGGTTCGTGTCGACGATCTGGCCGATGCGCTCGGAGGACGTGTGAACGTGAAGTGAGTCCTGCCCCACGGCAGCGTTGTTCACCAGCCCGTCGATCACCCCGAGGGAGCTCTCCACCTCTCGCACGAAGGCCTGGGACGCCTTCTCGTCGGTGATGTCCACCGACCCCACGTAGGCGTTGCCCCCGTGCTTCTCGGCCAGGGCAGCCAGCTCCGGCGTGACCGTGCGCGCGAACGCGGCGACCTTGATCCCGTCGTCGAGCAGGCCCTCGGTGAGTGCAAGTCCGAGCCCCCGCGACGCACCGGAGACGAGTACGACGGAGGAGGGAGCCACGGGCGGCCTCTGGTTACCGTTGTTGTCAGACATCGCTCTTCAGCGTCTCCTTCGATGGGATGGCGTCGAGAAAGCGGAACCGGCGGGGCACGCCGTACTCCGGTAGGCGCTCCCGGCACCAGGCGGTCAGCATGCCGGTCAGCGCGGCCTCATCCTCGCCCGACCGTGGAGCGGCCACAACATCGGCCACCACGACGCGTCCGACGACGGGTGCCTTGCGGCCCGACACTCGCGCCCAGACCACGGAGGGATGGGCCAGCAGCACGCCACGGACCACGCCGGCCGACACCTTGGCGCCACCGACGTTGATCTCGTCGCTGTCGAGGCGCCCGGTGATCTGCACGCGCCCGTCGGCGATCACCACCCGGTCTCCTGTGCGAACCGCACCCTCGAGGCCGAGTCCGTGATGCGGCGAGGTGATCACGAGCTCGTCGTCGACCACGGAGAGAGCCGGACGGCCGGGGCGTTGCTGGTCCAGCCACTCCGCCGGGAAGCCTGCCTGTCCGTCGTGGACCACGATGGAGGCGCCCACCTCGGACGAGGCGTAGATCCAGGAGATCCGAGCGTCCGGGAAGAGACCTCTCAGCTGGTCGAGGACGGCCTGGTCGACCGGCTCGCCGCCGAGGCTGATCTGCTGCAACGGCACACGTGACAGCTCGTCGCCGCTGCGCATGATCGTCTGTCGCCAGAAGGTCGGGGTCCCTGAAGCCGCGGTGACCTGGTGTTCGACGGCCACGGAGGGCCAGCTCTCGAGGTCCGCCGGGTCCACGACCACGAGGTCCTGCCCTGGCAGCGACAGGCTGAGAGTGACGACCTGCCACCACGCGTAGGTGCCCGGTGAGTAGGGACACAGCCATCGACGCGGTCCCTGTGCTCCACTGACCGTGGTCAGTGTCTCGAGGGTGTGGCCGATCCGCTTCGGCCTGCCGGTGGAGCCGGAGGTCAGCAGCCAGAGCCGCCCCGGCTCGGCCGGGCGACGAGCCGCCTCGGGCGGCTCCTCCACGCCCACTCGCTCCGTGACGGTGAACCCGCTCTCGAGCAGTTCCTCGCGGAGCGTCGACTCCATCCGCGAGCGCGCCACCACGAGCAGCTCGCCGCCGGTCGTCGCGTGGGTGTAGACGTACGGGAGGGCGGCGAAGCTGTCTTCCACGACGGCCGCTGCGGGCGGGACGTACGCCACCGCCTCGAGCGTCGACCAGGTGCACGTGCGGCCGCTCCGACCGTCGACCAGCTGATTCCCAGCTCCCGGGACCACGCTCCCCGTGCCTGGGTCGACGCTCACTGGGTCTGGATCTCCTGGAGGAGGTCGAGAACGTCGGCGACCGTGTTGATCTGCCGAAGCCCCGCTGCCTCGAAGTTGAGCTCCTCGTCGATCTCGTCCTCCACGCGCAGGGCGAGCTCGGAGAAGTCGAGCGAGCGGAAGCCGATCTGCTGCAGCTCGGCGCTCTCGTCAGTCGGCAGCGTCTTGCCCTGGGCGGACAAGACCTGTTCCATCAGACCACGCAGTTGCTCACGGGACAGTTCGCTCATGGCGGCGAGACTACCGTTGGCACGTTCTCGGGTGTCGATCGCATGCTCGAGAGCCGGGAAGCTGACGTCAGAACAGAGAGCTGGAGGTCACCGGTGCTGCGTACCGCACGACAAGACGATGTAGAGACGATGCTCGCTTGGCGCAACCAGCCGGCGAACCGGGCGGTCAGCAACAACCAGCACGTGATCTCGTCGGAGGAGCATCACGCCTGGTGGACCAGGGTGCAGGACGACCCGACCCGGCGCGTGCTCGTGTTCGAGGTCGACGGGAAGCCCCGTGGGATCGTCAACTTCTTCGACCTCTCCCTCGAGCAGACTCCTCGGTCAGGAGCGTGGGGGTTCTTCCTCGACAACGAGACCGCGGCGGCCGAGGGCACGGCGATGCTGCTGTGGACCAAGGTGATGAGCGAGGCGGTCGACTACGCCTTCGACGAGCTGGAGCTCGACGTGCTCCACGCCGAAGTGCTCGAGCACAACGAGGCAGTGCGTGCCATGAACCGCCGCTACCGGTTCACCGAGGGGACGCCCGAGGAGCGCGAGGTCGACGGCCGTACGATCAAGGTCATCCCCATCTCCCTGCACCGCCAGGACCGACGCCGCCCTCGAAGGAGCACGTGATGGCCGCCACCGACACCCTGTACTTCGACACGGTCCCCGTGGGCCCCGCCCACGAACCGTTCGTCATCGCAGAGATGTCGGGCAACCACAACGGCGACCTCGAGCGCGCACTCGACATCGTCCGCGCCGCCGGAGAGGCCGGTGCACACGCGGTCAAGATCCAGACCTACACCGCCGACACGATCACCCTCGACGTCGACTCCCCGCTGTTCCGGCTCAGCCCGGACCACGCTCTGTGGCCGAACCGCCGGCTCTACGACCTCTACGCCGAGGCGCACACTCCCTGGGCGTGGCACGAGCCGATCTTCGGCCTCGCCAAGGAGCTGGGCATGCTCGCCTTCAGCGCTCCGTTCGACCCGACGGCGGTCGACTTCCTGGTCGACCTGGACGTGCCGATTCTCAAGTCGGCCTCCAGCGAGATCACGGACCTGCCGCTCATCCGCAAGATCGCCGAAGCCGGCCGACCGATGATCATCTCGACCGGTACGGCAACCCTGGGAGAGATCGATGCCGCCGTACGCGCCGCCAAGGAGACGGGCAACGAGCAGATCGTCGTCCTGAGCTGCACTGCGTCGTACCCAGCGCCGCCGGAGGCATCGAACCTGCGCGCGATCCCGGTGCTCCGCGACGCGCTCGGGCTCCAGATCGGGCTGTCGGACCACACGCTCGGCATCGGCGCCTCCGTCGCCGCGGTGGCGCTGGGGGCGACGGTGATCGAGAAGCACCTCACGCTCGATCGCAACGACGGCGGCGTGGACTCGGCGTTCTCGCTCGAGCCCGAGGACCTGAGGCTGCTCGTGTCGGAGTCGCGAACCGCCTGGCAGGCCCTCGGCGAAGCCGTGGTCGGGCCGAAGACGATCGAGGCCGAGGGGCTGCGCTTCCGCCGCTCGCTCTTCGTCACCAGGGACGTGAGGGCCGGCGAGAAGGTGTCCGCCGACAACGTCCGGTCCGTCCGCCCGGCCGACGGTCTGGCCCCGGACACGTTCCGGGAGATCGATGGGCGCGAGTTCCGGCAGGACGCCGCCAAGGGAACCCCCATGACCTGGGACCTGCTCTAGGTCGCTAACCTGCCCACACGAGACGTACACCGGACGGGGAGCATGGACACCAGCAACCACTGGTACGGGCACGCGCACATCCTGGCGCGGTACTGCGGTCTCGACGACCAGAACCCTCCCACCATCTGGGGCGTCCTCCAGCATGGCTGGAACATCCTCCACGGCTTCGGCCCCGGCCACGAGCCGCCGTACGGCTTCCCGAAGTTCGTCTGGTCCGACGTGAACGTCCGCCGGGGCCAGTCCGTGGGCTGGCGCGACTACTACGTGATCGGCGCCGCCTGGAACTACCTGCTCACCGAGTTCCCCGCGCCGAAGCCGGCCGCCGAACGCGAGGGCACGATCTTCTATCCGTTCCATACCTGGGACCACGGTGCGGTCGAGGGGGACCACGGTCGGCTCATCCACGAGATCAAGGCAACCGAGTCCGGGCCCGTAACCGTTTGTCTGTACTGGATCGAGTACGACATGCCGGAGATCCGTGGCGCCTACGAGGACGCGGGCTTCCGGGTGATCTGCCACGGCAAGCGCGGCCTGTTCCGCAAGGGCACCGACCCGCTGTTCCTCTACCGTCAGCGGGAGGAGCTCTCCAAGCACCGCAGGGTCGCCTCCAACAGGTTGACCACGGCCGTCCTGTACGGCGCGTCAGTGGGATGCGAGGTAGCGGTGTACGGCGACCCCATGCGTTACACCGAGGTCAGGGACGAGTTCGCGGACGTGCAGACGGCAACGACCGCGCGACCGGCTCTTCCCAGAACTCCAAGGGACGGAGACCGACCATGAGGTCGCGCGAGAGATCGCACAGGGAGCTCGGCATGGACCAGATGGCCACGCCGGAGGAGCTCCGGGAGGTGTTCGGGTGGGAAAGAGCATGAACCCAGCACGGCGCGAGCAGCGTCGGCTGATCGTGACCAGGCGACATGCCCGACTGGTCGGACCTAGCCGTCCGTGGGGGCGGGGGCGGGCCGTGCTCCACCAGCTTTCGGATCACCTCCCCGACGGTCCCACGCAGTGGTCGTCGGTCCCCACGACTGGACGATCGTGGACCTGGTTGTCGCGCGGGCGCAGCGACCACCGTGTTGCTGCGCGGACATGCCGATGCCCTGGCGCTGGACCGCTACCGGGCGACAACGCTGGAGGTCATCTGCGGGGACCTCGGCGTCGGTCACACCTCGACGGCCGGCGGACGTCCTCGTCGCACTCGACGGGTTCGAGCGACTGGCCTCGGTCGATGTCGAGCGAACCGAGTGGGCGTCGATCTACGCGCACCTGGGTACTTTCCTGACTCCGATGGCGTCCGTGTTCCTCACGGTCGAGAACCCTGCGAGCGCGGCCGGGCTAGGGGCCGTCCCAGCACCTGAGAGCGCGGACGACGACGCATCCTGGTGGACGCTCGACGCATTCGACCGGACTCGGCCATCGAGCGCACGCTCCCTCACCGATCTGCTGCCCGGTTCCGTGGCCGTCTCCACACATCCCATCGCACAACGTCCGACGCTGCTCGCCCCTTGCGCCGGTGACCACTGCGTTGCCGCACCAGGCGCCCTCGTTGTCGCGCACAACGTGCGTGCGGACAGCAGGATCGACACGCAGGTTGCCATGTCCAAGGCGCTCGCCGCCCAACGCGCCCAGGACTTCGCCTCAGGATGGCTGCTGATCCGCTCACCGCTGATGCCGACTGCAGACTTCGGCCTTGTAGCTGACAGCACCGGGGATGTGGTTCAAGAGCTGCGTCGGAGCGGCGATACTTTCGAGCGCAGGGTCGCACTCGAGCCGGCCGAACGGACCCGCAGCGACTGGGTCTACGCGGGTCCGCCCCAGGCAACGCTTTCGCCGGAAGACGCACTGCTCGAGGTGGATCTGCTCCGGCTCTGCGCACGGCGGGATCTTGCGGGTCTGCGGCGGACGGTGTCCACCATCGTCGAGCACATTCGCGACCTCGACCAGACAGACCTCTCCTTGTGGGCTGCAGGAACGTTCGACAACGTCGTACTCACCCCCGAGGGGCGGTTTCAGCTGCTCGACGCCTCGTGGCGGATGTCCACGCCCATACGGGCGGAAGACTTGGCCGTCGAGCTGTTGGACGACTTCGCGGGGCGCCTGACAGCGCTCGGGTGGCGACATCCATGGCCAGTGGCAACCGGCCGCGACGAGCTTGCGGTGTTGCTGGCCTCCGCTGCCGGTATCTCCGTCAGCGTCGAGGGCGTTCGCGAGCATCGAGGACGCCGCGAGGCGGCAGACCGACAGCGTGGCCGCGTGGACCGGCGCGCCGTGGTGGTCTCTCCTGACGCGCACGCCCTTCTGCTCGAAGAGAACAAGGGCCTCCACTCCCAGGTAGCTTGGTTCAAGAAGGCCCTCCGACAGCGGGACGCGGTCGTCAGGGATCTCCGGACCAAGTCGGGTCAGCAGAAACCAAAGGACGTTCGCCAGGTGCGTGAGCTTCAGCTGGAGCTGACCTCCATCAAACAGTCACGGGCCTTCCGGACGGGGCAGGCCATCGCCAGACCAGCCGGGGTGATCAGGCGTCTCATCGGCGGATTCCGCTGATAGGGTCCGCGCATGGCTCCCGTCAGCGAGAAGCCCAAGGGTTCCGCACCTTCGAAGACCCGTACGCGCCGCATCCTCGATGACTGGGCGCCTCCGGCCGCGCTCCGGGGAGCGCGAGCCGCTCGGCGGCGTCTCCGCCGTGGCCCCGTCGAAGCAGGCCCCCGCGGCCGCCGCAGCGGGCAAGCCCACCGCCGGGTCACCGGCCGCGGATGGCCCTGTCGAGACCGCAGAAACCGCTCTCGCCAAGGTCACCGGCATCCCACGTTGGGGTGACCTCACCGCGCGGAGCCTCGAGGAGCTCAAGACCTGCGATCCCATGTATCGACCGACGAACTTCTGGGGTCCGGGGCTGACGCAGTTGCTGGGGGACATGGCAGAGCACGGGCTCGGCGGGTTCAAGACCTGGCCGACCGCCGGTTACTGGTTCTACCCCAGCTACGGGGTCGGGTTCACCAACGCCACGATCCAGAAGACCTTCCGGTTCGCCCGGCGGTTCAACCAGCGGGTCAGCCTGTCATGGATGACCGGAGCGCTGACCGGGATCTGGGAGGCGCGACGCGACTTCGACGCTGCCCGTCTCGCCTGGGACCACGAGACGTGGCCGTTCGACCACGACTCCTTCGGAGAGAGCGCTGTCGGCAAGCCGTGGCAGCACTTCAAGCTCACCGATTCCAAGGACGTCGGCTGGGGCAGGCCCTACCTCAACTACCTGCTGTGCCTGGCGGCTCTGTCACGACATGTCGACGAGCGCCCCCAGAGCTTCCTGGAGATCGGCGGCGGGTTCGGCGTTCTCGGTGAGATCCTGCTGGGTCGTGACCCGGATGCGAGGTACGTCGACCTCGACATCCCGCCACTTCTGACCGTCGCGTCGTACTACCTCACAGAGCTCTTCGGTGACCGGGTCTCCGTCTACGACGAGACGATCCCGCCCTCCGGTCCGATCTCCCTGCAGGGATCGGCCTGTCTTCCGAACTACCGGATCGACGATCTCGACCAGTCGTTCGATGTCTTCGTCAACTCCTACTCCTTCCAGGAGATGGAGCCCGACGTCGTGGAGCAGTACATCGACTCGGTGTGCAGGATCGGGCCGAAGTACGTCGTGTCGCTGAACTCCAAGGAAGGCAAGCCGAAGGTCTCCGAGGGGCACGCGATCGGGGTGGTCGACCCCGTGACGTCCACGTACATCATCGAGCAGTTCACGAAGCGCGGTTACAGTCTGTGTGCGACATACGGTCGCCCGCTCATCGTGAGCGCCGGAGAGCTGGCGGTGCTCAAGAAGCCGTGAGGCCCGGAGGTCAGTCGACAAGCAAGCGAACCACGCCACCGCGGTCGATCTGGATCCTGATCGTGTGCCCTCCGACCAGCCGCGGACCCGCGACGTGGGCGGCCAGCTCTCGAGCCATCACCACCTTCGCAGGCCTCGACGGGTCCGGCGAGACGAGGTGCCACGGCGTCGCCATCCGCCCTTCGGCATGGACGGCACCGGCCAGCCGGTCCACGAGGTCGATCAGGTGGCGCACATTCACCCGGAAGCGGAAGACCCCCTCTGCGACCGAGATGTCGACAGGCGTCTCCACGACTTCTGTGGGAGTCACGTAGCGGCGCAGCAGCAGCCCAGAGGCCAGAGACTCCGGGTCGTCGGCGACGCCGAGGAACTCCAGCTCAGCTCTACCGTCCCATCGGACATCGACCAGCAAGGGGTGTGAGTGTCCCTCGAGGAACGTGAACATTCCGCGGGGCGTCCGAGTCGCCATCACGGACCGGCCACCGAGGGTGGACACCGCGCCGGAGAAGTCAGGGTGCGTAGCCAGCGGCCGTAGCTCACCAGCGAGGCTGATCCTCGGGACCCAGGTGGTCAGCTCTTCCACCGGAGAGTCGTGGTCCGCGTCCACGGCGAGATCTGCCACCGCCACGACCGCGGTGAACTCATGCACACCGCCAGCGCCTTCGACGACTTCGACGGGGTAGCGGAGCTCTGCCTCGCCGCCGCGTGTGAGCACCAGCACGCATTCGTCGGGCGGCGCCTCGGCCCGGAGCCCACCCGAGATCTCGATCTCGTTGCCGAAGTCGACGCACCGCGACACCCACTGCGTCCGCCTGCCGACCCAGATGCCGTAGTCACCGTCGACGAAGCGTGGCTGGAGCCAGAGCCTCTGGTTCAGCATGCCGGGCCCGACCCAACGACCACGAGTGGGCGCCGTCGACTTCACCGTTCCCTGTCGCGTCACGCCGCTAGCCGTCTTCACGCGCACCATCACGCGCCAGAAAGCCTTGCCGCGACCCGCGAACGCCAGTGGGTTGACCACCGTCCGGAGGCCCGAGAGGTCCAGGCCGATGTGCTGCCGGACCTGGTGGTGCCGGGTCACCTGGCACGGGATCCGTTGGCCCTCTTCGTTCTCCAGCCATACGGACACCTCCGACTCGTCTCCCATGCGGAGGAGGCTGGTCGCGGCAGTCAGCTCCAGTTGCAGCAGGCCGTCGACCCATTCCGCGTCCTCGACCCGTGCGACAAGGTCGAGGGCCGACGGGTCCACCTGGTACAGGTCCTTCGGCACGCCGACCTCGCTGTCACCGAAGAACGGGAGGTTGAGGTAGTACTTGGGCCGGACGCCGCGCTTTCGAACCACCTGCGCCGACGTGCCGTGGTCGGCACGGTACTGGACAAGCTCCGACAGCTCGGCGATCCGCCTCTTCGAGAGAAGGTGATGCTGGACCCGCTCAAAGGCGATGGCCTCTGCGCGGACGCCAGGGGAGATTCGGTCGCAGAGGCGGTCGGCGAGCTCGAGAATCGCGGTGACGTCGTCGCCCGCGTGTTCCTGGACAGCTGCGGCGAGTGCCGAGACATCGATGTGGAACAGATGGGCTTGCACGATGCCGAGGGCGTACGGCGCCTCCCGCTCGACCAGATCGAGGACCATCTCCGCCGAGACGACGCGATCTCGCAGGTTGGCGACCTCCCAATGGCGCTGGGTGATCGACAGCTCGCCCCCGTCGCGTTCCCGCCAGTAGTAGACGGGCTCAGGGAGTACGTCGACACGGGCCGCGCGCACGTGACCCTTGATGGTGACGGGATAGTCCTCGTAGAGCATGGCCGGGAACTCCAGCCCGTTCGCGTCCCAGAACTCGCGCCGGTACACCTTGTTCCAGGCCATCCGGTCGAGCGCCAGGACGGGGAACTCACTGATGTGTGTGGCAAGGCGTCGCGTTGCGAACGGCAACCGGTGCGAGTAGGAGTCCCACACCCCGAGTGCGTTGAACCTGCGCGCGTCGCCGGCCGCGAGGTCGGACCCCGTGCTGTCGAGCGAGCCGACCAGCTTCTCGTACGCGTGTCGCGGCACCAGGTCGTCGCTGTCGACGAACGTGAGGAATTCCCCCTCTGCCTTCAAGACACCAGTGTTGCGGGCAGGGCCGAGGCCCTGGTTCTCCTGAGCCACCATGCGGAACCTGCTGTCGCCCCGCACGAAGTCGGCAGCGAGCTCGGAACTTCCGTCGGTGGAGCCGTCGTCAACCAGGATCACCTCGAAGTCGTCGAACGCCTGGCGCTGCAGAGACTGGAGGCAGCTGACGATGTACCGCTCAACGTTGAAGAACGGGACGACGACGCTCAGGCGCGGAGCCACGGGATTTCCTCACCTCGTTAGTAGAACGGCTTCGATCGACCCATTGTCCCATCCTGAGCCGCCTGATCCGGGCGGTGGGCGACCAGCGCGTCGACCACTCGAGCGCGCCCTCGTCCGTCGACGAGCGACCATCCACGGCGGGCCAGCTTGCTGCGAAGAGAACCGTCCGCCAGCAAACGGTCTATCACACCGGCCGCCTGCCCGAGGCCACCGGCGAGCTGGGCGGCAGTCCCCAAACCACCGACGCAACCCAGGTCGACCACCCGCTGGTAGGACGCCACCTGGTTGTCCGCGACACACAGCAGCGCGGTGGTGGCTCCCAGGCACAACAGCTCCCACGACGACGTACCGGCCGCGCTCAGCACCAGGTCGGCGCCGACGACCAGCTCGGCCAGCCGGTTCGTCGGCTCGATCGGCGCGATCGACTGTCCCTCGACGAGCTCCACCCGGCGTACTTCCTCTACCGCCTGGGGCGTGGCGCACACCACCGACGCCCGGAACGGCCGCCCCGTCGACGCGAGAGCCTCCGCCACCCGGGGAGCCACGCCGAATGCGTCGGTCCCTCCGAAGAACGCGAACACCTTCGGCGGCTGCTGGAGAGCCCCAGTCGGCGGCTGCTGAGGACGACAGCTGAGGATCTCGTCGCGCATGAGCGCGTAGCGGAGCCCCGCCAGCCGCAGGGAGTCATCCGGCCTCTCCCAGTCCTCGTCCTCGGCACCGATGTTCTGGTCGAGGTAGACATCGGCCTCGCGTCCGGCGATGTCGCCGTCCACGATCGCGAGCACAGCAGGTCCGGCTGCACGCACGGCCGAGTAGGCCTCGGGCGGGAGCTCGTAGGAGTCGATGACGACGATGTCGGCTTCGAGCCGCCTCAGGAGGGCGACGAGCTCGCGTGGCGTCGACGGAGCACCCGCGGTGGTGATGCCGCGGCGGTCGAGCTGCGCGGCGGCCCACGGGACACTCTCCGCGTCAGCGGCGAAGACCACGTCGAAGCCGCGCGCGAGGAACTCCTCGGAGAGCGCCACGCAACGCATCAGGTGCCCGACCCCGACCGTCGGCCCGACGTCGCAGCACACCACGACTCGCAGCGTCGCCTGCGTCATTGAAGCCCCTCCTCGTCGCGACCGGACCAGCCCCCGACGGTATCGTCGCCTTTGCACTCAATCATCAGTTGGTCCGGCTGCAATGGAAGGCGTTGCGTGTCCATTCTCAAGAACTCGAGCATCCTGGTCACCGGAGGCACCGGCTCGTTCGGCAAGGCGTTCATCCGCTACGCGCTCGACAACCTGGATCCTCACCGACTCGTGGTCTTCTCGCGTGACGAGCTGAAGCAGTACGAAGTCCGCCAGCTGTTCAACAACGACCCACGCCTGCGCTGGTTCATCGGCGACATCCGTGACGAGCGCCGGCTGCTTCGGGCGATGCACAACGTCGACTACGTCGTGCACGCCGCAGCCCTCAAGCAGGTCGACACCGCTGAGTACAACCCCTTCGAGTTCGTGAAGACGAACGTCATGGGCTCGCAGAACGTCATCGAGGCGGCCATCGACACCGGGGTGAAGAAGGTCGTCGCGCTCTCCACCGACAAGGCCTCGAGCCCGATCAACCTCTACGGCGCCACGAAGCTGACCGCCGACAAGCTCTTCATCAGCGGCAACCACTACGCGGCCGCCTACGAGACCCGCTTCTCCGTGGTCCGGTACGGCAACGTCATGGGTAGCCGCGGCTCCGTGATCCCGTTCTTCCGCCGTCTCGCTGCGGCAGGCGAGTCGCTGCCGATCACCGACCTGCGCTGCACCCGCTTCTTCATCACGCTGCCCGAGGCAGTGAAGTTCGTCGTCGACTCCTTCGACGTGATGCACGGCGGCGAGCTGTTCGTGCCGAAGATTCCGTCGATGAAGATCACCGACCTGGCACAGGCGATCGCCCCCGGGGCACCCATGCACGACGTCGGCCTGCGGCCGGGCGAGAAGCTGCACGAGGAGATGGTCTCGCCCGAGGAGGGCAGGCGCGCGCTGCGCCACGGCGACCGGTTCATCCTCCAGCCTGACCTCGCAACCTGGGGCTACACCCCGCCGGAGGACTCCGAACCGGTCCCCGGCGGGTTCGCCTACCGCTCCGACAGCAACGACGAGTGGTACACCCGCGAGCAGATCACCACCATCCTCGAGCAGGACATCTGACCGTGCTCCCCTACGGCCGACAGTCGATCTCCGAAGAGGACGTCGAGGCGGTGGCCGCGGTCCTCCGCGGCGACTGGCTCACCACGGGCCCGGCAGTCGCCGAGTTCGAGTCCGCGGTCTCCGCACAGGCCGGCGGTCACCGGGCGGTCAGCTGCACCAGCGGTACGGCGGCCCTCCACATCGCCTACTCCGCACTCGGGGTCGGCCCGGGCGACGAGGTCGTCACCACGCCGATGACGTTCGTCGCCACCGCCAGCGGCGCGTCCCTCCTCGGGGCGGACATCGTCTTCGCCGACGTCGAGGAGGACACCGCGCTCCTCGACCCCGCGGCCGTCGAGGCCGCTGCGACCGGGCGGACCAAGGTCGTCGCGGCGGTCGACTACGCCGGCCACCCCTGTGACTACGACCGCCTCCAGCCGATCGCCGACCGGGTCGGCGCCGTGACGCTCGACGACGCCGCCCACTCCGTCGGCGGGACCTACCGCGGACGACCGGTGGGCGACCTGGCCGACGTGACGACCATGTCGTTCTTCCCCACGAAGAACCTCACCACCGGTGAGGGTGGCGCAGTCGTCGCCAAGGACCCCTCCGTCGCCCGGCGCGCGTCGGAGTTCCACAACATCGGGCTCGTGCGCGACCCCGACAGGTTCGAGATCGGCGACCAGGGTCCCTGGCACCAGGAGGTGCACGACCTGGGCCTGAACTACCGGCTCACCGACCTGGCCTCCGCGCTGGGGATCAACCAGCTTCGACGACTCGGCGCGTTCAAGGCGCGGCGGGCCGAGATCAAGGCACGCTACGACGAGGCGCTCCGCGACGTCGACGCCGTCCGCACCCCTGTCCAGCGCGACGACGTGGACCCCGCCTGGCATCTCTACCCGCTGAGGGTCCTCGAGGGCCGTCGACGCGAGGTCTTCGAGAAGATGCGCGCCGGCGGGATCGGCGTCCAGGTGAACTACCTGCCCGTCTACTGGCACCCGGTCTACGCCCGGATGGGCTACCGCCGAGGGATGTGCCCCAACGCCGAGGCCTTCTACGCCGAAGAGCTCTCCCTGCCGATGTTCCCCGACCTCACCGACGACCAGGTCGACCAGGTCGTCGAGGTGCTGCAGGAAGCGCTTCGGTGACTCGGGTCGGGATCATCACCCAGGCGCGGACGACCAGCACCCGGCTGCCCCGCAAGGTCCTCATCGAGGTCGCGGGCAAGACACTGCTGGACCACCACCTCGACAGGCTCGCCGCAAGCCGGCTGCCGGTGCTCGTCGCGACGACGAGCAACACCAGCGACGACGAGATCGCCGCACTGGCCGCCGATCGCGGCCTGGTCGTGTACCGCGGGAGCGAGACCGACGTGCTGTCGCGCTTCCACGAGTGCGCCGACCAGAACGGGCTCGACGTGGTCGTCCGCGTCACCTCGGACTGTCCGCTCATCGACGGTGAGCTGATCGCATCAGCGGTGCAGGAGTACGTCGAGGCAGACGACCCGTGGCTCTACCTCTCCAACGCCTTGGAGCGAACGTTCCCTCGCGGGTTCGACTTCGAGGTCTTCAGCGCGAAGGCGCTTGCCGATGCTCACGCCCACGCCACCGAGGCTCCCGAGCGCGAGCACGTGACTCCGTACCTCTACGCCAACGGCAGCGGACGGATCCATCTGCGCAACATCGCCTGGCGAGAGGACAAGTCCGCCTACCGGGTCACCCTCGACACCCCCGACGACCTCGTGCTGATCCGTGCTCTGATCGAGGACCACCAGGCGGCGTCGTTGTCCTGTGGCGAGATCATCGGCCTGCTCGACCTCCATCCGGAGCTCGTGGCGGTCAACCGCCACGTGGAGCAGAAGAAGCTCGGCGAGTAGCCGGCTTCACCGCCACGTCACTCGACTCGACGGACCCGTTCAGCTGCTGGACTCCGGACGGTCCGCTCCGAGCCGGGACACCGTCTCCTCGAGCTGACGCAACCGCTCCTCGTAGCGCGTGGCCGCGTTGATCCGGGCTCGGATCCGCTGATGCTCCCGGCGGATCTCCTCGACGAGCGAGGCCGCCTCGGCACGCTCGGTGTCGTTCGCGCCGGGCTGGTCCAGGCGCTGTCGCAGGTCCTCCAGCCGGACCTCGATCGCGGCCACCTGCGGACCGATCCGCGCGAGCTCGCGCTCCACCGCCGCGATACGGCCGTGCTGCCGGTTGAGACGCGCCGCCACCTCGTCGAGACGGGGCTGCTCGTCCCTGGAGCGTGGGCGGACCCGCCGCACCAGCTGCTTCGCACGGCTGAGCGCGGACGATTCGGTCGAGGTCACTCGAGTTCCCTTCGGGTATTCGGTCAGGTCAGCGCAGGAGCCGTGCACGGCCGTCCGCGAGCCAGGAGCGCATCAGACGCGCCTCTTCGGCGATGCGGTGCTCCGGCCCCACTCGACAGGAGTCGCCCCACTGATGGCGCCACTCGGTCTGGTGCGGGTCGTCGACGAAGGAGTATCCCGCGAGGACGACCTCCGCGTCGGGGAAGAGCGTGACTGCCAGGTACGCCGCCGTCAGCCCGGTCGTCGGTGCCAGTCGCTCTTCCATCCACGGGATACCGAGCTCGTCGTTGAGCCGTCGCGCTATGGCGTCGTTCGGGACGGGAACGAGGCCGAGGTCCTCCGGCCACGACAGCGGCCAGGTCTCCTTGTTCCCGTGCATCCGCATCGGTTCGACCAGGAGGTAGAGACGGTCGCGGTACCCCTCGTAGAGGAACTCGGTGGCCCGGGTGATCCGGTTCCAGATCACGACGTCGACTCGGCTGCCCTGGCATCGCGGTTGGCCCGGACGGTCCATGACGAAGCTGTTCACCCGCAGTACGAGGTCGCACGAGTCGATCTCGTGCGCGCGTTCGTCGCTCGGCTCCAGCGGGGCATTGCCGATCGCCGCGACCTTGCGCACGGGGTTCGCCCTCGCATAGGCGGCCATGAGCTCGCGAAGGGAAGCCAACGCGGGTTCGGTCGGCGTACGGACGGTCTCGGACACGCTGGACACCCTATCCAGCCGCCCCAGAGACAGGGTCGCTGGCTTCTCCCCCTGCTACGCCAGGTCTGCCACGGCAGGGCACCCGGGCCCTAGATCAGGCCCTTGTCACTGAGGTACTGGTCGGCGACGTCCTTGGGGAGCTGCCGCTCGGCGTCCACCTGGGCGTTGAGCTTCATCAGGTCCTCGGTGGTGAGCACCTCCGAGAGCGAGTTGAGCTTGTCCTTCACGTCCGGGTGGGCGTCGAGGAACTTCGTGCTGAGGACAGGGATCAGGTTCTCGGCGTTCTGCCAGTTCTTGTCGTCCTCGAGCACCACGAGCTTGAGCTGCTCGATCTGCCCGTCACTCGTGCCGACCTGGCCGAGCTGGACCTCGCCGTCGGTCAGGGCGTTCTTGGTCTGCGGCGAGCCGAACCCGAGGGGCTCGAACTTGCCGATCTTGATGCCGTAGACCGACTCGAGACCCAGCTTGCAGTCCGGCCGCTCCGGGCAGTCGGGGGCAGCCGCGAGCGCGACACTCCCGCCGAGCTTGCCGAGGTCGCTCAGGGTCTTCACATCCTTGTCGTCGGAGAGCTTCTGCGTCACTGCGAACGCGTTGGCGTCCTCGGCCTTGGCCGGTTCCAGCGGGGTCATGTTCTTCGGGCTCGCGAGCTCCCTGAGCTTCGCCACGGTCTGGGTCACGTCCGGCGACGCGACCGGCTTGGCGTCGGCGCCGTTGGCCTCGCGGTTGAGGTACTCCGTCATCGAGGAGACGTACTCCGGCGCGAGGTCGACCTTGCCGCTCTCGAGCTCGCCCGCGTAGATCGCGCGGTCACCCACCCCCTTCAGGGTCGGCTTGTAGCCGGCGTCCTCGAGCAGGGCGGCATACATCTCGGCCATGATCGACATCTCGGTGTAGTCCTGGTAGGCGATCACGACGTCGCCGCCCCCGCCACCCGAGCTGGACGAGCCGTCCTTGAGGGCGTCGTTGCCCCCGTTGCCACATGCGCCCACGAGCAGGAGTGGGGCGACCACGACAGCCGCCAGCATCCGACGTACCCGGGTCTTGCTCGGAATCGATGTGAAGGTCATCGGCGCCTTCCCTTCTGTGTCCCGCGGCCATGCCGCGCGTGTCCGGCGGGCGCCGTCGTGCACCCTCGCGACTTACTGTACCGACGGGTCGAGAACTTGCTCCTGCTCTTTCGCCCGCTTCGCGGAGCCGGAGGTACGGCGGGCGCGGGCGACAGGGTCGAGGCGGCGCTGCACCAGCACCATCAGCCCCTCGAGCACGAGCGCGATCACGGCCACCACGAGCGCGCCCGCCACCACCTCGGCGACGTCCTGGCGCCGGAAGCCGAGTGTGATGATCCGGCCCAGCCCGGGACCGGCCACGAGCGCCGCGATCGTCGCCGTGGCCCACACCTGCACCACCGCGAGGCGGACCCCGGTGATGATCAGCGGCAGCGCGAGCGGCACCTCGATCCGGCGCAGCAGCTGGCTGCCCTGCATCCCCATGCCCCGCGCGGCCTCGACGGTGTCGCGGTCCACCTCGCGCATCCCGACGTAGGCGTTGGTGATGATCGGCGGGAGCGCGAAGAGCACGAGTGCGATCAACGTCGCAAGGCCGGCACGGCCGTACGGGCCGAGGTCGTCGGTCCCCACCGGGCCGATGGACAGCATCGTCAGGACGGCGAAGGTCGGGATCGCACGGCCGATGTTCGAGATGTTCACCGCGAGGAGCCCGCCCTTGCCGACGTGGCCCAGCCAGACCGCCAACGGCAGCCCGAGGAGCACGGCGGCCAGGGTCGCCGTACCGGTCAGGAGCAGGTGCTCCACGAGCCGGTTGGTCAGGCCCTCCTCGCCCTGCCAGTTCGCAGGGTTCTGGAACCACGCGACGACTCCGCGCAGGACGTCGAACATCGCCTACACCGCCCGGGTGCGGGCCCACGGCGTCATCAGCCGCTGGGCCCCGACGATCAGGAGGTCGAAGGCGAAAGCGAGGAGGACACAAAGGACGCTCGCTGTGAACACCTGCGGCTTGAACTGCGTGTTGACGGCCTCGAGCAGGAGGTTGCCGAGGCCGCCGTAGCTCACGATGGAACCGACGGTCGTGAGCGCGACGGTGGAGACGAACGCCACCCGGAGCCCTGCCATCACCGCTGGAAGCGCGAGCGGGAGCTCCACGGTCAGCAGCAGCCGCCTGGACCCGTACCCCATCCCCCGGGCCGCCTCGATCACGTCACCAGGGATGCCGTGGAGGCCTTCGACGATGTACCGGACCAGGATGGTGAGGGAGTACAGCGCAAGACCGGCGATGACCGTGGCGGCGCTCAGACCGCTCACGGGCACCAGCAAGGCGAAGAGCGCGAGGGACGGGATCGTGTAGATCGCGGTGGTCGTGCCGACGACGGTTCCCTCCAGCTTTGGGTACCGTCGAGCCAGCAACGCCAACGGAACCGCGACGACCAGCCCGATGACGACGGAGACGACAGTGATCCACACGTGCTGCACCAGCGCTGCGGTGAGCAGGTCGGCGCGGCTGCTCAGGTACTCAGGACAGATCCACTCGTTGCGGACCATGCAGTTGTCGCCGACCGGCGTCGTCTCCGACAGGACCATCCATGCAACCTAGCGAAGATCCGATGATCCGGCTGAAGGGCCTGGGCAAGACCTACCCCGACGGGACGGTCGCGGTGCAGGCGCTCGACCTCGACGTTCCCCGCGGTTCGGTCGTCTGCCTCGTCGGGCCGTCTGGCTGCGGCAAGTCCACGACGCTGAAGATGGTCAACCGGCTCATCGAGCCGACCAGCGGCACGATCACCATCGACGGCCGCGACGCCAGCCAGGTCGACCCGGTCGAGATGCGCCGGCACATCGGGTACGTCATCCAGCAGATCGGTCTCTTCCCGCACCAGACGATCCGCACCAACGTCGCGACGGTCCCCTCCCTGCTCGGGTGGGACAAGCGGCGCACGAACGAGCGCGCCGACGAGCTCATGTCCCTGGTGGGCCTCGAGCCGTCGGTGTACGGCGACCGCTACCCCCACCAGCTCTCAGGCGGACAGCGGCAGCGTGTGGGGGTCGCGCGCGCCCTGGCCGCCGATCCGCCCGTGCTGCTGATGGACGAACCGTTCGGAGCCGTCGACCCGATCAACCGCGAGAAGCTGCAGGACGAGTTCCTGCGGCTCCAGCGGGAGCTGCACAAGACCGTCATGCTCGTCACCCACGACATCGACGAGGCAGTGAAGCTGGGCGACCGTGTTGCGGTCTTCGCGCCCGGCGGGCGGCTGGTCCAGTACGACGTCCCGGCGCAGCTCCTGGGCCGGCCCGCGGACGACTTCGTCGCGGAGTTCGTGGGGGCCTCTCGTGGCCTGCGGCGCCTGGCTGTCACGCCGATCAGGCGGGAGGACCTGGAGCCGTCGTCCGGCGACGCCGCACCCACCAACGGCGCCGTCGACATCTCCAGCACCCTGGAGGACGCGCTCGCGCTCATGATGCGTCAGGACCGGGCGGTCGTGCCGGTGACCTCGGACGGGCGGACGATCGGGACACTCACGCCCGCGTCCATCCACGCCGCACTCCGGCGTTCGGTCAGCTCTTCGCCCGCATGACGACCACGTCGCCGTGGGTGCCGTAGCTGAGGCGTCGCCTGGCGTACCGCGTCCCGTCGAAGGTCACGATGATCCGCTCGCCATCGGGCAGGTCGATCACCTGCGGGTGCGGGATGTTGGTGCCGTAGGGAGCGTCGAGCTCCCCGACCGGACGCATCGCGAGGTCGAACGCCCGGTAGCGGCGCGCGTCTCCGTCGCTGGTGAGCACCCGCCACTCCCCGGCGGGGCCGTCGGGTCGCGCGAGGATCGGGCCTTCGCACTGGTGCAGGTCGCTCGCCGCGCCGACCCGTTGGAGCCCTTCGGCCCAGTCGTCTGCTCCTTCAGGCCCGACCGCGAGGGCCGGGTGGAAGTCGCTCGGCTGATGTCCGATGCTCTCGACGTACGACACGTGCCAGCGACCCTCGATCCGGGTCATGCCGGGGTCGTAGTTGCCGTTATCGGTCGGCATCGGCACGCGCTCGGTGTCGAGGACGTGAGCTCCGGTCAGCAGGTCGTCGGTGGTGGTCGCACGGCGGACGAACACCCCTCGCTCCGGCGAGAAGTCGCCCCATGAGCTCACCGCCACCAGCCACCGGTCACCGTCGCGGACGAGCTGGCCGGCGTGGTCTCCGACGAGCTTCCCGTCGCGGTGGGAGAACAGGTGGGCGGTCTGCTCGAGGCGCACCCCTCCGTCACGGCCGGCGACGTCTGCCGGGTCGAACGCGAACACGCCCCAGTGCGCCTGCCGGAAGAAGCCGAGACCGGCGCAGGTGGCAGTCAGGTACATCCGGCCGTCGCGGGTGTACGGCGTCCCGTCGGCGTTCTGCACGACATGGAGGTCTCGCAGGCCAGCCATGCCGAAGAGGCCGGCCCGGACCAGCTGGAGGTCCGACGTACCTCCTCGGGAGCCCCACGCGGCCGTGAAACGGGCCAGGGTGGCAGGGTCGTGCAGGTCGAGCCGCCTGGCGCGGTAGGTGCCGGTCACCGCGGGACGCCAGCCGCGGCCGCGGTCGACGAGGACGGTGGGCTTGTTCGCACAGACCACGAATGCCAGCCGCCGTATCCTGCCTCGGACCCGCGTCTCGGCCAGCACCGTGGTCTTGCCATCGGTGCGGAGCTCGATCCCGACCCGGCGGGCCCCGGCATCGTAGAAGCCCAGCAGGTGGTCGCCACTCTCGGCCGCGAGGCCTGCCAGCACCGTCGCCCGGCCGGCGCCGAGCGTCAGCTCGACGACGGTGAACGGCGCGGGAGGGTTGTAGGTGCTCCGGGTCAGCCCATCGCACGACCCCGGCTCCTGCTCGACCGCGACGAAACCGGGCGAGACGACCTCGAACGGACGGCTCCGCCCCACCACCTCGAACCGCGGCCCGACAGTTCCGGCGCGGCGGGTCACCTCACGCAGCTTCACGCGACGGGGACGTCCTTGTGCCAGGACTGGGTGACGTACTTGGTCTTCCACCCCATCGAGAGGTACAACGCGTCAGCGCGGGTCGGCGAGTCGGCGTCGACCTCGAGGCCGACGCGGTCACGGCCCCGGGAGGCGGCGTCGGCGATGATCATGTTGAGCAGGGCCTTGGCGACTCCGCGGCCCCGGGCGGACTGGAGCACTCCGAGGTAGGAGACGTAGGAGCCGTCCGGCTGCGGCTCGCCGTTCTCGTTCACGCCGCCCTCGGTCATCGTGCCGACCAGGGTGCCTGCGGGCTCGGGCTCCTCCTTGCCGTCGACGATCTCCGCGATCCACCAGTGGTCCCAGCGGTGGCCGGGGTCCTCGCGCAGCCGGAAGATGAACTCGTCGAACGTCTCCTCGCGCGAGTTGAAGTGGTCCGCGAAGGACGTCTCCAAGATGTCGTGGACGGTGCGGAGGTCGTCCTCGTCGGGCATCCCGCCGCCCTGCCGCATGACCGGGCGGATCACCACGCCGCGGTCCGGCTCGGGTGCGAGGTCCTCGTCCTCGCGCACGACGGGGCGGCTCATCTGCCACCAGCTGCGCACCTTCCGGTACCCCGCTCGCTCGAGCCACCGGTGCTGCCTCGGGTCGTCGGCGAACGCGCCGCTGTCGATCTGCTGTACGTCGAGCTCGCGGCCGCGACCCACCCGCTTCGCGGCGCCGTCGGCCCAGGCGAGGAGCACCTCCGCGACCCGGTCCGCCATGGCCTCGTCGAGCTCGCGGTCGACCATCACCTGCATGAGCATCCGCCCGGCGGCCCGGTCGTGCGCCGTCGCCCAACCGCGGATCGCACCCTCACCGTCGCGCAGCACGACGTTCTCGCGGACCATCGCGCCCTTGGCGCCCACCTCGACGAGAACGTCGTCCTCACCGGAGCTGGCCCAGCCGCGGGCGTGCTCCTCGTGGTTGCGCAGGAGTGTGGTCAGCTCGGCCGCGTCGTCCTCGTCGGGGACCGCGGCGGACCAGCCGTCAGGCAGGTCGAGGTCGGGGAGATTCGCGTCTTTTCGGTCTTCGCCGGTGGAGATCACCAAGGCATTCTCTCGCATGTGGCGACGAGAGCCCCACCCGGGTGTTGCGCGCGGCAGCGCCGGAACGACGCTCAGGCGTGCTTGCGGTCGCTCTTCGCCTCGGCGGCGCCGGCCTGCACCTTCTCCTCCCAGGCGAGGAGGTCGACGACGGTCTCGGCGTCCATCGACCCCTCCCAGCCGTCCCAGCTGGCGAGCTCGTCGGCCTGCTCGGCCTTGCGGATCTCGAGCTGCTCCTGAAGCTGCGCGACCAGGTCCTGGGCCTCGTTGGCCCGGCGGGACTCACGCTTGACGCGGGTCTCGGCCTCGATAGCACGCGCCTCGGCGAGAACGATCGTGCTCTCGAGCTCCTGGATCGACTTGTCGCGCGCTGCAAGGCGGTCGGTCATCTCGGTGGTGAACTCGGCATGCTCGGCGGCGCGCTCGTCGAACATCGTGCGGTACGCCTGCGCCTGGGCCGCGCGGTCGGCGGCGGCCTCCTGGCGGCTCTGGAGCAGCTCGGTGTACACGATGCGGGAGGCGGTTGCCCCGCACAGCAACGCGAAGACGGATGAGAAGCTCAGCCACAGCGGCGACTGGGTCGGCAGCGCGAGCACGACCACGAGAGTGGCGAGGCCGAGGAGAGCCACCGCGACGGTGACGCGGACACTGCGCTGACGACGACGAGCAGGGTTACGCGGCGCTGATAACAAGGGGGAAGGAGCGCTCATGGCCCTAGTTTAGGTCCGTGTCGTCCCCGCCACGGACCCGACACGCACGCTCCAGCAGTAACGATGCCGCGACAATCAGCAGACCTGCGGCGCCTGCCACGAGTGACTGCGCCAGCCGTTGCCCCGCGAGGGCGGCCTCGGTGACCCGCCACCAGCTCAGGGCGTAGCCGAAGTAGCCTCCCGCGACCATCGCGCCGGCCAGTGCGCAGGCCTTCGCGAGCACGAGCCGGTTCACCGCCTGGTGCGGCTCGAGCCTCCGCGGGGGCCTGCCCGGCTGCTTCGGGTGCAGGTCGCGGTACGTCGACCAGGCGACTGCGCCGAGGATGGCAGCGACGAGGACCAGTGCGAGAACGGGGGTCCACCCCACGGTGGGAGCGGTCCCCCTGACCCGGATGCTGACGGGCCGCAGGAGCCAGCCGAGCACGAGGCCCGAGAGGGCGAAGCCGAGGAGCAACCCGATACTCGTCGTTCGTACGTGACCGGACGGTTGCTCCGGCGGCTCCTGGCCTTCGTCCGGGTCAGGGGGCAGCTCGCGGCTCACAGGTCGAGCGAGAGGTCCTCGCGCTTGGCGACCCCCTGGTCACCGGCCTCGTCGAGGAGCTTGGCGATCGGACCCATACCCGGGATCTCGGCGTCGGGCTCGACGTCGTGCCAGGGGGCGAGGACGAAGGCGCGGTCGTGGGCCTGCGGGTGGGGCAGGACGAGGTCCCCGTCGTTCGCGCGACGGTCCCCGACGACGATGAGGTCGACGTCGAGCGTCCGCGGCTCGCCCTTGACCCCGCTGCGCTCGCGGCCGAAGGCGTCCTCTATCGCGAAGGCCCGCTCGAGCAGGGTGCGCGCGGAGAGCGTGGTGTCGATCAGGATCACGGCGTTGAGGAACTTCTTGGAGCCCTCGGGTGCGTCGACGGGCTCGGTCTCGTAGACGGGGGACACGGCGGTGAGCCACACCTCGGGGGTGTCCGCGAGGGAGTTGACCGCCCCCTGCAAGTTCGCCAACCGGTCCCCCAGGTTGGAGCCGATGGCCAGCACCGAGCGGCGGATGGGGTGCATCTCGCCGGTCAGTGTGTCGGCGTCCACGATGTGCGGGTTCGGGGTCTCAGTCACGATCGGCTCCGAAATATCGTCAGGGCGACGTCGGTGAACGTCGCCTCGATGGGGGCGTCCGGCTTGTGCACGGTCACTTCCGTCCATTGCACGCGGCTGTCATGGAGACAGACCTCGGCGATGCGTTGGGCCAGCGTCTCGATCAGGTCGACCGGGTCGCTTTCCACTGCTTTCTTGACCGCCGCGACGAGGGTTCCGTAGTCGACGGTGTCCTGCAAGTCGTCACTACGCGCAGCGGGGCGGGTGTCCATCCCGAGCACGAGGTCAACCTTGAAGATCTGGCCTTCACGGCGTTCGAAGTCGAAGACGCCGTGGTGTCCGAACGCCTCGATGCCGTGCACCGCCAGGCGGTCGGGGCCGGCTGCTGAACCCTGGTCAGTCCTCATGTTGCTCCGCTGACATTACCGGTGAGGCATGGTGGATCCACAAGCGCCATGTGTCTCCAGTGCGAACAAACACATTGGTGGCGACCGCGCGGCCCCCGTTGAACGAGCTGTCGTCGGTGCGCTCGTCCGCTGTGAGGACGTTCTCGGTGCAGGTCACGGACGCTACGTCCTCACGGACACTGACCTCGACGTCGGTGAGGAAGAACTGGATGTACGGCACATTTGCCATGATCAGCGCCCACGAGCGCGTGATCGCGCCTGCGCCACGCAGGGGCGTTGCTCCCGGGTGGGTGCACAGGGTGTGCGGGTCGTCGAGCCAGATCTCGGTCATCGCGTCGAGGTCGCCGCGCTCGAGGGCGGCGTAGAACTCCGCGTTGATCTCGGTGACCGCCGCGATGTCCTGGTCTAGGCGGGTTCGGTCGGTCATCCGCGCTTCCCCGCTTCGACCGGCGAGCTCGCCTCGCCGGCGAGCGCCGCTCCGGCGTGCCGGCCGGGTTCCGACGCAGCGGCCCAGCGCGCGGCGACGCGGACGGCGTCGGCAGTGGGGCGTACGGCGTGCGCGCGGATGCACCAGGCACCGGCCGCGGCGGCCAGGGCGGTGGTCGCGGTGGTGGCGTCGTCACGGTCCAGGGGCGGCCGGAGCTCGTCGCTCTCGGCGAGCAGGGAGCCCAGGAACCGCTTGCGGCTCGTCGCGACCAGCAGCGGGTGACCGAGCTCGTGGAGCCTCTCGGTCGCGGCGAGCACCTCCCAGTTCTGGTCGGCTGTCTTGGAGAAGCCGATGCCGGGGTCCAGGGCGATCCGCTCTGGCGCGATCCCGGCAGCCAGGGCGAGCTCGAGCTGTTCGCGCAGCTCGGCCGCCACGTCGGCCACGACGTCGTCGTAGTGGGTCTGCTGCTGCATCGTGGCCGAGTGGGCGCGCCAGTGCATGAGGACGTAGGGCGCCTGACGGCTCGCGACGGTCTCGAACATGTCGCGGTCGGCGCGCCCACCCGAGACGTCGTTGACGAGCACCGCCCCCGCGTCGAGGGCCGCGCCCGCCACGGCGGCGCGCATCGTGTCCACGGAGACCACCACGTCGTCGGCGGCGAGTGCCTCGATGACCGGGAGGATCCGGTCCATCTCCTCCTGGGCGCTCGGACGGGTCGCTCCGGGACGGGTGGACTCACCGCCGACGTCGACCAGGTCCGCTCCCTGCGCGACGAGCCGGAGACCGTGCTCGACGGCCCGGCCGGTGTCGAACCAGCGGCCGCCGTCGGAGAAGCTGTCGGGCGTCACGTTGAGCACGCCCATGACGAGCGCGCGGCCGAGCCGGGGCAGCCCCGCAACGTGGCTCGGCGGTCCGACGTACATCCTTCGACCCTATCCGTCTGCGCCTTACCGGTGACCCCCGGCAGGCCCCGACTCGGACTCAGCGGTTGCCGTTCATGATCAGGCTCATCGCCTCTGACCGGGTAGCGGCGTTGTGCATGACGCCTCGCACCGCCGAGGTGACCGTCTTCGAACCGGGCTTGCGGACCCCGCGCATGGTCATGCAGAGGTGCTCGGCCTCGATCACGACGATGCAGCCGCGCGCCTCGAGGATGTCCATGAGGGCTTCGGCGATCTGGGTGGTCAGCCGCTCCTGGACCTGAGGTCGCCGGGCGTACAGGTCCACCAGACGGGCCAGCTTGGACAGGCCGGTGATGCGGCCGTCGTCGTTGGGGATGTAGCCGACGTGGGCCACGCCCGTGAACGGCACCAGGTGGTGCTCGCACATCGACCACAGCTCGATGTCCTTGACCAGGATCATCTCGTCGTGACCCAGGTCGAAGGTGGTGGTGAGCACCTCCTCGGGAGACATGCGCATGCCGCTGAGCAGCTCGCGGTAGGCGCGCGCGACCCTGGCCGGGGTGTCCAGCAGCCCCTCGCGCTCGGGGTCCTCCCCGACGGCGATGAGCAGCTCGCGTACGGCGGCCTCCGCGCGCTCCTGGTCGAACTCCGGGATGTCCTCGCGCGGGGCCTGGCTGATCCGGTTGACCGTCATCAGACCGTCGGGTCGCCGTGGACGTCGCCCCCACTGCCCGGCGGGGTCAGGATGACGCCGCTCTGTGGCTGGTCGGGCGAGGTGCCGTTGGACCCCGACTTCGGCACCGCCACCGGCGGGATCTGCGAGGGCTCGCGGTGCGGCGAACCGGTCCACGCCGGACGGGTCGGCCGACGGCGCAGCGGCTCGAAGATCTGCGCGACCTCGGCCTTGTCGAGGGTCTCGTGCTCCATCAGCGCGAGGACCAGGGCGTCGAGGACGTCGCGGTTCTCCTCGAGGATGTCGAAGGCCTCCTGGTGGGCCGTGCTGAGGAGCTTCTTGGTCTCCTCGTCGACGACCGCGGCCACGTCCTCGGAGTAGTTCCGCGTGTGCCCGAGGTCGCGGCCGAGGAACGGCTCGGAGTTGTTGTCACCGAGCTTGATCGCACCGAGACGCTCGGTCATGCCGAACTGCGTGACCATCGCGCGGGCCAGCGACGTGGCCTTGTCGATGTCGTTGCCGGCCCCGGTCGTCGGGTCGTGGAAGACCATCTCCTCGGCGGCGCGGCCGCCGAGCATGTAGGCGAGCTTGTCGAGCATCTCCGAGCGGGTCTGGGAGTACTTGTCCTCGTCGGGCAGCACCATCGTGTAGCCCAGCGCGCGGCCGCGCGGAAGGATCGTCACCTTGTGCACCGGGTCGGTGCCCGGCAGCGCCGCCGCGACGAGGGCGTGCCCACCCTCGTGGTAGGCGGTGATGAGCTTCTCCTTCTCGCTCATCAGGCGGGTGCGTTTCTGCGGACCGGCGATGACACGGTCGATCGCCTCGTCGAGGGCCTCGTCGTCGATGAGCTTGCGGTTCTGCCGAGCCGTGAGCAGGGCAGCCTCGTTCAGCACGTTCGCGAGGTCGGCGCCGGTGAAGCCAGGCGTACGACGGGCGACGGAAAGGAGGTCGACGTCCTCGGCCATCGGCTTGCCACGCGAGTGCACCTTGAGGATCTGGTGGCGACCCGCGAGGTCGGGGGCCTCGACGCCGATCTGGCGGTCGAAGCGTCCGGGGCGCAGCAGCGCGGGGTCCAGGATGTCGGGACGGTTCGTCGCGGCGATCAGGATCACGCCGCCACGGACGTCGAAGCCGTCCATCTCGACGAGCAGCTGGTTCAGCGTCTGCTCGCGCTCGTCGTGCCCACCGCCCATGCCGGCGCCGCGATGACGGCCCACGGCGTCGATCTCGTCGATGAACACGATCGCAGGAGCGTTCTCCTTGGCCTGCTCGAACAGGTCGCGGACGCGCGAGGCGCCGACGCCGACGAACATCTCGACGAAGTCCGAGCCGGAGATCGAGTAGAACGGCACGCCCGCCTCACCCGCGACAGCGCGGGCGAGCAGGGTCTTACCGGTGCCGGGCGGGCCGTAGAGCAGGACGCCCTTGGGGATCTTCGCGCCGACGGCCTGGAACTTCGCCGGCTCCTGGAGGAACTCCTTGATCTCGCCGAGCTCCTCGATCGCCTCCTGGCAGCCCGCGACGTCGGAGAACGTGGTCTTCGGCATGTCCTTGCTGATCAGCTTCGCCTTGGACTTGGCGAACTGCATGACGCGACCGCCGCCGCCCTGCACCTGGTTCATCAGGAAGAGGAAGAGCAGGATGATCAGCGCGAACGGCAGCAGCGTGGCGAGGATCGAGCCGATCAGGCTGGGGTGCGGGACCTCGACGTTGAACTTCTCGATCTGGCCCGCGTCGACCTGCTTCTGGACCATGTTGACGAGGCCCTGCTGCTGGCCGGCCACCCACGAGGACGTGACCTCTTTGCCGTTGTCGAGGGTCGCCCGGATCTCCTGGTCACCGTCGACGAAGATGAGGCTCTCGACCTGGCCGCTCTTGATGTAGCTGACCATCTGGGAGGTGTCGACCTCCTGGTACCGGCCGTTCGGGGCGAGGTACTGCAGCGCGACGAGCACGCCGACCACAGCTACGACGATCCACACCCATGGACCTCGGAAAATGCGCTTCACGTTGTCTACCGGGGCTCTGGGCCCCGTCCTCCTGCCCAATCACACTCCTGAGACCACCGACGGTACACGTCGAGGCCAACACGCCGCCGCGGTCTCGGAACAGGTGTGGCGGGCGTCGTACCCCATTGTTCCGCGCGAAGCACGCAGGGGCTAATCGGTCCAGGAACGAGCGCGACGTCAGGAGTAGACGTGCGGCGCGAGCGTGCCGATGCAGCGCAGGTTGCGGTACTTCTCGTTGTAGTCCAGGCCGTAGCCGACGACGAACTCGTTCGGGATGTCGAACCCGACATACTTCACGTCGACGCTCATCCGCTGGGCCTCGGGCTTGCGCAGGAGGGTGCAGATCTCGACCGAGGCGGGGCCGCGGGAGGCGAGGTTGGAGACCAGCCACGACAGCGTCAGGCCGGTGTCGATGATGTCCTCGACGACGAGCACGTGGCGGCCGTTGATGTCGGTGTCGAGGTCCTTGAGGATCCGCACGACGCCGGATGACTTGGTGCCCGACCCGTACGACGAGATCGCCATCCAGTCCATCTCGACGTGGCGTCCGAAATGACGGGCGAGGTCGGCCATGACCATGACCGCGCCCTTGAGGACACCGACGAGCAGGATCTCCTTGCCCTCGTAGTCCGACTCGATCGCGGCGGCCAGCTCGGCGAGCCGGTGCTGGATCTGCTCCTCGGAGTAGAGGACGTTGACCAGATCGCCCTCGACGTGCTTCTCGTCCATGTGCGTCAGCCTGCCACAGGGCTTTCGTCGATCGAGAGACTGCCCCCCTGCCTCCGCAGCCGGCGCCCTCCGGGCAGGTCCACGCCCGCCTGCCCGCGCCAGTCGGTGACCAGGGTGTCCATGGCGTCGACGTGGACGGCGAAGAGCTCGGTGCCCGGGCAGCCGGCGTCGAGGGCGGTACGGCGGAGCACGCGCCGCCTGATCGCGCCGGGCTCGTGTCGCAGCACCTCGGGGTCGAGCCCGCCGCCGGGGCGTGTGGCCTTCGCCCGCGCCTCGTCCGCGAGGGCGTCGAGGGCGTCGGCGTCGTCGCGGAGCAGGCGGGCCGTCCGCGCGAGCGCCTCGGCGACGCCCGGGCCGAGCTCGCGCTCGAGGACGGGGAGCACGTTGGTGCGCACCCGCACGCGCGTGAAGGCCGGGTCGGCGTTGTGCGGGTCGTCCCAGGGCGTGAGCTGCTCGGCCGCGCAGGCCGCTCGGGTGTCCTCGCGAGTCAGGTCGAGCAGCGGCCTGCGGTAGCGCCCCTGTCGGGGAGCCATCCCGGAGAGCGACCGGGCCCCGGACCCTCGGGCGAGCCCGAGCAGCACGGTCTCCGCCTGGTCGTCGCGGGTGTGGCCGAGCAGGATCGCCTCGGCCCGATGGTGGTCGGCCGCGTCGTCCAGTGCCTGGTAGCGGGCGGTTCGTGCCGCGGCCTCGGGACCGCCCGTCGTACCGACCTCGACGGCGACGGCGTACGCCTCGGCGCCGAGGGCACGCATCTGCTCGACGACCGCGTACGCGTGCTCTGTTGATCCTGGCTGGAGGCGGTGGTCGACGGTCACACCGATCACGGTGTGCGCGGGCTTGCGCGCCTCGAAGACCGTCGCTGCGAGCAGGGCGAGGGAGTCCGCGCCGCCGGAGCAGGCCACGAGCAGGCGTGATCCGGGATCGAGGTCGGCCAGGGCACGGCGCACCGCGAGCCGAACCGCGGCGACGGCGGGATGCGGGCCCATCGGACCTCGGTCAGCCGTGGACGCGGCGGACCCAGGCGTCGGGGTCGCCGATCTCCACACGCGAGGGCAGCTGCTCCGGGGAGGCCCAGACCTCGTTGAAGCCCTCCATCCCGACCTTGTCGACGACACCGCGGACGAAGGCGGCGCCGTTGCGGTACTGCGCCATCTTGGCGTCGAACCCGAGGAGCTTGCGGATGATCTTGTCCAGGCCGCTCGCGCTCTTGCGGCGCTTGTTGAACTTGTTGCGGATCTCCGCCACCGACGGGATCACCTCCGGGCCGACGCCGTCCATGACCACGTCGGCGTGGCCCTCGAGCAGCGACATCACCGCGGTGATCCGGTCGAGGACCTCCTTCTGCTCCGGGGTCTGGACGAGGTCGAGCAGGCTCACCTCGTCGTCCCCGCGGAACAGGTCGCCGAGCCGCTTCACGGCCTCACCCATCATCGAGGCGAGCTTGGCCGGGTCGACCTCGACGGAGTCGACCAGCGAGGCGATCTCGCCGTGGATGTGGTCGCGCATCCACGGCACCGCGGTGAACTGCACGCGATGGGTCTCCTCGTGGAGGCAGACCCACAGCCGGAAGTCGGTGGGGTCGACGCCGAGCTCGCTCTCGACGTGGACGATGTTCGGGGCGACGAGGAGCAGCCGGCCCGCGACGCCCTCCGAACCTGGCTCGGTCGGGGCGTGGAACGGGTCGAACTGTCCCAGCACCTTGGTCGACATGAAACCCAGCAGGCCGCCGAGCTCCAGCCCGGTGACCCGGGAGCCGACGGCCTCGGCGATCGGCGACGGCTCACCCCGCTTCTCGCGCATCTTCTCCACGAGCGGGGAGATGATCGTGGCGAAGCCGTCCACGTTGGCCTGGATCCAGCCGGGCCGGTCGACCACCAGGACCGGGGCGGTGCGCTCCTCGGCCACCAGACCGGTGAACTCACGCACCAGCGGCGTGGACCGGTGGGCGCCCTCGCGCAGCTCGTCCACCGCGGCCTGCGCCTGGTCGCGGCTGACCACCGGGCCCGGCCCGGACATCTTCGACGCGGCCAGGACGGCGAGGTCCCAGTCGATCATCGTGGTGCGGTTCGACATGCCCCGACACTACGCCGCCCGCTCAACTCCCGTCGGCGGTCTTCACTGCTGGCCGCAGGAGCAGCCGGCGAGAGCGGCCGCCACTTCGTCGAGACGCTGCCGCGCGTCGAGGGTGTGGATCGGCTTCACCCGGTCGGCGATGGCGACGAACGAGAACGCCGTGCCCTCGCGGTCGGTGACGATCCCGGCCAGGCCGTGCACCCCGGTGAGGGTCCCGGTCTTCGCGCGCACCCGGCCAAGACCTGCTGGGTCGCCGCTGTCGAACCGGCGGGTCAGGGACCCGGTGAACCCGGCCACCGGCAGCCCCGTGAGGATCCCTCGCAGGTCGGGGTGGTCGGCGGCCGACGCAGCCTCGAGGACCCCCAGCAGCGTCTCGGGCGAGAGCCGGTCGTCGCGGGAGAGGCCGCTGCCGTCGAAGATCCGGTCGGCGGACGTGTCCACCCCGAGTCGGGTCAGCACCCCACGGACCGCGGCCGCGCCGCCGGTGAACGACACCGGCTTCCCCTCGGCGAGTGCCACCTGACGGGAGAGCACCTCGGCTCCCTCGTTGTCGCTCTTCTCGAGCACCCACTGGACGATCTGCGCCAAGGGGGCGCTGTGCACGACGGCGTACTGCAGGGCTTCCGGAGCCGCGGCGGCCGGGTGCGGCGCCCCCCGCACGACGATCCCCTGCTTGGAGAGCGCCTGAGCGAAGTCCACCGCCGCGTCGTGCGCCGGGTCGTCGGAGCGGAACACGAGGCCCGGTCGCTCACGGCCCTCGTCCACCCACAGCGGGGAGATCGGGCTGACCACGTTGTCCGTGATGTACGACGCCCGCCAGGCGGGGTTCGCCGAAGGGCCGGTGAACAACGTCGCGTCGTACCCGACGCGGACCCGGGTCCGGCCGCGCTGCTTCAGCGAGCTCGCCGTCGCCTTGGCCAGGGTCACCAGGTCGGCACGCGCCGGGTAGCTGCTGCTCGGGGCACGGGCGAGCAGCGGGTCGCCGCCTCCGACGAGGATGACGTCGCGGGGTGAGGAACCGGCCACGGTCGTCGTGCTGAAGGTGTGGTCGGGACCCAACGTCGCGAGTGCGGCAGTCGTCGTGAGCAGCTTCATGGTCGAGGCCGGGGTGATCGACGCAGGCCCGCTGTGGAAGATCGTCGCGCCGTCGGAGACCTGGCTCACGGCAACCGCCACCCGCGGCCCGAGGTCCTTGTCGTGCAGCAGCTTTCCCACCGCCCGTCGTACCGCCACGGGGTCCCCCGCCTTGGCCGGCAAGGGGTCCGCAACCGCGGCCGCGGGAGACGGGGTGGGCAGGGTCAGGCCGGGCGGCGGCGCCACCTCAGCCGGTTCGGTGACCGGCGAGGGGTGGTGCCACCCGAGGAACCGGGGACCCACGTCGAAGGAGTAGGAGACGACGGCCAGGACCAGGACGAGCAGCACCAGGCCGCTGCTCGTGCGGCGGACGAGACGTCCCGTGCGCACGTCCGAGTGGCGTACATCACCTCCGGCCACCTCATACCCCTCTCGACTGCGCATTTTCATCGCTCGTGCGCGACACTAGCCAAACCGCATCGGAGACTGTGAGTTGGAGGAACTGTGGAGTTCGACGTCCTGGTTGAGATTCCTAAGGGTCAGCGCAACAAGTATGAGGTCGACCACGAGACCGGCCGCATCCGCCTGGACCGGACACTGTTCACCTCCACCCAGTACCCCGCCGACTACGGGTTCATCGAGAACACCCTCGGCCTCGACGGCGACCCGCTCGACGCCCTCGTCCTCCTTCAGGAGCCGACCTTCCCTGGCTGCCTGATCCGGTGCCGCGCGATCGGCATGTTCCGGATGACCGACGAGGCCGGAGGCGACGACAAGGTGCTGTGCGTCCCCTCGCACGACCCGCGCCTGGAGCACCTGCGCGACATCAACCACGTCTCGAAGTTCGACCGGCTCGAGATCCAGCACTTCTTCGAGGTCTACAAGGACCTCGAGCCCGGCAAGTCCGTCGAGGGCGCCAACTGGGTCGGCCGCGACGAGGCCGAGGCAGAGGTGAAGGCCTCCTTCGAGCGCCTCAAGGACCAGGGCGGCCACTGAGCCGAGGCTCCCGGCCCTGGCGCTTTCCGGGTCGGCGGTGCGCCGTACCAAGGGAGCGTCAAAGGGCTTGGCCGCGGCGGCGAAGCCGACGCGCCGCCCAAGCGACCGGGTACGCCGCACAGCCGAACCGGACAGCGCCCGGCCGCGAGTCGTCAGCGAGCCGGCTGGACGATCTCCGCCCTCAGCATCTCCTGCGGGATGTCGAAGGCTTCGACGAGCTCGTCGGCGATGGGCCGCACCCGCCGGCACAGCTCGTTCACCATCGCGGTCACCGCCTTGGACTTCGCGTTCGACAGCCGCCCGTGCTCCATGAACCAGGCCCGGTCGGCCTCGATCGTCGACAACGCGAACAGGTCGCACACGAGCTGCATCGCGGTCTTGTTCTGCCCCTCGGGCATCGCCTCGACCTTCTCGACGAACGCCTGGAGCAGCAGCCGCTCGACATGGGCGTTGGCCGAGGCGATGACGTGGTCCTGCACCATGCTGAACACCGCGGCCGGGTCGCCGCCGTCGTCCATGCCCCTCTTCAGCCGTCGCGCGACGGCGGCGAGCATGTGCTCCTCACGCCACTGCAGGAGGTTCAGGTGGTAGGACGTGTCGAGGAGGCCGGAGTCGGGGTCGGTGTCGCTGTCGCCCTGAGGCAGCACGTCGCGCATTCGGTCCAGCAGCTTGTGCACGCTGGTCCGCTCGATCACCGTCTCCACCGCGACCGAGGCGACGAAGCGCATCATCCCGAACTGGTCGAGGTCGCCGAACTCGCTCGCGTAGTCGGTGAGGAGGCCCTTCGCGACGAGCTGCAGCAGGATCGTGTTGTCGCCCTCGAAGGTGGTGAACACGTCGGTGTCGGCGCGCAGCGCGTCGAACCGGTTCACCGACAGGTAACCCGCGCCACCGCAGGCCTCCCGGCACTCCTGGATCGTGCGGGAGGCGTGCCAGGTGCCCAGCGCCTTGGTGCCCGCCGCCCGCGACTCGAGCGCACGCCGGTCGTGCTCCGGGGTGTCCGGGTTCGAGAACACCTCGTGGAGGCCGGCCGCCACCCGCTCCTGGGCGAAGTGCAGGGCGTAGGTCCGGGCGAGCAGCGGGAACAGCCGGCGCTGGTGCATGCCGTAGTCGAGCAGCACCTCCTCGCGGTCCGACCCGGGTGAGCCGAACTGACGCCGGACCAGGCCGTACTTGATCGCCACCGACAGCGCCACCTTGCTCGCGCTGATCGCACCCCCGCCGACGCTGACCCGACCCTGGACGAGGGTGCCGAGCATCGTGAAGAACCGCCGGTCGGGATTCTCGATCTCCGAGTGGTAGCTGCCGTCCTCGTGCACGTCGGCGTAGCGGTTCAGCATCGCCGTCCTCGGCACCCGCACCCCGTCGAACCAGATGCGGCCGTTGTCGACCCCGTTGAGGCCGATCTTCTGGCCGCAGTCCTCGATCCGCACGCCGGGCATGACGTTGCCCTCGGCGTCGCGGATGGGTACGACGAACGCGTGCACCCCGTGGGAGGTGCCGCCGACGTCGAGCTGGCCGAAGACGACCGCGAGCCGAGCGTGTTTCGCGGCGTTGCCGATGTAGTCCTTGCGCGAGGAGTCGTCGGGGGTGTTGATCACGAACTCCCCCGCGTCGACGTCATAGGTCGCGGTCGTCCCGAGCGCCTGGACGTTGGAGCCGTGGCCGGTCTCGGTCATCGCGAAGCAGCCGAGGAGCCTGCCCGTGATCGTGTCCTCGAGGTAGGCGTCGTGGTGCTCCTTGGTGCCCAGGTGCAGGATCGCGCCGCCGAAGAGCCCGAACTGCACACCGGCCTTCACCAGGACGGAGAGATCGCCGTAGGCCAGGGTCTCGAAGGCCGCGATGGAGGCGCCGATGTCGCCGCCTCCGCCGTACTCCTTGGGGAAGCCCATGCCGGTCTGCCCCGACTCGGCCATCATCAGGAGGACCTCGAGGACCCGTTCCCGGAACTCGTCACGGCTCAGCTGCTCGGCGTCGACGAGGATGTCGGAGTACTCCGCGAGGTTCTTCCGAACGAGCTGCCGGACCTCGGCGTACTTGCCGTCGAGCAGCTCGGTCAGGGCTGGGACGTCGACGGCTGGGGTCAGGTGGGAGCTCGAAGAGGAGGACATGGTCCAACCCTGTCAGCCCTCACCCGCGGCGGGAAAGGCTCCACGTCACAGACGCGCGAAGAAGTTCGGCGGGATCCAGTAGTACATGCTGTCGATCTCGACCGGCCGCCCCGTGCGCGGAGCGTGGATGATCATGCCGTCGCCGATGTACATCGCCACGTGGTGGATCGACTCAGGGCTGCTTGAGGTGCCCCAGAAGACCAGGTCGCCGGGACGCAGGTCGCCCGCAGAGACCGGGGTGCCGGCGTAGTACTGCGCCACCGAGTAGTGCGGCAGGTAGACGCCGGCCTCACCCCAGGCACCGAGCATCAGCCCCGAGCAGTCCCACGAGTCCGGTCCGGCCGCACCCCAGACGTAGGGCTCGCCGAGCTGCGCCTTCGCGTAGGCGATGGCCCGATCGGCTCCGCCACTGCCGGTTGGGGGTGTCGACGGCGGTGGCGGAGCCGGAGCCGGCGGGGGGGATGCCGGCGGTGGGGGGTCGGTCGGGTCCTGCTGCGAGGACGTGCGTTCCTCGCGGGTCTGTCGCTTCTGGCGCGCGGCCTCTGCGCGGGCCGCACGCCGGGCTTCGGCACGGTCGCGCGCCTCGGCGGCGGCCTGCTTCCGTGCCGCTTCCTCCGCCTCGGCGCGGGCACGTGCGGCCGCGCGCTGGCGGGCGATCTCCTCGAGAGCCGTCTGCCGCTGGCGCGCCAGGGACACCGAGATGTGCTGGGCGCGGGCGAGCTCGCGGATCAGCAGGTCCTTCTCGGCCGCGATCTCGGCCGCCGCGGTCTGCGCTGCGGCAGCGGCCCGTGCGGCCTGGTCCTTGGCGGTCCGGGCCTCGTCGGCAAGCCGCTCGGCCTTGACGCGAGCCTCCTCGGCACGCTTCTCGAAGACCTTCGCGAGCGCGTCCGAGGCGGCGAACCGGTCGTAGTCGGCCTGGAGCGAGCCGGAGGCCCCCTGGAACGTGGCGTACTGGTCGAGCACGCCCTCCGGGCCGTCAGCGCCCATCATCGCGCTCAGTGCGGTGAGGTCCCCGCCTTGCTGGTAGGACTCTGCGACGAGGGCGCCGATCGCCTTGCGCTGTTCGGCGACGCTACGACGGGCCTTGGCCGCCTCGGCCCTCGCGGTGGCGAGATCCTGCCGCGCGGTCTGGAGCCGCCACATCGCGCCGTTGTAGGCCTCGGACGCCGTCTCCGCCTTGACCGCGGCGGCCTCGAGCCGGTTGTTCGCGAGCAGGAGGGATGCCTTGATCGCGCCGACGCTGCGAGCGGTCTGCGCGACGCGTTCCTTGGCGGCTGCGACCTCGTCCCTGCTGGGGAACGCCCTGTGGGACTTGTCCGCGACGGCGTCCGGGACCACGGCCACGACCAGGACGCCGGCCAGGAGGGCCGGAACGACGAGGCGCGCCCACGAACGGAGCTGTCCGTCCTGGGTCCTGCGCTGAATCCCGACGTTCCCCATCTGGCTTCCTTCCGAAGTGTCCGCGAGCCCCATCCCCGAGGGCTCGCGGACCGCTGGCTCGACCTGGTCCGTTTCACGCCGGCTGCTGGCCCTCCCAAGCCAGCTGCCGGCGGTGTAACGGAGCCGCCCGAGCAGCGCCGTCGCAGGAACGCTAGTACTCATCTGTCACACATGGAACACTTTCCTCAATAAAAACTTCTGTAACACGGCGTGTCCCCTTGACAAACTACATGATTGTAATTCGTTGAATGGTCCGAAAAGTAGGCAGATCTGTCCCGAAAAGACGACAGCCACAACGGCCCTGGGACCGGTTGTGGCTGTCGGTGTTCTCGGCGACCGCTGGCGCCGAGAACGTTCGGTGAACCCGGCGCTGCCTTGGGAGGAAGGCAGCGACGGACCACCCCTGACCCCGTCCTGCTGGGATGGAAGGACGGAGCCAAGTCGAGCGAGGAGCGGCTCAGCCCCGCGGCTCGCCGGCCCTGACCTGGGTCGGAGCTGCGAGGTCCGCTGACCTGCCTGCCCTCAAGAGGAGAGCGGCGCCGGCCGCGGCGAAACGCGCTGCGTTCGCTGCGGCGATACGAGATGCGTGGTCTGCTGCCACCTGAGATGCGTGCGATCGCACGCCGACGTACATCGACATGATGTGTAGCTCCCCCCGGCTCCCCCGAGCCAGATCTGAACCGGCCCCCCAGCCGGCCGTGGCACGCAAACCCCAGCGCATCACGTTTTCCCTGGTCACAGACTAATCGGGCAACGTCGCGAAATGGGACAAAGCATGGAGGGTGGCGGGGTCATTTCCGCATGGTCACCACGGACTACCCGGTGGCGGGCGGCTCTCGCCCCGGCTTCGGGCCCGGTTGCCGACGCGGCGGTCAGCTCGAGACGGAGGTCGACTCGACCGGGACCTCGGCCGTGCTCGTCGTCGGATGCGACGCGATCCCGTGTCTGTCGAACTTCTGCCCCGTGGCAAGGCCGCCGAGGTACACCGAGACGACCGCGATGAAGGCGCCGGCGACGTCGTCGGCGATGTAGTGCCAGCCGAAGTAGATCGTCGAGACGGCGGTGATGACGACGTAGACCCACAGGCCCCAGCGGATCCAGGCGTGCCGGACGGTGTAGTGCGCGACGAGCGCCGCGAGCAGTGTGATCGCCATGTGCAACGAGGCGAAGCCGGCGACGCTCTGCACGCCGTCGGTGTTGAACGGGTTGAACAGGACCTCTGACCGTCCGTAGAACAAGGCGTCCTGGAGCTGGGTCACACCGGTGTTCTCGAGCCCGGAGTAGAGCCATACGTAGTAGAACGCCGGCCCGAGCGAGGGGATCGCGTAGTAGCTCGCGGTGCCGAGCGACCAGGCAAGGCACTGGGCGGTGACGTACCAGTAGCCGAAGCTGATGTTGCGCGACCACACCAGCCACGCCGTCACCGAGAGCGGCACGAACGGCAGGAAGATCAGGTAGACGTAGGACAGCACGTGCGCCGTGGCGCCCTCGCCGAGCACGGTGTGCAGGAAGATCGCGGGGTCGCCGCCGAAGAAGATCGCCTCGTCGATCGCCTTGAGCAGCGGGTCCTGGGTTCCCTCGCGGATGAACGGCAGGAAGTTCTTGAGGTTCCGGTAGCTGACGTAGGTGACGTAGAAGCTGACCAGCCCGATCACCACGAGGACGATCCGCTCGTGGGTCCAGTGCTCGCGCACGATGGTCCGAGCCTCCTCGCGGAACCTCGAGAGGTTGCCCCGCGACCGCCACGCCGAGCGCGGGACCACGTCCGCGAGGAAGGCGCCGAGGACGAGCAGCGGCAGCCGGATCCAGGCCGGGCCGAGGAAGCCATCGGGGTCGCGGATGGGCAGACCGAGCCGCTGGCTGGCTACGACGGCGAGCAGGCCCATCATCAGTGCGACTCCCACCAGGAGTCCGTACGCCCGCCGCTTCACAAGCGCGGAGTCTAACGGGGTGTGTCCCTATTGCCGTGATGCGGCTCGGCGTCACCGTGCGAGGCATGACGTACCCAAGTGACGTGACCGACGAGGAGTGGAACCTGCTGGAGCCGGTGTTCAACGCTCCAGGCAAGCGGGGCCGCAAGCACGCCGACGACCTGCGCAGGGTGGTGGTGGACGCGATGCGCTACGTCTCCAACACCGGCTGCCAGTGGCGGTTCCTGCCCGAGTCGTTCGGGCCGTGGACGCGGGTGTGGTCGCAGTTCCGACGCTGGGCGCGCAACGGCACCTGGAAGCCGGGAGTCGCTCCGCTGAGCGTGATTGATCATCCTGACGCCCGCTCATCCGGAATGGGGCACACCCGATAAGAGGGTGTGCCCGAGTCCGCGGGGCGCACACTCAACCTAAATGTCGGTGGTGTGCGGCACCATCACCACGTGCCGGTAACCGCCGCTAGGAAGGTCGACACCACGCTGGTGTCGCACACCGGTGTACCGCTGACCCGCGCGACCACGTTCCGGTTCACGCTCGACCCGAACCATGAACAGTGCCAGCAGCTCCTCGCGCACGCAGGGGCCGCACGGCTGGCGTTCAACCACCACCTGGGCCGGGTGAGGGCCAACCTCGACCAGCGGGCCGCCGAGAGGTCCTACGGCATCCCCGAGGCGGACCTGACCCCGACGTTGTCGTGGAGCAAGGTGTCGTTCATCAACCACATGAACGCCTGGAAGGACGGCCGCGCCCCGAAAGCCCGGACCTCGGTCGACGCCGACGGCAACGAGGTCCGCGGACTGCCGTGGCGCGGCGAGGTCTCGGCGGACGTGTTCGAGTGCGCGTCGGTGAACGCCGCCCAGGCGCTCGCGAACTGGTCGAAGTCCCGCACCGGCGAACGGACCGGGAAGGCTGCGGGGTTCCCGCGGTTCAAGTCCCGCCGCAAGACCGCACCGGCGTTCCGGCTCCGGGCCAAGTACCGCGAAGGCGCCACACCGTCGGTGCGACCTACCGGGCCGCGAACCATCCGGTTCCCGAAGCTCGGTGAGCTGCGGGTCCACGAGCACACCGGCAGGCTCACGAAGATGCTCGCCGCCGGCAGGTTCCACGCCTACGCGGCGTCGTTTCGGTACGAGCGCGGCCGGTGGGTGGTCGCGATCACCGGGGTCGCCGCACGACTCCACCACCAGCGCCGAACCTCGAAGGACCGCCACCCAGGCCGGGCGGGTGTCGACCTGGGCGTGAAGACCCTCGCGGTCGTCGCGGACGAACACGGTCTCGTGCTGCACGCGTGGGAGGGGGTGAAAGCACTGCAGCAAGCCCAGGCACGCCTGAAGCTCGCCAACCAGGCCTACTCGAGAACCAAGAAGGGGTCCAACGGACGAGCCAAGGCAGCACGCCGCCTGGGCAAGATCCACGCACGCGTCGCGCACCTGCGCCGGAACCAGCTCCACCAGATCACCACGCAGCTCGCCCGCGGCCACACGTCGGTGACCGTCGAAGACCTCAACGCCGCCGGGATGCTCGCCAACCGGAGGCTCGCCCGGGTGGTGTCGGACGCCGCGTTCGGAGAGTTCCGGCGGCAACTGGAGTACAAGGCCGCCTGGTACGGCACCGAGCTCGTGGTCGCCGACCGCTGGTTCCCCTCGAGCAAGACCTGCTCGGGCTGCGGCACCATCGACGGCGAGCTGGCCCTGGCCGACCGGGTCTACCACTGCTCCTCGTGCGGCCTGGTCCTCGACCGGGACGTGAACGCGGCGATCAACCTGGCCCGCTACACCGCACCACCCCCGAAGCCTGCACCGCCACAACCGGTGGCCGCCTGACGCACGCTCCGCGTCTGCACCCGGATGGGCCGGGCCAAGAGCCGACCGCCACCTCGCACCACGAAGAGCCCTTGGGTCGGAACCAGCGCAAGACCACCCGCAAGGACGAAGGTGGCGGCTGGAAGGCAACCAAGCACCCGAACCCCCGATCGGGGTGCGGGTCAAGGGAAGCCGGTGAGTCCCGAATAGGGACACACTCAGTAACGAACCGCCCAATCCGGTCAGCGCGCAGGAGAGGGCGCGGGAAGTACGGCGGTGCGCGCCAGGTCGACCGCGAGGCAGACCTCGTGGTCGATCCGGACATCGGCATCCTGGCGGGCCACGGCGTGCATCTCCCCCAGCCCTTCGACCAGCACCCGGAGCCGTACGACGTCGGGGCTCACCGTCGCGGCGACCACGCGCCCGCCCAGCCGCCCCGCGGGATCGACGCGCAGGGCGGAGCGTCGCAGGGCGATCGCGCCGACCGAGTCCACGTCGTGGTGCTCCCCCGCCCGAGCGAGGAGCTGCGCGGCCGCACCCCGCAGGATCGTCGGGTAGCCGAGCAGCAGCGCGGCCGCGTCGCTCGCAGGCGCCCGCCACACATCGTCCAACGTGCCTGCCTGGAGGATCCGGCCCGCCTGCATGACGGCGACCCGGTCCGCGACGGTCCACACCTCGTCCTGGTCGTGGGTGACCAGGATCGCGGTCGTCCCGGCCGAGGTGAGGATGTCGCGCAGGTCGCCGGCGAGCCGCTCGCGCAGCTCGCGGTCGAGCGCCGAGAGCGGCTCGTCGAGCAGAAGGAGCCGCGGATCGGCCGCCAGGGAGCGTGCCAGGGCCACCCGCTGGCGCTCACCTCCCGAGAGCTCGGCGGGGAGCCGGTCGCCGTGGCCGGGCAGGCCGACGAGCTCCAGCAGCTCCCCGACCCGAGTCGACACCACGCCGCGCGAGGTGCCGCGAAGCCGCAGCGGGTAGCCGACGTTGGCCGCGACGCTCTGGTGCGGGAAGAGCTGGCCGTCCTGGAACATCAGCGCGAACCGTCGTTTGTGGGTCGGCACGCCCGCGAGGTCCTGACCGTCGAAGGCGACGGCGCCGGAGCTGAGCATCTCGAGACCGGCGATCCCGCGCAGGAGCGTGGACTTCCCGCATCCCGACGGCCCCAGCACCGCGAGCACCTCACCGGTCGGGAGGTCGAGCGACACGTCCTCCACGGCCGTGAGGCCGTCGAAGCGGACGGTCAGGTCGCGGACGGTGAGCATGTCAGAACGATCCCATCGACCCGACGCGCAGTCGCTCGACGGCCCCCATCACGGTCACCGTGACCAGGGCCAGGACGACGGACGCCGCCAGCGCCGTGCCGAAGTTCTCCGCCCCCGGCCGGGAGATCAGCTGGTAGATCACCACCGGCAGCGTCGGACGGTCGGGCCGCGCGAGGAAGCTGGTCGCGCCGAACTCCCCCAGGGACACCGCGAACGCGAGGCCGGCCGCGGCCAGGACGGAACGCCACGCGGCCGGAACGTCGACCACGAGAAGCGCCCGCAACGGGGAGGCGCCCAAGGTGGCCGCGGCCTGACGCTGCCGCGGGTCGATCGAGCGCAGCACCGGGACGAGGGTGCGCACGACGAGCGGCAGGGCAACCATCGCCTGCGCGATGGGCACGAGCAGCGGGGAGGAGCGCAGGTCGAGCGGTGGCTGGTCGAGCGTGATGAGGAAGCCGAAGCCGATGGTCACCGCGGAGACGCCGAGCGGCAGCATGAACAGCCCGTCCAGGAACGCCCTGCCGCGCCGCTCCGCCCGTCCGCGTGCGGGACGCGAGACGAGGAAGGCGACCGCGAGGCCGAGGCTCAACGCGAGCACGGTGGCGTCCACGGCGATGCGCAGCGAGTTGTCCAGGGCGGTCCACACGGGCACGAGGAGGGCGGTCCCGCTGCCCGTCGTACCCAGGCTCCGGTAGTTGTCGAGCCCCCAGCCACTGCTTGTGCGCAGCGACCGCACCACCAGCGTCAGCAGGGGCACGGCCAGGAAGACCACCGTCGCGGCGGTGACCGCCAGCGCCGGGGCGTCCCTCCGGCCCGGACGCGTGCGCGACTTCCGGCCGCCGGTCCTCTCCAGGGCCTGCGACCGCCGACCGCGGGTGCGTCCGGCGAGGAACAGGAGCACGACGATCGCGAGCAGCTGCACGACGGACAGCACCGCTGCCGCGCGGAGGTCGAGGAACTGCGTGGTGAGGATGTAGATCTCGGTCTCGACCGTGCCGTAGCGCAGGCCGCCGAGGGTCAGCACGACCCCGAACGCCGTGGAGCAGAAGAGGAACACGACCGTCGCCGCCGAGACGATCCCCGGCTTCAGCGCCGGGAGCGTGACGGTGCGCAGCACCTGCCAGGGCGAGGCACCGAGCGCCGCGGCGGCGTCCTCACGCCGGTGGTCGAGGCTCTCCCACAGGCCACCCACCGTGCGCACCACGACGGCGAGGTTGAAGAAGATCATCGCGGCGAGGATCGCGACCGCGGTCCCGTCGAGGCGGAGGAACCCGAGCGGGCCAGCGGGAGCGAGGAGCGTCCGGAAGGCGACCCCGACCACGACGGTGGGCAGCACGAACGGCATCACCACGAGCGCGCGGAGGGCCTGCCGACCCGGGAACTCGAGCCGGTACAAGGCGTAGGCCAACGGCACCCCGAGGGCCGTGGTGACCGCGGTGGCGGTGAGCGACGACCACGCGGTGAACCACAGCACTCTGTGCACTCGCGGGCGCGACAGCGTCTCGGCCAGGCCGCTCAGATCCAGGGAGCCGTCGACCCAGAACCCCTGTGCGAGCATCCCCGTCAGGGGCAGCAGGAAGAAGACGCAGAGGAACGCGACCGGGACCACCGCCAATGCGACGGTCCCGAGGCGCGTTCCCCACTGGCCTCTCACCTGGTGGTGATCTCCCCCCAGGCGGTCAGCCACTTGTCACGGTTCTCGGCGACCTTCGCCGGCTCGACGTTGAACGGCTTCTCCGGGGTCTTCGCCCACTTCGCCCAGACGTCGGGCAGCTTCACGGAGTCGTCGACCGGGAACACGTACATGTTCTCGGGGAGCGCCTCCTGGAAGGTCGGCGTCTGCATGAAGTCCACCAGCGCCTTCGCGCCCTCGGGGTTGGACGCCCCCTTGAGCACGCCCGCGTACTCCACCTGCCGGTAGCACGTGTCGAGCAGCGCGCTCGTCGTCGGCTTGTCGCCACCCTTGGGGATCGTGAACGGCGGCGACGAGTCGTAGGACAGCACGATCGGCCGGTCGCCGTTGCCGCCACCGGCGGTGAAGTCGACGGTGTAGGCGTCGGTCCAGCCGGAGGTGATCCGGGTGCCGTTGGCCATGAGCTGCTCCCAGTACTTCTGCCAGCCGTCCTCGCCGTACTTCGCGATGGTCGCGAGCATGAAGGCGAGCCCCGGCGAGGAGGTCGAGGCGCCCGGGGTGACGAAGAGGTTCTTGTACGCCGGGTCGGTCAGGTCGTCGAGGGTGCGGGGCGGCTTGACGCCCTTCTTCGCGAACCAGGCGTCGTCGATGTTCACGCACACGTCGCCGAAGTCGACCGGTGTGAGAGCGGAGGCGCCGGCCTTGTCAGGCATCTCGAAGCCGGCCGCCGAGGCCGGCGCCTTCGACGGCGCGTAGTCCGCGAAGACGCCCTCGCCCACAGCGCGCGAGGCGAAGGTGTTGTCGACCCCGTAGGCGACGTCGGCCGTCGGGGAGCCCTTGGTCAGCACGAGCTTGTTGGTCAGCGCACCTGCGTCCCCGGCGGCCTCGACCTTCAGGTGGTAGCCGGTCTCGCGGGTGAACTCCGCGAGCACCTCCTTCGGCACCGCCCACGACTCGTGGGTCGCGAGCACGACCTCCTTCTTCGCCGGGGCGCCGGAGGCGTCGCCGGAGTCGGTCGACTCGCTGGAGGTACCTCCGAGCGAGCAGGCGTTGAGCCCCAGCGACAGGCTCAGGGACAGAGCAGCGATCACGGCGACGCGCCCGCTGCGGTGCGCTGCCAAGGACTTGATGGACATGCATTTCTCCCACGAAGGTTCAGGGAGGGGATCGCACGCATGCGATCGAGACTCGACTTCCTTCGCCGGTATGAGCCGGATCAGGTTCGAGGGTCTGCGGCCGTTCCGCACTCTCAGCGCCCGGTCGGCGCTCCCCTGTCGTTCTGCGGTCAGGCTACACCGGCTGCCCGCAGCGGACGCGTGCGGTCCGGGTAGCCTCCGGACAGCACCGACCACGCCCGAGGAGGCACCTTGACCAGCCTGCGGCACAGGATCCTCGCGAGCCTGATCCCGCTCGTGCGCCGCAGCAGCGAGGTGACCGACCCCGACCGGTTCCGAGCCGAGAAGGTCGCCCAGCAGGCGGCCTCGGCGAACACGCCCGCGCGACGGCCGATGCGCGGCATGGACGTCACGACGGTCGACGGGTTCGGCTTCCCGGTCCATGATCTGCGCGTCGCGGGCACCACGCCGCCGCGGACGCTGTTCTACCTGCACGGCGGTGGCTACGTCTCGGGCGCGGACGCGGCGCACTGGCGGTACGTCGCACGGCTGGCCCGTCGCTTCGACATGCGGGTGGTCTTCCCCGTCTACCCCCTCGCCCCGGAGCACAGCTGGCGTGACTCCCACGACGCGATGCTCCGGCTGTTCGAGCACGTGGCGATCGAGTCCCCCGGCGGAGTGGTGCTCGCGGGCGACTCGGCGGGAGGTGGCTACGCGCTCGCACTGGCACAGCAGATCGCCTCGCGCCCCGGGCCGCAGCCGACGCACGTCGTACTCATCTCGCCGTGGGTCGACCTGACCGACCGCGCGCCTGGCACGCTGGAGGCGTCGGCCCGGGACCCCTGGCTGAAGCTGTCCCGGCTGCGGATCTGCGGACAGTGGTGGGCCGGTGATGACGACGTGACGAGACCGGAGGTCAGTCCGCTCCACGGCGACCTGTCGCGGCTGCCGAAGGCGTTGATGTGGTGCGGCACCCGCGACCTGCTCCAGCCGCAGTGCCGTCTCCTCGCCGAGCGGGCCGCCGACCAGGGCTGGGACCTGAGGTACGTCGAGGAGCCCGGCCTGCTGCACGTCTACCCGCTCCTTCCGGTTCCCGAGGCCCGTCGCGCGCTGGCGGAGCTGACCGACTTCCTCGCCTAGGTTGTGCACATGAACGTCCTTCCCGACGCCGAGATCGAGCGCGCGCTGGTCGTCACCGCGCACCCTGACGACGTCGACTTCGGCGCCGGCGCGACCGTCGCGGCGTGGACCAGGGCGGGCATCGCGGTGACCTACTGCGTCATCACCGACGGCCAGGCCGGTGGCTTCGACCCGGGGCTCGATCGGTCCGAGATGCCACGCCTCCGGCGAGCCGAGCAGACCGCCGCCGCACGTGAGGTCGGCGTCGACGACCTCGTCTTCCTCGGGTATGTCGACGGCGAGCTCTTCGTGAACCGCGACCTCGTGCGTGACCTGACTCGTGTCGTCCGGCAGGTGCGCCCGCAACGGGTGCTCATCCAGAGTCCCGAGCGCAACTGGGAGCGGCTGGCCCCGTCACACCCCGACCACCTGGCCGCGGGCGAGGCCTCGATCCAGGCGTTGTTCCCCGCGGCCGGCAACCCGTTCGCCTTCGAGGAGCTCGCTCGCGACGAGGGTCTCGCCGCCTGGTCGCCGCGCGAGGTGTGGGTGATGGAGCACCCGACGTCGAACCACGCGGTCGACGTGACCGACGAGTTCACGGCGAAGATCGCGGCGTTGATGTGTCACGAGAGCCAGCACCCGGACCCTGAGCGCATCCAGCGGTTGATGCGCGACAAGCTCACCGCCACCGGGGTGGAGTACTCCCTCGGGGCCGACCGGCTCGGAGAGAAGTTCGCCGTCTACCCCCTACCCTGACGACAGCCTGCCGAGGCTGCGCCCAGCCAGGTGTGCGGGTTGCCCGCCCAGCACCAGCCCAGGCGTGGCGCGCCCCTGCTGATCCAGAAGCTCGGGACCCGCTTGTTCCGGGCCCGCGAGCCGAGGGCCTGGAAGGCGTTGCGATCCGCGAACACCTCGGGGAAGTGCGTCACGAGGGCGACACCCTCGTCGATCGTGAAGGGAGAGCGTCCCGCGTCGCGGATCCTCGGCAACGCGTCGTTCGGGCGGACGTTGAGGGTGTCGCCGCCGGTGTCCACGTCGAGCAGCAGGTACACCGGGTCGGCCGGGAGCTCGAGCCCTTCGACCGGGCGGTAGTCGGGAAGCTCGGCCCCCATGTCGGTGAACCCCGCCCGGCCGCCCACCGACCAGCGCCGGACGGCGTCGACGGTCGGCACGAGCGAGCTCGTCACCACGACGACGAACGGGATCCGGCCGTTCCCCGTCCCGACGTCGGGCAAGCGCTCGCGGAGCGGCCTGACCAGGGCGTCGAGCTCGTCCTCGGTCATCCCGGCCAACGCCGGGTACCCGTGGTGACGCAGGTTGCCCATCTGCCGGTCGAACTCCGCCGTCATGGAAAGCACTGGTGCCCACCCTTCGTCCGAGTGCCGAACGACCCAGTCGGCTCGATGGTTCCCCAGCACGCACAATGTGTCGGTGACCCGAGTTCTTGCGTCGGCTTTCGACGACCTGGATCCCCGCACCGCCTACCTGCTCTGGCAGCTGCGCGGAAGGGTCTTCGTGGTGGAGCAGGAGTGTCCCTACCTCGACCTCGACGGCCGGGACCTGGAGCCCGGGACACGCCACCTGTGGGTCGAGGACGCGGGCCGTCCGGTCGCCTACCTGCGGCTGCTCGAGGACCCGGGCACGCTGCGGATCGGCCGGGTCGTGGTTGCCGAGACGCATCGCGGCCGGGGCCTTGCGGGTCAGCTGATGGGTGCAGCGCTCGACATCGTCGACGGGCGTCCGTGCCGTCTCGACGCCCAGTCCTACCTCGTGGACTGGTACCGCAAGCAGGGCTTCGATCCCTGTGGCGAGGAGTTCCTCGACGACGGCATCCCGCACGTGCCGATGCTCCGCTCCTCCTGAGGCGGGTCCGTCCGAGGCCCGGGTCTCCCGTCAGTCGTCCCTCAACCGGGCGTAGACCTGGTGCAGCACGTCGGAGATGCCGGTCACGGCAAAGACCGCGGCCCACGCCCTGGTCGGCCGCGGCGCCAGGCCGAGACCCGCGACGTAGCCCGTGCCGACCCACTGGCCGAGGCAGAACGGGCAGGTCAGCAGCTCGCCGATCGTGTGCCGGACCCGTCCGCCGCGGGCCTTCTCGTTGAGCTCCGCCGAGCCGGCCGGCGCCTCGAACTCGGTGAACGGAGCCCGGATCGGGCTGGTGACCGACCCCTTGGAGACCAGCCGCGTGAACTTGTGAGTGGCGAGCGCGCCCAGCGCGATGTCCGCGAGGTCGTAGCGCTCGGGCAGGCCCCGCCCGGTCGCCCGTCCCACGGCGACCACCGAGGAGACGGCGAGCGCGAAGGCCGTCAGGCTCCCGGCGTACCCGGGCAGGGGCACCTCGCCCCGGTCGTCGTACTCCCTGGCCTGTTCGGAGAGGTGGTCGCGCGTGTGCTCGGCATGCTTGCGGGCCAGGTCGCGCAGGGTTTCGCTCATCCGGAGCCGGTACCCGGCTCAGCCTGCGGGCAATCCCTCGTAGCGGAAGGCGCCGTCGGCCTCGGACCGCACGATCCGGGTCTGGGCTGCGAGCAGGTTCAGGTGCGCAGCGGTCTCGAGGGTGGCCAGGGTCGCGTTGAAGATGTCGAGCTCCCGCATCGTGCGGTGGTGCCGCGTCCAGGGCAGGACGAGCGCCACGTCGTACGCCGTCTCCAGCCCCGACCCGACCGCGTCCAGGCAGAGCTGGAGCCGCTCGTCGTGATGCGCCAACAGCTCGTCGATGCGCGTGTGCGAGCTCTCGGTGACCGGCCCGTGCGCGGGCAGCAGCCGCAGGTCGGGCATCGCTCGAACCTTCGCGAGCGAGGCGAGGAAGTCCCCGAGGGGCTGCTCGGCGTAGACCGGCTCGAAGCCGACCGACGGCGTGATCGTCGGCAGCACGTGGTCGCCGGCGAACAGCAGCCCGTCGGCGAGGTCGGCGAACACGTAGTGCCCCTGCGTGTGTCCGGGGGTGGAGACCGCCTCGAGCTCCCGGCCGGCGACGTCGAGGGTCACGTCGGCCGACAGCCACTCGTCGGGGTAGCCCCACATCGACAGGTCGGGTCGGTCGCCGTGCATCGCCTTGGCCCAGGCCTCGCCGAGCTTTGCGGCACCGGAGCGGCGCAGCTGTACCACGGTCGGGTCCTCGGTGACGTCGCGGTCGCGCATCAGGTCAAGGGTCGGCTTGTCCCCGACGCCGAGGCTGACGTGCGAGCCGAACTCCCGGCTCACGACGGCCGCCTGCGTGTAGTGGTCGCGGTGCACGTGCGTGACGAGGAAGCGGGTGATGTCGCCGACCTCGTAGCCGATCGTGGCGAGCGACGACTCGAGCTGCTTGCGTGAGTCCTCCACCGCCCAGCCGCCGTCGACGAGAACGAGTCCGCGCTCGGTCTCGAGGGCGTAGACGTTGACCGCGCGCAGGCCGTCCAGCGGCAGGGGCAGCGGCATGCGGTGGATGCCAGGGGCGACCTCGTAGGCGCCCGGCTCGGTCCAGTGGGGTGCGTCCGTCACGCCGCTCAGCCTCGCACGAGGCCGCGGCCGGTGATCATCGGGAGGTCCGCTGCCGTGACCAGACCAGGTGCCGCGGCGACGACCGCCTCGACCGCGTTCACCAGCCGCATCGCGGTCATGATCATCCCGGAGTCGTTGTGGTCACCGGTCTCGGCGTGGTGCACCAGGTCGACGACCATGTGCGGCTCCCCGCTGATCTTCACGCGGTAGCAGCCCTCGCCGTCGGACGGCTGGGGCCACGCGGGCATCTGCTCCGGCGAGGTCCGGGTGACGTGCTCGAGAACCACGCGGGGAACCCCGTCGACCTGCCCGACGACCTCGAACCGGACCGCGGCGAGCGTGCCCTTCGCGATGCTCACCGACGCGGTCTCGATGTCGCGGTCCGCCGGCACGCGCTCCACCTTCTCCACGAGCGGCTCGTCGAGGGTCACGTCGAGAGCGTCGGCGATCTGTCGCACGACGCTGCCCCACGCCATGGAGAGGATGCCTGGCTGGAAGAGCATCGCCACCCCGTCCATGGGCTTGCCGAAGCCGAAGATCTCCCGCATCACGACCGGCTGGTAGTACGTCGAGTAGTCCGCGATCTCGTAGCAGCGCACCTCGTCGATCCGCTGGCACACGCTCGTGAGGGCCAGAGGCAGCACGTCGTTGGCGAAGCCCGGGTCGATCCCGTTGACGTGCAGCGACGCCACGCCCTTCACACCCGCCTCGTGGATCCGCGAGACCATGTCGTCAGGCAGGATTCCTTGCGGGTACTGCAGCACGACCGGTCCGCTCGAGACCACGTTGACGCCGTGCTCCAGGAACATCACCAGGTCGTCGATCGCCTCGAACATCCGGTCGTCGGTCATCGCGGTGTGCACGATGCAGTCCGGCTTCAGCGCCAGCAGCACCTCGGGGTCGTTCGTCGCCGCGACGCCGAGCTCTCGACCGAGCCCGGCGAGCTCGCCGGCGTCCTTGCCGACCTTGTGGGGGCTGGACACCCACAGCCCCACGAGCTCGAGCTCGGGCCGCGCGTCGATGCCGGCGATCGCGTGCCGCCCGACGGTTCCCGTCGACCAGACGACCACGCGGACGGTCACTGCGCGCACTCCAGGTCGGGCAGGCGCAGGTCCAGGTTCGGCTGCTCGAGGCCGCCGTCCACCTCGAGCACCTTGCCGGTGAGATACCCACCTGCGCGCGAGGAGAGGTAGAGCACCGCAGCGGCGATGTCGTCGGCCTCCCCGATCCGGCCCAGCGGGGTCAGCGACTCCATCTCGCTGCGCGTCCTCTCGTCGGAGGCGACGAACTCCAGCGCCGACGTCATCACCGACCCGACGGCGATCGCGTTGACCCGGATGTGGGGCGACAGGTCCTTCGCGGCAAGCCGCGTGTAGTGCGCGAGGGCGGCCTTCGCGGTGCCGTAGGCGAGGTACCCGCGACCCGACACCCGGCCGACCACCGAGCTGATGTTGACGATGGAGCCGCCGTCGTTCTTCAGCATGTGAGGGACAGCCGCCCGCACCAGTGTGTGGGCGGTGCTGACGTTGAAGTGGAAGGCCTCCTCGAGGTAGGCCGCGTCGGTGTCGAGCAGGGCGTTCGGGATGGTCCCGCCGACGTTGTTGACCACGATGTCGAGCCGGCCCAGCCCGTCGTACGCCGCTTCGGCGAGCGAGGCGACGGCGTCGAGGTCCATCAGGTCGGCGGGTACGACGACCGCGCGGCGCCCGGCCTCCTCGACCTTCGCCGCGACCTTCTCGAGCTGGCCGCGGCTGCGCGCAGAGAGGACCACGTCCGCCCCGGCCTCCGCGAGCGCGACTGCGGTGGCGGCGCCGATGCCACGCCCCGCTCCGGTGACGACGGCTACCCGTCCGTCGACCTTGAACCGATCAAGAATCACAGCATCTCCAGCCCTGAGTTCCAAGGCCAGAAATGTAACAGGTTCTAGTTTTGTCGCCTAGGGCTCATCCCGGCCCCTACCAAGCGGTGTGGACGGTTCGCAGGCGATATGCCGCTTGCGAAGCGTCGATAACCCCGCGTTACAGCCGGGTTGGCGGGCGTCAGACGAACGACGCGAGGCGGACCGTGAAGCCGTCCTGGTCGCGGTGGTAGTCGAGTACGTCGCTGAGCTGGCGCACCGCCCAGAGGCCGAGGCCCTCGAGCGGGTCGGACGGGCGGGTGTACCCGAGCAGCGGGTCCTCGATGCCGCGCCCCTGGTCCGTGACCGTGCACACGACCGCGGTGTCTGCGGCCCACAGCTGGAGCCGGACCGGCGGGCTGCCGTGCTGGTGGGCGTTCTCCACGACCTGGCCGACCGCCGCGACGAAGTCGTCGATCTTGCGGGAGGAGAGGTCGGTGAACATCGTCGCGGCGTAGACCTCCAGCCGCAGCTCCATCAGGTCACCCTCGGGCTCGAGCACCATCCGCGGCGCCGTCCCCTGGAGCGGGTGCGGCGGAGTGACCAGGCTGTCGCAGACGACCAGCTTCTCCGGGTCGACGTAGTTGTCGTTCTCGTGCCAGCCGTCGTGGTCGACCAGCCCGGTGTGGGCCCGCATGATCGCGTCGGTGATCTCGTGAGGCAGGACCGAGGTGTCGTAGGGACACAGGGTCCGGAACGGGAAGTCCGCGAAGACACGGTTCACCGCGGCCTCGTAACGCAGCCACTCCTGCCACGGCAGCGGGCTGTTGTCGAAGTCGATGAACCCCATGGCGCGGTAGCCCTTGGCGCCCGAAGCGAGACCTCGCTCCATGGTCCGGCGGTAGCGGTCGAGGACGCCGGCGGGAGTGCTGTAGACCGTCCCGTCGGCGAAGACGACCTGTTCCTCGCCCTCGAAGACCGCACGCAGCAGGGAGGTCACGGGGTTGGCGCCCGTGTTCACCATGACGACTTCGTCGCGCTCGACTCCCTCACGGACGAACGAGACCGCAGCGCTGACGAAGCTGGACTCGTCCTCGTAGAAGATCGCATCGTGCTGGAGCAGTCGTCGGCGCTCACTTGTGACTGACACGGGCTCTCCCGGGGACTGGGGGCAGAGTGACTAAGGGCCCAGTGTTACCCATTGCGAGACGCAACAGTCGCAATATGTATATCGGTCTGGACCGCGCCCCAATGGTCCGTTAAACGGTCTGGACCGGCGCCCCGGCGCCCTCTTCCTCGGCGATCGGGCAGTGGGTCCGGGAGTAGATCGTCGGCATGCAGCGGTTGCAGTGGACGCAGCTGCCCGCTGCCACCTGCTCGTCACGCATCCGGTTCACGAGGTCCGGCTCCCGGAGCAGGGCACGGGCCATGGCGACGTACTCGAAACCCTCTCGCATCGCGAGGTCGAGGGTCTCGCGCCGGTTGATGCCACCGAGAAGGATGAGCGGCATGTCGAGCCGCTCGCGGAAGCGGCGCGCCATGGGCAGCATGTACGCCTCCTCGAAGGGGTAGTGGCGGAAGAACTTCCTGCCCACCGCCTTGATGCCCCAGCGCTGCAGCGGGGGCATCGCGTCGGCGAACTCCTTGAGGGGTACGTCCCCACGGAAGAGGAACATCGGGTTGGTCAGCGAGCTGCCCGAGGTCAGCTGGATCGCGTCGAGCGCACGGTCGGACTCGAGCATCGCCGCGACGTCGAGACTCTCCTCGATCTTGAAGCCCGAGCTCACGCCGTCGACCATGTTGAGCTTCGCCGTGATGGCCACCTGGTCGCCGACGGCCTCGCGCACCGCGAGCACCACCTGCCGTGCGAAGCGGGCACGGTTCTCCAGCGATCCGCCCCAGCGGTCCTTGCGGCGGTTCAGGTTCGGGCTCAGGAACGAGCTCAGCAGGTAGTTGTGACCCAGGTGCATCTCGAGGCAGTCGAACCCGGCGCTCACGGCGAGCCGGGCGCCCGCCACGTAGTCGCGGGTGACCCTCGTGATGTCGGCCTCGGTGGCGGTGCGCACCATCTGCAAGCTCAGTGGGCTCGGCATCCGGTACGACGACAGCGCCTGCGCCCTGTTGGACCGGCCGTTCGCCACGGGACCGGCATGGCCGAGCTGCCCCGAGACCGCGGCACCCTCGGCGTGGATCGCATCGGTGAGCCGGCGCAGGCCGGAAACCGCCTCGGGACGCAGGTAGATCTGGTGGCGGTCGGTTCGCCCCTCGGGCGAGACCGCAAGGTAGGCGACCGTGGTCATCCCGGCGCCGCCGCGGGCGACCTCGAGGTGGTACTCGACGAGCTCGTCGGTGACCAGCGCGTCGGGTGTCACACCCTCGAACGTGGCGGCCTTCACGATGCGGTTGCGCAGCTGCACGGGGCCGAGCGTGGCCGGCGCGAAGACGTCGGGAACCTGGTTCACGAGGCGAAATGGTAACAGGTTCTAGTTGGCCCGCGCCTTGCGTTCGACCGTCGTCGCGAGCTGCTCGCCCCACTCCTTCGCCCGCGCGAGCTCGCCGCCGGACAACGGACCTGGCGTGTCCTCGACCCAGAAGCTCTCCGGCCTGACCGCGAGCTCGTAGCCGTGCTTACGGAGCGCCTTGGCGGCCGACTTCGCCGCCGACCCCGGCAGGTGACGAACCTTGCCGATCCGGGTGTCGAAGGTCGCGACCAGCTCCGAGTGCGGCCCGGTGTGGAGATGGTCGATCCACTCGCGGATCCCGGTGTCGGACGCGGGCGCCTCAGCGCCCTGGCGGACGGCATCCTCCCGCGTGCCGCTCCTGGTCATGGAGAAACCATGGGTGGGACCTCCGACCACGAGGAGGTCGACGAGCTCGTCCAGTGGCGCGGGTGCGACATCGGCGTTCACGAGCTCGACCGCCATGTGACCTCGCAGCCCCTCGGCGACGGCGTTGGCCACGTCCTCTGTGTTGCCGAACATGGACTCGTAGACGATCAGCGCCTTCATGGTTCGTGCCTTTCTCGGGAGAGGGCGAGCCGGAGCGGCGTCGCGGTCACGGCGTCACCGGCCAGCCGGAGGGCTCGGCCGCGCGCGTCATGACTTCCCTCGGCCCGCCTGCACTGCGGCGAGCACGATGCCGATGGAGATCAGGACCAGGACGCCACCGGCCACGAAAAGTCCAGCCATGATCCAGCCGAGGGCGGGCGCCGTGGCACCGACCGCGACGTCAGCGGCCACCTGCGAGGTGCCGTCGGCGTTCATCACGACCATGGCCCAGTCACCCGACTTGGGTTTCCAGGTCAGCTCCTGGTTGCCGGTGCCGCTGGCCGAGGCAGTCCAGATGTCCTTCTTCGCCGGAGGCACCGAGGGGGCGCCACCCTGGCTCTCGCGGTAGGTGGGTTCCGACGCGCCGTCCACCCGGTCGAGGCCGGTGAGGGTCGCGTGCCCCACCCCGGCGAGGTAGGCATTGACGTCGGCCGCGGGCGCGACCCCGATGAAGATCTGCTGCCCCGCGGGGGCGTGCGCACGGAGCCTGACGTCGCCGAGCAGCCTCTGCGGCACGACGTCCGCCCCGGAGCCCTCGAGCTTCAGGGGCTCGCTCTCCACGGCGTAGCTCGCCGTGCTCAACGACTGCGACGGGCTCATCAGGTACCCCTGGTCGTTACGCAGCGCCTGGTCGGTCACGGCGAGCGTCGCGCCTCCGGCGAGGAGCCCCCCACCCATCAGGAACACGATGCTCCCGATCACCACGGCGACGATGCGGCCGGCGCCCCAGGTGGTTGCCTGTGCGCCAGGGGTCGGGCCGGGCGTCTCGGGCACCTCGACGTGGGCGGGTCCGGGGTCCGGGCCGCCCTGGTCGAGCCGGAACGGTGGGTACTCGTCGGTCATCAGGCCGGCGTAGGCCGCGACGCGCAGCACCCAGCGGTTCAGGCCGAGGACCAGGTCGAAGAGCTGCTCCGGGTAGCGGCCGGTGAACAGCAGCACGACCGCAGCGATGAGGACGAGGAGGCCGATGAGGCCGCCGCCCCACGTCCACTGGGTGCCGTTCCCGCCCTGGCTGGTGTCCCAGGCGACGTACGCACCGCTGCCGACCAGCAGGCCGACGATCAGGTAGTGCGGGATCGCGAGCAGCCACCACTTGACCCAGACGAGGCCGCGCGAGAGGTGCTCGGGGTACTCGACGGAGAAGTGCGCCGGATAGTCGGGGGCCTCGTTCAGGGTGAAGGGCGGATAGCGGTCGGTGCCGAGGGCTCCGTAGGTGTAGTAGGCCACGCGCCAGCTCCAGCGCAGGACCCCGACGTTGAAGTCGAAGATCGCGCGGGGGTAACGGCCCGTGAAGACGATCGCGACGAACGCGACCACGCTCAGCAGGAAGAAGGCGATCCAGAGGAAGCACAGCACTATGTAGTGCGGGATCGCGAGCACCCACTTCACCAGCCACAGCCATCGGCTCAACTTGGTGTCGAGCTGCGCGTCGACGTGGACGGGATAGGCGTGCGCGGTCATGTCATCGCCTCCAAGGCGGACGGTTCCCTGCTTCTCAGCGTCCGCGACGTCGACGCCCTGCGGGCAGATTCGATGGTCACCCCCGGGAGGACCTCTTTCCCGATTCGGACAGTCCGGAGATGTCGCCCTCGAACCCAAGGCGCAATACCCCCCGGGGTAGGACCTTCGGCACTCACCCAGCGCCCCTGCGCTCCCTAGCGTTGAAGACGTCAAGAGACGTGAACGTAGGAGGAGCCGTGAAGAACCTGCTGATCCTTGGTGCCGGGACCGCCGGCACGATGATCGCGAACAAGCTCAGGAAACGCCTCGGCCACGGCGACTGGCAGATCACGATCGTCGACCAGGACGACCGGCACCACTACCAGCCCGGCTACCTCTTCCTGCCCTTCGGCACCTACACCGAGGACCAGGTCGTGCGGTCTCGCCACACCTTCCTGCCCGACGGCGTGGACTTCGTCGTCGCCGAGGTCGACCGGGTCGAGCCCGAGGCCGACCTGGTGTCGCTGAAGGACGGCCGCAAGCTCTCCTACGACTACCTCGTGATCGCCACCGGCACCTCGCCGCGCCCCGACCAGACCCCAGGGATGCTCGGCCCCGAGTGGCGCAAGAGCATCTTCGACTTCTACACCCTCGAGGGCTCCAAGGCGCTCGCCGAGGCGCTGCAGAAGTTCGACCACGGGCGTCTCGTCGTGCACATCACCGAGATGCCGATCAAGTGCCCTGTGGCGCCGCTGGAGTTCACCTTCCTCGCCGAGGCGTGGCTGCGTGAGCGCGGCGTGCGGGACCGGGTCGAGATGACCTACGTGACGCCGCTGCCAGGCGCGTTCACCAAACCGGTCGCCTCCGCCCACCTCGGGTCGATGCTCGACGAGCGCAAGGTGGCTGTCGAGCCGGACTTCATGGTCGAGAGCATCGACAACGAGCGGAAGATGCTCGTGTCGTACGACGAGCGCGAGGTTCCCTTCGACCTCCTGGTCACCATCCCGCTGAACATGGGCGCGGACTTCATCGCACGGTCCGGCATGGGGGACGAGCTCAACTACGTGCCGGTCGACAACCACACCTTCCTGTCGAAGAAGTACGGCAACGTCTTCGCGGTCGGCGACGCGGGTGACATCCCGGCGTCGAAGGCCGGCTCGGTGGCCCACTTCGCGGTCGAGATCTTCGTCGACAACTTCCTGGAGTACATCGAAGGACGGCCGATGACCGGGTCGTTCGACGGCCACGCCAACTGCTTCGTCGAGTCCGGTGACGGCAAGGGTCTGCTTATCGACTTCAACTACGACACCGAGCCGCTCCCGGGCAAGTTCCCGCTGCCCAAGGTCGGCCCGCTCGACCTGCTCAAGGAGTCCCGCGCCAACCACATCGGCAAGCTCGCGTTCCGCCACATCTACTGGAACGTCCTGCTGCCCGGGCACTCCATGCCCATCCCGACCCACATGTCGATGGCCGGGAAAGTCACCCCCACCACTGCGAACCAGGAGGAGTAGTCATGCCCACCACGACCCTCGACGGTCACGAGATCCACGTCGACGACGAAGGCTTCATGACGGTGTACGACGAGTGGACCGAGGACCTGGGCAAGACCCTCGCGAACCAGATCGGCATCGACATGACCGACGAGCACTGGCAGGTCATCCGCTTCCTGCGCTCGGACTTCACCGAGCAGGGCGAGACCGCCACGCTTCGGCGGGTCACCGTCGCGGGCGGTGTGCCGACCAAGAAGCTCTTCCAGCTCTTCCCGAAGAAGCCGGCCAAGAAGATGGCCTACATCGCCGGCCTGCCCAAGCCCCACGGCTGCGTGTGAGAAGCCTGATCGAGAAGAGAGACCTGCCATGACCGACACCACCACCCAGTCCGCCCCGATCGTCCCGTCGTTCGACGACGTCGACACCGGCCGGAAGCTGGCGATCATCTGCTCCAAGGGCAGCCTCGACATGGCCTACCCCGGCCTGATCCTCGCCAATGCGGCGCTCGGCGAGGGGGTCGAGGTGCACATGTTCTTCACGTTCTGGGGCTTCGACATGATCAACAAGAAGACGATGCGGGAGCTGAAGTTCACGCCGCTCGGAAACACGGCCACGCACATGCCCCAGGGGCTCGGCGGCCTTCCGGGAATCACCCACATGGCGACCTCGAAGCTGAAGAAGTCGATCGCCGAGCTCGACGTACCGGAGGTGCCGGAGTTCCTCGAGCAGATCATCGCCTCGGGCGGTCACCTGTGGGCCTGCCGGATGTCGGCGGACATGAACCACCTGACCGAGGAGGACCTCTACGACGAGGTCGAGGGCATCATCAGCGCCGCCGACTTCATCGAGCTGACCGAGGGCGCCCAGCTGCTGTTCATCTGAGCACCACCCCTGCTACCGGACCGTGCCGCTGCCTATCCCTGAAAGTGGCACGGTCCGGTGACCTGTCGGGGCGTCGTCCCGGATGCGTTGCCACCGCGGCATGACCCGGGGCAAATGTGGGCACTCTGATGGCCTGAGCAGGGTCACCGCGACCCTCTCCGGGGCCGCCTCAGGAGGCGAAGATGATCAGCATCCACCGGAACACCTCGGACCACGTGACGGACGGCGAGCACGGGAACGAGACCCACGACGACACGCGCTACGGCACCGCCGTCCGCGGCGACACGGAAGCTCGCGACCGGTTCGGCGGCACGAACTGGGGCGCCGCCTTCTTCGGCTGGCTGGTCGCGGTCGCCATGGCGATCCTGCTGAGCAGCGTCGTGGGAGCGCTCGCCACCGCGGTCGGGTCGTCCGGCAAGGTGAGCCAGACCCAGGCGCAGCTGGATGCGGGCACGATCGGCATCGCCGCTGCCGCCGTGCTGCTGGCGATCATGCTGGTCGCCTACTACACCGGTGGGTACGTCGCCGGGCGGATGTCCCGATTCGACGGCGGACGTCAGGGCCTCGCGGTCTGGGTCATCGGCCTGGTCGTGACGCTGGTCGCCGTGGGCCTGGGCGTCCTGTTCGGGTCGCAGTACAACCTCCTCGACCGGGTGAACCTCCCCCGCGTGCCGATCCCCACCGACCAGCTGGGCATGGGCGGCGTGGTCACCGCTCTGGCGGTCCTGGTCGGCACGGCGCTCGCTGCCGCGGCGGGGAGCAAGGTCGGCCACCGCTACCACCACAGGGTCGACCGCATGTCCTACCGCTGACCTACTGGTCGCAGTCGAGCTCGCGTGTGGGCGCGGTCGTCGTCGACCGCGCCCACGGCTCTGTTCCCGCGGCGTCAGACGAGCTCCGGCACGTGCAGGTGCGCGGAGACGAGCTCGAACTCCCCGACGTCGAGGAACTCGACATTGGCCTCTTGGGTGCTGGTCTCCCTGAGGTAGTCCGCCTGGTCGCGCGTGCGCTCCATCGCCTCACGGGTCTCGAACGCAACCGAGGTGACTGCCCTGCCGGTGGACCGGTCGACGAGGAGGCTGGCGCTGGTGAACCCGTCCAGCTGCTCGATCTGGGGCAGCAGGGTGTGCCGGTAGAAGTCCAGCGCACGCTCGACATGGGCCATCGGCACGCTCGACCACGCGGCGCGCACACAGGTCCCGGGCTGCGTCTCGTGTGTCCGGTGCATCGAGGCGATCTCCCACTCGTCGAGGACAGGCGCGCCACTTCTCATCCGCTCGGAACCCCGCTCGCGCAGAGGCCGAAGCTTGTCCCGGCTCGCGCGAAGAGCCTCCTGTGACTGCCAGGACGACGTGGTGATGATCCGACCGGTCTCGCGGTCGGCGAGCAGCGAGATCCCCAGGCAACCATCCATGTCACGGATGACCGGAAAGGCCTCGTCGCGTATGAAGGCGATGCCGTCGTCGACGGCGGACGGCGCGGTGGTGAATGTGACGCTGCGTGCGTACACGGGCGTCTCCCTCCCTCAAGGGCGGCGCCCCGGTGGCACCACCGATCTCCTCACGCTGCTCTCCGGCGCGGTCGGCTGACAAGGGCGGTCCAGACGATGACGGTCCGACCGGGTCCGCTCCCGGTCGGCACCTGGTCGGGCGGTGGGGTCATCGCCCTACGGCGTACCCCTGCATGCCACGAGGGTTGGCGCCCGCGGAGAGCATGCCCGTCCGGGGGTCGCGGGCGACCGCGCAGAGCCGACCCAGGCTCCATGGCCCCGCGACCGTCACGTCGTGCCCGCGGGCAGCGAGATCTGTACGCACGTCTTCGGGCACCCGCTCCTCGACGACCAGGCCCGCGGGCTCGACGACCCGTGGCCAGAAGGAGCTCGGGAAGGACGTGGTGTGGAACGCGGGCGCGTCGATCGCCGCCTGCAGGGACTGGCCGCCCGCGAGGGTGCGCAGCAGGAAGAGCAGCTGCCACTGGTCCTGCTGGTCGCCGCCGGGTGAGCCGCACGCCATGACGGGTTCGCCGTCGCGGTAGACGAGGGTCGGCGTGAGCGTCGTGCGGGGCCGGCGGCCCGGAGCGAGCGAGGACGCCAGACCCTCCTCGAGCCAGAACATCTGCATCCGGCTGCCGAGGCAGAAGCCGAGCTCGGGGATCGTGGGCGAGCTCTGCAGCCATCCCCCGCTCGGCGTCGCGGAGATCATGTTGCCCCAGCGGTCCACCACGTCGACGTGGCAGGTGTCTCCCTGGGTCACCCCGTCCTTGCGGACGGTCGGCTCCCCCGTCGTGGCGTCGGCGACCGGGCGCCCGGCGGCGGTGTCGGTGACGTGGTGCGACATCCGGGGCTCGCGTCCGTCGGGGCTCCCGGGACGCACCTCGCGTGAGGCCTCCGGCCCGACCAGGGCGGCGCGCTCGGCGGCGTACTTCTCCGAGAGCAGGGTGTCGAGGGGAGTGTCGAACCCGTCGCCGTACCACGCCTCGCGGTCTGCGTAAGCGAGCTTGAGGCTCTCGGTGATCTGGTGGATGCCGAGCAACGAGTCGGGGTCGAAGGCGTCGGGTGCGTCGAGCGCGTCCAGGGTCGCGAGCGTCTGGAGCAGCGCAGGGCCCTGTCCCCACGGGCCGGTCTTCGCGATCGTGTGCCCCTGCCAGTCGAGGGTGACCGCGCTCTCCCAGCTCGCCTGCCACGCCGCCATGTCGGAGCCACGGACGACGCCCTGGTGCGGCTCCCCGCCGGCGGTGGCGATCGCCTGCTGGGAGAACGCGTCGACGGCCTCGGCGACGAAGCCCTCGCGCCACGCTCCGCGTGCCCGGTCGATCTGCTCCTCACGACTGCCGCCGCCGGCGGTGCCCTCGGCGACGAGCCTTTCGAGAGTCGCGGCGTAGGCGGGGTTGCGGAAGAGCGCGTTCGGCTCGGGCGTGCGGCCGCCGCTCAGCCACGTCTGCGCCGACGTCGGCCAGTCCTGCTCGAAGAGCGGTTGTACCGCGGCGATGGTGGCGACGACGCGCGCCACGAGCGGGTGCCCGTCGCGGGCGTAGGAGATCGCCGGGCCGAGGACGTCCTCGAGCGTCTTGGTGCCCAGGTCGCGCAGGAGCAGCAGCCAGGCGTCCACCGCCCCTGGGACCGTCGCCGCGAGAGGTCCGGAACCGGGGATCTGGTCGAACCCCAGCGACAGGTAGTGCTCGATCGTCGCGGCGGCCGGGGCGACGCCCTGCCCGCACAGGACCAGGGGCGTGGGGTCGCCCGACTTACCGATGATCGCCGGGACCTCGCCACCCGGGCCGTTGAGGTGCGGCTCGACCAGATGCAGCACGAAGCCCGCGCACACCGCCGCGTCGAAGGCGTTGCCGCCGAGCTCGAGCTGCCGCATCGCCGCCTGCGAGGCGAGCCAGTGCGTGGACGAGACCATGCCGTAGGTGCCTTGCAGGGTGGGGCGGGTCGTGAAGGTCATGGAGTCAGGCATACCTTGCCGAGCTCGGAGAGACAAAGGGGACGTTTCCGATCGGGGACGACACGAGCGCCGACCCGGGGCAGGACCGGGTCGGCGCTCGTGGGATCGCTCAGCTTGCGTTGAGCGCGGTGTCGTCGATCACGAAGCTCGTCTGCTGTGACGAGTCCTCGGTGCCCGTGAACTTCACGGTCACTGTCTGTCCCTTGTAGCTGGTCAGGTTGAACGACTTCTGCGTGTAGCTGGAGTTCGCGTTCAGGTTCGAGTACGTCGCCAGCGTGGTCGTGGTGCCGTTCGCGACGACCTGCACCTTCAGCGTGTCGTAGGCGGTGGACGTCGTGGTCTCCGCGGTGTCGATGCGGACGTAGAACGACAGGCTCGCGCTCGTCGCCGTGGACGGGATCGTCACCGACTGGGAGAGCGTGTCGGTGTGCGAGGAGCCGTAGCCGTCGAGCCACGCCTTCCACGAGCCCGAGCGCGCGGGACGGCCGGTGGAGCTGTCGATCACGCCGCTGCTCGCGGACCACACCGTGTTGCCCGACTCGAAGCCAGGGTTGCCGAGGAGCTGTCCGCCCGAGGGCGGCGGGGTGCTGCCGCCGAGGAGGGAGTAGAGCAGCTTGTTCGGCGAGCCGGTGCCGACGTTGGTGAGCACGCCGCTCGTGGCGCCGTTGACGATCGCGCTGGACACGGTGGCCGCCGAGGCGCTCGGGTTGCCCTGGAGGTAGAGCGCGGCGGCGCCGGTGACATGCGGCGTCGCCATCGACGTACCGCTGATCGTGTTGGTGGCCGTGGTGCTGGTGTACCAGTCGGAGGTGATGCTCGATCCCGGCGCGAACAGGTCGACGCAGGTGCCGATGTTGGAGAAGCTCGAGCGGGCGTCGGTGTTGGTCGAGGAGCCCACGGTCAGGGCGGGACCGACACGCGACGGCGAGCCGTTGCAGGCGTCGGCGCCACTGTCGTTGCCGGCCGCCACGGCGTAGGTGACCCCGGCGTTGATCGAGTTCTGCACCGCGGTGTCGAGGGCGCTGGAGACGCCGCCCCCGAGGCTCATGTTCGCCACGGCGGGGCCGGACTTGTTGCCGCTGACCCAGTCGACGCCGGCGATCACACCCGAGTTGGTGCCGCTGCCGCTGCAGTCGAGGACGCGGACCGGCTTGAGGGTGACGGACTTGGCGACGCCGTACGTCGAGCCGCCGACCGTGCCGGAGACGTGGGTGCCATGGCCGTTGCAGTCGGTGGTGCCTCTGCCGTCGCTGATCGCCGTGTAGCCGCTCGCCACGCGGCCGCCGAAGTCGCTGTGCGAGGACAGGATGCCGGTGTCGATGATGTAGGCGGTGACGCCGCTGCCGGTCGCGTTGTAGGTGTAGCTGCTGCTCAACGGGAGGTTGCGCTGGTCGACCCGGTCGAGGCCCCAGGTCGGCGAGGACTGCGTCGAGCTGAGCGCGACCTGCTGGTCGGCCTCGACGTAGTCGACGTTCGGGTTGTCGCGCATCGCTTCGAGTGCACGCGCCGGCAGATGGGCGGAGAAGCCGGAGAGCGCGTGGTCGTAGGTGAAGTGGATCCGGCCGCCTTCGGCGCGAGCGCGCTCCTTGGCCTGGCCGACGGCCTGCTTCGGGGCGTTCTGCTTCATCACGACGATGTACTCGCCGGCGATCACGCGCTCCTGGCCTGCTCCGCGAAGCGGGGCCTGGTCCTGCGCGGCGTCTGCGGTGGTTGCCGTCATGGGCAACGCGAAGGCGGCCGCCGCTGCGACGGCAAGCGCGGTCGCCGCGTGCCTCTTGTGGTTCGACTTCATGGGGGTCTCCCGTCCGGAGGTCGCGCGGCCACGGCGGCCGCACGCCGTCGGCTCGGTCGAGACCGGTACGACGGTGAAGTGGAACGTAAACCCGCAAAGCGGGCGTTGGGACGGGAAAGACCTTGCGTGTTTCAGCACTGCACGATCGTGCAGAAACCGGCCGATATCGTCGGGCAGCGACCGCGGCGCTCGGTGCTAGCGCACCTGCGGCGTCGCGACTGCAGCAGCCTCCTCGTCCTCGAGATGGGACTCCTCGTGCTTGCGAGGAAGCATCAGCGCCGGGATGAGGGTGAGCACGACGAGAGACCAGGCGACCCAGTAGGTGTCGGCGAAGGCCTGCGCGGCCTGGTCGAGGCCCTCCGCGACGAGCGACGCCGGCAGCTTGAGCGCGGCGACGACCTCCGGCCGGGTGTTGGAGAGGATGCCTGCGGCGGTCTCGGTGAGGCCACCGTCGAGGCCGGGGATCTTCTCGGTGCCCGGGATGACGGGCGAGTCGTTGAGGTGGTTGGTGAGGACCACCGACATCACCGCGATACCGACCGAGCTGGCGACCTGCTGGGTGATGTTCAGCAGGGTCGAGCCTCGGGCCACCTCGTGGTGCCTCAGCGTCTTCAGCGCCGAGGTCATCACCGGCATCATCGTGGCGCCCATGCCGAGACCCATGACGAACAGCATCGCGATCAGCGCCGCGTAGGGGGTGTGCGCCGTGACCTGGGTGAGCCCGAACATCCCGATGACGATCACGACGAGCCCGACGGGCACGATCCGGCCCACCGGGATCCGGTCGCTCAGCCGGCCGGCGACGGGCATCGTGAGCATCGCCCCGATTCCCTGTGGTGCCACGAGCAGGCCGGCGTGGAAGGTGTCCTCACCGCGAATCTGCTGGAAGTACGTCGGCACGAGCAGCAGCCCGCCGAAGAACGCCGCCGCGAACATGAACATCGTGATGACCGAGACGGTCAGGTTGCGGTTCTTGAACAGCCGCAGGTCGAGCAACGGATGCTCCGGGCGGAACGTGTGGAACACGAACGCCACCATCAGCACGACACCGACCAGCATCGAGACCCACACGCGCGGCTCGGTGAAGTCGCCGTTCTCCGCGGGCAGCGAGGAGACGCCGAAGAGGAAGAGCGCGAGGCCGGGCGACATCATCAGCATCCCGACGAAGTCGAAGGACTCGGACGGCTCGGGAGCGTCCTTGGGGAGGACGAAGGCTGCGTAGATCAGCGCCCCGATGCCGATCGGCAGGTTGATCAGGAAGATCCAGTGCCAGCTCGCGTGCTCGATCAGCCACCCGCCGATGATCGGACCGAGGATCGGGCCGAGCAGCATCGGGACCCCGAGGATGGCCATCAGCCGCCCCATCCGGTGCGGCCCCGCGGCCCGCGTCATGATCGTCATGCCGAGGGGCATGAGCATGCCTCCGCCGAGGCCCTGCAGGACCCGGAAGGCGATGAGCATCTCGATCGACGTGGCCAGGGCGCAGAGGGCAGACCCGGCGGTGAAGAGTGCCACCGCGCCCATGTAGAGCCGCTTGGTGCCGAACCGGTCGGCCGCCCAGCCCGTCATCGGGATCACCGTGGCGAGCGCCAGGGTGTACGCCGTCACCGTCCACGCGACGGTGGAGTACGGGATCGGCTCGGCGGGCGTCCCGAACTCGGTCTGGAACGTCGGCAGCGCGACGTTGACCACCGTGATGTCGAGGATCGACATGATGGCGCCGAGCACGACGACGCCTGCGACCTTCAAGACGGCGGCGTCGATCTTGTCGCCGTGCGGGACCTGCGCGGGTGCCTGGCTCATCGCGTCTCCTCGACCGAGATCAAGACCGGACAGTTCCGTCAACGGTAGACCGAGGCACACGGCCCTGGCACCCGCACCAGGACAACGCTCGGGTCCGGTCCCCGCCGTTAGGCTCTGCCGGAAACCGGGCGTGAAGGGGTGACGATGCTGACGAACAGGTCGATGCCGGAGCAGACACTGGTGCCGGTGCTCGGGTATCCCGACGTGAAGGAAGCCGTTGCGGGTCTGTGCGAAGCGTTCGGCTTCTCCCTCAGATGGCGCATCGGCGACCACCGAGCCCAGCTCGGGGTCGGCGTGGGAGCCGCGGTCGCCATCACCCGGGGTGACCGCCCGGTCGGCGACACCGTGGACCACGTCATGGTCCGGGTCGACGACGTCGACGAGCACTGCCGGCGGGCCCGTGCCCACGGGGCGGAGATCGTCTCCGAGCCGGCAGACCTGCCCTACGGTGAGAGGCAGTACACCGCCCGGGACTTCGCCGGCCGTAGCTGGGTGTTCACCCAGTCCGTGGCCGACGTGGCCCCTGAGGACTGGGGCGCCACCCGCGGCTGACGGTCGCGCCGAGGCCCCTCGACACACCCGTTCGGCGCAGTCGAGGTCGGAGGGAGCGCAGCCGGGGTCACTCCGGGTCCACGGGCAACCGCCCTCGCCGGCCAGGGCGGTTGCGGCGGAGGCGACGTCTGGAGCGCCGAGCCGCGGAGCGCGCCATGTCCGCGGCGCCGATGAACCCCGCGTCCGGGCCCAGGGCGGCGCGCAGGATCGGTGGCTCGGGCCGGTGACCACGACCGACGAGCTGTCGCGAGAACGCCTCCCGAGCCGGGACGAGCAGGAGGTCGCCGGCCTCGGACACCCCTCCCCCGATGACGATGCAGCTCGGGTCGAAGGCGGCGGTCATGTTCGCCAGGCCGATCCCGAACCAGCGGCCCATGTCGGCGAGGAGCTCGGTCGCCAGCGGGTCGCCGTCGCGCGCAGCCTCGGTGATCAAGGGTCCGGTCAGACCCGAGGCGTCCGGGCCACCCAGCTGGCGGAGCGTCTCGGCGACGGGCGACCCGGAGGCGACGACCTCGCGGGCGTCCCGGACGAGGGCGTTGCCCGATGCGTACTGCTCCCAGCAGCCGCGGTTGCCGCACTGGCAGCGATGCCCGTCAGGCACGACCAGCATGTGGCCGAACTCGCCGGCCATGCCGTTCGCGCCACGGTAGACCCGGTGGTCCATGACGAAGGCGCCGCCGATGCCGGTGCCGAGGGTCACGCAGAGGACGTACCGGTGCCCGGTTCCGGCGCCGAAGTCCGACTCGGCGAGTGCGGCGGTGTTCGCGTCGTTGTCGACCACGACGGGCAGCCGCAGGCGACCGGCCAGCGCGTCCCGGATCGGCTCGTCGCGCCAGGCGAGGTGCGGTGAGAAGAGCACGGTCGACCTGGAGGCATCCACGAAGCCGGCGGCGCCGATCCCGACCGCGGCCACGTCGTAGGAGCGCGCGAACAGCGAGACCAGCTCGACGATCGTGTCCTCGACAGCGGTGACGCTGTGGCCCGGTGTCTCTCGTCGCTCGCGTACGAGGACCCGGCCGCTCGAGTCGACGACACCGCCGAGCACCTTGGTCCCGCCGATGTCGATGCCCACGGTGAGCGAGTCCCACCGGGCGAGACCCGGACGGCGCTGGATCGGCTGCGACACCCCGTGAGGGTAGCGTTGCGAGTGCTCCTGAGACGCCACCTCGATGCGAAAGGGCGGTGCCGTGACAACTCGTCGTGCCCTGCTGTTGGAGAACGTCCACCCGGTCGCCCACGACATCCTGAGCGAGGCGGGACTGAAAGTGGAGTCCGCGCCCGGCGCGATGGACAGCGACGAGCTGGTCTCGGCGCTCGCGGAGGTCGACGTACTCGGGATCCGGTCCAAGACCCAGGTCACCGCCGAGGTGCTGGGGGCCTCCAGGCATCTGACCGCCATCGGGGCCTTCTGCATCGGGACCAACCAGATCGACCTCGCAACGGCGTCCCGGAGCGGCGTCGCGGTGTTCAACGCGCCGTTCTCCAACACGCGAAGCGTCGTCGAGCTCGCCGTCGCCGAGATCATCGCGCTGACCCGGCGCCTCACCGAGAAGAACGCGTCCCTGCAGGCCGGGGTCTGGGACAAGTCCGCCACGGGTGCTCACGAGGTGCGCGGCCGCCGGCTGGGGATCATCGGCTACGGCAACATCGGCAGCCAGCTGTCGGTCGTCGCCGAGGCGCTCGGCATGTCTGTGTCGTTCTACGACATCCACGACAAGCTCGCCCTCGGCAACGCGCACCGGTGCTCCTCGCTGGAGGAGCTGCTGGACGGGGCCGACATCGTCTCGCTGCACGTCGACGGTCGCGCCGGCAACGCAGGACTCTTCGGTGAGGCACAGCTGCGGCAGATGAGGGAGGGCGCGATCTTCCTGAACCTCTCGCGAGGCTTCGTCGTCGACCACGACGCCCTCCGCCAGCACATCCTCAGCGGGCACCTCTCGGGCGCTGCGGTGGACGTGTTCCTCGAGGAGCCGAAGAAGCAGGGCGACGAGTTCTCCTCGGCCCTCCGCGGCCTGCCCAACGTCATCCTGACTCCTCACATCGGCGGCTCGACCGAGGAGGCGCAGGAGGACATCGGCCGCTTCGTCGCCCGTAAGCTCCGCGACTTCCTCGACACGGGGGCGACCTCGATGAGCGTCAACCTCCCGAACCTCGCGCTCGAGCACGCCCCCGGGACGCACCGGCTGGCGCACCTCCACCAGAACGTCCCCGGTGTGCTCGCCCGGGTGAACGGTGTCCTCGCCGACCGAGGCGTCAACGTGGAGAGCCAGGTGCTGACCACCCTCGGCGAGCTCGGCTACCTGCTGACGGACATCGGGCTCGACTACTCGGCAGACGTCGTGCACGAGCTCGCCGGGCTGCCGGAGACCGTCCGGCTGCGCATCATCGACTGATGGCGGTGCGAGGCCTGCTGCTCGCGGCCGGCGCCGGACGGCGGATGGGCGGCCCGAAGGCCCTGCTGCGCGACGAGTCCGGCACGTCGTACGTCGAACGCGCCGTCCGGGTGCTCAGGGACGGCGGCTGCGACGCGGTCACGGTCGTCCTCGGTGCGGCGGCCGACGAGGTCCGCCCCCTCCTCGCTCACCTCGACGTCGCGGCCACGGTCGCAGAGGACTGGGCAGAGGGCATGGGCGCCTCCCTCCGCGCCGGTCTCGCCGACCCCTCTCTCGCCGACGCGGACGCGGTCGTCGTGGGCCTCGTCGACCTTCCGGACGTCGGGCCGAAGGTCGTCAGCCGGCTGCTCGAGCAGGTTCCCCCCGGCCCGGACGCGCTCGCCCGCGCGACGTACGACGGGCAGCCGGGCCACCCGGTGCTGCTCGGCCGTGCCCACTGGGCCGGTGTCGTGGCGACGGCGGAGGGGGACCGCGGAGCCCGGGACTACCTTCGCGACAACCCACCTGTCCTGGTGGAGTGCGGCGACCTCGCGACCGGGCGCGACGTGGACACGCCCGACGCCCTCTGACGCGTCGACCACCCGGGCCCTCGAGGCCCCCGAACGCCGAAATGATCGACCGCCTCTTGCTCGGTGAGCGATGCTTGCAGCATGGACCCCGCTGAGAGCGTGACGTCACCCGCCGACCTCGCGGAGCGGCTCGGCAAGACCGGGTACCTCTGCGACGATGCGCTGGCCACGATCGGCTTCCTGGCGCTGCAGATGCGGCGGCCGCTGCTGCTCGAGGGCGAGCCGGGCACCGGCAAGACCGCCCTGGCCGAGGCACTCGCGGAGGCGCTCGGCCTGCCGATGATCCGGCTGCAGTGCTACGAGGGCATCGACGCGAGCCAGGCGCTCTACGACTGGGACTTCCCCCGTCAGATCCTGCACCTGCGGGCGGTCGAGGCGGCCGGCCACGAGACCGAGACCGACGTGGAGACCGTCGAGAAGAGCCTCTTCGACGAGCGGTTCCTGCTTGCGCGGCCGGTGCTGCGGGCGCTGAGGGAGAGCCCGGTCGTGCTCCTCGTCGACGAGATCGACCGGGCCGACGACGAGTTCGAGGCGTTCCTGCTCGAGGTGCTCTCGACGTACCAGGTCACCGTCCCGGAGCTCGGCACGATCACCGCGGCGACGCCGCCGCTCGTGGTGCTGACCTCCAACCGCACCCGCGAGATCCACGACGCGCTCAAGCGACGCTGCCTCTACCACTGGATCGACCACCCTGGTCTCGAGCGGGAGGTCGCGATCGTCCGGTCCCGGGCCCCCGAGGTATCGGAGGAGCTCGCAGCACAGGTGGTGACGCTCGTCCAACAGCTGCGGTCCCGCGAGGACCTGCTCAAGCCCCCGGGCGTGGCGGAGACCCTCGACTGGGCGCGCGCCCTCCAGCAGCTGGGTACCACCACGCTCGACGTCGAGCGCGCGGCGGCGACGCTCGGCGCCGTGGTGAAGTACCGCGAGGACGCAGAGCGCGTCCGCAAGGCCCTGGACCGGATGCTCGCAGGCTGAGGAGGACGATGGACGTCGAGGTGCGGCACGAGGCGGACGAGCTCCTGCTCGGGTTCGCCCGGGCACTCCGCGCCGCCGGCCTGGGCATCACCCCCGACCGGGCGCAGAGTTTCCTGCGGGCGGTGGCCGTGGTCGGGCTGGACGACCGTCGTGCGACCTACTGGGCAGGTCGTAGCACGTTGTGCTCCGGGCCCGACGACCTCGAACGCTACGACCAGGTCTTCCACGCGTGGTTCGTCGCCCAGCAGAACCAGACCGTCCCGCGAGAGCCACCCGACCGGACCTCCACGCAGGCGGACCTCACCGACGACCGGGACCAGGCCGGCGAGCAGCCCATGGGGTCCGAGGAGGAGCTTCGGGCGCTGGCCAGCTCCACGGAGGTCCTGCGTCATCGGGACATCGCCGCGATGGATCCGCGGGAGAAGGCCCGGCTGGCCGCGCTCTTCGGCTCCCTGCACCCCCGCTCCCCCCGTCGTACGGCGAACCGGCGAGCCGGCTGGCATCGCGGCGACCTCGACGCGGCCCGGACCCTGCGCCGGATGCGCGCACGCATGGGCGAGCCCGGCCCGGTGGCCTGGCGACGACGCCGCACGCGTGCTCGCCGCGTCGTGCTGCTCATCGACGTGTCGGGCTCGATGAGCGCCTACGCCGACGCGCTGCTGCGCCTCGCGCACACGTTCACCCATGCGTCCTCGCCGACGGGCGGCACCCTGCGCCCCGGGGACGTCGAGGTGTTCACGGTCGGCACGCGGCTCACGCACATCACCCGCGCCATGCGGATGCGCGACGCCGAGCGGGCCATCATCGCCGCGGGCCAGACGGTCCCGGACTGGTCGGGCGGCACGCGGCTCGGCGAGACGCTGAAGGTGTTCCTGGACCGCTGGGGCCAGCGCGGCACCGCCCGGGGCGCGGTGGTCGTGGTCGTCAGCGACGGCTGGGAGCGCGGCGACACCGAGCTGCTGGCCGAGCAGATGCGCCGGCTGCACCGCCTCGCGCATCGCGTGGTCTGGATGAACCCGCACCGCGGCAAGGAGGGCTACGAGCCCGTTCAGCAGGGCATCGTCGCGGCACTCCCCTACATTGACGACTTCGTGGCCGGACACTCCATGGCCACGTTCGCGGACCTGGTCGAGGTGATTGCCCATGCGTGACGTGCTGTCTGAGCTGATGCGTTGGTGGGAGGCCGGCGAGACGGTCGGAGTGGGCACGGTCGTGGCCACGTTCCGCTCCGCCCCACGACCCGCTGGTGCGTCGATGCTGGTGGGCCCCGGCGGCGAGGCAGTCGGCTCCGTCTCCGGCGGCTGTGTCGAGGGCGCGGTCTACGAGCTCGCCGAGGAGGTCGTCGCGTCGGGCGTCCCGGTGCTCGAGAGGTACGGCGTGAGCGACGACGACGCCTTCGCGGTCGGTCTCACCTGTGGCGGGATCCTCGACGTGTACGTCGAGAAGGTCGACCGGTCCACGTTCCCCGAGCTCGGCGACATCGCCGCCGACATCGAGGCAGGTCGCCCCGTCGCGCTCGCCACTGTGATCGACCACCCCGACCGGGCCCGGGTGGGGCGGCGGATCGTCGTACGTCCGGAGGACACCGACCGCCCGCGCACCGGGTCGATCGGCAGCGAGCGCGCGGACGACGCGGTGGCCGACGACGTCCGCGGCCTGCTCGCGGCGGGACACAACGCGACGCTGACCTACGGCCCCGACGGCGAGCGTCGTGGCGAGGGCATGCGGGTGTTCGTGTGGGCGTTCGCGCCGCCGCCGCGGATGATCGTGTTCGGCGCGATCGACTTCGCCGCCGCGGTCGCCCGGATGGGCAGCTTCCTCGGCTACCAGGTCACGGTGTGCGACGCCCGGCCGGTGTTCGCCACGGCGTCGCGGTTCCCGGGTGCCGACGAGGTCGTCGTCGACTGGCCGCACCGGTACCTCAAGGGACAGCTCGACGCGGGCAACCTCGACTCCCGCACGGTGATCTGCGTGCTGACGCACGACCCGAAGTTCGACGTACCCCTGCTCGAGGTCGCGCTGCGGCTGCCCGAGGTGGCCTACGTCGGCGCGATGGGGTCACGGCGCACGCACCAGGACCGCCTCGACCGGCTGCGCGAGGCCGGGCTGACCGAGGACGAGCTGACCCGGCTCTCCTCGCCCATCGGGCTCGACCTCGGCGCCCGCACCCCCGAGGAGACCGCGGTCAGCATCGCCGCCGAGATCGTCGCGCTGCGCTGGGGCGGCAACGGCGAGCGGCTCGCCGAGCTCGCGGGACCGATCCACCATCACGCCGAGCGCTGACCCGGACTTGCACAACCCAAAGACTTCACCGTGACCCTTGTCACACATCGTTGAGCGCGCAAGTATCGACAGCACCTGTCCTCCTCCCAGGGAGCTGATCTGATCCATGACGCGCATCAACGTGACCGTCGACGGTGCTTCGTACTCCGATGACGTCGAACCTCGCACGCTTCTCGTGCACTACCTACGCGAACGCCTCGGCAAGACCGGGACCGTGGTGGGTTGCGACACCAGCAACTGCGGGGCCTGCACCGTCCACCTCGACGGCAAGAGCGTGAAGTCCTGCAACGTGCTCGCCGTCCAGGCCGACGGCCACGAGGTGACCACCATCGAGGGACTCGCAACCGACGGTCAGCTCCACCCGATGCAGAAGGCCTTCCACGAGTGCCACGCACTCCAGTGCGGGTTCTGTACGCCGGGCATGATCATGCAGAGCGTCGACCTCCTCAACGACAACCCCAACCCCACGGAGGAGGAGATCCGGGTCGGGCTCGAGGGCAACCTCTGCCGCTGCACCGGCTACCACAACATCGTCAAGGCCGTGCAGAGCGCGGCGTCAGCCGGAGGTGCCCAGTGACCGTCACCGAGGAGACCCCCACCCGCGAGGTCGGCAGCCCACGCAAGCGAAAGGAGGACCAGCGCCTCATCACCGGCCGCACCCGCTGGACCGACAACATCGTGCTGCCGGGCATGCTGCACCTCGCGATGGTGCGCAGCCCGTTCGCCCACGCCAAGATCACCCGCGTCGACACGTCTGCCGCGAAGGCGGCTCCGAACGTCGTCACCGTCCTGACCGGCGCGGACGTCGCCGAGGAACAGGGCAGCCTGCCCAACGCCTGGCCGATCACCGAGGACCAGAAGGCGCCACCCCATCCCTCCATCGCGGTCGACCGCGTCGCCTTCGCGGGCGAGGTCGTGGCGGTCGTCGTGGCCCGCTCCGCCGCCGAGGCACGTGACGCGGCCGAGCTCGTCGACGTGGACTACGAGGATCTCCCCGCGGCGCTCGACCTCAAGGACGCGGCGGCGGACAAGGTGCTTGCGCACCCTGATCTGGGCACCAACAAGTCGGCGTTCTGGCAGTTCGACTCCGCGGACGCAGGCACGGGCGGCGCGGTGGACGAGGCGATCGAGGAGGCCCGCCAGAGCGGCGTCCTCATCGAGCGTGAGTACCGCCAGCAGCGGTTGATCCCAGCGTTCATGGAGCCCCGTTCGGTGGTCAGCGACCCGACCGGCGAGCAGCTCACCGTATGGTCCGCGACGCAGGTGCCGCACTTCGTGCGCTTCTTCCTCGCCGTCGTGCTCGGCATCCCCGAGAGCAAGGTCCGGGTCATCGCGCCTGACGTCGGGGGTGGCTTCGGCGGCAAGCTCCAGTTCACCCCTGAAGAGGTGATCACGGTCCTCGCCTCCCGCCGCCTCGGCAAGCCGTGCAAGTACACCGAGACCCGCTCGGAGTCGCTGATGGCCGCCCACCACGGCCGTGACCAGTGGCAGAGGCTGACCCTTGCCGCGAAGAGCGACGGGACCGTCACCGGCCTCAAGGTGGACCTGCTCGCCGACATGGGCGCGTACCTGGGCCTGGTCACCTCGGGAGTGCCGATCCTCGGCGCGTTCATGTTCAACGCGATCTACAAGTTCCCGGCCTACCAGTTCAACTGCACGAACGTCTTCACGAACAAGACCTGGACCGACGCCTACCGGGGGGCGGGGCGGCCCGAGGCGACCTTCGCGATCGAGCGCCTGATGGACGAGCTGGCCGCCGAGCTCGGTGTCGACCCGCTGGAGATCCGCGAGAGGAACTGGATCAAGCACGAAGAGTTCCCGTTCACGACGGTCGCCGGCATGGAGTACGACTCCGGCAACTACGAGGCCGCGACGGCGAAGGCCAAGGAGATGTTCGGGTACGACGAGCTGCGGGCCGAGCAGAGTCGGCGCCGCGAGGCGAACGACCCGATCCAGCTCGGCATCGGTGTCTCGACCTTCACCGAGATGTGCGGCCTCGCGCCCTCCCGTGTGCTCGGCCAGCTGCGGTACGCCGCGGGCGGGTGGGAGCACGCATCGGTGCGCATGCTCGCCACGGGGAAGGTCGAGGTGATCACGGGAACCTCTCCGCACGGCCAGGGACACGAGACCGCCTGGTCGCAGATCGTGGCCGACCGCCTGGGCGTCCCTTTCGAGGACGTCGAGGTGCTTCACGGTGACACGCAGATCGCTCCGAAGGGCCTCGACACCTATGGGTCACGGTCGCTTGCGGTCGGCGGACAGGCGCTGGTGATGGCCGCGGACAAGGTCGTCGAGAAGGCCAAGCCGATCGCCGCTCACATGCTCGAGGCATCCGCGGCGGACCTGGAGTTCAAGGAGGGCAGGTTCGGTGTGAAGGGCACCGACAAGGGCGTGAGCATCGGCGAGGTCGCGCTCGCCACCTTCGCCGCCCACGACCTCCCCGAGGGGGTTGAGCCGTCGCTCGACGCGGACGCGACCTACGACCCGGTGAACTTCTCCTTCCCGCACGGCACGCACCTGTGCGCGGTGGAGATCGACACCGAGACGGGCGGGGTCAAGATGCGCAAGTACGTCTGCGTCGACGACATCGGCACGATCATCAACCCGTTGATCGTCGAGGGCCAGGTTCACGGCGGGCTCGTCCAGGGCATCGCGCAGGCGCTGTGGGAGGAGGCGGTCCACGACGAGTCCGGGACACTGGTGTCCGCATCGTTCGTCGACTACCTGGTTCCGACCGCGGCCGACACGATCAGCTTCGAGACCGACCACACCGTGTCCCGTGCCACCGCCACCGAGCTCGGGGCCAAGGGCGTGGGCGAGGCGGGCACGATCGCGTCGACACCCGCTGTCGTGAACGCGGTGGTGGATGCGTTGCGGCCGTTCGGGGTGTCCGACGTACGCATGCCCTGCACGCCCGAGCGGATCTGGAAGGCGATCCACGACCGGGGAGCCGGTGGGCACGAGCCGACGGAGAGCGGTGCGATGCCGCACTTCGACGAGCAGGACACCGCCGACCGCAGCGAAGGAGCAGGCAAGTGATCCCGGCACAGTTCGAGTACGTCGCACCGACCACCGTCGAGGAGGCGCTGACCGCGCTCGCCGAAGGCGGCGAGGACGCCAAGGTGCTGGCCGGCGGCCAGAGCCTGCTGCCGGTTCTCCGCATGCGGCTCAACGTCCCGTCGGTGGTCGTCGACCTCGGCCGGATCGAGTCGCTGCGCGGAGTGCGCGACGACGGCGACGGGATCGTGATCGGCGCGATGACGACCCACTCCGACGTCTACCATGACGCGCTGGTGCGCGAGCACGTCGCGCTGCTGACCGAGGCCGTCGAGCAGCTCGCCGACCCACAGGTGCGGCACCGCGGCACGTTCGGTGGCGCGCTGGCCCACGCCGACCCGGCCGGCGACCTCGGCGCTCCCGCTCTCGCGCTGGGCGCGACCTTCACGATCGTCGGCCCGTCGGGCACCCGCACGGTCGAGGCCGACGACTTCTTCCAGGACCTGTTCACCACCGCGATCGGGGAGGGCGAGCTGCTCACCGAGGTCCGGATCCCGAAGTACACCGGGTGGGGAGGCCACTACGAGAAGTTCGTCCGCGTCGCGCACCAGTGGCCGATCGTGGCGGTCGCCGCGGCGGTCAAGGTCGAGGGCGGGAGCATCAGTGAGGCACGTGTCGGTCTGACCAACATGGGCTCCACTCCGATCCGGGCGCGCTCGGTGGAGCAGGCGCTCGCGGGACAGCCCGCCACCGACGAGGCTGTGCGCGCAGCAGCCGCGTCCGCCGCGGAGGGCACGAACCCGCCCTCCGACCTCAACGGCGACGCGGACTACCGCAGGCACCTCGCGACGGTGCTCACGAGACGCGCCGTCCTCGCCGCCGCCGGGGTGTAGGCCATGGACCTGACGCACTCGTTCACGGTCCCCGCCTCGCTCGACGAGACCTGGACGGCGTTCCTCGACATCGAGGACGTGGCCGGGTGCTTCCCCGGCGCGACGGTCACGTCCGTGGAGGGCGACGACTTCAAGGGCACGTGCAAGGTGAAGCTGGGTCCGATCTCGCTGGTCTACGCGGGCGCCGGGAGCTTCCTCGAGCGTGACGAGTCGACGCACCGGTTCGTGGTCGAGGCCAAGGGCAAGGACAAGCGAGGCAACGGTACGGCGGGCGCAACGGTCACCGCAGTGATGACCCCGGCCGGGTCGGAGAGCACCAGCGTCGAGGTTCAGACGAACCTGTCCATCACCGGGAAGCCGGCGCAGTTCGGCCGCGGCGTGATCCAGGACGTCTCCGACAAGCTGCTGCAGCAGTTCATGGTCTGCCTGGAGTCCAAGGTCGGTGCGCCGCCGGCGGCCGCACCTGTGGAGGCGGCGCCTGCGGAGGCGGCGGGTCCGGTGACCACCGCTCCGGAGGTCGCCGCGGCCGAGGCGCCCGCGGAAGGGGCTCCGGTCGGTGGCGCCGCTGCGGGTGCCGCCGGCGCTGCGCCGCCCACCGCGGAGCGGCAACCGGCTCACGCGGTGGTCTCCCCTGGCCGCGAAGCCGTCGGTGGAGCAGAGGCACTCGACCTCGGGGCCACGGTGCTGCCGATCCTGATGAAGAGCTACTGGAAGCAGCTGGCCGCAACGCTGGTCGGCGTGCTGCTGGTCGTGCTTGTCCTCAGGCGCCTGCTGGGCCGTCGCCACTGAGCGTCGGAGCAGGCGCTCCTCAGGCTGCGCCGGTCTCCAGCGGGAGGCCGGCCAGCCGCCACTCGAGGACGCCGCTGTCGGCTCGTCGTGCGGTGAGACCGTTGGCGGTCAGCAGCCGGACCGCGTCGTGGGCGAGCACGCAGTACTGCCCTCGGCAGTAGGCCACGACCTCACGGTCCCGCGGCAGCTCGGCGAGACGTTCGGCGAGCTGCTCCAAGGGGATGTGCACCGCCCCCGACAGGTGACCGGCGTCGTACTCCGGCGCCGGCCGCACGTCGACCACCACCGCATCGCCTGCGGCCATCCGGCGCAGCAGCTCGTCGGTGTCGACGGCGTCGGTGTCCTCGGGGCCGAGGTACGCGCGCCGGGCGAGCTCGGTGTGCGGACGGTGACGCTGGGCGACCTGTCGCAGGTGGTCCCACAGACCGGCCACGTCGTCGCCGGCGAGCGAGTAGAAGATGCGCTTCCCTTCACGCCGGGTCTCGACGAGACCTGCCTCGCGGAGTGTCTGAAGGTGGGCCGAACAGGTGCTCATCCCGAGCCCGGCCGACGATGCGAGGTCCTCGACGCTGCGCGGCCCCTGCGCCAGCAGGTCGAGCAGCTCGAGCCGCTTGGGGCTTCCGAGCACCTTGCCGACCGCGGCGAACTCGGCGAAGAGTGCGTCCTTGGTGGCGCGGTCACCCATGCGTGGCTCCCTTCTGCTCGACGGGTTCGGGACGGTGGTGAGTCTCGTACATCCGCACGGCGACGACCACCCCGGAGAGCGCGGTCAGCGCAGCGACGGTCCACACCGCAGCCCTGACGCCCAGCGCGTCTGCCACGACTCCGGCCAGGAGTGCGCCGACCGCGAAGCCTCCGTCTCGCCACAGGCGGTAGATCCCGACCGAGCGGGCGCGCCAGGCCGGGTGGGCGACGTCGCCGATGGAGGCGAGGAGAGTCGGGTAGACCATCGCCGTACCGGCCCCGAGCAGGGCGGCACCAACGGCCCAGACCGCGAAGGCGTCCCCGAGGGCGATCATGCCCAGAGCGGCAGCCTGCAGCCACATGCCCGAGGCGATCATCCACTTGCGGCCCAGCCGGTCCGAAAGCGCTCCGGTGAACAGCTGCCCGACACCCCAGACCGCTGGGTACAGCGCGGCCAGCAGTCCGATCCTGCCGACCGAGAGGCCGGCGGCGGCGAACAGGATCGGGAACAAGCCCCAGGCGAGGCCGTCGTTGAGGTTGTTCACCAGTCCGGCCTGGCTGGCCGACGACAGGGCGGGCTCGCGGAAGCTGGTCTGGGTGAAGACCTCACGGTCGGTCAGATCCTGGTGAAGGTGGTCGTGGCGGCCGTCGGCGCGTGCGACGTGGTTGGCCGCCTCCATGCGTGCGTGCTCCCGGGTCTCCTTCACCGCGAGCGTCGACAGCCCCAGGCCGAGCGCCGCGAAGGCCAGGCCGAGCAGGAACGGCGCGGGGCGGAGACCGTAGGACTGGGCCAGGTACCCCGTGGCCAGGGCGGTGACCGCGACGGCGGCGTACCCGGCGGCCTCGTTGAGACCCATCGCGAGCCCCCGACGCGCAGGGCCGACGAGGTCGATCTTCATCACCACGGTGGTGGACCAGGTCAGCCCCTGGCTGACGCCGAGCAGCACGTTGGCGGCGATCACCCAGCCCCACGAGGGAGCCCAGATCAGCAGCAGCGGCACCGGGACCGCGACGAGCCAGCCGGCGACGAGGACGGGCTTGCGGCCGTACCTGTCGGACCAGGTGCCCGCGAAGTAGTTGGTCGCCGCCTTGGCGAGCCCGAAGGCCACGATGAACGTAAGCCCGGCGGTGTAGGCGCGCAGACCGAACTCCTGCTGACCCAGCAGAGGCAGGACGGTCCGCTCCTGGCCGAGCATGCCGCCGACCAGGGCGTTCACCACGACGAGCAGGGTGAACTGGGCGGCGTTCTGCCGGAGCCCCAGTCGAATGACAGGCGCGCCCGGGGCAGTCCTCGGGTCGCCGTCGGTACGGCGTTCGGGGTGCGTCGACTCCATGAGGAGAGAGAATACCTCATTCCACGAATCGTTGGAATGATGCTCAGTAACAGTGGACCGCCGTGGCGAGCAGCGGCCAACGCTCGACGGCGGTGCCGGTCCTCACGTAGACACTGCGGCCGTCGGCAGCCTCGAAGAGCTGCTGGTCACCGAGCCGGAAGCCGGTGTCACGGGCGTCCTCCGGCAGGTCGGCGTGACCGTCGTACGTCACCGCCAGCCAGACCTTCTCGAGCGCTCCCTCAGGATCACGCACGTAACGCTCACCGCCGTAGTCGAGGAAGGTCGCCTCCTGCCAGCCGCAGTGCTCAGCCCCGGGCGCGGAGTGCAGCTGCCGGACCGGCACGCGCCTCCCGTCCTTGTCGGTCCAGACCGCGTGTCCGGTCTCGGCATCCGCGGCCGGGTCGAACTCCGCGGGGTCGCACTGCGCATAGCTCTCCATGGCCCAGCCCGCCTCGCTGTTCTGGTCGGACGGCTTGTCGACGACGACCACCGCCACCTTCACGTCACCACGGGGTGCGTACGTGAACAGCGAGCGGTGCTCGGTCTGCTGTTCGACGCGGTAGCCGGTCGCGGGAACGCTCCACCGCGCGTCGCGCAGGAAGGACTCCAGCCCAGCGGTCGGGTCAGCGCCTCCGCCGTGCACGCCCCAGTTGCTGCCCGTGCTGCCGTTGTACGGCGCACCCTCGCACTCGAGCACCCGCCCGGCCGCCCCGGAGCGCTGGAGCACGTCCTCGGCGTCCGGCTCGTCCACGGCGACGTAGAGCGGACCGTCGTACCCCTCGGACCCGGGCGTCGCCCGCGTCACCGCCGGCGAGCTCGCCTGCCCGCAGCCCGACGCGATGAGCCCCGCGACCAGCAGCACCCCAGCCACGACCTTCATCCAGCCCCCTTCTGTCTGCTGACACTGTGACGCAGAAGAGCGCTCGCCGGTTCCGATCCTGCGTGAGATCCTTGGCGGCGTGCCTGCCACTCAACTGTCAGAGACCGCGGGCGCCCACCTCCCGCAACAGAGGCCTCGCTGGCTTTGCCACCTGGTCGCCTTCGTCTTCCTGGTGCTCACCCTCGCGGTCTTCCTCGTCCTGCGGGATGTGGCCCACACGATGCGCCGCGACCAGCTGACGGCCGACTCGGTCCACCTCTTGGCGATGGGTCTTCCGGGCCTGCTGTTGCTGCCTGCCTATCGCAGAGTGAGCTTCCGGAAGCGCGACGCCCTCTTCTTCCTGCTGCAGCCGATCTGGGGCCTCGTGATCGTGTGGAAGGTGGGGTTCCGCCTCACTTCTCTGCCCTACCGCGACTGGCCACCTCGCCCTGATGAGTACGCCCGCTGCCGCAGCATCCCGGGCACGTCGTACCACGTCGTGCTCCCCGAGGCGGTCTCACCGGACGTGGATGCTCCCTCTCCGGCCTGACGCCATCCGGCCTCTCGCACGGAGTATTCGAGATACGGGACCTTGGTCCCTGGTGCGAGCCGCCTCCGACGCGCACCTTTGAAAGTGGCCTGCGAGACGGGCGAGGGAGCCGAAAGGCTGAGAGGCCAGAAGGTTGAAAGACTGGAAGGCGACCCCTAGGAACCTGATCCGGACAATACCGGCGAAGGGAAATCGCCTCGCAGGTCCTCGCATGCGCCAGGCAGCCCCGTGCAGGTCACGGAGGGTCGGGCCACTTCACACGTCGAGCGTCACCGAGCACCACCATCCGGATGGTCCGGGTGCGAGCGAGAGCTCGTGCAGCGACACCGCCTTCGGGACCGCACCCACCTGGGGAAGCTTGCTCGCGTCGACCATCGCGAACTCCACGTCGACGCCTCCCTCCACGGGTTCGAGCTCGAGGTCGACGGGAACCTCGCCGGCCGTGTCCAGGAAGTACACGACCTCCTCCAGCACGGCGACGAGCAGATCCTCGTCGCTGTGCGCGGCGAGCTGGCGTCGGCGGGTGCTCTCGGGGTGCACGGAGGACGTGTCGAGGAAGCTCTCGACGGTCCCGAGCACCGCCTGCGCAATGCACTCTTCGCGGGTGGGAGCCCATGCCTCGATGCGGAGGTCTGCCGTGTGTGGCACCGACCTGTGGCCGGACGCGCCTTCGTTCATGATCCGCTCCGATCGCCGTACGGCAAGCACAGCACGTCCGACGGGTCCAGCGCACACATGTGGGCAGTCATGAGAGTCGTCGCGGAGACCCCCTACCGGTTCCGGATCGAGCGCGAGGGCGCGATGCGGGTGCCCGGGATCGTCTACGTGTCGAAGTCGCTGATGCCGGAGGAGCAGGGCGACAAGTCGCTGTCCCAGGTGGTGAACGTGGCCACGCTCCCAGGCATCGTCAGGGCCTCCTACGCCATGCCAGACGTCCACTGGGGCTACGGCTTCCCCATCGGCGGTGTGGCGGCGACGGACATCGACGACCAGGGGGTGGTGTCACCCGGCGGAGTCGGCTTCGACATCTCTTGCGGCGTTCGGCTTCTCGTCGCACCCGACCTGACCCGTGGGGACCTGATGCCTCGGCTCCCTGCGGTGATGGACCGGCTCGACCATGCCGTCCCGCGTGGCGTGGGCCGAGGGGGCGTGTGGCCGCTCGCGGACCGGGCCGAGCTGCAGCGGGTGCTCGAGGGCGGCGCTCGTTTCGCGGTCTCGCGTGGACATGGAGTCGCCCGGGACCTCGAGCGCTGCGAGGACGACGGCGTGATGCAGGGAGCGGACTGGCGAGCCGTCAGCGAGCGAGCGGTCGAGCGAGGTCTCGGCCAGCTCGGCAGCCTCGGCTCGGGGAACCACTTCCTCGAGGTGCAGACCGTCGACCGGGTGTTCGACGCGAGCACGGCCGCGCGGATGGGTCTGCGGCAGGACGCGGTGTGCGTGATGATCCACTGCGGCTCCCGGGGCCTCGGCCACCAGATCTGCACCGACCACGTCCGGGAGATGGAGCGTGCCATGGGCCGGTACGGCATCCGCGTGCCCGATCGACAGCTGGCGTGCACGCCGGTCCGCTCTCCTGAGGGGCAGGCATACCTTGCGGCGATGGCCGCAGCCGCGAACTACGGCCGAGCCAACCGTCAGCTGCTCACCGAGGCCGTACGGCGAGTCTTCGAGGAGGAGGCAGGTACGACGCTCGACCTCGTCTACGACGTCTCGCACAACCTCGCCAAGATCGAGGTGCATCCGGTGGACGGTCGGCCCCGCACCCTGTGCGTGCACCGGAAAGGCGCGACCCTGTCATTGCCACCCCACCACCTGGACCTGCCGGCCGATCTGGCTGACGTCGGCCAGCCCGTGCTCCTACCGGGCACGATGGGCACCGCGTCATACGTCTTGGCAGGGGTGGCAGAGAACCCTGCGTTCTTCTCGACAGCCCACGGTGCCGGCCGGGTACAGAGCAGGCACCAGGCCGCCCGTCACACCAGCGGCAGGGCGCTCCGGGAACAGCTCGAGACCCAGGGCGTCCTCGTGCGGGGGAGCTCGTGGCGGGGCCTCGCCGAGGAGAAGCCGGAGGCCTACAAGGACATCGACGCCGTCGCCGACATCAGCGACCGGGCCGGGCTCGCCCGGAAGGTCGCCCGGCTGATCCCCCTCGGGGTCGTCAAGGGCTGAGTCGACCTGAGTGGCTCTCCAACAAGGCCTTCAGGTTCGTCCCCTCTTCAGCCTGGTGGCGCGCCATCGCCTCGAGCCGTCCTGCCAAGGTGCGGCGCAGTAACCAGTCGACGGCCGTGCCCATGACCGGTACCGAAACCCCCATCGCGATCACGGCGGTGAAATCCGAGCCGCCATCGACGGCATCCACGACGAACTCCCCGCTCACCCCAGGGAAGACCCGGTAGCGCAACCGTCGGCCGGGCTCGACCTCCGTGACCTTCATCCGCAGTCGATGCGGCTTTCCATGCAGCGATTCCCCGATCTCCATGACCGCCCCGGGCACGAAGGCGCTTCCGCGCACCCAGCGCGCATCCGAGTGATCCGGATGCCACTCGGGATAGTGGTCTGGCAGGGTCTCGAGCCAGCTCCAGACCGCCCCCGGCGCGACGTCGATGGCGACAGTGTCCCGAAGTTCGATCACTATCCCTCCTCCCCGGCCGATTCTCCTCGGCTCCACAAAGTGTCTTCGGTCCCCCGGGCCAGCCTGCGCGTCACCTTCCGGTACGTCGGCGATGGGATGGCCGGTCTGATGGCCGACAGCCGCGGGGAGGAACTGCGCGCCACCCGCGAGCGTCGCGGCGACTCGCAGCGCCGGGGCCGTGCACGGGTCTCAGCTCTCCGGCCGCTGGCCGCCGCGGGTCGAACCGTGCCCGCGCCTGGCCGGTCTCACAGGCGGAGCGCCAGCGGTGTGCGAGGGACCTTCGTCCCTGGCTCCGGATCCATACCCGGGCGGAGCCTGGATCTGGAGGTGCACCATGCGCTCGCAAGGTCTTGCCCTCGCAGCGTCCGTCGCTGCTGCGCTGGCCGGGCGGTACGTCTCCGGCCGTGACAAGGCGAGCCGGCACACCGTCGCCGAGCTCGACAGCAGACTGTCGAGCCTCGGAGAGGTGGAGTCACTGTCGATCCTCCCGGTCGTCGAGCGGCTGACGCGTGGTCCGGGCCTGCACGGCGAACCTGGCGTGTCCTACCTCGTGCGCGCCGACGACCTGACCCTGCTGTTCGACTGCGGGCTCGGCACCGGCGGCGACGAGACCGCCCTCGAGGCGAACGTCCGCGCCCTCGGCGTCGCGCTCGACGACCTCGACTGCCTCGTCATCTCGCACCTGCACCTCGACCATGTCGGCGGGCTGCGGTCGCAGCTCCGGCGTACCTTCACGTTCGGGACCGGACAGTCGGTGCCGCGGTCACTGCCGGCGTTCGTGCCCACCGAGATGAGCCACCCGCGCGCCGACCTGTGTCTGGTCGAGGAAGCCAGGGTCCTCGGCCCGGGTGTCGCCGTCCTCCCACCGATGCCTCGCATGCTGTTCTGGCTGGGGCCGGTTGCCGAGCAAGCGCTGGTCGTCAACGTCCGTGGGCGCGGGTTGGTGCTGGTCACCGGCTGCGGTCACCCCGAGATCGAGGTCATGCTCGCGGCCGCCGAACAGGTCGTCGACGCGCCGGTCCACGCGGTGATCGGCGGGCTGCACCTGCCCGTGCACCCGATCGGTACGCCGCTCGTGCCGCAGGCCGTGCTGGGCACCCCGAACTGGCCGTGGCGTCCGATCACCGAGGCGGACGTGCACGCCGTCATCGAGACCATCGACGAGCGGGGACCGGGCCTCGTGGCGCTCTCGGGCCACGACAGCACTCCGTGGACCCTCTCCATGTTCGGGGAGGCGTTCGGCGACCGCTACCGGTCGCTGCGGGTAGGCGAGGAGATCCTCATCCAGGCCCCCTGACAAGGAGCCTCGAGCGACTTGACCACACCGGTCACGTCCATCCTTGCGAGGGCCTGCCCGGACCGGACGAGGTCCGGCCCGGGCTAACGGTCACAGTCCCTTGCAGGTATCGGTGTCGCCGATCTTCTTCAGCTCAGCGCAGTAGGCCTGCACGTCCGCCTTCTTCACGAGCGTGCCCTCGAGAACCTTGTTCTCACCGGGCGAGTCACCAGACGCGATGGAGTTGGCGATCTTGATGACTTCCTTGCCCAGGGAGTACGGCGACTCTGCGTGTGTCGCGTACATGTCACCGGCGGAGACAGCCTTGAGAGCGTCGGCGATTCCGTCGTTCCCGACTACCTGCACCTTGCCGGCCAGACCGCGGCTCTTGAGTGCCGCCACGACACCAAGGGCCATTTCGTCGTTTGCCGCGTAGACGCCGTCGACGTCAGGATGCGCCTGAAGGATGTTGGTCATGACATCGAGTGCCTTGCCACGGTCGAAGTCTGCCGCCTGGGTGGACACGACCTGGATTCCGGGGTAGGTCTTGATCTGCTCTTCGAAACCCTTGCTTCTGTCCTGGGCGACATTGGTGCCCATGATCCCTTGGATCTCTACGATCTTGCCCTTCTCACCCACCGACTCGGCGAGCGCCTCGGCGCCGGCCTTGCCTGCGGCAATCGCGTCGTAGCCGATGAAGTTGGCCAGGTCGCCCGACTGAGGCTGACGGTCGAAGGCCATGACGGGCACCGACGCCTGGTTACCCTGCTTCACCATCGCGGCACCGCCCTGGCTACTGACCGGGTCGATGATGAGGACATCGGGCTTCTTGGTCACCGCGTCGATCGTGAGGTTGAGAGCCTCCTGGTCACTGTTGTTGGCGTTCTGGACGCTGAGGTCCATGCCAAGCTCCTTCGCACCATCCTTGGCGCCGTCGGCTACCGAGACGAAGAAGGGGTTGTTGAGCGTGCTCATCACCAGGGTGGCGCTGTGGGAGCCACCTTCGGCACCGCCGGCCTCGCCACGGCCGCAGCCGCTGAAAGCCAGCACCGTCGTGGTGGCGAGTGCAATCGCCAGTGCAGTCTTGGGCAAACGCATGATGACTCCGATCTAGTTGGTTGTCGACGGCACGGTGCCGGTGGTGCGGGGCCTGGGAAGGCGCTCGAATGCTCGGGTGAGAACTGCCGAGTTCCGATCGATGAACACGGCGAAGAGGATGACGAGGCCCTTGACGACGTCCTGAAGGAACGGCGAAACGTCGAGGAGGTTGAGGCCGTTGTCGATCGTGCCGAGGAGCACAGCACCGATGGCAGTCCCGACGAGTGCTCCGCGGCCACCGGCCAGGCTGGTTCCGCCGATGATGACAGCCGCGATGGCCGCCAGCTCCATGCCCGTCCCGGCTGTCGGCTGTGCCGTGCCGAGCCGTGCCGTCAGGATGAAGCCGCCCGCGGCCGAGAGCACGCCACTGATGACGAAGGCGTAGATCTTGACTCGGTCGACCGGGATTCCTGAGAGCCTGGCCGCCTCCGCGTTGTCCCCGACGGCGTAGATGTGACGGCCGAACTGGCTGCGCGCCAACAACACTCCGAACACCACGAAGCAGGCCACCATGATCCAGATCGGCGCCGGAACTCCAAGCGGCTTCGCCTGACCGATGGCGAGGAACGCCTGGTTGTTGACAGCTACCGGGTTTCCCTCGGTGATGCGCAAGGTCAGTCCAGCAAGCACAGACATCATTGCCAGGGTTGCGATGAACGACGGCATCCGGGCCTTCGTGACGAGCAGTCCGTTCACCAGCCCAGCGCCCGCGCCGACGAGGAGGCCCGCCATGACAGCGAGCGATGTTCCGTGATCTCTCAGCACCAAAGCTGCTGTGACCCCGGCGAGCCCCATGACCGCCCCGACAGAGAGGTCGATCTCGGCCAGGATGATCACGTAGGTCTGGCCGGCCGCCAGCAAGGCCGTTGCCGACGTCGCCAGCACCACGTTGAGAAGGTTCCCCGTTGTCAGGAAGTCGGGTGTGGCGATGAAAAGAAGGAGTCCCACCAGCAGGAGCATCCAGATGGCGCGGAGTTCACGGCCTAACAAGCCGAGCGTTTGGCTCACGATGCACTCTCCAGGGCATGCTCGAGAACGGACTGTTCGTTGAGTGACCGTCCGCTGAGTTCGGCAACGGCCCGGCCGTGCCGGACCACGATCACTCGGTCACACATCGCGACGAGCTCGGGGAGATCCGAGGAGACCAGAAGGACTGCCGCGCCCTGTCGGGTCTGCTCGTCGATGATCTTGTAGATGTCGGCCTTCGCCGCGACGTCGACACCTCTCGTCGGCTCCTCCATCAGCAGGACTTTCGGGCTGCGTAGCACCCAACGCCCAAACAGCGTCTTCTGCTGGTTGCCACCCGAGAGCTGACCCGCCTCGGTGTCCACCGATGGTGTCCGGATTCCGAGTTGCTGGACGATCCCTTCCGCTGCGTCACGCTCTTTTCTCCGAGCCACCCAGCCGCCCTTGGAAAAGCTCGGCAGAGAAGCGAGAGCGACGTTGTCGCTGACTGACTGAAGGAGTGTGAGGCCCTCTGCCTGGCGGTCCGGCGTTATGTACGCCATCCCTGCGTCGATGGCCTGGCGGGGAGTCCGGATGTCGATCTCCTGCCCGTCCAGGCGCACCACTCCGCTCGTCAGCCGGCGCAGGCCGAACACCGCCCGAGGGATGTCGCCCTTACCTGAGCCGGCGACGCCACCGATGCCCACGACCTCTCCGGCGTGGACGGTTACGTCAAGGTCCTGGAACACTCCGGCGACCCCCGCGTTGACCAGCTCGAGCCGCGGCTGGTCGGAAGGACGTGCGTGACGGGGATAGAGATCTTCCACACTTCGGCCCGCCATGGCCGTGACGACGTCGGTCTCGGTCAGGAGCCCAGGCATTTCGTTCAACGCGACCTGACCGTCACGGAGAACGGCGATGCGGTCCGCGAGGTCGAAGACCTCTTTGAGCCTGTGGCTGATGTACACGATGGCCACGCCCTCGTCGCGCAGTCGGCGCACCTGGTCGAAGAGGAACTGCGACTCCGTCTCATCGAGCGCTGCTGTGGGTTCGTCGAGGATCAGGAGCTGGACGTCCTCGCTGATGGCCTTGGCGATCTCCAGCTGTTGTTGCTGAGCGACGGACAGTGAGCCGACCTCGCGGCTGGTGTCCACGTCCAGACCGACGCGACCCAGCAGTTCTGTTGCGGCTTGGCGCATGGCCTTGCGCCGAACGAACAGTCGACCGAATCTTCCCCCCTTGTCGAGCATGAAGAGGTTCTGGGCGACGTCGAGGTGTGGGAACAGATTCTGCCGGAACTCCTGGTAGATGACCTGGATCCCCACCGCCATGGCGTCTTGAGGCTTGTGGAACCGAACCTCCTCACCATCGATCTCGATAGCGCCGGAGTTCGGCTGGTGAGCACCGGAGATCACCCTGGTGAGCGTCGACTTTCCGGCGCCGTTCTCTCCTACCAGGGCAAGGATCTCTCCCGGTTCAACCGTCAGGTCAATCCCCTTGAGGACCTCGTTGTCGCCGAACCGTTTCCTGACACCCTTCAGCTGCAGTCTCATGGTCGGTCCTCAGTAGACGACGCCGGCTCGGAGCAGCACGTTGGCGTAAGGAGTGAACTCACCGGACCTGACAGCTGCGCGGGCATCCGCTGTGCGTGCCTTGAACTCGACGTGCGGGACCAAGGTGACATCGACACCCGCGGCCTCGAGACGGGCCCGAAGCCGGGCCAGCATCTCGGGGCTGTGGTTCGCGATCTCGGCGGGCACCGTCGCAGCTTCGATCTGTAGTTCGGAGAGCACCGTGTCGAGTACGTCGAGAAACGCGGGGACGCCCTCTTTCAGCGCAAGATCGACTCGCTCGACGTGCCGTGGAATCGGCAGGCCGGCGTCGGTCACGACAAGGAGGTCTGTGTGGCCGATCTCCGAGATGACCCTGGCCAGCTGACCATTGAGAGTCCCGTTGTTGCTACGCATCAGCGATCTCCTGTCCTCCGTGCTTTTCGATCAGTGCGGTGACCGCCTCAGCAGTGGGAAGGCTTGGGCTGGCACCGGGAACTGTCACGGCGAGTGCACCGGCGGCCATTGCGCGTTGAAGAGCTGCTTCCCAAGGCATTCCGCTGCCGAGACTCGCGCCGAGCATGCCTGCGAACGCATCGCCTGCGGCGGTGGTGTCCACAGCCTTTGCAGGGAACGGAACATGTTCGGTGTAGCCATGCCGGTCGACGCTGACCGCGCCGTGACCACCCATCGTGATCACCGCTCGGTTGACGCCGCGGTCGATGAACCACTCTGCGGCTTTGCGCGCGGTGGCTCGGTCTGTCACCTCGACGCCCGTAAGAGTGGAGGCCTCGGACTCGTTAGGGGTGACCACATCTGCGAAAGCCCACGCGTCGTCGTGCAGCCCTGCAGCGGGCGCCGGATCCAGCACGACGGTGATTCCGAGTCGATGAGCGGTACGAGCGGCGTGGACTGCCACCGACGTAGGTATCTCCAGCTGCAGAAGCAACACGTTGACGCGTTCCTGGGACCGAACGATCGCGGCCTCGACGGCTTCCTCGGTCAGGGCGCCGTTGGCCAGCGGGACCATCACGATGTCGTTCTCGCCAGCCGCATCCACCCGGATGTGCGCGACTCCGGTCGGCCCCGGAATGACGGCAATGTGGTCTGTCCCGATCCCCTCTCGGCGAAGTCCCTCGAGCACGACGCTCTGAAACAGGTCGTCGCCGACGCAGCCGGCCATCCAGGTCGGGGCGCCCGCCCGCGCCGCGGAGATTGCCTGGTTGGCCCCCTTGCCTCCGAGGACGAGAGTGAAATCGGTGCCGAGGATCGTCTCGCCCGGGCTTGGCCGCCGCGGCCCGAACGCGGTCACATCGGCGGTGATGCTGCCGACGACAAGGACTCCACGGTTACTCATGTGAATCTCCGGAGGGTGGTGAGGTGGACGCGCGCACGACGAGGCTTACGGGCATCACTAGTGATTGTTGAGGTCGCGTCGGGTCTTGCAGGCGCTCCAGCATCAGCCGACCAGCGGCCTCACCCTGCGTGATCGTCGGCCGGTCGATCACCGTGTAAGGCGGGTCGAGGAGCGGTCCCAGATCGAGGTCGTCGAAGCCCACGACCGAGAGGTCGCCGGGAATGCGGAGGCCAAGCTCACGGACAGCCTTCAACCCACCGATGCTCATGAGATTGTTGGCGATGAACACGGCCGACGGCCGCTCGGACTTGTCGAGCAGGCGGCGCATCGCCGCGTTGCCGCCGGACTCCTTGAAGTCGGCGAACTCGATGTTCGAGGGGCGGATACTCATGCCTCGCTCGGCCAATGCTGAGAGGAAGCCCTCGTAACGCTCTCGCCCGGGCGTGCACGAAAGCGGACCACTGATCATCCCTATGACGCGGTGACCGAGGTCCACCAGATGGTTTGCGGCAGCGGACGCGCCGGCGCTGTTGTCGACCTCCACGAAGTCGAAAGGTGTAGTGCTCTTCTTCAGGCCTCGGTCCACGAAGACCACCGGGATCCCCGAAGCCGCCAGCTGTTGGGGCACTGCATCTGTCTCTGTGGCCGGCGCCAGAATCACCCCGTCCACTCTGCGCTGCAGTTCCCCGACCAGTTCGGCCTCACGACTCACGCTCTCACCGCTGTTCGCGATGGCGACCTGAAGACCAGCCGGAGCAATGACGTTCTCGATCCCTCGTGTCACCGCGGCGAAGAAGGGATTCGAGATATCGGGGACGACGACGCCGACTGCCATATGGCGGCCCATGCGCAGGCCCCGCGCGGTCGCGCTGGGTCGATAGTCCAGCTCACGGACGGCGGCAGCGACGGCTTCTGCTGCCCTGACGTGCCCGCCCGCCAGGAACCGAGACACGGTGGCGGTCGACACACCGGCAAGCCTCGCGACCTCCTGGATGTTCGCCACACTGTCCCCTGAAATCGATTACTGACAACGATTACAGGGGACCTAATCAGTGCTGCGCGTCACTGTCAAGGGTGTCTCTGGGCTCCTGCCGAGGGCCGAACCTCATGCTTCAGCACCTGTTAACCCTTTTGCGGTTGTCTCGTTACCCATGTGGGGGAACGTCCGGTCGGACAGGAGGCCGGGGGCCTCGGTCTGCAGAGAACTCGAGAAGGGACCACCTACATGCCGCCCCTGAGCCGTGCACGCATCCTGGGAAGCGTCGCGCTGAGCGCCGCTCTCACGCTCGTCGCTGGCACCGCCGCGACAACTCTCACGACCAGCGCCTCGGCCGCCGCAGCGTCGACGTCCCGCGCAACCGCCAAGGCAGCTCCTCCGCCCATCGGACATGTCTTCGTGGTCAACCTCGAGAACAAGGGCTACGACGAGACGTTCGGCCCCGACTCCCCCGCGCCGTACCTCAGCAAGACCCTGACCGCGCAGGGCCAGCTCCTCACGCAGTACTACGGCACCGCGCACAACAGCCTGCCGAACTACATCGCGCAGATCAGCGGCCAGGGCCCGAACCCGCAGACCCAGGGCGACTGCCAGGTCTACTCCGACTTCGTGCAGACCGGGACCGTGGCCCCCGAGCAGGCCGTGGGCAACGGCTGCGTGTACCCCTCCTCGGTGAAGACGGTTGCCGACCAGCTCGAGGCGAAGGGCCTCACCTGGAAGGGCTACATGGAGGACATGGGCACCCCCTGCCGGCACCCCGAGCCGAACGCGCAGGACGACACGCAGCAGGCCGAGGTCGGTGACCAGTACGCCGCCCGCCACAACCCGTTCGTCTACTTCAAGAGCATCCGCGACAGCGCGAGCTGCCAGCAGAACGACGTCGACCTGAGCCAGCTCTCCGGCGACCTGGCCGCGACCTCGACCACCGCGAACCTGACCTACATCACGCCGAACCTGTGCAACGACGGGCACGACAGCCCATGTGTCGACGGGCGTCCGGGCGGCCTGGTCAGCGCCGACGAGTGGCTGAAGACGTGGGTGCCGAAGATCCTCGCCTCCCCGGCCTACCAGCAAGACGGCCTGCTGGTGGTCACCTTCGACGAGGCCGACAGCAACAGCCCGAGCGGCGCGGACGCCTGCTGCGGCGAGGGCCCCGGACCGAACGCGGCCCTGCCCGGCATCTACGGCATGGGCGGTGGCCGTACCGGGGCAGTGCTGCTCTCGCCGTACATCACGCCCGGTTCGTGGAACAACACCGCCTACAACCACTACTCGTTGCTGCGCAGCATCGAGGACGCCTTCGGCCTCCAGCCGCTGGGCTACGCCTCCGAGGCGCGGGGCTTCGGCTACGACGTGTTCGGGGCCGCGTGATGACGCACGGGAGCGGCCTGAGCCGCCGCCAGGTCCTTGCAGGTGCCGCGGGCGCTGCGGGTGCGGTCGCCCTCGGCGGGGTCCGGTCCCCGTCCGAGGCGGTGACCAGGCTGCCCACACCGTCACAGTCGGGCGTCGACCACATCATCGTGCTGATGATGGAGAACCGGTCGTTCGACCACTACTTCGGCTGGATGAAGGGCGCCGACGGCCGCCAGGCCGGCCTGACGTACGTCGACCGGGACGGCGTGCCGCACAAGACGCACCACCTGACCGACTACCAAGGCTGCGACCACCCCGACCCGGACCACTCCTTCGAGGGTGGCCGGGTGCAGTACAACGGCGGCAGGTGCGACGGCTGGCTCCGCTCGGGCGACAACGACGAGTTCGCCATCGGCTACTACGAGCAGGGCGACCTCGCCTTCTACGGTCACGCGGCGCCGTACTGGACGACCTTCGACCGGTACTTCTCGGCCACGCTGGCCGAGACCTACCCCAACCGCTTCTACCAGCACAGCGCCCGGACCGACCGGATCCACAACTCCACGACGGTCTCCACCATGCCGACCATCTGGGACCGGCTGGCCGACCAGGGCGTGTCCCGGGCGTACTACTACGTCGACGTTCCGTTCCTGGCGCTGTACGGCGAGAAGTACCTGTCGATCGCCCGGACCTGGCCGCAGTTCCTCGCCGACGCGGCGACCGGCGACCTGCCGGCGGTGTCGTTCCTGGACCCGAAGTTCCTCGACGAGGGCACCGGCTCCTCGGCCGACGACCATCCCCACGCCGACATCCGAGCCGGCCAGTCCTTCCTCAACCAGGTCTACGAGGCGGTCACGGGCGGGCCGGCGTGGGAGCGCACTGCGCTGGTGATCAACTACGACGAGTGGGGCGGGTTCTACGACCACGTCGCACCGACCACCGCACCAGACGCAACCCCGGAGCTGGGCACCGGGATGCGGGGCTTCCGCACCCCGGCCATGCTCATCTCACCGAGGGCCCGGCGACGTTACGTCTCGCACAACGTGTACGACCACACCTCGGTGCTGAAGATGATCGAGTGGCGCTGGGGCTTGCAGCCGCTGACCCCGCGGGACAACGCGGCGCGCAACATGGCCGAGGTCATGGACTTCTCCCGCGCCCCGGACCTCACCGCGCCCCGGTGGGACGTCCCGCAGGTCGTCGGCACGCCCTGCGGAGCCGGCGGCTTCGCCGACTACACCGACTGGCGCAACCTCGCCACCACGGCAGCAGGTCTGGGGTGGCGGGTCGGCGGCACGCTCTGACGCCGCGACGCTGCCGGCCTTGCTCGCCGGGTGGGGCGCTGACACGATCGAAGATGTGAACGCGGGCGTGCGTGCGACCAAGGATGACGAGCCGTCCGTCGGCGCGGTGCTCCAGCACGAGCTGGCAGCCCAGCTGTCCGAGCTGCGGAACCAGGAGCAGCGCCTGCGTCAGGATGCCGACAGCGCGGTCCACAAGATGCGGATCGCGGCGCGTCGGCTCCGGTCGGTGCTCGCGACCTACCGGCCGGTCCTGCTCCCAGGGGCGACCGACGAGCTTCGGGGTGAGCTCAGGTGGCTCGGCGAGGAGCTGGCCGCGGCGCGGGACACGCAGGTGATTCACGAGCGTCTCGAGGTCCTGGTCCGGGGGGAGCCTGCGGAGCTTGTGATGGGGCCGGTCACCCGCCGCATCCACATCGAGATGTCCGCCCGCCACCAGGCCGGCAGGCGACAGGCGCTCGAGGCCCTCGACGACGACCGCTACTGCCGGCTGCTCCACGTTCTCGACTCGTTCGTCGCCGATCCGCCGTTCGCCGAGGTCGCCGCTGGGGATGCGCGGAAACAGCTTCCCCGCCTCCTCACCCGGGACCTCGAGCGCCTCAGACGGCGAGCGCGAAGGGTCGCGGTGGCGACCGGCTCGGCAGAGCGGGACGAGGGTCTGCACGAGACCCGGAAGGCCGCCAAGCGACTGCGGTACGGCGCCGAGTCGGCGACCCCCGTCCTCGGTCGCCGCGCGGAGCGACTCGCCTCCTGCGCCAAGGACCTTCAAGAGCTTCTCGGCGAGCATCAGGACACGGTGGTCGCCCGCCGTACCTTGCGCGAGCTCGGCGCCCAGGCATATCTGGCGAACGAGAACGGCTTCACCTTCGGTCGCCTCCACGCGCTCGAGGAGGCCCGGTCCGAGCAGATCGTGGCGCGCTACCCCGCCGTTCTGAAGCGCATCCCCAACAGGCCGTTCGAGGGCTGACGGAAACGCCGAGCGCCTCCGGCCCGGCACCGGAGACAGGCACTACGGTCCTCGGCATGACCGAGCCGTCCTACCTGCGCACCACTAGAGTCGCCTACGACACCGTCGCCGCCGACTACGCAGAGATCCTCGCCACCGAGCTCGCGGAGAAGCCACTGCAGCGGGCCGCGCTTGCCGCTTTCGCCGAACACGTGCAAGCGGACGGCGGCGGAACCGTGGCCGACCTCGGCTGCGGCCCCGGCCGGGTGACGGCACACCTGCGCTCACTGGGGCTGGAGGCGTTCGGCATCGACCTGTCGCCGGCGATGGTGGCAGAGGCCCGTCGCAGACACCCTGGCCTGCAGTTCGAGGAGGGCTCGATCACCGCCTTGGACCTGAAGGACGGCAGTGTCGCCGGCGTCCTCGCCTGGTACTCCGTCATCCACACCCCGCCGGGGCAGCTGCCGGGGGTGTTCGCCGAGTTCCACCGGGTGCTCGCCCCAGGCGGCCACCTGCTGCTCGCCTTCCAGGTCGGTGATAACCAGCGCGTGCACCGGGACGAGGCCTACGGCCACGCGGTGTCCCTCGACAACTACCGGCTGTCTCCCGACCACGTCGCCGAGCTGTTGGGCACGGCCGGGTTCTTCGTGCACGGCAGGCTGCTCCGCGAGCCGGCCGGGAGGTTCGAGAAGACGCAGCAGGCCTACTTCCTGGCACGCAGGGCGGTGGAGCCGGAGCCGTCGAGCTGATCCGGCGGAGGCGACTGCTCCGCTCAGGCAACCGCGACCGGAGCAAGCACGCCGGCCAGGCCGGCCAGCGCATCGGTCACCACCTGGTAGTAGGTGAAGTTGCCGACCCGGCGCTCCGGCACGACCAGACCCGCCTTCGTCAGCGTGCGCATGTGGTGGGTCACGGTCGGCTGGGTGAGCCCGAGCGGCTCGGTCAGGTCGCAGGTGCATGCCTCGAGACCCGGGCTGGCCAGCATCAGCGACAGCAGCCGTAGCCGAGTGGGGTCGGCGATCGCCTTGAGCCGCACCGCGAGCTCCTCGGCCTGCTCGGCGGACAGGGGCGCGTCCATCAACGGCGCACAGCAGGCGGCCGCGCTCGGCACGGGCTCGATCAGAGGCAGTGGCTTCGGCATGACCTCCATGGTGCCACGAGATAGGTAACGGTCTATCAGCTCGAGGTTGATGGACGGCCAGGAGTAAAAGATCTACATAGATGAATATCAATGCTTGACGAGGACCCGGCGTCGTGGCACGGTTTCGGCATGACATAGATGAACGTCTATGTCGCTCGTGGGAACGGTCCCACGGCAAGCCGAAGAGGAGCACCTCATGCACCCCACCGTGATGGCCGCCCTGGCCACCGAGCGCCACGCCGAGCTGCTGCGCACCGCCGAGGGCCTGCGCAGGTTCGCCGTGCCCACTCAGCGCAGCAGCAGGCCGTTCCCGGGCGGCGCGACACGCACCGTCTCCCGGGCCGTCGCACGACTCCGCCACCAGGCCACGCCGTCCTGGCAGTCCGTCCCCGACGCCTGCTGCGCCTGAGCCGCCGACCAGCGCCACCCGACCCCGACTTCATCCACGTCCACCCACCAGGAGGAAACATGTCCCGCCTTCAGCTCGCCCTCAACGTCGACGACATCGACAAGGCCGTCGAGTTCTACTCGACTCTCTTCGACACCGAGCCCGCGAAGCGCCGACCCGGCTACGCGAACTTCGCCGTCGCCGACCCGCCGCTGAAGCTGGTCCTCTTCGAGAACCCCGAGGCCACCGGCACCCTCAACCACCTCGGTGTCGAGCGGGAGTCGATGGAGCAGGTGGAGGAGCAGGCGAACCGCCTCGAGGCCGCCGGGCTGACCCTCGACACCGAGGGCGACGTCGTCTGTTGCTACGCCCGCCAGGACAAGCACTGGGTGACCGGGCCCGACGGGCAGCGGTGGGAGAACTACGTCGTGCTCGCCGACGCCCAGCCCGAGCTCGAGGGCAAGACCCTCGCCGACCTCACACTCGCCGAGGGCGACCAGGCTCCGGCGAGCACCGGCTGCTGCACCAGTTCCGCCGAGGCAGACCAGCCCGAGGCAGAGCCGTCCGCGGCCTGTGCCTGCTGCGCCTGACAGGGCAGCGGCCCCTCCCGCCGGCTACGTGTAACGGGCCATCAGGAGGGCGACGTCGTCCTGGCCGCGGTCGGAGCGGCACTCCAGGAGCAGCCGTGCGGCGAGCTCACCGACCGGCTCCCCGTAGGGCGCCATGTTCTCGAGGGAGAGGACGAGCTGGCTCATTCCGCGATCCAGGCCCGTGACGCGGTCCTCGACCAGACCGTCGGTGTAGAGCACCAGGAGGGAACCGAGGGGCAGGCTGAACTCCGCCTCGACCCGCTCCCCGTGCGGGGCGCCGAGGGGTGCCGAGCTGCCGGCGTCGATCAGCTCCACCTTTCCCTCGGGGTGCACCAGCGCGGGCGGCAGATGCCCCGCACGGGCAACCCGCGCCACCCCGAGCGCTGGGTCGACCAGCACGTAGGCCATGGTGACGATCTCGTCGTTGCCGAGCTCGATGTTCAGGTCGTCCAGCGCTCTGAGGACCGCTGAGGGCGAAGGGTCCAAGGCGGCGACGGAGCGGACCGCCATCCTGATCTGCCCCATCTGCGCCGCCGCATGGAGGCCCTTGCCCATGACGTCGCCCACGACGAGGGCGATCTGGCCGTCACCGAGGACCAGGCAGTCGTACCAGTCGCCGCCCACCAGCAGGCCGTCCTCGGCAGGCTGGTAGCTGGCAGCGAGATCCAGCCGATCCGGCTCCGGGAGGCGCGAGGGGAGCAGCGAGGCCTGCAACGTGCGGGCGGCGGCCGCCTGCTCCTCGTAGGCCTGCGCCCGGGCGATCGCCTGTCCGCCTTGCGCGGCCAGACCCGCCAGCAGCCGTCGCTGGATCGGAGACCACTGCCTGGGGTCGACGTCCCATACCGAGATGACGCCGATCGGTTCGCCCCGGACCTTGATCGGAAGAGCGGCGAGTGCGGCCGCCCTGCCCATCGGCAGCTCGCTGACCCGTGGGAAGCGCTCCCGGATGTCGCTATGCGTCTCGAGGAAGAGCGGCTCCCCTATCGCGAGCACGTGCGGTGGCGGCAACCCCATGTCCCAGTCGATGTCGGTGAGCCGGCTGCGCATGGCGGCGTCGTACCCGTCGGCTCCGAGCAGACGCAACGACTCACCCCTCCGCCCGACGACCACCGACGCGTAGGTCGCTCCCGCGGTGACGCGGGCGTTGGCGCTCAGGACGTCGGCGACCTGGCCGGAGGTGACCGCGCGGGAGAGGTCCTCGGCGGACGTCAGCAGTCCGGCTGTGACAGAGAGCGAGCTCCGAAGCTGGGACTCACGGCGGTCGAGCTCGGACTCGCTGTAGGACTCGGCGTCGCGCAGCCGAGCCAGTACGGCGGCCAGCGAACCGAACGCGAGCACGAGGTAGGCCGCCACACGAAGCGAGAGGCTTCCCCACCACACCGCCTCGAACCGCTGGCCACTGATCGCGTTGAGGACGACGTCGTAGACCGACAAGGACAGCGCGACCCCGATCCAGCCATGGAGCGCTGCTGCGGAGCGACCCACGCGCAGGACCCAGAGTGCGGTGACGCCGGCGAGGAGGGCGGCGAGCACGACCTCCGCTCCGACGAAGAGGGGTGTGTAGGCCGCGCCTGGATCGATGAGCTCGGGCAGCGGGACGACGTCCACCGCCAGCAGCAGCGACACGACCCAGCCGACGACCACGCTGGGCCGCCGCCAGACGAGCGGGACCCCGAGTGCGCCGGCGGCGGCACCGGCGCCCAGCGCAACGTGGAACAGCAGGTAGAGGCTCGCGTTGGCCTGGTCACCGGTGCCGAACAACCCGCCGCCCGGCGAGACCACGGGGAACGAGATGACCTGAAGCACCATCGCCACCATGCCGACCGCGAGGCCGGCGCTGACCCAGGCGAGCCTCTCGTCCCGGTCAGCCCTGGCACGGGTCTCGAGCACGACCAGGGAGAGCGCCGCATAGATGGGGGTGGCCGCGAAGAACGCGACCGTGAGCCCTCGGGGCGGCAGGACATCGAGCAGCAGGCCCGCGATGTAGACCGCGACTGCGGCGAAGGTGGCAGCGAGCAGGAGGTAGATGTCGATCCCGCGGTCGGGCCGAGCCGACCGCGGACCGATCAGGAGGTCCTTGGCCCCACCGGCCTGTTTCGCCACCCATCCATCGTGTCAGGATGTCGAAGCCCCTCACATGGGACCTTCGACCCCAAAGGGCCTGCCCACCGACCGGGCGCACACGTTGGCTATGTGGGTCTCGGCAGCTCTGCCCACACCAGCTTTCCCTCACCTGGGACGACCTCGAGGCCCCATGCGCTGGTGAGAGCGTCGACCAGATGCAGGCCGCGCCCGTGCTCAGCCGTCGCACTGGCCGGCTGCGGTTCGGGAGTGCCCTCCCCGGTGTCGATCACGTCGATCCGGAGGGTGGCGGGGTTGAGCGAGAGCCGAATGCGGCAGGGCGAGTCCGCGTGGGTGACCGCGTTCGCCGCCAGTTCGCTGGCCACCAGGAGCGCGTCGTCGAGCAGCTCCTCGAGCTTCCACTCCGTGACCTGCTCGGCGACGAAACGTCGCGCTGTGCCGGCGCTGGTCAGCGCGTGCGGAAGGTCGAGGACGGCCTCGGTATCGCTTGGCTGGACGACAGACTCGAGCAGGTCCACGAGGTAGTCGAGCTCGACGTCCTTGACGACGTAGCCCTCGACCTGGTCCACGATCAACGGCCGGTCCCGCGAGTCGGCTCCGGAGAAGACCACTACTTTGGATCCGGGCGAGCAGAACCGGATGCGGCTGAGCAGCTCGTGGCCCGCGATGTCGGGCAGTCCCAGGTCGAGTACCACTATGTCCGGTCTCAACGACTCGGCGAGGCGAACTGCCTCACCGCCGTGGCTGGCTTCGGCCACCACGTCGAAGCCGCCGCGGAAGCGCAGCGCCATCCGAACCAGTCGGCGCTCCTCGGCGACGTCGTCGACAAGCAGCACACGGATCGCCATGTTCGCAGCCTAGGCTCGGGCCGGTGCACATACCACTCGGAGCCGCCGGTGCAGTCTGCTCTGGGCCACCCGGTGGGCTAGGCCGCTGAGGGCGAGGGTGCTTGCGGCAGGCTGATGACGAAGGCCCCTGCCGGCGTCTCGGACGTCGCAGGCTCGTAGAGGGCGTCGCCGCCCTGCGCCCGCGCGAGCTCGCGGACGATGAAGAGCCCCAACCCCGTCCCACCCTTGCTACGGCCTGTGGCGAACCGCTGGAAGAGCCTGGGTTGCATGGACACGGACACACCGGCCCCCTGGTCACTGACCCGGATCACCACCCTGCCCGAGTCGGCGTGGGCCGCCACCTGGACGGGCGGGGCGCCATGGCGCAGGGCATTGGTGAGCAGGTTGTCCAGAGCCTGGGCGAGACGGTCGCGGTCGGCGACAACGGTGAGATCGGCTGGTACCTCGGCGAGGATCTCGGCGTCGGGCCGCGTACCCCGAAGGGTTGCGATCGCCTCCGCCACGACGTCGGCGACCGGCACTGGCTCGGGGCGCACCTCGAGCGCGCTGGCCTGCAGCCGTGAGGCCGTCAGCAGATCCGCGAGCAACCGCCGAAGCCGGCCCGTGCTCGTCGCCATCGAGTCGAACAGCTCGGTTCGCTCCTCGTCGGTGAGCTGGGGCCAGTGACGCGAGAGCAGCTCCGCCGACCCGCCGAGCACCCCGACTGGCGTGCGAAGCTCGTGCGCGGTCACAGCCAGGAACTTCGCCTCGTCCTGGGCCGCTGCCCGGAGCTCCTCGTTGAGCGACTCCAGCTTGGAGTTGGCGGCCCCGAGCTCCTGTGCGGCGTGTTCCCGCTCTTCTGCCAGACGCCGCCGATCGGTCGTGTCGCGCGTGACCTTGGCGAAGCCGATGTGCTCGCCGGACGCGTTGAAGACGGAGGTGATCAGGACGTTGGCCCAGAATCGCGAACCGTCCTTGCGGATGCGCCACCCCTCCTCCTCGTAGTGCCCCTCGCGCAGCGCGATCTCCAGCTCCTTCTCAGGATGCTTCCGCTGCTGGACCTCAGGCGGGTAGAACACCCGGAAGTGCTGGCCGATGATCTCCTCGGCGGTGTAGCCCTTGCTGCGTTGCGCCCCGCCGTTCCAGCTGACGACGTGTCCGGTCGGGTCGAGCATGAAGATGGCGTAGTCCTCAACGGCCTCGACCAGGAGCCGGAAACGCTCCTCGCTCCTGCGCAGCTCCTCGACAGCGGCCCTCTCCGCGGTGACGTCTTGTACCTGGAGGAACAGGTACAGAGCCCGTCCACCGGAGTCACGGACGGGGGCCAGCGTTGCGCGGACTCGCCGACCGTCGACGCCACTGGCAAGGCCGTGCTCCAGCTGTACGACGTCGAGGGGCCGCCGGCGGATGTCCTCGAGGGCGCTTGTGACCTGCGCGCCCTGGCCATCTGTGAGGTCGCCGTAGAAGAGACCGACGAGCCCGGCGCCCGGGCGCTGCACGAGAGCGGCCAGGGCACGGTTCGCTCGCACGAGGTGGCCGGTCAGCGTCATCGTCGCCATGCCGATGGCGGCCTCTTCGAAGACCTCCCGGAACCGCTCGAGGTGCTCGTCGAGGACCGACTGGTCGGCGGTTGGAGTGCCGGGTTGGTCGCCTGTGGCAGCCACTGCCTGCTCCCGCAAGACCTCGTCGCCGACGCGCTCCACGCCCTGGGCAGCCACCACCAGCAGGCGGTCGATGAGGGAGTCGACCGGTGCGGACTTCTCGATGAACGCAGCGGCACCGAGCTCGTGGGCCCTCTCCACCAGTCCCTGCTCCTCGAAACCGCTGTACAGCGCGACGCGTGTGGCCGGCGACGCGGCCAGGACCTCGGGCAACGCCTCCAGACCGTCCACGCCCGGCATCGAGACGTCGAGCAACATCAGCTCCGGCTTGTGCTCGCGGGCCAGCTCGACGGCGTCAGCTCCGTCGACACCCTCACCGACCACGCGGAACCGCCCCGACACCCGCAGCCGTGTCTTGATCAGCAGACGGACCTCGGACACATCGTCCACGATCACGATCGTCGCCTCACCGCCGTCCATGCGACGACGCTACCCGAGGCCGGAGTGGCGGATCACGAAGGAACTGTGACGATGCGAAAGACCGGGAACTGCGCAGCGATGCTCTCGAACTCGGCAAGTGGCGCGTGCCGGTCCACCGGGATGTGGGGGCGGGCTCCCGGCGCGAGCGCCAGGTAGCGACGCAGGATGGGGGCACGCGCCCCGATGTCGACCTCTTCGAGCCGCACGTCCTCGCGACTCTTGCGGCGCAGCACTGCTCGTCCGGCGGCCGCACGGACGTTACGCACCCAGTTCGCCTCGTTGCCGAGCATCGCGACGAGATAGCGCTCGCCCTGGTAGTCGGCGACCACGACCGGGAACGAGATCAGCCGACCGCTGCGTCGTCCGGTCACCTCCAGGGTCATCGCGCGCTTCGGGGACAGGACACCCGCGGAGAACTGGAGCGCCGACGCCCGGTTCATCACTCGAGCCAGGCCTCCAGGTCTGCCACCGCGGTACATCCACCGCTTGACCCCGTACAACCACCCGGTGCTCCGAGACCACACGTGCCCCAAGCCAGGCATCACGACCTCCCTCCTCGGCGACGTACGACGATCAAGCCCTGCCCCAACGAGCGACTGTTCCGCTGACCCACTCCCACCGCAAGGACCCAAGGTCCTGCCTGCCGCTCGTGACGTCGGAGTGGCGTGCGGATCGCAAGGCATCGCCACCGCATGATGGGCAGGTCTTCCACAGCCGGCCAGGGTCCGCGAACTCGAACCGCGGCTTCTGCGATGTAGGGGTATGACAGCCATTTCTGAACACGCGCCGCCACCGTTGAGCGCCTCGGCCACGGACCACGAGCTGATCGTGGCTTCGCTGAGTCGGGCCGAGGCGTTCGCGGAGGTCTTCGAGCGGCACGGCGACCAGATCCATCGCTACCTGAGTCGCCGCGTCGGTCAGCTGGCCGACGACCTCCTCAGTGAGGTCTTCTTGACGGCGTTCCGCAAGCGGTCGACGTACCGTCCCGAGAGCCTCGACGTGAGGCCGTGGCTCTACGGCATCGCCGCCAACCTGCTGCGTCGCCACCAGCGCGAGGAGGTCACTCGCTACCGGGCGCTGGCACGCGCCTACGTCGGGAGCAGCGCCGGCGAGGACTGGGACGCGACCCACGACCGGCTCGATGCCGAGCTGCTCCGGCCGCGTCTCGCCTCCGCGCTCGCGGCACTCGACCACCGGGACCGGGAGGTCCTCCTGCTCGTCGCCTGGGGTGACCTCACGTACGCCGACGTGGCCGGAGTCCTCGACATCCCGGTCGGGACGGTCAGGTCGCGCCTGCACCGCGCCCGACGCCTCGTCCAGGCCCGCCTCGCCGAACCCGCCACCACCTTCTCCGCACGGGAGCACTCATGAACGACCTCGACCTTCTCCGCACCCACGGCCCTGCCCCGACCCACCCGAGCCCGGGGGTCATGGATCGCGCCCGCGCCTCCCTGCAGGAGGAGCTCCAGCGCGCAGCCGTCCCGGCTGAGACCGTCGTGGCGTTCCGGCCCCGCCGACACCTGCGCCGCCGCGTGATCGGACTCGGGCTGGCAGCGGCCACGGTCGCCGCAGCCGCTGTCCTCGCCCCGTCCCTGCTCGGGATGGACAGCTCGGGGGCGATCGCGCTCGGCCCGGTCGAGCCGATGACCTTCCCGCTCACCGCCACCAGCATTCCCTCGGGGCTCGGGGAGCCGGTCTTCGAGCGAGACGGCACGTTCACGATGGCGCAGTACCGTGGCGCGGGCCCGGACCGGCTGAGCGTCATCGTCCCCGAGTCGCTCGACCACTGGACGATCCCCGACGACGCCGAACACGTCCACGTCCAGGGTCAGGACGGCGTCTTGTTCACCGGAGCCGACTCGGCGGTGATCGTCGCCTGGACCGAGTCCGACGGAGACGTCGTGGGCGTGGCCGGTCGCGGCAGCTTCGCCGATCCCGACCGCGTCGAGGCGTTCGCGGACTCGCTCACCGACCGCCCCCAGCAGGTCGACCTCGTCCTCACCGTCGCCCCTGAGGGCTGGACCCCGACGGCGTACAAGGAGGACAAGATCGTGCAGTTCACCGGCCGCGACGGCGAGAGCCTGGGCGTCGTCCTTCTCGATGAGCTCTCCCCCGGCCTGGCCGGGTACGGCGCCACCGACGTGAGCACCGTCGAGGTGTCCGGCCGCGCCGCCACGATCGGCCGGGGCAGCGAGGGCTGGGTTCTCGAGGGTCGCACGCCTGACGGGACACCGTTCTCGCTCAACGCCCCTGCCAGCTTCACCAGGGACCAGGTTGTCGAGGTGGCGGACGGTGTGAGGCACCGCGACTGAGGCGTCACGAGAGACGAGAGTGCGGAACGCGCCGGGCGACCCGGCGCGTTCCGCACTCGTCCGTTCGAGGCGCTCGGGCTACTCGATCGCCCGCCGCTGGACGCTCCAGACCCGCTCGTAAGTGGTCGGCCCCTCGTTCTCGTTCCGCGGCTCAGCCACGCTGCTGTCGGACCTCGGGTGCTCCTGCTGTGCGCCAGTGTGCGGCCACGAGAAGTCCCGCTGTTCGACGTCGCGCACGCCGCGGTCCACCTCGGGCACGTCACCGAGCCTGTCGACCTGCTCCGCGAGGGCGTCGAGAACCGAACGAAGCTGGACCTGAGCCACCCGGGCGAAGGTCCGGACGTACTCGACCTCCGGGACCGGAGTCGTGTACCCGCTCGGTGGTGCCTCGACCCGCGTCGCGCCGGTCCTCCTGACAGCCTCCTCGGCCGCCTCGTGAGCGCGCTGGAGGATGTCCCGCTGCTGGTTCCGGGCAGAGGTCATCAGGTCACGGGCGTGGCGCACGGCCTCCTCGACCAGCTGGTCGGCCACCTGTTGGGCTTGGCTGAAGAGCGCCACCGCCTGCGGGCTGATGTCAGCCGAGGTGTCCTCGGACTCCTCACGCAGCCGGTGGACCTCGTCGCGAAGGCGTTCGATCTCTGACCGTTGCGCCGCGCGCTCGTGGTCGCCCGCCTGCACCTGGTCGGCGAGGAGGCTGAGGTACTCGCGCACCTCGTCCTCGTCCAGCCCGCGCATCCTGTGCGTGAACTCCTCGTTCCGGATGGCGGAGGGGGATCGGTAGTAGGGAAAGCCCTGTCCGTGCTCTTGCGTCACTTGTCATCACCTGACCTGGTGGCTTCCGCGTCATCCGTGTCACCGGCACCGACGTGGTGGAATTGTTCATAGCTGATGTCGTCTGGCTGGATGCCGGCCGCGATCAGCTCGTCAACGGTGTGGTTCACCATCTGAGGCCCGCCGCAGACCACGGCCGACCATCCGTGCCAGGGCTGCTTTCGCGCTGCGACCGAGCCGACCATGCCCCGGGCACCGGGGTAGGACCGGTCGCCGGAGACGACCTCGGTGTACTCGAACCAGGACCGGGTCCGGGCCAGGCCGGTGAGCAGGTCTCGGTCGTAGAGGTTCCAGGGCACGCGCGCACCGTGGAAGAGGTGGACGCGGGGCCCCGAGCCCTGATCGTTCCACTCGCGGTCGACCTGCTCCACGACGGAGCGCAACGGCGCCAGGCCGGTCCCACCGGCAACCAGGAGCAGGTCGCGCTGGTCGCCCTGCTGCCTGGTGATCTGGTCACCGACCGGCGCACCCAGCTTCACGGTGTCCCCGATGCGAAGCGAGCGCACGAGCGCGCTGCTGACCTGACCGCCGTCGACCAGCTGCACGTGGAGCTCGAGCGTGCCGTCCTCCCGCGGGGCGTTGGCAGGACTGAAGTAGCGCCACAGTCGTGGCCGCTGGGGGATCTCCATCGCGAACGACTGCCCCGGGGAGTAGTCGTAGTGCGGCTCAGGACGGAGCTGTACGACGGTGACGTCCATCGTCCGCCGCTCGGTGGAGACGACCTCGGCGTCCCACCAGGCCGGGCTCGTGTCCGAGGACTCCTCCGCCGCTTCGACCATGACGCGGGCGATGACGCCGTACGCCGCTGCCCAGTCCGCCGCGAGCTCGTCGGTCCACGCCGCACCGAGGAACTGCTTCAGCGTGGCGAGCAACGAAGCGCCCACGGCGTTGTAGTGGTCGGGGACGACCGAGAAGCGCCGGTGGTCGCGTCCGAGCTGCTGGATGAACGCCGTCACCTCGTCGAGCCGGTCGACGTTGCTGACGATTTGGCCGAGCGCGCCGACCAGCTTGTCGCGCTGCCCCGCCATCGCGATCGGGAACATGGCCCGAACCTCTGGGTGGGACAGGAACAAGTGCGAGTAGAAGTAGAGCGGAACCTCGTCACCCGATTTGGTGACCTGCTCCCAGCTGTACTTCAGAGCATCGGTATTCATAACGCCCTTCAGCTCGTGCCGGCGGCAACGACGTCCTTCTCCGTCGCAGCCAGCGCGTCGCCTACGCGCCCGATGATCTCCGGAGCGACGCCCGCCTCCTGGAGCGCCTGGACCAGGTACGACACCACCTTGAGGTAGTCGTCTCGGGCGATGTCCATGCCGTCGTGGGCCTGCTGGAGGTCACGACCGTCGTAGTTGGCCGGACCGCCGAGTACCTGCGAGATCAGCAGTGCCTGGTGGCGCTTGAGCTGCGGCATGTCGGTGTCTTCGAAGAAGCCGACGAGCTGCTCGTCGGCCAGGATCAGCTGGTAGAAGCGATCCACGACCGCTTTGACAGCCGGCCCTCCGCCGATCCGTTCGTAGTCGGTCATGTCGGCAGAAAACTGCCCGTTCTGTGTAGCCATTGGAGTCCCTCCGACTCGTCTAGCCCCGAGAAAACACGAGGCGCCTTCCTACCAACTGGTCCAGCCCGATGCAAATGAGTTGGCATGGGTGCACCTGGCCCGTTTCGACTGCTACGCCAAACGGTGCAGCTGCCGATGACGCGGTTTCGCCTGGACCGGAAACGCTTGTCTGGGGATCGCCGAGAGACACAGGCTCACCCCGAGGATCCGGTCGACCTCCTCTTGAGCGAGTGCGGTGTCCGACTCGTTCGTGGCGACCATCAGGCGGGCGGTCAGCTCCAGCTCATCTGCAAGTTCACTGTCGTGCAGGGAGACGTCCAAGGCGTCTCGTGCGGGGATCGTCGGCCACCCGCTCTGTGGCCGCCCGAGACGCAGGAGGCGTGCCCTGGCAGCCTGTTCGATGAAGTGCGGGCCGTCGTACGGGTACTCGTCGACGCAGTCGCTCAGCACGCTGATCACAGCGCTGTTCCGCATGTCTCCGAACTCGTAAGCCAACTTCTCGGCAACTGCCGCAAGCGATCGATCCATACGCCCCTCCGCGCTGATCGGACTACAAATGACACTCCCGTCACTCCTTTACCGTTCGTCACCGGCAATGCGTTACACCACCGGCGCAAAGGTGCTCTGAGCAGGCGCACTCGCCTGTCCTGGGCATGCTCACCGAGAAGGCGCCCTAGAGTCTCCGCGTGCACATCAAGTCGCTCGGCCACCAGACAGACCTCGCTCTGCTTCGGCTGGGAGGTAGCGAGATCGAGGACCGGGGCGACCACCTCGTCGTACGGTCACCGCACAACCCAGGCCACTGGTGGGGCAACTTCCTGCTGCTCGAGTCCCCGCCGGCCGTTGATGACGCCGAGGGCTGGCTCGAGGCGTTCGCGAAGGAGTTTCCCGAGGCCGAACACGTCGCGCTCGGCTTCGACGGCGTCGACGGATCGGCCGACGCCCTCTCCCCCTTCGGCCAAAGGGGACTGGACGTCGAGGGCCAGGCAGTCATGACCGCAACCAGCGTCCAGGAACCACCGCGCCCGAACCGCGACGCCGAGTACCGCTCGCTGGTGAGTGACGAGGACTGGGGGCAGCTCGTCGACCTGCGGATGTCCTGCATCAGCGAAGGCCTCGACCCGCAGTCCTACCGGGAGTTCTCGGTCGCCAAGGTGAGGACCATCCGTGGCCTCGTCGAGGGCGGACACGGCGCCTGGTTCGGCGCCTTCGAGGATGGTCGCCTGCTTTCGGGCATGGGGCTCTTCCGCGCCGGCTCGGACCTTGCCCGCTTCCAGTCGGTCGAGACCCGCCCCGAAGCGCGCGGCCGCGGGCTGGCCGGGACGCTGGTGCACCGCGTCAGCGAGTACGGCTTCGCAGAGCTCGGCGCGCGCACGCTCGTCATGGTTGCCGACCCGGAGTACCTCGCCATCCGGGTCTACCGATCGGTCGGCTTCGCCGAGACGGAGACCCAGCTTCAGGCCGAGAAGCCACCGACCTCGGGCAGCTGAGGCGTACGACGCGTCGCAAGCCAGAGACGAGGCCCTCTTCCCTGGGGAAGAGGGCCTCGGTTGACACCTGCGCTTCCTGATGCGGGTAGTGCAGTGATGTCGTTCTTGACCTGTTCGAGGAGCGTCAGTCGATCTCGACCTCGTGCGACGTCGACCCCCTGATCTCGTCCTCGACACCGGAGTACTTCGCCCGCACCGTCAGCGTGTCGTGGTGCTTGAGCCTGATCTTGAGCGTGACGTGTGCTTCCCCGTCCTCGTCGATGTCTCTGGTTGCGAACGTCCTCCACTCGTCCTTGTGCTCGTCCCAGAACTGGAACTTCACCTCGCCGAGGTCGTCGTTGAAGTCGTGGCGGTGCATACGGGAGAAGCCGCGGTTGGCCGACCCGTAGTTGCGGTTGTCGTTCGCCTTGCAGTCGACACTCGTGGTTTGAACGTCGGTGTTCCGGCCACACTTGGCGCTCGGCGTCGGGGCGGCAGGCGTGGTGCCCTGGACGTTCGTGCCCGGGGTGTTCGTCACGTTGCCGTTCCCGTTGGTGTTGTTCTGGCCGTACGCGTTCCCGTTCGGGTCAGGGTTCGGGTTGTTGTTCTGCCCGTACGCGTTCCCGTTCGGGTCAGGGTTCGGGGTGTTGTTCTGGCCGTACGCGTTCCCGTTCGGGTCAGGGTTCGGGGTGTTGTTCTGGCCGTACGCGTTCCCGTTCGGGTCGGGGTTCGGGGTGTTGTTCTGCCCGTACGCGTTCCCGTTCGGGTCGGGGTTCGGGGTGTTGTTGCCGTTGTTCCCGTTGTTCCCGTTGTTCCCGTTGTTCCCGTTGTTGCCGTTGGTCCCGTTGGGGTCAGGGTTCGGGGTGTAGTTCCCGTTGTTCCCGTTGTTCCCGTTGTTCCCGTTGTTCCCGTTGTTCCCGTTGTTCCCGTTGTTCCCGTTGTTCCCGTTCCCGTTGTCGTTCCGGTTACGGTCGCACTTGTTGTTGCTGTCGCTCCGGTTCCAGTCGCACTTGTTGTTGTTGTCGTTCCGGTTCCGGTCGCACTTGTTGTTGTGGCTGCGGTTCCAGTCACTGTTGTTGTTGTCGCTGCGGTTCCAGTGGCACTTGTTGTCGTGTCGGTTCCGATCGGGACAGTTGTTGTGGTCGCTGCGGTTCCAGTCACCGTTGTGGTCGCTGCGGTTCCGGTCGTCGCACCTGTTGTGGTCGTGGAACCGCCTGTGCTCATGGCTCTTCTGGAAGAAGTCGACATCAACCTTGAGCTTGACGATCTTCCGGTCCGAGTGCCCGCGAACGTCCCACGAGTGGACGTCGAGGTCTGTCTTCGACTTGCACTCGCGGTCGTGACTGCTGCGTAGACAGTGTGAGCCGCTGACTTCCCTGTAGCTGTCGTGCCTGACATGGTCGCCGTACGCCGGGGCGATGGCGATCAGACTGCTCCCCACGAGGCCTAACGAAGCCAGGCCTAAGGCTGCATAGTGCGCCGCACGTGACATGGCGCTCCCCTGCTCTCTTCCCCCGTGTTTGGTGCGGACCGCGCTCGATGCGCCTGCCCGCGGAATGGGACGCCCAGGTCCGCCCCCCTGCACTCACGCTCGTCGACCAGAGCGGCCCACGGCGGCGGAGTGTGGCCCCGTGTTTGTTTTGGTTCACTTCCAGCCTGCGCTGAACCACATGCAACCTGTATCGCCAGACTGGGGGGTTTGCGCGTGCAAGAGGGCTAGACGACCCCGTCGGCCGCCTCAGCCACCCGATCACGGGCCGGGTCGGCGGGACCAGCGAGTCCGAGTCGTTGCGTCGGCATACTTCGCATCGTGGCTGAGCCGACGCCCTGACGGTGGTCGAGGCGACGAGTGCCGAAGGGGGCCGACAAGGCTGACTACCCGCAGATACAAACGTCCAGCTCAGTACAGCCGGGTGACGCGGCAGTCGTGCTCGAGCACCCAGGTACCGTCGGCCGCGGCCAGTACGCCGCGAGGTGGCCAGGCTTCCTCCCCCTGCAGCCGTGCCACCCAGAGCACCCGCACCGCCGTACCGGAATCACGCAGCAGTACCGCGTCTGTAGTGGTCTCCCACTCGCGCAACATCGCAGCCAACCGCGTGTACGAGGTGGCTGTGGGTAGCCGAACCGGAAGCCGGTTTCTGTCATGCAGGTGTCGGGCCAGGGCCTGGTCGAGCATTCGCGCATAGGCGGCGGCTTCGAAACTGCTCATCTGGCCCGGCACGGGCGGTAAACCTACTCCCCGAACGCAACGCCCGTGATGCCGGGTCAGGAGGTGGACCACGCGACCTCCCTGACCCGAGGCGGAGGGAGGCAAACCAACCGGTCGTGCAGTCGAGGGGCTGGCGTCGGGCCTCAGCGCGTGCCGGGGCCTCAGCGCGTGCCGTAGACGAGCACTGCCATGAACGTGGCTGCTGTCCAGGCGATCATCGCGAAGACCACGACCCAGAAGGTCGACCACGTTGCTCTCGACGCGGACCTGACAGATTTGGCGGCACTCTGGCTGAGTTCCCTCGTCGTCAGGTAGACAAGCCTTCGTTGAAGGGCCCGCTCCTTCTCAGCGTGGGTCTTGACCGCCTCGCTCCACATGTGCATCGCGTCCTTGGCGGCGCTGATGCGCGAGGCGTCCTTGGATCCCAAGAGCTCAGCGAGTTCGTCTACCGAGGCCTCGAAGGAGTTCGACGCCATCTCAAGATCCGACTGGACCTGTTTCAGGTCGTCCTCGAGACGCGCTCGCTCAGGCATATCGGGAGGTTGGCAGGGCGGGTGGAGCGCTGTCCAGCCCGGCCGTTGTCGTGACGGTCCGGAGGTGACCAAACTCTCGGTCCTCGAGGAACCGGGCCGGGCGGGGGCCCGTGACCTTCAGGCTGTTGCCGGCGGTCCGAAGGTCACGGGCCTCTGCTGTGCGCAGACCCTACTGAAGGTCCACGACGATGTCGGCGTCCTTGACGAGACGGACCTCCTCGACGGCGAGCGAGCCTGCGCCGGCGAAGGCCTCGGCACCGGCGAGCGCACCACCGGATGCGTCGTCGTCGAAGTTGACCCCGGCCTGGGCCCGTGCCTGCACCGTCACCGTGTGCGCACCGCTACCGACGTCGGTCTTGGCGAAGTTGAAGCTGCTCGCACTGAGCGACTTCAGGATCAGCCGCAGTTCCTCCGGGTCGGTGCAGGTCACCACGCCCGTGTCTGCGTCGGCGGTGCAGTTCAGGCCGGCGAACTTGGCGGACAGCGTCTGCACCCGGTCGCAGAAGACGACACCCTCGGCGCTCTCCTTCGTGGCATCGATGCTGTTGTCGGGCATGGCCGGGGAACCGTCGACCAGGACCCGCACTGCCATGTTCGCGCGCGCGGTGGCCGTCGACTGTGTCCCGCCGCTGCTCTTCACCGTCGTGTCGGTGACGATCCCGCACTGCATCGCGACGTCGAAGACCAGGTCCTTCTGGCTCGCGGTCTTGATCTTGGTCTCCAGCACGTCGACCCAGCCGGTGTCCCCGGCAGAGCCGGTCGGCGAGGCACCGCCGGCGGCTTGCGAGAGGTCGATGAGGTTGTCGACCGCGACAGCAGCCTTGGAAGAAGGAAGCGACTCGGCCGAGCCGGGTGAGGCAAGCAAGGCGCCAGCCGCCACCGCGGACACGAAGGCAGCAGCCATGATCGTGGTGAGCTTGTGCACGTGAACTCCTAGGTTGATGGATCCGTCCGGCGGTACAAGGTGTAGGGACGGTCATTTCCCTGGTGTCGACGACCCGCACCGGCAGGGGGCTTCAGCCGGACGTTTGAACGGTTCGCGGGGTCCTCGCAGCATCGGCCGGGACCTCCTCTCCCGGCGATGTAGGCGGCCCACAAATCGGTGAGCCGTGCATCAACAACACTCACGACGTTATTGAGCGGTTACGGGTGGCTCCATAGCCCTTTCGAACCGTTTGGTCGCTTTGAAGGGTCTAGTCCGTTAGAACCGTTTAGTCGCTCAGAGGCGCTTGGTGCCGTTTGGCACCTCCGACCGTGATGTCGGTTCAGGCTGGGCATCACATCTAGCGGACGCCCTCCCACAGGGCGCGTTCCCAGGCGCGGGGGTCGTCCACCACCCGTGAGGTCGTGTCGAAGCGCATGGTGGCCTTGCGGCCGAGCTCGTACTTCGGCCAGCCCGGGTCACCGTTAGTGGCGAAGGAGACCCAGGCGGCGTGCATGGTGTCCGCGAGCTCCTGCGGTGCGTCTTCGCCGATGAGCGGCCCGAAGAGGCGGGCGTCCTTGCCCAGGGAGTCGAAGACGAAGGGGATCTCGAGGGCGTGGACGGCGCCGAGTCCCGGTGCCGGCCACGCGAACTCGTACATGTAGGTGCTCGCAGCAGCTGCCGCGTGCGCGTCGGCCAGACGGATCGCCGGTATGCGCACCCACCAGTCCGTCTGCACCTTCGCTAGCAGGTCCCCAGGGGCCGCGTCGGGATACCTGGTTCGGTACGCCGCGAGCGCCGACTCGACCGGGAGCCCGTACGCAGCCAGGGCGTGACGCCCGTGGACGTCGACCGGCCCGGCCAGGACCTCATCGGTGATCTGACCGATCTCGCCGGTGATGACGAGGAACATCCTCCAGTCGTCGGTGTTGGTGCCGACGAGGAGATCCACCCCCGCGGAGGCACCGGCCGTGATCCGCGCGAGCGGAGGACCGGGAACGACCTCCCCGTCGATCACCGGCTGCCACGGCATCGTGGTCACCATCTCCTGGCCCCAGCGGTCCGGGTCCGGATGTGCCAGCTCCGCGCCGAACTCCGCCTGCGCCGTGAGCAGACGATCCACAGGGACCGCCGCGATCGCCTCACGGGTCGGTGGCACGCCGAGCTTCTCGGCGAGGTACCGCCCGATCCGCAACGCGGTCTCGGCCGGCGACACGTGATGGGCTGCGCCGCTCTGGACGATCGCTCGCCGGAACAGCCCTGCGGCGCGGGGCATGGAGAGCAGGGTGCCGATGCTCATCGCACCAGCCGACTCGCCGAAGACGGTGACGTTGCCGGGGTCACCGCCGAAAGCGGTGATGTTCTCCCGCACCCACTCCAGGGCCGCGACCTGGTCGAGCAGGCCGACGTTGGCGATGCCGTCGCCGAGATACAGGAACCCGTCGGCGCCGACACGCCAGTTGATGACCACGCAGACGACCCCGTCGCGGGCGAAGCGGCTCCCGTCGTACGCCGCCGTCGAGCTGATCTCGAACGCTCCGCCCTGAATCCACACCATCACCGGCAAGCCACCGGCTCCGGGCTCGGGCGTCCAGACGTTGAGGGTCAGGTAGTCCTCACCCGTCACGCCGGTGTCCCATTCGGACCCGGCGCTCTCCGGGGGAGCCACCTGAGGCGGGGACGGCCCGTACCTGGTGGCGTCGCGTTGGCCGCTCCAGGGCTCGACCGGCTGGGGCGGACGCAGCCGATTCGCTCCGGACGGGGGTGCCGCGTAGGGAACTCCCAGGAAGGCGGACACACCCTCCGTCACGCTGCCGCGAAGCTCGCCATGGACGGTCTTGACCACTGCACTCATAAGCACCACGCTGCGGCGGCTCGTGGCCCTCGCGCAGAGGCGAAGGTCCCGGGCTGAGAAGGTGCACGTATGACGGGTGCGGTACGGACCATCTATCTAGAAGCGGCCGAGACGGCAGTGCAGCTTCTGGGCAGTGGTGAGGTCGCCCAGGCGTGGGAGGCCGAGTCCGTGCTTGCAGGTATGTCGGTCGGCGGTCTGGCTGGTCACCTTGCGCGCAGCGTCCTCCAGGTGGAGTGGTTCCTCGACGGTGCGGTGCTCGGCGCGGTTCCCGTCTCGCCGGTGCGGTACTACGCGCGAGGAGATGTCGCTCGACGGGTATCTGCAGACACGCTGCGTCGAGCTGGCGGTACACCTCGAGGACCTCGCCCTCAGCGTGGGCAGTGAGGTCCGGGCACCTGATGCTGCGATCACGGTCGCAGTGGACGTCCTGGTCGCGGCTGCCCGGGACCGCCACGGGGACCACCGCAGAGCCCGCGATGACTCAACGTTCCGCGGACGCCAGCGCCTCGCGCAGCTCGCCGGCGTCGAGGCGGGGCCCGTAGCCGGGTGTGCCGGGCTCGATGCGCCAGCTCTCTGCGAGCGCGCCCGCGTCAACGACGTCGAAGCCGAACTCGTCGATGATCGTCGCCACCGTGGCCTTGGCCGCCTCGTCGTCACCGGCGATCGCCAGCGCCCTGCGCCCGGCACTGCCTGCCGGCTCGGCGTGCTCGGTGAGGTGCGCGGACATGATGTGGTTGAACGCCTTCACCACGTGCGAGTCCGGCAGGTGCGCCTGCAGCAGGGCGCTTGACGTGGTCGAGTGGTCATCGAGCGCGGCGATCTGCCCGTCGCGTTGGGGGTAGTAGTTGTTGGTGTCGATCACGACCTTGCCCTTGAGTGGTTCGACGGGCACGTCGCGGTAGGCCCTCAGCGGGATGGTCACGACGACGATGTCGCCCCGCATCGCGACGCCTTCGGCGGTATCGGCCTGCGCTGCGGGGCCGAGGTCGGCTACCACGTCGGTCAACGTCTCGGGACCGCGTGAGTTGCTCAGCACCACGTCGTACCCGTGGTCGATGGCGAGCCGCGCGACGGCCTGCCCGATGTTCCCTGCGCCTATGAGCCCCAGTGTCGTCATGCGCAGTCCAACCCCGAAACCGCCGTGGTTGTTCCAGGACCCGGCGGGTGCAATGTCGGCGAAGCCGATTTCGGAATGGGTCGAGGTGCTTGACCTGTTCCCCCTCACGTCCAACGCTGAGGACATGGCCAGTCATGCGGCCCACGGGTCTTCGCGCCCGCTTCTCACGCTGGGCCGGGTGGACCGGGTCCGGGTCCAGGTCGGCTACCGTGCCCGACCTGACGGCCCGGCGTACCTGCAGTTCCTCCTGGATCTGCCGGTGCCGGAGCCGGACGACGCCGGCGATGCCGTCGACGAGGTGCGGGTCCTCGCTGCCCTGGAGCCGGTCCTGTACGCCGGTGCCGACGCACCGCGGCACTACTCCCTTCACCAGCACCGGTGGCACACCAGCTGGGGTGCGAGTCCGGGTGCGCTGGAGATCGGGCTCCTCGTGACCACCGGGACCAGTACGGCGACCGTCTCGGAGGCGTCGCACGACGGCGTGACCCGCGCCTTCCATGACCTGCTCGAGGTGGTGGGTCGACCGGCGGCGACGCCGACCCCGCGGGAGGCCGCGGTCCTGCGGGCACGACGCAGCGCCGCGACGGCGTACGCCTTGAACCCGGACGCCCTGTCAATCAGCGCGGAGGAGCACCACCCGGCCGACAATTCCTGGACGGTGGGGCTGCGCAGCACCACCGGGGACGAGTACGACGTCGTGGTCGGCTTGGTCGACGGGTACGCCGGATCGGTCCGGGTGCGGCACGAAGAGCGGATCGAGGTGTTCGACTCCGTCGGCTCCGAATGATCCGGTCCGGTTGGCGAACTCCGGCACGTGAGGGGGCCGACGTGTGTCGGGCGCATGGGCGGCGCCCACCGCTCGCACGTTACGCCGGAGGCGCGTTCGAGCCGGGATCGACTGCCTTTGCCTGCCGCCGGCGAGACCAGTAGAAGATCACCAGGCAGACGCCGGTGAATACGGCTCCCCACAGCCCGTGTGCGCGCAGGCCGTCTGCCATTGCGTCGCGCTGGACGTCTGCGATCTGCTCGACCTGCTTGAGTGGCACCGAGTAGTTGGCCGACACGTCTTCGGACGTCACCCCTGCGCGGATGCTCTCGGCGATGCTGGCCGACTGCTTCGAGTTCAGTCCTGCGCTCTCGAGCTTGTTCGTCAGCGACCCGGAAAAGGTGCCGAACACGATCGCGGACATCACGATCACACCGACAGCGGCACCAATGTTGCCGGCAGCGCTGCGGAACGCGGATGCACTGCCGTCCTCCCCCTCGGGAGCGAGGTTCATGACGGCGTTGGTGAGTGGGATGCCCGCCCCTACGGAGGCAGCGGCGTAGATGCTCATCACCACGACCGGAACCCACAGCGGCGAATCCGCAGTGATCAGCGTGCTGAGCAGCAGGCTCACGGCGAGGCCAACGAGCATGGTCGTGCCGGCGACGGTGATCCCCCTCTTGCGCAGGACCCTGCGCGTGATCACGGCTCCCCCGATCCCTGCCAGCTGAGCCGGCAGCATCGCCACGGCGGTCTGCAGGGCATTGAGGCCGTACTCGTACTGCAGGGCGACGGTCATGTAGAACCAGAGGTTCGCGAACGACACGAGGATGACGATGATCAGGAGGAGGGACATCCCGCCCTGCCGTATCGCCCCCAACGACAGCGAAGGGGACGCTGTACGCCGGAAGACCCGGTACAGGATGACGAACGCGACGAGAGCCACCCCCAGGCGCACCAGCGCTGCCACCGAGAGCACCCCGTCCCGGTTGGCGGCGCTCACGGTCTGAACGGCCGCCATCAGCACCACACCGGCCAGTGCGGGGGTGACCAGCTCCTGCGCATCGCGGGGCGGATCATCCGCGGGGAGGAACATACGGGCCGCGATGAGGATGACGAGTCCGCTGAGCGCCCAGACCACGGCAACGAGCCGCCAGCTGCTGTGGTCCACGATGACTCCTGCGAGCGGCGGCATGCCGAGGTAGATGATGGGACCCACCATCGCGTAGGTGGCGAATGCAGACGCCCGCGCCTCGTCGTTCGACACCTGCGCGCTGAGCAGAGCAAGCGCGACCACGATGAAGCCCGAAGCGCCGATGCTCTCGAGCACGAGCCCCGCCACGGCGACTCCCATGCCCGGAGCCACTGCGACGGCGGCATTGCCAGCGGTGAAGAGGACTCCGCATCTGGTGATGAAGCGACGTTCGCCCCATCGATGACCGAGGATGCCGGCGAGGAAGATGACCAGCAGTCCGGCGATGCTGGGAAGTTGCCGCAACAGAGAGCCCTGCGACTCGCTCGCTCCGAGCCCGTTCAGCATGGGGACGAGCACGTAGTTGTAGCTGGCGGGAACCGTCGTGGCGGCGCCCACCACGATGCACACGCCGAGGAGCACGCGCCGTTGCGCCCCGTCGAGCAGCTCTCGCGAGGCAACCTCGGCCGCACTTTCCGAGTTGTTACGGATCCCGTGGTGCGGTCGTCGCACGACGTCTGGCCCGCTTTCCTGCCGTCACACGTCCGGGGAGAACGGCATCACGACTTCCCGGGCCACGGTGGTCGGCATCAGGACCTCCTGGCTGCGCGGTGCGCTCGGCGGCAGTGGGTTGGTGTGCGTGGCGAGCACACTCGTTCCTAAGAACGATCCGCCGAGACAGATGAAGGAGTCATCGTCCTTGGTGGATGAGCCGTACGTAGGGCGCTTCAATCTCCTCCTGCGCGACTAGGGACATCAGCTGGAGCGGCGACTCGCGGAGGTCAGATGTCACGGATGGACACCGGCCGGTGTCTCCATGTCAAGACGGATCCGCCGGGTCCGACCTACGACGAGGAGACAGCAGATGAACACCACCACCTTGGCGGAGGAGCGCCGCGCCGCGGCCCGGGTCCCGCTCCGTGAGGGCTCCGGGCTGTTCGACCGGATCATCCAGTGGTACTCCCGCCGTACCTACGGCGACGTGCTCGACAGCGGGCTGGCGCTGACGCACAACAAGCAGGTGCTCTGGTCGGTGCTGCGCTTCGAGCAGGGTGTCGCGAAGTGGAAGCGCCTCGACCCAGACCTGAAGGTGCTCGCGCAGCTGGCCACCGCGTCGCGGATCGGCTGCAGCTGGTGCATGGATTTCGGGTGGTACGCCGCGCACAGCCAGGGCCTCGACACCAGCAAGCTCGGCGAGGTGCCGCGCTGGCGTGAGTCGGACGAGTTCACCGAGCTGGAGCGCCGGGTGCTGGAGTACGCCGAGGCGATGACCGCCACGCCGCCTGAGGTCAGCGACGACATGGCGGAGGCGCTGCGGGCCGATCTGGGCAACGATGGCTTCGTGGAGCTGACCATGATGATCGCCGTGGAGAACGAGCGCTCGCGTTTCAACAGTGCGCTCGGGCTGACCAGCCAGGGCTTCAAGGACCGCTGCGAGCTGGCCCGGTGAGCGACCAGTGACCGACGACCCCGTGATCGAGGGCGCTGAGGCCGCGGCGACTGACGCCTTTGCCGAGCACCGCGGGCTTCTCTTCACCGTCGCCTACGAGATGCTCGGCAGCACTGCCGACGCCGAGGACGTGCTGCAGGACTCCTGGATGCGGTGGGCCGACGTCGACCACGCTGCCGTCCGGGACGCGCGGGCATACCTGGTCCGGATCGTCACCCGGCAGGCGCTCAACCGGCTGCGCACGCTGCAGCGGCAGCGCGAGTCCTACGTCGGGACCTGGCTGCCCGAGCCGCTGGTGACGGGACCGGACGTGCTCGAGGACGTCGAGCTCGCCGACTCGGTGTCGTTCGCGATGCTCGTCGTCCTGGAGACGCTGACCCCGCTGGAGCGGGCGGTGTTCGTGCTGCGGGATGTCTTCGGCTTCGGGTACGACGAGATCGCCGCTGCCGTCGACCGGACAGCGGAAGCGGTGCGCCAGCTAGCCTCCCGGGCCCGCAACCACGTGCAGGCGCGCCGGCCCCGGGGGAGCCCTCCGCAGGAGACGGCCGAGCTGATGACCCGCTTCTTCGAGGCGGCCGCAGGTGGCGAGTTGCAGCCGCTGATGGACCTGTTGGCGCCCGATGTGGTGCTGCTCTCCGACGGCGGCGGGCTCAAGAAGGCCAACCTCCGGCCGATCCACGGCCCGGACAAGGTCGCCCGGTTCCTCTGGTCGGTGACCCCGCGGGACGCCGAGATCGGTGTCGAGTGGGGCGTGGTCAACGGCGCGCCCGCGATGTTCGTCAGTCTCGACGGCGAACTGGACTCGGTCGTCACGGCGGTGGTCGACGACGGCCGGATCGGCAAGATCTACTTCGTGCGCAACCCCGAGAAGCTGCAGACGGTGCACGAACAGCGGGACGTGCGTAGATGAGCCGCGCATCCCGTGCTCGATCGGGATCGTCAGCCACACTCATGCGCCGAGCGTAGGCGCTACGCCACGGCGTTAGCCGCCTATTGGCCGCCCACCTTCCGGCGCTGGTAGGCCGCAAGGAAGTCATCGACATTGGCCGCGGTGATGAGGTCGATTCCGGTGTCGATCTTCTGCGGTATCCGTATGCCCTCGGCGGCCTGCCACAGCATCAACAAAGCCATGGATCCTTGCATGTCAGGGATCGTCGCGGCCGACGACTCCAGAACACCGTCCTTGATCGCGTGCAGGATGGGTTCGATCCCGTCCATACCGACAGCCGTCACCTGCCCCACCCTGCCGGCCTCCCGAATGGCTGTGGCTATCCCAATGGGGCCGGACGCGTCGCAGCACAGGTAGCCCCTGAGACCCGGATGGGTGGCGAGGACGGCGGCAGCCTGCGCCTTGGCCTGCTCGATGCTGTCGTTGTCGACGCCACCATCAACCACGGTGATGCCTGGGCACTCGCGCAGCACCGCGAGCTGTGCCTCATAGCGCTGACGGTGGTTCGGAGCCGTCGGGAAGCCCTGCATGATGGCCACCTCTCCGGTTGCTCCTATCAGCTCAACGAGACGGCGCGCCGCTAGTCGCGCCCTGCTCTGAGAAGTCGTTCCCCACGCTGGTGAAGGCTGGATCCGTCGACGGGGAGTCGAAGACCACCACCGGAATTCCCGATTCCCGGGCGGCAGCCATGGCAGGCATGTTCGCGATGACGTCGACGGGATCGATGAGGATGCCGGACGGGTTCGTCGCAGTGACCTCCGCGAGCAGGGAGTCTTGCAACGTGACGCTGGCCTTCGCGGGCGGAACGTAGTCGACGGAGATCTCGCCGCCCAACTTCTCCTGCAATAGCTGCGCTTGTGCGAGGGCGCCCCGACGTACTTCCTCGAACCAAGGATGCGCGACCTTGGGGATGATCACGAAGCGCCGTGTCTCTCGATGGTCTTCCATGGCAGTCGTCCACTTCCCGTGCGGCAGGCCGGCCGTGACCGGGACCGTCTCTTCATCATCCCGCCGGTCACATGACGGCTGGGCCAAACGCTGGAATCAGTCCGTCGGCCTCACCACTCAGCGACCATGGGCGGTGGCAGACAGCCGGCTCGCTGGCTTACCGCATTGCGGAGCGACACGCTGACTGTCGGCGACTGGTCCCTACGTGCTGGCAAGCTCGGCGGTGATCCGCGCATACTCCTCGACGCTCCGAGTGGAAGCAGGTCGAGAAGGCGCTCCTCGCACATCCCTCAGCCGCCGAACAGCGCATCGACGTTGGGTAGGCGCTCGAACCGCGAGAACGTTCCCGCGTCGGCGATCTCCCTCGCGGCTGTCAGGAATCCGTCCCATGCGGTGCGCGCGAGTGTGCCCCCCACGCTGATCCGCCGTACTCCCAGCAGTGCCGCCTCCGCGACGGTGGTGAACGGAGCGTTGATCAGAAGGTTCACCGGTTTGGGTGAGACGGCGGAGACTATGGCGGCGACGTGCTCTGTCTCGTCGATCCTGGGAGCGTAGAGGCAGTCGGCGCCGGCTTCGGCGTAGGCCCGGAGCCTGCGAATCGTCTCGTCGATGTCGGGGCGCCCGCACACGAACCCCTCGGAGCGACCGGTCAGGACGATCCCCGTGCCGCTTTCGTCGATCGCTTGTCGCGCGGCGCCAATACGGTCCACGGCCAGTTCGAAGTCGAAGAGCGGATGGGCCTCGTCGCCCGATGAGTCTTCAATCGAGAGCCCCGCGATCCCCGTGTCCGCAGCCATTTTCACATTCGCTGCGACGTGGGCAGGATCTACCGCGTAACCACCCTCGAAATCAGCGTTCACCGGCACGTTCACTGCCTCAACGATGAGACGAAGATGCTCGAGCGCCTGATCGAGTGTGACCTGGTTGTCCGCGCGACCCAACGTCCAGGCGAGCCCGGCACTCGTCGTGGCCAACGCCTTGAAGCCCATCTGCTCCAGGGCCCGGGCGCTCCCAGCGTCCCACGGGTTCGGCATCACGAAGCACCCCGAGGCGTGCAACCGATGGAACTCGGCCGTCCGATCGTCGCGCATGTTCATGCCACACCTCGTCAATGGGTCGGAGTTCGCACTCTAGTCCCCTCCAGGTCACCCCAAGCGAGCTCGATATCGGAAGCTACAGCGTCGTCGACGATCCTGGTCTGCCGCGTTCAGCCCTGTTCAGTACGAGCGTCGGCAGCGTTTCCGTCACTGGGCCACGGTGTCCCGCGCCGCGTTCGTTCGGATGGAACCGCCAAGCCAGTGGATGGCCATGGAGGGCCACCGACCCGATAGCCAGCCCCCTGGCTCGTCGGTGTCCGGGCAGGGGTGGCCGGAGGCCATCGCGTAGCGAAGCGCCCTTGCGGTCGGGCGCCGGCGTGCAGATCCTCGGCCATCGGGTCGGCGGCTCGGTAGGTGAGTCGGGCTGTAGGCCGGGACAGGCACCGTTCCGCCGGTATGTAGCATTCTGTCCATGCCCGAAGACGAGCTCGACCCCGGCGCCAGCACTCAGATGTTCCAGGCCTTCGTCGATCGTCCCGAGCCCGAGGCGTCCGGGTCGCGCTGGATCTGGGGCGCCCTCGCGGTCGCCGCTCTGGTGATCGTGTTGGCGCTCGCCTGGCTCCTGCTGGGCGGCTGAGACTACGCGCGTAAGGCGTCTGTGTCTTCCGATGACATGGGCGCCTTCTTGCGTGCCCGGAGTGCGCAGCGGGCGGGTCCCATCGGGTTCGGCAGCCTCTTCGGCGGCAACATCCCCCTCACCGGAGGCCCCGCCCCGGCGCGCGCCTACATCGAAGAGCTGACGCCCGACATCCTCGAGGGCCGCATCGAGCCCGGCAAGGTCTTCGACCCCGCCGTCGATCTCGACGACATCCCCGCCGGCTACCAGGCCATGGCGCTCGTCGGCGACGAGGTCGATTTCATCCGGGCGCAGGCATTGACCGGCACACTGAGAGCACCAGGCGTCGACCGGAGGGGGTCACCATGGGGACGGACAGCATCCCGGAGAGGGAGCAGCGAAGCCTCAGGCGGCTCAACCTGGCTGCCGCGGCGCTACACGCCCTCCAGGCGGTGGTGGTCGTCGCGCTGGCCTCCGACTTCAGCCTGCCGGTGACCGGCACCTACCTCCAGGGGCCGCCCGGCACCGCTCCGCAGGACCCGGTCGTGCTGTTCGACATCGCCACCGGCCTGGCCGTCGCCGGCTTCCTCGCGCTGTCCGCCGTGGCCCACGTCCTCGTGAGCACCGTGTGGTGGCGGGGCTATCTCACCGACCTCTCCCGGCACCGCAACGCCGCCAGATGGGTGGAGTACTCCCTCTCCGCGTCACTGATGATCGTGCTCATCGCACAGCTCGTCGGTATCTCCGACATCGCTGCGCTGGTGGCGCTCTTCGGTGTCAACGCAGCGATGATCCTCTTCGGCTGGCTCCAGGAGAAGTACGAAGAGCCGCGCAGCCACGGCTGGCTGCCCTTCATCTTCGGCTGCATCGCCGGTGTCGTCCCCTGGCTGGCCATCGCCATCTACCTCGTGTCACCAGGATCGGCCTCATCGGCAGAACCACCCGGGTTCGTCTACGGGATCTTCGTGTCGCTGTTCGTCTTCTTCAACGTCTTCGCGCTGAACCAGTGGCTCCAGTATCGCGGCCGCGGCAGGTGGGCCGACTACCTGTACGGCGAGCGGGCGTACATCGTGCTGAGCCTGACGGCGAAGTCGGCGTTGGCCTGGCAGATCTTCGCAGGCACGCTCGCCGGCTGACAGCGGAACTGCGGTTCGTGGTTGTCCTACCGTGTGCCCCATGACCGCTGCGCACGGCTGGACCTTCCTGACCAACCACGGACACGTCCTCGTCTGCCTGGCAGCGACCCCCGACGCCCGGCTCCGGGACGTCGCCGAGCGCGTCGGCATCACCGAGCGCGCGGTCCAGCAGATCGTCCGGGAGCTCGAGCAGTCGGGGTACGTCGTCAAGCAGCGGGTCGGGCGTCGCAACAACTACACCGTCGTCCGCGCCGGGCGCTTCCGGCATCCCCTCGAGTCAGGCACCGCGGTGGGGGAGTTCATCGACCTGGTCCTCGCCGCCGACACGAACCGCGGCTGACGCGGAGCCCCGCGTGGCGCGCAGGCTGGCCGCGACGGAGACGGTGATGAGAAGCGCGATCACGCCGAGGGAGACGCCGATCGGCATCTTGTAGACGTCGAGCAGGAGCATCTTGACCCCGACGAAGACCAGGATCGCGGCGAGCCCGAGCTTGAGGTAGACGAACCGGTGGATCAGGTCCGCGAGCAGGAAGTACATCGCGCGCAGCCCCAGGATCGCGAAGGCGTTGCTGGTGAAGACCAGGAACGGCTCCTGGGTGACCGCGAAGATCGCGGGGATGGAGTCGACGGCGAAGACGATGTCGGAGGTCTCCACCATGACCAGCACCACGAACAGCGGCGTCGCGACCCACCTGCCGGCCTTCCGCACCCAGAACTTCTGGCCGTGGAACTCGTCCGTGGTCGGCACGAACCGCCGGACCAGTCTCAGCACCGGGTTGCGGCCGGGGTCGGACTCCTCGTTGCGGTGGCGGAACATCCGCCAGCCGGTGATGACGAGGAAGGCCCCGAAAACGTAGAGGATCCAGTGGAACTGCTCGAGCAGGGCCGCCCCGCCGGCGATGAAGATCGCCCGGAAGACCAGCGCGCCGAGAACGCCGTAGAACAGGACCCGGTGCTGGTACTGCCGCGGCACGGCGAAGTAGCTGAAGATCAGCGCGAAGACGAACACGTTGTCGACGGCGAGGCTCTTCTCGATCAGGTATCCCGCGAAGTACTCGCCACCGGCCCGGGCGCCGTACACGCTCCACACCACGACCCCGAAGCCGAGGCCGAGGCTGACCCAGATCGCACTCCACACGGCCGCTTCGCGCACCGAGACGACGTGCTCACGGCGGTGGGCGACGAGGTCGACTGCCAACATGGCCAGGATCACCGCCAGGACGGCGGCCCAGCCCCACACAGGTACGTCCATGACACTCCTCCGGTTCTGCCTGCTCGCGCAGGACCACTCCGGAGGTCTCGCCCGGCCGACCGATCGGTGGCCCGCCTCGCCGGACCCGGATGGCCGGGACGTACTGGCGACGAGGCGACGGGGGCTACTCCCCTCACATACGAATCTAGATTCCGGTATTTCTGAACGCTTTTCAAGGTGGTCGATACCAGCGGCGAGACGTCAGTCCGGTGCCGCGGTGACCACCAGGTTCTGCTGATAGCCGCCCGCGTCGGTGGCGTAGGCACCGCCGCAGGTGATCACGTGCAGTCGCTCCGGGCCCTGCCTGCTGAACAGCCGGCCAGGAAGGCCCTGGCGGTCGAAGCGCTCCACGCCGACCACCGTGTACGTCGACGGTCAGGCCCGGCACGCCGTGAAGCACCGAGACGGTGGCGTCACCTGCCTCTTCGGCGGCGTTGGCCGTGGCCATGGGACTGTCGATGAGTGCCACAAGACCGGCGGCCCTGCGCCGCTTGTCCCGGATCGCCCACTTCGCCGTAGGAACTCATTCACTGCGGAGGAGGCAGTCGGGTTGTGGTCCTGCGAGCTTGGTAGGTGGGCCGGAGGCACCTGGGGACGGTCGACGTACCTCCGAGAACCACCGGAGGGGTGAGCAGCATGGCCAGCCAGGGAGAATCAGCAACCAGTCCCGGACCGGATGCGGCCGAGACCAAACGACCGTTGTCGGTGCGTCAGGCGGCGTTCATCGGGGTCGGCTCGATGATCGGTGCGGGCATCTTCGCGCTGCTGGGAGCCGCCGGGGAGGTGGCCGGAGCGGCGGTGTGGCTGTCCTTCCTCCTCGCTGGCGGGATAGCGGCGCTCCAGGGGTACTCGTTCGCGAAGCTCGGCGCCCGGTACCCGTCGGCCGGCGGCTTCCTCGAGTACGTCGTGCGCGGATGGGGCGACGGTCACTTCACCGGGGTCATAGCCTGGCTGCTGCTGACGGTCAATGTGGTCATCACCGCGATGGTGGCGGTGTCCTTCGGCAGCTACGCCAGCGCCGCCGTTGCGGGCGACGCAGGGTGGACCAAGCCGTTCGCGGTGCTCATCCTGCTCGTGATGACGGCTCTGAACGTCCTCGGCTCTCAGGCGGTGGCCAAGGCCCAGACCGTGGTCGTCATCGTGGTCATCGGCATCCTCACGGTGTTCGCCATCGCGACCCTGACCACCATGAACGTCGAGCTGCTCGCCTTCTCGGGCTACCCCTCGTTCCAGCACATCGTCGCCAGCATCTCGCTGACCTTCTTCGCCTTCCTCGGATTCGGCGTCATCACGTTCACGGCCACGGACCTCGCCGACCCGAAGCGCCAGCTGCCGAGGGCTGTCTACCTGGCTTTGGGCATCGCAACGGTGGTGTACGTCGCCGTGGCGCTCGGCGTGTTCGGGACGCTGACCGTCGACGAGGTCGTCAGCTCAGGTGGCACCGCTCTGGCGGTCGCCGCAAAGCCGGTGCTAGGCACAGCCGGCTACTGGCTGATGAGTGTCACCGCGCTGTTCGCGACCGCGGGCGCCACCAACTCCGGGCTGTACCCGGCTGCGGGCGTCGGGCAGCAGATGGCCGCGATCGGGCAGTTCCCGCCGAAGATGGGGCAGCGCCTGGGAGGACGCGTGCCGATGGGGATCGCCGTCACCGCCGCAGGGTCGATCGTTCTCGCGATCTTCTTCGGCCTGACCGCGATCGCCTCGATCGGGAGCGCCGTCGCCCTCGTCGTGTTCACCCTCGTGACGTTGGGACACTTCCGGGTCCGGCACGAGACAGGTGCCCGCACCTGGCTGTTGGTGCTGGCGGACCTCACTACCGTCGTGGTGCTGGTCGCATTTGCTCGCGACCACTCTCGTCGACGAGCCCGTGACTGCGCTCGCCCTGGTCGTCATCCTGCTGCTCAGCGTGGTGCTGGACCTGCTGTGGAAGAGTCGCCGTGACTCCTCGCGCAGTTCGCTGCACCGGCCCGCCCACCGTTGAACCGTCGGGGCCAAGACCACGTGCATTACGCGCAGCAGCTCGGGAACGCATCCGTGAACGGTGCGTGCCGCGCCACTGGGACCGAAGGCGGCCTTGCCGGGCAACCGTGAGGCGCCGGGCTCTTGACGCAGCGGCCGTTCCGGGTCGACCCTCTAATCATGTTAGATGCGCCTAAGCGCGATAGGGCCGCCGAACGCCGTGAGGCCACCCGCCGAGAGATCCTCGAGGCCGCCTGGGCACAGGCGCAGGAGAAGGGCCTGGCCGAGTTCACCTTGCGCGACGTCGCCGACATGGTCGGCATGCGAGCGCCGTCCCTCTACACCCACTACGGGTCCAAGCACGCGATCTACGACGCGATGTTCGGCCAGGCGTGGAGTCAGTACGAGGAGCTGGCCATAGCCGACCTCGCAGAACTTCCGCACGACCCTCGGGAGGCGGTCCGCCGCGTCGCCCGCACGTTCTTCGACTTCGCGGTCGCCAACCCCGCGCGACATCAGCTCATGAACCAGCGCACCATCCCGGGTTTCGAACCGAGCCCTGAGTCCTACGCGCCAGCCGTCCGGGTGCTGGAACAGGGACGGAAACTCCTCTTCGACCTGGGCGTGACCAACGAGGCTGACTACGACATCTGGGTCGCGTTGCTCGGCGGCCTGGTGAACCAGCAGCTGGCCAACGACCCCGGTGGCACGCGGTGGTCAACGCTGCTGGATCGCGCGATCGACCTCTGGGCCGATGGTGTCGGCCTGCCCTCAGATCCTCCGGCTCGAAGCCGGCCAACCTCCAAGTCACCGGGCCGGCGCCGTCGTACGGCCCCAAGGAGCACCTCATGACCACCACCACTACCTGGCCCGGTGCGGACGTTGTCCGGCCAGGGATCCAGCGGCCAGCGGCGATGCGCCTGGCCGAGACCGAGTACCGGCGCGTGACAGACGCCGTCGACGTACTCCGGCCCGAAGACTGGTCCCGGCGTACCGACTGCAGCGCCTGGGACGTCCGCCAACTGGTCGCACACATCGCCGGCATGGCGAAGTTCATCTCGACCCCGCTGGAGCTGGCGCGACAGTTGCGCGCAGCAAAGGTCAGACAGCAAGAGGGGCAGGCGTCCGTGGACGCGCTGACCGCCCTCCAGGTCGAGGAGCGCCAGCACCTCTCGCCCGAGCAGTTGCGCGCCGAGCTGCATCGCGTCGGTCCGCGTGCCTCGAGGGGTCGCCGCCGCATGCCAGGACTCGTGAGACGACAGCGGCTGCGGGACCCGGAGCTGGTCAACGGCGTTCCGGAGTTCTGGAGTCTCGGGTTCCTGACCGACGTGATCCTCACTCGCGATCCGTGGATGCACCGCCTGGACCTGGCGCGGGCGACCGGCCGAACCCCGGTGTTCACCGCCGATCATGATGGCGTCATCGTCGCTGACGTCGTCATGGAGTGGGCTCGCCGACACGGCCAGCCCTACCGCCTGGAGCTCACCGGGCCGGCCGGCGGGAGCTGGGAATCCGGCTCGGGCGGAGAGGAGATCGTCCTGGACGGCGCGGACTTCTGCCGGGTGATCTCGGGCCGCCCCAGCACCGACGGTTCCCGAGCCCTGGGGCTGCTTGCCACGCAGGTCCCCTTCTGAGGGGCAGGGCAGGGTCGCCGCCCGGACCCGTTACTCCGGGCGATCCGGGATGAAGCCGTTCAGCCGAGCGACGGGCCGGCGGCGCACTCCTCATCGGTGACCGGGGTCAGCCACTGCACGACGTCGTGCTGGTCGTCGCGTGAACGAGCGACCGATCAGGGGCCAGTCGGCCTCGACGAAGCACAACATGCCCCGGACCGGAAGCGACGCCCACAGCCTCCGCGACTTGAGCGCGGAACGGAGGACAGGCACCGGCCGTCATGGCGGACCAGCTCCCCGTCGTTAGGTGCCCGGTTCGATATCGGGGAGTCTCCAGGTCTTGTCGAACCATGGCTCCAGTGGGCCGTAGAGCCGGATCATCGCGAACCAGCTCTTGCCGGGCAGGGTCTGGATCCAGTTGTGCCCGTCCGGGGGCGGTTCGGGTCCGAAGTGCAGGTCGACCGAGCCGTCCTGGTTCGCGGTCATCTCCCGGTCGCTGGCAACGGTGGGCAGTCCCTGGTCGGTCTGCAGCATGGAGCGGGTCTGGGTGTCGTAGACGACGATCGACCAGAACCTGTTGACCGGCACGTTCGCCGGGACATTCAGGTGGTAGGTCCTGCCGCCGTCGAACGGCGCGCCGGTGGCGTCGACAAAGGCCATGGCGTACTGCGAGCCGGCGCCGACCAGCTTCGTCAGGATCGCCGGAGTCGCGCTGCTCCCTAAGAAGCCGAGCACGGGAGCGGCGTCGAGCAGCGCGGCGCCGTTGTCCTGGAACTCGTATCCGGCGAAGAGGAAGACGCGCCAGGCGCCGTCGGGGTAGTAGCGGGCCTCGGGCTGGCGGATCCGGTAGAGGAGTGCCCGGGTCGTCGCGTCGCCGACCGCGGCGGCCTCGGTCAGGATCGCGCGCATTCGCTCGTCGGGGTCGAACGGCTTGCCGTGCTGGATGCCGATCGCGGCGAACATCCCCAGCGTGACCGGGTCGGATGACTCGGGCGGCTCGGACTGCACAACCTCGTTGAGCAGCTCCCAGTACTGGTAGTCGGCGGGTGGGAGGGTCGCCCATGGTTCGAAGGAGACATTCACGAAGCGCGTCGGCGGTGGGTCGGCGGCCTGGGCCAGCGGGTAGACCCGGGCCTTCGCCTTGATGATCTCAGCGGTCGGGTGCGGGTCGCCGTGCTCGTCCCGGAAGCCGCGCCAGAACAGGATCATCCCGTAGGTGCGGGGGCGCAGCACGAAGTGGCCGTCCGGGACCTCGCCGTCGTAGCCGGGCGGCAGCAGCAGGTACCTGCCGCCCTCGCCCTTGTCGGGTCCGGTCTCGCCGATGTCGGTGACCCAGCGGCCCCACGAGTCGTCGATCAGGCCGTACACGCCGGGCGGGGCCTCCAGCACGACCGGCCCGTCGTGCAGGTCGGCCCACATGTAGCCGTACACGACGGTCGTATGCATCGCCGGGCTGACGGTGCACGGGTGGCACAGGTCCTCCCAGAGCGCCATCGTGGTGTTCGCCGGGCCCCAGGTCAGCAGCGCCCGGCGCCACGCCGCCCAGAACAGCGGATGCTGCGCTAGCAGGTACGCCTGCACTGCCCGCTGGAAGTCCAGGTTGTCGAACAGGGTCTGGGTGGTCGCGTCGTCGGGGAACCCGTCGAAGAACCGCAACGTCCCCAACCGGGTCTGCACCTCGTCCGGCATCTCGATCCCGGGCGGAATCGGAGTCTTGATCGCATGAGTCGTCATGGTCGTCCTCCTCTGGTCTGACCCACCCAACAACCGTCCGCCTGCGACCCGGCCGCTCGCTTCACCCCCGAAGGATGAGACCCGCCCTGCGGCGCTCCTCGCCCCTATCCTTTGCGGGCCCGACCCCTTGTCTCCAGGCACTGACAAGCGGGAGCGACGAGGACGGCGCGCCAGCGCCGCCCGCAGACGCGACTGCCCTGCGTTTCCGCAGGTCAGGGGCCTCTTCTCGAGCCGCCTGTCGGAATCGAACCGACGACCTATTCATTACGAGCCCGTTCGGCGACGCCTCCGACGGGCGGCTCTAGGCCTCTGACCTGGGCTTTTGCACTCCTATAGACAAGTTGATACACGGCTGTTCTGACCCGGGCGGGGGCACCACGGGGGCACGCCGAACACCTCGACCGAGCGGTCGCCGATCAGGCCGGCGGGAACGAGGCGGCCAGGTGCCGGTGTACGGCGGCGATGAGGTCCGGCTCGAGTGGCCCGGGCTTCTCAATCTGCGCGATGGCTCTCCTCTGCCAAAGAGCTTCGACTCCACGGGTCGTGAACGAACCGCCGATCAGGGGCCAGTCGGCCTCGACGAAGCACAACATGCCTCGGACCGGAAGCGACGCCCAGAGCTCCTGCGACTCGAGCGCGGAACGGACGAGCTCCACCTGGTGCAGAACTCCGTCGACGAGCTTCGTGCAGTTCCGACTTCCCACCATGAGCGTCTCGGTCCGAGGGCGCAGGATGCCGCCCTCGATGCGTAGTTGCGGGCGGCCCTTGTACTTCTTGGCATCGATGACGATGACCCCGGTCGGGCACACGACGAGGTGGTCGATGTTGGCGCGCGTCTTCGGGATGCGGCGGTCGTGCAGGACCCGGACGTCGTCAGAGGCAACGGCGTTCAGTCGGGCACCGAACTTCTCCTCCCCCTCGGCGCCTGTCGCCCATGCCGTCGTGCTCTGCGGATCGGACTGCAGGGCGAGGATGAGACCCCCGATACGCGGGTGCTTGGCACGAACATCCGCCTCCCGCTTGGCGCGCCGGCGTTCGTGCTCACGCCTGGCAGATGCCCCGGGGACGCCCGAGTCGATAACCGTCTGCTGAACAGCATCCTCAGAGGGATCGTCGCCACTTTGCCCGTGGCCCGAGACCTCAGGCTCGGCTGCTGGGGAGTCCGGCCGAGCGCTCTGGACACCCGTCGCAACGCACGGTCTTCCGCGAGCGCTCGTAGATCGCGAACTGCCCCGCGGGCAGATCCACACTGCACAGTCGACAGACGCCGGCATAGCGAAGACGCATCCGCTTGTCGTCATCCGAGCGCGATGGAGCCCTGGCTCAAACTCGTCACCCCCGTCGGCGTGACGCTACCCGGAGAGATGCGCCTGGAGGACGGGATTCATGACATCGCCGGCAGTATGTTCCGACCCCGAAACCGCTGAGACTGTTCGCCACGCCTGAGCGCTCACCGACTTGGTTCGCTGCCCGCCTCTCGTACTTCCGAAGTGTTTCGTGCACCTTCGGAAACCTAGCGCCACTACGTAACCGACAAGTGACCGTCGAGTCCTTCGCGTCATCGAACGGCTGTTCGGCTGGATACTCTCTGTGCCGTCCAAGCCAACGTCGCCCGGATGACCGGTGGAGGCAAGCGCCCGTTCGCGGGGTTTGTGGAAGGATCTCTGGCACGCGACGGTAGCGCCGTCGCACTGAAGTGACGCATGTGTCAGGAGGGGTCAGTGTGTGGCTGTAGTGACTACGCTGTGGGTGAAACCACTTGGGATGGCTAGTGACCAAGCCGAAGATAGATAGCAAGATGCACTCCATGCTGGGAGGGGAGCGGTGAAGACATACCTGTCGCATCCTGACCGGCATGCCCCCGAGGGCACTCCGGGAGATGACGATGTTGCTAGTTCGGATCTCTCGATCATGCTTGGCGTAGCACCGCTCATTGCCAACTTGAACTGGGATCGCGCAGTCTCCGGTCTCCAGGCGAAGGTTCCGTCGTTTGCGTACACCGAGGCAGACGACTGGGATCTTTCCGTGCGCGACGTCGACTCGGCACTCTTTACGGCGTCGTTCGGCTCCACCGATCGTTTCGTAACGAAACTGGTCAAGGTCGTCAAAACTCGGCTTGAGGCGGTCGAACGCGAAGGCAGAGAGTTCACCCCGGCTGAGCGGGAAGAACTTGAAGTGCTGACTCAGTTGTTGGTCCGGGCCGTTCGTGCACGGTCTGGACACGGCCACTCGCCAAGCACGACGCCTCGCGTGCGTGCAGGGGCCGTCGACGAGCACGCCAATCGCATCGAGCAAAAGGGGAGTACCGACTCCAAGCTAAGCAAGAAGATCCGGCGCTGGAAGGCGCGCGGATGAGTGAGAGCCCGAGCGACGACGAAGAGAAGTCGGAAGGCGACTCGAACAATTCGGGGACTGGCCCGGATCAGATGGCTGCGCAGAGCGTGCCTGAGCCCAACGACGATCCCAAAGACCAGGGGTCGAAGGCGGACGGTTTGGTGCTTCCCGATGACCCCGGAAGCGACGACGAGGAAGCGGTCTTAGCGGAGTCCTGCTCGACGATCTTCCGTTCGATTCGCCGATGCGCAAGGTCTTCATACGGGCATTCAAGATGCACCGTGGTCCGCTTCCGGACGCAGAGACGCTCGAGGGCTACAAAGCCGTTGATCCAAGCGTGGTGACGGAGGTCGTCACTGGTGCTCGCGAGAACCGGAATCACCGGTACGCCATGGACCGAAAGCTTGTGCACACAGCACGACTTTCCTTGGTCCTCGCCGCCCTGCTTGTCTTCACGAGTCTGGTCGCGGCGGTCATCCTTGGGCTCGCCGGTCAACCCGTACTAAGTGGTCTATTTGGAGCCGGAGGTCTCGGGGTCGTGCTGGTAGCGATGCTGAGGGGTGGCGGCGACTGGACGGGGCGCGGACACTAGCGCGTTATGCGCAACAGTGCTCCTGTCTCTTACGGGGCTGAAAGCCTCGGCGAGCCGAGGACGGCGCGAAGCGCCGCCCGCAGGCCGCGCCGGCGAAGCCGGTGCCTTGATCACTTAGAGGTCAATCCAGCAATGCAGAGCCCGCCTACTGGGAGCCGGCCTACTGGGAGCCGCGTCGTTAGGCGGCGAAAGGTCGCGCCCCGCCACGGCGCCGCGGGGGTCTACATCGCGAACTTCTGTTGAGGTCGGCTGGACTGGCTACCTTGGACCGTGTGACCACTAAGCCAGGCGACCTGAGCCTCCTTCAATTCCTGCAGGACCGCCTGAGACAGGACATTGAATTGGTCCTGTCCGACACACCGATATTCGGCATCAGGGTAAACAACTCGGAGTTCCAGAACAGGTTCCTCGACCGCGCCGGCCTGCTCCATCGTGTCCGCACCGAACTCGCCATCGTCTCGTTGGCCGTGGAATCGATGCAAGCGGAGCAGGGTTCACCGCCGACAAACGTCAGTTCCTTCGAGGGCGGACCTGTCACTGAACTTGGGTCTGGCGTGCTGAAACTGTTGGCAGCGCGGTACGCGGATCACCCCAACTACCGGACTGAATGGACGCCCCAGGTCGTACTCCCCAGGCTATAGCGCACAAGCGGCGCACCCTGATGCGGCGAAGACGCGCACATGCGGTCGAAGCAACTGAAGTCACGGAAGCTATCGCGAGCCACTCACCTAGTCTCGTTGTATCGGATTGCCCGTGGGACGAAGTTCTGGCCAGGAGAGGCGGCACCCCGCTTGGACGAGCGACTTGGGCCGGCGTACTTTGTGCTCTCCTTGGCGCCTCTCCACGTGGCGGCCGTGTTTTCGGTGGGGCTTGCGTTCAGTAGGAGCAACATGAACTGGGGATCAGCAGCGGAATGGTTAGGAGCGATCGGGACCTTTGCAGCGGTCGCTCTTGCTCTTGGGCTTGCAATTGGCGATGCGCGCCGGCGCGACTCCGACCGCAAGGACGAACAAGCAGCTCAGGCCAGGCTCATCACCGTCGACTCCTGCGAGGAGGCCGTTGGTGGTGTCCTTTACGTATCGGTGACGAATCACAGCGCCTCCCCGGTGTTCGCGGTCGTGGTTGAGGCGGTGCACGTAACGCCAGATCCCTTACGTGTACTTTTCAAAGGCGATCGCCAATGGGCTCGCCTCGATCCCGGGACAGCAGACTCACGAGTTGCATCCTGTTCGAGATGGACGGGACCACGATGGCCTCAGTCAAAGCACCCGGCATCGTGTCTGCTGATGTGTCGTTCGTTGACTCTGCTGGGCTGCGATGGAGACGTTGGGGAAATACGCCTCCCCGGGGCGGCGCTCCCATCAAGCACAGAGAACCTCCCACACCTGTTGCGGAGGTCGTTGGCCCTGCGCACGAATAGTTGCATTAGTTGCAAGGCCCTGCGTTCGTGCAGAACTCGTCGGTCCTGAACCGCTGGGGGAGCCCTCGTTCGGGCTCTATTCACTGAGCGTCGCGGCTGGTGGCCAGCTGCCTGGGTAGTGCCGTGACCGACACGCCGCCGTCAGCAGCAGCGCCGTAACGGGGTCCTTCTCGACGCTCGAAGCGGTGGAGGCCGCCTGCACCGCCCAAGGCCCGAACTCGACGCGGGGATGCGGCCAGACGTTCGGGCCACCGCGGCTCCACTTGGCTTCGATCTCGTCGGCAGCGGTGGATTCGGGGACGATCCGCAGCGCCTGAAGGTTCTCCCGAAGGGCCTCGTAGACTCCTGCTGGTCCAGGAACACCGCGAGGTCCATGACGGCCGTCGCGAGGTAACTCGACGGGCGGCGCTCAAGGGCGGTGGCCGCGAGCGACCCTCCGAGCAGGCGGGCGGCCGTCGCCTCTTCATCCTCGGCGACCGACGCCAAACCCAACCCCGCCAATTCGTCGTCGTGGCGGTCCAGGAGCCAGCGCGCCACGCGTCGCAGGTAGTTGACCGCGCCCTCGTGGCCAACAGTGCCCAGCATGACTGTGGCGGCGACCACCGAGGCCGCGAACAGGTCACTTGGCGGCCTGGCCGCCCCTGGTTGCCGGGTGGCCGCGACCAGGGCCTTCTCGAACCGCGCGACTGCAGCCTCGTCCTGGGCGTCGCGAGCAAGGGCAAGGCCGAGCGCCGCCGCCTCCGCCACCCTGCAGCAGACGACCGGGTAGGTCACTAGCGCGACCTGGCTCACCGTGTTCCTGGCGAGGTGCAACGGGTCATCGAGCAAGGGCTCGACCTGGTCGAGGACGCCGGTGCACAGGTTCGCCAGCAGTCGGCGGGCCGCCTCCCGCATGCCCTCAGGAGCCTCCCCATCCTGTTCCGCCGCCCGGAAGAGTTGCAGGGCAACGCTGATCGCCAGGTCCAGCCGCCTTACCCGCGTCAGGGCGTTGATCAAGATGGCGGCCTCGACGGCCGCCCGTGTGGAGTTGCCTGAGGGCGGCAACCACCGGCGGGCGTAAGTCTCAACGCGGCGGTCGGTCACCCCCTGGTCGAGAACGCTCGTAACCATCGCAAGGAGGTCCACCTGTACCTCGCCCGCTACCCCCGCGGTCGGGTCGTCGCACAGCCAGCCAACCAGGTCGGCCTTCTCCCAGATCTCAAGGTCTGCGAGTCCGCGGGCGGCGACGGACTTCCTGTACTCCGACGCGTCGGCAGGAGCCGCGCCCTTGAGGCGGCCCGTGGTCACCAGGACCGCCACTCGCGGAAGTGAAGCGTCGAACGACGGGTGACCGAGGGTGTTGTACTCGCACTCGTCGAGTCTGGGGACGCACGGCACGCCACTCTTGCAGCCCAATGTCACCTGCCTTGGATTGAATGACGTACTGGCGCACCTCGCCCGTCTCGGCGTCCGCCTTCTTGGCGACCACGTCCTTGCCGAACTCGAAGCCCCCGTGAATGAAGTGGACGTCGGTAAAGCCGCGCGCGGCGAGCAACGCCAAGAGCGGGCCGTCAAACTCCCGCTCCGTCAGTGTGTCAAGGAAGGTCCCGACGACGTCTCGAAGCACGCCACTCCTCCCGCCTGCGCTCAAGGATGGCGTTGATCCGCGCTTCCTGCTCGGCTGTCGGCTGCTTGTCCTTCAACTGCTCCATCTGATCCGGGTGCATGAGGATGGTCAGGTTGGGACGACCCTGCTCATCGAACGACAGGTCGATGGTCTCCAACACCTCTGCGAATCCGTCGAAGAAGTCCCGCCCGGCTCCGTCGATGACGTTGCCCGTCTGGTCCGTGACCTCGGAGACGTGGTCGATGAACCCCCGCACCATCTGGGCGCCGGTGTCGTGCGCCATCGCATGGAGGTCAGCCAGAAACTGCTCCGTGTTGAACTCGACAACGTCCTCGACGGACACCGTCCATTCGTGGGAGATCTTCATGGGCTTGTAGAGGGGAGACGCTTCGCCGGGAAGAGTTCCGCCGTCCTCGGGGGGAAGTGGCCCCTCGACCAACTCGACTCGGGGAATCTGGGCAAGCAGCGGATGTAGCGCACGCTGCATCTCCGTCACCGCTTCGCTGAACCAACGAACCGCCCCGAGTTCGTACTCGCGTGGCATGACCCACGGCTCGTCCATGCGAGCAGCTCCTGAAGCCCCCGTTTTCACGACAGCCATAATCGCCTAGAACGCGAGGAATCGGAACTTCACTGCCAGGACTTCCCCCGAACTTGTCGAGTCGTTCGCCTCCGGGGGAGTCGCCCACGCGCGAGTTCCCGTTGATCGATTTTCAGGGCTGGTCGAAGACCGCGACTATGCGAGCTTGCTTGAAGCAAAGTGTTTCGATCCCTCATCCGATTCCTAGTGATGCGGAGATGAAGAGCAACCCCAAGGTGCTCACGTCCATCCATCGAACGGGGCGGGTCAGGGACAGGGAAGAGCTCGGCTCGGGTTCGGCCGGATGACGGCCTATCCGTCTCGGCATTCGAGAAGTTTGCGACTTTCTGAAAGTTCTGACTGCAACGGCACCAGACAGTCCCAGACGGCGCTGAATGCTCAGGTGATTTCCTACCGACGGGTCCATACGGGACCAGACGAATCCAGCACGTTGGGCGTTTGATTCGGGCCCCTTGTCGGTCTGCCGATGACGGGTCACGGTGGCTGGCATGGCTTCTGGGGAGCGGTTGGCGGCAGCGGGTCTGGGGCGGGTGCTCACGGCCGAAGCCGTCGGTCAGGTGGCAGCCGACGTGGGCGTGTGCGTGCGGCCGGTCCTGCGCCGGGTGACCGACCGGCAGACCGGCGCGGTCGAGCAGGTGACGTTGCCCTGCGGCTCGACCCGGGAGTCGGTCTGCGGACCGTGTGCTGCGAAGGCACGACGGCTACGGATGCAGCAGTGCGCCGAGGGCTGGCACCTCGAGGAGGACCCGCTCGAGGACGACCAGCCGGACAGCGACGCCGACGGCGATGACGACGACCACGACGACGGTCCCGATCCCGAGGGCACATCTCGGCGGGTGCGGTCGACACGTCGCCGCCAGGACGCGGTTGACCTGCCCCGAGTGCCGGTCGAGGACCGCAGTGTTGGCAGAGCCTTCACCGCGCCGGACGGCACGACGTACCGGCCGTCGATGTTCGTCACCCTCACCCTCGGCTCCTACGGGCCGATCGTGCCGGGCACCGGCACCCCGGCGCGGCCGAGCAGCTACGACTACCGGCGAGCGGCGGTGGAGGCGTTGCACTTCCCGAAGCTGTTCGACCGGTGGATGCAGAACCTGCGCCGGTGCGCCGGCTACCGGGTGCAGTACTTCGGCGCGATCGAACCGCAGCGCCGGCTGGCGCCGCACATCCACCTGGCGATCCGCGGAGCGATCCCGCGGCGGGTGATCCGCACCGTCACCAAGGCGACCTACCTGCAGCTGTGGTGGCCCTCCTTCGAGACCCCGGTGTACACGGACCCGGAGACGATGCCGGCCTGGAACCCGACCACCGAACGGGTCGAGGACAGCAACGGGATCCCGTTGACGTCGTGGGAGGAGGCGCTCGACGAGCTCGACGCCGACCCGACCGCGGAGCCGGCGGTGGTGATGCGGTTCGGCAGCCAGGTCGACATCAAGGGCATCATCGCGCCGAGCCAGGATGCGGATCGGGCGATCCGGTACCTGACCAAGTACCTCACCAAGGCGGTCGCCGAGACCTACACCGACCCCGACGGCGAGACACTCGATGCGGCGTACGAGGCGCACATCGACCGGCTCCACCACGAGGTCCGCTGGCTGCCCTGCTCGCCGGAGTGCAGCAACTGGATCCGCTACGGCATCGAGCCGAAGAACCCCGGCCCCGGACTGGTCCCGGGCATGTGCGGCAACAAGGCGCACGACCGGGAGAACCTCGGCATCGGCGGCCGCCGCGTCCAGGTCTCCCGCGCCTGGTCGGGCAAGACGTTGAGCGAGCACAAGGCCGACCGCGCCACCGTGGTCCGCGAGGTCCTCGCCGCAGCCGGCGTCGAGGCACCGGCCACCGACCGGATGAGCGCCGACGTGCTCGCCGACGACGGCCTCCCCCGCTACGTCTGGGAGCCGGTTCCGACCACCGAGGCGGAGTACGCCACGACGGTCCTGCTGTCGATCAAGCAGGCGCAGCGGTGGCGCGCGGAGTACGAGACAGGCGAAGCAGCAGCTGGCCGACCAGACCCGCGCCGGCCCCGGCAGCGGAGGCGACGGGCCTGTGGACAGCCGTTCGGCAACCACTCGCCCGCGGCCTCCCGATAACCAGCCGCCCAAGGTCGCCTGACTGGCGGTCAAGGGTGAGCGAAGCGAATCACGCAGTGACACGAAGTGCCCTTGACGGGCAGGCAGGCGACCGGACCATCAATCGGCGGGAGGCCGCGGGCCCCCAGCCACAACGAAAGGAGAAGCGATGACAGACCAGCTGATGAACCTGCAGGAGGTGGCCAAGTACCTCCGAGTGCCCGTGCCGACCATCCGGTGGCTGCGCCAGGAGGGACGGTTCGCGCCGGCGATCAAGGTCGGGCGACGGCTCGTGTGGGACGCGGCCGACGTCAGGGCGTGGGCCGAGGCGCAGCGCGAGAACGCAGCGTGAGCATCCAGCGGTACGTCAAAGCCGGTCGTGTCCGCTACCGCGCCCGGGTGAAGCACCACGGCCGCGAGGTCGCGACCCAGGTGTTCGACCGCAAGAACGACGCGGTCGTGTGGGAGGCGGAGCAGAAGCGACGGTTGCGGCTCGGTGAGTGGATCGACCCGAAGCGCGGACGGGTGCCGCTTCGTCTGGTGGCCGACGACTGGTTCGAGTCCAGGCACTCGGTGAAGCGCAAGACCCGCGAGGCCGACCGTGCCGCGTGGAAGAGCCACATCGAGGCACGGTTCGGAGACGCACCGGTCGCCTCGATCACGCCGGCCGAGATCGCGCACTGGGTCGGCGGCCTGGTCTCCGGCGGCATCTCCCCCTCGACCGCCAGCCGCTACCTCGCCACGCTGCGCTCGATCCTGGCGTACGCCGTCGCCGACGGTCGGGTCAGCCAGAACGCCGCGGCGTCGGTCCGGGCTCCCACCGCCGGCCACGTCCGCCGCGAAGGGCAGTTCCTCACCCGCGAGGAGCTCGACGAGCTCGCCACCGCCTGCCGCGGTGTCTACGCCGACGTGGTGAAGATCCTCGGCCTCGCCGGCCTGCGCTGGGGCGAGCTCGCCGGCCTCCAGGTCGGTGACCGTGTCGCGGTCCCTGGTCAGGGGCTGCGGCTGCAGCGCTCCGTGCTGGCCAGCAGCAAGGGCGGCGAGCTGTTCGTCGACACGCTCAAGGGCAAGCGGTCCCGCACCGTGCCTCTGGTGGCCGAGCTGGTGCCGCTGGTCGACGCCTGGGCCGAGGGCAAGCAGGGCGCGGACTGGTTGTTCGGTGCTCCTCGAGGAGGTCCGCTCGGGGAGGCGAACTGGAAACGCTCGGTCGGCTGGAGCGCGGCCACCAAGGCGATCGGCCGGCCGACCTTCCGGGTGCACGACCTGCGGCACACGTGCGCGTCGCTGTGGCTGGGCGCCGGCGCCGATCCCAAGGTCGTGCAGCGGATCCTGGGGCACGCCTCCGCGGCGATGACCATGGATCTCTACGGTCACCTGATCGACCAGAACCTGTGGGACGCGGCCGCGAAGTTCGGGGGCACCACGGGGGCACCGAAGGCACTTGGTGCCGAGAATGACAAAACCCCAGGTGAGGAACTTGGCCTCTGACCTGGGGCTTTAGGTGGAGCCGCCTGTCGGAATCGAACCGACGACCTATTCAT
>CAVOZH010000004.1:0-848667 GCA_963700955.1 uncultured Actinomycetota bacterium | reverse complement strand
GTTCAAATCCTGTCAGCCCGACCGATCAAACCGCCTCTGACCTGCGGAAACGCGGGTCGGAGGCGGTTCTTGATTCGAACTGTGCCGCGGTGCCGTGTGGTCAAGTCATTCGGCTGTGCAAACCTTCGCCGACCTGCGCAAACGCTGACTGACTGCGGCTCGTCGTCGGCCGCTGCTGTTGGACGTTTACTGGTCGTAAACGTTCCGATTCCGGCGGGCACGCCGGCTGCGGGGTGCTGAGGTCGGCATCGGTTCGGACGTGGGAGCGAATCTGACTGGGTGGGCGTCTCCGGGGTGCCGAGCGCAAACATTGACCTGCGTGCAGTCCTAGTTGATCGAGCGCGGATCGGGCATGAGCGCAAGTTTCGCCACGCCGTTCACTGGTGACCGCGGCCATCAGGTCAAGAGCTTCCAGTGCCCCTCTGACACAACCTCGACGGCGCCGTTGACCACCTTGATGGCCGTCTGGTCGTCGATGGCGTAGGCGGGGCCGGAGATGCCGGCCGCCCACTGCTCCGCCTCGGCCATGGAGTTGCCGGGCATACCGTCCTGAGCCAGGTGGGGACAGATCGAGAAGTCGACGATGCCCAGCGTGGTGTCGTCACCGTTCGGTGGTCTCCACTGGATGAAGTCCTCCCCGACCTCGGGGGTCATCACCATGCTTCCTGCGCTCAGTCCCACCCACACCGTTTCGCTCAGCGTCGGAAGCAGGTCCGCGAGTCCGGACTTCCGCATCCAGTGGCACAGGTAGAGGACGTCGCCGCCCGCTACCAGCAGGACGTCCGTCTCCCGGACGAGCGGGACCCAGCGCCCTTCGTCGATGCTGGGCAGCGCGGTGAGCTCGAGCACTCCCATCGACTTCCAGCCCAGGTCGACCATGGGATTCTCGGAGTTCCCGCTGATGAACCGCCAAGCCTTTTCGCCGGGGCCGACCCATGGGTGCCCGTACTGCGCGGTGGGGATGCACAGGGCGTTGGAGTCGGCGATCGGCTTGCCCAGCAGATCGACCAGCGTCTCGCGGATGCTGGTGTTGGTGACGCCCCCGGACGTGAGAAGAAGCTTCAAGATTCCTCCCTATTCGATTTCGATGGATCGGGTTGGCATACGGACCTGGCACCACCGCGAGACTCATCGCTTGCTGAACGAGGTAAACGTATCCGCAAGCAGGCCGCTCGCTGCGGACGTCAGGATCGAGGGCACGTACGCGCACACCGCATGCGCGCTACGAACCGCCCGACATTCGGCAGTTGCGGTCTTCCCCTCATCGCGGCATACGAGTGCGTTCGCGCCTAGTGTGTCGCCATGGTCGCCCAGATTCCGATCGCAGTCGCTGCACTTGTGCGCGACGGTCTCGTGCTCCTGGTGCATCGCCATACATCGCGTCGGTGGTATCCCGACTGCTAGGACCTCGTCGGCGGACATGTCGAGTCAGGCGAGTTGCCTCACCAGGCCGTGCGTCGGGAATGCCTCGAAGAACTCGGTGTCCACGTCCACGACCCCCTGCCCATCCCTATGAGGGTCAGCGACCCCACCCTCAACATGCACGCGTTCCTCGTCACGCGCTGGGAAGGGGAACCTGTCAACGCCGCACCCGAGGAGCACGACGATCTTCGCTGGTTCCGGCCCAGCGATCTCGCAGACTTGAAGATGGCCCACCCGGCCAGCCTGTTGAGCATCCTGAGCGCCGTCCAGGTCGCAACCGGTTAGCCGCTACGAACCGTCCGCTCGTCGGCACGACCGCGCGGACCGCGGCTATGTCCGGATGGCCGCGGCCGAGTGCGGACCGTCCAAGAACGCGTGCTCTAGCCGGGGAGTGACGTGCCCGGACGAGGACGCCTTAGTGTCTTGCTGGTGCGCACCGTTCTGCTGGGAGACAGCCACCTCGCTCGCATCAAGTGCGAGCTCCCTCGCCTCGGCGAGAGCGTGTTGAATGCGGCAGTCGGCGGCGCCACCGTGCTCGATCTGGAGCACCAGGGCGATGGCGCGCTCCTGACAGCCGACGACGTCGTCGTTGTCTCAGTTGGCACGAATGATGGCGCGCCGTGGAACAAGGTGCCGGTGAACGACTTTCACCGAACGCTGACAGACTTTGTGGTTACCCGCCGGGTCCGAACGTGGGTTGTGATGGCTCTCCCTGGCGTGGACGAATCGCGACTCGGCACGGGGGAGCGAACCAACGCGGTGTTGGATGCGTATTGGGGTGCGACCGCTGCTGTCGCCGAGTCAGCCTCAGCGCGGCTGATCGACTCCCGTGCCTTGCTCCGGCCCCTTGGTTCTCGAGCGTTCGACAGGGACGGTGTTCACCTCAGCAGCGAGGGTTATCGGCTGCTGCTGTCCGCGCTGGCGAAGGCAGTCTCCCTCTGAGAACTGAAGTGTCCGCCCATCTGCACTTGCGAGCGGATCGCGGCATTTCCGGACGCTCGCCTAGTCAAGTACCTGGTTAGTCGGCACGCATCTGAAGGCCAACCAGCCGTCCCTCAACCAGTCCGACCACTGGTCCCCATGCGCCGGCGGCCTCAGAGAGTTCGTCGACTGCCCACAGGGGAAGACCATCGACCAGCGGGGTGCCGACGGGCACGATGTCGGAGTCGTCGGCCGCCTCAGTGACTTCCGGTCCGGTGAGGTATGCGGCCCATTCGGCGGGGTCAATTCGGTAGATGGTCTGCTCGGTTCCCTGGACCACACGGATCCCGTCATCGTCGACGTGGACTTCGGCGCCGTATCTGCCGAGGTGGGTCAGCAGCGCTTGCCAGGCCTCCTCGGTGGTCCAGATCCGGCGGACGTACGGCTCGCCGGGGCTCCAATCGGCGTCGATCTGCTGCTTGTAGCGACGCGCCGCCGCGAGCTGGGCCTCCGCCCACCAGCCCCGAGCGACCTCGTCCTGGAAACCCTGGCTCGGCCGGACCTCGAGCTCGCCGCGGATCCGGCGACCATGTGGCCCACGATCGCCAGGTAGCACCTCGGGGTCGACGAACGACCAACGCAACCGGATGCCGTCAGCTACAGCCTCCGCGTTGTCGAGGCGCAGGCTCCGCGGGGTACCCGGGACGTCGACCACTTCGGAGGCCCGACGCACGGCCGCAAGTTGCCGCTTCACGAGGGCCCCTTGATCGCGTCGTTGTGATCGACGCCGCCCGTCATCATCCCGCCTGCTCGCTCTAGTCACGTGGACGAGCCTCGCACCTTGAACACTTGCATGCGCGCCAATACCGGCTTCACGGCTGGACGAGCGCGGATCGCGGCTATGAGAGTGCATCGCGCGTGGCAGGCTGCTCGGGTGGCGATGCGCTACTACGGGCGGCGTTGGAACGAGACCTGCGGCGACGCGTTCAGCTCCTGGGGTGGCGCGACGTACTACTTCGAGGTCGGCGAGGATGGCTGGCCGACCCGACAGGTTGAGGAGTATGACGCCGGCCCGGTTCTGCGCTACGGCCCAGACCGCGTGGAGGACGAGTACGGCCAATTGGGAGAGGCCCGGCTGGACGAACTCGAGGATTGGGCGCCTTGGGAAGTCTCCCAGGACGACTTCGAGAAGGCGTGGCATGCGACGCGGTAGCGCGCTGTTCGCGGCTATGTCCGGAAGTACGTTCAGTCAGTCAACGGTCCGTAGATGGCAACCGTCGCGCCAGTCTTCACTGCCCAGTAGCGGTCGCCGTAGGACCAGTGCCACCACTCGGTCGGGTAGTTGACGAGCCCGACTTCGCTAAGAGCCCTGGCGAGAAGGTTGCGGTGCGCCCGTGCTTCGGCGCTGACAGGTGCGTCGAAGTAGCACGCCCCGTTGGACTCCTCCGGGGAGGCATTAACCCGAGTTCCCATGTCGAGTTCGTTGCCGTCCTCGTCGCACAAGGTGAGATCGATCGCCGCGCCGCTGACGTGCGGCGCGATGGCAGGTGGCGAGACGTATCGGCTGGCGAGCAGGTACGAAGCCTCGCCGTCCAGGGTGGGATCGAGTCCCCGGAGATGCTGACGGTATTTGGTGAAGTAGTGCTCTTGCAGGCGGGCGTCCCGATGTCCCTCAACCCAGCAGATCCGGAATCCCGTGGGTAGGTGGGACTGGGCGGCGATGAGGCGATTGCGGACTCCCGCGCGCAGCCTGCTGCGGTAGGGGTCGTCCGCCTCCTTCAGAGGCGACATTGCGAAGTCGCTCCCGGCCACCTCCAGCGGCTCACCGCACTCGTCTACGGGGATGTTCGCTACGGAGGGGTCTCCCATCAACACGACCGATGCCATGTCCACAACGCTATAGGCGACCGCTACCAGGGCTTCGCGCGGATCGCGGCTACTTGTTGACTTCTCCTACGGCAGGAGCCGGGCCAGGCTGTTGTCGAGGTGTCCGGCGGTCCGCTCTCACATGGCAGCGGCTGCCCATCCTTTGCGGGTGTGGCTCACATCTGGCATGCGGGCCCGCCGGGCACCCTGGTGAGGCGTGGGTCAGGGGACTGCCCGGCTCGAACTAGCTGCGACAAGCGCCGGCGCACACTCCAAGAAGCCGAAACCGCGCCCTTGACACAGAGGGGAACCAGATCCGGGCGCTAAGCCGAGGGCCGTTCCTTCTCGGTCCATGCCCAGTGGAACGCGAGGAGGGCGACCGCGAGAACCGCGCCTGCGAGAAGTAGGGCACCGAGCAGCGGAGCGGGTTCGGTGGTGTAGATGGTTGGGAAGCCGTCGAACTCGCAAGCGACCGTGACGGGGTCGTCCCAGTAGGCCGGTCGACCGCTGAGGGCTTCGGGTGGCGAGGCTTCCGGCGGCTCTACCCGCGTGAAGCAGTAGTCCTCCAGGTATTGGGCCTGGCCGACGACCCACAGCCCAGCCGCCACCGGGGCGGCGACACTGAGGATGCAAGCGGCCAAGAGAAATCTCAGGAACGTTCGACCCTGGCCTCGGAAGAGTTGCGGAGCATCGACATCGGGCGCCTTCACGTGCCCATGATGAACGACGCGCGCCCCCAATCGGCCGGGCCAACGCACAACCTGCACATGACCTTCACATCGTCCGGCAAGAGCGCACAGAACTCGGCACGAGCTCGCGGTCAGCGGCTCCGCGCGCGCCCACGCGCACACTATGCGGCTACCAGATCAGTGCGTGTCGGTCCGGGCCCTCAGCGAATACGGTCTGTACTCGTCGTCGCACGGTTCGACGGAGAATCCGGCGCTGGTGAGCAGCTCCTGCAGAGCCTCCACCATGATCTCGCTGACGCGCCCGGCCCGCCCGATCGCGGGATGGCCCGTCTCGCCAGCCAGCAAAGCGGAACTGGACTCCTCGAGCAGTTCGGAGCTCGCTTGCCAAGCGATGAACACGCCGCCGCCGTCATCGTCGACGGAACGACCGGAAGCGGCAATCCCAACGTGCCTGTTCCAGAACGAGCGGTAGCGGATGCCGGTCGTTCATGCGCGGTTACGTCCAATGCCACGATGGCTCGCTACGGTCACGCCGTTTCCAAGGTTCACTCCTTTTGAAAGGTGTTGGCATGACCGGGACAGACCGTCGGACGTTCTTGAAGATGATGGGAGTGCCGGCGGCCGCTGCGGCGCTCTCGCTGGACTTCACCGAGGCGCTGGCCATCCCGGCCAACAACAGCACCGGGAGCATCAACGACGTCGAGCACGTCATCTTCTTGATGCAGGAGAACCGCTCCTTCGACCACTACTTCGGCACGATGCGCGGCGTGCGCGGGTTCGCCGATCCCCGTGCGGTCCGGCTGCCGTCGGGCAAGCCGGTGTGGTACCAGCCCACCGGCGACAGCGAGCTCCTCCCGTTCAGACCGGATGTCAAGGACCTGGGCCAGACGTTCCTGCCCGACCCGCCGCACGGCTGGAACGACACTCACGCCGCGTGGAACGGTGGACAGCACGACCAGTGGGTGCCGAACAAGGGCGTGGACGCCATGACGTACCACCGCCGCGCCGACCTGCCCTACCAGTACGCGCTCGCCGACGCGTTCACGATCTGTGACAACTACTTCTGCTCGCTGCTCGGGCCCACAGATCCGAACCGGTACCACATGTGGAGCGGCTGGGTAGGCAACGACGGCAGTGGTGGGGGGCCGGTGATCACCAACGCCGAGGCCGGCTACGACTGGTCCACCTATCCCGAGCGGCTCGAACGCGCCGGCATCTCGTGGAGGATCTACCAGGACATCGGCGACGGGCTCGACGCGACCGGCTACTGGGGCTGGACCCAGGACCCGTTCATCGGCAACTACGGCGACAACTCCCTGCTGTACTTCCACCAGTACCAGAACGCCCAGCCCGGTACGCCGCTCGCCGACCGTGCCAAGACCGGGACGAACATCAAGGCGCTGGGACGCCAGCCCGATCGACTGCTCGACCAGTTCCGGCACGACGTGGCCACCGGCACGCTGCCGAGGGTGTCCTGGATCGTTCCCCCCGAGGCCTACACCGAGCACCCGAACTGGGAGCCCGACTTCGGCACCTGGTACGTCTCGCAGGTCATCGACATCCTCGCCTCACACCCCGAGGTGTGGAGCAAGATGGCACTGTTCATCACCTACGACGAGGAGGGCGGGTTCTTCGACCACCTCGTGCCACCCACCCCGCCGACGTCCCCGGCCGACGGGGCCTCCACGGTGCCGACCACCAACGAGATCTATCCCGGTAGCCCAGACCACCCGGCCGGCCCGTACGGGCTCGGGATGCGAGTGCCGATGATCATCGTGTCGCCGTGGACCCGCGGTGGCTGGGTCAACTCGCAGTTGTTCGACCACACCTCGCTGATCCGGTTCCTCGAGGCGCGGTTCGCCGGCGGACGGTCGGACCTTGTCGAGTCCAACATCACCCCGTGGCGGCGCGCCGTCGTAGGCGACCTAACCAGCGCCTTCGACTTCAAGACACCCAACGAGTCCACCCGGCTGCGGCTGCCCGACACCGACGCCTACAAGCCGCAGACCCTGGAGCGCCACCCCGACGAGCCGCAGAGCCCGCCGGAAGACCAGGTGGTTCCCCAGCAGGAGCGTGGGGTGCGACCGGCCCGCGCCATCCCGTACACCCTGCACGGTGACGGGTTCCTTCGCGACGGCATGTTCCACCTCGCGCTACGCAACGCCGGCGCCGGCGGCGCGGTGTTCCAGCTGCGGTCCGCCGACCCGGCCGCTCCGCCGCGGTCGTACACCGTCGGCGCGCAGGATCGGCTGCTGGAGTCGCTCCCGGTCGGTGTCGACTACGATCTCGCCCTGCACGGACCCAACGGCTTCTACCGCCGCTTCGCCGGTGGCTCCGCACCGACCAGGGTCGCCTTACAGATCGCCACCGCCTACGACGACGACTCCGTCACGCTGGTGCTGAAGAACCTCACCGACCAGCCGGTAAAGGCCCGCGTCCGTGACCGCTACAGCGGCAGCAGCACCACACTGACCCTTCGGCCCGGCGCAGTGGCGACGAGAACCTGGCCGCTGGCGAAGACCAACGGTTGGTACGACCTCACGGTGCAAACCGAACCAGGATCCAGGCTTCTCCTTCCACTACGCGGGCCACGTGGAGAACGGCAAGGAGAGCACCAGCGACCCGCTGATGGGCGGGCTCGTCTGACCTTACGAGAACTTCTCTTCGACCGAGCGTGCCCGTCCAGGGCGACTTCGTTGGTCAGGTGCCGCCCAGGGTGCCGTCCACCGGCTTGCGTCGCTGGCTCTCCGGCCGCCCAAGCGGTGAGCCTGGCCCATTGCCACCACTGCCCAGCAGGGGCGGTCTCGTCGAAGTCGAGCGCCAGAGACCCTCTGCGCACGGCGCCACTTGTTCGGCAAGGGCCACCAGGCCGCTACTCCTGGAACGCCTCCGCTCGACGAAGCTGCGGAGGCAGGGGAGGAGGCACTCCGAGCCCCGGAGCGGAGGCGTCTGCCCGCCTCGGGCAAGAGCCATCGAATCAGTGTGTGGCCACGGGTACGAGGCGCGGTGTCGAACCACTCGTGAACGGCGCCGTCCACGTGAGCGAAGAGCGCCTGGGCACCGTGACTGCTGCATGCATCTTCGCATCGCGGCTGTGAGGTACATCGGTCACATGCCGAACAGCAGGAACCGGGACAGGGATGCACTCAACTCCGCTGCAGTGAACAACTCACGCGGGTCTGGCGGGTAGAGAGTCCGCCAGTGCCAGGACGGCGTGGAGGGCGAGCACGCGGTCGACTGCGAGGCAAGGGAACTGCTCGGCTCGACGGCGGGCGGCGCGGCGCTGCTCGCTGGCGGGATGCGCGGCAAGCTGGAGGACCGCGTCGGCGAGCGCCGGCGGGACTGGCTCGCCCCACGACCCGCAGCCCGAGTCGATGAGCTCGCATGCTCCGCCAGTGTCGGCGGTGACGACAGGCGTGCCCGCGGCGAGCGCCTCGAGGACAGACAGGCCGAAGGTCTCGCCCGGGCAGACGGCGAGGGCGATGTCCGCGCTCGCCAGCCGTTGGCGCAGCTGCTGCCGATCAGCGACATGGCCGTGAAGCAGACGCACCGGGGGATCGGCCACATCCCGGTGAAACACCGGATCCCTTCGCCCGTCACAACGGCGAGCGGGCACGTCGCCCGATTCAGCCGACGATACGGCGAAGCCTCTTGCCGTGCGTGTCCCAGAACTGTCGGAACTCCTCCTCCAGGGCGGCCGCGTGCCACTCCTCGAGTCCTGGCGGACCGGGTCCGTGACCTCGCGGTCCACGAGCGGCCGGAACGTCGCCAGCGCGCTGCGCAGCCGGCGCATGGCAACCCGCAGCTGGTGCACGCCCTCATGGGTGTCTCGTCGTACGTCGATGTCGCGGCGCTTGAGGGCCTCCACCTGCTCGGCGAGCCGTGCCTGTAGCACCGCTCCGACCGGCCCCTTGCGCTTGGGCCGGGCAAAGTCGAGGGTCGCTGCCCGGGCCGACAGGCGGCGGTAAAAATCAGTTCACCGGATTGGGCCTTGATGATCGGCGGGCCACCTGGGTTGGGCTTTGCGAGCTTCACCATCGGGAGGGTTCTTCTGCTTATGCTTGAGTTCGCGGCCGACGCGAAGTCCGCTGATGATGACGCCGACAGTTGCGCGCAGGCGCTCCGCGGCATGTTGATCTGGGCGGGAGCTGCGGCATTCGGCGGGTAGCTCGGGGGGCGTGACAGGTCTCTCGGTCTCCCCGCCAGGCGTCGAGATGAGGGTGCGGCCTGATGCCGAGCTGTCCATCGACAAGGGAGGCAAGTCGTGGAGACGACCGACGATGGTGGTGGCGTGATGGATCCCTCGGTCGACGCAGCGGCCGGAGAGATCTCACCGGATTGGCTGAGCGGCTTCGGTGCGCAGCTGCGGCTGTTCCTGCTGCAGTACGAGTTCGGCTTGCGCGAGGTCGAGACCAAGATCGCGATCCTGCGCGACGAGTTCCTGCACATGCACGACTACAACCCCATCGAGCATGTCACCAGTCGGGTTAAGTCCCCGGAGAGCATTCGGAGCAAGGTGGAACGGCGGGGTCTCGAGCGAAGCCTGGACAGCGTGCGGACGAACGTCACCGATATTGCGGGGGTGCGGGTGACGTGCAGTTTCAACGCAGACGCGTACCGCATATTCGAGCCTTCGCGTGATGGCCAGCCCCGCCGCCGGCGTTAGCGCTTCTTTATGTAGCGCTGTCCAAACTCGGTAAGCTTGCGACGGTTCTCTGGCTTGCTTGCCTGTTCCTTGATCTTCTTCGTGGCCTGCTTCCCCTTGGGGCTTTGAGCGAAATCCTTGGCGCGCTTGAACAGTGATGCCATCGGTCGATCCCTTCGTGATGGCCGAGGTTCCGGCCGCAGGACGAGCGCCGATCGTCGCCTCCAACTTCCGGTATCCCACATTCTGCTTGCCGCTGGCATCCCCCAAGGCAGACGAGGACTTGCACGGCCCGAACGACCGATAGTTCGAGCAGCGGCGCGCCGCGGGTCTATGTCCTCGATCGCCGGTTCGCTGCCGGTGACATGCCCGCTGAGGCTTCGCCGGCGCCAGACCCGTTGCGGACGACCAGGCAGCGGTGACGGCGTCTCGGGTCGCTCAGAAGTCGTTGATGAGTTGCGTCCAAGGCGATGGCCCCAGGTGCAGACTGGGCATCGCAGAGCGGGAGGAGTGCCATATGCCTGAGCGTGTCGTCGACTTCATCACCTCCCTCGACGGGTATGCCTCCGCCGATGGCTGGCCTGGCTGGTGGGGCCTGGAGGGACCGGAATACCTCGCCTGACTGAGCGAGAACCCCCAAGGGGACTATCTGGTCCTGATGGGCGCGAACACGTACCGGCTCATGTACGGCTTCACGAAGGACGGCGAACCGGGGACGGATGTGCTGGGAGGCATGTCCAAGGTCGTCGTCGATCGGTTCCGGGTGGTGATGTTCCCCGTGATCACCGGGGCGACGGGCCGTGAGCGGATCAACGATGGCTACCCCGACGTCGCCCTCGATATAACGGACAGCCGTACCTTCGACGGCCAGATCCAACTGGTCGAGTACGTGCCGAGGGTGCTGGACGGCCCACCCGGCATGTCCTGACAGGCGACGCACCGCCGCAGGACCAACGTCCCTGTCCCTGCGGCAGCGCGCGGACCGACACTCGAAAGCATCCAATAGAACCGGCGGGACAGGCGCGGCACCAACCTCGGGCAAGCATGATCGACCCGGCATCTGAACGGAGGACCTGTGCTCGACATCAGCGCCGTGACCTGGGTCCTCACCATTGGCCTGATCCTCGCGCTGCTCGCCGTCGACCTGATCCTGGCCGCCGCGCGCCCGCACCGGGTCGGGTTCCGTGAAGCCACCGCGTGGTCGGTGTTGTACATCCTGGTCGCGATCGCCTTCGGCGTCTGGTTCACCACCCAGTACGGCGGCGAGTTTGGCACCGAGTACTTCGCCGGCTACATCGTCGAGAAGAGCCTCTCGGTCGACAACCTGTTCGTCTTCGTCATCATCATGACCACCTTTGCCGTGCCCGAGGAGCACCAGCACAAGGTACTCACCTTCGGCATCGTGCTCGCCCTGGCCTTGCGCGCCATCTTCATCGCGCTCGGCGCCGCCTTGCTGTCGTTGTTCTCGTTCATGTTCCTGCTGTTCGGGCTGCTGCTGATCTACACCGCCGTACAGTTGTTCCGGCACCGCGATGAAGACCCCGACGTCGAGGACAACGTCATGGTCAAGGCTGCTCGCCGGTTGCTGCCGGTCACCGGCGAGTACGTGGGCGGCAGGTTGACCACCCGGGTCGAGGGTCGTCGGATGGTGACCCCGCTGTTGGTCGTGCTGGTCGCCATCGGCAGTGTGGACCTGCTCTTCGCGCTCGACTCCATCCCGGCCGTGTTCGGCGTCACCGAGGAGCCCTACATCGTCTTCACTGCCAATGCCTTCGCCCTACTTGGCCTGCGCGCGCTGTTCTTCCTGGTGAAGGGCCTGCTCGACCGGTTGGTGTACCTGTCCGCCGGGCTCGCGCTGATCCTGGCTTTCATCGGCGTCAAGCTCATCCTGCACTGGGCCCACGTCGACATCGACCCACGAGTCCCCGAGATCCCCACCCCGGTCAGCCTCGCGGTGATCATCACCGTTCTCGCGGTCGTCACCGTGGCGAGCCTGATCAAGACCCGGCACGACCCCACCGCCAAGGCCCACCCCGGATCACTGCGCGCACACCGCACCCAACCGGCCGACACCAGCGACGATCCAGCCCGCTAGATCCTGAACCGGAACCTGGGCCACACCGGACGGGTGTATCGACTTCCGCGGCTAAGTGACACATTCCCGGCGAGCGTCGCCGAGCTCCGCGGAGCGTGGCTGAGCGCGGCACCTCATTGGGTCGCGGCGGGGCGTCATCATTGAGGCGTCGTACGGCGCCCCGTGAAACGAGTAAGGCAACAACAAGCAAGGTCACGGGTAGGAATCCACCCAGGCTCACAGCTTCGCGGAAGGCGAGATCGACCGGCTCGAGTACGACGAGCTTGCTCCCGGCAACGATCACCCACCAGCACAGCGCCGCGGCAGCCTTGGCGCGCCGGGTACTCGCCGAACGGAGCCCACTGATGACCTTGTTCTTGAGAGGATCACCACTTCCGGAGCGACTTGAGCAGGACCGCAGTCAGGCGCGAGAGGGTGAGGCCGTCGCTGATTACCGAGGGACGTACTCGATGGCGAGATTGAGGACGACCACGTAGACGAGGATGTCGATGATGTCGGCTGGGCGGGCAGGCCCGGAGCCACCGGCGCACGGACGTCGCGGGGGACTAGCCCCTGCATGGCCGCCCGCCTGTTCAACTCTGTTGTCACGGCACGAGCTTGACCAAGGTCCGCAGGCTGCAGCGGTTCCGGCGGTAGCGTTCCAGCGCGTCCCGCTGGCGCGGAATGGGCTCGGGCGCCGTCCCTGTCGGCGGCACAGGTCAAGCCGCGCTCCGGGGAAGGTCCGGCCCCGTCACCCGGCACCGTCAGCCCGCGAGGGCGCCCGCGAACACCTGCCACGCCAGTACGGACTTGGCAGTCAGGCTCAAGAAGACGTACACCTTCTCGCCGAACAAGTAGTCGGCCCACCGCCCCTTCGCGCGGTACTGCAGCCACTGGTTGAGGGCGAAGATGTTGAAGAAGACGAACAGCGACACGATGATCGCGTAGACGAACCCGGGCGGCTCGGCCGACGAGGTCGAGCCTGGAGCGGCGACGTACACCACGATCGCGATCCAGGGCACGAAGCCGGCGATGCAGCCGAAGATGAAGGGCAGCCACCCGTGGCCGCCCGGCTCTTCGTATTTCTCCTGGAGCCAGCCGAACAGGATCATCGCGGTGTTGACGCCGAAGAGAGCGAGCAGTGCCGCCACGTCGGAGATCCCGCACAGCTGTGCGATGAGCACGATCATCAGCGACGACGAGAACGCGTACTCCACCCATCGCGCGGCGTTGCGGTGGCGCGCCAGGTCGCCGAGGTAGCCCCGCCACCAGGCCGTGGCCACCAGGAGGTGGGCCAGCGCGGAGAGGGCCAGGAACGAGGCGACCGCAAGCCCTGTCGGGATGTCGAAGAGGACGACCGGGTCCTGGGGGACCGTTCCGGGGGGCCCTTGCAGGTAGGCGCCGGTGACCGGAAGCGAGAAGTCCGTGGCGAGGGCGACCACGACGACTGCCTGGCCGAGGTGGAGCGCGGCCGCTCCCAGGTTCCACCGCCGCAGGCTGTTCTGCTGGGTCCGTGAGAGGTGCTGCTCGTGCATGGCGAACCTCCTCGAGGGTTGTCCTCGCTGCCAGTCTGGCGGCACGGGGCGCCGGATGTGGGCGGACGGGGCGTCCCGTCGGTCGGGTGGTCTGCGTGTCACTGATGCCCCCCGTTCAGCGGCCGCGAGGCGGTGGGTCCGGGTCAGGGGCGGCGGTGACCACGAGGTTCTGCTGGTAGCCGCCGGCTGCGGCTTCGTACTCGCCACCGCAGGTGATCACACGGAGGCGTTCGGGGCCGCTGCGCGCAAACACGAAGGCGGGTAGCGCCTGGCGGTCGAACCGTTCCAGACCTGTCACCCGGTAAGCACGCCTGGTGCCGTCGCCCAGGGTGACCTGAACGGGGTCGCCGGGCCGGATGTCGCGGAGGCGGGCGAGGGGACCGAGGCCGAAGCGTTTGGAGTCGAGGTGCCCGGCCAGTACGACGGAGCCCCCGCCGCGTTCACGCGGTACGGCGCCGAACCGGTACCAGCCCATGACCCTCGGGTTGGACGGGAGCTCCATCTGGCCGTCGCCGGCCACACCCACGGGACGCAGCGGTGCCGCGATGCCGGTCGACGGCATGACCACGCGGACGGGCCGCGCGACCGCTCCGGGGTCCTCGGCCCGGAGCCGGGCCTCGGACCTACCGACGACCGAGGGGCCGTCGGGGTGGGGACTGGCCGTGCCAGCGGCACCCGCGACGGGTCCCGGCCCGGATTCCCGGTCGATCGGTCGGCTTCCGGGCCGGGACCACACGAGGGCGACGACCATGAGCAGCGCTATCGCGGTGAGGGCGACCGCGGTCACCACTGTGCTCCGCATTCGCATGGCACGTCGCTGTCAGTCGCGGCGACGCACCCGGGCGGGCACCACCTGGCGAGCGGCGAACGCGACCGCCAGCGCCGACATCACACCGAGCCCGAGCGCCCAGCCTGGGAGCCCCTCGGACTCCGGCGCCAGACCGGCCTCACCGCCCGGCACGCCGGCGGGGGCTGAGTGCAGGCCGTCGATGGACTGGACGGCGAGGTCGAGGTTGCCGTCCTCGGCGCTGCCCCAGGCGTACACGATCGTGCTGGTGCCTTCCTTCACCGGGACGTCCGCGGGCCCGAGGACGACGTCCTCGGTCCCGGCCAGGGCGACATCGGCGGAGTAGGTGCCGGCCGGGACGTCGGTGGAGGCCTCGTCGGGGTTGGCGAGGTTGTCGAACAGCACTTTCCCGTCGGCGCGGACGTCCACCGCCGGCGCGGCAGCCGTGTGTCGGACGGTCAGCCGGCCGTCACCGGCCTTGGTGGGCGCGGTGTCGTTGGCGTACGCAGTCAGCTGCGGCTTGCCGTCGGCGTCGAGGTGGGCCACGACCGTGGCGTTGGCGCCGGCGGGCACCTTGACGTCGTTCGCCTCGATGGCCGGCTTGTCGGTGTCGGGGTCGTCGCCATCGGCGAAGACCTGCAGGTCGTACGTTCCAGCGGGCACGGTGAGCGGGTCGCTGAGCGTGCCCGGCTTGAAGTTCGGGATCAGCTCCTCACCGTTGGCGTAGACGTCGACGGTGATGCCCGGTACAGCGTGGAGCACCGAGACCGTCGCGTCCTCGGCGGCATTCGCAGGGGCGAGGGGAGCGGCGATGAGGGCGATCAGGCCGGCGGCGCCGGCGGTGCCTGCTGCGGCAGCGGTGTATCGCATGAGGTCGTTCCTTCCGGTGGGTGGCGGGCTTGCTTATCCCTGCTTCGTCCCCACCCAGCCGGCGGATGTGCGCCGGGTCGGAAAAGATTCAACTATCTAGTCCGCGCCGGTCCTGGGCTTGAACGAGAGCCTCAGTTCCGGAATCCTGGACCGTACGTGAGGGGAGTAGCCCCGCCAACGCCTCGTCGTCAGTACGTCTCCGGCCGCCCGGGGTCCGGCGAGGTGGACCCTGGTCTGTTGTCGGGGTCGGGTGAGACCTCCGGACAACGCCTGCTCCAGCAGGCAGACCGGAGGGAATCATGGACGTTCCGTTGTGGGCCTGGGCCGCCGTCCTCGGCGTGATCCTGGCCATGCTGGCCATCGACCTGTTCGCGCACCGGCGCGAGCATGTGGTGACAGTGCGCGAGGCAGCGCTGTGGAGCGTGTTGTGGGTCGGTCTGGGGCTCGGGTTCGGTGCCGTGGTCTGGGCGGTGTACGGCGCCCAGGCAGGAGGCGAGTACTTCGCCGGCTACCTGATCGAGAAGAGCCTCGCTGTCGACAACGTCTTCGTCTTCGCGCTGATCTTCGGCTACTTCGCCGTCCCGCGGCAGTACCAGCACCGGGTGCTCTTCTACGGCGTCCTCGGCGCGCTGGTGTTCCGGGCGATCTTCATAGCAGGCGGTGCCGCTCTGCTGGAGCAGTTCCACTGGGTCCTCTACGTCTTCGGCGCCTTCCTCGTGATCACCGGATGGCGGATGTTCCGGCACCGCAACGAGGAGACCGACCCCGGCCGCAACCCGGTGCTCAGGCTCGTGCGACGGTTCGTGCCGACCACCGAGGAGTTCCACGGCCAGAAGTTCTGGGTGAGGAAGGCCGGCAGATGGGTCGCGACGCCGCTGTTCGTGGTGCTGGTCATGGTGGAGACCTCCGACATCGTCTTCGCGGTCGACTCGATCCCGGCGATCTTCGCGGTCACCCAGGAGCCGTTCCTGGTCTTCACCAGCAACGCCTTCGCGATCCTGGGGCTTCGGGCGATGTACTTCCTGCTCGCCGACCTGATGCACCGCTTCGTCTACCTCAAGGTCGGGCTCGCCGCGATCCTCGTCTTCGTTGGCGTCAAGATGCTCCTGCTCGACGTCTACAAGATCCCCATCACCGCCTCCCTGGGCGTCGTCGGTGTCCTGATCACGGTGTCGGTCGTCGCCAGCCTCCGGGCCACCCGCGAAATGCCGGCGCCCGGCGACGACACGGAAGACAAGCACAAGGAAGGAGCCCCGCGATGAACACGGCGACGCCGCGGCGCGCCCTACAACGGACGCCGCCCCACCTGGTCCTGCTCCTCGTGCCGGGGCGGGCCGACCTCCACCTCGCTCGCGGAGACGCGTTCGCGGCGGTGGCGGCCCAAGGCTTCCGATCCTCCAGTCTCAGGGGACGCCTGGTTCACAGAAGAGCCGGGAGGAGCTCGAGCCCTTCCTCCAACGGGTGGACGAGGCGTTCGGGAGAGTCCGGGCCGCGCCCCCCTCGCCCACGGTGCTCGCCGGTCCGCTGGACCGTCACCGCCTTCATAGACCGGTCCCAGAACCTCTTCCGACTCGCCGGCGTGCTGACGGGACGAGCAGTCGAGTCGAAGACCGCCTTGTCGGCCGCCGCCCGGGAGGCGGTGGAGCCGTACCTTCTGTCTCGCGAGGCGGAGGCGCTGTGGACCCTGCAGCATGCTCTCGTCTGTCGGCCGACGCTCGTGGCGAGCGGCCTTGAGGCCTGCTGCGCCGGCGTACTCCAGGGGCGGCCGGAGATGCTGGTCGCCGAGGAGACCACCGCCCGCGCGGAGGCGGGAGTCGTCGAGGACCTCATCGAGACGGTGATCTACCGGGCCGGTTGGGTTGAACTGGCTCACGACGGCGCCTTGGAACCACATGGAGGCATCGCTCTGGTTCTCAACCCGGCGGCCGCCGTGGGACCTGTGGTCCAGGATGAGGTCGATGAACGCGGGACCGGGGGTACCTGACTCCAACGAACTTCCGAGCCGGCCGCTGCGGATGAGGGTGGTGTAGTAGTTGCGACGGCCCGCATCGCCGGTGCTGAACACAGCGCCCCGCCCAGGTCCGTCGGTGCGTACGTTGGGCACGGTAGTGAGCATCGCTGGGGAGGAGAGGGCCGCACGTGCATCCGCTCGCGAACAAGAAGGAGACGCAGCAGCGCATTCGCGCCGAGCGCGAGCTGGTCCTGCTGGTCAATGTCCGATCTCGGCGCGGGGGGCTGCTCCACGCGGAGCTGCGCCGGATGTTCGACCAGCGGGGGTTCACCGTTGTCTCGGAGCATCCGGTCAGCGACCCCGCCGCGCAGCTGCCGTCGTTGTTGCCGCGGATCCTCGCCGAGCGGCCGGCGCTGCTGGTGGTCGGCGGAGGTGACGGCACCGTCGCCACGGTGGTGGACCACCTGGCGCACACCGAGACCGTCCTCGGGTACCTGCCCCTGGGCACGACGAACAACTTCGGCCGGAGCCTGGGGCTGCCGATGCGGCTCGAGGCAGCCGTGGACGTGGTGACCGGTGGAAAGGTGGCCGATGTCGATCTCGGCCTGGTCAACGGTGACTACTTCGCCAACCTGGTCAGCATCGGGATCTCCGCAACGGTCGCCGGCCGCACGCCGCATCTGCTCAAGCGGTACCTCGGACGGTTGGCGTACGGGGCCACCGCAGCCAGGTCGCTCCTGCCGCACCGGCCGTTCGGCGCGGAGGTCACCAGCGCCGGTACGACGTGGCACGTGCGCACCCATCAGCTGAACATCGCCAACGGCCGCATGCACGCGGGCACCGCCATCGCTCGGGACGCCAGCCTCGACGACCGGCTGCTCGTGGTCTACCCGCTTGGCGGCGGGTCGCGCGTATCCACTCTCGGAGCAGCGGTGCACCAGGCGCTGACCCCATGGCAGCCGATCGAGCGCAAGGGCTACCTAGTGGGCACCGACTTCCACATCGCAACCGATGTGCCAATGGCCGTCGACGTCGACGGGGAGATCTCGGGAACGACGCCGATCCGCGTGCAACTCTCAGGCGAGGCGCTACGAATCATGGTCCCGCACAACCCCAGCGGATTGACCGAGGCCGACGCTTCCCGGATCAGATGGCGATCCGCGCAGCCGGGGTAGAGGTCCACCCGAGACTGTCGACCCCGACCAAATCGCGCCGCTCCTGCCGGGTGACCCCGCGGGATCGTGTGCACTTTCGCTCAGCCTGCCGCCGACGCCATCGCCGTCAAGAGCCTCGATATGCCGTGCTCGGCCATCTGGCATATTCAACTAGGAGATCTTGCGGTGGTAGGTGAGGGTGGCGAAGCCGTAGGCGACGACGAGGATCCCGAGGCACCAGATGAGGGCGATCCAGATGTCGCTGCTGACCGGCTGCTGTGCGAACAGGTCGCGGATCGCGTCGACGATGGAGGTGGCCGGCTGGTGCTCGGCGAAGGCGCGGACCGGGCCAGGCATGGTGTCGGTCGGGACGAAGGCCGAGCTGATGAATGGCAGGAGGATGAGCGGGTAGGCGAACGCGCTCGCGCCGTCGATCGTCTTCGCGTTGAGGCCGGGGATGACTGCGAGCCACGTCAGAGCCAGCGTGAAGAGGATCAGGATTCCGGTGACTGCGAGCCAGGCCAGCGGGCCGGCTCCAGAGCGGAAGCCCATGAGGAGAGCGACGAGCACGACGACTCCGAGCGAGACCAGGTTGGCGACCAGCGAGGTCAGCACGTGTGCCCACAGCACCGAGGAGCGGACGATCGGCATGGACTGGAACCGCTCGAAGATTCCGCTTTGCATGTCCTGGAAGAGCCGGTAGGCGGTGTAGGAGATGCCCGAGGCGACCGTGATGAGCAGGATGCCCGGCAGCAAGTAGGTCACATACGAGTCCGTCCCGGTCTCGATCGCCCCGCCGAATACGTAGACGAAGAGCAGCATGAAGGCGATCGGCATGATCGCGGTCGTGATGATGGTGTCGGGGCTGCGGCTGATGTGTCGCAGGGACCGGCCCAGCAGGGTGGCGGTGTCTCCGAAGAAGTGCTTGGTCATCCGGTGGTCCTTACTCGTCCGTGCCGGCCGTGCCGGCCGCCGTGTCGTCGCCGATGACTGCGAGGAAGACCTCTTCGAGGGTCGGCTGCTTCTCGACGTACTCGACCTTGGCGGGCGGGAGGAGCTGCTTGAGCTCGGCCAGGGTGCCGTTCACGATGATCCGGCCCTGGTGAAGGATCGCGATCCGGTCGGCGAGCTCTTCGGCCTCGTCGAGGTACTGCGTGGTGAGCAGCACCGTTGTGCCCTGGTCGGCGAGTTCCTTGGCGGCTTGCCAGACCTCGATGCGCGCTTGTGGGTCGAGTCCGGCGGTGGGCTCGTCGAGGAAGATGATCGGTGGGTTCCCGATCAGACTCATCGCGATGTCGAGGCGTCGGCGCATGCCACCGGAGTAGGTCGAGACCTTCCGTGTGGCGGCGTCGGTCAGCGAGAAGCGTGTCAGGAGGTCGTCTGCGATCTTGCCCGGGTTCTTGAGGTGCCGCAGCCGGGCGACCAGCAGGAGGTTCTCCCGCCCGGTCAGGATCTCGTCGACGGCCGCGAACTGGCCGGTGAGGCTGATGGACTCTCTGACGTCGGCGGCCTGCTTGGCGACGTCGAAGCCGTTGACGCTGGCAGTCCCTGCGTCGGCCTTGAGCAGGGTGGACAGGATCTTCACGACCGTCGTCTTGCCTGCTCCGTTCGAGCCGAGCAAGGCGAAGATGCTGCCGGGGGCCACCTCGAAGTGGACACCGCGAAGCACCTGCAGCTCGCCGTACGACTTCTCCACGTCCTGCACAACAATGGCGGTCATCACGAATCCTCTGCCGCGGCTCGGTCGATGGCCTCGGTCAACCGCGCCCGCTCTTTGTTGATCCACTGGCCCTCGGCGTAGTTGCGGAGGAAGGTCTCGGCGAACTCGACAGGGTCGTCGCCGACGATCGCGCGGATCGGGGTGCCATTGGCCGCGCTCTGCTCGAACAGGTCGGCAAGGTCCTCCAGCATCGACATGAGGACGTCGCCCTTGGTGATCGCTCCGAAGTAAGTCAGGTACCGCTCCAGTGCCTCGATCGCGGCGCGGTAGTTGGCGGGCAGCTGCTTCGTGCGCGCTTTGTACTCCCGCCACCGCTTCTTGTCGCCGAAGTCCCCGACGACCTTCTCGATGAGTGTCGAGATGTTCATCTTCACTTGCCCTTCTCGTGGAGCTGTTCGAGTTGCTCTGCGAGGAAGCTCCACGTCCTCCAGAACTCTCCGAGGTAGTCCTGTCCCAGCGCGTTGAGCGCGTAGACCTTGCGAGGCGGTCCCTTCTCGGACGGGACCTTCTCCACGTCGACAAGCCCGCGCTGCTCGATGCGCACCAGCAGCGCGTAGACCGTGCCCTCGGCGATGTCGGCGAACCCCATCTCGCGCAGCCGCGAGGTGATCTCGTAGCCGTACGCGGGGCGCACGGCCAGGATCGCAAGGACGATGCCCTCCAGCGTGCCCTTGAGCATCTCCGTCATCTGCTTGCCCATGCAGCACGGCCCCTCTGCTACCTAGTGTGACTGACTACTGGTAGATAGTAACACTGAGTAGCCAGGATGGAAGCGCCCGTCGCAACCAACAGTCCGTCACCTCCGTTGCTGGTGGATGAGTACCGAACGGCGAAGCGTGACGAGTATGTCGCGCGGCTACGTCGCGTCCTCGCGCTTCGGGCCATGGTGGCCAGTGGAATGAGTCAGCGGCAGATCGCCGACGCGTTGGGTATCACCCAGCCAGCCGTCAGTCAGCAGCTCAAGTTCGGCTCCGAGCTCGACGGCGTCCACCCAGAAGTCCTGCTGGAGGCCGCTGCGCCGGTCCTCAAGGCCCTCGCTGCAGAACACGGCTACTCCCGTATCGCGGTGTTCGGCTCCGTCGCCCGGCATGAAGCTCGGAAGGACTCCGACATCGACCTGCTGGTGGAGGCGCCTGACGGTACGTCGTCGTTCGACTTCGTCAGGTTCAAGCAGCTCGTCGAGCAGGCCCTCGGACGCGAGGTCGACCTGGTCTCCTACGGCGGCTTGAAGGCGAACATCGATGACGACATCCGCCGCGAGGCGATGCTGCTGTGATGGAGACCGGCTATCCCGGCTCGGCGTGCTCGCGCCCGACGGAGTCGAGTGGGCCCTCGCCGTCGCGAACCGCAACTTCATCATCCACCAGTACGACGAGATCAACCGCGAACTGACCTGGCTCACGCTCTCCCGCGATCTCCCGGCATGGCGCTCATCCTTGGCACCTCTGTTCGTGGAAGCCTCGACCACGATCCAAGACGACTCCGACTGACCACCCCTGCCACGTGGGCCCCGACACGCGCCGACACGCGGCGGAGTGACGCACCTGCATCGGCAGGGCCGCCCTCGGTAACGGTAGAAGATCAGGCCGGGACGGAGATTCTCTGCAGCCAGGCCTGCCAGGCCGGCTCTTCGCGCCGCACGTAGTCCGCCGCGTCTGCGGAGAACAGGTACGCCCGTACGCCCGCCGTCGCCTTGCCGCCGCCCTCGTCCCACGCGAAGACGCTCAGCATTCCGGGCACCGGCGCGGTGAGCCGGACCAGCGTCTGCCGCTCACCGACGCGCTCGACCGTGCCGGTGGCGCCGCGCACCTCGACCGTGGCGCCCTCGTCGCCCAGCCCGAGCGCGTCGTGCAGGGTCGACCAGAGCGCCTCCGCGTCGCCAGGGTGGGAGGCGGTGGCCTCCAGGTGTGTGGCCTCCTGGCCGGGGAAGTGCGACAGGTAGAGACGCAGGTTGTCGAAGAACGGCATCCAGCCGGGGCCCATGGTGTCCCAGAACTCCGACTCCCAGGCGGCGCCGGTCCCGAAGCCGCTGCTGGTGACGCGCACGATGCAGGTTCCGCCGGACTGTGCCTCGACGAGGAACTCCGACGTCAGAGGGCTGAGCGCATCGGGGTCCTTGCCCATGAGGGCGGCCCAGTCCTCCTCGTAGACGAGGCGGCGCGGCGGCTCCCATGCGGTGACCTGGCCGTCCGAGCCCATCTCCGGGCCCATGGTGAAGTGCAGGGAGCCGCCCTCGCGCTCCTCCATCTCGGTCGGCGCGAACCAGGCGCTCATGCCCTTGGCGGTGGCGATCGCCTGCCAGACCTGCTCCGGGGTGCCCGGGACCTCGACGCTGAACTCCAGGCGGTACGGGACGTTCGGGGTGGTGCTCATGGGTTCTCCTCAGGAAGGGGGTGGGCGGCGACGAGGAGCCGGTGCGGGCGCCCGTCGTCGTGGTGGTAGCGAGCGGCCAGGTCGAGCACCGCGGCGGTCAGGTCATCCGCGAAGGCAGCCCGGTCCGCTGCCGACCGGAAGCCGATCTCTGTGTCGATGGTCAGCGTCGGCAGGCGCTTGCCGGACGCGCCGGCCCGGCGCGCCAGGGCGCCGACCTCGCGCACCAGCCGACCGGCCAGCGCGACGAGGTAGCCCGCCGACAAGTGGTCGGCGTTGGCTTCCGGATCGGCGGCGGACTCGCTGACGGCCGCCGGCGACACGACGTACGACGCCGCCGATGCCTGCAGCACCCGCTCGGTGATGCCCCCGTGCCGGCGCTCCCCGGACAGCTCCACCAGCCCGTGCGCCTCGAGCGCTTTGAGGTGGTAGTTGACCTTCTGGCGCGCGATGCCGACTCGGGCGGCGAGCCCGGCGGCGGAGGCCGGGACGGCCAGCTCGCCGAGCAGTCGGGCCCGGACCGGATCCAGCGCGGCGGCGGCTGCCTCCGCGCTCTCGATGACCTCGACGTCCTGCATATCGCCACCATGCTCTTGACAACAAATCTTGTCAAGGAAAAGTGTGCCCTCGGCATGGTGACGAGGAGGTGCAGGGGTGCGCACCTACGGCTCGGGGCCACGACTCACCCAGCGAGCATCAACGATCGGGACACTCGTCTCGACACCAGTGCTCTAGACGCGGCGAAAGAAGCGCTCGCTTCGTCGGCGTCAGGGAGGGATTCATCGTCCCGCGCAAGCACCGCAAGGGGGTGGGTGGTCGGGCGCTTCTTGCAGACGCAACTGCCACGTAGTTTGGGTTTGCCTCCGGACTATCGAGGTAGCTGCTGAGCAGGTCGTGAGCATCGGACGGCGTGAGGCCTGCTGGGATGTGCACCTCGCCCTGAGTGCCGTCTTCAGCGTCGCGGACCTGGCTATGCGCTCGGGTCACTTCCTCGCCGCCGCCGTAGACGAGATCGAAGCGCTCATGCGCATCTTCCTTACCGAACACTCGGTGCCCGGTGTCACGGAGGAGTTGAATGGCTCGCCGCAGTGGCACGCGATGCGCTCGGCACATTTACGGTCCCGGCTGGTGGCCGCAAGACAGGAGTGACCAGAGACTTACACTTCGTCCTCGGTGCGCAGCGAGTTCCACGCCGCCCTCACGTGACTGCGCATCACTGACTCCGCCCAGTCCGGGTCGCCAGCGGTCAGTGCGGCCACGAGTTCGTGGTGATGGGCGAGACTGCGGGATAGGTCGATGTCGCTGTAATGGGAGAATGTCTGCCACACCAGGGGGACCTGGACCACCGATGACACGACGCTGCCGAGCCGTCGGTTGTTCGAGCCTTCCAGGATCAGCCGGTGGAAGCGGTTGTTGAGCTCGGTGATCCGGTCCACGTCGGCCACCGAGCCCCGTGCGGCGGCATCCATGTCGTGGGCGAGTCGATCCAGCTCGTCGAGGTCTACGGACGCCGATGTGGCGGCCAACCTGCAGGCCCATGGTTCGAGCACGGAGCGGAGGCTGAAGATCTCGTCGAGGTCCTCGGTAGTCCAGACGGCCACCTGCACCCCGCGGTTGCGCTCGTAGCGCACCAGCCCCTCCGCGGTCAGCCGGCGTAGGGCCTCGCGCACCGGCGTACGGCTCACGCCGAGTGACTCGGCGAGGTCACCCTCGCGCAGCCAGTCGCCGCCCTGCCTGTCGCCGGAGAGGATCTGCGCGCGAATCAGCCGGTACGCGTGGTCGGAGGCGTGCCCGGGGTCGTGATCGGTGGTCAAGGCCGGCTCAGTCATGGCGCTCGCAACCTAGCAGTGACCCGAAGTTGTATGCAATTACTCTGGGCAACCATTGACACCTCCCACGGGGCACGCTTAGCGTGACCGAGTCGGCTGTAACGGGAATCACTTAGCCGCACATGGTTGTATGCAACATGACGAGGGGCTCATGGATACCCAACTCCCGCTGGACGACATCCGCGTGATCGAGCTCGGCCAACTCCTGGCCGGCCCGTTCTGCGGTCAGCTGCTCGGCGACTTCGGGGCGGAGGTGATCAAGGTCGAGGACCCGGCGCACGGGGACCCGATGCGCCAGTGGGGGCGAGAGAAGCCGTACGGCAAGTCGCTGTGGTGGCCGGTGGTTGCGCGCAACAAGAAGTCGGTGACCGCGAACCTGCGCACCCCCGAGGGGCAGGACCTGGTCCGCCGCCTGGTCGCGAAGGCCGACGTGCTGATCGAGAACTTCCGTCCCGGCACGCTGGAGCGGTGGGGCCTTTCCCCGGAGCAGCTGTGGGAGATCAACCCCGGCCTCGTGATCACCCGGGTCACCGGCTTCGGCCAGTCCGGGCCCTACGCCTCCCGCGCCGGTTACGGCTCGATCGGCGAGGCGATGGGCGGGATCCGCTACGTCACCGGCGACCCCGACCGGCCGCCGGCCCGGGCCGGCATCTCGCTCGGCGACTCGCTCGCGGCCACGTTCGCCGCACTCGGCACGCTCGTCGCGCTGCACCAGCGCGGGCGCAACGGCCGCGGGCAGATCGTGGACTCGGCGATCTACGAGGCGGTGCTGTCGATGATGGAGTCGCTGCTGCCGGAGTGGCAGGTCGCCGGTTACCAGCGCGAGCGCACCGGTACGACGCTGCCGAACGTCTCACCGAGCAACGTCTACCCGACCGCGGACGGCGAGATGGTGCTGATCGCGGCCAACCAGGACACCGTCTTCCGCCGCCTCGCCGAGGTGATGGGCCAGCCCGAGCTCGCGATCAACGAGCGCTACGCCACCCACAGCGCTCGGGGGCAGTACATGGAGGAGCTCGACGGCCGGATCGCCGAGTGGAGCTCAACGCTGAAGGCGGACGAGCTGCTGGAGCTGCTGCACGGCGGGGGCGTCCCTGCGGGGCGGATCTACAAGGCCAAGGACATGTTCGCCGATCCGCACTTCGCTGCCCGCGAGGCGATCGTGAAGCTCGCCCACCCGGACCTGGGCGAGTTCGCCATGCACAACGTCGCACCGAAGCTCTCCGAGACCCCGGGACGGGTGCGCCACGTCGGCCCCGAGCTCGGCGAGCACAACCAAGAGATCTACCACGGCCTGCTGGAGCTCGACGACGACGCGATGTCGTCGTTGCGTTCCGCCGGCGTCATCTGAGGAGGAACCATGGCTTACCGGCTGGGCGTCGATGTCGGCGGCACGTTTACCGACATCCTTCTCATCGACGAGGACACCGGCGAGACCTACCGGGCCAAGACCGCCTCGACGCCGGAGGACCAGTCGGTCGGCGTCCTGCGCGGCATCGAACGGGCCTGCGAGACCGCCGGCATCACGCTCGGGGACATCGACGAGGTCTTCCACGGCACGACCGTCGCCACCAACGCGATCCTCGAGGGCAAGGGCGCCCGGGTGGGACTGGTCACCACCGAGGGCTTCCGGCAGGTACTGCAGATCGGCCGATCGTTCGTGCCCGGCGGCCTCGCCGGCTGGATCATCTGGCCCAAGCCCGAGCCGCTCGCCGCGCTCGAGGACACCGTCGAGGTCCGGGGGAGGATCGCCGCCGACGGGTCGGTCGTCACCGAGCTCGACGAGGACGACGTCCGTGCCAAGCTGCGTCACCTGTCACACCAGGGCATCGAGGCCCTGAGCATCAGCCTGATCAACGCCTACGCCAACCCGGACCACGAGCGCCGGGTCGGGGAGATCGCGGCCGAGGAGCTCCCCGACGTCCCGGTGTCACTCTCCTCGTCGGTGCTTCCCGAGCTGCGGGAGTACGAACGCACCATCACCACCGTCGTCAACGCTGCGGTGCAGCCCCACGTGGCCCGCTACGTCGCGAACCTGGACGCCAAGCTGACCTCCGCGGGCATCCACGGCAAGCTGTGCATCCTTCGTAGCGACGGCGGTCTCGTCTCCGCGGGCGTGGCGGCGGCGAACCCGGTCAACATGCTCATGTCCGGCCCCGCCGGCGGTGTGACCGGGGCGACCTGGGCAGCCGAGCAGGCCGGCTTCAAGGACTTCCTCACCTTCGACATGGGCGGCACCTCGACCGACGTGGCGCTCGTGCAGGACCTCAAGCCGCGCATCGGGCGGGAGACGACGGTTGGCGACCTCAAGGTGCGGGCCACCTCCGTCGACGTACGCACCGTCGGCGCCGGCGGCGGCTCGATCGCGCACGTCCCCCAGCTGACCCAGGCCCTGCGCGTCGGCCCCCAGTCTGCGGGCGCCGCGCCGGGACCCGCGTCGTACGCCACCGGCGGCACCGAGCCGACGGTTACCGACGCCAACGTCGTCCTCGGGTACCTGCCCACCCAGCTCGCAGGCGGGGAGATCACCCTCGACCGCGACGCGGCACACGCGGCGGTCAAGTCGATCGCCGACGCCACCGGCCTGGAGTCGGTGGAGGCCGCGGCCGCCGGGATCATCGACATCGTCAACGAAAACATGCTCGGCGCGCTGCGCCTGGTCTCGGTACAGCAGGGCTTCGACCCGCGCGACTTCGCACTCGTCGCGTTCGGGGGTGCCGGCCCGCTGCACGCCAACGCGCTCGGCAAGCTCACCGGCGCCTGGCCGGTGATCATCCCGCCGTCACCGGGCGTGCTCAACGCGTACGGCGACGCCACCACCGTGATGCGCGACGAGGCGGTCCGTACGCTCGTACGACGGTTCAGCGAGCTCAGTGACGACTCGCTCAAGGAGATCCTCACCGAGCTTGCCGACCACGCGCAGGCGACCCTGACCGGTGAGGGCGTCCCGAAGGACCAGCAGCGGGTGGTCTACTCCGCCGACCTGCGCTACCACGGTCAGGGCTTCGAGATCCCGGTGACGATCGACATCGATGCCTTCGACGGCAGCGGGGGCGGTATCGAGAGCCTGCGCAAGGCGTTCGACGCCGAGCACAACCAGCTGTTCTCCTTCGTCCTCGACGCCGAGCACGAGCTCGTGACGGTCCGTGCAACGGCCAACGGCCCGCGCCCCGACGTGACGGTGATCGAGCTGGAGAAGGGTGAGGCGGACCCGACCGCGGCGCTGCGGACCACGCACGAGATCTGGGTCGAGGGTGGCGAGGTCGAGGCGAACGTCTACGACCGTGGCCTGCTGAAGGCCGGCAACGTCGTACGGGGTCCCGCGATCGTCACGGAGATGGACTCCACCACGCTGATCCTTCCCGGGCACGCCGCCATGGTGCATCCGGGCGGCAGCCTCCTCATCCGCCCCCTCGACGCGAACACGGAGAACTGAGCCATGGCACGCCTCATCCAGACCGCGACCGAGCCCCTTCGCAGCGTCGACGTCGACGTGGTGACGCTGGACCTGGTCGAGAACGCCCTTCGCAACGCCCGCTACGAGATGGACGAGGTGCTTTTCCGGACCGCGCTGTCGCCGGGCATCCGCGAGCAGCACGACGAGTTCCCACTGATCGGGGACCCGGAGGGCAAGATGGTTGTCGGTCAGTTCGGCCTCTCGATCCCCGACTTCCTGGAGAACTTCGACGGCGACATCGAGGAGGGCGACGTCCTCCTCACCTCGGACCCGTACTCTTGCGGAGCCGCGATCAGCCACGCCAACGACTGGCTGGTCGTCATGCCGATCTACTTCGAGGGGCGCATCGTCGGCTGGTCGTCGATGTTCGGCCACATGTCCGACGTCGGCGGCAAGACACCTGCCTCGATGCCGACGGATGCGAAGACGATCTTCGAGGAGGGTGTGGTCATCCCACCCTTCAAGCTCTACAAGAAGGGTGTCCTGGACGACGACGCGTTGCGGATCATCCTCAACCAGGTTCGCAAGCCTGACTGGAACCGTGCCGATCTCAACGGCATCGTGGCCGCGTGCCGTACGGCGTCGCGTCGGGTGCAGGAGATGTGCGCGCGTTTCGGTGTCGACACCTATACCTCGGCGCTCGACGCGCTGCTCGACCGCAACTACCGGGCGATGAAGACGCTCCTCGCGATGGTGTTCGAGGAGGGCAAGACCCTGTCGTTCACCGACTACATCTGCGACGACGGCGTCGGGTACGGCCCCTACGAGCTCAAGCTCAGCCTCACCCGCACCGGCGACAAGGTGCTGCTGGACTTCACCGGCAGCAGCCCGCAGGCGCAGGGGCCGATCAACTACTTCATCAACGAGAACCTGGTCCGGATGTTCTTCGGGATCTACATGATCACCGTCGCCGACCCGCAGATCCTGTGGAACGACGGCTTCTACCCGTTGGTAGACGTGGAGATCCCCGAGGAGTCGTTCTGGAAACCGAAGTACCCGGCCGCGCTCAACGCCCGGAACCACGGCATCGGCAGGGTCTTCGACCTGTTCGGCGGCCTGCTCGGTCAGACAAACCCGGACCTGCTCAACGCCGCGGGCTTCTCGTCCTCGCCGCACTTCATGTACTCCGGAAACTACAGCTCCGGGGACCGCAAGGGCGAGTGGTTCCAGCTGTACTCGATCGGATTCGGCGGCATTCCGGGCCGACCGATCGGTGACGGCCCGGACGGGCATTCGCTGTGGCCGTCGTTCGTGAACATCCCATGCGAGTACCTCGAGTCGTACTACCCGCTGCGCGTCGAGCGGTGGGAGACCGTCGCCGACACGGGAGGTGCGGGTGTGCACCGGGGCGGCAACGGTGTGGACGTCGCCTACCGCTTCCTTGAGCCGGGCACGATCGCGATCCACGACGACCGCTGGCTCACCTACCCGTGGGGCGTCAACGGCGGCGAGCCGGGCGCACGGGGCCGGAAGTGGATCGAGCGTGCGGACGGCACCAGCCAGGTGCTGCCCAGCAAGATCCACGACTTCCCGGTCAGCGTCGGCGACCTGCTCCACTTCGTCACCTGGGGCGGCGGCGGGTGGGGCGACCCGCTGGCACGTGACCCCGAGCTGGTCGGGCTGGAGGTACGGCGCGGGCTGGTGACCGTCGAGGGTGCCCGCCGGTACGGCGTCGTGTGCGACGGCCAGGGTCAGGTCGACGCCGACGCCACGGAGCAGCTACGCGACAAGCTCAGGGAGGGACGACCCGACCCGCTGCCCACCTTCAACATGGGCCCACCGCTCGAGGAGATCCTGGCGCGGTGCGAGGAGGAGACCGGCCTCCCGGCCCCGAAGCCGCCGATCGCCAGGTGACCGGTGTGCCGACCTTCGACGAGGGCTTCGCCGGAGAGCTGCGGCCGGGCCGGCGGCCTGCGGTCCTGGCCGTCGATCTGATGCGCGTCTACTTCGAGTCCGAGAGCCCGCTGTGCCTGCCGTCGCGGGACTGCCTCACCGCGGCGGCCCGGGTCCTCGCGGCGGCCCGGGGCGCCGGTGTGCCGGTGATCCACACCCGGGTGGAGTTCGCGAAGGACGGCAGCGACGGCGGCGTCTTCGTCCGCAAGGTCGGCGCACTCAAGCACCTGTTCGGCGGTGGGCCGTTGAGCGAGCTGATGCCGGAGGTGCAGCCGGTCGAGGGCGAGCTGGTGATCACCAAGCAGTACGCCAGCGCGTTCTTCGGCACCTCGCTGGCCTCCACGCTGGTGGCGCAGGGCGTCGACACGGTGGTGATCGTAGGTGTCAGTACCAGCGGCTGCATCCGCGCCACCGGCGTCGACGCGGTACAGCACGGGTTCATCCCGCTCGTGGTGCGAGACGCGGTCGGTGACCGGACGCCGGAGACGCATGATGCGAACCTGTTCGACCTCCAGGCGAAGTACGCCGAGGTGGTCGACGAGAAGACGGCGGTGGCCTACCTGGAGGAGGAGCGGTGAACACCGAGGTCGAGATCCTCGAGGTCTCTCCCCGCGACGGCCTGCAGAACGAGAAGACCATCCTCTCCACCGAGGACAAGGTCGAGCTCGTCGAGCGAGCAGTCCGCGCCGGGGCCCGACGCGTCGAGGTGACCAGCTTCGTCAACCCCTCCCGGGTGCCGCAGATGGCCGACGCCGACGACGTGATGGCCGCACTGCCCCGCACCGAAGGCGTGAGGTACGCCGGGCTGGTGATGAACCGCCGCGGCCTGGAACGCGCGCTCAAGGCGGACGTGGACGAGATCGACGTGGTCGTCGTCGCCACCGACACGTTCTGTCAACGCAACCAGGGGATGAGCACAGCCGAAGCCTGCGACACCGCGGCCGCACTCGTTCGGGAGGCACGGGCGGCCGGAGTCTTCTCGACCATCACAATCGGTGCGTCGTTCGGCTGCCCCTTCGAAGGGGAGGTGCCGGTCGAGCGCCTGCGGGAGGTGGTGCAGCGCGTGGTCGACACCGGCCCCGACGAGCTGGCCCTGGCCGACACCATCGGCGTGGCCGTGCCGACCGACGTGACCGCCCGTCTCGCGATGGCCCGCGAGGTCGCGGGTCCGGACCTGCCGCTGCGTCTGCACCTGCACGACACCCGACACACCGGTGTCGCCAACGCGGTCGCCGCGGTCGAGGCCGGCGTCCGCACCCTCGACGCGAGCATCGGAGGCGCTGGCGGGTGTCCGTTCGCGCCCAATGCGACCGGCAACGTCGCCACCGAGGACCTGGTCTACCTCTTCGACCGGATGGGTGTCACCAATGGCCTCGACCTGGCCTCGATCACGGCGACAGCTGCGTGGCTGGAACAGAGGTTGGGACGACCACTACCAGGGGCCTTGCTGCGAGCCGGCAGCTTTCCGGGCTGACTGCGGCAGCAGGGTCGAGGGCACGCAGCAGCCGGGATGGGTACCGGTCGACGGCTGGGCCGAACACTGCAGCCACCCAGGACATGCTGCGAAGCGCCGGCGCGGCCGGCGGGCTCGCAACCCTGGGCACGCTGCCGGTATTCCTGGTCGGCGCGCAGGCCGTTCTCATCCGGGATGACCTGAGGGTCGACGATGCCCGCCTCGGTCTCGCGGCAGGTGCCTTCTTCGGGTTGCCGCCGTTCGTCTCCCTGGCCTGTGGAGGGCTTGTCGACCGGATGAGCTCCCGTGCCTCCACTCTGGTCGCCGCCGGAATCAGCGCTGGCGGAACGTTGGGCACAGCTTTGGGGTTCGACAGCGTTCGGTTCACCCGACAGCCGCCCGCGCGTGACTCCGTACCGGCGAACTGACGGTTCAGACACCCAGGCCCTGGGTTCAGATGTCGAGCAAGGTGTCGGCCCACCAGTCCGGTGGCGCGGCCGCCGGTTCGATCACCGGCTTCGTGGTGGACGGGCCGTGGACGGGCGGTGGCGCGTCGTTCACCTGCGCCTGCCGAACGTGCACCGCCTCGGCCGTGACGTTGAAGACGGTCAGGTCCTGGCAGACCGCCACGGCGCCGCCGTAGTGCTCACCGACTTCCTCGAAGACGCCCTCGACGCCGGGACTGACGTCCAGGTGCCACAATGCGGCCATCCGCGGCTTGGTCATGTCGAGGATTCTTCCCATCTGGCCGGGGATGGTGTGGGCCGCCTTCGTCACGTGGACTGCGGTCTCCAGCGGCAGACCCAAAGCCTTGGTCGCGACGGCCGGAGACTGGAAGCACTCGTGGATGAGCAGGTCCGCTCCGGCTGCGGCGTCGGCCACGGTCCGGGACGGCCGGGTGTCCCCGGAGAAGACCACGGTGAGGCCGCCGTACACGAGCTTGTAGCCGACGGCGCCGTTGAGGCCATGGATGGCCGGGAAGCTCGAGACTCTGACCCCACTGCGCTCGTAGATCTCGGCCGGACGACGTAGGGGATCTCGTGTCCGATCGCCTCGAAGCGCCGGTCATCGGCCGGCCCCCCCGCACGGAGGCCCGGTCCCAGGCCATCGCCTTGGACATGTATCTGACGAAGGAAGCCAGCCCCATCTCCCGGTCGTCGCACCCGCCGCCCCAGATCTCCACCGGGTCGACCCGGCCGACCTTCGGTGGGCCTCCCAACAGCCCGGGGATGTCTCCGATGTGGTCCGCGTGCAGGTGGGAGAGGAACACCTTGGTGGTGGACTCCAGCGGCAGCAGGAGTGATGAGAAGTTGGCCAGCGCGCCGGAGCCGAGATCGAAGAAGAAGAAGTCCTTCGCGGCGTTGCCGACCTCGATCAGCAGCGATCCTGAGGCCTGGCTCCGCCTGATGAAGGGATCGCCGCTACCGAGGACGCTGACGCGGATCTCGCCCACACCGAGATCCTCGGTGCCAGGTATGTAGAGGTCAGGACGGGTGCGCGCCGGGTCGCCCACGATCGGCGTGGTGGCGAGGGCCCGGGTTCCTCCGAGGTGGGCCAACGTGGGCAGTTCCTGCCGCATCGGATCGGGCATCACGCGCCTCCGGTCGGGCTGCTCGTGTACGTCAGCATCGACGACCGCACCGGCCAGCGGCTGGGCAGAAGCCTTCCTGCCGGCTCGGCCCGACGACAGCGCAGCGTGCCGAGGTCGAGCGCCTTCGTGCGCGTGTAGCCGAGCTCGAGACGCAGCTGGAAACCGCCGAGCCACCACCACGCAAGAAGAAACCCGGCCGGAAGTCGCCCTGGTGGGCAGTATCGTCGGCCACCTTGATCACGCTGGCCTGCGTGCTGGCGCCCCTCGGTGTGGTGTCGGTGTGGGCCAGCGCTGAGTTGTCGAACACTGACGCGTACATCGAGACGGTGGCGCCGCTCGCGCACGACCCCGCGGTGCAGAAGGCGATCTCTCGCAAGGGCAAGGCGCAGGTCGCGCTAGGGCTGCACGGTATCGATGCGGTGCTCCGTGACAATCCACGAGTGTGATTGCCACCGTGGTGGGTCGTGACGGTCGAGGCGTGATGGGGCACCAGCCTGATTGGCGGCCGATCCGTTTACGGATGGCTACGGCCTGTAGTTCATCTGGCCTGGCCCGGTCTTGTCGTAGACGTTGAAGAACTCGTCACTCATGATCGTGGCGACACCGCCCTCCGGCGTCTCGATCAACTCCTGCTCCAGCGTCGCGACCCGGAACTTCCAGCCGGCCGGCAGGTTCTTGAAGTAGCTTGCCCCGTTGGCAAGGAAATCTTCGTAGGTGAACCTCGGTTCGAGGCCCAACTGGAATCCCTTCATGATCCAGGCGTTGCCCTCGGCATCGTCGAGAATCATGACCGTGGTGCCCTTGTTCCAGCCCAGTCGGCTCTCCCGCGCGATGGTCATGGGCTCGTACGGCGTCACGTCTGCGACGGCACCGGCCTTCTTCATGTCGAGCTGGGCGACCCAGGGGGCCTTGATGCCGTTGAAGTCCCTCTCCTTGCCAATCTGGACTTCGGCCCAATCGGGCGTCCAGATCTTGGGTCCGTTCAACGATGCACCGAGCAGGCCGTAATCCGCCTTCAGCTTGTCGAAGTCGATACCCTCGACGAGGGCTTGCGGGGCGACATCTCTTGACGCGAGGATCCCCGGTTTGGTGAACATGGGGTTGTAACAGGCGGCAACCAGATCCCCAGTCTTCGCTTCGCGCCCTGCGAGGAAAATCTCGATGTAGCGTGCCTGGTGCATGCCATCAACGCGCCCGAACACGGCGCCCTCGCTGTCGTGCAGCACAGCAGGTTCATGCGGGGCGTGACTTGTCGTCATCGTGGACTCTTTCCTTCAGCGGCTGCCTGATGAGGCCACTGTTACGGGTCTGACGCAGTGGAGCATCACCCGACCAGGATGATTCCGAGTGGGCGCTACGAAGCACCTTCGTAGCCGTTCCCGTTCTACCTGTCCGCGGCTGATGTGGGACATTTGTGACGAGCGAACGCCAACTGACGCTGGTTTGGACGGGACGGCGACTGCTCCGGGGATCACACGCTCGTTCGACGTCCGTACGCGCAGCCCTATTCCGATGTCGCGAGACACCCCATTCCGATGTCCTGAACCAGCACACTGTCAGCCCGACCGAAAAAACCGCCCCTGACCTGTGGAAACGCGAGTCAGGGGCCTGTTGAGGAAGGGCAGAGTTGCGCATTGTGTGGGGGAGGCGAGGGGAGCAGGACGCGTCTTGATGCGGGCACCGATTCCCGCCCCGAGGTGCGTGGCACTCGGTCGGAGGACTGAGTCAAGTGCGGCGGAGTGACGCTGCCGCTGCTGCGGCGGTACGACGCCCGCATGTGGCGCGACCCTGCTTGCTCGCGGGGAAGGAGGGGCGCGATGCCTTCGTCCTTGGGCGGGACGGCGCCGTCGCCGGGACCTACACTGCTGAAGCCGGGTTCGAGCCCGTTTTCGTGGGGAGGCGCCATGTCCGCCGCTCGTGCTGACCAGCTGGCTACGTTCTGTCCGATGTGCGTGTCGCGCTGCGGTGCGACGGCCACCGTCGTCGACGGTCGGCTCACCGCGATCGGACCTGATCCGGCTCATCCGACAGGTCGTGCGGTCTGCGTGAAGGGCAAGGCGGCACCCCGCGTCCTCGAGCATCCCGACCGGTTGCTCCATCCGCTACGCCGAACCCATCCCAAGGGAGCGCCCGACCCGGGGTGGGAGCAGATCAGCTGGGACGAGGCGCTGGACACCATCGCCTCCAGGCTTGGGCAGATCGCAGACGAGAGCGGCCCGGAGGCCGTCGTGTTCGGGTCGGCCTCTCCGTCCACCTCGGCGCTGAGTGACTCGGTGGACTGGATCACGCGGCTGCGTCGGGCGTTCGGCAGCCCGAACTTCACCTGCGCGATGGAACTGTGTGGCTGGGGTCGGTACCTGGCGTCGACGTACACCTTCGGCGCCCCGGTCCCGGGGGCGTTCATGCCGGACCTTGAGAGCGCCGGTTGCATCCTCTACTGGGGCTACAACCCGTCGGTGTCCCGCCTGGTGCACGCCACCGCGACCGTCGACGCGGTGAACCGGGGCGCCCGGCTCCTCGTGGTCGACCCCCGCCGCACCGGGCTGGCCAGCAAGGCCGAGCACTGGCTGCAGGTCCGGCCCGGTACGGATGCGGCGTTGGCGCTGGGGCTGACCCACGTGATGCTCGAACGGGGCTGGTACGACGAGGCCTTCGTGCGCCGCTGGACCAACGCCCCGCTCCTCGTGCGGACCGACACCGGGCACCTGCTCCGCGCAGACGAGATGACTGAACCTGCCGGTGGGGCGGGGTACGTGGTGTGGGACCAGTCGGACTCCAAGCCCCTCATCTACGACCCGGCCGCACGGACATACGGCATAGAGGAGTCGCGGCTCGCGTTGTCGGGGACCGTCCAGGTTGCCACGGCCGACGGTCCGGTCCGCTGCCGTCCGGTGCTGGAGCACCTGCGCCTGCACTGCGCGGCGATGACGCCGGAGGCGACCGAGGCGGTCACCGGTGTTCCCGCCGACGCCATTGTGGACACCGCCCGCACGTTGTGGACCTCGCGCCCCGTTGCGTTCTACAGCTGGAGCGGGCTGGAGCAGCACGCCAACACGACGCAGATGATCCGAGGCATCAACGTCCTCTACGCGCTGACCGGCTGCCTCGACGCCCCCGGTGGCAACGTGCTGTTCACGCCGGTGCCGACGAACCCCATCGACGGCATGGAGCTGCTCAGCAACGAACAGCGGACCCGGGCCATCGGCGTGGACGACCGCCCGCTGGGTCCGGCACGGTTCGAGTTCGTCACCGGCGAGGACTTCTACGCCGCGGCCCTCGAGCACCGGCCCTACCGCGCACGCGCCCTGGTCAACTTCGGCGCCAACCTGGTCATGGCACACGGGGACAGCGCACGCGGCCGGGACGCACTCGCCTCGCTGGACTTCTTCGTGCACGCCGACATCTTCCCCAACCCAACCGCTGACCTGGCCGACATCGTGCTGCCTGTGGCGAGCCCCTTCGAGACCGAGGCGCTGCGGATCGGTTTCGAGGTCAGCCAGCAGGCGCAGTCGCACGTCCAGCTCCGTCGACCGGTCGTCGCGCCACGCGGCGAGGCGCGCTCGGACCTGCAGATCGTCTTCGCCCTCGCCGACCGCCTCGGCCTGGGCGAGCACTTCTGGAACGGGGACCTCGATGCCGCCTGGCGCTACCAGCTCGCCCCCAGCGGCATCACCCTCGAAGCGCTGCGCGCGCAGCCCCGGGGCATCACCCTGGACCTGCCAACCGCGTACCGCAAGCACGAAGGCCGCGGGCTCCGGACACCGACCGGACTGGTCGAGCTGTACTCCCAGAACCTGGCAGAGCACGGCCAGCCGGCCTTACCCACGTTCGCCGAACCTCCGCTGAGTCCTCGGTCCCGACCCGACCTGGCCGCGGAGTACCCGCTGGTCCTCACCTGCGCGAAGTCTCTGCGCTACTGCGAATCCCAGCACCGCCAGATCGCCGAGCTGAGACGTGCCGCACCCGACCCGCAGGTCGAGGTGCATCCCGACACTGCGGCTGCCCGCGGGATCAGCGCCGGCGACTGGGTGCGCATCGACACGCCCAACGGCGCAGTGCGCGCGCGAGCCAAGCTCAACCCCGGCCTCGACCCGGGCGTGGTGTGCGCCCAGCATGGCTGGTGGCAGGGATGCGACGCTCTCGACCTGCCACCATCGGACCCCTTCGAGATGGGCGGCGTCAACCTGAACCTGGTGCTTCGGCAGACCCCCAGTGACCCGATCAGCGGCAGCTCGCCGCTGCGCGCGTCCCTGTGCGACCTCGCACCCGCCTAACGACGAAACCCTGCCTCGGAAAGCTATCGGTGTCGGTTGACCCGGAACCGTTGAAGCTGTACTCCTCGACTGGTGACGGTCGGCTCGGGGGTCAGGTTGACCGGGGCATCCAGGTCCGCGAACAAGCGTGTGCCTGCCCCGAGGAGCACCGGGACCTGGTGCAGGGTGATGATGTCGACAAGGTTGGCGCGCAGGAACTGCTGGGCCACGTCGGCGCTGCCCATGATCACGATGTTGCGGCCGTTGGCTGCGGAGCGGGCCTGGTTGAGGATGTCGGGGGCGGGGCCGTTGACGAAGGTGAAGGTCGTGCCGTTCTTGGTGACCGGGGCCAGCGGTTCGTGGGTCGCTACGAATACGGGGGCATGGAACACGTCCTCGTCGGCCCATGGCTCTTGCCCGGCGTCGTAGGTGCGCCGGCCGAAGATGATGGCCCCGGCCGTGGTGAAGTCGCGGGTGAACTCGTCCTCTGCCCCGTTGTCTACGCCGGTTTCGTCATTCATCCAGCTGTGTAGCCGCGTCAGGTCGTCGGATGGTCCGGCCGAGAATCCGTCGACCGACACCGAGACGAAAAGTACAAGGTCACTCATGGCGAAGCCTCCTTGCTGAGGGTGGTGCTTGGGGTCGGGACCACGTCGGGGAATGCGGTCTGCGGATGGGGCATACGGCGGTCTGTGCGTGGGTGTTGTCATGAGGACGATGCCGTTCGCCGCCCGTCTCGGGCCCAGGCGCAGAAGGACCAGAGGTGATGCTGGCCGCCATAGGGGTCCCACGCCCAGAACAACGCGCCATCGACTTCATGGCCGTCATGAACGGTCTGCTCTACGACCGCCTCATCGGGAACGGAGTGCGTGGCGTCCCGGCTGACGCGGCAGCAGTCCTCACGGCCTGGCTCATCGGCGTGGGTGGGCGGCAGTGACTCTGGATGGCCCTACCAGAGAGCTCTCGCGGTCGCGGCTCACTCCCGGGCGCGGCCGAACCAGGTGGCGTAGATCTTGTCGTAGCCACCGTCCGCCTCCAGCGTGGCGAGCACCTTGTTGATCGAGCGAAGCAGGTCGACGTTGCCGTTCCGCTTGACGGCCATGCCGTACTGCTCACCTGTGTCGAACTCGGCGGAGACCTCGAGGGCGGGGTTGTTGGCCACCACGTCGCCGACGACGGTGTTGTCGTAGACGGCGGCGCCCACCGCACGTGTGGTGAGGGCGTCCTCCATCGCGGCGGCGTCCTTGAGCGGCATCACGACCGCGCTGGACGGCGCGTTGTCAGTGACGTAGAGCTCACCGGTCGTGCCACCCTGGACCCCGATCCGCTGGCCGGCGAGGTCGTCGAGCGAGTCGATACCGGAGCCCTTGGCGACGACCAGCACCTGCGAAGCGTCGAAGTAGGGGCTGGAGAAATCGAGCACGCGCGCCCGCTCGCCGGTGATCGTCATCGCCGAGATCGCGACGTCGCACTGGTTGGAGTTGAGCGCGTGGCCGGACTGGATGTCGTCGAAGTCGGTGTCCTTGACCACGAGGCGGAGGCCGAGACCCGCGGCCACCTCACGGACGAGGTCGACGTCGAAGCCGACCGGCTTCCCGTCCTTCATGGACTCGAAGGGCTTGTAGGGCATGTCGCTGCAGACTGTGAGTGCCCCCTTCTCGACGACCTGGGGGGTGCGTGCGGAGCTCACGCCCCCCGCGGTGTCGGCCGCACAGCCGGCGGCCAGGGTCAGCATCAGTACGCCGCCGACGGCGCGCGCGGCCCGACGGGCCGGTGGATGGCTTGTCATGTCAGTTCGCATTCACGGTGAGGGACTGGGTGAGGCGGAGCAGGGCGTACTCGGTTACCCGCACCAGAGCCTGCTTGGCAGACGCGCGGTCGCGGGCGTCGACGCGGATGATCGGAACCTCAGGGGGCAGCGCGAGGGCGGCGGCGACCTCGTCGAGCTCGTACTCCCTGGTGCCGTCGAACTGGTTGACCGCGACGATGAACGGCAGGCCCTTGGACTCGAAGTAGTCCAGTGGCGAGAACGACTCGTCGAGGCGGGCGGTGTCGACCAGCACGATCGCGCCGATGGCGCCGCGGCAAAGGTCGTCCCACATGAACCAGAAGCGGCGCTGACCGGGTGTGCCGAAGAGGTAGAGCACCAGGTCCTCGGCGAGCGTCAAGCGGCCGAAGTCCATGGCGACGGTCGTCGTGGCCTTCGTGGGGACGGCGGCCAGGTCGTCGACGCCCTCGGACTCGTTGGTCACTAACGCCTCGGTGCGCAGTGGCACGATCTCCGAGACGGAGCCCACGAGGGTCGTCTTGCCCACGCCGAACCCGCCGGCGATGACGATCTTCGTCGACGCTGCCTTGCGCGGCGCGCTAGTAGGAGCGAAGTCCACGGAGGGTCCTTTCGATGAGCTCGATCCGCTCGTCCGTCGACGAACTCTCGGTGATGGTGGCCTGCACCCGGACAAAGCCCTGCTGCACCAGGTCGCCGAGCAGGACGCGGACGACCCCGATGGGCATGGACGCCAGCGCGGAGACCTCGGCGACCGAGCGTTGGTCGCACAGGTCGAGGATCCGCAGCGCGCCGACACCCAGGTCGGCGTCGGCGCTCGCGTCGCGCGGCTGGATGCGGAGGGTGGCTTCCATCGGGAGGTCGACGGCAGCCTTCGTACGCCCGGCCGTGATGGTGTACGGCCGGATGAAGCGGGCGTGTGCGACCGGCTCGTCGTCCGGTCCGCGGGCGTCTTCGGGTGCCACGGCTGGTCCCGGTCAGGCGCCCGTCGCGACACGGGCCTGGGCCTGCACCGCCCGGCCCACGCGGTCGACGAGCAGCGCCATCTCATACCCGACCTGGCCGATGTCGGCGGCCTCCTGGGTGAGGACGGCGAGGTTGGAGCCGTCCCCGACACTCATCAGCATCAGGTAGCCCTGCTCCATCTCCACGACGGTCTGCAGAACGGCGCCGCCCTCGAAGAGACGGGCGGCACCGACGGCGAGGCTGGCCAGACCGGACGACACCGCGGCGACCTGCTCGGCACGCTCGCCCGGGATGCTGGCGCTGGCTGCCATCAGCAAGCCGTCGGCCGACACGAGGATGGCGTGGGCCGCGTCGGGAACTTCCTCCGCGAAGCGAGTGACGAGCCAGTCGAGCTGGCGAGCGTCGTTCGGTGCGGTGATCTCGGTCATCAGGAACCTGCTTCCGTCTACGAAGGGTCGGGTGCGGTGGTGGCTGCGGCGCGGCCTCGCGAGACGCCGGACGCGTGCGCTGCGAGTCGGGCCCGGATGGTCTCGGGGTCGCGGACCGTGGCGGTGGGGGTCGTGGTGACGCCGCCCGGCACGAGCCTGCTGCCGGGGCGCCGTACCGGAAGCCCGGACTGGCTGACCTCTGGCTCCGCCGGAGTCTCGGCGACCTGGTCGGCCATCTCCCAGCCTGCCTCGATCTCGGACGTGCGCCACGGCTGTGCGTCGTTGCCCGGGCTCAACCAGGCCGAGCGCAGCAGCCGGAAGATCGGGGTGTCGAAACCCGCCTCGCCCGGGTCCGTCCAGTCACCGTCGAGGGCGCCGTTCGCCGCCAGCGGCGCCGGCGTGGGCTCGCGTACGTCGACGGGCTCGGCCGGTTCGGGCGCCGCAGTAGCGACGGGCACGTCGACCGGCGCGGGAGCCGGCACATCGGCCAGCGCGGGAGCCGGCACATCGGCCAGCGCGGGAGCCGGGTCGACTGGGCGGTCGGTCGTGGTCTCCGGGACGGCCGCACGCTCGGCGACCGCCTCGAGGGGCTCGGTAGCCGCCTCCGCGACGGACGCGACTGCCAGCTCAGCGACAGGCGCGGAGGCCGGCCCAGCGACCGGCCGGACGACCGACTCGGGGACGGTCGGCGGAGGCGTAGGTCCCGGCGGCACCGCGAGCGCCGGGTCGGACCCGTTGCGCAGCGGCCGCAGGGATGCGAGAGCGGCGGACGCCGTCGAGGCGGTGACCGGCGTCGGTGCCCCGGAGGTCGGGTCGACGGAGGCGCCCGGGCTGCGGGTGGGCAACCCCAGGGCGGCGTTGATCCGGGCCTGGACGTCGATCACGGCGGGGTTCTCGTCCTTGGCCGCGACAGGCTCGGGCCTGCGGTCAGACTTCCGCGGCTTGCGGTCGGCCTTCTCGGGACGTGTCGCCGCCCCCTTCGCTGCGTCCGGCTTGGGCGCCCCCTTCGCTACGTCAGGCTTGGGCGCCGCCTCACGGGGCTTTGGCGCAGGCGGCGGGGCCAGGTCGGGGAGGATCGCGACGGGCAGCATCACCGTGGCCGTCGTACCGCCCTCGTCGTTGGCTCGCAGCGCCGTGGTCAGGCCGTGCCGCTGCGAGAGGCGGCTGACCACGAAGAGGCCCATCCGGCGTGCCGTGTCGGGGGTGACCTCGTCGCCGGAGCCGAGGCTCCGGTTGGTCTTCGCGAGCTCCTCGGCGGGGATGCCTAGCCCGGCGTCCGCGATCTCGATGACCACGCCCTCGGCGGTGGTCCTCGACCCGACGGTCACCGTCGAGGTGGGCGGCGAGTAGGTCAGGGCGTTGTCGACCAGCTCTGTGAGCAGGTGGACGATGTCCGCCGCGGCGCTGTCGTCGATGCGCGTCGGGTTGGCCGACCGGATCTGCACCCGATGGTAGTCCAGCACACCGGACGTAGCCGCCTGCAGGGCGTCGCTCACGGTGAGCCCGTCGACGCCGGCGGTCGCCGTCGGCGCGTCGGCGAGGATCAGCAGGCTGTCCGCCGTACGACGCATGCGGGCGGCGAGGTGGTCGAGACGGAACAGGCTCTCGAGCCGCTTCGGGTCCTCCTCGTCCCGCTCCAGCCGTTCGATCAGGTCGAGCTGCTGGTTGACCAGCGAGGTGTTGCGCCGCGACAGGGTGACGAACATCTGGCTGACCTGCGACCGCAAGCTGGCCTCGCCGGAGGCCAGCACGACGGCTTGGCGGTGGATGTCCTCCACGGCCCGGGCCAACTGGCCGATCTCCTCCTCCGTCGTGACGTCGATCGGCGTGATCTCACCGGGCTGCTCGCCCGCACGGATGCGCGCGACCGCCTCGGGCAGTCGCTCTTGCGCCACCGCCAGCGCGCCCTCGCGGACCCGGCGGATCGGGTTGAGCAGCAGGCGCGAGACGAGCAGTGCGAGCAGGATTGCCACGACCAGTGCTGCCAGGGTGATCCCCGCGTTGACGGCGGCAGCGGCGCGGGCCGCGGCGGCCGCGGCCTCGAGCTCGTCATCGATGCCCGCCTGCAGCGTGCTGATCATGCTGTCGTAGTCGGCGTATGCGTGGGTGCCGCCGAGGTCCGTGCCGCCGGTGCGGACCAGCCGGAACCGTTGGGCGTTCGCGGTGCGCAGCGACGCCACCGCCTCCTCGCTGGTGCCTAGCGCGCTGGCGAGGCGGTCGATCGCGGCGCCCTCGACGCCGAGCTCGGAGAAGAGCTCCAGCGAGCCGGTCTTACCCGTGCGCTCGGTCGCGACCAGCGCTTGCTGCATGGCCAGCGAGAAACGGCCGGCGAGGGTCTGCGAGAGCAGCTCGAGCCGCGGCTCGGGGGTGATCTGCTCGTTGACGATCGTGGTGATCAGCTGTGTCACGCCCGACTGCAGCTGGCGCAGCTGCGCCACCCAGGTACCGGGGCTGAGGGTGATCGCGTCCTTGTCGCGCAGCGCTTGGCTGAGGTCCAGCAGCGCGTCGACCTGGTAGCGCTGCTCGTCCGTGAGGTCGGCGGACTCCTTCGACTCGAGAAGCTCGCGCCCCGCCGTCCGGATGTCGGCGAGCGGCCCTTCAAGCGCTGCGGCCCGGTTGTCCTCGTCGGTGCGGGCCGCGGCGACCATCGCCTCCTCAGCGGCGGTGAGGTAGTCGACCGCCGGCCGCAGTGCGGTGACCTGCTGGGCGCTGGAGGAGGAGTTCGACGCCTCGGCGAGGTCGCTCTGGACCCGCAACCCACCCAGGATGCCGGCGAGGAGTAGCGGGATGGCCAGGGCGAGCGCCACCTTGCGGCGCAACGGCCATGCGGAGACCGCCAACGCGGACTCTCCGCCGCGACTGGCTGGGCGCTTGGTGCTCATCACTCACCCGTGGCTCTCGAGACGTACGCCACCGAATGGCAGCAGCGTGATCGGTCAATTTGGCCAAAATAGGGTGATCTGGACCCAAGCGCTGGCGAATCCGGGCAACTAGCCCTTCCGGGTGATCCGGCGTCACCCGATCGAGGCAGGCGTCCGCTCGGAAAGCTGCGGTACCCAGGAAGCGCTCCAGCCGTCGCTGCGCGCCCGTGACCGCGCCCCGCCGAGATGGTGACCGCTCTGATCGATGAGGCGGGCACCAGCTACCCCAGCGTCGACGGGCGGAAGCAACAGGGTCGCCTCGTTGGTGGCCAAGGATGCGGCCAGGTCGACGACCTGGGCTGCCGGGCGGCGCCTCGCGCCGTCCTCGGACCGCTCCGGCGCCAGGGGAGTGGTGCCCAGGGGCTCCCGCCCACTGGACCCCCGGGAACCCTGGAACCCGGAACACCTCGCCGGCCAGCCGGCATGCTGTGGTTCAGTCCGACGGCGCCGAGGTCGCTCCGCTGAAGGCCGGCGGGCCGATCTCGCGAGCGAGCTCGTTCCAAGTATCGCTGCACGACGCCGAGCGCCGCGACGAAGTGGAGCTCACGGTGCGGCTGATAGCCGCCGTCAACGAGTCGGACCGGGTGTGCACTTCACGAGGCGTCGACGAGATTCTGGGACTGCCCCGCTCAGGCCGGTGAGGAGCCGCGCGCGAGGTCAGACCGCCAGGAATGAGAATCCCCGTCGGCAGATGCGTAATCCCCCGAGAAACGCCGACGGGGCTCTCCTGACCTCGCGTCTCTGGGTCGTCCCCTGTTACGCCCAGCGGCACCGGCCACCCGCACCACGGTAAACCCCCTAGTCCGAAATGACTAGAGCGCGGAGGACGCAGAAAGCCCCGATCACGACGGGGGATACGTGACCGGGGCGTTGGACGCGACCCTACGACAGGCAGCAGCCGTAGCCAATGTGGGCTAGGCAAGAATGAACTCCGCCATCTCCACGGTTCCCGCTTGAACCCCGTGTTCAGCCAGCGGGGGTGAGGACCCGGCGGCCGGAGAGGAAGACGGTCCGCACGAATCGGGAACCCGCTTGCGCCGGGCGCGGTTTGTCGGAAAAGTCGGGAGCTATGAGTGACATGTGGGTGGACCCCGCCGACGATCCCCGAACCTACGGCAACCCCAAGGGCGAGAAGACAACACTGCGGGAGTACCTCGGCAACTACCGGTTGACCCTGGACATGAAGTGCGGCGGTCTCGACGCGGAGCAGCTCGCCCGCCGCTCTGTTCCGCCGAGCACCCTGAGCCTGCTCGGCCTGGTCCGACACCTGGCCCAGGTGGAGAACCACTGGTTCCAGAGGGTGCTGCAGGGGAAGACCGACCGGCCCCGCCTGTTCAAGCGCGAGGACGACAAGGACGCGGACTTCAACGGTGCGGTCGCAGACGCCGCGGTCGTCGAGGAGGCGTTCGCCGCGTGGAAGAAGGAGATCGCCGCGGCCGATGAGTGGCTCGACGCGCTCGACGAGGACGACCTCGGGCGGGACGTGCCGTTCGATGATGACAGCGTGAGTGTCCGCGACGTCCTCGTCCACGTGATCGAGGAGTACGCCCGCCACGTCGGCCACGCCGACTTGCTGCGCGAGTGCATCGACGGCCGTACCGGTCAGTAAGCCGGCGCGGTCGACGTAACCGTTGAGTACTCCGGAAACGGACGGCCGTCCCAGCCGCCCATGGAGCACCTGCTCACCGGCATGAGCAGCCGTCCCGAGCCGGGGTCTTACCGAGTGTGTCCCTATTGGCGTTAGCGCACTGCCCCCGTTCACGGGATGCACCGATGAGCGTGTCTCAGATAGGTCGCGGGCGCTGTGGGTCGGTGAGGGTTGTCCTGGAGGTGTCTGGAAAAGTGGCGCCATGGACGGCGACGAGAGGTTCCCGTCGCGGTCGTTCCTGCTGTACTGGCGGGCCCAGGCTGTGTCGGGTTTCGGCAGCTACATCACCTTGCTCGCGCTGCAGACGCTGGTGGTTCTGACTCTGCATGGCTCGGCGACCGAGGTTGGCTGGTTGAACTCGGCTCGCTGGTTGCCCTATTTGGTCGTTGGTGTCGTGGTGGGCGCGCTGGTCGACCGCCACGCTCGGCGCCCGATCATGATCACCACGGACCTGGTTCAGGCCTGCCTGCTGGCGGCTATCCCGCTCATGTGGTGGTTCGACATACTTTCGTTTCCGACGCTGCTGGGGATCGTGATGGCGTATGGGACCGCATCGGTGATCAACGGTGCGGCAGCGATGTCCTTCTTGCCTCGCCTGGTGGCGCCCCGGCACCTGCAGCGTGCGCATGCGCGCTGTGATGGGGCCGATGCCGCAGCGATGACCGCCGGCCCTGCCATGGGCGGGCTGCTGGTGAGCGCGCTGGGGGCCCCGCTCGCGGTTCTCGTGGACGCCCTCACGTACGTCTACTCCGCCGTCGCACTGAGCCGGATCGACGTGACCGAGCCTCGTCCGAAGGCGGGAGCCACGGCCAGGGACCTGGTGCTCGAGATCCGCGACGGCATCAGGTGGGTGTACGGCGGTTCCGGGCTGGCCACCCTGGCCGTCGCCACGCACGGCTGGTTCGTCGGCAACGCGATCGTCGGTGTGGTCCTGGCCCCTTACGCACTCGACGAACTCAGCCTGACGCCCTTCCAGTTCGGCATCATCGGCGCAGTGGGCGGGATTGGCGCGCTCCTCGGAGCCGCGGTAACCACCCCGGTGGGCCTGCGGTTAGGGACAGGTCGCACGATCATCGCCTGCCACGTCCTTACGACCGGCGGTGTGCTCGTGATGGTCGCTGCCGGCCAGCACCTGAACGCGTGGACTTCGGTCGCGGTCCTGGCTGCCGGACAAGGGCTCTACGGCCTCGCCATGGGCATGAGCAACTCCCACGAGATGAGCTTTCGCCAGCTCATCACCCCCGACGAACTTCAGGCCCGAACCAACACGACGCTGCGTTCCTTCAACCGAGCCGTCATGGTCATCGCCGCACCCCTGGCCGGCATCCTGGCCGATGCATGGGGGATCCGGCCCACCCTCCTCGTCGCTGCAGCCATCTTCGCGCTCGTGTCATCTGGACTCGCGGCCTCGTCCTTCCGCACCGTACGGGCGCCCGTGTGAGCCGCGGACACTGCATCCCGGCAATCTCCCCGCACGCTGATCACCTTGGCGAAGCCGTGTCTAACCGCGATCCGCTCGTCGAGCGCGGCGCTGTGATTGCGTCTTTCCCGCGAGCGGCGCCTTGGCCAAGCTGTGAATCTGCGCGCAAGTCCCCGTTCATACGGGAAGGACCGGAAGTTCGACGCGAAACCTGTGGATGCCCGCACCCACCAGGGCAGGCCGGCGTTCCCGGTCGACGGCGGCTGCAGAACCGCAGGTCAGTGGCGGGATGACTCCCGAGCGACTCGGTCCCCAGACGCGACTCGGCGCGGCATCAGGCTCCCCTCCTTCCACTCAGATTCCCTGGGAAAGGCAGACCGTCCTGCCGTCCGCTGCGGACGGGGGAGTGCGACAGGGAGCCGGCGTCGAACCAGGGGAGTGGCCAGCCGCAGTCGACGGGGGAGGGTGGGCCGCGAGCTCGACCATCTCGAACATCTGCAGTGACGGACTGGCCCCGCCCCCATGCACAGAGGTCGAGGCAATGATCAAGGGATGGCGGTGATCCACAGCACTGTATACGTAGATAACAGGCCCAAACGCCTCCGTTCCGCCGACACCTCCACGGCGACAAGCAAGGCACGTCCCGTCCCCGCAACGCAACATCTGCCACTACCAGAGGGGGGCGCCAGCCCTCGATCGGGCCCGTCGAGTGGGCGTGAAGCCTCTGCGACACGCCCCGACGAGGGACAGGGGGTGGACGGTCCGAGCAAGACGTTCGCGTAGGCGGTCGGACGTGCATACGGCGCGCTCACGTCCACTCCTCTCACAGGTTGTCCCAGCAGGAGACCATTCCAGAGCGCACAACTCGTTGCCGGCCCTTGGTGGAGGTGGTCGAGGCGCGGAAGCGTGACCCGCTGCGGCGCCCAGTTTGTAGGCTGCGGTCGTGGACCCCACCACCAACGGCTTCGCCAACGACGAGCACGAGGACGGTGAGCTGCCGTTCGTCGACGAGCACACGATCCGGATCGCCGCGTCGCGCGACCTGGTGTGGACCGCGCTGCAGCGGTATGCGGTTTCGTCTTTGCGAATCACCGAAGGCAGTCCGCTTGCAAGGGTGCTCGGCACCGAGCCGGCCGCTGGCTTCGAAATCTCCGAGAGAACGCCGGGCGAACGCCTGACGCTGGTCGGCCGCCATCGGTTTTCTCGGTACTTGCTCTCGTTCGAGGTCACCGAAGCGGGCAACGGGGACACACGGTTGCACGCCCTGACCTACGCAGCGTTCCCCGGCGTCACCGGGCGTGTTTACCGCGCATTGGTCATCGGCACGCGCGCTCATGTCGTGGCCACCAATCACATACTGCGGTCGATTCGGCGACTGTCCCTCGAGTTGGCCTAGGCAGAGGACTCCACGGTTCGAACGTCGACATGGAGCGCGTCGCGAGGTGGCGTCGAACGAGCACGGTTTCGGGGGCGCCATGATCCAGAAGGCAGCCGGTGTTTCGCCCGGGTGCGCGGTCAGCAGGTTGGTACGTTCGCCCGGTGCCTACCAATGAGATCAACGCCGCCGCAGCGGGTACGTGGAGCCTCGGCGATCTGCCCGTGAACCGAATCGGATTCGGAGCCAAGCGCCTCGCGGGCAGCGGCGGCTTCGATCTGGCCAGCTCGGTCGACCGGGACCGGGTCGTCGCCCTGCTGCGGCGTGCCGTCGAGCTCGGCGTGAACCATGTCGACACGGCCGCGTTCTACCCGACGTTCGCGCGAGCCGAGCAGACGGTGCATGACTTCACTGCGCTGAACGGGGCCAACCAGCTGATCAGAGAGGCGCTGGCGCCGTACTCCGACGACCTGGTCATCGCCACCAAGGTCGGGCCGACCAATGAGGGGATGGCCCGTCCGGAGCAGCTTCGTGGACTGGTCGAGGAGGACCTGCGCAGCCTCGGTCGGGAGCATCTGGACGTGGTGAACCTGCGCCAGTTCGGCCTGGACTCGGTGGTCGACCACTTCGGTGCGCTGGCCGAGCTGCGAGAGGCAGGGCTGATTCGGCACCTGGGCCTGTCCAACGTCCGGCCGGACCACCTCGCGCAGGCTCAAGAGATCGCGCCGGTGGTTTGCGTCCAGAACAGGTACGGCGTCGACTTCGGGCGCAACAACGACGAGTTGCTGCGGATCTGCGGTGAGCAGGGCCTCGCGTTCGTACCGTTCTTCGCGCTCGCCGGCGCCCGGCGTGAAGCTGGAGGTGTCGCCCACCACGACCCGGTGCTGGCCATCGCCCGCAGGCACGGGGCGACACCCGCGCAGGTCCGTATCGCCTGGACGCTGAGCCGCGGGCCGCACGTGCTGGCCATCCCGGGTACGGGCGACCCGGATCACCTGACGGAGAACGTCGCGGCTGGCGAGCTCTACTTGTCCGCCGACGAGCTGGCCAGCCTTGAATGACCGCACCGTGAATCGCATGCCTATCCTCGCAACACCGCAGGCTTCTCCCCACGACTGATCAGCTTCGAGGCCTGCAGGACCGCCTCGGGGTCCGGGTAGATGCCGCGCTGCTTGAGCTCAGAGGCGAGCACGACGTACACCTCGTGCGTTGGCTGCCTCAAGGCCCTCGAGTAGGCGGCCGAGGCTGCCTCGCGGACGAACTGGACGAACCGCGGGTCCGACTCACTGACGATTCCACCGCTCCAAGCACCCTCCGTCATGCGGCGCACCTTATCGATCGTCGGGCCCGGTGAGCCAGTCCGGAAGGCGGCCGAGCATGCAACTCCCCTGGGTGCAGCCTGATGCCACGTCACGAAGCACTCGCGACGTCAAGACCGGGCGGTTCGCCGCGCATTCGACGCTCACGGTGCAGAGGCAAACGTCCCGTTTTACCCAGGATTCTCATAGAACACGTCTTTACATACACTCCCTGGGTCGCCAGAGGGTGGCGACATACTTTTCAACCGAGGGAGCCCCACCTTGCTGCTTTCACCTGAGTCGGAGGCCGTGGTCAAAGCGACCGCTGCTGTGGTCGCCGAACACGCCGTGGAGATCACGTCACGGTTCTACCCGTCGATGTTCAAATCGCACCCGGAGCTACTGAACCTGTTCAACCAGGGCAACCAGGCGAACGGCGAGCAGCGTCAGGCACTGGCGTCAGCCGTCGTCGCCTATGCGACCCAGCTGGTCACCCCTGACGCCCCTTCCTTCAGCCCTGTGATGCAGCGCATTGCTCACAAGCACGTGTCGCTGGGGATCCGCCCAGAGCAGTACACGATCGTCGGTCATCACCTGATGAAGGCCGTCGCGGAGGTGCTCGGCGAGGCGGTGACACCGGAGGTCGCCCGGGCCTGGGACGAGGTGTACTGGCTCTTCTCCGTGCAGCTGATCGCCGAGGAGGCGCGGCTCTACACGCTCGGCGGAGTAGACCCCGCGGCCCCTTGGCGTGAGTACGACGTGATCGAGCGCCTGGACGACGCAGTCGACACCGTCACGCTCGTCCTGCGCCCGCGGGACGGTGCGCCTGTGCCCCCACACCTTCCCGGGCAGTATGTGTCCCTTGCCGTGGACCTGCCCGACGGGTCGCGGCAGCCGAGGCAGTACACCGTTTCGACGGGCGCTCGTGAGAACTCGCTGCAGGTCACGGTCCGCCGAGTCCGAGGCAAGGACGGCGCTCCGGACGGTGTGGTGTCGACGTACCTCCACGAGCACGTCTCGGTCGGGGACGTGCTCGAGGTCGGTCCGCCGGCCGGTGACCTGGTCCTCGACGAGGGCGAGAACCCGCTGGTCCTCATCAGCGCGGGTGTGGGGATCACCCCGGTGGCGGCGATCCTCGATGACCTGTCCGCTCGTGGCGTGAGCCGCCGGGTGACGGTGGCACATGCCGACAGGGCCGCCGACAGCCACCCGCTCTTCGAGGCCGTATCGGCGTCCGTGTCGAGTCTGGGTCAGGCAGAGACCCACACCTGGTACGAGCTCGTCGACGCGATCGGCGAAGAACGCGGAGCGAGGAGCGGCCTGATGGATCTGGCGCACGTGGAGGTGCCCTCCGATGCCGACGTGTTCATGTGTGGGCCCCTGCCGTTCATGCGCGACGCCCGGTCAGAGCTGATACGTCGCGGACTGCCGTCGACACGGATCCGCTACGAGGTCTTCGGGCCGGACATGTTCGCCGGCAGCTCGTTGGGCTAGCGAGCCCCACACTGCGGGACCTGACGTCTCGAGACGTCGCGGGGCACCTCGAACCTCATGAGGTTCGGGGTGCCCGGTCAGTTACACCTGCGCCCTCTCGGGTCCGGGACCTGGGCAGGGAGGTCTCAGCGCTCGTCTTCGAAGCTCACGTGCCCGATGTGCATCTCGGGTCCGTCGAGGCCACCACGATCGACGTGCTCGATGATGCTCCGAACCTGCGCCCGGTCGTGCTCCTCGCACGCGACGAGCAGCCGCTCTGTGCCGCCCTCCATGTCCGTCACGGAGGTGAAGCCGGCGTGGGCCAGGGCTGCCAGCAGGACGGCGGGGTCCTGCCCCCCGGGTACGGCGTACACCAGCCTGTGCGCTCCCGGCTGATGGAGCCGGGCCTCGGTCCGGACATCGTCAAGCGTCCACCGACGCAGCGCCAGCATGAGGACCACCCCGACCGCGAGGAGGCCGACGGCCAACATCCCGACAACGATCATGACTACTCCAACCCGCGAAACCTCCGCACCGGTGTGCTCACGCGTCCCGGAGGTCCGCTGCCTGCGGCATTCCTCGCCTGACCCTTCGAGCCTGCGCCCTCCGGTGTCCCGCCGTCGAGGGACCTGAGTCACGTGCGGGGGGTCTCTGGTCCTGACCAACAGCAGGGGACAGGACTCACCTCGTTATCGGCTCCCCGCCCCAGCCACTTGACAGGGGAGCAGCGGGAAGCTCGACGCAGCCCGCTGCCTCCCCGGATATCGGTCGGTCGAGGCTCAGCTCCGGTGTCCGAGCCGGGCGTGGCTTCGGAGCGCCAGCGCAGACTTCCTGCCGAGCCGGGCCGCCGCCTTCGGCAGGTGGCAGGTGCGCACGGTGGTGTCGTGGAAGGCGACGCATGTCACCGCGACGTTGTCTGCGGAGGTCGTCTCACGGATGTGGCCCCGCGTGTTCACCCGGTAGACGACCAGGTAGCGCCCGTCGGGCACGTGGCTGATGTCGATGTACTGGTCGAGGATCCACCAGGAGTAGGTGTCGTCCCATCCGGGCGAGACGCCGTTGCGGAAGTAGCGCGATCCAGGGTGCACAGGGTCGCGTGGGTCGGAGTTGTCGTTCGTGTCGCACGTGCGTGGGAACTGGTAGCGCGGCGGCCCGTTGCCGGCGCGACCGAACAGGGGGTTGCCGGTGTCGGTGGCGCAGCGGCCCTTGTCCTGCAGCCTGCTGACCATCAGTCCGGGCATGCCGTTGCGCCGGATGGTGTACAGCCCGGTGTCCTCGAAGCCCGTGTAGTGAAAGTGTCCGTGTGCGTTGGAGAAGTAGGACTGACCCACTGGTCGCTCGGTGTAGCGGCCGGCAGTGTCGTAGATGGCCTGGTACGCGTGAGGGTCCTCGTCGTCCGGGTAGACCCTGATCTCGTAGGGCCCGTCTCCGAGATTGATCAGCTGACTGTCGAAGCGCAGGCACCTCGTCGGGCGCGGGTCGCTCGGCGAGGGGTGGTCCTCGTCGATGCCGGCCATCTCCTGGGGGTAGCAGCTGGGTTGATGCTCGACGCCGTGGTAGGCGCCGACGTAGAAGGACGCGGCCAGCCCGGTGGCGATGTGGAAGTTGCCGGGCCTTCCCGGCACGAGGTCCGGGAGCATCGACCTGCGTGGTCTCGGGGGAACGGAACCGACGTAGGTGAGGGACTGCGGCCGGCCGAGCGCGGTGGCGCTCGTCTTGAAGGTTCGGCCCCGGGCGAGGTTCACGAAGCCGCGGTACCTCAACGGCTGCTTGTCGGCGACGTTGTGCGGCACCACCTTGGCGACGTACCGGCCGTTGACGGGGTGCTGCACCCACACCGCCTCGGCGTGGGAGTCGACGAGGCTGTCCGACTGCCCGGCGAGGTGCCCGTCAGGGCCGTAGACGTACAGGTTGAGGTCGTAGCCGGGCTCGAGCCATTTGTTCTTCGACCAGTCGATCGCGACGAGCATCGCCCTGCCCGGTTGCGCTGCTCGCCGGCCAAGTCGTACGTCGATCGGGATGTTGTCGCAGGTGTTCGGCGTGCATGCCGAGGGGTCGGGCGTGACGCCGGCCGTCACGCTTCCCGTCCAGGAGCCGGTCGCCCGAGGGCTTCCAAGCGTGATGGGGCGCACGCTCTGCGCCAGCGCGACAGGCATCACGCCCGCGACGACCGCCAGAGCGGCTCCGGTGACGAGGAGCAGCTTCGTACTAGATGTCCGCATTGGTCGACGGTAGTAGGTGGGACTGAGAACATGTTCTAGTTGTGACCTGCATCACATAGGTATTCCTGACCGCGACGCTGGCGCCAGGTCAACAGCGCCGACCCGCCACATCAGCAGCTGGCGTGGCGGGTCGGCGAGTCGTGCGTACCTTGTCGCGGGTCAGGCGACGCCGACCGCGCTCCATGCTGCGGCGACTGCGTTGTACTGGGCGGTGCCTGCGCCGTACAGGTCCTTGGCCGCGCTCAGCGTGGCGGTCCGGGCACCGTGATAGTCGGTGCTCGAGGTCATGTAGACGGTGAGCGCGCGGTACCAGATGTTCGCTGCGGCGTCGTGACCGAGGCCGGTGACGGTCGACCCGTCGCAGGTGGGAGAGCTGTACGAGACGCCGTTGAGTGTCTTGGCGCCCGAGCCCTCCGAGAGCAGGTAGAAGAAGTGGTTCCCGACGCCGGATGAGTAGTGCACGTCGAGGCTGCCCACGTTGGAGGACCAGCAGTTCACGGACTTGCCGTCGGAGGACGGGTTGTCCATCCGCCGGAAGCCTGAGTGCTTGGCAAGGTCGAACTGCTCGCCGATGAGGTAGTCCCCGGCGTCGTTGCTGTTCGCCGCGTAGAACTCGACCATGGTGCCGAAGATGTCCGAGGTGGACTCGTTGAGACCGCCGGACTCGCCCGAGTACGTCAGGCCCGCGGTCTTCGAGGTCACGCCGTGCGACATCTCGTGCCCGGCGACGTCGAGCGAGGTGAGGGGGCCGTAGCTGGTGGCGTCACCGTCGCCGTACGTCATGCAGAAGCAGCTGTCCTGCCAGAAGGCGTTGACGTAGTTCGACCCGTAGTGCACCCGGTTGTACGAGCCGGTGCCGTTGCCGGCGATCCCGGTCCTGCCGTGGACGTTCTTGTAGTAGTCCCAGGTCTCGTTGGTGCCGTACTGCGCATCGACGGCCGCGGACTCACGGCTGCTCGTCGTGCCGTTTCCGAACAGGTTGTCGGGGCTGGTGAAGAGCGTGCCTTTGCTGCAGCTGGTGCCGAACAGCTGGCACACCATCGAGTCGGACTTGTTGCCCATGTCCGAGGTGTAGGTGTTTCCGCGGGTCGGGTCCTTCAGGGAGTACGTGCTGCTGGAAAGGGTGAGCTGCAGAGGCACGGTGCCGCCGTACAGCGACTGGCCCTGACCGTCGACGGTCTCCACCTGCTGCTCCGCGTCGAGCACCTTGCCGGACTGGGCGTCGACGTACGTCGCGAGCCGGCTGGGGGTCCCGTCGGCCTGCGTGCCGCCGCTGATCACCTCCCAGGCAAGGCGAGGCCGGGCGCCGCGGGCGTCGACTACGAGCTGAGGCGCCGTCTCGACGCTCTGGCCGCTGATGCGCCGGTTCACCGTGCTCGGCGCGAGAGCGCTGCGCTTGGCCGCGTCCTTCCCGACTGCCGGGATCACCGACAGGGCGAGCGTCGTCCGGATGGTCTGGCTGGTGCCCTGCCACGCCTCGTCCGGACCTCGGTGAACGACGAGGTCGCCACCGAGCACGGGAAGACCGCGGTAGGTGCGGTCGACTCTGACGTGACTGCTCCCGTCGGGGTCCACGAGCGCGTCGGTCACCGCGAAGGCTTGTCCCGGGCCGACCTTCGCCACGGCCGGGTGAGCCTCGATGGCGACGATGGCAGAGCGTGCGAGGTCCCCGTCGTCGTCGGCCTGCCGGGTGAGGCCGCCCGAGGGAGTTGCGGCGCCGGCCGCGGTGATGCCGGCGGCCAGACTCGCGACGGTCAGCGCCGCTGCAGCCAATCCTGCTGTTCTGCGCATGGATGCCCTTTCCGAGAAGGTATGTGCGCTATTGCGCACCGCACCGTGACATCCGGGCTCATGCGAGCGGAAGGGATGAGGGCATGCAGATTCATGCGCTGCACTGTTCTGCAGAACTGCGGGTTGATCAGGACTCAGGCGATCTCTGCGTCCCACTGCATGACGTAGGAATCGACTTTGCGCTTGATGCGCTGCAGCGCGTTGTCGACCGACTTCGTATGTCTGCGCAGCGTCCTGGCGATCTCCTGGTAGCCCTTGCCCTCCAGGTGAAGCCGCAGGACCTCGGCCTCGAGATCGGACAAGACGGCGTCGACATGCTGCTGAAGGTGACGGACCTGCTCGGTGAAGACGACCTGCTCAGCCGGGTCGGTGTGCGCAGGTGTGGGCAGTACCTCGCCAAGAGTGCAGCCACCACTCTCGTCGGAGAGCAACGGGCGGTGGAAGGACACGTAGTTGTTGAGCGGGCCGTGCTTGCGCCGGGTGGCGGCCTTGACCGCGGTGAGGATCTGGCGGGCGACGCAGAGCTCGGCGAAGCTGCGGAAGCTCGTCTCGAACTCCGGGTTGAACTCGCGGACGGCTTTGCAGAGACCGATCATGCCTTCCTGGACGGTGTCGTCGCGTTCGGCGCCGACGAGGAAGTACGCACGAGCCTTGGCCCGAGCGATGCCGTGGTACCGGAGCAACAGAGTCTCGAGCGACCGCTCGTCGCCGGCCTGCGCGGCTGCGACGAGCTCCTCGTCCGTCGACTCGCTGCCGTGATCCCGACCAGTGCACGGGCTGGTGGGCTCGGTGCCGCTCCGGCGGGCGCGCGTGAAGCCGTCGCCTTCGTCCTGCGCGAGAGCGATGGACAACTCTGCTCCTCACGTCAATGGGTGCCCTGGTCCTCCTCGGGCCGGGACTCCTACAACGAGCGGGGTGCGGAGAAGGTGATGGCCTGGCTCTTCTGCGGAGTCAGTTCCCCCCGCCGTCTCGCACCGCGATGAGCCCACCGAGGACGCCGACGTACGCCGTTCCGTCGGGGCCGAGCGTGATCGGCGCGTAGTTGTTGTTGTAGCCCAGTCCGGTGCCGGTGAGCGCCGACCAGACCCGGTGGCCGTCGCGGGCGTCGAGGGCCGTGAGGTACCACGGGTCCTCGGGCCCGGTGGCCGGCTCCTGCCCGGACGTGTACCGGACCTCCTCCGCGGACGGGTGCTCGTAGACGTAGACGAGCCCAGTGGCGGTGGAGACCTTGCTCACGCTCGTCGGCACCCGCACCTGCGTGTTGCTCCACGTGGTGCGACAGCCGCCGTTCTCGTAGTCCACGTCGACGCGGGTCACCCCGGGCTCCGTGGTGGGGGTGTTCCGCGAGGGGGTGCCGGAGGGCGGCATCTGCTCCGGGCCGGTGTAGCCATAGTTGTTCTCGACGATGATGGCGTCGCCAAAGGCGATGAGCGAGTTGTCCGTAGCGCTCTGACCGGGTGCGAAGACCGGCATGGAGCACACCGGTGTGCTGCCGGGCCCACTGCGGTCCGCACGGTAGACCAGCACGTGCATCTGCGGGTCGGCGTTGTCCGTGATGGCGACATAGTGCTGCGAGCCGCGCCGGATGATGGTCGGCGTGGTGCCGGAGCCGAACTGGCTCTGCCCGGGCTTCTGCCGGGTGCCGGCGTCGTAGGGCTGACGCCAACTGACCGTCGGGGCGCCTGACGTGTCGGCGTCGAAGCGGTACAGCGCGTGGTCGGAGACGACGAACACCCCACCCGTCTCGTCGACCGCCAGGGAGTTCCCGATCGTCTCGCCGTCCGGCAGGGTCATCGCACGGGTGGCTCCGGTCGCCGGGTCCACCACGCCCACCACACCTGAGTCCGTGACGAACCACATGCGGCCGACCCAGTCCGGGAGAACCGAGAGGATCGGCGAGTCACCGGCGTACGCCGACACGTCGTAGTGCCGCTGCAGCGTGAGCGCCGGGGCGTCGGCCGGGCCCGTCTCGGCGATGACGTCGATGTGCCCGTCCGAGGTCGGCACGACGACCCGGTCCTGGTCGTCGAGGTAGAAGTACCCGCCCCCACCGAAGGCCGTGAACGGGTGTGACAGCGACGACGCCGGTCGTGGCGGTAGCGGATAGTCGGCGACGACGTCGAGGGTGTCCGGGTCGAGCAGTCGAAGGTCGACGGTGGCGAGGCCGACGCAGACGGTGAGGATCCGACCCTTTACGTCGAAGGTCACCGATGCGCACTCCTGCGTGTACATGGTCGAGGTGACGCCGGGGGAGTGGCCCAGCGGCCCCGGCGTCGTACCCGCATCGGACTGGTAGGCGTCGTTGTGCAGGTTGCTCCGGTCGTTCGCCGCCATGAAGGGGTGCTGCGGCGCGAAACGCACACCTCGGATCGGCTGCGCCGGTCGCGGGGCGCCGAGGAACGGCACCACGTCCGACGCGCCGGGATCCTCCGGGATCGGCACGGCGGGGGCCGACTGGGCGGAGGGAGATGCGGCCTGGCTGGTCGCCGGCATGACGAGGGCCAGCGCGCCGACGGCTAGGGCGGCGGCAAGGCTGCGGGTACGCACGCGAGAGAGGACCATGGCCCGGACTTCGACGCCCGCCCGGAACTTCCTCCCCATCCGGGAAGGATTTTCGGATCGAGTGTCGAACCAGACAAGCATGCGCTCTCATCTGGCCCTCACCTGCTCCGCGCTCCTCGCCGTGGTCGTCATCAGCGCCCCCAGCTCCGGCGCGACCGCGCCCCGGACAGAGCGCTACGGCGATGTGCTCAACATCCTGCCGCCCGGATCGAACGGCAACGTCGATGCCGAGTCCCTGCTGACCCTCGGTCCCGGCAAGGTGGCCGACGACCCTGCGTCGCTCCTGTCAGGGCTGCAGGACCCCCAGCGCCTCTTCACCACGGCGACCCCGACCCAGCCGACCAACTTCGCCGACCAGCTCGAGAAGTACGACGCGCTGAACACAGCCGACCCCGCGGGCCTGACCGATGCCGACCTCGGCGGCTACTTCAAGGACGCCTCGCTCGGTGTCGCGCGGGACCAGGTGGTGCGCACCGAGACGCCACGCCCCGGTGTGACGATCCAGTGGGACAAGGACGGCGTCCCTCACATCACCGGTGAGACCGACGCCGACCTGGCCTACGGCGCCGGTTACGCGAACATCGAGACCCGGATGTTCCTCACCGACGTGCTGCGTCACACGGGCGCCGCGACGATGGCGCAGTTCGTGGGCCCAACCGAGGAGAACATCGCCCAGGACGCCGCTCAGCTCCGGGTGGCGCCGTACACACCGGAGCAGCTGACCGCGCAGATCGACAACCTGGCCCAGAGCTCCCCTGAGGCTGCGAGGCTGGTCAGTGCGTTCGACGCCTACATCGCCGGGATGAACGCCGAGCAGGAGAGGCTCTGCCCGGCCAGCACCGCGTCCGTGCCGCTGCCTGGTGGCCTCGGGATGGGCTTCGGAGAGCACTGCCCGGTGGAGTACGCCGTGCTGCAGCGGCCACCCACGCCGTACACCCGCGCCGACATCGTCTCGATCGCCTCCCTTGTCGGGGGGATCTTCGGTACCGGCGGCGGCGGCCAGTACACGAACGCGATCTGGCTGCAGCAGCTGCAGGAGCAGTTCGGCCCGGACGAGGGCCGCCGGATCTACGACGACCTGCGGGAGAAGAACGATCCCGAGTCGCCGGTCACCTCGCCAGTGCCTGCCCCCTACGGCGGCTCCGGCGGCGTGGACCCCACCCTGCCGGGCGTGGCGATGCCTGATCTGCACCCCAAGGCAACCCAGCTGGGCACAGGGGCGATCGTGAACCTCGACGGCTCGCTCTCCGCTCCGCCCGGTGGGGCTCCGGGCAGCCACGGCAACGGAAGCACCACCGACCCGAAGCCGACCCCAACGTCCGCACGCTTGGGCGTGGACCCCGTGCTCGAGGCTCGCCAGATCCGAGGCAGCCTGCAACGGGCGATGGAGGGCGAGCTCGTCGGCATGAGCAACGCCCTCCTCGTCGACGCCGAGCACTCGGCGACGGGTCATCCGACGGCGGTGTTCGGTCCGCAGACCGGCTACTACGCCCCGCAGCTGCTCATCGAGCAGGAGCTGCGTGGCCCGCACACCGCTGCCCGAGGGGTCTCGTTCGCCGGCACGAACTTCGTCGTCGAGCTGGGTCGGGGCGTCGACTACGCCTGGTCAGCCACCTCTCCGTACACCGACATCACGGACATCGTGATCGAGCCGCTGTGCAACACCGACGGCAGCGCGCCCACGGTCGACTCGACGGCGTACGTCGGCCCGGACGGCAGGTGCACACCGATGGTGGACTACGAGCACACCGAGACCGGACTGCCCAACGTGGCGGCTCCGGGCGCCCCCGGTCGGATCTCCTTCCTGGTGCTGCGCACCGACCACGGGATCGTCCAGCTGCGTACGACGGTCAAGGGGAGGCCGGTCGCGGTGGTCGCCCAGCGGTCGACGTACATGCACGAGGCGGACTCGGTTCTCGGCTTCCTGCACCTCAACGACCCGGGCTTCGTCAAGGATGCGCGCAGCTTCATGAGGGCAGCCGCCGGCATCCAGTACACGTTCAACTGGTACTACGCCGACGACAAGGACATCGCTTACTACTCCTCGGCACGGCTGCCGACCCGCGCGCCCGGCACGGACATGGACCTTCCGCGGTGGGCATCTCCGGAGTACGACTGGAGGGGCTTCGAGCCGTTCCGCGCGCACCCGCACGTCGTGAACCCGGCTCAGGGGTACATCGCGAACTGGAACAACAAGCTCGCCCCCGGCTTCTCGTCCGCCTCGCAGAAGTGGGGTGACGGTCCGGTGTACCGGAGTCTGGCCCTGAGCGACCGGATCGACGCGCTCCTCGCGACCGGCAGGCAGGTCACCCGGGCGGACCTCGTAGGAGCGATGATCGACGCTGGGACGGTCGACGTGCGAGGCGTCTACGTGCTGCCCTACGTGCTCGACGTGATCGGCGCTCCGGCAGACCCGGAGGACGCCAGGGCGGTGGAGCTCTTGCGCCGATGGGTGGCCGACGGCGCTCACAGAGTGGACCGTGCCCGCACCGGCGCGTACACCGACCAGGCCGCGATCGCACTGTTCGACATCTGGTGGGACCCGGACGACTTCGGCGCCTCGTGCGCGCCGGACTGTGGCTTCGCCCTCCCGAAGGACGCCATGGCACCTGGGCTCGGCAAGTACGTCGACGTGCTGCCCGAGCCGCTCGACGACCACCCCCGCGAGCACATCGGCTCCGCGTTCAACGGCATCTCGTGGTACGGCTACCTCAACAAGGACCTGCGCCAGGTGCTCGGCAAGCCGGTGCTCGGGCCCTACTCACGCAGCTACTGCGGGTCGCCGGCAGGGTGTCGCGCCGCGCTCACGGCCTCCCTGCACGCCGCGGTGCAGGCCGCGATGGCGACCCAGCAGGTGTCCGCGGTCGAGGAGCTCACCTACGACAAGACCCGTGACGACATCGTCTCCGTGGCCGCCGGAGTGGTGGGCGCCCGAGACCTGGACTGGCAGAACCGCCCGACGTTCCAGCAGGTTGTGCAGTTCAGCCGGCACCGGCCCGGCTGACGGTCGCGGACCTCGGTGTACCGGGGCTTTGGACCCGTGACGACGTGGCGCGGGCTCGCTCATGCTGAAGGCAAAAGGGAGTCTGTGCCATGACCGAGATGATCGAACTCAGTTCGGCCGAATGCCAGGAACATCTTGAGAGGGGCGGTGTCGGCCGTCTGGCGTTCAACACGCCCAAGGGGCTGCGGATCGTGCCGTTGAACTTCGTCACCAACGGGAACGTCATCGTGTTCCGAACCGTGCCGGACTCCGAGCTGGGCACCTACGGTGAGGGCGCCGAGGCGGTGTTCGAGATAGACGAGATCGACCACGTGGCTGAGCAAGGCTGGAGCGTCGTCGCTTTCGGCCGGCTCGAACGGCCGTCCGAGGACGACGAGGTGTGGGACGGCCGCGGCTGGCGCAATCCCACGCCCTGGAGCGGAGACCACCGCAACTTCCACATGAAGCTTCGGTGGAACCTCCTGACTGGCCGACAGCTGCTCGGACCGGTCCCATCAGGCGATTCCTGACGGGAGCGGATGGAAATCCGCATGAAGCGCATCGCCGGATTCGGGTTACCCGCAAGTAAGGACCCATCGTCGGGGTAGCCAGGGTCTTTCGGCCTGTGCCGCCACCACCACGCCTCGACATAGCGTCGTCGGGAGAGCGAGTTCGACGGCGGATGGAGCCCAAACCGATGAAGATCGTGGTCCTGGTCAAACACGTCCCGGAGCCCTCGGCCCCCTGGCGGTACGCCGAGGACCGCACCCTCGATCGGGCCGGCGTGGACGGCCGGCTCTCCGAGCTCGACGAGTACGCGGTCGAGCAGGCGATCTCGCTTGTGGAGAAGGGCTTTCCGGCGACGATCACGTACCTCACCATGGGCCCCGCCCCGGCGGTGGACAGCCTCCGCAAGGCGCTGGCGCTGGGTGGCGACGATGCGGTGCACATCAGCGACGAGGCACTGCACGGCTCGGATGCCCTGTCGACCTCGCTGGTCCTGGCCCGCGCCCTCGAGCGCATCGGCTTCGACCTGGTCGTGTGCGGGATGGCGTCCACCGATGCGGAGATGTCCGTTGTCCCGGCGATGCTCGCCGACCGCCTGGGCGTCCCGCAGGTCACCTTCGCGGGCGCCCTGTCCGCCACCGACGGCGCTGTGACGATCCGCCGTGACGGCGACGCCGTCATCGAGGACGCGGTGGCCGACCTGCCTGCCCTGGTCTCGGTAACCGACCAGACCGGTGAGGTCAGGTACCCGTCCTTCAAGGCGATCCTGGCCAGCAAGAAGAAGCCGGTGGCCACGTGGACTCTCGGCGACCTGGGCATCGACCCCGACCTGGTCGGGCCGGCCGGCGCCGCCACCGCTGTGAGAGCAGTTGCTCCCCAACCCCCGCGGCAGGCGGGCACCGTCGTGGTCGACGACGGCGATGCCGCTGCGCACATCGCTGACTTCCTGGTCAGCCAGAAGCTGCTCTGACCCCGCAGCCACACCCGAACCACCAAGGAGACTCCCGTGGCCGAAGTCCTGGTCCTTGTAGAACGCAGCGACGGAACCGTCCGCAAGGCCACTCTCGAGCTGCTCACCGTCGCGCGTCGGCTCGGAGAGCCAGCGGCACTCGTCTGTGGTCCCTCGGACGACGCCGTCATCAAGGTCCTCGGAGAGCACGGCGCCACAAAGGTGTACGTCGCCGACGATCCCGACCTCGAGAACTTCCTGGTCGCACCCAAGGCGGAGGCTCTGGTGGGTCTCGTGCGTCGAACCGCGCCGGCGGCTGTGCTCGTCACCGCCGGCCGGGAGGGCACGGAGGTCGCCGCCCGCACCGCTGTACGCCTTGACTCCGGCATCGTCACCGACGCCGTCGACGTGGTCCCGGGGGAGGGCGGACCGCTCGTGACCCAGTCGGTGTTCTCAGGCACCTGGACCACGCAGAGCCAGGTCGTCCGAGGCACGCCGATCATCGCCGTCCGGCCCAACGCCGTATCCCCCGAGGTCGCCCCCGTGGAGCCTGTCGTCGAGGCCGTCGAGGTCGAGGTCAGCGACGCTGCGAAAGGCTCGCGGGTCGTGCAGCGCACCCCGAAGACCAGCACCGGACGCCCCGACCTCTCCGACGCCTCCGTCGTGGTCGCTGGTGGGCGTGGCATGGGGTCCGGGGAGGCATTCGGGTTGCTCGAGCAGCTCGCTGACGCGCTCGGCGGCGCAGTGGCTGCTTCGAGGGCCGCCACCGATCTCGGCTGGTACGGCCACGACTTCCAGGTCGGGCAGACCGGAAAGACAGTCGCCCCTCAGCTGTACCTCGCCAGCGGGATCTCCGGGGCGATCCAGCACCGGGCCGGCATGCAGGGCTCCCGGACGATCGTCGCGATCAACAAGGACGCCAAGGCCCCCATCTTCGACATCGCAGATCTCGGGGTGGTCGGTGATGCCCACGCGGTGCTCCCGGCGCTCATCGCCGAGGTCCAGCGCCGCAAGGGTTAGCCGGCAGACCGGCACCCCCACCACAGCCACCTCGAAGGGAACCTGCCATGACCACGGCCACCAGCCCCACCGCCCGAGTCCGCACGGAGGGGCTGGATCTCGGGACGCTGAACCTGATGCTCGAGGCGCTGGGCGACTTCGTAGCCGCGGAGCTCCCGGACAGCCGCATGCTCGAGCTCGACCACGAGGACACGTGTCCCGAGGACACTGTTCGGGCCATGTGCAGCGACGCCCTCGGCGTCCAGCTTGTCTTCATCCCTGAGGAGTACGGCGGGATGGGCGGAAGCGCCTTCGACTCCTACCGCATCTGCGAGCGTATGGCCCACGTCGACATAGGTCTCGGGACGTCGGTCTTCGCCACGTTCCTCGGCAGCGACCCGATCCTCATGGGCGGCACCGAGGAGCAGCGCAAGGAGTGGCTCGGGCGGATCGCGGAGCAGGGCATCGTCTTCGCCTACGGCGCCACCGAGCCCGAGGCAGGAAGTGACCTTGCGGCGATGTCGACGGTCGCCGTACCCCTGGACGGTGGCGCCGGCGGCTACCGGATCACGGGGCGCAAGCAGTGGATCAGCAACGGGACCATCGCCGATGCGTGCACGGTGCTCGCCATGGCACCCGGCGGGCCGTCGTGGTTCATCGTGGAGCGGGGCACAACGGGCTTCTCCTCCGCGCCACCCGAGGACAAGCACGGCATCCGGCTCTCCAACACCGCGGCGCTCTTCCTCGACGACGTGGTCGTGCCCGCAGAGAACCTCGTCGGCGGCGTCGAGGGACGCGGGCTGGTCCAGGCCCAGCAGGTCTTCGGGTACACCCGCCTGATGGTCGCGGCGTTCGGCCTCGGCGGCGGTTGGGAGGCCATGGACCGCGCCATCCGCTACTCGACCCAACGCATCCAAGGTGGCGCACCGCTCAGCGAGAAGCAGGGCTACACCCACAAGCTGATCGTCCCGCACGTCGCACGTCTGGAGGCCGCCCGCGCCGTCGTGGAGGAGACCGCCAGCCGGATCGACGCCGGCGAGGGGGAGGGCGGCGCCCTCAACACCGAGGGGGCGATCGCGAAGTACCTCGCCACAGAGGCCGGCGTGGCAGCGGCGGACGCTGCGATCCAGGCCCACGGCGGCTACGGATACACGCGCCCCTACATCGTCGAGAAGATCCGCCGCGACGTCAGGATCACCACGATCTACGAAGGCACCTCGGAGATCATGGAGATGACCATCGCCCGCGACCGCTGGCAGCAGCACCTGAAGACCCGCGGTACCCACTACCTCGACGTGGCCGGCGGTCTCCGCTCCCTGCACGGCTCCCACCCGACAGCCGGCGCGGAAGCGGCAGCGCTCGCAGCGGAATGCCTCGCCGCCGTTCTCGAGGCGTGCCGGCTCGGTCGCTTGACCCGCAACCAGCACGTGCTGCTGCGGCTCGGCGAGCTCGTTGCCTACGCCGAGTCGGCGGCCGCCCTGGCCCGCCGCGCCGTCGCAGCGGCCGACGGACAGCTCCCCGAGAAGGCCGACCGCAGGTTCAGCCCTGAAGGCCTGGCAGCCGTCAGCCGTCTCTTCGCCCGCGAAGCCGCGCTGAAGGTCGCCGAGGAGGGCGTGCGCTGGGTCGCGGGCGCAGCCGACCCCGGGGCCGTCGGCCAGCTGGTCGCCGGCCTGCCGCTCGATCAGGTGAGGGCCGCCCAGGCGGGGCTGATCGCCGACATGGACGCGGTTGCCGATGCCCTCTACGACCGCGTCACCCCAGATGCATCAAAGGACCAGCAATGAACGAGCACCCCGGCTCACCAGTCGCCGTCGTCGGCATCGCGGCGATCATGCCGGACGCCCCGGACGCCGCCACCTTCTGGCAGAACCTCCGCGACGGCCGCTACTCGATAAGCGACGTGCCCACCGACCGGTGGGACCCCGAGCTCTACTACGACGCCGACCCCGCCGCGCCGGACAAGACCTACAGCCGTATCGGCGGCTGGGTTCGGGAGCACCCGTGGGAGCCGCGGTCGTGGAGGCTCCCGATGCCTCCGAAGGTCGCCGAGCAGCTGGACATCGGCCAGCAGTGGGCGGTGTCGGCCGCGCGGTCGGCACTCGTCGACGCGGGGTGGCCGGACTGGCACGTCGATCACGAACGCGTCGCGGTGATCATCGGCAACGCCATCGGCGGTGACAAGCAGTACCGCACGGCCCTGCGCATCCAGTTCCCGGAGTTCAGCCGGGACCTGCGCGACGCACCCTCGTTCGTTGCGCTGCCGTCGGAGGTGCGCACCGCGATCCTCTCCGAGTGGCACGAGCACTTCCTTGCCCATGAGCAGGACATCACCGAGGACACCATGCCCGGCGAGCTGTCCAACGTCCTGGCCGGGCGGATCGCGAATCTCTTCGACTTCCGCGGGCCCAACTTCACCACCGACGCCGCCTGCGCCTCCGGCCTCGCCGCGACGACCGCCGCCGTCAACGGGCTCGTCAACGGCGACTACGACGTGGCGGTCACCGGGGGGATCGACCGCAACATGGGGATCTACGGCTTCGTGAAGTTCTGCAAGATCGGGGCGCTCTCCGCCACGGGCACCCGCCCGTTCGACGCCGGGGCCGACGGCTTCGTCATGGGGGAGGGTGCCGCTCTCTTCGTCCTCAAGCGGCTCGCGGACGCCGAGCGCGACGGCGACCGCATCTACGCCGTGCTCCTTGGCCTCGGCGGCTCCAGTGATGGCAAGGGCAAGGGAATCACCGCTCCGAACCCCGTCGGCCAGAGGCTGGCCGTGGAGCGGGCCTGGGTCAACGCCGGGCTGAAGCCGACGGCCGCCTCCGCGGTCGAGGCCCACGGCACCTCCACCCGCGTCGGAGATGCGGCGGAGCTGACCAGCCTCGGAGACGTCTTCGGCAGCTCCGGTGCCGAGCCCGGCTCCATCGCGCTGGGCTCGGTCAAGTCCAACATCGGCCACCTCAAGGCCGCAGCGGGCACCGCCGGCCTCTTCAAGATGGTGATGCAGCTGCACGAGAAGCAGCTGGTTCCCAGTCTTCACTTCCACGACCCCAACCCCAATGTCGACTGGGACCGCACACCGTTCCGGGTGAACACCGAGCTGCGGGACTGGCCCGCGGACCCTGACGGCGCACGCCGTGCCGGGGTGAGCGCGTTCGGCTTCGGCGGGACCAACTTTCACGCAGTCGTGGAGGAGTACGTCCCAGGGCTGCACCGTCAAGAAGGCGCCCCCCGCTCGTTCGCCTCGGCCGAGGTGCCGCGCGTGACCGTCAGCGCACAGACCGACGCGGTCGGACCGGCCGTTCCCAAGGTGCCGCTGCGCGGGGCCCTGGTGCTCGGAGGACGCGACGACGCCGATGTCGTGGCCCAGCTCGAGAAGGTCGCCGCGGAAGCAGCAGCCGGCACGGCCCCAGCCCCGGCAGTGCCCGACCCCGCGACGGCCGATGCCGCCGTACGTGTCGCCATCGACTATGCCGATGCGGCGGACCTCGCGGCGAAGGCCGGCAAGGCGGTCAAGGCGTTCACCTCGGGATCCGGGGCGATGTGGAAGATGCTGCGTGCTCAGGGCGTCTTCGTTGGTCGAGGCCCGGCTCCCAAGGTGGCATTCCTCTACACCGGCCAGGGCTCGCAGTACGTCAACATGCTCAAGGACCTGCGGGCGCACGTCCCGGTCGTCGCCGAGACGTTCGCGGAGGCGGATCGGATCATGACGCCGCTCCTGGGGCGGTCGCTGTCGTCGTACATCTTCGTCGACCAGGACGACCCGGCCGCAGTCCGGCGGCTCGAGCAGCAGCTGTTGCAGACGGAGATCACCCAGCCCGCGGTGCTCGCCACGGACCTGGCGCTGACCAGGCTGCTGGAAACCTACGGCGTGCGGCCCGACATGGTCATGGGCCACAGCCTCGGGGAGTACGGCGCCCTCGTTGCGGCCGGTGCCATGACCTTCCAAGCGGCGCTCGAGGCCGTGAGCGCGCGCGGCCACGAGATGGCCTCGCTGTCGCTGGAGGACAACGGCGCCATGGCGGCCGTCTTCGGTCCACTCGAGGAGACCGAACGGGTTGTCGGGTCGATCGACGGCAACGTCGTCATCGCAAACATCAACAGCAAGAGTCAGGCGGTGATCGGCGGGTCCACCGAGGCGGTGGAGCGGGCTGTCGCAGCTTTCGGCGCTGAAGGGCTCACCGCGTCCCGGATCCCGGTGAGCCACGCGTTCCACACCTCGATCGTCGCCCCGGCGAGCGAGCCGCTGAAGACCGCGCTGCGTCGGTTGGACGTCCGAGGTCCTCTCCTGCCGATCGTGTCGAACGTCACCGGCGACTTCTACCCGGCCCAGGCCGACACCGAGACGATGCTCGACCTTCTCGGTCGCCAGGTCGCGTCACCTGTGCAGTTCGTTCGTGGGCTTCGCACGCTTTACGACGCGGGCGCGCGCGTGTTCGTCGAGGTCGGACCCAAGAAGGCGCTGCACGGCTTTGTCGAGGACGTCCTGGGGGACCGCGACGACGTGCTCGCGCTGTTCACCAACCACCCGAAGAACGGCGACCTGGCCGCGTTCAACGCGGCGCTCTGCGGACTGTGGGCCGCGGGCCTGGGCTTCGCAGCAGAAGAGGCAACGGCGGCTGCCGCCAGCCACCCGGAGCCCACCCCGGAGCCCACCCCTGCGGCCGCCGAGGCACCAATGAGCGCACCCCCCGTCTCGGCAACCGCCATGACTACTACTCCATCTGGAACCTCCATGAGCCCCGACCAGTACGTCGCGCTCGGCCGACTCTTCGCCGACGCCATCGAACAGGGCCTGCGGGTCTACGGTGGGACACCTTCGCCGGCCACCCCGCCGCGGTCTGAACCCGTGGTCATCACCGGCGCGGCACTCGGTCTGCCTGGCGTCGAGCGTGTCTTCGACGACGAGAACCTGCAGCGGATCCTTGACGGCCAGCAGTTCATCGACTCGATCCCGCACCGGTTCCGGCAGCAGATGGTCGACCTGCACATCACCCGCCTGGTGAAGCGCGAGTCCGGCGACCCGACGTTCGAGACCATCGACGACGAGGCCGAGGTCGTCAAGCTGGCCGGAAGGCACGCACCCCTGAACGTCGTCGAGGAGTTCGGCATCGACGCCTCCCGCGACGCCGCACTGGACTCTGTGACCCGTCTGGCGATCGGTGCGGGCTTCGACGCGATGCGTGACGCGGGTCTGCCGCTCGTGATGCGCTACAAGACCACCACGCTGGGCTCGAGCCTGCCGGAGCGGTGGGGTCTGCCCGACGCGCTTCGCGACGACACCGGCGTGATCTTCGCGTCGGCCTTCCCCGGCTACGACTCGTTCGCCGAGGACCTGGGCAAGTACCACGTCAACCGTGGCCGTCGTGAGCAGCTGCTCGCCCTGGAGGCCGTTCGCGCCCGCATGCGAGGAGACGAGCCGGCGGTGGCAGAGGTCGACCGGCGCATCGCCGAGCTGCGCCACCTGCTCGAGGTCGAACCGTTCACGTTCGACCGGAGGTTCCTCTTCCGGTAGCCTGTCCATGGGGCACTCCCAGTTCGCCGAGATCATCGGCGCACGAGGGCCCAACACCCAGATCAACGCCGCCTGCGCGAGCACGACCCAGGCACTCTCTCTTTCCGAGGACTGGATCCGGGCGGGCCGCTGCCGGCGCGTCGTGGTGGTCTCCGCCGACGATGTCACGACGGACACGCTGCTGCCCTGGGTCACCGCCGGCTTCCTCGCCTCCGGGGCGGCCGCGACCGACGACTCCGTCGAGGACGCCGCCACGCCGTTCGACCGGCGTCGGCACGGAATGATCGTCGGGATGGGCGCGGCGTCGTACGTCGTCGAGACCGCGGAAGCTGCTCGCGAGCGCGGCCTCCAGCCGATCTGCGAGGTGCTCGGCGCGGTCACCGCGAACAGCGCCTTCCACGGAACCCGCCTCGACCTCGACCACATCGCCCAGATGATGGAGAAGGTCGTCACCCAGGCCGAGGGCCGCGGCGTGGACCGGAGCGACATCGCCGGCTCGACCGTCTTCGTCTCGCACGAGACGTATACACCGGCGCGTGGCGGGAGCGCCTCGGCGGAGATCAACGCCCTGCGCAAGACCTTCGGTCCGCGGGCGGAGTCGATCGTCATCACCAACACCAAGGGCTTCACCGGACACGCGATGGGCGCCGGCATTGAGGACGTCGTAGCCATCAAGTCGCTCGAGACCGGCATCGTGCCGCCGGTGCCCAACTACAAGGAGCCCGACCCCGAGCTCGGGGAGCTCAACCTCTCACAGGGCGGCGCCTATCCGGTGCACCATGCACTCCGCCTCGCGGCCGGATTCGGCTCGCAGATCGCCATGTCGCTGCTGCGCTGGACCCCGGTCCCGGACGGCCGCCACCGGTCGCCGAGCGAGCTCGGGTACGCCTACCGGATCGTCGATCCGGATGCCTGGCAGCGCTGGCTGGACGCGCTCAGCGGTCTTCCCGCGGCGAAGCTCGAGGTCGTCACCCGGCGACTGCGCGTAGTCGACGCCGGTCCGCCGGTGACCAAGCCCGTTGTGCCCGCAGCCGCGAAGGCGCCCGCCGAGACCGTCGCGCGCCCGCCGGTGGCCTCCGCGCCGGCTCCAGCAGCCGCGCCTGCGCCGACCCCGACTGCTGCGCCGACGCCAGTCCCGCCCGCGGCAACGGCGGCACCTGCTCCTGCCGCGGCTCCTACTCCGGTGGCACCCGCTGCACCTGCGCTGCCGTGCTGCTGCCGCGGCCGCGGCACCTGCAGGCCCGACGGTGGAGGAGGTGACCGAGGCGGTGGTGTCGATCGTGTCTGAGATGACGGGGTACCCGCCGGACCTGCTCGACCTGGATTTGGACCTGGAGGCGGACCTTGGGGTGGACACGGTCAAGCAGGCGGAGGTGTTCGCCGCGGTGCGTGGGCGTTTCGGTGTGGAGCGTGACGACTCGTTGTCGTTGCGGGAGTTCCCGACGCTGACCCACGTGATCGGCTGGATCCGGGACAAGATCGCCGTGCAGTCGCCCGCAGCTCCCCTGCCGACGCAGTTGCCGCACCGGCCGCTCCGACCGCGGCTCGCTCCGGCTGCGTCTGTTGAGATCGGCTCCTGCCACCGCCTGCGGCTGCGGCCGCGGCAGCTGGCACCGCGGCCCGACGGTGGAGGAGGTGACCGAGGCGGTGGTGTCGATCGTGTCTGAGATGACGGGGTACCCGCCGGACCTGCTCGACCTGGATTTGGACCTGGAGGCGGACCTTGGGGTGGACACGGTCAAGCAGGCGGAGGTGTTCGCCGCGGTGCGCGGGCGCTTCGGTGTGGAGCGTGACGACTCGCTGTCGTTGCGGGAGTTCCCGACGCTGACCCACGTGATCGGCTGGATCCGGGACAAGATCGCCATGCAGTCGCCCGCAGCTCCTTCAACTGCAGCTCCTTCAACTGCCGCTCCGGCCGCCGCCGCTCCGGCTTTCGCGGACGGTGCTCCTGCCGTGGCTTCCGCACCGGCTCCCTCCGAGACTGCCGCCGTCCCGCCAGTGGCACCTGCAGGCCCGACGGTGGAGGAGGTGACCGAGGCGGTGGTGTCGATCGTGTCTGAGATGACGGGGTACCCGCCGGACCTGCTCGACCTGGATTTGGACCTGGAGGCGGACCTTGGGGTGGACACGGTCAAGCAGGCGGAGGTGTTCGCCGCGGTGCGTGGGCGTTTCGGTGTGGAGCGTGACGACTCTTTGTCGTTGCGGGAGTTCCCGACGCTGACCCACGTGATCGGCTGGATCCTGGGAAAAGCACAAGCGCAGGCCGGTAGCGAAGGAGGGCAGCCCCCCGCCGCCCAGACCGACGCGACGCCGGCCGCCGTGGGCGTACACCCGACGACGGTCAGCGGCGACCTCGACGCGGTGGACCGGTTGCCACGACGGGTGCCTGTTCCGGTGCTGCGCCCGACCCTCGACCAGTGCGTCCCCACCGGTGTCGTCCTCGGGGACGGCGTACGAGCTGTGGTGATGCGCGACGAGGGCGGTGTGGCTGATGCACTGCTCGAACGACTAGCGGACGCGGGAGTGACTGCTCTGTCGATCGATGTCGGAAAACCCACCGGAGAGATCCTCGAGTCGCTGGAGAGGTGGCGCTCTGAAGGTGAGATCGCCGGCGTCTACTGGCTCGCCGCACTCGACGACGAGGGCCCGCACCGCTCCCTCGACCTCGCCGGATGGCGAGAGGCGCTGCGCCGGCGGGTGAAGGCGCTGTACGCGACGATGCGCCGGCTGTACGACGACAGCCCGTTCCTCGTCGCCGGCACCCGCCTCGGGGGCTTCCACGGCTACGACGAGGACGGCGCCACAGCCCCGATGGGTGGTGCGGTGACGGGGTTCGCCAAGTCCTACAAGCGGGAGCGCCCGGATGTCCTGGTGAAGACGGTGGACTTCCCCGCCGGTGGCACGGCGACCGACGTCGTCGACTCCCTCGTGGCCGAGACCCTCAAGGATCCCGGATGCGTCGAGGTCGGACACGTCGACGGACAGCGCTGGGGAGTGGGCCTCGCCCCGCAGCCCTTCCCGCCGCAGAATGCGCCTGCTGAGGGCGCGACGCCACTCGGCCCGGACAGCACTGTTGTCGTCACCGGGGCGGCGGGCAGCATCGTCGCCGCCATCACCGCCGACCTGGCCCGGGCCTCCGGTGCGACGTTCCACCTGCTCGACCTGACCCCCGAGCCCGACCCGGCCGATCCGGACCTACGGCAGTACGTCGAGGACCGTGACGCCTTCAAGTCGGTCCTCGCAGCCAGGATGAAGGAGCGCGGGGAGCGGCCGACCCCGGTCGCGATCGAGAAGGAGCTTGCTCGCTTCGAGCGGCTCACGGCCGCGCTCGCCGGGATCGACGCCGTCCGGGATGCCGGGGGGACGGTCCACTACCACTCCGTGGACCTCACCGACGGCGAGTCCGTAGCCCGGGTCTTCACACGCATCCGAGAGGCAACCAACCGCATCGACCTGCTGATCCACGCCGCCGGCGTCGAGGTGAGCCGGACCCTGCCGGACAAGGAGCCACGCGAGTACGACCTCGTCCACGACGTCAAGGCCGATGGCTGGTTCAACGTGCTCAACGCAGTGGGCGACGAGCCCATCGGAGCGACGGTCGTCTTCTCGTCCGTGGCCGGCCGGTTCGGCAACGCCGGTCAGACCGACTACAGCGCCGCGAACGACCTGCTGTGCAAGATCACGAGCAGCTTCCGACGTACCCGTCCGGGCACCCGTGCGATCGCGATCGACTGGACCGCCTGGGGTGGGATCGGCATGGCGACCCGAGGATCCATCCCCAAGATCATGGAGATGGCCGGCGTCGAGATGCTCCCTGCGGAGGCCGGCGTCGCCTGGATCAGGCGCGAGCTCACGGCGCATCCGTTCCGCGGCGAGGTCGTCGTGGCGGGAGCGCTGGGGCGGATGGCGGAGGGGTATCACCCGACCGGTGGCCTCGACACGGCCGCCGTCGAGCTGCGGGTGGCAGCGCTCGTCGATGCGACGGTCGAGGCGAGCCTGCTCGACGGGCTCGTGGTGCGCACCACGCTCGACCCGGCGACGCAGCCGTTCCTGAACGACCACCGGATCGACGGCACCCCGGTGCTCCCCGGAGTGATGGGCATGGAGGTCTTCGCCGAGGTTGCCCGCCTACTCGTACCGGAGCGCTACGTCGTGGCCGTGGAGGACGTCGACTTCCTGACCCCGGTGAAGTTCTACCGGAACGAACCGCGGACGCTGACGGTCACGGCACGCATAGAGCCTGATGACGCGGACCTCATGGCCCGTTGCCGCCTCGAGGCTGAGCGCCGACTGCCTGGCAGCGACGTACCGCAGAGGACGGTGCACTTCACCGGCTCCGTTCGGCTCTCGACCAAGCGGCCGGAGGCGCCTGAGGCACCCCCAGGCGGGAGGACCGAGGGCGGGAAAGCCGCGGACGCCCCGGTGATCGCACCTGCGGACGTGTACCGGCTCTACTTCCACGGGCCGGCGTACCAGGTCGTCGGAGAGGCATGGCGCGACGACGGTGCTGCGGCGGGGCGACTTGCCGAGCATCTGCCCGTCGATCACGAGCCGTCCAGCACGCCTACCCTCCTCGGGCCACGGCTGGAGGAGCTGTGCTTCCAGGTGGCTGGGCTCTGGGAAGCGGGCCACGAGGGCCGGCTTGCGCTGCCGGCTCACGTCGACCGGTTGAGGGTGCTGGGCGAGGTCGCGACCGGAGAGACCGAGAACGTCGTGGCGATCGCACGTCCGGTGCAGGGGCAGCCGGGGGTCTTCGACTGCCGGGTGCTCGACCCGACCGGAAGGGTGATTCTGACGCTGGACGGCTACCGCACCGTGCCGATGCCCGGTCCGCTGTCCGACGAAGTCCGTTCGCCGCTGCGAGACGTGATGACCTGACGAAATCGAGGTAGACCGTGAACGACATCCGCAGGCTCGGGGTCGTCAACCGTGGCGAGCCGGCAATGCGCCTGCTCACTGCTGTGGGGGAGCTGAACCGCACAGACGGAGGCGCGGGGACCGGCCAACGCATCACGACGGTCGCGTTCTACACAGACCCGGACTCGGAGGCGTGGTTCGTCCAGGAGGCCGATGAGGCGGTGTGCCTGGGCCCGGCGACCTACCTGGATGCGAACGACGGGCACCGCAAGTCCAGCTACCTGGACGAGGCAGCGGTGGTGAAGGCCCTTGTCGAGGCGTCCTGTGACGCGGTCTGGGTGGGCTGGGGCTTCGTCTCCGAGCGGGCCTCGTTCGCCCAGCGGTGCGAGGAGGCCGGCATCGTCTTCGTGGGTCCGGACAGTGCCACCATCCGGGCGCTCGGCGACAAGGTGACTGCCAAGAGGCTGGCCGAGCAGGCGGATGTGCCTGTCCTGCCGTGGGGCGGCGGGCCGGTCGACGACCCTGAGGACGCGGCTGATCAGGCCGAGCGGCTCGGTTACCCCGTCATCCTGAAGGCATCCGCCGGTGGAGGCGGACGCGGCATCCGGGTGGTCCGCTCTCCGGAAGAGCTGGCGCCGTCCCTGGCCTCGGCTCGTGCAGAGGCCGAGCTGGCCTTCGGCGACCCCGCCGTCTTCCTCGAGCGCTACGTCGAATCGGCCCGCCACGTGGAGGTCCAGGTGATCGCGGACTGCCACGGGACCACCTGGGCGGTGGGGGTCCGCGACTGCAGCATCCAACGCCGCAACCAGAAGGTGATCGAGGAGTCCGCCTCCACGGCGCTCGATGGCGCCACGGAGGACTCGATCAAGGCGGCTGCCGTCCGGCTCGCCTCCGCTGTGGGGTACCGCAGCGCGGGCACCGTCGAGTTCCTCGTCGACCCGGTGACCGGTGAGTTCCTCTTCATGGAGGCCAACACAAGACTCCAGGTGGAGCACCCCGTCACAGAGGCGACCACTGGTCTGGACCTGGTGAAGCTGCAGCTCCTCGTGGCCGCGGGCGGGAGGTTGGAGGGGAAGCCGCCTGGCCGCTACGGGCACGCCGTGGAGGCCCGGCTGTGCGCCGAGGACCCCGAACAGGGGTTCGTGCCCGCTCCCGGCCGGATCGCGATGCTCCGGCTGCCCACCGGCAGCGGGGTGCGCGTCGACTCGGGCGTGCGGGAGGGTGACACCATCTCGGCAGAGTTCGACTCGATGATCGCCAAGGTCGTGGCCTGGGGGCAGAACCGCGACGAGGCGCTGGCACGGCTTCGTCGGGCTTTGGCGCAGAGCGCCGTCGTTGTCGAGGGCGGCACCACGAACAGGTCCTTCCTGCTCGGGCTCCTCGACCGGCCGGAGCTGAGGTCCGGGGACTTCGACAACCGCTGGCTGGACCAGCTCACCTCTGCAGGCGAGCATGTTCCTCCAGCGCAACCTCTGGCGCTGCTCGCCGCCGCAGTAGAGGCGTACAACGCCGACCACGCCGGCGTCCAGGCAGCCTTCCACGCAGGCGCGCGGCGGGGGCGCCCTGAGGTTCCCGAGAGCATCGGGACGAAGGTCCAGCTGCGCTACGCGGGGGTCACCTACGACCTCGCCGTCCACCGCACGTCGCCCGGCACCTACCGCGTGCGCTGGGTGAACGTCTCGGCGGACCTCTCCGTCGACTTCGTGAACGAGTACGAGCGCCGGGTCCGGTGCGCCGGCCGGCAACACCGGGTCGTGGTGGTGACGCAGGGCGCGATGTTCCGGATCGTGGTGGATAGCACCACCCACCGAATCACCCGCGACGACGGTGGTGTCGTCCGTGCCGGGTGGCCGGCCTTCGTCGTGTCCGTCCTTGTGCAGCCCGGAGACCAGGTTGCCGAGGGCGACCCCGTGGCAGTGCTGGAGAGCATGAAGATGGAGTCCACGGTCGCAGCCCCTTACGCCGGGGAGGTGGCCGCAGTCGAAGTCGTCGCCAACGCCCAGGTGAGTACCGGCGCGCCGATCCTCCGGATCAGGGCAACGGAAGCCGCAGTCGGCGGCCCTGTCGTGAGCTCCGGGACCCTGGACCTCACGGGGATGGAGTCACGGCCGGCTCCAGGGACCCCTCCGTGCGACCGTGTGTTCGGCTCGCTGCGCAACTACCTGCTCGGCTACGACCTGGACCCCGCAACACAGAAGCGGCTGTTCGTGGAGCAGCGCAGGCTCGGCGAGATCAGCCCACCCGCGGACGCGGGCCTGCTCCGCTGTGAAGACAGTCTGCTCGACCTGTTCGCCGAGGTCGGGGCGCTCTACAGGCCGAGGACAGAGACGCAGCCCGACGACGCGCTGTCGGCCACGAGCACCCAGGAGTACCTGCTCGCCTACCTGCAGTGGATGGACGCGGACCGGGCGGGGCTGCCCGATGAGTACCGGGAGCGGCTGGAAGCGGCACTGGCGCATTACGGCGTCGTGGGTCTGGAACGCACACCCGAGCTGGACGCCGCGGTGGTGTGGATGGCCCGATCCTTCAGCAGGGTCGGCGAGCTCGTTCCAGTGGTGCTGCTGATCCTCGAACGCCGGTTGCGGGCCGGTGCGGCGCTCGCGCATCTGGCCGACGCGGAGATGCGGGCCCGGCTCGACCGGCTTGCGACGTCGGCGCAGGGTAGGCATCAAGGCGTCGCCGAGCTGGCCAGAGACGTGCGCTTCCACTACTTCGACGAACCCCTGCTCGAGGCGCTCGTCACCAGTGAGTACGACGAGACCGAGCGAGTTCTCGACGCCATCGAGGCCGACCCTGAGAGTACGGGGCGCGATGTCGCCATCGCGCGGCTCGTGCGTTCTCCTCACCCTCAGCGGGGGGCACTGCTCCGTCGTTGGCTGGCCACGACCGACCCTCGCGTCCACAAGACGCTCCTGGAGGTCTACGCCCGCCGTTTCTACCGTACGCGTGAGCTGCGCGACCTCGACTTCGACGAGCACGACGGACACCTGATGTGCTCTGCGGACTACGACTGGGGGAACAAACACATCCACCTCGTGCTCGCGTACACCGAGCTGCGCCGGCTGCCAGAGATGGCCCGAGCCGTCGCCGTACATCTCGATCAAGTCCCGACGGACCGGCAGGTCGTCATCGACCTCGCGACGTGGCGCACGGGCAGTCACACCTCGGTCGAGGAGACCGCCCCTCAGGTGGAGGACCTCCTCGACGCCTGCGACTTCGGCCGAGAGCCATGGCGGGTCGACGTCACCGTGACGACAACTGGAGGGGAGCAGGCGGAGCACTTCCGCACGCTGCACATGAGCTACCGCCCCAGGGCGGGCGGCGGACTCCGGGAGGATCTGATCTACCGCAACCTGCACCCCATGCTCGCCAAGAGGCTGGACCTGTGGAGGTTGTCGAACTTCCGGCTCGAGCGGCTGGCCTCCGCCGAGGACGTCTACCTGTTCCACGGGGTCGCTCACGAGAACCCGAAGGACCATCGGCTGTTCGCTCTCGCCGAGGTCCGTGACATGACGCCGGTAGGAGACGCGGCCGGCGCGACGTCGTACCCCTGGCTGGAACGGATGGGGCTGCAGGCGCTGGCCGCGATGCGTGCGGCCCTCGCCTCCTTCTCCCCGCGGGAGCGGCCCAAGGCGAACCGGATCGTGCTCTACGTGCGTCCGGTCTGGAACGTGCCGCGCGAGTCCTGGCCCGTTCTCGCTACCGCGTTCGCGCCTTTGGCCGAGGGCGCCGACCTCGAGAAGGTGCTCCTGCGAGTCCGGCGCCCGGAGCAGGACGGTTCCGTGCGCGACGCTCTTCTCGACGTCCAAGGGGTCGGTGGCGGCGGGGTCACGGTGCAGGAGAGGCTGCCGGGCGACGAGCCGGTGCGCCCGCTCACGCCGTACCTGCAGAAAGTTCTGGTCGCGCAACGCTTCGGTGTGCCGTACCCGTACGAGATCGTGCGGATGCTGACCGCGGAGCCGGGCGCCTCCGCCGACTTCCCGGCCGGGAGCTTCGACGAGTGCGATCTCGGCCCCGACGGCACGCTTGTGGAGGTCGACCGGGAACCAGGGCTGAACACCGCGAACGTGGTCGTCGGCGTGCTCACCAACCGTACGGCGAAGGTCCCGGAGGGCATGAGCCGCGTCGCACTGCTGAGCGACCCGACCCGCGGTCTCGGCAACCTCGCGGAGCCGGAGTGCCGCAGGATCCTCGCCGCGCTCGACCTCGCGGAGCGGATGCAGGTGCCCGTCGAGTGGTTCACCGTCTCCTCCGGCGCGCTCATCTCCATGGACAGCGGGACCGAGAACATGGACTGGATCGCCGACGTGCTCCGGGGGCTCATCGAGTTCACCCAGCGCGGCGGCGAGGTCAACATCGTGGTCACGGGTATCAACGTCGGCGGGCAGCCCTACTGGAACGCCGAGGCCACGATGCTCATGCACACCCGCGGCATTCTGGTGATGCTGCCGACGAGCGCGATGGTGCTCACGGGCAAGCAGGCGCTGGACTTCTCCGGCGGGGTCTCGGCCGAGGACAACCTCGGCATCGGTGGGTACGACCGGGTGATGGGCCCCAACGGGCAGGCGCAGTACTGGGCGTCGAGCATCGAGGACGCCTGCCGAGTGCTGTTACGGCACTACGACCACACTTACGTCGTGCCGGGGGAGCGCTTCCCGCGCCGGGCCACGACCATCGACCCTGTCGACCGTGACGTGCAGGCCTCCCACCACCCGGCGATGGCCGGCAACGACCTGCACGCGGTCGGTGACGTCTTCTCGGCGGAGCGCAACCCTGAACGCAAGAAGCCCTTCGACATCCGATCCGTCATGCGGGCAGTGGCCGACGTCGACTCCGAGCCTCTGGAGCGGTGGACCGGGTGGCGAGGCGGCGAGACTGCGGTGGTCTGGGACGCCCACATCGGCGGCATCCCGGTCTGCATGCTGGGTCTGGAGTCCCGGACGCTGGCTCGTCGTGGTTACGTCCCGGCGGACGGGCCGTCGTCGTGGAGCTCCGGCACGCTGTTCCCACAGTCCGCGCGCAAGGCAGCGCGAGCGATCAACGCGGCCAGCGGCAACCGGCCGCTCGTCGTCCTGGCGAACCTCTCCGGGTTCGACGGGTCTCCGGAGTCCATGCGGCACTGGCAGCTCGAGTACGGCGCTGAGATCGGACGCGCGGTCACGAACTTCACCGGCCCGATCGTGTTCGTGGTGATCTCCCGCTACCACGGTGGCGCCTTCGTGGTGTTCTCCAAGAAGCTCAACCCGTTGATGGAGATCGCCGCGGTGGAGGGGTCCTATGCATCGGTCATCGGCGGAGCGCCGGCTGCAGCCACCGTCTTCGCCCGTGAAGTGCGAGCGCGCACCGAGAACGACTCGCGTGTGGTCGAGCTCCGGGACGCGATCGGCGAGGCAGACGGGCCCGAGGTCGGGACGCTGCGCACACGGCTGGTGCGCCTGACCGAGGAGGTCCGTTCGGAGAAGCTCGGACAGGTCGCGGACGAGTTCGACGCGATCCACACCGTCCAACGTGCCCTCCGCGTCGGGTCGGTCGACCGGATCATCCCTGCGGCCCAGCTGCGGCCCTACGTCGTCGGCGCGCTGGAACGTGGCATGGCGCGAGCCGCGGCGATGGGTGGTTGACCATCCGTTTCACCGGCTCACGACGAGAGCGGCCGGTCCACCCACGAGTGCACCGGTCGGGCCATCGCGAGGTCCGCTGAGCCCGCCAACGCCGTGGGTGCGGCCAGGTCCGTCTCTGAGGAGACGGTGACCAGGAAGTCTCCGTCGCGTCTCCACCAACCAGGAAGCACGTCGCCCTCAGCTGTTCGGACGTTCAGTCGAGCCCATCCCGCCTCGGCCTCGGCGCCGGCACCGGCAGCCTGGGCCCCGCCGAGCAGAGCCTCGACGGTGCGGGTGTCCCGGCGCAGGCCGGTCTGCAGCACCTTCAGCGCGCTCTCCTTCGCCGACCAGATCAGATTGGCCGCCGCATCCCGGTCCGTCTGACGACGGGAGGCAACGTAGGTCTGCTCGTCCGGGGTGAGGAAGTCGGCGACGAAGGCCGCCGAGCGGGGCTCGACGATCTCCAGGTCGCATCCCACCCGGTTCAGGCCTTCGCCGACCAGGCAGACTGCCCACCCGGCGCGGTCGGTGATCGACACGTCGAGTCCAAGGGGTGCCCCGTCGACGTGCACGTACGGAGCACCGCTAGGTCGGTTCGCGACTTCAATACGTGCCAGAGAGGGAAGATCCACCGGGAGTCCGGTAGCGACGGCTACCGCCTGCTTACAGACCCAGCGGCGGAGCAGGTACTCCGTCCGGCGCTTCGTGAAACGAATAGCGAGGAGCCGGCCGACCTCAGCGGGTGCGAGCCAGTTGTCCGTCCGTGGGATCTCGTGCTCGCCTCGCGCCATCCACTGGGCGTTCAGGACTGAACGGGGCACCGCACCCTCACCTCCTGAGCCCATGGGGTTGTTCGGACGCACCAACGACGACCGAACTGGATCGCGCACCACTCAACGTACGCCCGTCGGATGGAACCGGAAGGTGAACGACGGGGTGGTCTTTGGCGAACTAAGGCAACCCTAACTAAGGTTCCCCTATGTTGTCCGAATCCCTCGTTCACGCCCGTGTGCCTGCTCGCTGGACCCCTCGGTTCTCGTCGCGGGTCGCGGCTCGGCGTCTGAGGTGGTCGGCTGGTCTGCTGGCGGTGTGCCTTGCCGTGGCCGGCTGCGCGGACCCGATGGATGCTCGTGATCACGCCGGCCGCTCGTCCCTGAGCTCGACGCACATGGGCGCACCGATGAGCGGGGAGAGCTACTGGCGGGACGTTGCCGGCGGAGGAGACACGTCCGCGGGCGTCGTCCGCCGGTACTACGTGTCGGCGGACCAGGTCGTCTGGGACTACACGCCGACGGGCCGAGACCAGATCACGGGCAAGCCGTTCGACAGCGACGCGCGGACGTTCGTTGCATCGGGTCCGGGACGGATCGGCTCCAGGTACCTCAAGTGCGTGTACCGGGCCTACACCGACGCGAGCTTCGCCCAGCGGCAACAACGGCCGGCATCGCAGCAGTACCTCGGCACCCTCGGGCCGGTGATCCATGCCGAGGTGGGCGACACGATCAAGGTGGTTTTCCGCAACACCTGCCCCTTTCCTGCCAGCGTCCACCCGCACGGCGTGTTCTACGACAAGAACAGTGAAGGAGCGCCCTACGCCGACGGGGCGGACGGGGCCGACGAGGAGGCCGACGACGCCGTGCCCACCGGTGGCCGGCACGTGTACGAGTGGAAGGTGCCCGGGCGAGCCGGGCCCGGGCCCGGCGACGGCAGCTCGGTGATGTGGATGTACCACTCCCACACCGACGAGGTCGCCGACACCTACGCCGGGTTGATGGGCCCGATCGTGGTGACGCGGGCCGGCCTGGCCCGCCCCGACGGCACTCCCAAGGACGTCGACCGGGAGGTCTTCACCAACTTCTTCATCGACAACGAGACCCTGAGCCCGCTCATGAGCGCCAACGAGCGGCGCTTCGGCAGGCCGCCGCTCCCCGCCGCACCCGACCACGACGACACGTTCGTGGAGTCGAACCTGAAGCACTCCATCAACGGCTACCTGTACGGCAACATGCCGATGATCACGCTGCGCCGTGGTCAGCACGTGCGTTGGTACGCCATGGGCATGGGCACGGAGACGGACCTGCACACCCCGCACTGGCACGGCAACGACGTCACCGTCTCCGGAATGCGCATGGACGTCGTCAGCCTGCTACCCGCAGGCATGGTGATCGCCGACATGGTGCCTGACAACCCCGGCACGTGGCTGTTCCACTGCCACGTCAACGACCACATCACCGCAGGCATGCAGACCCGCTACCGGGTGCTCGACTGACGCGGCGAGATCCCGTTCGGCTCCGGGAGCCCGCTCAGCGTGAGGAGGGCGACCCGCCGATGGGCACCTGATCCGCCTCCTCGTACGTCGAGGACGTCGTAACGTGCGCAGTACCGATCTCACTTGGAGGGTGACGATGACCGACGCGACCTCGACGTACCGTGCGGCCCGGGACCAGCTCCTGGACCTGCGTGGCCGGCACGAACGGGCCGTGAAGGAGTTCACGTGGCCGGACGTGGGGGAGCGGTTCTGCTGGGCGGTCGACTGGTTCGACGCCGTGGCTCGCGGCAGCGACCGTCCCGCTCTCGTGGTGGTCCACGAGGACGGCAGGTCGACGTCGATCACCTACGACGCGATGGCGCGCCGCTCGGACCAGGTCGCGCACTGGTTGCGCGGACTCGGTGTCGGCAAGGGGGACCCGGTCATCGTCATGCTCGGCAACCAGGTCGAGCTGTGGGAGACCATGCTCGCCGTGATGAAGCTGGGTGCAGTCGTCGTGCCCACGACGACTGCGGTCGGCGCGACTGACCTCGCAGACCGGGTGCAGCGCACCGGCGCCCGTCACGTCGTCGCCGCAGCCGAATGCACCTCGACGGTCGACGCGGTGGAAGGCTCGCTCATCCGCGTCTGCGTGGGCGGGAAGGCGCCCGCCGGTTGGCACGACTACACCGACACTGCGGCGGCGCCCGCCGAGCCCGTCGGTCACCCGGGCACGTCGTCGGAGGACCCGCTGCTGCTCTACTTCACCTCCGGTACGACGAGCCGGCCGAAGCTCGTCGAGCACACGCAGGTGTCCTACCCGGTGGGCCACCTCTCGACGATGTACTGGCTCGGTCTCGAGCCCGGCGACGTACACCTCAACATCTCCTCGCCCGGCTGGGCGAAGCATGCCTGGTCGTGCTTCTTCGCGCCGTGGATCGCCGAGGCGACCACGATGGTCGTGGACTATGCACGCTTCGACGCACGGAACCTGCTCGGCGTCCTGCGGAGCCACGAGGTCACGACGTTCTGTGCACCGCCGACCGTGTGGCGGATGCTGATCCAGGCGGACCTGTCCAGCGGCCCCGGCACGCTGCGGGAGGTCGTGGGCGCGGGGGAGCCGCTCAACCCCGAGGTGATCGAGCAGGTGCGCACCCATTGGGGCCTGGACCTGCGCGACGGCTATGGGCAGACCGAGATGACCGCGGCGATCGGCAACACTCCCGGCAGTGTGGTGAAACCTGGCTCGATGGGCCGTCCGCTGCCTGGTTACCCGGTGGTCCTGGTCGACCCGCTCACGGGCGAGCCCGTCACTGGGGAGGGCGAAGGCGAGGTGTGCCTCGACCTCACCGGTCCCACCGGCCGACCACTGCCGCTCATGACCGGTTACCAGGGTGACCCCGACCGGGACGCCGGTGCGATGGCCGGCGGTCGCTACCACACCGGTGACGTCGCGACGGTCGACGCCGACGGCTACCTGACCTTCGTCGGCCGCACCGACGACGTCTTCAAGGCCAGCGACTACAAGATCAGCCCGTTCGAGCTCGAGTCCGTGCTGATCGAGCATCCGGCCGTCGCCGAGGCTGCGGTCGTGCCCGCGCCTGATCCCGTGCGGCTGGCGGTGCCCAAGGCGTTCGTCGTCCTCGCCCCCGGATGGGAGCCGACGGAGCAGACCGCCCTGTCGATCCTGCGCCATGCTCGCGAGAACCTTTCGCCGTGGCAGCGCGTGCGTCGGCTCGAGTTCGCCGAGCTGCCCAAGACGATCAGCGGCAAGATCCGCCGCGTGGAGCTGCGCAACCGCGAGGCCGATCTCGCGGCCGGTGAGGTGACCGCGCCCGGGGAGTGGCGAGACGAGCAGTTCCCAGAGCTCCGCAGCCGATGACCGGGCGGAGAGGCAGCCGGCCCGGGGCCGCTAGGTCACCTTCGGGGTGCGTTCGGCCACCGCGGCCCCGAGCAGTCCACCGCCGACGGCGAGCGCCAGCAGGACCAGCGTGCCGCTGACCGGCGGCCACTCGAGGTAGGGGTGCCCGAACGCGCCGAAGACGGTGAGCCGGTTGATCCAGTCGGGCCAGCCGAACAGCGCGACGACGAGCCCCAGCAGGTAGGAGGCTCCGACGAACGCGGCCAGCACCGTCACGGCGATCCCCGTCCGGAACATCGCGACCACCAGGGCGGCCAGCGCCGCGATGGCTGCACCCAGCAGCACGCAGCCCAGCGCTGTCCTTCCGAGCCCCTGCCAGTCGAGCCCCGCGCCGACCGCAGCTGCCCCGACAGCAAGCCCGCCCAGGGCCGCCGCGGTGATGGCGAAGACGCCGGCGACAGCCGCGAGCAATCGTTCCCAGACGAGCCGCGACCACGAGATCGGGGTGGCCAGAATCGCCTCCACCCTGCCTTGGTCGAGGTCGGCCACCCAGCCTGCCGCCTGCGTGATGAGGTAGGCCGCGATCACCGGGGTGATGATCTCTGCACCGAGCGACAGGTACTGAGTTTCCGGGGGAATGCCGGCCTCGCCTCCGGCGACCCCACCGAAGAAGTCGAAGGCGGCCCACGCGTCCATGACGGTCGGCGTCAGCGAGGCCAGGAGAGCGGAGTACGCCGCCGCTGCCGCGCTCCAGGCGATGAGGCCGACCCGCCCGCGGAGAAGGCTCGCGGTCCACACCGAACCGAGCATGGGTCGCTGCACGCGGACTGGCCGGACGGCCCGGCCGGCACGCCGAGCACGTGGGTGGGACCACAGCGTGCTCGCGTAGTCCCGACGAGCGAACGCCCAGGTGGCGAGTCCGAGGAGGACCGCCGTCATGGCGACGAGGACCGCCGTCGACGAAAGGTCGAGTCCGTAGCCGGGGACCAGGGCTCGCGAGGAGTTCGCGTAGTGGAAGGGCGAGACGAAGCGGACAGCGCCGAACGGGCCGATCTCGTCCCAGACGTTCGTGCCCACGTAGAGCACCGCGAGCACGAGCGAGGTGACGCCGGCCGCCGTACGACTGGTGGCGGTGACCTGCGACATGAGCAGGCCGAGGGCGTACGCCACCATCGCACACAGACCTGAGGCCAGCATCGTGATGAGTGACCCTCCGAGATCCGGCTCGCCACCGGCAGCCATCGAAGCGGCCACGCCGAAGCCGAGGCCCAGCACGATCAGGCCCATCGTCACGCCGAAGCCCGTGGTCACGTCGCGGATCACGGCCGGCCGTGACCTCCCCGTGGCGAGCACCTGTTCGAGCGAGTGCCTGTCCTCGGCGCCCCTGACCGCCCGAGCACCCTGCACAGCGGCGTACACGCTCAGGAAGAAGGCGAACAGGGTGATGTTGTGGTACGTCAGGTAGCCGCCCAGCGTGTCGAGGCGGTCGGCCGGCCACCGCAGGGGGCGCATGGCCTCCGCGCCCGCGCGCACGCTCTCCGCAAGGGCCTTCGGACCTCCCGGGAACCGTGACATCTCGTGGGCCAGGGCGAGGGCCATCACGTACATCGTCACGGAACCGCCAAGGACCCACACCGCAGCCCCGACGCGGTGGGACCGCAGCGTGTCGACGGCCAGCGGCATCGCGGTGCGTCGCTCAGGACGCAGATTCGAACTCAGAGAGGAACACCTCCTCCAGCGACAGCTCGCGGCTGTCGAGCTCGACCACGTCTCCCGAGGACAGCCACTCCAGGAGCGGCCCCACCGATCCGTGCACGGCGCAGGTGACGAGGTCACCCTCGACGTGCGCCTCGGTCACACCGGGGAGCCTGGCCAGCACCGCCTCGTCGAGCCAGCCGCGGAAGACCGCCTCGACCCGGTGCACGCGTACGTCGCGGAGCTCCTCCAAGGACCCCACGCGCAGGAGGTGGCCGGCCCGGATCAGGCCGATCCGGTCACAGACGAGCTCCACCTCGGACAGGACGTGCGACGAGAGGAGCACGGTCGCCCCCGCGGCAGCGCACTCCTGCACCAGCTGGCGGAACTCCCGCTGCATCAAGGGGTCGAGGCCCAGGGTCGGCTCGTCGAGGATGAACAGCTCAGGCCTGTGCATGAACGCCTGCACCAGACCGACCTTCTGCTTGTTGCCGTGCGAGAGGTCCTCGTACTTCCGGCTCAGATCGAGCTCGAACCTGTCCGCGAGCGCCGTGATGCTCGAGGCGTCGACGCCGCCGCGCAGACCCGCCATCAGCCCGATGACATAGCCGGCACTCACGCCGGGGAACCGGGGGAGCTCACCGGGGAGGTAACCGACCCGGCGTTTGAGCGCCAGGCTGTCGCGTCGTGCGTCGAGGCCGAGCAACCTTGCCGAGCCCCGGTCGGGCCGGATCAGGTCCATCAGGAGACGGATCGTCGTCGTCTTCCCGGCGCCGTTCGGGCCGATGAAGCCGAAGACCTCACCGGCGGGGACCGCCAGGTCGAGGTCGAACAGTCCGTGCTTCTCGCCGTAGTCCTTGGTCAGTCCTGAACAGACGATCGCCACGGCATTGTGGCCTGACGTCGGCGCCGGACCAGATGATGCGACACCCGTTCGTGAAGTCTCCATGGCACCCCTATGGGCCTCGCCCAACGCCAGCGAACCGTCCGGGGCAACAGCGCGGCAAGAGGCGAAGGTCCCAGCGGGGCCGGCGCGGCGCTTCAACGACACGCTCTGTGAACTGCGACACAGCGAGGGGCATACCTGGTATACATACCCGGTACACACTCAACAAGGGGGCACGATGTCGGTCAGGCAAGCACTGTTGACGCTGTTGGAGCAGGAGCCGATGTACGGCTACCAGCTCCGCGTGGAGTTCGAGTCACGCACGGGGTCGACCTGGCCCCTGAACATCGGGCAGGTGTACACCACGCTCTCGCGCCTCGAGCGGGACGGGATGGTCGAGGGCGCGGGCTCCGACGACGAGGGCCACGTGATGTACCGCATCACCGACGCCGGCCGCGCCGAGGTCGCCACCTGGTTCACCACGCCGGTTGCGCGCACCCAGCCGCCACGCGACGAGCTGGCCATCAAGCTGGCGCTCGCCGTCACGGTCCCCGGGGTCGACCTGCACGCGGTCATCCAGGGCCAGCGCAGCGCCACCATCGGAGCGCTCCAGGACTACACCCGACTCAAGCGCGCCGCCAACGCCAAGCAGGACGACCCGGCCGGGATGGCCTGGAGCCTGGTGCTGGACTCGCTCGTGTTCGCCGCCGAGGCGGAGATCCGCTGGCTCGACCACTGCGAGGCACGCCTGCGACGCGTCGCCCGTGAGCGTCAGTCGTCCGCCGCGTCCGCCGCGACACAGACCGACACGAAGGCGGGTGCTCGATGAAGCGCGCCGTCCTCGCCCTGCGCGAGGTCAGCCGGGTGCACGGCTCGGGCTCGACAGAGGTGCACGCCCTGCAGTCGGTCTCCCTGCAGGTGTACGCCGGGGAGCTGGTCGCCGTGATGGGGCCCTCCGGCTCAGGAAAGTCCACCCTGCTGACACTCGCGGGCGGCCTCGACGGCCCCACGTCAGGATCGGTACTCGTCGAGGACACCGCCCTGGAGGCACTGGGCCAGGCCGAACGGGCGCGGATGCGTCGTACCGCCATCGGCTACGTCTTCCAGGACTTCAACCTGATTCCCGCGCTCACCGCGGCCGAGAACGTCGCACTGCCACGCGAGCTGGACGGCCAGCGCGGGGGAGCAGCCCGCAAGGCTGCCCTCGCTGCGTTGACCGAGGTCGGCATCGGGGAGCTGGCCGACCGGTTCCCCGACGAGCTCTCCGGCGGCCAGCAGCAGCGGGTCGCGATCGCACGAGCCGTCGTGGGGGAGCGCCGGCTGATCCTGGCCGACGAGCCCACGGGCGCGCTCGACACCGAGACCGGCGAGGAGATCCTCGCGCTTCTGCGTTCCCGCTGCGACGCCGGCGCTGCCGGTGTGCTGGTCACCCACGAGGCGCGGCACGCAGCGTGGGCCGACCGGGTGGTCTTCCTCCGGGACGGACGCATCGTCGACGAGTCGCGGGCCGACCGCCCCGACACCCTCCTGGAGCAGGGGATCACCCGATGAAGGGGTGGCGCAGCATGCTGCGGCTCGCCCGCCGCGACGCGATGAGGGCGCGCGGGCGCAGCCTGCTGGTGCTCGTCATGATCGCGCTGCCGGTGCTCGCGGTGACCACCGCCGACATCGTCATGCAGACGGCGACCGTCTCGGGAGCCGAGTCGCTCGCGCGCAGGATCGGCGCTGCGGACGCCGAGGTCCGCTTCCAGGGCGGCAAGAACGTGCAGCAGCTGCCGGACCCGGACAGCGGTTCGATGTCGGCGGGCACAGAGGCCACCGTGCCGCCGACACCCGACACGGTGCGCCGGTCGCTCGGCCGGCCCGTGCGGGGCGTCGAAGTCCGCCGCGGCAGTGTTCGAGTGAGCACCGACAAGGGCGTTGCGTCCCCGGAGGGTACGGAGATCGACCTGCGCGACCCGCTGGCTCAGGGGCTGTTCCGGCTGACCGAGGGTCGGCTGCCGCGGGCGCCGGGTGAGGTCGTGGTCAACGCGGCGCTCGCCGCCCGTGGCCCCTCCATCGGCGCCGAGGTGACGGTGGCGGAGACAGCGAACGTGACGGTGGTGGGCATCGCCGAGTCCACCGTCCACCGCGACTTCCCCATCATCGCGGGACCGCTCGGCAGCCTCGGCCTGAGCACCGAGAGGAACACCGCCACCTGGCTGGTGGACGCGGGAGGGCCGGTCAGCTGGCAGGACGTCGCGAAGCTCAACCGCGTCGGGGCCGCTGTGCTGTCCCGGGACGTCTTGGAACATCCGCCGGCCGCCTCCGAGCTGCCTGAGGACCTCATACCCTCCGGGAACGACGACTCGGTCGCCGTCCTCGCGCTCATCGTGGTCATGGCGCTCCTCGAGGTCGTGCTCCTCGCCGGCCCTGCCTTCGCGGTCGGCGCCCGGAGGCAGCAGCGCAACCTTGCCCTGATCGCCGCGAGTGGTGGAACACCCCGGCAGATGCGCCGCGTCGTGCTCGCCTCGGCTCTCGTGCTCGGAGGCACGGCGGCAGGGCTCGGTGTGCTCCTGGGCATCGGCCTGGCGCTTGCCCTCATGCCGGTCGCGCAGCGGTTCTCGGGCAGCTGGTTCGGCCCGTTCGACATCGCGTGGTCGCACCTGGTGGGGATCGCCGCGTTCGGCCTGCTCAGCGCCTTCCTCGCGGCCGTCGTACCCGCGGTGATCGCGGCACGGCAGGACGTCGTCAAGGTCCTGGCCGGCCGCCGCGGTGACCGAAAGCCCAGCCTGCGCTCGCCGATCCTGGGCCTACTGATACTCGGCGCGGGGGTCGCCGGTGCGGTGTACGGCGCGAAGGCCGGCAGCTCGGGTGAGCTCTACATCGCCGCCTCGGCCGTCGTCTCCGTCCTGGGAATGATCCTGCTGGTGCCGGTGGCCGTCGCTCTCCTGGCGCGGGGCTCGGGCCGGCTCCCACTGCCCGTCCGTTACGCGGTTCGCGATGCCGCACGGCACCGCACGCGGACCGTCCCAGCGGTAGCCGCCGTGGCAGCGACCGTGGCCGGCGTCGTGGCGCTGGGCATCGGCGCCGCGAGCGACGAGCTCCAGAACCAACAGACGTACACCGCCACGCTCGCCGACGGAGCCGGTGCCGTCTCGACCTGGAGCAGCGAGCCGATGGACTGGGCACGCATCAGGCAGGCGGTCGGCAAGGCCCTGCCCGCCAATGCGGTCACCTCGATCGAGGGCATCCCGGAGGGCTTCGGTCCTGGTGGTGGCGGCGAGTCGGCGGCGCTGACGTTCGGCGCACCCGGAGGACGTGAGGGCCTGCTGTCGGGCTGGAGCTCGTCACTGGGGAGCTCGATCCTGGTGAGCCGGGACTCCGTGCCGGCCGGGCTCCTGGATCTCGACGCCGACCAGCGCGCTGCTGTCCGGCAGGCGCTGCTCGACGGTGGGGCTGTGGTGGTGACCAGCCGACCGGTGCACGCAGACGAGGTGCGCATCTCCGCCGAGTTCTGGTCCGAGGACGGGCAGACCAACCGGAAGGCCCGACCGGCCACGGTGCCGGCGGTGTACGTCGAGGTCCCTGGCGACATGGCCCCGCTTCAGGCTGTCCTGTCACCGCAGGTGACCAAGCGACTCGGGCTGGAGCCGGCCACCATCGGGGTGTACGTCGACGGCCCGATCTCCAGGTCCGCCGAGGCCGACATCACCGAGGTGGTCGGCGCCATGAGCCAGGACGCCTCGTTCTACGTCGAGCGCGGCTACCAGGCGGACGACGAGACCACCATCGCCCTGATCGTGCTCGCCGCCCTCGGGGGCATCCTGATGCTGGGCGGCACCTTGACCGCCACATTCCTCGCGCTCTCCGACGCCAGACCCGACCTGGCGACCCTGTCGGCGGTGGGCGCTGCGGCACGCACTCGCCGAGGCGTGGCAGCCGCCTACGCCGGGGCAGTGGGACTCGTGGGCGCGACCCTCGGGGCGGTGGTCGGCTTCGTGCCCGGCGTCGCGGTCACCTATCCACTCACCAGCAGCGTCAACATGGGGAGTGGCCTCGACGCGCAGGGGCGCGCGTTCCCGGCGCACTTCCTCGACATCCCATGGGTGCTGATCGCGACGGTGGTCGTGCTGCTGCCGCTGCTGACCGCCCTTGTCGTCGGCCTCACCTGTCGATCCAGGCTTCCCCTGGTCGCACGCATCGAGTGATCAGATGGCAACCGGGTCCCGTGGGGGGACGACGCCCGTCGGCACGGTGCACCAGAACGTCTCATCGCCCTCGGGCGTGGTCTCCTTGCCCCACTGCCGGGAGATCTTGTCGATCAGCACGAGGCTGAGGTCATCCGCACCGAAGTCGTCAGGCGCGGCACGGGGCCCCGCCTCGGCCGGCTTGGTGTCGGTGACCTCGATCCGGACCTGCGAGACCTCGCACGCGACGGAGACCGTGATCGGCGGGTCGCCGTGGAGGAGGGCGTGCGTCACGAGCTCGCTGGTCAGCAGCATCACCGCCGACTCGGCCTCCTGCCCGTGCTCGGGGCAGAGGTGGCTCTGGGCGAACGCCCGAGCGAGCGCAGAGGCATGGGGCGAAGCGGGAAGGGGCGAGCTGGCAGGAGGCGTGACAGCGCACATCTGTAGCCCCTCCCCGCAGCGGGCGTCGGAGACACCCGGGCTGCTCGAGATGCTGCCTGTGGGCAGTGTCGGCATGCTAACCGCTGGCCCGGCCTCAGCGAGGAGGTTTATGTGGACCTGCTGTCTCGGTGACCCGCACGTGAAGGGTGCCGCATAGCCCATCTGGGTGGTTTTGCAAACCTTCGGGCGAAACTCCGACAGAGAGCGCGGTTCCGGCCGTCTCTGATGGTGACCTTGAGTGCAACAGCTCACACCGGGGAGACGGACTGTGATGACCAAGAAGACCGGCAGCATGGCACGCGGCAAGCGCGGACAAGGTGCCGTGCGGCGTCCCGCCTCAGCGGGCAAGTGCAGGTGCGGCCAGGACCTCGACGTCTGTTCGCGAGCGCACTGCCCGCGCTGCGGAAGCACCCTTCGCGCCGACTGACCCGAACTGCTCGAGCCGCGCCGAAGGACCGCCCCGGGGCGTCAGGTACCGACGGCTAAGGTACGTCTCGTCAGTCAGGACGGGTGTATCGGGGAGTGACGTGAGCGAGCAGGGCGCAGCTGCGGTTGAGACCGACCGCGTCCTGACCATCCCCAACATCATCAGCATCATCCGCCTCGCTGGCGTCCCCCTCTTCCTCTGGCTCGTCCTCGGGCCCGAGGCAGACGGCTGGGCACTCGCCGTGCTCATGCTCTCGGGAGTCACGGACTGGCTCGACGGCTACCTCGCCCGCAAGCTCCACCAGACCTCCAGGTTCGGCCAGATCCTCGACCCGGTCGCTGACCGGCTCTACATCCTCGCCGTCGTCATCGGGCTCGCCTGGCGCGACATCATCCCGTGGTGGCTGGCAGTGCTGCTTCCCGCGCGAGACCTGCTGCTGTGGGGACTCGTGCCCTTCCTGCGCACACGGGGCTACCACGCGCTCCCCGTGCACTTCCTCGGCAAGGCCGCCACCGCCAACCTGCTCTACGCCTTCCCGCTCCTGCTCCTCGGTGACGGGGAAGGTGTCATCGCGACGCTGGCGAACGTCTTCGGCTGGGCCTTCGCGATCTGGGGGACCGGGCTCTACTGGTGGGCGGGCCTGCTCTACGCGTGGCAGGTGCGCAAGCTTCTGGCCGACCGCTCACGAAGGGCGCCGACCCTCGATGTCCACTGACCAGGGCCGCAGGCCCACGGACGTGCCGCCGCAGGTGCTGATGCCCCTGCTGGAGTACGTCACGAGCCACTCGCTGGACGGGGACTACGCGGCGAAGGCCGAGACGGGCGGCAAGAAGGACGACTCGTCGAACGTCCGCCCGGGCCTCGCCGCCCTGGTGGTGATGGGGCTCTTCGGGATTCTCGTCGCCACGGCCGCCGTACAGACCGCGCGCAATGCGGGGCAGGAGTCCGGCAGCAGGCAGTCGCTCGTGACCCAGATCAAGGCACGCACCGCGGAGGTCAACGCCCAGCGGGCCCGCGTCACGAACCTCCGGGGCGAGATCTCCTCGCTGCAGGCGATCTCCCTTGACACCACCTCCGAGGGGAGGGCGCTGACCGCACGGTTGGACCGGCTCCGTCTCCTCACCGGCGCCGTGCCTGTGACCGGCCCGGGGGTCAAGGTGGTCGTCGACGACGCCCCCGGGGCGGTCGACGTGAAGCAGCGGGTCCTCGACGACGACCTGCAGAAGCTCGTGAACGCGTTGTGGCTTTCCGGAGCCGAGGCGATCTCCATCAACGGCCAGCGGCTGAGCAACCTCAGTGCGATCCGGTCAGCAGGCTCCGCGATCACGGTCAACCTGGTGTCGCTGTCCCGCCCCTACACGGTCCTGGCTGTGGGCGACCGGGATACGATGCCGGCACGGTTTGTCGAGACCGAGCATGGAAGGGACTGGTTGGATCTCCATGCTGTCTACAAGCTGGAGTTCGCCATGACGTCGGAGGAGTCCTTGAAGCTCCCGGCCACGCCTGCGCGACGACTGAACCTACGCCACGCCACACGGGGGGAAACGCCATGATCGCCGGTCTCGGGCTCCTGTTCGGGGTGGTCCTCGGCCTCATCCTGCAGCCGGAGGTTCCGCTCTGGCTCGAGCCGTACCTTCCCATCGCAGTGGTGGCCGCGCTCGACGCGGTCTTCGGCGCGCTGAGGGCGTTCCTGGACGGCATCTTCGACGACAAGGTTTTCGTCATCTCGTTCATCAGCAACGTCCTCATCGCCGCCCTGATCGTGTACCTCGGCGACAAGCTCGGTGTCGGCGGACAGCTCTCGACCGGCGTCATCGTGGTGCTCGGGATCCGCATCTTCTCCAACGTCGCGGCGATCCGCCGACACATCTTCCATGCCTGAGAAGCCCAAGGAGACCCGTTCCGGGCGTGAGCGCCTGCTCTCGGCACTGAGGCGTCCGGGTTCGCGCGCTCAGGTCACCGCGGCCGCGCTGCTGGCCGTCCTCGGCTTCGCGAGCGTCGTCCAGGTCCAGGCGACCCAGCGCAACGACGACTACGAAGGAATGCGCGAAGAGGACCTCGTGCAGCTGTTGAACTCCCTGGGAAGCGCCTCCCAGCGCGCCGAGAACGAGATCGCGCAGCTCGAGCAGACCCGCAACTCTCTGCGCAGTGACACCGACAGCCGTCGAGCGGCGCTCGAGCAGGCTCGCCAGCAGGCCGACGTGCTCGGCATCCTGGCCGGGACGGTTCCCGCGGTCGGCCCCGGCATCGTCGTCACGGTGAAGGACCCCGAGGCGAAGGTCGGCATCGACCAGATGGTCAACGGACTGGAGGAGCTGCGTGACGCGGGCGCGGAGGCGATCGAGATCAACAACTCCGTGCGCGTGGTCGCCCAGACCGGCCTCGAGGACGGCCAGGACGGGATCATCGTCGACGGCAAGCAGCTCTCCCCGCCGTACACCGTCGAGGTGATCGGCGACCCGCACACGCTGGACAGGGCGCTCAACATCTACGGCGGGTTCGTGGCGGACATCGAGGGCCCCGCGGTCGGTGGCTCCGTGAACATCCAGCAGACCTCGAAGGTCGAGGTCGGCTCCCTCGCCGACGCACGGCAGCTGAAGTACACCGAGCCGTCCGATTCCGAGTAGCCTGCACCCGTTCGCAAACCGAAGTTGCCACCCACCCTCAAGAGGAGTGCCGTGTACCCCGAGGACCTGAAGTACAGCAGCGAGCACGAATGGGTGCGCAGCCCAGGCGAGACCGAGGGATCGGTACGGGTCGGCATCACTCACTACGCCCAGGACGCCCTCGGCGACATCGTGTACGTCTCCCTTCCCGACGTGGGCGCGGAGGTCTCTGCAGGCGACACGGTCGGTGAGCTCGAGTCGACCAAGTCCGTCAGCGACGTCTACGCACCGGTCAGCGGCAAGGTGGTCGCCCGCAACGAGGCCCTCGACGGCACGCCGGAGCTGGTGAACTCCGACCCGTACGGCGAGGGCTGGCTCTTCGAGGTGTCGGGCGCCGACGACGGCGAGGTCGAGGCGCTGATGAACGCCTCTGCGTACGAGGCGACACTCGAGTCCTGAACCCGCGGCGAGGTCGGGGTTTCGGCCTTGAACGCGCACCCGTGCCTGATAGGTTCGAGTAACCATCAACCTCGACTACTTGTTGAGGGTTGAGGTCCACTGTCAACGGGAGGCTGAGCAATGCCGTTCTGCACCGAGTGCGGACACCGGAACCCTGACGACGCACGCTTCTGCTCTCAGTGCGGCAAGCGGCTCGCTCACGAGGACGCTCCGGGAGCGTCAAGCATCGACCGGGAGACCCCCGGCGAGACCACCGCGACGATCACCTTCGGAGCGCCCGGGAAGCCTGAGACCGCGGAGGAGCGCGCGCAGCTGAACGAGTCGGACGCGGCCGCGGTCGACGCGCTCCCAGCCGGCAGTGCGCTGCTCGTCGTACAACGCGGCCCGAGCGCCGGAAGCCGGTTCCTGCTCGACACCGAGCTGGTCGGAGCGGGACGTCACCCTGAGAGCGAGATCTTCCTCGACGACGTGACGGTCTCTCGTCGCCACGCGGAGTTCCGCCGCGGGCCCAGCGGCTATCGTGTGGCCGACGTGGGGAGCCTCAACGGGACGTACGTCAACCGCGACCGGATCGACGAGGTCGAGCTCCAAGGCGGTGACGAGGTCCAGATCGGGAAGTACCGCCTCGTGTACTTCGCCAGCCACGCTGGAGCGGGCACGCCGCAGTGAGGCAGGCGGCGTCGTCCCGGTCCCGGATGAGCATCGGGGAGGTCCTCTCCTTGCTCCGGGCCGACTTCCCCGAGGTCAGCATCTCCAAGATCCGCTTCCTCGAGGCCGAGGGACTCATCGAGCCCGAGCGGACGCCGTCGGGCTATCGGAAGTTCTCCCACCGTGACGTCGAGCGGTTGCGCTACGTGCTCACCAGCCAGCGCGAGCACTACCTTCCGCTCAAGGTCATCAAGGAGCACCTCGACGCGATCGACCGCGGCCTCGAGCCGCCGGCGGTCAGCGGCGTGGGGCCGCAGGTGCCGCGAGTGGTCCTGGCCGGCGACGGCTACCCGTCGCCGGACACCTTCACCCCCGAGACCTCCGAGCTGCGGCTCTCGAGGGCCGAGCTGCTCTCCGGCGCCGAGATCGACGCAGCCTTCCTCGACCAGCTGGAGACCTTCGGGCTGGTGAGGCAGCGCCCCGGCACCAACCACTACGACGGCGACGCCCTCGTGGTCGCCAAGACAGCGGGGGAGCTGGCGACCTTCGGCATCGAGCCGCGCCACCTGCGTGCGTTCAAGACGGCAGCCGACCGCGAGGTCGGTCTGGTCGAGCAGGTGATCTCGCCGATGCGCCGCGGGCGCGACGCCGGGGCGCAGGCGCGTGCGGAGGACACGATCGCCCAGATGGCGGCGCTTTCGGTACGTCTCCACGCCACTCTCGTGAAGAGCGGGCTGCGCTCCGCGCGGTGAGCCGAGAGGTCTCGAATCCCTACTCTGATTGGGGGTTGTTTCCGGGAGTAGTGTGGATGACGTGCGAGAAGTCGACGTGATCGGTGTGCGGGTCGAGATGCCTTCGAACCAGCCCATCGTCTTGCTCCGTGAGGTCTCCGGAGACCGCTACCTGCCGATCTGGATCGGTGCCGTGGAGGCGACGGCGATCGCCTTCGCCCAGCAGGGCGTCGTGCCTCCGCGCCCACTGACCCACGACCTGATGAAGGACCTGATCACCGCCACCGGCAACGACCTCGCGGAGGTGCGGATCACCGAGATGCGCGACGGTGTGTTCTACGCCGTCCTCGTGCTCGACTCCGGCGTGGAGGTCAGCGCCCGTCCTTCGGACTCGATAGCCCTCGCGCTTCGCACCGGCTCCAAGATCGTCTGCGACGAGGATGTCCTCGCCGAGGCGGGGCTCGCCGTGCCAGAGGAGCAGGAGGACGAGGTGGAGAAGTTCCGAGAGTTCCTCGACCATGTCTCGCCCGAGGACTTCGAGAGCCACTGACCGCTGCCCCTTCGCGCACGGCACACAAACCCTCACCCTCAATCTCTAGTTGAGAGTTTGCGACACGCCGCCCTAAGGTCCCCGTTGTCGTTGACCGCGCCCACGCCGCCGCCTACCTTGGGAGTGTCTTCGTTGTAACTCCACCGTTGTACTCCACCCCGAGTACACGCGGCTTCCCTTCAGGAGTTGCAGGCCATGCGGAGCGGACGACGGAGGTTCACGTGACGATGAACGGCGACGAGACTGCCAAGAAGGCTGATCAGACCGCTGCCGAGCAGGCTGCGGTGACGGCCAACGAGCAGGGACTGCTCTTCGACGACGACGTCTCCCCGCTGCCCCAGGACGCCGGGTACCGTGGTCCGACCGCGTGCAACGCCGCCGGGATCACCTACCGCCAGCTCGACTACTGGGCCCGCACCGGTCTGGTCGAGCCGACCGTGCGCGGCGCCTCCGGCTCGGGGACCCAACGGCTCTACTCCTTCCGCGACATCCTCCTGCTCAAGGTCATCAAGCGGCTCCTCGACGCCGGCATCTCGCTCCAGCAGATCCGCACCGCGGTCCACCACCTCCGGGCCCGCGGCACTGACGACCTGACGCGCGTCACGCTGATGAGCGACGGTGCGAGCGTGTACGAGTGCACCAGCAACGACGAGGTCATCGACCTCCTGCAGGGCGGCCAGGGCGTGTTCGGTATCGCGATCGGCGGTGTCTGGCGTGAGATCGAGGGTTCGCTCGCCGAGCTTCCGAGCGAGCGGGCCGTCGGCGGCGACACCAGCGCTTCAGACGAGCTCGCGGCTCGTCGCCGCGCCCGCGGGGTCGGCTGAGCCGTCTCCGCCGCGACCAACCCGGTGCCCCCCTCGGTGGGCACCGGGTTTTTTCGTCCCGGCTGATAACGTGTCCGTGCTGACGAACCCGCGCGGGAGAGTCTCCGTCTGAGCGGCCGACAGGTCTCTTTGCTGCGGAGCGCCGAAGGGGCAAACCTCCCCGGAACCTCTCAGGCGCCAGGACCGTGTGGACGAGGCAACTCTGGAAGCTCCGTGGCTCGCTGCGGGTCCCACAGAGGGGGAGGCGACCCATCACGCCGTCTTCGGGAGCCTCTGTGTCCGACCTTCCCAACCTTTCCCAGCTCGCCGCCCTCGGCGGCTTCGTAGACCGGCACGTCGGGCCCGACGACGCCGAGCAGCGCACGATGCTCGAGGCCCTGGGCTTCGCCTCGCTCGACGCCCTCATGGACGCCGCCGTCCCCGGAGGGATCCGCACCCCTTCCGGGCTCGACCTGCCGCCCGCGGCGGGGGAGCAGGAGGCCGCGCACATCGTCCGGCAGGTCGCCGGCAAGAACAACCCGCTCGAGGCGATGATCGGCCTGGGCTACCACGGAACGGTCACCCCGCCCGTCGTACGCCGCAACGTGCTCGAGGACCCGAGCTGGTACACCGCCTACACGCCGTACCAGCCCGAGATCTCCCAAGGGCGCCTGGAGGCCCTGCTCAACTTCCAGACCATGGTCGGTGACCTCACCGGACTCCCCACCGCCAACGCGTCCCTTCTCGACGAGGGCACCGCCGCGGCCGAGGCGATGACCCTGGTCAGACGCGCGTCCCGCGGCGCCGCGGGACGGTTCGTCGTCGACGCGGATGCGCTGCCGCAGACGGTGGCAGTCGTGCAGACGCGTGCCCGTGCGATGGGCATCGAGGTCGAGGTCGCCGACCTGACGGCAGGGCTTCCTGACGGCGAGGTCAGCGGTGTACTCGTGCAGTACCCCGGCACGAGCGGCCGGATCCTCGACCCACGCCCCGTCATCGAGCAGGTCCACGAGCGCGGCGGGATGGCCGTGGTCGCGGCCGATCTCCTCGCGCTGACGCTGCTGGAGTCGCCCGGGTCGATGGGCGCCGACGTCGTCGTGGGGTCGTCGCAACGGTTCGGGGTCCCGCTGTTCTACGGCGGCCCGCACGCCGGCTACATGTCGGTGCGGGCAGGCATCGAGCGGCACCTCCCGGGCCGGCTCGTCGGGGTCTCGGTCGACGCCGAGGGGCGGCCGGCGTACCGGCTCGCGCTACAGACGCGTGAGCAGCACATCCGCCGCGACAAGGCGACCTCGAACATCTGCACCGCGCAGGTGCTGCTGGCGGTGGCCGCATCGATGTATGCGGTGTACCACGGCCCCGAGGGGCTGAGAACCATTGCGCGCAGGACACATCGGTACGCCGCAGTGATCGCGCAGGCCCTCGCCGACGCGGGGGTGGAAGCGGTCCACGACGAGTTCTTCGACACGCTCGTCCTCCGCGCCCCCGGACGCGCTCGAGCCGTGGTCGCGGCGGCCCGCGAGGCGGGAGTCCACCTCCGGCTCGTCGACGACGACCACGTCGGGGTGTCCACCTCCGAGACCACGACGGCGGCCCACGTCGAGGCCGTGGTCGCCGCCTTCGGTCGCTCCGACCTCGACCTCGAGGAAGTGGACCGTCGCACGGGCGACGCGCTCCCGGAGGGGCTGCGGCGTACGTCGGAGTTCATGACCCACGAGGTGTTCAACTCGCACCGCTCCGAGACCTCGATGCTGAGGTACCTGCGCCGGCTCTCCGCTCGTGACTACGCCCTCGACCGGGGGATGATCCCGCTCGGCTCGTGCACGATGAAGCTGAACGCCACCACCGAGATGGAGCCGATCAGCCTTCCGGGCTTCGCCGACCTGCATCCCTTCGTGCCGGCCGAGGACGCGCTCGGCTATCGGGCGATGGTCGACGAGCTCGAGGGCTGGCTGGCCGAGGTGACCGGCTACGACCGGGTCTCCATCCAGCCGAACGCCGGTTCCCAGGGTGAGCTCGCGGGGCTGCTCGCGATCAGGGCCTACCACGACGCACGGGGCGACTCGGCACGCGACGTCTGCCTGATCCCGTCCTCGGCGCACGGCACCAACGCCGCCTCCGCGGTCATGGCGGGGATGCGCGTCGTCGTGGTCAAGGCGTCGGACAACGGCTCGGTCGACCTCGACGACCTCGAGGCGCAGTGCGAGAAGCACGGCGACGACCTCGCCGCGATCATGGTCACCTACCCCTCGACCCACGGCGCGTTCGAGGACGGCATCACCGAGCTCTGCCGGATCGTCCACGAGCACGGTGGCCAGGTGTACGTCGACGGGGCGAACCTCAACGCCCTGCTCGGGTACGCCAAGCCTGGTGAGTTCGGCGGCGACGTCTCGCACCTCAACCTCCACAAGACGTTCTGCATCCCCCATGGTGGCGGCGGCCCCGGCGTCGGGCCCGTCGCGGTGCGGGAGCATCTCGCGCCGTACCTGCCGAGCCACCCCATGCACCCCGAGCCGTCGAAGCGCGAGGGGATCGGGCCGATCAGCGCGGCGCCGTACGGCTCGGCCGGCATCCTGCCGATCTCGTGGACCTACGTGCGGACGATGGGGGCCGAGGGGCTCACCCGGGCCACCGCGGTCGCCGTGCTGTCGGCGAACTACATCGCCCACCGCCTCGAAGGGCACTTCCCGGTGCTCTACCGCGGGCACAACGACCTCGTGGCCCACGAGTGCATCCTGGACCTCCGCCCGTTGAGCAAGGCCACCGGTGTGACCGTGGACGACGTGGCCAAGCGGCTGATCGACTACGGGTTCCACGCGCCGACGATGAGCTTCCCGGTCGCGGGGACGCTGATGGTGGAACCGACCGAGAGCGAGGACCTCGCCGAGATCGACCGGTTCTGCGACGCGATGATCGCGATCAAGGCCGAGGCCGACCGGGTCGCGGCGGGGGAGTGGACCGCCGAGGCCTCACCTCTCCGCGGTGCCCCGCACACGGCGACGGCTCTTGCGGGTGAGTGGGACCGTGCCTACAGCCGCGAGGAGGCGGTGTTCCCGACCGGCCCCGACCCGGACAAGTACTGGCCGCCGGTGGCCCGGATCGACCAGGCGTACGGCGACCGCAACCTCGTGTGCACGTGTCCCTCGCCGGAGGCGTTCGAGCAGTCATGACCGCAGTCGCCGGACTGACCGCACGTCGCCTTCAGGCGATCCTCGCGGCCGAACAGAGGACGGCGCGGCTGCCCTCGGTCGTGGCCGGGGTGGTCCGCGACGGTGACCTGGCCTGGGCGGGTCGCCATGGCGGTCACACGGGACTGATGGGTCATGCCGCGCCGTCGGCCGACACGCAGTACCGCATCGGCTCGATCACCAAGACCATGACCGCCGTGCTCGTCATGCAGCTTCGTGACGATGGCCGGCTCGACCTGTCCGACCGGCTCGAGAGACACCTCCCGGGTGTCGGGTACGGCGACCGTACGGTCCGCCGGTTGCTCTCGCACGCCTCGGGCATGCAGTCGGAGCCGGCAGGGTCGTGGTGGGAGCGCAGTCCGGGAGTGAGCTGGGAGCGTCTGGCAGCAGGAGTGGACGACACTGCGGCACCCTTCGCGCCCGGTGAGACCTACCACTACACGAACCTCGCCTTCGGGCTCCTGGGCGAGCTGGTCGCCCGGCTGCGCGGCGGGACCTGGTGGGAGCAGGTCCAGCAGCGGATCCTGTCCCCGCTCGGCATGGGGCGCACGAGCTACCTCCCGGCGGACCCGGCCGCGACCGGGTTCAGCGTCCACCACTTCGCCGGAACTCTGACCGGGGAGCCGGCGCAGGACACCGGCGCGATGGCGCCCGCGGGCCAGGCCTGGAGCACGTTGAACGACCTGGCGACCTATGCGCGGTTCCTCCTCGAAGGACACGACGAGGTGCTTGCCTCGAGCACCCTGGCCGAGATGAGGACGCCGCAGGCAGGTTCGCTGGCCGGTGGGATGAGCGGCGGGTACGGCCTCGGCCTTCGACTCGTCGCCGGCGGCTCGGGCACGCTTGCGGGCCACACGGGTTCGATGCCCGGGTTCCTCGCCGGCCTCTTCGTCGACCCGGTACGTCGGACGGCGGCGGTGTGCCTGGCCAACGGCACGCACGGCATGCGCTGCGAGGGTCTGCCGATCGACCTCCTCGACGAGCTGGAGCGTTGCGAGCCCGCCGTCGCGGCGCCGTGGACACCGACGGAGCACGTGCCCGAGTCCGTCGCCGAGCTGCTGGGGGTGTGGCACTGGGGTAACACCGCCTACGGCTTCTCCTACGAAGGCGCGGAGCTGGTGGTCACGGCACTCGCCACCGGCACCGTGTCGCTCACGTTCCGCCCGTGCGAGGACGGCACCCTCCAAGGCACCGCCGGCTACCACCACGGAGAGACTCTGCGGGTGGTCCGCAACCACGACGGCAGCGTCAACCACCTGGTCTGCGCCACCTTCGTGTACACGCGGGTGCCCTACGACCCCGCCGCGCCGATTCCCGGTGGTCTTCCCGACGACGAGTCGTAACCCGGCGGTAATGGCCTTTTGGGGTCATGCTCGCCGGAAGGCTCCGGCGTAGCCTCGCCCGAAGCGGGGGTCGTCGACCGCGGGAGGGTGAAACGCTCATGTTCTGGACGAAGCCGGGGGACGAGGACTACGACGAGCGTCGGGCGCTCTTCAACACGATGATCGACAAGAGGCCCCGGCTGATCGCGGGCTGCCAGACGCCCGCCGACGTCAGGGCTGCGCTGGAGCGTGCCCGCACCGACGACCTGGAGGTCGCCGTGCGTGCCGGTGGCCATTCTGTGGCGGGTCTGTCCACCAACGACGACGGGCTGGTGATCGACGTCCGCCCGATGAAGTCGATCGAGGTGGACCCCGGCGCCCGGCGTGCGCGCGTCGGCGCCGGAGTGACCTGGGCCGAGCTCGACCGGGCCACACAGGAGCACGGCCTGGCCACGACAGGGGGTCGCGTCTCCACCACCGGGGTCGCCGGGTTCACGCTCGGTGGCGGCTCGGGCTGGCTCGAGCGCAGCCATGGGCTGGCGTGCGACAACCTGCTGGCCGTGGAGCTCGTCACTGCCGACGGGCGCGAGGTCCGTGCCGACGCGGAGCACCATCCTGACCTGTTCTGGGCGCTGCACGGCGGTGGCGGCAACTTCGGGGTGGCCACGGCGCTGGAGTTCCGTCTCCACCCGGTCGGCCCCGTCGTCCAGGCCGGCATCCTCGGCTGGCCCGCAGCGAGAGCCACCGAGATCGTTCGCGCCTTCCGGCAGTGGGTCTCCACGGCTCCGGACGCCCTGGGCCCGGCGCTGCTCCTGATCACCGGCCCTCCTGAGGACTTCATCCCTGCTCACCTGCAGGGTGAACAGCTGGTCATGGTCGGCGGGCTGTGGGCCGGTGACATCGACGAGGGGGCGGACTACTTCGCGGTGATGCGGGGTATGGACCCCGAGATCGACCTCGTCTCGCCGATTCCCTACGCGGAGTTCCAGTCCATGATCGACGACCCGCCCGGCAACCGGCACTACTGGAGCGCCGACTACCACGACGATCTGAGCGACGAAGCCGTCGATACCCTCGTCGCCGGGGCGCTGCGTGCCCCGTCCGACCTCACCCAGCAGCTGGTCGTTCCCTGGGGCGGGGCGCTCGCCCGGATCCCGGACGACGCGACGCCGATGACCCACCGCGACGCGGGATGGGTCACCCACCCCTTCGCTGTCTGGCAGGACCCCGCCGACGACCACGCGAACATCGAGTGGGTGCGCCAGTTCCGGAGGGACATCGCGCCCTTCACCAACGGCGGGGTCTACCTCAACTTCATCGGGGACGAGGGCGCGGCGCGGATCCGGAACGCCTACGGCGAGACGAAGTACGAGCGGCTCCGGCAGGTGAAGGGGGAGTACGACCCGGGCAACGTGTTCCGGGGGAACCAGAACATTCCCCCGGCCGGGTCAGTTGGCCTGGCTGACACTGGACATGTTGAAGTCCGGCACACGTAGCGCCGGCATGGCCGTGCGAGAGAAGTAGTCGCCCCACTCACGCGAGAACGCCGGGACCGTCTCCGATGCCGCCGAGAACCGGTCGAGGAGGTCGACCGGGCTCTCGTTGAAGCGGAAGTTGTTGACCGCCCCGGTCACCTCTCCGTTCTCGACGAGGTACACACCGTCACGGGTGAGACCGGTGAGGAGGAGCGTCTGCGGGTCGACGACTCGGATGTACCACAGGCAGGTCAGGAGCAGGCCGCGCTCGGTGTCGCCGACGAGCCCGTCGAGCGAGGTCCGAGCGCCGTCGACCCGGAGCACGAGGTTGTCGATGCCAGGGGTCACCGGCTGCCCTGTCATGGCCGCGGAGTGCCGGGTCTGCAGCAGCGCCTCGAGACTTCCGTCCTTGACCCAGTCGGTGCGGGACAGCGGGAGGCCGTTGTCGAAGACGCTCTGGACGTTGTTGCTCGCGGCAGCCGTCACGAAGGGCGCCGCCTGGAGCCCGTCGTACGCCGGGTCGGAGAAGAGCTGGACCGGCTGTCGCGAGAGCCGGTCACCGATCCTCGTGCCGCCGCCGGGCCGGGAGAAGACCGACTGGCCCTCGTGGGCCTCGCGGGCCGCTGCGCTCCAGTAGGCGTAGATCATCAGGTCGGCCACCGCGGTGGGCGGCAGGATCGTGTCGTAGCGTCCCGCCGGCAGGTCGACGCTGCGCTGGGCCCAGGACAGCCGCTGGGCGACCTCCGCGTCGAGGGCGAGCGCGTCCACGTCGGTGAAGTCACGGGTGGCGCCGCCGACCCAGGCGCTGCTCGACAGGTCCGCCGGCTTGCCGGTGCACCCGTAGTGACCGGTGGGCTGGACGTGTCGGAGCCGTAGTCCGGTGCTCGAGCCGAGGTAGGTGGTGGTCACCTCGTGGTCCACGAAGCCGTACAGGATGCGGTCCTCTGCGGTGGCCTTGCGGAAGGCCTCGCCGAGAGCGGGCGCGAACTCTGCGTAGACGTCGATGGAGGTGCGTTGCGGCCCGTCGAACCACCCTGCCTCGGCGTCTCCGGCGACGAGCTCGGCTGCGTCCTCGGCAGGGGTGCTCTCGCGCGCCGACGCGTCGGCGGCCTCGACGAGCGCGGTCACCTGCTCCAGCGTGGACACGCTGCCGGTCACGGATCCGGTCGCGATGCCCTCTCGCGTGCCGACGAAGGAGACCACCGTCATCGAGACGCGGTGCATGACGCCGTTGGTGGTCAGGGTGTTGTTGGCCCAGCGCAGGTTCGCGCTGGTCGAGTCGTTCACGGTGACGACGCAGTCATCCGCGCGGGAGACATGCAGCGCGTGCTCGACGAGGTCCTGGGGTGTGGGGGAAGTCATCGGGTCTCCTCAGTCCTGGTTGCCGGCTTCAGCGGCGGTGTTGAGCACCCGCACGTCGCGGAAGAGCGCGGTCGGGCAGCCGTGGGACACGGATGCCACCTGACCCGGTTGGGCCTTCCCGCAGTTGAAGGCCCCGCCGAGCTCCCACGTCTGCGGTCCACCGACGGCCTCCATGGAGTTCCAGAAGTCCGTCGTGGTCGCCTGGTACGCGACATCGCGCAGCTGCCCGGCGAGGCGGCCGTTCTCGATCTTGTAGAAGCGCTGCCCGGTGAACTGGAAGTTGTAGCGCTGCATGTCGATGCTCCAGGAGTTGTCGCCCACGATGTAGATGCCGCGTTCGACCTGTGCGATCAGTCCGTCCGTGTCGGGCCCGTCCTGGGCCGGCTGCAGCGAGACGTTGGCCATCCGCTGGATCGGGATGTGGCCGGGGGAGTCGGCATAGGCGCAGCCGTTGGAGCGGTCGAGGTGCATCAGGTTCGCCGTGGGACGGTCGAGCTGGTAGCCGACCAGCACGCCGTCCTTGATGATGTCCCAGCTCCGGGTCTGCACACCCTCGTCGTCGTAGCCGATCGTGGCGAGGCCGTGCTCGACGGTGCGGTCGCCGGTGACGTGCATGACCGGCGAGCCGTACTGCAGCTTGCCCAGCTTGTCGTGGGTGGCGAACGACGTGCCCGCGTAGTTGGCCTCGTAGCCGAGCGCGCGGTCGAGCTCGGTGGCGTGGCCGATCGACTCGTGGATGGTCAGCCACAGGTTCGAGGGATGGATGACCAGGTCGTACTGCCCCGGCTCCACCGAGGGCGCCGCCAGCTTGCCGGCGAGGAGGTCGGGCAGCTCCGCGAGCTCGCTCGACCAGTCGCGCAGGTCTCCGACGAGGTACTCCCATCCGCGGCCCACGGGCGGGGCGATGGTCCGCATCGAGTCGAACCGGCCGGTCTTCTCGTCGCTGCCGTAGACCTCGAGCTCCGGCTCGAGCCGGACCCGTTGCTGGGTGGTCGAGGTCCCGGCGAGGTCGGCGTAGTACTTGTTCTCGAAGACCTGGCGCAGCAGCCCGCTCGAGTGCGCGACCACAGGCGCCTCCAGGAGCTTGCGGGACCAGCCTGCGAGAAGGTCCACCTTCTCCGACAGCGGCACCGAGAACGGGTCGATGTCGTAGCTGGAGACCCACTCGACGTCGGCGTAGACCGGCTCCGGGGCGAGCGCGATGGGTCGCGTGGTCATCGCCGCAGCGACCTGCGCCGTGCGGATGGCCGTCTCGGCGACCTGGACCGCGGACTCCGGGGTCAGCACGACCCCCGAGGCGAATCCCCACGCCCCGTCGAGGATCACCCGGACCGCGAAGCCGAGGTCCTCGGTGTCGCCTGCACCCTGGAGGTGCCCGTCGCGCACGCGGATGTCCTGGTAGCGGATGCGCTCGAGGCGGAAGTCGGCATGGGTCACGTTGAAGTCCCGGGCCCGGGAGAGGGCGGCATCGGCGAGCCGACGGTAGGGGAGCGACGTGAAGGCCGGGTCGATCGAGGGTTGCACCGGTGCTCCTAGGGTCATGGCTGTGAGGTTATGTGGTCGCGGCTGGCCCCGTCCGGAGGGGCTCCCCGGCGTGTCGCAGGCTCGGCATCAGGTCTCGCCCTCGACCTCCTGCGCCTTGCGAAGCGCCTCGTCGGCGGGCATCCAGTCCGCCGGCAGAACGTCGAAGCCGGCGGCGCGCGCAGCGTCGAGCACGAGCGGATCGTCGTCGACGAGCACGGCGACCCTGCGGTCGTGCGAGAGTCGTCGTAGCACCTCGACCTTGACCATCCTGGCCGGCCTCCGGTCGCCCTGGGGCCGGAGCAGTACCTCGCCCGGCGGCAGATCGTGAGCGCCGAGCCAGGTGAGGGTGTCCTCGCGGCAGCGTTCTGGCCGTCCGGAGAGGTAGACGATGTCGAAGACCTCGCCGAGCCGCGTCACGGTCTCGCGCCCCTGGTCGAGCAGTGGGTCCTCGGGTGCTGCCGCGAAGAACGCGTCCCAGTCCTTGGGGCTGGCGCGCACATGGTGAAGTCGGTGGCGTACATCGGCCAGCACCCCGTCTATGTCAACCGCAGCGAGCATGCGGGGCTCGTCGGTCATCTCAGCCAACCGCAGTGCGGACCGCGACGACCGACCCGGTGCGCGTCTTCTCGACGTGGAGCTGGGTCGGGATCCGGTTGCGCAGCTCGCTGACGTGGCTGACCACGCCCACGGCACGCCCGCCCGCCCGCAGATCGTCGAGGCGGTCCATCACGTCGTCGAGCGTGTCCGCGTCGAGGGTTCCGAAGCCTTCGTCGACGAAGAGCGTCTCGATCTCGGTGCCGCCTGCCTCCTGGGTCACCACGTCGGCGAGGCCGAGAGCCAACGCCAGCGAGACCACGAACGTCTCGCCGCCGGAGAGCGTTGTGGGATCCCTGACGTCACCGGCCCACTGGTCCACGACCTCGAGACCGAGGCCCGCTTGCGCACCCTTGCGTGCGGCTCGGCCGGTGCGCTGGAGGAGGTACCGCTGGTCGCGCATGTGGGCGAGCCGTTCGTTGGCCGCAGCGACGACCTGGTCGAGCCGGGTGGCGAGGACGTAGGCCGACAGGCGCATCTGGAGCTGGTTGTCAGAGCCCATCCCTCGGACCAGCTTGGACATCGAGTCCGCACGGACGTACTCGTCGCGCACCGGCGCCCACTCGCTGAGCGCCTGCTCCAGGCGAAGCCTCTGGCGGCCCAGCGCCTCGACGGTCTCCTCGCGCTGGTGGGTTGCTCGCGCGGCCAAGGCCTCCTGCTGCTCCGCGGCCGAGAGAGCGGCGGCGAGGGCAGCGAGGTCGGGAACCGGCTGCTCCCCGAGGGCGCGCACCTCGTCGTCCTCGAGCACCGCGCGTGCGCGTGCCGACGCTTCCGCCCTCGACTCGAGAAGCGCGTCGAGTCGCGCTCGCTCCGACGTCTGAAGGGCCGCGGCGCGGAGCTCGGTCAAATCGGCGAACTTGTGCTCGTGAGCCGATGCCCGGGCGTGCGCGTCGAGCTCCTCGACACGCGAGACGCAGGCGTCGTGGTCGGCGAGAGCCTCACGTGCCTCGGCCAGGGACGCGGCGAGCCAGGTCAACCTGTCGACCTCCGCCGACAAGGAGGTCTCGGGCTCGACGACGGCGGCGATCTCGGCTTCGAGCGTGTCGATGGTCTGGCGGTGCGCGGTGATCGACTGGTTGAGGGTGGCGAGCCTCGTGGCCAGCTCGTGCACGGTCGCGCCCACGTCTTGCTGCTCGGTGGTGAGCCGGGTGGCCGCAGCCTCGGCCCGCTCGAGCTCGTCCTGGGCTCGACGAGCCTCGTGAAGCTCGGCCTCGAGCCGCTCGACGTGTGCGGTCGCGTCGTCAGATGTCAGCTCAGCCGCAGCGGCGACCAGGCCCTGGAGGCGCTGCTCCGCCTGAAGGACCTTTCCGCTCGCCGCGGCGTGCGCCGCGCTGAGTGCGTCGTGAGCGGCCGCCGCTTCGGCCTGCTCTGCCTCGGTGACGGCGTAGGTCGACCTCTGCGCGGGCGCGGGGTGCTCCGTGCTGCCGCAGACCTGACAGGCCTGTCCCTCCGCGAGCTGGCCGGCCAGCTCGGCGGCGATCCCGGCGAGCCGGCGGGCGGTCAGGCTCTGCACGTGCTCACGGGCATCCGCCGCTCGGTCCCTGGCGTCACGCTCCGCGTCACGCAGCGGTGTCAGCGACTCCCTGCACTCCTCGGCGTCCCGCGCCGCGACGAGGCGCTCGCGTGCCTGGCGCAGCTCGAGGACAAGCGCTTCGGCACGCCGCGCGACCGCATGGGCAGCCTCCACCTGGCTGCGCACCTCGGCCAGGGCGGCCGGGATCCCCTCGAGCCGCTCGGTCGCGGCCGCGTGGGCAGCCGAGGTCTCGGTCAGGCCGGTCTCGGCGCCGGCCAGGCTGCGCCTGGCGGTGTGCAGCTCGCGCTCGCGGGGGAGCAGCGCCTCCAGCCGCGTGGCACGGGCACGAGTGCTCTGCTCGAGCCCGGAGATCCCGTCGGACGTGACCGGCACGCGCAGCAGGTCGCCGAGGTCGAGTGCATCGAGACGCTTGGCTGCGTGAGCCCACGCCTCGCCGGAGCGGTCCCGAGAGGTCACGGCCTCGTCGAGCAGGCGCACCAGCGGCAGGCACCGGGAGGCACGGTCGTCGGCGTCCACGCGGTCTCTGGCGTCGGCCTCTGTCGCCGTGTCGCGCGCAAGCTCCTCGAGCGTCGCGCGGGCCTGGGCACGTCGATCGAGAACGGCCCGGACCCGCACCGCCTCGTCATGCCGGGACCGGGCGCTGGAGGCTGTCGACGCTGCGGCGGCGTGCTGGTCGCGAGCCGCGGTCCGGGCGGTCGTGGCGTCCTCGATGAGTGCGTCGGCCCACGTGAGCGCCTCGGCGAAGTCCTCGGCGGGCTCCACACCGGCCCGGTCGGCGATGGTGTCCAGCGCCCTCACCACAGCGGCCTCGCCCGTGGCGCAGCGTTCCTTCAAGGCACGGCTGTGGTCGTGGACCCACTCCTCGATGCGGGCGTAGCGGTCGGTGCGGAAAAGGTGCTGGAGAACGTCGTGGCGGTCCTGTGAGGAGGCGCGCAGGAACTTCTGGAAGTCTCCTTGCGGCAGCAGTGCCACCTGGACGAACTGGGTCGACTGCATCCCGACCAGCTCGCCGATGAAGTGGCCGACCTCTTGCGCCCGGGAGCTGAGCAGATGGTCCTCGCCGTGGGTCTTCTCGATCAGCGTCGCTGTGGCGTTCTCGGTGGTGAAGCCTTCGCCGCGCCGTTTGGGGCGGGTCCACTCGGGAGTGCGACGCACCAGGAACCGACGGTCACGCACACTGAACTCGAGAACGACCTCCGGCCGGACGTCGTCGGGAGCGTGCTGGGACTTGAGCGCCTTGACGCCTCGGACGCCCGGCACCGACCCGTAGAGGGCGAAGCACACCGCGTCGAGGATGGTGGTCTTTCCGGCGCCGGTGGGACCGGTGAGCAGGAACAGCCCGGCGTCGCACAGCTCGTCGAAGTCGACCTCCTCGGACCCGGCGAAGGGTCCGAAAGCGGTCATGCAGAGGTTGTGGAGCCGCATCAGCCCGCCTCCTCGATCCGCACCGGCCGGTCGGCGTCCTCGTTGATCCGGCACGAGTCGCACGCCAGCTGCAGGAGGAGCGCCTCCTCCGTGGTGGCCTCGAGCGACCGCACCTCGGCGACGAAACCCAGCGCAACGTCGATGTCGCTTCGACCGTCGACACGCGGCATGACCGGGCCGCGTTCACGGGTCACGCCCTCGGGCTCGAAAGAGAGGATGAGCACGTGCGGGAACCGCGCTCGCAGCCTGTCCATGGCGTGCATGGGACGCTGCGGGTCGGTCAGGGTCACCTGAAGCCAGGCGTCCTCGACCTCCACCTGGTGTGGATCGGAGATGAGGTCGTCGATCCGGCCCCGCAACGAGGCCAGGCGCCGCGGAACCGGGGCCGGCACGAAGTCGGTGCGTTCCACGCCCTCGGCCCCGAGCTCGACGAGCCAGGAGCCCTTGGCGTGTCCGGCCTCCGAGAACGAGTAGGCCAGGGGCGAGCCGCTGTAGCGGATCGTCTCCGACAGCGTGTGGCGACCGTGCAGATGGCCGAGCGCGGCGTAGTCGACCCGGCTGAAGAGGCTGGCCGGGGCGATCTGCACGCCGCCGACGGAGATGTCGCGCTCGCTGTCGCTTGCCATGCTCGGGGCGGCGTCGGCGTTCCCCGCGACGAACGCGTGCGCCATGACGACGGAGCGGGTGCCGGGACGGGTGTCGAGGTCGGCGTGCACCCGGGTCATGGCCTCGGTGAGTGCCGCCTCGTGGGTACGGGCGGGGAGGTCCCATGGTCCGCGGACCGCGTCTGGCTCCAGGTAGGGCAGGCCGTGGACCGCAACGGGCCCGTGCTGGTCCTCCAGGAGCACCGGTGTGCCGACCTCCTGCCAGCGGGTGCGGAAGTGGATCCCGGCTGCGTCGGACAGGCGGGAGTTGAAGCCGAGACGGATGTGGGAGTCGTGATTGCCGCTGGTCACAACGACCTTCGCGCGCGAGGCGGCGAGACGTGCAAAAGTCTCGTCGGCCAGCTCGACCGCGTCGACCGGAGGGAGGGCACGGTCGTAGATGTCGCCCGCGACCACCACCAGGTCGACCCCCTCGGTCTCGATGGTCTCGAGCAGGTGGTCTGCGAAAGCGGCCTGGGCGTCGAGCAGCCCCTCCCGGTGGAAGGATCGGCCGAGGTGCCAGTCAGAGGTGTGGAGAATGCGCACACCGGAACGCTAGGCGGGAGCACCGACAATAAGGTGATCACACGCCGATCCGGTCGGGCTCCGTATAGACGACGAAACGGTTCTCGCGTAGGAAACCCACCATGCAGAGTCCCGCCCGCTCAGCGAGCTGAACCGCGAGGCTGGAGGGCGCCCCCACTGCGGCGATCACGCCGACGCCTGCGGCCACAGCCTTCTGCGCGAGCTCGAAGCCGATCCGGCCGCTGACGCAGAGCATCGGCAGGTCGGTGGGCAGGTCCGCCAGCAGGCGGCTGCCGATCACCTTGTCGACGGCGTTGTGGCGCCCCACGTCCTCGCGGACGACCGCAGTCGAGCCGTCCGCCTGGAAGAGCGCAGCAGCGTGCAGGCCGCCTGTGGCGCTGAACACCTTCTGCGCCTCGCGAAGCCGATCCGGAAGCGTCGCGACGACGTCCGCACCCACGGGGGCCCGAGCCCGGGCCTGGGTCGACAGGATGGCCGCACCGGCGGCCGAGAGGACGTCGTCGACGCTCTGCTTGCCACACACACCACAGGCTGAAGAGCCGGCGGTCGGGCCGTCGTACCGGCCACCAGGGTCGCGCGGCGGGGGCCGGTCGAGCTCGACCGTCACCACGTTGAACTCCTGTTCAGGCGTCAGCGTATGGTCTGTGCAATACGCGACTGTATGCAGATCTGAAGCACGCTCGATGAGGCCCTCGCCGTACAGGAACCCGGCGGCGAGCTCGAAGTCGTGGCCAGGGGTGCGCATGGTGACGTTGAGACGCTCGGCCGGACGGCCCGGCCAGGCCATCCGGATCTCGAGCGGCTCCTCCGTAGCGAGGCGGTCCTCGCGCTCCCGCGACGTGCTGCCTGTGACCTCGCGCACGCGCACACGGCTGGAAGGTCCTGGACGTCGACTGAGGGTCACGCTGTTCAGCCTATATTTGTCACGGGTGGGCCGAGTGCCGGCCGTGGGGGAGTTCCTGAGGCAGCACGGCGAGGAGAAGGCACGGGTGTTCACGCGCGGGAGGGAAGACTCCGACGGCTGGACGTCGGCGGTGTCCTCGGGCTTTGCGCTCGCCGGCTTCCTCACGCTCGTCTTCGCGGCCTTCACGCTCCTGGCCATGGGCCCTCTCGTGCGGTACGACGCCTACTTCAACCTGGCGCCGCCCCCCGAGTCGTGGGTCCCGTTCCTGCGGGTGCTCGACCGCGTGGGCCAGCGTGCGTTCGCGCTTCCGGTCCTTGCGGCAACGGTGGTCTACGTCTACCGCCGCACCAGGTCATGGCGGCCGGTGGCCGTCGCCGCGGTATCTGTGTTCATGCTCAACCTCCTGGTGCTCATCTTGAAGCTGGGCTTCGGGCGCTCGTGGCCCAGGACCGCGGACCCGTCGTTCTTCACCGGCGGGATGGCCTACCCCTCGGGGCACAGCGCGAACATCGTGCTGGTCTACGGGCTTGCCGCCTACCTGCTGAGCAACTACACCGCGCCAAGCCGTCGCGCCCGGGTGCTGATGTGGAGCGCCGTCGGCTTCCTCTCGATCACGATGGTGGTGACCTCGCTGACGCTGAACTGGCACTGGTTCGCCGACCTGGTCGCGGGGCTGCTCATCGGCGGCATCGTCCTCGAGCTCACCGCGACCGTCGACCGGATGCTGCCCGCCCATGTGCTCGCCCGCGGCGGCCGCGAGGGCCTCCGGGAGATCTACGTGGCGCTCAGGTCACTCAAGCCCAGAACCTCTCGCGGACGCGCAGCGCCCTGACGAGGTCGTCGGTCGAGTCCACCACGGCCCGCCGCAGACTCAGGTCGAGTGACTCGTCGGCGATCAGCACCTGCGCCTGCTCGACGGTTGCGCCCGCCACGGCCAACCGCGGGAAGAAGTCGCGGGCCGCATCTGCGAGGACCCATCCGGAGCGGACCTTCACCGTGCCGGGCAGCTCGGCGAAGTAGCGCTCGACGTAGTCCTTGGTCAGCGCCTCCTGGCCGGTCTGCCACATGCCACGCCCGGCTGCCTCGATCTCGTAGTTCGACGCTTCTCTCTCGCCGGTGAAGTGCGCCCAGGCGAACGCCTTGGCCTCTGCGTCGGGGATCGCGGAGAGTGCCTGCACGTGGTCCACCGCGGCCTGAGTGGTGCGCTCGCGCTCGAGCCAGTCAGCGAGCTCGTGGCGATCGACGCCGCCGAGGGCGGCCAGCCTCACGAGGATGCGCCAACGCAGGTTGAGATCCGCCTCGACTCCCTCGGGGAGCTCACTGCCGTCGAGCCAGGATCGCAGCGTCTCCGGAGCCGTCTCGGACGCGATGGCCGCCCGCAGCGCCGCGAGCTGCACTCCCGACCCAGCAGCGGCCGTGGAGAGCCGTGCCAGGGCGGCAGCATGGAACCTGCTGGCGGCGTCGTCCGGTTCGGGATGGACCCGGTCGGCGAGCGTGGCGAGGCCGAACGTCGTCAGGGCAGCCACGGCGATGTCCTGCTCCTCGTGCGGCAGGCCGGCCTCCAGCAGGGTCAGAGCCGTCTCGGGGTCGAGAGTCGCGTTGGAGATCTGGTCCCGCACCGCGCTCCACACCGACGCACGCATCAGCGGCTCCATCCCCGGCAGGAGCCCCGGGAGGGCCTCGAGGGTCAGGTCGTCGAGGGTGAGTCTCGCCCAGGTCTGGTCCAGCGGGTCGAGTACGGCGGGCGCTCCCGAGGCTGCAGGGGAGAGGGCGGCCGGCTCCGACCCGACCGTCACGGCCTCCCGGGCCCAGCCACCCTGCCCGTCGTACACGGCAACCGAGAGGGCGTGGCTGCGCTCCGCGGGGTACGCCTCGGGGGCCGCGCGGCGCACGGACGGAGGCTCGGTGCTCCGGTCGATGCTGATCAGGTCGACGCCGGCTGTGCGCAGCCACCCCTGGGTCCACGACGAGAGGTCACCGGCACCTGCGCCCTCCCACGCGGCGAAGAGGTCGTGCATGGTGGCGTTGCCGAAGCGGTGGCGCGCGAAGTGCTCGCGGACCCCGGCGAAGAAGACGTCGTCCCCCAGGTTGTTGTTGAGCTGCTTGAGGACCGCCGAGCCCTTGGCGTAGCTGATGCCGTCGAAGTCCTGGAGGGCGGCGATCGCGTCGGTCGCGCCGTTGCCGGCGATCGGGTGCGTGCTCGGCCGTTGGTCCGACTCGAGACCCCAGCGCTTCCTGCCGAAGGCCGTGTCGACGTGCGCGTCGGTGAACTCGGTCGCGTCGTGGGCCACACGGTTGCCCATGTACTCCGCGAACGACTCGTTGAGCCAGAGGTCGTCCCACCACCGAGGGGTCACCAGGTCGCCGAACCACTGGTGCGCCATCTCGTGCGCGATGGTGGTCGCCCGGTTGGTGCGCTCGGCACGCGTCACCTTCGAGGTGAACACCAGTGGGTCGCGGAACGTGACACAGCCGGGGTTCTCCATCGCTCCGGCGTTGAACTCCGGGACGAACGCCTGGTGGTAGTCGCCGAACGCGTAGCGCACCCCGAAGAGACGGTGGAACTCGTCGAAGCACTGAGCGGTGACCGTGAGGATCTCCTCCGCGTCCCGGTCCAGGTGCGGAGCCAGCGACGCCCGGCACTCCAGGCCGAGGGCGATCCCGTCGTGCTCGCTGCGGACGACGTGGTAGGGCCCTGCGACGAGGGTCACGAAGTAGGTCGAGAGCGGCTCGGTGGTGGCGAGCTCCCACTGGCCCGGCTCGACCTCCTCCGCGCGGCCATTCCCGATCACGACCCACTCGCGCGGCGCGCGGACGTGGAAGGTGTACGGCGCCTTGAGGTCCGGCTGGTCGAAGCAGGCGAAGATGCTCGGCGCCGCGTCGAGGAACGACATGGCGTACGTGTAGTGCTTGCCGTCGGACGGGTCGACCGCGCGGTGCAGGCCCTCGCCATCGTTGCGGTAGCCCATCACGGCCTCCACGACGAGCTCGTTCTCTCCGTCGAGACCACGCAGGGGGAGACGGCCGTCCGCGAGGGTGGCGACGTCGAGAGGAGCGCCGTTGAGGTGCACGCTCCGGAGCTGCTTGGGCTTGAGATCCACGAAAGTGTCGGCCGGGCCGTGCACGGTGAACCGCATCCGGGTGGTCGAGGTGAACATGGTGTCCCCGGTGTCCAGGTCGAGGCTGACGTCGTACGACGTCACACTGACGTGCTGGGCGCGGCGGACGGACTCGTCGAGGGAGAGGCTGGCCATGCGGGACACCCTAGGCCGACCGGACGGCTCGCGGCGCAACCTTTATCTGTACCGGCCTCAAGGCGTGTCCTGCGCACTCCGATACTCAGGCATGCCGAGCAGGGAGAGCGACACACCAGCACGCGGCTCCGCGGGCGCGCGGGAGAGCCGACCTGGACCTTCGTGGTTGGCTGGATGGCTGGCCGCTGCGGAAGGGCCCGTGCTCTTCGTCTCGGTCGGCCTGGCGTGCCTGACGCTGTCGCAGATCGTGATGGCGCTCGCCGGGCCACTCGCGGGTGGGGCCGGCCTCTGGCCGTCTGCAGGGTTGAGCCTGGCCGTGCTGATGCTGACCTCCACGCGGAGCTGGGGCTGGGTACTGGGCGCGGTCGCGCTCGCCGAGCTCGCCGGCGACCTCGCATGGAACTACCCGCTGGGGGCCAGCCTCGGTTGGACGCTGGGCAACGTCATGGCGCCCTTCGTCGCCGCCCTGCTGCTGCGCCGGGCCGGAAACCACGACGGCGACCTTGCCCCGGTCCGGCCGTTGCTGCTCTTCGTCTGCCTCGGCGTCGTCGCCGGCCCGGTTCTCGGGTCGACGGTGGCGGCCGTGGCATCCAGTGCGGGTGTCGGCGAGTTCGGGGAGCTGTGGACCAGGTACTTCCTCGGAGACGCACTCGGAGTGCTCGTGGTGGCGCCCTTGCTGCTCGGCGCCGGCGGCGCGAGGCGGCGGGCAACCAAGGAGCTCGTCGCACTGGTGGTCGCGACCGGTCTGTCCTCGGCGGCAGTGTTCACAGCGATCGGCGGCTCGTGGATGGTCACGATGCCGTACCTGCTGATCCCCTTCTTCGCCTGGGCTGCTCTTCGATTCGGCACACGGGGGACGGCTTGGATGTCGCTGGGCGTGGCCGTGATCGCCAGCGGCTGCACAGGGATCGGGCTGGGCCCGTTCGCTCTCGCCGCGGGGCCGGACGCGCACGCTGTCACGTTGCTCCAGGTCTTCCTGGTGATCACGGTGTCGTTCTCCCTGCTTCTGGCAGCAGTCGCCAGCGACCTGAGCGACCGTCGCCAGATCGAGGACGTCCTGCGACACCAGGCCACGCACGACGCGCTCACCGGGCTCGCCAACCGCCGGGGGTTCGCCGAGGCCCTCGATACACCCTGCCGGGCGTCGGCCGACGGGCGGACCACGGGTCTCCTGGTCTGCGACGTCGACCGGCTCAAGGCCGTCAACGACCGGATGGGCCACAAGGGTGGTGACGAGCTGCTCGTGCAGGTCGCCGAGCGGCTGCGCGGCAGCGTCCGGCCCGAGGACCTGGTGGCTCGGATCAGTGGGGACGAGTTCGTGGTGGTGCTGCGCGACGTGGACGAGGCCGCCCTCCGTCACGTGGCCCGTCGCGTCATGGACACGGTCGCCCGTCCGGTGGTGCTGGAGCACCGCCGCGAGGTTCGCCCCTCCATGTCGGTCGGCGCCGCTGTCGCCGAGCCGGGAGAGACCGTCGACGCGCTGTTCCAGGTCGCCGATGCGGCGCTCTATCAGGCCAAGCGGCGTGGACGCGGTCAGGTCGTCGTCGCCGACGAGTCCTTCCGCAGTCGCGCACACGCGCAGATCCGCACCGAGGACGACCTGCCGGCGGCGTTCGAGGAGGGGCAGCTGGTCTGCTACTTCCAGCCGGTCATCGACCTCACGACCGGGAGGATGGCGGCGGTCGAGGCGACGCTGCGGTGGCGGCACCCCGAGCTCGGCATCCTCGACGCGGAGCGGTTCCTGACCGCTGTCGAGGTGCTGGGGTGGGGCGACCGGATCTTCGAGACGGTGCTCAGGCAGTCGTTGGGAGCGCAGCAGCGGTGGGTGGAGCAGTCCGGCCGCAGGCTGTGCGTCTCGGTGAACGTGTCTGCGACCCAGCTCGCTGCGGGGAGCGTCTTCAACATGGTGCTCCAGGCGCTGGCCGACTCCGGCGCACCTGCCGACGCGCTGTGCGTCGAGGTCACCCAGAACACCCCGCTCGACGAGCTCAGCGTCGCCTCACTGCACCAGCTCCACGCCATGGGCGTGCGACTTGTCCTCGACGGGTTCGGCGCAGGCTGGTCGTCGATGGCGCACCTGGCCCGCATCCCCTGGGACTTCATCAAGGTCGACAGGGGGTTCGTTGCGGACCTGGGTTCCGACCCTGGTGCGGCGGACCTCGTGGGCGCGATGTCCGCGATGGCCGCTGCTCTGGGGATCCGCATCGGGGCAGAGGGTGTGGCACGGATCGGCCAGCTCGAGGCTCTCGTCGGCATCGGCTGCGACCTCGCACAGGGATCCTTGTTCAGCCGTCCCGACACCGCCGAGGAGGTCGGCCGGATGCTCGCCGAGAACCGGGAGTGGCTGGGCGAGGAGCTGCGGCGCCCGGCGGCGGCAGAAGAGGTCGCCACCCCGACCGACGGGTGAGGTCGCGGCCGGTTACAGCCTGACGAGCATCTTGCCGATGTTGCCCCCGCGCTGGAGGTCCAAGAAGGCGTCCACGGCGTGGTCGAGCCCGTCGACGTAGGTCTCCTTGAACTTCAGCCGCCCCTCGCGGATCCACGTCGACGCCGCGGTGAAGTACTCCTTGGCGAGGTCGTTGTGGTCGGTCACGATGAACCCCTGGAGCCGCAGACGACGAGTGACGACCAGCCACATGTTGCGCGGGCCGGGCGACGCCTCCGTCGCGTTGTAGTTCGCGATCGCGCCGCACAGGGCGATCCGGCCGAAGTCCTTCATGTTCGCGATCGCGCCCTCGAGGTGGTCACCGCCGACGTTGTCGAAGTACACGTCGACGCCGTCGGGCGCGTGTCTGCGCAGCTGCCGGGCGACCGACTCCTCGTGGTAGTCGAACCCGGCGTCGAAGCCGAGCTCGTCGACGACGTACGAGATCTTCTCCGGCGACCCCGCGGAGCCGACGACCCGGGCTGCGCCGAGGTTGCGGGCGAGCTGGCCGGCCAGGCCGCCAACCGCCCCGGCTGCTCCGGACACGAAGACGGTGTCACCCTCCTTCACCTGGGCGATACGGGTGAGCCCGACGTATGCCGTCAGGCCCGGCATGCCGAGCACGCCGAGGTACGCCGACGCCGGGACCGCCGAGGTGTCGATCCGTCGAACCTGACGGGCGTCGACGACGGCGTGCTCACGCCAGCCAAGCTGGTGCTGGACGACGTCTCCGACCACGACCTTCTCCGACTCGGAGGCCACCACCTCACCGACCGCGCCGCCGTCCAGAGGGGCCCCGAGCTGGAAGGGAGGGACGTAGGACCTGGTGTCGTTCATCCGCCCACGCATGTAGGGATCGACGGACATCACGGTGTTCCGGACCAGCACCTGCCCTGGCTGGAGCGGAGGTACGTCGACCTCGACGAGCTCGAAGTTGTCGTGGGTCGGCCAGCCGGTCGGGCGGGACACGAGGCGGATCTGGTGGGTGGTCTCGCTCATGTGGGCGATCCTCCCAGGCGACTCAGGTGCGGATGTCCTCGGGGCGTGCCGGTCGCGGCACCGACACCACCTCGGCGTGCAGTGCCCATTCCTCCTTGCCCAGCCGCGCGAGAGGGTCGAGCAGCGCGAACTCCGGATGGCCGTCCACAAGGACCTCCTCGGCCACCGAGATCAACCGGACGTCGCCGAGGACGACGGTCGAGTCCCCGAGCTCGTTGGTGCTGTGGACAGTGCACTCGATGGACACCGGCGAGGCGGCGACCCGGGGTGGACGCACCGTGACGCTGGGCTCCATCGTGATCCCGAGCGCGTCCACCTCGCTGTGGTCAGGTGCGAACCGGGCCGCGCAGTTGTTGACCTGCTGGAGCAGGGGAGCGGGGCTGAGGTTGACGACGAACTCGCCGGTGGCGAGCACGTTGCGCAGGGTGTCCTTCTTCCCGACTGACGAGAACTGCACGATCGGAGGCCGGGCACAGGCCACCGTGTAGAACGAGTGGGGTGCCAGGTTCACGACGCCGGCTTCGGAGACCGTCGACACCCACGCGATCGGGCGCGGGACGACCACGGCGGTCAGCAGCCGGTAGGGGTTCACGTCGGGGTCGGTGACGGAGAAGTCGGCGCGCATGCCCCGATCGTAGGCGTGGGCGTTGTGACAGAGTTCAGCCATGACCCAGGACAACCTGCGCACAGTCGACATCACCCGCACCAGCAGGGGCGTCTACGAGGCCGTCAACCGCCACGGCGTGAAGATGGTGTTCAGCCACGACGGCGAGAAGACGTTCACGCCGGTCGAGCTCCTGCTCACCGCGATCGCCGGCTGCAGCGGTGTCGATGTCGACTTCATCACGGGCAAGCGCGCGGAGCCGGACTCCTTCACGATGCACATCGAGGGGGAGAAGGCGCGCGACGAGACGGGCAAGAACCACATCACCGGGATCTCGATGACCTTCGACATCGACTTCCCGGAGGGCGACGAGGGCGACGCCGCTCGTGGAGTGCTCGAGCGTGCCGTCCAGCAGTCCCACGACCGTCTGTGCAGCGTCAGCCGCACGGTGGAGATGGGCACGCCGGTCGAGGTGCGGATCGCGGGGGAGTCCGCCTAGCGCGCAGCCGGGAGTCCACCGTCCACCCGAACGCCGATGGCAGGAGCGGCTCACCAATGAGTTCTGGCGGTTTCGGCAGTCAGTAGTTGGCAGGCCAGAAAAGCCTTTCGAAACTGTCGGTCCAGGAATCTAGGGTGGAGCCCATGTCATCACAACCGGCCGTGGAGGCCGTCGATCTCGTCAAGCGGTTCGGGGACAACACCGCTGTCGACAACGTCAGCTTCGTTGTCCCGCAAGGCACCGTCCTCGGCCTGCTCGGGCCCAACGGAGCGGGCAAGACCACGACAGTCCGGATGCTCACGACCCTGTCCGTCCCCACCAGCGGCACCGGCCGTGTGGCCGGGCACGACGTGGTCAAGGAGCCCGACGCGGTGCGCCGCAGCATGGGACTGACCGGTCAGGCCGCCACGGTCGATGAGCTGCTGACCGCTCGGGAGAACCTCCGCCTGATCGGGCGGCTGTCGGGCTTGTCCCGTCGCTATGTCGCCGAGGTCACCGACAGCCTGCTCGAGCGGTTCTCCCTGAGCGACGCGGCCAACCGGACGGTCAAGACCTACTCCGGCGGCATGCGCAGGCGCCTCGACCTCGCCGTCAGCCTGATCGCCGCGCCGCCGGTGCTGTTCCTCGACGAGCCGACCACCGGCCTCGACCCGCGGAGCCGCTCTGAGCTCTGGGACGTCCTTCGCGGCCTGGTCCGCGACGGCACCACGCTGTTGCTGACGACGCAGTACCTCGAGGAGGCCGACCATCTCGCCGACGACATCGTCGTGATCGACCGGGGGAGAGTGATCGCGGCGGGCACGCCGACCCAGCTCAAGGACCGGGCGGGCCGTGCGAGCGTCGTGGTGACCCTCACCGACGCCACCGACCTCGTCAGGGCGAGCGAGCTCGTCCGGTCGTGCGCGCCCGAGGTCCATGTCGAGCCCTCGGCCCGGCGGATCACTGCCCAGGCCGACGGCCTCGCGGACATGGCGCGGATCGGTGAGGTGCTCGCGGCGAGCGGGATCCAGGTGGACGACCTCGGTCTGAAGCGGCCCAGCCTCGACGACGTCTTCCTCCACCTGACCGGCCACCGGGCCGAGGACCGCGATGACCAGACGCCGGCCGAGCAGCCCGGCGACGACTTCGACGACGAGACCTTCGCGGAGGCAGTGCGATGACGACCATGTCCGCGGCGAACCCGCAAGCCGGTCCCGAGGCGCGACCGACCATCAAGCCGCCGTCGCTGGTGCAGGCGTCGGCGACGATCGTCTGGCGCAACCTCATCCACATCAAGCGGATGCCGGAGCTGCTCCTCGACGTCACGGTGCAGTCGGTGATGTTCGTCCTGCTGTTCGCCTACGTCTTCGGCGGCTCGATCGCGGTCTCCGGTTCCAGCTACCGGGAGTTCCTGCTGCCCGGGATCATGGTGCAGACCATGGTGTTCTCCTCGGCGATCGTCGCCATGGGACTCACCAACGACCTGCAGAAGGGGATCGTCGACCGGCTGAAGTCGTTGCCGATCTCTCGCGCCTCGGTTCTCGTGGGGCGCAGCATCTCGAGCCTGATCCACTCGAGCATCGGCATCGCGGTGATGGGCGTGACCGGGCTTCTTGTCGGCTGGCGGATCCGCACCGGGGTGGTGGATGCGGCACTCGGCTTCCTGCTGCTCCTGGCGTTCGGGTTCGCGATGATCTGGCTCGGCATCTGGGTCGGCTCGATGATGCGCACGCCCGAGGCGGTCCAGGGCCTCATGTTCACGGTGATGTTCCCGCTGACCTTCGTGGCGAACACCTTCGCCCCGACGGAGAACATGCCGAGCTGGCTGCGCACGGTCGCGGAGTGGAACCCTGTGTCGTCCCTGGCCCAGGCCTGCCGTGAGCTGTGGGGGAACGCGCCGGCGGCTCCCACGGATGCCGCTTGGCCGCTGCAGCACGCAGCACTGATGTCGGTCGGATGGGCAGTGGTGCTCACCGCGGTGTTCGCCCCGCTTGCACTCAAGGCGTTCCGGCGCCGTTCGCAAGACTAAGTGTCAGGAGTACAATAATATGTTGCGGATCGTGGTCACCAGCGTCTTCGTCGAGGACCAGGCCCGGGCGTTGGCCTTCTACACCGACGTCCTGGGCTTCGTGAAGAAGACCGACCTGCCGCTCGGTGAAGCGCGTTGGCTGACTGTGGCGTCGGCGGCCGACCCGGACGGCGTGGAGCTGTTGCTGGAGCCCAACGGCAACGAGGTGGCCAAGGTGTACCAGCAAGGCCTGAAGGCTCAGGGCATCCCGGCCACGAGCTTCGCGGTGGACGACATCCACGCGGAGCACGAACGCCTGAAGCAGCTCGGCGTCCGGTTCACCCAGGAGCCGACGGAGATGGGCCCTGTGGCGACTGCGGTGCTCGACGACACCTGCGGGAACCTGCTCCAGATCGCGCAGCTGCACTGACGGCGATCCGTTGAGAGGGGAGCGCTGACCTGCCCCTCTCGACTCGCCTCTCCACGGTAGTTGACATAATGTCGCTTATCGGCGGTGTGCAGGTATAGCTCGAGAGGGGCTTCCGAGGCTCGTCCAAGTCACAAGACGTTGCGGAGACGTATGCCGTTTCTGCGGGACGTCATACCTCGTGGCTCCTGTAGCGACCCAGTTTGTAAGACGCCTGGGCGTCGAGCTGTGCAAAACGGCCTGTGCACAACGACACCGATGCAAACCATCGAGAAAATCGCAGGATGTCGGCCGGCAGGTCGCTCAGAATCGCTCTGACAGAACTGGTCTGCGCGTTGGCCGCGCCAGTGCGGCACTGGGATCGGCCTCCAAGGGCCTGGCGGCCCCTCGAGACCCCTTCCCGGCAGGAACCGCCATATTTGCCGCATACCGGGGATTATGCAGCAAATGATGGGGAGTCATCCCAGCGTCGCCGTCGACTGTCGGTACCCGCAGCTAATGTCGCGCCACGTGGAGCGCACACCTTTGGTCATCGACGCGATAGACGGGTGGTTCCTTGCACGAGCCCCCCGCAAGGACTCCCCGCACACCCGGGCCGCCTACGAGCGCGACCTGGCTGCCATCTGCCAGGCGGCGGCCAGCCACCTGGGTCGTCCCGTCGACGAGCTGCGCGTTGGCGACCTGACTTTGCGAGTGCTCCGGAACGCTTTCGCCGCCTGGTCCGCCGGACGGGCCGCCGCGACCGTGCGCAGGGCGCACTCGACGTGGGCCGGCTTCTTCGAGTACCTCGTCTCCGAGGAGCACCTGGCCGGCTCCCCCATGCCCGGCGTGGCCAAGCCCAAGGCGCCCCGCCGTCTCCCGAAACCGTTCGCCGAGGACGACGCCGCCCGGATCGTGCGGGTGCTCACGGACAGTTCCGTGCAGCGTCGCGACCCCTGGCCGGAGCTCGACGCGGCGGTGGTGCTGACCGCGATGGTCACAGGCGTACGCGCCGCGGAGCTCCTTGCCGTTGACATCGGTGACGTCACCCGCTCGAGCGGCAACGAACGGGTCCGGGTGCTCGGCAAGGGCGACGCGGAACGGTCGGTGCCGGTCGAGCCGGCCCTGCTCGACATCCTGGCCACCTACCTGGACAGCCGCCGGCAGCGGTTCCCGGGCACTGCTCGTCAACGTGGGGTCACCGCACCTGACGACCCCTGGGCGTGGTGGCGCAAGACCGACCCGCTGTTCGTCGACCGCACCGGCGAACGCATGCAGATCGGTGCGCTGCAGTACCTCGTGGAGCTGGTCTACCGCGACGCGGGCGTCAATGCGTCGCGCGCCCGAGGCGCTCTGGTGCACGCGCTCCGGCACACGGCCGCGACCCGGCTGGTGGAGCGAGGCGCGACGGCGGTGGAGCTGATGGACTTCCTGGGCCACCGGTCCCTGTCCACCTCGCAGGGCTACCTCTCTGCGACAGCCGCCAGCGTGCGGGCCGCCGCGTCCCGCTCCCCCGTCTACGGGCTGCTCCTGGCGCAGGCCGCCCAGGACGGGACGGCTCCTGCGCCGGCGCCCGACGAGGCGGACGAGCACGTCTAGCGACTGGCTCAGCGCGCCAACAGCTCGGTCACCTCACGGATCGACTCCGGCGTGCTGCGGTGGTGCACCGCGTGCCAGCCGCGCCGTCGTGCGGCCTGGACATGACCGTCGTGGTCGTCGAGGAAGACGATCTCGTGCGGCTGCGCCTCGAGGCGTTCCTCGGTGAGCCGGAACACGGCCGGATCCGGCTTGGCCAGGCCGACCTCGTGGGAGTAGACGACGACGTCCACGAGATCCACGAACCCGTACCTCCGCTGCTCCTCGCGACGCGCACCGTCCGCCGAGTTGCTCAGGATCGCCGTGGTGTACGTCGGACGCAGGCCTGCCGCGAAGTCACGCAGCTCCACGTCGAGCACGCCGCAGTAGGCGTCCCACATCTCCGCCATCATCTGGTCGGCCTGCTCGTCGTCGAGCCCGAGCGCCTCGACGTACAGCCGGCGCATCTGGACCTCGGTCATCTGGCCGGTCACCATCGCGCCGGGTGGCGCGTGCTCGGCCACCGAGGCCATGACGTGCCCGGCCGGCACGCTCATCCGGCGTTCCCACCGGCCGATCCAGGTCTCCGGCCAGGCGTCGTCGTCGACCCGTTCGAGCACACCGCCGATGTCGAACACGACGGCCTTGATCGTCATGCCCCTCCCCGCGCCGTAGGACACGGGCCAGGCCGACCTGACATAACTGCCAGACCTCAGGGTTGGAGAAGCACCTTGATCGCGCGGCGCTCGTCCATCGCGCGGTATCCCTCGGCGACCTCGTCGAGGGGCAGCGTCAGGTCGAACACCTTGCCCGGGTCGATGGCTCCAGAGAGGGTCCGCTGCAGCAGGTCGGGAAGGTAGGCGCGCACCGGTGCCATTCCGCCCGCCAGGCCGACGTTCTTCGAGAACATCCGGCTGACCGGCAGCTTCACCCCGTGCGGGACGCCCACGAAGCCGACCGTGGAGCCCGGGCGGGCGATCGAGAAGGCCGTGCGCATGGCCTGGTCGGTGCCGACGCACTCGAGAACGGCATCAGCACCCACACCGTCGGTCATGTCGAGGATCCGCGCCTCGCCCTCCTCGCCTCGCTCCTCGACGACGTCGGTCGCACCGAACTCGGTGGCGAGCTTCTGGCGCGACTCGTGACGCGACATCGCGATCACGCGCTCGGCCCCGAGCTGAGCGGCGGCCAGCACGCCGGACAGGCCGACCGCCCCGTCGCCGACGACCACTGCCGTGGACCCGGGACGGACGTTCGAGGCGACGGCGGCGTGCCACCCGGTCGCCATCACGTCGGTGAGCGCCAGCAGCGACGGGATCAGCGACTCGTCAGGCATGCCGTCGGTCTTCACGAGGCTTCCCTCGGCCTGCGTGACCTTGGCGTACTCGCCCTGGCCGCCCTTGGTGATCCCGACGTTGCGGCACCCGGACGTCATGCCGGCGCGGCAGTGCGGGCAGGTGTTGTCGCTGTGGCAGAACGGCACGACCACGAAGTCGCCAGGCTTGAAGGACCTCACGTCGGAGCCGACCTCCTCGACCACGCCGACCATCTCGTGGCCGATCGGGTCGCCAGGGGTGATGTCGTTCTCTCCGCGGTAGGGCCACAGGTCCGACCCGCAGATGCAGGCCGCGACGACCTTGATGACCGCGTCCGTGGGAACGTCGATCGTGGGGACCGGACGGTCCTCGAGGCGGATGTCCTTGGTGCCGTGGATCGTGGTTACTCGCATGCAAAGCATCCTGTCACGCCGCAAAAGGGCCCCCGATTCCCACCTCTGCCACTGGAAGCGCGACCGCGTCGGCGCGGCCCTGCGTGGCGAGAACCCAACCGTTCTGGCCAGGGCAACTACGATGCCTTCTTGCACGCGCACGTGTGGCCGCGGTACGAGTGGGAGTCCAGACCACGTCTGGCGCCCGGTGGCGATCCATCCGATCGAGCGATGGACCGCTCCGCTCCCCCGTACTCTGCTCGGGCCACAGCACGACGACCTTCGCGCGGAGCTTCGCAAGGAGCTGGCGTCACTGTCCTGATCTATCTCATATGTGAGATACAGTGCGGCGCATGAGTGAGGACTACCTGAGCCGGATCGGCAACCTGATCCGCGACGCCCGGAAGCACCGCGGCTGGACCCAGTCGCAGCTCGCCGAGGTGCTCTCCACCAGTCAGAGCGCCGTGAACCGCATCGAGCGAGGCCACCAGAACCTCAGCCTCGAGATGCTGGCGAGAATCGGCGAGGCCCTGGACTCCGAGATCGTCTCGCTCGGCGCCGGCCCCACCCACCTACGCGTCTCGGGGCCCACGACTCTCTCGGGCAGCATCGAGGTCAAGTCGTCCAAGAACGCCGGGGTCGCGCTGCTGTGCGCCTCCCTGCTCAACCGCGGGCGTACGACGCTACGCAAGGTGGCCCGGATCGAGGAGGTGAACCGCCTGCTCGAGGTGCTCAACAGCATCGGCGTGGAGACCCGCTGGCTCAACGCCGAGAACGACCTCGAGATCATCCCGCCGGCCGAGCTCGACCTGTCGAGGATCGACGAGGAGGCGGCCCGTCGTACTCGCTCGATCATCATGTTCCTCGGCCCGCTGATGCACCGCGAGGACGTCTTCGAGCTGCCCTACGCGGGCGGCTGCGACCTCGGCACCCGCACCGTGGAGCCGCACATGGCGGCCCTTCGTCCGTTCGGGCTCGACGTCAAGGCGACCGAGGGCAGCTACCACGCGACTGTCAACCGGGCCATCACGCCGCTGCGCCCGATCGTGCTGACCGAGCGCGGCGACACCGTGACCGAGAACGCCCTGCTCGCCGCTGCCCGCCACGACGGCGTCACCGTGATCCGCAACGCGAGCCCCAACTACATGGTCCAGGACCTCTGCTTCTACCTCGAGAAGCTCGGTGTGCAGATCGACGGAGTCGGCACCACCACGCTGACCGTTCACGGTGTTCCCGAGATCGACGTCGACGTCGACTACGCCCCGTCCGAGGACCCGATCGAGGCGATGTCGCTGCTCGCCGCGGCGATCGTCACCGAGTCCGAGATCACCATCAAGCGGGTTCCGATCGAGTTCCTCGAGATCGAGCTGGCGCTGCTCGAGGAGATGGGCTTCACCTATCACCGTGGCGACGAGTACGTAGCGGCCAACGGCCAGACCCGCCTGGTCGACATCACCACCAAGGTGTCCCAGCTCCACTCCCCCATCGACAAGATCCACCCGATGCCGTTCCCGGGTCTCAACATCGACAACCTGCCGTTCTTCGCCGTGATCGCCGCTGTCGCCGAGGGGCAGACCCTGCTCCACGACTGGGTGTACGAGAACCGCGCGATCTACCTGACCGAGCTCACCAAGCTCGGCGCACAGGTGAAGCTGCTCGACCCGCACCGCGTGATGATCGAAGGCCCCACGCGCTGGTCGGGCGCCGAGATCGTCTGCCCGCCGGCCCTGAGGCCCGCGGTGGTGATCCTGCTCGCGATGCTGGCGTCGAAGGGTACGTCGGTCCTCCGCTCCGTCTACGTGATCAACCGCGGCTACGAGGACCTCGCCACGAGGCTGAACTCGCTCGGGGCACGCATCGACACCTTCCGCGACATCTGAGGCTCTCGACCCGCTTCCCGGACGGACGGGTGCTGGGTCAGCTGAACAGGGTCTCGATGAACGACCTGGCGCGGGGCTTGCTGGGAGGCGGCGCGGTCATGTCGGCGGTGATCCTCGGCAGCGGTTCGGTGTGGTGGATGCCGGCGTTGCGGTGCCAGTCGTTCTCAGCCTCGACGAGGCTTCCGAGGTCCGCGCGGTCGAGGAAGATGCCGTTGCACGACTTGCACCGAGCCACCTCGGCGTCACCGACGGTGCGTGACTCCATGCTCGTTCCACACTTGGGGCAGCTCATCTCGTCCATCCCCCCGACGGTACTCCGCACTCCCTGCCTTGTCCGGCAACCGCAGTCCTCGCCGCGTCGCTCGCGGCCCGGACCTGAGTACCTGCACGGATGCGGCATGAGGCCGGACCGGACCACGATGGACCCATGCCCTGCAAATGTCGGCCCGGGGTCCGGGTGCCGTGGATACTTCTCACGTGACACGCCCCCGAACCGGTTACCCCTACCTCGATGCGGTGTGTGACCGACCCGAGACGGTCCTGGCCTTCGCCCACCGCGGAGGCGCCTACCACCCCGAGCTGGAGGGTCTCGAGAACACGCTCGTGGCCTTCAGGCATGCGGTGGAGCTGGGGTACAGCTACCTCGAGACCGACGTGCACGCGACCCGCGACGGGGAGCTCTTCGCCTTCCACGACGCGGCCCTTGACCGCGTCACCGAGCACCGCGGGACCCTCGCCGACCTCACCGCGGCCGAGGTGGGCCGTGCCTTGATCGGCGGCCGGGAGCAGATCCCCACGATGGCGTCGCTGCTCGAGGAGTTCCCGGACGTCCGGTTCAACATCGACATCAAGTCGGACGCCGCCGTGGAGCCACTCGCAGCACTGGTGCGCGCCACCGGATCGCACGACCGGGTCTGCGTCGGCGCGTTCTCCCAGCGCCGGATCGCGCGCTTCCGTGCGCTGGTGGGTCGCCGGGTCGCGACGGCCGCCGGACCGCTCGAGGTCGGGCTGTTCCGGGCGGTTCCGGCGGCACGGATCGTCGACGTACTGACCCGGAGCGCGGCGGTGGTGCTCCAGGTGCCCTTCCGCCGTAAGGGGGTCACGGTCCTCACGGCTGGCCTGATCAGCCGGGCACACGCCCTCGGACTGCACGTTCACGTATGGACCGTCGACGACCCCGGGCAGATGCACGAGCTGCTCGACCTCGGCGTCGACGGAGTGATGACCGACCGAACCGACCTGCTGCGTGATGTCCTCGTCGACCGCGGCCAATGGATGGGAGCACCCAGATGACCGACATCACGCCTCGAGGGACGGGCGGGCCCGTGGGGATCGCCGACCTGTCGCCGCTGGCACGGCGCAAGGAGCAGCGCGCCTGGTACTGGTACGACTGGGCGAACTCCGCCTACGTCACGACCGTTGCCACTGTGCTGTTCGCGCCCTATCTGACCTCGGTGGCAGAGACAGCGGCCTGCGGCGCTCCAGGCACGGCAGATGCTCCCTGTCACACCGACCTCTCGGTGTTCGGCGTGGCAGTCTCCCCCGGCTCGCTCGTCTTCTACGTCGTCACGCTGGCCACGATCATCTCGGCACTCGTGCTCCCGGTAGTCGGGGCAGCCGCTGACCGGACCTCCCGCAAGAAGCAGATGATGGGGGGCTTCGCTTGGGTCGGAAGTCTTTTCGCCGCATCGATGTTCTTCGTCGCCGGCAGCGACTGGCAGCTCGGCGCCCTTCTCCTGTTCGGCGCGAACATCTGCCTCGGCTCATCGCTGGTCGTGTACGACGCCATTCTGTGCGAGATCGCCACACCCGACGAGCGTGACCGCGTCTCCTCGCGAGGTTGGGCTCTGGGCTACCTCGGCGGTGGACTCCTGCTCGCGGTCAACCTCGCGGTTGTAACGCTGCATGACCGTCTCGGGCTCTCCACCGAGATGGCGGTGCGGCTGAGCCTGCTGTCAGCCGCGGCCTGGTGGGCAGGGTTCACTCTGATCCCCTACATCGGCCTCCGCAACCGCGAAGCGGTCGGTGTCGTGCCCGAACGTGGATCGTTGGTCCGGCAGAGCTTCGGGCAGCTGTTCGCCACCCTGCGCGACATGCGGAACTACCCGATGACGATGACGTTTCTGATCGCCTACCTCTTCTACAACGACGGCATCCAGACCGTGATCGGTGCCGCCTCGGTGTACGGCGAGAAGCAGCTCGGCTTCGAGACCCAGGTGCTGATCGCGACGATCCTGCTCGTGCAGTTCGTCGCCTTCGGTGGTGCCCTGCTCTTCGGAAAGGTCGCGGAACGCTTCGGCAGCCGCAAGGTAATCCTCGTCGGGCTGGTCATCTGGATGCTCGTCGTCACCGTCGGCATGGTGATCCCGGCGAAGCAGTTGGGGCTCTTTCTCGCGCTCGCCGTCGGCATCGGGCTGGTCATGGGCGGCACCCAGGCGCTGTCCAGGTCGTTCTTCAGCCTGCTCATCCCGCGTGGCCGGGAGGCGGAGTACTTCAGCCTCTACCAGGCGGCCGAGCGCGGCACGTCGTGGCTGGGAATGCTCACCTTCGGCCTCGTCCACCAGCTCGCCGATTCCTACCGGCCCGCGATCTTCGCCCTCATTGTCTTCTTCGTCGTCGGCGGGCTCCTCCTGTGGCGAGTCGACCCCGAACGCGGGATCCGCGAGGCCGGCAACGTCGCACCGTCCGTGGTCTGAGTCACCACCACGCCTGGGCACCTGCTCGACCCGTGGTCTGCACCACGCCAACGGGCGGGTTGAGCACGTGTAGCCCGAATGGAGACGGGTACGAGGTGTGATGGACCACAGCACGCGTCACGGCGTACGGGAATCTCTCGCGCCGCTGAGTCGTTGCACCCTCGAAGGGCACGGTCCTGTGGGACGGTAGCGGTAACCCCGTTCCGTCTCGGATTCGTACACGGGGAAACAGACATCAGGAGGTGGCTCGATGGGAGAGCGCACTTTGCGTGGCGCCCGCCTCGGGGGCCAGAGCTTTGAGGACGAGCGCGGTATCGAGTTCGCGGCGCGGCAGCAGGTCGGCTACAAGTGCCCTCAGGGGCACGAGTTCGAGATCACCATGTCGGTGGAGGCCGAGGTGCCTGCCGTGTGGGAGTGCCCGCGCTGCGGCGCCGAGGCGTTGAGCATCAGCGGGATCACGCGCGAGGAGAAGGTCGAGAAGCCCGTGCGCACGCACTGGGACATGCTTCTCGAGCGTCGCTCGATCAAGGAGCTCGAAGACATCCTCAGCGAGCGGCTCGAGCTGCTTCGCGGCGGCGAGATCGGCCCCGCGCACCTGCACCGTGCCGCACGCAAGCCGAAGCCCAAGAAGTCGGCCTGACCAGCTAGTCGACGACCTCGCCCTGGACCACCGAGTCATCGGGTCCGGGGCGTTGTCGTGTCCGGGTGTCTCCGGATGAGGACCGGTCACCGGAGCCGAGGAACTTGCGTGTGATCACGGTGGTCAGCACCCGGCGCGCGAGCGGCCTCGTGAACGGCAGGATGAAGAAGAAACCGAAGACGTCCGTGATCAGGCCGGGGGTCAGCAGGAGCGTCCCGCCGACCAGCACGAGCACCCCGTCCGCGAGCTCGCGAGCAGGCATCCGGTACGACGCCAGCGCCTCCTGCAGCGCCCGCCAGGCGGCTGCGCCCTCGTGCTTCAGCAAGGCCGCACCCAGCAGGCTGTCCACGACGAGGAGCAGGATCGTCCAGCCGGCCCCGATGGTCTGCCCCACCTGGATGACCACGTAGATCTCCAGCAGCGGCACGACCACGAACAGCACGGCGAGAAGCCCCCAGGAACCTCTTCGTCTCATGGCTTCCTCCACCTCCGGTCACGACGCGACGTCACCCTCGAGAGTACGTCGCCCGCCTGGCGGCGCCGCTCGTGAAAGCCCCAGCGGGTGATCCGACGCAAGGACTCGACGGCGATGTCGGGGCTCATCTTGGACTCACCGCGCTCACGCTCGACGAACTCGATCGGCACCTCCCGGACCCGGAGGCCCGCCTCGGCGGTGCGCCACGCGAGGTCGGCCTGGAAGCAGTAGCCGACCGACTGCACGCTCGGCAGGTCGATCTTCTCCAGGGTGGTGCGCCGGAAGAGCCGGAACCCTCCGGTGGCGTCGCGGACGGGGATCCCGAGCAGCAGGCGCGTGTAGAGGTTGCCGCCCCGTGAGAGCGCCATCCGGGTCCACGGCCAGTTCACGACCGAGCCGCCCGGGACCCAGCGTGATCCGAGGACGAGGTCCGCGTCGTCGAGGGCGGCGAGGAGCCGCGGCAGCTCCTCGGGCTGGTGGGACCCGTCGGCGTCCATCTCACCTATGACGTCATAGCCCCGCTCCAGGGCGACTCCGAAACCGTGCAGGTAGGCCGCACCGAGGCCCTCCTTGGCGGCCCGGTGCACCACCTGGACGTGCGGGTCGGCTTCGGCCATGGCGTCGGCGATCCGGCCGGTGCCGTCGGGCGAGTCGTCGTCGACCACCAGGACGTCGGCCTCGGGGAGGGCAGCGCGTACGCGACCGACGACCCACTCGATGTTCTCCGCCTCGTTGTAGGTCGGAACGACCATCACGACCCGACCCGTTGTCATGCCTCTCCCGCTCCGATTGCGACCGTGTCCCGGCGACTGTCTCCGTCCGAACGGCCGCGAGCCCGGCGCTGACGATAGTTGAGGGCGAGTGCCACCGAGACCGAAATCGCCGCGCCCGAGGTGAGCAGCAGCTCGACGGCCTGTCCCCAGCGCATGGCGGGTGTCTCGCCGCCGAGGATCGGCAGGGTCCGGCTGAGCACCGCCCGAGCCCGCACCGGTGCCCGCTCGACGACCCGGCCGTCGGGAGCGATGATCCCGGAGACCCCGTCCGTCGCGGCCACCACGACGTACCGGCCGGTCTCGATCGCGCGGAGCCGCGCGATCGCGAACTGCTGCTCGACCTGCCCGGTTCCCATGTACGTGGCGTTGTTGGTCTGCACGACCACGAGCTGCGCTCCCCCGTCGACGACGGCCCGCAGCAGGCCGTCGTAGGCGACCTCGAAGCAGATGACGTCACCCACCGTCGTCCCGTTCATCGCGAGCACCCCCGGCTTTCTGCCGGGCACCATGTCGCGCGGGATCTGGTCGAGCCTTGTGATGAACCGCGCGAACACGTCGCGGAGGGGGATGTACTCCCCGAACGGCACCGGATGGGTCTTGGAGTACCGCTCGACCGGCCCGGTGTGCGGCTGCCACACGATGCCCTGGTTGTAGACGTCGTTGGGCCCGTCGCCGCTGACCATCGCCCCGACGAGCACCGGAACGCCGACGGCGTCCACCGCGCCCTGGATGTCGGTGTAGACGGTGGGATCGCTGAACGGGTCGATGTCGGTCGAGTTCTCAGGCCAGATCACGAGGTCCGGGGCGGGCTGCCTGCCCGACCGGATGCGGTCGGCGAGCTCGTGGGTGGCCTCGACGTGGTTGTTCAGCACGGCACGCCGCTCCGCGAACGCCTCCATGCCCTCGCCGGGCACGTCGCCCTGGACCGCCGTCACCGAGACGGCGCGACCGGGTCCGGCGGTGGGCGACGGTGTCCCCGGAGACAGGGCGCTGCCGGACACCGCCAGCAGGCAGGGCGCCAGCACGGCCACCGCGCCCCTGACAGGTGTACGACGGGCCTCCAGGACCGCCCAGGCCAGGCCGGCGCCCACGAGCGCTACGGCGAAGGTGGCACCCGCGGACCCGGCGTACGCGAAGAGATCGGCGACGGGCGTGTCCACCGTGGCGAAGGCCAGACGGCCCCAGGGGAAGCCGCCGAACGGCACGGTGGAGCGCAGCGCCTCGACGCCGACCCAGAGCATCGCGGTCCACAACGGCCACCAGGGCAGCCGCTGCACGAGCGCGCCACCGAGGCCGAGCAGTCCGTAGAAGACGCCTTCGAGCAGCGAGAGGGCGATCCAGGCGTCCACGCCGATCACCTGGAGCCATGGGAGCAGCACGAGCATGAAGGCAGCGCCGAAGACGGCGCCGACGAGGAAGCCCCTGCCCGGGGTGAGCTGACGCAGGAGCAGGGTCAGCCCGGCGACTCCGAACGGCAGGAGGTACACGAGCGCGAAAGGCTCGAACGAGACCGCGACCGCGACGCCCGCCACGGCGGCAAGGACCAGGCGCAGGAGCAGCGGCATGGCCTCAAAACTACCCCTGCCAGGAAGCACGAGGAGTCCGGACCCTTCGGACCGAACCTGTACCCGCTGGCTGCGGGCCACTGGTCCGTTGTCTACTGGGCACCGGACTCCTCGCGTGTCCTCGCCCTGTGTCGGCGACACCGACCTCCGGGAACAGCGTGCCCCAGGTTCGTGGTACCCGACCTGGTCACGTGGCCACCTGGACGTCGATGCGCGGACACAGCCTGCATGGCAGGACGAAAGAGACTTTCGTCACCGATGCCCGATCTGTCAACTGGGGCATTGCATGTGATAACGGGCGAAACCGCAGGTCAGGCACCATTCCCCCTCATGCGCACGCTCAAACAAACTTTTTTCGGTGCGGCGTGTCGTCCCACGACACGCCGCAGGCGCCTCAGGGGACGACGACCGTGCCGGTCGCAGTGGTGGCGACGATGGGCTCCTCGAGCACCTGAGCAGCCGACTCCGAGAGGTCCGGACGGCCACGAGCAATCACCTTCGCAGTGAAGTCGATGGTCCGGGACCGACGCCCGACGCGCACGACCTCGGCGGTCACCTCGACGACGTCACCGGCCCGGACCGGAGCCTTGAACTGGACGTCGGCGTAGGACGCGAAGAGACCCTCGTCGCCGTCGGTGCGGATGCACACCTCGGTGGCGACGTCCCCGAACAGGCCGAGCGAGTAGGCGCCGTCGACCAGGTTGCCGGCGTAGTGCGCGTGCGAGTAGGGCACGTAGCGCCGATGCGTCACCGTGAGCCCGAGCCTGCCGGCTGCGAGGTCGTCCTGCATCTGTTCCTCCATCTCAGAGGCCGACCTCTGCGGGACGGCTGCGCTTGGTGATGATCGCGTCGGTGAGGTAGCTGGCGACCTCACCGGGCGTCGTACCCCTGACGAAGACCCGGTCCACACCGAGCTCGTCCGCCATCGCCTCGTCGAACCGGGGGCCTCCGACGAGAAGCAGCGGCCTCTTGTCCGACGGGTAGGCCTCGCGGAAGGCCGCCGACATCTCCTTCGTGTTGAGGATGTGGGCGTCTCGCTGGGTCACCACCTGGGAGACCAGTACGGCGTCGGCCTGCTCCTCCTGGGCACGCGCGACGAGCTGGGGCACGGACACCTGGGCGCCGAGGTTGACCACCTTGATCTCGCGGTAGTACTCGAGGCCCTTCTCCCCCGCGAAGCCCTTGATGTTCATGATCGCGTCGATGCCGACGGTGTGGGCGTCGGTTCCGATGCAGGCTCCGACGACCACCATCCGCCGGCGCATGCCGCGCTTGACCGCCGCGTTGACCTCCTTCGGCGTGAGCAGCGGGAAGTCCCGCTCGACCACCGTCACCTTGGAGGTGTCCACGAGGTGGTTCACCCGGCCGTAGACCACGAAGAACGTGAAGTCGGGCCCCATCGGCTTGGCGTGCACGACCAGGGCCGGGTCCATGCCCATCTTGTTCGCGAGCTGGGCGGCGGCTCCCTCGGCCGTCTTCGAGTGCGGCATCGGCAGCGTGAAGGACAGCTGCACCATGCCGTCGCCGGTCGTGTCGCCGTACGGCCGCAGGATGGTCATCGCACGCCCTCCAGGATCTCCGTTGCGGGGTTGAAGTACTCCGGGGCCTTCTTGGCGACGCCGTCGAGGCCGCGTCCCGCGTCGGCGGGGCGCCGCATCAGCCCGAAGGTACCGTCGGCGATCGCCTCGAGCAGGCCGTGCTTGCCCTCGTGCGCGACGATCTTCTCGAGCAGGTCGATGCTCTCGCCGAGCACCTGTCGCGCCCGTTCGGCGATGAACCCCTCAGGGGCCGGGCGGAAGTCCTCGTGCAGGTTGCCGGCGGCGTTCAAGACGTATCTGACGTTCTGCAGGGCCAGGTCCCGGTCGGAGAGCCAGGGTGTCACGACGGCCTCGGTCATCATGCCGACCAGCAGGATCCCCTGCCCGGTCAGGGCACCGGCCAGGTTGAAGAACCCGTCGAGCAGGTACCCACGGAAGACGTCGCCTGTCATGTGGCGGGTGGGCGGCATCCACTTCAACGGCGCCTCCGGGAAGAGCTCTCGGGCGAGCAGCGCATGAGCGAGCTCCATCCGGAAGCTGTCCGGTAGGTCGGGGTCGATCTCGAAGGCGTGGCCGAGGCCGAGCTGCCAGTCCTCGAGCCCGGCCTCCTTGGCGAAGTACTCGTTGAGCAGCTGCGACGTGGTGACGGTGTGTGCGGCCTCCACTGCGTCGGCGGTGGTGAGGTAGTTGTCCTCGCCGGTGTTGATGATGATCCCGGCGCGGGCGTGCACCTGGCGGCTGAACCGCTGGTCGACGAACGTGCGCACCGGGTTGATGTCGCGGAAGAGGATCCCGTACATCGAGTCGTTCAGCATCATGTCGAGCCGCTCCAGGCCCGCAAGGGACGCGATCTCCGGCATGCAGAGACCCGAGGCGTAGTTGGTCAGGCGGACGTAGCGACCCAGCTGGGCACTGGACTCGTCGAGAGCCGCCCGCATCAGCCGGAAGTTCTCCTGCGTGGCGTAGGTGCCCGCGAACCCCTCCCGGGTCGCCCCCTCGGGCACGTAGTCGAGCAGCGACTGCCCCGTGGACCTGATCACCGCGATCACGTCGGCGCCTTCCCGCGCCGCCTGCTGCGCCTGCGGGATGTCCTCGTAGATGTCGCCGGTCGCCACGATCAGGTAGATCCACGGCTGCTGCTTGGGGTCGCCCCACCGCTTGACCAGCCGCTCACGCTCACGCCGCCGCGCGTCCACCCGCTTGATGCCCGCGCCCACCTGCTTGCGGGCGGCCGAGCGTGCACGCGTGAGCTCCCGCCCCTCAGGGAGCCTGAAGCGCACCGAACCGGCCGCTGCCTTCTGGGCCAGCACGGTCAGGTCGTCGGCCTCACCGCGCACGAGCGCGTCCCACACGGGAAGCGAGATGCCGTGCTCGATCCCGACGTCTCCACGCACGGCGTCGAGGAGCCGGTTCACCCAGGGGATGCCGTCGGCGTCCGCCCCCTGCAGGCCGGCCAGCCTCAGCGTGGCGCGCTCCACCGAGACGGTGGTGTGCTGCTGGGCCAGCTTGACGATCGGGCGGCCGACCTGGCGTGCCAGCGACCGTGCCTTGCGGACGGTGGCCGGGTCCAGGTCGAGCTTGCCCCGGGGGCGGCGGGTGGTCATCCAAGTGCTCCTGGTTCTTCGTAGGCGACCTCGCCCGCCACCACGGTCATCACGCAGCTGGGCAGGTCGAGGTCGGGGTGCAGGTCGGGAAGGTGGGGTACGCCGGCGCGTGGGTCGGTCGACCAGGCGGCGACGCGTGCGTCCGGGGTCTGCACGAGCAGCTCACCTGGTGTGTCCCACACGGCGATGCTGGCCGGCGCGCCGAGGGCGATCACGCCTCCCTCGTCGCGGCGCGCTGCCCGCCAGCCGCCACGAGTGTGGGCATTGAAAGCAGCGCGCACGGTGAGCCGCTCCGCCTCGTTGTGGTGGTGAGCCGCAGCCCGGACCGCCGCCCAAGGCCCGAAGTGCGTCACTGGTGTGTCCGAACCGAACGCGAGCGCCACGCCGGCGCGGTTGAGGGAGGCGTAGGGGTTCATCGGGAGCGCTCGCTCTACGCCCAGGCGCTGGGCATAGAGCGAGTCCGGGCCGCCCCACACCTCGTCGAAGACGGGCTGCACGCTAGCGGTCACACCGAGCCGGCCGAGCGTCGCCATGTCCTCGGGGTTCACCATCTCCAGGTGCTCGACCCGGTGCCGGGCGCGCACGATCGACGGCGCGCCCAGGGTCTCGGCGGCAGCTGCGAAACCGGCGACCAGCTCTGCGGTGGCGCGGTCGCCGATGGCGTGGAAGGCCGCCTGCAGACCTGCTCGGGTGCAGGCCACGACGTGGTCGCGGATCTGTTCGGCGGTCAGGTAGAGGTTGCCGGCTGTGTCCGAGTCGAGGTAGGGCGCATGCATCGCGGCGGTACGCGACCCGATGGCGCCGTCGACGCACAGGTCGCCGCCGGCCCCGACACAGCCGAGCTCCGTCGCGAGCTCGATGCCGTCGAGGGCACCCCAGTAGCCGACGACCTCGGGCAGCGGTGAGGCGGCGCGCAGCTTCGCGATCGACTCGAAGTCCTCGGGGGGCGAAAGATGGGGCGCTCCGAGCTCGTGCACCATGCCGATCCCCTGCTCGGCGGCGGTCGCCAGGGCCCGGTGGATCGCCTCCTCGCGAGCCGAGGCCGGAACGATGTCGAACATCGCCTCGCGGGCGACGTGGTGAGCCTCCCGTGCGACGAACCCCGAGGCTTCGTACCCCTCGGCGCCCGCCAGCCCGGGTGCCGCGCCGAGCAGCGCCGAGGAGACGACCGCCGAGTGCACGTCGATCCGCGCGAGGTACGCCGGGCGCGCCCCGACGGCCCGGTCGACCTCCTCACGGGTGAAGGGACGCTGCTCTGGCCACTGGGTCTCGTCCCAGCCGTAGCCGAGGACGATCGGGAAGCTCGTGGACGAGGCGAAGGCCGCCAGCGCGTCGAGGGCCGCGGCCAGCGTCGGGGTCTCGCTCAGATCCAGGCTCGCCGCGGCCAGGCCGGTCTGGGCCAGGTGGGCATGGGCGTCGACGAACGCCGGCGTCACCAGCCGCCCTTGGAGCTCGATGATGCGGTCGGCGTTGTCGACGAAGTGGGCGGAGGCGTCGTCGTCCCCGGTCCACACCACCTGCCCGTCCTCGATGCAGAGGGCAGTTGCGTGGGGGTCAGCGGGGGTGTGCACGTAGCCACCGCGAAGAAGAGTCCGAGTCACAGGGTCATTCTCCGCACAGGCACCGGGGCATCGTCGAACCGGCTCACAGGCGACGTTCGAACAGGCGGCGTACGCCGGCGTTACCACGCAGCAGGTCCATGGCGAGCTCCGCGTGACCGGGCACGTAGCCGTTGCCGACGAGCATGGTGACGTCGGCGGCGAGTCCTTCGGCGCCGAGAGCGGCCGCGCTGAACGAGGTGGCCATCGAGAAGAAGATCACCGTGCCGCGCTCGGCGGTGGAGAGGATCGCCCCGCCCTCGCAGCCCGGCACGTCCACGCAGACGACGGTGACGTCGGCCGGCCCGCCGGCGTCCGTCACGGCGCGAGAGAGGGCGACCGGGTCCCGCGCGTCGGCGACCGCGACCACGTCTGCGATCCCGGCGGCCTCGAGCAGCTCCGCCTCGTCATGGTGCGGGACCACGCCGATGGTGCGGGCGGCCCCGGCCTGCTTGGCTGCGACGAGGGCGAGCGACCCGGACTTCCCGGCGCCGCCGATGACGGCGACCGTCGGCCCCCTGCCGGTGGAGGCGTACTCCCCCACGACCCGGGAGGTCAGCGCAGGGGCGCCGCAGACGTCCATCACCGACAGGGACAGCTCAGCGGGCAGGTCGTCGGGGATCCGTGCCGCGATGGAGCGGCCGAACAGGATGGCGTACCCGTCGGCGGGAACCTGCTCGCTGCGCCCGTCCCAGCGTGACAGTCCGTCCTCGACCACCAGCGGCGTGAGGGTCAGCGAGACCAGCGTGGTGACGCGGTCGCCCACCGCGAGGCCGAGCGGGGACTCCTCCCCGACCTCTTCCACCGTGCCGACGAGCATCCCGCCGGAGCCGGTCTCCGGGTTCTGCATCTTGCCGCGGGCGGAGATGATCTCGAGCACCTCGGCGCGCACCGCGTCGCCGTCTCCTGCGTGCTTGCGTTCGAGCTGACGGAAGGACGCCGCGTCGAGGTTGAGCCGCTCGACGCGGATCCGCGTCTCGTCGGGCCAGAGCTCCCGGCGGGTGTCTAGCCGGGTCGCCGCCTGCGGGAGGACTCCGGCCGGCTCCAGAACCCGGTGCAGACCGGTCGGGTCCCCGGCCCGGCGGCCGGCAGTTGTGACATGCGACACGCCCATCATCCTTCCCAGATGCGTAACGACTATAAATCTTGCGGCGTGTGAGTTGTTCCGCGAGAGATTCTTTGCGTACTCTGACACGAAGGGCATCGGCCGGACAAACAGGCGCGCCTTACGACCTACCACCAGCTGCGATCAACGAAGACCGGAGTGACGATGACGATCCAGGTGAGCACCCGCACGGGGACCGAGACGGCCGCCGCGACCTCGGGTCAGCCCTACCCCTACCGCCGCGTCGACCTGGTCGAGCCCGACTGGACCCGCTTCCCCGGCTGGCGGGACGTCACAGCCGAGGACTGGGCGTCCGTGCAGTGGCAGCGCGCCCACTGCGTCAAGAACATCAAGCAGCTTCGCGCGCTGATGGGTGACCTGGTCGACGAACGCTTCTACGCCGACCTCGAGCGGGACCAGCAGGAGCGGGCGACCATGTCGATGCTCGTCCCCCCGCAGATGATGAACACGATGACGCCGCACGACGCGCCGGCCGGCCCGGGCTCGCTCACCGAGGCGATGTACGCCGACCCGGTACGCCGCTACATGCTCCCGGTGTTCTCCGACCGTCGCACCGACTGGCCCTCACACCCGCACGCGACCCGGGACTCCCTCCACGAGCACGACATGTGGGTCGCCGAAGGGCTCACCCACCGGTACCCCACGAAGGTCCTCGCGGAGCTGCTGCCGACGTGCCCCCAGTACTGCGGCCACTGCACGCGCATGGACCTCGTCGGCAACTCCACGCCGGTGGTCGACAAGCTGAAGTTCGACCTGAAGCCCGTCGACCGGCACGCCGCGATGCTGGACTACCTGCGCCGCACGCCGAGCGTGCGCGACGTCGTGGTCTCCGGCGGTGACGTGGCGAACCTTCCCTGGGCACGGCTCGAGGACTTCCTCACCAAGCTGCTCGAGATCGACAACGTCCGCGACGTCCGCCTCGCGACGAAGGCGCTGATGGGCCTGCCGCAGCACTGGCTCCAAGACGACGTGCGGGCCGGCATGGAGCGGGTGGCGAAGGTAGCCCGTGACCGCGGCGTCTCGATCGCGATCCACACCCACGTCAACCACGCCAACTCGGTGACGCCCCTCGTCGCGAAGGCCGCCCGGGCGATGCTCGAGACGGGAATCCGGGACGTGCGCAACCAGGGGGTCCTCCTCAACGGAGTGAACGCCGACGCGCACACCCTGCTCGACCTGAGCTTCGCGCTGCTCGACGGCGCGCAGATCATGCCCTACTACTTCTACATGGCCGACATGATCCCGTTCAGCGAGCACTGGCGGGTCTCCGTCGCCGAGGCGCAGCGGCTCCAGCACGGGATCATGGGCTACCTCCCGGGGTTCGCGACGCCCCGCATCGTCTGCGACGTGCCCTTCGTGGGCAAGCGGTGGGTGCACCAGATCGACGCCTACGACCTCGAGCGCGGGATCTCCCACTGGACCAAGAACTACCGGACCTCGATCGAGGCCAGCGACCCCGAGGCCCTCACGCGCACCTACGAGTACTACGACCCGATCCACACGCTTCCCGAGTCGGGCCAGACCTGGTGGCGCGACCACGCCGGCCAGAACCTCGCGGAGGCCGAGAAGCGTGCCGCTGCCTCCCGCGAGGCGGCGGAGGCGCAGAAGCTGCTCCCGGTCAGCTGAGGGTGAGCGCCTCGACGAGCCGGGTGACCGACCCGCCGAGGCCCCACTTCTCGCTGAGCTCGACCAGCCGGTCGGGTCGCGCCGGTGTCCGTGGCAGGGACAGCTCCGGCCCGCCCAGATCGAGGTCGCGCGCGACCGCGACGACCTTCGGTGCCACGTCGAGGTAGGCGGCGGCGTCCTTGATCTTGCGTCGAGGACCGGGCGCGAGGTCGCTGGAGGGGTCCTCGGTCGCCGCCACGATGCTCTCGAGGTCGCCGAACCGGCGCAACAGCGTGGCCGCGGTCTTCTCCCCCACCCCAGAGACACCCGGCAGCCCGTCGGAGGGGTCTCCCCTCAACGCCGCGAAGTCGGCGTACTGACGGCCGTCGATGCCGTACTTGCCTTGCACGACCTCGTTGGTGACCCGCTCGTGCCTGCCGACGCCCCGGGCGGTGTAGAGGATGCGTACCTCCGCGTCGTCGTCGACCAGCTGGAAGAGGTCGCGGTCCCCCGTCACGACGTCGACGGGCATCCCGGCCGAGGTGGCCAGGGTGCCGATCACGTCGTCGGCCTCGTAACCGTCGGCACCCACGATGGCGATGCCGAACGCCTCGAGCACCTCCACGATCACCGGGATCTGCGCCTCCAGCGGGTCGGGCACCTCCTCCTCGAAGTGCGCACCGCCCGGCGTCACCTGAGGGAGCTCCCTCTCGACCCGGTGCGCCTTGTACGACGGGAGCAGGTCGACGCGCCACTGCGGCCGCCAGTCGTTGTCCCAGCAGCAGGCCAGGTGCGTGGGCCGGTAGTCGGTCACCAGGCGGGCGATGAAGTCGAGCAGCCCACGCACCGCGTTGACGGGCGTGCCGTCGGGAGCACGGATCGAGTCCGGCACACCGAAGTAGGCCCGGAAGTAGAGACTCGCGGTGTCGAGGAGCATCAGGCGCTGGGTCACGACGCCGAGTCTTCCATGCTCAGAACTGCCCAGAACCCCAAGGCGCGCGCGCCCGGCGGCTAGGGTGCTAGTCGTGGAAGACCTCGACCGCCGAATCCTGGCCCTGCTCGCCGCCGACGGCCGCATGTCGTTCACGGACCTCGGCAAGGCCACCGGACTGTCGACCTCAGCGGTCCACCAACGCGTCAAGCGACTGGAGGGGCGCGGCGTGATCAAGGGGTACGCCGCACTCGTCGACTACGACCAGCTCGAGCTGCCGTTGACCGCGTTCATCTCGATCCGGCCGATCGACCCCTCGCAGCCCGACGACTCGCCGGACCGGCTGCGCGGCATCCCAGAGATCGAGAGCTGCTGGTCCGTCGCGGGCGACGAGTCCTACATCCTCAAGACCCGGGTGGCCACACCGGTCGACCTGGAGGACCTCCTGGCCCGGATCCGCAGTGCCGCGAACGTGTCCACGCGCACGACGATCGTGCTCTCCACTCCGTACGAGAACCGCCCGGTCGACTAGCTCGTCTCGAAGATCCCCGCCCGCTGGGGAGGCAGAGTCGGCCGAACCGTCAGCTGGCTGCGGATCGTCGCGCTGAGCCGGTTCGCCAACGCGAGGGTCACCTCCACCGATCCGATGCCCGAGGCCAGCTCGTCGTAGAGCACGGAGTCCGTGAGCCGTGGGAGGTTCGCCACGATGGTCAGGTGCGCGGTCGACGCGGCACCTCTCGCGGTCTCGACCGCCGCCATGAGCTCCAGCCGGCTACGGGTGCGGCGGACGACGAGCATCTGCTCGGCCAGGAGCAGCATCGAGTGGCAGGTGTCGAGAAGTGTCGCGGTCGCCCGGACGACACCGCTGAGTGAGGCGGCGAGCACGCGGGCGTTGCCGACCGGGTCGATGGTCTGCGACGGCGCGAGGTCTGCCCTCCTGGCCAGCGAGCTGACGTCCTCGTCGAGCATCCGCGCCAGCTCCGACAGCAGCCGGGCCTGGTGGCGGGCGGTGCCGAGCGCGTCGTACTCGGCGCGCGGGAGCCCGCTCCGGTCCTCGGCGACCCTTGCGAGCTGGTCACCGGCCAACATGGCCTGACGGAAAGGCGACAAGCCGCCGCCTGGCGCCTGGCTACGCAGCACGAACTGGTCGATCCACGACGCACGGGGCGCGTTGACCACGGATCCTCCATGGATGCACGAAAAGCACCCCTTTGCAGGGGAAAAAGAGGGGTGCGAGGAAAAGGTTAAAGGATCACGCGGCCTGGGTCGAGACCGCCCTAGTCCGACACGCTCGAGTACGCCACGACACCCCGTCTGAGGGCGTCGGAGGCCTTCCTCGCGGTCTTGCGCAGCCCTGTTTCGCCCGCTGCGTCGGCAACCTGGTCGGCGAGGTCGAGCAGCTGCTTGACCCAGCGCACGAAGTCTCCGGCGGCGAGGTCGGTCTCGTTCAGCACCTCGTCGAGCGAGGCCCCCTCAGCCCACCGGTAGGCGGCCCAGGCGAACCCGAGATCCGGCTCGCGAAGGAAGTCCAGCTTGTGCTCTCGCTCGAGTGCGTCGAGGTCGGCCCACAACGACACCATCTCCCCGAGGGTGTCCTTGACCCGCCCACCCGGGACGCGGGGCGCCGACGCGTCGTCCGCGCGCCTGGACTCGAAGACGAGGGCCGAGAGGGCTGCGGCGAGCTCGCTGGGCGAGAGGTCCTCCCACAGGCCGTGACGCAGCGACTCGGCGGCCACGAGGTCCATGTCGGTGTAGATCCGCATCAGCCGTTCACCGGTCGCCGTCACCTCGTCGTTCTCGAGGTAGCCGAGTGCGGTCAGCAGGTCGCAGACCCGGTCGAACTGGCGCGCAATCGTGTTCGTGCGCTGCTCGATGCGTCGCTGGAGGGTGCGGGCGTCGCGGGCGAGCTTGTGGTGCCGCTCGGCCCAGCGCGCGTGGTTCTCGCGGTCGTCACAGCCATGGCAGGGGTGGGCCCGCAGCTCCGCCCGCAGCCTGGTGATCTCCTGCTCGCCCTGCTCCTGGCGGCCGCCGCTCGTCCTTCGGCGGTCACGAGCCGGCGTGCCACGGCCCGGCGGAGGCGGGGTCCCCCCGTGGGTCTTCGCGCGCAGCGTCGAGGCGAGGTCGCGCCGGGACTGGGGGTTGCGGCCGTTGAAGTTCTTCGGGATGCGCATGCGGGTCAGCGGGGCGACCGGCTCGGTGAAGTCGACCAGGGAGAGACGCCGCGCGTGACGGTCGGAGGTGACGACGTAGGGGCGGGGGCCCTCGCGGTCCGACTTGGCCCCCGGGTCTACGACGACCGCCATCCCGGCGTACCTCCCGGACGGCACCTCGATGACGTCGCCCGGTCGCAGTGCCTCGAGCGAGGCGACCACCTCGTCGCGGCGGTCGCTCCTGCGTGCCTTGGCGAGGGACCCCTCCAGGTCGCTGAGCCTGCGCCGGATCGCGGAGTACTCCATGAAGTCGCCGAGGTGGCAGGTCGCCGCCTCGGCGTACCCCGCCAGCGCGTCCTCGCTCTTGCGCAGCTGCCGGGCCAGGCCGACGACGGCCTTGTCGGCCTGGAACTGCGCGAAGGACGACTCGAGCAGCTCCCGCGCGGTGTGCCGGCCCACCTGCTTCACGAGGTTGACCGCCATGTTGTACGACGGGCGGAACGACGACTTGAGCGGGTAGGTGCGTGTCGAGGCGAGGCCTGCCACCGCCCTGGGGTCGGTGCCCGGCTGCCACAGCACGACGCCGTGCCCCTCGACGTCGATGCCACGTCGGCCGGCCCGGCCGGTCAGCTGGGTGTACTCCCCTGGCGTGATGTCCGCGTGGGTCTCACCGTTCCACTTGCTGAGCTTCTCGATGACGACCGACCGCGCCGGCATGTTGATGCCCAGCGCCAGGGTCTCGGTGGCGAACACGACCTTGCACAGGCCTTCGGCGAACAGCGCCTCCACGCACTCCTTGAACGTCGGCAGCATGCCCGCGTGGTGGGCCGCGACGCCGCGGGTGAGGCCCTCGAGGAAGTCGTGGTAGCCGAGAACGTGCAGGTCCTCGTCGGGAATGTTGCTGCAACGGTCCTCGACGAAGCGGTGGATGGTCTCTCGTTCGGCCGGCGAGGTCAGGCGCAGGTTCGCGTTGAGGCACTGCGTCACGGCCGCGTCGCACCCGACCCGGCTGAAGATGAAGACGATCGCCGGGAGGAGCCCCTCGGAGTCGAGCCGCTCGACCACGTCGAACCGGCTCGGCAGGTACGGACGGCGAGCCCCCTGTCCACGCGCGCCCGCACGACCACGAGGACCGCCCCGCTTGTCCCGTCGGTCGTTGGTCCGCGAGCTGCGCCAGTCGTCGCGGGCCACCTTGAGCAGGTCCTGGTTGACCCTCGACTCGCCGCCGAGCCCGGCGCCCTCGCGGTCCGCGAACAGGTCGTACATCCGGCGGCCGACCATGACGTGCTGGTAGAGCGGCACCGGCCGCCGCTCCTCGACGATCGTCGTCGTCGCGCCCCGGACGGTGGACAGCCACTGGCCGAACTCCTCGGCGTTGGAGACCGTCGCCGAGAGCGACACGAGCGCGACCGACTCGGGGAGGTGGATGATGACCTCCTCCCAGACCGCGCCCCGGAACCGGTCGGCGAGGTAGTGCACCTCGTCCATGACGACGTAGCCGAGGCCGGCAAGGGTCCTCGAGCCGGCGTAGAGCATGTTGCGGAGGACCTCGGTGGTCATCACCACGATCGGCGCCTCGCCGTTGATCGTGTTGTCGCCGGTGAGCAGGCCCACGCGCTCGGCGCCGTACCGGTTGACGAGGTCGTTGAACTTCTGGTTCGAGAGGGCCTTGATCGGAGTGGTGTAGAAGCACTTGCGGCCCTGCTCCAGGGCCAGGTGGACCGCGAACTCGCCGACCAGGGTCTTCCCGGAGCCGGTCGGTGCGGCGACCAGGACGCCGTTGCCCGCCTCGAGCTCCCGGCAGGCGCTCACCTGGAAGTCGTCGAGCGTGAAGTCGTACAGCGAGGTGAACTCCGCGAACACCGGCGACTGCTGGTCCCGGCGGAACCTGGCGTACCTCTCCGAGGGCGTGGTCATCGCGGGGCCAGTACCCGGAGGGCGCGTGGGACGACCTCGACCGTCAACGGCAGCGCGCCGAGTCGCTCGCCGTCGGCGTAGGCCGCCACTCCGGGCGCCGCGACCGTCACCGTGCGCACGCGGTGGTGCTCGTACGCCGGGTGTCGCGTGTGGCCCCCCGTGTAGAGCTTCGGGTAGGTCCGGACGAGGTCGAGCTTGCTCATCGGCTTGATGATCACGACATCAAGCATGCCGTCGTCGAGCTCCGCACCGTGAGTTATCCGCAGGCCGCCCCCGAAGGAAGGACCGTTACCGACGGCCACGAGCATCGCGTCGAGCCGGCGTACCTCTCCGTCGAGCTCGAGCGTGTAGTGCAACGGCTCGAACACCCGGAGCTCGGCCAGGGTCGCGAGGTTGTAGCGCATCTGCCCCTTGGGCCAGCGCATGTGGTTCGCGCGCTCGTTGACCAGCGAGTCGAACCCCGCGGCGAGGACGGTGACGAAGTACGTCGGTCCCGCCTTCGCCAGGTCGATGGTCCGCACGTGCGAGCCGACCACGACGTCGGCTGCCGCCTGGGGGTCCTTGCGTGGGATGCCGACGTAACGGGCCACGTCGTTGCCCGTGCCCGCGGGGATGATCCCGAGATTCACCTCGGTGCCGGCGAGTGCCTGCACGGCCATGTGGACCATGCCGTCTCCGCCGACGACGACCAGGCTCTCCACCCCGTCGGCGACCGCCTGCCGCGCAAGGGACAGCGCATCCGCGCCGTCACGTCCCTCGAGCTCCCGGACGTCGAAGCCGGCCTCCCGCAGCCGCGGGAGGGCGATCGCCGCGGTGCGCGAGCCGGCTCCCTTGCCCGCGGAGGGATTGGTCAACAGGGCGATCTCTCTGGCCACGGCGCCGAGAATACGCGGAGGCCGAGGGGCATTCGCGGCGGCACCGCGATAACGCCCTCCGTCGATCGGCAGGAAGGTACGAGCGTCAGAGCCGTAGGGCCGCCACGAAACGGGTCGGCTTGACTCCCACCGCCTTCGCCAGGCGGGTCAGGCTCTCGAGGACTCGGTCGGCGGTGAAGTCGGTCCCCGGCACGGCGAGGGTGAGCCGGCCGTCGTACTCCAGCAGCAGAACCTGCCCGTAGGTCCACTGCTGGTGGGCCGCCCGCCGCCACTCGGAGTCCAGCACGGGCTGCGGATAGGCACGGTCGGCGGCGAGGAGGTCACAGGGGACCGGCACCGCCCCGCCCGTGAGGTCACCGGCGACGTGGTGCGAGCCGCGGACGCTGGAGCCGGCTCGCCAGGTCACCTCGGACTCTCCCAGCCAGTCGGGCAGGTCGAACGCGTCGACCTCGACGACCTCGGCGGTCGGCACCTCAGTCGTCCTCGTCGAGGCGCGAGGGCGTGATGTCCTCGCGGGAGTAGGGCAACGGCGAGGCGACGTCGTCGTCGACGCCCGTCAGGTGCTCCGCGGCGGCCTGTCGGCCGCGGCGCCGGTCGATCACACGTGCGATGCCCTCGGAGATGAGGAACAGGATCGTCATCGGGATCGCGAGCATCAGCATCGAGAACGGGTCCGTCGAAGGTGTCGCGACGGCGGCGAACACGAAGGTCCCGACGACGATCCAGGGCCGGTACGCGCCGAGGGCCTTGCCCGAGACGACCCCGGCCAGGCTCAGCATCACGACGAACAGCGGGATCTCGAAGGCGATGCCGAAGACCAGCAGCATGCGGGTCAGGAACCGGAAGTAGTCGCCGAACTCGACGAGGTTCTGGATCGACTCCGGCGTGAACCCGATGAGCACCTCGAGGCCCTTGGGGAGCACGTAGTAGCCCACCGCGACACCGGCGATGAACAACGGGCCCGCGACCGTGGCGAACACCCGGGTCCAGCGCCTCTCGTGCGGGTGCAGCCCCGGGACGACGAAGGCCCAGATCTGGTAGAGCCAGAACGGGCTGCCGAGGACGACCGTGGCGAGCGCGCAGAGCTTGAGCTGGAGCAGGAGCGGGTTCGCCACTCCGGTCAGGACCGGCTTGGAGTTCACGCCCTGCCCCTGGAGGGTCTCCTGGGCCTGTTTGTACGGCTCGTAGATCAGCGAGAACAGCTGGTCGTAGAAGAACCACGCGACGGTGATGCCGACGACCAGGAAGACCGCGATCCGGAGCAGGCGTGCCCTGAGCTCGCGGAGATGGTCGGCGAGCGCCATCCGTCCGTCGTCACCGACAGTGCTCTTGGGGGCGGTCCGGAAGAGCCCCACGACTCCGTTGAGAGACAAGGGTGGCGTGGATCCTAGGTACGGCCGTCAGCGGTCGGCGTCGGGGCGGGACTGCTCGACCGGCGTCTCGACGGTCCTGGCAGCCTCGGTGCGGTGAGCGGCGTCGATCTGCTTCTGCTCAGGCGTCTTGTACTTGTCGTCGTCATCGTCCATCAGGCCCTTGGTCTCGGCCTTGAAGATGCGGAGCGCACGGCCGCTGCCGCGGGCGAGCTCGGGCAGCTTCTTCGCGCCGAACAGCAGCACGAGGACGAGGAGGATCAGCAAGATCTCGGTCGGGCCAAGGTTCATCGCCATGGGCGTCACTGCGTAGTTCATGGGGTCCTCTTCGGTTGCACGGGGCTCACGCTCATCGTACGCCGCGTCACAGGTAGTTCCGCAGCGCGTCGGTGGCGGCACGCTGAACAGCGGCCGAAAGGTCAGCGGGCTGCTCCACGCGGGCGGTCCCTCCGAGCCGGAGCACCAGCCGCGTGAGCCACCCGGGGTCGCCGACCCGCAGCCTTACGCGGAGGGTGCCGTCACCGGCCTCCTCGGCTGACTCGACCGGGTAGTACTCCGCCACCCAGCGGGCCGACGGCTGGAGGACGAGGGTCGCCAGCAGGTCGTTCGCCGACGGCGCGAAGATGCCCTCGGACAGGTCGCGAGGCGGCAGGTCGGAGTGGTCGTCCACCGGGGAGTCGAGGACCTTCGCCGAGGAGACCCGGTCCAGGCGGAAGAGACGGCGGTCCTCGGCGGTGTGGCACCAGGCGTCGAGGTAGGTGTGGCCCTCGGCTCTCACGAGGCGCAGCGGGTCGACGGTGCGCTCCGTCGCCTCGTCACGGGCCGGCACGTAGTACCCGAGCCGCACCTGGCGGCCCTCGCGCACAGCCGCCTCCAGCTCGGCCCGGAGAGTGGCCAGGGCTGCGTCGGTCTCGGAGAGGTGTACGTCGACCTGGGCGGCGAGCGCCGCGCCGTCGCCGGCGGCCGCCTCGAGCTTCGCGAGCGTCCTGTCCACGACGGGACGGACCGACTCGTCTCCCCCGTCACGCAGCGTGCGGAGCGCCACGATGAGCGCCGACGCCTCCGAGCTGCCGAGGCGCAGCGGACGGGTGAGGTAGTCGGCGTTGGACAGCCGGATGACGCCCTCCCCCTTCAGCGCGTCCATGTCGATGTCGATCAGGTCGCCCATGCCGAGCCCGGGGAGCCCGCAGAACCACAGCACGTTGAGGTCCTTGACGATCTGCGCGGGCCGCACGCCGAAGTCGGCTGCGGCCTGCTCCAGGGACACCTCGTCACGGCTCTGGATGTAGGGCACCAGGGCGAGCAGCCGACCGACCTGTTCCCGTGCGCCGCTCACGAGGTCACCGCCCCTGCCGCGCCGGCCGCCGAGCGCAGCCGGGCGACCACCAGCTCTCGCAGGTCGGCCGGCTCCTCGACGACGACGTGAGCTCCGTAGCCGAGGACCTCGTCGGCCATGGCGTCGGTGCGGCCGTAAGGCGTCTCGATCCGGTCCCACCCATCGGGTGTCTCCCCCTCGACAGGCGAGGCCTGGCGCCGCAGGCCGAGAGCGGCTCCGCGGCGTACGAGCAGCCGGGCGCGATGCTCGGCGGGCGCCGGGGCCAGGGACTCGGTGAGCGCCCGGATGTCGGTGCCCTCGGGGATCTCATAGGTCCCCGGCTTGCCGGTCTCGCGGACCTCGCCCTGGACCCGCGAGAGCCGGAAGAGCCGCGGTGCGCCACGGCCGGTGTCGAGGCCGACGACGTACCACCGGCCACGGAAGGACACCACGCCCCATGGCTCGAGGTGCCGTTCAGCGGTGTCCGCGCTGCCGGCCGTGCGGTAGTCGAACGCCACCGGGGTGCGCTGCTGGGTCGCTGCCCAGAATGCCTCGAACGTCGGTTCCTCGACGGTGAGCTGCGGCGAGACGCTGCTGAGCACGTCGCGGTCGACGCTGACCCCGGCCGCCTTGAGCTTGACGAGGGCGTCGGAGGTGGCGGAGGCGAGGCCGGCGTGCTGCCACACCCGGGCGGCGAGCCCGATGACCGCCGCCTCGTCGGGCTCGAGGTCGATCTGCGGGAGCTCGAAGGCCGACCGCTCGATCCGGTAGCCGGGCTCGTCCTCGAAGGCGCGGTCGAGGTAGCCCACCTCGATCGGGATCCCGATCGAGCGCAGCTCGTCCTTGTCACGCTCGAACATCTTCTCGAACGCCTCGTCGCCCGCCTCGCGGTACTGCTCGACCACCGAGCGGATCCGTTCCTTGGTCACGTAGCTTCGTGACACCAGGAGCGTGATCAGCAGGTTGAGCAGCCGTTCGCTCTTCCGTGCAGCCACACTCGCCCCCTTTCAGCCCTGCGGTTCACGACGACGGTGCGGGGTCCACGCCCAGGACGTCCACGACGAAGGCCAGGGTCGCGTTGGCCGGGATGTTCGGCGGGCTGCCCTGCGCGCCGTACGCCATCTCCGGCGGGGCGATGATCATGATGCGGCTGCCGCGCTTGGCTCCCACGAGGGCCTGGTCCCAGGCCTTGATCAGCCCGCCGATGCCGACCGGGAACGGCCGCGGCTCGGCGGTGTAGGACTGGTCGAAGACCTTCTTGCTGCCGTAGACCTGCCCGAGGTAGTCGAAGCTGACCAGCGAGTCGTCACGAACCGGCGGCCCGTCGCCCTCCACGAGCGTGACGACCTGGAGCTTCTTCGGGGGGTTCTTGGCTGCCTTGGCGAAGTCGAGGCCGGTGACCTTTCCGTCATTCTCCACGACTGTCGGGAGGCCGGCTGGGACGTTCGCGGCCTTCTTGCCCTGGGGCGCGTCGAGGACCTCCTTCGGCTGCACGGACATGATGTCCACGACGAACACCACGTCGTCCTTGCCGGTGAGCTTGAACTGGGGCGCACCCTGGGCACCGAAGGCGTCCTTCGGGGTCGCCGCGACCACGACGCGGCTGCCGACGGGCTTCCCGACGGTGGCGTCCACGACCGACTTGAACAGCTGCGCCTCGCTCATCTGGAAGGCGGCGGGCACGCCCTGGTCGTAGGTGGTGAGCGCCTTGGCGCCGGTCGTGCCGTTCGCGACGTACAGGTGCAGCAGTGCCTGCTCCCCCTCGACGACGGGGTTCCCCTTGCCCTCGGTGAGCACCTCGGTCTGGGTCTTCTCGAGCTTCAGCGGCTTGTCGACCGTGACCTTGGGTGCGGTGCCGACCTCACCCGACACCTCGAGCCCCTTGATCGAGTCCGCGGCGGACGTCGTCCCGGAGCCACCGTCTCCGCCGTCGTCACCGCACGCGGCGGTTCCGAGAAGGAGCAGGGGTACGGCGGTCAGCGCAACGAGACGTCGGCGCACAGGTTTCACCTCTAGGTCACGGGACAACAACGGCTGCCACCCTATCCGGGCGGCCTGAGAGAACCTGACACCCGCTCAGGCGTCGGTCACATGCCCTCGATCAGCTTGTGGACGCGCTCGTCCTGGGACCGAAACGGGTCCTTGCACAAAACCGTGCGCTGGGCCTGGTCGTTGAGCTTCAGGTGGACCCAGTCGACGGTGAAGTCGCGCCGACGCTCCTGCGCGCGCTTGATGAACTCACCGCGCAGCCGGGCCCGCGTGGTCTGGGGCGGCACGGACTTCGCCTCGAAGATCCGCAGGTCGTCGGTGACCCGGGCGACCGCTCCCCGCTTCTCCAGCAGGTAGTACAGGCCGCGGCCCCGGTGGATGTCGTGGTAGGCCAGGTCCAGCTGCGCGATCCGCGGATGGCTCAGCGGCAGTCCGTGCTGGGAGCGGTAGCGGTCGATGAGCTTCCACTTGATGACCCAGTCGATCTCGCGCTCCACCAGGCTCAGGTCACCGGAGTCGACCGCCTTGATGCTCCGCTCCCACAGGTCGAGGGTGCGGTCGATGACCGGTGTCTGCAGGTCGCGGCGGTCGACGAAGTCGCGCACGCGGGTGAGGTACTCCTCCTGGATGTCCAGCGCGCTTGCCTCGCGACCGTTGGCGAGACGCACCTTGCGGCGGCCGGTCATGTCGTGGGAGATCTCGCGGATGGCGCGGATCGGGTTCTCCATCGTGAGGTCGCGCATCACCACGCCCTCCTCGATCATCCGGAGCACGAGATCGGCGCTGGCGACCTTCAGCATCGTGGTCGTCTCGCTCATGTTCGAGTCCCCGACGATCACGTGCAGGCGGCGGTACTTCTCGGCGTCGGCGTGTGGCTCGTCGCGCGTGTTGATGATCGGCCGGCTGCGGGTCGTGGCGCTCGAGACGCCCTCCCAGATGTGCTCCGCGCGCTGGCTGACGGAGTACATCGCCCCGCGCGGGGTCTGCGTGACCTTCCCGGCGCCCACGATGATCTGCCGTGTCACGAGGAACGGGATCAGCACGTCGGCGAGCTTCGAGAACTCACCGTGCCGCCCGACGAGGTAGTTCTCGTGGCAGCCGTAGGAGTTGCCGGCCGAGTCGGTGTTGTTCTTGAACAGGTACACGTCGCCGGCGATGCCTTCGTCGTGGAGCCTTCGCTCCGCGTCGACGAGGAGACCCTCGAGCACGCGCTCCCCCGCCTTGTCGTGGGTGACGAGGTCGACGATGTCGTCGCACTCCGGGGTGGCGTACTCCGGATGGCTGCCCACGTCGAGGTAGAGGCGGGCGCCGTTGCGCAGGAAGACGTTGCTGCTGCGGCCCCAGGACACCACCTTGCGGAACAGGTAGCGGGCAACCTCGTCCGGCGAGAGGCGTCGCTGCCCGTGAAACGTGCAGGTGACGCCGTACTCGTTCTCGATCCCGAAGATCCGGCGGTCCACGGTCTCACCCTAGGTGCAAGACCCAAGCCCTGGTAGCCGACTCGCAGATCCGTCTCACACATGTGATCGAGTGCGCCAGACCAGGGCGCCTGGCCGCCCCCACCGGTCTCCTCCTGGTCCCGACACCCGGCACGCCATAGCCCACCCGGACGAGTCAGAGCAGGCGGGCGTGGTCCAGCGCGAGGTAGACCTGTTCGGACCCGGTCATCCGGCCGGCACGCAGCTCTGCGCGCACCTCTGCCACGTCCATCACCACCGGCTCGCAGTCCTCGTAGTCGTCGAGCTCGAGGTCATGTCCGGGAGTGCAGTCGCGCGCGATGACCACGTGCCGGTGGTACGGCGAGGCGTTCGCGATCGCCGACACCACGAGCTCGACCGAGCCCGCTGCGTAGCCGGTCTCCTCACGAAGCTCCCGCTCCCCGGCCTGTTCCGGGGTCTCGCCGGGGTCGATCATCCCGCCAGGCAGGGTGAGGACGACGCGGTCCGGACCGGGCCGGAACTGGCGCACCATCACCAGCTGCCCCGAGGGCGTCAGCGCGAGCACCGCGACCGTCGGCCCACCGGCATGCATGTCCCATTCGACCGTCCGGCCGTCCGGCAGCCGGTAGGTCCTCCGGTGGATCTTCAGCCAGCCGTCGTGGACGACCTCGTCCTCGCCGACCCGCTCCCAGAGGCGTTCCTCGTCAGTCGGCATCCGGCCCGACCGGCGGGGCGACGGGGGGCTCGTCCGCCGGCGGCGCGACAAGCGGCCCGTCGGACGACGCCGTGGGCGCCTCGGACGGGTTGGTCGACTCCCCCGCGGCGTGGTGCTTGCCGGGCTCCTCCCCCGCCCTGGAACCGAGGATCTCCCGCAGCCCGTCGGCTCGGAGCCGCCTGAACTTCCGCTGCTGCGACCGGCTCCGGTCGAGCACCGCCACCTCGAGGTCCTCGGCCGCGATCACCTTGGGCTCGCCGTCGCCGTTGCTCAACGCGTCCACGGCGACCCGCAGCGCGTCCTCGAGGCTCGCGCCGTCCGTGTAGTGCTCGCGCATGTGGCCGGCGACCGCCTCGGCGTTGCCGCCCATCACCGCGAAACCGTGTTCGTCTGCGACCTGACCGTCGTAGGTGAGCCGGTAGATCTGGTCCTGCTCGGGCGAGTCGCCCACCTCGGCGACGAAGATCTCGACCTCGTAGGGCTTCTCGCCGCCACTGGAGAAGATCGTGCCGAGCGTCTGGGCGTAGGCGTTGGCGAGCCCCCGGCCGGTCACGTCCATGCGGTCGTAGGCGTAGCCGCGCATGTCGGCGAGGCGGACCCCCGCGATCCGGAGGTTCTCGAACTCGTTGTAGCGCCCGACCGCGGCAAAGGCGATCCGGTCGTAGATCTCGCTCACCTTGTGCAGGGCCTGGGAGGGGTTCTCCGAGACGAAGATGATCCCGTCGGCGTACTGCACGACGGCCACGCTGCGTCCACGGGCGATGCCCTTGCGTGCGAAGTCCGCCCGGTCCTTCATCAGCTGCTCGGGCGAGACGTAGAACGGCATGGTCATGGGTGCGGGCTCCTCAGGTCAGGGACGCGGCAGGGCCGTCAGGACGCTGCATGCGGGCGTTGATGACGCGGTCGGCGATCGCTGCGACGTCGTCGTCGGGCATGCGGCGGTAGCCGTCGGCGGTGATGACCGCGACCACCGGGAAGATCCGGCGGGTCAGGTCCGGGCCGCCCGTGGCTGAGTCGTCATCGGCCGCGTCGTACAACGCCTGGATGGCCGCGGTGACGCTCTCTTCGGCGTTCAGGCCGTCGCGGTAGAGCTTCTTCAGCGACCCGCGGGCGAACAGCGAGCCCGATCCCACGGCGTGGAACGCGGTCTCCTCGTAGCGGCCCCCCGTGACGTCGTAGGAGAAGATCCGGCCCTTCTCGGCGATCAGGTCGAAACCCGCGAAGAGAGGTACGACGGCCAGCCCCTGCATCGCCATGCCGAGGTTCGACCGGATCAGTGCCGCGAGGCGGTTCGCCTTGCCGTCCATCGACAGCGTCGTGCCCTCGATCTTCTCGTAGTGCTCGAGCTCGGTCTGGAACAGCCGGACCATCTCCACCGCGAGCCCCGCGCTGCCGGCGATGCCGACCGCGGAGAACTCGTCGGCGGGGAAGACCTTCTCGATGTCTCGCTGAGCGATGACGTTGCCCATCGTGGCGCGCCGGTCACCGGCCATGACGACACCGTCGCCGAAGGTGGTCGCCACGATCGTCGTACCGTGCGGGGCCAGCTGGGCGGCGCTGCCGCTGGGCAGGTTGCGATGGGCCGGGAGAAGCTCGGGGGCCTGGTGCGACAGGAACTCGGCGAACGACGAGGATCCGGGCGCAAGGTAGGCAGAGGGCAGGCGGGCGTCGACCTGTCGTGGGTCACTCATGTTGTGTCTACTCTCCACCCTTCTGGATGAACGACTTCACGAAGTCCTCGGCGTTCGACTCGAGCACGTCGTCGATCTCGTCGAGGATCGCGTCGATGTCCTCGTCGAGCTGCTCCTTGCGCTCGGCCACGTCCTCGCTGGGGGTGACCTCGGTCGCATCCTGGGTCTCGGACGTCTTCTTCGGCTGCTTCCGCTCCTGTGCCATGACCGCTTCCTCCTCTGCCGGGGACCAGAACCCGTGGCTAGGACGACCCTACCCAGTCAGAGCAGCAAAAAGGCTCTCTGCGGTGTCACAGCGGTCCAGCAGCTCGCCAACGTGCTTGCGCGTCCCCCGTAGCGGGTCGATGGTCGGGACGCGTTGGAGCGACTCGTGGCCGGGCAGGTCGAAGATCACCGAGTCCCACGAGGCCGCGGCGATCTGGTCGGCGTACTGCTCGAGGCACCGGCCACGGAAGTAGGCCCGGGTGTCCACCGGCGGGTGGTGCATCGCCTGGGCGATCTCCTCGTCGTTCAGCAGGCGGTCGACCCGGCCCATGGAGAGCAGCCGGTGGTACAGACCCTTGTCGGGCCTGATGTCGGAGTACTGAAGGTCGACGAGGTGCAGCTTGGCGTCGTCCCACTCGAGCCCGTCGCGGTCGCGGTAGGAGTTGAGCAGCTTCAGCTTGGCGACCCAGTCGAGCTCGCGCGCGCACAGCATCGGGTCGGTCTCGAGCCGGGTGAGCACCGACTCCCACCGCTCGAGCACGTCGAGTGTCTGCGCGTCAGCATCGGACCCGAACCTGTCCTCGACGTACTTCCGTGCCAGCTCCAGGTACTCCATCTGGAGCTGTACGGCGGTCAGCGTGCGCCCGTCCGTGAGACTCAGGAGGTGCTTGAGCGAGGTGTCGTGCGAGACCGACTTCAGCGACCGGACCGGCTGGTCCACCGTCAGCTCACGTGAGAGGAACCTGTCCTCGATCATGGCGAGCACGAGTGCCGTGGTGCCGACCTTGAGATAGGTCGAGATCTCCGAGAGGTTCGCGTCGCCGATGATCACGTGGAGACGGCGGTACTTCTCGGGGTCGGCGTGCGGCTCGTCGCGGGTGTTGATGATCGGCCGCTTGAGAGTCGTCTCGAGGCCCACCTCGACCTCGAAGTAGTCCGCGCGCTGGCTGAGCTGGAAGCCGTGGTCGCGTCCGTCCTGGCCGATCCCGACCCGTCCGGCCCCGGTCACCACCTGCCTGCTGACGAAGAACGGGGTCAGGTGGCGCACGATGTCGCCGAACGGCGTGGACCGGCGCATGAGGTAGTTCTCGTGCGCCCCGTACGAAGCGCCCTTGTTGTCGGTGTTGTTCTTGTAGAGCAGGATCGGCGCCGTGCCCGGGATCGTGGACGCGAGCCGGGCGGCGTCGAGCATCACCTGCTCCCCCGCCTTGTCCCACAGCACGACGTCGCGGGGGTTCGTGCACTCCGGAGTGGAGTACTCCGGGTGTGCGTGGTCGACGTACAGGCGTGCGCCGTTGGTGAGGATCACGTTGGCCAGGCCGAGGTCCTCGTCGGTGAGCTGGGAGGCGTCCGCCACCTCCCGCGACATGTCGAAGCCGCGCGCGTCACGCAGTGGCGACTCCTCCTCGAAGTCCCAGCGCGCCCGCCGCGCCCGCAGCGTCGAGCTGGCGTAGGCGTTGACCACCTGCGACGAGGCCACCATCGGGTTGGCCGTGGGCTGTCCGGACACGGAGATCCCGAACTCCGTCTCCGTGCCCATCACTCGACGAACGCTCATGCTCCGAGCGTACGCGGGGCAACCGTAAACTCCCCGCATGAGCCAGGACACGGACCGCTCAGCCGATGCGATCGCCGCCGCGGACGCCCTCGGTATCGGCTACCAGGTCACCCGGCACGGACCTGTGCGCTCCCTGGAGGAGGCGGCCGCGGCCCGTGGGCTGGACCCCGCCGCGGTGATCAAGACCATCGTGGTACGGCTCAGCGACGACGACTTCCGCTTCGTGCTCGTCCCCGGAGACCGCGAGATCGCCTGGCCCAAGCTACGCGCACTGCTCGGGGTCAACCGGCTCTCGATGCCCGACGCGGAGACCGCCCGTCAGCAGACCGGGTACGTGCGCGGCACGATCACGCCGTTGGGGAGTACGACGGCCTGGCCGGTCGTCGCGGACGCCTCCGTGTCGGGTCAGGTCTCGGTGGGCGGGGGCGCCCACGGGGTCGCACTCACCGTCGATGCCGACGAGCTCGTGCGGGCGCTCGACGCGACGGTCGCCGACGTGACCGACCCGAGCGGCTCCTAGAGTTCGCCCCCGATTCCCGCGAGCGGCCTAGGATCAGGGCAGAGACAATACTTAGACGGAAAAAGCACGCACGGGGGGCCGTAAGCATGACGTCGGACGACCCGATGGAGTTCTCAGCCCTGGAGATCCTCGAAGCCGTGGGGCAGGCACTGATCGTGACCGACGTCGCCGGTGTCGTCACCTTCTGGAACCCCGCCGCCGAGGCGCTCTACGGCTGGACCGAGAAGGAGGCGTTGGGGCGGACCATCGACGAGCTGGTCGTTCCGGACCTCGCACAGGCCACGTGGGCCGAGATCATGCAGGCACTGCGGCAGGGAGTGCCCTGGTCCGGCGGCATGCCTGCACGGCGCAAGGAGGGCACAAGCTTCCCCGCCCTCCTCACCGACTCCGGCATCTACCGGGACGGCACACTGGTCGGCATCGTCGGCGTGTCCACCAACGTCGGCCGCGCCCTGCTCCCGCTTCTGGAGCGCTCGACCGATGCCGCCCTCGTGCTCCGCTCCGACGCCGTCATCGCCTACGCGAGCCCAGCGGTGAACCAGCTGTTCGGTTGGGACGACTCGGTGGTCGGCACGAGCATCGTCCCGCTCCTGCACCCCGACGAGAGGCCTGCGCTCGCCCGGTTCATGGAGGAGGTCGTCGCCCAGCCCGGCGCGCACCCCGCACTCGAGCTGCGGGTCCTCTCCGAGAAGGGCTGGGTGTGGGCCGAGGCAGCGGTGACCAACCTCCTCGACGACCCTGACGTCCGGGGCCTCGTGTGCAACCTGCGCCACAGCATCCGGCGGGAGGGGCACGAGACCGCCGAGCGTCGCGTGGAGCAGCTGAACACCGCACTCCGGTCGCGGGTACTCATCGAGCAGGCCAAAGGCTTCCTCGCCGCCAGGCACGGCATCACGCCGGACGAAGGCTTCGCCCGCCTGCGGAACTACTCCCGTAACCACCACGTCGTGATCCACGAGGTTTCCCGCCAGGTGGTCGAAGGAGAGCTCGACCTGGCGGTGTAGACCATCGGGGCGACATCCCCCTGTCGCGAAACGGACAATTGGGTTCAGACCTAGTCGGTTCGCATGGGCCGAAGGTCCCTTCCTGGGTGATCCGCTTGTGCGCCCCATCACCGCTTGCCTACCGTTCTTCAGCGAATCCCCCGCAAGGGAAAGCCACCCCAGACTCCGGTGGCGCAGAGCGTCGCTCGGAGGGCACTTGATGAGCATTTCCACCGTGACTCACCCCCGTCCTGGGCTGTCCCGACGGCTCGACCAGGCCTGTGTCGCGCTGTTGCGAGCCGTCATGGCGGACGGCTGGAGTGCCGAGAACGCGGCTCACGACCTGCTGCACCGGGTCGACGACGACCGCCGGCTGCTCAAGCTGCTTCGGGCCCGCGTGTCGCGAGTGATGCTCGACAGGCCCACACGGATCGCCGAGCGGGCGACCGCCACGCTCGACCGCGCCTTAGCCACCCCCGTCAACCAGCCGGCCGGTCTCCTCCCGTCGCAGCGACGGGGCTGGTCGGCATGACCCGGAGGTCATCCATGTCTGAGCACCGCATCGGCACGTCGTTCGCAGAGCACGGCGACACGGGACACGCTTCCCAGACGTCCACTCCCACCGACTCGAGCGGCGACCAGGGCGAGACCTCAGGTCCCGGTCGCTGGAAGTTCTCGTCGGCGGTGGACGCCGCCCGGTTCCTCGGCTCAGCCACGCTCAAGTGACGATGTCGCACCTCTGACACGGGGGGAGGGGCCGGGACCTGCTGGTCCCGGCCCCTCCGCATGCCTGGTCTCAGAGGTACTGGCCGGTGTTGGACACCGTGTCGATCGAGCGGCCGGGCTCCGTGCCCTGCTTGCCCGTGATGAGCGTCCGGATGAAGACGATCCGCTCACCCTTCTTGCCCGAGATACGTGCCCAGTCGTCCGGGTTGGTCGTGTTGGGCAGGTCCTCGTTCTCCTTGAACTCGTCGACGCAGGCCTGGAGCATGTGCTGCACCCGCAGGCCCTTCTGGTCGTTGTCCAGGAGGTCCTTGATCGCCATCTTCTTCGCCCGGTCGACGATGTTCTGGATCATCGCGCCCGAGTTGAAGTCCTTGAAGTAGAGGACCTCCTTGTCACCGTTGGCGTAGGTGACCTCGAGGAACCGGTTCTCGTCGGTCTCGGTGTACATCCGCTCGACGGTCGCGCGGATCATCCCAGCGACGCACGCCTCACGGTCTCCGCTGAACTCGGCCAGGTCGTCCGCGTGGAGCGGCAGGTTCGGCGTGAGGTACTTCGAGAAGATGTCGCGGGCGGACTCGGCGTCGGGGCGCTCGATCTTGATCTTCACGTCGAGGCGCCCTGGACGGAGGATCGCCGGGTCGATCATGTCCTCGCGGTTCGAGGCACCGATCACGATGACGTTCTCGAGGCCCTCGACACCGTCGATCTCCGAGAGCAGCTGCGGGACGATGGTGTTCTCCACGTCGGAGGAGACGCCCGAGCCACGGGTCCGGAAGAGCGAGTCCATCTCGTCGAAGAAGACGATGACCGGTGTGCCGCCCGAGGCCTTCTCCCTGGCCCGCTGGAACACCAGACGGATGTGACGCTCGGTCTCCCCGACGTACTTGTTCAGCAGCTCGGGGCCCTTGATGTTGAGGAAGAAGCTCTTCCCCTCCTCGCCGGTCTTGGCGGCGACCTTCTTGGCCAGCGAGTTGGCCACGGCCTTCGCGATCAGGGTCTTGCCGCAGCCGGGCGGGCCGTAGAGAAGCACGCCCTTCGGGGGCTTGAGCTCGTGCTCCTTGAACATGTCCGGGTAGAGGTACGGCAGCTCGATGGCGTCACGGATCTGGTCGATCTGCCGGACCAGCCCACCGATGTTCTCGTAGTCGATGTCCGGGACCTCTTCGAGGACCAGCTCCTCGACCTCGGACTTCGGCACCCGCTCGTAGACGTAGCCGGAGCGAGCGTCGAGGAGCAACGAGTCGCCCGCACGCAGCGACAGGTCGCGCAACGGCTCCGCGATGCGCACGACGCGCTCCTCGTCGGCGTTGGCGATGACGAGGACGCGGTCGCCGTCGGCGAGGATCTCCTTCAGCATCACGACTTCGCCGACCTGTTCGTACTCCAGGGCGGCGACGACGTTCAGCGCCTCGTTGAGCATGACCTCCTGGCCGCGGCGGAGCTCGTCGAGCTCCACGGACGGGCTGACGTTCACACGGAGCTTGCGCCCGCCGGTGAACACGTCGATCGTGTCGTCCTCGTTGCGGGAAAGGAAGGTCCCGAAGCCGGCCGGTGGCTGGGCGAGCCGGTCGACCTCCTCCTTGAGGGTCATGATCTGGTCGCGAGCCTCACGCAAGGTCTGCGCGAGGCGCTCGTTCTGTGCCGTCACGGCGGCCAGGGAACGCTGGGTGTCTGCCAGGCGCTGATCGACCGCGCGGGAGTGACCGGGCGTCTCCGCGAGGCGGCGGCGCAGGTCGGCGACCTCCTCCTCGAGGAAGCCCAGCTGCGCTCTCAGCTCTTCCGGTGAGCGTGACGCCGACCGGCCCGAACCACTATCTGACGCTGACAAGCCCATCACCTCCGCAGCATGGCCTCTGGAAATCGACCCTACCCGCGCGGGGAACATTCTGAACCAGATATCTCACGTGTGTCGGTTGCAGATCAACAACGACCCCGACGCGCGGTCCAGTCAGGCGTCGTACGGCTCCTCGACCACCGTGGGCGGGAGACCCGACGGCCGGGGCCCCTGGTAGTCGGTGCCGTATGCCCCGGGAGCCGGTCGCCGCTTCTTGGCCGGGGCGGTCTCCCCCGGCGCCATCCGCCGTGCCGTCACCAGGAAGCCTGTGTGGCCGATCATCTTGTGCCCGGGACGCACCGCGAGCCCCTCCACGTGCCAGTCGCGCACGAGCGTCTCCCACGGCTGCGGCTCGGTGAACCCGCCGTGTGCCCGGATGGTCTCGACGGTCCGGCCCAGCTGCGTCGTCGTCGCGACGTACGCACAGATGATGCCGCCGGGCGTCAGGGCGTCGGCCACGGCGTCGACGCACTCCCACGGCGCGAGCATGTCGAGGATCACCCGGTCCACCGAGCCGGGAGCGTCACCGGACGGCAGCGCCTCGACGAGGTCGCCGACGGTGAGCCGCCAGGCAGGATGCTGCCCGCCGAAGAACTGCGTGACGTTCTTGCGCGCCACCTCCGCGAACTCCTCGCGACGCTCGTACGACGACACGACGCCGTGCGGACCGACGGCGCGGAGGAGGGAGCAGGTGAGCGCGCCGGAGCCGACGCCCGCCTCGACCACCCGGGCCCCCGGGAAGATGTCAGCCATCGCCACGATCTGGGCAGCGTCCTTGGGGTAGACGACCGCCGCGCCGCGCGGCATGGAGACCACGAACTCGCTGAGCAGCGGCCGGAACACGAGGTACTCGCCACCCGCCGACGAGGTGATGCTGAACCCCTCCGGACGGCCGATCAGGTCGTCGTGGTCGAGCGAGCCCCGGTTGGTGAAGAACTTCTTGCCCGGCTCCAGACAGATGTTGTGGCGGCGGCCCTTGGTGTCGGTCAGGCGCACCCACTCCCCCGTCCGCAGCGGTCCGCGGTGCACCCCTGACCAGGTCTCGGGTGCGACGTCGACGGCGTCGTCGTCGGCCGGGTTCGGGGCAGGCGTCACCGGGGCGGAGTCGTCGGAGGGCATGCGCAGGAGGATAGCTGTCGCTACTGCGTGGCCGCGAAGGCGCGGTCCACGTCCTCGGTGACGAGCACGCCGTAGACGCTGCCGTCGGGCTCGAGCAGGAGGTACTCCGTGGCGGGGGTGCGCTGCATGGCGCGCAGCAACGGCTCACCGCCGATGTCGGCCGGGAGCATCAGTCCTGGCTCGATGGTGCGCGAGACCGTCTCGACCGGAAGCCAGGGGCGGCGCTCCGCCGGGGTGGCGACGATCGCCGCCTCGTTGGCGATCCCGCTGGGGCGGCCGTGCTGGTCGAGTACGACGATGCTGCCGGCCTGTTGCTCCTGCGCCCGTCGTACGGCCTCGGCCAGGGGGAGGTCATGGGGCACCGCGAGCGCCCGCCTGGCGAGAGCGCGTGCCTGGAGGGCGGGGAGCTTCTGTCGCACCTTCGCCTGCATGATGGCAGCGGAGGCACCGCCCCACAGGAAGGTGGCGATGACGAAGGCGAGCAGGTAGTCGACGATGTCCGGCGGCTGGTTGAACACCGCCTGCTGTGCCATCGGCCACAGGAGCACGAGCACCGCCACCACCCGACCGCCCCAGCCGGCGACGACCGTCCCGCGGTGGGGGCTGCCTGTGATCTTCCAGACCGCGGCCCGCAGCACTCGGCCACCGTCGAGGGGAAGCCCGGGCACGAGGTTCAGGATCCCGACGATGAGGTTCGCGCCGGCCAGGCCCTCGACAGCCATGCGCAGCAACCCTCCCGGGGTCACGGCCAGCAACGCCAGGGCCAGCCCTCCGAATGCGATAGAGGTGAGGGGGCCGACGACCGATACGCCGAACTCCCGGCCCGGGGTGTCGGGCTCGCCCTCGATCTCGGTGACGCCGCCGAGGAAGTGCAACGTGATCGAGCGAACGGGAAGCCCGAAGCGCTTGGCCATGAGTGCGTGCGACATCTCGTGCAGGAGGACCGAGAGGTAGAGCAGTACCGCGAAGGCGAGCCCGGCGACGTACTTGCCGGCGCCGAGACCCGGCTGGACCTCCTCCACGCGGGGCGCCAACAGCACCGCGATCAAGGCGGCGACGAGTAGCCAGGAGGAGCGCACGAGCACGTCGACGCCGCCGATCTGGCCGATGCGCAACGTGCCGGGCTGTCGCTTGGTCGGCGCTGTGCCCGAATCCGGTGTCCTCTGCTCCACGTGATCAGGCTATCGGTGCCGCGAAGGTACGGCGGCCAGACGGCCTGCGCGCTGGTCCTCCCCATGACTGTCGGCGGGGTCACCTAGGGTTTGCAGCATGACGCAGGACGTGGAAACCAGGACATTGGTAGACGGGGTGGACGTCCTCGGATCGCTGTCACCAAGCCGGGCGAGCGACTTCATGACGTGCCCACTCCTCTACCGCTTCCGCACCGTCGACAGGCTGCCTGAGCCGTCCTCGCCCGACGCCGTGCGCGGCACGGTGGTGCACAAGGTGCTCGAGGACCTCTTCGACCTTCCCGCCGCACACCGGACCCCGGAGCAGGCGGCCGGCCTGCTGCAGCCGGCCTGGGAGTCGGTGCTGGAGGCCGACCCGGAGATCGCCGGGATGTTCGGTGAGGAGGGGCCGGAGATCGGCGCCTGGCTCAGCTCATGCCGTGCGTCCTTGGAGAAGTACTTCGCGCTGGAGGACCCCACCCGGCTCGAGCCCGCCGAGCGGGAGCTCTACGTCGAGACGCTGCTCGATTCGAAACTCCTGCTGCGCGGCTTCGTCGACCGGGTCGACATCGCGCCCACCGGGGAGATCCGGGTGGTCGACTACAAGACCGGCAAGGCGCCACACCCGGCGTTCGAGGCCAAGGCGCTGTTCCAGATGAAGTTCTACGCCCTCGTCCTCTGGCGCACCCGGGGCGTGGTCCCCGCCATGCTGCAGCTGATCTACCTCGGCAGCGGCGAGCTGCTTCGCTACTCCCCCGACGAGGCCGACCTGCGGGCGACGGAGCGCAAGGTGGAGGCGCTGTGGAAGGCCATCGCCCTCGCCCAGGAGACCGGAGACTGGCGCCCCCGGCGCAGCGCCCTCTGCGGGTGGTGCGCGCACCAGGCGCTCTGCCCGGAGTTCGGGGGCACTCCGCCGGAGCTGCCCGTGCTCGAGATCGGCTCACCGGTCAGCGGCGAGCTCGACGGGTAGCCGGCCAAGGCTCAGTCCTGTGTGCGGGAGTCCTCCGGAAGTGCCGGCTCCGTGGTCACGGGGGTCGGATGCAGCACACAGGCAACCTCGACGCCACCCGAGGGACGCAGCAGCGGGTCGTAGCCCTTGTGGAAGCGCACCTCAACGCCCTCGTTGGTCTCCTCGACGGAGTCGACGCCCTTCCAGAACGGCTCTGCGGCGTTCTCCGACCTGACCCCGTCGAGCATCGTCTTGACCCGACCGGCGTTGACACCCGTGCCGAGGATCACCGACTTCTCGGCCTTGTCGAGCTTCTCCAGGTCCCCTACCAGTCCCTGCTCGCGCTCGTAGACCGAGGGGTCCTGCCGCGTCCAGTGCTCCTCGAGCAGCGCCCGCAGATCCCGTGACTCCCAGCCGCACTCGGCGACAGCCTCGGGGCAACGGGGGTGGAAGGAACAGCCGAGCGGCGGCCGTGCGGCGTCGGGGATCTCGCCCCGAGGCAGGTCACGAGGGACCATCTTCTCGGGGTCCGGCTCCGGGATCGCCTTGAGCAGCGCCTTCGTGTAGGGGTGCTTGGGGTCGGCGAAGATCTCCTCGGTGGGGCCGACCTCCACGATCCGGCCGAGGTACATGATCGCGACCCGGTCGCAGAAGAACTTCGCGCTGGCCAGGTCGTGGGTGATGTAGACGTAGGTCAGACCCAGGTCGTTCTTCAGGTCGAGCATGAGCTGGAGGATCTTGGCGCGAACGCTCATGTCGAGCATCGAGACCGGCTCGTCGGCGACGAGCACCTCGGGATCGAGGATGATCGCGCGTGCGATGACCGCTCGCTGCTTCTGCCCGCCGGACAGGTCTGCTGGGTACTTCGCCATGAACTGGTCGGCCGGGGCGAGGCCGACCCGCTCGAGCGCGGCCGCGACCCGCTGGCGGAGGTCCTCCCCGCTGGCGATTCCGTGGATCTTGAGCGGGTGTCCCACCGCGGTCTCGAGGTTCATCGAGGGGTTCAACGCGGCGTTGGGGTCCTGGAAGACCATCTGCAGGTCCGTGCGGAGCCTGCGCAGGTCGGCGCCGCGCAGCTGGGAGACCACCCGGTCGACGACCTGGCCGTCCTGCCCGCGCTCGTGGTAGGTGATCGAACCCTGGGTGGACGGCGCGAGCCCCAGCATCGCCCGGCCGAGGGTCGTCTTGCCGCTGCCGGACTCACCGACCAGCCCGAGCACCTCGCCCCGCTTGAGGGAGAGGTTCACCCCGTCGACGGCCTTGACGGTCCCGGTGTCCATGCCGAGCAGTCGCCTCAGGTTGCCGCCGCGCAGCTGGAAGTGGACCTCGAGGTCCTCGATGTCGACCAGGGCAGCGCCCGTGTCTGTGGCGTCACGCTTCGTCTGCAACGGAGATCTCCTCTCGGGCCAGGGGGGCCCTCTCGTGCTCGTCCAGGGAGACCACGCCGTTCGCGAGGTCCGCCGCCCAGCACTGCACCTTCGTGCCGTTGGGCATCACCCGCTGCTCCGGGTGGACGGTGGCGCAGATGTTCATCGCGTCAGGGCACCGCGGGTGGAAGTGGCACCCGGTCGGCGGGTCGACGAGGTTGGGAGGCGAGCCGGGGATGTAGTTCAGCCCGGTGGTGGACAGCGAGATGGTCGAGCGGAGCAGCTCGCGGGTGTAGGGGTGCTGCGGCTCCGAGAACACCTCCCGGGCGTCCCCGATCTCGACGATCTCCCCGGCGTACATCACCGCCACCCGGTCGCACGCCTCGGCGATGATGCCGAGGTTGTGCGTGATCAGCAGCAGCGACGTGTTGAACTCGCGCCGGAGGTCGTGAAGGATCCGGATGATCTGCGCCTCGACGAGCACGTCGAGCGCCGTGGTGGGCTCGTCGGCCACGACGAAGGCGGGTCGCAGCACGAGCGCGAGGGCGATCATCAGTCGCTGGCGCATGCCGCCGGAGAACTCGTGCGGGTAGGAACGGTAGCGCGTGGGCGGGATGCCCATCAGCCGCAGTACCTCGAGCGCTCGCGACTCGATCGCGGCCTTGCTGATGCCCTTCTCGTGGGTCCTCAGCGTCTCCTCGAAGTGCTCGGAGATGCGCATCAGCGGGTTCAGCCGGGTCAGCGGCTCCTGGAAGATCATGCCGAGCTCGGGACCGCGCTTGGCGTACATCTCCTTCTTCGGCAGCGTGAGGAGGTCCTGACCCTTGAAGCGGAGCTCGCCGGCCATCTTGGCTCCGGCCGGGAGCAGGCTGAGGAGTCCCCGTCCGAGCGTCGACTTGCCGCAGCCGGACTCCCCCACGAGGCCCAGGATCTCGCCCTTGCGGAGCTCGAAGCTGACCCCGTCGACCGCCTTCACAGGGCCCTTCTCGGAGCCGTACCAGATCCGGAGGTCGCGTGCGTCGATGACCGGCGTTCCGTCCACGGCGTCGTCTCCGGCCTGTCGCTCGTACAGCTCGGTCATCGTGGCTCGTCCTCTCTGACTCCGGTCTCCGCCGGACCGCGATGGCGCTCGTCGTCTCCGCGGTGCCGCTCGGGCTCGTCGTCCCGGCGACGGAAGTTGGGTGCGCCCGCCCCCATCGCGGCCGCGTCGCCCTCGGCGATGTAGCTCGTCGGCTCGTTCGCGGGCATCTCGACGGGCATCAGCCTGCGCTTGCGCAGCGACGGGTTGACCGTCTCGTTGAGGCCCTCGCCGACCAGCGTCAGACCCGTGATGAGCAGCACGATCGCCATACCCGGGAAGAACGTCGTCCACCAGATCCCCGAAGCCGCGTCGTCCAGAGCGCGGCTGAGGTCGTAGCCCCACTCCGACGCCTCGTTCGGCTGGATGCCGAGTCCGAGGAACCCGAGGGCAGCCAGCGTCCCGATCGCGTCGGCCGCGTTCAGCGTGCCGATCACCGGCACCGACTGGATGACGTTGCCGAACAGGTAGCGCCCCATGATCGTGCTGTTCTTGGCCCCGATCGCCCGGGCTGCCTCGATGTAGGTCGCCTCACGGGCGGAGACGGTGGTGTTCCTGACGACCCGGAAGTACTGCGGGATGTAGATCACCGTCAGCGAGAGCGCCGCAGCCACGACGCCGCCGCCGAGCGGCCCACGCAGGAGGAACGAGAAGACGATCGCGAGAAGGAGCGAGGGGAACGCGTAGAGCGCGTCCATCAGGAAGACCAGCATCCGGTCGAGCCACCCACCGACGAATCCGGACATGACGCCGAGCGGGACGCCGGTGAGGACGGAGAAGACGACGGAGATGCTGACCACCTCGAGCGCGGTCCGGGCACCCCAGATGACGCGAGAGAGCACGTCGTAGAACTGGTCGTTGGTGCCGAACAGGTGGTCGCCACCGGGCGGGGCGAGCTTCGGGAACTTGACGGCGCCAACCTTCTGCTGGTTGAAGTCGAACGGCGCCAGCCAGGGGGCGAACAGCGCCATGATCACGAACGCCGCGGTGATCAGCACACCGGCCAGCAGGATCCAGCGGGCCAGCCCGGTGGTGTTGCGGAACGGGGCAAAGAAGGACCTGCGCATCAGTACCTCACTCGCGGGTCGATGATGGCGGTGACGATGTCGACGAGGAGGCTGACCACCACGACGACGATCGCGAAGAACGTGACGATGCCCTGGACTGCGGCGTAGTCGCGCGCCGTGAGGTACTTGATGAGCTGGGTTCCCAGCCCGGGCCAGTTGAACGTGGTCTCCGTCAGGACCGCGCCCGACAAGGTCAGCGCCACCTGGAGACCGATCACCGTCACCACCGGCACGAGCGCGTTTCGGAAGGCGTGACGGCGGATGACGAACCGTTCGGGGATCCCCCGCGCTCGCGCGGCCTCGACGTAGTCGCCCTTGAGGGTCATCAGGAGGTTCACACGCACCAGCCGGATGAAGACGCCGGACAGCAGCAGCCCCAGCGTGAAGCAGGGCAGCAGATGGTGCTTCAGCACGTCGACGAAGGCGTCGAGATTGCCCGCCACCAACGTGTCCACGAGCAGGATGTGCGTGACCGGCGGAACCGTGAACTTGGTCATCGGTGACGCGATGTCGTACGTCGGCCAGCCCAGCGGCGCGACGAGGATCACGAACATCAGCCCTGTGAAGAACGGCGGCGCAGCATAGGTGACGACGCCGAAGATCCGCGTCACCACGTCACGCGCCGAGTCACGGTGGCGACCTGCCAGCAGCCCCAGCGGGATGCCGATGAGCAGCGCGATCAGGAAAGCGCCCAGCGTGAGGGTGAGCGTCGCTCCCCCGTTGTCGCGGATGACGTCGACGATCGGACGGTTGTCGGAGATCGTCTTGCCGAAGTTCAGCGTGGCGACCTGGCCGATGTAGTCGAAGTACTGCACGATCAACGGCCGGTCGAGCCCCAACGCGGCACGGCGTTCGTCCAGGGCCGCCTCGTTGAGCTTGCCGCCCACGGCGGCCGACACGGGGTCACCGGGCGCCACCCGCAGCAGTATGAACGTGAGGGTGAGAAGCACCCAGATCATCGGGATGACCAGCAGCACCCGCTGACCGATGTAGCGAGGCAGTGATCCTGAACCTGCGCTCATGCGCATCCTTCCTGACACGAAGAAGGGGAGGACGTGCAGAACACGTCCTCCCCCATCGTCGTACTAGCTCTTCTTGCTGATGTCCCAGAACCGGAAGATGTAGGTCGGGTCGAGGGTCTTCTCGACACCCTGCATCTTGTCCGAGGCCACGGCGACGTTCTTGCCGTTCCACGAGGGAACCAGCGGCACGTCCTCCGCGACGATGTCCTGGAGCTGCCCGATGATCTTGTCACGGGCGCCGGCGTCGGTCTCAGCCAGCTCCTGGTCCAGCAGGGAGTTCACCTGGGGGTTCGAGTAGTGGTTGGCGTAGAAGCCACCGTCCCGGATGAACGGGGTCAGGTAGTTGTCCGCGTCCAGGATGTCGGGGTACCAGCCGAGGATGAACAGGTCGTAGGCGCCCTGCTTGTACAGCGTCTGGTACTCCTCCCACTCGGCGTCCTCGGTCTTGGTCTTGAACAGGCCGCTCTCGTTGAGCTGGCTGCCGAGCTCGGTCGCCTCGTCCACGGCGTTCGGGCCGTAGTGGGAGGGGGTGTAGCCGAGCGTGAGGTTCACGGGAGTCTTGACACCCGCGTCCTTGAGGATCTTCTTCGCGGCGTCGACGTTCGGGCCGTCGTACTTCTCCTTGAAGGAGTCCTTCTGACCGGCGAAGCCCGGCGGCACGATGGAGTAGGACGGCGTGACCGTGCCGTCGTAGGCGTCCTTCGCGATCGCGTCGCGGTCGATGATCTGCGCGACGGCCTGTCGGATCGCCTTGTCCTTGACCGCCTTGTTCTGGAGCTGGAACACCCAGTACCGGAACTCGGAGCCCTCACCCTTGATGACCTTGACGCCCTGCTTGCCCTCGAGGTCGTTGAGGTCGGTCGGGCTCAGGGTGCGCCAGGCGACGTCGACCTGGCCGCTCTGGATCGCCTGCTTCAGCGGAGCCGGGTCCTTGAAGTAGGTGACGAAGATCTGCTTCGACTGCGCCTTGCGGTCGCCGGTGTAGTTCCCGTTCGCCTCGAGCACGGCCTGCTCACCAGGCTTGTACTGGCTCAGCTTGAAGGGCCCGGAGCCGACGACCTGGCTGTCGTCGAGCAGCTTGTCAGCCGGGAAGGTCTCCTCGTCGACGATCGAGGTGGTCGCCGTGGTCAGCAGCTTGAGGAACGTGGTGTCGGCTGCGTTGAGGTGGAAGACGACCGTGGTGTCGTCCGGCGTCTCGATCGCACCCTCGGCGAGCTTCTTCGTCTTCGCGTCGGTGATCTGACCGAGCAGCACGGACGAGCCGTTGGGGTCGGCGATCGCGATGTTGCGCTCCAGGGAGTACTTGACGTCCGACGACGTCAGGTCGTGGCCGTTGGAGAACTTCAGGCCAGGACGAAGCTTGCAGGTGATCGTCTTGGGGTCGTTGTACTCGCACGACTGGGCGGCGTCACCGACAGGATCGGTCTCGCCGGCCGGGATCGTCATGAGCTGCTCGAAGATGTTGTACTGCAGGTTCCACGAACCGAAGTCGTAGGAACCCGCCGGGTCCACGGCGGTCACGGGGTCGGTGGTCCCGAGGATCCAGGGCTCACCTGTAGCACCGCCACTGCCTTTGTTTCCGTCGGACGAACTGCCGCCACCGCATGCTGCCAGTGACGCGATCATGACGCCCGCACTGGCTAGGGCCAGTAGTCCTCGTCTGCGGTTCAACTTTCACCTCACGAATACGTGCCCCGACACGGATGTCAGGGGCGGAACCTCGTGGACACTACTCGCCGGTCTGGACCAAGTGCCACGGAAAACGCGGGCGACTTGGTCGCAATCTCACAACAATCCCGGTCGCAGAAGCCCCGGAAGCGTGGTATGTGCCAGTTCGTGGAGGCTGTCGCAGAAGATCCTTCGTGGCCCTTCGAGCACGGGCACATGGTTGGGTACGACGATCACGGTGCACCCTGCGGCCTCGGCCGAACGTGCTCCGGTGTTGGAGTCCTCGATGGCGATCGTCCGGGCAGGATCCACGCCCAGGATCGCAGCGGCCTTCTGGTACGGCTCCGGATGCGGCTTGCCCTGGGTGACCGCGTCACCGGTCACGATCACCTCGAAGGTGCCGTCCGGAAGGCCGGAGAGGATCGGCGCGACGAACCGTCGGTAGGACATCGTGACGAGCGCACAGCGGACCCCGTGGGCACGCAGGTCCGCCAGCAGCTCGACCGCGCCGGGCCGCCACGGCACCCGCTCTGCGACACGGGCGACGACCCGGTCGAGCAGCTCCTCGACGATCTCCGCAGGCTCGAGGTCGATGCCGCCGTGCTCGCGGATGTACCGACCCGACTCGATGAGGTCGTTGCCCACGAGGTTCAGGGCGTGCTCGCGGCTCCAGCTGCCGCCGTACTTCTCCACGAGCTCGAACTCGGACTCGATCCAGTACGGCTCGGTGTCGACGAGGGTCCCGTCCATGTCCCACAGGACCGCGTCAGGCGCGGTCTGCTCCCCGAGAGTCACGGTGTGGCTCAGTCCTCCGGCTCGTAGCCGAGGATCGGCGAGAGCCACCGCTCGGCCTGCGCCAACGTCCAGCCCTTGCGGCGGGCGTACTCCTCGACCTGGTCCCGCGAGACCTTGCCCACGACGAAGTACTGGGACTGCGGGTGGGAGAAGTACCAGCCGCTCACCGCGGCACCCGGCCACATCGCCATGGAGTCGGTGAGCTCGATCCCGGTGGCGGCCTCCACCTCGAGCAGCTCCCACAGGACGGACTTCTCGGTGTGGTCCGGGCACGCGGGGTACCCCGGCGCGGGACGGATGCCTTGGTACCGCTCCTTGATCAGCGCGTCGTTGTCGAGGTCCTCGTCGGTGGCGTAGCCCCACAGCTCGCGGCGAACCCGCTCGTGCAGTCGCTCCGCGAACGCCTCGGCGAGGCGGTCGGCCAGCGACTCGAGGAGGATCGCGCTGTAGTCGTCGAGGCGCTCCTTGAACTCCGCGATCTTCTCGGTGGTGCCGTGTCCCGCTGTCACCGCGAACCCGCCCACATAGTCGGCCAGGCCGGTCTCCCGAGGGGCGACGAAGTCGGCGAGCGAGCGGTTCGGCACGCCCTCGCGGTGCTCCCCCTGCTGCCGCAGGTGCTCGAGCCTGACCCTGACCTCGGTGCGCGACTCGTCGGTGTAGACCTCGATGCTGTCGTGCTCGATCGTGTTGGCCGGGAAGAGGCCGACCACCGCGTTCGCGGTGAGCCAGCCCTCCTCGACGATCAGGTCGAGCATCTCCTGCGCGTCGTCGTAGAGCTTGCGGGCGGCCTCGCCCGAGGCCGGGTTGTTGAGGATGTCGGGGAAGCTGCCCTTCATCTCCCAGGCGTTGAAGAACGGCTGCCAGTCGATGTAGTCGCGCAGCTCCGCGAGCGGGTAGCCCTCGAAGACCCGCACGAAAGGCTCGTCGCCCTCGAGCGCGGCGGGCCTCGGCGGCTCGTAGGTGTCCCACTCGACGGGCGTTCGGTTCGCGCGTGCCGCCTCGAGTGAGAGCATCGGCCGGTCGTTGCGCTTCTCGGCATGCCTGCGGCGGATGGAGTCGAAGTCGGCCTCGACGTCGGCGAGGAGCCGTGGGCGCTGCTCGTCGGAGAGGAGCGCTGAGGCGACCGGCACCGAGCGCGATGCGTCCTTCACCCACACGACCGGACCGTGGTACTGGGGTGACACCTTGACCGCCGTGTGGGCGCGCGAGGTGGTCGCTCCCCCGATCAGCAGCGGGATGTCGAAGCCCTGCCGCTCCATCTCCGAGGCCAGGTTGACCATCTCGTCGAGCGACGGCGTGATCAGGCCGGACAGCCCGACGATGTCGGCGCCGACCTCCTTCACGGTGTCGAGGATCTTCTGGGCGGGGACCATCACGCCGAGGTCGATCACCTCGTAGTTGTTGCACTGGAGGACGACGCCGACGATGTTCTTGCCGATGTCGTGGACGTCGCCCTTGACCGTCGCCATCACGATCTTGCCGTTGCTGCGGCCGGCGTCCGCAGGATCCTTGCCCGCCTCGATGAACGGGATCAGGTGGGCGACGGCCTTCTTCATCACCCGCGCCGACTTCACGACCTGGGGCAGGAACATCTTGCCCGCGCCGAACAGGTCGCCGACGACGTTCATCCCGTCCATCAGCGGACCCTCGATGACCTCGATCGGCTCACCGCCGCGTGCGGCGATCTCGAGCCTCAGCTCCTCGGTGTCGGCCTCGGCGTAGTCGTCGATGCCCTTCACGAGGGCGTGGGTGATCCGCTCGGCCACGGGGAGCGTGCGCCAGGTGTCGTCGGCACCCTGGACCTGGCGTCCCTCGCCGTTGAAGCGCTCGGCGATGGCGAGCAGCCGCTCGGTGCTGTCGGGGCGGCGGTTGAGTACGACGTCCTCCACGCGTTCGCGCAGGTCAGGGTCGATCTCGTCGTACACCGCGAGCGCCCCGGCGTTGACGATGCCCATGTCCATGCCGGCCCGGATCGCGTGGTACAGGAAGACCGCGTGGATCGCCTCGCGCACCGGGTTGTTGCCCCGGAAGGAGAAGGACACGTTCGACACGCCGCCGGAGACGAGCGCTCCGGGGAGGTTCTGCTTGATCCAGCGGGTGGCCTCGATGAAGTCGACGCCGTAGTTCGCGTGCTCCTCGATGCCGGTCGCCACCGCGAAGATGTTGGGGTCGAAGATGATGTCCTCGGCCGGGAAGCCGACCTCGTCGGTGAGCAGCTCGTAGGCCCGCCGGCAGATCGCGATGCGCCGGTCGAGGTTGTCGGCCTGGCCATCCTCGTCGAAGGCCATGACGACCACCGCTGCGCCGTACTTGCGGCACAGCCGCGCCTGGTCCAGGAACGCCTGCTCGCCCTCCTTCATCGAGATGGAGTTGACGACCGGCTTGCCCTGGATGCACTTGAGCCCGGCCTCGATCACCTGCCACTTGGAGGAGTCGACCATGACCGGGACCCGGGAGATGTCCGGCTCACCGGCGATGAGCTTGGTGAAGCGGTCCATCGCCTCGACGCCGTCGATCATCCCTTCGTCCATGTTGATGTCGATGACCTGCGCACCGGCCTCGACCTGCTGCCGCGCCACGGCGAGCGCGGCTGCGTAGTCGTTCTCCTTGATGAGCTTGCGGAACCGGGCGGAGCCGGTGATGTTCGTGCGCTCGCCGACGTTCACGAACAGCGACTCGTCGGTGATGTTGAGCGGCTCGAGCCCCGAGAGGCGGCAGGCCGCCGCGACCTCGACGGGAACGCGCGGGGCGCCACCCTCGACGGCGGCGGCCACGGCGGCGACGTGCTCGGGGGTGGTGCCGCAACAGCCGCCCACGAGGTTCACGAGACCGCTGGAGGCGAACTCCCCGACGACCTTCGCGGTCTCCTCGGCGGCCTCGTCGTACTCACCGAAGGCGTTGGGCAGGCCCGCGTTGGGGTAGGCCGAGACGAAGCAGTCCGCGATGCGCGACAGCTCGGCGAGGTAGGGCCGCATCTCCTTCGCCCCGAGCGCGCAGTTGAGGCCCACGGCCAACGGGCGGGCGTGGCGCACGGAGTTCCAGAACGCCTCGGTGACCTGTCCCGAGAGCGTGCGCCCCGACGCGTCGGTGATGGTGCCGGAGATGACCACGGGCCAGCGCCGCTCCCGCTGCTCGAACAGCGTCTCGAGCGCGAAGATCGCCGCCTTTGCGTTGAGGGTGTCGAAGATCGTCTCCACCAGCAGCAGGTCGGCTCCCCCGTCGACGAGTCCGTTGGCCTGCTCGAGGTAGGCGTCCACGAGCTCGTCGAAGCTCACGTTGCGCATGCCCGGGTCGTTGACGTCGGGCGAGATGGAGGCCGTCCGGTTCGTCGGGCCAAGCGCGCCCGCGACGTACCTGGGCCGGTCCGGGTCCCGCCCGGTGACGGCGTCGCACGCCGCGCGCGCGAGCTGCGCGGAGGCGACGTTCATCTCGTAGGCGAGGTCCTCCATGCCGTAGTCGGCCAGGGAGATCCGCTGCGCGTTGAACGTGTTCGTCTCGACGACGTCGGCGCCGGAGAGGAGGTACTCCTCGTGGATCGACCGGACCACGTCGGGCCGGGTGAGGCTGAGGAGGTCGTTGTTGCCCTTGAGGTCCGAGGGCCAGTCGGCGAAGCGCTCCCCGCGGTAGTCGGCCTCCTCGAGCCGGTGGCGCTGCAGCATCGTCCCCATGGCCCCGTCCAGCACCAGGATGCGTCCTCGGAGGGCAGCGCTGAGCTCCTCCGTGGCGTCGGGTCGGATGTGCGGGGACTGGGTCACTGGGCTCCTCGGGTCGTCGGTGCAGAGGGGCGCACCTCATGACAACACTAGGCACCGCCTGGGCGCCAACCTCGGCTATCCCGGATGGTGACACCTCCACCGGGCGCCGGGGACGTCGCGGGCCATTAGGCTGGAAGAGTGATCGAGCTCGAAGAGGTACCCGACCTTGAGTCGCCCGTTCTGATCGCAGCCTTCGAGGGGTGGAACGACGCGGCGGACGCGGCCTCGGCGGTCGTGGACCACCTGCTCAAGGTCTGGGACGCGCGGGTCGTGGCCGCCATCGACCCCGAGGACTTCTACGACTTCCAGATGAACCGCCCCGTCGTCGGCACGAACGACGCGGGGATGCGCAAGATCACCTGGCCGTCCACGCAGATCTCCGTGGCGAGGCCGCCCGGCGCGAGCCGCGACGTGATCCTGCTGCGCGGCATCGAGCCGAACATGCGCTGGCGGCAGTTCTGCGCGGAGCTGCTCGCCGCCGCCGACGAGCTCGGCACCGAGATGGTCGTGACGCTGGGTGCGCTGCTGGCCGACACGCCGCACACCCGCCCGGTGCCGGTGAGCGGTACAGCGACCGAGCCGGACCTTGCCGACCGGCTCAAGCTCGAGCAGTCGAACTACGAGGGCCCGACGGGGATAGTCGGCGTGTTCCAGGACGCCTGCGTGCAGCTCGACATCCCCGCTGTGTCGTTCTGGGCGGCCGTCCCCCACTACGTGGCCCAGCCACCGTGCCCCAAGGCGACGCTGGCGCTGATCGGACAGCTCGAGGACCTCCTCGAGATCTCCATCCCGCTCGCGGACCTGCCCGAGGAGTCACGGGCCTGGGAACGCGGCGTCGACGAGCTCGCCGAGGAGGACGAGGAGATCGCCGACTACGTCAGAGCGCTGGAGGAGACCCGCGACACGGCGGAGCTTCCGGAGGCCAGCGGAGAGGCGATCGCCCGCGAGTTCGAGCGGTACCTCAAGCGCCGGGAGACCGGCGACCAGTAGCTAGAGCCGGACGCCGAGCCGGGCGTCGAGCAGGTCCCGCAGAACATCGGCGCCGCTGCCGTCCCCCGAGACGGTGGCAGCCCACGCGTCGACCGCCTCCAGCGCGGCCGGGGCATCGAGGTCGTCTGCCAGGTGCCGGCGTACGTCGGACACCAGCGACTCGACGTCGGCGGCGGAAGCCCTGGCCGCGGCCGAGCGCCACGTCGCGAGCCGAGTCTCCGCGCGAGCGAGGTCCTCGCCAGTCCACTCCCAGTCGCTCCGGTAGTGGTGCGCCAGCAGCGCGAGCCGGAGCGCCATGGGGTCGGTGCCGTCGAGCCGCAGCCGTGAGACGAAGACCAGGTTGCCGCGGGACTTCGACATCTTCTCGCCCTCGTAGGCCACCATGCCGGCGTGCATGTAGGCACGGGCGAACCGCGTTCCTACGGTCGCCGCCTGGGCCTCCGATGCGCTCATCTCGTGGTGCGGGAAGACGAGGTCGCTCCCCCCGCCCTGGACGTCGAAGGTGTCGCCGAGGTACTCGAGCGCGATCGAGGAACACTCGATGTGCCAGCCCGGACGGCCCCGGCCGAGCTCGGAGTCCCAGGCCGGCTCCCCCGGCCGCTCCGCCTGCCACAGGAGACAGTCGAGCGGGTGCTTCTTGCCCGGCCGGTCGGGGTCCCCTCCTCGCTGAGGGAAGATCTCGAGCATCTGCTGCTCGTCGAGCCGGGAGACCTCTCCGAAACGGGGGTCGGCGTGGACCGAGAAGTAGAGGTCGCCGTCGACGTCGTACACGAAGCCACGCTCGCGGAGCCGCTGGATCAGCGCGACGGAGAGCGGGATCGACTCGACGGCCCCGATGTAGGCGTCCGGGGCGAGCGAGCGCAGCGCCTCCATGTCGGCCCGGAACAGCTCGGTCTGCTCCTCGGCCAGCTCACGCCAGTCAGCACCCGTGGCGTTCGCCCGCTCCAGCAGCGGGTCGTCGACGTCGGTGACGTTCTGCACGTAACGGACCTCGTGGCCGGCGTCCCGCCAGGCGCGGTTCAGCAGGTCGAAGGCGACATAGGTGGCGGCGTGCCCCATGTGGGTGGCGTCGTACGGGGTGATGCCGCAGACGTACAGGCGCGCGGTCTGCTCCGGGTCGGTCTGCTCGACGGCGCCGGTAGAGGTGTTGAAGATCGAGACGGCAGGGCCGGGCCCGAACTTCTCGAGCGAGGGGACCTCCGGGCTCTGCCATGCGCGCATGCTCGAAAGCCTAACCAACGCCGTTCAGAAGGCGGGCCAGGGGATTGCGGGCCACTCCCCCGACGGCAAGGGCATCCGCGCGCGGGTGAGGAGGCCTTCGCAGCGGGTCCTCAGCGCGGCCAGCTCCGGCCCGGTCAGCCACCGGCCCAGTGTCGACCGAACCCCGCCGTTGCGCGTAGCCAGCGCGTCGGCGAGAACCGACAGGGCGGCACGCTCGTCGTCCTCGAGCGGCAGGGTGGCCCAGCCCCAGAGCACCGTCCGCAGCTTCGGGTCCACGTGGAAGCACACCCCGTGGTCCACGCCGTGACGATGACCGTCCGGCATGGCAAGCACGTGGCCGCCCTTGCGGTCGGCGTTGTTCACCACGACGTCGAAGACCGCCATCCGGCGTAGCGCCCGGGTGTCCTCGTGCACCAGGGTGACCGGGCTCCCGTCGCCGTCGGCGGCGTCGAGGACGCGGAGGTATCCCTTCGGGATCCTGCCGTGAGGGACGATGTCGACGGGGTCCTGCTGCTCGTCGGGGTCGCGCCAGACCTGCACCATGCCGCGCCCGAGCGGGCCGTCGCGCTCGATCGTGAGCGGCACGACGTGCCAGCCGAGCGCCTCGGAGACCAGGTACGCCGAGACCTCCCGGCCCGCCAGCGACCCGTCGGGGAAGTCCCACAACGGACGCTCGCCCGAGACCGGCTTGTAGACGCAGCGCAGGCTGCGGCCGTCGAGCGAGGCGTTCGCGACAAGGGTGACGTTCGACGCCGGGAGGACCCGTCCGAGGATCTCGAGCTCGCCGGCGGTGAGGATGGCGTGCTCCTCGTCCGCGGTCAGGGCGATGTCGGCGTTCATCGGAGCAGACCTGTCACACGCTGGTGCGCCGGAAACCGTTGGCACGCGGGCACAGGTGCCCCTGAGGGTCGAGCGGGGCACCGCAGAAGGGACAGGGCGGGCGCCCCGCGGAGACCACGGCCTGCGCTCGCTTGCTGAAGGCACGCGCCAGGCCGGCCGGCAGGCGTACGACGAGGATCTCCTCCGGCTCGGGCTCCTCGATCTCCTCCTCGGGCTCGCCCGGCGCGGCGATGGACTCCTCGGTGAACGGGAAGACCTCGACGACGATGCGCTCGTCGGCGGCGTCCCAGGACAAGGTCATCGTGCCGGCGCGGAACTCCTCGTCGATCGGCTGCTCCAGGGGTTCGGAGTCCTCGAGGTCGAGCGGCGCGACCGCGGGCACTCCGCTGTCCCCGCCGGTGACGTTCATCACCTCGTCGAGGAGCTCGTCGATGCGGGTGGCGAGAACAGAGACCTGCTGCTTCTCCAGGGCCACGCTGGTGACCCGGGTGCCCGCGCGTGCCTGGAGGAAGAACGTGCGCTGACCAGGCTGACCCACCGTGCCGGCGACGAAGCGCTCCGGTGGGTCGTAGGAGTGGATGACAGGAGGCATGTTCTCGACCTTAGGGGGTGGGTCCAGGGTGCTCGGGGGGCGCATCGGGCCGGACGCTTCCCGCGCCGCCGCCGACCGCCGCGTCACTGTCGCGGCGGCCGTGCCGCGACCTCTTCTTGGGGGGCTTCAGCCCGCTCAGGTCACCCGCGACGGAGTTCACCGACAGCACGAACGGGCGCAACGGCGTGTAGCGGACCACGGAGAGGGAGGCGGGGTCGACGCCGATCCGCTGGAACAGGTCCAGGTGCATGCCCAGGGCGTCGGCGAGCACCGCCTTGATCACGTCGCCGTGTGTCACCGCGAGCCAGACCGCGTCGGGCCCGTGCTCGGCCTCGACCCGGGCGTCCCAGTCGCGTACGGCAGAGACACTGCGGGACATCATCTGCGCCATGGACTCCCCGTCGGGGAAGGTCACCGCCGAGGGGTGTGCCTGCACGGTGGTCCACAGCGGTTCCTTGGCCAGGGCCGTCAGCTCGCGGCCCGTCCAGCTGCCGTAGTCGCACTCGAGGAGCCGCCTCTCGGAGGCGACCTTCATGCCCCCGTTCTGCAGCCGGCTGACCTCGCGCGCGGTCTCCCGGCAGCGCTCGAGCGGGCTCGTGACGATCGCCGCCAGCGGAAGGCCCGCGAGCCGCTCCCCCGCTGTCCTGGCCTGCTCGAGGCCCCGCTCGTCGAGACGGACCCCCTTGCTGCGTCCCGCCAGCACGCCCGTGGCGTTGGCCGTCGTACGCCCGTGTCGGGCCAGGATCAGCGTTGCCATGGAACCGACTCTAGAGGCCGTAGCCTGAGCGAGAGGCCGTAGCCTGAGCGCCATGATCGTCGACTGCGCGTTGTACCGCGCCGGTGTCCGTGTCCCCCTCGACGTGAGCAGCAACGACCTCGGCGCGGTGCGTGACGCGCGCAGAGGAGACGGTGACTTCGTCTGGGTCGGCCTGCACCAGCCCGACCAGTCCGAGATGGACCGGGTCGCGGAGCTGTTCGGCCTGCATCCCCTAGCCGTCGAGGACGCGCTGAACGCGCACCAGCGACCCAAGCTGGAGCGGTACGACGAGAACCTCTTCCTCGTGTTGAAGACCCTCTGGTACGTCGACGAGCGGGATGCAGTGGAGACCGGCGAGGTCGCGCTCTTCGTCGGCGACGACTTCGTCGTCAGCGTCCGCCACGGCGCAGGCACCGAGCTGCACACCGCTCGACTCGACCTCGAGCACCGGGCCCAGGTGCTCGGCCACGGCCCCTCCTCGGTCGTCTACGCGATCTGCGACCGGGTGGTGGACGGCTACGAGGAGGTCGCCGCCTCCCTCGAGATCGACGTGGACGAGGTGGAGGCCTCGGTCTTCTCCACGACCCGCAGCGACGAGTCCGAGCGGATCTACGTGCTCAAGCGGGAGCTGGCGGAGATGCGACGGGCGGTCAACCCGCTCAAGGACCCCATGAAGCGGTTCGCCGCGGGACAGGTGCCGCTCATCGCGCAGGAGGCCGCGCCGTTCTTCCGCGACGTCGCCGACCACCTGGTGCGGGTCTCGGAGACCATCGACTCCCTGGACGGCCTGCTCTCGACCGCTTTCGACGCCCTCCAGGCCCGGATCAGCGTCTCGCAGAACGACGACATGCGGAAGATCTCAGCCTGGGTGGCGATCGCCGCGGTCAGCACCCTGGTCGCCGGTGTCTACGGCATGAACTTCGACAACATCCCGGAACTGCACTGGCACTACGGCTACTTCATGGCACTGGCACTGATGGTCGGGGCCTCGTTCGTGCTCTACCGGCTGTTCAAGAAGTCCGGCTGGCTCTAGCGGAGCGGTTCAGAGGCCCGGCTGCTCGTTCAGCAACGAGATCGCCACCCGGCCGACCGTGATCGGGCAGCCGGTCGCGAACTTTGCGTAATCGCGCCCGCGCACGCCCGTTGCCGCCCATACTCTGCGTCGTGGCGATGTACGTGACCAGGGGAGACGGGAAGCCGGCAAGGCAGCCCGTGGAGATCACCGTGCTCGACGCCCTGGCGCGGGGCATGGACAACGTGCCCGGGCTCGCGCAGGCCGTCGGCGAGACGCCTCAGGCCGTCGAGGCAGCTGTCACCTGGGCGGTGACCAACGGGCTCGCGACCCGGATGCAGCTGTCCCACGGTGAGCACATCGCCCTCACCGAGAGCGGACTTGCAAGCGTGGCCAGCCAGCGTCAGCTCGAGGCCGCCATCGGCCCCGACGGCGAGATCGACATGGCGGCCCTCAACCGGCAGGCCGCCGCTGCCTGGCAGGCCGCCCAGGACGGCCAGTCCGCGGAGCTCGCGAGGAGCCAGGCCCACGTCCTCGTCGATGACACCGAGCGTGAGGCGGCGGTCGCTTCGCTGCAGGACCACTACGCCCAGGGTGCGATGGATCTCGCCGAGTTCGAGCGACGGACGGCGCTGGTCTTGGGCGCGCGCACCCACGGGGACCTGTACGTCGCAACCGCCGATCTCGAGCCGGCCGCTGTGGCGACGTCCTCGGTCCTCCCGCCCGGGTTCGGGCTTTCCGGCCTCGAGGCGTTCCCGGTCCTCCCGCCGAGGATCGGCCTGTCCGGTCTCGACGCCTTCACGGCCGTCCGGCGGGTGCTCGTGATGTTGTTCGTGGGCATGATGCTCTTCGGCGGGCTCATGTCGATGCTCGTCGCCATCGGCCCAGGGCGTTGAGGAACAACCACGTCCGCCCCGGGGCGAGGCGTGCCTGGGCATCAACCAGGCTGCCGATTCAGGCGGCGAGGACGCCGGTGGCCACCATGACAAGCGTGAAGGCGCCGAGCGCGATCCGGTAGACCACGAACGGCAGGTAGGACCGGGTGCTGATGTAGCGCAGCAGCCACGCGATCGCGGCGTACCCGACCACGAAGGCGACCGCTGTAGCGAGGAGCGTCGCCATCGGGCTGTAGGCGTTCGCACACGCCTCGGACGTCGAGCCGTGGCAGGCCAGGACGTCCTTGAGCTCGAAGAGCCCCGCGCCGATCACGGCTGGGATCGCGAGCAGGAAGGCGTACCGGGTGGCGGCCTCACGTTCGTAGCCGAGGAAGCGGCCCATGCTGATCGTCGCGCCCGAGCGGGACACGCCGGGGATCAGCGCCAGCGACTGCGCCAGGCCGTACAGGACGGCGTGCTTGATGTTCAGCTGCTGCATGGTGCGGCTGGTCTTTCCGACCCGGTCGGCGATCCCGAGGATCACGCCGAGGACGATCAGCGTGGTGCCGATGATCCACAGGCTCCGGAAGTCGCTCTCGATGATGTCCTTCAGGAGGATGCCGAGGATCACGATCGGCAGCGAGCCGATGATGATGAACCAGCCCATCCGGGCGTCGAGGTTCCCGCGCCACCGGGCATCGAAGAGCGAACGGACCCAGGCCGATGCGATCCGCCAGATGTCCTTGCGGAAGTAGATCAGCACCGCGAGCTCGGTGCCGATCTGGACCACGGCGGTGAACGCCGCGCCCGGGTCACCCCACCCGAACAGCTCCGGGAAGATCCGCAGGTGCGCGCTGCTCGAGATCGGCAGGAACTCGGTGAGGCCCTGGAGTAGGCCCAGGAAGGCAGCCTGAAGGAAGTCGAGCACGGGAGTCTCCTCATGGAACGGGCAGAGGCCGCCGGACAGCCTACGCACCCCACCGCCCGGCGAGGCGGGCGCGTCCCACCCCATGAATCTGGATAGCGTGTCCCCCATGCAGCAGAGGTTCCTGGGTCGTACCGGTCTGCGTGTCTCCCGGCTCGGGCTCGGCACGCTCACCTGGGGTCGTGACACCGACGAGCACGAGGCCCGAGACCAGCTGATCGCCTTCACCGAGGCCGGCGGCACCCTCGTGGACACCGCGGCCGGGTACGGCGACGGCGCTTCCGAGGAGCTGATCGGCTCGCTGATCGGCGACGTGGTCTCGCGCGACGACATCGTCCTCGCCACCAAGGCCGGGATCAGCCGGGCCCGCGGCGCGCGGGAGACGAACGCTTCCCGCGGGTACCTGATCTCCACCCTGGACGCCTCGTTGAAGCGCCTCGGCGTCGACCACGTCGACCTCTGGCAGGTGCACACCTGGGTCGACGACACGCCCTTGGACGAGACCCTCACCGCGTTGGACTACGCCATCTCGACCGGACGGGCGGCCTACGTCGGGGTCTCGAACTACACCGGCTGGCAGAGCGCGAAGGCGGCCACGTGGCAGACCGCGGTCCCGGGACGGGCCACGCTCGCCTCGAACCAGGTGGAGTACTCCCTGATCAACCGCTCAGCCGAGGCGGAGGTGATCCCGGCCGCGCAGCACCTCGGGCTCGGCATCCTGCCGTGGTCGCCGCTCGGACGTGGGGTCCTCACCGGGAAGTACCGCAGCGGCACGCCTGCCGACTCCCGGGCGGCCTCGCCCCATTTCTCCAACTTCGTCGGGGCCTATCTCAACGACCAGAGCGCGCGGATCGTCGAAGCCGTGGCCCGAGCCGCTGACGGCCTGAGCTGGTCCCCGCTCGAGGTGGCGCTGAGCTGGGTTCGCGACCGTCCCGGTGTCACCGCACCGATCGTCGGCGCGCGCACCGCGGCACAGCTGCGGGGGTCGCTGACCGTCGAGGAGTGCGAGCTGCCCACGGAGATCATGGCTGCGCTCGAGGACGTCTCCGCCCGCACGACCTGAGCGGGTTCTCGAGAGGTTCCCTGGGGACGCGTGTCACGATGTCGTCATGTCCCGTGCACCGATCGACACGATGCCTAAGCGCCGGGCGCTCAACCCAGGGGTGGAGTACGAGTTCGAGCGCCTCACCATCTCGCGAGACTTCTCGCGCAACGCCGTGACGAGGATGCTCACCGACCGGGCCGAGCATGGCGGCTGGGAGCTCGACCGGGTGCGTCTCTCCCCCGACGGGACCCGGCGCGTCGTACTGCGTCGCAAGATCATCCGCCAGCAGCGGGTGCCGTACCTGATGTTCTGACGCCGGCTCCGGCTGCCCCTGGTCAGGCCCGGTCGAGGAACCGGTCGAAGACGCGCGCCCCGAACTCGAGGGCGTCGACCGGGACCCGCTCGTCGACCCCGTGGAACAACGCGGTGAAGTCCAGGTCGGCGGGAAGCCGCAGCGGGGCGAACCCGAACGACCGGATCCCGAGCTTCCTCCAGTGCTTGGCGTCGGTGCCGCCCGACATCAGGTACGGCGCCACCATCGCGTCGGGCTCCTCGTCGAGGATCGAGGCGGTCATCGCGTCGACCAGGTCGCCGTCGAAGGTCGTCTCGAGGGCGTTCTGCTTGCTGACCCACTCGAGGGAGATGTTGTCCCCGACGAGCTCGGCGAGGGTGTCGAAGAACTCGTCCTCGTAGCCGGGCAGGAACCGGCCGTCCACGTGGGCGACCGCCTCTCCGGGCACGACGTTCACCTTGTAGCCGGCCTGGAGCATGGTCGGGTTGGTGGTGTGGCGGAGGACGGCGCCGAGCATCCGGGCAGCAGAGCCGAACTCCTCGACGAGCTTGTCGGCGTTCTCGGGGGTGGCCTCCACACCAGCGAGCTCGCCCACGGCCGACAAGAGCACCTTCATCGAGGGGGTCAGCCGCACCGGCCACTCGTGCCGGCCGATCCGCGCCACGGCGGCGGCCAGCTCGGTGACCGCATTGTCCGGGTGCCGCATCGAGCCGTGGCCGGCATTGCCCTTCGCGGTCAGGCGCATCCAGGCCATGCCCTTCTCGGCGGCCTCGATGAGGTACAGGCGCTGGCCTCGGACGGTCGTGCTGAACCCCCCGACCTCGCCGACTGCCTCGGTGCAGTCCGCCAGGAGGTCGGCGTGCTCCTTGACGAGGTACTCCGCGCCCTTGTGTCCGCCCGCCTCCTCGTCGGCGGTGAAGCAGAGCACCATCGGCCGCTCCGGTACGGCGCCGGCGCGCTGCCGTGCGCGGACGACCGAGAGCAGCATCGCGTCGAAGTCCTTCATGTCGACCGCGCCGCGACCCCAGACATAGCCCTCCTGGATCTCGCCCGAGAACGGGTGGACCTGCCAGTCGTCGGCGTTCGCGGGCACGACGTCGAGGTGACCGTGCAGGAGCAACGGCTCGCCCGTCGTACCGCCCCAGCGGGCGACCAGGGACGCCCGGCCCGGCTCGGACTCGTGGATCTCCGACTCGATGCCGACCTCGGAGAGCAGCGTCGCGACGTGCTCGGCGGCCTTCCGCTCCCCCGGCCCGGAGCCGTCCCCGAAGTTGGTCGTGTCCATCCGGATCAGGTCTCGGCAGATGTCGACGACTTCGGCTGCGGCGTCGTATCCCGCGGTCTCGGCGCGGCTCTCAGGCGTGGCAGTCATGTGACCATCCTTACAGGACCCCACGGCCCTACGTCGATGCGAGTTCTACGGCTGTTCTTTGCTACAGTTACCGCCGCGCTCGCAACGAAACACGAAGTTGTGGGAGCACCCTTGTCCGGGTGGCGGAATAGGTAGACGCGCTAGCTTGAGGTGCTAGTGCCCTTTATCGGGCGTGGGGGTTCAAGTCCCCCCTCGGACACCAATGTGAGGCCCCTGACCTGCGGAAGACTCGCGTCAGGGGCCCTTCGCTTTTCCCGTGGAACACACCCGCGCCGTCGTGGTCGTGACCCTGCTCGAGTCTTCGACACGAATTCGATGGGCTCGGGATGGGGATCTTCGTGATCCGGTGCATCGCCTCGGGATACGGTGCGAGGGCAATGGGACGTGAGGGGACGCGATGATGGTCGATGTCGATACGGTGCTTGATGAGGCGGGGCTGAAGAATCCGCACGTTCGGGAGTATGTCCGACACTGGGCAGACTTCACCGGAGCCGAGCGCATCGAGGTGGTCAGCGCCTCCGACGACGCAAGGCTCATCAGTGAGTCGCTCGAGGCGGGTGAGCTTCTTCCCGCAGGTGAGGGGCTGTACTACTCCCGCAGCTACCACAAGGACACGGCCCGCTCGGAGGAGCGGACCATCGTGGCCACCAGTCGGCCCGAGGACCGTGGCATCTACAACAACTGGCATCTTTCCTCGGAGATCAAGCCGGTCGTCGAGGGCCACATGCAGGGTGCCCTGGCAGGCAAGACGATGTACGTGGTGCCGTACCTGATGGCACCCGCCGGCTCGCCACTGGAAGCGTACGCCGCGGGCGTCCAGCTGACCGACCACCGGACCGTGGTGCTCCACATGATCCGGATGGCCCGGGTGGGAGTCCACTTCATCGAGAGCCTCGCCGACCCCAGCAGCTTCGTGCGCGCCGTGCATGTGACCGGTGACCTGGAGAACCTCGGGCAGGGCACGCCTGACGACATGCGCTACTTCGTCACCGTTGCGGATGAGCGCACGATCCTGCACTTCGGGTCGTCCTACGGGGGCAACGCGCTGCTGGGCAAGATCGCCCACGGCCTACGCCAGGCGTCGTACGACGGATGGGCTTCGGGCAAGTTCCTCGCCGAGCAGTTCATGCTCCTGGCCATCACCGACAAGGAGACGAGCCGGAAGTACCACATCTGCGGTGGCTTCCCCAGCGCCTCCGGCAAGACCAACCTCGCGATGACGCTTGCCCCCGACTCCCTCGGCGACCGGTACCACGTCGAGTTCTACGGCGACGACATCGCCTGGATGTGGGTCAACCCTGAGGACGGCAGGCTCTACGGGATGAACCCCGAGTACGGCGTGTTCGGTGTCGTCAAGGACACCAACGAGTCCACCAACCCGACCGCGCTCGTATCGATCGCGCCGGGCACCAAGGCACTGTTCACCAACATCGCCTACAACGACCTCACCCATGAGGTCTGGTGGGAGGGCCGGACCAAAGAGCCGCCGGCCGACGTCACCGGCTGGCGCGACTGGAAGGGCAACCTCATCTCCGAGCGCGCCGAGGGCGACGACTCCCCCTGGGCGCACCCGAACAGCCGCTTCACCACCACCCTCGCAAACGTCCCCAACGTCGCGGCCGACTTCGAGGAGCCCCAGGGTGTACCGATCGACGGCATCATCTTCGGTGGTCGCACCCGAGACCGCGAGCCGCTGATCCGCGCCATCACCGACCTGGCCGAGGGCGTCTACGACGGCCTCACCCTCGGTGCCGAGGCGACGTTCGCGGCCGAGGGCGTCGAAGGCAAGCTCCGCTACGACCCGATGTCGATGCGCCCGTTCATGTCCTACCCCGAGGGTCAGTACGCCGCGCACTGGCTCGAGATCGTCGGCGAAGCCACCGAGCAGCCGATCTTCGCGCACGTCAACTGGTTCCAGCGTGACCCCGAGGACGGCCACTTCCTCTGGCCCGGCTATCGCGACAACCTACGTGCGCTGCTTTGGCTCATGCAGCTCAAGAACGGCGAGGTCACGGGCCGCCAGACGCCCGTCGGCGTCCTCCCCACCGAGGAGGAGCTCAGCCTCGACGGCATCGACATCACGCCCTCGGACCTCGCCAAGCTCCTGACGCTCGACACCGACAGGTGGCGACAGGAGATGGAGCACCGCAGCCAGCACCTGTCGCAGTTCGGTGACCTTCCCGAACAGATCTGGCAGGTCCATCACCGCATCACCGCGGCCCTCGAAGGTGAGTCACGCGGGACCTGATGCCGGTGCGTCTACGTCCACCAGGGCTGTTCCTGACCGGCACAAGGCAGGAGGCCTCGACGATCGGCCGTTGGTGCCGGCCGTTGGCGGGCGAGCGGTCGATGGCGACCAGGGCGCTGCCGGTCAGCGGCTGTGGCGCGGGTGGTTAGAGTCAACAGCGTGCCGCTGCCGCCCTCGAATCACGATGCGTCGTCGCCTGCCCGTGTTCTCTCGCTCCGGTGGTGGGTGTGCGATCAGAACGGAAGGTTGACGCTCGCTCAGTGGCCGAACCCCGCTCTGGCGGTGTGGCTGGTCGCGATCATCGTTGGATGGACCGGTGCGTTGGGGCCGAGCCGCACTGCGACTCTGGAGGCCGTCGGTCAGGGCGCTCTCGTCGTGTGGGCTCTGGACGAGCTCACCCGAGGTGCAAGCCCTGCCCGACGGCTTCTCGGCGCAGTCGTGCTCGCGGTGCAGCTCGTCCGTCTGTTCGCGTAGCCCGCAGCCCTCGGTGAACGCCCTCATGCCGCGTTGAGGCAAGCGCCAACGGAGGAATCCGGTGCCGGACGGGAGACGGCAACGGCTTGTCAGTGGCGGTGGACGGGGATGGCGCGTAGACCCCCTGCTTCTGAGAGCACGATGACCTCGTCAGAGGCCGTGTCACCCAAGGCTGCCATCACCTCGTCGACGGACCAGGTCGCCAGGCCGTCGTCCGTCCGCGACCACGCCTGCACCCGACCGTGGGTGCGGTGAGCGACCTCTCGAGCTATCTCTGGGTCAGCCGGGCCCACAAGGAGCACGAACCTCGGCCCGGGCGTCTTGACCGCGGCCGGCACGTGCTCCCGATCGGCCCGGTAGACCGCCCAGTGGTACGCCGCGATGGCGGCTGTCGTGAGCAGCACACCGATCGAGAAGCGCATCCTGCGGAGCGTCTCCGCCCCCACGGCGCCGTCGACGACATCCTTGAAGAAGAGGTACACGCCGACGAGAAGTGCGACGACGGCCGCCACGCCACCCAAGCCGAAGAGGACGAAGAGGTAGACCCGTCTGGTCGTGGACATGAGCTCTGCGGCGGGTTCGGACTTGGCCGCCGTCTGGATCTTCCGCCAGTAGAGCCACCACACCGGACCGCCGACGGCCAGCAAAGTGGCTGCCGCGAGGAGCGTGTTGACGGTGCTGCCGCCGACGACGACCCGCTCCGTCCCCGTCACCGCCTCGATGAGTGCCACGACGACCGTGGTCAGACCAGCGGCGGCGGCAAGGAGACCGATCCCCGCCATCAGGTACTCGTAGATCCGACGCACCTCGGTGCGGGCTTCGGCGCCGGCCTCCTTCAACACCGCCTGGTGGTACCACCACACCAGGAGCCCGACGGCGGCGGCCGCCGCCGCAGTCGGGGCGTTCTCGAAGTGCTTCGCAGCATCCGTGGACCTGGGGTCGCCCACCAGCCACACGAGGACCGAGTAGACCAGCGTGCTCGCGGAGGCGATCGCGGTAACCAGCCCGCCACCGACCCCGGCCAGCAATACGTAGGCGAACCACAGCGCGTCGCGGTCGTACCTCGCCGTTGTCCTGACCCAGTAGACGAACCACACGGGCGCACCCACCGCCAGGGTGACGAGGCCCTGCAACATCGGATTCCCGTCACCGGCGAGGACGGCGCCGCCCCGGTCCAGCCCCAGCAGGGTGCGGAGCGCCCCTGCCAAGACTCCAGCCAGCCCGGTCGCAGCGGTCGCCAAACCGATCAGCGAACCGGCGAGGTGGTGGACCCGCGAGTGTTCCCGCGGGGTGACGCGGGCATCCAGCCACCAGTGGGCGCCCCACAAAGCGCCCCACACGAGGAAGGAGGCCAGCCCACGACCGCTGTAGTCGTTCAGCCCCGTGGCCCACTCGAGCACCTGGCCAAGCCCGGTCATGGCCACGACCAGAGACGTCAAAGACGCGGCAGTGACGTAGAAGGCCCAGCCGAGCGACCGAGCTTCGTCGGCGTCCGCGGCAAGCCTGCGGCGAGACCAGAGCGCAACGCCCACGAACACGGGCACACCGACGACGGTGAAGGCCAGGTTCCGCGCCAGTTCCGCATCGTCGGCCGTGACCAGGACGTCCCACTCGAGGAGCCGGCCGAGGAGTCCTGAGAGGCCGATGCCGACGACGACGAGCAGCCCGTAGAGCAGGAGGTACTGGAAGAACCTCCGCACCGTGTGTCCGTCCGGCGCACCGCCCCCCTCTCGCGCGTTCGCCTTGCGGACGGCGAGCACGACGAGAACAACCACCAGGATCACGAGCAGCAGACCGAAGGCCATGTCACTCCCCCTTGCTGCATTCGTACATCGGCCAGGGTGCACCGGTGATGAGCCAGTCCCCACCCGCCCGGGTCAGACGGAACGTGTGCTCCTCGGCGTACTCGGAGCCCTCCAACGGCCCACCAGAAGACATGACCACGTCGACCTTGACCTGTGCGGTGTCACCGTCGACCTCGGTGTCGCGGAGGACGACCCTGACATCGTCCGGCACGTACGCCCGATCGAGATCCTCGACCGTGCAGGAGCTTTCCGGTGTGAGGAACGCGACCGCATCCTGATGATCTCCGTCGATCACGGCCGTGAGGTAGGCCTGGACGAGGCCCTCAGGCGTCCCACGGTCATACTTGGGAACTTGCCGGGTCGCGGACAAGACACCTGCGACGACGCCGATGACGGCAATGAGGCCCACCACGAGCGCGAGGACCCGGTTCGGCCGACTGGTCACACCCTCAGCATCCCGCAGACGAGGGCCACAAACTTGGTAATTCGATCAAACGCTGCTCAACATCCCTGCAGGCGGGGAACACCAGCACGCCGAGGATGGCGCGGTCAGCAGTACTCGTGGCAGCGAGAGTCGTCGCCGTACTCGCGTCGCGCGGCCGCCACGGCCGCAGCGGGGTCGCGGCCGCCACCAGCGCGCCATGAGTCGAGGTAAGGCTGAGGTCCGACGACGCCACGCCGAACCCACCACTTCCCTGGGCCAGTGGGCCAGCTGATCCCGAAATGCAGGTGGGTACCGGTCCCCCGTGCGCTGCCGCTGTCGCCGATCCGGCCCAGCGGCTGCCCAGCTCTGACCGTCAGGCCCGGTCTCACCCGGAGCAGCACGGCCCGCAGGTGCGAGCCGTAGTACCGCACGCCGTCCACGCCAACCAGTGACACCGACACGCCGCCGCGCGTGGCACCCGAGTTGGCCGACGGGTCCCAGGTGTCGGTGCGAGACACCTCGTCGACCCGGCCGTCCACCGGGGCGACGAAGGTGCAGTCGTCCCCTGTGAAGATGTCCGCGGCCGGGTAGTCGTGATGGGCCCGACTGTAGGTGACCCGGCAGCCGGCGACGGGAAAGGTGTAGTCGCTGTCGACCGTCGCCGGCCTGGACCCCGGCGCGGACAGATTGCTCTGGTTCTGGGGGTCAGCGGTCCGGTTCGAGGTGACCGGCGCAGTGCCGACTCGCGCGGACCTTGCCTCCTCGTGCGCTTCGCCGGTCAGCGCCAGGGCGGCAACGCCGGCAAGTGCGGTGCCGACCGCGGCGACGAGGAGCACCGCGACCCGGTGCCCTCTCACCTGACCCAGACGTCGTAGACGTGGCCCACCGCAGGGCTGAGGCTGTCGCCTGCGTTCTCGGTCCCGGGGTTGTCGCGCATCATCAAGACGATACCGGCGCGACCTGAGGCCGGCCCGACGCCGTACGCCTGCCTGTGCGCTCGGGGCACTTCCCTCAGCGGCCTCGGCGTGTGACCGTGGAGAGTCATCCTCGGGAGGTGCGCATGAGCGTCACCGTTCACGACGTCGCCGCAGTTCGGCGGCGAGGCCCCCACCAGCGGATGGCCGTCGCCGCCACCGTGGTGGCCACGTTGGGTGTGATCGCCCTTCCCGCGGGCATGGCGGGTTCTGGCCCGGCGGGACGGACGGTCGCGGTGGACATCGGTCCAGTACTGACGCCAGCCGCTCGCCGAGTCTTGAAGGAGGCGCCCGGGGCCTTCGAGACCCGCGGTCTCGTCGTCCTCCCTGCCTCCACCAGCCCGGACACCCTGTGGACCGGGGCCCTCAGCCCTGATCTGATCATGGGCCCGGTTGTGGCACTGGGTGTGCACGGCCTCGCCGAACCTGGCTACCTGCCCTCCATCGGCACGGCGCCGGCGTGGCTGCGGAGGATCGGGACCAAAGACCAGGTGTACGACGACGTCGGCGACCTGTCGTTCGCGTGCACGCGTTGGCCGGGTGTCGCCGACTGCACGGGGACGCTGCTCGTGGGGCACGCGGGGCAGCGCTACATCTTCCGGTCCGGGCTCCACCTCAGGCAGGCGCCGGGCGAGGTGAGCACGTTGCTGGTGCTCGACGACGGACTGCCGAGAGACCTCGTCCTCGGGGGCGCACCGCCTAATACTGCACGTGTGATGGTGACCCTGCCCGGTGAGGGCCGCCAGATCGAGGCGCGCACCACCGCGCCCGGCACGGTGCAGGGCGTGACCGTGTGGTGGGTGACTGTCACCGAACCGGTGTCGGCCGTGACCTTCCTCGATCGCGACGGAGCCGTCCTCGCACGGTCATCCCTCGGCCGCTGAGCACAGGGCCGCTGGCTGGTTGGGCCTTCGATCCCGGTGGCTCCGACGCACTTCACAGGCCGCGCCGACAGGCGCGCGCCCATGCCGTTTAGCCGACCGTCGAGGAGGGCACCCGGGTAGGCGGAGGGTCACCCGAAGGAGGCTGACATGGCGCAGAGGTACGAGACCGGACGCGGCGGCGAGGTGAGTGTGCTCGACGGGCTGGACTCGTCGGCGATGAGCTCCATGTACTGGTATCTCGCCCTGCTCGCGTGCATCGGCGGGTTCCTGTTCGGCTACGACACGGCAGTCATCGGGTCCGTGCTGGACTTCATCCCGTACCACCTCTCGAACTTCTGGACCGGGTATCTCGTCGCCGGTGCGTCGTTGGGTGCCGCGGTCGGGGCGCTCGCAGCGGGCCCGCTCACCGACCGGTTCGGCCGGAAGTCGTTGATGATGGCCGACGCCTCGATCTACGCGCTCGGCGCGATCCTGTGCGCGGTCACGGTCAACGCGGCGATGCTCATCACGTCGCGCACGCTGATCGGGCTGGCGGTGGGAGCGGACTCGGCCATCGCCACGGCCTACATCGCCGAGTTCGCGCCGAAGGGCCGGCGCGGGCAGCTGAGCCTCATCCAGCAGTGGATGATCACTGTCGGGATCCTCGTCTCCTACCTCGTAGCGCTGCTGATCTTCGTCATCGCGCCCGGCTCGGCGAAGGACGTCGACTGGCGGGTCATCCTCGGCATCGGCGCCATCCCGGCGGTCATCGCGGTTGCGCTGCGCTCGCGCATGCCGGAGTCACCGCGGTGGCTGATCCATCAGGGTCGGTACGCCGACACCAGTACCGCGCTCGCGAAGCTCGGTGTCCACGTCTCCGAGGAGGAGGTACGTCGGACCGCCGACCGGCTCGAGGAGGCGGAGGCGAGCCGCGACGCACAGCGCCGGCGGCTGTGGACCCCGGGTGTGAAGCGATCGCTGATGGTCGTGTCGGTCTTCTTCGTCTTCCAGCAGATCTCCGGCATCAACGTGCCGTTCTACTACGGGCCGCAGCTGCTCGGCGGGTTGTTCAAGAACCCCGGCGACACGGCTGTTCACGCCGCGATCGCCGGCTTGGTGGCGGCCGCGATCCTGGGAGCCGTGAACGTCGTCGCGACGTACTTCGGTTTCCGGTTCATCGACAAGGCCGGCCGGCGCCGGCTCGCGCTCACCGGCTACGCAGGCATGGCCATCTTCATGCTGGTCGCCGCTGTCGGCGTCGCCTGGCTGACGGGCACGCCGAAGATCGTGGTGGTCATGGTCGGCTTCTCGATCTTCATCGCATCCTTCGCGATGGGCGTCGGCGGCACCGGGTGGCTGCTGCAGGGTGAGGTGTTCCCCACCGCGGTTCGTGGTCGCGCGGCGGCCAGCACCGCCGGGGTGAACTGGATCGCCAACTTCGCGCTCATCGAGGCCTTCCCCGCGCTCCAGGCGGCGATCGGGCTGCCGTGGGTGATGGTCCTCCTTGCCGGGATCAGCCTCGCGGCGATCGGGTTCATCACCCGGTTCCTGCCCGAGACCAAGAACCTGTCGGTCGAGGAGGTCGTCGCCCTGTTCGACGAGCAGGCCGCCGGCGGCAAGGGGACGACCGCCGCCCCCGCTCTGGGCTGACTCCCGGCTGGACGCGGCTCCGCTTCAGGCGACGCCGACGTCGCGCAGCGCGACGGCAAGCGCAGGGGCGAGCGGGAGCCGCGGGACCAGGGTGGCCTGGAACGCGTGGTACGTGTCGGGCTTGCCCTCCCAGGTCACCCGGCTCGGCTCGTTGGCCGGGGACAGCTCGTGCCACCACGACCCGCGCTCGCGGTCGATGAAGCACCGCGCAACGTGCTGCCACCAGGTCTCGTACCACTCGGCGTACGACGACTCCCCCGTCGCGGCGTACAGGGCAGCCGCTGCGGCGGTCGCCTCGGCGGCGACCCAGTGCATCCGCTCGCGTACGACGGGCACACCCTTCCAGTCCACCGTGTAGACGAAGCCCTCGCCGCCGTCGACGGCCCACCCCTCCCGCACGGCGGCGTCGAACAGCGACCGGGCGTCGTCGAGCAACCACGACGGGGCAGACGCGCCGAGCCCGGCTCGCAGGTGCAACGCCAGCCGAGCCCACTCGAGCCAGTGCCCGATCGTCGCGCCGTACGGCCGGAACGGGTGCGCCGGCTCGTCGACGTTGTACTCCAGGACGGGTGTCCAGGTCGCGTCGAAGTGCTCCGGGATCCGCCACTCGTTGCCGGCCGCGAGGTCGTGCACGACCCGCGTGACGATCCGAGCGGCCTTCTCCCGAAGCGACGAGTCGTCGAGCACGTCGGCCGCGGACAGCAGCGCCTCGACCGTGTGCATGTTCGCGTTCACGCCGCGGTAGCCGTCGAGGGTCGCGAAGGACTCGTCCCACTCCTCCACGACCATGCCGTGCTCGTCGTCCCAGAAATGTCCGAGCAGCACCCCGAGCGCGTCGTCGAGCAGCTCGCGACCGCCCGGTCGCCCGGCCGCGGTGGCGCTGGCGGCGGCGAGCACCACGAACGCGTGCTCGTAGGCCGTCTTGCCCCGGCTGGTCGGGCCACCAGCGTCGACCTCGGCGTACCACCCGCCGTGCTCCGGGTCGCGGAACCGGCCGCGCAGCGCCATGACCCCGTGGTCGGCGAGCTCACCACAGTAAGGCCGACCCATCATGTGGCCGAGCGCGTAGACGTGCGTCATCCGGCAGGTGATCCACAGCTCCACCGGTCGATCCAGCTCAGGGAGACCCGCGTCGTCGAGCCAGGCGAACCCACCGTCCGGGTGACGCGCGGCACGGCCGAACTCCAGGAGCCGGTCGCCCTCGGCTTCCAGCCAGCGCGCGTGAGCAGGGGCGGTGAGCCAGTGCATGTGGTTCTCCTTGCGGGGCGAGAGGGCAGTGGACGGCTGGGGGCTCGTGCCTGGGTCCCTCGTTCGTAGCGGGCACTCACCGCCGCTCACGCTACCGGCGCCACTCGACCATCGTGCCTCGACAACAGGCTCGACGACCTCACAGGGCGCGGGGTGCCGAGCGAATCTGTCGACGCTCCCGAGTTCGTTTCCAGAGGAGCTCGACCACCGTCGCCAAGACGATGAGCGCGACGAGTGCGATGCCGGTCGCGGGCTGGTCGACGAGGGTCGTGGCGCAGAACACCAGCAGCGTCACGAGGGTGGACGACACCGCGAGGACGAGGATGACGAAGCTCGCACCGGTCTCCTTCCGGACCTGAAAGTGCGCGAGCGTGACTGCGGAGAAGACCAGCAGGGCAACGGCGGTGACGATGGCGTTCGCCCCGTAGAGGAGCCAGCACGTGACACCGGTGACGTGCCCGTCGGCGAAGCCCGCGGTCAGGTACGCGAGCATGCCCCCACCGGACGGGTACCTGGCGCCCAGCTTCGAGAACGAGTAAGCCTGCAGAGCCGCAATGCCTCCCGCCAGCAGGAAGGACAGCCACACCGCGGCGCCGCGACCGCGCCCGCCGCACCCAGCAGGGCGAAGATTCCGGCCCCGACCATCGCCCCGACTCCGATGAACGAGGCCTGGACAACGGTGAACTTCTTTTCCTCAGCCGTTGTCGCTTCCTGCTCCTGGTGCAGGACATATCGTCCCTGCTGCAGCGGACTGCAGCATCTCGCCTCCTGCCGAAGTCCGGATCATCCGACGCGGATGAGCGGCATCGTCGAACATCTCGACAACCACCCATCGCGCGGCCACCCCCTCCGTAGGTGCATTGCTGCGCGGCAGTGACGGGACGTTCCTTTCAGTGTCTTGAGGGCGTCAGGGCCTGTTATCTATGAAGACAGCCTCGCCCTACAGTCACCCACGTGACCACTGCCCTGCAGAACGCAGCCATCTCGGATACGGCCGCCAGGACCGGCCGGCGCTGAACCTCCGCGTATTCCCGAACGGCGATCAGTGCCGGCAGGAGACCGTCACGCGGCCACGCTTCCTCATCCGCAGCGGCCACCACTCCCCCGGCCCAGTCTGCTCCGTCAACGCCAGGATCTCTGCAACGAGAGCCTTTCGCTCAACCCGAGGTCGCGCGTCTCGCGCGTGCCGCCGGGACGAGCACGGTCATGCCAGGCCTCCCTTGATCACGGGCAGGTCAGCCGGTGCCCCGTGCTCGACCAGGTGGAGGATGGCCCCCATGTCGAGGTGCTCCTCGACAGCGTCGGCCAGGTCGTCGATCCGCTTCTGACGAGCGGCCTCGAAGCTCGTCGTACCGAACCGCAACCCTGCGCGGCCGGCCAACGCAGCGGCCTCGGCCAGCCAGGCCCAACGCAGATCGTCGCCCTCGAGGACGCCGTGCCACATCGTGCCGAACACCGACCCTGCTCGGGCGCCTCCCAGGAAGGGTGCCGCATCACCTACCGTGACCCGGCCGTGGTGGATCTCGTAGCCGGACGCCTGGACGCCGAGCGCCTCCCCTCGCGGCAGTCGGAGCACCTTGTCCCGGTGGAACCGAGTGCGCACATCGAGCAGGCCGATGCCCGCCGCGGATGCACCAGCTGCTCCTTCGACTCCGTCGGGGTCCTCCACCGACCGGCCGAGCATCTGGAAGCCTCCGCAGATGCCGAGCACCACGCCACCCCGCGCAGCATGCGCGCAAACCGCCTCACCAAGGCCGCACTCGCGCAGCCAACGGAGGTCCTCGAGGGTCGCGCGGGTTCCCGGCAGCACGACGACGTCGACGTCGGTGAGTGCCCGCGGGTCGCGTACGAAGGTCACCTCGAGGTCCGGTTCGAGGCACAACGCGTCGACGTCGGTGAAGTTGCTGATCCGGGGCAGCATCACCACCGCGACCCGGAGCCGGGGTCCGCTCCGCTGCATGTCGTGGTGCGGTCGTGACTCGAGCGCCAGCGAGTCCTCGGAGTCCAGCCACAGACCGGTCTGCCAGGGCAGCACGCCGAGCACGGGCCGACCGGTCAGGCCTTCGATCGTCCGCAAGCCGGGCGCCAGCAGGTCCACGTCGCCCCGGAACTTGTTGACCACGAACCCGCTCACCAGGGACTGGTCGGCGGCGTCGAGCAGCGCCAGTGTGCCGTGCATGGCCGCGAACACACCGCCGCGGTCGATGTCCCCGACCACGACCGTCGGGATCCGACCGTGCTGGGCCAGTCCCATGTTGACGTAGTCGTGGTGCCGCAGGTTGATCTCCGCCGGGCTCCCGGCGCCCTCGCACACCACCACGTCGTAACGAGTGGCCAGGTCGTCGAACGCGTCGAACGCTGCCCGGGCGAGCTCACCGCGGCCGTTGGCGAACTCGCCCGCCTCGAGCTGACCGTGCGGTCGGCCCATGACCACGACGTGGCTGCGGCGGTCGCTCCCCGGCTTGAGCAGCACCGGGTTCATCGCCGCCTCGGGCTCGGCGCCTGCGGCAACCGCCTGAACCCACTGGGCTCTGCCGATCTCGGCACCGTCGGCGGTCACCATCGAGTTGTTCGACATGTTCTGCGCCTTGAACGGCGCCACCCGCAGCCCTCGTCGTCGCAGCGCCCTGCACAGCGCCGTCGTCACGACGCTCTTGCCGGCGTCGGAGGTGGTTCCCGCGACCAGGAGAGCCCGCGGTCGACGGAGACCCGTCGCACTCACGTCCAGCACCTCCTTGAGCCACACCGGAGGGCCTCCCGCGCCCGGCCGGCGGATTCTCAGCTTTCGGGGCACCTCGCAGGTTCATGCCGCTGGACAACCTAACGCACGCTCTGACGGACGACGTCACTCAGTCCCGGGCCTCGACGTACACGGACCGGCCGAGCTCGACGAACTCGGCGGACTTCTCCCTGAGTCCCTCATCGATCGCGGCGTCGGTGTCGAGGCCACGCTGTTCGGCGTACCTGCGCACGTCCTGGCTGATCCGCATCGAGCAGAACTTCGGTCCGCACATCGAGCAGAAGTGCGCGGTCTTGGACGCCTCGGCCGGCAGCGTCTCGTCATGGAAGGCCTCGGCGGTGTGCGGATCGAGGGACAGCGCGAACTGGTCCCGCCAGCGGAACTCGAAGCGGGCCTTGGACAAGGCATCGTCCCAGTCCCTGGCGCCCGGGTGCCCCTTTGCCACGTCGGCGGCGTGCGCGGACAGCTTGTAGGTGATGACGCCGGTCTTCACGTCGTCCCGGTTCGGCAGACCCAGGTGCTCCTTGGGGGTGACGTAGCAGAGCATCGCGGTGCCGTGCATCGCGATGGTCGCGGCACCGATCGCGGAGGTGATGTGGTCGTAGCCCGGCGCGATGTCGGTGGCGAGCGGGCCGAGGGTGTAGAAGGGAGCCCCGTGGCACCACTCCTGCTGGAGCGCGACGTTCTCCTCCACCAGGTTCAGCGGGACGTGGCCCGGCCCCTCGACCATCACCTGGACGTCGTGCTCCCAGGCGCGTTCGGTCAGCTCGGCCAGGGTCCGGAGCTCGGAGAGCTGTGCCTCGTCGTTCGCGTCGGCGGTGCAACCGGGTCGCAGACCGTCACCGAGTGAGAACGACACGTCGTAGCGGGCGAAGATCTCGCACAGCTCGTCGAAGTGCGTGTAGAGGAAGTTCTCCTCGTGATGTGCCAGGCACCACCCGGCCATGATCGAGCCACCACGGGAGACGATCCCTGTGATCCGCTGCGCGGTCATCGGCACGTAGCGCAGGAGCACGCCGGCGTGGATGGTCATGTAGTCGACGCCCTGCTCGCACTGCTCGACGACGGTGTCACGAAAGACCTCCCAGGTGAGCTTGTGCGCCTCGCCGTCGACCTTCTCCAGAGCCTGGTAGATCGGCACGGTCCCGATCGGGACGGGCGAGTTGCGGATGATCCACTCCCGGGTGGTGTGGATGTCGTCACCGGTCGACAGGTCCATCACCGTGTCAGCGCCCCAGGTGACCGCCCAGGTCAGCTTGTCGACCTCCTCGGCGATGGAGCTGGTGACCGCGGAGTTGCCGATGTTCGCGTTGACCTTCACCAGGAACCGGCGGCCGATGATCATCGGCTCCGCCTCCGGGTGGTTCACGTTGGCCGGAATGATCGCGCGCCCCGCGGCAACCTCGGAACGCACCAGCTCGACGTCGCAGCCCTCCCGGATCGCGACGAACTCCATCTCGGGCGTCACCGTTCCCCGACGGGCGTAGTGCATCTGCGTGACGGCCCCGTCGCCGCGTCGCGGCCGTGCCTTGGCGCCTCGCCACTCCTCCCGCGCGTGGCCCCGCCGGATGGCGGCCTTGCCGTTGTCGACCAGCCTGGCCTCGCGGCCGTCGTACTCCTCGGTGTCGCCGCGCTCGAGGACCCAGCCGGCACGCACTGGCGGAAGGCCGGCCTCGGGGTCACCGCCCGGACCGGCGGTGGTGTACCTGTCGAACGTCTCACCGTTGGTCAGCGCCACCCGCGTGAACGGGACGCGGAGGTCGCCACGTGCGCCGGGACGGTAGACGGTGCTGTGGCTGGGATGGGTCTGCATGAGCTCTCCTTCTTATGGGTGGGCAAACGTGTGGGCGACCGGGCCACGGCCACGGCCGAGCCGCCAGCCGGCGGAGACCCTGAGGGCGGCCGCGACGAACAACTGGGCCGCGGCGGCCGCGTCGACGAGCCGATCGCCTCGCCCCACCCCGACGGCGAGGGCGGCAGCGAAGGTGCAGCCTGTGCCGTGGTCGTTTGTCGTAGGCACAGCGGCGTGCTCGAGCACATGAGTCCTGCCCCCGTGGTCGACGACGATGTCGCGGCATGAGTCGGCGGCAGGGGAACCGCCGGTGAGTACGACGGCCGGGCCGAGTGTGTGCAGGGCCTGCGCGATGTCCTGTGGCGGGTCGCTCCTGGCGCAGCCGACGAGCCGGATCGCCTCGTCGAGGTTGGGCGTGACCACCGTGGCTCTGGGGATGACGTGCTCGCGGTAGGCGGCCACCACGTCCTCGCCCGCGAGCGCGGCCCCGCTGGTCGCGACGAGGACAGGGTCGACCACCAAGGGCAGGTGCTCCGGGAGCCGGCCGAGGATGCGGGCGACGTCCGGGCTCCCGAGCATGCCGGTCTTGATCACCGAAACGGGCAGGTCGTCCAGCACGGCCTCCATCTGGGCCAGCACGTCGTCGGCCGGGAGCCGGACGATGCGCCGCACGCCGGTGGTGTCCTGGGCGGTGACAGCGGTGATCGCGCAGGCCCCGTGGACGCCGAGCGCGGCGAAGGTGGTGAGGTCCGCGGCGACTCCCGCGGCGCCGCCGGAGTCGGTGCCCGCGATGGTGAGGGCGACGAGCGGGGTGGTCATCGCAACTCCTCCAGGATCCGTGTCACGGCAAGGGCCGGGTCGTCCGCGCGCATCACCGCGCCCATCACAGCGACGCCGTAGGCACCGGAGGCCCGCATGGCCATGGCGTTCTCGGCGTCGACGCCGCCGAGCGCGAACACCGGGACCGCTCCGGCCAGCTCCGCCGCCCGTCGTACGCCCGCGGCGCCGATCGACGGTCCGTATCCGGGCTTGGAAGCGGTTGCGGCCACCGGAGAGATGGTCAGGTACGACGCACCCTCCGTGACCGCACGGCGGACGTCGTCATCGGTGTGGCACGACCTGCCGTGGAAGGGCGCCGGTCGCCGGTCCGCACCCGCCTGGGTCGCCGACAGGTGTACGCCGTCGGCGTGCTCCAACCACGTGCGCGCCGTGATCACGAGCGCACGGGTGCGGGCGATCCGCGAGGTGAGCTGCCGACGGTCCTCGTCGGGGAGGTCGAGCTCACGCACGACGACCGCCTCTGCCCCCGCATCCACGCACCGGGACACCGTGTCCACGAGCTCACGCCCGGCAGGAAGCTGGGCGCGGTCGGTCAGCAGGAGCACCCGCGGCAGCCTCATGTCCCGACCCGCCCGGCCATCGGGCTCGACGCGCGGGCCGTGGTGAGCCGTGGGATGCGCCCGGCGTTGCGCGCAAGCTCGCCCGCCTCGACGGCTCCACGGAGGGCGGCCGCCATGCGCACCGGGTCCTCGGCACGGGTGATCGCGGTTGCGGCGAGCACGGCGTCACACCCGAGCTCCATCGCGAGCGCCGCGTCGCTGGCCGTACCGATTCCGGCGTCGAGGACGACGGGCACGGTCACCGCTGCTCGCACCGCCTCGATCGCGTACGGGTCGGCGACCCCCCGGCCGGACCCGATCGGCGACCCGAGCGGCATCACCGCGGCACAGCCGACGTCCGCGAGGCGTCGCGCGACCACTGGGTCGGCCGTCGTGTAGGGAAGCACGGTGAAGCCCTGGCGCACCAGCAGCTCCGCGGCCTCGACCAGCTCCACGACGTCGGGCATCAGGCTGACCTCGTCGCCGATGACCTCGAGCTTGACCCAGTCGGTCTCCAACGCCTCTCGCGCGAGCTGCGCGGTGAGCACGGCGTCGCGCGCGCTCAGACAGCCGGCGGTGTTCGGCAGGATCCGAACGCCCTTGTCCCTCAAGGTCCGAAGCAGCCCACCGGTACCGGTGTCCGAGGTCCGGCGGATCGACACGGTCACCAGACCCGGCTGCGCGGCCTCGATGACGTCGGCGACCGTCGCCGGGTTCGTCAGTCCTCCGGTGCCGATCCAGAGTCGGCTGGAGAGCTTGACGCCTGCTACCTGCACGAGTGATCAGCCGCCCTGGTGTGCGGTGACGATCTCGACCGCGTCGTTGTCGACCAGGTGCCTGGAGGTCCAGCACGAAGCAGGGACGACCTCCCCGTTGACCGCGATCGCGACTCCCCCTTGGGTTTGCACGAGCCCCCGCAGGGTTGTTGCCGGCTCAACGTGGCGCGGCTGGCCGTTGACGGTGATGTTCATGACGTGAAGACCCTTTCGTGAGGCCCGGGAACGTGTGGGAGACCGGCCGGCCCGCCGGCGAACCGGTCCGGCGTGAAGCAGCGCGCGACCGGGGGCACCTCCGTGTCTTCGACGTAGGCCCGCACCACCCGTGCCGTCAGCGGCGCGAGCAGGACACCGCCGCGGTAGTGCCCGACCGCGAGCACCTGCCGGAGCGCACTGCCCGAGTCCCGGAGCCCGAGGATCGGACCGTTGTCCGGGGTCCCGGGCCTGTGCCGGGCGACGATGTCGAGGATGTCGGCGGTCTCCAGCCCCGGCAGCAGCGACCGGGCGGCGCTCAGCAGACGGACGACCGCGCCCACGGACGGAAGCGGGTCCGCGTTGCCGTGCTCCTCCTCGGTCGCACCGATCACCACCTCCCCACCCGCGCGCGGGACGACGTAGACCGGCTCGCCGTGCACACGGGCGCGCAGCACCCGAGTCGGCGGGTCGGCGGCGCGGACCAGGATGGTCTCCCCCTTGACGGGGCGGACCCAGGGGACCCAGGCCCGTGCCCAGGCACCGGTCGCGACGACGACCGTGTCGCAGTCGACGCGTGCCCCGTCTGCAAGGAGAAGTTCGTCGCCGACCTCCCGCACGCTTTGCCGCACGAGCCGGTCACCGACGATCCTCAGGAGCGCCTCCGCCACCCTTCGAGGGTTGACGCTGTGATCGTCAGGGAGCAGTGCGCCACCCACCGCGCGAGCGAGCGCGGGTTCGCGTGCCCTCAGCTCGCGCCGGTCGAGGTCCTCGAACGCGATCCCCCGGGCACTCAGCACGTCGAGCGTGCGTCTCACCTGCTGGTGGTCGTCGTTGTCCTGACCGACGAGCAGCGTGCCCTGTGTCGTCAGGTCGATGTCCGTCCGCGACAGGGCCGCCAGCCTCGCGGCGTACTCGGGCCACAGCTGTGCCGAGGCCAGACCCAGCTGCAGCAGTGGTGTCTCGCCGTGCCATGCCTCGCCGGCCGGCGCGAGCATCCCGGCCGCGGCGTGGGTCGCACCCGTCGCCGGGTCGGGGTCGAAGATGCATACGTCGTGACCGGCGCGGACCAGCTCCTCTGCGCACGCCAGCCCGATGATGCCCGCGCCGACCACCGCGACCCTCATGCCCAGGCACCAACCGCGTCCACCAGCTCCCTGGCGGCGAGCACCGGATCTGACGCGCGGCAGACAGCCGCCGCCACGGCGACCCCGTAGGCCCCACTGGCCATCACCTCTGGAACCCGCTCCGCGTCGACCCCCGAGATGGCGATCGCAGGGAGGACCCGCGCCGTGGCGCGCAGCGTGTCGAGGCCGATCGGCTCAGGCAGTCCCAGCTTCGTGGTGGAGGGGTAGACGGGCCCCACACCGACGTAGTCGGCGCCTTGCGCCCTGGCCCCTTTGGCGTGATCCGGGTTCCGGCAGGTTCCACCGACCAGGAACCCCTCTGGGGCCAGACGCCGCGCCTCCCGCAGCGGGAGGTCGTCGAGGCCCAGGTGCACACCATGAGCCCCCGTCGCGAGAGCGATGTCGAGGCGGTCGTTCACGATCACCTTGGTCGCTGTCCCGGCGAGCCGCTCGACCAGGCTGCGGGTGAAGGCGACCAGCTCGCGATCGTTCAGAGTCTTGGCCCGGACCTGCACGGCGCCCACACCTGCACGGGTGACGGCCTCGAGCAGGTCGACGGCGCTCTCGTCGTGCGCCGGGAGATCGGTGATGCAGTGGATGCGTGGCAGCACGCCGCTCCTCACTTCCTTCGCCGGCATTACCCGGATCAGGTTCGACGGTCGGAGCGGCCACAGCCCCATCTCAGCCCGATGCCTCAGGCTCCCGTGGTGGACGGAGGCGACCATAGCAGTGACGTCATCTGGCGTGAACCAGCGCGACGGTGAGCACCCGCGCAGAGGTTGCGGCTACGCCTGGAGAGATGATGCCTCGTCGATCACCTGCTGGTACTTCCCGCTCCGGGGATGTTGCTTCGGAGGGTCGCTGGAGAGGGTCAGCTCGACCCCGCTGACACCTTGCTCGTCGAGGTAGGAGCGGACTCGCCCGACGAGGGCCGCCCAGACCGACTCGCGGTCGATCTCGGGCATCGCCTCCAGGCGTATCTCCAGGGTCGCGGGAGCAGTGCGGATGACCTGGACGCGGTACACCCCCGGGGTCTCCTCGAGGACCGTCACCAGACTCAGCGGGGCTACAGGCACGGTGCCTCCGCCGTTCTTCGACGGCAGGTCCAGCAGGTCGTCCTCCCGCCCGGTGACGTGCATGGCGGGAAAGGCGCTGCCACATTCGCAGGGTTCCGGTTTGAGCAGGACGCTGTCGCCCTGGTCGTAGCGGATGAACGGCATGACCCTGTTCATCAGGTTCGTCACCAGCACGGTGTGCGACCGTGTTCCGGGCGGGACCGGCCGGTAGTTCCGGTCGACGGGTTCCAGCACGAACCAGTCAGCGCTGTAATGCAGCCAGCCCTCCCGACACTGCACTGCCAGCGCACCGTTCTCGGTCGACCCGTACTCCTCGTAGCTACGGCAGCCGAAGCCCTCCTCGATCACCCGGCGGGTCGCGTCGGTGACGGTCTCGCCGACGAGAATGACGAACATCGGCCTGATGCGCAGACGGCCGGCGGACTGCTCCCGGGCCAGGAGGAGGATGGCGGACGGATAGCCACCGAGGGCCCGGGGCCGGAACTCGTTCAGCTCTGCTACCTGGCCGTCGATGCTGTTCATGACCGAGACGAACCGGAGGTTCCTCGACGCGCCGGGATGCTGTCGTCGTGCCCACTCGAAGGCGACCACTGCGGCGTACGGTCCGCCCCCGACATCGAGGAGGGCGTATCGGCGACCAGCCAGCAGGAACTTCAAGGCGCCGCCGACGCCGTACCAGTTGGTCAGACCGCCACGTATCCGCGGTAGGAGCCCTCCGACGGTCCTGGCGAACTCATCCTGCAGGAAGACGCCCGGTGTGCCCGAGGTGCCGGACGTCGTCGCCACCAGGTACCTGCCCAGGAACGGCCGACCGATGTTCGCAGTCTCGGCCACGAACGCCTCCACGTCCGCACGCGTGACGAGTGGATCGGTCACGACGTCGTCGAACCGCTGCATCAGCTGCGGCTTCGTCACCGCGGGCAGCGCAGAGAAGTCAGGCAGGTCTCGTGGCAGCTCCGCATACAGCTCCCGGTAGAACGGTGAGCTCGCTCGCGCAAACCTGATGAGCTCCCACAGACGACGCCGCTGACGTCCCTCGATCGTCCCAGCGCCTGCCCTTCTCGTACGAAAGAGGTCGACAACCGCCCGACGAGTCTCCTTTGGCATCGCCACGGAGGTCACCTCAGACCACTGAAGTGATCCGGGTCCCGTACGACGTAGCCACGAGCAGCCACCGTTCGACCTCCCGGCCAATCGTGTCCTTCGAGGTGCTTCCCAGGCTCCCGGGCGCTGTCACATCGCCGTAGAGGCGAAGGTCCTCAGCCAGCGCGTTCCCGCGGCCGCCTGCGCGTGTCGCCGGCACGAGGACGTCTGGGCCTGTTATCTATGGACGGTGAACAGCGACGGACCACCGCCATCACTCGATCACTGCCTCGCCGCGGCGCGTGCGGGCCGCAGTGCAAGCCGGTCACGACAGCTGGCCTGGGTCGTGTCCGAGCTGGTCGCGTTCGCGGCCACGCTCCCCCATCCACGGCGACCGGCCACCACCGCGGCCTGGTTCGACGACGGCTTCGTGTCTCGCTACCTCACCGCAGCCGACAGCGGGACCCTGCGCCAGCGGGGCACGGCCCAGCGGCCCTCCCCCGACGCCACCCGTCGCGTACGCCGAGCCTGCCTGCGACTGCTCGCCGAGGCGGCCGGCCTGGCCGACCCGGTCCAGGACGCGGTCGGTCTTCCAGGTCCGAGACCGCGCGTGGATGAACACGCGGCGACGCTGGCCGTACGCCACTGGCGATGGCGGGCGCTGCCCGTCGACGCGAAACCTGCCGACGTCCGCACCGCCGCGATGGCCGTCCTGGTGCACGAGGCATGCATGCGCAGCGGCGAGCTCGCCGCACTCACGCCGGACGACCTCGACCTGGCGGCAGGCACTGTGACCTACCAGCCCCGCCCGCCCTCGACTCGCAGTCTCCCGCCGCCCCGAACGGTCGCACTCAGCAGCTCGGCCATGACGACCCTGCGGCACTGGCTGGAGGTGCGGGCAGTCCTCACCGAGAAGACCCCACGAACCCGCTCGCTCTGGGTCTCGCTCGCTGCCAACCACGACGGCGCCGGTGTGCGACGGCCGGCCGGCATGCCACTGCAGCCCACCGGGTTGCGTCGCGCCCACGCCCGCGCGGTCACGGCACTCAACGTGCACCTCGCGGCCACCCCAGGCTTCGAGCCACTCCCCCGGACCGTCGGCCAGCTGCGGCCGGACTCGACAGAGTGACCCCAAGTGGCCCCGGCTGGTGGGCCGTTCTGGCCAGAAGCGGGTGACCGACCCCGCGGCCCGCGGTGGCGGGCGTAGCGTGCTGGGCGTGGACGACATGGGTCCGTTGCTTCACGGGGCCGCAGAGCACGTGGCCGACTACCGAGCGAGCCTGGCCGAGCGGTCGGTCTCTCCCAGTGCCGGCATGGCCGAGCTCTGCGAAGCCCTGGGCGGCCCGCTGCCGCAGAAGGGGTCCACACCGACCGACGTCCTCGAGCAGCTCGTCGACGCCGCCGAGCCAGGTCTCATGTCGAGCGCGGGGCCACGGTTCTTCGGGTTCGTGATCGGCGGCAGTCTCCCGGCCGCGACAGCAGCCGACATGGTCGCCGCAGGTTGGGACCAGTGCGCGTTCAACACGGTGCTCTCTCCTGCCGCGGCCGCCGCGGAAACGGTCGCGGGAGGCTGGCTCAAGGAACTGCTGGGGATCCCCGAGGGTTCCTCCGTCGGTTTCGTGACCGGCGCCCAGGAGGCGAACACGGTGGGCCTGGCCGCCGGCCGTCATCAGGTCCTGGCACAAGCAGGATGGGACGTCGAACGCGACGGCCTGCCTGGCGCTCCGGCGGTCCGTGTCGTGGCTGGAGTCGAGCGGCACGCCACCATCGACCGCTCTCTGCGGCTGCTCGGCTTCGGCACCTCCTGTCTGGAGCCGGTGCGAGCCGATGCCAACGGCGCACTGGATGTCGATGACCTCGCACGCGTGCTGGCGGACGGACCCGGTGGCCCGACCATCGTGTGCCTCCAGGCCGGCAACGTGAACACCGGCGCCTGCGACGACCTGTCCGCCGGCTGCGACGTCGCCAGGCGGCATGGTGCATGGGTTCACGTGGACGGCGCGTTCGGCTTGTGGGCAGCGGCAAGTCCGACGACACGACACCTCGTGGACGGTCTGGAACTTGCCGACTCATGGGGCTGCGACGGGCACAAGTGGCTGAACCTTCCCTACGACAGCGGGTTCGCGTTCTGCGCCCATCCGCAGGTGCACGCCGCGGCCGTGTCGTACACGGCGGCTTACCTCGTCGGGTCCGGCGGTACGACGGCCGGGCCGTCCGACTTCACCCTGGAGTCCTCGCGCAGGGCCCGCGGCTTCGCGGCCTGGGCGGGTCTCCGTGAGCTCGGCCGGGAAGGTGTTGCCGAGCTGGTCGAACACCCCTGTCAGCTGGCCCGGCGTTTCGCGGGGTCGCTGGCAGCGGGCGGCGCAGAGGTGGTCAACGACGTCGTGCTCAACCAGGTCCTCGTGGGGTTCGGCGACGACGACCGCACCGACCGGGTCATCACGGCCGTCCAGCAGGAGGGAACGTGCTGGATGGGGGGCACGACCTGGCACGGACGCCGCCTCATGCGCATCTCCGTGTCGAACTGGTCCACCACGGAAGCCGACGTAGATCGATCCGTCGAGGCGATCCTCCGCGTCGCAGCAGCGGTCTGAGAGACCGCTGCTGCGCGTTGCCCGGAGCGGGCGCCGGGCCGGCCGGGCCGGTTGTCGAGCTCGCTCAGCTCATGAAGAAGGCGTCGTCTCCCGGGAGGTCGCTGTGCAGCTCGAGCAGATCCGACATCTTGTCACCGACGAAGCTGAACAGGATCGACCCACGTGAGACGCGCTTCACGCCATTGCGGACCATGGAGTGCTGGTGGACCGAGACGACGTGCCCGTGTCCGTCACCATGTACGTCGATGAGGTCGGCGCGGAACGTGCCGTCGGTCAGCTCGGCGAGTCGGCCGTAGTACCCGAGCACCGCGTCGGGGCCCTTGTACGTCCCGGCCAGGGGACCCGTTCCGGGTACGTGCTGAACGACGTCGCGGGTGAACAACGAGCGCATTGTCTCCATGTCCCCGACGCTGAACGCCTCGTAGCCCTTGTGCACGAGCTTCATCGCAGCGTCGTTGGCTTCGGCGATGTCCTTGGGGCGGCCCACGGCGTACTTCGTCGCGTCCGCGGAGACGTCCAGCAACTCGCACGGCACGTCACTGGTCACCCATGCGTCGTGTCCGGGCGGAAGGTCGAACAGGTCGCCGGCCGTGACCTCGCGTTCGGTTCCGTCGTCGAGCTTGATGCGCATCGAACCCGACTGGACGTACCCGAGGTGGTGCACCTGGCAGCTCGTGGTCCCGACAAGCGGTGCAACGTCGGTCGACCAGCGCCAGCCTGGCTCGAAAGTCCCGTAGAGAAGAGAGACAGCCCCCGCGTTGGCGAGCAACCCGTGCCCGTGCGCCGCGAATGGGCGCCGCTCGCCGTCCTTTGCCAAGTTGCTGATCTTGATGTCAGCCATCGGACTACCTCCAACGGTTCAGTTGCCGGTCGCCGGTCACGGCCGGCCAGGTAACACGCTTCCACCGGCGTGCCCGCCCCAGCAAGATGACGAAAGCGGGCGCCCGAGGCCATACCTCGCGAGGCCACCAACAAACTTCTGTGACCCGGGCTCGCGGGCTCGACCGGCGGGGCGAGCTCGGTGTGCTCCACGACCGCGAGTCCGCAGTGACGTTCCCGCCGTCCTTCCTTCGAAGACTCGCCGACACGGGCCGCCTGCCGGATGTACCGGACCAGTTCATCCTATTTTCAGGATCAGACGTCATGCTTGTCCCCGTCAGCCGTCCCGGGCGGGACCGGCCCGGCCAACCCACCCGACAGCGACCCCCAAGGGGCCCGGATGCAGGAACGTGCGCGATACAGGGCATACGCGTGGAAGACAGCCCTGGTGGTCGGCGTTGCCTTCGGAGGACTGTGGACGGCCACCCATGGGGTTGCCGGAGTGCGCTGGGTCGACGTGGCCACTGCACTGCATGGCGTTGACCCCTCACGTCTGGGCATGCTGGCCGCCATCTGGCTGGGTGGTCTGGGCATCTACTCGGTCGTCCTCTCGGCGGCACTTCCCGGGCTCGGAGTACGGCGCGGACTGCTGCTGAACCTGAGCGGCAGCGCCGTGGCGAACGCCGTACCCCTCGGCGGCGCCGTGGCGACCGCCCTGAACTGGCGCATGGTGAGGACCTGGGGCCACTCCGACCGGGCGTTCGTCGCCTTCTGCATCCTGACCAACGCTCTCGACGTGATGACCAAGCTGCTGCTCCCGCTGGTCGCGGTCGCGACCCTCCTGGCTCTGTCGTTGCACGTGCCGGCGGTCCTCTGGCTGCTGACCGCCTGCTGCTCCGGCGTCCTCCTGGTCGCGTTGCTGGCCCGGGTGGCCCTCGCGCGTCCGTTCGCCTCCGGCCTGGGACGAGATCGGCGCTGGCACACGGTTCTTCGGACCTACCTGCGCGACTCCGGCGCCCGGATCCAGGCACTGCTGGCCGGGCACTGGCCGCGGCTCGTCCCGGCGAGCATCGGCTACGTCGCGGCCCAGGTGGTGCTGCTGTTCTTCGCATTGCGCTCCGTCGGCCTCGACGCCCCGGTGACGGTCGTCCTGACAGCCGCTGCCATCGAGCGGCTCGGCACTCTCATCCCGGTGACCCCCGGCGGCACCGGCGTTGCCGAGGTCGGCACGATCGCCTGGCTGGTCGCCGCCGGTCTCGACCCGGTCCAGGTGGTCGCAGGAGTGCTGCTCTACCGGGTGTTCCTGATCGCGATGGAGATTCCACTAGGAGGCGCCCTGCTCGGCGGCTGGGCATGGCTCCATCGGAGCTCGTCCCGTCAACGTACGGAGCAGGTGACCGCATGAAGATTCTTCACCTGACCGACCACTACCTCCCCGTCCTCGGCGGCATCGAGACCCACGTTGCCGCGTTGGCCGCCCGTCACGCTGCCCGTGGCGACGAGGTCACCGTGCTCACATCCACCCCCTCGACCGCCGACGGAAGGCGCAGCAACGACGCCGGCCCGGTCGCCGTACGCCGTGTGGCTTCTGTCCTCGATGGCGCCCGCGTCGACTTCACGTCGTACGACGTCGTGCACGCCCATGTCTCCGTGATCGCGCCGTTCTCCGCTCCCCTCGCTGCGATCGCCCGTCGCCGGGGTGTCCCCACCGTCGTCACGATCCACTCTCTGTGGAACGGGCTGGGCCCGATCCCCGCTGTGGCGGCGAGCCTGGCCGGTCTGCGCCGCTCCCCCGTCCTGTGGACCGCGGTGAGCAGGGTTGCCGCGGAAGAGCTCGGGTCGCGTCTGCCTGGGCGCCCCCATGTGCCGGTCGTGCCGAACGCGGTCGAGGTGGCCCCTCGCGAGCGGTCGCCGGAGCGTGAGCCCGGCCAGCCGGTGCAGCTCGTGAGCACCATGCGGATCGCTCGGCGCAAACGACCGCTCCAGCTGCTGGGAATGTTCGACGCCTTGATGCGTTCCACGTCGGTTCCCGTGGAGCTGACGATCATCGGCGACGGTCCCCTACGTCCCCGGCTCGAGCGCCGCCTCGTCCTCGACGGGCTGGAGGACTCGGTCACCATCACCGGCCGGCTGGAGCCGGCCGACGTCCTGCGGACTCTCGCCAGCGCAGACCTGTACGTCGCACCGGCCGTCCTCGAGTCCTTCGGGCTCGCCGCACTGGAGGCGCGCTGCGTCGGGCTTCCGGTCGTGGGCCATGCCGCCAGCGGCATGTCCGACTTCGTCCGGGAAGGGGCCGAGGGCTGGCTCTGCGCCACCGACGGCGACATGGTGGACCGGCTGAGACGGCTCGTGGAGGACGCCCCGTTGCGGCACCGGGTCTCCGAGCACAACCGGACCACGGCGTCGGTCATGACGTGGAAGAACGCCCTGGACCACAACGACGCGGCGTACGCCCTCGCACACGCCGAGGTACGAGCCTCAGGGCGGCGACCGCTCCGCGCGGCCCTCGGTGGTTGACGCGATGCACGAGCACCCGGGAGACGCTGCCCTGTCGTCAGGCACCCGCTACACGCTGGTCGCCTTCCATGCCCACCCCGACGACGAGGCGCTGCTGACCGGTGGCACGCTTGCCAGGGCCGCCGCCGAAGGACACCGCGTCGTGCTGGTCACCGCTACGCGCGGAGAACGTGGCCTTGCGGGCAGCGAGGACGGTCATGGCGACGACCTGGCCCGCCTGCGCATGGCCGAGCTGCACACCGCAGCAGCCGCCCTGGGCTGCGCTCGGGTCGACACGCTGGGATACGGAGACTCCGGCCTGGAGCGCGACCCTTCGGACTCGGCGGCGTTCGCCAACGCCGACGTCGATGAGGCCGCCCGGAGGCTCGCTGACCTGCTGCGCGCCGAGCAGGCCGACGTCCTGACCATCTACGACCGGAACGGTGGCTACGGCCACCCGGACCATGTCCAGGTGCACCACGTCGGGACCCGTGCCGCGCAGCTTGCCGGCACCCCCGTCGTCCTCGAGGCAACCGTGTCGGCGTCGCTGTTTCGCGGCGTACTCCGCGCCCTGCGGCTTCTCGGCCACGCTCTGGGGAGCTCCGCGCCGCTCGGCACCGACAAGGTGTTCAGCCCTCGTGGGGAGATCACTCATCGAGTCAGGGTGACCGGTCAGCTGGGAGCGAAGCGAGCGGCGATGGCTGCGCACGGCTCGCAGCGCCGCGGCGCGGGGCAGGTCCGGGTACTCGACCGCTTCCTGCGCCTGCCCGCGCCACTCTTCGCGCTCGTCTTCGGCCGCGAGTGGTACGTCGAGCAGGGCAGACCGCCAGGGACCCTGCAGGGCGACGTCTTCGCGACGCTCCGCCAGGGCGGGCACCGGACCGCTCAGAGCTGAGCGGCCCCCCCTCTCCTCATGGGGCCGTGACCGCCTCGGGCTGTGGGTCCGAGGCGGACGGCCGGCCCCGGGGGTAGATCATCAACCGCCCGAACAACACGGCGAGGTAGGCGATCGCGAGACCTGCGACGTCGTCGACGGCGAAGTGCCACCCGAGGTAGATCGTGGCCACGATGGTGCCGATGAGGTAGACGGTCATCGCCTGCGTGGCGCGACGGAAGCCGTAGTAGCGAACCATCAGCAGGATCACGCAGGTGACGCCGACGTGCAGGCTGGCGAAGGCAGACACCTGGGCGAAGGCGTCGTGGGCACTTGGGTGAAGCAGCAGGTACTCCCGCTGCGCCATGTATCTCGCCTGCGTATCGGTGACCATCGTATGGGGCAGGCCGGCGAACTCCTGGGGAGCGGAGTTGAACGGGCCGAGCGACGGGATGAGGTAGTAGGTGCCGACGCCGAGCATCCACACCCACAGCGCCGACGCCAAGAAGACGTAGCCGTCCCGGAGCCGGTTCGCGAAGACGAGCGCGGCCACCCACGACAGCGACACCAAGGTGGAGAACGACTCGTAGATGACCAGCAACACATAGGTCGCGACGTGCTGGCCCAGCATGTCGTGAAGGAGGACCGCGGGACTGTGCCCGAAGAAGAGCCATCTGTCCACGCGCAGAAGCAGGTCGTCACGGACGGTGTTGAAGACGTCCCAGCTCTTCAGGTTGTGGTAGCAGAAGTACACGAGGTGGTAGGCGAGCAAGCCGGTCAAAGCAACTGCCAGTCGGCGTCGCGGCCACCGTCTCCGCAGCACCGCGGAAGCCTTGCCCACGCTCCACTCTCGGCGCCCTGTGCGCATTGCGGCGTCCACGAGCGCGAACACGACGAAGAGACCGATCGAGATGGCGATCCGGCTGACGAAGATCGCACCGTGCGGATCCCTGAGCGGAATTCCGACGTGGTACGACCAGGCCAAGGTCACCACCGCGAACGACGCGACGAGGACCCATACGCGGATCAGCCAGCGATAGTCGGGCTCATCGTCCCGCAAGCTGTCGTCAGTCTGCGCATGACGCGAGTGCAGTTCGGCGGTTGAAATGTTTCCCCACTCGAGATTCAGGTCCGGTGAAAGTCATCGCTCCGAGCCAGCGGTGTGCCAGAACGGTAGCACCGGCGACACCTGTCCCCATCTCAGCTGACGACCGCAGCAAGACACTGCGGCAGACAGGTACGCCAGGAACCCGTCAGACCAGCGCGACGGTGTCGCGGGTGAGTCCGACCAGGCACACGGCGAACAGCACTCCGAGCGCGGCGCGTGCCAGCCAAGGCCACACCGGCTGGGCGAGGATGACCCGTCCGCTGTCGGTTCGGCGCACCGCTTCGAACGTGACGAGCGCGAGAACCAGTACGGCGAGCGCCGGCGCGATCGGGGCCCACAGCAGAAGCGGGGCCAGCGCCAGCCAGAGGTTGCTGGTCATGAACCGGCCGTCCGGGCCGAGCCATCGCTCCGCGACCACCGTGAGAAGCGCTGAGTAGATCGCCGGGATGGCGACGAACATGAGGATCGCCAGCCACGCCGGGTCGAGCGTGAAGTCCACTCCGTCGGCGTTGACGATGATGCCGCCGACCACCACGGCAGGGCCGAGGGAGATCGAGACGACCTGGAACCAACGCGGTCCGGTCATGAGTCCCCGGAGCACGAAGTAGATACCGCTTCCGAGGACTCCGATCACCGTCGTCGTGATCAGCAGGTTGAGGCTCAGCGGCGTCAGCTGCCCGATGGTGAAGCCGTCGTCGCTGGTCACACCGGTGGCCTCCGGGTTCAGCCTGGCCAGCAGCATCATCGCCAGACGGCTGCCGACCCCGCCCACCACGAAGCCGAGAAGTCCCCCGGCCCAGGTCACGGCCGCCAGTCGGCGCAGGCCGCGATCGGCGGTCACAGCCCAGCTACTCGACGTCGAAGCAACGCTGACAGTCATCGACTCACCCCCATCCGAGCAAGTATGGAGGGCCTGGTGCCGAGAAAGTGGCAGATCCCGTCGTGCGGGTCAGCGTGCCCCACTGACGGGGCATCGCTGACCCGCTGCGGCTACCAGGACGTCGGCTTCTCGGGCCGGAACAGCCAGACGTCGAAGAAGTGGTGGAGCTGCATTCCCGAGACCCGCTCGGACAGCGAGATGAACTCCGGGATGGTCACGTTGCCGTAGCGGTTCTCAGTCGCCCAGGTGCGCAGGATCTGGAAGAAGGCCGGGTCGCCGACCTTCTGCCGCAGCGCCTGGAGCGTCATCGCGCCACGGTTGTAGACGGTGCCGTCGAACAGGTGGGCAGCGTCGCCGATGTCTCCTGGCGGCGGAGTCCAGAACGACGTGTCCTGCGCTGGCGTGTTGTAGAGGCTGTCGAAGTACTTCTGCGCGCTCTTGCGACCGGTGTGTTCGCTCCACATCCACTCCGACCAGGTCGCGAAGCCCTCGTGCAGCCACAGCTCCGGCCACTGCTCGAGGGTGACCGAGTCACCGAACCACATGTGCGAAAGCTCATGGGCGACCGTCGTCTCGTCGGGCATGTAGGCGTACACGGGCTTCGTCTGGGTCTCGAGCGAGTAGCCGACGTTCTTCGCGTCGTCCGCGACCGAACCGACAGCGTTGAACGGGTACGGCCCGTAGATCGACTCGTAGAACTGCACGATGGCGGGCAGCTTCCGGAAGACGTTCCCCGCGGGCAGTGTCGGGTCCACCGCGACGTACGACGGGATGTCTCCCACCTTGGACACCGTCAGGTCGAAGCGGCCGAGGGTCGCTGTCGCGAGGTACGGCGCCATCGGGTCGGTCTCGCGCCAGACCCAGGTCGTCTTGCCTCCGCTGGAGTCGTTCGACACCAGGACGCCGTTGGCCATCACAGTGAGTCCTTCGGGGACGGCCACGTTGAAGTCGAAGGTCGCCTTGTCGCGCGGGTTGTCGTTCACGGGGTACCAGGCGGGAGAGCCCTGTGGCTCGCCCACGACGAAGGCACCGTCGTCGGTCGGCACCCAGCCCTCGATCGACCCGTCAGGATCGGTCACGACCTGCGGCGTGCCCGCGTAGTCGACCCGGACAGTGAAGGAGCGGCCCGCTCGGATGCCGGTGCTCGGCGTGACCACCAGCTCCTGCTCACCGGCACGCGAGTGGGAGGCGGGTGTGCCGTTGACGGAGACCCCGTTGACCGAGAAGCCGCGCAGGTCGAGATCGAACCGTGAGAGGTTCTGCGTTGCGGTGGCGGTGATGACCGCGGTGCCGGCGAGGGTGTTCGTGTCCGGCTGGTAGTCGAGTGTCAGCGAGTAGTTCGAGACGTCGTAGCCGCCGTTGCCGGCGTTCGGGAAGAACGGGTCGCCGAGTCCCGGAGAGCCAGGCGTGAACTCGACGGCAACAGCCGTCCCGGGCGCAACGAGAGACAGCAGGACCGCGCCCAGCGCCGCCCTCCCCGGCCGGCGGAGCAGCCTCCCGGCCCCTGGCCTCTCGCGGAACCGGACAGGTGTGGTTGGACCATTCATCAGGACTCCCTCCGTATAGCCGCACACACGGACACAAGTCGTGCAGGCGGAATGTCCTCTTGAATCAGACACCGGGGGCAGCCAGAAGTGAAGGGGTCCGGGTCGAAATGGCTCACCCGGGCCACGTCGAGGAACGGATACCAGCGTCCAGTGAACCGGCTGTGGGGTGCTCTCGTTTACAGAGCATGTGGCCGTCGCGCACAAGGAGGAGCGACATGTCGATGGGATCGAAGCGTCTACGCAGCAGGGGTGGCGCCATGGCGTTCAGCGTGGCCCTCGTCGCCGGCTCGGCACTCACCGCCGGCATGACTGCAGGGAGCGCCGCTGCCGCCCAGACGGGTGCCGTCACGCGGCTCGAGGCGAACCTGCGCGGGAGCATGGGTGGTGACACGGACGGGTCGGGCCACGCGACCTTGCGGTTCTTCAGGGCCAAGCGCCAGGTGTGCGCGACGGTGACCTGGTCCAGGATCGGCAGGCCGAACGCCGCGCACATCCACCGGAGCTCTGACGGAGGGGTCGTGGTCGGTCTGACCGGGTCGGTCACCGGTGGAGCACACTGCGCGCACAACGTGCCACGCGCGACCATCAGCCGCATCGTGGCGCACCCGCAGAGCTACTACTTCAACGTGCACAACGCGGTCTACCCCGCAGGCGCGATCCGGGGCACGCTGCACCGGTAGGCCGTCCTGGGCCGCTCGACCTGAGGGTTACAGGCGCGCGAGCAGCGCAGTGCGCAGCGCCGCCCACTTCTCCGAGTCGCGCAGCGCTGCGTCGTGAGAAGCCGCAAGGGCATCCAGCCGCGCCAGCCGCTCTCGACCCCGGCGGGAAAGGTAGACAGCCACGCTGCGACGGTCGACGGTCGACTGGCGCCGGTACACGAGGCCCGAGTCGACCAGCGCCTCCATCAACCGAGTCAGCGTGGCGTGCGGGATCGTAAGAGCCTCGGCGAGCGCCCCCATCCGGTGGCCTTCGCCGTCGGCAAGGGCACGGAGGATCCGCCACTGGTCCACGCTGCAGCCCTCCTCGGCCAGAGCGGTGGAGAGTCCACGAGCCAGCCGGCGCTGGGCGACCGTCAGCAGCTCCAGGAGCGACAGCTCCGTGGAGACGGCACTGGCGACCTCCCGGTCCACCATGGATACACCTCACTTCGGCGACTATCCGGGGAGCATACTCGGAGGCGATGAGCATCGAGGCGCGCGTGATCGACGCACTGGAGGCACGGTTCACACCGCGCGCCACCGGCATCTTCCGGGTTTGTCTCGTCGTGCCGCAGTCCGGCGCACTGGGCATGGTCGGCCCCTCTGCGCTCGAAGCAGCCGTCCTCGCCGTCCACGAGGTGAACGTCGCAGGCGGCGTCCGCGGTAGCTTCGTCGACCTGGTTCTCGTCGACGGCGGCCGGGAGCCGGCCACCGTCGCGGCCGAGGTCGCCGACCTGTGCAGTGCCAACGCCGTAGACGTGGTCACCGGCCTCCACACCAGCGACGTACACCGGGCCGTCGAGTCGGCAGTTGCCCGCCGCACGCCCTACGTCTTCACGCCCCCGCACGAGGGCGGTCAGCGCGAGCCGGGCGTCGTGTGCACCGGCACCGACCCGGGTCGCCAGCTACGCCGTTCCATCGAGTGGTTGACCGTCTCGCACTCGCTGCGCAGCTGGGCGCTGATCGGAAACGACTACATCTGGCCACGGTCGGTACATCAAGTAGCACGGCGACTCATCGCCGACGTCTCGTCCAGGGTCGTCCTCGAGCAGCTGGTCACGCTCGGTCAGGTGCTGCCGAACGTGGACCGCATGATCGATCAGCTGCGAAGATCTCGGGCCGACGCCGTGCTTCTCAGTCTCGTCGGCAGGGACCTGGCCGTCTTCAACTCCGCCTTGCGGCACTCTGGCCTCGACCGGCGGCTCGTGCGGCTGTCGGGCTCACTCGAGGAGAACGGACTGCTCGCACTTGGTGGCGACCAGACAGGCACGATGTACGCCGCCATGTCGTCCTTCGCCTCGCTCGTGGACGACCGACGAATGAGCCTCCACGAGCGTTACCACGCGTTGTTCGGCCCAGAAGCGCCCGTCCTCGACAGCTACGCGGAGGGCTTGTACGACGGCGTGCACCTCGTTGCAGCACTAGGGACGGACGGATCGCTGTCGCCGGAGCGACTAGCCAGCGCTACGGCCAGGAGACTGGCCGGCGCGTCGTCCGACGTATATCTCGCCCGCGCAGAAGGCTTCGACTTCTCGGTCATCTCACATTAGAACCACTTCCATTTGGAAATTTTTGGTCCTACGCTCTCCCGGCGGGCCCAGAGAGGTCCAAGAGGGGAGTGCGCGATGACCGAGTTCCCGGCAACCGAGAACATCGAGCAGTACGGCTACAAGCAGGAGCTGCACCGGTCGCTGAGCTTCGGCGACCTTCTGGTGTACGGCCTTGTCTTCATGGTGCCGATCGCACCTTTCGGGATCTTCGGCGGAGTGTTCCAGGGCTCGGGCGGCATGGTCGCTCTGGCGTACGCCATCGGCATGGTCGCGATGATGTTCACGGCCCTGTCCTACGCGCAGATGTCCCGCGCCTTTCCGATGGCAGGGTCGGTGTACTCGTACGCCGGCCGCGGCATCGCTCCCCCGGTCGGCTTCCTGTCGGGCTGGATGATCCTGCTCGACTACGTGCTGGTCCCGGGCCTGCTGTACCTGATCGCCAGCATCGCGATGAACTCGCTCGTGCCAGGCGTCCCGGTGTGGCTCTGGCTGGTCGGCTTCGTGGTGCTCAACACGGTGGTCAACTACATGGGCATCGAGATGACCGCCCGGGTCAACAAGATCATGCTCATCGGCGAGCTGATCGTCCTGGCGATCTTCATCGTCGTCGGCATCGTGGCACTGGCCCAGGGCAAGGGCCGCGGCTTCGACTTCAGCCCGATCTACAACGCCGACACGTTCTCGTGGGCGCTGGTCTTCGGCGCGGTCTCCATTGCCGTGCTGAGCTTCCTGGGCTTCGACGGCATCTCGATGCTCGCCGAGGAGAACAAGGACTCCGCTCGCGCAATCGGCAAGGCCATGGTCGCCGCGCTGCTCCTCGCCGGCACGCTGTTCATCGTCCAGACCTGGGTCGCCTCGCTGCTCGTTCCGAACCCGGAGCAGCTGATCGCCAAGGGCGACCCGGGAGGGACCGCGTTCTACGACGCCGCGGCTGTGGCTGCGGGGGGCTGGCTGTCGAACCTCACCGCCTTGGCGACCGCGATCGCGTGGGGCTTCGCCAACTCCCTGGTGGCCCAGGCGGCAACGTCTCGCCTGCTCTTCGCGATGGCTCGCGACCGGCAGCTGCCCTCGTTCCTGGCCAAGGTGCACAAGAAGCACGGAGTGCCGGTCAACGCCACCCTGCTCGTCGCGGCTGTCTCTCTCGCACTCGGCCTCTACATGGCCTCCCGTGACGACGGCATCACGCTGCTGAGCACGCTGGTGAACTTCGGCGCGATGACCACGTTCCTCGTCCTGCACGTCTCTGTGGTCGTGCACTACCTGGTCCGCAACAAGAGCCGCGACTACTGGCGCCACCTGCTAGCCCCGATCATCGGCTTCGTGATCCTGGCCTACGTGGTGATCAACGCGAACGTCGCCGCGCAGACCCTGGGCTTCGTGTGGCTCGGCATCGGCGTCGTGCTGCTGATCGGCCTGGTCGCCTCGGGGCGTCGCCCGCAGCTCGCCGTCCTCGACCCGGAGGAGAAGGAATGACAACGCCTGACGTCGTACAGCTTCGACCGACCCCCGATCAGTACGCCTATGCCTTCGGCGGGCACGAGCCGCTCATCACCGTCGAGCCCGGCACGATCATCGAGCTGTCGACGGAGGACTGCTTCGCGGGCAACGTGAAGGCGGTCGGTGACCTTCCCAGTGAGGTGTGTACCTTCCCCTTCCTCAACCCGGTGACCGGCCCGATCGCGGTCGCGGGAGCGGAGCCCGGTGACACTCTGGCTGTCCACTTCGTCGAGATCGTCCCGGCTCGCGAGTGGGGGGTGTCCGCCACGTTCCCTCTGTTCGGGGCGCTGACCGCGACGCATACGACGGCGCTCTTGCACCAGCCGCTCGAGGAGCGGGTCTGGATCTATGACATCGACGTCGCGGCCGGTGTCTGTCGGTTCCAGGCGCGTCGGTCGGACTTCTCGGTCGAGCTGCCGCTCGATCCGATGCACGGCACCGTCGGCGTCGCTCCGGCGGCGAGCGAGGTGATCATGAGCATCACCCCCGCGACTCACGGCGGCAACATGGATACCCCGGAGATGCGAGCCGGCACGACGGCGTACTTCGGTGTCAACGTCGAAGGCGGCATGCTTGCGATCGGTGACGGCCATGCGCGTCAGGGCGAAGGCGAGGTCTGCGGGACCGCTGTCGAGTCAGCGATGAACACCGTCGTAGTCGTCGACCTGATCAAGGGACAGGCCCCGCCGTCGCCGCGGCTCGAGAGCGACGATTTCCTGATGACCACGGGGTCGGCACGGCCGCTCGAGGATGCCTACCGGATGAGCCAGCATGATCTGATCGGGTGGACCGGGCTCCTCCTCGCGCTCGAGGAGCTCGACGCCTACCAGCTGATCAGCCAGGCCGGGCTCGCGCCCGCCGGCAACGTGTGCGACACCAACTACACGATGGTGGGCAAGCTGCCGAAGGCCATCCTTGGGAAGGCCCAGGCGTACGACGGGCTCCACAGCCGGCTGCGCGAGATCGGCTCGGAGTACCTCCGGAGTCGCTGAACGGGCCTGGGCTCGGGTCGGTCAGGGCAGCGGTGACCCTCCACCGACCCGAGCCCGGAACGCGCACCCGCTCAGGCGGGGACCATCCCGTGGGGGTCGATCACGTACTTCTTGGCGGCTCCCTTGTCGAAGTCCCGGTAGCCCTGCGGAGCCTCGTCGAGGCTGATCCTCGTGGCGTTGACCGCCTTGGCGATGTGCGCACGGTCGTTGAGGATCATGTTCATCAGCTGCCGGTTGTAGCGCTTGACAGGGCACTGGCCGGTCGTGAACGAGTGCGACTTCGCCCAGCCCAGACCGAGGCGCACCCCGATCTGCCCGATCTTGGCGTTCTCGTCGACACCGCCCGGGTCACCGGTGACGTAGAGGCCCGGGATGCCGAGCGCTGCACCGGCACGCGCGACCGTCATCATGTCGTTGAGGACCGTTGCCGGGGCCTCCGAGGCTCCGGCGCCGTGTCCGCGGGCCTCGAAGCCGACCGCATCGACCGCGGCGTCGACCTCCGGCTCGCCCAGGATCTGCTCGATCATGTCGGACAGCTCACCGCCGGCGCTGAGGTCGACGGTCGCGCAGCCGAAGGACTCCGCCTGGCGCAGCCGGTCTGCGTTCATGTCACCGACGATCACCGCGGCAGCGCCCAGCAGCTGCGCGGAGTACGCCGCGGCCAGGCCCACCGGACCCGCCCCGGCGACGTACACCGTGGATCCGCTCGTGACCCCGGCGGTGTAGGCGCCGTGGTAGCCGGTCGGGAAGATGTCCGACAGCATGGTCAGGTCGAGGATCTTCTCCAACGCCTGGTCGCGATCGGGGAACTTCAGCAGGTTGAAGTCGGCGAACGGGACCATGACGTACTCCGCCTGCCCGCCCAGCCAACCGCCCATGTCGACGTACCCGTAGGCGGCGCCGGCTCGCGCCGGGTTGACGTTGACACAGATGCCGGTCTTGCCCTCGTTGCACATCCGGCATCGTCCGCAGGCGATGTTGAAGGGCACCGAGCAGATGTCCCCCTCCTTGACGAACAGCACGTCGTCTCCGACCTCGACGACCTCGCCGGTGATCTCGTGCCCCAGGGTCTGCCCGACTGGCGCCGTGGTGCGGCCGCGGACCATGTGCTGGTCACTACCGCAGATGTTGGTCGTGACCAGCTTGAGGATCGCTGCGTGCGGGGCGCTCTTCTTCACGCCCAGCCCGTTGACCACGTCCTCCGGCAGCTCGAGCGTGGGGTAGTCGACGGACTCGACGCCGACCTCCCCTGGTCCCTTGTAGACGACGACACGGTTTCCCGTCATGACGCTTCCTTTCCGTTGCAGTGAACGCTTCTTGCTGTGCACATGCGTGTTACGGGCAGCGGGTCGGGTGGGCTGGGCGCCTCAGCGATCCTCCCCGGGAGCTGGGGTGTAGGACTCCTCGACAGCCGGCCGCTCAGCCACGGGCGTCTGGGCGACGAAGTCGTAGAGGAACACGGCCGCGATGCCGCCGACCAGCGGCCCGACCAAGTACACGCCGAGCTCCGACCACGGCACGCTTCCGCCGAAGATCGCAAGTCCCAGGTAGGGGCCGAAGGTGCGTGCCGGGTTCAGCGAACCGCCGGTCTGCGGCGCGATCAGCAAGATCGCGGCGGCCACGGCGAGACCGATCATGAGGCCTGCCCATCCGAGCGGGGCACGCGCGTCAACGGCCAGGGCCATCACGGCATACAGCAGCAGGAACGTCCCGAGTGCCTCGGCGAGGATGCCCTGCCAGTACGGCACACCGTCACCCAGCGTGGTGGCACCCAGACCCAGGTCGACCGAGTTCGTGCCGAACATGGCGACGATGAGCAGAGCACCGGCGATCGCGCCCACAACCTGCGCCACGATGTAGGGCACGACCTCGCCCCACGGGAACCGCCGCGTCACGGCGAGAGAGATGGTCACCGCAGGGTTGATGTGGGCGCCCGACACGGGGCCGAACCCGTAGATCACCACCGCGATCACGATGGCGAATGCCAGGGAGATGAACCCGAGGCCGGCGTAGGTCAGCACCCCTCTGTCGACCGTGAGCGTGGCCACCACGGACCCGGCACCCACGAGGACGAGCAGGGCGGTGCCGACTGCTTCCGCCAGAAGGCGGTGAACCAAGGCTGATGTCATGTCGAACTCTCCCCCGTCGACCTTCCCGGTGAGGACGGTCGGCGTCTTACCCTTCGACGGATGTGACTGTGGTCACAGTGACTTCTCTTGCACGCTAACGCGGAGACCCATGGCCCGCAAGGCCGGTCCCCCGGCGCTCGAGCTTCCAAGCCACAAGACCGAACAGCACACCGAGCCCGTTCGTGGCCCAATGCATCCCCGCGCTGGACAGGACGCTGCCGCTGCGCCGCCTGAGCTCTCCGGCTACCACACCGCCGAGTGCCGTGAACGCGACCGTGCCCAGCGTGACGAGCAAGGTTCCGGATGCGCCGGGGTCCGGAGCGGCATCCTTCAGGACACGGTTCGCGGACGCGAAGTCCAGCGAGGGCAGCACGTGCCACAGTCCGAAGAGGGACGACGAGGCCAGGACGACGCCCGGGGGACTCGTGTGGCGGGTGAGCATGCCCCATAGGACCGAGCGGAAGGCCACCTCCTCCAGGAGCACCGTCCCCAGCGGGATGCCGACGAAGGCCGTCGACAGAGCCTGAGGCGCAGCCAGCTGGTATCGCGTGTCGAGGAACGCTGCGCGGGTCCTGGGGTGCAGGACACCAGGAAGGTACGTCGCCGCGACGACCGCCGCCGCGGCCGCGGCCGCAAGTGCGCCGTGCCGGAGACGCTCTCTGCCCATGCCCAGCTGCTCCCAGCTCAACCCACTGCGCCGCGCGAAGACGAGCATCGACGCGGTCGCACCGACGCTGAGCGGCAGGCTGGCTGAGGGTCGCACATGCCTGACGACGTTGAGCACACCCAGCCCGCCCACGACGAGGGCTGTACCTGCGAGCGCCTCCCGCTCGCTGGCGGCGCCCCGCCGGCCGTTGCCGTTCAAGAGGCGGACGAACGGCGTACGAAGTCTCACCCTTCCAGTGTGAGCAGTGCGCCCTAGGAGTCGGACATAGGAGGCGAAACCGCTCTCCCCTTCTCGCGCGAGGCTGGTCCTCACACGCAGTGGCCCACGCCGGCGTCGACCGTCCTGCCGGTGATCGTCGTGAACCGGAAGGCGTAGCGCCCCATACCGAGCCTCAGCGCGAGGACACCGCCCGCGGAGCGGTTGTACCGGACCACGGAGCCGCGGGCGTGCCGGGCGGCGAAGGGACGCGCGTTCTTGCCGCCCAGACCGGAGACGAAAGAGACCACGCCGCGGTCGTCCAGCCGGCCGAAGGCGTCCATCGCGCGGAACCGTTCGTAGGTGTGCTGATGCCCCGCGAGCGCCAGGTCCGCGTGGTGTCGGCGCATCACCGCCCAGAAACCCGTGACCTCCGCGCTGCTGCCGTGCAGACCAGACGAGTACCTCGGGTGGTGCATCGTCACCAGCGAACAGCGGCGCGGATGCGCGGCCATGTTCGCGCCCAGCCATCGCCTCTCTCGCAGACAGTCGATCTTGCCGCAGTTGGAGTTGAGCACATAGACCCGCCAGGAACCGACGTTGAAGGCGTAGTAGCCCGGAGCCGTGGTCTGGTTGCGGAAGTACCTGAAGTAGTCGACCGCGCCCGGCGTCCGGTACTCGTGGTTGCCGATGGCCGGACGCGTTATCCCACGGAACTGGCCCCACGTCCGTTGGTAGACCGACTCGAACGCCGACCACCCTCCGGACTCGTACTGGTGGTCGCCCAACGTCAGGACGTATCTCGGGTGGAGCCTCCCCGCCAGGCGCGCAGTCGCGGCCTGCCGACAGGTCTTGTCGGTGACCCGGCTGCCAGGGGCGCACGCGATGTCTCCGGCTGCGACGACCAGCGGTCCCTGCACCCGGTCCGCGCTCCGGTGCACGGCACGTGCCTCCTCTGCAACGGCGCGGCTCCGCCCAGGCCCGCCGACCGCGGCAACGAGAGCAGCCACCACAGCGACCAGTGCCCACAGCGAGCGAGCATCGAGACGACGCGACACGCGAGCCTCCTCCACACGAGCGTGAACCAAGAGCGTCGTTCACTGCGACAGCACGCTGCAGCAGCGCATGCCCAAGGTGAGGGACACCGAGTTCCGAACCATCTCCGGGGGATGACGCGGGCCGCCCCGTGTGCGCCGGGGTACCGCTGACCGGAGTCGTCAGAGCGACGATCCGTCTCCTGGTCAACACAGCGCTCTGGTGGTGGACCGCTCGCCTGCTGGTCGGCGGTCTGGTGTGCTGGAGACTGCTTCTCCCCGGCGCGGTGCTCTCCGCTGTGTTCCTCGTCGTCGCAACCGTCATCGGCCGACTGGTCGGCGAGAGCCAAACTCCGTGCGAACGCGACTGCGACTGTCACTGCCGCGACGGTCCTCGTAGATCTCGCCCCTCTTCGCCGGAAACGCCGCAGCGGACGCCGGCACGCGCGCCGATCCGCGCTGTCGTGCCGATGTCGTCCCGAGCCAAAAGCCCTCGATGCTACGCACGGTACTGGGGCTGCGTCTAGCCCTACATTCGGGCGATAGCCCCCTAGAGGTAATAAATGCACACTCGCCGGGATTGCGGCGCACCTTGGTATGGCGCCGTTGCGGGGGACGAACCGTGAACGAGGGAGTCTCCATGCGCCGTTCATCGCCCAGAACACTCTCGGAAGGACCCGTCGCCGTCGCGAATGTGGTGCAGCCGGTCGGCCTGGCGAGCTCCGCGGAAGCGGCGAATCCCGTTGCAGACCGGTTCGCGGCGGTCTCGACCAGTCCATTCCAGCTCAACCGCCTCGACCCACGCGACCAGCCCGGTATCCCCTACGTCCTCCAGCTGCCATGACGACGTACCACGAGATGAAACAGCACGAGGCCGCAGCCGCGCTGAGGGAGTTCCTCCGCGAGCGACCGGTCGCTCTGCAGCGGCTCGGCGAGGTCCTGGCGGCCGATGGCCAGGACCCCGAGCGCTTGCTCGACGGGTCCCCGCAGAGCCTCACCCCACTGTGGCGGTGGGCGAAGGCACGGCTCACCGCCAAGACAGACGCCGGGCAGGAGCAGGCTCATGCACTGGAGCTACCGAGCTGGCTGAGGTACACGAGAGGTCGGGAGCCGATTCTCTCGCGAGACTCCCTCCAGGTCGTCGACGGCATCACGTCCTATTTCTGCAAGGTCGTGGAGGCCGGCGCTCCCGAGGCCAGGTGGCGGGTCGGGCACGACCGCCTCAAGCGCTACATCTGGCAGAACCACCCCGTACTGGGCCGGGGCAAGGACGAGTTCGGGATGGTCAACCGTGTGCCGGCTCTCGCCCGCAGCCACCTGTTGAGCTCACGTAGCAGCGACCCCGTCGCTCCACCATCGGCCGACGAAGACCTGACCGTGGCGGCAACCTCGCTGATCAGGACCCTCCGCGGCCAGCCCGGCGCAGCCACGGTGATGGAACAGGAGGAGCCAGTGGTCGAGGTGGAGGTGCTCGAGGACGACGACTACGACTTCGAGATCTGTGTGCGCGACCAGATCGCCCAGGAGCACTCCTCCCTGGTGGACCAGCTCGCGACCGCGCTCGAGCAGCAGGCCGGAGTGAGCGAGGCCTTCCGGGAAGACCGGGAACGTCTCCTTCTCCGAGCACCCGACTGGACTGTCGGCCGGCTGGAGTCGTGGACCAGCACCTTCCTCATCGAGTTCCTCAGGGACTGACTGACGAAGTCACTGCTCGGGACGAGTGCGGTTCGTCGCGGTGGAAGGACCGAGAGGAGACCTGCGCGTATGCACTCACGGGGCAGCGCGTGCACGCGGGCTTCGACAGCGCCGCTCGAGACTATGGTGGAGGTGTGAACCGGAAGCGGGCCTACTTCTGGATGATGGGCACCTGCCTGGGTCTCATCTTGCTGGCCTGGAACGTGGTGCGCTTCTTCTCGGTACCTCTCGCCGTCGGCATGAGCATCGTGGCAGCGCTCATCCCACCCGCAGCTGCGGTGGTCGCCAACTGGGGCCGCGGCGGTTGACCCGCACGCATCTGCTCGTGATGCCGGTGATCCGCGCATTGGGCAGTTCATCGCTCACGGAAGTACGCACCGCTCACCGACGCTTGCTGCCGAGCTCAGCGCTCGCTGACGTCGCGGCGCCGGAAGCCGATGAGCCCGGCGGCGACCAGTGCGGCCGCGAGACCGGTCAACCACAGCAGCGGCACGAGGCGGAAGTCGCCCCCGGGCAGGCGGGGCACGTGGCTGAACGGCGACAGGTCCATCACCCAGTCCGGAAGCTGCAGCAACGGCCCCAGCTCCCCGAGGAGCAGGAAGACGACCAGTGCGGCCCAGCCGATCGACACCAGCCGGGGCGTGAGGCCGTACGCCGCCACAACGAGCCCGACCACGACCCAGATCGCCGGAAGCTGCACGAGCGCACCGAGCACCGCGCCGCCGAGGTCACCCAGAGCGCCGGTCTGGGCGGCGTTCGCAGCTCCGACGGCGAACCCGAACACGAGCGCAAGGAGAAGCGGCCCGACCACGGCCACGCTCGTATGGCTCACCGCCCATCGCGCGCGTCCGGTCGCGGTGCCGAGGATCGCCTCGAGTCGGAGTGAGGTCTCCTCCGCATGCAGCCGCAGGGCTGCCTGGATGCCGAACGCGGCAACGATGACGCCCATGAACCCCAGCTCGGCGGCGATGAACGCGTCGGTGAGCCCCTGGACGCCACCCAGCTTGGTGATCATCTCCCGGGACTGCGGGCTGTCGAGCATGTTCCCGACGTTGCTCGCCACGTTGCCGAGGATGAACCCGAACAGCACCAGGCCCGCCGCCCACGCCAGGAGCGCGCCGCGCTGTAGCCGCCAGGCAAGGCTCAGGGGTGAGCGCAGGAGTGGCGCCGCGGCGGCGCGACCGGGGCGGTCCGGGAACAAACCCGCGGCCAGGTCGCGCCGACGGTTGAGAGCGAAAGCCACGGTGGCGCATACGGCAGCGAACGCGACGAGCACGAGGAAGACCGGCCAGCGGTCACCTGCATAGGGACGCACCTGCTGTCCCCAGCCGATGGGCGAGGACCAGGAGAGCCAGGAGGGCTCCTCCTTGCCGACCGAGTCACCGACGGCGCGCAGCAGGTAGGCCACACCGAGGGCGGCGGTGGCCAGACCCCGCGCAGCGCGTGCCCCGGTGGTGAGCTGGGCCGCGACCGCTCCGATGCCCGCGAACACCATTCCGGTGGCGGTCCAGGCGAGCCCGAACGCGAGCGAACCGGTGACCGGAAGCCCCGCGGCGGCCAGGGCCACGGCGGTGAGCATCCCCGTCGCGACCGCGGCGCCGGTCGCCACCGACAGCGCAGCCGTGAGGGGCGCGTAGACCCCCAGCACTCCCCCGGCGACCAGCTCCAGCCGGCCGACCTCCTCCTCTGCCCTGGTGTGCCGGATGACGAGCATGAACGCGAGGACGGAGAGCAGGGCCGAGCCGATCCCGCCCATCTTGATCATCGCGATCGCACCGAGGGAGGTGACGTCGTAGATGCGGCCGTACAGCGCCACCAGAGAGGGAGTGCCGTTGATGGCCTCCGCGGCCTGGATCCGCGACGCCGCGTCGGGGTAGAGCCCGACGGTCGCGTCGGCGGAGAACGCCGCCATCACCACGAAGAGAGCGACCCACACCGGAAGCATCACCCGGTCACGCCGCAGGGCGAGCCCAAGCAGTGTCCCCGTGCCGGCGAGGCCTTCGGTCATGCCACCAAGATAGGCCCGCACGCTCGACCACAGGCGACTTCCCAGGACGGCTTCACCTTCCGGATCGCTAGGACCAGCGTCCCAGCAGGGTGCCCTCGGACTCGAGCAGAAGCCGTGGGGACAGCGCTACGTCCACGCCCTCCCCGGCGAGGATCCGCGGATGCTCCCCGGCGAGCACATGAGGTACGACGGTCAGGCAGATCTCGTCGACGAGGCCGCCGGCAGCCATGTCGCGGAGCAGGTGGGGTCCGCCTTCACACAGCATCCTGGTCAGCCCGCGCTCGCTCAGTCGTTCGAGCATGGCCCCGAGGTCGACCTCGTCCTCCCCGAGCACCAGGACCTGCTCCTCCCCGAGCACCTCACGTGCTGCGCCGAGGGCCTGTGCGTCCGCCGCTCCACAGGTGACGAGGATCGCGTCCCCGGCGCCTGCCTCTGCCTCCCCGTCCGGCGGCGCCATGAGCTGCAGAGGCAGGTTCCCGGTCCTGCTCACCACCGCCAGCGAGGGAGCCGCCGGTCGTCCCTCGCGCAGCGACGCCAGCCACCCGGCAGGCGGTCGCGGCCGGCGGTACCCCTCAACCCGGGCGGTGCCGGCGCCGACGATGACGACGTCCGCGAGGGCCCGGAGCAGCATGAACACCTGCCTGTCCGACTCGGTGTTCATCGAGCCGGTCTTCCCGTCGGAGCCGGAGGCGGCGCCGTCGAGAGAGCTGACCATGTTGGCCCGGAGCCATCGACCCCCGCCCTGTGCCGGGTAGGCGTAGAGGCGCGCAAGGGCGTCGCTGCCCACCTCGGTCCCGGAAGGGATCGAGAGGTCGATCTCGTTGAGAAGCAGGCGCATCGGTCGTCCTATGCCAGGCCTCGTACCGTGCGTACGGGCGGTCGGGTGCCCCGGATGGTGGCCACCATGTCGAGAACCTGTCTCGTCTCGACGACCTGATGGGCGCGGTAGACCCGTGCGCCGTGCCAGGCACAGATCGCGGTGGCCGCCAGGGTGCCGGTGAGCCGCTCCCCCACAGGAAGTCCGAGGGACTCGCCGACGAAGTCCTTGTTGGACAAGGACACGAGGACCGGCCAGCCGGTCGCGGTCATCTCGTCGAGTCGCCGGGTGATCTCCAGGGAGTGCCAGGTGTTCTTGCCGAAGTCGTGGGCCGGGTCGATCAGCACGCTGCGGCGGTCGACACCCAGGGACACCGCACGCTCGGCGTAGGCCACGGTGTCGCTGACCGCGGCGGCGACCACGTCGTCGTACCCGACCCGGTGTGGCCTGGTCCTCGGGACGGCGCCGCCGGTGTGCGTGCAGACGATCGCCGCGTCGTACTCCGCTGCCACCTCGGCGAGGGCAGGGTCGTGGCCGCCCCATGCGTCGTTGATCAGGTCGGCGCCGGCGCGGCAGACGGCGCGGCCGACCTCGGCGCGCCAGGTGTCCACGCTGATGACGAGGTCGGGGAACTCCGAACGGACCGCAGCCACGAAGTCCACGACCCTGCGCGCCTCCTCCTTCGCGTCGATCTCCGCACCGGGAGCGGCCTTGATCCCACCGATGTCGACGATGTCGGCGCCCTCGTCGACCACCTGCCGGACCCGGTCGAACGCCGCGTCCTCGGCCCAGGTGGCGCCCTTGTCGTAGAAGGAGTCCGGTGTGCGGTTCACGATGGCCATCACCAGCATCGTGTCGTCGTCGAACTCCCGTCGGCCGAGCTTCAACATGAGGCGGCTCCTCGGCTGGCCCAGCCGGCGTTCTCGTAGCCTGGCACCGACACCGCGGGAGGTCGTCGGCCGATGTCGACGCTCCGGTCCACGGGGACGGCTGAGCCCGCGCTCCAGTCGTACTGCCGCAGCGTGAGGCCCTCCTCGCGGGAGCGACCCTGCTTCCTCGCCTCAGTCATGGCGAGGATCTGCAGCGCCATCACGCCGAGGTCGCGCAAGGTCTGGTGGCCGTGCGTGCGCACACCGAGGTCGACCTGGGCGATGGCTTCGAGCCCACCCGTCTCGTAGGCGTCGATGAGCACCGCGAGCTCCACGGCGTAGCCGGTGGGCACGGTGAGCCGCTCGAGGAGACTGCGACGTACTGCCCACTCGCCGGCGAGGGGCTGCACGACTCCGGCGAGCTCGGGCCAGTGCAGTGCCAGCAACGGCCTGGCCACGAGCTCGCTGACCCGTCCACCCTCCGACGGGGCGTCCCGGCGGAGGCCGGAGAGCTCTCCCGTCATGGGCCGGTCGTAGAAACCCTTGACCAGGTCGACCGCGTCCGCGGCGAGCAGCGGTCCCAGCAGGCCGGAGACGAAATGAGTCCCCCACTGCGTCAGGTCGGCGTCCATGAACACGAGCACGTCCCCGGACGTCACGAACAGCGACTTCCACATCGCCTCGCCCTTGCCGAGCCGGGTTCCGAGGTCAGGACGGATGTCGGACGCGGCGTGGACGGTGGCGCCGGCTCGGCGGGCAACCTCGGCAGTCGCGTCGGTCGAGTCCGAGTCGATGACCACGACCTCGTCCACGAGTGGCCGGGCTTCGACGAGCTCTTCGTGGACGCGGGCGACGATGCCCCCGACGGTCGCCGACTCGTTGCGGGCCGGCAGGACGAGGCTGACCGTGGTGCCGGTTCGCGACTTCAGGCGCAGCAGCTCGTCGAGGCCCCAGTCGCTCCAGTGGTGAGTCTGTGGCGGGAGGCTCGGTCTGGTCACGCCGTTCACACTAACCGGCGGGTTCGTCGGCTCCTTCGTCGTCGCTACTCTCGGACGTGTCAGAGCGGTCCACTGACGGGGCGGCCCCGTGTCAGAGCAGTTCCACATCACCTTGCAGACCGCCACCGTGATCGGGCGCACGACCCTCCTCTCCCCGTGGTCGACCGCCTCATCAACCGGTCTCCGATCCTCCTGGTGCACGACGGGGTGTTGCTGCGAGGCAACATGCGAAAGGTGCACGTGGCGGAGGACGAGATCCGGCAGCGCTGAACGCGGTCTCAGCGGGCTCCCCGAGCAGACGGGTGCGTCCTCCTCGCACACCGGTCGTCGCGGCGGCCGCTCCTCGGCAACGGCCTCCCGCGCTCTCGCCCGTCGTGACCGCTCGCCCTCACGAGTGGCCCTTCCTTGGCACGGTAGGGCGGATCAGCCGGCCGGTCCCACCCTGCGCGTGTGATGTCGCGGGTACGCCGAGGGCGGGTATGCCCGGCTGGGCCCGGTTGCTCCGCATGGAGCAGGTAGGACGGGGCGGGCGTCAGTACTTGTGGAACCACGTCCGCATCACGGCGCGGCGGTTGTGGCCGGGACAGATCACATCGAAGTCCCTCGACGGGCTCCACCACTGCCCCATCACGCTGGGACCGCCCTGGAAGCTGCCGCTCCTGCACCTGGAGAGCGCGGACGACATCGAGGTCGGCCCGGCAGTGCGCCACTCGGGCAGTCCGTAACGGACGTTGCCCAGGATCTCCCGCCACACGGACTGAGTGGAGTACACCCCGATCCGGAAGCCGGCGTCCCGGTATCCACGCATGAGGCCCTCGATCACCGCCCGGTTCCGGGTGGGCGTGCGCGGCCACGCCATGAGCGATGAGTGCTCGACATCGATCCACACGGCCGGCGACCGCAGGCCAGCGCCGCGCATGGTGGCGATGTTGAACCTGGCCTGGTTGTAGCCGACGTTGTGGAGGCGCCCCAACAGGGTCCGCCTGCCGTAGGGGCCGCGTACGCCGTACCTCGCCAGGTGCCGCGCGGTCGGGTACGTGGTCACTGCGTAGGCGGCGGCGTAGACCTCGTGGTTCCTGATCCAGCTGACCTCACGCCTGAGGCAGGGGTTCGGTGTGAACGCCGGTCCGTTGGTCAGGCCCGCGACGACGAACCTGCTCGACGTGGGTGGCATCGGCTTGTCCTCACCCCTCTTGGCGGGGATCCCCAGGGTGTGCGGGCACTCGGGCCAGGAGATGTCTGCCCCGACGACGTGAAGCGTCGTCGCAGCAACAGCTGGGTCGGCACCGCCGGCTGTCAGCGGAGCCGCGACAGCCACCGCGAGGGCAGCCGCGGCCGGCGCCAACCGGCTTCGGGCAGTGGACCGGAGCATCTTCGCGAAGGTGAGCACCGGTCGAGTGTCATAGGTAAAGGACGATCTGTCCGGTTTTCGCCTTATTTCATGGGGCTGCTGGTTCGCGGCCAGCGGAGCGTAGTACTTGTTTCGCCCGTGCGATGCGAAATCCTCCGAAACTGCCCGTACAGCTACTTCTGTGGTTTCGAGGCCGCAAATCCACCCAAGACCGCCCAACCTCGTCCATCATGGTCGTGGGGTCAGGTGGGGGTTCTGTTCTGGGGTGGGCACGCCGGGGGGCGTTGACCAGGGACTTTCCCGCCGCTATCTGGAGGGGGTCCCACTCACATGCACAACGTATTGAGCCCGAAACTGCTACGCGGGGCTGTGGTCGCTTCCGTGTGCGCCGCCCTGACGTTCACCGGCGGCTCTGCCGGAGCCGCGCCGGCTCAGAAGCTCGGTCCGGTGAAGAGCCTGGCCATGACCATCGACAAACCGTCGTCCTACCGCGTGACGTCGGACTGGGACGCCCTGGCGAACGCCACGGCGTACAAGGTCACCTTGACCAACACCTCGGCGGGGACTGTTCTGGCCAGCCAGAAGATCACCGCCCACCACTGGGTCACCGCGCCGACGGTCAAGGCCGGCGACAGACTCACCCTCAAGGTCGTTCCCTTGAACGGCAAGAAGCCCGGAACGGCGACGTCGATCGCCCGGGACGTACCGGACCTGACTGCTCCCACTGGTGCGTTCACGGTCTCGCTGCCCGCGAAATCGCGCACGGCCACGGTGACCCAGACCGCGCTCCACGACGACCTCACCACCGAGGCGAACATCAAGCGGGAGATCAACTGGGACCAGGGAGCAGGCTTCGAAGCCTGGACGGCCGGGACGTCGGTCGACCACCCCTACCCAGAGGGCAAGCACGCGTACCACCCGTCCGTCAGGCTGACCGACGAGGCGGGTAACACCGTCGTGCTCGACCTGCCAGGCGTGGCGATCGACGACACCGAAAAGCCCAAGGGCACCTTCCTCGTCGCACCGACCCGCGCGTGGGCGAAGTTCACCGGGGTCACCGTGACCCAGGTCGGCACGCTGTCGGACGACGTCAGCACTCCTGCTTTCATCAAGCGCACGGTCGACTGGAAGGACGGCACCGCCGCGACGCAGTGGAAGACCGGCATGGCCCTGCGGCACCTGTACACCACGGCCGGCACCTTCGCACCGACGGTGACGCTGACCGACGAGGCCGGCAGCACGATGACCGCCACGCTGTCCAACGTCGTGGTCAAGGCTGACACCGTCAAGCCGAGGGCGAACCTGATCAAGCCTCGCCTGCGCCGACCCGCCATCCGTTCGTGGGTCACGCTCCACGGCCGGGCCAACGACGTCAGCGGCTCAGGCGTTCGCAACGCCCGGGTGCGCGTCGTCGAGCTGAGGCGGGGCGTCTGGTTCGGCTACCGGGCCACCACCAGGAGCTGGGTCAAGGGCGGCACGAAGGCGGCGGCCCTGAGGAAGAGCCGCCCGGCTGTCGTCCGTCCCGTGGCCGGCAAGTGGGGGTACAGGCTTCCCGGTCTCCGGAAGGGCACCCTCGTCGTCAAGGTCTGGGGAGTCGACAACGTCGGCAACGTCTCGACCCCGCTGGTGTACAAGCAGCTGCTCACGCGCCGCTGAGCGCAGCTCGCGCAGCAGCCGACATCCCGGTGCCCGGACCGCATTGTGGTCCGGGCACCGGTGTCTTCCGAGGCAGACGTGTCGGAGCCTGGCTCAGCGGGCTGCGAGCTCCTCGAGCACCTGGTCGACCGATGCCTCGGGCTGCTGGCCGGCATCGACCCGGACCACGGGCTCGTCCGGCGAAGGCTCTTCGAGGAGCTCGAGCTGACTGTCGAGCAGAGCCGGCGACATGTAATGCCCTCGCCGCTCGGCCAGCCTCTGCTCGAGAGTCGGACCGTCGACGGCCAGGTAGACGAACGTGACACCACCGTGCCGCGCGAGGAGGTCGCGGTAGCAGCGTCGCAGCGCTGAGCAGGTCACCACACCGCTCTCGCCCGCTGAGAGCCGGGTCTCGATCCATCCCGCCACCCTGGCCAGCCACGGCTCGCGGTCCTCGTCGGTGAGCGGGATGCCTGCACGCATCTTGGCGACGTTGGCCGCCGGATGCAGGTCGTCGCCTTCTTGGAAGGTCCAGCCGAGTCGTTCCGCCAGCAGCTGCCCGATCGTGCTCTTGCCCGCGCCTGTCACCCCCATGACCACCAGCACACGCGGCGCACCGGCGGACTCGCGACCGACGCCGTCCTCAGGGTGCATGGCGCCCAGTGTGTCAGTGGCTCGACTAGCCTGGCGGCACGCGACGAGAGGCAAGTGGAGTTCCGTGACGAGTGACCTGTCCGGCGAAGGGCACCGCCTTCGCGTCGCGTTCGTCCCGGGCGTGACCCCGGACAAGTGGGCCAGGATCTGGGCCGAACGCATGCCCCGCACCACGCTCGAGCTGCTGCCGATCGAGGAGGAGCAGCAGGCCGCGGTGCTGTACGACGGGCGTGCGGACATGTGCTTCGTGCGCCTCCCCGTGCACGACGAGGCTCTGCACGTCATCCCGCTCTACAGCGAGGTGCCCGTGGTCGTCGTACCCAAGGAGCACTTCGTCGAGGCTGCCGACGAGGTGAGTGTCACGGACCTCGCCGACGAGCACCTGCTCCAGGATCCCGACCTGGTGCCCGAGTGGCGCGACGTCGCGACGGAGGTACGCGACGGGACGCGCGTCGAGGTGCCGACGATCACGATGCGGCAGGCCGTCGAGACCATCGCAGCAGGCGTGGGGATCGTGATCGTCCCGATGTCCGTCGCGCGACTGCACCACCGCAAGGACGTCCTGCACCGGCCGGTGGTCGACGTCGCGGAGAGCCGCATCGGCCTGGCCTGGCGACGCGATCTCGACGACGAACGCGTCGAGACGTTCATCGGGATCGTCCGCGGGCGCAGCGCCAACACGTCTCGCGGTGCGGTGCAGGAGCCTGCCGGGAAACCTGACAGGAAGCCTGCGAAGAAGGCGGCCAGGAAGCCGGCGCCCAGACCCCGGCCCACCGGACGCGGGCGTCGCGGGCGCTGACCCGACGGGCCACCCGGACGCCTCACCAGCCCTGGGTGCCGGGCCCGCCCTTGAAGGGCCCGACCACGAGTGACGTGACCCAGCCGCCGTAGAAGCCGCCGGGCTGAGGCTGCGCCACCTCGCCGTCGACCGTGCAGCGGTCCATCGCTGCCGGGTACACCGCCACGTGCCCCTTCAGCCGAGCGAAGTCCGACGTCGGCTCCGGGTAGTGCCAGGCAGCCCGTTGGGCGACCACACCTCCAGCACTGACGTCGAGGTAGGACGCGGTGCCCTTCCACTCGCAGAAGGAGTCTCCGGCCGCCGGGGCCAGGCTCCCGTCGACGAAGTCCTCGATCGGGATGTAGTACGTCGGCGGATGGCTCGTCTCGAGCACGCGCAAGGCTCGGGTGGTCCGCGCGACCGTCACACCCCCGAGGACCACCTCGACGACGGCGGACGTCGGCTCGAGCCGCGGCGGACGGGGGTAGTCCCACACCGACTCCTGCCCTGGCCCGGGCTGGTCCGGCTCCGGTCGGCGCATCGGACCTCCTGTTCGCCAGGTCAGGCCAGCAGCGCGAGCGTGCGTGCGGCCTGTCTCTCCACGCTACCCGGCGGGTTCCGACGATGGCCTGGGTTGCCAGGAAGCAGCCTGTGCAGCCAGAACGTCGCGAACAACCGCCGCATCCGGCGCACTCGCAGACACAGCGCACCGTCGAGATCGAGGGCTTCGACCAGCCGGTCGGCGTCGACGACGCCGGTGAGTGTCACGGACACGTGCTCGACGAGGTCGGCAACCTCGAAGGCCCGGTCGCTGACGCCGGAGTCCTCGAAGTCCACCAGCCGGCAGCCGGCGCCGTCCCAGAGGAAGTTGGCGAGGTTCCCGTCGGCCTGCGCGAACACGTCGTAGCCCGCAGGCTCGGCGAGCAAGGCCGCCTCCTCGGACTCGAGCCAGTGCCGCGCAGCAGCCACTGCCGGGGTCACCCGTGCGTCAAGCCCCGGCGGGGGCACCTCGGCGTAGGCCTCACGCAGGTCGGCGACAGCCTCGGCCGGTGCCCACAGGCGCGGCGGAAGCGTGCGGAGCCGTTGAGACGGTACGACGGTGTGCAGACGGGTCATGGCGGTCGCGACGGCGACGGTCTGCCTCTCCGACAGCGGCGCGCCGCCCAGCGGCTCACCCGGCAGCCGGGTCATCACCACCGCCGGCCTGCCTTCGACGCTCCGGCGAGCCACCGGCCTCGGCGCCAGCCCGGGCGCTGTCTCGTGCAGCATCCCGAGCGCCTCCCACTCCCGGTCTGGCTCACCCCGCTTCCACGAGCGGAACGTCTTCACGACCTCGTGCTCACCGATGTCCAGGTCATGGGTGGACTCGGTCACCGTGCAGGTCCGGGGACGTTCTGGTCGAGCCACTCGCCGAGGACCGCGGCGCTCGCGGCGACCAGCTCCGGCCAGTCCAGAGCGGACTCGTCCGCGTTGTCGGAGACGTGCTTCACCAGCCGCACCGGCACGCCCAGCTGACGGCAGGCGTAGGCCACGGCATAGCCCTCCATGTCCACCAGATCCGCCCGTTCGGCGAGAGCCGCCCGGACAGCCGGGTCGGTCACGAACAGGTCCCCTGACGCCAGGACCGTGTCGTCGCCACCCTCCAGCTCGAGGCGCTCCTGCGGGTCGTAGCCCAGCGCGCGGATCGCGTCCGCGTTCATGTCGTGGTTGAGGGCGGTCCCCGGCACGTGAAGGCCCTCGAGACCGTCGCGGAGCGCGCCCGCCGTACCGATGTTCACCACCAGCGTGCGCCCGGGGTCGACGCCCACGAGTGCCCGCGTGGTCGCCACCGCGGCGGCGGTCTTGCCCAAGCCTGTGACAACCACGGGCAGGTGCCTGGGCACGCAGGCCGCTTCGGCACGGGTGGCCACTACGACGAGAGTTTGGTCATGCCTCACGCCATGGAGCCTAGGCCGGACGGAATCCACGCTGTCCGGTGAGTGCGCATTTCTCCGGATCTGGCATACAGTCGCCAAGTGAGTGCCTCATACGAGCCCTTGGGCTCAGTTCCCGCCACCGAAGCCCGTCAGACCCGCTATGACGAGGCTGGGCGGATCGCGGCAGTCCGTCGTCACCAGATCCTCGACACCCCACCCGACGGCGCCTTCGACAACCTCGCGGCACTCGCGGCGAAGCTCTTCGACGTACCCATCGCGATCGTGACCATCGTCGACACCGACCGGATCTGGTTCAAGGCACGCCACGGGGTCGACGTCGACGAGATCGGCCGCGACCCGGGCCTGTGCTCCTCGGCGATCATGAGCGACGACACCTGGGTGGTCACCGACGCAGCCAGCGATCCGCGCACGCTGGCCAACCCGCTCGTCGCGGGTGAGTTCGGCCTCCGCTTCTACGTCGGTCACCCGCTCACGACCCGAGACGGCTACAACCTCGGCACGATCTGCGTGATCGACAAGGAGCCGCGCCAGGTCACGGAGGCACAGACCCAGGTCCTCAGCGACCTCGCCGGCCTGGTCGTCGCGCAGCTGGAGCTGCGGCTCGAGGCGAGGCAGCTCGTCAACGCCTACGAGACCCGGTTGCACGACGTGCAGCACCTCGCCGACGCCCTCCAGCGAAGCCTGCTTCCGCCGAGCATGCCGGTGATTCCGTACCTGAACCTCGCAGCGTCGTACAACCCGGCGAGCAGGTACGAGGTCGGCGGCGACTTCTACGACGTCTTCCCGGTGGATGCGACCTCGTGGGGCCTGGTGATCGGCGACGTCTGCGGCAAGGGCCCGAAGGCCGCGAGCCAGACGAGCGGCGCGAGGTACTCCCTGCGTGCGGCGGCGATCCAGCAGCCGGCCCCGGCCGAGGCGCTCGAGGTGGTCAACCAGGCGCTGCTCCGCGACACGGACCCCGCATCGGACGCCCCCTTCGTCACCGCGCTGTTCGCACGCATATCGCCGCGGCACGACGGCACGGACATCGTGTTCTCGGCTGCTGGTCACCCCGACCCGCTCGTGCTCCGCGCCTCTGGCGAGGTGGACAGTGTCGGCGTGCCGGGGACGCTGCTCGGCGTCTTCGACGAGATCGACGTCACCGAGACCCGGCTGCGGCTGGACGCCGGGGACCTGGTCCTCTTCTACACCGACGGCCTGACCGACTCGGGAACCACGCGGCTCGAGCGCGAGGGGGTCGTCGACATCCTGCGCGGCTGCTCCGGGCTCTCCCCCACCGCCGTGGTGGACCGGCTCCGGACCGCCGTCGAGTCGGCCCAGCGCGACGACATCGCCATCGTGGCGATCCGCTGCGACGCCGTGGGGTGAACCGCCGAGGCAGGACTCGGCCCGTGGTGACCGCTACCACGTCTGCCTGTGATCTGCCGCGATGTCCGTCACATCACGTTTGCGTCGTCGACCCCACCGGGTAAGAGCGACCCATGGCATTGGACACCTCATCCCCCCCTGCCCAAGACGGGTCTTCGGGCGCACCACACCCAGCCCTCGAGGATCCGGTCACCGAGGAGGCCAGCCCCACCACGGGCCAGGTCGACAAGGTGGTCTTCGGAGTCACTGCCGCCTTGGCCGTCGGCTTCCTCGTCTGGGGCTTCGTGCACACCGAGAGCCTCGGCACCGCGTCGTCTTCGGCGTTGTCCTGGACGGTCGAGAACATGGGCTGGCTCTTCGTGACCCTGGCCTCCGCGTTCGTCGTCTTCGTGATCTGGCTTGCCGCGGGTCGCTTCGGCAACATCCCGCTCGGCAACGACGACGAGGAGCCGGAGTTCCGCACCGTCTCCTGGATCGCGATGATGTTCAGCGCCGGAATGGGCATCGGCCTGATGTTCTACGGCGTGAGTGAGCCGCTGACGCACTTCGTCACCCCGCCTCCCGGCACCGTCGGGGCAGGTAGCCCTCAGGCGGTGCAGACGGCGATGGCCACGACCCTCTTCCACTGGACGCTCCACCCGTGGGCGATCTACGCCGTGGTGGGTCTCGCGGTCGCCTACGGCGTGTTCCGCAAGGGCCGGCGTCAGCTGATCAGCTCGGCGTTCATCCCGCTCATCGGCGAGCGGCGTGCGAACGGAGGCGTCGGGCGCCTCATCGACATCCTGGCGATCTTCGCCACCCTGTTCGGCTCGGCCGCGTCCTTGGGCCTCGGCGCCCTGCAGATCGGCAGCGGGCTGGAGATCGTCTCCGGCATCGGCAAGATCGGCAACGGTGTGCTCGTCGGCATCATCGTGCTGCTGACCATCGCCTTCATCGCCTCCGCCGTCTCGGGCGTGGAGAAGGGCATCCAGTGGCTGTCCAACATCAACATGGTCCTCGCGTTGGTCCTGGCCGTGTTCGTCTTCGTGGTCGGACCGACCGTCTTCATGCTCGACCTGCTGCCGACCGCGGTGGGCAGCTACTTCCAGGACCTTGCCGCGATGTCGGCCCGCACCGACGCCTCCGGTGGCGACGCGATGGCCACGTGGCTGTCCGGCTGGACCGTCTTCTACTGGGCCTGGTGGCTGAGCTGGACCCCGTTCGTCGGGATGTTCATCGCCCGGATCTCCCGCGGCCGGACCATCCGTCAGTTCGTCACGGGCGTACTCCTCGTGCCGAGCCTGGTGAGCCTCGTGTGGTTCGCCATCTTCGGAGGGGCCGCGATCAGGCTTCAGCAGGGCGGCGCGGACCTGGCCGGAGCGTCCTCCGCCGAGGGCCAGCTTTTCGCGATGCTCGACCATCTCCCCTTCGCCACCATCACCAGCGTGCTGGTCATGGTCCTCGTCGCGATCTTCTTCGTCTCCGGTGCGGACGCCGCCTCCATCGTGATGGGGTCGCTGTCCGAGGGCGGTGCGCTCGAACCGAGCAGGAAGACCGTCATCTTCTGGGGTGTCGCGACCGGAGGCGTCGGCGCCGTGATGCTGCTGGTCGGCGGTGACTCGGCCCTGACGGGCCTGCAGAACATCACGATCGTCGCGGCCCTGCCGTTCGCCCTGGTGATGGTCGGCCTGGCCGCCGCCTTGGTCAAGGACCTGCGCAACGACCCGCTCATGGTGCGCAGGCGTTACGCGCGGGAGGCGATCGAGCAGGCGGTGGTCACCGGCGTGACCTTGCACGGCGACGACTTCGCGCTCGCGGTGGAGCCGACGGACGACCCGGTGCCGTCGGACGGTGGGACCACACCGAGCAGGAGCGCCGACATACTCCGCTGACGGACCGGACAGCAGCACTGCCCGCGGGCTCACCAGCCCGCGGGCAGTGGCCTTCCCTCATGGAAACCGGCGGCGGACTGGACACCGATCGTCGCCCGCTCGTGGAACTCCTCGAGCGTGCCGGCACCCGCGTAGGTGCAGGCCGAGCGGACACCTGCGAACACGTGGTCGATGAGGTCCTCCACGCCGGGGCGCAAAGGGTCGAGGTACATCCGTGAAGAGGAGATGCCCTCCTCGTACAGGCCCTTGCGGGCCCTGTCGAACGCGGTCTCGGTGCTCGTGCGGTTCGCGACCGCCCTCGCCGAGGCCATCCCGAAGCTCTCCTTGTACGCGCGTCCGTCGGCGTCCAGGTGGAGGTCGCCCGGCGACTCGTAGGTGCCGGCGAACCAGGAGCCGACCATGACCTGGGAGGCCCCGGCGCCAAGGGCGAGCGCGACGTCGCGGGGGTGGCGCACGCCGCCGTCGGCCCAGACGTGCTTGCCCAGCTCTCTCGCTGCGGCGGCGCACTCGAGCACGGCGGAGAACTGCGGCCTTCCTACGCCGGTCATCATCCGCGTGGTGCACATCGCGCCCGGACCCACGCCGACCTTGACGATGTCGGCGCCTGCCTCGACGAGGTCGCGGACGCCTTCAGCGGAGACGACGTTGCCCGCGACCACCGGCACGGTCGGGTCGATGCTCCGGACGGCGGCCAGCGCCTCGAGCATGCGGCCCTGGTGCCCGTGAGCGGTGTCGACGACCAGGCAGTCGATGCCTGTGGCGAGCAGGGCCTCGGCCTTCGCGGCGACGTCGCCGTTCACGCCGATCGCCGCCGCCACGCGCAGCCGGCCCTCGCTGTCGACGGCGGGGGTGTACAGGGTCGAACGGAGTGCCCCGGTCTTGGTGAGGAGGCCCACCAGCCGTCCGTCGCCGTCGACGACCGGGGCCAGTCGGTGGCGCGTCTCGTCGAGCCGGTCGAACGCGGTTCGCGGGCCGACGGAGTCGGGAAGCGTCACAGGCGACGGAGTCATCACGTCGTGCACCTGCGTGAAACGGTCCACTCCCCGGCAGTCGTCCTCCGTCACGACACCGACGGGCCTGCCGTCGTCGACCACGATCGCCGCCCTGTGTGCCCGCTTGGGCAGGAGGGCGAGCGCGTCGCCGACGGTCTGGTGAGGGTCGAGTGTGATCGGGGTCTCGAACAACGGGTGCCGAGACTTCACCCAGCGGACGACGCCCTCGACGACGGAGATCGGGATGTCCTGGGGCACGACCGAGATCCCCCCGCGACGTGCGACCGTCTCGGCCATGCGGCGACCGGAGATCGCGGTCATGTTCGCGACGACCAGCGGGATCGTCGTACCCGTCCCGTCGTTGCTGGCCAGGTCGACGTCGTACCTGGAGAAGACGTCGGAGTGCCGCGGGACCATGAACACGTCGTTGTAGGTCAGCTCGTACGGCGGGGTCGAGTCGTTGAGGAAGCGCACGAGGACGGGAGTCTACCCCCGCCGGCGCACCACAGCCGTCCCGCGACCCCGGGACTCAACCGTGGGGAGGCCCCCTGGTCGTCAGCCGGACAGCTCTCCCTGCCCGAACATCCGCGCCGTCTCCCTCGCGCTCGGTGACCCCGCCTCCGGGTCGGCGCCCGCCTCGAGAAGTGCGGTCACGACCTCGCCCTCACCCTTGAACACCGCGCCGGCAAGCGGGCTCTGGCCACGGTCGTTGAGCCGGTTCACGTCCGCGCCGTGCGCGGCCAGCATCGAGACCGTCCCGGCGTGACCGTGGTAGGCCGCCAGCATCAGCAAGGTGTTCCCGGCGGAGTCGGTCAGGTCGACCGGGAGCCCCGCCTCGACGTACGCCGAGAGCCGCTCGGTCTCCCCTGCCCGGGCGAGGTCGAACATCTGGTGTGCGAGCTCGACGAGGCGTTCGTCGGGTGCACCGGTTCCGTCAGCCATACCGCGAGTCTCGCAGGACCGCTCCCTAGACTGACGCGCATGTCGCCCGCGCCGACGCCCACGTTCGTGTCACCCGGAGAGCCGGACAGCATCGGCGAGCGGCTGGCCGGGTCGTTCGCCGACCACACCGGGTCGGCGCCGTCCGTCGTCGCGGTCGCACCCGGACGGGTGAACCTGATCGGGGAGCACCTCGACTACAACGACGGCCGCTGCCTCCCCCTGGCGCTCCCGCACGCGACGTACGCCGCCCTGGCGCCGCGCACAGACCGGCTCCTCTCCGTGACGTCGCGGCAGGTCGGCGAAACCCATGAGATCCCGATGGACGCGCTCGCGCCTGGAGCCGTCTCGGGATGGCCGGCGTACGTCGCCGGTGTGGTGTGGGCGCTCCGGGAGGACGGGTGGGACGTCCCCGGGCTCGACGTGGTCGTGGACTCCCGGGTGCCGATCGGGTCTGGACTGTCGAGCTCGGCCGCCCTCGAGTGCTCGGTGGCCGTGGGCCTGATCCCGCTGGTCGGCGTCGAGGACTCCGCGGAGGTCCGCCGGCAGCTGGTGCACGCCTGCATCCGGGCCGAGACCGAGATGGCCGGTGCCCCGACGGGCGGCATGGACCAGTCCGTGGCCCTGCTCGCCCAGGCCGGCAACGGGCTTCTCCTCGACTTCGCCGACGGCTCCATCGAACAGGTCCCGTGGGACCCGGGCGCCCACGACCTGGGGCTGCTCGTGGTGGACACTCGCGTGTCGCACAAGCTGACCGACGGCGGGTACGCCTCCCGTCGAGCCGACTGCGAGGCCGCCGCAGCGTCGCTCGGCGTCGAGTCGCTGAGGGTGCTCCAGGGCAGGCCGGAGGCCCTCGAGAAGCTGGCCGACCCACGGGTACGACGACGGGCACGGCACGTCCTGAGCGAGATGGACCGCGTCGACGCCGCCGTGAACGCCCTCCGTCACGGGGACCTGCTTGCGCTCCAGCCGCTGCTCGACGCCTCGCACGACTCGTTGCGTGACGACTTCGAGGTGTCCTGCGCCGAGCTCGACCTGGTCGTGGACACCTGCCGCCACCACGGCGCTCTCGGCGCGCGGATGACCGGTGGCGGCTTCGGCGGCTCCGCGCTCACGCTCCTGCCCTCGGCCCTCGTCGACGAGGTCGCGGCGGCTGTGACCGAGGGCTTCGCGTCGCAGGGGTGGGCCGAGCCTGCGTTCCTGCTCGCACCCGCGAGCGCCGGAGCACGCCGGCTCAGGTAGCGGTGACTCCGCCGATCTCGCCCTCGCGGAAGGCGCTGACGAACAGCGCGTGGTCACGCCGCACCCGCGCCGCGTAGGAGATGCCGAACTCCACGACCTCGGAGGTGAACTCCTTGCGGCGCCCCTCCAGCACCTGCGCGATGGCCTCCTCGACCTGGAAGTCCACGAGGTCCTGGTCGCTGTCCTCGTCAGAGGCACAGTGCACCTTCGCGCTCGCGCGCCCCAGGCTGTCCACCACGACGGCGATCTCGTCGGGCTCGTTGATCTCGGACCAGTCGAGGTCCACCTCGTAGGGCGACACCTCCGCCACGACGTAGCCGAGGCCGTCGATGATGGTGTGACCGAGCAGCGGGTCGGTGTGCACCTGGAGCGCTCGCTGGCTGACGACCGTGCGATGCCCCTCGTGGTCGAAGTACCGGTCGACCTCTCCGGTGTCGACGAAGCGGCTCACCGCGGGGACGTTCGCCTGCTTCATCGAGAGCACCACGTCGTTGTCGAGGGCCTGGCTGTAGCCCTCGACGAGCACGTTGTACGCCGGCAGCCCCGCGCTGCCGATCCCGAACCCGGAGCGACCCACGACGTCGCGCACCTCGTAGAAGAGCTCGCGGTCGAAGCGCTTGGACTCCGGGATGGTGCCGAGGTACTCGTCGAAGGCCCGCAGCACCTTTCGGCGCTCCGGCTTCCCGAGCCTCCGCACGCCCGCCCCTTCGCGAAACACCCGCACTCCCCCGTCCATCACCGTCACCTCGTCGAGCAGGTCACGGCGGCTCAGGCTCCTGGCCTGGGTGAGGATCCCCAGCACCGGGCCCTCGGTGCTGTCGAGGTAGAGCCCGAAGTCGTTGTCGTCGTCGGACTCCACGTAGTGGTCGACCTGCGAGAGATAGGCCCGGACGTACCTGCCGATGAGGTCGCGCACCGACTCCTCGGGCAGCGCCTTCTGCCAGCCCACGAGGGCCAGGCTCGCGGCGAAGCGCCTCAGGTCCCACGAGAAGTGACCGAGGTAGGCCTCGTCGAAGTCGTTGACGTCGAAGACCAGCCGGCCGTCGCTGTTGAGGTAGGTCCCGAAGTTCTCGGCATGCAGGTCACCGTGGATCCAGATCCGGCTGGTCCGGTCGTCGGCGAACGCATCCCGCATGCCGGTGACGTCGGCGTAGAAGAGGCAGGCGGTGCCGCGGAAGAACGCGAACGGGTCGGCCGCCATCTTCCGGTACTTCACGCGGAAGGCCTGCGGGTCCGCGTCCATGAGGTCGGCGAAAGCATCCTCGAGGATGTCGATGATCCGCTTCTTGCGGGTGCGGGTGGCGGCCATCCGCCGATGCTAGCCGCCGGAGATGAGCCAGCCGAAGAGCTCGGCGTACTGGATGAGGTGCCGGTCGCCGATGTACTGGTCCCGGACCCGCTCGCGGGCGGCCTCGCCGAGCTTGGCCGCGAGCGCGTCGTCGCCCAGCACCCGCTCGAGGGCCGCCCCGAAGGCGTCGAGGTCCTGCGGGTCCTCGAGCAGGAGTCCGTGGACGCCGTCCTCGATCTGGTCGTTGATGCCGCCGATGGCCGACGCGATCACCGGGCGGGCCTTCCACATCGCCTCGGTGACGGTGAGCCCGAACCCCTCGACGAGGCTCTTCTGCACCACCACTGCGGCATGACGCTGCAGGGCGTTGACCAGGTGGGCGTTCTCGTCCACGTCGTCCATGGGAAGACTCACGAGGTGCACCCGTGCACTGACCGCGTCGGGGAGCTGCTCCCAGAGGGCGACGCACTCCGCGAGGACCTCGGCCCCCTCGGGGTCGTCGGAGACCGCCGAGACGTCCGGTCCCACGAGTGCGAGATGCGCGTCGTGTGGCAGCGCATGCAGGGCGCCGACGAAGCCCCGAAGCACGCCCGTCATGTCTTTGAGCCGGTCCCACCGGCTGACCTGCACGACCAGCCGCGCCTCTGCGGGGATCGCCCCGTGGCCGTGCACCAGGTTGTCGTGGGCCCGGACCTCGCCGAGGGAGCCGCCGCGACGGGTGAACCCGAGGTCCTGCTCCCTCGGGCCGTTGGTGATGAGCCCGGCCTGTGCCAACGATGACTGCACCTGCTCGGCTGTGAGGTCGATGTTCTTGGTGCTGAAGGGGTCGATCGACGGCGGGATGATCACGAGCTTCTCGGCGGGGATCCAGTCGGGGACGTACTCCCGCCTGGAGAAGATGAAGCCGTCGGCGCGCTCGATGAAGCGGCGGAGGAAGGCCCAGCCGGCGTCGGCGAGCGGGTCAGGAGTGTCGCGGCCGATGTGGCAGCGCCACACGACGTGAGCGCCCACCCGACGTAGCCCGTCGACGAGCCCGGCGGTCTGGGGGTCGTGGAGGAGAACGATGTCGCCGGAGGCGACGACCTGCTCGGCCATGGGCAGGTTGTACGACAGCACGCGCCTGAAGTGGGCGTGCTCCTTGCGGCCGAGCACGCCGCCGTCGCCGGGTGATCCGTGCAGGTAGTTGTGCAGCCGCTTCGTGATCGTGAAGAACTCGTAGTCGCCGTCCAGGACGAGCCATCTGGTGTCGACCCCGGCACCACGTCCGTAGGCCAGCAGGGCCTGGAGCATCTCGGCGACACCGCCCCCCTTGCTGGTGGCGTTGATGTTCCACATCGTGCGGTCGTGCATGGCTGCCCTTGCCCGGTCGGCATAGGCATCTAGTCGCTCGACGCGCTCGACGGGGAGCAGCTGGGCAAGTCGCTCGAGCGGGACCGGCTGGATCTCCACCTCACGCATCCGGACCTCCTACGGCCAGGGTTCTTCCTCCAGACTAGGCGCGTGCCACCTCCGATTCCGGAAGTTCCGGTACAGAGAGCCCGCTGTCTCGCAGCTCGAGGGCGGCAAGCTCGCGAACGACTGCCGCGTCCCCTCTGCGCCAGGCACCTGCCGGGTCGTCGCTGATCCGAGCCAGACGGTGCAGCGGCTGGCGGGCCATCGCTCGCAGGGCGAACAGGTCCAGGTCGTCGGTGCTGTCGACGAACCGACGGCCTGCGGTCGCCTCCCGGATGAAGCGCCAGCGCAGCGGGAGGTACACCCCCAGCGCGATGAGGATCGGGATCGCGCCGATCGCCAGCCCGAGCCAGAACGCGAGAGCGTGCACGGCCTCCACCTGCGCGTCGCCCGCCGCGGCGATCCGCTCCGCGGCGCCGCCCGCGCCGTCGAAAGGCGCGCGGACGTCGCCACCCACGAGCGGCAGGTCACCCACCGTGCGTCCGGCGTCCCGCAGCTGTCCGGCCAGACCGGTGCCGGCGTCGGCGATCTGCCTGCCCGGCTCACCGAGGGTCAACGTCGCGTCGCGGACGACGAGGGCGGTCTGCACCCACAGGTACACCCACACGACGAGCAGCAGGTCGCCGAGCATCTGGACGGATCGACGGACCGAGGAGTCGGCGTAGATCTTCATGGGCGGATAGTGCCCGAATCTCGCGGGTTCACCTGTTGACCCGTGCACGGCGCTGGCGGAGTATGCGAAGAGTGGCAGTCCGGATGAGTGCCCACACCATGGCCGTCGTGCCGGAGCTCGTCATCGAGCCGGCTCCGTTCCGGGTCCGCGGCTACGCCGGCCCTCGGCAGTTCGTCGACACCTCCGAGCCGATGCTCGTCTGGGAGCCGAAGCGCGTCGTGCCGATGTACGCCGTCCCTGCAGACGACCTCGACGCCCACCTCGTTCCGCCTACCACGGCGGACGACGTGCCGGAGCACCTTCCCCCGCTCCTTGGCCCCGAGCACTTCCGCTGGCACACCACGCCCGGGGCCGCCTACACCGTGCGCGTCGGCGGCGTCTCGTTCGAGCGCGCCGCGTTCCGGGCTCAGGATCCGGACCTGGCCGGGTACGTCGTGCTCGACTTCTCCCCGTTCTCGTGGCGGGAGGAGGAGGACGTCGTGATCGGGCACCCGCACGACCCGTTCAAGAGGATCGACATCCGCAGCTCGACCCGGCACGTGGTCGTGTCCTTCGACGGTGTCGTCCTGGCCGAGACCCACAACCCCAGGATCATGGCCGAGACGTCCTTGCCTCTGCGCTGGTACATCCCGCACCCCGACGTACACCTGGCTCTGCTGTCCAAGTCGCAGAGCACCTCGACGAGCGCCTACAAGGGGCGCGCGTCCTACCTCTCCTACGAACCCGCCGGGCAGGTCGGCCACGACGTGGCGTGGACGTACGAACGGCCCCTGCCTGAGGCAGAGGCCGTCCGTGGGTGGGTCTGCTTCTACGCGGAGCGCCTCGACCTGACCGTCGACGGCGTCCTGCTCGAGCGACCCCACACTCTCTGGTCGCTCGACGCGATGGCTACTTGAGCTCCGCCGAGGTCTTGCCGAGCAGGCGGCGAGCGACGATGAGCTGCTGGATCTGCTGGGTGCCTTCGAAGATGTCGAGGATCTTCGAGTCGCGCGCCCACTTCTCGAGGAGCTCGTGCTCGCTGTAGCCGACGCTCCCGGCGAGCTCGACGCACCGCAGCGTGATGTCGCTGCCGACGCGGCCCGCCTTCGCCTTCGCCATCGACGCCTCCAGCGAGTTCGGCTTCCGGTTGTCGGCCATCCACGCAGCCTGCAGCGTCAGCAGGTAGGCGGCCTCCAGGTCGGCCTCCATCTGCAGGATCGCAGCCGCCGCCGCGGGCTGGGTGTGAGCCGGACGGTCGTAGTCGACGACCACACCGGCCTTCTCCAAGAGGTCCTTGGTCAGCTCGAGCGAGGCCCGGGCACAGCCGATCGCCATCGCGGCGACGAGGGGCCGGGTGTTGTCGAAGGTGGCCATCGCACCCGCGAAACCCTGCTTGACGTCGACCTCGGGGCTGCCGAGGAGGTTCTCCTTCGGCACGCGGCAGTCCTCGAACCGGATCGTGGCGGTGTCGGAGGAGCGAATGCCGAGCTTGTGCTCCAGGCGCTCGACGTTCATGCCCGGGGTGCCCTTGGGGACCACGAACGACTTGATGGCGGCCCGGCCCAGGCTCTTGTCGAGGGTCGCCCAGACGACCACGGCGTCGCAGCGGTCACCGGCGGTGACGAAGATCTTCTCGCCGTTGAGGACGTAGTGGTCGTCGTCGAGCTCGGCTGTGGTCTGGATGCTCGCCGAGTCGGAGCCGCATCCGGGCTCGGTGATCGCCATGGACGCCCAGACGCCGTCGAAGCGCTTGTGCTGCTCCTCGTTGGCCACCGACGCGATGGCGGAGTTGCCGAGGCCCTGGCGGGGCATGGAGAGCAGCAGCCCGACGTCGCCCCAGCACATCTCCATGATGGAGAGCACCGAGGCGAGGTTGGCCCCGTTCTTGGTGCCGGCGTCCGCCTCCTCCGTCGTGCCCTCCTCCCGGCGTACGCCGGACGCGCCGGCGCCGTTGGCGGCACCGGAGTCGCTCAGCCCGTCGATCATCGCCGCGAGCATGTCGAGCTCCTTGGGGTACTCGTGCTCGAGCTGGTCGTACTTGCGGGAGTTGGGACGCAACAGGTTCATCGCGACCTGGTGGGCCTGGCCGATCAGCGGCCGGAACTTCTTGGGGGTCTCGAGATTGATCATGGTGGTTGTCCGGTCCTGAGCCGTGAGGCTCAGACCAGCACCCCTCCTTCCATCACTCCGATGGCGCGCAGGTCGCGGTACCACCGCTCCACGGGGTGTTCCTTGACGAAGCCGTGGCCGCCGAGCAGCTGGACTCCGTCGTTGCCGATCTGCATGCCGCGCTCGGAGCAGAGCTTGCGGGCGAGGGCGACCTCGCGGTCGAACGTCTTGCCCTGTGCCGCGCGGGAGGCGGCCCGGTAGGTCGCGAGTCGCATGGACTGCAGCTCGATCCCGATGTTGGCGACCATGAACGCCACCGACTGGCGGTTGCTGATCGGCTCGCCGAACGCCTGCCGCTCGTTGACGTAGGGGATCACGTAGTCGAGCACCGCCTGACCGGCGCCGACCGCGAGCGCGCACCAGGCGAGCCGCGAGAGCCGCACGCACTCGGCGTAGGCCTCGCCGGTCTCGTCGCCGAGCAGGGCGATCCCGGACACCCTCGCGTCCTTGAGGACGACCCGGCCGAGACCAGCTGCCCGGACACCCATCGACGGCTCGGACTCGATCGAGAGGCCCTCGGTCGAGGACTCGACGAGGAAGAGCGCGGGCCTGCCATCGAGCGCGGCTCCGACCACGAAGAGCTCGGCGTCCGCCGCGCGCGGGACCAGCGACTTGACACCGTCGAGGACGAAGCCGTCGCCGTCACGGCTTGCGGTGGTCTCGGGGGTCATCGCGTCGAAGAGCGGGCGCGGCTCGGTGAGCGCGAGCGCTGCAGCGGGGACCTCGGCGCCGGTGAACGCGGGGAGGTACGTCGCCTGCTGCTCGTCGCTGCCCCACAGCGACAGCGCTGTCGCGACGCTTCCGGGGGCCAGGCACGCCACGGCGAGCCCCATGTCGCCCTTCGCCAACGCCTCGGCGACCAGCGTGCCCGCCATCGCGGACCGCTCGGTCGAGATGCCGCCGAGCTCCTCGGGCACGCCGAGGATCGGAAGACCGATCTCGAGGCTGGACTTCAGCAGCTCGTCGGGGGCGGCGCAGGCGTCGTTGGCCTCGGCCGCGGCAGGACGCACCATCTCGGTGGCGAACTCGCCGACCACGTCGACGAGCATCTGCTCGTCCTCCGTCGGCGTGAGGTCGAACAGCCCCTTCGTCGCGGCGCTGGGCACACGGACCGGCTTGGCGCCCGGCCTGCCCTTCCGGCTGAACGAGCGGCTGACCGTGCCAGCGGTGCGGAAGCCCACCCGGGTCGTCTCGAACACCACACGCTCGGTCTGCTTCCGCAGCCCGAGCCGGTCGAGCACGCTGGTCTGGGCGAGGCGGTTGAGCATGGACACCGCGAAGCCGATCGGGTCCTGCTTGTCCGTGGACGGGACGCCGTGCCTGCTCGGCGCGCCTCCGTCTCGTGGGGTTCGTGTCATCGACATGGGGCCAACTGTAACTGCGAGTTACACATCGTGCCACAGGCGGATCAAGTGGCGCCGGTCACGTCTAGACGCCACCTCCTAAGATGCCGGTATGCCCGAGACCGAGCCAGAATCCTCCGTCCTCCCGACCGGTGGGGCCGTCCGCCCCATCACCCGTTGGGGCGAGCACGTCATGCACCGGATGCAGGAGCCGGTCACCGAGTTCGACGACGGTCTCCGGGCACTGGCTGCGGACATGGTCGCCACGATGTACGCCGCGGACGGGGTCGGCCTGGCCGCCTGCCAGATCGGGGTGGACCGCTCGATCTTCGTCTTCGACTGCCCCGACGAGGAGGGGGAGCACCACCAGGGTGTCGTGTGCAACCCGGAGGTCTTCCTTCCCGAGGGTCGTGACCGCAAGCTCGACGACGACGAGGAGGGCTGCCTGTCGCTGCCGGGCGCGTTCGTCGGCTGCGCCCGGCCGGACTTCGCGCGCGTCGAGGGACAGGATCTCGACGGCAACCCGGTCAGCTACAGCGGCACCGGCCTCGTCGCCCGCTGCCTCCAGCACGAGACCGACCACTGCAAGGGCACCGTCTTCGGCGACCGGCTGAACAAGAGGTCCCGCAAGAAGCTCTTCAAGCAGGCGGAGGAGTACGCCGACCGCTACCCCGCGCACTGGCCGACGGAGGCCTGAGCGACGAAGGCGCGGTCAGCGGCGCGCCGCGACGTAGCAGGCGACGGCCGACGCGGCGGCGACGTTGAGGGAGTCGATGCCCGCCGCCATCGGGATCACGGCGCGACGGTCCGCGGTCTCCATCCAGCGCCGTGACAGCCCGGGCCCCTCTGAGCCCATCAGCAGGGCGACCTTGTCGAGGCCGCGCACGGCGTCCGCGATGTCCATGGCGTCCGCGGCCGGCGTGAGCGCGATCGTGGTGAAGCCGGCCCGCGAGAGCTCTGCCAACCCGTCGTACCAGCCCTCCATCCGCGCGTAGGGCACCGAGAACACCGCGCCCATCGCCACCTTGATGGACCGCCGGTACAGCGGGTCCGCGCACCGCGGCGAGAGCAGGACCGCGTCGACGCCCAGGGCGGCGGCGGAGCGGAAGATGGCACCGACGTTCGTGTGGTCGACGACATCCTCCAGAACCACGACGGTGCCGGCGCCGGCCAGGACGTCCGCGACCGGTCGCGACGGGGTCCGCTCGAGCGAGGCGAGCGCTCCCCGGTGCACGTGGAAGCCGGTGACCTGCTCGGCGAGATCCTCCTCGACCACGTAGCAGGGAGCGTCGCTGCTCCCGAGGACGTCGGCCAGACCTTCGAGCCACCGTGGCGCCATGAGGAACGACCTCGCCGTGAAGCCGGCTTCCACCGCCCGCCGGACCACCTTCTCGCCTTCGGCGATGAACAGCCCGTGCTCGGCCTCGAGATGCTTGCGGAGCTCGACGTCCCGAAGGTCGCGGTAGTCGCCCAGCCGTGGGTCGCCGGCGTCCGACACCTCGGTCAGCTGGGCCATCGGTACCTGTCCGGGTGGCCCACCGCGACGACCTCGCCGACGACGACGATCGCCGGTGGCCGTACCTCCTCGCGTACCAGGTCCTCGGCGACAGTGCCCAGCGTCGAGAGCACGGTCCGCTCCCCCGGCATCGTCCCTTCGGCGACCACCGCCACCGGCGTGGACGCCGCTCGCCCTGCCGAGATCAGCCGGTCCGCGATGGCCGGGAGGTTCTGGACGGCCATCAGGAGTACGACGGTCCCGCGCATGCGCCCGAGGGCGTCCCAGTCGACGAGGGAGCTGTCGTGGTCGGGTGGCACGTGACCCGACACCACGGTGAACTCGTGCGCCACTCCGCGATGCGTGACCGGGATACCCGCGGCCGCCGGGACCGAGATCGCGCTGGTGACCCCCGGCAGCACCGTGCAGGGAACCCCCGCCTCGGCGCAGGCGAGCGCCTCCTCGTAGCCGCGGCCGAAGACGAAGGGGTCGCCGCCCTTGAAGCGCACGACCCGCTTGCCCTCGCGGGCGCGCTCCACGATCACCCGGTTGATCTCGTCCTGCGACGCCGACCGGCCGCGGGGCAGCTTGGCCACGTCGATCAGCTCGACGTCCGGGGACAGCTCGCTCAGCAGCTCGCGGGGCGCCAGCCGGTCGGCGACGACCACGTCGGCCTCGCCGAGCGCACGGCGTGCGGCGATGGTCACCAGCTCGGGGTGGCCGGGACCGCCCCCGACGAGGATCACGCCTGGGGTCCGGTCACGGTGTGCGTCCGCGTCGATCACGCCGTCTCGGAGCGCCGCGACGATCTCGTCGCGCACCGCGGCAGACCGTTGGGGCTGGCGGTTGCCGAGCACCGCGACGGTGACCCCGGCGTGCCGGCCTACGGCAGGAGTCCACGCCGAGGCCCTGGTCGCGTCGTCGCTGCGCACGCAGAAGATCCGCCGCTCCTCGGCGGCACGGCTCACCTGCTCGTTCACTGCGGTCACGTCCGTTGCGGCGATGACGTACCAGGCGCCGTCGAGGTCGGCCGGCTCGAACCTGCGCTCGTGCCACACCACCTCGTCGGAGCCCACGAGGCCCTCGATGGCCGGTGTCACGGCCGGGGACACGACCTCCACCACGGCCCCGACCGCCAACAGCGCGGGGACACGGCGCTGCGCGACGTGCCCGCCTCCGACCACCACCACACGCCGGCCCGCGAGGCGCAGGCCCGCCGGGTACGGCGGGAAGGTGTCGTCAGCCATCGCCGTCCTCCTTGTGCGCGACGCCGGCGGAGTCGAAGGTGGCCATCTCCCGCAGCGTCGCCCCGGCCGCCTCGACCAAGGGCAGTGCGAGGACCGCCCCCGTTCCCTCACCGAGCCGCAGGTCGAGGTCGACGAGGGGGCGCAGGCCGAGCTGGGCGAGGGCGACCGCGTGGCCAGGCTCGACACTGCGGTGGCCAGCGAAGCAGTAGCCGACGACGGAGGGTGCGAGCGACTGCGCCACCAACGCCGCGGCGCCCGCGATCACGCCGTCCAGGACCACCGGCACCCGGCGTCGGGCGGCGCCCAGGACGAAACCGGCGAGGCCGGCGTGCTCGAACCCGCCCAAGGAGGCGAGCGTCTCCACCGGGTCGTCGGTCACCGGCCGCGCCGCGAGCGCGCGGGCCACCACCTCGACCTTGCGGGCCAGGACCTCGTCGTCGACGCCGGTGCCGCGGCCGGTCACCTCGCCCGGCTCCACCGAGGTCAGCGCCGAGACGAGCGCGGCGGAGGGCGTCGTGTTGGCGATCCCCATGTCACCGGTGAGCAGGACGTCGTGGCCCCGGTCGACGAGCAGGTCCGCGACCGAGACTCCCGCCAGCAGGCCGGCGAGCGCCTCCTGCCTGGTCATCGCGGGTCCGTCCGCCAGGTCCGACGTACCGCGTCTGATCTTGTGGTCGACGAGGTCCGGACCCGGCTCCAGGTCCGCCGCGACACCCATGTCGACCACGACGACCTCCGCACCGGCCTGCCGTGCGAGCACGTTGACCGCGGCCCCGCCTGCCCGGAAGTTCGCGACCATCGAGGCGGTGACCTCCTGCGGCCATGGAGTCACCCCCTGGGCGTGCACGCCGTGGTCTCCGGCGAACACCGCCACCACCGGCCGCTCCAGGCGGCGCGGTGGGCACTGGCCCTGGATTCCGCACAGCTGGACAGACGCGTCCTCGAGCACGCCGAGCGCGCCGGCGGGTTTGGTCAGCTGGGTCTGGCGCAGCCGGGCGTCGGAGATCGCCGACACGTCGAGGGGTACGACGGACGCGACGACGTCGCGCAGGGACTGCTCGGGTGTCGAGGACATAGAGCTCATTCTCCCGGTCGCGGCGGCGGCCCTGGCAGACGACCAAGTCGCGGACTAGGGTCGCAGCACACCCACTCAAGGAGGTATGGATGAGCCTGGACCGACCGGTCAGCCCGAACCCCTACGACCTGCTCCCCGCGGCACCGTCCTTCACGGTGACGAGCACTGATGTGCAGGACGGCCGGCCTCTCAAGGACGACCAGGTCGCCGCGAAGGGCAACACCTCTCCACAGCTGAGCTGGTCCGGCGCCCCCGAAGGCACCAAGAGCTTCGTGGTCACCTGCTTCGACCCCGACGCGCCGACCCCGTCCGGCTTCTGGCACTGGGTCCTGGTCGATCTCCCCGCCGACGTGACCTCCCTGGACACCGGCGCCGCCTCGGGTGCCCTGCCCGGCAAGGCGTTCCACTGCCGAAACGACGGGGGCGAGAAGGGCTTCATGGGCGCGGCTCCCCCGCCCGGCGACCAGGTGCACCGCTACTTCTACGTGGTGCACGCGGTGAAGGAGGAGAGCCTCGGCGTCGACTCCGACGCCTCACCGGCGGTGGTGTCGTTCAACCTCGCCTTCAAGACGCTCGGCCGCGCGATCATCCACGGGACCTACCAGCACTGAGCCCGCCGCTCAGACCATGTCCCGGTAGGTCGGCGAGTCGAGGAACAGCGGCAGCACGTGACGGGCGGACAGCGCCAGGTCGAGCTCACCGGCCCGAACCCGCTCGGGATCGACGAAGACGATCTGCCGCCCTTCCCCGAGGCGGATGTCGTCGTCGGTTGCCTCGGTGCGCGTGACCCAGATCTGCCAGCGGTCGGCGAGATGCGAGGAGACCTTCGGGGAGTGCTGGACGATCTCGTCGAACCACAGCTCGAACCCCTGCTCGCGCAGACCGGTCTCCTCCTCGAGCTCGCGGTGGAGCGCGTCCTCCCAGCTTTCGCCGTCCTCGAGATGCCCACCGACGAGGCCCCACTGGTTCGGTGAGACGAGGGCTTGCTCGTCGCGCTCCTGCAGCAGGATCCAGCCCCGCCCGTCGACGAGCAGCGCGCTGGTGATCCGGCAGTTCTGCTCCGCGCAGGGGGTGTCGGTTTCAGACAGCGGTGCGGCGTTGCTGCGAGTCACGAGGATCCTTTTCTTGACTGGTTCCAGAAACGGTGTTTGGGTAGACGCGATGACCGTCGATCCCGCCACCGTACTCCGCGGCTCCGGCCTGCGAGTCACCAAGCAACGGGTCGCGGTGATCGATGCTCTCGCCGAGGCCCCACACTCGGGCGCGGAGGCGGTTCTCGCCCGGGTGCGCTCACACGTCGGCCAGATCTCGACCCAGGCTGTCTACGACGTTCTCAACACGCTCGCCGACCGGGGTCTGGTCCGCCGCATCCAGCCGGCCGGCTCCTCGGCCCGCTACGAGCTCCGTGTCGGGGACAACCACCACCATGTGGTCTGCCGCGGCTGCGGAGCCGTCGCGGACATCGACTGCGCCACGGGGGAAGCCCCGTGCCTGGAACCCAGCGGCCTCGACCGCACCTCGCCCGGCTTCACCGTCGACGAGGCCGAGGTCACCTACTGGGGACTGTGCGCAGCCTGTGCCGACCCGAGCGCGACAAGCCCCTGAGCTCACAACGATCTGGAGGAAGCATGTCCAACGACGCACGACCCAACGGTGGATCGACCGTCGGCACCGGTGCCCCGGCGCCGAGCGACCGCAACTCCCTCACGATCGGTCCCAACGGACCGATCCTCCTCCACGACCACCACTTCATCGAGCAGATGGCTCACTTCAACCGTGAGCGGGTGCCCGAGCGCAACGTGCACGCCAAGGGTTCGGGCGCGTTCGGTGTCTTCGAGACCACCGAGGACGTCTCGCAGTACACCAAGGCCGCCCTCTTCCAGAAGGGCGTCAGGACCGACATGCTGGCCCGCTTCTCCACCGTGGCCGGTGAGCAGGGCAGCCCCGACACGTGGCGGGACCCCCGCGGGTTCGCGCTGAAGTTCTACACCTCCGAGGGCAACTACGACCTCGTCGGCAACAACACGCCCGTGTTCTTCATCCGCGACACCATCAAGTTCCCCCACTTCATCCGGTCTCAGAAGCGCCGCGGCGGCACCGGTCTTCGTGACAACGACATGCAGTGGGACTTCTGGACCCACAACCCCGAGTCGGCCCACCAGGTCACCTGGCTGATGGGGGACCGTGGTATCCCGAGGTCCTGGCGTCACATGAACGGCTACGGCTCCCACACCTACATGTGGGTCAACGCGGCCGGCGAGAAGTTCTGGATCAAGTACCACTTCAAGACCGACCAGGGCGTCGAGACGCTGACCCAGGAGGAGGCCAACCGGATCGCCGGTGAGGACTCCGACTTCCACCGCCGCGACCTCAACGAGGCGATCGAGCGCGGCGACCACCCGTCGTGGACGCTGCACGTGCAGGTGATGCCCTACGAGGACGCCAAGACCTACCGGTTCAACCCGTTCGACCTGACCAAGGTCTGGCCTCACGGTGAGTACCCACTGATCAAGGTCGGCAAGATGACGCTCGACAAGAACCCGGAGAACTTCTTCGCCCAGATCGAGCAGGCCGCGTTCGAGCCGAGCGCGATCGTGCCGGGCATCGGGTTCAGCCCGGACAAGATGCTGCTCGGCCGCACGTTCGCCTACTCCGACACGCACCGCTACCGGATCGGCCCGAACTACCTCCAGCTGCCGGTGAACAAGCACCGGGTCGAGGGCGCCAACACCTACCAGTTCGACGGCCCGATGGCCTTCGAGCACACCGGCGACGCCCCGGTGTACGCCCCGAACTCATACGGCCGCGGCTACAGCGACGTCACGGGGCCGGTCGAGGAGGGCTGGGAGACCGACGGCGAGATGGTGCGCTCTGCGTACACCCTGCGCCCGGATGACGACGACTTCGGCCAGGCCGGGACGATGGTCCGAGAGGTCTTCGACGACGCCATGCGCGAGCGGTTCGTGCGGAACGTCGCCGGCCACATTCTCGGTGGAGTGAAGGAGCAGACCCTCCCCCGCGTCTTCGAGTACTGGGCCCGCGTCGACGCCGAGATCGGCAAGCGCATCGAGGAGGCCGTCCACGCCGGCCGGAGCAAGGACGTCGCTCCGCACGCGACGGACGCGAACCCCTCGGAGGTCGCCGGGAACCCGTCGGTCAACAAGGGCTGAGCTCGATACCACGGTCGCATCGCACGGCGGCGCGGAGCCATTCGGTTCCGCGTCGCTGCCGATGGGACACAATCGCCCCATGACCCACGGAACCCGTGCTGAGCCGGCCGAGCTCGACATCCTCGGCGAGCCGTACCTCTCGGAGACCATCGAGCTCCCCGACGACGAGGAGGGCGAGGTCTGCGCGACCCTCGTGTCGCGCAGGGCCGACGGCGCCAAGGACTCTGACACCGGCCGCACACACCGGGCCGTCCTCCACATCCACGGGTTCTCGGACTACTTCTTCCAGACTCCCGCGGCCGACTACTGGACCTCCCGCGGCTACGACTTCTACGCCCTCGACCTGCGCAAGTACGGCAGGTCGCTCCGGCCCCACCAGACGCCCAACTTCGTCACCGACCTCCGGCACTACTTCGAGGAGATCGACGCGGCGATGGAGCGGGTCCGCGACCGCGACGGCCACTCCCATGTGATCCTCACCGCCCACTCGACCGGCGGCCTGGTCGCGCCGCTGTGGGCCCACGACCGCAGTCCCGGCCTGGCCGGCATGGTGCTCAACTCTCCCTGGCTCGACCTGCACGGGAGCTTCCTGCTTCGCACCGCGGGCACGGCGGCGATCGACCAGGTCGGCGCGCGGCGTCCCTACCTGGCGATCCCCCGCAACGTTTCGGGCCTCTACGCGCAGAGCCTGCACAAGGACCACCGCGGTGAGTGGGAGTTCAACCTCGACTGGAAGCCCATCGACAGCTGGCCGGTGTACGCCGGATGGCTGCGCGCCGTGCGCCGGGGCCACGCGAGGGTACATCGCGGCGTCGACGTGGGGGCGCCGGTGCTGGTGCTCACCTCCGGCGCGAGCTCGTTCCCGCGCGAGTGGGACGAGACCGTCGACCGGCACGACATCGTGCTCGACGTCGAGCAGATCCGGAAGTGGGCCCACAAGCTCGGCAGCCACGTCACCGTCGCCCGGGTGGAGGGCGCCCTCCATGACGTCACCCTCTCCGCGGAACCCGTGCGGGCCCGGGCGTTCGACCAGATCAGCCGCTGGCTCGACGCCTACGTCGCGCCGGAGGGTCAGTAGGCGCCTTGTGAGGTCAGGACCGCCCTGAGGGTCTTGGCGATGATCACCAGGTCACCGACCATCGACCAGTTGTCGACGTAGTACAGGTCCAGCCGGACCGACTCGCTCCATGTCAGGGTGGACCGGCCCGAGACCTGCCAGAGCCCCGTCATGCCCGGGCGCACGAGCAGCCTGCGGCGTACGTCCTTCTCGTAGGAGTCGACCTCCGACGACAACGGCGGGCGGGGCCCGACCAGGCTCATGTCGCCGCGCAGCACGTTCAGCAGCTGGGGCAGCTCGTCGACCGAGTAGCGGCGGAGGAACCGACCGACCCGCGTCACGCGCGGGTCCTCCTTGACCTTGAAGAGCACCCGGTCGGACTCGTTGAGATGTCGGATCTCGGCGAGCCGCTTCTCGGCGTCCGGCGTCATCGAGCGGAACTTCACCATGCCGAACACGCGTCCCTCACGGCCGACCCGGGCTTGACGGAAGAAGACCGGGCCGCCGTCCTCCAGCTTGATCAAGGTGGCGACGAACAGGATCACCGGACTGATCAGGATCAGGCCGACCAGTGCTCCGACGAAGTCCATGACCCGCTTCGCCAGACCACCGGCGCGGCCGGCCTGCGGACCCTCCACGTGCAGGAGCGGAAGCCCGGCGACGGGCCGCATGTGGATCCGGGGGCCGGCGACGTCGGTGAGAGAGGGTACGACGACCAGGTCGATGTCCGAGCCCTCCAGGTCCCAGGCGATCCGCCGCAGGTCGGCCGACGACGAGTAGCCGCCGCGTGCGACGAGCACGGTGTCCGCGCCGATCTCACGGCAGACTCTGCGGGTGTCCTCGACCCCTCCGAGGCACGGCACCGGAAGTGCGTCGGCTTCCACGACCATTCCGTTGGGAACACAGGCGCCGCAGACCAGGTATCCCACGTACAACTCACGATGGAGGACCTCGGTCAGCTCGGCGATCGCGCTCGGCCCTCCGACGGCGACGACGCGATGCAGAAGGCGTCCTCGAGCTCGCATGTGGTGCAGTGCCTTGCGAACGGCGTACCGCTCTGCCAGAAGGAACGGGAGGCCGAGGGAGAACGTGAGCAGCACGAACCCTCGAGAGATGTTGAGCTGGAGCAGGAACGAGATCATCCCCACCACTCCGGCGGCGAGTCCGGACGCGAGGAAGAGCCGCCTGAACTCCTCTGTCCCTGCGCCGAACGAGCGGGTGGAGTACGCCCCGACAGCGGCGAGCAGCAGCATCCACACCAGGCCGATCGAGGGAGCGACGAAGACGGCGAGCGGTTGGCTGCCCTGCCCTGAGGCGAGCAACGTGTCGAGGCCGAACCGGTAGTCCCACGCGAGGACGATCGCCAGCGAGATCGCCGCGAGGTCGGCGGCTGCGACGACGACGAGCAGCCGGCTCATGTACTGGCGCGTCCGAGGGACAGCTGTCCAGCTTGATGGGCGCGTCAACGACGCTTCTACGACCGCCACGATGTCCCCCGTAAGGTCCCTCGATCCCATTCCTCGCCCCTGGTGGGAGACTAATGACGAGGCTTTAGGCAAAGTCGAGAAACAAGCTCACCTCGCAATTATGGGGTAACCCACCAGCGTGACATCGGGTAAATTCCTACCGGTTGAAGTCATGCAATATCGCCGCAATGCCCGTCGCGCTTCCACGCTCTCGTCTCGCCGGTCTCACCCCACCGGCAAGCGCGTGACTCGCCCTCGCAGAGCAGGGTGACTACCCGCAATGGGGTATTGCGTTTCCAATTAAAAGGCTTCCCGGCGCCACCCGTGAATATCTGCTCACTCGAGCAGCAATAACCTTTGGCGTTGAATACGGACGAATAGAACTTGACGATTTCGCGCCATCACGCCACGAAAGAGACGACCGCGACGACCCCCACGGCCACGATCACCAGGCGCAGCGCGAGAGGCGGCAGCCGGCGACCGACGGTCGCTCCGATCTGACCACCGATGACGGAGCCGACCGCGATCAGCCCCGCGACCCGCCAGTCGACATCCGCGACCAGGATGAAGACCACGGCAGCGACTGCGTTCACAAGTCCGGCGAGGACGTTCTTGGTGCCGTTGAGCCGCTGGAGACCGTCCTGGATGCCGATCCCGAGGATCGCCATCAGCAGCACCCCTTGGGCCGCTCCGAAGTAGCCGCCGTAGACACCGGTCAGCAGCACGAGTCCCCAGACCCAAAGCGCCCCGTGCTCGTGCAAGCGGCCCCGGTCAGCCGCCCGCTCGGCAACACGTCGTGCGATGGCCGGCTGGAGCAGTACCAGCAGGCAGCCGAGGAGGATGAGCACGGGCACGATCGTGCTGAACGCGGCAGCGGGGAGCGCGAGGAGCAGGACAGCCCCGATCACGCCTCCGACGAGCGAGGCGGACCCCAGCCTCAGCAGTCGTCCACGCTGGCCCCGCAGCTCACGACGGTAGCCCAGCGCGCCGGACACCGACCCCGGCACGAGACCGACGGTGTTCGAGACGTTGGCCGTGACGGGCGGGATCCCGAACGCGAGGAGGGTCGGAAACGTGATCAGCGTCCCCGACCCCACCACGGTGTTGATGGTGCCGGCCGCGACCCCGGCGAGCAGGATCGCGGCCATCTCGACTGCGGTCACTGTGTCGGCGGTTGCCCGTCCTTGGGCACCACGGGCGATGTGCGCTCGGCGGAGTCCTCAGCCGCGGCGATGGCCTCGGCCACGGCGTCATGGGCGGCCGACAGGCTGCGGTCGCCGTGAGCGTCCGGAACCGCCGGCTCAGCCGGCCCCATGTCGACCCGCTTGAGCGGGCCCTCGACCTCGTCCGGGATGCCCTTGAGGCTGTTCATGGTCGACCCGAGCCCTTCGAGGGCCTTGCCGATCTCGCTGGGAACGATCCAGACCTTGTTGGCGTCGCCCTCGGCGATCTTCGGCATCATCTGGAGGTACTGGTAGGCGAGCAGCGACTGGTCGGGACGGCCGTCGTGGATTGCCTGGAAGACGGTCTGGATCGCCTGCCCCTCACCCTGCGCCCGGAGGATCTGCGACTCCCGCTCCGCCTGGGCCCGCAGGATCCGGGCCTCGCGCTCGCCCTCGGCGGTGAGGATGGCCGACTGCTTCGAGCCCTCCGCGGTGAGGATCGCGGCCTGGCGCGAGCCCTCCGCGGTGAGGATCACCGCGCGCTTCTCGCGGTCGGCGCGCATCTGCTTCTCCATCGAGTCCTTGATCGACGGCGGCGGGTCGATGCCCTTGAGCTCGACGCGGTTCACGCGGATGCCCCACTTGCCGGTGGCGTCGTCGAGGACGCCGCGCAGCCGGCTGTTGATCGCGTCGCGGCTGGTCAGGGTCTCCTCCAGGTCCATGCCACCGACGATGTTGCGCAGGGTGGTCATGGTCAGCTGCTCGACCGCCTGGATGTAGTTGGCGATCTCGTACGTCGCGGCCACCGGGTCGGTGACCTGGAAGTAGATCACCGTGTCGATCGAGACGACCAGGTTGTCCTCGGTGATGACCGGCTGCGGCGGGAACGAGACCACCTGTTCGCGCAGGTCGATCATGTAGCGGACCTTGTCCACGAACGGCACGACCACGTTGAGGCCGGCGGGCAACGTGCCCTTGTACTTCCCGAACCGCTCCACGATGCCGGCCCGGGCCTGTGGGACGATCCGGACCGTCTTCGCCAGCACGGCTATGGCGAACAGGACCAGCAGGCCCAGAACGATGAGTACCCCTGCACCCTCCACGGTGACTACCTTTCCTCGGTTGTTCGCTCAGGACCCCAGTGTGGGGATCCGATGCACATAGGCGGTCGCGCCGCGGATCTCGAAGATGTCGACCGGTGCCCCGGGCTCGATCACCTCGGTGTCGTCGTACGGCCTGGCACTCCAGAGCTCGCCCCCCACACGGATCTGGCCGCTCTGCATCGAGACCTCGTTCACGACGACCCCCTGCTTGCCCACGAGAGCGGCGTGGCCGAGGGTCAGCTCAGGGCCGGAGTGCAGCCGCTTCACGATGCTGGGACGGACCAGTGCGAGCGCCGCGATGGACGCCGCGACGGCCGCGACGACCTGGAGCGGCCACTCCCCACCCACAAGTGCGACCATCATGCCGACGACGGCCCCCGTAGCCATCATCAGCAGCACGAGGTCCAGGCTGAACAGCTCGGCGACACCGAGCGCGATCGCCACGCCCAGCCACGCCTGCCAGTCCTGGAACCACTCCGGGAGGTTCATACCGCCAGCCTAGTCACTTGTGCGGTGCCGCACGCGACGCCGCGCGGCCCATCGGCCATCCTCGTGACGCAGCTGCAAAGGCATCCCGAACGTGGCCGAGATGATCTCCTGGGTCAGCACGTGCTCCAGCGGGCCGGCAGCGACCACGCGACCCTTGCGCAGGAGCAGGGCGTGGGTGAAGCCGGGCGGGATCTCCTCGACGTGGTGGGACACCAGAACGGTCGCGGGCGACAGGTCGTCCATCGCGAGGACGGACAGCGTCGAGACCAGGTCCTCGCGACCGCCGAGGTCGAGACCCGCCGCGGGCTCGTCGAGGAGCAGCAGCTCGGGGTCGGTCATCAGCGCGCGTGCGATCTGGACCCGCTTGCGCTCGCCCTCGCTGAGGGTGCCGAAGGTGCGGTCGAGCAGGTGGCCCGCACCCACCTCGACGAGAAGGTCCCTGGCCCGCTCGTGGTCGAGCTCGTCGTACTTCTCGCGCCACCGGCCGAGCACGCTGTACGACGCCGAGACCACGACATCGCGCACCAGCTCCTGACGCGGGATGCGGTCGGCAAGCGCCGCGCTGGTCAGACCGATCCGCGGCCGCAGGTCGAACACGTCGACGGTGCCGAGGACCTCGCCGAGGATGCCCGCGACCCCGCCGGTCGGGTGGATCTGCGCTGAGGCGACCTGGAGCAGCGTGGTCTTGCCGGCACCGTTGGGGCCGAGGACCACCCAGCGCTCGTCCTCCTCCACCGTCCAGTCGATGCCGTCCAGCAGCGTCGCCTGACCACGCTTGACGGTGACATCGGCGAACTCGAGAACGGCGTCCATGACGCCCAAACCTACGGGTACGCAACCGCGCCTCGCGCGGAGGGTAGTGCGCACTCATTACCCTCGATGCGTGCGTACGACGACCGCGCTGCCGCGCTCCGCCGACCTCGCCGTGTGGTTCACCTCCTGGGTCGCCGGCCGGGTGAGCCTCGACGACGCCCGGGACGCCGTCGTCGGGGGCGACGCAGCCCACGACGTCGTGGGCCTCCCCGGCGAGGGCGAGCCCGTGCCCCTGATCCTCGCCCTGGGGAAGCTTCGCGCGTCCGGGGCGACCGCGGCCGGCCTCGCCCTGCCGGTGCCCGGCGACCCCCTCGGCCTCGCCGGCCCGCCGGACTTCAACGCCGACGCGCTCGATGCCGGGGAGGCCGTGGTCTGCGACGGCGTCGACGCCGGCCTCGTGCCGCACGTGACGGGAGCAGGGGTCACCTGGGTCTTCCACGAGGCGGTGTCACGGCGCCAGGTGCCGGACACCTCCGAGGCGGACACCTCGCTGCGTCAGGCCCTGCTGGACGCAACCAACACGTTGGCCGACCTCGACGTGGCGAGGTGGCGTCCCGAGGTGGCCGACGAGCTGATGGCTCTGCGGAAGGCCGTCGACCTCTCGCTCCCCCCGCACTGGGGCTCGCGCGAGGTACGCCTGGCCTCCCTGTCCTGGCGCTGCCGCACGATCGTCGACCTCGCGCTCGACGACGAGGGGGGTGCCGTCTCGGCTGCCGAGGCCGACGCCCGGCGCGCGGCACTCGCCCCCCTCGACCACGCTGCGAGACGGGGTCTGGTCGCCGCCTGCTCGCAGCTGCCCGGGCGATAGCCTGCCTCCGCCATGGGAACCGAGAACCAGACCGCCGAGTCGATCCCGAAGACGCTGCTCATCACGCTGACCGGAAAGGACCGGCCCGGCGTCACGTCGACAGTGTTCTCCACGCTGGCGGCGTTCGGCGTCGAGGTGCTCGACATCGAGCAGATCGTCCTCAGGCGTCGCCTGGTGCTCGGCGTACTCGTCTCGTCGCCCCGGGACTGGAAGGCCCTGAGGGCCGCGATGGAGCGGGTCGCGGCCGAGCTCGACATGCAGGTCGAGGTGGACCGCGGCACCGGTGACAACCAGAGCCGCCCGGTCGGGCGCAGCCACGTCACGGTGCTCGGGATGCCGCTGCGGCCGTCGGCGGTGGCCGCCATCGCCGGCCGGATCGCCGACATGGGCGCCAACATCGACCGCATCGAACGCATGGCCCGCTACCCCGTCACTGCGATCGACCTCCACGTCTCCGGCGGCGACCCCGACCGGCTCCGGGTCACCTTGTCGGAGGAGGCGGCGCGCCAGTCGGTCGACGTCGCGGTCCAGCCGGCGAACCTGCTGCGGCACGGCATGCGGCTGATCGTCATGGACGTCGACTCGACGTTGATCCAGGGCGAGGTCATCGAGATGCTCGCCCGGCACGCCGGCTGCCTGGAGAAGGTGGCCGAGGTGACCGAGGCGGCCATGCGCGGAGAGCTCGACTTCGAGCAGTCCTTGCGGGAGCGGGTCGCACTCCTCGAAGGCCTGGAAGCCTCGGCGCTCGAGGGGGTCTACGAGTCCATCCAGCTCGCGCCCGGTGCACGCACCATGGTGCGCACGCTGAAACGCCTGGGCTACCGCTTCGCGATCGTCTCCGGCGGCTTCACCCAGGTCACCGACCGGATCGCGGCGGACCTCGGGATCGACTTCGCGGCCGCCAACGAGCTGGAGGTCGTCGAGGGGCGGCTCACCGGCAGGATCGTCGGGCCGGTGGTGGACCGGGCCGGGAAGGCGGCCGCCCTGCGCCGGTTCGCCGCGGAGGCGGGGGTGTCCGCCGCAGCCACGATCGCGATCGGCGACGGCGCCAACGACCTCGACATGCTCTCGGCAGCAGGTCTCGGCATCGCGTTCAACGCCAAGCCGGTGGTGCAGAAGGCCGCGGACACGTCGGTGAACGTGCCCTACCTCGACGCGATCATCTACCTGCTCGGGATCACCCGCGAGGAGGTCGAGGCTGCCGACGCCGAGGCCGGCATCGTGACCCCGGCTCCGCCGCTGCTCTGAGCGGCCGGCCTCAGAGGCGGTCAGGCCTCGCCGGGCCGGAAGTCCACCAGGCGGCCGGTCTCGGCGCCGAGCTCGACCCAGGGCACCTCGACCTCGAACAACGCCAGCGAGCTGGTGGGGAACCCGTGCAGCATCGAGTGCAGCGCCAGGGGGTCTCCGTCCCCGTCGTCGAGCATGTGGGCGACGTAGCCGATGGTCGGCTGGTGACCCACGAACAGGACGGTCCGAGCGGTCTCGGGGACCACCCGCAGTGCTTCGAGCACGACGTCCGGGCTGCCGGAGTACACCGCACCGTCGTAGGCGACCTCGGCGCCCGACCCCATCACCTGCTCCATCGCCTCCCACGTCGCCCGGGTGCGGATCGAGGACGACACCAGCACGTGGTCGGGGACGACAGACTGCTCGAGGAGGTACCTGCCCGCTCCTTGGGCTTCGCGCCGACCACGGTCGGTCAGGTCTCGTTCGTGGTCCGTCGCCGCGAACGGCACCGCCTTCGCGTGCCTCACGAGAACGAGTCGCCTACCGGGTGTCACGGGTCGGATTCTCCCACCCCGTAGGCTGCCCTGCATGCCGAATGCCCCTGTCGACCCCCACGCAGCGACCCCCGGACCACTGCTTGCGATCGGAGGAGCAGAGGACAAGCTGGGCAAACGCACCGTCCTGCGTGAGTTCATCCGGCTCGCCGGCGGCGAGGACGCATGCATCGCCGTCGTCCCCACTGCCTCGTCCCTCGGTCCCGAGATCGTCGAGGTGTACGACGCGCTGTTCCGCCGTCTCGGAGCGCGGGAGGTGGTCGCGGCCCGCCCCGAGACTCGTGAGGAGGCCGACGACCCAGCGGCTGTCGAGCTGCTGGCCGGGGCGACCGGCATCTTCATGACCGGCGGCAACCAGCTCAAGCTCTCGGCTGTGGTCAACGGCACGGCCTTCGGCGAGGCCATCCGGTCGGCACACCGCGACGGCGTGGCCGTGGCGGGAACCTCTGCCGGGGCCAGCATCCAGTCCTCGCACATGGTGGCCTTCGGGTCCGGCGGCGCCACTCCGAAGCAACGGATGACCCAGCTCGCCGCCGGCCTCGGTCTGCTCGACGGCTGCGTGATCGACCAGCACTTCGAGCAGCGCAACCGTTACGGCCGGCTGTTGATGTGCGTTGCCCAGAGCCCCAGCCTGCTCGGTATCGGCGTCGACGAGGACACCGCCGCGATCGTGACCCAGGAGGACGGCAGCGAGCTGATGCGTGTGGCCGGTCGAGGCGCGGTCACGGTGCTGGACGCGCGCAACGTGGTCTCCAACGCGCACGAGGCCCGACATACCGCTCCCCTGCTGGCCTCGGGCGTCACGCTTCACGTCCTGCCGTCGGGGGCGGTCTTCGACATCACCACGCGCACCCTGGTCGAGCGGCGTCCGGCCGTCGACGAGGACCAGGCAGCCGAGCTCGCGGTTGCCGGACGAGACCTGAGGAAGCTGGCACGCGACATCGCCGCCGGTGACGTCTCACCCTCACAGCTGAGGCGGCGCCGTTCGCGTCGCCACCACGAAGGAGACCCCACATCATGACCACCCGGCCCTCCCCTGACCTCGCGATCCTCGAGACGAGGGTCTATCGCGGCGCGAACGTCTGGTCCTACGACAAGGCGATCCATCTCGTCGTGGACCTGGGCTCACTGGAGGAGTTCCCCACCAACACGCTGCCGGGCTTCACCGACAACATCCTGCAGATGCTGCCCGGCCTTCGCGAGCACTCGTGCTCCCGGGGACGCCGGGGCGGCTTCGTGGAGCGGCTCAACGAGGGCACCTGGCTCGGTCACGTGGCCGAGCACGCCGCCCTCGCCCTGCAGCAGGTCGTCGGGCACGACATCCGCCGCGGCAAGACCCGGCAGGTCAAGGGCGTCCCCGGTCGCTACAACATCGTCTACGGCTACGTGGACGAGCAGGTCGGCCTGGCAGCCGCCCGGCTCGCCGTACGCCTGGTCAACCATCTCGTCGAGGCCGATCCCGAGTTCGACTTCGAGGCCGAGCTCGAGCAGTTCATCCTCCGCGCTGAGCGGACCGCGTTCGGGCCGTCCACGCAGGCGATCCTCGACGAGGCGGTCTCCCGCGACATCCCGTGGATCAGGCTCAACAAGTACTCCCTGGTCCAGCTCGGCCAGGGTGTCCACCAGAAGCGCATCCGCGCCACGATGACGTCGGCCACCAGCGCGATCGCGGTCGACGTCGCCTCCGACAAGGACCTCACGACGCGGCTGCTCGGTGCAGCCGGGCTGCCGGTGCCCAAGCAGGAGTCGGTGCGTACGCCGGAGCAGGCGGTCGCCGTGGCGGAGCGGATCGGCTACCCCGTGGTGTGCAAGCCGCTCGACGGCAACCACGGCCGCGGCGTGTGTCTCGACCTGAAGACCGCCGACGAGGTCCGCGAGGCGTTCCCGGTCGCCCAGGACCAGTCCCGCCGCGGGTGGGTGATCGTGGAGTCCTTCATCACCGGCCGCGACTACCGCTGCCTGATCATCGACGGGAGGCTCGCCGCCGTGGCCGAGCGGGTCCCCGCACACGTCGTCGGTGACGGGCACAGCACCGTCGAGCAGCTCGTCGAGCTGACCAACGCCGACCCACGACGAGGTGTGGGGCACGAGAAGGTGCTCACGCGGATCAAGGTCGACGACGCCGCCGTGGAGCTCCTCGCCGACCAGGGCTACAAGCTCGGCGACGTGCCACCGGCCGGCGAGATGGTGAAGCTGACGCTCACCGGGAACATGTCCACCGGCGGCATCTCGATCGACCGCACCTTCGAGGCCCACCCCGAGAACGTCGAGATCGCCGAGGAGGCCGCGCGCGTCATCGGTCTCGACATCGCCGGCATCGACTTCATCTGTCCCGACATCACCGAGCCGGTCCGTGAGACCGGCGGCGCGATCTGCGAGGTCAACGCCGCTCCCGGCTTCCGGATGCACACCCACCCCACCATCGGCGACCCCCAGTTCATCTCCAAGCCGGTCGTCGACATGCTCTTCCCGCCGGGTGCGCCGAGCAGGATCCCGATCGTCGCGGTCACCGGTACCAACGGCAAGACAACGACCTCGCGGATGATCTCCCACATCTTCAAGGGCATGGGCCGCCGGGTCGGGATGACCTCGACCGACGGCGTGGTCATCGACGAGCGGCTGGTGATCCGGGCCGACGCCTCGGGCCCCAGGTCCGCGCGGATGGTGCTCCAGAACCCCCGGGTCGACTTCGCGGTCTTCGAGGTGGCCCGGGGCGGCATCCTGCGCGAGGGGCTCGGCTACGAGCGCAACGACGTGGCGGTCGTGCTCAACGTCCAGCCCGACCATCTGGGACTGCGGGGCATCGACACCGTCGAGCAGCTCGCCGACGTGAAGGCGGTGCTCGTCGAGGCGGTGCCTCGTGACGGGCACGCCGTGCTCAACGCCGACGACCCGCTGGTGCGGGAGATGCGACGGCGCTGCTCCGGTCAGGTCGTGTGGTTCAGCATGGCCGAGCCGGGCTCGGAGGCACGCGAGATGATCGAGGCGCACTGCCGCCGGGGTGGCAAGGCGCTGGTGCTCGAGCCGAGCGAGCGCGGCGAGATGATCGTCGTGAAGCACGGTCGCCGCGAGATGCAGCTGGCCTGGACCCACCTGCTGCCCGCGACCTTCGGCGGCAAGGCGCGGATGAACGTGCAGAACACCCTCGCGGCCGCGGCCGCCGCCTTCGCCGCGGGAGCTCCGCTGCACGACATCCGGCAGGGCCTGCGGACCTTCTCGACGAACTACTACCTCTCCCCCGGCCGCCTCAACGAGGTCGACGTGAACGGTGTCCACGTGATCGTCGACTACTGCCACAACGCGCCGGGGATGCGCATGCTCGGCGACTTCGTCGACCGCGTCGGCGAGAGCCTCGCCGCGACCAGCGAGCTCGGGAAGCCCTCACGGATCGGCGTGATCGCGACCGCGGGTGACCGCAGGGACGCCGACATGCGCGAGCTCGGCGAGGTTGCCGCGCAGCACTTCGACGTCCTGGTCGTGCGGGAGGATGCAGCCCTGCGCGGGCGGGAGCGCGGGGACACCGCCGACCTGGTCGCCGAGGGGGTGCGTTCTGCCTCAGCCGACGGGGCGCGCTGCCGTCAGACCGAGGTGATCCTCGAGGAGATCGACGCGGTGCGTCACGTGATGTCCCGGGCGAACCCCGGCGACCTCGTGGTGCTCTGCGTCGACAAGCACCCCTCGGTCATGGCCGAGCTCGAGAACTGGTCGAAGCATGCCCAGGCCGGATCAGGATCGCCCGATGTCGCCGCGGTCGGTGACCCCGACCTCACCCCTCCTACGGCGCAGACCGAGCGGCCCTGACCTTCGCCCGGAGCGTCTCCGGGTCGTCGACGGTGCCACCGGCTGCCGCGATCCAGTCGTAGACGCCCTGGCGGTCCTCGTGGCACATCAGCGCCACGACATCGCCGGGGCGTGCCTGTGCGACGAGCGCCTCGAGCCCGCAGACCTCCGTGGGGTACGACGGCATCTCGGTGACACCCACGCGCGCCGCGCCGGCCCGGAAGAGCACGTCGAGCTCCTCGGGTTTCCGGCCGCGGAGGTAGCGAGCCTTGTGAGCGATGACCGCGACGTCGGCGTCGCGCGCTCCCATCTCGCCGAGCTGCTCCACGAGGTCGTCGGTGCGGTCGCCCACCGCACCTAGCCCGAGGAGGAGACGTCCGCCCGGTCGTCGTACGCCCTGCATGATCTCGAGAAGCGCCTCCAGCCCGGCCTCGTTGTGCGCGAGGTCGATGACCACGCTCACGTCTCCGAGGGAGAAGAAGTTCATCCGCCCCGGGTTGTGGGTCGGGTCGGGCCGGAACGACGTGAGGCCCTCGACCACGGCCTCGCGGGCCAGCCCCACGGCGAGGGCTGCGGAGGCTGCAGCGAGCGCGTTCTCGACGTTGAAGCGGGACAGCCCGGCGAGCGTCATCGGGATGTCGACGACCTCGACGACCGGGTCCGGGTCCGCGTCGGGCATCAGCACGGTGAGCCAACCGTCGATGACGGTGGTGGCGCGACCTCCGTCGCCGACCACCTCGCGCACCGCCGGTGAGTCCGGGTCGCGGGAGAACACCCAGGGACGCGCCCGGATCACCCCGCGCATCGCGAGCACCCGCGGGTCGTCGGCGTTGAGCACCGCCCACCCGTCTGCCTTGGTGATCCGCGGGACCACGCTCTTGACCTCGGCGAGCTGGTCGAGGGTGTCGATGCCCTGGAGGCCGAGGTGGTCGGCCGAGACGTTGGTGACCACCGAGACGTGGTTGTGGACGAGTCCGATGCCCTTGAGCAGGATGCCTCCCCGGGCGGTCTCGGTGACCGCGAGCTCGACCTCCTCGTGGGCCAGCACCCGGCCGGCGCCGCTGGGGCCGGAGTAGTCGCCCGGCTCGACGAGCACGCCGTCCACGTAGATGCCGTCGGTGCTCGACCAGCCGACGTGCATGCCCTGGGTCCGGGCGATGTGGGCGACCATCCGCGAGGTCGTGGTCTTGCCGTTCGTGCCGGTGACCGCGACGACCGGCACGCGCGGCCGCAGGGTCGACGTGCCGGGGCCGGGCGGGCACTCACGGACCCGCTCGGCCGCCCGGTCGACGAGCCTGTCGAGGTGGGGGTCCGGGAGCGCGTCGAGGACGCCGGCGACCTCGCGCCCGAGCACCTCGGCACGGCGCCGGTTGCGCCAGGGGTACGCCACCACGATCCGGTGCACGTCGTTGGTGGGCCGAACCCTCACGGCGAGCCGGTTGGTCCCGACCTCGGTCGCGACCTGTCGCACGAGCCTGGCGACCGCCCGCATCGCGAACCGCTGCCGGAACCCGCTCCCCGCTGCGCCCGGGCGCGCCTTGGCCAGACCGATGCGTGCGGCGAAGCGGGTGGCCCGGCACTCGTCGGACTCGATCAGTCCCGTGAGGTCGAGGGTGAGCTTGATCGCCGCCCTCGGGAAGTAGAGGTTCGGCCCCTCGAGCACGCGGAGCTCGACAAGGGAGGTGGGGTTGGTGTTCGTGGGGGTCGACACCGGCGGCACGCTACCGGACGGTCAGGCACCCATCGCGTGGTAGCCACCGTCGACGTGCACGATCTCACCGGTCGTCGCGGGGAAGAAGTCCGAGAGCAGGGCGACGACGGCCCTCGCCGTCGGCTCCTGGTCCTTCTCGTCCCAGCCGAGCGGGGAGCGGTCGCTCCACATCGCCTCGAGGTCCTCGAACCCCGGGATCGCCTTCGCGGCCAGCGTCTTCAGCGGGCCGGCGGAGACGAGGTTGCACCGGATTCCCTGCGGTCCGAGGTCACGGGCGAGGTAGCGGGAGCACGACTCGAGGCCCGCCTTCGCCACGCCCATCCAGTCGTACGCCGGCCAGGCGACCGTGGCGTCGAAGGTCATCCCGACCACCGAGCCGCCCTGCCCCATGAGCGGCAAGCAGGCGGTCGCGAGTGACTTCAGGGAGTACGCCGACACCTGGACCGCCTGCGCCACGTCCGGCCAGGGGCCGTCCAGGAACTTGCCACCCAGCAGCGTCTCCGGGTTGCCGTAGGCGATGGAGTGCACCACACCGTCGAGGCCGTCGACGTGCTCGCGCAGCAGGTCCGGGAGCCGGTCGAGGTGCTCCTGGTCGGTCACGTCGAGCTCGATGACAGGCGCCTCCTGTGGCAGCCGGTTCACGATGCGCCTCGTGATGCCGAGCGCGCGACCGAAGTTCGACACCACGACCGTGGCGCCCTGCTCCTGAGCCACCCGTGCCACGGCGAACCCGATGGAGGTGTCCATGGTGACCCCGGCGACCAGGATCTTCTTGCCCTCGAGAATGCCCATGCCCGTCGTACCCCTGTCTGTTGGTGCGTGAGTCTGTCGGTGTGCGTCAGTGGCCCATGCCGAGGCCGCCGTCGACGGGAATGACCGCCCCGGTGACGTAGGCCGCGCCGTCGGACGCGAGCCACTGGACGGTGGATGCCACCTCGGCCGGGGTGGCGTAGCGCTGGAGCGGGATCTGCGCCTTGTACTCCGCCTTCTTCTCCTCGGGCAGCGACTCGGTCATGTCGGTCTCGACGAACCCGGGCGCGACGACGTTGGTCGTGATCGACCGGCTGCCGAGCTCACGCGCCAGGGACCGGGCGAGGCCTACGAGACCGGCCTTGCTGGCGGCGTAGTTGACCTGGCCGGCCGACCCGAGCATGCCGACGACCGAGGAGATCAAGATGATCCGGCCGCGACGGAGCCGCAGCATCCCTTTCGCCGCGCGCTTGGTCACCCGGAACGTGCCGGTGAGGTTGGTGTCGAGGACGTCGGTCCAGTCGTCGTCGCTCATCCGCAACAGCAGGGTGTCGCGGGTGATCCCGGCATTGGCGACGAGCACCTCGACCGGCCCCTGCTTCTGCTCGATCTCGGTGAACGCCGCCTCGACGGCCTCAGGGTCGGTGATGTCGCAGCGAACGGCGAGGAAACCCTCGGGGGGCTCGCCGCTGCGGTAGGTGACCGCTACGTCGTCGCCCGCTTCGCGGAAGGCCTCCGCGATCGCACGGCCGATGCCGCGGTTGCCTCCGGTGACCAGGACCGATCTACCCACTGTGCCGTCCTCACTCCGCTCGCTGTCCCCCTCCTGGGGCGAACTCTGGCGACGCTAGCGGCTACCGGTGGGTACCTGTAATCGTGCGGTGCCCGGGGGGGTGTGGCGGCAAGGCCGAGGAGCGCAGGCGGAGCGAGCTCCGTCAGCGACGGGAACGCAGGCGACGCGCGGCCGGGCGACGCGCGGTCACTCGTCCTCGAGGCGGAAGCCGAGCTTGAGGCCGACCTGGAAGTGCTGCACGCCGTCGTCCTGCACCTGGCCGCGGACCTGGGTGACCTCGAACCAGTCGAGGTGCCGCAGCGTGCGGGAGGCGCGTGCGATGCCGTTGCGGATCGCCTGGTCGATGCCGTCCGGCGAGGTGCCGACGATCTCGGTGACGCGGTATGTGCGGTCGGACATGGTGTCTCCTGTGGGTCGCGACGGACGGTTACCCGCCCCAGGCTAGTGGTGGACGAGACAGCCCGCCCGGCCAACGCCACGTGACCGGATCCGACGTACCGTTGATGCATGCCCCGCAAGGATCCCGAGCCGATTCGGATCACCTCCGCGACGCGCAGCCACAGCGCCGACGTGTCCGGCCGCCAGCGTCGTTATCTCATCTCGATGGCGGTGCGGACGGCATGCTTCCTCCTTGCGGTCGTCTTCGCCGGGACCTTCATCATGTGGGTCTTCATCCTGGCGTCGTTCGTGCTCCCGTACGTCGCTGTGGTGATGGCGAACGCGCAGGCACAGACCGACCCGGATCCCGAGCCGGACAGCCTGTTCGACCCGGTCCGTCCTGAGCTCGGACCACCTCCGGCGCCCTGAAACCGCGCGCTGGTCCAGACCTTTCGAAGACTTCTGGCTACGCGCCTCGCGTCTCTGGAACCCGTGAGTAGGTGCGTGCAACAATCGCGGCGCGCGGCTCGGTCTCCCCCGTCCGGGTCGCGCCCCGTGGTGCCGGACGGCTTCCCCCGTGGCCGTCCGGCACCTCCTATTACAGTCGGCGTCATGGACCTGATCTGCTCGGCAAGAGGGTGCTCGGCCCCGGCGAACTGGTCGCTGCTGTGGAACAACCCCAAGCTGCACACTCCGGACCGGCGCAAGTCATGGCTGGCGTGCGACGAGCACAAGCAGAGTCTCGCTGACTTCCTCAGTGCGCGGTCGTTCCTGCGCGACGTAGAACCTGTCGGGTCAGCCGCCGATGGCTGACATGGGACGGGCCGGCTGAAGGAAGCTGACGTCGTCGATCCCGTGGCCCGGGCGCTTGGTCATCATCGCTGCGCGCCAGCGGTCGGCGATCTCGTCGTCGCTTGCACCCCCGCGAAGCGCGGAGCGCAGGTCGGACTCCTCGCGGGCGAAGAGACAGTTGCGCACCTGCCCGTCGGCGGTGAGCCGGACCCGGTCGCAGTCGCCGCAGAACGGGCGGGTGACCGAGGCGATCACGCCGACTGTGCCCGGGCCTCCGTCGACCAGGAACAGCTCCGCCGGCGCGCTACCTCGAGGCTCGTCGACCGGCTTGAGGACGAACTCCGCCTCGAGCGCGCTCAGGATCTCGTCGGCCGTCACCATGGTGTCGCGTCGCCAGACGTGCTGAGCGTCGAGCGGCATCTGCTCGATGAAGCGCAGCTCGTAGCCCCGCTCGATGCACCAGCGCAGCAGCTCGGGAGCCTGGCCGTCGTTCACGCCACGAAGGAGTACCGCGTTGACCTTCACCGGCCCGAGCCCTGCCTTCTGGGCTGCCTCGAGCCCCGCCACGACGTCGTCGAGCCGGTCGCGGCGGGTGATCTCGAGGAAGTCCTCGCGGCGGATCGTGTCGAGGCTGACGTTCACGCGGTCCAACCCGGCGGCCGCCAGCGCCTCGGCAGTTCGCGCGAGACCCAGTGCGTTGGTGGTGAGGGACGTCTCGGGTCGCGGCTCGAGGGCCGCGGTACGTCGGACGATGTCGGTGAGGCCACGGCGTACCAGCGGCTCTCCACCGGTGAACCTGACCTCACGCACGCCGAGTCGCTCGACAGCGATCGTGATGAGACGGACCACCTCGTCGTCGGTCAGCGTCTGGTCGTCAGGCAGCCAGTCCAGGCCCTCGGCCGGCATGCAGTAGGAGCACCGCAGGTTGCAGCGGTCGGTCAGCGAGACGCGCAGGTCCGTCGCGATGCGTCCGAACGTGTCGACGAGTGCTCCAGTGCTCACCCGCCCCAGTGTAGGCGCCGGAGCGACGGTTACTGTCGTCCGCGTGAGATTCCTGCTCAGCCGGCGCTGGATCCTGTTCTTCGTGGCAGTGGTTCTGCTCGCCTATCTCGCGTTCCGTCTCGGCGAGTGGCAGTTCCACCGCCTCGATGACCGGCGGCACCGCAACGCCGTGACCGAGCGCAACCTCGCCGCGGACCCGGTGCCGGTTGAGAACGTGCTTGCCGTGGGCAGCCCCGTGTCCCCCGAAGAGGAGTGGCGCCACATCACCGCACGTGGTGTGTACGCCCAGGACAGGTCCGTGGTGGTGCGGTACCAGACCCGTGACGGCCAGTCCGGCGTGGACGTGGTGACGCCTCTCGTCACCGACAAGGGCCCGGCGCTGCTGGTCGACCGGGGCTGGCTCGCGACCGGCAACGTGGGTACGGCGGCACTTCCGGACATCCCCGCCGCCCCCTCGGGCGAGGTGAACATCGCCGGCTGGGTACGCGCTGACGCCACCGGCGACTCCGCACAGGTCGCCGACGGATCCACCCGCGCGATCTCTAGCGTGGAGATCGGCAAGACACTGGACACGCCGCTGTACCAAGGCTTCGTCGACCTCGACAAGGAGGCTCCCCCGCCGTCCAAGCCTCTCGAGAAGGTGGAGATGCCCGACCTCGGCGAGGGCCCTCACTTCTTCTACGGCCTCCAGTGGTGGTTCTTCTCGGCGCTGGCGGTCTTCGGGTTCTGCTACCTGGTCTGGGATGAACGCCGCAAGCTCCGCCGACCCGGCGGCCGCGGTTCGACGCCGGCGGCAGGCACCGATCCAGGAGCTGCTGGCTCAGGTGCTCCCGATGGCGGGCCCAGCGACGCAGGTTCTGCTCAAGCGAAGCAGCATTCCTAGTACGACGACGCCGTAGCCGTCCAGCCGAGTCGATCGGCCGCGGAGTTCTGGGGGCAGGCCGGGTCAGTCGCCGTGTTGCCGTCTTCCTCGTGGGCGCTGTGTTGACCATCCGCGCTTGCCTCCACCGCCAGAGCATCGACGGGGGCGGTAAAAGATGACCCGCGCGAAGGCGCGCAGGTGACGAAACCAGGACAATACAACTATCGGTTACCTAGCGTTGTCCCCGTGATAACTGACTCCCTCGACGTCTCGCTCCACGATCCCGCGCTCCGGGAAGAAGTGGAACTGACTGCGCACCTGATAGTCGCCGCCAACGCCTCGGACCACGCGCTGGGCCAGCGGGAGATCGACGAGATCCTGGGGCTCGTCTAGCACTCACAGAGCGCCGCCCACCGAAGGCACAACCCCCGCACGTGACGCGGGAGACACGGCCGGGGTTGCACGTGGGGTTGGCTCCAAGTCCGACGTCGTTGAGGAGCCCGTCATCGAGATCGGCCGGGCACCCCATCCGGGTCGGCGTGATCGACGCTGTCGGCCGTCGCGTCAACCTCAGGTCAGGCGTGGGCGGCGAACTGGGTCCGGTAGAGGTCGGCGTACAAGCCGCCCCGTGTGATCAGCTCGTCGTGGGTGCCGGAAGCGACGATCCGGCCGTCGTCGACCACCAGGATCAGATCGGCGTTGCGGACCGTCGAGAGCCGGTGCGCGATGACCAGGGAGGTCCTGCCCTCCAGGGCCTGGTCGAGCGCGCGCTGAACCGCCACCTCCGACTCGGAGTCGAGGTGCGCGGTGGCCTCGTCGAGGACCACGATCCCGGGAGCCTTGAGCAGCAGCCGGGCGATCGCCAGCCGCTGCCGTTCGCCGCCCGACAGGCGGTAGCCCCGGTCGCCGACGACTGTCTCCAAGCCGTCCGGGAGGGACCCGACCAGGTTCCGCACCTGGGCGGCGCCCAGCGCGTCCCAGATCTCCTCGTCCGTGGCTTCGGGCTTGGCGTAGCGCAGGTTCGCGCGGATCGTGTCGTGGAACATGTGCGCGTCCTGGGTGACGTAGCCGACAGCGTCCTCGAGGGACTGCAGCGTGACGTCCCGGACGTCGTGCCCGGCCACGCGTACGGCGCCTGCCGACACGTCGTAAAGCCGCGCGACGAGGTGGGTGATCGTCGTCTTGCCCGCGCCGGACGGCCCGACGAGGGCGACCATCTGTCCCGGCAGCGCCGTGAAAGAGACGTCCTTCAGGACCGGCCCGTGGTCGCGGGTCTCCTGGCGCGCGACGTTCTCGAGGCTCGCCAGGGACACCTCGTCGGCGCGTGGGTAGGTGAACGCGACGTGGTCGAACTCGATGCTCGCCGCGTGGCGGGTGAGGGGAACCGCATCGGGACGCTCCTGGATCATCGACGGAAGGTCGAGCACCTCGAAGACCCTCTCGAAGCTCACCAGCGCCGTCATCACGTCGACCCGCACGTTCGACAGGCCCTGGAGGGGTCCGAGCAGGCGCATCAGCAGCGTGGCGAGAGCCAGGAGCGTGCCGACACTGAGCGCCCCGCTGATCACGAGATTGCCGCCGACGCCGTACACCAGCGCGGTTGCCAGGGCAGGGATGAGCATCAGGCTCGCGCCGAACACCCGAGTGACGAAGGCGATGCGGACCCCGAGGTCACGAACGTACGCAGCCTTCTCGGAGAACCCCTGGTCCTCCTCGTCCCGCCGGCCGAACAGCTTGAGCAGCAGCGCGCCGCCGACGTTGAACCGCTCGGTCATGTTGTTGCCGAGGTCGGCGTTGCCCTGCATCTGGTCGCGGGTCAGCCCGGCGAGCTTCGTACCCACCCAACGGGACGCCACCAGCAGCACCGGGAACAGCAACAGGCAGAGCACGGTGACCTGCCAGCTGAGCGCCAGCATCGTGATCCCCACGACCACCACGCTGATCGAGTTGGAGACCGTGCTCGAAAGCGTCGAGGTGAACGCTCGCTGAGCTCCGATCACGTCGTTGTTGAGGCGCGAGACCAGCGCGCCGGTCTGGGTCCGCGTGAAGAACGCCAGTGACATGCGCTGCACATGAGCGAAGACCTGCGTGCGGAGGTCGTAGATCAGTCCCTCCCCCACCTTGGCCGAGAGGTAGCCCTGTCCGAGCGTGAGAAGCGCGCTGAGGACTGCGACCGCCGCCATCACCAGTGCGAGGACGGTGACCAGCAGGCTGTTCCCCTTGAGAATGCCATCGTCGACGATGCGCCTCACCAGCAGCGGCGTCACGACGACCATCGAGGCATCGACGACCACGAGGCCGAGGAAGATCGAGATGAGCTTGCGGTGAGGCTTCGCGAACCCGACCACGCGCCGCACCGTCTCGCGGGCAAGCTTCTGCCGCGCGACACTGCGGTCCGTGCGCAGGTTGCGCCAGGCCGGGCCCATGCCGGTGTGCATCGACAACGGACGTCCCTCCGATCCCGCCCGGCGTGCCGGGCGCTGGTCCTACTCCCCCATCAACGACGCGAGCTCGCGGAACCGGCGTACCTGCGCCTCCCGCTCCACGCGCCGCTGCTCCTCGAGGTCGAGCACGTGTGCGCTCTGGAGCAGGGCCTTGGTCTCGGACACCGCGCCGTACAACGGAGCCGTCAGCGCGGCGACGAGGTCGTCGACACTCTGCTGGAGCTCCGCACGAGGTACGACGACCGTGGCCAGCCCGATCTCGCGTGCCTCGTCGGCGCTCACCGAGCGGGCGGTCGCACAGATCTCCAGGGCCCGTGAGTACCCAACCAGCTCGACCAGTGGCTTTGTTCCCGTCAGGTCCGGGACCAGGCCCAGCAGAGGCTCGCGCATCGAGAACGACGCGTCGTCGGCGACGACCCGCAGGTCACACGCAAGGGCGAGCTGGAAGCCCGCACCGATGGCGTGCCCCTGGACCGCTGCCACCGAGATGATGTCGCTGCGACGCAGCCAGGTGAAGCCCTCCTGGAACGAGCCGATGGTGTCCGCCATCTCCCCGTCGGGCAGCTCCCGAAGCGAGAAGAGCGACGCCTCGCCCTCGACCCCGGCCGTGGTGAGCATCCGCCGGTCGAGGCCGGACGAGAACGAGTCCCCGGCACCGCGGACGACCACGACCCGCGTGCCCGGCGCCAGCCCGGCGCCGATCGCCCGCAGAGCGATCCAGGTCGCGGGTGTCTGGGAGTTCTTCGTCGCGGGACGGTCGAGGGTGATCGTGGTGACCATCCCGTTGACGTCGAGCCGGAGTCCGGCGCGCTCGAGGACTTCGGGGTCGATGTCGGTGGTGGCAGTCATGGCCGAAGCCTAGGCCAGTGCCACGAGGTCGGCGTACTCCTCGTTCCAGAGGTCCTCCACGCCGTCGGGAAGGATCAGCACGCGGTCCGGCTCGAGAGCGCGCACTGCGCCCTCGTCGTGGGTCACCAGGATGATCGCGCCCTCGTAGCTGCGGATCGCCGCGAGCACCTCCTCCCGCGAAGCCGGGTCGAGGTTGTTCGTCGGCTCGTCGAGCAGCAGCACGTTGGCGCTCGAGACCACGAGGATCGCCAGCGCAAGGCGGGTCTTCTCGCCGCCCGACAGGACGCCGGCCGGCTTCGTGGCGTCGTCGCCGCTGAACAGGAACGACCCGAGGACGCTGCGTGCCTCCGTGTCGGTGAGCTGGGGCGCCGCCGTGCGCAGGTTCTCCAGCACCGTGCGGCTGGTGTCGAGGGTCTCGTGCTCCTGGGCGTAGTACCCGAGCTTGAGACCGTAACCGGGAACCACCTTCCCGGTGTCGGGCGCGTCGACGCCCCCGAGGATCCGTAGCAGCGTGGTCTTGCCGGCGCCGTTGAGGCCGAGGATGACGACCCGGCTGCCCTTGTCGATCGCGAGGTCGACGTCGGTGAAGACCTCCAGCGACCCGTAGGACTTCGACAGCTCGGCCGCCGTGAGCGGGGTCTTGCCACAGGGCGCCGGTGAGGGGAACTTGATCCGGGCCACGCGGTCGGACTTGCGCTCGGCCTCGATGCCCTCCATCAGCCGCTCGGCGCGCTTCATCATCGACTGCGCTGCCTGCGCCTTCGTGGCCTTGGCGCGCATCTTGTTGGCCTGGTCCATCAGCGTGCTCGCCTTGCGCTCGGCGTTCATCCGCTCGCGCTTGCGGCGCCGCTCGTCGGTCTCGCGCTGTGCGAGGTACGCCTTCCAGCCCATGTTGTAGACGTCGATCTCAGCCCGGTTCGCGTCGAGGTGAAGCACCTTGTTGACGCAGGCCTCGAGCAGCCCCACGTCGTGACTGATCACGATGAGGCCGCCCTTGTGCGACTTCAGGAAGTCGCGCAGCCACACGATCGAGTCGGCGTCGAGGTGGTTGGTCGGCTCGTCGAGCAGGAGGGTCTCGGCACCCGAGAACAGGATGCGCGCGAGCTCCACCCGGCGCCGTTGGCCACCGGAGAGCGTGCGCAACGGCTGTTTCAGGATCCGGTCCTCGATGCCGAGACTCGAGGCGATCTGCGCTGCCTCCGCCTCGGCGCCGTAGCCACCACCGGCGTGGAGCTCGGCATCGGCTCGTTCGTACCGCCGCATCCCGCGGTCACGGGTGGTCGGGTCGTCGGAGGCCATGTCCGCCTCTGCCTCACGCAGCCGGCGGACCACCTCGTCGAGACCCCGGGCCGAGAGGATGCGGTCCTTGGCGATCACCTCGGGGTCGCCGGTGCGCGGGTCCTGGGGCAGGTATCCGACGCTTCCTGACGCGGTCACCTTCCCCGAGGCAGGCAGAGCATCGCCGGCAAGGATCTTCGTGAGCGTTGTCTTGCCGGCGCCGTTACGGCCGACGAGACCGACCTTGTCGCCCGCCGCGACGCGGAAGCTCACGTCCTCCATGAGGAGGCGCGCGCCCGCGCGGACTTCGAGCTGATGGGCAGTGATCATGGAAAGCGGTTACCTCGACGGGTTCTGGGAACATCTGGCCTGGACAGGGGTGGAGTCCGGCTCAATCCGTCGCGCACCTCACGCCCCTAGTCTACGAGACAGACCCAGGCGGTCACGCGGCGGTCCTCGGCCCATCAGGGGCCGCCCACCGCCGTACGGAAGGAACACCATGCGCTTCAACCCCAAGGCCCGCCTGGACAGCGGCCAGGTCCAGAACCGTCGCGGCGGGGGTGGCGGTGGCGGTGGCTACAGCTTCCCGGTCGGTGGGGGTGGCGGCGGCATGAAGGTCGGCGGCGGGATCGGCGGCATCCTCGTCCTCGTCCTGATCTTCGTCATCTCGCAGTACGTCGGCGGCGGCGGAGCAGGCCTCCCGGCCGGCCCGGCGAGCGACAACGGACCGGTCTCCACGGGCAGCCAGGAGCTCTCGCACTGCAAGACCGGGGCGGACGCCAACAACGACCCTGACTGCGCCCGGGTTGCGATCGTCAACAGCATCCAGTCCTACTGGTCCGACGCGCTGCCCCAGCAGGGCAAGCGGGAGTACGCCCTCGCCGACACGGTGATCTTCTCCGACCGGGTCAGCACCGGGTGCGGCAACGCCACCTCGGCCGTCGGCCCCTTCTACTGCCCGCCCGACAAGCACGTGTACCTCGACACGACCTTCTTCAAGGACATGCTCGAGGGCCAGCTCGGTGGCCACGGCGGCGACTTCGCGGAGGCGTACGTCCTCGCGCACGAGTACGGCCACCACGTCCAGGACCTGCTCGGCACGATGGGACGGGTCCGCACGCAGCAGGGCGCGAGCAGCGACGCGGTCCGGCTCGAGCTCCAGGCCGACTGCTACGCCGGCATGTGGGCCAAGCACGCCACGGAGGCCGCGGACGCGAACGGCCAGGTCTTCATCGAGAACCTGACCCAGCAGGACGTCGCGGAGGCGCTGGACGCCGCCAAGGCCGTCGGGGACGACCGGATCCAGCAGCGGACCTCCGGACGGGTGAACCCGGACGCGTGGACCCACGGGTCGGCCGAAGAGCGGATGCGGTGGTTCACGACGGGCCGGCAGAAGGGCAGCCTGCGGGCCTGCGACACCTTCGCCGCCAGGCAGCTCTGAGGCGAGTCCCGCGCTCTGGACCGGGGCCGGTGGGTGAAGCCGGCGCTCCTAGACTCGAAGTCCTCCTACAGTCCGGAAGAGAGGGTCCACCGTGGCCGTCACCCAGCCGTCCAGTCCCGCCCGCAACGCCGCCCTGATCGCGGTGTTCGCCGGCTTCGTCGCCGCGCTCGGCCTCATCCCCGCCTTCACGCCACCCGGGTTCAGCGTCCCGATCACCGCGCAGTCCCTCGGGATCATGCTCGCCGGTGCGATCCTCGGTGCCCGGCGCGGCTTCGCCAGTGTCCTGCTCTTCCTGGCGCTCGTCGCCGTGGGCCTCCCGCTGCTTGCCGGCGGCCGTGGTGGCCTCGGGGTCTTCTTCACCCCCTCGGTGGGCTTCCTGCTGGCATGGCCGGTGGCGGCGTTCGTGATCGGCTGGATCACCGAGCGCGGCGGCTCGCCCTACCGCCTCGCCTGGGGCGTCGTCGCCAACGTGGTCGGCGGCATCGTGGTCCTCTACGCCGCGGGTATCGCGGGCATCGCGGCCGTCGCCGGCATCTCGGTGTGGGCCGCCACGGTCTCCACCTGGATCTTCATCCCGGGCGACCTCATCAAGGCCGTCCTGGCCGCGGTGATCGCGCGAGGTGTGCACACCGCCTACCCGGGGCTGATCGCCGCACGTCGCGCGCGCTCGAAGGAGACCTCGGCTGTCTGACCGGGCCGTGGACCTCGAGGCCGCGCCGGACCCGGTGCGCGCCGTCCTGGCCGCCCACGAGAGCGGCGACCTGGTCGCGCTCCGTACGTCGGGCACGTCCGGGACGGCGCGGTCGGTCGTGCGCACGACTGCCTCCTGGTTCGACTCGTTCGGGCACGTCACACGACTCCTCGACATGGACCCGACCTCGCGGGTCTGGGTGCCCGGCCCGCTGACGGCGACGATGAACCTCTTCGCCGCCGTTCACGCCGCCGACCTCGGTGCGGCCGTCCAGGGCTCGGCGACGGGCGCGACCCACGCCGTGCTCACACCGGCCGCCCTCTCGCGCGCCATCGCCCACGGCACCGCCCTCGCGGGCATGCACGTCCTCGTCGCCGGGGACCGCCTCGGTCGGGGGCTCCACGACGAAGCCCTCGATCACGGCGCCACCTGGGTCAGCCACTACTACGGCGCCGCCGAGCTCTCCTTCGTCGCCTGGGGATCCCATGCCGACGACCTGCGTCCCTTCCCCGGTGTGGAGGTCGACTGCCGCGACGGCGACGTGTGGGTCCGCTCCCCCTACGTCTGCCTGCGGTACGACGGGCCCGACGGCCCGCTGACCTGCGGCGCGGACGGCTGGGCCACCGTCGGCGACCGCGGGAGCCTCGAGGGCGAGCTCCTCCGCGTGCACGGTCGCGGCACCGACACCGTGGTGACGGCGGGAGCCACCGTGCTCGTGGCCGACGTCGAGGCCGCTCTGGAACGCGCCACCGGTCAGAGGGTCGTCGTCCTGGGTCTCCCCCACCCCGACCTCGGCCAGGTCCTGTGTGGCGTCGTGTCCGACGCCACCGACCTCGTCACGCTGCGCCGAAGCGCCCGGGAGCTCCTCGGCCCGGCCCATCGACCGCGTCGCTGGTTCGAGGTGACCGACCTCCCACTCACCCCAGCGGGCAAGCTCGACCGCGAGCGACTCGGCGCCGCACTCAGCTCGAGCTCGGCACCGCGGCCGGCTGGGGTGAACCCATGACGGCCCCGGTGATCGTCGCGGCCCGGCGCACGCCGATCGGCACCGCCGGCCGGTCGCTCGCGCACGTCGACGCTGCCGGCCTCGCCGCACCCGTCCTGCGCCGCCTTGTCGACGACGTCCCGGCCGCTGCCGGCCCCTTCGACCTGCCCGGCCCGCCGGTGAACGAGGTGGTGCTCGGCAACTGCATGGGCCCGGGTGGCAACGTGGCCAGGGTCGCCGCTCTGGCAGCCGGGCTGCCTGTGGCAGTTCCGGCGCTCACCGTCGACCGGCAGTGCGGGAGCGGCCTCGCGGCGATCACGACCGCCGCCGCCCTTGTCCGTGAGACGCCGGGACTCGTTCTGGCGGGGGGTACCGAGTCAGCCTCCACCGCCCCGTGGCGGTTCTGGCCACCCGCGACCGGCGAGGAGCCCGAGCGCTACGAGCGGGCGCCGTTCGCTCCGGCGGAGCTCGGCGACCCCGACATGGGGCTCGCTGCCGACCTGCTCGCGGCGGGGCATGCCGTCTCGCGCGGCCGTCAGGACGCCTACGCCGCGGAGTCGCACACACGGGCGTACACGACCCAGCAGGCCGGCGGCTTCCACGACGAGGTCGTCGGGGTCGGCGGGGTGGACCTCGACGAGCGCCCGCGACCGGGCATGACCGCCGACCGGCTGGGCCGGCTCCGGCCGACCTTCCGTGCGAAGGGCACGGTCACCGCCGGAAACGCCTGCGGGGTCAACGACGGGGCGGCCGCCGTAGCGGTGGTCGACGCCGCGACGCACGAGCGGCTGGGTCTGCCCGGCCTGCGCGTCCTCGCCACCGCGACCGTGGGCGTCGACCCGAACCTGCCCGGGATCGGGATCGTTCCTGCCGTCCGGGCGGCCCTCGATCGCGCCGGGGTCGGCCTGGACGCCATCGACGTGGTGGAGCTGAACGAGGCGTTCGCCGGGCAGGTGCTCGCCTGCTGTGACGACCTCGGGCTCGACCCTGCACGCGTGTGTCCCCAGGGCGGCGCCCTGGCGCTCGGTCACCCCTGGGGAGCGTCGGGTGCCGTCCTCGTCGTACGCCTGTTCAGCCAGCTGGTGCGTCAGGACCGCGGTGAGCTCGGGCTGGCCGCGATCGCCGTCGGCGGTGGCCAGGGGGTCGCGATGGTGGTCCAGCGATGCCGCTGATCGAGGTCTCCGGGGTCACGCACGCCTACGGCGACGGGCCTGGCCGCCGGGTGGTGCTCAACGACATCTCCGTCACGCTGTCCGAGCAGCGCATCGGTGTCATCGGTGCGAACGGCTCCGGGAAGTCGACGTTCGTGCGACTCCTCAACGGGCTGGTCCTCCCCACCGAGGGCACGGTCCGCGTCGACGGCCTCGACACCCGCAAGGAGGGCCGGGAGGTACGACGACGCGTCGGGTTCTGCTTCACCGACCCCGACGCGCAGATCGTCATGCCCACCGTCGCCGAGGACGTGGCGTTCGGTCTGCGCCGGCGAGGCCTCAGCAAGGCGGAGATCGCGACGCGGGTCGAGGCGACCCTCGGCGCGTATGGCCTCGCCGGGCACGCCGACCACCCGGCACACCTGCTGTCCGGCGGGCAGAAGCAGCTGCTGGCTCTCTCGTCGGTCCTCGTCACCGACCCGGCGATCCTCGTCCTCGACGAGCCGACCACGCTGCTCGACCTTCGCAACGCGGCCGTCGTGCAGCGGGTGGTCCGCGACCTGCCGCACCAGGTCCTGCTCGTCACCCACCACCTCGACCTGCTCGCGGACTTCGACCGGGTCCTGGTCTTCGACGAGACGCGGGTGGTGTACGACGGGCAGCCGGACGCCGCGGTGAAGTACTACCGGGAGCTGATGAGGTGAGCACCCTCGGGCTGTACGTCCCTGGCACCTCTCCCCTGCACCGGACGCCTGCCGGCGCCAAGCTGCTCCTCATGCTCGGTGCGGGCGCCGGATCGGTGTTCCTCCACCACCCGTGGCAGGCCGCCGTCGCCGTCCTGCTAGCCCTGGGCGGCTACCTCGTCGCCCGCCTCCCAATGCGGATGGCGCTGCAGCAGGTGCGGCCACTGGTCTGGGTCGTCGGCGTCGTCGCGGTCTTCCACCTCGTGGTCAGCGGCTGGGAGCGCGCCGTGGTCTTCGCCGGAGTCATCGTCACCCTGGTGCTCCTCGCGGCCCTCGTCACCCTGACCACGCGCACGACCGAGATGGTCGACGCCATCGTCCACGCCGCCGGTCCGCTGCGCCGGGTCGGCGTCCAGCCGGAGCGGCTGGGGCTGCTCCTCGCGCTCGGGATCCGTTCTGTGCCGGTGGTCATCGGCCTGGCCGAGGAGGTCAGCGACGCGCAACGTGCCCGTGGCCTCACCGCCAGCCCTCGGGCTTTCGCGGTGCCGCTGATCGTCCGGTCGCTGCGCCACGCCGACGCCCTCGGCGACGCGCTGATCGCCCGCGGCGTCGACGACTGAGGCGACCCGCCTGCGGCGTCGGCTGCCTGTCGAGCGCGCCACGGCCGCGGTGGCCGGCACAGGTCAGCCCGGGCTTGCGCTGCCGTCCGCCACCGTGATGGTCACCGACCAGGCATCGGCGACCGCGTCATCCAGCACGCTGCGCCGGGGGTCCGAGACGGCCAGCCACGGCTCCACCCGCCGAGCCGCCACCGGCGCCAGCCGCCGCTCGGACAGAACCGCCTCCACAGCGCTCCGGTCACCGCCGCACACCAGGGCGTCCACGCCACCGAACTCGGTGAGAAGGATCCGATGCGCGTGGTCGGCCGCCGCCTCATAGGCCTGCCGCGCCTGGTTGTCCCGGCGCCGGGCGAAGCGCTGCTGGCTCTGGCCACCAGCCTTGGTCCGGCCCTGCACGTGCCGCTGCCCGACCTTCGTCAGCTCCGGCTGCGGCGACGTACCCGCGGCAACGGCGAAGCCACCCTTGCGGACCAGCAGCAGGCCCCACCGGACCTCGCACTGCGCCGCCTCGCGGAGCGCAACGACATCTGCAGGGCCGTCGTACTGCCGCGCGAACGGCAAGGCCGCCTCCGCGACCGCTCCGTCGGGAGCAGTCGCCCGGAGGCGGCCTTCGCACAGGTCGTACCCGGGCTCGCCGTGGCGCACGCCGAAGTTCTCGAACCACCGCACGAGGCGCTCGGCAGGAACCAGCACCGTGCGGGCGCTGCTCACCTCAGACGTTGAAGCCGAGAGCGCGCAGCATCTCGCGGCCGTCGTCGGTGATCTTGTCCGGGCCCCACGGCGGCATCCAGACCCAGTTGATCGCCACGTCGTTGACCAGGCCCTCGAGCGCCTGGTTCGTCTGGTCGGTGATCACGTCGGTCAGCGGGCAGGCGGCCGAGGTCAGCGTCATGTCGATGACCGCGTTGCTTCCCTCGTCGAGGTGCACGCCGTAGACGAGCCCGAGGTCCACGACGTTGATGCCGAGCTCGGGGTCGACGACGTCCTTCATCGCCTCGGTGACATCGTCCACGGTCACGGTCGAGGCGCCCGCGGAGCCGCCGAGGTCGACCTCGGGGAGGTCGCTGGTGTCGGTGTGGTCGGTCATGCTTGCTCCTTCGGTTCGGTCGCGAGGACCCGAGATGTCGCGTCCTTCCACGCCATCCATGACAGTAGTGCGCACTTCACCCGGGCCGGGAACTTGGCGACGCCCGCGAAGGCGATGCCGTCCTCGAGCACCTCCTCGTCGGGCTCGACGGTCCCGCGGCCCTGCATCAGCGTCAGGAAGTCGTCGTGCACCGACATCGCCTCGGTGACCGACTTGCCGATGAGAAGGTCGGTCATCACCGAGGTCGCCGCCTGGCTGATCGAGCAGCCCTCGGCCTCGTAGGACACGTCCTCGACCACGGCGTCCTCACCGGTGCCTGACAGGTGCACCCGGAGGGTGATCTCGTCGCCGCAGGTCGGGTTGACGTGGTGCACCTCGGCCTCGAACGGATCGCGCAGTCCCGCGTTCAGCGGGTTCTTGTAGTGGTCCAGGATGATCTCCTGGTACAGCGAGTCAAGGTCCTGGGTCATGTCTCAGTCCACCCGGAAGTACTTCTTGGTGTACTCCAACCCCTCGACCAGCGCGTCGATCTCGCCCGGCGTCGTGTAGAGGTACGACGACGCACGGCTCGAGCTCTGCACGCCGAACCTCTTGTGTGCCGGCTTCGCGCAGTGGTGTCCCGCCCGGATCGCGATGCCCCGCGAGTCGAGGACCTGGGCCACGTCGTGCGGGTGGATCCCCTCGATCTCGAACGAGATCGCCCCGCCGCGGTGCTGCGCGTGCACGGGCCCGAGCACGCTGAGGCCACGGACCGTCGACAGCCCTTCGAGGGCGTATCCGGTGATCGCCTCCTCGTGGGCACGGACGTTCGCCATGCCGATCGCGCTGAGGTAGTCGATCGCCACACCCAGTCCGACGGCCTCCACGATCGGTGGGGTCCCCGCCTCGAACTTGTGCGGGATCCCGGCGTACGTCGACCGCTCCATCGACACGGTGGCGATCATCTCGCCGCCGCCGAGGAACGGAGGCAGCTGCTCGAGGAGCTCCCGCCTGCCCCACAGCACGCCGATCCCCGTGGGGCCGACCACCTTGTGGCCGGTGAAGGCCAGGAAGTCAGCACCCGACTCGACCACGTCGACGGGCATCTGCGGCACCGCCTGCGACGCGTCGACCACCACGACCGCACCCACCTCGTGAGCCCGGTCGGCGATCTGCCGCACCGGGTTGACCGTGCCGAGCATGTTCGACACCCAGGTCAGGGAGACCACCTTGGTGCGCTCGGTGATCAGCTCGTCGATGTTCGACAGGTCGAGCCGGCCGTCGTCGGTGAGGCCGAACCAGCGCAGCGTGGCGCCCTTGCGCTCGGTGAGCAGCTGCCACGGCACGATGTTCGAGTGGTGCTCCATCTCGGTGATGACGACCTCGTCGCCCTCACCGATCTCGAGCGGCCCCCGGGCCCACGCCATCGTGTTCGCCACGAGGTTCAGCGCCTCGGAGGCGTTCTTGGTGAAGATCACCTCGTCGCGCGACGGGGCGTTGAGGAACGCAGCGACCTTGTCCCGGGCCTCCTCGAACGCCGCCGAGGCCTCCGCACCGAGCTGGTGCATGGCGCGCGCGACGTTGGAGTTGTGGCGCTCGAGGTGGTCGACCATCGCGTCGATGACCACCTGGGGCTTCTGCGAGGTGTTGGCGCTGTCGAGGTAGACCAACGGCATCCCGTCGGCCATCGTGCGCGACAGGATCGGGAAGTCCGCCCGGATCAGGTCGAGCCCGTCCAGCAGGCCGGGCAACGACGACGCGGCCCCGGCCTTCCTTTCGGTCTCAGCGGCGGAAGAGGACATCAGGCTGTTGCACCTGCCTTGACGTACTTGTCGTAGCCCTCGGCCTCGAGCTTCTCGGCGAGCTCCGGTCCGCCCTCCTCGGCGACCCGGCCGTTGACGAACACGTGCACGAAGTCGGGCTTGATGTAGCGCAGGATGCGCGTGTAGTGGGTGATCAGGAGGACCCCGCGGTCACCCTGCTCACGGAACCGGTTCACGCCCTCGGAGACGATCTTGAGCGCGTCGATGTCGAGGCCGGAGTCGGTCTCGTCGAGGACGGCCACCTTGGGGTTGAGCAGCTCGAGCTGGACGATCTCGTGACGCTTCTTCTCACCGCCGGAGAAGCCCTCGTTGACGTTGCGCTGCGCCATCGCGGTGTCCATCGACACCCGCTCCATGGCGGCGTTCACGTCCTTGATCCAGGTGCGGAGCTTCGGCGCCTCGCCGTCGATGGCGGTCTTGGCGGTGCGCAGGAAGTTCGCGACCGAGACGCCCGGGACCTCGACGGGGTACTGCATCGCGAGGAAGAGACCCGCCCGCGCCCGCTCGTCGACGCTCATCGACAGCACGTCGACCCCGTCGAGGGTCACCGAGCCGCTCGTGACGGTGTACTTCGGGTGGCCGGCGATGGAGTAGGCCAGCGTGGACTTGCCCGAGCCGTTCGGCCCCATGATCGCGTGGGTCTCGCCGTCCCGGATCAGGAGGTTGACGCCCTTGAGGATCTCCTTGGGGCCGTTCTCGGTGTCGACGCTGACGTGCAGGTCGCGGATTTCAAGGTTTGGCATTGTCTCTTCGTTTCCAATCGTCTTCGGGCTCAGTAGGGGCTGTGTACGTCGACCAGGACGTCGTCACCGTCGACCCGGACCGGGTAGATGGCGACCGGCTCGGTCGCGGGGAGGTTGGTGGGCTTGCCGGTGCGCAGGTCGAACATCGACCCATGGAGCCAGCACTCGATCTGGCCGCCCTCGATCTCCCCTTCCGAAAGCGGGATCGCGGCGTGCGAGCACTCGTCGTAGACGGCGTACCAGTCGTCCCCGTCGCGCACCACGGCCACGGCCACGTCGTCGACCGAGACGGCGAGCGCCGTACCCGGTTCCACGTCGCCGGTCGCGCAGGCGCGTACGAAACTCATACCGACACCGCCGGGTTGGCGCCTACGTTCTTCTCCAGCTCGGCCTCGACAGTGGCCAGGAGCCGCTCCTCGATCGCCGGCACGCCGATCTTCCTGATGATGTCGGCGAAGAACCCGTGCACCACCAGGCGACGGGCCTCGTCCTCGGCGATCCCGCGGGACTGCAGGTAGAACAGCTGCTGGTCGTCGAAGCGGCCGGTTGTCGAGGCGTGGCCGGCCCCCTCGATCTCGCCGGTCTCGATCTCGAGGTTCGGGACCGAGTCGGCGCGGCAGCCGTCGGTGAGCACGAGGTTCCGGTTGGACTCGTAGGTCTCGATGCCCTCGGCGACCTTGCGGATCAGCACGTCGCCGATCCACACCGCGTGGGCACCCTCGCCCTGCAGCGCGCCCTTGTAGTCGACGTTGCTCCTGGTCTTCGGCGCGTTGTGGTCCACGAACAGGCGGTGCTCGAGGTGCTGGCCGGCGTCGGCGAAGTACAGGCCGAGCAGCTCGGCGTCGCCGCCCGGACCGTCGTACGCCACCGAGGTGTTCATCCGGAGCAGGTCACCGCCGAAGGAGACTGCGACGTGGCGGAACGAGGCGTCCCGGCCCACCTTGGCGTGGTGGTGGGTGTGGTGCACCGCGTCGTCGGCCCAGTCCGCCACGGCGACGAACGTGAGGTGCGCCCCGTCGCCGACGATGATCTCGACGTTCTCCGCGAGCGTCGCGGAGCCCTCGTAGCGCAGCACGACGGTGGCCTTGCTGTGGGGCTCCGCGGTGACCACCAGGTGCCCGGCTGTGGCGCCCTCGAGGCCCTTGCCCGTGAGGGTGACCACCACCGGTGCGTCGAACTCGGTGTCGCTGGGGATCGAGACCGCCCACCTCATACCGGCCTCCTGCCACGCACGGGCGCTGACCCGGTCGTTGGGCACGTAGCCGCTCGAGCCCAGGAGCGGGCTGTCGGCATCGAGCCGCTCGACCCGCACACCCTCGGGCGCGTCCGCCTCGACCCCCACGGTGAGCCCGGAGAGGTCGGCGTCGGTGTGCAGCCCACGCAGCCGCTTCAGCGGCGTGAAGCGCCAGATCTCCTCGCGTCCGGTCGGGACGGCGTGGTCCTCGACGGCGAACGACCCCTCCGGGTGGAGGTGACTCGCGACCTTGTCGCTCGTCTCGATCGCGCTCGCAACGTTCGGTGTTTCGGTAACAGTCACTTCTTCGCTTTCTAGCAGTCGCGGTGGGCAGCGGTGCGGGTGGTGGCCGGAGCGGCGGTGGTGGCGAGGCGTGGCTTGGCCCGGCCGCCGAGCGAGGGACGAGCGGGGCTGGTTGCCTCGCTGCCGCCGCGCAGGCCGCCGGGCAGTGACACCCGGTAGGTCACCCCACAGCGCCTTCCATCTGCAGCTCGATCAGCCGGTTCAGCTCGAGGGCGTACTCCATGGGCAGCTCCTTGGCGATCGGCTCCACGAACCCGCGGACGATCATCGCCATCGCCTCGTCCTCCTCCATGCCCCGGCTCATCAGGTAGAAGAGCTGGTCGTCGCTGACCTTCGAGACGGTCGCCTCGTGGGCCATCGACACGTCGTCCTCGCGGACGTCGACGTAGGGGTAGGTGTCCGAGCGGCTGATCTGGTCGACCAGGAGCGCGTCGCACTTCACGATGCTGGCGGAGTGCTCGGCGCCCTCGTTGACCTGCACGAGACCGCGGTACGACGTACGACCGCCGCCGCGCGCCACCGACTTGGAGATGATCGAGCTCGACGTGTTCGGCGCGGCGTGCACCATCTTGGCGCCGGCGTCCTGGTGCTGACCCTCGCCGGCGAAGGCGATGGAGAGCGTCTCGCCCTTGGCGTGCTCGCCCATCAGGTAGACCGCGGGGTACTTCATGGTCAGCTTCGACCCGATGTTGCCGTCGACCCACTCCATGGTGGCGCCGGCCTCGCAGGTCGCCCGCTTGGTGACGAGGTTGTAGACGTTGTTCGACCAGTTCTGGATGGTCGTGTAGCGGCAGCGGCCGCCCTTCTTCACGATGATCTCGACGACCGCGGAGTGCAGGGAGTCCGAGCTGTAGATCGGAGCGGTGCAGCCCTCGACGTAGTGCACGTAGGCGTCCTCGTCGACGATGATCAGCGTCCGCTCGAACTGGCCCATGTTCTCGGTGTTGATCCGGAAGTACGCCTGGAGCGGGATGTCCACGTGGACGCCCTTGGGCACGTAGATGAACGAGCCGCCGGACCACACCGAGGTGTTCAGCGCGGCGAACTTGTTGTCGCCGACCGGGATGACGGTGCCGAAGTACTCCTTGAAGAGCTCCTCGTGCTCCCTCAGCGCGGTGTCGGTGTCGACGAAGATGACACCCTGCTCCTCGAGGTCCTCGCGGATCTTGTGGTAGACGACCTCGGACTCGTACTGCGCTGCCACGCCGGAGACGAGACGCTGCTTCTCCGCCTCGGGGATGCCGAGCTTGTCGTAGGTGTTCTTGATGTCCTCGGGCAGGTCGTCCCAGGTCGCCGCCTGCTTCTCGGTGGACCGCACGAAGTACTTGATGTTGTCGAAGTCGATCGTGTCGAGCTCGCCGCCCCACGTAGGCATGGGCTTGCGGTCGAAGAGCTTGAGCCCCTTCAGCCGCAGGTCGAGCATCCACTTCGGCTCGCTCTTCTTGTCCGAGATGTCACGCACGACCTCCTCGTTGAGGCCTCGCTTCGCGACAGCGCCGGCGTCATCGCGGTCGGCCCAGCCGAACTCGTAACGGCCGATGCCCTCGAGCTCGGGATTGCGCTGGTCGATCGTGGTCATCTACTCAACCTCTCGTTTGACGAGACAGACATGCGGGGGGACTTGGGGACCGTGCCCGTGGGGCCGGCGGGGATGCAGGTGGTGCACACACCGTCGCCGTGGGCGATGGTGGCCAGGCGTTGGACGTGGCGGCCGAGGAGGTGGCTGATCACCTCGGTCTCGGCCTCGCAGAGCTGTGGGAACTCGTGGGCCACGTGGGCGACCGGGCAGTGCTGCTGGCACAGCTGCTCGCCCACCGGGCCCTCGCGGACCGACGCAGCGTAGCCACCCTGGGTCAGCGCCTCGGCGACCGCCTCGGCCGCGGTGAGATCGGGCTTGCGGGCGAGGACCTGCCGGTAGTCGGCCTCGAGGCCGGCGACCCTGCGGCGGGCGAACTCCTTGACCGCGGCCTCGCCTCCGGTCTCGGCGAGAAAGCGCAGGGCCTGGGCCGCGAGGTCGTCGTACTGCTGGTCGAACCGGTCACGGCCGGCCTCGGTCAGCGCGAACATCTTCGCGGGACGTCCGCGGCCCCGCACGCCGACGGTGCGCGGCTCGCGGGCCTCGACCGCACCCTCGGTCATCAGGTGGTCGAGGTGGCGACGGACAGCAGCAGGCGTCAGGTCGAGCCGCTCCGCGAGCGAAGCGGCGGTGCTGGGGCCGTTCTCCAGGATCGAGCGGGCCACCCGCTCGCGGGTCGGGGCGTCCCCGCCGTGTGCGGCCTCGAGGGTCGTGCCGTCGATTTCCACAACACCAGTGTGCCGTTATTAGTGGCGGTGGTTCAACTAAGGTCCCCCTAACCCGGGCGGGTGGTGTCAGATCCCTCACCCGCACGGGGGAAGCCGGCAGAAGAAACCTAGACTCCAGGGGTGCCCCTGCCCCCCTCCTCATCACCGGCTGCCTCCGACGGCCCGGCGGTCGTCGTCGAGAACCTCACGATGAGGTACGGCGACACCCTTGCCGTCAACGGGCTGTCCCTCGAGGTCGCCCGCCAGAGCATCACCGCGGTCCTCGGACCCAACGGAGCCGGGAAGACCACCACGCTGGAGACCTGCGAGGGGTACCGCCGACCTCAGCAAGGATCCGTGAGGGTGCTCGGGATGGACCCCCAGGCGGAACGTCGCGCGCTACTCCCCCGCATCGGGGTGATGCTCCAGAACGGCGGTGCCTGGTCCGGAGTCCGGGCAGTCGAGATGCTCCGCCACATCGCGGCGCTCCACGCGCACCCGCTCGACGTGAACCTGCTCGTCGACCGGCTCGGTCTCGCCTCATGCGGCCGCACGCCCTATCGCCGGCTCTCCGGAGGGCAGCAGCAGCGTCTCGCGCTCGCGATGGCCGTGGTCGGTCGGCCCGAGCTCGTCTTCGTCGACGAGCCGACCGCCGGGATGGACCCGCAGGCCCGGCGCGCCACTTGGGCGCTGCTCGAGGAGCTGCGCGCCGACGGGGTGACGATCGTGCTCACCACGCACTACATGGACGAGGCCGAGCGCCTCGCCGACGCCGTCCATGTCATCGACCGCGGCCGCCTGATCGCCTCGGGCAGCCCGTTCGAGCTCACGCGCGGCGGCGGCGACAGCACGATCCGGCTCGTCGTCACGGCGCCGTTCCCACCGGGTGCTCCTGCGTCTCTCCAGCAGGCGCTCGGCCCGATGACCGAGGTGCACGCGGTCAACGAGCAGAGTCTGCTGATCTCCGGCCCCGCCGACGCCTCCACACTGGCCACCGTGTCCGCGTGGTGCGAGACCCACGGCGTCCTCCCCGAGTCGCTGTCGCTGGGGCAGCGCACGCTCGAGGACGTCTTCCTCCAGCTGACCGGTCGGGAGCTGACGACATGACCGCATCCACCCAGGCCTCGGGCACCTTCACCCCGCGTCCCGGCGCCGCGCCACTGGCCACCCAGGTCATCGCGCAGACCCGGATGGAGACCAAGCTGCTGCTGCGCAACGGCGAGCAGCTCCTCCTCGCGGTGGTGATCCCGGTCATCGTCCTCGTGGGCGGTGTCGTCGCTGCCGCCCACACCGGCCTCCACTTCCCCGCTGGTGCGGTCGACACGCTCACCCCGGGAGTGCTCGCGCTCGGCGTGATGTCGACGAGCTTCACATCGCTGGCGATCGCGACCGGGTTCGAGCGGAGGTACGGCGTCCTGAAGCGTCTGGGCGCGTCCCCGCTGCCACGGTCGGGGCTGCTCATGGGCAAGGTCGGGTCGCTCCTTGTGGTCGAGGCCCTCCAGGTCGTCGTGATCGGGTTCGTGGCGGCGCTGCTCGGCTGGTCCCCCGCTCCCGGCGTGGTCGGCGTGGTGGCCGCGGTCCTGGTCGTGCTGCTCGGCACAGCGGCGTTCGCGTCCCTCGGCCTCGCGCTCGCGGGAGCGCTCCGCGCCGAGGCCACGCTCGCGGCGGCCAACCTCGTGTACCTGCTGCTGATGGTGGGAGGCGGTGTGGTGATCCCCTCGTCCAGCTACGGACCCCTCGCGCCGGTTGTCGCGCTCCTGCCCTCGGGCGCGCTGGGCAACGGCCTCCGCGCCGCGCTCATGGACGGCGCCATGCCCGTCGTACCTCTGCTCGTGCTGGCTGTCTGGGCCGGATTCGGAACCGTGCTGACCTCGAGGACGTTCAAGTGGGAGTGACCCTGCAGAGCCCGTCGACCACCAGGCCACCCGCGGCCTGGGCGCAACGCTGGATGCACCCGCTCGCGGCTGCGAGCCTCGCGGTCAACATCCTGATCGTCGTGACCGGCGGGGTGGTGAGGCTCACTGCCTCGGGGCTGGGCTGCCCGACGTGGCCGCGGTGCAGCGACACGTCGTTCGTGCCTCACCAGGAGCTGGGCATCCACGGCGCGATCGAGTTCAGCAACCGGATGGTGACCATCCTGCTCGCCGCCGTGGCCATTGCCACGTTCGTCGCCGCACTCGTCTACGGACTCTCCTACGCCCGCCACTCGATCATCTGGCTGGCCGCCGTGCTGGCACTTGGCGTGCCCGCCCAGGCCGTCGTCGGCGGAGTCACCGTGCTCACCGAGCTCAACCCCTGGGTCGTGGCGTTCCATCTGCTCGTGTCGATGGCCATGATCCAGGTCGCCGTGCTGCTCAACCGGCGGCTGCGCGAGGGTGAGACCCCAGCCGTCGCAACCGTGCCCCTCACCGCAACCTGGCTGGCGCGGGCGACCTTCGTCGCGGGGTGGGCGGTGCTCTACCTCGGCACGGTGGTCACCGGAAGCGGACCGCATGCCGGTGCCGTCGACGCTCCCCGCAACGGTTTGGACCCAGCAGCGTTGAGCCAGCTCCACACCGACGCGGTCTTCCTGCTGCTCGGCCTCACGGTCGGGTTGCTGTTCGCGCTGCGCGCCGTGGGTGCGCCTTCGAGGGCGGTCCGCGCAGCGGGCGTGCTGCTCGGCCTGGAGCTCGCTCAGGGCGTCGTGGGCTTCGTCCAGTACTTCACCGGCCTGCCGGTCGTGCTGGTCGGTCTGCACCTCCTCGGCTCCGCGCTGATCGCGGCGGCCCTCGCGTGGGTGCTCCTCGGCGTCCGCGACCGCCCGGCTGCGTGATCCGGGGCGGCCGCTCCCACTCGCTCAACAAGCGTTGCGGACGCATCCCTGGCGCTGTGCTGCTTGTGGAGTGTCCATAACCCCGCGTTACAGGGCGGCGGAAGCCTCACGCAGCCGGGCGAACTCGTCACTCAGAGCGGCGGCGGGCCAGTGCGCGTTGAGGCCGCTCGGGTTGGGCAGTACCCACACCCGGGTGTCGCCCAGGGCCCCCTCCTGCGGTCCCACGGAGGCGTCGCGGCGGTCGAAGGCGGTCCGGTACGCCCCGATGCCCACGACCGCCAGCCACGCAGGCCGAAGCCGCAGCACCTTCTGGCGCAGGATCTCGCCGCCCCGCACGAGCTCCTCCCGGGTCAGCTCGTCCGCCCTGGCGGTCGCCCTCGCTGCCACGTTGGTGATCCCGAGCCCCAGGCCGAGGAGCTCGCGTTGCTCGACAGGCAGCAGCTGTCGCGGGGTGAAGCCGCAACGGTGCAGCGTCGGCCAGAACCGGTTGCCCGGCCTGGCGAAGTGCAGCCCCGTCGCTGCCGACCAGAGGCCCGGGTTGATCCCGCTGAACAGCACACGCAGCCCTGGGGCGGCGACGTCGGGGATGGTGCGGTCGCGCGCCGCGTCGAGCTCGGCCGGGGTCGGCTTCATGCCCAGGGGACACTCAGCGGGTCAGCAGCGGGTCGAGCGCGACCGAGACGAACAACAGCGACAGGTACATGTTGGACCAGTGGAACAGCCGCATCGGCTTCACGACGCTGAGGTTGTCGCTGCGCGAGGCCCGGACGAGCATGAGGTGGGCCTCCACCAGGAAGGCCGCACCAAGCACCGCGGCCGCTGCCGGGTAGAACCAGCCGGTGCCGGCCACCGGCCAGAGCAGCAACGAGGTGGCGACCATCACGTAGGAGTAGAGGACGATCTGCCGCGCGACCGACCGGGCGGGCGCCACGACCGGGAGCATCGGCACGTCGACCTTCGCGTAGTCCTCGCGGTAGCGCAGGGCCAGCGCCCACGTGTGCGGCGGCGTCCAGAAGAACACGACGAGGAACAGGATCACCGGCGCCCAGGCGAGCTCGTTCGTGACCGCCGTCCAGCCGATCAGCGCCGGGAAACAGCCGGCCAGGCCACCCCAGACGATGTTCTGGGTGGTGCGGCGCTTGAGCACCATCGTGTAGACGAGCACGTAGAAGGCGTTCGCGGCCAGCGCCAGCCACGCCGAGAGCCAGTTGACGAACAGCCCCAGCACGAGCGTCGACACGAGCGCGAGGGCTAGACCGAAGACGGTCGCCGCCCCCGGGCTGACGATGTGCCGGGGCAGCGCCCTGCGTCGAGTGCGCCGCATCTGCTCGTCGATGTCGCGGTCGTACACGCAGTTGAGCGCACTCGCGCTGCCGGCCGACAGGGTGCCGCCCACGACGGTTGCGACCACGAGGCCGAGCTCCGGCACGCCGCGGTCGGCGAAGAACATGACCGGGACCGTGGTGAGGAGAAGCAGCTCGATGACCCGGGGCTTCATCAGGCCGACGTACGCGGCCACGACGTCACGCGGTGTCGCGCGGGCCGTCTCCGGCGTCTGCGTGGAGACGTGGGGGTCGACGGCCGTCACGAAAACCTCGAGTTCAACGATTGCAGGGAAGCCCCTCAGGCTAGCCCCGAGTCTAGTGGGCGGGCCGCAGATGGGGCTCATCGGGCGACGCTGGGACGATGTGCATCTCCTCACGCGTCCTGAGTAGTCTCGTTCCCGGACCGCCTTCATGCCGCTGAGAGGAAACACCCGCACGTGAGCACTGCCCGTAGCCCCCTCGAATGGACCGACCTGGACCGGCGGGCGGTGGACACAGCGCGGGTCCTCGCCATGGACTCCGTGCAGAAGGTAGGCAACGGCCACCCCGGCACCGCGATGGCTCTCGCGCCTGTGGCCTACACCCTGTTCCAGAAGCGGATGCGCCACAACCCCGCGAACCCGGGCTGGAGCGCACGCGACAGGTTCGTCCTCTCCGCCGGCCACAGCAGCATCACGCTCTACACCCAGCTCTTCCTCGGCGGCTTCGGCCTCGAGCTCGAGGACCTGCAGTCGCTGCGCACCTGGGGCAGCAAGACGCCCGGCCACCCCGAGCACGGGCACACCGCGGGCGTAGAGACGACCACCGGGCCGCTCGGCCAGGGTGTCGCCAACGCCGTGGGCATGGCGATGGCCGCCCGCCGGGAGCGCGGTCTCCTCGACCCCGACGCGCCCGAGGGGCAGAGCCCGTTCGACCATCACATCTACGCGATCTGCAGCGACGGTGACCTCGAGGAAGGCGTCAGCGGTGAGGCCTCCTCGCTCGCAGGACACCAGCAGCTCGGCCACCTCACCCTGATCTACGACGACAACGACATCTCGATCGAGGGCGACACGGACATCGCCTTCAGCGAGGACGTCGCCAAGCGCTACGAGGCCTACGGCTGGCACGTGCAGACCGTGGACTGGACCAACGGCGGCAAGGAGTACGTCGAGGACGTCGACGCGCTGTGGGCCGCCCTCGACTCCGCCGAGCAGGTCACCGACCAGCCGAGCATCATCGTGCTCAAGACCGTGATCGCCTGGCCGGCCCCCAACGCGCAGGGCACCGGCGCCTCTCACGGCTCCGCGCTGGGCGACGACGAGGTCGCGGCGACCAAGAAGATCCTCGACTTCGACCCGGCGCAGACGTTCGAGGTCTCCGACGAGGTCCTCGAGCACACCCGGGGCGCGGTCGCGCGGGGCAAGGCCGCCGAGGCTGCCTGGCAGCAGACGTTCGACGCGTGGGCGAAGGCGAACCCCCAGCGCAAGGCGCTGTTCGACCGGATGCTGACCAGGACGCTGCCCGAGGGCTGGGCCGACACCTTGCCGAACTTCGAGGCCGACCCGAAGGGCGTCGCGACCCGCAAGGCGTCAGGAGGCGTGCTCTCCGCGATCGCCCCTGTGCTTCCCGAGCTGTGGGGTGGCTCCGCCGACCTGGCGGAGTCCAACAACACGACGCCGAAGGGCGAGCCCTCGTTCATCCCCGAGGAGCTGTCCACCAACGAGTTCGCCGGCGACAAGTACGGCCGGGTGCTGCACTTCGGCATCCGCGAGCACGCCATGGGCGCGATCATGAACGGGATCACCCTGCACGGTGGCACCCGGGTCTACGGCGGCACGTTCCTGGTCTTCTCCGACTACATGCGCCCCGCAGTCCGGCTCGCCGCCCTCATGCAGCTCCCCGTCACGTACGTGTGGACCCACGACTCCATCGGACTCGGTGAGGACGGGCCGACCCACCAGCCGGTCGAGCACCTCGCCGCCCTCCGGGCGATTCCCGGGCTCGACGTGGTTCGCCCGGCCGACGCCAACGAGACGGTCGCGGCGTGGCGGACGATCCTCGAGCACGGTGACCGGCCGGCCGGCCTCGCCCTGACCCGGCAGAACGTCCCGACGTTCCCTCGCGGCACCGACGTCGACGGCGAGCACTGGGCGACCACCGACGGCGTCAGCCGGGGCGGCTACGTCCTCCTCGACGCCGAGGGCGGTACACCGGATGTGGTGCTCGTGGCCACCGGCTCCGAGGTGCAGCTGGCCGTCGAGGCCCGCACCGCGCTCGCCGAGAAGGGCGTCTCCGCCCGCGTGGTGTCGATGCCGTGCCGCGAGTGGTTCGACGCCCAGGAGCAGTCCTACCGCGACAGCGTGATCCCGCCGATCGTCAAGGCCCGGGTCAGCGTCGAGGCCGGTGTGGCACAGGGGTGGCGCGAGATCGTCGGGGACCACGGCCGGATCGTCTCGCTCGAGCACTTCGGGGCGTCCGCCGACTACGGCACTGTCTTCCGGCAGTTCGGCATCACCGCCGAGGCCGTGGTCCTGGCCGCCGAGGAGAGTATCCGAGCAGTCAACGGGTAACGGCCCCGAAGGGGACACACCGTTCACGAAAGCACATAGTTTCAAGGGTCATCATGGACTACGAAGGCCCATGCCAACCGGGAGGAACCGATGTCGGAACGACTGAAGGCACTAGCGGAGGCGGGCGTCTCCATCTGGCTCGACGACCTGTCCCGGGAGCGGCTCGAGACCGGCAACCTCGCCGACCTCGTCAAGAACCGTTCGGTGGTCGGGGTCACGACGAACCCCACCATCTTCGCCGCCGCCCTGAGCAACGGTGAGAGGTACGACGAGCAGGTGCAGGAGCTCGCCCGGGCCGGAGCCGGCGCGGACGACGCGGTGTTCGAGCTGACCACCCATGACGTCCGTCAGGCCTGCGACCTCCTGCTCGACACCTGGAAGCAGACCGACGGCATCGACGGCCGCGTCTCCATCGAGGTGCCACCCGGTCTGGCCGCGGACACCGACGGCACCATCGCCGCAGCCAGGAAGCTGTGGGCCGCCGTGGACCGGCCCAACCTGCTGGTCAAGATCCCGGCGACCACGGAGGGGGCCCCCGCGATCTCCACCGTGCTCGCCGAGGGGATCAACGTCAACGTGACGCTGATCTTCGACCTCGAGCGCTACAAGGCCGTGATGAACGCCTACCTCGAGGGGCTCGAGCGCGCCCAGGCCAACGGGATCGACCTGTCGAGCATCCACTCGGTCGCCTCGTTCTTCGTCTCCCGGGTCGACACCGAGGTCGACAAGCGGCTCGACGCCCTGGGCGACGAGAGCGTCATGGACCTCAAGGGCAAGGCCGGCATCGCCAACGCGCGACTGGCCTACCAGGAGTTCGAGGAGGCCTTCAGCAGCGACCGCTTCGTCGCGCTCAAGCGGCAGGGTGCCCGTGAGCAGCGCCCGCTGTGGGCCTCGACCGGCGTGAAGAACCCCGACTACCCCGACACGATGTACGTCACGGACCTGGTCGTCCCGAACACCGTGAACACCATGCCGGAGAAGACGATGGAGGCCTTCGCCGACCACGGCGAGGTGCACGGCGACCGGATCACGACGATGTACGACGACGCGCAGCAGGTCATGGACCGGCTGGAGGCAGCGGGAATCCACTACCACGACGTGATCGAGACCCTGGAGCGCGAAGGCGTCGACAAGTTCGTCGCCTCGTGGGACGAGCTGGTCGAGACGGTCCGCACGAGCCTGGAGGGTGCAGCCAAGTGACCGAGGCGCTGGAGGTCGCGGCCACCGGCGCCGCAGCGGACGCGGTGGCGTCGTGGGTCCCGAAGCTCGTGACCGAGGGCTTCGCGGGCCGGTTGTTCGGCAAGGACTCCACCCTCTGGGGCGAGGCGGCCGAGGCCGAGGCATCGGTCCGCCTCGGCTGGGTGGGGCTGCACCGCTCGTCCCGCCCGCTCCTCGGTGCGATCGCGGCTCTGCGCAGCGAGCTCGAGGACGAAGGGATCGACCACGTCGCGCTCTGCGGGATGGGTGGGTCCTCCCTGGCGCCCGAGGTGATCTGCGCCACCCACGGGGTCGAGCTGACCGTGGTGGACTCGTCGCATCCCGAGCAGGTGCGCGCCGCACTCGGCGACCGCCTCGCAAGCACCGTGGCCGTGGTCTCGAGCAAGTCGGGGTCCACGGTCGAGACCGACTCGCAGCGCCGGGCCTTCGTGGAGGCGTTCAGCCGGGCCGGTCTCGACCCGACCCGCCACATCGTCGTCGTCACCGACCCGGGAAGCCCGCTCGACCAGCAGTCCCGGGAGGCCGGCTACCGCGTCGTCAACGCCGACCCTGACGTCGGCGGCCGCTACTCCGCGCTCACCGCCTTCGGCCTGGTCCCCAGCGGTCTCGCAGGCGCTGACATCGAGGCTCTGCTCGACGGCGCCGAGACCGTGGCGGACCTCCTGGCCGCCGACGACGAGGCCAACCCCGGTCTTCGTCTGGGCGCTGCCCTGGCCGGCACCGAGCCGCTTCGCGACAAGCTTGTGATCGTCGACGAAGGTTCCGGGCTCGTCGGCTTCCCCGACTGGGCCGAGCAGCTCGTCGCGGAGAGCACCGGCAAGGACGGCACCGGGCTGCTGCCCGTGGTCGTCGAGGGCACGACCGCCCCGGAGGTGACCCTGCCCCCGCAGGACGTGACCGTCGTCCGCCTCACCAGCGACGCCGAGGGCGCCGAGGTGCCCGGCGGTGCCGACGTGTGGGTGAGCGGTGGTCTCGGGGCGCAGATGCTGCTCTGGGAGGTGGCCACCGCCGTGGCAGGGCGCATCCTCGCGATCGACCCGTTCAACCAGCCAGACGTCGAGAGCGCCAAGAAGGCGGCCCGCTCCCTCCTCGAGGGCACGCCCGAGCAGGAGCCGGCCCTGATCACGGACGGCCCGGTCGAGGTCCGCGCACCCGGGGACACCTCCTGGCTGGAAGGGGCCACCGACCTCCGCTCCTCCGTTGCGGCCCTGCTGTCACAGCTCGACGCGCAGCAGGGGTACGTCGCGGTGATGGCCTACCTCGACCGTCCTGCGCTCCCCGAGCTCGAGGACGTCCGCCGCACTCTCGCTGTCCGCACCCGCCGGCCGGTGACGTTCGGCTGGGGGCCACGCTTTCTCCACTCCACCGGCCAGTTCCACAAGGGCGGCCCTCCGGTAGGGGTCTTCATCCAGGTCACCGACGAGCCGCGTGAGGACCTGGCGGTGCCCGGGCGGGAGTTCAGCTTCGGCACGCTCGTCGCCGCCCAGGCCGCCGGCGACGCGCAGGTCCTGGCCGACCACGGCCGTCCGGTGCTCCGCCTCCACGTCACCGACCGCGACGAGGGCCTGCGAGACGTCATGGAGGCGCTCGCGTGAGCCGTGACGACGACGGGTCGGCCGAGGGCGCGTCGAACCCGCTGCGGCTGCCGCAGGACCGGCGGCTGCCGAAGATCGCCGGACCGTGCAGCCTGGTGATCTTCGGGGTCACCGGCGACCTCGCCCGCAAGAAGCTGATGCCGGCGGTCTACGACCTCGCCAACCGTGGACTGCTCCCTCCCGGGTTCTCCCTCGTCGGGTTCGCCCGTCGTGACTGGGCCGACCAGGACTTCGCCCAGATCGTGCACGACTCGGTGCGCGCGCACTCCCGCACCGAGTTCCGCGAGGAGGTCTGGCACCAGCTCGCCGAGGGCTTCCGCTTCGTCCCCGGCGACTTCAACGACGACGAGGCCTTCGACGCCCTGCGGCGCACGGTCGAGGAGCTCGACAAGGCCCGCGGCACCGGGGGCAACCACGCCTTCTACCTGTCGATCCCGCCACGCTTCTTCCCCGACGTCATCGGTCAGCTGAAGGAGCACGGGCTCGCCACCCAGTCCGACGACTCGTGGCGCCGCGTCGTGGTGGAGAAGCCGTTCGGCTCCAACCTGGAGACCGCCCAGCAGCTGAACGCGATGATCTCCGAGGTCTTCCCGCCCGAGGCGGTGTTCCGCATCGACCACTACCTCGGCAAGGAAACCGTCCAGAACATCTTGGCGATGCGCTTCTCCAACACGCTCTTCGAGCCGATCTGGAACAACAACTACGTCGACCACGTGCAGATCACGATGGCCGAGGACATCGGCATCGGCGGGCGGGCCGGCTACTACGACGGCATCGGCGCGGCCCGCGACGTGATCCAGAACCACCTGATCCAGCTCATGGCGCTGATCGCCATGGAGGAGCCGACGTCGTTCGACGCCAAGAGCCTCCGGCTCGAGAAGCAGAAGGTGCTCGAGTCCGTCGTACTGCCCCGGCGTCTGGACCTGACCACCGCGCGTGGCCAGTACACCGAGGGCTGGGCCGGCGGCGTGAAGGTCCCGGGCTACAAGCAGGAGCAGGACATCCCGAGCACCTCGCGGACCGAGACCTACGCCGCGATCAAGCTCGACATCGAGAGCCGCCGATGGGCAGGGGTGCCTTTCTACCTCCGTGCGGGCAAGCGACTGGGGCGACGGGTGACCGAGGTCGCGGTGGTCTTCAAGCGCGCGCCGCACCTGCCCTTCGCCGAGACCGCCACCGAGATGCTGACCCAGAACGCGCTGGTGATCCGGGTGCAGCCGGACGAGGGTGTCACGATGCGCTTCGGGTCCAAGGTGCCCGGGACCGCCATGGAGATCCGCGACGTGACGATGGACTTCGCCTACGGCGGCTCGTTCACCGAGTCGAGTCCCGAGGCGTACGAACGTCTCATCCTCGACGTCCTGCTGGGCGAGCCGCCGCTCTTCCCACGGCACGAGGAGGTCGAGCTCTCGTGGAAGATCCTCGACCCGGTCGTGGAGTACTGGGCCGAGCACGGGAAGCCTGACACGTACCCCTCCGGCACGTGGGGCCCGCCGACGGCCGACGCGATGCTGGCGCGCGACGGACGTGCCTGGAGGCGACCGTGACGCCAGCCCGCGAAACCGTTCGCTTCGCCCACGCTTCCGAGGGGACCCCGGGATGATCGAGCTGACCGAGACCACCTCGAGTGCCATCGCCGCGGAGTTCGTGCGCGCGCGACGCAGGGCGGGAAGCCCGGCGATGGGCATGGTCATGACACTGGTGTTCGTGGTCGAGGAGGAGGACTCCGAGGCCGCGATGAAGGCGGCACGGACCGCGTCACGGGAGCATCCGGCTCGTGTCCTCGGCATCATCCTCGGCGACGCGCGTGGAGCGTCGCGGGTCGACGCGCAGGTCGGCATCGGGTCGGGCTGGACCGGCGAGACGGCGATGATCCGGCTGCGCGGAGAGGTGACGAAGCACCCGGAGTCCGTGGTGCTCCCGCTGCTCCTGCCCGACTCCCCCGTCGTGGTCTGGTGGCCGACGAAGGCTCCCGACGACCCGGCCGACGACCCGCTCGGCAGGCTGGCCCGGCGCCGGATCACCGATGCCGCGGCGGTGCCGCGCAACAAGGCTCGGGCGATGCTGACCCAGTGCCGCTCCTATGCGCCCGGGAACACCGACCTCGCCTGGACCCGCATCACCGGCTGGCGCGCGCTGCTCGCCGCCGCACTCGACCAGCACCCCGGCAAGGTGGTCGGCGCCAGCGTGACCGGCGAGCGGATCAGCCCGAGCGCCGACCTGCTCTCCGCGTGGCTCTCCGACCGGCTCAAGGTCAAGGTCGACCGCGCCACCTCGGACGGCCCGGGCATCACCTCTGTCGTCCTCGACGCCAAGGAGGGGCCGGTCAAGATCGTCCGCTACGACGGCAAGCTGGCGACGCTCTCGGTGCCCGGGCAGCCCGACCGCCCGGTGGCACTCAAGCGCCGAGACATCGACGAGCTTCTCGCGGAGGAGCTGCGCCACCTCGACCCCGACGACGTGTACGCCGCCACCGTCAAGCGGATCGTCCGGCTGAACCCCACGGGGACGTCGGTCCGCCCCAAGAGCGGGCGGCGGGCGAAGAAGCCCACGTCGTGACCGCTGCCGCCGCCCCCGAGGTCGTGGTCTCGGCCACGGGCGACGAGCTGGCCAGGTCGGTCGCCGAGCGCCTGGTCCGGCGGTTGCTCGAGGTGCAGCGGTCCGGACGCGTGCCGTCGCTGGTGCTCACCGGGGGCTCGATCGCCTACGCGGTGTACCGCGCCGTGCTCGACGCGCCCGGCCGCGACTCGGTCGACTGGTCTCGCGTGGACTTCTGGTTCGGCGACGAGAGGTTCGTCCCCGCGGACGACCAGGACCGCAACGCTCTCCAGTCCCGCCAGGCGTTCCTGTCCAAGCTGCCCGTCGGCCCCGACCGGGTGCACGAGATGCCGCCGTCGGACGGTGCATACGGCGACGACGTCGACGCGGCGGCCGCGGCCTATGCCGACGAGGTCTCGCGAGTCCTCGGGCACGACACGCCGTTCGACGTGCTCCTGCTCGGCGTCGGCCCCGACGGGCACTGCGCCTCGCTCTTCCCCGGCCATGACGAGGTGCACGCCGGCGGGGTCGCGGTGGCTGTGCGGAACTCCCCCAAACCGCCGCCGACGAGGATCTCCCTGACCATGGACATGCTCCGCCGGGCCAACGAGGTCTGGTTCATCGCAGCGACCGACGGCAAGGCGCAGGCCGTGCGCGACGCACTCGGTGGAGCCGATGTCGGGGAGCTGCCCGCCGCGGGGCCCAAGGGCCTGCGGCGCACGTTGTGGCTGATCGACGCCGAGGCCGCTTCCCTGCTGCCCGCGGACCTCGCGTGAGACGAGTGGCGTCAGGTCAGAAGATGATGTCGCCGCGCTTGCGACGCTCGCGGAGGGTCTGCAGAGCCTCGTCGAGGATGTCGGCCGCCTCCTTGTCGGAGCGACGCTCCTTCACGTAGGCCAGGTGCGTCTTGTACGGCTCGATCTTCGGGGGCGGCGGCGGGTTGTCGGAGTCCAGGCTCGCCGGCAGACCACAGCGCGGGCAGTCCCACGAGTCGGGGATCTGCGCCTCGACCGCGAACGTGATCACCGACTCGTGCTCATGGGCACAGAAGTAGACGACTCGCTGGCGGGGAGCAGCCTCGCCGCGCTCCGCCTCCCCCATGGGTCCGGCGCCGACACGGCTGCCACGAATGGCGCTTCCTCCACCAGCCACGCTTAGTACTCCTCGGTCGAGTCGAAGCGGACGCCGTCAGGCGCCGCTCTTGAGCAGCAGCCCCAGGGCCACGACACAGGCGAACCAGACGATGCCCGCGCCGACCGTGATCCGGTCCAGGTTCCGCTCGGCCACGGAGGAGCCTCCCAGGCCGCTCGAGACACCGCCGCCGAACATGTCGGACATGCCACCACCACGGCCCTTGTGAAGCAGGACCAGCAGGATCAGCAGCAGGCTCGACAGGATGAGCAGGACGGTGAAGACGGTAGTCACGGTGGGAAAGCCTAACTCACGCTTGGGCCGTCAGATGACAGGCATGTCATAAAATCGACAGATGCCACCGAACTCGTCGGCCTGGAGGCTCGCTCCGCCCACGAGGCAACCGTCGACGTCGGCCTTCTCCATGATCCCGCCGACGTTGGCCGCCTTGACCGAACCGCCGTAGAGGACCCGGACCTTCGCGGCGGCGTCCTCGGAGAACGCCTCCGCGACACGGCCGCGGATCGCCGAGCAGACCTCCTGCGCGTCGTCGGGGGTGGCCACCTCGCCGGTGCCGATGGCCCAGACCGGCTCGTAGGCGATCACGAGGTCCCCGACCTGGTCGGCGGTGAGACCGGCAAGCGACCCGTCCACCTGCGCGAGGGTGTACTCGACCTGGCGGCCCTCCTTGCGCACGTCGAGGCCCTCACCCACGCAGACGATCGGCGTGATGCCGGCCGCGATCGCCTTCTTCGCCTTGGCGTTGACCAGCGCGTCGCTCTCGGCGTGGTACTCACGGCGCTCGGAGTGCCCCACGACGACGTAGGAGCAACCGAGCTTCGCGAGCATCGCCGCCGAGATCTCGCCGGTGTAGGCGCCGCTGTCGTGCTGCGACACGTCCTGGGCGCCGTACTTGATCTTCAGCCGGTCGCCGTCGACGAGGGTCTGCACCGAGCGGATGTCGGTGAACGGCGGGACGACCGCCACCTCGACCTTGGCGTAGTCGTGCTTCTTGTCCGACAGCGTCCAGGCGAGCTTCTGGACCAGGACCACCGCTTCCTGGTGGTTGAGGTTCATCTTCCAGTTGCCTGCCATCAGGGGCACACGGGTGCCCCCGGCCTTCGAGTCAGCCACGGTCTTCCTTCGTCTGTGTGAGGGGTGTCAGGAGAGGACGTCGATGCCGGGCAGGTTCTTGCCCTCGAGGTACTCCAGGCTCGCGCCACCGCCGGTCGAGATGTGGCCGAAGGCGGACTCGTCGAAGCCGAGGGTGCGCACCGCCGCTGCGGAGTCACCCCCGCCGACGACCGAGAGGCCGTCGACCTTGGTCAGTGCCTCCGCGACGTCGCGGGTGCCGCCGGCGAACGCGGCGAACTCGAAGACGCCCATCGGGCCGTTCCAGAACACCGTGCGGGCGTCGGCGAGAGCAGCCGCGAAGGCCTGCCCGGACTCAGGGCCGATGTCGAGACCGATCTTGTCGGCCGGGATCTCGTCAGCGGGTACGACGGTCGCGGTGGCCGACTCGTCGCTCGGGAACGCGTCGGCGACCCGGATGTCGGTGGGGAGCATGATCTCCACCCCCGACTCCTGAGCGCGCCGGAGGTACTCGCGGCAGGTCTCGACCTGGTCCTCCTCGAGGAGGCTGGTACCGACCTCGTGGCCCTGTGCCTTGAGGAAGGTGAACACCATGCCGCCGCCGATGAGCAGCCGGTCGGCCTTGCCGAGCAGGTTGTCGATCACGCCGAGCTTGTCGGAGACCTTCGAGCCGCCGAGCACCACGACGTAGGGGCGCTCAGGGTTCTCGGTGAGCCGGCGCAGCACGTCGATCTCCGCGGCGACCAGGTCGCCCATGGCGTGCGGCAGCCGCTGCGCCACGTCGTACACCGACGCCTGCTTGCGGTGGACCACACCGAAGCCGTCGCTGACGAAGGCGTCGGCCAGAGCGGCGAGCTGGTCGGCGAAGGCGCCGCGGACCGCGTCGTCCTTGCTGGTCTCCCCCTCGTTGAAGCGGACGTTCTCGAGCACGGCGACCTCGCCGTCCCCGAGCGCGTCGACCGTGGCCTTCGCGCTCTCCCCCACCGTGTCGGTGGCGAACGCGACGTCGCGGCCCAGGAGCTCGCCGAGCCGGTAGGCCACCGGAGCCAGGGAGTACTTCGGGTCCGGAGCCCCCTTGGGCCGGCCGAGGTGCGCGGTCACGACGACCCGCGCACCCTTCTCGGCCAGCTTCGAGATCGTCGGCACGCTCGCCCTGATCCGCCCGTCGTCGGTGATCACGTCGCCGTCGAGGGGCACGTTGAGATCCGAGCGGACCAGGACCCGCTTGCCCCGGAGGTCACCGAGGTCGTCGATGTGCTTCATGCGTCAGAGGGTCTCGCCGACGTAGGTGATCAGGTCCGCGAGGCGGTTGGAGTAGCCCCACTCGTTGTCGTACCAGCCGATCACCTTGACCTGGTTGCCGATGACCTTCGTCATGCCCGCGTCGAAGATGCAGGAGGCCGGGTCGGTCACGATGTCGGTGGAGACGATCGGGTCCTCGGTGTAGGTGAGGTAGCCCTTGAGGGGTCCCTCTGCGGCCGCCTTGACCGCGGCGTTGACCTCCTCGACCGTCGTCTCACGCCCGGCCTCGAAAGTGAGGTCGGTCGCCGAGCCGGTCGGCAGCGGGACACGCATCGCGAAGCCGTCGAGCTTGCCCTTGAGCTCGGGCAGAACCAGGCCGATCGCCTTCGCGGCGCCGGTGGAGGTGGGCACCATGTTCAGCGCGGCGGCGCGAGCACGGCGCAGGTCCTTGTGCGGTGCGTCCTGGAGGTTCTGGTCCTGGGTGTAGGCGTGGATGGTCGTCATCAGGCCCTTGACGATGCCGAACTCGTCGTTGAGGGCCTTGGCCATCGGCGCCAGGCAGTTGGTGGTGCAGGACGCGTTGGAGATGACGGTGTGCGCCTCGGGGTCGTAGTCGGTGTGGTTGACACCCATCACGACGGTGATGTCCTCGTTCTTCGCGGGCGCGGAGATGATGACCTTCTTGGCGCCGGCGTCGACGTGGGCCTTCGCCTTGGTCGCGTCGGTGAAGAAGCCGGTGGACTCGACGACGACGTCGACACCGAGGTCCTTCCACGGAAGCTGCGCCGGGTCACGCTCGGCCAGGATCTTCAGGACCTTGTCGCCGACCTTGATGCCCTCGTCGGTCACCGAGACGTCCTCGGGGTAACGACCGAGGATGGAGTCGTACTTGAGCAGGTGCGCCATCGTCTTGACGTCGCCGAGGTCGTTGGCGGCCACGATCTCGATGTCGGCGCCGGACGCCTGGACGGCACGGAAGAAGTTGCGGCCGATGCGGCCGAAGCCGTTGATGCCTACGCGAACGGTCACGGAGGACACTCCCCTTAGGTCAGCATTCAGTTCGGAGGGACACCCCGTCGGGGCGCCACGTGCTCGACCCTACCGCCTGCGCTCGACGGTCCGAAAAGGTCATCCGGCCTACGTGCAAGTAACCGAAGGTCCCCCTCCCGCGGCCCCTGCCTACTGCTGCTCGGCGAGCATCTCCGGGGTCAGGCTCGACTCGGTGTCGGGGATCCCGAGCTCCTGGGCGCGCTTGTCCGCCATCGCGAGGAGCCGCCGGATGCGACCGGCGATCGCGTCCTTGGTCAGCGGCGGCTGGTGCAGCTGACCGAGCTCCTCGAGAGAGGCCTGCTTGTGCTCGAGCCGGAGGTCGCCGGCCATCTTGAGGTGGTCCGGGACCTCCTCGGCGAGGATCTCCAGCGCCCGCTCGACACGGGCCCCGGCGGCGACGGCCGCGCGCGCTGACCGTCGCAGGTTGGCGTCGTCGAAGTTGGCCAGACGGTTCGCGGTTGCCCTGACCTCGCGGCGCATCCGGCGCTCCTCCCAGGCCATCAGCGACTCGTGAGCGCCCAGGCGGGTCAGCAGGGCACCGATGGCGTCGCCGTCACGGATCACGACCCGGTCGACGCCACGCACCTCACGTGCCTTGGCGGAGATGCCGAGCCGGCGAGCGGCGCCGACGAGCGCCAGTGCGGCCTCCGGCCCGGGGCAGGTCACCTCGAGTGCGGACGAACGGCCGGGCTCGGTCAGCGACCCGTGTGCCAGGAAGGCTCCGCGCCAGGCAGCCACCGCGTCGCACCCGGCGCCCGAGACCACCTGTGGCGGCAGGCCGCGCACCGGGCGGCCGCGTCCGTCGAGCAGGCCGGTCTGGCGGGCGAGCGCCTCGCCGTCACGGACGACCCGGACGACGTACCTGCTGCCCTTGCGGATGCCGTTCCCGGAGACCATCACCACGTCGGAGGAGTGGCCGTAGATCTCGGCGATGTCCTTGCGAAGCCGCCTTGCAGCGGCACCGGTGTCGAGCTCTGCCTCGACGACGATGCGGCCACTGACGATGTGGAGCCCACCGGCGAACCGGAGCATCGACGAGACCTCGGACTTGCGGCAACAGGACTTGGTCACCTTGGTGCTGGCCAGCTCTGCCTTGACCTGTGCCGTCATCGCCATACGTCCGATCCTGCCACTTTTGGGCCCCTTCTACGAATGTGCTGCCAACGGCGACGTGGCGTGGGGGGACCCTCTATGGCCCCCGTGCCACCTGCTCAGCCGGACGGCGACACCCTATGCCTCGCGCAGGAAAGTCGCATATGCATTGGCCAACTTCAGCGGGTCGTGGCGCGGGCTCCCATCGTCTGCGGCGACATCGGCCACCACCAGCTCGGCCCCGAACGAACCGGCCGCGGCCCGGAGGCTTGCGAGATCCGTCACGAGCCGCTCGTCCGCAAGGACCACGTCGAGCTTGAGATCGGGGGCGTAGGCGCCGAGCACGTCGAGATGCGCCTCCGGGGAGAAGCCGTCGGTCTCACCGGTCTGAGGCGCGAGGTTGAGGGTGACTGCCCTCCGCGCCGACGCGGACACGAGAGCCCGACGCAGGTCGGGCACCAGCAGGTGCGGGATGACGCTCGTGAACCACGAGCCGGGGCCGAGCACGACCCAGTCCGCCTCGTCGACGGCCTTCAACGCCTCCGGACAGGCGGGCGGGTTCGCCGGTGTGAGGTCGACGGAGACGACCTGCCCGGACGTGGACGCCACCTCCACCTGGCCGCAGACGCTCGTGAGGGCCTCAGGCTCCGACGCCGAGGCGCCGCGCACCGTGGCCGTGATGTCGATCGGGGCGACCGACATGGGAAGCACGGTGCCCTGCGCTCCGAGCAGCCGGGCCACCCAGGCCAAGCCGTCCACGTGGTCTCCGAGGAGCTCCCACAGCGCGACGATCAGCAGGTTGCCGACGGCGTGCTGGTGCATGGGCCCGGTGCTCTGGAAACGGTGTTGGAGCACCCTCGCCCAGGTCTTGCCCCAGTCGTCGTCCCCACACAGTGCGGCGAGGGCCTGCCGGAGGTCACCCGGTGGCAGCACGCCGAACTCCTCGCGGAGCCGCCCCGAGGAGCCGCCGTTGTCCGCCACCGTGACGATCGCCGTGACGTGCTCGACCACCCGCCGCAGTGCCGACAACGAGGCCGAGAGCCCGTGGCCGCCGCCGAGCGCCACCACCTGCAGCGGTGCCGGCTCGGGCACCCTCAGCTCACTCGCGTCCAAGGTCACGGTGCATCGGCCTTGCGTCCATCCCGCGCTCGCGAAGGCGGGCGGCGATCTCCTCGGTCATCGCGACACTGCGATGCTTCCCGCCGGTGCAGCCGACCGCGATCGTCATGAACCGCTTGCCCTCGCGCAGATAGCCCTCCGCGACCGTCTCCACGATCCCGACGTACCTGTCGAGGAACTCCTTCGCCTCGGGGCGCTCCTTGACGTACGCCGCGACCTCGCTGTCGCGACCCGAGAGGTGCCGCAGCTCGGGCACCCAGTGCGGGTTGGGCAGGAAGCGCATGTCGGCGACGAGGTCGGCGTCGACCGGGATGCCGTACTTGAACCCGAAGCTCACCACGGTCGCCTTCAGCGACGTCGTGTGCTCCGTGCCGAACGCCTCCGCGACCTTGTCCGTGAGCTGGTGGACGTTGAGGTTGGAGGTGTCGATCACCACGTCGGCGTCACCCCGCAGCGAGGCGATCGCGTGACGCTCGCGGCGCAGGCCGTCGAGGAGCCGCCCGCCCTCCTGCAGAGGGTGCGGACGCCGTGCTGCCTCCTGCCGTCGCACCAGCACCTCGTCGTTGGCCTCGAGGAAGAGCAGGGTCGTGCGGCGGCCCGTCTTGCCCTGTGCCAGGACCTCCTGCAGCGACCCGAAGAACGACCCCGACCTGACGTCGACCACGACCGCGATCGGCTGGAGCTCGCCCTGTGACTCGTCGACGAGCCGCACGACGTCGGGCACGAGCTGCGGCGGAAGGTTGTCCACGACGAAGAAGCCGAGGTCCTCCAGCTCCTTCGCCGCCGTGCTCCGGCCGGCGCCGGTCATGCCGGTGACCACCACCAGCTCACCTCGTTGCTCGGGCTTCTGCCCCATCATGTCTCCTCGATCTCACCGGTCGCGGTGTTCACCGCGACGGCTGGTCTGCGCTGTTCCTCACCGAGCGCGGCGACGACCGCCTCGGCTGTCCGCGTGCCGAAGCCGGGCAGGGCCGCGATCTCCTCCACTGTGGCAGCCCGGAGCCGCTTCAACGAGCCGAACTGTCGCAGCAGCGTCTTGCGACGCACCTCTCCCAGCCCCGGGACGCCGTCGAGCGCGCTCTCGACCATGCTCTTGGAGCGCCGCGACCGGTGGTGTGTGATCGCGAAGCGGTGCGCCTCGTCGCGGATCCGCTGCAGCAGGTAGAGCCCCTCGCTGGTGCGCGGCAGGATCACAGGGTCCTCCTGGCCGGGCAGCCAGACCTCCTCGAGGCGCTTCGCGAGGCCGCACACGGGCACGTCGTCGATGCCGAGCTCGTCGAGCGCCCGCTGGGCGGCCGCGACCTGGGGCGGCCCGCCGTCGACGACGACCAGGCCCGGGACGTAGGCGAACTTCCGGGGCCGGCCGGTCTCGGGGTCGATGAGCATCGGGCCGTCGTCGGCCGCACCGTCGCTGAGCTCGGGCTCCTGCGCCCGGTCGTCGAGCAGGCGCCGGAACCGCCGTGTGACCACCTCGTGCATCGACGCCACGTCGTTCTGGCCCTCGACGCCGCGTACGACGAACCGGCGGTACTCGCTCTTGCGGGCCAGCCCGTCCTCGAACACGACCATCGAGCCGACCACCTCGGTGCCCTGGAGGTTCGAGATGTCGTAGCACTCGATCCGCAACGGCGCACCCGGCAGGTCGAGGGCCTGCTGGATCTCCTCGAGGGCACGGTTGCGCGTGGTCAGGTCGCTGGCGCGCTTGGTCTTGTGCAGGCCGAGTGCCTGGAGCGCGTTGCGGGCGACGGTCTCCTGGAGCGCCTTCTTGTCTCCCCGCTGCGGCACCCGGACGGCGACCCGGGAGCCGCGCAGGCTCGTGAGCCACTCCTCGAGAGCGGGCGCGTCGTCGGGCAGTGCGGGGACGAGCACCTCGCGGGGGATGGCGTCCCCGGCCTCACCGTCGTACAGCTGGAGGAGGAAACGCTCGACGAGGTCGCCGGTGTCGACGTCCTCGGTCTTGTCGGCGACCCAGCCGCGCTGGCCGCGGATCCGCCCGCCGCGGACGTAGAAGATCTGCACCGCCACCTCGAGCGGGTCGTCGGCGAACGCGACCACGTCGGCGTCGGTGCCGTCACCGAGCACCACCTGCTGCTTCTCCATCGCACGCTTCAGAGCGCCGATGTCGTCACGCAGCCGCGCCGCCCGCTCGAAGTCCATCTCCGCCGAGGCGGTGTACATCTCGTTCTCCAGGCGCTTCACGAAGCCGGTGGTCTGCCCCGCCATGAAGTCACAGAAGTCGTCGACGATCTCCCGGTGCTGCTCGGCCGTGACGTCGCCGACGCACGGGGCCGCGCACTTGTCGATGTAGCCGAGGAGGCAAGGGCGGCCGATCTGCTGGGAGCGCTTGAAGACACCGTTGGAGCACGAGCGCATCGGGAAGACCCGGAGCAGAAGGTCGACGGTCTCCCGGATCGCCCAGGCGTGGGAGTACGGACCGAAGTACCGCACCCCCTTCTTCTTCGCACCGCGGCCGACCATCACCCGCGGGAACTCCTCGTTCACGGTCACGGCGAGCCACGGGTAGGACTTGTCGTCGCGGTACTTCACGTTGAAGCGCGGGTCGTACTCCTTGATCCAGGAGTACTCCAGCTGCAGCGCCTCGACCTCGGTGTTGACGACCGTCCACTCGACGGAGGCGGCGCTCGTGACCATGGTGGCCGTGCGCGGGTGGAGGTTCGCGAGGTCCTGGAAGTACGACGAGAGGCGGGCCCGGAGGTTCTTCGCCTTGCCGACGTACACCACCCGACGGTGCGCGTCACGGAAGCGGTAGACGCCTGGCGAGGTGGGGATGGACCCAGGTGCGGGGCGGTAGGTCGACGGGTCTGCCACGCCTCAAACCCTACGTTGCGGGACGGACAGTCAGCTCACCGTCACCTGGTCGCCCTTGACCGTCACGGACAGGGACTCGAGCGGCTGTGTCGCCGGGCCCGTGACCACGGAGCCGTCCTTGACCGAGAAAGAGCTGCCATGGCACGGGCAGACGATCGCGCCGTCGGCGATCGTCTGCACGAGGCAGCCCTGGTGCGTGCACACACCGCTGAAGGCTTTGAACTGTCCCTTGCTGGGCTGCGTGACGACGACCTTGTCGGCGGCGAGGATCTTGCCACCACCCACCGGTACGTCGGACGCGGCGACCGTAGCCCCTCCGGACCCGGAGGACCCGGAGGACCCGGAGGACCCGGCGCCGCTGCCGTCTCCCGAGCCGCAGGCGGCGAGCAGGGGGAGGGCGATACCCCCGGCCGCTGCGCCCCGGATGACCCGCCGGCGGGTGACGTCGCGGGCCGCCGCAGCTCCTGGCTGGGCGTCGGTCTCCTCGTTCATGGCGCTCCTCGAAGGTCGAGATGGTGCCCTCACGCTAGCGCCGGCCCACAACTGGGAAGTTGTGGGCCGGCATGGCTTCGCAGCGCTCCCTGGGCGCCCGCGCTGGGGGAGACGCGGAGCAGTGAGCGCTGCTAGCCACCCTCCCGCGAGATGGGTACTGGATCACCGCGCGGGATGTCTGCCTTCCGGACGACAGACCGGGTCTTTCTCATCCTTCTGAGGATGAAGCTTGTTCGCCTACGCGCCACCCCCACCCGCTGCGTAGTGAGCCGCCACCGTGTCCGCGGACAAGGCGTGGGCGTAGACAGCCACCTCGTCCAGTCCCCCCTGGAAGTAGCTGGTGGCGCTGGCTCCGCTCCGCCCGATGCCGAGGATGGAGGTCGTCGTGTTCAGCGTACCCGGCGCCGAGGCCGTGGCCACGCGGCTGCCGTTGACATAGATCGCCAGTGTGCCTGCGCTCCTCGTGAGCACGAGGTGAGTCCACGTGCCCAGGGTCGCCGCGCCGGGCGCGGTGACGGCGTAGGCGGTCCCGCCGACGAAGACGGTGCCGCGCCACTGGCCACCGGAGGTCATCCCCAGCCGGTACTGCCACACCGAGTACCCGCTCGAGCCGCCCTTCTGGACCGCGACGCCACCGTGCACCACGTCGGCCTTCACCCAGGCCTCGACACTCAGGTCACCGGTCATGTTGAGCGAGGCGTCGCTCGGCACCGAGACGTACCCGGTGGAGCCGTCGAAGGCCCTGGCCCCGTCGGCGTCGCCCGCAATCGCTCCCCCGGTCGAGGTGACTCCCCCGACTGCCGTTCCGGAGGGGCCGACCGTCGCGGCGATGCTGGAGCCGGTGCCTCCGAGCCGCCAGTACCCGACCGGGTTGTCCGCGGTGACCGCCGCCTGGTAGTCGCCCGACGTCGGCGGGGGCGGCGCAGTCCCCACGGTCACCAGCGCGGCACGTGTCTGGGTGTCCGAGCCCGCGGTGTTCGTCACGGTCAGGGAGACGTCGTACGTGCCGGTGTTGTCGTAGGTGTGCGTCGGGCTCTGCGCGGTGGAGGTCGACCCGTCGCCGAAGCTCCACCGCCACGACGTCGGCGAGCCCGTGGACTGGTCGGTGAAGCTGACCGTGAGCGGGGCCGGACCGGAGGTGTTCGTGGCCGTGAACGCCGCGGTGGGCGCCTGTGGCTGCGGGGGTGGCGGCGCGCCCAACGACATGGTGTTGTGCACATACCGCCCGGTCACCTGGTCCGACGCCAGGACGACCAGACCGGACGTGGCGGTCACGGTCTGCTTCGTCGACGTGGCGTTGTTGATGTTCTTGTCGCTGGCCAGCTTGATGAACGGGTCGCCCTTGCCGTCGGCGAACGAGATGCTGTCCAGCGGCGTCGACTTCGTGTAGACCGCACCGCCCGTCTCAGGGCCGGAGGCGAACACCCGCAGCATCCGGTTCGTCGAGTCGATCAGGAGGATCGGCCTGGTCAGCCCGTCCCGGACCCGGGCCTCGGTGTACATCCGCCACACGTCGTCCGTCCCGAGCACCAGGATCCGGATCAACGGCGCGTTGCCGTTGTTCGAGACGTCGTTCTGGCTGGTCTTGACCGCGACGTAGAGCCTTCCGGCCTTGTCGCCCTCGACGCTCTTGAGGTTGATGTGGTCGTCGGCCTCGTTCGGGCCGGAGACGACCTTGCGGGAGACCTGCCAGGACGACGCAGGCGCGGTGTCCACGTGGGTGGCGGCGTACACCGAGTCGTCGTTCTGGTTGCTCCACACGACACTCACCTGACCCTGGTAAGCGGTGATCGTCGAGATGTCGTCCGCGGCCACGCTAACACCGGCAACTGACGGAATGAAGGGAGCTCCCCACGACTGTCCCCCGGGCTGGCTGACCGCCACGCGGACCCTGCTGCCCTGGGTGAAGGTCGCCCAGATCTTCCCGGTGCTGTCCTCGGTGATCACCGCGGCCTCCACCCCGCCGCCGTTGATGGTCACCGGGAAGCCGCTGTCGCGGACGTAGGTTCCTCCGGAGTAGCTGTAGCGCGTGACCTGGACCCCGCTGCTGCTGCTGGATCCGGTGCTCAGATGCGACGCGGTGAACAGGTGCTGCCCGTCCCACAGCGCATCCGAGTGGCTGCCGTTGCGGGTGTCGACGACGACGCCGGTGTCCTGCCACTTCTGGGTGGCGGTGTCGAGCCAGTGGATGTGGAAGTCGTTGGAGGCGGGGTCGATGAGGACACCCCACCAGCGACCCTGCGCGTACCAGAGCTTGCTCTGCGGCTTCGAGGCCGTCGGGGACAGGTCGGGGTCCACCCAGCCGGAGCCGGCGCCCGTCCCGTACGCGGCGTCGCGGTAACCGACGTCGCCCGTCGCCGCGTGCGACGGAGCGGCCGGCGAGAACGTCGTCGCGACGACGACCACCGCGCAGGCCACCGCCTTGAGCAACTGTTCTCGGACTGTCTGACGGGGAGGGTTCTTCACGAGATTCTCCTGACCGGCCCGGCCCTGCTGCGCCCTGGCGTCGGTCGAACGGGGCCGGGGTCGCGGAGGCACGTCTGTTGCGTGCCCCCGCGACACCGGCTGGGTTGGTTACCTGCGGGAGACGACGAACCCGTCGAGGAGCACGGGCGCCCGCCTGGAGACCACCACGACCCGGTACGTGGCGGTGGTGACCCGTCGGCGGTCAGCGATCGGGACGAGCTGCATGGAGCGGAGCCGGGTCGCCCTCAGGGAGACGCTCTTGACGAGCTGGTTTCCCCGGAAGACGAGCACCCTGCCCCCTCCGGGCAGCTTGGTGACGATCAGAGCAACCCGCTTGCCCGTGACGGTCTTGGTGACCGTTGCTCCACGGCTACGTGTCTTGAGCACTGTGCCCATGTACGTGTGCGGAGCCCTGGCCTTCTGCCAGGCGCCACGGCGAGCGAGCGCCCGGTCGTCCATCGGGACCGTCACGCAGCGCCCGGCGGAGAACTCTCCTCCGCCCGCCGCATTGACTCCCTGAACCCGAATGCAGTAGGTCTTGCCCGGCGTCCCCTCGAACGAGACACCGGCCGCCGTCCCACCGCCGCGCTCCGTGGACCACCGCGAGCCGCGAGCGGCTCCGATCGCACTCGTGATCCACCGGTACCGGTCCACGGGGGCGGAGCCGGCCGCAGGCGCCCACCTCGCGGAGACCATGTGCGACCGCGCGACGAACAACCCCGCGCCCTTCATGACGACGGTCGGCTTCGCCGTCGGGGTCGGCGTCGGCGTCGGCGACGACCCACCTCCCGCGTAGTTCTGCACGTAGTAGCCGGTCTTCTGGTCCGACGCCAGCAGAAGGAGTCCCGTGTTCGGGGTCACGTTCTGCTTGGTCGTCGTGATGTTGTTGATGAAGGTGTCCGAGCCCAGCTGGATCACGGCCTTGCCCTTGCCGGAGGCGAAGTTGGTGGGACTGCTGAGCGAGGTCGTCTTCTCGTAGATCGAACCACCCGCCTCAGGGCTGGTCAGGTAGACGCGGAGCTTGTTCGCGTCGCGGTCCACCACCACGATGGGACGAGTCATGCCGTCGCCGACCGTGCTCACCACGTGGCTGTTCCAGGTTCCGTTGAGCTCGCGCACCCACAGCCGGATCAGCGGGTCGGAGGCCGAGGCGCCAGTGTTGTCGTTGGTGCCCTCCTTGGCGACCATGAAGACACGTCCTGCCCCGTCACCGTCGACGCTCATGTTGAGGTGGTCGTCGGCGACGTACTGGTTCTCGAGCAGCGTGGTCATCTTCCAGGTGCCGGCGGTCCCGGTGGTCCCGCTGTAGGTGTACGTCGCGACGTAGAGGCCCTCCATGTTCCCCGGCTCCTGACGGCTCCACGCGATGGAGGCCGAGTCGTTGGCGCCCACCACCGTCGCGATGTCGTCGGGGTTGAGGCCCTCACTCTTCGGCACCATGTTCGCGGGCAGCGGGGTCGGGTTGGAGAAGTTCACCCCCAGGTCGTCGCTGATGATGTAGCGGACGTTGTTCCCCGCGGTGTACGTCACCCACAGCCTGTTGTGCCCGTCCTTCGCGATGACCGCGGCCTCGACACCACCGTTGTTGAGCGTCTTGTTCGCGATGTCCACCTTGTACTTCCCGGTGGCGGAGTCATAGCTGTAGCGGTTGAACTTGATCGAGTCAGCGCTCGTCGTGGTTGCGGCGTACACCGCGCCGACGGTGAACAGGTGCTGGCCCTGCGCGTCCCAGAGGACGTCGACGTGGCTCTTCTCACGGCTGTCGACGACCGTGCCGGTGTTGGACCACTTGTGGGTCGCTGCGTCGAACGACCAGATGTGGAACTGCTTGCTGCCGTTGTCGAGCAGGACGCCCCACCATTTGCCCTGGGCGTACCACAGCTTGCTCTGCGGCTTCGACGCCGTCGGCGAGTTGTCCGGGTCCCAGAAGGGGGCGGTCGCCGTGCCACCGGCGGGCCAAGGTCCGTACTGGACGTTCGCCCGCTCCCCTGCCGTCGTGAAGTCGGTGATCGCCTGGGCGGTCACCGGCATGATCAGTGGTGCGAGTCCTGCTCCGACCATGGCGACCCCCATGGCGAGCACACGGACCACCGTGCGGTGCGCGTGTTGCTTCATCCTCTTACCTTCCTGTTATCACAGACGCCACGGTCATGACGTTCCTGCTGACCCATCGCGGGTTGTTCGCGTGCCCGGGCTCCCGGGACATGCGGGCGACGTGCCGCAGCCAGTACCAGATCAATGCGTTGCGGTAGGACATGCCGACGTCACGGCACTCGTCCTCGATTCCCCTTCCCCGCAACAGTTCTGCGAGATCTCCCTTCGTTGTTCGGTCGGTCAGCGCCTCGCGGATCACGAGGCCCAGGTCCACTCCGAGCTCCTTCGCGAGTGGATAGACAGTGAGGTGCAGTACGTCGTGCAGGGCCGCGTCGTGGCACGCCGACTGGTCCCAGTCGATGACGCCGGACACCGAGCCGCGTTGCAGGAGGACGTTCCCGGGCCACAGGTCGCCGTGCACGAGCCCGACCCGGCAGGAGGTCCCCTGCATCGAGGCGGCGGCGTCGTTGGCCCAGCCCGTGACCGCGTCGGCGGCCCGCCGGTTGCCCCAGCGCTGCAACACGCCTGAGACCGTCGAAGCGGGGCCCTGGAACCAGCAGAAGAGGCGGTCGTCGGCGATCATCTCGTGAGCCGTGGTGCGTCGGATGGCGCTGAGCTCCTCGAGCACCTCCGAGAACACACCGGTGTCGTGCATCAGCTCCAGCAGCGACGCGCCCGGGAGCCGCTCCTCCACCACCGTGAAGCGCCCGAGGGAGTCACCCGCCCAGTACGTGCGAGCGACCTTGTCCTTCCAGGACGCGGTGGCGGGATCTGTGTGGACGTGGGCACGGACCGCGAGGTCCCGTCGCAGAGACGTCTCGCCGTAGGGGCATCGAGCGACCTTCACCACCGCTCCCCGGAGAATCCAGGTCGCTCGATGGGAGTTCCAGAGCCACTCTCCCCCGGTCGGCCAGGACCCGCCGGCCTCCTGATAGGCGTTGCGCGCGGTTCTCGCGAGCTCGTCGTGCTCCCTCTTACGGCGCGGCTGCTCGCGCATCCGGTCGATGACGAAGGCCCCCGTGTCGAGGGCGCGCGTTGCGGTGATCATCGGGATCCCCCTCTCCCTTTCTGTCCCGGTCCCTGGTGCGTGAGCCGGTCGGCGGCCAGATCCCAGATGGCGGCCGTCACCTCGGCGAAGACCTTCGACGGTGGCTGTGTCACGTCCACCGTCACGACGCGCGGGCGTCCGCTCCCGTCGTCGAGACGACGTACGTGCTCGAAGACCGAGGCTCGGTAGGCGTCGAGGGTCGCCGGGTCCATCTCGCCCTTGCGGGCGTAGAGCACCTCGCCCGGGGCGTCGAGGAGCAGCACCAGGTCGGGTGCGGGGACACATCGCAGCAGGACGCCGAAGTACAGCCGCTTGAGTACCTGGAACCGACCTCGCGGAGGGGCGGCGGCGTCGTACACGTAGCGGTCGAACAGCACGAGCGCCCCCCGGGCGCTGGCCAGCTGCCCGATGCCGTAGCGGTAGATCGCACGGATCGGTCGCCGCAGCGGCCACACGATGCTCGACAGCGGCGTCGCGTTCCTGACGTCCGGCCAGAGGCCGAAGTACACCTGCCGGTTCGGCCACGGCCAGGCCCGTCCGACCTCGTCGAGAACCGTCGACTTGCCGGCCCCGTCCGGGCCCAGCAGCGCTACCAGCAGCCCCCGGCGTCCGCGCCACTGACGAGCCGGCTCCGTGGCCCGGAGCCAGGCTGTGCGCACGAGATGATGTGAGCCGTTCTGCGACAAGGCAGCCCTCAGGCACCTCCGTCGTACCGCCGGTCTGATGGCCGCCATCAGCCGCATCAGCTCCCGTTCGTCGCCTTCGAGCAGCGCGCCGAAGAGCACCTCGGGCGTGGTCGCAGCCGGAAGCAACGCGTTGAGGACGTGCCGCCAGCCGGGGTCCTGGTCGCTCCCCCCTGCTGTGGCCGCGAGCTTGGAGAGCCGGCCGACCCTGTGGGGCTCCGTCGGGTCCGCACCGTCGTCGGCGAGCAGGTGCAGCACGGTGACCCAGAGCTCGTCGCCCGGGTCGAGCCGGGGAGTGCCGTCGCTCCGGTCACGGCGGGCCAGGCAGGCCTCCGCCATGTCCGACCGCCAGGCGTGCAACGGGCCGAAGTCGAGCGTGGTCACCAGGTCGATCTCGACGAAGCGATGCCCGTCATGTCCGACGAGGAAGCGGTGGGACCCGCGGCCGTGGCTCGGCTCCTCGACGAACCCCTCACGACGCAGGACGTCGAGGACCTGGTCCAGGTCCTCGGCCGCCACGAGGAGGTCGAGGTCGTCGTCGTGGTCTCGCGCGGGACGCAGCAGCGCCCATCGGACCGGCTCGCTCTCGAGGATGCGCAGCACCGGCCGGCTGTCGTCGGTCCCCTGCACCGGGGTCGCCACGTCGGTCATCGCGTCACCCCCGTAGCCATGAGGAGCGGAGCAGCCAGTCCCAGCGCGATGCCCCAATGTGCTGACAACGCGGTCTGCCAACAGCCGGTGGTACGTCGCACGAACCCGAGAAGGGTGCCGATCGCGGTAACCGCCACGAGGCCCAGGAGGCCGTACGCCGGCACGATCGCCAGCCCGCCGACCAGCGCGACCCCAAGGACGGCGCCCGGCGAGTCGCCCGAGGCCCGCATGAGAAGTCCGCGGTAGATCGCCTCGTCGACGACAGGAAGCAGCAGCACGAGCACGGTCAGCGCCACGAGCTCGCTCGTCGGCGCATCGGAAGCCCCGTGGGCGACTGTGCCCAGCCCGACACCGCGAGCCAGGACGAAGCAGGCCCCGAGCCACACGAAGTCGCTCGGTCGCGGCCTGCGAAGCCGCAGGGCGCGGCGCACACCAGGCGCGACGATCCACGCCCACAGCAACGGTCCCCCGGTCAGTACGACGATCAGGAGGTAGTCCATCGCCGGCGAGAGGAAGCGCGGCAGCGAGACCTGCAGCACACAGCTGAGTGCGATCAACGCCACGGCATGGCCGAGCACCCGCCGCTGCGAGAGCGGGGCGGCCGCTTCACGGACTCCCCACAGCAGCAACGCGCCGTAGGGAAGGATGCTCCAAGCAGGCAGACCGCCGAGCACGAGGCCCGCCCCCACCGCGAGGGCGCCACCCGGCACGGCTGCGGCGCCGAAGGCCGGGGACGAGGCGTAGGTCCGCGGCAACGATGTGGTCGTCATGTCATCACCACGAATCGCTCGACCACGACCACGCCGAGCACGACGATGAGAACCGTCGCGACCGACCAGTAGAGGTGCCCGGACTCCTTCTGCGCCGTGGGCTCGCGGCTCGGCACCGGCCCAGGCGACGTGTGCTCCAGCCAGGACGCGCGGACCTGGTGGAGGGCGAGCACCACGATGGTGAGGAGAGCCAGGGCGAGACCCGCTGCGCCGGCAGGCGCCGGGCCGTTGCGCTCGGGCCACGACTCCACAAGGAGGACGACGAGGGTCATGGCAGCCGTCCTGCCAGTCGCACGACGGCGCTGCGGTTGCGCCACAGGCGCCACGTGACAGCGGCCACGACCAGAACCCAGGTTACGACGACCGCGGCCCCCACGTGCCACGAGCCGCTCACGCTCATCGCGGTCGACAACCCGATCGCCAGCGCAATGCCCACGGACAGAGACAGCAGTGCGTGGAAGAGCAGGAACTCCCGTCCGAAGAAGGGCAGGACCGCGTAGCCCGGCGCCAGGAGGAGGTACGAGACGACCAGAGCGGCCCGTGCCGTCGGAGGTAGCTGGTCGGCCCAGCACATCAGGGCGCTTGCGGCGAGCAGCACCGCCGCGACCGCGGGGTGGAGGGGTTCAGTTCGCAGGCGCATCGGAGCCCCCTTCGAGCCGGTAGACGAGGTTGGCGCCGTCGCGGTGCACGAGATAGAAGTCAGGGGCGGACCTCAGCTCTGCGAGCAGCCGGCGCTGCCAGCCCCTGGGGAGACCGGAGACGTTGTACCCGTAGGCGTACTGGCTCGGGCTGAGGACGAGGTAGCGGCTGCCGTCGTGCGTCGCCATCAGCCGGCGGACGCCTTGGAGGGTCCCGGTCTCGAACTCGTCGAGTGCCGGTACGTAGTCGACCTCGCCGACGCGGCCGGACCGCAGGTGGCCGGCAGGAGCGATGCTCGCCACCATGTCGCCAGGGCGCGTGTGCTGGTGGATCCAGTCCGCTGTACGCAGCTCACTTGCGGACACGGACTCGAACGACTCGTTGCCGTACTTCGCCAGCATCGACACGGGGAGCAGCGCCACCAGGAGGGCAGCCAGAGCCACGAGCGCGACCCGCCTGCGTTCTGGGCGCCGCGGGGACATGAAGAACAGAGCCCCGGCGCCGGATGCCACTGGCAAGCCGAAGAGGAAGGCCCTGATCAGACCCTCTCCGCCGTAGCTCTGCAGGGCCAGGGAGAGAAGGGGTGCTGCTGCGAGAACGATGATCCGGCCGTCGAGGGAGCGCCGCCTCCACGCGATGAACACACCGAGCGCCGCGAGGCCCCACGACACGAGGGTGACCGTCATCCGCGCGTAGATGATCTGTTCGTGGGCCACGTTGCCCTGGAGGCGCTCGCCGACGTTGTCGTTCAGCGTGTTCGACACCTGGCCCGCGTCACCGAACAGCTGCTCCATGTGACCGACCCAGTAGTCGGTCGTGCCGAAGCTGAACCACACCATGAAGAGAACGGTGAACACCACCCACAGCGACCGCGCCCGGGTCATCGCGAGCACCCCGAGCAGCCCCGCGGCAGCGATCACCATGAACGGCGTGAGCTGGTGGCTGACGACGAGCGCCCCGTAGGTCGCCATCGCCACGGCAACGGCCGCACGGCTGCCCGGGCCGAGCTCGACCACCGGGTCCATCGCGACTACGAGGACGGCCACGCAGACCAGGTAGAGGAGCATGCCGAGGGACTGGGGCGAGAAGTAGACCTGTCCACTCCACTCGACCAGCTCGAACAACCAGAGCGCGAGCCAGCATGCGGCGACGTTGCGGATGAGCCGCCGCAGCAGCACCCAGATGGCGGCGAACCACAGGAGCTTCATGACGAAGGGGAACCAGAGCGCCAGCGGCATGGCGTCGGGCAGACCGGCGGCTGAGCTGAGATAGGCGAACAACGAGAAGAACCCGGGCCAGGAGAACCTCGCGTCCAGAAGCGGGAGCGTCTCCCCGGTCCGCATGATCGCGTCCGCGAAGCCCGTGTGCACGTACGTCGTCGGGAACCGAGGTGCTCCCTCGATCAGGAAGGGCGCACCGTCGACGAGCGCTGTGAAGACGACGACGTAGAGCGCACCCAGCCACCTCATGGCGCTGGCCCGGGCGAGGAACACGACGAAGAAGACCGTGAGGGTCCCGAGCGCGATGAAGTACCCCGGGTGCAGCGTCTCGACCAGCCCGTAGTCGCCGATGTCGCGAGCCGAGCTCGTCTCGAGGCTCCGGTACCCGACCACCGCAGCCATGAGCGGAACGGCCGCGAGGACGAAGATGCCGAGCCAGCGCAGTGCCCTCGCCTGGAGAGTGACGACGGCCGCACCCTCGGCGAGGGCCCTCGCCCTGCGGTCGGCGGCCACAGAGCGCACGTGCTGCGGGCGCGGCCGAGCGCCGGCGCGCCCGGCCGCGTCCCGTCGGATGAGCTCTGTGGTCATCGCCTTCATGCCACGGTCGAGGGGAAGCTGTGCGATCGCACGTAGCCCACTGGCGCCGAGACGATCCCCGCAAGCTCGGCGACGCGCAGCGACGCGGGGTATCCCTCGCCGCGAGTCCGCGCGTTCTTGGGCGACGATGGCGAGAGCAGGTACTTCAGGCCCTGGGGCAGACGTCGTACGAGCTCGCGGCGAGAGTCACGGCGCACGGTCTGCTTCAACATGACGGCCCCGAGGCCGAGCCCGTACCCGAACACCGTCCGCCGGAGGTCGTCGTCGCCGATCCGGTGATGATGGTGCACGAGAGCCTGCGGCTCGTAGGCGACCATGCGTCCTGCCAGGACGGTGCGCATGAGCAGGTCGATGTCCTCCCCGCCTCTCGTCGCGGTCCCGGGGCCCAGGCGCTCGTCGAAGCCGCCGAGCTCGGCGAACGTGCTGCGCCGGATGGCGAAGTTCGCTCCCGAGCCGAAGAGGCCCGGCAGGTACGGGTACAGCGGATGCGGGACCGCGTGCTCGGCCAGGTCGTACAGGCGTGGCACGGCGCCCTTGTCGAAGCCACCGAACTGCTGCATCCGGATCTGCGCCGGGGCGTCCAGGGACGCCGGCACGATCAGGCCCGTGACGCAGTTGACCCGCGAGTCGCGCCCGAAGCCGCGCAACAGCCCCTGGAGCCACCCCGGGTCCACCTCGACGTCGTCGTCGAGGAAGGCGACCACCGAGGTCTGCGCCTCCCTGGCTCCCTTGTTGCGGGCATGAGCCGCTCCCCTCTTGGGCGCGTGCACGAGCTGCACGGGCTCGTCCGCGAAGTCCTGGCGGACCAGCGCCTCCACGCGGTGGTCCGCGGGGTCGTTCAAGGCGACCACGACCTTGCGGGGCCTCACCGCGCCGGCCAGCACGCTGCGCAGCAGCGAGCCGAGCACCGGTGAGGTCCCGATCGTCGGGATGACCACGGTGACGTCGGCACCGGTCAACCCCGAGGTCGGGAACCGCCTGCATGCCGGGCCGGTCCCGTTGCTGCCGTGCCCGACGCCACGCCATGGGTCGAGGACCGACACCTCGGCGAGGCCGTCCTGACGCAGGTGCTCGTTGACCTCGTGGCGGATCTTGGGCCACAAGAGGACCGCCAGGAGCGTCGGAGCGGTGCCGACGCCAGGGGTCACCTCCACGTCGGTGACCGCTATCGGCATCCCGTGCACCTTCGCGGTCACCATTGCCTTGCGATACCGCTCCCCCGCCGGAGTGACCTCCGGCAGGCTCGGCAGCGGCTTGTCCAGGTCGATCTGCAGAACGAGGCGTGCGCCCACCGTCTCTGATTCCATGCTCCTGCTCCCCATTTGTTGCGTCCCCCCTTGCTTCCGACGTCGTCTCAGCCGACGCCGCCCAGTACCGTCCGCGCTCGACGCGCCGCCCGCCAGCCAGTAGTCACGAGCCGCTCCCTCCGCGGCGCCGTGCGTGGCGAGCTCTCGTGAAGCCTGCGGTCCAGCCATTCAGCTGTCATGCCGCGCTCGACCGTGATCCTGGCGATCCCCCACCGGTCGTCGAGTGCGTGTGTGTGCAGGTTCTTGACCGCCACCGCGTGTGCGAAGCCGGCCTCCTGCACCAGCCTCTGGACATGCCTGTCGTGGTATCCGTACGGGTAGGCGAAGCTGGTCGCCTCTGCGCCGAGTGCGTCCTCAACCCGGTGCTTGCTGTCCGTGATGTCGCGAGCGGCCGCCAGCCGGCCGACCGCGTCGAGTGCGACGTGACGGTGTCCGTGCACGCCGACCTCCCACCCGGCCGACATGACCGAGCCCAGCTGTCGACTCGCGAGCATGCGCCCGGGCGGCTCGACGTCGACCTCCTTCAGGTCGCTGAAGTAGCCCGTCGTCATGTACGCCGTTCCGACCATGCCGTCCATGACGGGGACGGCACGGGTGAGAACGTCCTCGAACCCGTCGTCGAAGGTGATCCCGATCAGCCGCTCGGGTAGCTCGACGCCGGTGTCCAGCAGCCGGACCAGCGCCGACATCGTCACCGTGGTCCACCCGCCTTCACGGATGACCGCCATGTGCTCGGTGAACTGCTCGACGGTCACCGACCACCGCGCGACATCGGCACGAGGCTCGTCGTCGACCGAGTGGTAGAGGAGGATCGGCACGGGCCTCATCCGACGTACCTCCCCCGGAGGTAGCCGAAGGACGTCATGGCGAGGCCGGCCATGATGGCGGCCGAACGCCCGAGCCCGCTGAGCTCGCCGGCGACCGCGTCGCGGACTCCCCGGCCGACACCCCTCGGCAGGGTCCGGCGCGTGTACTCCCACTCGCTGCTGAGGGCGTCCTGCGGTCCGACCAGGCTGGAGACGAGGGCCTTCGACCTTCCCTCGGCGTAGCAACGCCGAGCGAAGTAGGACCACGAGCAGCGGCTGGAGGGCACCCTGTGATGGACGACCGACCTGGGCTCGAGCACGATGTGCGCCTCCGGCCAGCGTCGGCGTACCTGGATGCAGAGCTCGGTCTCCTCGCACCCGTAGGTGTTGGCTCCGGTCCTGCCCACCATCGGCGAGAACCGCAGTCCCGAGGCGAAGACGTCACGCCGGAACGCCATGTTGCAGCCCATCACGTTGCGTACCGGAGCCCGCAGGACCGGGAGCCCGAGGTAGCTGCACCCGACCACCCAGTCGAACTCCGACGGGAACCAGGTCGGCCGGTGCTTCGGCCACGACGGCGTCGCGCTTCCGCCCACGGCTGCGACCCGGCCGTCGGCGAACGGCTCGGTCAGCGCCTCGAGCCACCCCGGCTCCGGGATGGCGTCGTCATCGAGGAAGACGACCACGTCGCCGGTGGCGTGCTCCACCGCGCAGTTCCGAGCACCGGACAGGCCCGGCTGCTGGTCGTTCTCGATCACCGTCGCGTCGGGAAGGTGCTCCCGCGCGCACCGGAACATGTCGGGGTTGTGGTCCACGCAGACGACGATCTCCGCCTCGCCATGCGACTGGCGTCCCACCTCGGCCACGGCAGCCGTGAGGTCGGACCAACGGTCCATGGTGTAGCAACAGATGACGACGCTCGTGGACTCGGTTGACGAGTCACCGAACATGGTCGGCGCCTACCGCGGACTCGTGCGACTCGGCGGACGCCGGCACCCGGGCCGGCTCGTACGCAAGAGCCGAGCTCGCGCCTTCGGGAGCGACCACCACGAACGGCGCGTACTCCTGGCGCAGCTGCTCCGGGATGACGGCCCAGGGTGCGCTCGGCCTCGCCGGCAGCCCCTCCTCACGTTGCGTGGGGAGCAGGCCGTCGCGCATGCCCTGCGGCGAGCCACTGAGCCTCGCCTGCCGGGCGGCACGTCCCGGGCTCTCGCGCCACAGGGTGCGGACGATGCGCAGCCCGTCGCGGATGGCGTGGAGGTTGCTCGCGCCGTGCAGTCGCCGGCACTCGAAGCTCGGCACCTCCCAGACGACGAGTCCACCCTTCACCGAGCGCACGTTGATCACGGTCTCGACCTCGAAGCCCGTGCCGAACTCCGCCTCGGACGCCGCCGAGCCGTACCACGGCCATGGTGCGCTCAGGTGGTCGAGGCAGTCGATCCAGAAGGCGTTGAAGCCGTAGCAGAGGTCGGTGAAGTGAGCACCGTAGGCACGGTTGGCCACGGCACAGAGGGCCTTGTTCCCCATACTGCGGATGCCGGTGATGTCCGCGCTGCCGCCCCCGTGGAGGAAGCGCGAGCCCTTGGCGAAGTCCGCGCCGGCGACCAGGGCCGCGACGAAGCGGGGGATCTCAGCTGCGTCGGCTGAGCCGTCAGCGTCGAGGGTGACGACGATGTCGCCCTGTGCGTGCATGAAGCCGAGGGCGAGCGCGTCGCCCTTGCCCTTCCCGCGCTGTTCGACGACCCGGACGTCTGGCCGCAGCGTGCGCGCCACCTCCACGGTGCCGTCGGTCGAGCGGCCGTCCACCACCACGACTTCGTAGATGTCCACGGGCAGGCGACTGAAGACGAGCGGCAGGTTGCTTGCCTCGTTGCGCGTCGGAACGACGACACTCACCCGGGGCGCCACCAGGTTGCGTCGTGCGCGGCGGTAAGCCATGACGTCGCCGATATTGTTTACGCCGGAATGGCGGTTTACGGCAGCGTTGATCGATTCCACGATGAAGCCCCCAATGCAAACATTACTTGGCCGTCCAAGAAAGCGCGGAGCGGTTTCGTTCCCCCAAAACCGGTGTCCCCGCAATATCTCGGACACATTGATTGTCACATGCTGCATCGGGGGGTCGGCTCGTGTGAACGGACTTGACCAACATTGAGTAAACCCCATGCACACATGGACTATCGGCGCTGCTAGGTGGTGCCACGCAGGCTGGATGGGCAGTGTTTTACGGGGCCCGCCCGGCAACTTCTTCGCGAACCGCGCAAAAGCCCCATCGATACGAAACCGTACAAAATCGAAAGCGCGATCTTTGTTAGAAATGTGCAGAACGGTGGCGCCGGTTCCGGGCGGCGTGCACGATTATCTACATGGGGAACATGGGGAACCGAATTCTGTTCAGAAATGCGTATGCATTGATGGCGGCCACTGTTATGACCTCGGCACTCGGCATGGCGTACTGGGCCGTGGCCGCGAGGGTGTACGACACAGAGACCGTGGGCCGCGCCTCGGCGGCGGTCGCCGCGATGTTGCTGGTCTGCAACGCCTCGCAGCTCAACCTCTCCGTCGGCCTGATGCGCTTCCTCCCGGTCTCACGTGGACGGGAGCGGCACCTGGTGCTCGCGAGCTACGGGGTGGCCGCATGCGCCGCCTTCCTGGCCTCGGGGGTGTTCCTTCTCGCTGCACCGCAGTTCTCCAGCCAGCTTCGCTTCCTCACCGACTCGGGTTTCTTGTCTCTGCTCTTCGTCGCAGGCGTCGTCGTCTGGGTGGTCTTCGCGCTCCAGGACGCAGTTCTCACCGGAATCCGCGCGACGCTGTGGGTGCCGGTCGAGAACCTCGTGTTCGGCGTCTTCAAGCTGGCGCTCCTGATCGCACTCGCATCCGTCGCCACGTCGGGGATCCTCGTCTCCTGGGTGGGGTCGATGATCGTGATGCTGATCCCGGTCAACTGGCTGATCTTCAGGCGACTGCTGCCTCGGACGGCCGTGGCCGAGCCCGACGAGAACATGCCCGCCGCCCGCACCATGGTGAGGTTCGTCGGGGGCGACTACGTCGGGACTCTGCTCTCGCACAGCTCGACGACAGCGCTTCCGCTGCTGGTCATCGCTCTGGCGGGGCCTGAGGAGAGCGCCGTCTTCTTCATCGCCTGGACCCTCAGCGCCGCCCTGGACTTCATCGCGACAGGCACCGCCTCGTCCTTCCTCGTGGAGGGTTCCGCGCAGCAGGACGCCGTGGACACCTACCGTCGAGCAGCCACGCGGAGAGCGACACTGCTGCTGCTGCCGGTGGTCGTGGGCATCTCGTTCTTCGCCGTCCCCCTGCTCCGGGTCTTCGGACCCGAGTACGTCCAGGCCCGGTGGGCCGTGGTGGTGCTCTGCCTGGCAGCGCTCCCCCGGTTGTTCCTCCTGCTACAGCTGGCGCACTTCCGAGTCCAGCGACGCGTCGCGACGGTCGTCCGGCTCCAGGCGCTGGCCTGCGCGCTGATGCTCGGCACGTCGGCCGTGGTGCTGCACCTCGATGGCGGGTCCGTGGCCGTAGCCGGCTGCTGGCTCCTCACGGAGAGCGTGGTGCTGGCTGCTGCTCTCGTGTCCGGCCGTCGCCACGTGACGGTCAGCGCGCCTCTCGTGCCCGCGCCCAATCGGCCGCGTCTCGCAGCCGACACCGCAACGGTGTTGCCAGCACGTACTCGTGACTGACCTTCGGCTGCGCGCCGAACCCGCTCTTGAACCGGGCCAGCCCTGAACCAGGCGCGGTCAGCCCCATGGCGTAGCGGTGTGCGCCCGTGGCGCAGGCGTGCTCGATCGCGGAGACATGAAGCAGGTCGTTCGCCCGCACCGGCCCCGCGAGCTCGGCGTCCATGGCGCCGCGCCAGTACGCGTGCTCCCCCTGGTGCCCCAGAACGACGATCGCAGCCACCGCCACACCACCGTGGTGCGCGAGCCAGATGCCGCAGTCGTCGCCCATCTGCGAGAGGACGGCGTGGTACTTGCGAATCGGCTCGACGTAGCGGGCACGGGCTGCCACCAGCCATCTCGGCATCCGGCTCTGACCGGCCCAGCGCATCACCGACAGGCGGTAGAGGCGGTAGAACTCCTCGGCCGCGGCGAGGTCCGTTCGCCGCTCGACCACGACGCCGGCTTTCTCGGCCTTGCGGGCGGCACGCCGCACCGAGGACGCGAACGCTCGTGAGACGGTCGGCCACCCGTGCTCCAGGTCCAGCTCGTAGGAGTGGTTCTGCGTGACCCGGCTCCACGAGACACCCGAACCCGCGAAAGCCGCGTCCTGCTCCGGCGGTGGCCGGAAGTTCGCGGCGGCCGCTCCGGTGCGGGCGAGCTCCGCGACCGTCGCGTCGACGTCAGCCCCCGTCACGCCGCCACCCGGGACGACCAGACCTCCGAACCCCCATCCGAGAGGCATGGAGCTGACCATGGGTGCAGGCGGCGCCGCGGGACGACGCCGCCTCAGAGCGGGCAGGACGAGGTCACGTCCGGCCCTGGTCACGCTGATCGAGGCGTCGACGTACCGACCCGTTTCCACCGCGGCCGCCCGCCAGGCAGCCGTCTGAAAGGGCGAGGTTGTCACGTCCGCAGTCTCACGCCTGCAGGTGGCCTCGTGCAGCGTTTCGCCGAAGGACGGCCTACGCCTTCCCTGCCCGCGCCGTCGCCGTCTGCTTCTTCGCTTGCTTCTTGGCTGCCGGCTTCTTGGCTGCCGGCTTCTTGCCCGTCTGCTGACTGGCCGTCCGCTTGGGCCGGGTCGGCGGTGGGACGTTCGCGGCCCGCCCGTCGAGCAACGGCTTGAGGAACTCGCCGGTGTAGGAGTCGGGGTGGGCTGCGACGTCCTCGGGCGTGCCCTCGGCGACCACCATGCCCCCGCGACTGCCGCCCTCGGGTCCCATGTCGATCAGCCAGTCGGCGGTCTTGATCACGTCGAGGTTGTGCTCGATGACCAGCACGGTGTTGCCTTGGTCGACGAGCCGCCCCAGGACGAGCAGGAGCTTGCGGATGTCCTCGAAGTGGAGGCCGGTGGTCGGCTCGTCGAGGACGTAGACGGTGCGGCCGGTCGAGCGCTTCTGGAGCTCCGCCGCAAGCTTCACCCGCTGTGCCTCGCCACCGGACAGGGTCGGCGCCGGTTGCCCGAGCCGGACGTACCCGAGCCCGACGTCGACCAGCGTGCGGAGATGGCGGGAGATCGCCGGGATCGCCTCGAAGAAGTCCACCGCCTGCTCGATCGGCATGTCGAGGACCTCGGCGATCGTCTTGCCCTTGTAGTGCACCTCGAGGGTCTCGCGGTTGTAGCGGGCGCCGTGGCAGACCTCGCACGGGACGTAGACGTCCGGCAGGAAGTTCATCTCGATCTTGATCGTGCCGTCACCGGAGCACGCCTCGCACCGGCCACCCTTCACGTTGAACGAGAAGCGGCCCTGGAGGTAGCCACGCATCTTGGCCTCCGGAGTGGAGGCGAACAGCTTGCGGACGTGGTCGAACACCCCGGTGTACGTCGCCGGGTTGGACCGCGGGGTCCGCCCGATCGGCGACTGGTCGACGTGTATCACCTTGTCGACGTGGTCGAGGCCCTCGATGCGCTTGTGGCGGCCCGGGACGGTGCGCGCGTTGTAGATCTGCTTGGCCAGCGAGGTGTAGAGGATGTCGTTGACCAGCGTGGACTTGCCGGACCCGGAGACACCCGTCACCGCGACGAACATCCCGAGCGGAAAGCTGACGTCGACGTCGCGGAGGTTGTGCTCCTTGGCGCCCACGACTTTCAGGTCACGACCCGGCGTGCGCGGTCGCCGCATCTCGGGGACCGGGATCTCCTTGCGCCCGGACAGGTAGAGGCCCGTCTGGGAGTCGCGGTGTGTCAGCAGATCCTCCACGGTGCCGGAGACGACGACCTGGCCGCCGTGCTCACCGGCACCAGGACCGATGTCGACCACCCAGTCGGCCGTGCGGATGGTGTCCTCGTCGTGCTCGACGACGATCAGGGTGTTGCCGAGGTCGCGCAGCCGGACCAGGGTCTCGATCAGCCGGTGGTTGTCCCTCTGGTGCAGGCCGATCGACGGCTCGTCGAGGACGTACAGCACGCCGACGAGTCCGGCGCCGATCTGGGTCGCGAGACGGATGCGCTGCGCCTCGCCGCCCGAGAGCGACCCCGAGGGCCGGTCCAGGGAGAGGTAGTCCAGACCCACGTCGAGCAGGAAGTTCAGCCGCTCCTGGATCTCCTTCAGCACGCGCTCCGCGATCTGGCGCTCACGGGGGCTGAGCTCGAGGGAGCCCAGGAACTCCGCCGCCTCGTTGATCGGCAGGCGGGTGACCTCGGCGATGTTCTTGCCGCCGAGGGTGACGGCGACCGAGACGGGCTTGAGCCGGCTTCCCTGGCAGGTGGGGCAGGGCACCTCGCGCATGAAGCCCTCGAAGCGCTCCCGGCTGGTGTCGGACTCGGCCTCGCGGTGCCGGCGCTCGATGTAGGGCCGCACGCCCTCGAACGACGTGTAGTAGGACCGCTCCCGGCCGTAGCGGTTGCGGTGACGCACGTGCACCTTGGTCGAGTGACCATCGAGGATCGAACGGCGTGCCTTCGCGGACAGGTCCTCCCACGGCGTGTTCAGGTCGAAGCCGAGCTCGTCGCCGAGTGCACCGAGCAGCCGCGTGAAGTAGTCGAAGACGTGGGCGCCCGACCAGGGCCCGATCGCACCCTCCCCCAGCGTCGCCGACGGGTCGGCGACGACCAGCTCCGGGTCGACCTCCATGCGCGTGCCAAGGCCGTGACAGTCGGTGCAGGCACCGAACGGCGAGTTGAACGAGAACGACCGTGGCTCGAGCTCCTCGAACGACAGGTCGTCGTAGAGACACGCGAGGTGCTCGGAGAAGGTCCGCTCACGATGCTCGTGGTCCTCCGGCAGGTCGACGAAGTCGAGCGTGACGAGGCCGGAGGACAGCCCGAGCGCGGTCTCCACGGAGTCGGTGAGCCGCCGCTTGGCCGACTCCTTCACCGAGAGCCGGTCGACGACCACCTCGATCGTGTGCTTCTTCTGCTTGTCGAGCTTCGGTGGGTCGGTGAGCATGTGGGTCTCGCCGTTGACGCGCACCCGTGAGAAGCCCTGGGTCTGGAGCTGACGGAAGAGGTCGACGTACTCGCCCTTGCGCCCGCGGATCACCGGCGCGAGCACCTGGAACCTGCTGCCCTCCTCGAGCTCGAGGACGCGGTCCACGATCTGCTGCGGCGTCTGCCGTGCGATCGGCCGCCCGCACTTCGGGCAGTGCGGACGCCCGGCGCGGGCGTAGAGCAGTCGGAGGTAGTCGTACACCTCCGTGATCGTGCCGACCGTCGAGCGGGGGTTCTTCGAGGTCGACTTCTGGTCGATCGAGACGGCCGGGGAGAGCCCCTCGATGAAGTCGACGTCGGGCTTGTCCATCTGGCCGAGGAACTGGCGGGCGTACGCCGAGAGCGACTCGACGTAACGCCGCTGCCCCTCGGCGAAGATCGTGTCGAAGGCGAGGCTCGACTTGCCGGATCCGGAGAGACCCGTGAACACGATGAGCGAGTCACGAGGCAGGTCGAGGGAGACGTCCTTGAGGTTGTGCTCCCGGGCACCGCGGATGGTCAGCTGGTCGGCCACAGAGTCCCTCGTCTGAAAGTGTGGTGGGCGGCCCCAGGGTCCCCGAGACCGGTTTCGAACAAGTGTTCGCACATCCTATCCGGTAGCACAAGCCGACACCCCGGCGGATGATAGGTCCATGGATACCACCACCGGCAGCACCACCGGTTCCCTCGCCATCCCCAACCTCGTCGAGATGGTCGTCGCCAGCACCCGTTACCTCGGCGCCCTGAGCGATCTGGCCGACGACGACATGCGCGCTCCTTCGCTCCTGCCGGGCTGGACCCGGGGGCACGTCGTCACCCACCTCGCCCGCAACGCGGATGCGTTCTGCAACCTGCTGCACTGGGCCGAGTCGGGCGAGCCGCACTACATGTACGAGTCGCAGGAGCGGCGTGACGCCGACATCGAGGCGGGCGCCGGCCGTTCGGCCCACGACCTGCGGGTGGACGCCTCGGCTGCCGCCGGCAGGTTCGTGCAGGCGATCAACGAGCTCGACGTGGCCCACGAGGACGCCATGGTCGCGAGAGCGCCGGGTGGCGTGCCCTTCCCCGCGCGCGACATCGCCAGCCGTCGCCTGATCGAGGTCCAGGTGCACCACGCCGACCTCGACTGCGGCTTCACCCGCGCCGACTGGGACACCGCCTTCTGCGACCTGCTCCTCTCCCGTGTGGTGGACGACCGGGCCGACGGTCCGGCCATGGTGCTGCGTTCCACGGACACCGGCGGCGTGTGGAAGTACGGCGTCCAGGGGCAAGGCGCCACGATCGAGGGCCGTTCCTGCGACCTCGCCTGGTGGGTCATCGGCCGAGGTGACGGCTCTGGGCTAACGTCGGACTCCGACGTCCTGCCGTCCCTCGCGAAATGGAGATGACCATCGGATGACCTACCACGGCAAGGTGAAGCCCGGTGCCCCTGCCGAGACGCGTGAGCTCGCGAAGCTGATCATCACCAAGCTCGCGGTGGACGAGCAGATGGCCAACAACGTCTATCTCCTGCGCTGCCGGTCCACGGACGAGCAGCTGCTCATCGACGCGGCCGCAGACGCGCCCGCGATCTTGCGGATGGTCGGCCCGGACGGGCTGGCCCGCGTGGTGACGACCCACCAGCACTGGGACCACCACCGCGCCCTCGCGGACGTCGTCGCGGCCACCGGCGCCGAGACGATCGCCGGCAAGGAGGACGCACCCGAGCTCCCTGTCCGCGTGGACCGGCCGGTCTCCGACGGTGACAAGGTCCGTGTCGGGGAGTGCGAGCTCGAGGTGATCCACCTCGTCGGCCACACCCCCGGATCCATCGCCCTGCTGTACGACGACCCGGCAGGCACGCCGCACCTGTTCACCGGGGACTCCCTGTTCCCCGGCGGGGTCGGCAAGACCTGGTCCCCGGAGGACTTCACCTCCCTCGTCAACGACGTCTCCACCAAGGTGTTCGACCGGCTCCCGGACGAGACCTGGTTCTACCCCGGCCACGGCGACGACTCGACCCTCGGCGTCGAGCGCCCGCACCTGCAGGAGTGGCGCGCGCGGGGCTGGTGAACCCCTCCTTCCTTGGTCAAACCGCCCACTTCGGGACCTGTCGGGCCGTACCGTTCAGGCATGGGGAAGCTTTCGACGCTGGCCGTCACCGCCGTTGTCGCGCTGGTCTTCGGGTTCCTCGGTGCGTTCGCTGCGGTGAACGTGTTCGCCGAGAACTTCCGGGGCCCTCAGGGGGCCACAGGCCTCGCCGGCCCTGCCGGGCAGGACGGCGCCGACGGGCGGGACGGCGACGTCGGCCCGGCGGGACCCGCAGGACCCGCGGGCAAAGCGGCGCGAGCGGCGAAGCCTCCGGCCTCCAACCTGGGCGACGCCGACTGCGCCGGTCGGCCGTACCAGATCGTCACCGACGTGCGGGTGGTCCAAAAGCGCCTCCAGGTCGACCGGAAACAGGTCTGCGTGACCAACTGAGACCTGGCCGTCGTCTCGGAGCCGGTCAGGACTCCAGGAGCTCGAGGAGCCAGGTAGGCATCGCGTGCCCTCCGTGACGGGTGCCGGCGCCGTTCACCTTGAACCAGAGGTCACCGCCGTCGGTGCCGAAGCGGATGGCGCTCGACCATGGCCGCACGTGGGGCTGCTCCCGCTCGCCGGTGAGGACGAGGCCGGCGGCACCCGCCGCCTCCTCCACCCACACTTCAACCTCGGCGAGGAACTCCTCACTCGACCAGGTCGGGACGTTCGAGCTCAGGTCGCTGTCGTTCACGTCGACGATCGTGACGGGTCGTGGCGTCGAGCGCACGCGATTTGGCCGTGCCGGCGCGACGGGACCTCGAGCCCTGACGGAGCGCGCTGGACCCTACTCGTAGCTGACGCGGACCTTGTCGGAGACGGCCACCGACTGACACGCCAGGCGGATGCCGTCGGCGAGGTCCTCGTCGTCGAGCACCTCGTTGTGCCTCATCGTGACCTCGCCCTCCAGGATCCGGCAGGCGCAGGCGCTGCACTGGCCCTCGCGGCAGGAGTACGGCGCCTGGAGTCCCTTGGCGAGGAGGTGGTCGAGGAGCGGCTTGCCTGCAGGCCAGTCGTCGAACTCGAAGGACTGCCCGTCGAGCTCGCCGACGAGCGTCGCGGCCGTCGTACGACCCTCCTCCTCGGCGCCCTCGTCCTCCGCCTCCGGTGTGGTGTCCTCGACCTCGTCGCCGAACGGGTTGCCGCCGAGCGAGACGAACTTCTCCTGGTGCCGCCGCTCGCGCGGGAAGCCGAGGTCCTTCAGTGCCTGGACCACGCCGCTCATGAACGGACCCGGCCCGCAGACGAAGGCGTCGTAGGTGGAGAAGTGCTCGGCGAAGGCCCGCATGTGCGCCGGCGTCGGCAGGCCCTGCACGCTCTCGAGCCAGTGCACGACCACGAAGCGGTCGGGGTGTTTCTCCGCAAGCTCGGTCAGCTCCCGTGCGAAGATCACGGACCGCTCGTCACGGTTGGCATAGAGCAGCACGACCTTGCCGGCGCCCTGCGTCAGCGCCGACTTCGCGATCGACATCACGGGCGTGATCCCGCTCCCACCTGCAAGGAGCAGGAGGTCGGCGTCGAGGTCGGCGGGCGTGAAGATGCCGCTCGGGGGCAGCACGCGCAGCTCATGGCCGGGCGAGACGTTGTCGCAGATCCAGTTGGAGCCGTAGCCCTCCATGGTCCGCTTCACCGTGATCTTGAGCAGGTCCGTCTCGTGCGGGGCGCTCGACAGGGAGTAGCAGCGGGCGACGGTGCCGGTGCGGTCGCTCGGCACTGCGACGGTGAGGAACTGACCCGGCTTGTAGGCGAAGCAGTCCGCGTCGGCGACCTCGAGCACGATGGAGTGCGCGTCCTCGGTCTCCGGGATCACCTCGACCACCCGAGCGGTGTAGGACTCAGCCATGGAACGCCTTCCTCTCGGCGGCGGGGGCGTGCGCGTCCAGGGAGACCACGCAGTCGGTCCCGTCCGTGCCGTCGCTGACGCGCAGCCGTCCCTCGCGAACGGCGTCCTCGATGCTCGCCTTCAGCCGTGAGCAGGACTCGTGCACGACCCGGTGGCCGGCCTCGGCGTCCTTGCGCGCGAACTCCGCACAGCCGGCCTGCGCCTCGGCGCTCCACTGGATGCTGGTGTGGAACTCGCTGTTCTTCTTGACCCGCACCCGCGCGAGGCAGTCGAGGCAGCTCACCTCCTGCAGGCTTGCGTCGAGGTAGAGCCGCTGGTCGGCCGCCGTCTCGGGGCTCAGCGGGGTGAACGAGACCATCGGTCAGACACCGGTCGCCAGCTGCGGGTCCTGAGGCGCGTCGCTCTCGGCCGCGAGACGCTCGTCCTCGGCCTTGCGGCGCTCGAGGTTCTCACGCACCTCCTTCTCCCAGTTCTCGTTGGCATGGGTGGTGTCCACCTCGAACTCGAAGCGCTGGGTCATCTCCTCGGTCACGTCGGCCGCGTCGACGTAGAACTGCTCGTACCAGCGACGCAGCTGGTAGACCGGCCCGTCCTCCTCGCACAGCAGGGGGTTCTGGATCGCGGTCTTGTTGCGCCAGATCTCGACGTCCTGCATGAAGCCCTCGCCGAACATGTCGGCGTACTTCTTGGCGATCTTGTTCGCCGTCTCGTCGTCGAGGCCGTCGAGCTTCTTGACGATCAGGCCGTACTGCAGCACGAACGAGGTCGCGCTCACCGGGTAGTGGCAGTTGATGAGGATGACCTCGACCTCGATGCCCTTGTAGCTCGTGGTCAGCGGGTTGATCATGTACGACGGCCCGAAGTAGGAGGCCTCCGAGGTGAGCAGCATGTCCTCGCCCGCGTAGCCGCCGCCCGACATGTCCGGCCGGCCGCGCGAGTTCATGTACTGCGTCGCGATGTGCCCCTCGAAGACGTTCTTGAAGTACGTGGGGAAGGCGTAGTGGATGTAGAAGAAGTGCGCCATGTCGACGACGTTGTCGATGATCTCGCGGCAGTTGGCGTTCTCGATGAACAGCGTGTTCCAGGTCCAGTCGGTCCACTGGTCGTCGAACGCGGCGTCGACCCTGGGGATCACGACGTCGTCCGGCGGCGGGTTCCCCTCCGGGTCGTGGTAGACGAAGAGCTGCTGGTTCTCCTCCATCGCCCGCCAGGTCCGGGTGCGTGCACGCAGCGGGATCCGCTTGGCATAGGGAATGCCCTTGCACTTGCCGTCCCCGCCCCACCGCCAGTCGTGGAACGGGCACGCCACCTCGTCGCCCTTCACGCTGCCCTGCGTCAGGTCGCCGCCCATGTGGCGGCAGTAGCCGTCGAGCACGTTGATCTTGCCCTGGGAGTCGGCCCAGACCACGAGCTTGGTCCCGAAGGCCTCGACCGCGTGCGGCTTCCCGTCCCGGAAGGCCTCCGCGAGCCCGAGGCAGTGCCAACCACGAGCAAACCGGGTCGGCAGGCTCCCGGCGTCGATCTCACGCACGTGGTCGGGGGCGTTGACCGCGTTCATCCGCTTCCTCCAGGTAGGGCTCGACTAGCCGTGCTGCGTACTGGAACAGGTTATAGTTTTGACGTTCGATGCGCCAGCGTCTCGACAGGGGGGACGCCCATGGCTAACCTCTGACTGAAACACGTTCCAGTTTTAGGAGGCCCCATGCGGGTGGCCCTGACCGACGAGCACGAGCGTCTGCGCGCCGAGCTCCGTTCCTACTTCGCCGAGCTCGTCACCCCTGAGCGTAGAACGGCGCTTTCCGCGGCCACCGGGGAGTTCGGCGAGGGCGGCGTCTACCGCGACGTCGTGAGGCAGCTGGGCGAGGACGGCTGGCTCGGCATCGGCTGGCCGGAGGAGTACGGCGGCCAGAACCGCTCGATGATCGAGCAGCTCATCTTCTCCGACGAGGCCGCCATCGCCGGCGTACCCGTCCCGCATCTGACCCTCAACACGGTCGGCCCGACGATCATGCGGTTCGGCACCGAGGAGCAGAAGCAGAAGTTCCTCCCCGCGATCCTCAAGGGCGAGATGCACTTCTCGATCGGCTACAGCGAGCCCGGGGCCGGCACGGACCTCGCGAACCTCAAGACGAGGGCCCGGCGCGAGGGCGACGAGTGGGTCATCAACGGCCAGAAGATGTGGACCAGCCTGATCCAGTACGCCGACTACATCTGGCTCGCCTGCCGCACCGACCCCGACCTGCCGAGGCACAAGGGCCTCTCGATCGTCCTGGTCCCGGCTGACGCGGAGGGCTTCTCCTACACCCCGGTGCACACGGTCGCCGGCGTCTCGACCTCTGCCACCTACTACCAGGACGTCCGGGTCCCGGTGTCGAACCTGGTCGGCGAGCTCAACGGGGGCTGGCCGCTGATGACCAACCAGCTCAACCACGAGCGGGTCGCGCTCACCTCCGCCGCTCCCCTCGTCCACGCGGTGGCCGAGGTCCGCCGCTGGGCCCAGGAGACGAAGGCCCCCGACGGCAGCCGGGTCATCGACGCCGAGTGGGTCCAGGTGCTGCTCGGTCGCGCGCACGCCAGGGTCGAGGTGCTCAGCCTGATGAACTGGAAGATCGCCGCGTCCGAGGGAGCCGACCTGAGCCCGGCCGACGCCTCGGCCACCAAGGTCTACGGCAGCGAGCTCGCCACCGAGGTGTACCGCGCGCTGATGGAGATCGTCGGGCCCAACGCATTGGTGCGTGGCGACTCCCCCGCAGCAGTGCTGATGGGCCGCCTCGAGCGGTTCCACCGCACCTCGCTCGTGATGACCTTCGGCGGCGGGACCAACGAGATCCAGCGAGACATCATCGGCATGGTCGGGCTCGGCCTGCCGGCAGCGAAGCGATAGGCGACTGACATGGACTTCACCCTCAGCCAGGAACAAGCCGATGCCGCCGCCCTCGCCCGGCAGCTGCTCGGCGACCGTTGCTCGCAGGCCCGGCTCCGCGAGGTCGAGGCCACCGGCACCCGCTTCGACGCCGAACTCTGGAAGGAGCTCGGGTCGGCCGGCCTGCTCGGCCTGCACCTCCCGGATGGGCTCGGTGGGGCAGGGCTCGGCCTGCTCGAGCTGTGCAGCGTGGCGATCGAGAACGGCCGCGCGGTGGCGCCTGTCCCCCTTCCCTCACACGCCGTCGCAGCCGCCGCGATCGCTCGGTTCGGTAGTCCCGAGCAGAGGCAGGCGTGGGTTCCCGGCGCCGCCGCGGGAGAGAGCGTCCTGACCGTGGCGCTCAGCGAGGACCACGCGGACGTGCCCGAGCTGCCGAGCACCGTGGCGGAGCGCACGGGCGACGGGTGGACCGTGACGGGCGCCAAGACCGTCGTCTCGGCTGCGACCGTGGCGGATCTCTTCCTGGTGCCGGCCGACTCCGCGGAGGGCGGCGTCGTGCTGCTCGTCCGCATGGACGACCCCGGTGTCCGGGTCGAGGTCCAGCGGGTCAACGACGGCGACAGCACCGGACGGCTCGTGCTCGACAGTGCGTCGATCGGCGCCGACCGGTTGCTCGGCTCCGCGGGGTCCGGCGCCGAGCTGACCCGATGGCTCGCGGAACGGCTGACCGTGGTGGTCTGCGCCGAGCAGCTCGGTGTCGTGGAGGGCGCACTCGAGCTCACCGCGGAGTACGCCCGGACCCGGGAACAGTTCGGCCGTCCGATCGGGACGTTCCAGGCCGTCTCGCAGCGACTCGCCGACGGGTACATCGACGTGAACGGCCTTCGCCTCACCATGTGGCAGTCGGCCTGGCGCCTCAGCGAGGACCTTCCCGCGGGGGTCGAGGTGGCCACGGCCAAGCTCTGGGCGGCCGACACCGGCCACAAGATCGCCCACACGACCGTCCACGTGCACGGAGGCGTGGGGATCGACCTCGACGGCGCCCCGCACCGCTACTTCACGGCCGCCAAGCGCCACGAGTTCATGCTCGGCGGAACCACCCGCCAGGCGCTGACGGTGGGCAGGGCGTTGGCTGCGGAGCCGGCCTGACATGACGGACACCGTCCAGAGGCTGCTTCGGCAGCGCGCTCAGGACGCCCGGCCTGCCCTGCTGTCCGGCGACGACCGCTGGTCCTGGCAGGAGTACGTCGACGAGTCCTCCCGTCGCGCGGCGGCGCTGACCTCGTTGCGCGACCCCGATCGTCCGTTCCACATCGGCCTCCTGCTCGACAACACGCCGGAGATGGCGATGGGCCTCGCCGCGGCGGCACTCGGCGGGTTCGTCGTCGCCGGGATCAACACCACGCGACGCGGTGAGGGGCTCGCCCGCGACGTACGCCATGCCGACTGCCAGATCGTCCTGACCGACGCGGACAACCTGCCGCTCCTCGCTGGCCTCGACCTCGCCGGCGCCCGGGTGCTCGACGTGGGCGGCCCCGAGTGGCGCGGACTCGTCGCGGCGGCTGACCCGGGGGCCGCTCCCGCCGTCGAGGTCACGCCGCAGGACCTGTTCATGCTGATCTTCACCTCCGGCACCAGCGGCGAGCCGAAGGCGGTTCGGGTGACGCACGAGAAGGTGGCGTTCCCGGGCGTCTACCTCACGCAGATGTTCGGCCTGACCTCGGACGACCGGCTGTATCTGTCCATGCCGATGTTCCACTCCAACGCGATCATGGCCGGATGGGGGCCGGGCCTGGTCTCGGGTGCGGCGATGGCGCTGGCCAAGCGGTTCTCGGCGAGCAGGTTCCTCGACGACGTCCGGGGGTACGGCGCGACGTACATGAACTACGTCGGCAAGCCGTTGGCGTACGTCCTCGCCACTCCCCCACGTCCCGACGACGCGGACAACCCGTTGCGTCTGGCCTTCGGCAACGAGGCGAGCGACCAGGACATCGCCGCCTTCGCCGAGCGGTTCGGCTGCCGGGTCCAGGACGGGTTCGGGTCGACCGAGAACGCCGTGGTGATCTCGCGCGTCCCGGGCACTCCGCCTGGCTCCCTCGGCAGGCCGTTGGACGGGGTGAAGGTGCTCGACGCCGCGACCGGCGAGGAGTGCCCGTCGGCGAAGTTCGGCATCGACGGGGAGGTGCTGAACCTCGATGAGGCGGTCGGCGAGCTCGTGAACACGACCGGGGCCGGTCAGTTCGCCGGCTACTACAAGGACGACGCGGCGACAGCGACGCGGATGCGCGATGGCATGTACTGGAGCGGCGACCTGGCCTACCGCGACGACGCGGGCTTCGTGTACTTCGCCGGTCGGACCAGCGACTGGCTCCGGGTGGACGGGGAGAACCTTGCAGCTGCTCCCGTCGAGCGGCTGCTGCTGCGACACCCGGACGTGAACCGTGTCGCGGTCTACGCCGTGCCGGACGAGCAGGTCGGCGACCAGATCATGGCTGCCCTGGTGCTGCGGTCGGGGGCGGAGCTCGATCCGGCGGCGTTCACGTCGTTCCTGGAGGCCCAGCCGGACCTCGGCACCAAGATGTGGCCGCGTTACGTCCGGGTGGCCTCGGAGCTTCCGTCGACGGCGACGAACAAGATCCTCAAGCGCGAGCTGGTCCGTCAGGGCGTCGAGGCGTCGGGGGATCCGGTCTGGCTGAGAGAGTCACGCGGGACGACGTACGTCCCGCTGCACTGACTCAGTCCTGGCAGCGGGCGTCGGCCTCGGCCTTGGCGTCCCGCGCTGCGCTGGGGTGTTCCCACACGTGTCCGACGCCGTCACAGTCTCGTCGCGAGCACGTGAGGTTCCCGTTGGGTGATGTCTTGCGACACATGTCGGGCTTCTCTCGTTGAAGGGCGGTTCCACCGCCGGTATTCGCTGTTCATCAGTGCGCGCTGACACAGGACGCATACCCACGCCGCTAGGTTGCGTCCCGGTGGGCCAGACCACTTGCTTCACAGATCGATGAGTGCAAGCACCGCTCGGTGGTCGCTGGCTCGGGCCTGGAGGTCAGCGCCGACCCCCGGGTCTCCGTGGTGCGAGACGTGGGCGCCTCCGCGCACGAGAAGTGCGTCGATGCGCTTGGTGGGGGCGTCGGCCGGGAACGTGGCCCAGCTCCTCGAGCCGTGGTCGACGTAGCCGGCCGCACGGAGCCTTCGCCAGCTCGGTCCACCCGGCGGCTCGTTGAGGTCGCCGGCGACCACCACCGGGCCACGGAGCCGCTGGGCGACGTCGACCACCCGCTCGACCTCCGTCGCGCGACGGGCGGCATCGAGACTCAGATGACATGAGACGACGCCGACCAGAGCACCCTGGACCCGCAGCTGCGCTGATGCGATCCCGCGGCGCGGTTGGAGGAACGGCTGCGGAACTGTCGTGACAGAGCTGGACTTCACGGCGATGCCGGGCCGCACCAGGATCATGTTGGAGCCGGCGTTGCGGCCGCCGGCGACGTACTTCATCCCCCAGCCGTCCGCGAGCGCACGGCAGCGGCGCTTCCACCGCAGAGGAGTCTTCGGTGTCTCGTTGACCAGCAGCACGTCGGGGTTCGCCTCTCGCACCGCCTCGTCCAGCGACGGGCCGCCACGTCCCCCCATCCAGATGTTGTAGGTCATGACCCTGAGACGAGGCATCCCACGATGCTGGCACACCTCAGGCGTCGCGAACCTGACCCAAGCGGTCTACCGCGGCCTGGAAGTCGGCGACCAGGTCTGCCATGACCTCGGCGACGGGCCGGACCTGGTTCATCCGGCCGACGATCTGACCGACCGGCATCGAGATGACATCGGGGTCGCCGCTGGCGTTGATCCGGTTGTGCGCCTCGCTGACAAGCAGGTTCTGCAACGGCATGGGGAGCGGCTCGGGCGCGCCCTCCTCGGCCCAGGCCTCGGTCCATCTCGTCTTGAGCAGGCGGGCAGGCTTGCCGGTGTAGATCCGGGTGCGCACGGTGTCGGTGGAGTCCGCCCGCAGGAAAGCCTCGGTCATGCCGGGGTTCGACGAGAGGTTGGAGTACTCCTCGACGGTGAGCCAGATCGAGCCCGTCCACACGCCCTGGGCGCCGAGGGCCAGCGATGCCGCCATCTGTCGTCCGGACCCGATGCCGCCGGCACCGAGCACCGGGACGTCAGGGCCGACGGCGTCGACGATCTCTGGCGTCAGCACCATGCTGGCGATCTCACCGGTGTGACCGCCGGCCTCGTAGCCCTGGGCCACGATGATGTCCACGCCGTTGCGGACGTGTGAGAGTGCGTGCTTGGCCGCCCCGGCAAGGGCTGCGACCTTGACGCCGGCCGCGTGAGCCTGGTCGATGACGTCCTTCGGTGGGGAGCCGAGGGCGTTGGCGATGAGCACGGGGCGGTGGCTCAGGGCGACCTCGACGTGCGAGCGCGCGACCGAGTGCAGCCAGCCGAGCACACCCTCCCGGCCCTCGCCCTCAGCGAGTGGAGGGACGCCGAGCTTGCGGAGGGTGTCGTCGACGAACTGCCGGTGCCCCTCGGGGATCATCGTCTTCAGGTCGACCGCGGTGCCCTCGGTGGGCACCTTCATCGGCATGACGACGTCGACGCCGTACGGCTTGCCGTCGGTGTTCTCGTCCATCCAGGTGAGCGTCTTCTCGAGCTCCTCGCTGTCGTTGAAGCGGACACAGCCGAGGACACCGAGGCCGCCCGCCCTGCTCACCGCCGCCGCGACGTGCTCGGACGGGGTGAAGGCGAAGATCGGGTACTCGATCCCGAACTCGTCGCAGAGGGGGGTACGCATGGGGACCTTTCGGTAGTCGGAGGTTCGTCGTTCAGGCGGAGGCTGGAGCGCCCTTGGCGTCGGTGGCGATCTCCTTGGCCTTCGGGTAGTTGGCCTTGCCGGTGGCGTGCCGCGGGATCTCGGGCACCAGCGTCATCGCCTTCGGCAGCTTGTAGCCGGACAGCACCGAGCGCAGGTGGGCGTTGATCCCCGCCAGCGTCGGCTCGGCGCCCTCGCGCGGCTGCACGACCGCGGTGACGGCCTGGCCGTAGCGTTCGTCGGGGGTGCCGACCACGAGCACGTCGAACACGTCGGGGTGGGACTTCATCGCGGTCTCCACCTCTTCGGGGTAGACCTTCTCCCCACCGGTGTTGATGCAGTTGGAGCCGCGGCCGAGAAGGGTGATCTTGTTGTCCGGCTCGATGCGGGCGAAGTCGCCCGGCACGGCGTACCGCACCCCGTCGATCTCGAGGAAGGTGCGCGCGGACTTCTCGGGGTCCTTGTAGTAGCCGAGCGGCACGCTCTTGGCGCGCGCCAGCCGGCCGACGGCCCCGATGTCGGTCGTGGTGTCGAGGATCCGGTTCGAGTCGTCGAGCACGACGGTCTCGGGGCCGATCGACACCACGGCCCCGGCGCCGGCGTTGTCCTTGTCGACCAGGCCGGTGCCTGCGAAACCGGTCTCCGTGGAGCCGAGCGAGTCGGTGAAGAAGGTGTTGGGGAACGCGCGCAGAAAGCGCTCCTTCACGTCGGTGGAGAAGATCGCCGCGCTGCTGGCCACCGCGACCAGGCTGGAGCCGTCGATGCCACCCTGCTCGTAGCGCTCCACGAGCGGCCGGGCCATCGCGTCCCCGGTCATGAACATGACCTGGACCTTCTCCTCGTCGACGATCCGCCAGATCTCGTCGACGTCGAACTTCGGCACCAAGATCACCACGTGGCCGGCGAAGAAGTGCATCAACATGCCCCACTGGGCACCGCCGTGCATGATCGGGCTGAGCGGGAACGACACCATCGGCTCGCTCTCGGCGGCCTTCTTCGACTGGTCGTACTCTTCGAGCCGCTCGCCGGTGACGAAGTCGATGCCGCCGCCGAGGGTGCGCCAGATGTCCTCGTGGCGCCACATCACGCCCTTGGGGTAGCCGGTGGTCCCGCCGGTGTAGACGATCCACACGTCGTCGTTGCTTCGCTCGCCGAAGTCGCGCTCGGGGCTTCCCGCGGCGATCGCGTCGCTCCACGCGACGCCGTCGTAGGAGGAGAAGTCCTCGTCGGAGCCGTCCTCGATCACCAGCGCGTGGCGCAGCCGCCCGTGCTTGGGCAGGCACTTCGAGACCAGCGGCGCGTAGGTCTGCTCGTGCACGAGCGCGACGAGGTCGGCGTTGTCGAAGACGTAGTCCAGCTCGCCCTCGACGTACCGGTAGTTGATGTTGATCGCCACTGCGCGCAGCTTGGTCACCGCCAGCAGCGCGACGACGTGCTCGACGCAGTTCTTCGCGTAGATGCCGACATGGCTGCCGACCCCCACGCCGTGGTCGGCGAGGTGGTGCGCGATCCGGTTGGCCCGGGCGTCGAGCTCGGCGTAGCTGAGCCGCTGCTCTCCGACGACCAGCGCGAGGCGGTCGGGTACGACGTCGACGGCATGCTCGAAGAGGTCTGCGATGTTGATAGCCACGAGGGAAGACTAGAACACGTTCTTGTTTCTGACTAGGGTGTGCAAAGCAGAGTTTCGACCTACCCAGCCCTCACCGACGGAAGGCACGCCATGACCCAGCCACACTGCATCGTCGAGCAGGAGGGCCACACCCTCGTCGTCACGATGAACCGTCCCGAGGCCAAGAATGCCCTGTCCGGCGAGATGATGGACATCATGCGCGAGGCGTGGGACCGCGTGAACTCCGACGACTCGATCCGGGTCGCGATCCTCACCGGCGCCGACGGCGCGTTCTGCGCGGGTGCCGACCTCAAGGCGATGACGAGCTCGCACCCCGGCGACTCGTTCGAGGGCGGCGGCTGGGACCTGTCGGTGATCAAGCCGCTGCTCAAGGGTTTCCGTCTGACCAAGCCGCTGATCGCCGCCGTGGAGGGGCCGGCCATCGCCGGGGGCACCGAGATCCTGCAGGCGACCGACATCCGAGTCGCCGGCGAGAGCGCGCGCTTCGGCGTCTCCGAGCCCAGATGGGGGCTCTACCCCCTCGGCGGTTCGGCGGTTCGGCTCCCCCGGCAGATTCCCTACACGGTGGCCGCCGACCTGTTGCTCACCGGTCGTCACATCAAGGCCCCCGAGGCCAAGGAGATCGGCCTGATCGGCCACGTCGTCCCCGACGGCGCCGCCCTCGACAAGGCACGGGAGATCGCCGGCCTCATCGCCGCGAACGGGCCGCTCGCCGTGCAGGCGATCCTGCGGACGATCCGCGACACGGAGGGGATGCACGAGGAGGACGCGTTCAAGCTCGACGCCAAGGTCGGCGCCCCGGTGTTCTCCAGCAACGACGCCAAGGAAGGCCCGCGAGCCTTCGCCGAGAAGCGCACCCCGACCTTCACCGGCAGCTGACCGGGTCAGACGACAGTCAGCGGCAGGCTCTTCCTCCGCTCGAACTGGAAGTCGGCGCCGGTGCTGAAGCGGACCAACCCCACGTCGGACGACTCCTCGGTCGGCTCGCCGCTGACGATCCGCAGCGACAGGGCATGCTCGTCGTCCGTCTCGACCGCGGCGCGCCAGCTCGGGTCGACGCCATGCAGGATCGCCTCGAACGGCTCCAGGTGGTCGGCGTCGAGGAGCGAGACCCAGGCGCCGTCCTGATGGGCGAGGCTTCGCCGAGGCAGCTGTACGACGAGCTCGCCGGCGTCGCGGGTGAGCCCCAGGTCGACGTACCCATGTGGCTGGAAGGCGGGATGCACCCCGAGGACGGTGGCGACCGACTCGAGGTCGCGGCCCAGGCCGAGGGCGCGGCGCAGCCGTTCCGAGGTCAGACCGGCCACGCCGGCGAACTGCCGTCGCGTGATCTCGGCGGTCTGCTCCGGCGAGGTCCTCGCGGAGACGGCCTTCACGAAGGAGAGCGCCAAGAGGTGCCACTGGAGGCTGACCTCCTCGGCGATCCGCACCAGGGCCGTCCGCGAGAAGTCCGCGAAGTCGACGTCGGACAGGATCGGACCCGCATAGTCGGACGCGCCGTCCTCCGTCGGGTCGATCGGCGTCACGCCGTCGAAGACCGCCGCGGCTGTCTCGCCGATCTCCAGCGTGTAGCCGGGCCACTCGATCGGGTCGCGTGACTCGTCGATGTCCACGACCCACTCGCAGTGCGGGGTGCGGCCGGCCGGCACGCGCGGGGGCCGGTGAAGGGGGCGCATCCGGGCCCGCGGGTCGGTGGCCAGGGCGGTCGCGTCCATCGTCGGGTCCTCGATGTCATGGCACATCGCCTCGACGTACTCCTCCCCCATCGGCTCGACGTCGAGCAGCGCGCCGCAGCTGGCGAGGGAGAACGTGCCGGACCACCGGTCGTTGACCGTGAACCGGAAGTCGAGGAACTGCGGTGGCGCGCCGACGTCGAGCTGGAGGCCCTTGAAGATCGTGACCACGCCCTGACCTTCGTACCCGAGCGCGCGCTGCATCCGCATCGTGTAGTGCGGGCTGGCGCCCTTCCACTCCTCGATCGCGACGTCACGCATCCCCTCGAGCCCGAACGTCCCGAGAAGATGGGGCATCCCTGCGCGGTCGATCATGTGCCCGCAGAGCAGCAGCTCGGGCACGAGCGTGGCCAGCTGCGCGCGGGTGAGGTCGGCCGGCCCGCGCGGCATCAGACCGCCCGCTCCTTGCCCGCCCAGAACTGCGCGCGCAGCGCTTTCTTGTCCGGCTTGCCGAGTCCCGTCAGCGGGAGCGCGTCGGTGACGACCACCTGCTTGGGTGCCTGCACGCTTCCCTTGCGCTCCTTGACCTGCTGCTGGATCTCGGCGGTCAGGGTGGATATCGAGTCCTCGTCGTCGGGCACACCGGAGCGGAGTACGACGACCGCGGTGACCGCCTCGCCCCACTTCTCGTCCGGGACCCCGATCACGCCGACCTGCGCGACGGCAGGGTGCTCGGCGATCACGTCCTCGACCTCGCGCGGGAAGACGTTGAAGCCGCCGGTGACGATCATGTCCTTGGTCCGGTCGACGATGTACCAGAAGCCGTCCTCGTCGGCCCGGGCGACGTCGCCGGTACGCAGCCAGCCGCCGCGGAAGGTCTCTGCCGTCGCTTCAGGGAGGTTCCAGTAGCCGTTGGCCAGCACCGGCCCGGCGACGCAGATCTCGCCCGGCTCACCGGGCGCGACGGGCTGGTCGTCCTCGCCGAGCAGAGCTGTGCGCAGGAACGCACTCGGTCTTCCGCAGCTGGCCAGCCGCTCGGGCCGGTCGAGGTCGTGGTCACGCTTCGCGAGATAGGAGATCACCATCGGGGACTCCGACTGCCCGTAGTACTGCGCGAAGACCGGGCCCCAGCGACGGATCGCCTCCGCCAGGCGGACGGGGTTGATCGCCGAGGCGCCGTAGTAGACGGTCTCCAGGCTGCTCAGGTCGGCCGTCTCCGCGTCGGGGTGGTCGAGCATCGCGTAGATCATGCTCGGCACCAGCATCGTCGCGGTGATCCGGTGGCGCTCGATGGCGCGGAGCACCTCCCCGGGCTCGAAACGCGGCAGCACGACCATGGAGCCGCCGGCCATGAGGGTCGGCACGAAGAACGCCGCGCCGGCGTGGCTCAGCGGGGTGCACATGAGGAAGCGGGGAGCTTCCGGCCACTCCCACTCGGCGAGCTGCACCTGGGTCATGGCCGCCATGGAGCTCGCGGTGCCCACGACCCCCTTGGGCTTGCCCGTCGTACCTCCGGTGTAGGTGACACTGACGACCGCGTCCGCAGCGAGGTCGGTCACCACCAGTGACGTGGGGGTGTGCTTGCCGGCAAGGGCGATCAGGTCCTGCCCGATCCCGGCCTCGCCCAGCGTCAGCACCTGGCGCAGGCATGGCACGCGCTCCTGCAGCGCACGGGCTCGCTCGACGAACGCCGGGACGGGTTCTACGACCAGCGTCTCGATGCCCGCGTCGGCGAGCACGTGGGCGTGGTCGTCGAGGGACCCGAGCGGGTGCAGGGCGGTGCGCCTCAGCCCCACCATCTGGCCGGCTCCGATCATGACGAGCACCTCGGGCCGGTTGAGTGCGAGCAGGGCCACCGGGCTGCCCGTCGTACAGCCGACCTCCTCGAGGGCCGCGACGTAGGTGCTGATCTGGTCCGCGAGGTCCTGGCCGGTCAACGTCTGCTCGCCGACATGCAGCACGGGAACATCCGCATGACGCTTCAGCGCCGAGGCGAGGAGGTGGCCGAGATGGGGACCTCGATAGAGGTCACGGGAGAGGTCGTCACTCATGCGCGACACGGTAGAACGTGTTACAGATTCGCGCAATGGTAGGCGATCACCCGAGGACGACTTCCGCCACCTGACGGACCTCCTCGGGACTGCGCAGCGTGAGCACGAGCATCGTCACGCCGGCGTCCGCCCACCGCTGCACGTCCTCGCGGATCTCGTCGCGGTTGCCGATGATCGTGACCTCGGAGATCAGCTCGTCGGGGACGAGCGCCGCCGCCTCCTCCTTGCGCCCCTCGAGGTAGAGCTCCTGGATCCGGTCGGCGACCTCCTGGTAGCCCATCCGCTCGAACACGGTCTTGTGGAAGTTCTGCTCCTTGGCCCCCATCCCGCCGATGTAGAGCGCCATCCACGGCCGCATCGCGTCGTAGGCGGCCTGCTTGTCGTCGGTCACGATCAGCTGGCAGGTCGCCGCGATCTCGAACGTCTCCCGGGTACGACGGGCGCCCGGCCGGGCGAAGCCCTCGTCGAGCCACGACCAGTACATGTCCGCCATCCGTGGCGAGAAGTAGATCGGCAGCCACCCGTCGGCGATCTCGGCGGCGAGCGCGACGTTCTTCGGCCCCTCCGCGCCCATCCACACGGGGAGGTCTGCCCGCAGCGGGTGCACGATCGGCTTCAGCGGCTTGCCCAGACCCAGGGCGCCCTCACCGGTGTAGGGCAACGGGTAGTGCGGGCCGTCGTTGGTGACCGGCGCCTTGCGTTCCAAGACCTTCCGGATGATGCCGATGTACTCGCGGGTGCGGGCCAGGGGCTTGGAGAACGGCCGGCCGTACCAGCCCTCGACCACCTGGGGGCCGGAGACGCCGAGCCCGAGGACGACCCGCCCGCCCGAGAGATGGTCGAGGGTCAGCGCGTGCATCGCGCACGAGGTGGGCGTGCGTCCGGACAGCTGGACGATCGACGTACCGAGCTTGATCCTGGACGTCCGGTGGCCCCACCAGGCAAGCGGCGTGAACGCGTCCGACCCCCACGCCTCGGCCGCGAACACCGCGTCGAAGCCGGACCTCTCCGCCTCCTCGACGAGCTCGCCGACACCCTCGGGAGGCTGAGCCCCCCAGTAACCGAGCTGCAGTCCGAGCTTCACGATCCCTCACCTGACTTTCCGCCACGCAGACCCGACCGGGGTTGCGGAACAAAACGAGAACCTGTTTCACTTTAGCCCATGACCGGCACCCTCAAGGCACCCCTTCGCGTCGAGTTCGACTACACCCGGTCACTCGGGCCGGTGCTCTCCTCCTTCATGACCGGACTGCGTGACCGCACCGTGCTCGGCGGCCGCTCCGCGGACGGGCGGGTGATCGTCCCGCCTTCGGAGTACGACCCCGTCAGCCACGAGCCTCTCACCGATCTCGTGCCCGTAGGTCCCACCGGCACGGTGCAGACCTGGTCCTGGGTCTCCGAGCCGGTGCCGGGCCAGCCGTTCGACCGCCCGTTCGCCTTCGCCATGGTGCTGCTCGACGGGGCAGACACCCCGATGTTGCATGCCGTGGACGTCGCGGACCCCGCGCAGATGCGCACCGGGATGCGCGTCCGGGTGCGCTGGGCCGAGGAGACCGTCGGGCACATCCGCGACATCGCCTGCTTCGAGCCCGCCGACGACGCCGGTGGCGACTCCGGCGGCCGCGGGTCCGCCGATGCCGCGGCAACCAGCCTCGCTCGTGCCTCGCGCGGCGGCCAGCCCCATCCACGCCTCGACACCGGCTCCCCCTCGGCCGCCTCAGGCGGCGCCGACGTCACCGGGATCGTCACACCCGTGCAGCTGGACTACACGTACGCGGCCTCAGCTGAGGAGTCGCGGTTCCTCCGCGGGATGGCCGAGGGGAAGATCCGTGGCCAGCGCTGCCCCAAGTGCCAGAAGGTCTACGTGCCGCCGCGTGGTGCCTGCCCCGTCGACGGAGTTCCCACCCGCGACGAGGTCGAGCTTCCCGACCACGGGATCGTCACGACGTTCTGCATCGTGAACGTGCCTTTCCTCGGCCAGCGCATCAAGCCGCCGTACGTCTCCGCCTACATCCTGCTCGAGGGCGCGGACATCCCGTTCCTCCATCTCGTGCTGGGTTGCGACGCCGGCGAGGTGCGCATGGGCATGCGTGTCGAGGCGGTGTGGAAGCCGCGCGAGGAGTGGACCACCTCGATGGAGAACATCGACCACTTCCGGCCTACCGGCGAGCCCGACGCGGCGTACGAGTCGTTCGCCTCCCACCTCTGAGAAGGAGCTTTCGTTGAGAGACGTTGCGGTCGTCGGGTTCGCCCAGCGACAGATGCAGGAGTTCGAGGGCTCCCCCACGATGGTCGAGCTGCTCGTGCCGATCATCGGCGAGCTGTACGACCAGACCGGCTGGACCAAGGCGGACATCGGGTTCTGGTGCTCGGGGTCCTCGGACTACCTCGCCGGACGGTCCTTCTCGTTCGTCTCGGCCGTCGACGCTATCGGCACCCTGCCGCCGGTCAACGAGTCGCACGTGGAGATGGATGCCGCCTGGGCGCTCTACGAGGCCTGGGTCAAGATCCAGACCGGCGAGGTCGACACCGCGCTCGTCTACGGCTTCGGCAAAGCCTCGGCCGGACTCTTGCGCAGGACGCTCGCGATGCAGCTCGACCCCTATGTGCTCTGTCCGCTGTGGCCGGACACCGTGGCGATCGCCGCGATGCAGGCGCGTCTCGGTCTCGAGCAGGGCTTGTGGGACGAGAAGGCGCTCGCCGAGGTGGTGGCGCGCAGCCGGGCGGCAGGCGCGGACAACCCTCATGCGGTCCTCACCGGCGACGTCTCGGCCGCCGAGCTCCTCGCCGAGCCGCTGTTCTCCGACCCGCTGCGTAAGCACGACTGCGCCCCGGTGAGTGACGGCGCCGCCGCGATCGTGCTCGCCGCGGACGACCGGGCCCGCTCGGTCGTGGACCGTCCGGCCTGGATCACCGGCTTCCAGCACCGCACGGACGCCCAGGCGCTCGGCGTACGCGACCTGACCCGCTCCCCCTCGACGGCTGCAGCCGGCGCGGCTGCGGGCATCGAGGGCGTTGACACCGCGGAGCTCCTCGCCCCGTTCAGCCACCAGGAGCTGATCCTGCGCCGCGAGCTCGGCCTGGACGAGTCCGTCACGGTCAACCCGTCAGGCGGTCCGCTGTGCGGAAACCCGATGTTCTCCGCCGGCCTGGTCCGGATCGGCGAGGCCGCTTCCCGGGTGATCGCGGGTACGTCGGACAAGGCGCTCGGCCACGCGACCTCCGGGCCTGCGCTTCAGCAGAACCTCGTGTGCGTGATGGAAGGACGGAACTGATGGGCAAGCAGCTCGCCGCGGTGATCGGGGTCGGCCAGACCCACCACCGGGCCAAGCGGGAGGACGTGTCCATCGCCGGCCTCTGTCGCGAGGCCGTCGACCGCGCCCTCGCCGACGCGGGCCTCGGCTTCGACGACATCGACGCCGTCGTGGTCGGCAAGGCGCCGGATCTCTTCGAGGGCGTGATGATGCCCGAGCTCTTCCTGGCCGAGGCCCTCGGAGCGGTGGGCAAGCCGCTGTTACGCGTCCATACCGCCGGCTCGGTGGGCGGCTCCACCGCGATCGTCGCGAGCAGCCTCGTGCAGGCAGGCGTCCACCGGCGCGTGCTCGCCGTGACGTTCGAGAAGCAGTCGGAGTCCAACGCGATGTGGGCGCTCTCGGTCCCGGTGCCGTTCGTGATGCCGGTGCACGCGGGAGCGGGCGGCTACTTCGCCCCGCACGTGCGTTCCTACATCCGCCGCTCGGGCGCTCCTGAGCACGTTGGCGCGATGGTCGCCGCCAAAGACCGGCGCAACGCCTGCAAGAACCCCTACGCGCACCTGCACCAGCCCGAGACCACGATGGAGTCGGTGATGGCCTCGCAGATGCTGTGGGACCCGATCCGCTACGACGAGACCTGCCCCTCCTCCGACGGTGCCTGCGCCCTGGTCATCGCCGACGAGGACACCGCGGCCTCCGTCGAGAACCCGGCCTGGATCCACGCGACGGCCATGCGTACCGAGCCGACCACGGCCGCCGAGCGCGACCAGGTCAACCCCCGTGCCGGGCGCGACGCAGCGGCCACCTTGTGGAAGCAGGCCGGGATCACCAGCCCGATCGACGAGATCGACTGCGCCGAGATCTACGTGCCGTTCTCCTGGTTCGAGCCGATGTGGATCGAGAACCTCGGTTTCACCGGTGAGGGCGAGGGCTGGAAGCTGACCGAGTCGGGTGAGACCGAGATCGGCGGCCGGCTGCCGATCAACATGTCAGGCGGTGTGCTCTCCTCCAACCCGATCGGGGCCTCGGGCATGCTGCGCTTCGGCGAGGCAGCGCTGCAGGTGATGGGTGAGGCGGGCGAGCACCAGGTCGAGGGGGCGCGGCGTGCTCTGGGCCACGCCTACGGCGGCGGCTCGCAGTTCTTCGCGATGTGGGTCGTGGGGGCCGACAAGCCGGGGTGAGCCTGTGCTACGCCGAGCTCTCCTCCGCCGTACCTACGGCCGGCTCGGCGTACACCTGTGCCTACGCCAGGATTTCTCCTACACCGGGAACGCACCTGGTCTGCTCGCTTCTGTACGTCGGCGTCTCGGCTGTCCTGACCGGGATGGTGCACTACGGCAAGATCAACGAGGGCGCCCCGATCTCCTCGGCCTTCGAGTCCGCTCCGTGGCCGTCCCGGTGCTCCGGAGTACCCGGCCGGACCTGCACCGCCCGTTCCGCACACGGCTCTGACCCGTACTGCCGATCCTGTCGGGGCTCCTGTGCGTTGCCCTGACGGGCAACCTCTCCGTCGAGACCTGGGTCCGGTTCGGCGTGTGGCTGATGATCGGCCTGGTGCTCACCTGACGTACGGCGCCCGCCGGGCTCGCCTTCGCAGGCACGATGAGGACCGCGACCCGGAGGGTGAGCCGGTGGCTGTGGAAGGCTGACGCACCGCCTGACCACAGTTACACGAATGCGCGAGGACGCCCCGGGAGACCGGCTCCCGGGGCGTCCTCGCGTTGTACGCCGGAGGTCTACTTGTAGTTGACCTGCAGCTCCTTGATGCCGCTGATCCAAGCCGAACGCAGGCGCCGCGGCTCCCCCGCCTTGGAGATGTCGGGGGTGATGTCGGCGAGCGCGTTGAAGATCAGGTCCACCTCGAGACGCGCGAGGTTGGCGCCGATGCAGAAGTGGGCTCCGTGGCCGCCGAACGCGACGTGAGGATTCGGGTCGCGCAGGATGTTGAACGTGTGCGGGTCCTCGAACACGTCGGTGTCGAAGTTGGCCGAGGCGTAGAACAGGCCGACGCGCTGCCCCTTGGTGACCTGCACCCCGCCGACCTCGATGTCCTTGAGCGCCGTGCGCTGGAACGTGGTGACCGGAGTGGCCCAGCGGATGACCTCGTCTGCCATCGTCTTGGGGCGCTCGCTCTTGAAGAGCTCCCACTGCTCGGGGTTCTCGAAGAACGCGTTCATGCCGTGCGTGATGGCGTTGCGGGTGGTCTCGTTGCCGGCCACGGCCAGCAGGATCACGAAGAACCCGAACTCGTCCGCGCTGAGCTGACCCTCGGCGTCGGCCTGGACCAGCTTGGTCACGATGTCGTCGCGCGGGTTCGCCTTGCGGTCCTCCGCGAGCTGCATCGCGTAGGTCAGGATCTCAACCGACGCGGTCTCGGGGTCGACGTCGTACTCCGGGTCGTCGTAGGCCAGCATCTGGTTCGACCACTCGAAGAGCTTGCGGCGGTCCTCCTGCGGGACACCGAGGAGGTCGGCGATCGCCTGGAGCGGAAGCTCGGCGGCCACGTCCTCGACGAAGTTGCCCGAACCCTTCTCGTGGGCGTCACGCACGATCTTCTCGGCACGCTGCCTGAGGCTCTCGTGCAGCCCGCCGATCGCTCGCGGGGTGAAACCGCGGGAGATGATGCCGCGCAGCGAGGTGTGGTCCGGCGGGTCCTGGTTGATCAGGATGACTCGCTGGGCCTCGACCTGCTCACGCGTCATGCCCGGCATGAACCGGATGATCGCGGTGTTCTCGAACGTCGAGAAGTCCTGGCTGTTGCGGGAGACCTCCTTGACGTCCTCGTGCTTGCTCACCGCCCAGAAGCCCGTGCCGCCGTTCATGCCAGAGCGGGCTTCCTCCTCCTGCTCGATCCAGAAGACCGGAGCGGTCTTGCGTAGAGCGGCGAACTCCTCGTGCGGGACCCTCTCCTCGATGAGTGCTGGGTCAGTGGGATCGAATCCCTTGGGGACAGCTACCGTGCTCAACGCGACGACCTCCGGAAAATATGGAACACGTTCTAGTGGAGTCTGGCACAGACCTGGGGGTCTGGGAACCCCTCTAGACGCTGAGCCGCGAGGCCTCGCGACCTTGCCCCGAAGCGAGAACGTGTTCTACTTTGGCTCCGTGGCACGGCGCCACGTCGAACACGAGGAGCATCCATGGGCAACCCTGTCATCGTCGAGGCGGTCCGGACGCCTCTGGGCAAGCGTCGCGGCTGGCTGGCAGGTCTGCACGCCGCCGAGCTGCTCGGTGCGGCTCAGAGGGCGCTCGTCGACCGGGCCGGCATAGACCCCGCGTTCGTCGAGCAGGTGATCGGTGGGTGTGTCACCCAGGCCGGTGAGCAGTCCGGCGACATCGCCCGCCGCGCCTGGCTCCACGCCGGGCTCCCTCAGGCCACAGGGGCGACCACGATCGACGCCCAGTGCGGCTCCGCGCAGCAGTCCACGCACCTCGTCGCCGCCCTGATCCACGCAGGCGTCATCGACACCGGTATCGCGTGCGGGATCGAGTCGATGAGCCGGATCGGACTTGGCGCAAACATCACGCCCGGCACCGGAAGCCCGCGGCCCGACAGCTGGAGCATCGACCTGCCGAACCAGTTCGAGGGGGCCGACCGGATCGCACGCAACCGCGGGTTCTCCCGCGAAGAGATCGACGCCTTCGGACTCGCCTCCCAGCAGAAGGCTCGCGTCGCCGTGGACGAGGGGCGGTTCAAGCGCGAGACCACCGCCGTCGAAGCCCCGGTCCTCGACGGCGAGGGCAACCCCACCGGCGAGACCCGCATCGTGGACAGCGACCAGGGGCTTCGGGACACCACGCTCGAGGGGCTGGCCAAGCTGAAGCCCGTCCTCGAGGGCGGCCTCCACACTGCAGGCACGTCCTCCCAGATCAGCGATGGCGCTTCCGCCGTGCTCCTGATGGACGAGGACAAGGCGCGCGCGCTGGGCCTGACCCCACGCGCCCGGATCGTGAGCCAGTGCCTCGTGGGCTCCGACCCCTACTACCACCTCGACGGACCGGTCCAGGCCACCGAGCGGCTGCTCGACCGCAGCGGCCGCTCGATCGCGGACCTCGACCTGTTCGAGGTCAACGAGGCATTCGCCTCGGTCGTGATGTCGTGGGCCTCGGTGCACGGACCCGACCCGGAGAAGGTCAACGTCAACGGCGGCGCGATCGCGATCGGGCACCCGGTCGGCAGCACCGGCACCCGGCTGATCACCACGGCGCTGCACGAGCTCGAGCGCCGCGACGCCTCGAGCGCGCTGGTTTCCATGTGCGCCGGCGGCGCGATGTCCAGCGGCACGATCCTCGAACGGATCTGACTCGGGGGGCCGGACGGCGTCTCCTGGCTCACGGCGCCCGGCGGGGCAGTCGGTCAGCGCCGTTAGCATGATGCGCCCTGCCCCCTCCCGTGAACGAGAAAGCGGTGTCGCGCGCCCATGTTGGGACACTCCCACGCCATGTCCGGACTCGCGGTGGGCGCGGCCACGCTGCCGGTCGTGCCCCTGGAGTCGTTGACGGCCGAGCTCACCTGGGTGGTGGCGGTCGGCGGTTTCGCGATGCTGCCGGATCTCGACACCGGCGGGGTCACCACGCGGCGCGGCTTCCCACGCCTGCACGGATCCACGGTCGCGCTGATGTGGGGGCCGCTCACCTCCCTGCTCGCGGAGCTGCTCGGCCGGCTGTTCGGCGGGCACCGCAACGGCTCGCACTCGATCCTCGGCATCGCCGGCACGGCGATGGTCGTGGGCGCGCTGGCCACGGCGTACCCGGGCCGCCTGCTCCTGCTGGCGCTGGCCATCGGCCTCGCCCTGGAGGCTCTCGCGTTCGCGATCCCGGGGGAGCTGGAGGAGCTCTGGCCGGTCAACCTGCTGGTCTCGTTCGGGGCCGCCTGGTGGCTGCTGGGCGTGCCGGGCACGGTCGACGACCGGTTCCCGCAGTGGCTGCCCGCGGCGGTGCTCGTCGGCAGCGCCACCCACGTGATCGGGGACATGCTCACCGTGGGCGGGATCCCGCCGCTGTGGCCGGTGTCGAGGACTCGGGTGTCGTTGCGGCTGTTCCGGACCGGATCCGGCTGGGAGCGGTGGCTCATCGCGCCAGGACTGCTGATCGGCGCCTGCTGGCTGGTGCTCACACGGAGCGGCCTCGACGCCGAGCCCGTGCTGAGCGTGCTTGCCCGCTGAGCGAACGCGGGTCACGTGCCGACGCGCACGGAACGCATGGACGACGGCCCGCTGTCGTGGGTCAGGAGCCGTAGACGGGCTCCGGCCGCTCTGCCTTGGCCAGCAGGTCGCGCACGGCGGCGCCGACCTCGGAGGACTCCCAGCGCCGGCCGATGTCCACCGTCGGGCCGTGGCGCCAACCCTCCTCGATGCAGATCTTGCCGCCCTCGACCTCGATCACCCGACCGGTCACCTCGGCGGAGTCCTCGCTCGCCAGCCAGGCGACGACGGGCGAGACGTTCGACGGGTCCATCGCGTCGAAGCCGGACTCGGGCGCCGCCATCGCCTCGGCGAACGCCCCCTCCGTCATCCGGGTCCGTGCCGCAGGCGCGAGCGCGTTCACGGTGACGCCGTACCTCGCCAGCTCGTGCGCGGCCACGAGCGTGAGCCCTGCGATACCTGCCTTGGCCGCTGAGTACGTCGCCTGTCCGACACTCCCCTGGAGCCCTGCGCCGGAGCTGGTGTTGATCACCCGGGCCGTCCGGGTCCGCCCCTCCTTGGCCTCGGCACGCCAGTAGGCGCCGGCATGGCGAAGGGGCGCGAAGTGGCCCTTGAGGTGGACCCGGATGACCGCGTCCCACTCCTCCTCCGCGGTGTTCACGAGCATCCGGTCGCGGAGGAAGCCTGCGTTGTTGACCAGGATGTCGAGTCCGCCGAACGTGTCGACGGCCTGCTGCACCAAGCGCTGCGCCCCCTCGAAGTCGGCGACGTCGTCACCGTTGGCGACCGCCTGCCCGCCCATCTCCTCGATCAGGGCGACGACCTCGTTGGCGGGGCCGGCCGAGGCACCGACGCCGTCGGCGGCTGCACCGAGGTCGTTCACGACGACCTTGGCACCCTGGCGGGCGAGCTCCAACGCGTGCTCGCGGCCGAGGCCACGGCCGGCCCCGGTGACGATCGCGACTCGTCCTTCACAGATCCTGCTCACATCTACTCCTGGTTTCTGGTGGTCGGGGGCTGCGACGACGCCGACGAGGCGGCCGCGAGGAACGGTGGCGGCTCTCCCCCGCCGTGCGCGGCGATGGTGGCTCCACTGACGTAGGAGGCCAACGGGGAGGCGAGGAATGCAGCGACGTGCCCGATCTCGTCGGGCCGAGCCAGTCGACCCAGCGGGATGGTGGCCTCGATCGCGGCCACACCGGCTTCGCCGCCGTAGTGCAGGTCGGTCTGCTCGGTGCGCACGAGACCGACGTCGATCGCGTTGAGCCTCACCTTGGGCGCCCACTCGACGGCCAGGCTCTTGACGAGGCTGTCGATGCCGGCCTTGGCCGCACCGTAGGCGGCGGTTCCCGGCGAGGGCCTCGTGGCGCTGATGCTCGACACCATCACGATCGCGCCACCGTCGTCCTGCTGCTGCATCACGGCGTTCGCGGCCTGGGAGACCAGGAGGGGCGCGAGCAGGTTGAGGTCGACGACCTTCGCGTGGAACCGCGGAGAGGCCTCGGCGGCCGAGGCGTACGGCGCACCACCGGCGTTGTTGACGAGTACGTCGAGCCGGCCGTGCCTCGCGACGATCCCCTCGACGAGGGAGCGCACCGACTCCTCGTCCCGGACGTCAGCCGGGACGTGCTCCGCCGTCCTCCCCGCAGCCTGGATCGGCGCCTCGGGGACGTTGCGGGAGCACGTGACGACGGAGGCACCGGCGTCGAGGAGGGCTCGTGTGATGCCCAGACCCACCCCTCGGACGCCTCCGGTGACGAGCGCGACGCGCCCCGCCAGGTCGAGTTCGGTCGCCACGCAGCCTCCATCGTCTTCACGTCGAACCAAGCAACTGTTAGGCTACCAAGCAAATGCTAGGTTAGGAAGGCGACATGGGCATCAGCTCGACCCTGCACGGCGACGGGACACGCGTCGTCACGATGGACTTTCCGCCCGTCAACGCACTCCCCGTATCGGGGTGGTTCGGGGTCGCGGAGGCACTCGACGAGGCATCCAAGGACCTGGCGACCCACGTCGTGGTGCTCCGCGCCGAGGGCCGTGGATTCAACGCCGGGGTCGACATCAAGGAGATGCAGACGACCAGCGGCTTCGACGCCCTCATCGGCGCGAACCGCGGCTGCTACGCGGCGTTCAAGGCGGTCTACGAGTGCGCAGTACCCGTGGTCGCGGCCGTCCACGGCTTCTGCCTTGGCGGCGGCGTGGGCCTGGTCGGCAACGCCGACACGATCGTGGCCAGCGACGACGCCTTCTTCGGCGTACCGGAGGTCGACCGCGGCGCGCTCGGCGCAGCGACGCACCTTGCCCGCCTGGTGCCCCCGCACCTGATGCGGACTCTCTACTTCACCGGTCGCAACATCACCGCCCAGCAGCTCCACCACCACGGCTCGGTGCTCGAGGTGGTCCCCCGCGCCGCGCTCGACGACACCGCCATGCAGGTCGCCGGGGAGATCGCCGCGAAGGACACCCGCGTCATCAGGGCCGCCAAGGAGGCGATCAACGGGATCGACCCCGTGGACGTCAACCGCAGCTACCGCTTCGAACAGGGGTTCACCATGGAGCTCAACCTCGCGGGTGTCTCCGACGAGCACCGCGACGAGTTCGCCGGCACCGACAAGGCAGGTGCCCGCTGATGCTCGAGAACCGCATGAGGAACAAGCAGATGTCCATCGACGACATCGTCGGCCGGATCAAGGACGGGATGACGGTCGGCATCGGCGGCTGGGGATCGCGGCGCAAGCCGATGGCCCTGGTGCGGGCCTTGTGCCGGTCCGACGTCAAGGACCTGACCATCGTCTCCTACGGCGGCCCCGACGTCGGGATGCTGTGCGCGGCCGGCAAGGTCAAGAAGCTCGTCTACGCCTTCGTCTCCCTCGACTCGATCCCGCTCGAACCGCTGTTCCGAGCCGCCCGCGAGAACGCGACGGTCGAGGTCGAGGAGTGGGACGAGGGGATGTTCCAGACCGGCCTGCGCGCCGCCGCGCAGCGGCTCCCGTTCCTGCCCATGCGTGCGGGCCTCGGCTCCGACGTGATGACCTACAACCCGCACCTGCGCACGGTGACCTCGCCGTACGTCGACGGAGAGGAGCTCGTCGCCGTGCCGGCGCTCGACCTCGACGTGGCACTCGTGCACATGAACCGCGCCGACGCGCACGGCAACGCCCAGTACCTCGGGCCCGACCCCTACTTCGACGACCTCTTCTGCCTCGCGGCACAGCAGCGGTTCGTCTCCACCGAGAGGATCGTCGACACCGCAGGGCTCACCGTCGACGCGCCGGTGCAGACGCTCCTGCTGAACCGGCTCATGGTCGACGGGGTGGTGGAGACACCCAACGGCGCCCACTTCACGACGTGCGTGCCCGACTACGGGCGGGACGAGAAGTTCCAGAAGGCCTACGCCACCGCCGCCGCCGACCCCGCGACCTGGGTGGAGTTCCAGCAGCGGTTCCTCGCTGGTGACGAGCAGGACTACCAGGACGCGGTCACGGCGTTCCACACCGAGCAGAACGGAGATGCCCCCGGTGTCTGATGTTTCCAGGGCCGAGGTCTGTGCCGCTGCCTGCGCGGACCTGTTCGAGGGCGACGGCGAGATCATGGCCAGCCCGATGGGCCTGCTGCCCACTCTTGGCGCTCGGCTGGCCAGGCTGACCCACTCCCCCGACCTCCTGCTGACCGACGGCGAGTCGCTGATCCTCAGCGGCGTCCCGCCCCTCGGCGCCGGCGCCGACGTGGTCGAGGGCTGGATCCCGTTCCGCAAGGTCTTCGACGTCGTCGCCTACGGCAGGCGCCATGTGGTCATGGGCGCCACCCAGGTGGACCGGCACGGCAACCAGAACATCTCCTGCATCGGCGAGTTCGCCCAACCGAAGCGACAGCTGCTCGGCGTCCGGGGTGCGCCCGGGAACACCGTGAACAACAAGACCAGCTACTGGGTGCCGAAGCAGAGCCCGCGGGTGTTCGTCGAGGAGGTCGACATGGTCTCCGGGGTAGGGCGGCTACGGGCAGAGCAGGCAGGACCCGCGGCGACCCGCTTCCACAACGTGCACCGCGTGGTGAGCAACCTCGGCGTCTTCGACTTCGGGGGACCCGGACACACGATGCGACTGGTCTCGCGCCACCCGGGCGTCACCGTCGACGAGGTGCGCCAGGCCAGCGGCTGCGACATGCACGTCGAGGGCGAGGTCCCCGAGACTCGCCTGCCCTCGACGGAGGAGCTGATCATCATCCGGGAGGTGCTCGACCCGAAGGGCCTGCGCCACCGAGAGGTGCCGGCCTCGTGATCGAGCAGCGCATCAGGACCCCGCTGACCGAGCTGGTCGGCGTGAGGCACCCCGTCGTACAGACCGGCATGGGCTGGGTCGCCGGCCCCCGCCTCGTCTCGGGCACGGCCAACGCGGGCGGGCTCGGCATCCTCGCCTCGGCGACCATGACGTACGACGAGCTCGCGTCCGCGATCCGTGAGGTGAAGGAGCGCACCGACGCCCCCTTCGGCGTGAATCTCCGCGCGGACGCCGGCGACGCGCCCGAGCGGGTCAAGCTCCTGATCAACGAGGGCGTCAAGGTCGCCTCCTTCGCGCTCGCGCCGAAGCGGGAGATGATCGCCGACCTCAAGGACGCCGGCGTCGTCGTGATCCCCTCGGTCGGTGCCCCGCGACATGCCGAGAAGGTGGCCGCCTGGGGAGCCGACGCCGTGCTGATCCAGGGCGGTGAGGGCGGCGGCCACACCGGACCCGTGCCGACGACGCTGCTGCTTCCCACCGTGCTCGACGCCGTGGACATCCCCGTCGTCGCGGCCGGCGGCTTCTACGACGGCCGCGGCCTGGCCGCGGCACTTTCCTACGGAGCAGCCGGGATCGGCATGGGCACGCGCTTCCTGCTCACCAAGGACAGCACCGTTCCGGATGCGGTGAAGCAGAGGTACCTCGAGCGCGACCTCAACGGCACCGTCGTCACCACGAAGGTCGACGGGATGCCCCATCGGATGCTGCGCACCGAGCTCGTCGAGGAGCTCGAGGAGACCAGCGCCCTCAAGCGGCTCGGCCCGACGGTACGACGCACGCTCGGCTTCAAGAAGATGAGCGGCCTGACCTGGCGCGAGCTCGTCGCGGACGGCCGGTCGATGAAGCGCGGCAGCGACCGGACCTGGTCGCAGATGGTGCTGGCGGCGAACACCCCGATGATGCTCAAGGCCGGGCTGGTCGAGGGGCGCACGGACGCCGGTGTCCTCGCCTCCGGTCAGGTGGTCGGCGTGATCGAGGATCTGCCGACCTGCGAGGAGCTCATCGACCGCATCGTCACCGCGGCGGCCGAGCGACTCGCACGGGTCGGCACAATCCTGGTCTGAGGCCGTCACGGAGCCTTGTGGCAGGATCCTGCGAATGGCAGAAGATGACCACCGTGGCGTCGGCGTGGAGGAGTTCAGCGAGTTCGTCGACGCGCTCGACTACCCGATGTTCGTGGTGACCCTCTCGCACGGCGGCGAGCGTTCCGGGTGCCTGGTCGGGTTCGCCACGCAGGTGAGCATCGACCCGCCACAGCTGCTGGTCTGCATCTCGGACAAGAACCACACCCACCGGCTCGCCCAGGAGGCCGAGCTGGTCGCCGTACACCTGCTCTCCCCTGACCAGCACGAGCTCGCCGCACTGTTCGGCGAGGAGACCGGCGACGAGACGGACAAGTTCTCGCACTGCTCGTGGCACTCCGGCCCGGGCGAGGTGCCGCTCCTCGACGAGGCTGCGCGGCACCTGGTCGGCCGCGTGCTGCAGCGACTCCCCTTCGCCGACCACCTCGGCCTCCTGCTCGAGCCGGTCGAGGTCTCCGTGACGGAGAGGCCCGTGGCCTACACGCTTCGGGACGCCGCGGACATGGAGCCCGGGCACCCTGCCTGATCCCGGCCGGTGCCCGAGCACTCACGGACTTTCGGCCCTGTACACGCCGCTGATCCCGGCCGAACAATCGAACCCAGGGTGAGAGTCGATCACGGAGGTCCGATGGAGCGCTCGCCGGCGGAGCAGAGCTTCTCCCTGGTGCCTCTGCGGCGTCGACGAGAAGAGCTGCGCGAGGCGATGACCCGGCTCGAGGTGGCGTTGGCCAAGTCGTCGGCCGCTGACGCGGACAGCTGGGTCGACGGCGTGAGGACCGCGGTCGTCGCTCTGTCCACCGAGTGGCGCATGCACATCGAGATCACCGAGGGCGACGACGGGTTGTACCGGGAGATCCTCGACACTGCGCCTCGGCTCTCCGATGCCGTGAACCGCCTCGCCGGCGAGCACGCCGAGATCAGCGAGCTCGTCGACGCGCTGCTGTCCTCCGTCGGCACACCCGGGCCCGAGTCGGACGTGGTCAGGGTCCGTGAGCTGGGAACGGCGTTGCTCCTGCGGCTCATCCGCCACCGGCAGCGTGGATCGGACCTGGTCTATGACGCCTTCGAGTTCGACATCGGCGGCGACACATGAGCCGCTCGCCGGTGGGGCGGTGCAGCCGGTAACGGCCGTTCACGCGCGCCAGGACCATCACATGACTTTCCCGACCGGACCGTCCCCATGCCCACCACGTCGGGGCGACGATGAGTTCCATCGCGCAAGGAGGTCCAACCTTCAGGAGCGAGTGTGAGGAGACCCGATGGACGAGCAGTTCACAGCGACCCTGCAGAAGAGTCCGAGCAAGGGCGGCTGGACGTACGTCGTCTGGCCCGGCTCCGTCTCGTTCTTCGGCACCCGTGGGCTCGTCAAGGTGCACGGCACGATCGACGGTCATCCGTTCCGCAGCTCCTTCATGGCGCTAGGTGACGGGACGCACAAGCTTCCCGTGAAGACCGACGTCCGCAAGGCGATCGGCAAGGAGGCCGGGGACTCCGTCACGGTCCGGCTCCAGGAGCGGCTCAGGGGCTGACCACTCCGAGCCCCGGTCGTCCCGGCTCGCGGACGGCAGCCGGCACCCTCAAGGGGGTTCCGCGCCGCGAAGGGATCGGAGCAGACTGAGGACGTCCCTCCCGCACCCACCTGTACCGAGAGGACCGATGACCTATGCCCACCAAGACCTGGACCGTGCAGGTGACGCTCGACGAGCAGGGTGACGAGACCCTCGCCGACGCGGCGCTCAGCCTCGAGAACAAGATGGAGATCCGCGGACACGGGATCAGCCGGCGCAACCCCAGTGACGAGTCGGAGCCCAGGATCGGCGACGAGCTCGCGACGGCCCGGGCGCTGTCCGACCTGGCCCATCAGCTCCTGGCCGCGGCGGCGACCGACATCGAGTCGAAGACACAGGTGCCGGCCAAGTCGCTGCAGCTCTGACCCTGCGGCGCTAGATGTCCCGCTGGAACTGCAGCTCCCGGCCGAGGACCTCGTAGCCGAGCCGCTCGTTGACGCCGATCATCGGTGCGTTGGACTCCATGTTCCACGTGTCGACCGTCGCCAGTGCGGGCTCAGCCTCGGCGAGCCACCGCAGCATGTCGGTCTTGAGCAGGAGACCCAGGCGATGACCACGGTGCGCCCCGACCACGCTGGTGTCGTGCTGGTCCCCGATCTCGGGGCGCTCCGCCTCCACGAGAACGACCGTGTGACCCGCGAGAGCGCCGGTCTCCCGGTGACGGGCGACCACCCGGTAGAGGCGTCGGTTCCGGCCCTCCTGCGCGGCCTCGTAGGCCATGACCCGCTCGACCGGGAACACCTCGTCCTCGATGTCGAGGTCGTCGGTGGGGGCGTCGTTGATCGCGGCGGTCATCTCCGCCACCGCCTCGACCATGTCGGCGGGCGTGCGTCCGGAGATGCGCAGCAGCTCGTACGACGAGGCCGCCGCCCTCGCCTCGTCGTGCATCTCGTCCACGGCCGCACGGTCGAGCCGGGCGAGCGTCTGACGCCGCTTGATCGCGGCACCCTTGCGAGGCAGGCCGTGCCCGGCCGCGAACCGGTTGGTCTCCTCGCCGTCCCAACCGTCGAGGCCGATGCTGGTGCGGCCGAGCTCCCTCGCACGGTTCTCGGCGAACCCCAGCAGCTCGCTCCCCCGTCCGGCGCCGCGCAGATCGGGGTGCACGAGGACCTCTGCCCAGGCGAGGTGGGTGTTGTCCCACTCGCTCGTGTGTACCGCTGTGACTCCTGCCAGGCGTTCGCCCTCCCAGGCCGCGTAGGTCTCGGGGACCTCGCCGTCCCAGCCGTGCCGGAGCATGAGGGTGTAGGCCTCGACCGTGACCGGGTGCTCGAACGGCGCGTCCACCTTGTGCGCCGCGTTGCTCAGCCCGACCACGTCCACGACGGTGTCGCGGTCGTCGGGGGTGAACCTGCGGATCTCCATACCCGCGAGGATGCCCGCCGAGTGGGCGGCCGCGCGACGGGTTTTCCGGCCCGGTCGAGCAGCCGAACCGGGTCAGAGGCGCTCGACGATCGTGACGTTGGCCTGGCCGCCGCCTTCACACATCGTCTGGAGGCCGTAGCGACCACCGGTGCGCTCGAGCTCGTTGAGCATCGTGGTCATCAACCGGGTGCCGGTGGCGCCGATCGGGTGCCCCAGGGCGATTCCGCCGCCGTTGACGTTGACCTTGTCCAGGTCGGCGCCGGTCTCCTTCGCCCAGGCGAGTACGACGGACGCGAACGCCTCGTTCACCTCGAACAGGTCGATGTCGTCGATCGACAGCCCGGTGCGCTCGAGCGCGTGTCGGGTCGCCGGGATCGGCCCGGTCAGCATCCAGACCGGATCGTCTCCGCGGACGGAGAGGTGGTGGATCCGTGCCCGCGGCGTCAGCCCGTGCTCCGCGACCGCCGGCTCGGAGGCGATCAGCATCGCCGAGGCGGCGTCGCTGATCTGCGACGCCACGGCCGCGGTGATCCGGCCCCCCTCGGCGAGCGGCTTGAGGCCCGCCATCTTCTCCAGCGAGGTGTCGCGCCGCGGCCCCTCGTCGGTGTCGAACTCGCCGACGGGCTCGATCTCGGCCTTGAACCGGCCCTCGTCGATCGCCGCGATCGCGCGCTGATGGCTGGTGTAGGCGAACTGCTCCAGGTCCTCGCGCGAGATGTCCCACCTCTCGGCGATCATCTCCGCCGACCGGAACTGTGAGACCTCCTGGTCGCCGTACCTCGCAACCCACCCCGGCGACTCGGCGAAGGGGGTGGAGAAGCCGTACTGCTGGCCGACGAGCATCGCCGACGAGATCGGGATCGCGGACATGTTCTGGACCCCGCCCGCGACGACGAGGTCCTGGGTCCCCGACATGACCGCTTGCGCGGCGAAGTGCACCGCCTGCTGGCTCGACCCGCACTGGCGGTCGATCGTGACGCCCGGAACGTGGTCGGGCAGGCCGGCCACGAGCCACGCCGTGCGGGCCACGTCACCGGCCTGGGAGCCGATCGTGTCGCAGCACCCCATGATCACGTCGTCCACCGCTGCGGGGTCGACGCCTGACCGGCTCATCAGCGCCTTCAGGACGTGGCCGCCAAGGTCGGCGGAGTGCGTCTGCGCCAGGGCACCGCCCCGGCGACCCACGGGGGTCCGGACGGCGTCGACGATGTAGGCCTCGGGCACGGTTGCTCCTTCTCAGCTGGTCTTCTTGACGGGACGGCGTCGGGCTGCGATGCCGTCGAGGAGGATCGAGAGGTACTGGTCGGCGACGTCGTGGGCCGAGAGGTTGCCGCCGGGGCGGTACCAGCGCACCGCCACCCACACGGTGTCGCGGATGAACCGGTAGACCACCTCGGTGTCGAGGTCGGGGCGGAACGCACCCGCACCCACGCCCTCCTCGAGGAGACTCACCCACAGCTTGCGGAGCTGGGCGTTGCGCTCGTTGAGGTAGCCGAACCGCTCGAACTCCGCGAGGTAGGCCGCGTCGTTCTGGTAGATCGCCACCTCGGAGTGGTGGTCGTGGATCGCCTCGAACGAGATCCGGATGACCGCCTCGAACTTGGCCCGCGGGTCGAGGTCGGAGGACGCCACCTCGTCGTACTGCCGGAACAGCTCGGTCTGGAAGGAGGAGAGGATCTCGTCGACCATCGACTCCTTGGAGTCGAAGTGGTGGTAGAGACTCCCGGAGAGGATGCCGGACGCGTCCGCGATGTCGCGCACGGTGGTGTTCTTGAAGCCGCGCTGCGCGAAGAGGTCCGCCGCGATCGCGAGCAGCTCCTCCCGCCTCGTGGCTGCCTTCGTCTGCTGGGTCATGGTGCGCTCCCTCTGGTGCCTTCAGGCGTGCTGGCTGCTGACGGAGACCACCTCGCCGGTCATGTACGACGAGTAGTCGCTCGCGAGGAAGACCATCACGTTCGCGACCTCCCACGGCTCCGCGGCGCGCCCGAACGCCTCCCGCTGCTTGAGCTCGGCGAGGAGCTCGTCAGAGGTGACCTTGGCCAGGAACGGGTGCATCGCCAGGCTCGGCGAGACCGCGTTGACCCGGATCCCGTGCGGAGCGACGTCGACCGCGGCGCACCGCGTGAGCGCCATGACCCCGGCCTTGGCCGCCGCGTAGTGCGCCTGTCCCTCCTGGGCGCGCCAGCCGATGACCGAGGCGTTGTTGATGATCACGCCCTTCTTGCCCGCCGCCACCATCCGGTTGCTCGCAGCACGGACACACCGGAAGGTGCCGGTGAGCGTGATGTCGAGGACGCGCGACCACTGCTCGTCGGTCATCTCCATGACCGACGCCGTGCCGCCGAGGCCGGCGTTGTTGACCATGACGTCGACCCCTCCGAATCGCTCGGCGAGGTCGAGAAGGGTGGTGACCTGCTCCTCGTCGGTGACGTCGCAGGTGACCGAGACGACCCGGTCGTCGCCGAACTCCTTCGCGAGGAGCTCCTGCGCCTCGGCCAGCCGACGCTCGTGGGTGTCGCTGAGCACGACCGCCCTGGCGTCCTCCTCGAGGCAGCGGCGGACCATCGAGGCGCCGATGCCCGCTCCGGCGGCGGCGGTGACGACGACGGTCTTGCCGCGCAGCAGCCCGTGCCCGGGAACATAGTCGGGGGTGGGCTGCCCTGGGTTGGTCGTAGGGCGCGTCGCGGTCATGGCTTGGGCTCCCGGGGTAGGCCGAGCACACGCTCGGAGATGATGTTGCGCTGGATCTCGTTCGACCCGCCGTAGATGGTGTCCGCGCGGGTGAAGAGGAAGAGTCGTTGCCACTGGTCCAGGTCGTACGGCGGCGCGGCGGCGACCAGGGAGGACGCTCCCGCGACCTCCATGGCGAGCTCGCCGAGGCTGCGGTGCCAGGTCGCCCACACCAGCTTGGAGATCGACGCCTCGGGACCCTCGGAGCCGGTCGAGAAACCGGCCAGCGTGCGGAGTGCGTTGAGGCGCATGACCTCGAGGCCCATGCGGGCGCGCACGAGCTTGTCCCGGATCACCGGGTCGTCGATCGCTCCGTTCTCCCGGGCCATCGCCACGACCCCGTCGAGCTCGCGGCCGAAGCCGACCTGCTGGCCGATCGTGGAGACCCCGCGCTCGAAGCCGAGGGTGCCCATCGCCACCTTCCAGCCTGCCCCCGGCTCGCCCACGACCAGCGAGGCGTCGGTGCGGGCCCCGTCGAAGAAGACCTCGTTGAACTCCGACGTGCCCGTCAGCTGCTCGATCGGACGGACCTCGACGCCGTCCTGGTCCATCGGCACCAGCAGGTAGGACAGGCCGGCGTGACGCCTGGATCCCGGCTCGGTGCGTGCGACGACGAAGCACCAGTCCGCGACGTGCGCCAGGGAGGTCCACACCTTCTGCCCGTCGACGACCCACTCGCCCGCCGCCTCGTCGAGCCTCGCCCGGGTGGACACCGAGGCCAGGTCCGACCCCGCGCCCGGCTCGGAGTAGCCCTGGCACCACAGCTCGGCCACCTTGCGGATGCCGGGAAGGAACCGCTGCTTCTGCTCCTCGGTGCCGAAGGCGATGAGCGTCGGGCCGAGGAGCTCCTCGCCGATGTGGCTCACCCGTGCCGGTGCGTCCGCCTTGGCGTACTCCTCGTGGAAGATCACCTGCTGCAGGAGGCTCAGTCCCCGGCCGCCGTACTCGACCGGCCAGCCGAGACAGGTCCAGCCGGCGGCGGCAAGGTGCCGGTCCCAGGCCACCCGTTCCTCGAAGGCCTCGTGCTCCCGTCCGGGGCCGCCACGCCCGCGCAGGTCGGCGAACTCGCCGCCGAGGTGCTCCTCGAGCCACGTGCGCACCTCGACGCGGAACGTCTCGTCCTCGGTGGAGTACGTCAGGTCCATGGGCTCCGGTTCCTGGCTGGTCGAGCGCCGGCTGTCCGCGCGCCGGCGTCTGGGGCGCTGGTGTCTGGCGAAATGTTCGCGACGTGCGTAGAGTACCCTACCAAGCACTTGTTTGGGCAGACGTGAAGGCGAGCATCGAAGTGAGCATGCAGTCAGCGCAGCGGACGCTGCCGGGGGTGCTACGCGCCGCGGCGAGCAGGTACGCCGACCGGGAGGCCGTCGTTGACGGCGACACCAGGCTGACCTACGCGCAGCTGCACGAACAGGTGCGGCGCACGGCAGCCGCTCTCATGTCCCTGGGAGTCGGCAAGGGCGACCGGGTCTGCATCTGGGCGCCGAACTCCTGGCGCTGGGAGGTGCTCGCGCTGGCGGTGACCTACGCCGGCGGCACGCTCTGCCCGGTCAACACGCGCTACACCGGCCACGAGGCGGTCGACGTCGTCGCCCGCACCCACGCCAAGGTGGTCGCGGTGGCCGACGGCTTCCTGGGACGCAGCCAGTACGACGAGCTGGTGGCCGCCGCCGGCGAGGACGGCCACACCCTCCCCACGGCGATCCGCCTCCCCTACGGCGACACAGCCGGCCCTCGCGGCGCAGGTGGCGCCGGTCCCCACCCCGGCGTGGTCGCGTGGGACGACCTCGACCGACTCGCGGCGAGCGTCTCCGAGACCCAGGTCGAGCATCGCGCCGGCCAGGTGCATCCCGACGACGTGGCGGACATCCTCTTCACCTCGGGCACCACCGGGCGCAGCAAGGGGGCCTGCTCGGCGCACCGGCAGGTCGTGTCGGTGGCCCAGGCCTGGGCGGCGTGCGGCAAGATGACCTCCGGCGACCGCTACCTCGTGGTCAACCCGTTCTTCCACAGCTTCGGCTACAAGGCCGGCATCGTGGTCGCCCTGCTCACCGGCGCGACCGTCGTACCCCAGGCCGTCTTCGACGTCACCGAGACCTTCCGGATCATCGAGCAGGAGCGGGTCACCGTGCTCCCTGGGGCGCCGGCCATCTACCAGGCGATGCTGGAGTCCTCCGAGCGCGCCAAGCACGACCTGTCCTCGCTGCGCCTCGCGGTCACGGGCGCCGCCACGGTGCCGGTCGCGCTCGTCGAGCGGATGCAGAGCGAGATGGGCATCGACACGGTCCTCACGGCCTACGGCCTCACCGAGGCGGTCGTGGCGACGATGTGCCGCCCTGGCGACGCCGACGCCCGGGTGGCGAACACCTGTGGCAGGGCCGCGGCGGGGCTCGAGGTGCGGATCGGCAGACCTGGCGGCAACGCCGCGCTCCCCGTGGGCGAGGAGGGCGAGGTCCTGCTCCGCGGCGACAACGTGATGCTCGGCTACCTCGACGACCCCGAGGCCACCGCCGAGACGATCGACCCCGACGGGTGGCTGCACACGGGCGACATCGGCCGTCTCGACGAGGACGGTTACCTCAAGATCACCGACCGGCTCAAGGACGTCTACATCGTCGGCGGGTTCAACGTCTACCCGGCCGAGGTCGAGCAGGTGCTCGCCCGTCTCGACGGCGTGGTCGAGTCCGCGGTCGTCGGGGTGCCGGACGACCGGCTCGGCGAGGTGGGGCACGCCTACGTCGTACGACGGACCGGGTCGGACCTCGACGAGGGGTCCGTCATCGCCTACGCCAAGGAGCGCCTGGCGAACTTCAAGGTGCCACGAGGCGTCACCTTCATCGACGACCTGCCCCGCAACCCCTCGGGCAAGGTCCTCAAACGCGACCTGAGGAGCAACCCATGACCGAGAGCGCACCCCCGCCGGAGAACGCTGCGAGCGACACCTCGGAGGAGGAGGTGGTGACCTACGAGCGTCGTGGGGCGGTGGCGATGGTGACACTGAACCGTCCGGAGTACCGCAACGCGCAGAACTCGAGGATGACCTACGCCCTCGACGCCGCGTTCACGCGCGCTGTCGACGACGACGAGGTCAAGGTGATCGTGCTGTCGGGCAACGGCAAGCACTTCTGTGCAGGACACGACATCGGCACGCCCGGTCGCGACGTCGACCAGACCTTCGACCGAAAAGCCGTGATCTGGTGGGACCACACCGACAAGGAGGGCGGCGACCTCCGCTTCGCCCGCGAGTCCGAGGTCTACCTCGGCATGTGCCGTCGGTGGCGCGAGATCCCCAAGCCGATGGTCGCGATGGTGCACGGAGCCTGCATCGCAGGCGGGCTGATGCTGGCGTGGTCGTGCGACTTCATCGTCGCCTCCGACGACGCGTTCTTCTCCGACCCGGTGGTGAAGATGGGCATCCCAGGCGTGGAGTACTTCGCCCACCCGTGGGTGATGAACCCGCGCGCCGCCAAGGAGTTCCTGTTCACCGGCGACCGCTTCTCCGCCCAGCGCGCCCAGGAGCTGGGCATGGTCAACCAGGTCGTGCCGCGCGACGAGCTCGAGTCCACGACGCTGGGGATCGCCGAGCGGATCAGCGCGATGCCGAGGTTCGGGCTCGCCCTCACGAAGAAGGCCGTGAACCAGGCGGAGGACCTGCAGGGCATGCGGGCCGGTATGGACTCCGTGTTCGGTCTCCACCACTTCGGGCACGCCCACAACGCCGAGGTGGGCAGGGACTCCTTGGCGGGGATGGACGCGAGGAGCATGCGCGACTCCGCTCGACCGGAGCGGGCGAAGCGGTGAACCTCGACTTCGACGATCGCGCCTCGAGGTTCCAGGCCGACGCCCGAGCCTGGCTGGCGGCGAACGTGCCGGCCGCTCCCCTGCCGTCGATGGACACCGCCGAGGGGTTCGCTGCCCACAAGGAGTGGGAGGCTCTGCTCGCCGAGCACCGCTGGTCGGTGGTGTCCTGGCCCGAGGAGTACCACGGCCGCGAGGCGTCACTGCTGGAGTGGGTGATCTTCGAGGAGGAGTACTACCGCAGCGGTGCGCCCGGCCGGGTCGGCCAGAACGGGATCTTCCTGCTGGCGCCGATCCTCTTCGAGCACGGCACCCCGGAGCAGCAGGACAGGTTCCTGCCGTCGATGGCCACCGGCGAGCAGGTGTGGGCACAGGCCTGGTCGGAGCCCGAGGCCGGGAGCGACCTCGCGTCGATCCGCAGCACCGCGGTGCGCGACGACGAGGCCGGCGGGTGGCGCCTCAACGGCCAGAAGACGTGGTCGTCGCGTGCCGCCTTCGCGGACTGGGGCTTCGGGCTGTTCCGCTCCGACCCGACTGCCGAGCGGCACAGCGGCCTGACGTACTTCCTGTTCCCGCTCGACGCCGACGGGGTCACGGTGCGGCCCATCGCGCAGCTCGACGGGGAGCCGGGGTTCGCCGAGATCTTCTTCGACGAGGTCTTCGTCCCCGACCGCGACGTCCTCGGCGCACCGGGTGACGGGTGGCGGGTCGCGATGAGCACGGCCGGCAACGAGCGTGGGCTGTCCCTGCGCTCCCCCGGCCGCTTCTGCGCGTCAGCCGACCGGCTCGTCGACCTGTGGAAGAGGCAGGCCGCGTCGCACGGGAGCCGCCCCGCGGCCGAGCGGGCAGCGGATCGCGTCGTCGACGCGTGGATCGGGGCGCAGGCCTACCGCGCCTACACCTGGGGCACGGTCACCCGGCTCGCCGCCGGGGGCGAGATGGGAGCCGCGGGGAGCGAGAACAAGCTGTTCTGGTCGGAGCTCGACATCGCGCTCCACGAGACCGCGCTGGACCTGCTCGGCCCCGAGTCGGAGGTCCGCGGGGACGACGGACCCGACGGCGGCCGGTGGACCGACGGGTACCTCTTCTCCCTCGCCGGTCCGATCTACGCCGGCACCAACGAGATCCAGCGCAACATCGTGGCGGAGCGGGTCCTGGGCCTGCCCAAGGACAAGAACCGGGGTGGCCGATGAGGTTCGCACTCACCGAGGAGCAGCACGGGTTCGCCGAGGTCCTCGACGACCTGCTCACCGGCGCGGACACCACCGGGGTCGCCCGTGCCTGGGCCGAGGGTGACGCCGGTGCGGGCACGAAGCTCTGGCGCCGCCTTGCCGACCTCGGCGTCACCGGTCTCCTGGTGCCTGAGGACCAAGGTGGCCTCGGCGCCGACGAGGTGGACCTCGTGGTGGCCCTCGAGGCCCTCGGTCGCCACGCGGTGCCGGGCCCCTGGCTGGAGAGTGTCGCCTTCCTGCCCATGCTGCTCCCTGCCACGCAGGAGGACGAGCTTCTCGCCGGCATCGTCACGGGTGAGACCCTGGCCACGGTCGCCGACCCGCCGGTCGTCCCCTACGCGCTCGATGCGGACGTCGCGACCGCCGGCTTCGTGCTCGACGGGACGGTGCTGCGTCGCGGCGAACCCGGCGACCTCGTCCGGTCGGTCGACCCGGCACGCCGGCTCTTCCCCCTCGAGGCCGGACCCGAGGTCGCGGCACTCGACGAGCCGACCGTCCAACGGGCGTTCGACACCACGGTCCTGGCCTGCGCCGCACAGCTCCTCGGAGCCGGCGAGCGGCTGCTCGAGGAGGCTGTCGGCTACGCGAAGCAGCGCGCGCAGTTCGGCCGCGTGATCGGGGAGTACCAGGCACTCAAGCACGCCATGGCCGACGTCCGGGTCGCCCTCGACTTCGCGCGGCCCCTGCTCTACGTGGCCGCCCTCTCGCTGCAGGCCGGCTCCTGCGACGCCGCCCGTGACGTGTCGGCGGCGAAGGTGGCCGTCGGCGACGCCGCCTACGCCGCGGCTCGCACGGCGCTCCAGGTGCACGGAGCGATCGGCTACACCGCCGAGCACGACCTCGGCCTGTGGATCACCAAGGTCCGTGCTCTCGTGAACGCCTGGGGCACGCCGGCGGTCCACCGGGCCCGGGTGCACGAGGCGATCACGTCCGAGCGGGCAGGGGCCTGAGATGCTGTTCGCCCTCACTGAGGAGCAGGCCGAGCTCGCGACGATGGTCCGCGACCTGCTGCGCAAGCGCTCGGACTCCCAGGCACTCCGCAAGGCCGTAGCCGAGCCGAGAGGGTACGACGAGTCGCTGTGGTCGGTGCTCTGCGAACAGGTCGGGGCCGCTGCCCTCGCCATCCCCGAGCAGTACGGCGGAGCCGGGTTCACGTTGTTCGAGACCCAGGTCGTCCTCGAGGAGCTCGGCGCGGCCCTGACGCCCTCGCCCCTCCTCGGGTCCGGAGTGCTCGCGGCGCAGGCGCTGCTGCTCGCGGGTGACGACGCCACCTGCGCGGACCTCCTCCCGGGCATTGCATCGGGCAGCCTCGTCGCGGCACTCGTGTGGGCCGGGACGGACGGCCGCTGGCCGACCGAGGACCTCGCCGTCTCGGCGCGGGAGGTCGACGGGCGGTGGGTCGTCGAGGGCACGAGTGCCTACGTCCTCGACGGGGACCACGCCGACGTCCTGCTGGTCCTGGCGCAGAGCCCCTCGGGACCGGTGCTGCTCCGCGTCCACCCGGGCCAGCCCGGCGTCCGACGTACCCAGTCGGCGACGATGGACCAGACCTTGCGACTCGCGACCGTCGAGCTCGAGGCCGCCGAAGCCGAGGTCGTCGCGGCCGGCGCACGTGACATCCTGCCGACGCTTCGCGACATCGCGTGCAGCGCCGTGAGCGCCTTGCAGGTGGGGGCGGCCCAACGCTGTCTCGACCTCACGGTGTCCTACGCCAAGGAGCGCGTGCAGTTCGGTCGGCCGATCGGCTCCTTCCAGGCCCTCAAGCACCGGATGGCCGACATGCTGGTCGAGGTCGAGACGGCACGCTCGGCCTCGTGGGCCGCAGCCTGGTCGGCCGCGCAGCTCGACAGCGAGCTTCCGGCGCGCGCGGCGACCGCCAAGGCCTGGTGCTCCGAGGCGCTCAGCCGGGTCGCGGCGGAGACCGTGCAGCTGCACGGCGGCATCGCGATCACCTGGGAGCACGACGCCCAGCTGTACTTCAAGCGGGCTCACGCGACGTCGCAGCTGTTCGGCCAGCCGCACGAGCACCGGGCACGGCTGTTCTCCCTCTACGCACTGGCCGACACTGCACCGCGCCGGCAGGTATGACGCAGGCCGCCGACCCCTGGGCGGGGCCGGCGACCGCGCCGCCTCAGTGAACCGATCCGGCGAGCTCGTCCTCCTCGAACTCCGACTCGAGGCGGGCCTCCTCCACGTGAGCGGCCACCTCCTCGGGCGCGAGCCGCACCTTCAGCGCGATCGTGTAGATCAGCACCGAGAACACGAACAGGATCGGGATGGCCTCGCCGAAGCCGATCACGCCCTTGCCGCCGTAGTCACCGAGGTAGGAGATCAGCGCGAGACCGCCGAGCCAGGGCAGCAGCCACGTCGCGCCGGCCTTCATGTCGAGCTTCGGGACGTCGCGGCCCAGCCAGTGGTAGACCGGCAGAAGCGCGAGGCCGATCCCCACCGCGACGAAGAGCTTCCAGTTGATGGGCCAGGTCGACCAGTAGATGATCAGGTTCGCGCTCCAGAAGGCCAGGACCGGGATCACGTGTCCGCCGGGAACCTTGAACGGGCGCTCCTGGTCGGGACACTGCTTGCGCATCGCAGCCATCACCAGCGGCCCGGAGGCGAAGGACAGCACCGTCGCAGAGGTGATGAAGCCGACCAGCTGCTGCCAGCTCGGGAACGGCAGGAAGACGATCAGCCCGACCACGAAGGTGAGGAACAGGCTGAACAGCGGCACACCGCGGTCGGTGGTCTTCGCGAGCTTCGACGGCGCGTTGCCGTTGCGGGCCATCGCGTAGGAGATGCGCGAGGTCGTGGTCGTGTAGATCAGGCCGGTGTCACCGGGAGAGATGATGGCGTCGGCGTACAGCAGCACGGCCAGCCAGGCCATGCCGAGGATCGACGCCAGCGCGGCGAGCGGGCCGAAGTCGTTCTTGAAGCTCAGGTCTGCCCAGCTGCCCGAGTCGGCGAGGATCCGCGGGTCGAGCGCCCCGATGAACGCGACCTGCAGGGCGACGTAGATGGCGCCGGTGATCAGCACGGACCCGACGACGGCGAGCGGCACGTTGCGCTTCGGGTTGTCGGTCTCGCCGGCGAGCTCGATGCCCTGCCGGAAGCCGAGGAAGGAGAAGACGATGCCTGACGTCGCAATGGCGGTGAACACACCGTGCCAGCCGGAAGGCGTGAAGCCGTGGCTGGTGAAGTTGTCTCCGTGGAAGGCGGTCAGCAGGAAGGCGGCGATCACCAGCAGGATGATGAAGAGCTTCCACCAGACCAGCGCGTTGTTGATCCGGGCGAACCACTTCACGCCGTAGTAGTTGACGACGACGAAGACCGCCATGAGCACAACGGCGCAGGCGTAGCCGAGCCCGGTCAGGGTGTGCACCGACTCGCCACCGACGGTGTGCTCGGCGGTGAAGGGGGCGTACTTCGTGGCGTACTGCAGCGCCGCCTCGACCTCGATCGGTGCGGTCGTGGCCACGGCGACCCAGGTGATCCAGCCGTTGGTGTAGCTGGCGAACGAGCCGAAGGACAGGTGGGGGTAGCGCACCACGCCACCGGACAGCGGGAACATCGTGCCGAGCTCGGCGTAGACCAGGGCGATCAGCAGGATCATCAGGCCGCCCAGGATCCACGAGATGATCGCCGCCGGACCGGCCTGCGCCGACGCGTCGAGGGCACCGAAGAGCCAGCCCGAGCCGATGATGGAGCCGACGCTGGCGAACAGCAGCCCGACCACACCAACGTGCCGTCGTAGTTCTGGTTGTTGTTGTTGCTCGGCGGTCGATACCCGAGTGTCGGTGGCCATCGCAATGCCTTTCGATGGGGTTTCCGCGGCGCCGTCGCGGCGGCCGGGAATGGTTTTACGGCGCAAGTACCCCAAGGGGAACGACCGTTAAACCCCCCAATTTCGGGTAGGCGACGGGAACCGGAGGCCTCAGCCGGCCTCGGTGCGGGCGTAGCGCCCCCGGTAGAAGAGCAGCGGGTGTGGTGCCTCCTCGACACCGAGGTCCATCACCCGGCCGATCACGACGTAGTGGTCCCCTGCCTCGTGCACGGCATAGATCGTGCAGTCCACCCAGCCGAGCACGCCGTCGAGGAGCGGGGCGCCGGTGGCGGACGGCCGCCAGGAGACACCGGCGAACTTGTCGGCGCCCTTGGCCGCGAACCCGTTGGACAGCTCGAGCTGGTCGTGTGAGAGCAGGTTGACGCAGAAGAACCCCGCCCGTTGCATCTGCGGCCAGGCGCGTGAGCTCTTGGCCGGGCAGAACAGCACCAGCGGCGGGTCGAGCGAGACCGAGCTGAACGACTGGCAGGTCATCCCGACCGGCTGCCCGTTGCTCAGGCTGGTCACCACCGTGACGCCGGTGCAGAACCGACCGAGCACGTCACGGAACTTGCGGGCGCTCTGCTCCGAGTCCGGGTCGTCGCCCGCCACGGGCACCGTGGGCGGGCGGAGGTCGAAGTCGAGCTGCCCCAGCCACGAGTCGATGAGCTCCTGGCTCGGCCAGGTCTCCCGGGCGTCGGCGCTCATGCCCTCGGGGAGGTCACTGGTGGCCGACACTGAAGTCATGTCCCCAGTAGCTGACAGCGGTGCTCTCACGAGCGACCCAGCGCTGGTCGTCGACGGTCAGGCCCTCGGTGCCGTACTCCACGTCGAAGCCACCTGGTGACTTGACGTAGAAGGAGACCATCTGGTCGTTCATGTGCCGCCCGAGCGTCGCGCTCAACGGCACCTTGTGCTTGCGCACGCGTTCGAGTGCGCGCCCCACGTCGTCGAGCCTGTCGACCTCGACCATGATGTGCACGCACTTCGCCGGGTTCGGCATCGGCAGGAACGCGAGGCTGTGGTGGCGCGGGTTGCAGCCAAGGAAGCGCAGCCACGCCGTCGAGCCGGGCTCCTTGCCCACGAACTCACCGGGCATCCGCATCGAGTCACGCAGCCGGAAGCCGAGGACGTCGGTGTAGAACCGCAGCGCCTCCTCGTCGTCGGTGACCGGCAGCACGATGTGTCCGAGTCCCTGCTCGCCGGTGACGAAGGTGTTGGCGTACGGCGTCACGATCGGCCGGGCCTCGTAGGTCGCACCGTGGAAGAGCTCGAAGACGGATCCGAACGGGTCCTCGAACCGGACCATCCCCTCCACCCGGCGTTCGGCGAGCTCCTCGGCGGTGGCCTCCTCGACCTCGACACCGTGGTGCTTGAGGTGGTCGACCGCCGTGGCGAGGGCCCGGTGGTCGGCGACCTCCCAGCCCATGCTTCCCAGCCGGTCGTGCTCGGACGGGACGACGACGACCCGGGCCGACATCTCGTCCATCCGGAAGTACAGGTGGTCTGGGTTCGGGCCGCGGCCCTCGACGAGGCCGAGCACCTTGCCGGCGAAGTGCCGCCACTGCTCGAGGTCGGTGCTCTCCACCCGGACGTATCCGAGTGAGCGAATGTCGATCACGAGGTTCTCCTCATCGATTGCGGGTGCGGGCTGTGGGTCACGCGCCTCAGCCCCTGGGCCTCTCGCGGTGCAGCGCGAGGTAGCCGGAGGCGACCGAGAAGAACTCGTCGGCCGCCTCGATCTGCGCCCAGTGGCCGCAGTTGGGGAAGACGTGCAGGGAGGCCTTCGGGATCAGCTTGAGGGCAGCGAGCGCGCCGTCGAGGGGGTTGACCCGGTCCTCGCGTCCCCACGTGAGCAGCACCGGTTGGCGGAGCTTGTAGGCCTCCCGCCACAGGAAGCCTTCCTCGAAGGTGTCGGGCTTGGCGAAGGAGGCGCCCATCGACGCCATCGCCTCGGCGGCACCCGGTGCTGTGGCGGAGGCGTACCGGTCCTCGACGAGCTCGTCGGTCACCAGCGACTGGTCGACGACCATGGTGCGGATGAACGCCTCGAGCTTCTCCTTCGACGGACCCGGAGGGGCACCGAACTCGTAGAGCCGCTTGATGCCCTCGGTCGGGTCGGGGGCGAAGATGTTCAGGCTCAGGCCACCCGGTCCCATCAGGATCATCCGGGCCACCCGCCTGGGGTACTTCAGCGCGAAGCGCACCGCCGTACCGCCACCCAGGGAGTTCCCGAGGAGGTGGACCTTATCGATGCCGAGCTCGTCGAGGAGGGCGGCGAGCTTGTCGGCAGCGAAGGTGAAGAAGTGCCCCTCGACCGCGGGCTTATCGGACTCGCCGAAGCCCGGCTGGTCGACCAGCAGGGTGCGGAACTGCGTCGCGAACCGGCCCAGCGAGGAGCCGAAGTTGCTCCAGGCGGACGCACCGGGTCCGCCGCCGTGAAGCATCACCAGCGGCAGGCCTCCGCCGATCTCGGTGCTCTCCCCCGCCTCGTGGTAGTGCAGGGTCAGGTCGCCGGCCTTCGCGAACCTGCTGGTGGCCTCTCGGGTCAGGTCGGTCATCGGCTCAGTACATCCCCGGGTCGATCTTCTGGCCGAACTCCACGGCGCCGTACATCACCAGCGCCCGTTCCGGGTCGTTCGCCGCGTGCACGCGGCCGGCGTGCGCGTCGCGCCAGGCCCGCTGGAGGTAGGTACCCTCGGCGAGCGCCCGCCCACCGGAAGCCTCGAAGAGGGTGTCGATCGCGGCGACGGCGCGCTCGGTGCCGATCACCTGGTCGCGGCGCACCTTCAGGCGCAGGTTGAGCGGGATCTTCTCGCCCTTGGCCACGAGCTCCTGCATCTCCCGGAGGTTGTTCATCAACAGGGCCCAGGCCGCGTCGATCTCGCTCGAGGCGCGGGCGATGCGGACGCTCGCGAACGGGTCGTTGACCGCCTTCTCCGCGATGTAGGCGGCGCGCACGCGCTTGCGCTGCATCTCCACGTGCTCCTCGTAGGCGCCTGTGGCCATGCCGACGATCGGCGCGGTGATCGTGGAGGTGAACACGGAGTGGAACGGCAGCTTGTAGAGGTCGGAGGTGTTCTGCTCCTGGCCCGGCCCGTAGCAGCGGCCGGTCTCGCCCATGCTGAGCGTGAACTCGTCGGGGACGAACACGTCGTCGACGACGATGTCGTTCGAGCCCGTGCCGCGGAGGCCGACGACGTTCCACACGTCCTCGATGGCGTAGTCCGAGCGCGGGACCATGAACGTCTTGAAGTCCACGATCTGTCCCTCGTCGTTGGAGACGAGCCCGCCGAGCAGCACCCAGGTGGCGTGGTCGCAGCCCGAGGAGAAGCTCCAGCGACCGCTGAGCCGGTAGCCACCGTCGACGAGCAGCGCCTTGCCGGTCGGGGCGTACGACGAGGAGAGGCGGGTGTTCGTGTCCTCGCCCCACACCGCCTGCTGCGCCTTGTCGTGGAAGAGGGCGACCTGCCAGGGGTGGACGCCGACCACCGAGGAGACCCAGCCCGTGGAGCCGCAGGCGCTCGCGATCATCCGCACAGCGGTGTAGAAGTCGACCGGGTCGGACTCCAGGCCGTCGAAACGCCTGGGCTGCAGCAGCCGGAAGAAGCCGCTGGCCTCGAGGTCCTTGATGGACGACTCCGGGACCACCCGAAGGCGCTCGGCCTCTTCGGCGCGCTCGCGGAACTGCGGCAACAGGTCACGCACCGCGTCGAGGACTGCCTTCGACATCTGCTACTCCAAAACTGCCGGGGAACGCGGGTGCGTTCCGTTGCCGTCAATACTAGAACACGTTCTTGTTTTGCGCGAGGCTCTCGACGCTCGAGTTCACGCGTCCTGCTCGCGCCTGAGCTCGAGTGCGATGTCGATGAGCTGGTCCTCCTGGCCGCCGATCAGCTTGCGCTCCCCCGCCCGCAGCAGGATCTTGGCGCCCGAGACGCCGTAGCGCTCCGCGGCCCGGCCGGCGTGCTTGAGGAAGCTGGAGTAGACGCCGGCGTACCCCATCATCAGCGTCATCCGGTCGAGCCGGCACTCCTCGGGCATGGCCGGGCGGATCACGTCCTCGGCGGCGTCGACGATGCTGAGGAAGTCCACCCCGGTCCTCCAGCCGAGCTTGTCGCAGACCCCGATGAACGCCTCGAGCGGCGTGTTGCCGGCCCCCGCGCCGAACCGGCGGACGCTGCCGTCGATCTGGGTGGCGCCGGCACGGGCGGCTATGACGGTGTTCGCCACGCCCAGGCCGAGGTTCTCGTGACCGTGGAAGCCGACCGTGGCCTGCTCGCCGATCTCGGCGACGACCGCGGAGACGCGGTCGGCGGTCTGCTCCATGACGAGCGCGCCGGCCGAGTCGACGACGTACACGCACTGACAGCCGGAGTCGACCATGATCCGGGCCTGCTTGGCGAGCACCTCCGGCGGCTGCGTGTGCGCCATCATCAGGAAGCCGACCGTCTCCAGCCCACGCTCCCGAGCGAGCCGGAAGTGCTGCTCGGACACGTCGGCCTCGGTGCAGTGCGTGGCGATCCGGCAGATGGAGCCGCCGTTGTCCTGGGCTGCGAGGATGTCGTCCTTCACGCCGACACCGGGGAGCATGAGGAAGGCGATCTTGGCCTTCTTCGCCGTGTCGGCGGCGATCTTGATGAGCTCCTGCTCCGGAGTCCGTGAGAAGCCGTAGTTGAACGAGGAGCCGCCGAGACCGTCGCCGTGGGTCACCTCGATCACGGGAATGCCCGAGGTGTCGAGGGCCTCGACGATCGAGCGCACCTCCTCAGCGGTGAACTGGTGGCGCTTGTGGTGCGAGCCGTCGCGCAGGCAGGTGTCGGTGAGCCGGAGGTCGAGGTCGTCGGACCAGGTCCGCGCGAGCTGGTTCAGGTCAGTCATGTCAGGCTCCCCTGCGCGAGTCGTCGGACCGCAGCGACGCGGCGATCCGGTCGCCGACCTTGGTCGCGGCGGCGGTCATGATGTCGAGGTTCCCGGCGTACGGCGGGAGGAAGTCACCTGCGCCCTCGACCTCGACGAAGATGCTGATCTTCTTCTGGCCTCTCGTCTCCGGGGACGGAGGGTCGACCTGCGGCTCCTGGAGCAGCCGGTAGCCCGGCACATAGGTGGCCACCTCGGCCGCCATGGCGAGGACCGACTCGACGACGGCCTCCTCGCCGGAGCGGTCGAGGTCGGGCGAGACCGCGCAGAAGATCGTGTCGCGCATGATCATCGGCGGCTCGGCCGGGTTGAGGATGATGATCGCCTTGCCCTGCTCGGCACCGCCGATCGTCTCCACCCCCCGCGACGTGGTGCGGGTGAACTCGTCGATGTTCTGTCGTGTGCCTGGGCCCGCGGAGAGCGACGAGACCGAGGCGACGATCTCGGCGTAGCCGACCGGCGTGACCCGGGAGACGGCGGCCACCATCGGGATGGTGGCCTGCCCGCCACAGGTGATCATGTTGACGTTCATCGCGCCGACGTGCTCGTCGAGGTTCACCGGCGGGATCACCGCGGGCCCGACCGCCGCCGGGGTGAGGTCAACCGCACGGATGCCGGCCTCCTCGTAGCGAGGGGCGTACTCCCGGTGGACATAGGCCGAGGTCGCCTCGAACACCAGGTCGGGCAGCTCGTCCTGCTTCAGCAGCCAGTCGACGCCCTCGTGGCTTGCCTCGAGGCCGAGGCCCGCTGCCCGCCTCAGTCCCTCGCTCTCGGGGTCCACCCCGATCATCCAGCGAGGCTCGATGCTCTCGGACCGGAGCAGCTTGTAGAGCAGGTCGGTGCCGATGTTCCCCGAGCCGACGATGGCGGCGGTCGCCTTCGGCCGAGTCGGACTGGGCTGGGTGTTCATGCGTTGCTCCCTGAGTCGGTAGCTGTTTCGTGTGCCGTGTCCGCAGCCGGGTCGGCGGTGAAGGACAGGGACACGCTGCCCAGCCCCTCGAAGTCGGCGTGGAACTCGTCACCGGGGCGTACGTCGATCGCCCGCGTGCACGAGCCGGGCAGGATCACGTGCCCGGCCTCGAGGCGCACGCCGAAGCCGGCGACCTTGCGGGCCAGCCAGGCCACCGCGGTGACCGGGTTGCCCAGCACTGCGTCCGAGCGGCCCTCGGCGACGAGCTCCCCGTTGCGGGTCAGCGTCGCGTCGATCGAGAGCAGGTCGATGTCGCCAGGCCGCACACGTTCGGCGCCGAGGACGAATCCCGCCGACGAGGCGTTGTCGGCGATCGTGTCGACCAGTCCGATCTGCCAGTCGGCGATCCGACTGTCGATGAGCTCGATGGCGGGTGCGACGTACTCCGTCGCGGCGAGCACGTCCTCCTCGGTGCACCCCTCGCCCGGCAGTGCCTCGCCGAGGACGAACGCGACCTCGACCTCCACCCGGGGGTAGCAGTACTTACTGACGTCGACCGGCTCGTCCTCGGTCACCAACATGTCGGCGAGCAGATGTCCGTAGTCGGGCTCGTCGACGCCCATCATCTTCTGCATCGCCTCGGACGACAGGCCGACCTTGTGCCCGAGCACCGCGACACCGCTCTCGACGCGCTCCCGGATGTTGATCAGCGCGATCTCGTAGGAGTCCACGACGTCCATCGCAGGGTAGACCTCGGCCAGCGGCCGGACCGGCTTGCGCTCGGTCTCTGCCTGGGCCAGCAGAGCGGCCGCCTGGGCACGCTCCTCATCGGACAGCATGGGCGAGCTCCTCCTGGTCGGTCTGGGTCACGGAACGGCCGGCACGGCGGCCGGAGTACACACAGTCCGCGAGCGAGAGCCCGCTGACGTAGGAGTTGGAGCAGATGCCCGCAGCGGTGCGGCCGGCGGCGAACAGGCCCGCGATCTTGCGGCCGTCCTCACCGAGGACCTGCCCGGTGGTCTCGTCGACCACCAGGCCGCCCAGCGTCATCGTGGGGCACGGAAAGCCCACCGAGGAGCGCACCGAGATGTCGATCAGGGAGAACGGCGGCTCGACGAGCTCCTGGCACTGGTCGCCCGGCTTGCCGAGCGGGTCGTCGGCGCCGCAGTGGACGACCTCGTTGTAGGCCGCCACCGTGCGCTCGGCCGCAGCGGCGTCGATCCCGACCTTCGTGGCAACCTGCCTGACCGTCGCCGCCTCGGTGCGGCCGGAGCCGAACATCGTGATCGTCTGCAACCGCTGGAACCACAGCGTCTGCTTCGGGACCTGCTTCCTGGCCTCGCGCAGGATGCGCTGGTCGACGAGCAGGTGCGCCTGGCCTCCGTGCTCGTGGATGACGGCCTCGGCCACGGCGGCGCCGTACAACGCCTCGTTGCAGACCCGTTCGCCGTTAGGCCCGAGCAGCACGCCCTTGGCGAGGGCGGACGGGGGCGTGTAGAAGCGCCAGGCCGACGCGCGGTCGAGGTACTTGGTGGCGCCGCCGACCGCCTGCCCCATGCCGATCCCGCTGCCGTCGTCGCCCAGTGTCCCGAGCGGCAGGCCCGACGCGTACGGCGCCGCGTGCTCGCGGACCATCTCCCGGTTGAACGCGAACCCGCCGGCCGACAGCACCACGCCGCGCCGCGCGCGAACGGTCCAGCGGCGGCCGTGCTTGCGCTCGATCCGCTCGAGGCGACGGCTCAGCATCTTGCCCGCGGGTCGGTACCAGAGGTTGAGCTTGCCGACCTTGCCCGCCATCCAGCGGTACTGCCGAAGCACGGCCGCGGGAGCGCCCTCGATCGTCGAGCAGCCGACTCCCACCACGGCACCGTTCTCGTCTGTGACGAGCTCCTCGGCGCGGGTGAGCCGCTGCACGCGGACGCCGCGCTTCTCGACGGCCCGTCGGAGGGGGCCGTACACCGCCTTGCCCGAGGTCCCCCTGCCCTTCGCGCGGTGGCCGCGCTGAGCGGGCGCAGCCACCGCCCGGGCCGGTCCGGAGAGCTCGTTGCCGGAGTAGTAGAGGTAGTGCTTGTTGGTCGGGTAGGAGGTCTTGTACGGCGCCAGGCTGCCCTCGAACGGCACCCCATGACCCTCGAGCCAGCTCAGCATGTCGACCGAGCCGTCGCAGAACGATCGGAGGGTCTCCTCACAGACGGCGCCCGCCGTCTCGAGGCGCAGGTAGGCGGCCATCTGCTCCGGCGAGTCCTGGACCCCTGCTGCTTGCTGGTGACGTGTGCCGCCTCCGGCATAGACGATCCCGCCGCTGATCGCGGTCGCGCCGCCGCCGCTGAACCGGTCGAGGACGAGCACCTCCGCGCCGGCGTCCGCAGCCTCGATGGCGGCACAGGCGCCTGCGGCACCGAAGCCGACGACGACGACGTCGGCCTCGGCGTCCCATGATGGTTCGGTCACAACACTCCTCATCCCGGGGAAGCCCCGTGAGGTGGGGCTGAAAAGTAGAACGCGTTCTCACTTTACGGCCTCGGCCCGGACCTGCGCCATCCCCCGGGCGACGCCGGGCCCGCCTGTCGCAGGCAATGTGGAACCTGTTACAGTTTTGCAACTCCGGCGTTCGTCCATGCGTGCCCGCCGGGCTGTCGCAGGTAGGTCCTAGACGCTGGAGGTCACATGGTTCGGTCCGGCCCGCAAGGTGACAGCGGACCCGTCCGTGACGGCGCCGACGACCGCGACGAGGACCACCTGGTGGACGTTGTGATCGTTGGCGCTGGAGGCGCCGGCATGACCGCCGCGCTCGCGGCCGCCGACCGCAGTCTCGAGACGCTGGTCGTCGAGAAGAGCGCCTACTTCGGCGGCTCGACCGCGCGCTCGGGGGGCGGGGTGTGGATCCCCAACAACTACGCCCTGAGGGCAGCGAAGGTCCCCGACAGCCTCGCTGACGCCAAGACCTACCTCGCCTCCATCGTGGGCGACGTGGTCCCCGAGGCCCGTCGCAACGCCTTCCTCGAGCGAGGCCCGGAGACCCTGGAGTTCGTCCGCGACCACTCCGCCGCCGACTTCATGTGGGTCCCGGAGTACTCCGACTACTACCCCGAGGCGCCGGGCGGTCGCGCGATCGGCCGCAGCGTCGAGCCTCGCCCGGTCAACGGCAAGATCATCGGCGACGAGCTCGCCCGCCTCCACCCGCCGTACGCCAAGGCGCCTGCGGGGATGGTGGTGACGCAGGCGAACTACCGCTGGATGAGCCTTGCCATGCGCACCGCGAGGGGGCCGCTCACCACGCTACGGATAGTGCTCGGCCGCCTGCTGAACGTGTTGCTCCGGCGCCCGATGTACGCCATGGGGGCCGCGCTGATGATCGGTCTGCGCAAAGGACTGCTCGATGCCGGCGTGCCCATCTGGTACGACTCCGAGCTCACCGACCTCCTGCTCGAGGACGGCCGGGTCACCGGCGTACGCCTCCTCCGGGACGGGCAGAGCGTCACCGTGCGCGCGCGTCACGGCGTGGTGCTCGCCAGCGGCGGCTTCGAGAAGAACCTCGAGATGCGCGAGAAGTACCAGCGCTCCCCCATCACCACCGACTGGACCACCGGCGCCCCCTCGAACACCGGAGGCGGCATCAACGCCGGGATCGCGGTCGGTGCCGACGTCGCGCTGATGGACGACGCCTGGTGGGGTCCGACGATCCCGCTCACCGGAGGCCCGTACTTCTGCCTCTCGGAGCGCAACCTGCCCGGCGCGATCATCGTGAACCAGGCCGGCCGCCGCTATGCCAACGAGGCGTCGCCGTACGTCGACGCCGTGCACGCGATGTACGCCGGCGAGGCCGAGACCGGCGTCTCCCACGTCCCGTCGTGGATGGTCCTCGACCAGCGCTACCGCAACCGGTACCTGTTCGCGGGGCTCGGGCCCCGTCAACCCTTCCCGGGCCGGTGGTACAAGCACGGGACCCTCTTCAGGAGCGACACCGTCGAGGGGCTCGCCGAGCAGATCGGGGTCGACCCCGCCGGACTCGCCGAGACCGTCAGCCGTTTCAACGAGATGGCCCGCACAGGCGTCGACACGGACTTCCACCGCGGCGACAGCGCCTACGACAAGTACTACGGCGACCCGACGAACACGCCGAACCCCTGCCTCGGGGTGATCGACCAGGCCCCGTTCTACGCCGTGAAGATCGTCCCCGGCGACCTCGGCACGAAGGGCGGGATCGTCACCGACGAGCGGGCCCGGGCCCTGCGCGCCGACGGCTCGGTCATCGAGGGGCTCTATGCCGCAGGCAACGCATCGGCGGCCGTCATGGGGCACACGTACGCCGGAGCCGGCTCGACGATCGGCCCGGCGATGGTCTTCGGCTACCTCGCCGCCCTCGACATCTCCGACCACTCCACGGGATCGACAGGCCCGTCCACCGAGCACAGCACGTCGCAGACCATCGAGAAGGCGAGCTGACATGCCCATCGACGCCCAGAAGGCCATCGGCGCGGAGCTCCCGGAGCGCAGCTTCGCGTGGACAGAGTCCGACGTGCTGCTCTACCACCTCGCCGTCGGGGCCGGGTCGGCTCCAGGCGACCAGACCGACGCCAAGGCCCTGCGCTACACCCTCGACGACGACCGGCTGCAGGTGCTCCCGTCGTTCGGCATCGTCGCGCCGACCTTCCACGAGACGGAGGCGCCCACCCTCGACCTGCCCGGCTGCGACATCGACCTGGCGAACGTCCTTCACGGCAGCCAGGAGATCGTCGTACACCGACCGCTGCCCACCGCGGCCAGAGCCACCGTGCGCACCCGGATCAGCGACGTGTGGGACAAGGGGAAGGCTGCCGTGATCGTGCAGGAGGGGAACGCCGTCGACGAGGCCGGCGAGCCGCTGTTCACGACCCGGTCGAGCATCTTCGTCCGCGGCGAGGGCGGCTGGGGCGGCGACCGCGGCCCGTCCTCGAAGGTCGAGCTGCCCGGACGCGAGCCCGATGCGGACACCTCGTACGCCACCACGCCACAGCAGGCGATGCTCTACCGCCTCTGCGGAGACCGGAACCCGCTCCATGCCGATCCCGCCTTCGCGGCAGCAGCCGGCTTCCCGGCACCGATCCTGCACGGCCTGTGCTCCTACGGCATCGTCCTCCGCTGCGTGGTCGACGCGCTGCTCGGCGCCGACACGGCCGCCGTGGGGAGCTTCACCGCGCGGTTCGCCGGTGTGGTCTTCCCGGGTGAGACGATCCGTGTCCGCGCCTGGGACGAGGGCGAGCAGGTCCTGGTGTCGGCGACGATCACCGGCCCACAGCCGGAGCGCGACGGCGCCCCCGTGCTCGCCGACGCGGTCCTGACCAGAGCCTGACTGGTCCAGAGGGGTCCGCACCGGTCCAGGGCGTTTCCACGCACTCCAGCGGGGGTACAAATCGCCGCGGGGGTCACCAACCGGGAGGAACTCATGCGAATCGGCACAATCGTGGTCGTGGTCTGGCTCGTCATCGGAGCCCTCGCCGCGGCACAGCGTGGGTACCTCGGAGGCGAGAACGCCGACTGCGCCAAGGCCGGCACAGTCATCGTCACCGTTGCCGCGGGGCCGCTGAACTACGTCGGCGTCAACCCGAAGGTCAAGGACTGCAAGGTTCCCCAGCCCTCGAAATAGGCGCCGGCTACCCCGATTCGGGGCGGGTGACACGCGGCTGAGACGCGCGTCACGAAGTTTCGCGTTCCGGTTGGCTCGCTCCTGCCATCTGCTTAGCCTGGACGGGCTCCGCAAGACGCCGGAGCGTCGCACCGGGGCAACGCCGAATCCTGCCCCGCACCCGGTCCGACACCATCGAGTACGACACCAGGGGCAGGAGCGGGGGACCCACTTCTCCACGGTCCCCGGCGCGCACTGGCTCGCACGAGCCGGTACGTCCCCGGAGGTACCTCGGGGTGAAGCCTCGACCGCCATGCGCGGGCGAGGCCGGGCAAGACCTTTCCGCCCGAACCCGACAGCTGACCTCGCAGGCGTACGAGAGGTCTGGTTGTCATGCGCACACGCATGTTCCTGGCAGCGATCGTTGCCCTCATCTCCGCCCTGAGCGCCGTCATGGTCGCAACGCCGGCCGATGCCGCAAGCCTCAGCGCCTGGAAGCGACTCGCACAGTGCGAGTCGGGCGGGCGCTGGCACATCAACACCGGCAACGGCTACTACGGCGGCCTCCAGTTCAGCAGTGGGACGTGGCGCGCCTTCGGCGGCGGGAGGTACGCGTCCAACGCCCACCGCGCCACCCGCGCGCAGCAGATCCGCGTCGCGGAGAAGGTACGCCGGGTGCAGGGCTGGGGTGCCTGGCCGGTCTGCTCGCGCAAGGCCGGCCTGCGCTGACCACACCCGGGCGAGCGGGGCGCCTGGACCTGCGCGGGTGACCGCTTCTGGAGCCCCGGCTGCACCGTCCGGCAGCCGGGGCTCCAGCGCTCGCGCCACCGCCTGACGCCGGTCGCCGAGCCACCGTGACGCCGCCCTTCAAGCGGAAACCGATGAACAGGGACCGCTCGACGTGGAACTCTGGGTGGCATGAGTGACGAGTCGCTGCGACCCGGTTTCTTCGGGGTGCGGCGTCAGCTCCTGACGCTGCTGACCAACACCACGGTCGTCCTGGTCCTGCTCACGGCCGGGTACTACGTCCTTCCGCTGCGTCTCGACGTCTCCGACGGGGGCGTCCTGGTGCGTCTCGTGGTGGGCCTCGCTCTCGTGGGCGCCGTCGCGGTGGTCTTCCGGCGCCATGCCCGCCGGAGTCGGCAGAGCCTCAGCGAGGAGATGTACGAGATCCAGTGGCTGCTGAGCGCGTTGTACCTCCTGGTTCTCGGCTTCGCGCTGACCTATTCGGTCACCGCCAGCGTGGATCCCAGACAGTTCGTGGGTATCGGGGACCGGACCTCGGCGCTCTACTTCTCGGTCACCGTGGTGAGCACCGTGGGCTTCGGCGACCTGCATCCGGCGGCCACCCTCGGCCAGCTGCTCGTCACGGCCCAGATGCTCTTCGACCTGATCTACCTCGGGACGGCCCTGCGACTGCTGAGCGGGATCGCGGTGCGCAGAAGCACCGAGGGCTGAACCCCTTGCACCCTTGGCTGGAACGTGTTCTAGTCTCTACCGAGACTCGCAAACCCTGAGGAGGGCTTCGTGACCACCAGGGAGATGCGCCGGTCGGCCATACGCAAAGCGGTTCCACTCCCCTCGACACAGATCCCCCAGGGACGTGTCGTGGACCTCCCGGGACGCGGCCAGACGTTCGTGACGGACAGCCCCGGCCCGCCGGGCGCTCCCACCCTGCTGCTCCTGCACGCAGTCGGCTGCACCGGCCTGCTCACGTGGTTCCCCGCCATCCCCGAGCTCGTGAAGAAGTACCGGGTGGTCACTCTCGACCAGCGCTGGCACGGCCAGGGGATCATGTCGGCGGAGTTCTCGCTCCACGACTGCGCCGACGACGCCGCCGCGGTCATCGAGGCGCTCGGTCTCGAGCAGGTCATCGTCGGCGGCTACTCCATGGGCTCGATCATCGCGCAGCGGACCTGGCGTCAGCATCCCGAGCTCGTCGCGGGGCTGGTCCTGGGCGCGACGACCGACAGGTTCCGGACGTCGCCGACCGAGATGCTGTTCTTCCACACCATGGGGCTCTCCATGGGTGCCCTGCGCGGGCTGTCGCAGTCCCGGACGGCGGCGGCTGCCGCCAGGGGTGCGGCGAAGATGCTCGACATCGACCACCCCGGAGACCTGCACGACTGGGCCCTGGCGGAGTTCCGCAAGACGAGCCCCTGGGCTGTCGCGCAGGCGGTGGCGGTCCTGGGCCGTCACCACTCCAGGCCGTGGCTCCGCCAGATCGACGTACCCACGGCTGTCGTGGTGACGAGGAAGGACCACGTCATTCCTCCCGAACGGCAGCGGTCGCTGGCGGCAGGCATTCCCGCTGCGACGACGCACGAGGTCGACGCCGGGCACGCCGGCTGTGTCCTCGCCGCGGAGACGTTCGTGCCGGTGCTGCTCGAGGCCTGCGCGTCAGTTGCTGCGCGCGTGCGCGACCGGAAGCGCCTCGAGAGCTGCGGCTAGCTCGGCTGGGATCTGCCTCGCGAGGTCCCACACCGACGGCGCGAGCTCCCGGCAGGCGAGCAGCCCGACGTGCATCCTGCCGTTGTTCGACATCACCGTGACGTTCAGCCCGGCGCCGTGGAACACCGGGCCGAGCGGGTAGAGCGCCTCGATCCGAGCACCCATGAAGTAGACCGGCACCGGCGGGCCCGGGACGTTGGAGACCACCAGGTTGTGGACGACCGGATGCCTCTCGGCGAGACGAAGTCGGGAGTAGACCCGGACCGCCATCGCGAACGTGCGGGGAGCGGCGAACTGCGCCCAGTCCTGCAGGGTGTCGGCGTCGATCGCGTGGTGGTGCTCCTTGACGTCCCCGTTGGTCTCGGCGATGGCACGGATCCGCTCGACCGGGTCCTCGACGTCGGTGTAGAGCTTCGCGAACATCCCCGACACCTTGTTGCTGCCGGCGCGCTTGGACTTTCCGTGCACCGACACGGGGACCATCGCGACCAGCGAGCTCGACGGGAGCTCGTCCCGGTCGTCGAGGTAGCGTCGCAAGGCGCCACCGACCAGTCCGAGCACGACATCGTTGACCGTGGCGCCCGTGGCCTTCTTGATCGCCTTGACGTCCTCGAGATCGAAGTCGGTGAACGCCGCTGAACGGTGGCCGGTGATCGTGCCGTTGAAGGAGGTCCTCGGTGCGGTGAAGGGCGCGGGCATCGCCTTGCCCTTACGCGCCCTTCCGATCCAGTTGGTGACGATCCCCGCGGAGGGCAGGAGGAGCTTGGCCAGCTCGACAGGTTTCGTGGCCGCGGAGACCACTCCCCTGGCCGTGAGCTCGAGGTCGCTCGGCACCCGGTCGTGCTCGGGCGCCCTGTCCGGAACCGGCGGCGCCTCGGCGTCGAGGCTGCACAGGTTGGAGATCAGGTTGGCGCCGGAGACGCCGTCGACCGTGGCATGGTGCATCTTCGTGAACACCGCGATCTTGCCGCTCGCAAGTCCCTCGACGACCCACATCTCCCACAGCGGTCGGGAGCGGTCGAGCGGGATGCCGGCCAGGTGACCGACGATCTCGGCGAGCTCCTCCTCACCGCCCGGCGAGGGTACGGCGATCCGGTGCACGTGCCGGTCGATGTCGAAGTCCTCGTCGACGACCCAGACCGGGTGGTCCAGATGCAGCGGGACCGTGTGCAGGGTGCGGAGGAACTCCGGCATGGCACTGATCCGGCGGCCGATGGCGCCCTTCAGGGAGTTGAAGGAGTACGCCTCGGGCATGGTCTCGGGTGAGATCATCACCACGCCGCAGACGTGGAGCAGCTGCGTGGACGACTCGAGGTAGAGGAAGCTGGCGTCGAGCCCGCTGAGTCGGTTCATGGATGCCATGGTATGCCGTTCCTATAACACGTTCTAGTTTGCCTATGCTGGTCTCATGCCGAACCGCTTCCTGCGACGCCAAGTCGTCACCGCCGCCCTGACAGCCAACGCGCTGCGCCCGGTCCCGGGGTACTGGGCGGGCATACCCGCGATGCTCGCCGGCTGGCTCACCACCGAGCTCGCGCCCCAGCTCGCGGCCACCACTGCGGTCGACACGCTCACGCAGTTAACGCGCCGACGCGGTGATGGTCACGGCCAGAAGCAGGCGGTGGGGCTCGCGGTGGCGAGCATCGCAGGACTCGCCTACCTGATGCGCCAGTCGCAGGCCGCCAAGGACGATGTGGAGCGGGCACTCAGGGCAGCACTCGGCGAGGACTACCGCGACGACCTGACCAAGGTCTACACCGACATCGACATGGCCACCCCCTGGCAACAGCTGGCCATGCCCTTCCGGATGCAACATCCCGAGGTCGACGTCACCAAGAACATCACCTACGCCGGACGGGGCAGCCGCCGCGGCCTCCTCGACGTCTACCGCCGGGCAGAGGGGCCGGTCCAAGGCGCGCCGGTGCTGCTCCAGGTCCATGGCGGGGGCTGGACGATCGGCAACAAGGACCAGCAGGGCATCCCGCTCATGCTGCACATGGCCGCCCGCGGCTGGGTCTGCGTCGCGATCAACTACAGGCTCAGCCCACGGCACGCCTTCCCCACGCACATCGTCGACGTGAAGCGGTCCATCGCCTGGATCCGCGACAACATCGCGGAGTACGGCGGCGACCCGTCGTACGTCGCGATCACCGGCGGCTCGGCCGGTGGGCACCTCGCGGCCCTGGCCGCCCTCACGCCGAACGACCCGGAGTACCAGCCCGGCTTCGAGGACGCCGACACCACCTTGCAGGCCGCCGTCCCCCACTACGGCGTCTACGACTTCGCCGGGACCGGTGGGGACCGACGGTCGGTGCAGCTGCGGGACGGCTTCCTCGGCCCACGAGTGCTCAAGAAGGACGCGGAGCTCCACCTCGTGGACTTCGAACGGGCATCGCCCTTGCTGCGGGTCAACCCCGAGGCGCCCCCGTTCTTCGTCCTCCACGGCACGCACGACTCCCTCGTGCCGGTCACGCAGGCGCGAAGCTTCGTGCGCCGGCTTCGCGAGGTGTCGCACAACCCGGTGGCCTATGCCGAGCTGCCCGGCACGCAGCACGCCTTCGACGTGTTCCCCTCCATCCGGAGCGCCCACGTGGTCCGTGGCGTCGACCGGTTCCTGCGCTGGAACCACGCGCACTGGAAGGCCGCGCAGTTGCAGGCCTGACGCCCGTCAGCCGCGCGGGAGCCCGAGAATCCGCTCTCCGGCGACGTTGCGAAGCACCTGCGTGGTGCCGCCTGCGATGCTGAGGCACCGGGTGAGAAGCAGCTCGTGCAAGGCCTCCCGCGCGTCGGGGGCCCCGACGAGCGCCAAGGGACCCAGCAGGTCGTAAGCGAGCTCCGCCGCCTCCTGACGGTGCCGGACGCCGACGAGCTTCTGCACGCTCGACTCGGCTCCTGGGGCCTGGCCCGCCAGAGACCGCAAGGTCGCCCGGGCGCCGAGCATGGTCACGGTTACGGCGTCGGCGACCGCTCCCCCGACCCGCAGCATCTCGGCGGCCGCCGAGGGATCGCCCCCGCGCTCCTGCAGCACCCGCAGGGCGCGCTCGACGCTCACACCGAGCGAGGAGCCGCTCATCGCCACCCGCTCGTTGGCGAGCGTGGTGCGGGCCAGCTTCCAGCCGTCGTCCACCTCTCCGACGACCTGGTCGTCGGGCACCACGACGCCGTCGAGGAAGACCTCGTTGAACACCGCCTCCCCGGTGATCTCACGCAAGGGCCGGATCTCGATGCCCTCGCTGCGCATGTCGACGAGGAAGTAGGTGATCCCCTTGTGCGACGGGGCGTCGGGGTTGGTCCGCGCTAGGCAGATCGCCCAGTCGGCCCGGGTGGCCAGGGACGTCCACACCTTCTGGCCGACCAGCCGCCAGCCACCCTCGACCCGCTCGGCCCTGGTCCGCAGCGAGGCCAGGTCCGACCCGGCGCCGGGCTCGCTGAACAGCTGGCACCAGACGATGTCGCCACGCAACGTTCCCGGCACGAAACGTTCCTTCTGAGCCTCCGTGCCGTGACCCAGGATGGTCGGCGATGCCCACGCACCGATGCCCAGATCGGGCCGTTTGACGCCCGCTGAGGCCAGCTCCTCGTCGATGACGAGCTGCTCGCGCGGGTCGGCGCCCCGCCCGAAGGGCCTTGGCCAGTGAGGTGCCAGCAGTCCGGACTCCGCCAGAGCGGTACGCCGGGCGTCGCCCTCCGCCCTCCGGACCCGCTCCACGTCGGCGCGGACCGACGCCCGGAGCTCCTCTGCACCTTCGCCGAGCGCGATGAAGGGAGTTCTCCGGACCCCGTCGAGCGCGAGCCCGGCCACCACGAGGCGGAGCCGGTCGGTCCCGCCCAGGAGCTGGCGTGTGCTCAGAGCTCGCCGCAGGTGGAGGTGGGCGTCGTGCTCCCAGGTGAACCCGATACCGCCGAGCACCTGGATGCAGTCCTTGGCGTTCTCGACGGCAGCGTCGAGCGCGGTGGCGCCGGCCACTGCCGCCGCGAAGCGGAGCTGCCGCGGGTCGGCGTCATGGGCCGAGGCAGCGTCCCACGCGACAGCAGTGGCGGACTCGGCTCGCTCGAGCATCTGGGCGCAGAGGTGCTTGATGGCCTGGAACGAGCCGATCTTGCGCCCGAACTGCTCGCGGACACCGGCGTACTGCACCGCGGTGTTCAGCGCCCAGCGCGCCGTCCCGGCCGCCTCGGCGGCGGCCAGGGCCAGGAGCACGTCGTGCACCCTGCCCGCCTCGACCTCGAGGACCTCGTCGGTGGAGACCGCCACATCGGCCAGCCGGACGGAGCCGACGGTTCGTGAGAGGTCGGGAGCGTCGACGCTCGTCTCGACGGTCACGCCGTCGGCGTCAGTGGGGACGACGAACCAGGTCTCGGTCCCGCTCGGCGCACCCTGCCCGGTAGCTCCACCCAGGAGCAGGTGCGTCGCGTTCGCGAGGTCGAGCACCACCGGGACCTCGCCGCTGAGCGTTCCCTCGTCGTCGCTGACGGTCAGCGGCGAGGCCTGAACGGCCACTCCGACCTGTGCTGCCAGCCCGACCCGGACCGAGCCGTCGCAGATGGCGGGAAGGAAGCGCTTCGCCACGGCCGACTCGACCTGCTCCCCCAGCAGCGTGGCCGCGGTCGCGGTGGACAGGAGCGGACCCGGCACGAGGCCCGCCGACGCGGCCTCGAGGGCGCAGGCGAGGTCGAGGAGGGTGCCCCCCGCACCGCCAAGCGACTCCGGCACCCCGATCCCGAGGACGCCGAGGTCCGCGACCTCGCTCCAGGCCTCGAGAAGGACCTCCTGCCCGCCGCCCTCCGCGCGGCGCACCGCCTCGGGGAACCCGCGGTCGGTGGCCCAGTCAGCCAGGGACGAGGCGAGCGCGGCCTGCTCCTCGGTGAGTCCGATAGTCACAGCGCGACTCCTCCTGATGTAGAACGTGTTTCAATACTGCCACGGATACGCTGGCCTGCGCACGCTGCGTCCGAGACCGGAACGAGGACCACATGTCGCCCACGAACACCCCCGCCGACGGGGCCACCGACGGGGCCACCGACGGCATGCCCGAGGACCTGCTCGAGCACGCCCTGGCCGCCAAGGGCTTCATGCCGCTCGAAGAGGGCGACCTCCTTCACCGCCTGGCGCGGGAGCGGCTTCCCCACGGGCCGGTGCTCGAGGTCGGGACGTACTGCGGCAAGTCCGCGGTCTACCTGGGCGCGGCCGCCCGCGAGGTCGGCGGCACGGTCTTCACGGTCGACCATCACCGCGGCTCGGAAGAGAACCAGGAGGGGTGGGAGTACCACGACCCCACCCTGGTCGACGCCGAGGTGGGAAAGATCGACACGCTCGGCCACTTCCGCCACACCATCGCGCGAGCCGGCCTCGAGGAGCAGGTCGTGGCCGTGGTCGGCCGGTCGACGACGGTGTCCGCGCACTGGCGCACACCCCTGTCCCTGCTGTTCGTCGACGGCGGGCACACCGACGAGCACGTGGGCAACGACTACGAGGGCTGGGGCCGCTGGGTGGCCAAGGACGGCCTGATGGTGATCCACGACGTCTTCCCCGACCCCGCCGACGGCGGGCAGGCGCCGTACCGCGTCTACCTCCGCGCGCTCGAGAGCGGGGACTTCGCGGAGACCGACGTGCTCGGCTCGATGCGAGTCCTAACGCGCGTGCGGGGAGAGGCCGGCGACCCGGTTCGATGACCCCCCGGCCGCGTCCGCGGGGACGCAGCCGCAGCCGAGAGCGATCTCCGTGAACGGCCCCGGCAGGCTGGTGCCCCGGAAGATGCCCGACCCGGGGGTCGTTCGGGAGAGCGCGTCCACGGCCAGGACGACCGCGGCCGCGGTCCAGGTGCTCCGCTCCACCGGCCACCGGGCGTCGTCGGCGAACACGTAGCCGGTCCAGTAGGAACCGTCCACGTCGCGCAGGTGCTGCATCGCACTCACCAGCTCGAGGGCCCGGTCGGGCTGACCCATCGCATCGACCGACAGCGCCAGCTCGCACGTCTCCGCACCGGTGACCCAGGGCCGGTCGTCGACGCAACGGATCCCGAGGTCCGGCACGACGAAGTCGTCCCACCTCGCCGAGAGCCGGGCGGCCGCGTCCTGGTCGCGAAGGGCCCCGCCGAGGATCGGGTAGTACCAGTCCATGGAGTACCGCGGCTTGGCCTCGAAACGGTCCTCGTGCTCTCGCAAGGCGTGGCCGAGCCGTCCGGCGGCGAGCTCCCACCCCGGCTGTGGCTCGTCGACCACCTCGCTGAGCGCGAGCCCGCACGCGAGCGCGTGGTAGATGCTCGAGCTACCCGCCACCAGCGCGGTGTCCCACCACGCACCCCGTTCGTCACGCGCCCAGGCGATGCCGCCGAACGGCAGCTGGAGCCCGGTGACGCAGTCGAGCGCCCGGCGTACCACGGGCCACGCCCTGCGCAGGAACGCCTCGTCGCGGCGGACCAGCCAGTGGTGCCAGACGCCGACGGCCACGTAGGCCGTCATGTTCGTGTCGGTGCCCGGGTCCTCGACGCCGCGCAAGGTGGTCTTCATGGGCCACGACCCGTCGGGGCGCTGGGTCTCGAACAGCCACTGGTAGGCCCGTTCCGCAGCCTCGACCTGGCCGGCGACGAGCAGCGCCATCGCGCACTCGACGTGGTCCCAGGTGTCCGTGTGCCCTCCGCGGAACCACGGGATCGCCCCGCTCGGCTCCTGGACCTGCGCGATCCAGGCAGCCGTCCTGCGGATGTCGTCGACGCTCAGCAGGCCGGGCAGCGAAGGGATCTCGAACGTCATCGGCACCCTCAGGGCTTCGTGAAGTAGAGGACCATGCTCTTGCCGATGACCGGGTTGAGCACCCGCTCGGCCGTGCGCGTCACCCAGGGGCGCTTCATGATGTCCCACACGAGCAGTCGGTGGTACGTCTTGGGCAGCAGGTGGTCGGAGTTGTCCACCCCGACGGCGCACTTGAGCCACCAGTACGGCGAGTGGAGTGCATGTGCGTGCTCCTTCCCCGTGAAGGTCGTGCCCGCCTGCTCCACCTTCCCGACGAGCTCGTCGCCGGTGTAGATGCGCACGTGTCCACCCTCGACCTCGTGGTACTCGTCCGAGAGCGCCCAGCAGATCTTCTCGGGAAGCCAGCGTGGCACCGTCACCGCCATCGTCCCACCGGGGCGGAGCACCCGCACGAGTTCGGCGATAGCGGCCTCGTCGTCCGGAATGTGCTCGAGGACCTCGGCGGCGACGATCCGGTCGAACTCGCCGTCGGCGAACGGGAGCGAGAGGGCGTCGCCCTGCTTCACGTCCGCGTCGGCGCCGTCCGGGACCTGGTTCTCCGCCCGCATCGCCGCGAACATGTCCGACACCGCGGAGAGCTCGTCCGCGTCCTGGTCGAACGCGATCACGTCGGTGCCCCGGCGGTACAGCTCGAACGCGTGGCGCCCGGCGCCACACCCCATGTCAAGCACGCGGTCCCCGGCCTGGACCCCCAGCCGGTCGAAGTCAACGGTCAGCATCTGGTCAGCTCTCCTGCTTCTTCTCGTCGTCGATGGCCCGCTGGTAGGCCGCCGCGGTGGCTTCGGCCACCGCACGCCAGCTGAACTTCTCGAGGGCCCGCCTGCGCCCTGCCGCGCCCATCCGGTGACGTCGCTCTGGGTCGTCGAGCAGCGCCTCGAGCGCCGCGGCGAGCTCCCCCACGTCCCCTGGGGTGACCAGGTCCGCGCACAGTCCGTCCTCCCCCACGACCTCCGGGATCGCCCCGGCCCGGCTCACCACGAGCGGGGTGCCGCACGCCATCGCCTCCACCGTCGGCAGCGAGAAGCCTTCGTAGAGCGACGGCACGCACGCGATCTCGGCGGAGCCGACGACCTCCGCGAGGTCGGTGTCGCTCAGGCCGCTGACGAAGCGGACGCTGTCCTTGATCGAGAGCCGGTCGATGAGCTGCTCGGTGCGACCACCCGGCTTCGGCCTGGTGATCAGCAGCAGCTCGGCGTCGCGCTCGGTGCGCAGCTTGGCGAACGCCTCGAGCAGTGTCGCGACCCCCTTCATCGGGGTGTCGGCGCTCGCCATGGCGACGATCCGCCCGGGGACCCGGGGGTCCTGGTAGTGCTGGAACACCTCGGGCTCCACGCCGAGCGGGATCACCTCGATCCGCTCCGGCGAGACCCCGAAGTCGGCCGTGATGTCGCGGGCGGAGGACTTGGACACAGTCAGGACGTGCTTCATCCTGCGGGCGACGCGACCCTGCATGGTGAGGAAGCCGTACCAACGCCACGTGGAGAGCTTCTTGGCGCCGTGCGCCGAGCTCATGTCCACCCGCCGGTCGAAGGTGATCGGGTGGTGGATGGTCGACACCATCGGGAGACCGGTCCGCGCGATGTCGAGCAGGCCGTAGCCCAGCGTCTGGTTGTCGTGGACCACGTCGAAGTCGCGGAGCCTCCGCTTCAGAACACGGGCGGCGCGGAGGCTGAACGTGAGCGGCTCGGGGAAGCCGGCTGTGTACATCGTGGCGACCTCGAGGACGTCGATGGCGTCACGGAACTCGCTCAGGCGCGGCGTGCGGAAGGGGTCCGGCTCACGGTAGAGGTCCAGGCTCGGCAGCTTGGTCAGCCGGACACCAGGGTCGAGCTCGGGGTAGGGCTGGCCGGAGAAGACCTCGACGTCGTGGCCGAGCGCGACCAGCTCGCGGCTCAAGTGCCTGACGTAAACACCCTGGCCACCGCAATGGGGCTTGCTGCGGTAAGACAGCAGAGCGATACGCACGTTTTGACCTCCAAGAACAGGGAAACTGCAACTGAAACGTGTTTCGATTACGCCGTTGGCCGGTGTTAGCCTACGCGGTAAGAGAGACCGGTCTGGGCCGGTGTTCACTACAACGAGCCAGCCGTGGATAAGCGACGGGAGCACCACCGTGAGCAGCATGAACTCGTTGGCGTTCGAAGAGCTCGGCTCGGCAGCTCAGCGTGACCGACGCAAGCGGATCCTCGACGCCACGATCGCCCTCGCCTCCAAGGGCGGCTTCGACGCCGTACAGATGCGGGCGGTGGCCGAGCGGGCCGACGTGGCGCTCGGCACCCTCTACCGCTATTTCCCGTCGAAGATCCACCTGCTCGTCTCGGCCCTCGCGCGAGAGTTCGAGCAGGCCAACGCCAACTTCGACCGCAAGCCGATTCCTGGCGACAGCGCACCGGACCGGGTGATGTACGTGCTCAGCCGCACGACCCGCGCGCTCCAGCGGGACCCGAACCTCACCGAGGCGCTGACCCGCGCGTTCATGTTCGCCGACGCTTCGGTGGCCAACGAGATCCACGTGGTCGGGATGCAGGTCACCCGGATGCTGATGCGGGCGATGAACGACCCGAGCAGCACCAGCGACAAGGTCGAGCCGACGGAGGAGGACATCGCGATCGCCAAGGTGATCGGCGACGTCTGGCTCGCCAGCCTCGTGCAGTGGGTGACCGGCAGGGCGTCCGCGGTCGACGTCAGCAAGTCGATGGACGTCGCCGTCCGGCTGCTGCTGCGCGACTGACCCCCTCGCGCAGGGTGGCTCAGCCACCGTAGGCATGCGTCGCGGTGGCGCCGCCGTCGCAGACGAACTCCGCGCCGGTGCAGTAGCCGCTCTCGTCACTGGCCAGGAAGACGTAGACGCCGGCCACGTCCTCCGGCTTGCCCACCCGCTTGAGGGCGACCTTGGTGCCGCCCCACTCGAGGCCTTCCTCGCCGGCGAAGTCGCGGATCATGCCCGTGTCGATCATCCCGGGGTGCACGGAGTTCACCCGGATGCCCTTGGGTCCGAGCTCCATCGCCGCCACCTTCGTCATGCCGCGGATCGCGAACTTGCTCGCCGAGTAGGCGACCAGCAGCGGCATGCCGCCGAGGCCCTCGATCGACGAGGAGTTCACGATCGAGCCGCCGCCCCGCTCGGCCATGTGGTCGGCAACCGACCGCATGCCCAGGAAGGTGCCGACCTGGTTGATCCGGATCACCCGCTCGTACTCCTCGAGCGAGGTCTTGGTCAGCTCGCTGAACAGCAGCACGCCGGCGTTGTTGATCAGCACGTCGACCTGCCCGAACGTCTCGACCGCCTCGGCGACCGCACTCTCCCAGTCGACCTCGCTGGTGACGTCCAGATGCCGGTAGTACGCCGCCTCCCCCAGCTCGTCGGCCAGCGCCTTGCCCGCGTCGTCGGCGATGTCGGCGATCACGACCTTCGCCCCCTCGGCCACGAAGGCCCGTGCCGCGGCAGCGCCCTGGCCCTGTGCGGCACCGGTGATCAGGGCCACCTTGCCGGCGAGTCGTCCCGTGTTGCTCATATGCTCGGTTCCTTTTCGATGTGTACGACGGAGGCGCGGGCGCGGGCCCTCAGCCGAGCGGCTGGCCCGCGATGGTCATCACGCTGTCGGCGGCGAAGCTCGTGCGGGGGTCGCGGTCGGCGAAGTAGCTGCCGATCTGCTTGTCGAGGGCCCCGAGGTCCCAGGTGTCGCCCTGCGCGTCGAAGCGTTGCTCGACCACCGGGGCGGCCAGCAGGGCAACCATCCCGCCGTACACCACGAACACCTGGCCGGTGATCTGCTCGGCGGCCGGTGAGGCGAGGTAGGCGACCAGCGGCGCCACGTGCTCGGGCGAGAGCGGGTCGATGCCCTGGCCGGAGCTGTCCTCGCCGAAGACGTTCTCGGTCATCGCGGTGCGGGCGCGGGGGCAGATCGTGTTGGCCCGCACCCCCATCCGGCCGAGGCCGCGAGCAGTCGAGAGGGTCAGCGCGGTGATGCCACCCTTGGCCGCGGCGTAGTTCGCCTGTCCCGGGGAACCGATGAGGAAGGCCTCGGACGCGGTGTTGACCACGCGGCCGTAAACCGGTCGCTCGGTCGCCTTCGCCACCGACCGCCAGTGCGCGGCGGCGTTGCGAGAGAGCAGGAAATGGCCGCGCAGGTGGACCCGGATGACGAGGTCCCAGTCCTCGTCGGACATGTTGAACAGCATCTTGTCGCGCAGGACACCGGCGTTGTTCACCACGATGTCGAGGCTGCCCAGGCCGTCGACGGCAGCGGCCGTCAGCGCGTCGGCCGTAGTGCGTTCACTGATGTCACCGGCGACCACGACGGCCTCACCGCCGGCGGAGGAGATCTCCTCGGCCACAGCGTCGGCGGCACCGGGCAGGTCGTTGAGCACGACCCTGGCACCGGCACCCGCGAGCGCGAGCGCCTCTGCCCGGCCGAGACCGGCGCCCGCACCGGTCACGATCGCGACGCGACCGTCGAGGGAGAGCAGGTCCTCAGGCATCTTCGTTCCTTTCGATACGCAGCGCGTTGCGCGGGCACGAGTCGAGGGCCTGCTGGATGCGCGACTCGTTCTCGGTCGTGACGTCGCTCTTCAACAGGTGCAGGTTGTCGTCGTCGTCGAGGTCGAAGACCTCGGGCGCGATCCCGACGCAGATGCCGTTCGCCTCGCACAGGTCGTAGTCGACGGCCACCTGGCCGATGACGTCGGGGCTCATCGCTGTCTCCTCATCCTGGATGGTCCTGCCTTGCTGCCGTCGGTGCTGCCGTTGGGTCACTGCTCAGGAGCCGGCGCCCGCGAGCATCTTGCGGTGATCCCACGAGGCGGTCTTCTCGGGTACGACGACCACGCCGACGCGCTTGCGCACCTGCCGCTCGACCTCGTCCCGGCCGATGTCGCCGAGATCCGCCCCGTCGACCATCCGCGACGCGACGGCCGTGCCGATCTTGCGGATGTCCGCCTCGTCGGTGACGAGCTCGGCGCGCCCACTGACCGACACACCCCGCAGCTCGAAGTAGTCGTCGCCGGCCTCGACGAGGCAGGTGATCCGCGGGTCACGCTCGAGGTTCTTGATCTTCTGGGACCGGCCGTAGGTCCAGAAGGCGATCCGGCCGTCCTGCACGACATAGAACAGGGTCGTGAGGTGCGGGCTCCCGTCGGGGTTGACCGTCGCGACCTGGACCTTCTTGGACGCGGCGAGGAACTCCTGGATCTCGGCGTCCGACATCTTGACCAGGTCTCTGCCCTTGCTGGCCACGTGGTTACGCCCCTTTCGGGCAGGCGGCGACGAACGGGGGGTTGGCGGCGCCGACGACGAGCAGGTCGACGCGGACGGGCACCTGAGACACGCACGCACTCCCTCGCTGGAACCGTTCACGACTAGTGGAACGTGTTCTAGTTTAGGGGCAAGAGGCCCGGCTGACTACCCCGGGGTAGGCCAGATCTCACGGCACGGCGACCTTCCGCGCCCGAGCCCGGTCCAGCGCACCGTAGCCTGTCTCGCATGCCGTCGCCCACGCACCCGGACTCGCGCGAGCTCGCCGACCTGACGCTCGCCCTCGACGCCTTGTTCCCCTCGACCTCGTCCGGCACGTTCTCGGTCTGGTGCGGCGAGGTCTCGGGACGCCAGGTCGTCGCCCGCGACGCGGAGGCCGTCCACTACGCCGCGAGCACGATGAAGCTGCCACTGCTGGTCGCGGCCTACCGACGTCACGAGCGGGGGGAGCTCGACCTCGACCGTCCGGTGCCGGTGCACAACGGCTTCGCCTCCGCGCTGGACGGAAGCTCCTTCTCGCTGACGCAGGACGACGACCAGGACGACGAGACGTGGTCGCGGCTCGGCGGCCAGGCGGCGCTGCGGACCCTGGTGCGGCACGCGATCGTGCACTCGGGGAACCTCGCGACGAACCTGGCGCTCGAGCAGGTCGGCACCGGCGAGGTCGCTGCCGTCCTGAGTGATTCCGGGTGCTCCCCCGCCACCGCGCTGCCTCGCGGCATCGAGGACGCCGCCGCGAGGGAGGCCGGGCTCGACAACGTCGTCACCGCCGCGGACCTGGGCCGGGTCATGTGCGGGATCGCGGCGGGGACGCTGGCCGGTGAAGAGACCTGTCGTGAGGTCGAGGAGGTGCTCGCCGCGCAGCAGCACCGTGACAAGATCCCGGCCGGGCTGCCACCGGGGACCTACGTCGCCAACAAGACCGGCTGGGTCACCCGCGTGGCTCATGACGTGGCGCTCGTGCGGCCCGAGGACTCGCCGCCGTACGTCCTGGCGGTGTGCACGACGTCGGACCTGGCCGAGGACGAGGCGAGCCGGCTGATCGCCGGGGCCAGCACGATGGTCTGGCGGGAGCGGGTGCGATGAGCAGGATCGAGCAGATCAGGTGCCATCGGGTGAGCGTGCCTCTCCACACCCCGTTCGTCACCGCGCTCCGCCGAACCACGACGACCGACAGCCTGCTGGTCGAGGTCACCGACAGCGACGGGGTGACCGGGTGGGGCGAGGCCCCGCAGGTGTGGCAGGTGACCGGCGAGTCCTCGGCGGGCGCGGAGGCCTGTGTCAGCGGTCCGCTCCGAACCGTCGTGCTGGGCGGTGACCCGGACGACCTCGTCGACCACACGCACCGGGTGATGCGTGCGGTAGCCCGTAACTTCGGCGCCAAGGCGGCCGTCGACGTGGCGTTGCACGACCTGGCCGCACGCAGGCGCGGGATCAGCCTCCCTGTGCTGCTCGGATCGACCACCCTCGAGGTGCCCACAGACGTCACACTGTCCGCCGGCACCGCCGATGACCTCGCCAAGGTAGCCACCGCCAGGGTCAAGGAGGGCTTCGGCGTCCTGAAGATGAAGGTCGGCACCGACGCCACCACCGACGTCGAGCGGGTGCGGGCGGCCCGAGCGGCCGTCGGACCCGACGTGGCGCTGCGCCTCGACGCGAACCAGGGCTGGTCGCCCCGGGAGGCGGTTCGGGTGATCAGTGCGCTCGAGGACGCCCAGGTCGATGTCGAGCTCGTGGAGCAGCCGGTGCGCGCCGAGGACCTCGACGGGCTCGCCTGGGTCACCTCACGGGTGGCCACCCCGGTGATGGCCGACGAGTCGGTGTACGGCGTACGCGACCTCGTCGAGGTGATCCGCCGCAGGGCGGTCGACATGGTGAACGTCAAGCTCGCCAAGTGCGGTGGCATCGCACCGGCCCGGACCCTCCTCGACCTCGCGCGGGCACACGACATGGGCACGACTGTCGGTTCGATGATGGAGACCCACGTCGGTGTCGGAGCGGCAGCCAGCGTGGTCGCCGCCTTCGGCGTGACCGCCACGGCTGACCTCGACGCGGCGTGGTGGGCTGCTCGTTCGCCGGTCCGCGGCGGGCTTCGCTACGACGGCGCGACCGTAGTGCTCCCCGACTCCCCCGGCCTCGGCGTCGAGGGGCTCGCGTGAGGCACACCGGCGAGTCACAGTCGGTTCAGGACGAGGCCTCGCTCCAGGGGCACCCGTCGCTGTACGGCGAGGCGGAGGTGCTCGAGGTCTCCGTGCCGGTCGCCACCATGTGGACCTCCCCCGACGCCCCCCGCGACATCGACCTGCCGGCCGTGCTCGACACCCCCGACGTCGCGGCATGGACGGCGTCCATGGACGCGGTGGTCCGCAAGGGCCTCCTCGGCCGGACGCTCTCCCAGCTGCTTCTCGGCGAGCCGGTGCACGTGCTCGAGCACGCCGGCGAGTGGGTACGTGTCGCTGCACCGTGGCAGCCCTCGTCAGGACACCCGAGCGGCTACCCGGGTTGGGTCCGCCGCGCGCATCTTGCGCCGCCCGTCTTAGCCGGGCCGACCCGCGCGGTCGTCGTCGTCCCGCGCGCGGGGGCGCTGCTCGAGAACGGGCGAGGTCTGGAGCTCTCCTTCGGCACCTCGCTGGCGGTCGCTCCCCCGGCCCTGCCCGCGCCGGGCTCCACCGCCGTCCCTCGGCAGCAGCCGGACCAGGCACTCCGCGTGCTCGTCCCGGGCGGCGAGGACGGTGGCGCCATGGTGGCCGAGCTGAGGCCGCACGACGTACGCCTGCTTCGGGGAGGGACCGCCGCACCACGACCCACCGCCGAGGAGCTGCTCGGCTCGGCCGGACTGTTCCTCGGGCTGCGCTACCTCTGGGGCGGGACCAGCGCCTGGGGGCTGGACTGCTCGGGCCTGGTGCACCTGGTCTGTCGCGCGCACGGGGTCGTGGTGGCTCGCGACGCGTTCGACCTGGCGGACCGGCTGACGCCGGTGGACCTCGCCGCGGTGCAGCCCGGGGACCTGTACTTCTTCGCCAGGCCAGGCGCGAAGGTGTACCACGTCGGGTTCGTCTCCCGAAGGGTCGAGCCGGACGGCGTACGCCGGATGCTGCACGCCCCCGAGGGAGGCGAGCTGGTCGAGGACGCGCCGCTCGCGCCGTACCGGACGGAGACCCTCGTCTCGGCCGGCAGGGTCTAGCGCCGAGACCGGCGGAACGCTGCTCAGTCCTCGCTGTCGTCCTCCTCGTCGAGGAGGCCCTCCTTCTCGGCCTTCTTCACGAGGCGTCGCACGTTGCCGACCGCGCCGCAGCCGGAGTCGATCTGCCGGTTGCGCTCTGTGGCGAACTTCTCGCCGAGGTCTGCTCGCACCTGCACGGACACGTCCTCACGCGCCGGGTTGAGGATCGTGAGCTCCTCCTCGGTGAGGTGATGGTTGATCGCGGTGGCGAGCTCCTCCACCGCGTCCTCGAACTCCTCGGTGTCCGTGGCCTCGAGCTCGAGGACCGTGAGCAGCTTCTCGTTGCCCTCGGCGTGCTCCTCCTCGCCGTGCTCCGCCTCGTGCTCGTCGATCGCGTCCTTGCGACGAAGCTCGGGGTAGACGAACCTCTCCTCCGCCTCGGCGTGCGCGACATGAAGCGTGGCGAGCGCGGCGCGGACGGTCTCGCGGTCGGAGGTACTGTCGCGCAGCTGGCGCAGCAGGTGCTCGAACCGGCGGTGGTCCTCGAGGATCAGGTCGATGACGTCCCCGGACACGGGTCGTCCGAGCTCGATAGGCGTGGTCATGGCACCGATATACCCGCTCGCCGACCCACCATGCCCGTAGTACGCACGGAGTCGGCGCCGTCACACCGGCATTCGTCCGGCCCGAACGAGAGGTGCCGCGGGGTCAACGGTTCTCCCGGTCACGACGCGGTTCGGTCTCGGCATCGAGCTCCTCCGACGTGCGGCGGCGTGAGACCGCCAGGCTCGCCACCGTGGTCACGGCCAGCGTCCCGACGATCACTGTGAGTGACAGCCAGATGGGGATCTCGAGCCACGACGCGTGGAACGGCTCGCCACCGTTGATGAACGGCACCTGGTTCTCGTGCAGCGCGTGCATCACGAGCTTGACTCCGATGAAGCCGAGCAGGAACGCGAGCCCGTAGGACAGGAAGATCAGGCGCTGCAGCAGGCCGCCGATCAGGAAGTACAGCTGCCGTAGACCCATGAGCGCGAAGATGTTCGCGGTGAAGACGAGGTACGGGTCCTTGGTCAGTCCGTAGATCGCGGGGATCGAGTCCAGCGCGAAGAGCAGGTCGGTGGTGCCGAGGGTGAGCACCACCAGGAACATCGGCGTGATCAGGCGCTTGCCGTTCTCCTTGATGAACAGCTTGGTGCCTTCGTACTCCTTGGTCGCCGGGAAGCGCTTCTCCACGAAGAGCACGAGCTTGTTCTCCTCGTACTCGTCCTCGTCCTCCCCGCCTTCCCTGGCGAGCTTGACCGCGGTGTAGATCAAGAACGCACCGAAGACGTAGAACACCCAGGTGAACTGGTTGATCGCCGCCGCACCCACCAGGATGAACGCCGCCCGCATCAGCAGGGCGAGCACGATGCCGATCATCAGAGCGGTCTGCTGGTACTGCCGCGGCACCGAGAACTTGCTCATGATGATGATGAAGATGAACAGGTTGTCGACCGAGAGGGAGTACTCCGTCAGCCAGCCGGCGAAGAACTCAGGCCCCGGCGCCTCGCTGAGGGCGTGCGGCTCGGCGAAGATCCACAACGCACCACCGAAGAGCACCGCCATCCCGATGAAGAACGCGAGGTGGGTCGAGACCTCCTTCATGGAGGGCTCGTGGGGGCGACGGCCGATGATCAGCAGGTCGACCAGCAGGACGCCGACAGTCACCACGACAGTGACGACCCAGACGGTCGGGCTGGCGACGGAGTCACCTAGCAGGGTGTTCACGAACGAACTCCTCCGGACTGTTTCTCGGGCGGCGCCAGGCGAATGAGCACGTGAGCACCAGGACAAGGACCAGCTCCGGAGGTCTCTTCCGCCCGGCTGCACGAGTCGGACCAGAGGTGCCGGGGCTCGGCTCAGGACCTGAGCACGAGACCGTGATGACGACACCGCTACGAAGGAATACTCCCCTCCACGCGTCGCCCAGTCTCCCAGACTCGGCCGTGCCGACCAAAACCGGCCGCACCCGCCGGGTCACGAGCCGGGCGTGTCATGTCGGATTCGTCTCACAGCGGCTTCCGGGTGCCACGAGGGCGCTGCCGCCACGCGCGCGGCGGCGCGGTGCTGCTCCACCATCAGTCGAGGCAGAACTCGTTGCCCTCGGGGTCCTGCATCACGATGAACCCGAGCTCACCGGGGCTCGAGTCCGGTTCGAAGCGCTCGTGCCGCGACGCGCCCAGACCGACGAGGCGCTCGGCGTCGGCCTCCAGGGCGGCCATCCGATCCTCGCCGCGCAGCCCTGGGGCGGAGCGCACGTCGAGGTGTACGCGGTTCTTCGCGGTCTTGCCCTCCGGCACCCGCTGGAAGAACAGCCGGGGTCCCGCTCCGCCCGGGTCGTGGCAGGCGGAGCGGGAGTTCCACTCCTCGCGCGGCACGCCGAACGCCTCGAGCGCCTCCTCCCACGTGTCGTGCCCAGGCGGCGGCGAGTCCAGGACGTAGCCCAGCACCTCGCACCAGAACTCGCACAAAGCCCCCGGATCGGCACAGTCGAAGGTCACCTGGACCTGCCGCACATCGCTCATCGTCACTCTCCCTGAGGTCGGTACTTCTTGGGAATCCGCGAGACCACGAGGTCGTAGGACGTGTCGACCGCCTCGCGGATCTCGTCGTCTGGGATCGCAGCACCCAGCACGAGGGTGTTCCAGCCGGAGCGGCCGATGTAGGCCATGACCGCCGCGTCGTGGGGGTAGCGCGCGAGCCACTCGTCGGCCTCGTCGCGGGTCAGCCCGCACTTCACGCCGACCGACCCGCCGGCCCCAGAGCCGAGGAAGGCGAAGATCTTGTCGTGGACCTTGGCGACGAGGTCGCCCTCCCACGGCTCGTCCTCCCACGCGCCGGGCTTGGCCAGGCAGTAGGTGACGAGCTCCTCGTGGGTCATCGCCTCAGCGGGCTCCGGCCTCGACCATCTGACGCAGCTCCTTCTTGAGCTCCGAGATCTCGTCGCGCAGCCGGGCGGCGAGCTCGAACTGCAGCTCGGCCGCTGCGGCGTGCATCTGGTCGGTGAGCTGCTGGACGAGGTCGGCGAGGTCCTGCGAGGGCAGCCCGGCCAGCTCGGCGGCGTGCTTGCCCGCCTCGCGGGACAGGCCCGGCACCGGTGCCTTCTTGCCCTTTCCGCCGGTGCCCGACTTCTGCCAGGTCTTGAGCAGCTCCTCGGTGCTCTCGTCCTCGCGAGCGAGCATCTCGGTGATGTCGGCGATCTTCTTGCGCAGGGGCTGTGGGTCCACGCCGTTGGCGACGTTGTAGGCAACCTGCTTCTCGCGACGCCGGTTGGTCTCCTCGATCGCCTTCTCCATGGACGGCGTGACCTTGTCGGCGTACATGATCACCTGGCCGGACACGTTTCGTGCCGCCCGGCCGATCGTCTGGATCAGGGACTTGTCGGAGCGCAGGAAGCCCTCCTTGTCGGCGTCGAGGATCGCCACGAGCGACACCTCGGGCAGGTCCAGGCCCTCCCGCAGCAGGTTGATGCCGACGAGCACGTCGTACTCGCCCATCCGGAGCTCGCGGAGCAGCTCGATCCGTCGCAGGGTGTCGACCTCGCTGTGGAGGTAGCGGGTGCGGATCCCGGCCTCGAGCAGGTAGTCGGTGAGGTCCTCCGACATCTTCTTGGTCAACGTCGTGACCAGCACGCGCTCGCTCTTCTCCACGCGGTCGTTGATCTGGTGGATGAGATCGTCGATCTGCCCCTTGGTGCCCTTCACGATCACCTCGGGGTCCACCAGGCCCGTGGGCCGGATGATCTGCTCCACGACGTTGCCAGGTCCGCCGACCTTGGACATCTCGTAGTTGCCCGGGGTCGCGGAGAGGTAGATCGTCTGGCCGATCCGCTCGAGGAACTCCTCCCACTTCAGCGGACGGTTGTCCATCGCGCTCGGCAGCCGGAACCCGTGGTCGACGAGGTTGCGCTTGCGCGACATGTCGCCTTCGTACATGCCGCCGACCTGCGGCACGGTCACGTGCGACTCGTCGACCACGAGGAGGAAGTCCTCGGGGAAGTAGTCGAGCAGACAGTTCGGCGCGGAACCTGGCCGGCGGCCGTCGATGTGCATCGAGTAGTTCTCGATCCCGGCGCAGGAGCCGACCTGACGCATCATCTCGACGTCGTACGTCGTGCGCATCCGCAGGCGCTGGGCCTCGAGCAGCTTGCCCTGCTTCTCGAAGGTGGCGAGCTGGTCCTCGAGCTCGAGCTCGATGCCCTTGATCGCGCGCTCCATGCGCTCGGGGCCGGCGACGTAGTGCGTGGCCGGGAAGATGTAGAGCTCCTCGTCCTCGGTGACGACCTCGCCGGTGACCGGGTGCAACGTCATCAGGCGCTCGACCTCGTCGCCGAAGAACTCCACGCGCACGGCGAGCTCCTCGTAGACCGGGAAGATCTCCAGCGTGTCGCCCCTGACCCGGAACGTGCCCCGGGTGAAGGCCATGTCGTTGCGGGTGTACTGGATCTCCACGAGCCGGCGCAGGATCGAGTCACGGTCGTGCTCGTCACCGACCTTGAGCCGGATCATCCGGTCGACGTACTCCTGGGGCGTGCCGAGGCCGTAGATGCACGAGACCGTCGAGACCACGATGACGTCGCGGCGGGTGAGCAGCGAGTTGGTCGCCGAGTGGCGCAGCCGCTCGACCTCCTCGTTGATCGAGGAGTCCTTCTCGATGTAGGTGTCGGTCTGGGGGACGTACGCCTCGGGCTGGTAGTAGTCGTAGTAGGAGACGAAGTACTCGACCGCGTTGTCGGGGAAGAGCTGGCGCAGCTCGTTGGCGAACTGGGCGGCGAGGGTCTTGTTGGGCTGGAGCACCAGCGTCGGCCGCTGGAGCCTCTCCACCGCCCAGGCCACCGTCGCGGTCTTGCCGGTGCCGGTCGCGCCGAGCAGGACGACGTCCTTCTCCCCGCCGTTGATGCGCTTCTCGATGTCGGCGATCGCCGTCGGCTGGTCACCTGAGGGCTGGTAGTCGGAGACGACGTTGAACGGCGCGACGCGGCGCTCGAGATCGGTGACTGGCCTCATGACGCCGAGCCTACGGCGTGCCACCGACAGTTTTCCCGTGCCAGTGACGCGGAGCACCCGGCGGAACCGCCCGAGGCGGTGAGCCGTTGCCCGGTCAGGGCTGCGGCCTGTGACTACATTGACACCGTGAGCCCACCACGTCCCGCGCCCCCGGGTCTTAGCCTCTGGTCACTGAGCAACAAGGTCAGTACCGTCCTCAAGCGCGCCCTGCTCACCTTCTTCGGCCTCCCTCTCGTCGTCGCGGTGATCATGACGTTGGTCGACTCGTACCGTCGCAGGGGCAAGAAGCCGAAGCCGTTCCCTGTCGACCCGCCGGGAGACGTGGAGATCGGCGACGGCGGAGTGCGCACCTACACCTTCGGCCAGGACCTGTACGACGACATGCTGGAGGCGATCGCCTCGGCCAAGGACCAGATCCTCTTCGAGTCCTACATCTGGAAGGGCGACGAGGTCGGCGAGAGGTTCAAGAAGGCGCTGACGGAGGCCGCCGGCCGCGGCGTCGAGGTGTACGCCATCTACGACGGCTTCGCCAACCTCGTGGTCTCCCCCCGCTTCAAGCGCTTCGGACCGCGTCTCAGGGTGCTGGAGTACCCGGTCTACAGCGCCGGGTGGCGCTTCTTCGACATCCGCCGCTACGGCCGCGACCACCGCAAGATCCTCGTCGTCGACGACCGGGTCGGCTTCGTCGGCGGCTACAACGTCGGCACCGCTTATGCGACCGAGTGGCGAGACACCCACGTGCGGATCACCGGCCCGGGAGTCTGGGACCTGAAGAGAGCTTTCGCCGACATGTGGAACTTGAACCGAGGCTCCCGCAACGGCCGCCGCCCGCTCCTGCTGGAGACCGCGTCCGACTGGGAGCCGCGGATCCGCATGCACCGCAACGTGCCGAGGCTGTGGATGTTCCCGATCCGGGCGATGTACCTGGAGGCGATCAACCGCGCCTACCGCAACATCTTCATGACGCACGCCTACTTCATCCCCGACTCCGACTTCGTGGAGGCGCTCAAGGCCGCTGCTCAGCGGGGTGTCGACGTCAGGCTGCTGGTGCCGGCCGTCTCGAACCACGTCGTCGCCGACTGGCTCTCCCGCGGCTACTACGGTGAGCTCCTCGCTGCCGGCGTCCGCATCTTCCGGTACGAAGGCGCGATGGTCCACGCGAAGACCTCGACCATCGACGGGCGCTGGTCCACGGTCGGCACCGCGAACATCGACCGGCTGAGCATGACCGGTAACTACGAGATCAACGTGGAGTTCATCGACCCCGACATGGCGGCACAGATGGAGCGGATCTTCACCACGGACCTCAGCAACTCCAGCGAGCTGACGCGGGAGGAGTGGGACGCGCGCGGCGCGCACAAGAAGTTCACCGAGCTGCTGCTGGCTCCGCTGCGGCCTTTCCTCTGACGCTGCCGTTGGCCGGCTGCAGTCGGTCGCGCGAGGGTCAGTGCTTCTTGTCGTGGGGGATGATCTCGACGTGGCTGGTCTTGGCCTCGGCCTTCGCGTGCTTCTCTGCCCGCTTCTCCTTGAGGGACTTGCCAGACTTCTTTGACATGTGTTGTCGAGGTGACTTGTCGCCCATGGTCGCTCCCTGGAGTGAGGCCGTAGTGGCCTCTCGGCATCGAGGTTACGCCTCGCCCGCCGCTCAGGCGCCGGGTATTTCCATGAGCCCACTGAACGTGAGCGCGGCCCGTACGTCACCGCGCACCTTCAGCTGACCGCGCATCACACCGGCGACCGGGTTGAGATGACCGGTGACCAGCTTGAGGAACTGCGCGCCGTTCAGGGCGATCGTCGCGTCTCGCTCGGGGCCGTCCGAAGCGTCGTGCAGGCGCTCGACCGAGGCTGTCCCGTCGCGCAGCGTCACCACGTAGCGGTCCGCGCCGCCGTCCGGCCGTCCACCGATCTTGAAGCCGACCGCGAGCACGTGCCGACGCGCCTTGTCCCGGTCCACGTAGTCGGGAAGCCGCCTGAAGACCTCGGTCAGCACGACCTCGCGGAGTCCTCCGGCCATCACCGCGTGAAGGTGTGAGTCCTTCACCTTCGCGATCGCAACCGCCACGTCGGCCGGGTCGAGCGACGTCGGGTCGACGGCCACACCCTCCGCACCGGGCACGCGGAAGACCCCACCCACCTCGAGGGCGAGCAGCTCGTCGCCGTCGATCGCCAGCCGGTTCTCGAGGTGCAGGAGGGCGGCGTTGGCGCCCCCGGTCACGAGGCGCACGAACTCGAGCATCCCGCAGGTGATGGTCACCTCCGGGGCCGCCGCCTCGGACGACTCAGGAGGAGGTACGACGGTCAGCTCGCTGCTGCGGAACAGGAGGACGTAGGTCTCCTCCCCCCGCCCGGGCGGCCGGAGCCGGAATGCCACGCTGCCCTTCACCTGGACGAGCCGCTCGGCCACGGCGTACTCGTGGAGCCGCGCGAGTACGCTCGCGACGGCTGCCGAGCGCAGCGGATCGTGCTTCAGCAGCCGCTCGAGGTCGCGGTCGGAGGTGGCTCCCACCAGCTCCACGATCTTCTCCGCGTCGGTCTCGTGGAAGAAGCAGTCCAGCTCGCCCGGCGACATGCCGGCCAGTGCCACGGTGAGGTCGGTCATCGTGGCCTCGCCGTGGTGCGCGCGAAGGCACGTCTCTCGACGGAGGCGGGCAGGTGCCGCCGAGGGGCCATCCGGGGGCCCCGGCGCGGGCGGCCGAGGCCGGCCAGCTCGACGAGGCGCTGCACCCGGTGCCTGTGTGGTCGATAGGGCTCCAGAAGCTCCGCCATCCCGTCGTCGTCGACGGCCTCGCCCGTCAGAGCCCAGCCGACGTCCTTCGCGATGTGGTAGTCGCCGAAGCTCACCGCGTCGGCGTCGCCGTGAGCACGGAACCGCACCTCCGCCGAGGTCCAGACACCGATGCCGGGGACCGAGCACAGCCGGCGCTCCACCTCGACCGGGTCGATCCCGACCGTACGCTCGAGCGACGAGGCGACCTGGGCGGCCCGCACGAGCGTCCGCGAACGCGCCGGGTCGATATGCAGGCGCAGCCACTCCCACGAAGGGACCAGGCGGATCAGCTCGGGTGAGGGCTGGACCCACAGCCCACGCTCCGCGCCGGGGCCCGGGGCGCGCTCGCCGAACCGGTGCACGAGCGTCCGGAACCCCGCGAACGCCTCCTGCCCGGTGACCTTCTGCTCGATGATCGCCGGCACCAGGGCCTCCATCACCAGGCCGCTGCGAGCCACGCGCCAGTGCGGGTGCCGTCGGTGCGCCTCGGCGATCGCCGGGTGCCGGGGCTCGAAGCCTGCCGGGTCGTCGTGGGCGCCGAGCATCTCCGGGAGCTGCTCCAGGACCCAGGACGCGCCCGGCCCCCACGCCGCGGCGTGTACCTGACCGTCGTACGGCCTGCTCTCCAGCCGCAGCGTGACGACTCCCTCGGGCGTGCGCAGGCCGCGCCAGATCGTGCCGTCGGGGTCGGTGCGGAAGGTAGGGTCTCCCGCGCCACGTCGGCCCGGGCGCAGCACCACGTCGACGGGGCAGGGCCACGCCGGACGCCAGACCCGCTCGGCCGCGGGCGGAGTGTTGGTCAGCATCGCGGTAAGGCTAACCCGAGGCGCCCCGGACGTGGCAGATGCGGCACCGTCGGGGTCAGCGGACGACCCGCACCCGCTCGGAGTCCACGTCGGGCAGGTACCACCATCCCGTGCGGGTACGGACCTGGAAGCTCGTCGTGCGCCCCGGGTAGACCCGTGTCCTGAGATAGCCGTTCGCAACGCGGAGGTCGCGGACGTGCCACCAGGCACCACCGGCTCGACGCTTGTACAGTCGCGCCTTTCCGCTCAAGGGCCGACCGTCGGACGCCGACCAGCGGACCGTCAGTGCGGCCCGATGTCCGCGGCGCACGGACACGGGGCCGGAGAGTCGGACAGAGCTTCCGAGCTTGCTCAAAGGGACGTCGACAGCGGGCGAGCGCGACACCGGGTACTGCCCGCCCTCACGGCTGAGCACCCGGATTCGAAGGCCGGCCGTCCCCGGGATCGTTGCGGAGAACCGGCCTGCCGAATCGGTGGCACGCCGAAGGACCGTCCGCCACGTGCCGTCGGCCCACCGCTGGACCTCGGCCCACTGCCACCGTGCCGGCTCGCCCCCAGGTCCGGTGAGCGTCGCCCGGACGGTGACGGGACGGTTGAGGCGGCTTCCTGAGGTCCCCAGGCTCCAGGACGGTGTCGCCGAGACTTTCCCCGGCCAGGGGGTTCCGGTGTAGAGCTTCCCCCTGGTCACCAAGACGCTGCGCAGCAGCGCCGGCCGGTTCGTGGTGATGCTGTCCACGTAGTCGGCCAGCTGCGCCATGGTCGCGGTGTCGTCCACCGTCCACGCTCCGACAGTCAGCCCCGCAGCATGCACGTCGGCCGCGGCGTCGGGCGTCAGGTTCGCGTGGAAGACGTCGGTGTCGTCCGCGAACGCGCCGACCACGCCCGGGGTCGCAGACTGCGCGATCACGCTCACGGGGACGTCGGGATAGCGTTCGGCGAACCCTCTCACGAAGCTCTCGTCGAAGCTCAACACGAGGAGCCGGCGTGGTCCGGTGCCGGTCAGTGCATCGGGCCACCGCGCCATGACGGTGTCGTAGACCTTGGCGCCGATGCCGTCGACGCCGCCGTATGCGGCGGGGGTCTTGACCTCGAGGTACGCGCCACTCGGGCTCTGCGACAGCTGCCCGAGTATCGCGGCAAGAGTCGGCACCCGCTCGTTCGCGTACGACCTCGACTTCCAGCTGCCTGCATCGAGCCTTTGCACCTCGGAGAGCGTGAAGTCCCTGACGAGCCACGGCGATCGCCCCGGAAACACGCTCTCCACGTCGGTGGTGCGGGCCAGGCTCCGGTCATGGAAGACGACGGGAACCCCGTCCTTGGTCAGCTGCACGTCGAACTCGACGAAGTCCGCCTGGTCAGCCACGCCCTGTGCCACGGACGACAGGGTGTTCTCGGGGGCCGAGATGCTCGCGCCTCGGTGGGCGACGGTGGCCACCCCGGTCGTACTCACTGCCCACGCCGGAGGAATGGCGAGAAGACCGGCCGAGGCGGCGACGATCGTCGCGACAGCAGCCCAACGGTGACGCATCGGCACCACAGCTCCCGGGACTCGACTGGTCGGACCTGACGCCCACGGACGGGCCGGGGCACTGAACAGTCATAACGGAACTTCCCATCACATTTCCGTCGAATGGAAAGAAAGGGCGGCGAGAGACGCGAGGGCCCCTCACTCAGTCCCGCCCAGCTGCGTTGCTCGCGTCATCGAGCGGAGTCGGTCCAGCCCGACACAATGGAGCGCATGCAGCTCGCCGCACTCGTAGAAACCTCCAGCGCCCTCGCCGCCACCCGGTCGCGGAAGGCGAAGGTCGAGGCGCTCGCCGCCGCCCTGCGCCAGGCCGCACCCGACGAGGTCGAGACGGCGACGGCCTACCTCTCCGGTGTGCTCCGGCAGCGCAGGACCGGCCTGGGCTGGCGCACCCTGACCGAGCTCCCGCCACCGGCTGAGCACGCGAGCCTGACCCTGTCCGAGGTCCACGCCACGTTCGAGCAGATCAGCACGGTGACCGGCGCCGGCTCGAGGCAGGCGCGCGCGGACCTCGTCGGCAGGCTGTTCGGACGCGCAACCGCCGAGGAGCAGGACTACCTGCGGCGTCTGGCGACCGGCGAGCTGCGACAGGGCGCTCTCGACGGGCTCATGCTGGAGGCCATCGCGGCCGCCTCCGGCATCCCGGCCACTGCCGTCCGCCGCGCGTCCATGCTTTGCGGCGCGACCCTGCCCGTGGCGATCGCCGCGCTGACGGGCGGGCCGGATGCCTTGGCGGCGTTCGGGCTGGAGGTCGGGCGGCCGCTCCGCCCGATGCTGGCTTCGAGCGCGCCGGACCTGGCCGCGGCCATCGACAAGCTCGGCACGGGCGCGCAGATCGCCGTCGACTGCAAGCTCGACGGGATCCGGGTCCAGGTGCACAAGTACGACGGGCGGGTACGCGTGTTCACCCGCACCCTCGACGACATCACCGAGCGCCTCCCCGAGGTGGTGGAGGCCGTGTCACGGCTGCCGGTCCGGTCGCTCGTCCTCGACGGCGAGGCGATCGCGCTCGAGGCGTCGGGCCGCCCGCGGCCGTTCCAGGAGACCGCGGCCCGGACAGCGAGCCGCCTCGACGTGGCGTCCCTGCGCGAGGAGGTGCCGCTGACGTCGTACTTCTTCGACCTGCTGCATCTCGACGGCACGGACCTGCTCGACCTGCCCGCGCGCGAGCGGTTCGCGGCCCTCGCCGAGGCGCTTCCGGTGTCCCTCGTGGTCCCTCGCCTGGTGACCGGCGACCCCGCGGAGGTCGCGTCCTTCTTCGACGACATGGTTGCTCGCGGCCACGAGGGTGTGGTGGCGAAGAGCCTCGACGCGGCCTACGAAGCAGGTCGCCGCGGTGCTTCGTGGGTGAAGGTGAAGCCGCGTCACACGCTGGACCTGGTCGTGCTCGCGGTCGAGTGGGGCAGCGGCCGCCGTGCTGGGACGCTCTCCAACATCCACCTCGGGGCCCGTGACGGCGAGGGCGGCTTCGTCATGCTGGGCAAGACGTTCAAGGGCATGACCGACGAGATGCTCGCCTGGCAGACCAAGCGGTTCCTCGAGCTGGAGACCTCACGGTCGTCGTACGTCGTGCACCTGCGCCCAGAGCAGGTCGTCGAGATCGCGTTCGACGGCATCCAGACCTCGTCCCGCTACCCCGGCGGCATGGCTCTTCGCTTCGCCCGAGTGGTCCGCTACCGCGACGACAAGACCGCCGACGAGGCAGACACGGTCGAGACCGTTCGTCAGTTCCTGGGAACCGGCGCGGAGGACCTGTCGCGGCCCTTGTGAAGCTCGGCACGAAGAGCGGAACCTCCGCCCCGTGCCTCGACGTCTCGCCGCGTCGCAGCCTCGGACCCAGCCTCCGCCACACGCTGCACCGGGCAGGAGGCGAGAGAGAGGACCGGGGTCTAGGACGTGGGCAAATGCGTCAGGTCATTGAGCTTCACTATGTGCCGGTTGTGAAAGTAGTCGTCTTGCCTGAGTTCTGTGACGCTTCCGGACGAGAGACCGAAGTTGACGTAGCCGAGTGTCTCTATCGGCATCTTGATCCAGGAGGCCAGCACGAATGTGGCAGCGAAACCATGAGTAACGATGACTTGATGCTCGCAGTCGCCTTCCAGGATTCTTTCCATGGAGGCGTAGACGCGTGTCGCGAAGGACCATCTGGTTTCCGAACCCGGGACGCCCTCGTCGTGGTGCATTCGGTCACCGACGCGCGGCGGTGGGATGAACCGCTGATCCAGCCATGCCTGAGGCCTGCCCTCGGCGTCGCCATAGGACTTCTCACGTAGGCCGCGGTCGGGTGTCACGTCGACGTGCAGAAGGTCGCCGATGACTCGGGCTGTCTGCACTGCGCGTTGCAGGTCAGATGAATAGAGCTCGACCTCGCAACCAGGAGGGATTCTGGCCCGCAGTGATTTGCCGATCGATTCCGCGGCAGTGATTCCGGCTCGGGTGAGTTGCGAGTCGTACCAACCCCCGACCAGCCTCTGGGTATGGTGTGTCGACTCCGGGTGAGTGACCACGTATACGTTTCGCATGTCGACTTGCCACTTTCTGGGCGGGCCCCCTGGTTACGGATGGTTACCGTACATCTGGGCCGCGGCGACAAGACCTCCGACGAGGCGGACACGGTCGACATGGCGCGACCGCTGCACGACCGGGACGAGCGTGTCCGCGAGGTGTAACCGATAGTGCCACTCGGTGTTGCGTGGCACGTAGCATTGCCCCATGAGCACCGACCCCGTCACGCCGGCGAAGACCGACGGTCGCCGTTCGGCCGCAGCGGTCCGTCGCAGGGCCAGGGAGAAGGAGATCCTCGACGCGACCCGCGCGCTGTTCGACGAGCGCGGCGTCCGCGACGCGCAGATCGAGGACATCGCCCGAGCGGTCGGGATCAACCGCGCGATCATCTACCGCCACTTCTCCGGCAAGGAGGAGCTCTTCGCGCTCACGCTGGTGGGCTATCTCGACGAGCTCGACCAGCGGCTTTCGGCAGCAGACGTCCCGGACGCCGACCCGCCGACCCGACTGCGCCTCATCACCGAGGCCTTCATGGACTTCGGGATCGAGTTCCCGGCCTTCGTGGACTGCGCCCAGACACTGATGCGCCGCCCGGGGCCCGAGCTGCTCGAGGAGGTCAGCGAGGGCGCGGTCTACCGGCTCGGCCGTGGCATCGCGACCTGCCTCGCCCGCGTCTCGCAGGTGCTCGAGGCGGGCATGGCCGACGGATGCTTCCGCGAGCAGGACGTCGACCTGGTCGCCAACACGTTGTACGCCACCGGCCTCGGCGGCATGCAGCTCGCCCGGGTCGGCATGCTCGTCAAGGAAGCGGCTCCCGGCGTACCCACCGTGGCACCGCTCTCCCCCGCCCAGGTCAAGGAACACATGGTCGCGACTGCGCTGGCGATGGCCGCCGCGGGCGCGTCCGGCGACTGATCCACCGGACGCGACCGCTCGTCGGTCACATTGCCGAGGTCACTTCTCGACGATCGCGGTGACGCCCTGGCCGCCGGCGGCGCAGATCGAGATGACGCCGCGGCCGGAGCCCTTCTCGTTCAGGAGCTTCGCAAGGGTCGCGACGATCCGGCCGCCGGTCGCGGCGAACGGGTGCCCGGCCGCGAGCGACGAGCCGGCCACGTTGAGCTTGTCGCGGTCGACCGAGCCGAGCGGCGCGTCGAGGCCGAGACGCTCCTTGCAGAAGATCGGGTCCTCCCATGCCTTGAGCGTGGCGAGCACCTGCGACGCGAACGCCTCGTGGATCTCGTAGAAGTCGAAGTCCTGCAGGCTGAGCCCCGCGCGCTCCAGCATCCGCGGCATGGCGTAGGCCGGAGCCATCAGCAGGCCCTCACCGCCATGGACGTAGTCGACGGCGGCGGTCTCGGCGAAGGTGAAGTAGGCCAGCACGGGCAGGCCCTTCTCCTTCGCGTAGTCCTCCGACGCGAGCAGCACGGCCGAGGCACCGTCGGTGAGCGGCGTGGAGTTGGCGGCGGTCATCGTCGCGGCCTCGCCCTTGCCGAAGACCGGCTTGAGCGTGGCGAGCTTCTCCATCGACGACTCGGCGCGCAGGTTCTGGTCGCGCTCGAGCCCGTTGAAGGGGGTGACCAGGTCGTCGAGGAAACCGCGGTCGTAGGCGGCGGCCAGGTTGTGGTGCGACCGGACGGCGAGCTCGTCCTGCTCCTCCCGGCCGATGTCCCACTCCAGGGCGGTGAGCGCCGCGGACTCGCCCATCGACAGGCCGGTGCGGGGCTCCTTGTTCGCGGGGATGGCGGGGGTGAGGTGGCCCGGGCGGACCTTGGCCAGGGCAGCGAGCCGGCCCTGCATCGACTTGGCGCGGTTGGCCTCGAGCAGGATCTTGCGGAGCTTCTCGTTCACCGCGATCGGGGCGTCCGACGTGGTGTCGGTGCCGCCGGCGATGCCGACCTCGATCTGGCCGAGCGCGATCTTGTTCGCGACCGCGATCGTCGCCTGGATCCCGGTGTCGCAGGCCTGCTGGATGTCGTAGGCGGGCGTCTGCGGGTCGAGCTTCGAGCCCAGGACGGACTCGCGGGTGAGGTTGAAGTCGCGCGAGTGCTTGAGCACCGCTCCTGCGACCACCTCGCCCAGACGCTCCCCCTCGAGCCCGTAGCGCGAGACCAGACCGTCGATGGCCGCGGTCAGCATGTCCTGGTTCGACGCGTGGGAGTAGACGGTGTTCGACCGGGCGAACGGGATGCGGTTCCCGCCGACGATGGCGACCCTGCGGACGGGCTGGGTGTTGTCCTGCATGCTCTCGCTCCTGATCGTGCTGGAAGTCTTACCCGGTCATCCTTGCGCCACGTGTGGGCAATAGGGAACGTAGTGAGTGCCACATCACGAAAAGTGGACGCCGAGTTACACCCATAGTTACATATCGGATGAGCCGTCGCGCCCGGCCCGGGAGCCGGCCGGGAACTGCGCACCCAACTGGAGGAGACCGCCGCATGAGCACCCGTTACCAGTCCCTGATCAGCACGCCCGTCGGCCAGCTGCTCGCGAAGAACATCGGGCTGCCCAACCCGGTGAAGCTCGAGCGTTACGAGGAGGGCGCGCCGCTGGTCACGGGCACCGTCGTGGTCGGTGGCGCCGGGCGCCTCACGTCCACGGTCGTCGGCATGCTCGACGACCTCGGCATCGCCAATGTCACGAGCGCGCAGGGCGAGGAGCGCTACAAGGCGCTGGTGTTCGACGCGACCGGCATCCAGACCTCCGCCGACCTCGTCGACCTGCAGGAGTTCTTCACGCCTCTGATGCGCAGCCTGGAGACCAACCCGCGGGTTCTCGTGCTCGGCACCCCGCCGGAGAGGACGAACAGCAACGAGGAGCGGGTCGCCCAGCGCGCGCTCGAGGGCTTCACCCGGTCCCTCGGCAAGGAGATCGGCCGCGGCGGCACGGTGCAGCTGGTGTACGTCGCACCGGCCGCCGACGCCGCGATCGAGTCGACACTTGCCTTCTTCCTCTCCCCCAAGTCCGCCTACGTCTCGGGGCAGGTCGTCCGGATCGGTACGAGCGGGGCCACCGCGGCCGAGCCCGTCGAGGACTGGGCGAAGCCGCTGGCCGGCAAGGTCGCGATCGTCACCGGCGCCAGCCGCGGGATCGGCGAGGAGATCGCCCGGGTGCTCCACCGCGACGGCGCCACCGTGCTGGGTATCGACGTGCCGCAGGCGGCCAACGAGCTCCAGGCCGTGATGAAGGACATCGACGGTGACTACCTGATGCTCGACATCACCGCCAAGGACGCCCCGCAGCGGATCGCCAAGCACGTGCAGGACAAGCACGGCGGCGTCGATGTCGTCGTACACAACGCCGGCATCACCCGTGACAAGAAGCTGGCCAACATGAAGGCCGACGGCTGGTCCTCGGCGATCGCGGTGAACCTCACCGCTCCGGAGCGGATCACCGCAGAGCTCCTCGACCAGGGCCTGATCCGTCCGAACGGCCGGATCGTCGGCGTCTCCTCGATCGCGGGCATCGCCGGGAACGTCGGCCAGACCAACTACGCCGCCTCCAAGGCGGGGGTGATCGGCCTGGTCCAGTCGCTCGCCGACTCCCTCGAGGACGGCATCACGATCAACGCCGTGGCGCCCGGTTTCATCCACACCAAGATGACCGCGGCCGTGCCGTTCATGACCCGCGAGGTCGGCAGCATGCTCAACGCCATGTCGCAGGGCGGCGAGCCCGTCGACGTCGCCGAGACGATCGCCTGGTACGCCAACCCCGCCTCCACCGCTGTCAACGGCAACGTCGTCCGCGTCTGCGGCCAGATGATGCTGGGGGCGTGATCGGCGCATGAGCGAGCCCACGACGAGAGAGGTCACCGGCGAGCCCGGGACGCTCCCGCTGCTGCTGAAGGCCGCACTGCCGGTCATCCCCGGAGTCTCGAAGCTCCCCGGAGTGAGGAAGTCGGGCTCGACGCTCCCGGACCTGACTCTGACCAGGCACGACGTGCCGATCGACCGCGAGCACGTGGCGGCATACTCCGAGGTCTGCGGCTTCGGCCTGAAGGAGACCGTGCCGCTGACCTACCCGCACATGCTCGCCTTCCCGCTGCACATGGCGATCATGACCGACGGCGACTTCCCGTTCCCTGCCATCGGCACGGTGCACCTGGAGAACTCCATCACCCAGCACCGACCGGTCGCGGCAAGCGAGTCGCTGCAGGTGACTGCCCGCCCCGAAGGGCTTCGGAGCCACCCCAAGGGCAAGGCCTTCGACATCGTCACGGAGGTGCACTCCGCGGGAGAGCTGGTGTGGGAGGAGACCTCGACGTTCCTGCGTCGCGGGAGGTCGGACGACGCCGCCGGTGACACCGGGATGCAGCTGGCGGAGGTCCCTGCGTCAGGCATCGAGTGGCGCCTGGGCGCCGACCTCGGCCGCCGCTACGCCGCGGTGTCGGGCGACCACAACCCGATCCACCTTTACGCCGTGACCGCGAAGGCGTTCGGGTTCCCCCGGCAGATCGCCCACGGCATGTGGAGCAAGGCCCGGTGCGTCGCGATGCTCGAGCCGCGGCTCCCCGACGCGGTCCGCGTGGACGTGGCGTTCAAGAAGCCGATCCTGCTGCCGGGCACCGTGGCGTTCGGCTCCCAGCATGTTGCGGATGCTGAGGGCAGCCGGGACTGGGCGTTCTCGCTCACCAACCCGAAGAACGGCGCGCCTCACCTGCTGGGTAGGACCACGGAGGTCTGACTGGGTATGTCCCTATTCGGTGCCGAGTGGCCTGCCGGGCCGTTCACGTGATCTGGCGGTGAGAGGAAGCGCAGAAGCGGCTGGTGACTCCGCCCGGTCAGATCGCCTCCCTTGAGCCGTCCGGAACAGCACCCGGGGGTAAGGCGACACCGCAGCCGCGAACAGGACCAGGCCAAACATCTGGAGCCCTCGGAACCAGACCAAGGGGCCCGCCCCTGGTCGTGGAAGGGTGGAGCCGCTCAGCTCTCGCCGGTGGCGCCGCCCGTCTCCTCGCGGTAGCGACGCCGCTGCTCCTCCGCCCTCTCACGGCAGCGACGGAGGAACTCGTCGTCGGCCTCCGTGTCCAAGGAGGCCGCCCGCCCTGGGCGGTCGTACTCCGGGAACGCCGTGGTCTCGCGCTCGTAGGGCCGGCTGCGCGGCGTCGTACGCCGAGGTCTGCCCACGGCGAGCCAGGCGACCGAGCCGACGAGCGGGAAGAGCAGGACCAGTACCAGCCAGCCCCACTTGGGCAGGTGCTGGACGTCGTCCTCGCGCGCGAGGATCACGTCGATGACGCAGAAGATCCACAGCGCCAGGATCACCGGGCCGACGAGCTCGCCGAGCCTCACCATCGCGACACCCCCGTCCGACCGCCGACCTCCGGCGTGCGCCGAAGCCTACGCCGTCATATCCCCCCGGGTGTGACAACGTGCCTTCCCGCAGCCCCCAGTGGCGGCTCGGACGGCGAGGTCAGCCGCGGTACCGGATCAGGCCCTCCTGGGCGACCGATGCGACGAGGACGCCGCTCTCGGTGAAGAGCCGACCGAAGGCGAGCCCCCGCGCCCCTGAGGCGGACGGCGACACCTGGTCGTAGAGCAGCCACTCGTCGGCGCGGAACGGCCGGTGGAACCAGATGGTGTGGTCCAGCGAGGCCGACTGCATCTTCGGGTGCGAGACGTGCATGCCGTGCGGCACCAGCGCGGAGCCGAGCAAGGTCATGTCGCTGGCGTAGGTGAAGGCCGCCCGGTGCAGCAACGGATCGTCGCCGAGCTCGCCGTTGACCCGGATCCACAGCCGGGACTGCGAGGGACGCTCGTCGTTCGGGATGAGGCCTCCGGGCCTGGAGTCGCCGACGTAGCGCAGCTCGAGAGCGGCCCACTCGCGCATCCACTCGTCGGCGTTGTCCGGGGAGCGCTCGCGGAACAGCTCACCCATGTCGACGGACTCCTTCGGCGAGGACACGTCCGGCATGACGTCCTGGTGCTCGAAGCCCTCTTCGGGGACCTGGAAGCTCGCCGTCATGTAGTAGATGCCCCGGCCGTGCTGGCGGGCAACGATGCGGCGCGTCGAGAAAGACTTGCCGTCACGGATCCGCTCGACGTCGTACACGATGGGCACCGCGGTGTCGCCGGGGCGGAGGAAGTAGCTGTGCAGTGAGTGCACCTCGCGACCCTCCTCGACGGTCCGGGCACCGGCCACGAGGGCCTGCGCTGCCACCTGGCCACCGAAGACCCGCTGGAGCAGCGTGTCGGGCTGGGTGCCGCGGAACAGGTTGACGTCGATGGTCTCGAGGTCGAGGAGCTCGACGAGCTCGTCGGCAGAACTGGGCAAGGGTGTCCTTACTCGTCGGGTCGGTCGCGCCGGTCGAGACCGGCCAGGAAACGTTCGAACTCCGCACCGATCTCCTCACCGGTCGGCAGCTGCTGCTCCTCGGCGAGAGGAAGCGTGGAACCGTCGGCGGAGTCGGCGCGGTTGAAGGCGTCGTACTGCTGCTCGAGGCCGGTCACCACGTCGCGCACCTCCGCGGAGTCCTCGATCTGCGCGGTGATCTCGAGCATCTTGGCCTCCCCGACCGTCCGGAGCGGATCGAGGTCCCACTCGAGCCCGGTGACGTCCTCGACCGACTCCAGCAGCGCCACCGACGCCGTCGGGTAGTCGAACTGCGCCACGTAGTGCGGGATGTGCGCGACGAAGCCGGTAGCCGGGTGGCCCCACTCCCCGAGCCGGAACTCGAGGAGCGCCTGTGCGCTCGCCGGCACACGGATCTGCCCGCGAAACAGGTTCTGCTGGACCAGGAGGTCCGGTGTCGTCGCGTGGTTGGTCAGCATCACCGGACGGGTGTGCGGCACCGCCATCGGGACCGCGCCCATCGCTACGGTCAGCCGGACCCCGAAGTGTTCGACGACGGTGCGAACCGCCCGCGCGAACGCCTCCCAGTGGACGTCCGGCTCCGGTCCGTGGAGCAGGAGGTACGGCGCACCGTGGCGGTCGTGCTTCACGCGCACGACGAGCCGGGGCGCCTCGTAGCCCTCGTAGTGGTTCTCGACGAACGACATCGGCGGCCGCCGCGCCCGGTAGTCGTAGAAGTCGTCGATCGAGAAGCTCGCCACGACCCGGCCGACCGAGTCGGAGAGCAGGTGCCTCACCGCGAGGTTCGCGGCGTTGCCCGCGTCGAGGAACCCGTCGAGCGCGTGGATCAGGACAGGTCCGGAGCTCAGCCCCTCGAGCTCGGGCACGTCGTCGACGATGTGCACGAAGCGCTGTGCCTCAGACATCTCACAACCTTTCGGGTCGAGTCGCTGCAAACACCCAGCCTATGCGCGGCTGCGTCGGTTACGGTCCCCGCTGTGCCCCCTGCAGCCGAGGGCCGCGTCACATTCTCGCAGGCCGCCCACGTGAACGCGCTCGTCGAGCAGCTCCGGCTCCCCGACGCTCGACCTCTACCGCCACCTCGTCGTCAAGGGAGCGTGGACTGGGCGCTTCGGGAGTACGCCGGAACCGACCCCGACTGGGTGGTCGCCTTCGTCGACGAACATTCCGACGAGCTGTCCGGGCTCTCACGGCGCGAGGCGCTGAAGCACCTGGGGTGAGCGGTCTAGCCGGGTGACGACCGGCACACCGGGAGTGGTTCCGGCCGTTGTTACCAGCCGGTAGCATCAGCGGGACATTCCCCTACGACGCATGAAGGAGCCTTCGTGGCCCGACAGTTGCGAGAGGTCGTCTTCGTCGACGGCGTGCGAACGCCGTTCGGCAAGGCCAAGGGCCAGTACGCCGAGACGCGTGCGGACGACCTGGTGATCAAGTGCATCCGCGAGCTCATGCGACGCAACCCGAACCTGCCGCCCGAGCGGGTGGACGAGGTCGCGATCGCCGCCACCACCCAGATCGGCGACCAGGGCCTGACCATCGGCCGCACCGCCGCGCTCCTTGCCGGTCTGCCCCAGAGCACGCCCGGGTACTCCGTCGACCGCATGTGCGCGGGCGCGATGACCGCGGTGACCACCACGGCAGGCGGCATCGCCTTCGGCGCCTACGACATCGCCATCGCCGGCGGCGTCGAGCACATGGGTCGCCACCCGATGGGCGAGGGCGTCGACCCGAACCCGCGGATCATCTCCGAGAAGGTCGTCGACCCCGACGCGCTGGTGATGGGCAAGACCGCCGAGAACCTCCACGACCGGTACCCGTCGATCACCAAGGAGCGTTCGGACGCCTTCGCGCTCCGCTCCCAGGAGAAGACGGCCAAGGCCTACGCGGACAACAAGATCCAGCCCGACCTGGTGCCGGTCGCGACCCGCTCCGCCGAGAACGGCTGGGGGCTCGCCACCGTCGACGAGCCGCCCCGTCCGGGCACCACGATGGAGGACCTCGCGAGCCTCAAGACCCCCTTCCGCGCACACGGCCGGGTCACCCCCGGCAACGCGGCCGGCCTCAACGACGGCGCCACCGCGGCGTTGCTCGCCGACGAGGAGACCGCCCGCGAGCTCGGGCTCCCGGTCAAGATGCGGCTGGTCTCCTACTCGTTCGTGGGCGTCGAGCCGGAGGTCATGGGCGCCGGCCCGATCCCGGCCACGGAGAAGGCCCTGAAGCAGGCGGGCCTCACCATCGACGACATCGGGGCATTCGAGGTCAACGAGGCGTTCGCCGTACAGGTGCTCGCGTTCCTGGAGCACTTCGGCATCGCCGACGACGACGCGCGCGTGAACCCCTACGGTGGCGCGATCGCGATGGGACACCCCCTCGCCTCGTCCGGCGTCCGCCTGATGACCCAGCTCGCGCGCCAGTTCGAGGCACGTCCCGAGGTCCGCTACGGCATGACCACGATGTGCATCGGTATCGGAATGGGCGGCACCGTGATCTGGGAGAACCCCCACTGGACCGGCTCCGCGGACCAGCCTGCCGAGAACCAGGAAGGTGCAGCCTGATGACCACGACCCCCGAGTTCCAGGCGCTGCTCGACCGCGGCGTGGCCATGTCCGGCGACGAGGTCGTCACCCAGGCCCACGCGCGCGACGTGGCCCTCCCGTACGGCGCAGGCACCATGGTGCTGATCACGCTCGACAACGGGCTCGACCACTCCCGGCCGAACACGTTCGGCCCCAAGGGCCTGGCCGCACTCAACACGGCGATCGACGAGGCGCTCTCCCGGGACGACGTCGCCGCGATCGGTGTGACCGGCAAGCCGTTCATCCTCGCCGCGGGCGCCGACCTCTCCAGCATGACCGGGCTGTCCGGCCGTGACGACGCGAAGCTGATCGCGCAGCTCGGCCACGGCGTGTTCCGCAAGCTCGTCGACGGCGGGAAGCCGTCCTTCGGGTTCGTCAACGGGCTGGCCCTCGGCGGCGGTCTCGAAGTGGCCCTCCACTGCACCTATCGGACCGTCCAGGACTCCGCGCCTGCGATCGGCCTGCCCGAGGTCATGCTCGGCCTGGTCCCCGGCTGGGGCGGCGCCTACCTGGTGCCGAACCTGGTCGGCGCCGAGAAGGCCGTGAAGCTGGTCATCGAGAACCCGCTCAACCAGGGGAAGACCCTCACCGGCCACGCCGCCTTCGAGCTGGGGCTCGCCGACGCGGAGTTCGGTGGCGCGGACTTCCTGGAGCAGTCGCTGCTCTGGGCGGCCCGCGTGCTCAACGGCGAGGTCAAGGTCGAGCGTCCCGAGGTCGACCGTGGCGAGGCGTGGGACGCGGCCGTCGCCAAGGGCCGCAAGATCGCCGACGCCAAGACCGGAGGCGCCGCACCCTCGGCCTACCGCGCGCTCGACCTGATCGCCGCAGCCAAGGACAGCAGTCGCGACGAGGGCTTCGCCGCCGAGGACGAGACGCTCGCCGACCTGATCATGACGCCGGAGCTGGCGGCGAGCCTGTACTCCTTCGACCTCGTGCAGAAGCGCGCGAAGCGTCCCGCCGGAGCGCCGGACAAGTCGCTGGCCCGCCCGGTGACCAAGGTCGGCATCGTCGGCGCGGGCCTGATGGCCAGCCAGCTCGCGCTGCTGTTCGCCCGGCGGCTTCAGGTGCCCGTCGTACTCACCGACCTCGACCAGGCCCGCGTCGACAAGGGCGTCGCCTACGTCCACGGCGAGATCGACAAGCTGCTGCTCAAGGGGCGGACGAGCCAGGACAAGGCGAACCGCCTCAAGGGTCTGGTCACCGGCTCGGTGGAGAAGGCCGACGTCTTCGCCGACGCCGACTTCGTGATCGAGGCCGTCTTCGAGGAGATGGGCGTCAAGAAGCAGGTCTTCGCCGACGTCGAGAAGATCGTCTCCCCGGAGTGCGTGCTCGCGACGAACACGTCGTCGCTGTCGATCACCGAGATGGCGGCCGACCTCGAACACCCCGAGCGCGTCGTGGGCTTCCACTTCTTCAACCCGGTCGCCGTGATGCCGCTGCTCGAGATCGTCAAGGGCGGGCAGACCGACGACGCGACACTGGCCACGGCGTTCGCCACCGGCAAGGCGCTGAAGAAGACGACGATCCTGGTCAAGGACAGCCCGTCGTTCATCGTCAACCGTCTGCTGGGCCGGTTCATGGGCGAGGTCAGCAAGATCATCGACGAGGGCACACCGATCGAGGTGGCTGACAGCTCGTTCGCGGGCCTGGCCCCGATGCCGCCGTTCATGCTGCTCGGGTTGGTCGGTCCGGCGATCGCGCTGCACAACAACGAGACGCTGCGGCGCGCCTTCCCGGACCGGTTCTACGTCTCACCGAACCTCGAGAAGCTGGTCGCGGCCGGCAAGCCGGCCGTCTACGGCCCCGACGGTGCAGTCGACCCCGAGGTCGCGGCGATGTTCGAGACCGGCGACGTGGAGCTCACGACCGAGCAGGTCCGCGAGCGCGTGCTCTCGGTGCTCGCGGAGGAGGCCCGGCTCATGCTCGACGACGGTGTCGTGGTCGGCCCCGAGGACATCGACCTCGGCATGATCACGGGCGCCGGGTTCTCGTTCTGGAACGGTGGCCTCACCATGCTCCTCGACCGCACCGGTATCTCCGAGAAGGTCAACGGCAAGAAGTTCCACTGACCCGTCGCCGCCTCCCTCGCGGGCGGCTTCCCAGGGTCTCCTGGAAGACCGTCACTCCCCTCGGTGAACTTCATCGAGGGGAGTGACGTTTTCCATTGGGAGGTACGGCGGCTCGGCCGCGGACGGGTCGGCCGGACCCGCCGCGGGTCAGCGCTCGACCGGGGCCCCACCCGGCTCGGTCGAGTGCTGGCCCACTCGGCTGTGCCGCTGGCCGTAGGCGAAGTAGACGACGAACCCGATCACCATCCAGATCGCGAAGCGGACCCAGGTCTCACCGGTCAGGTTCAGCATCAGGTAGAAGCAGAGCAGCACGGCCAGCGTGGCGACCACGGGGGCCGCGGGCACCCGGAACGAACGCGGCAGGTCCGGTCGCGTGCGACGCAGGATCACCACTCCGACGCTGACCAGCATGAAGGCGAACAGCGTGCCGATGTTGACCAGGTGGGCCAGGGTCTCCAGGCCGACGAAACCGCTGAGCACGGCAACCGCGAGGCCGGTGATGAGCGTGATCTTGTACGGGGTGCGGTACTTCGAGTGCACCTTGGCCAGTCCCACCGGCAACAGCCCGTCGCGAGCCATCGCGAACGCGACGCGGGTCTGTCCGAGCATCAGGATCATCACGACGACCGTCAGTCCGATGCACGCCCCGATCGCGATCAGGTTGCCCATCCACGGGACGCCGACAGCGTCGAAGGCGGTCGCCAGCGGCGCGGCATCGTGCGGGTCGATGTTCGAGTAGCTCTGCATGCCGGTGATCACGAGGCTGACGGCGACGTACAGGAGGGTGACGATCGCGAGGGATCCGAGGATGCCGATCGGCACGTCACGCTGCGGGTTGCGGGCCTCCTCGGCCGTGGTCGCGACCACGTCGAAGCCGATGAAGGCGAAGAACACGAGCGCAGCGCCGGCCACCACGCCCGCGAGCCCGTAGACGGCGGGCTCGAGACCCAGCAGGGACGTGATCAGCGGAAGCTGCATGAAGCCGCCCTCGGAGGGCGGTGTGGGCTTGGACTCCGGGACGAACGGCGAGTAGTTCGCGACGTTGATGTAGCCGATGCCCGCGACGACCACCATCACCACGACGACCAGCTTGAGGGCGACGACCACCTGGTTGATGACGCTGGAGAGCTTGATGCCGATCATCAGCACCACCATCACCGCCAGCGAGATCAGCACGGCCGGCAGGTTGAACCATCCGTGCTCGGCCGAGGCGAGGGACGCCGGCACCTCGAACGGTGTCCCGGCGAGCAGGTTCTGGAGGTAGCCGGAGAACCCGGTGGCGAGGGCCGCCGAGCCGATCGTGAACTCCAGGACGAGGTCCCACCCGATGATCCAGGCGATCAGCTCACCGAAGGTGGCGTAGCTGAAGGTGTACGCGCTTCCGGCCACCGGCACGGTGGAGGCGAACTCGGCGTAGCAGAGCGCTGCAAGCCCACAGGCGATACCGGCGATCACGAAGGAGACCGACACGGCCGGTCCGGCGTTCGTGGCCGCGGCCGTCCCGGTGAGTACGAAGATCCCGGCGCCGATGATCACGCCGACCCCGAACACGACGAGGTCGAGGGCTCCCAGGTTCTTCTTGAGACTGTGGTCGGGATGGTCGGTGTCCTCGATGGACTGCTCCACCGACTTCGTGCGCAGTAAGTTCATGGCCTCTCCTCGTGCACATCTCTTCGGCCACCGATTCTTACCCAGGATGCCCCGTCCTGACTCCTCGCGCCGACGGGCCCGAGGGCGGCTCAGGTGCGGTCGACGTGGACCAGTGGGTCCCCGCTGTCCAGAGCGGTGACGTCCTCGACGATGCTCCGGGCGAGCTTCTGAGCGGTCAGCCCGATGTCGTCGAGGATCTTCGCCCGCTTGGCGTGGTCGAGGAACCGCTGCGGTATGCCGTGCAGCCGGACCGGCGTGGGCACGCGGGCCTCGTTGAGCGTCTGGAGCAGCACCGAGCCACAGCCGCCGGTGATGCCGTTGTCCTCGACGCTGACCACGAGACGGTGCCCACGGGCGAGGTCGAGGATCGCCGGGTCGAACGGCTTGACCCAGCGCGGGTCGACCACGGTCACTCCGATCCCCTGGGCCGCGAGCCGCTCGGCCACCTCGACGCAGGTCGACGCCATCGAGCCGACCCCGACGAGCAGCACGTCCTTGGCGCCCTTGCGCACCAGAACGTCCATCGACCCGGCGCGGTCGACGCGCTCGATGTCGCCGATCGGCGGGCCCTTCGGGAAACGTACGACGGTCGGGGCGTCGTCGACCTGCACCGCCTCACGGAGCAGCTCGCGCAGGCGCGCGCCGTCCCGAGGTGCGGCCAGCCGGAGCCCGGGGACCACCTGCAGCACCGACATGTCCCACATGCCGTTGTGGCTGGCTCCGTCGTCGCCGGTCACACCCGACCGGTCGAGGACGAAGGTGACGCCGCACCTGTGCAGCGCCACGTCCATCAGCACCTGGTCGAACGCCCGGTTCAGGAAGGTGGCGTAGACGGCGACGACGGGGTGCAGGCCACCCATCGCGAGGCCGGCGGCGGACGTGACGGCGTGCTGCTCCGCGATGCCCACGTCGAACGTGCGCTCGGGGTACCTCGCCGCGAACTGGTCGAGGCCCACCGGGTGCAGCATCGCGGCGGTGATCGCCACCAGGTCCTGACGCTCGCCGCCCAGGGTGACCATCTCGTCCGCGAAGACGTCGGTCCAGATCTGGCCCTTGGGGTTCTCCACGCCGGTCTCGACATCGAAGGGTCCGGGCGAGTGGAAGTTGTCCGCCTCGTGGCGCTCGGCGGCGTCGTAGCCGAAGCCCTTCTTGGTGATCACGTGCACGATCACCGGGCCGCCGAACCGCCTCGCCTGGGCGAGTGCCTGCTCGACGGTGGGCCGGTCGTGGCCGTCGATCGGGCCGACGTACTTGAGGCCGAGGTCCTCGAAGAGCCCCTGCGGCGCGAGTGCGTCCTTCATGCCCTTCTTGACGGCGTGGAGCGCGTCGTACACCGCCGGCCCGACGCCGCGCACGCCGTTGAGGCGCTTCTTCACCATGTCGAGCAGCTGCTCGTAGCGCGGGTTGGTGCGCAGCGTCGTGAGGTGGTTCGCGAGACCGCCGACCGTAGGCGTGTAGGAGCGGCCGTTGTCGTTCACGACCATCACGAGCTTGCGGTCCTGGTTGGCGGCGATGTTGTTCAACGCCTCCCAGGCCATGCCGCCGGTGAGCGCCCCGTCACCGATCACGGCGACGACGTACCGGTCCTCACCACGGATGGAGTACGCCTTGGCCAGCCCGTCGGCATAGGACAGCGCGGTCGACGCGTGGGAGTTCTCGACGACGTCGTGCGGGGACTCCGCCTGGCTCGGGTAGCCGGAGAGGCCGCCCTCCTGCCGGAGCGTGTCGAAGGCGCCGGCGCGCCCGGTCAGCATCTTGTGCACGTACGCCTGGTGGCCGGTGTCGAACACCACACGGTCGGTCGGCGAGTCGAAGACCCGGTGGATGGCCATGGTGAGCTCGACGACACCGAGGTTGGGGCCGAGGTGGCCGCCCGTGCGCGAGACCTTCGTGACCAGGAAGTCTCGGATCTCCGTCGCGAGCTCGTCGAGCTGGTGGTCGTCGAGGTCCCGCAGATCGCGCGGTCCCGTGATCGACTCCAGGTAACCCATTTGCCCTTCTTCCCAACTCGACGAACAACCCTGCGAGTCTAGTCGCCCTCGGCTCAGACCTCGAAGACGGCGATCGCCGGCTCGACGAGGCTGCCCAGCCACACCCGGCCCTCATGCTCTCGGACACCGGTGACCATGTGGAACGAGGAGGCGTCGAACGAGCGGTCGTGCACCACGGCGCCGGCGTCGTCGAAGGCCATCACCCGTGCGGTGCGCTGAGGCTTGGGCTGCAGCCGCTCGGGCAGGCGCCAGGCTGCGCGTCGCAACGGCATCGGGCTTCGCATGAGCCCCTCCACGACCGGGTCCTTCGGCGAGGCGATCGTCACCCATATCAGGCCGTCACTGCCCCGGGCGATGTTGTCGGGGTAGCCGGGCAGGTCCGCTGCCAGGTGGTCCGTCTCCCCGGCGCGCGGACCCGACAACCACCGGCGTACGACGGTGCGCCCGGCGGTCTCGGCCACGGCGACGTACGACTCGTCCGCGGCGAGCGCCACCCCGTTCGCGAAGCGCAGCCCCTCGAGCACCACCGACACAGAGCCGTCAGGGCCACGGCGCAGCAGCCGGCCCGAGGCGGTGTTCTCCACCATGTCGGCCTTCCAGCGGTCGATGCCGTGGTGGCGCGAGGAGTCGGTGAACCAGATGGTCCCGTTGGACGCGACTGCGGCGTTGTTGCAAAAGGTCATCCTCTGGCCGTGCACCAGGTCGGTGAGCACCTCGATCCGACCGGTCACGGGGTCGAGGGCGAGCAGACCGCGGCGGGCGTCACAAACCAGGATCCGCCCATCGGGGAGGGGCTCGAGACCGAGCGGCCGCCCGCCGGTCGAGCCGACCCGCTCCAGGCGCCCTCCCTCGTCGCACACCCGCCAGATGCTGCCGTCCTCGGTGCCTGTGTAGACGGCACCGTCGTCGGCGACCAGGACGTCCTCCGCCCCATGCCCGGGCACGGGGTGGACGGTCAACGACGTGGGCTGAACGGCAGCAGGAGTCATGGGCACGCAGGTTACAGCCGCGCCACGAAGCGCCTGCCCCGCAGTGCGTCCTCCACCAGGCCAACAGCGCGGCGCTCCGCCGAGAGTCGCGCCCCTTCGGCGTGCCACGTCTCCACCGCCGCCTCCACCGTCTCCGGCTCGGAGACGTCGCGCAGCACCGAGCGCGCCTCACTGAGCCCGCGCCGGACCGCGGCCTGCGACGCCTCGACATGAAGCACCGCGAACCTTGCCAGGATCACCGCGTGTCGACGCAGCACCGGGTAGGACCGGTACTCCGGAGGACAGATGTCGAGCAGCCAGCTCATCGCGGTCTGCTCCCAACCGGGGGCGTCCGGCGGCCGGACCTGACGCGGCCATCCGGGCGGAGCAACGTGCTGGACCATGACTCCAGGGTAACCCCGGAGTCGAACACGTGTTCGAGTCTTCAAGGAACTTTCGTGGGATCGGGTTCGGCCCCGCGCCGGCTCACGGCCGACTCCCTCTCGTCCGGCAACGGCTGCCACGTCTCCATCTGAAGGACACGTGCAGGTCACAGAGCACCGAGAGCCTCCTGACGTCAGCTCTTTACTCGGAAGGGGAATCCGCCATGCGGAGGTTCATCAAGCTCTCAGGGCCGGTCACTGCAGTCGCGACCGCCCTCGCGCTCGCCCCCGCGGCGTACGCCAGCCCGGCTCCGGCCGCCGACCCGGCTCCGGCCGCCGACCCGGCTCCCGCGGCCGGCCCGGCTCCGGACGCCGTCGAAGTCCTGAACGTCGCCCACCGGGGCGCGAGCGCCTACGCGCCGGAGAACACGTTGGTGTCGTTCCGTGAAGGCATCAAGAGGGACGGCGACCTGATCGAGTCCGATGTCCAGCGAAGCAAGGACGGCGTGCTCGTCCTGATCCACGACACGAACCTGGCCCGCACCACCGACGTGGAGCAGGTCTACCCGAACCGCTCGCCCTGGAACGTCCGCGACTTCACCTACAAGGAGATGCTCCGGCTCGACGCGGGCTCCTGGAAGTCGTCCGCGTACGCCGGCGAGCGGATCCCCACGCTGGCCGAAGCCATCGAGACGATCCGCGCGAGCAACGCGGGTTTCCTGCTCGAGATCAAGTCACCCGAGCTCTACCCGGGGATCGAGGCAGAGGTCGCCGAGGAGATGCGCCGGTTCCCCGGCTACGTCGAGTCCGCCGTGGCGGCGCACCGGCTCGTGCTCCAGTCGTTCGACTTCGACTCGATGCGCAGGTACGCCGCGCTCGAGCCCGACGTACCGGTCGGACTCCTGGGCACGCCGTCGCCCGACCAGCTGCCCGCCCTCGCGGAGTTCGCCGACGAGGTGAACCCGAGCCACAAGTCGGTCGACGCGTCCTACGTCCGCGCGGTGCACGACGCGGGGATGGACTGCCTGGTGTGGACCGTCGACGCTCCTTCGGACATGAACCGTGCGATCGACATGGGAGTCGACGGCGTCATCAGCAACAAGCCCGACGTGCTCGAGAAGGTGCTGCGCGACCGGACCACCACCGGAGCCGCGGCCGCCTGACCACGACGCGGGGCAACCACCGGGGTCCGAGCAGCGCGCCTGCTCGGGCCTCGGCGCGTCTCGCCCTCTCACCCTGCGAGGAAGGAGAGGCGGACCTCGCGCTCGTGGTTGTCGACGTTGAGGTCGACCAAACAGATGCTCTGCCAGGTGCCGAGCTGCAGCCGGCCGCCGAGCACCGGCACGGTGGCGTACGGCGGAACCAGCGCCGGCATGACGTGGGAGCGGCCGTGGCCGCGCGAGCCGTGTCGGTGCCGCCACCGGTCGTCCGCCGGGAGCAGCTCATCGAGGACCGCGAGCAGATCCTCGTCGCTGCCCGCACCCGTCTCGAGGATCGCGATGCCCGCAGTGGCATGCGGCACGAACACGTGCAGCAACCCGTCCGCCCCGTCCGCGGCGAACCTCGTGCAGTCCCGGGTGATGTCGAGGACCGTGTCACGTCCTCCGGTCATGTAGGTGTACGTCTCGGAGCGCATGGCCCCATCCTGGCCGGGCCGCCGGTGCGCTGCGACGGTGGCTGCCCCGAAACGGCTGCCGGCTTGCTCCCACCGGCCCGTGGCTTTTCCGAGGTTCGTCGCTTCCTTACCTTTCGTACCCCCTCAATACGGGTCATTGACGGTCGCCCCATGTCGTCATCTTCACCAACGCAGCTTCGGACTGGCAGCGCATTCCATAGCGTTCTGCACGAGGGGTTTTGCACGAGCCGGGGCGAGAGGCCCACGGCGGTTCCGAGCGCTCGGGGGTCCGATCGAAATGCGAAGGTTGTTCGCCGTCTACGTGTTGACGGTCGCCCTGTGCCTGCTGAGTGTGGGCAACGAGATGCGTCCCCGGGAGGTCCGGATGAGCCGGGCCGAGACCCACAGCGGCGCGGCGAAGGTCATCGTCCAGCCCACGCCGACGCCGTCCCCGACGACTGCCCTGTCGCCGGTCACCGCGGCGACACCCAAGGCCCGGGTCACGGTGCGGCCCGCGGCGCTCGGGCACTACGACATTCCCGTCACGGCGCTCCTGGCCTACCAGCGGGCCGCCGACATCCTCTCCGAGGTGAAGCCGTCGTGCGGCCTGCAGTGGAGCCTGCTGGCGGCGATCGGACGGGTTGAGTCCGACCACGGCCGGTATGCCGGCTCCACCCTCGGCACCGACGGCGTCTCGAGGCCGCGGCTGATCGGGGTCCCTCTCGACGGCCAGGGCCCGGTAGCCAAGATCCCCGACACCGACGGCGGCAGCTCGGACGGCGACCCGCGATGGGACCACGCGGTCGGGCCGATGCAGTTCATTCCCTCCACCTGGGACGTGGTCGGCGTCGACGGCGACGGCGACGGCACGCGCTCGATCAACGACATCGACGACGCGGCCCTTGCCGCGGGCGTCTACCTCTGCGGCGGTTCGGGCGACCTCGCCCGGCCGGTTCAGACCGACGCCGCGCTGCACCGCTACAACGACTCGGACTACTACGCCGCCCTGGTGATGGCGTACGAGCGGGAGTACCAAGGTGGCGACTTCGCCGTCACGGCTCCGGGCGGCGGGCTGGCCGTGTCCTCGGCCGTGCTCACCAGCCACCCGCTCGGCGGCACGCCGTTGAAGGCGAAGAGCCGTGCCGAGGCCCGGGCACAAGCACGCATCAAGGCCCAGGCCAGTCATGCCGTGGCGGCGGCGGCGAAGAAGAAGGCCAAGTCGCCCGGGATGTCGGCGACGACCTCTCCCGCCGTGACCAGACCTGCCAAGAAGAGGGGCACGAAGTTCGGCTGGGCCTCGGGTGCCTCGAAGCCTGCGGCCTCGGCACCAGCCGGAACCGGCGCCGCGGGAGCGTCCTCCCCGGCCGCAAGCGGCCCCGCTCCCGCCACGGGGAGCTCCGGCGCCTCCCCCTCGGGTTCGCCGCCGGTCGTCTCCGGTCCGGCGACAGGTACGCCGGACACCTCCACCGGCTCGGCCACGCCGACCGAGCCGGCGCCGCCCCCGACCGAGACAACCGGCTCGAACAGCACGGGATCGACCTCCCCGGCGTCCCCCTCGGACACCTCGTCGACCGGGACCACATCGAGCCCACAACCGTGCGACCCGCCCACCACCGACCCGCAGGCCACCGGTACCGCTGCCACCGACCCGAGTGCCACGGCGACCTGCGACACGACAGCCACGCCGACGACCACCTCGGCCCCCTGAGACGTGCCTCCGGCTCTCAGGCCGAGAGCAGGGACCGCAGGATCACCGCGACAGCGGAGAGCGCGGAGACGAGGAGCACGCCCGTCCGAATGTGCCGGCGCGGCAGCCACCGGTCGACGAGCCTCGACAGCAGGAAGCCCACGACCAGTGCGGGCACCGCGATGAGCGCCAGGAGGATCGAGGAGGCCTCGAGCTCTCCGCCCAGGGCCAGACCGGCGAGGCTCAGCGCGGCCCCGACGCAGAAGTACAACGCGAGCGTGGACCGGATCTGGCGAGGCGTGCGGTGCTGGTAGAGGATCGCCATCGGAGGCCCGCCGATCGACGTGGTCGTGCCTGTGATCCCCGAGACGAGTCCCGCCACGGAGAGTGTCTTCGCATTGATCGGGACCTCGACGGCACGAGCAGTCAGCACGACGCTGACCAGGACCATCGACCCGACGATGACCCCCAGCGAGTCCGACGACAGCGACGCCACCAGGGCGACCCCGATGGCCGTGCCTGGCACGCGGAACGGCAAGGACCACGCCAGGCCGCCCCAGTCGATCTCGTGATGCTCACGGACCAGCGTGACCAGCGGCATGAGCAGGGCCAGGCACAGCATCACGTCGGGCATCAGCTGCGGCGCGAGAAGGGTGACCACGGGCGCGCACACGAGCCCGAGCCCAAGTCCGATCACGCCCTGCACGGTCGCGGCAACCACAAGGGTGGCGACCAGAACGGCCGCCACCCCTGTGTCCAGTCCGAGAACGGTCAGCCCTTCAGCAGGCCGCGGAGGACGTACTGCATGATGCCGCCGTTGCGGTAGTAGCTCGCCTCGCCGGGGGTGTCGATGCGCACCGTGGCGTCGAACTCCACGTCGCCCGCCTTGACCTTGACGGTCCGCGGGATGTCACCGTCGTTGAGCGCGGTGACGCCGGTGATCGAGAACTCCTCCTCGCCCGTGAGGCCGAGCGACTCGGCCGTCTCACCCTCGGGGAACTGCAGCGGGAGGACCCCCATGCCGATCAGGTTCGACCGGTGGATCCGCTCGTAGGACTCCGCGATGGCGGCCTTGACGCCCAGCAGCGCGGTGCCCTTCGCCGCCCAGTCACGCGACGAGCCCGAGCCGTACTCCTTGCCCGCGAGGACCACGAGCGGGGTGCCCGCCGCGACGTAGTTCTCCGAGGCCTCGAAGACCGTCGTGACCTCGCCGTCCTTCGTGAAGTCACGGGTGAACCCACCCTCGGTGCCCGGCGCGAGCTGGTTACGCAGGCGGATGTTCGCGAACGTGCCCCGGATCATCACCTCGTGGTTGCCACGGCGCGAGCCGTAGGAGTTGAAGTCCCGCTGCTCGACACCGTGCTCGGCGAGGTACTTGCCCGCTGGCGAGTCCTTCTTGATCGCACCCGCCGGGGAGATGTGGTCGGTGGTGACCGAGTCGCCGAGCTTCAGCAGCACGCGCGCACCCTGGATGTCCTCCACCGGCGCCGGCTCGTCCGGCATCCCGTCGAAGTAGGGCGCCTTGCGGACGTAGGTGGAGTCCTCGGCCCACGCGAACGTGTCACCGGACGGGGTGTCGAGGTTCTGCCACCGCTCGTCGCCCGCGAAGACGTCGGCGTAGTCGTTGGTGAACATGTCCGAGGTGATCGCCTGGCCGATGACCTCCTCGACCTCACTCGGCGAGGGCCAGATGTCCTTGAGGAAGACGTCGTTGCCCTCGGTGTCCTTGCCGAGGCTGTCGTTGAACAGGTCGACGTCCATCGACCCGGCCAGCGCGTACGCGACGACCAGCGGCGGGGAGGCGAGGTAGTTCATCTTGATGTCGGGGTTGATCCGACCCTCGAAGTTGCGGTTGCCCGACAGCACCGAGACGACAGCGAGGTCGTTGTCGTTCACGGCCTTGCTGACCTCGGGGATCAGCGGGCCCGAGTTGCCGATGCAGGTGGTGCAGCCGTAGCCGACGAGGTTGAACCCGAGCTTGTCGAGGTACGGCGTGAGGCCGGCCCGCTCGTAGTAGTCGGAGACGACCTTCGAGCCCGGGGCGAGCGTGGTCTTGACCCACGGCTTGCGCTGCAGGCCCTTCTCGACGGCCTTCTTCGCCAGGAGGGCGGCGCCGATCATCACGGACGGGTTCGAGGTGTTCGTGCACGAGGTGATCGCGGCGATCGTGACGGCGCCGTGGTCGATCTCGAACTTCGTGCCGTCGGCCAGCTCGACCTGCGCGGGGTTGGAAGGTCGGCCGTCGGCGCTTCCGGCCGGGTGCGAGTGCCAGTCGTCGGGCGCACCACCACCGTTGCCACCGCCCGAGTGGGCAGGGGCGTCGCTGGCCGGGAACGACTCGTCGGACGACTCGTCGACGACCGAGGCGACGGCAGTCGGCTTCTCCTGCGACGGAACGCCGGGCTTGTCAGAACCGCCGGCCGCGTCCTCGTCGGTGACGTAGTCGGCGAGCGAGCTGCGGAACGCCTCCTTGGCGTCGCTGAGCGACACCCGGTCCTGGGGGCGCTTCGGGCCGGCCAGGGAGGGTACGACGGTCGCCAGGTCGAGCTCGAGCCTCTCGGAGTAGCGGGGCTCGGCGTCGGGGTCGTGCCAGAGGCCCTGCTCCTTGGCGTAAGCCTCGACGAGGGCGAGCTGCTCCTCGGAGCGGCCGGTGAGCTTGAGGTAGTTGACGGTCTCCTCGTCGAGCGGGAACACCGCGATGGTGGAGCCGAACTCCGGCGACATGTTGCCGATCGTGGCGCGGTTGGCCAAGGGCAGCGCTGAGACACCGGAGCCGTAGAACTCGACGAACTTGCCCACGACGCCGTGCTTGCGCAGCATCTCGGTGATCGTCAGCACGAGGTCGGTCGCGGTGGCACCCTCAGGCAGCTCGCCCGACAGCTTGAAGCCGACGACGCGCGGGATGAGCATCGACACCGGCTGGCCGAGCATCGCGGCCTCGGCCTCGATGCCGCCGACGCCCCAACCGACGACGCCGATGCCGTTGACCATCGTGGTGTGCGAGTCCGTGCCGACGCAGGTGTCGGGGTAGGCGACCGTCGTACCGGACTCGTCGTCGCGGGTGAAGACCACGCGCGCGAGGTGCTCGATGTTCACCTGGTGGACGATGCCAGTGCCCGGGGGAACGACCTTGAAGTCGTCGAAGGCGCCCTGGCCCCAGCGCAGGAACTGGTAGCGCTCCTTGTTGCGCTCGTACTCGATCTCGACATTGCGCTCGAACGCCTCGGGCGAACCGAAGACGTCGGCGATGACGGAGTGGTCGATGACCATCTCGGCAGGCGCCAGCGGGTTGATCTTCGACGGGTCGCCGCCGAGCTCGGCCATGGCCTCACGCATGGTCGCGAGGTCGACGACACAGGGCACGCCGGTGAAGTCCTGCATGATCACGCGGGCCGGGGTGAACTGGATCTCCTTGCTGGGGTCGGCCTCGGCGTCCCAGCCGGCGAGCGCGCGGATGTCGTCGGCGGTGATGTTCGCGCCGTCCTCGGTCCGCAGAAGGTTCTCGAGAAGGATCTTCAGGCTGTACGGCAGGGAGTCGACGTCGAGGCCGTCACCCGTGACCGAGGCCAGCCGATAGATCTCGTAGGACTTTCCGTTCACGTCCAGGGCGCCCTTGGCACCAAAGCTGTCCACACTCTTGGGACTCGGCATATGCCGTCTCCTCACCTCGACTGTCGGTCCGGTACCCATCTTGCCCACGCCGTCAACGGCCGAGATTCAGCGGGTCCGAATTTCTCTTGACGTCAAGATACATGACATCAAGCGACGCTCGCCACCGGGTCGGACACGTCTGAGACAACCTCTGCGAGCCCGGCTCCCCAGGAGCGCGCGTCGCCGTCCAGAGCGGCTCCGCAGCCGGACCGGCGGACATGACCTTTCGCCCCACTCCGATCGCGCGCGAGGCACGAAAGGGTGCGAATGAGTCCTGAGGTCCTCCGCCGACGGGTCAGCCGGTGAACGGCGTGAGCAGCGCGACGCACTCGACGTGCTGCGTCATCGGTAAGACGCCGATGGTCCTGAGCGTGGGCGCGATCCCTTGCCGATAACTGCGTTCATCAGAGGAATCTAGCCGCCGACCTGCGGACTTACCGTCTGAACCGCTCGTAGCGTCGGTACCTCTCTGCGACCCTCAGCGATTCAATGTGCGCCCAAAGTGCGCCATCGAAGACCCCCTGCTCTGCCGGTCACAAGCGACAGCAGAATGCGCACCGGGCTACCCAGATTGCGAGGAGCCAGTTCGAGCTGATCTACGACATCTGATCCCGCGTGGCCTGATGGCCGCTCGGTAGGTGTCTGAAACGGCCCCTGACCTGGAAGGCGTCCTCCGACGTCTTCCAGGTCAGGGGCCGCTTTTCGTGCGCGCGTGTGGCCCTCAGATGTCCCAGCGAGGACGATGCGACGGTCTGCCACGCGCGAGTCCCATTTTCTCCGGCGTGTGCTCTTCGACCGCATCGAGCGCGACGGCGTGACCGACGAGCCACCGTGCTCCGCGGCGGCGGGACGGGGTGCGGCTCGGCCGCTCGGGCCGAGCCGCCTGGTCAGGCTCGGGTGAACTCCATGACCCAGTTGGACTCCCAGGTCTGTCCGCCGTCGGGGGAGAACTCCTGCTCCCACCGCGCCGAGGTGGGGGTGACCTCGGACCAGATGAAGTGCGCCTTGATCGGCTTGCCGTCATGCGTGTCGTCGCCGTAGAAGTCGCCGCGGCCGTCGGTGAAGGTGCCGACGACCGGCGGGAAGAGCAGGCCGGCGCGGCTGTTCGCCCAGTAGATCGACCATTCCTCCCGCTCGGTGTCGAACAGGCGGAGGGTGAAGCCGCGGCTGCCGAGCGTAGGGAAGATGATCTCCTCGGTGTTGCCCGCGCCGTCGAAGATCGGTTGGCAGCTCGTGGCGCCCGGGAAGGTAGCCCAGTCGTCGCTGTCGGCGAACAGCGTGTTGAGCCGGCGGTTGACCACGTTCCACGAGCCGATGAAGAAGTCGAAGTCATTCATGTCGTGGATCGTCTCGATGTATCCCTGACATCTTCTGTCAGTGGTGGTGGAGCAGAATGTCTCGGGTGCGCGCGAGTCGACTGCTGTCCCTGCTGCTGTTGCTGCAGAACCGGGGACGGATGAGCGCCTCACAGCTGGCCGCGGAGCTCGGTGTCACCGCCCGGACCGTCTACCGCGACATCGAGGCCCTCGCCACGGCGGGCGTGCCGATCTACGCCGAGCAGGGTCCGACCGGCGGCTACCAGCTCATGGACGGCTACCGCACCCGGCTGACCGGGATGACCGCCGATGAAGCCGAGTCACTGTTCCTGACCGGCATGCCACAGCCGGCCTCTGAGCTCGGCCTGGGTGCCCAGGTGGCCGCCGCCGAGCTGAAGCTGATGGCGGCATTGCCGACGCCGTACCGGGACGCGTCGATGCGGATCCGGCAGCGTTTCCACCTCGACGCACGCGGCTGGTACCGGGAGCCCGACGCGGTGCCGCACCTGCTCGCCGTCGCCGAGGCACTCTGGCAGGACCAGGTCATCGAGGTCCGGTACCGCCGCTGGGCGCCCCGGCCCGGCGAGGTCACCCGGCGGCTGCACCCGCTCGGACTCGTGCTCAAGGCCGGGGTCTGGTACCTCATCGCCGCGCGTCGTGGCCAGACACGTACCTACCGCGTCTCGGCGATCCTGAACCTACGCCCGCTGCCCGAGACAGTCACCCGGCCCGACGGTTTCGACCTGGCGGACTTCTGGCAGGCCCACGTCGAACGGTACGAGCATGCCGACATCGACCAGGTCGCCGTCGTGCGCCTGACCCCGGACGGGGTCGCCGCCCTCCCGGACGTCCTGGGTCCCAAGGCCGCCCGGCTGGCCCTGCGCACCCTCACGCCCGCCGACCAGGACGGCTGGCAGTGCGCCACCATCCCCCTGGAGAACGTGCCACATGCCGCCGCTGCCCTGCTCCGCCTCGGTCCGAACGTCCAGGCACTCGCCCCCACAGAGCTCGTCGCCCACCTGACCGACACCATCCAGAAGATGGCCCGCCTCTATCCCGCTTGACCAAGCGAACGACCGCGACGGCCACGCACGCTGGGGACTGCTGCACGAGCCGGTGCCAGCGAGCTCTCGTGTCGACAGCGCCACCTGAACCGGCTGCGCGCCTAGATCCCGCTGCTCCCTGCTCCCCAGGCCGCTGGAACTGGCTACGGTTCGGCGTCGAGCCCAACGCGAAAGGTCAGCGAATCCGGCGATGTGTGCGTCCGGTCCTCGATGTCCACGAGTTCGTGGTCGGGGATGTTGGTCACTGCGCCTCCCCCGCGTTCTTGGCTTCAGCGCTCGTGCCGTCGTCGGGAAGGGGGAGCACTTCACCCGGCGTCTTGGTGTAGCCGAGCTGTTCGATCACGCGTCCTTCACTGACCCTCGTCACGTTCACCCCGAGGACCGATTCGGCGTCGGTGGGCCCGAACCGGTAGCGCCAGCGCACCGTCGCCCAGGGGCCACCGGTGAACACGTGGTCGACCTCGAAGACGGTCGACTCATCGGCCATCAGCTCGGCCCAGAACGCGACGCACGCGCCCTTGCCGACGTACGTCGTGCCGTCGGGTGCCGGCTGGGCCGACACCATCACGCAGTCGTCGTGCACGGCGGCAGCGAGTGCCGCCACGTCGCGGCTCCGGAACGCTTCGTTGAAGCGGGCGATGACGTCGGCGGTGGTCTGGGAGGTCGGGGCAGTCTGGGCGGTGGCGGTCATGACACACTCTCCTGACAGATAGAACGATTGGTCTACATCCACCGTATAGACTGATCGGTCTACCGTCCATCAAAGGAGGACACATGGCGCCGAAGATGGTGGCGGGGCCCCGCGAACGCCTGCTCGCGGCCGCCCAGGACCTCTTCTACGCACGCGGTGCCGCCGTCGGCGTCGACGCGCTCCTCAAGGAGGCGAACGTTGCCCGCCGGTCGCTGTACGAGCATTTCGGCGGCAAGGACGGACTGGTCACGGCGGTCCTCCAACGCGCCTCCGAGGAGGACTTGGCGTGGTACGAGTCCGCGCTGGCCGACGCGACGGAGCCGCGCGACCGGCTGCTCGGTCTGTTCGACCGGCTGGGCGAAGTCGTCTCGAACGACGGCTTCCGGGGCTGCCGCTACTTCGCCACTGACCTCGCGTTTGCCGAGCCCAGCCATCCAGCGCATGCGGAGACCGAGACGTTCCGCCGCCGCCTGCACGAGCTCCTCGTCCGAGAACTCGAGGCACTGGGCCACCCCAACCCGGCGCTCGCGGCCGAACAGCTGCACCTGCTGATCGAGGGCACCCTGGTCAGGGCAACCACCCAGGACGGTCGGCATCCGGCGCAGGCTGCGCGTGACCTCGCAGCCCTCGTGCTCGACGGGCAATGAGCATGGCGGCGGTCGAAGATGTGCGCTTCCTGGGCTCGGACCTCGAACGCTCGTATGAGGTCTACGTGCGCGGCAGGTTGAAATTCCGGGTCAAGCAGATCGTGTACGTCGCGTTCTCGCTCGACGAGTCCGAGATGGGCTTTGCATTCCCCAAGGAGGAAAGAGCGGCGCTGGTCGCAGGTGAGCCGCAGAAGTTCAAGCTGCCGTCGCAGTCGGAACTGCGCTTCAACTGGGTCTACGCCGACCTCGCGGCACTGGACCCGACCGAGGCTCGAGAACTGGTCGTGGACGCCTGGCGCATGGTCGTCCCCCAGAAACTCTCCCGTGCCTACGACCTCGGCCACCCCCATGGCCCGCGCTGACCCCAGCATTCCGGACGGGCCACCGCGACCTCGCTGACATCATCACGCTTCGCTACACGGTGTATTCGATCGGTGGCGGAACTGCTTGCGGATGCAGCCAGTCATGCAGACCACTTACAGCCGGTTCATCTCAGCGGCGACCTGGTCAATGGCCGCAACGGGGATAGCCCTCGCGGCCTGGTCGAGCACGAGTAGCCGTGCGCCCGGGATCTCGCGCGCGAGCGCCTCGCCGTTGCCGACGGGGAAGAACGGGTCGCGGCGCCCGTGCACCACCAGCGCCGGACTCGCGAGCTCCGGCAGGCGCTCGCGCCAACGCGGCGTGCAGTCGAGCCTGGCGAACACCATGCCCAGCTGATTGGCCATCTGCAGCGCGGGCCGCGTGCCCGGGGTGCGGTCCCACGTGCGCTCGGCGGTCGCGCGCGCAGCGGCGGGGTCGTCGCCGAGGATCTCCGCACCTGCGGCGGCAAACTCCGCCACCGCGGCGCGGTCGGACCAGTCGGGCATCGAGCGCGAGAACAGCCGGTCCATCGTCGCCGCGTCATGGTCAGGCAGGTCGTCGTCGACCGGGCCGGGAGCGACGGGTCGCGTTCCGACCAGGGTGAGCGCCGAGAACGCCTCCGGGTGGTCGAGCGCAGCGACCTGGGCGACCATCCCGCCGACGCCGATGCCCGCCAGATGTGCCGGCCGGTCGTCGAGCTCGCTGAGCGAGCGCTGCGGCGTCGGCTGCGAGGTCGCGCAGGGTGTAGGCCGGAGCCTCGGGGTCGACGGTGGTCGACGCCCCGGAATCGCGCAGGTCGTATCGCACGACGTGGCGCCCGCCGCGCGCGAGCGCCTCGCAGAGCGCGTCGGGCCACGACAGCATCGTCGTGCCGCCCGCGAGCAGCACCAGTGGCGCCGCAGCATCGCCGAAGCGTTCGACCCCCAGCGCGACGCCGTTCGCCTCGACTGTCGTCATCACGCCTCCGCCGCCGCGACAACGCCGACTGTCGTACAGAGTGATCGGGCTGTTGGACACATCGTGAACCTCCAAGGAAGGGTCGTGCACGGATGGTGTGGCGCAGCCGCACGCCAGCTGCGTGCCGGAACTCGCGCACGGCGCGCGGAACAACGCAAGTGGCGCCCAGCTCTCAGAGATGGACAACTGGCGCAGCGGAAACTCATCGGGAGCCAGTCAGCAACCAACGGCGTGGGATCCGTCGGCGCACTCGGGGTCCATCTCGGTCGATGAGTGCGGCACTCACATCTCGGATGTGATCGGGCGCCGACGCGGCAGGCGCAGGTCGTCGATGCTGCGTCGCTCCCGGTTAGGCCCGTTGTCGCCGGCTCGGCCAATGGCGGTCATGCTCATGATCACCCATCCCTCCGGGACGCGGAGATCGTCAGTCAGCTTGTCGAGGTCGAACGCGCGGAACTGACGACAGGACAGACCCATGCTCGTTGCCTGGATCGTCATGTGAGCGACTGCTTGCCCAAGGTCGTAGTCGGCGAACTCCGAGTACTGCCAGTCCGTTCCGTCCACCTTGTGGTGCGCGAGGTTGACCACGAGCGCACTTGCCGACGGGGCCCAACGGGCCGAGCTTGGAGCCAACCGCGCCACGAGGCCGTCATGGCCCAACTTGTTACGGCGCAGGAAGTGGAACATCCACGGTTGTGAGTTGCCGGCCGATGGCGCCCATCGAGCTGCCTCCAAAAGCACGGCCTCGTCAGCATCGGTGAGACGGTGCTTAGGGTCGAAGGCAAGGGGACTGAAGCGCGCCGCGAGAGCCGGATGTAGCTGCGGCCGCTGCTGGGAGCAGCCGCCGTGGCTGGTGTCTGAAACGAATGTCATCGACTTCCTTGATGTCGGGCTAGCGGTCTTGCCGCGCGGTCAATCACGAGGCGCCGGGCGTCCACTTGTGCACTGAAGGCAGTTCACGCACGTCGGTGTCCCAGCAGGTTGGCCAACTGCTCCGTGGCAGACGTCGTGTCGTCAGCGGCTACGGGATCGGCGTACATGACTCCGCGCAGGCGGGAGGGGATGACTGATTCGGCGACATGAAGACACCGTGCTGCGACACCATCGAGGGCATCGCTTGCGCGACCGGTGGCCACGGTGAGGTCCCACCCATGAGTCACGGTTTCGACGGTGAATCCCTGTGCAGCTTCGAGAGCACTGCACTCGCCCCATGGAGCCCTGACGAGCTCAGCGCGGGTGAGAGACGCCCAGGCATTGCCTATTCGCTCGGCCAGCGACGCATAGGTCATGGCGAGCTTTTCGTCCGGGACATCGGTCACCACGTGGGGGATGGGGCGTGTCGACCGCCGCTCCGCGGTGGCCAGACCGCGCTCCGCGGTGCCTATGAGGTGGCCCATCAAGTTCCGTACGTCGTACTCGGCGCACGGGGTGGGCAGCGACAACTGCTGGGATGGCGTGCAGGCCATGACCTCGGCTACCCAGTTCAGGGCGGCTATGTAGTCATCGCGCTCGTGGAAATTCACGACCGCAGCCTATGAGGCTGTCCCACTCCAGGGCGACTGCAATATCACCTTCGCATGCGGGCCTGACTGGACCATCATGTGCAGGGGTCGACATTGGCGAGCGCCCTTCTTCGCGTCGCTCTCGAACGCATACGTGAGGGCGCTTCGTCGTACGTGGAGAGATTGTGCACGGTCAGCGGACACCTGCACCGTCGTGAACCCTTCGCAAGCCTGGCTGGAGTTCGAACGACGTGCCGTTTGGCGCCGCCCCTGGGTGCCGATAGCCCTACGATCATGGCCCACGTCGGGAACCGATCCCTTCGAACCAAGGCAGTTCCGAAGTCCCCTCTTGTGCTAGCTCGTCGACACGCGGTCGGTTCCACCCGCCCCACCGTCTTTGACCCCCTTATCGGAGGCAGCATGTTGTTCCGTCCCACGACCGAGGCCGACCTGGACCGCGTCGTCGGCTGTACGGTCGAGGAGCCCATCAGCTGGATCCCCGCCGACCGTTACCTGGCCGAGCTTGCCGAGGGGATGTACCGGCCCGAGTGGACCTGGATCGCCGAGGACGGCGAGCAAGTGCTGGCCCGCGCGCTGTGGTGGGGGCAGCCCGACAGCGAACACCCGATCGCGCTGGATTGCCTGTACGTCGACGCCTCTGTGTCCGACCGCGCGGCGGTGGCCGCCGAACTGCTCACCGCCGGCCTGCGGGAGTTCGGCGATCAGGGTGCACAGAGACTTCCGCTGTACAACCTGACGCTGCCCAACGGCTGGCGAGCCGACCCGGCCGCCACAGCCGCACTGGCCTGGCGGCGCGAGGCCGCTCTGGCGGCCGGGCTGACTGACCAGGTGGAGCGGCTGCGCTTCGAGTGGACACCCGACCTCGGCGTCCCCGCCTCGCGCGGCCGGCTCGTCTTCGCCGGCGCATCCGACCAGGAGTTCCTGGATGTCTTCCGCCGGGTCGCCGAGGGCAGTCTTGACGCCGAGACCCGCAGGAACCTGACAGTCAAGGGCGCGCAGGCCACCGCCCGTCACGAGATGGATTTCTACCTCAGCTGCCCCGGCATGCGCGAGTGGTGGCGCATCGCCCACACCCCCGAGGGCGCGGTCGCCGGGCTGGCGATCCCCTCAGCGACGCCCTACAACGCCAACGTCGGCTACCTCGGCGTCGTCCCCGAGCTGCGCGGCCACGGCTACGTCGACGACATCCTCGCCGAGATCACCCGCATCCATCACGGGAACGGCGCGGAGCTGATCACAGCCACCACCGACACGACCAACGCCCCGATGGCCGCGGCCTTCGATCGCGCCGGCTACCGCAACACACAGATCCGCATGCTGTTCTCCGCACCGTCCGACTGAAGGGGTATCTTCACGTCAAGATACCTTCGAGAGCGAGGCTGTCAAATGGAGCTCACCCAGATCGGCGTGGTACGAAGCACCCGTTCCGCTGTCGCCGATGACGACTGGGATCGGGAGACCTCCCAGCTGGTCCTCGATGCCGAGACGTTCGGCGAGGACGCGTTGTACGGACTGGACGGGTTCAGCCATCTCGAGGTCGTCTACCACCTCCACGAGGTCCCCGAGGATCGGATCGAGCGTGGTGCCCGCCGGCCGCGCAACAACCCCGACTGGCCCGTGGTCGGCATCTTCGCGCAACGCGGCAAGAACCGCCCCAACCGCATCGCCACCACGGTGTCGCGGATCGTGGCTGTCGAAGGGACCGTTGTGACCGTCGCGGGCCTCGACGCGATTGACGGCACCCCGATCGTGGACATCAAGCCCTGGATGGCCGAGTTCGGCCCACGCGGAGCAGTGCACCAGCCGGCCTGGTCCACCGAGCTCATGGCCGGCTACTGGAGCTGACCGCAGCCTCGGCCAGGCACTCCGCGGATGGGTGGATCGCGGTGGCGCCCAAGGTCGAGCTGCACGTCCATCACATCGGCGCGACGTCGTTGCGCACGCTCGCGGGTCTCGCGGCGCGTCATCCCGGCGTTGGTGTGCCGACCGACCCCGAGGCGCTCGAGCGGTTCTACGACTTCACCGACTTCGCCCACTTCCTGCGGGTCTACGCCGCCGTCTCACGACTGCTGACCACCCCCGACGACGTCTACGAGCTCACGGTGGGCAACCTCGCCGACCTGGCTGACCAGCAGGTGCGGTACGCCGAGGTGACCGTGACCCCGAATGGTCTGCTCGCCGCCGGCGTACCACGCGACGGCCTCGTCGAGGCCCTCGATGCTGCTCGGCAGCACGCCGCCCGCCAGCTGGACCTCGACGTCAACTGGATCCTCGACATCCCCGGCCATCCAGGCGTTCCTGCCGAGATCGTCCTGGACCTCTGTGCCCGCAAACCGCCCGATGGGCTGGTGGCGCTCGGCCTCGGCGGCCCCGAGACCCCCCGACGCGACTTCGCGCCCTACTTCGCCCGGGCACGCGCGCTCGGTCTCGGGTCCGTCCCGCACGCCGGCGAGGCGGAGGGAGCGCACAGCGTTCGAGCGGCCGTCGAGCACCTGGGAGCCGACCGGATCGGACACGGTATCCGCGCGGCCGAGGACCCCGACCTCTTGGCCGTCCTGGCAGACCTGGGCGTCCATCTCGAGGTCTGCCCCACCAGCAATGTCCGCACACGGGTGGTCCCGACGATCGAAGCCCATCCGCTCCCGACCCTGCTGTCCGCCGGCATCAGCGTGTCGATCAACTCCGACGACCCGCCGATGTTCGGGACCTCGCTGACCCGTGAGCTGCAGGTGGCCGCGAGGCTCGTCGGGCCCGACCGGATCCCAGAGCTCCTACGCAACGCGATGAACGCTTCGTTCGCCACCCTCGACGTCAAGAGAGCCTACGAAGAGGAGCTCGACCGCCTCGTCCACGGCATCTCCGGCGACCTGAGTCACCCCTGAAGAAGTTGCCCGAACTGCGATGAATCCCAGTGCGGTCACGGGTCCTCACTCACGATCTTCGTCGAGCACACCGGCACCTTCGGTGATGGCGCGCTCGCACCCGATGACACCGTTCAGGACCTTCTCGACCTCTGGTTCGAGAAGATGGAGAAGGCGGAAGGCGGTCCCAGCGCGGAGACCCTGGGGTACTACCGCTCCCACGTCCGCTGGGTCCTGGACAGGGACAAGACCGAGCAGCCGCTCGGTGCCTACCAGCTGCGGCACGTTCGGCCGGTGATCATCCAGGCCGCGCTGGACAGCTCGGGGGTCTCGGCCGACATGCGCAAGCGCATTCGGAGCGTCCTGGTGCGGGCGTTCAACATGGCGATCTTCCACGAGGCGATCAACGGCAGTCCGGCGACGGCTGTCCCGTCGGTCCCGGTGACGCGCAACAAGAAGAAGCCGGTCCACATGCAGGCCCTTGATGCGGTGCGGGCGGCCATCCGTGAGTGGGCCAATGCCGAGAGGCGGAACGGCCCGAAGAGCGTCGACCTGCCCGGCATCGTCGAGATGCTCATAGCCACTGGCATGCGCATCGGCGAGCTGCTGGCCTTGCGATGGTCCGACATCGAGCTGACTCCTCCACCTGAGCGTCGCGACGGACGGCTGGTTCCCGTGGCTAATGGTCAACGGCCAGATCACCGCGAAGGCCAAGCGGGTCGACTACGGCAAGACTCACGCAGCGATCCGCCCCATCGCGCTCCGGACTGGCGGCTGCGCTCCTGCGACGGCGGAAGGTCGCCCAGACGCCCAACGACCTCGACGCCGTTTTCATCACCCGCAACGGCACGTGGCACTACCCCACCAACGTCCAGGGCAGGCTACGGCGCATCCGCCACCTCGCCGACTACGCGGACCTCGCCGCGCTCCGGGACGTCTCACCCCACTCCTTCCGCCGGACGGTGGCGACCGAGATCGACGAGGTTTACGACGCCGAGGCCGCCATGAACCAGCTCGGCCACACGTCCAAGACGGTGACCGAGCGGCACTACATCAACCGCAAGCTGGTCGTGCCCGACTACCGAGCGGCCACCGAACGTCTCGCACCCGGTTCCGGGTCGGACCAGGGGCCTGCGCCCGCCAGGTAGGCCCGACTACGGCCGCCGGCGGCCTGCCCCTGCTAGAGGCGAACCGCGCTGAGCGCCCTCGGGGATTCCCGCGGGCCGCCGAGTCCACCGACGCGCTGCGCGTCCGTCCACGGGCGATTCTGCAAGCTCCAACGCCGCGCGACGCCTGACGCGCGCCGGATCCCCCAGCGCAGAATCGGGTGTGCTGAGCCCGAAGTGCGCCATAAGGCGGGTGGGGCGGCAGCCGACAGAGTGGTCGCAAATCGCCTTACCGCAGATCAGAGCGGGTTTTCTCCAGCAGAGCCACGCATTCGACGTGGTGCGTCATCGGGAAGATGTCGAAAGCCCTCAACGACGTCAGCCGGTAGCCGTGCTCGGCGAAGATCGCGACGTCGCGCGCCAGCGCACCGGGGTCGCAGGCGACGTAGGCCACGGCGCGAGGGCCGAGTGCGACCACCGCCTCGACGACCTCGCGCTTCGCGCCGACTCGGGGCGGGTCGAGCACGACGAGGTCACATCGTTGCCCCACCTCACCTCGCCGCAGGGCCAGCTCGACGCGGTCCACGACCGGCTCCACCTGCGGGAGGTCGGCCAGGTTGCGCGCCGCGTCGCCGACCGCCGTCTCGTCCGACTCGACCGCGACGACGGATCCTTCGGGCCCGACCCGCTCGGCCAGGAACGCGGAGAACAGCCCCACGCCGGCGTACAGGTCGAGCGCCCGTTCGCCCGGTCGCGGGTCGAGCGCCGACAGCACAGCCGAGGCGAGTACGTCGGCCGCTCCCGGGTGTACCTGCCAGAAACCCGATCCGGACACCTCGAAACCGCGGCCCCGAGCCTCCTCGTGCAACACCTCCGGCCCGTCGAACCGCACCTCCCCCGAACGGCGGGGGGTCTCCACGAGCAGCTGCTCACCGGTCGTCGAGCGGATCGCCTCGACGCTGTCCAGCCCCGGCCAGGTGCGGTCGGTCACGCGAGGCAGGTCGGGATGGCTGATCGGGCAGTGGTCGACGTACACGATCTGTCGCGAGCGGTGCTTCCTCAGGCCCGCGCGTCCGTCCGCGCCGACGGCGAACTGCACCCGGGTCCGCCAGTCGAGCCCGTCGCGGTCTCCGGGCACGGCCTCCACCTCGACCTCGACGTCGAGCTTCGCGAGGCGCTGGAGCTGCTCTCGGACGACCGCGGCCTTCAGCTCCCGCTGCGCGGGCAGCCTGACGTGCTGGAAGTCGCAGCCCCCGCACTTGTCTGGACCCGAGAACGGGCACGGTCGCTCGACCCGGTCGGCTGACGCCGAGAGGATCTCCACGGCATCGGCGCGCAGGAACTTCGAGCCCTCGTCGCCCTCGGTCACCCGGGCCACGACACGCTCTCCGGGAAGGGTGTGCCGGACGAAGATCACCCGGCCTTCGTGGCGGGCCACGCAGTGGCCGCCGTGCGCGACGGGTCCGACGTCGACGGTGTAGCGCTCCCCCACCAGCGACCGGCCCCGCGAGACCCGCTCCCGGGCGCGGCGCCTCACCAGCGGGTCCGGCCCCGTCGGACGTCGCCGGCCTTCACCTGGTGCAGCATTCGCTCCTCGCGCTCCTTGGCGAGCTCCGACGACCGGAGCTGGTAGGGAACCGAGATCACCATCACGCCGGGTGTGAACAGCAGCCGGGTCTTCAGACGGAGCGCGGTCTGGTTGTGCAGGACCTGCTCCCACCAGCGGCCGACGACGTACTGCGGGATGTACACCGCCACCACGCCCCGGGGGTTGGCGTTCCGGATGCTGCGGGTGTAGTCGACGATCGGCTTGATGATCTCGCGGTAGGGCGAGTACAGCACCTTCAGCGGCACGTCGATGTGGCGCTCGTCCCACTCCTCGAGGAGCCGGGCCGTGACGACGGCGTCCGTGTCGACGAAGACGGCCTCGAGCACGTTCGGGCGGGACGCCTTGGCGTACGCCAGGGCCCGCATCGTCGGCTTGTGCAGCTTGCCCACGGTCACGATCGCGTGCACCCGCGTGGGCAGGACCTGGTCGGTCTCCTCCACGACGAGCTCGGTGGCGACGCTGTCGTAGTGACGGCGGATGCCCTTCATGATCATGAAGAACGTGCCCATCGCCAGGATGGCGATCCAGGCACCAGCGAGGAACTTGGTGATGAGCACGACGACGAGCACGACCGCGGTCATGCAGAGGCCCAGGGTGTTGATCACCCGCGACCGCACCATGCGCCGTCGGGTCGCGGGGTCGGTCTCGGTCTTCAGGTGTCGCGTCCAGTGCCGGATCATGCCGAGCTGGCTGAGGTTGAACGACACGAAGACGCCGACGATGTAGAGCTGGATCAGCTTCGTCACCTCGGCGTTGAACGCGATGATCAGTCCGATCGCCATGAAGGCCAGGATCAGGATGCCGTTGCTGTACGCCAGGCGGTCGCCCCTCGAGCTGAGCTGGCGCGGGAGGAAGCCGTCCTTCGCGAGGATCGACCCGAGGACCGGGAAGCCGTTGAACGCGGTGTTGGCGGCCAGCACCAGGATGATCCCCGTCATCGCGATGACGAAGTAGAAGCCCGGGGTGAAGTTGTCGAAGACCGCCCGCGCGATCTGGGCGATCACCGTGTGCTGGTCGTAGCCCGCGGGGAGCGGCGACCCGTCCGCCTGCACAAGACGGTCGAGGTCACGGGTGTCGACGTACTTGAGGTTCATCACCCGAGCGAGCGTGATGACGCTCATCATCATCGCGATCGAGATCATCGCGAGCAGGAGCAGCGTGGTCGCCGCGTTGCGGCTCTTGGGCTTGCGGAACGCCGGGACGCCGTTCGAGATCGCCTCGACACCGGTGAGCGCCGCGCTTCCCGACGAGAACGCCCGGGCCAGCAGGAACACCAGTGCGACGGTCGTGATCGTCCCCTCGTAGTCCGATGTCGGGATGATCCGCAGGTCGGCGCTCTCGACATCCGGAAGGGTGCCCATCAGCAGGCGCACCAGCCCCCACGCAGCCATGCCGAGGACCGCGATCATGAAGCCGTACGTCGGGATCGCGAACAACGTTCCCGACTCCCGGACCCCCCGGAGGTTCAGCGCAGCGAGAACGGCGACCAGCCCTACGGCGAAGAACACCTCATGACCCGAGACGAAGGACAACGCCGCGGCGGCGTTCTGGACGCCGGACGAGACCGACACCGCGACGGTGAGGACGTAGTCGACCAGGAGGGCGCTTGCCACCGTGACGCCGGCGGTCTGGCCGAGGTTGACACTGGCGACCTCGTAGTCGCCGCCGCCACTGGGGTAGGCGTGGACGTTCTGCCGGTACGACGCGACCACGGCCAGCATGACCAGGGCGACCAGCACCGCGATCTTCCACGAGTAGCTGTAGTAGGTGACTCCCGCCACGGAGAGCATGATGAAGATCTCGTCCGGGGCGTAGGCCACCGAGGAGAGCGCGTCGCTGGCGAACACAGGCAGCGCGATCCGCTTGGGCAGCAGAGTCTCCCCCAGCTGCGTGCTGCGCAGCTTGCGCCCGAGAAGGATCCGTTTCGATACATCGCCAACACCCACGCATGGAAGGCTAAACCACGAGGAGCTGCCACCTGACGCGTCGGCCCCATCCAGCGGTGTACCGTCAGCCACGTGCATGTCGTGATCATGGGCTGCGGCCGCGTCGGCTCCACCCTCGCCCGGAGCCTCGAGGACCGTGGCCACACCGTCGCTGTCATCGACAGCAACCCCGACGCCTTCCGCCGGCTCGGTCCGTCCTTCAACGGCACAAAGGTGACCGGCATCGGGTTCGACCAGGACGTCCTCGACCGTGCGGGCATCGAGAAGGCCGACGCCTTCGCCGCCGTGTCGAGCGGCGACAACTCGAACATCATCGCCGCGCGCGTGGCACGTGAGACGTTCGGCATCCAGCAGGTCGTCGCACGGATCTACGACCCCGGCCGCGCCGAGGTGTACCAACGGCTCGGGATCGAGACGGTCGCAACCGTGAAGTGGACCGCCGACCAGGTGCTCCGAAGGATCCTCCCTGCCGGCGCCGAGCCCGACTTCCGTGACCCTTCGGGGACCATCCGGCTCGACCAGTTCCGGGTCAACGAACCCTGGATCGGCCAGCGGACGGTCGAGTTCCAGCAGCAGTCCGGCAGCCGGATCGCCTGGATCGACCGGCTCGGCGAGGGCATGCTCCCCACCCGGGAGAGCGTCATCCAGGAGGGCGACGTGCTTCACCTCGTCATGCGTGAGGAGAACGCCGACCGGGTCTACTCGGTCTTCGAGAACGGGCCGGAGGCCGACTGATGCGGGTCGCTATCGCCGGAGCAGGTGCGGTCGGTCGCTCGATCGCTCGTGAGCTCATCACCAACGGCCACAAGGTGCTGCTCATCGACAAGAACCCCGAGTCGATCAAGCCCGACCGGGTCCCCCGGGCCGAGTGGCTGCTCGCCGACTCGTGCGAGCTCTCCTCCCTCGAGGAGGCCCGCCTCGAGCACTGTGACGTGGTCATCGCTGCGACCGGTGACGACAAGGCGAACCTCGTGACCTCCCTGCTCGCCAAGACCGAGTTCGGCGTCCCGCGCACCGTCGGCCGGGTCAACCACCCGAACAACGAGTGGCTGTTCACGGAGGCCTGGGGTGTCGACGTCAACGTCTCCACCCCGCGGATCATGTCCGCCCTGGTGGAGGAGGCAGTGACGGTCGGCGACCTGGTGCGCCTGTTCACCTTCCGCAAGGGCAACGCGAACCTGGTCGAGATGACGCTGCCCGAGGACTCCCCCTTCGTCGGCAAGCCCACCGGCCTGATCCCCTGGCCGGAGAACTGCTCGCTGGTGACGATCCTCCGCGACGGCCAGGTCTACACACCGACCGCCGAGCAGCCCATCGAGTCCGGCGACGAGCTGCTGTTCGTGGCGGCGGCGGACTCCGAGGCCGAGCTCCAGTCGCTGCTGGCGCCGGTCGAGCACCAGGGCTAGACGGCGCGGCGTCGCCGGCGCGAGCCCCCAGCGAAGCTACCCCCGGGAGTCGTCGATCGGCTCGTCGATCGGCTCGACCGGTGCCTCCTGGACCGCCACGACGGGCGTCCGGTTGCGTGCGAGCAGCCAGACCATGGCGGCCAGTGCCGAGAGCTGGAGCGGCCAGCCCATCACGATCTTGGACAGACCCAGCACCCCCACGGCCGCCGCCGGCTCCATGGCCGCGCTCTTGCCGGCGACGTAGAAGGGCAGCTGGACCGCGACCCGAACGACGCACGGCAGGACCAGCATCCAGGTGAGGTGGCTGGTGAGCCTGACCACCTGGTGGTCGCGGTGCCAGGCGGTCGGATCCCCCGCGACGCTGCCGACCATGAAGCCGACGACCGGCCAGCGCACGATGACCGACAGCGAGAGCACGATGGCGTAGACGCCGTTGTAGATGATCCCGGGCAGGAAGTAGGCCAGCGCCTGGTCGTTGGCGTCACCGCCGCCCCGGGCGCTGCGCCAGGCGAAGAACGCCCCGATGCCGATGCCGAAGAGGCTGTTCAGCACGAACTGCACGCTGGAGCGCTGCACCAGCCGCGCGGTCAGCAGCACCAGTGCCGCGGCGACGCTGACGACCAGCGCCGGCTTGAGGTCCTTGATGACGATGAAGGTCAGGGTGAACAGGATCGTGGGTATGGCGGCCTCGAGCATGCCGCGTCGCCCGCCGAGCGCGTGAGCCAGCTGGGCACGGACCACCGCCTCAACGGTCTCCTCGCCGACGGGCCGGGTCACGCGGTCAGCACTTCAGCTCGTAGCGCGGGTTGTACATCACCCGCGTCTTGTCGTGGAGCCCGATCCGCCCGCTGACCCGCACGGAGCGTCCTGGCTCGATGCCGGCGATGCGACGCCGCCCGAGCCAGATCAGCGTGATGGAGCCTGAGCCGTCGTACAGGTCAGCCTCGAGGGCCGGCACACCACCCCGGGGACGAAGGGTCACCGTGCGGAGGCTGCCCTGGAGCTCGACGTACTCGCGGTCGCGAGCCTCCGCGATCGCCGAACACCCTGCCTTCACGGTGTCGCTGCGCAGTTCTTTTGCCTCGAGGTCGTCGCTGCTCGCCCAGCGGGAGAGCGTACGCCGGAGGCGGCCTTTCACTTCCGACATGCTTTCAGCCTAACCAGCGTCTGCCGGTCCCGGACCCTCAACGGGTCGGGCGTTGCTCGGCATCACCAGCGGCAGCGGCTCGCCGGGTGCCATCGGAGCATTGCCACGGACGACCACCACCTCGCGCATCGCGCTCTCGATGTCACCGTCGGCACGAGGCTCGACGGCCGGGCGGCCGAGGAACGTCGCCCGCAGCAGCCACCGCGGCCCCTCGATGCCGAGGACACGTGAGGGCTGCGTCGCCGCCTGCCCGTCGGGTGTCTGCGCGGGCATCATGACCTGGAGCTCGGGACCGTACGTGCCGTCAGCCTCCGTGGCGGTGCCACCGCGCCGAGCGGTCTCGGCCGCGATCTGCTTGCGGAAGTCGGCCCAGATGCCGCCGTTGCGCGGGGCCGCGAAAGGCCGGAGCTCCACAGCCCCCTCCTGGCCGACGAGCAGCACTGCCGCGACCTGCTGGGTGGCCTCGTCGACCTGGAGCCGCAGCTCGAGGCCGGGCTGTCCCTTCACGATGAGACCGCCGAGGTCGACGCGCGTGTCGTCCTCCTCGTCGAGGGTGAGCTCGGAGGAGTCCCATGGTCCTTCCGCGCGTGGACCGGCAGCGGGCTGCGGCTCGGCCGCCTCAGCGGGCCCGCTCTGCCCGGTCTCCGCCGACTGCTCGGTCGGCTCGGAGCTCTTGCGTCGGAACTTCACTACTTCTCCTCGGGCGCACTGGATGCGTTGGTGGCGAAACCTCCGGTAGAACCGTAACCCCCGTCACCACGGGCGGAGCCCGGCAGCCGCTCGACCTCGACGAAGCGGGCCCGTTCGACGCGCTGGAGCACGAGCTGCGCGATCCGGTCACCGCGGTGGAGGGTCACCGGCTCGGTGGGGTCGAGGTTGATCAGCATCACCTTGACCTCGCCGCGGTAGCCGGCGTCCACGGTGCCCGGAGCGTTGACGATGGAGACCCCGCAACGTGCAGCGAGACCGGATCGGGGGTGGACGAGGGCGACGTACCCGTCGGGAAGCGCGAGGCTGATCCCGGTCGGGACCATCGCCCGCTCGCCGGGCTGGAGCTCAACGTCGACGGTGGTGGTCAGATCCGCACCCGCGTCACCCGGGTGGGCGTACGACGGAAGCGGCACCTCCGGGTCGAGTCGCCGGATCAAGATCTCCACGTTGCCCTGCATGGTCGCCGACCCTATCTGCAGGCGCAGACGAGCACGGTGGCAGGCTTGTCCCCGACCAACCACCTTTTCTGCCTGCGAACGAGTGAGCGAGTGACCGGCGTGAGTTCCGAGACCAGCGTGCTGTACGACGAGCGTCTGCACGTCCCTCTGCGCTGGTGGGTGCAGGCCATCATGTTCCTCGCGAGCCTCTGGTTGGCCTTCATCGTGGCGCTCCCGCCCGCCGTCGCCTGGACCGCCTCCGGCGTGCTCACCGCGGCGGTGGCCGCACTGTTCCTCGGCTACGGCTCCGCCCGGGTGCGCGTCGAGGCAGGTGTCCTGCACGCCGGCCGTGCGCAGATCCCGGTCTCCATGCTGGCCGACCCCGCGCCGCTGGACACCGAAGCGACCCGTCTGCTCGCCGGACGCGACGCGGACGCCCGCGCCTACCTGCTGCTGCGCCCCTACCTCAAGCGGTCCGTCCGCGTCGACGTCACGGACCCTGCCGACCCGACGCCGTACTGGCTGGTCTGCACCCGGCGGCCGGAGGAGCTCGCCGGCGCTCTCTCCGCGGCGAGATTGCACTAGCTCGATGGTGGGTAACCCCGTCGTGACGAAGTGGCAGACTTCTGCTGAGATCGGTCACGACCCCTACACAGGAGGAACCCCCTATGGCCTCGGGCTCGAAGGTCTGGAGCGCGTACGCGCTCGGCGCGACGGTTGTCGCAGGCATCGCGGCGCGCAAGGCGATGACGACGTCGTGGAAGGTCGCGACCGGCAAGAACCCGCCGGCCAACCCGGCCCACCCCGACGTCTCCATCGGTGAGGCGATGGCATGGGCCTCGGTCAGCGGTGTCGCCGTGGGCCTGGCGCGCATGTTCGCCTCCCGCAAGGCTGCGACGTACTACCGCAAGTCCACCGGCCACCTGCCGCCGAACCTTGAAGAGGCCAGCGCCTGACGGCACACGAAAAAGGCCGGCTCCCCGCACGGGGGCCGGCCTTTTCGTTTGGCTCGCTCAGGCGCAGTCGCGGCAGATCATGCCCTTGGGGTCCGCGAGCTGGCTGCGGTGATGGACCAGGAAGCAGCTCATGCAGGTGAACTCGTCCTCCTGGCGGGGCTTGACCTCGACGGCGAGCTCCTCGTGGGAGAGGTCGGCGCCGGGCAGCTCGAAGGACTCGGCGGCCTCGGCCTCGTCCTCGTCGACCTTGCCGGAGTTCTTGTCGTGGCGACGAGCCTTCAGCTCTTCGAGGCTCTCTTCGCTCTGGTCTTCGTCTGTTTTGCGTGGTGCGTCATAATCGGTGGCCATCTATGTCTCCTGCCCCCGGCTCTCCGGGGCGTCATACTCGAGTTCTCTGGACGATCAAGTCGTGCGGATTGTGCACCAAACCAGAGGGCCTGCGCACGCCGATTCGACAAGTTGTCGTGAGTGTCACACAGTTCTCGCTGGGTGCAGCGGGTGAACTGCAACGCTTTCGCGTCTATTCCCAATGCTGCGCGAAAAATCCGCAGTCCTGGGCAAGAGCGCGAAACTCGTCGAACCCACCGTCCGGCGCGGCCACCACACAGGGGGTCCCGCCGACACCAGCAACGGTCTCCAACCGGGCGCCCGCCTCGGTCGCCACCAGCCCGCCGGCGGCCAGGTCCCAGGGGTTGAGGCCCTCCTCGACGTACCCGTCGACCCGACCCGCCGCCAGCGCGCACAGGTCGAGCGCGGCCGACCCGAGCCGGCGTATGTCGCGGACGGTGGCGAGCATCCGGCCGATGGCGGCCGCCTGGAGCGTGCGCACCTCGGCCACGTAGTTGAAGCCGGTGGCGACAAGCCGCTGTTCGAGGGGTACGACGTCGCGCACCCGGAGCGGGCTGCCGTCGAGCATCGCGCCTCCGCCGCGGGTGGCCGTGAACAGCTCCCCGCTGGCGACGTTGACGACCACGCCCGCCACGGGACTCCCGTCGCGGCTCGCGGCGATCGAGACGGCGTACTGCGGGATCCCGTAGAGGAAGTTGACCGTCCCGTCGATGGGATCGACCACCCAGGTGACACCGGTTGTCGACTCCGCCGACGCACCCTCCTCGCCGAGGAAGCCGTCACCGGGACGGGCCTCGGTGAGCCGGGAGTAGATCAGCTGCTCCGCCGCCCGGTCGGCCTCGGTCACGACGTCGACCGGGCTCGACTTGGTGTCGGCCACCTCTACCCCGGCTGCGCGTCGCTGCCTGACCAGGACCGCCGCCTCCTGGGCGACCGTGCGGGCGAGCTCGAGCAGCTCCTCGTCGGTCACCGCCTCAGTCCTCGCCGCACAAAGCCGCGCGCGGACCCCGCGCGTTGGCGCAGCAGCCACGCGGGCAGACGTCCCACGAGGCCTCGAGGCTGCCCACCGTCGCCCGCACGACGTCCTCGCCGCGCTCGGCCGCGGCACGCTCGAGCAGGAGGTCGCGCACCATCGCCACGAATCGCGGGTCGACCCCGGCCGTCGCGGCCCGGACGAACCCCAGACCCAGCTTCTCCGCCGTCGCCCGCGCCTCGGTGTCGAGGTCGTAGACCACCTCCATGTGGTCGGAGACGAACCCGATCGGCACGACGCAGACACCACGCACGCCGCGGCGGGCGAGGTCCTCGAGGTGGTCGTTGATGTCGGGCTCCAGCCAGGGGACGTGCGGAGCGCCCGACCGGGAGCAGTACACGAGCTCGCTGGAGTAACGGTGCCCGGTCTCCTGGCGCACCCGCTCGCCGATCACGTCGGCGACGCTGAGGTGCTGCGCGACGTAGGCCCCGCCGTCGGGGCCGCTGGCCTGGTTCATCGCGAGCGGGATCGAGTGGGTCACGTAGAGCACGTGGGCGTCATGGCGGACGTCGTCGTCGAGCTCGGCCAGGGCCGCCAGCGTCGCGTCGACCATCGGCTCCACGAAGCCGGGGTGGTTGAAGTAGTGCCGCAGCCGGTCCAGCCGCGGGGCCTCGTCGCCCACCTCCGCCACCGCGTCGGCGAGGTTCTCGCGGTACTGACGGCAGCCGGAGTACGACGAGTAGGCGCTCGTCACGAGGCACGCCGCCCGTCGTACGCCGTCGTCTGCCATCTGGCGGATCGTGTCGGCGAGGTACGGGTCCCAGTTGCGGTTGCCCCAGTAGACCGGCATGTCGACGCCGGCGGACTCCAGGTCCTCCCGCAGCGCCGCCAGGAACTCACGGTTCTGGTCGTTGATCGGGCTGCGCCCCCCGAACAGGAAGTAGTGCTCGCCGACCTCCTCGAGACGCTCCCGCGGGATCCCGCGACCACGAGTCACGTTCTCCAGGAACGGAACCACGTCCTCGGGCTTCTCCGGGCCTCCGAAAGAGACGAGCAGCAGGGCGTCGTACGGCGCCACGTGTGGGTGCATGCCGTCATCTTAGGATTGCCGTCCAATGCTCACTCCCTATCGGCGGGTGCTTGCGGTGCCCGGCGCTCTCGCCTTCTCGTTGACGGGGCTCCTCGCCCGGTTGCCGATCTCGATGGTGAGCCTCGGGATCGTCCTCCTCGTGTCCGCGAGCACGGGTTCGTACCGGCTCGCCGGCGCCGTCGCAGCCGCCTACCTCGTGGGCAACGCGGCCTTCGCGATCGCTCAGGGACGGATGGCGGACCGGCTGGGGCAGAGTCGAGTGCTGCCGTGGACGATCCTCGTCTTCGCCGGCTCCGTCGGCCTCCTGATGTGGTCGGTACAGGCCCACTGGCCGACGCCGCTCCCCCAGCTCTTCGCGGCCCTCGGCGGGGCGGCGCAGCCGCAGATCGGCTCGTGCATCCGGGCGCGGTGGTCCCACAACGTCCCTGACAAGCGGCAGCTCCAGACCGCGTTCGCCCTCGAGGCGGTCTGGGACGAGGTCGTCTTCATGCTCGGCCCGGTGGTGGTCACCGTGCTCGCGACGGCTGTGCACCCGGCGGCAGGGCTGGGTACGGCGGTCCTGGCCGGTCTGACAGGAACGCTCGCTCTCACCGCGCAACGGTCCACCGAGCCGCCGGCCCACCGCAGCACCCACAGCCACGGGCCGCGGGTCCCTATGGGATGGGGTGTGCTCGGCCCCTTGGTCGTCGCCGCCGTCACGATGGGCGTCGTCTTCGGCGGGGTCGAGGTGGCGACGGTCGCCTTCGCCGAGGAGCTGGGCTCGAAAGCGTCCTCCGGCCCACTCCTCGCCGTCCTGGCCCTGGGCAGCATGCTGGCCGGTGTCGTCACCGGCACGCTGCAGTCGCGCAGGTCGAACGCCGGCCGGTTCCGCTTCGGCATGCTGGCCCTGGCGCTGGCCCTGGTCCCGCTGCCTTTCGTCGAGGGCGTGCTGCTCATGGCCGTGGTGCTCTTCCTCGCGGGCTTCGCCATCTCACCGACGCTGATCGCCAGCGTGGCGTGGATCGAGGAGACGGTGCCCGCAGCCAGGCTCACCGAAGGCATCTCCGTCCTGACGACCGGCATGTACATCGGGCTCGCCCCTGGGGCGGCCGCGGTCGGCGCGGTCATCGACCGCCAAGGCGCGTCGGCCAGCTACTGGGTGCCGGTGTGTGCTGCCTGGGTCGGCGCGCTGGTCGGCGTCGGCACGCTCCTCTCGCCGGCGGGCCGCCCTCAGGAGGACAGCACCTCGTCGAGGTAGCGCGCGATCGGCCACGCACCTTCGGAGGTGTTCGACACGACGGTGTGGGTGAGATCCGACGCGGGGTCGTGGACACTGCGGAACGAGACCCCGGCGTCGTACCCCTCCATCACCATCCGGCCGCGGGGCGGATCCAGCCAGAACCCGAGGCCGTATCCCATGGACCTGTTGGGGGTGTCGCTGCGCGATCGCACCATCTCCGCCACCCAGGCACCCGAGACGACGCGTCCGTCGAAGAACGCTCGCCACAGGCGACGGATGTCGGCGACCGTGGAGTAGATGCCGCCGTCGCCGCTGCCCCGGACCGGCAGGTGGAGGACGTTGGTCCGCAGCCCCTCGGCGGAGAGGTAGCTGCGGGCAGCCCGCCCCGGGAGCTCGTCGGAGCGCAGGAAGGCCGTGTCGCGCAGGCCCGCCGGCTCGCACACCCGCTTCACCACCAGGTCCTCGAACGGCGTGCCGGTGACCCTCTCGATCATCAGCGCCAGGACGACGTAGCCGCTGTTGCAGTAGGAGAACCGCTCCCCGGGCCGGAACTTTGCCGGCCACCCCTCCAGCACCCGGAGATACCCCTCGGTGGTCGCCAGCTCGTGCACCGGCACGGGGAGGACGTAGTCGGTCACGTCGAGCCCGGCCTCCTCGTCGACGTAGTCGCCGATCCCCGAGCGGTGTGCGAGGAGCTGTTCGATCGTGACCTCGTCGTCGACGAGCGGAAGGTCGTCGCCCAGGAGGCGGCGAGCAGTGGTGGCCATCTCCAGTCGGCCCTCCTCGACCAGGCTCACCACGGCGAGCGCGGTCAGCGCCTTGGTCGCGCTGGCGATCGCGAACTGGGTGTTGAGCGTGTTCGGGACCTCGAACGCCCGGTCGGCGAAGCCGTACGCCTCGGCGAGCTCGACGCACTCCCCGCGGTCCACGCGCACGACCCCCGAGAACGCCTGCGCCTCGGCCATCCGCGTCACGGGACCCTGGAGCCGGGCCATGAGAGTCATTCCGGCGGCGCCATGGCCCAGCGGATCGTCCGCGTGATCGCGGTCCCGGCGCGACGGACCACGACCGCCTCGATCCGCGGGAACCACGGCAACGAGAGTTGGTCTCGCGCCCACTTCGGCAGCAACGACACCGCCGCTCCTGCGATCGCTGCGTACGCCGGGCGTGCCAGCGGGGGCAGGGGTGGGGTGAGCAGGATGAACCGGGCCGCCTCCAGTGCCTCAGGCGTTGCGATGAGCTCGGGACGGTACCCCTCGATCTGCGCTCGGAGCTCAGCCTCGCTCCTCGGTGGGTCGATCGCGCCGAGCGCCTCCGCGACGCTCGCCGTCTCGGAGACGTACCGGTCACGGCCCGACTGGTCGAGCGGCCTGAGCCCGAACCGCTGGTGTGCGCCGAGGAAGCTGTCGATCTCCGCGATGTGCACCCACCGGAGCAGGTGCGGGTCGGAGGCGGCGTAGGTCCGGCCGTCGGACGCCGTACCCCGCACCGTCTCGTGGACCGCACGGATGCGACGGACCATGGCATCGGCGTCGTCGGCAGGACCGAAGGTAGTCACCGCGAGGAAGTGGCTGGTGCGCTGGAGCCTCCCCCACGGGTCGCCCTTGTAGCCGGAGTGCGCCGCGACTCCGGCCATCGCGAGCGGGTGCAAGGACTGGAGCAGCAGTGCCCGCACGCCGCCGACGAACATCGACGCGTCACCGTGCACCTGGCGGATCGCCGCCCCTTCGGGAAACCAGCGCGGCCCTGGGGTGCCGTGGATGCGCTCCCGCCTGGCCGGTCCCTCGGGTCCGGCGACGCGTGCGAAGAGGCGCTCGCCGAGCCGGGCGCGGACCTCGTGCACCACAGTTGACGTCACGTCTTCGAGTATGAACCGCCGCTGGATGGAGCGCCCTCGTCCGGGGTGATCCTCCCCGGGTGTCGGATCGAGCGAGGTGGGCGACCCGCGCGCCGACTACGGCTCGGCGCGCCCCGCCTGAAGTAGGCTCATGCGGACACCACGACAGATCAGGAGCGGGCCACGATGCAGGACCTCACACTCGTGAGGCTGACGGCGGACAAGTCGAAACTTGTCCTCGTCAGTGACTCGGGTGAGGAGTACACCCTTGCAGCGGACGCCAGGCTCCGGGCCGCCCTTCGCGGTGACCATGCCCGACTCGGCCAGTTGGAGACCAAGATGGACAGCGCACTGCGGCCCCGAGACATTCAGTCCAGGATCCGTGCCGGCGAGAGCCCCGAGGACGTCGCCCAGGCAGCCCAGACGACCGTCGACCGGATCATGAGCTACGCCACCCCGGTCCTCGCCGAGCGAGCCCACATCGCCGATCGTGCCCAGCTCGCCTCGGTCCGCCGCAAGGGCGGCGAGGGACCCGCGAGGACCCTCGGCGACGCGGTGTCCGAGCAGCTCCGGAGCAAGAACGTGCACCCCAGCTCGGTGGAGTGGGACTCCTGGCGGCGTGAGGACGGCCGCTGGACCCTCGTCGCGGACTACCGGGTGGCCGATCAGGACCGGCACGCCGAGTTCATCTTCGACGTGCACGGCCGCTACGTCGTCGCCGACGACGACGAGTCCCGCTGGCTGCTGGGCGAACCCACCACCCGCACGGCACCGATGCCCCGTGGCGCGGTCGGTGGCGGCACCCGCCGGCTCTCCGCGGTGAGCGCGCAGGACGAGCTCCATCTGGGCGACGACGCCATCGAGCTCGTCACGGGTGCCGACGAGGACTCAGCCGGAGCGGACGAGAGCACGGTCGACCTGAGCCAGACCGCCCGAGAGCTCCGCGGAGGTACGACGGTCAGGGCCGAAGAGCTGACGATCACAGGCGACGCCGACTGGATGGCCACGCAGGCGAGCGACCGGCTGCGGCTCGCCGAGCCGAGGCGAGGCCGCGAGGCGCAGCGGCCCGCCGAGCCGAGGCTAGGCCGTGAGGCGCAGCAGGGCCAGGACGCCCGGACCACCGGAGTGGACGAGACCACCGAGGCCCCGCACGGTGGTGTGACCGCCGGGTCGCCGGAGGAAGCCGAAGCCGCTGAGCCCGCGCAGGCTGCTGAGCCCGCACCGAAGAAGGCCGCGCGCAAGGGCCGTCGTGCCTCCGTGCCGAGCTGGGACGAGATCATGTTCGGAGGGGGACGGTCCGAGTAGCCGCCCGCTAGGCTGCCGGGCAACCTTCGACCCCACTCACGCAAGCGGACGGCACGCATGACCTACTTCGTCACCGGCGCCACCGGCTTCATCGGCCGCCACCTCGTCCAGGAGCTCCTCGCCAACCGCGAGGGCGAGATCTACCTCTTGGTCAGGCCCAGCTCACAAGCGCGCATCGAGGCGAGGATCCGCAGGTGGGAGGCCGCCGACCGCGTCTGCGTCGTGCCCGGCGACCTCGGCAGTCCTCTGCTGGGGGTCGACGACGACTGGGTCGCGGAGCACCGCGGCGGGATCGACCACTTCTTCCATCTCGCCGCGCTGTACGACATGACCGCCTCCGACGAGCGCAACGAGGAGCTCAACGTGGGCGGCACCCGCGCGGCGTTGGACCTCGCGGCGGCCCTCCACGCCGGCATCTTCCACCACGTCTCGTCCGTAGCGGCGGCGGGCGACTACCAGGGCGTCTTCGACGAGGAGATGTTCGACGAGGGCCAGGGACTCCCCTCCCCCTACCACCGGACGAAGTTCGAGTCCGAGCGGATCGTCCGTGACGAGTCGCAGGTGCCGTGGCGGGTCTACCGCCCCGCGATCGTGGTGGGCCACTCCGAGACCGGGGCCATGGACAAGGTGGACGGTCCCTACTACTTCTTCCCGCTGCTGAAGCGGCTGCGTGACACGTTGCCGCAGTGGGTGCCCGTTCTCGGCATGGACATCGGCGACACCAACGTCGTCCCGGTCGACTACGTCGCCTCCGCGATGGACCACATCGCCCACCAGCCCGGCCTCGACGGGCAGGCCTTCCACCTGGTCAACCCCGAGCCGCAGCCGACCGTCGACGTGCTCAACGCCTTCGCAGCCGCGGCGAAGGCTCCCCAGTTCAAGGTGGCGGTGGACCGCCGGCTGACCGGACTCCTGCCGACCAGCCTGCTGCCCAAGGCGCTGCAGCTCGCCCCCGTGCAGCTCGCGCTGCGCGAGACCGTCGGCCGGCTCGGCGTGCCACCCGAGGTGCTCGCACATGTCTCCCTCCCGAGCCAGTTCGGCGTCCGCCGTACTCTCAAGGCCTTGCGCGGCTCGGGCATCTCCTGCCCGGACCTCGACAGCTACGCGCCGATCCTGTGGAGCTACTGGGAGGACCACCTCGACGAGGACACCGCCCGCGACGCGGGCCTGCGCAAGGCGCTCCTGGGCAAGACCGTGGTGATCACCGGCGCCTCCTCGGGCATCGGCAGGTCCACCGCGCTCAAGGTCGCGCAGGCCGGAGGCGTGCCGATCCTCGTGGCGCGCGGCAAGGACAAGCTCGAGGAGGCCAGGGACGAGATCGAGCAGGCCGGCGGGACCGCCTACGTCTACCCCTGCGACCTCTCCGACCTGGAGGCGATCGACGTGCTGTGCGAGCAGCTGTGCGAGGAGCACGAGTCGATCGACTTCGTCGTGAACAACGCAGGTCGCTCGATCCGTCGGTCATTGGCGCTCAGCCACGAGCGGTTCCACGACTTCGAGCGCACCATGTCTCTGAACTACTTCGGCGCGATCCGCCTCGTCATGGGAGTCATCGACCAGATGCGCGAGCAGGGCCGGGGCCACATCGTCAACGTCAGCTCGATCGGTGTGCAGACCAACCCACCGCGCTTCAGCGCCTACGTCGCCTCCAAGGCAGCGCTCGACTCGTGGAGCAACGTGGTCAGCTCGGAGGTGATCGGCGACGGGGTCAGCTTCACCACGATCCACATGCCGCTGGTGAAGACCCCGATGATCGCCCCGACGAAGATCTACGACAAGTTCCCGACGATCACGCCCGCACAGGCGGCCGACATGGTGCTCCGGGCGCTCGTCGACCGGCCGCACGAGCTCAACACCGCGCTCGGCACGTTGGGCGCGCTGGCGCACACGCTCGCTCCGAAGACGACCTTCCGCGTCCTCCACATGGCCTACCAGGTCTTCCCGGACTCCGCGGCGGCCCGCGGTGACGACGAGGAGAGCGGGCCGACGCCGGAGCAGATGTTCCTGGCCCGGCTGCTGAAGGGCGTGCACTGGTAGGCGGGCGCAGCGCATGGCAGAGGCCGTGGGTCGGTACCCCTGATCTCACCGACCCACGGCCTCGACGGTTACAACGAGGCGGTTCCGGTGGGGTCACGCGACCTGGTCCAGACGGGCTACGGCCCGGTCGCAACAGGCCTCTCGCCGTCGTAGACCCACTCGCTCCACGATCCGGGGTACAACGCCGCCTCGAGACCGAGGGCCTCCAGCGCGAGCACGCCGTGTGCGGCTGTCACGCCTGAGCCGCAGTACACCCCGACCTGCCGACCCGGCCGGACGCCGGCGAGCTCGTAGACAGGGGTGAGGGCACGGGCGCTCTTGAACCTGCCGCCAGGCTCTTCCAGGTTGGCGACCGTCGGCACGTTGACCGCCCCAGGGATGTGTCCCGCCACTGGGTCGATGGGCTCGGTCTCGCCGCGGAACCGCTCGGGCGCCCGCGCGTCGACGAGCGCGCCCTCGCGCGCGACCCGTGCCGCTGCCTCCGCGTCGAGCACGGGCATCTCTCCGGGGCCGGCAGTGAAGTCACCCGGCTCGACCTGGGTGGGCCCCTCCTCGGACGAGCCGATGTCGGCGAGCCAGGCCTGCCAGCCGCCGTCGAGCACCTTGACGTCACGGTGCCCGTGGTGGCGCAGCAGCCACCAACACCGTGCGGCGGACGTGCCGGCGACCGCGTCGTAGACGACGACCGGGACGCCGGTGCGCACCCCGCAGCGGCGCATCGCGGCCTCGAAGCTGCCTGCGTCGGGGAGCGGGTGGCGTCCCCGGGGACCGGGTGGGTCGGCGAGGTCGGTGTCGAGGTCGACGTACGACGCTCCCGGGATGTGTCCACGTAGGAACTCGTCGTATCCCGGGGGACCTCCGAGCTGGAAGCGCACGTCGAGCAGCACCACCGGCTGCCCCAGCTCGGCGAGCCGGCGTGGCGTGATCAACGGGGAATGCGGCACGGGGTCGGGGCCTCTCAGTCGAACGGGAGCGGGTCGGGAACCATGGAGACCGCCTTGGCACGCGCCGCGGTGAGCTTGCGCCGGTGGTGCTGGCGGCAGAGCACCTCGTATCCGACCACCGGACCGTCGACCTCGGGTGCCTCCTCGCCGGCTTCGATGTCACCCACCACGATCTGCTCACCCTCGGTCACCATGACGCCGTCGGTGGTGCGGGCGTTGTGCGTCGCCCGCTTCCCGCACCAGCACAATGCCTCGACCTGGAGGACGTGCATCCGGTCCGCGAGCTCGACGAGCCGGCCGGAGCCCGGGAACAGCTGCGACCGGAAGTCGGTGAGGATGCCGAAGGCGAACACGTCGATCTGGAGCTCGTCGACGACCCTCGCGAGCTGCTCGACCTGTATCGGCATGTAGAACTGCGCCTCGTCACAGATCAGGTAGTCGATGCGAGCTCCGTGCGTGAGCGAGTGAACGACGTAGTTCCAGAAGTCGAAGTCGGCCTCGACCTCGAGCGCCTCGTGGGTCAGTCCCAGGCGGCTGGAGAGCGTGGCCTCCCCTGCGCGGTCGCGGGTGGTGAAGATCCGCCCCGAGCGACCGCGGGCTGCGTGGTTGTGGTTGGTCTGCAGGGCGAGCGTGGACTTACCTGAGTCCATCGTGCCCGTGAAGAATTGGAGTTCAGCCACAGGCGAGCATCATGCCATGTCAGGCGACGAGGATCGGGATCAGCATCTCGGCCGCGGTCAGCGAGCCGTGCAGACCCACGAGCTTCGTCTCGATCGGGAAGGCAGACCGGCTCAGCACGGCGTAGTCGTCGCGGCATGCCACCAGCACGTCGCCGATGCGCGGGCGTACGTCGGACGACAGCTCGCCGAACCAGCCGCAAGCGAGGGCTTCGTCGCGTGTGAGCACCTCCGCGCGCTCGCCCAGCACCTCCCGCCACGTCGCGGCCACGTGCTCGACCGCGCCGCCGCGGCAGTACAGCTGCCGGAAGCGCGCCTCCCCACCGAACAGCGCGACCCCCTCTCTCAGCTCCTCGTGGTCGTCGACGTCGATGCGATGGTCGGCCGGTGAGTCGACCATGCCGTGGTCGGCGACCACGACGATGCGTACGTCGGAGGGCAACGAGTCGCGCAGGTGCTCCGCGGCCGCGTCGACCATGGACAGCTCCTGCTGCCACTGCAGCGAGTCGACGCCGTAGGCGTGGCCCGTCCAGTCGAGGTCGCCGTCGTACATGTAGGTCAGGGACGGCGAGCCGGCGGAGGCCGCGACCACGGCGGCGAGCCGCTCCCCCACCTTGTCGGCGCCGACGAAGTCCGCTCCACGGCTGCCGGCGACGGTGAGGCCCGAGTCGGCGAAGCTCCGCTTGTTGACAACGGTCGTCTGCACTCCGGCCGACGCGAGCCGCGCAAAGGCGGTGGTGTGTGGCTGCCACAGTCGCGGCTCGACGTCCGCGTCCCACTGCAGCGCGTTGAGAAGCCGGTTGCTCCCGGGGATCCGCGAGGTGTAGCCGACGACCCCGTGCACGCCGGGGGTGAGCGCGGTGCCGAGCGAGGTCAGGCTGGTCGCCGTGGTCGAGGGCACACCCGCGGTCGCGGGAGCCTGCGTCGCGAGCAGCGAGTGCAGGAAGGGCGCCTCCTCGGGGTGGTCGCGCAGCAGCTCGTAGCCGAGGCCGTCGACGAGGAAGACCACGTAGCGCTGTGCTTCGGGGAGGACGAGTGAGGTCTTGCCGAGCCCACCGTCGACCCCCATCGCCTCGGCCACTGCGGGGAGGACGTCACCGAGCGACCGGTCGTGGTAGGCCGGTGGCACGAACTCCGTGCTCATCAGGCCTGCACGGTGCCCGCGGTGCTCGCCGAGAGGACCTCGGCGAAGGCCAGCACGTGCGCCACGGCCTCGGTGCCGTCCGCGGCGGCGCTGACCCGGATGGAGAAGTCGTCGGAGGCGACCACGCCGGTGTAGCCGTGGTCGGCGTCGCACTGCGGGTCGCTGCACGTCGCGGGCTCGAGGTCCAGCCGGCCGAGGCCACCCCAGCCGATCGTGAGCACGACCTCGTTGGCGCCCGGGGGCGGCACGGGCTTGCCGACGTAGGAGGCGGGGTTCGCGACCATGCGGTTGACGACCACCGAACGGACGGTCGAGAGCATGACCGCCTCGGTGGAGGTGGAGGTGTACGGCGCCGGCAGGAGGTCGTCCGGCTCGTGCTCGTCGGTGTGAGCCACGATCAGCCGGGTCGGCGTCAGCACGACGACCGTGACGTGGCGGCGCACCTCGTCGCGGTCGATGGTCGGCTCGTGATGGACGAGGTAGGAGATCACGCGTTCCCCTGCCACGGCGGCGTTCACCGAGTCGGCCACCACGTCCGGGTAGTACCCGGAGTTCTCGATGGCGGCACGGAGATCTGCGTAGCGGTCAGGCATGTTGGTCAGTCTTTCATGCGCCCATGGCATTTCCTGCGGGTGCGGCGTTTCGGGCCACTGAGCCGCTTCAGGCGGCTAGGACCACCTCGGGCTCGAGCCCGTCCTGAGCCGGGGTGAGGTGCCGTCGGGGGCTGAGGAAGAGCAACGCCGCGACCGCCGTACCACCGACCGTGAAAGCCACCAGCCATGACGACGTCTGCCCGTGATGCCGGACACCCTGACCGTGCACGGTCTCGCCGGCACTCGCTGCGCAGGCCGGTTGACGGCCGCCGTCGCAGGCTCACCCATAGAGCCTCAAAGGAAGTAGAGCCTCAAAGGAAGCCGCCTGGGCCGTCAGGCTGCCGTCGCTGTCCGAACCGCGTGGCATGTCATCGGAACCGGATCCGGCTCCGATGAACCGGACGAGTGGCTCCCTGCCTCCGCGCGCGCGCCTGACGACTCCGCCACTTGTCGTCCACAGGGGGTGCGGCGCAGAGACCGTCCACCGATCTCGAACAGGTGTTCGAGTCAGGGGTCTGGTTCTCATAGCTTGGACGTGTGACGACGACGGACCAGCGCACTCCGGACACCGAGGCCAGACCGGCCGACGGTTCCGGCTGGACCGTCCCCGGCGTCGGTCCCGGCTGGTCCTGCGGTGACCGGCGCGGCTCCGCGTCCGGGCGAGCGCGGTGCCGGCGAGCGCGGTGCCGGCGAGGCGCGGTGCCGGCGCGGGCGGGTCTGGGTCCACCGACCTGGCCGCCGAGCTGACCAGCGCCGGTGGTGGTGGTTCAGCTCATCCGATCGTGGCGGCGATGCTGACCTGCCTGGAGGCACTGGACTCGGTCCGCGACGCGTCCACCGCGACGCTGACCGCCCGGGAGATCCGGCTGATGCTGCTCGCGGTCGTCCAGCTGATCGCCGCCGCGGTGGCGTTGAAGCTGCGGCTGCTGGCCGCCGGCGAGGCACAGCGGGTCGCGGACCTGACCGGCGCCACCACCACCGCGGCGTTCTACGCGCACCTGACCCAGACCCGACGCGCCGACGCCAACACCCAGGTCCGGCTCGCCCACGACCTCGACCGCCGCTACCGGCTGCTCGCCGACGCGCTGGCCCGCGGCCAACTGTCCCCCGAGCACATCACGGTCGCGGTCGCGGCCCTGCGCAAGCTCCCCAAGGACCTCCCCACAGACCAGCTGACCGCCTGCCAACGGTTCCTGGTCGACGCCGCCGGCCAGCTCAGCCCCGACCAGCTCAAGGTCGTCGGCCGCAAGCTGTGGGAGGTGATCGACCCCGACGGCGCCGAGGCCAAGGAAGGCAAAGCCCTCCAAGACGAGGAAGACCTCGCCCGCGCGAAGGCCTACCTCAAGTCCTGGCGCAACGGCGACGGCACCACCGGATTCCGCGGCAAGCTCCCCGACCTCCACGCCGACATGCTGCTCAAGGCAATCCAGGCGTTCTGCTCACCCCGCCGCCGGAAGAACCCGAACATCCCCACCAGCCAACCCGACGACACCCACCACCCCGAGACCGAACCACCACACAGCCAGAGCGGACCCGACAAGCCCGACGAGTCCCACGACCCCCAACCAACCAACAACGACCCAACCAACAACGACCCGGCCAACAACGACCCGGCCAACAACGACCCGGCCGACGACCCGGCCGGCGCCGCACCACCCGCCCCAGCACCACCCGCCCCGGGTCGCGCCCACGAGCACCAGCCACCCGAGCCGCAGCCACCCGAGGAACCAGACGTCCCCTACCCGGTCAGACTCGGACACGGACTCATCGACCTGATCGAACGCATCCCCGCCGACCTACCCCCGAGCTCGGGCGGCACCGCCGCCACGATCGTGGTCACCATGCGCCTCGACCAACTCCTCGACGGCCTCGGCACCACCACCCTCGACACCGGCACCACCATCTCCGCCGGCCAGGCCCGACGACTGGCCTGCCAGGCCGGGATCATCCCGGTCGTCCTCGACGGCAAGTCCCAACCCCTCGACGTCGGCCAACAACAACGCCTCTACACCAAGCACCAACGAATCGCGATCACCCTCCGCGACAAGGTCTGCATCATCGAAGGCTGCGACCGACCCGCGTCCCAATGCGAGTTCCACCACCCCATCCCGTTCTCCCAAGGCGGCCCCACCAGCATCGAGAACGCCGCCACCCTGTGCCCCCACCACCACCACCTCGTCCACACCAGCCACTGGAAACTCATCCCACTACCCAACAACAAAGCCCAGCTACACCGAGTGAACCGCCGCTGAGAGTGGCTTCGACAGCGGGCGCCGGCCCTACCCGTGCAGTGTGTCGCCGGCCTGCGCGCTGAGTCGCCGGACGAACCAGTCCGAGCGCGCGTCGGAGACCGGCTCGACGCGGCCGCGGGCGTCGAGCACGGTGGCACCCCGGGCTCCGACGAGCACGAGGTTCAGGTCGAGCGCGCGGACCTGGGGGAGGTCGTTCTTCAGCTGAGCTACTCGGAGCAGGAGGTGCTCGATGCCCTCCACGTCCACGAACTCCCCGCCGCGGTAGCCGAACAGCATCGGTGCGGCCTTGATCTCCCGCACCATCTCGGCTGCCTCACCGCTGTGCATCGGCGGGATCCGGTAGGCGCGGTCGCCGAGCAGCTCTGTGGCGGGGCCCGAGATACCGAAAGACACCACTGGGCCGAAGAGCGGGTCCTCCATGCCTCCGATCCCCACAGGCACCCCAGGAGCAGCAACCCGCTGCACGATGAAGTCGGCCCGGTCCGGCTCGTCGATGATCCCGCGCATGGTCTTCCACGCGTCCCGCATCTCGGCTTCGGTGTCGATGTTGCGCCACACGTGGGCGAGGTCGGGACGCTGCCGCAGGTGCTCGGCCGTTGCCTTCAGCACGACGTCCCAGCCGAGCCGCTGACCGGCCTCGACCGCCTCGTCCTCGGTGTTGACCGCGACCCGGTCCCACAGGTCCACCCCGTACGCATCGAGCAGCTCACGAAGCTCCGGGAAGGTGAGGTCGCGGCCTTCCGGGCGATCGATCAGGATCTGGTTGAGCATGCGACGGGCGCGGGTCACGTCGACAGCCTCCGGGGGCACCAGCTCACCTTCAGGCTTGGCGAGCCAGGCGGCGTACTCGACGACGTGTGCGAGGGCACGCACCGCGGCCTCGACCGCGGAGTACGACGGCACGGACCCACGCCCCGCGGTGCTGCCGGCCACGTCCGGGACGCGCAGCAGCTCGGGGATCCCCTCGCTCGCGAGGAACGTGCAGACCAGTGGCTTGTCGGACTGCTCCCCCACGGCCGCGAGTACGTCGGCCACCTCGACGCCTGTGGTGTTCAGCGGCGGGATGAAAACCGCCACCACGGAGTCCACCTCGGGATCGTCGATGGCGCCGTCGAGGGCCTCCTCGAAGTCCTCGGCGTTGGCATCGGGGCCGAGCGCCACGGACTTGCACACCTCGAGCCCCTCGGCAGCGGCGGCGTCCGCGGCGAGCAGTCCGAGCGCGTCGGAGTTACCGACGATCGCGACGCGTCGTCCCTTCGGCAGTGGCTGGTGCGCGACGAGCTGTGCGACGTCGAACATCTCGTCGAGGTTGTTGACCTGGATGACACCTGCCTGGCGGAACATCGCGTCCACGGCAGCCTGCGGGGCGACGATCGAGCGGACCGCGTGGCCCATCGGCACACCCTGGGTGGTGCGACCGGACCGGACCGCGATCACCGGCTTGCGCCGGGAGACCCTCCGCGCGACCCGGCTGAACTTCCGTGGGTTTCCGATCGACTCGAGATAGAGCAGCACCACCTCCGTGGCGGCGTCCTCCTCCCAGTACTGCAGCAGGTCGTTGCCGGAGACGTCGGCGCGGTTGCCTGCGCTGACGAAGGTCGAGAGGCCGAGGCCGCGACGCGAGACCTTCTCCAGGATGGCGACGCCGAGAGCTCCGGACTGGGAGAAGAACCCCACACGGCCACGCGGCGGCATGACGGTCGACAACGAGGCGTTCAACGAGACGTCGCTGGAGGTGTTGATGATGCCCAGGCAGTTGGGGCCGATCAGACGCAGCCCGTAGCTGCGGGCGAGCCCGACGAGGCGGCGTTGCCGCTGCCGCCCCTCCTCACCGGTCTCGGCGAAGCCGGCGGAGATCACGATCAGCCCGTGGACCCCCTTGGCCGCGCAGTCGAGCACGACGTCCTGCACCGCCTCGGCGGGGACGGCGACGATCGCAACGTCCACCTGGTCCGGGATGTCCGCGACGCTCTTGTACGCCGGCATGCCGGAGACCGCCTCGGCTGCGGAGTTCACGACGTAGACCCGGCCGGTGTAGTCACCGAGCACGAGGTTGTGCACGAGCGTCTGGCCCACGGTGTCGTGCCGTCGGGAGGCGCCGATGACCGCGACGCTGCGGGCGTTGAAGAAGCGCTGGATGGACGCCGCCTCGGCCCGGTGCTCGCGGGAGAGCATCACGCTGATCGAGGTGTCGGTCGAGTCGATCGGGAACTCGAAGCGCATCACGCCCTCCTCGAAGCCCCCGGCCACCTGGTAGCCCGCCTCGCGGAAGATCTGGATCATCCGCTGGTTCTCGGGCAGCACCTCGGCGATGAACTTCTTGACGCCGCGCTCGCGCCCGGCCTGGGCGAGGTGCTCGAGGAGGAGCTGCGCGATCCCGCGCCCCTGGTGGGCGTCCTGGACCAGGAAGGCCACCTCGGCCTCGTCACCGCGGCCGTCAGGTCCCGTGATCCGGTCGAACCGCCCGACCGCGATGATCTTCTCCGCGACGGTGAGCACGAAGGCCACCCGGTCGTTGTAGTCCACGTGAGTGAAGCGCTTGACGTCTCGCTCGGACAGCGTCGGCATCGGCGCGAAGAAGCGGAGGTACTTCGACTCCGCGGAGACCTGGGCGTAGAACTCCACCAGGAGCGCCTCGTCATCGCCGGAGATCGGGCGAAGGTGGGCGGTGTGCCCGTCTCGCAGGAGTACGTCGGCCTCCCAGTGCCGCGGGTAGGCCGGCCCTGGCACAGGAGCTGTTTCTGGGGCGCTCACGCAACGCAATCTAGCGCCTCTGGACCAACAGCGGCGTGCCCCTGCATGACGCCGGGCGGTCACGGGAGACAATGGCGCAATGGCCAAGCGCACAAAGCCTGCACCTCCCTCCGACGACTTCGAGGAGCACATCGTCGACATCGACGTCGGCGACGAGATGCGCGGCAGCTTCCTCGAGTACGCCTACTCGGTGATCTACAGCCGCGCCCTGCCCGACGCCCGCGACGGTCTCAAGCCGGTGCAGCGACGGATCCTCTACACGATGGGCGAGATGAACCTCCGCCCCGACCGGGGCCACGTGAAGAGCGCCCGAGTCGTCGGTGAGGTCATGGGTCGACTCCACCCTCACGGCGACGGCGCCATCTACGACGCCCTCGTCCGGATGGTCCAGCCCTGGTCGCTACGCGTGCCGCTCGTCGACGGGCACGGCAACTTCGGCTCCCCCGACAACGGCCCGGCCGCCATGCGCTACACCGAGTGCCGGATGGCGCCCCCGGCGATGCCGATGACCGTGTCGATCGACGAGGAGACCGTCGACTTCAAGCCCAACTACGACAGCCGGGAGCTCGAGCCGACGGTGCTGCCGTCGGCGATTCCGAACCTGGTCGTCAACGGCGCCTCGGGCATCGCGGTCGGCATGGCCACCAACATGGCCCCGCACAACCTGGTGGAGGTCGTCCAGGCGCTTCGGCACCTGATCTCCAACCCTGCTGCGGACCTCGACGCGCTGATGCGGTTCATCCCCGGCCCCGACCTGCCCACGGGCGGCAAGATCGTCGGGCTCGACGGCATCCGCGACGCCTACGAGAGCGGCCGCGGGTCGTTCAAGATGCGCGCGACCGCCCGCGTCGAGAGTGTGACCCCGCGCCGCAAGGGCATCGTCGTCACCGAGCTGCCGTACGGCGTGGGGCCGGAGAAGGTCATCGAACGGATCAAGACGATGGTCCAGGCCAAGAAGCTCCAGGGCATCTCCGACGTCAAGGACCTCACCGACCACAACAACGGCCTCCGCCTGGTCATCGAGGTCAAGAACGGCTTCCACCCCGAGGCTCTCCTCGAGCAGCTCTACAAGATGACGCCGATGGAGGACAGCTTCGGCATCAACGCCGTCGCCCTCGTCGACGGCCAGCCGCGGACCCTCGGCCTCAAGGAGATGCTCGAGGTCTACCTCGGCCATCGGTACGACGTCGTGCGGAGGCGGTCGACGTACCGCCGGGGCAAGGCCGCCGACGAGCTGCACCTGGTCGAGGGCCTGCTGATCGCGATCCTCGACATCGACGAGGTGATCCAGCTGATCCGGTCCAGCGAGAACGCCGCCGAGGCCAAGGAGCGCCTGATCCAGGTCTTCGAGCTCAGCGACGTCCAGGCGACCTACATCCTCGACATGGCGCTGCGCCGGCTGACGAAGTACTCCCGCCTCGAGCTGGAGAAGCGCAAGACCGAGCTCGAGCAGACCATCGCCGACCTCGACGCGATCCTCGCCGACGAGAAGCTGCTGCGTCAGGTGGTCTCAGACGAGCTCGCCGAGGTCGCCAAGACCTACGGCACCCCTCGTCGCACGGTGCTCCTGGAGTCCGCCGGCCAGACCGTCACCTCCACCGTGCCGCTGGAGGTCGCCGACGACCCGTGCGTCGTCTACCTCTCCTCGACGGGGCTGCTGGCCCGCACGAACGGGCTGGACGAGCCTGGCCACGGAGGCGGTCGCAGCAAGCACGACGTGATCGTCGCGGCCGTGCGCGCCACCGCCAGGGGCCAGGTCGGCGCGGTGACCAGCCGCGGTCGGGTCGTGAAGCTCGACGTGCTCGACCTCCCCACCCTGCCCGCCACGGCCAACGCACCGCATCTGCAAGGCGGGGCACCGGTGAGCGAGTTCCTCTCGTTGGAGGTGGACGAGCGCGTGCTCACGCTCGCCTCCTTCGACCCCGACGCCCCGGGGCTCGCGCTGGGTACGGCGCAGGGAGTCGTCAAGCGCGTCAACCCGGAGTTCCTCAGCAACAAGGACGACTGGGAGGTGATCCGGCTGGCCGACGGCGACGAGCTCGTCGGGGCCGCCGACCTGCGCACGGGTGAGGAGACGCTGTGCTTCATCACCTCCGAGGCGCAGCTCCTTCACTTCTCCGCTGCCGGGGTCCGTCCTCAGGGCCGTGCAGGAGGTGGTATCGCCGGGATCAGGCTCGCCGCCGGGCAGCGGGTCGTGTCGTTCACGGCGTTCGACCCCGATGACAGTGCGGTCGTGGTGACCTCGTCCGGCTCGAGCACCGCCCTTCCGGGCACCGAGGCCGGGTCGGTCAAGGTCACGCCGTTCTCCGAGTACCCCGCGAAGGGGCGCGCCACGGGCGGCGTCCGTTGTCACCGCTTCCTCAAGGGCGAGGACACCCTCGTGCTCGGCTGGGCGGGAGTCGGGCCTGCGCACGCCGCCGCGGCCAGCGGCGCCCCGGTCGACCTTCCCGAGGCCACCGGACGACGCGACGGCTCCGGAGTCCCGGCGCCCCAGCCGATCGCTGCGTGCTCGTCGCCCGCGACCGCCCTCCACCCGTCGCACGACGCTCGCGGCGTGAAAGGCTGACCGGCATGACCCTCACGCGCCGGGCAGTTGCCGGCTGTGCGCTTGCCCTGCTTCTGCCCTTGAGCGCCTGCTCGGAGAACTCCGCAGAGGCCGGCAAGAGCCCCGAGGAGGTGCTGTCGACGGCGAAGACCAACCTCGACAAGACCTCCGGCGTACACGTCAAGCTCTCCACGGAGAAGCTGCCGCCCCAGGTCGACGGAATCCTCAGTGCCGATGGAGTGGGCACCCACGACCCGGCCTTCGAGGGCAGTCTGAAGGTGGCCACCGGCGGGATCACCGCCGACGTACCGGTGGTCGCCGCGCAGGGCAAGGTGTACGCCAAGCTCCCGTTCACCACGAAGTTCGTCGCGGTCGACCCCGCGGCCTACGCCGCGCCCGACCCCGCCGGCCTGATGGACACCGAGAGCGGACTGTCGTCGCTGCTCACCGCCGCCAAGGACGTCGAGGCGGGCAAGCAGGTCCGCAGCGGCAAGGACGTCCTCTCCAGCTTCAAGGGCACCGTGCCCGGTCAGGTGGTCGCGGAGATCATCCCGAGCGCGTCCGCGCAGACCGACTTCAAGGCGACCTTCACCGTCGACGACGCCGACCGCCTGCGTGAGGCCGTGCTGACCGGGCCGTTCTACCCCAAGACCGACGACGTCACCTACACGATCGCCTTCGACCAGTACGACACCACCGCAGACATCAAGGCTCCGTGAGCCGAAGCCCCCGGCTGCTCCTCGGCCTCGCGTCCGTAGCCGTCGCCTTCGCTGCTGCGGACACCTACGTCGTCGTCCTCGCGCTGCCCGACATGATGTCGGGCGTCGGGCTCGCGGTCGACGAGCTGCAGCGCGGCGCGCCGATCGTCTCCGGGTTCCTCCTCGGCTACGTCGCGATGCTCCCGCTCATCGGCCGCATCGCGGACCTCCGCGGACGGGTGCCGGTCCTCGTCGGCTCGCTGGTCGTCTTCGCCCTCGGGTCGCTCGTGACCGCAGCCTCCTACGACCTGGGGAGCATGGTCGTCGGGCGGTTCCTGCAAGGCGTTGGCGGCGGCGGGCTCGTCCCGGCCACGCTCGCGCTTGTCGCGGACATGTACCCCGTCTCCCGCCGTGGCGTGCCACTGGGAGTCGTGGGGGCCGTGCAGGAGCTCGGCAGCGTGCTCGGGCCGTTGTACGGCGCCCTGGTTCTCGCCCTAGCCGACTGGCAGGCCATCTTCTGGCTCAACCTGGCTGTCGGCCTCGTCCTCGCAGCCGCGCTCGGCTCCATCGCGCACTCCCCCGTGGCCGAGCCGGCGGATCCCGCCACCTCCGGGCGCTCTTCCGCCGTGGACCCGGAGGGTCCCCACTCCTCCGGGCGGACAGCAGAGTCACCGAGGAGCCGACCCGGCGGGTCCGACCTCGTCGGCGCCGCGCTGGCCCTGCTCTCGGTCGCACTGGTTACCTTGGTCCTGCTCCAGCCGGAGCGCCTCACCACGGGGGTCACGGTCGGCCTGGCCTTCCTGCCCGTGGCCGGCGACTCGCGTTGGCTCAGCCCCGTCGCACTGGTCCTCTACCTGATGCTCCTGCTGCTCGTCGTACGCAGCCTGACCGCTGCCCGGCCGCTCGTCCCGCTCCGCAGCTGGGCCGACGTGGCGCGGCGAGCAGACCTGGTAGGGGCCGCCCTCCTCGCCGTCTCCCTGGCCGGCATCATCTTGGCGTTCGCAACCGCCGACCCCCAGATCCAGGTCTTCTCGCCCGCAGGGCCGTGGTTCCTCGGCGTCTCTGCGGTCACCGCCGTGCTCTTCTGGGCGCGCAACAGCCGTGTCGACGAGCCGCTCGTTCCTCGGGGCGCCTTCGCGGCCACCCCCGCCCGGGGGGCGCTCCTCGTGAGCTTCTTCGTCGGGGCAGCCCTGATCGCCGCACTTGTCGACATCCCGATCTTCGCCCGGGTCACCGCCTACCCGGACTCACAGCTCATGGCCGCGCTCGTCCTGCTCAGGCTGCTCGTGGCCCTGCCGGTCGGAGCTCTGCTCGGCGGTCACCTGGTCAGGCGGCTGGCCACCGGCGTGGTCACCGCAGGCGGGATGGCAATGGCCGCGATCGCGTTCGCGTGGATGAGCACCTGGGGCCTCGAGACCCTCTCGCACCCGGTCGCCACCGTGCCGCTGGTCATGGCAGGCCTCGGTTTCGGACTTGCCCTCGCCCCCGTGAACGCCGCACTCCTCGCCGCCACCGAGGACGCCGTCCACGGCGTCGCCAGCGCCTTCCTCGTCGTTGCCAGGATGGTCGGCATGCTCGTCGGCATCTCCGCACTCACGACGATCGGGCTGAGGCGCTACTACGCCGTGCAGGTGGACCTGCCGACCCCCACGGAGGTCTGCGGCGCGTCCACCCGCTGCGCGGAGTACACCAACCTCCTCAAGGAGGCCGGCCTCGAGCAGCTCCAGACCGTGTTCGTCGGAGCGGCGTTCTGCGCCCTCGCCGCAGCGGTTCTCGCGGCGCTGACGTTCCGGGGTCTCAGGACGGCGGACGACCATGCGCGCACGAGGACGGCCCGATGACGGTGCCCACCTGCAGCGACGGGTCGCTCGCCGCCGACGAGCCGCTGGCCGGCTCCTCGCCGTACGCCCTGGCCTGGGTCGCACTCGAGCAGAACGGCCCCTGGGGTGCACGAGCGTTCACCGACAGCCACCTCGACGCCGAGACGGGCCGAGCGCTCGAGGACGCGGCCGGCGCCCACGACGTGCGGCCCTCGCTGATCCGCCGACCGGGCCGTCACGCCGACGCCCATCTCGGCCACGGACCTCGTCGGCACGTCCTCGTCGCCCACACCCGTCCGGGCCGGACCTGGCTCCTCGAGGGCACCGTGGACGAGCCTGCGGCCCTCATGCAGACCGACTGGGCAGCGCTTCGCTCAGGCGACCTCCAGGCGGTACGACGGTCGCTCCCCACGCTGCAACCGTCAGAGCGGCCCCACCTGCTCGTGTGCACCAACGCCAAGCGCGATGTGTGCTGTGCCGTGAAGGGCCGCCCTGTCGCGCTCGGTGCCGCAGCGGTGCGCCCGGGACAGGTGTGGGAGGTGACCCACACCTCCGGCCACCGGTTCGCACCGACGGCGGTGCTGCTCCCCGCAGGCACCCTGCACGGCCGCCTGGACGTCCGCGCCGCCACAGAGCTCGTGCGTGCGGCCGAGCGCGGGTCGACGGTGCTGGAAGGAAGCCGGGGGCGTTCCACCTGGTCGGCACCGGCCCAGGCGGCCGAGCTCGCGGTCCGTCGCGAGCACGGCGTGCTCGGGCTCGACGCGCTGGACTTGTTGAGCCACGAGGAGACCGGTGAGGGGTTGTGGGTCAGCGTGTTCGGGCACGTCGACGGCCGCCGGTGGCGGGTGCTCGTGGAGCGCCGTGAGTCTCAGGTGCTCCGCGCGGAGTCGTGCGGCAAGGCGGTCAAGCCGATGTCGTGGTTCACCAGCGTGACGGAGCAGGCCGCGAGCTAGTCCGCTGCCTCGGCACGAACGGGCCCGGTGGAGCGCCGGTGGGGAGCACGCACCACAGCCGCCGGCCGCCATCGATCTGCGCTACTCCCCAGGACCGTGCGAGCTTGTCGAGCAGGGCCGACCGCAGGCCGCCTGCCTCGTCGATCGGGACCTCGGCCACGTCGGTCGCCGACGTCGAGTGGCTCACCGAGACTCGCATGCGGTCCTCGGCACACTCCAGCTCGAGGCGGATGGGCGGTGAACCGTAGAGCACCGCGCACGTGGTCAGCTCCGTCGCCAGCAGCTGCGTGGCCGCACCAGCCGCCTTCCCGTGCTCGACGCACATGTTCTGCGACACGAGGGTCCTGGCGAGTCCCGGTGCCTCCACCGAGCGCGGCAGCTCGAACGACAACGTGTCCGTACGCGTGCACATCGGGCGGCCTCCTCCCGGCGGTGCAAGTCCGAAGCACCGCCGCTTCCAGCGTCGGCTGCCGGTCGGGCAGCAGTGACCGCAACTCCCCCGTTTACCCCAAACGGGGTACCTCCCGGGGCTCCCCCCCACCGCTCGAGTGAGGGCTGCTGCCCGATAACCTGCCGGTCATGGCCAACGACTTCGACGACCTGCTGGAAGCGAACCGGGCGTTCGCCGAGACCTTCAGCCTCAGCGGCTTCGACGGCGTCGCCCATGCGGGCGTCGCCCTCGTGACGTGCATGGACTCGCGGATCGACCCGCTCGGCATGCTCGGGCTCAAGCCCGGCGACGCCAAGATCTTCCGGAACCCGGGTGGCCGGGTGACCCCCCAGGCGCTCGAGGCGCTGATCCTCGGGGTGCACCTGCTCAACGTGAACCGGATCCTGATCGTCCCCCACACGCGCTGCGCGATGGCCTCGGCCACCGAGCACGAGCTCCAGGAGCGGGTCAGCGAGTCGATCGGTCAGGACGCCTCCTGGCAGAGCTTCGGCGTGGTCGAGGACCAGGCCGAGGCGCTGCGCGAGGACCTCGCCAAGGTGCACGCCCACCCGCTCATCCCCGACACCGTCAAGGTCGGCGGCTTCATCTACGACGTCGACACGGGCCTGCTCAACCCCGTCGACTGACCGGCCAGGACCCTGACGCGTCAGACGTGCGTGTGACGCATCAGGGGTCAGGCGTCGATGGCGTCGGAGTCCACCTCGTAGGCGCCCTGCACGATGAACTCCTTGCGCGGGGCCACCTCCGAGCCCATGAGCAGCTCGAAGACCTGCGCCGCTGAGTCGGCGTCGTCGGCGGTGATCCGCCGCAGCGTACGGCGGCGCGGGTCCATCGTCGTCTCCGCCAGCTGGTCGGCGTCCATCTCACCGAGACCCTTGTAGCGCTGGATCGGCTCCTTCCAGCGCACGCCCTTCTTGGTCAGCTCGGCGAGCTTCCGCTGCAGCTCGGGGTCGGAGTACGTGTAGACGTACTTGTCCATGCCCTTCTTGGGGTTGGACAGCTCGATCCGGTGGAGCGGGGGTACTGCGGAGTACACCCGTCCCTCCGTGATCAGGTCGGGCATGTACTTGAAGAACAACGTGGTCAGCAGGCACCGGATGTGCGCGCCGTCGGAGTCGGCGTCCGCCATGAAGATGATCCGGCCGTAGCGACGCGCGTCGATGTCGAAGGTCCGCCCGGAGCCGGCGCCCACCACCTGGATGATCGAGGCGCACTCGGCGTTCTTGAGCATGTCGCCGATCGAGGCCTTCTGGACGTTGAGGATCTTGCCCCGGATGGGCAGAAGCGCCTGGAACTCAGAGTTGCGCGCGAGCTTCGCGGTGCCCAGCGCCGAGTCACCCTCGACGATGAACAGCTCGCTCTTCTCCATGTCGTTGGAGCGACAGTCCGCGAGCTTGGCGGGGAGCGCGCTGGACTCGAGAGCGTTCTTACGTCGCTGGGTCTCCTTGTGCTGCCGCGCGGCGATGCGGGTGCGCGAGGCGCCGACGACCTTCTCCATGACCAGCTTGGCCTGGGCCTTCTCGGCGCGCTTGGTGGAGGTCAGGAACTTCTTGAGCTCGGCGGAGACGACCTTGCGCACGATCGTGCGGGCAGCCGGGGTGCCGAGCACCTCCTTGGTCTGCCCCTCGAACTGGGGCTCGGCGAGCCGGACGGTGACCACAGCGGTCAGGCCTTCGAGTACGTCGTCCTTGATCACGTCGAGGTCGTTGACCTTGAGCTGCTTGGTGCTGCGCAGCACGTCGTTGAACGTCTTGGTGAGCGCCTGCTCGAACCCGGAGACGTGTGTACCGCCCTTCGGGGTGGCGATCACGTTCACGAACGACCGCATCTCGGTGTCGTAGCCGGTGCCCCAGCGCAGCGCGACGTCGACGATCAGGTCGCGCTCGACGTCCTGCGGCGTCATGTGCCCCTTGTCGTCGAGCAGCGGCACGGTCTCGGTGAACTTCTCGTGCCCCTCGAGCCGCTGGATGTCGCTGACCGGCTCGTCGGAGGCGAGGAAGTCGCAGAACTCCGTGATGCCGCCGTCATGGCGGAACTTCTCCTCGACAGGCTGCTCACCGCGAAGGTCACGGATGACCAGCTCGAGGCCGGGCACGATGAACGAGGTCTGCCGGGCCCGGGTGACGAGCTCGTCGAAGACGAAGGTCGCGTCCTTGGTGAAGATCTGGCGGTCGGGCCAGAACCGGATCCGGGTGCCACTCACGCCCTTCTTGACACGGCCGCCCTTGCGGGTCAGCCCCGACTGCGGGGTGAAGTCCGCGCCGGGGCCGTCGGTCGCGAAGACCCCGGGCACGCCCCGCTGGAAGGACATGCCCTGCGTGGCAGGGCTGCGGTCGACGTCGACGTCGAGACGGGCCGAGAGCGCGTTGACCACCGAGGCACCGACGCCGTGCAGACCACCGGTGGCGACGTAGGACCCGCCGCCGAACTTCCCGCCGGCGTGGAGCTTGGTGAAGATCACCTCGACACCCGGCAGCCCGGTCTTCGGCTCCTTGTCGACGGGGATGCCGCGCCCGTCGTCGTACACCTCGACCGACCCGTCGGCGTGCAGCGTCACCTCGATGAGCCCGGCTGCTCCGGCGAGCGCCTCGTCCACACCGTTGTCGATGATCTCCCATACGCAGTGCATGAGGCCGCGCGTGTCGGTGGACCCGATGTACATGCCCGGTCGCTTACGCACTGCCTCCAGCCCCTCGAGCACGAGGAGGTGGTGGGCGTTGTACGAGTTGTCGATCTTCGTTCCTCCGGCGGTGCGGGCTGGCACGTCACTCCTCAACGCGGGTCGGTTCGACGAGCCGTATCTCGTCCGGGGCAAATCTACCCGCGACACGCCCAAGCCTCAGAACGCCACGCCTACCGCGGATCGGACGCTCGAGGGGCCACGATGTGGGTCACGTCACGATGCGGCAACGTTGGGTTTCGAGTTCGGCGAAAGCGGCAACCCTGCTCGCCAAGCCGGGTAAGACTGAAAACCGAAGAACCTGTGTGGAAGGTCACCCGGTCTCACCCGGAGAACCTTCCCCGAAGGGGAAGCGTCCGGCGTGATTGGATGTTGTGTCAGGTGGAGACGGAGTGAACTGATCGAGATTGACCCGAGGTAAAACCGGGAACATTGAACCCAGTCGCTACGTTGAGCAGGACACCATGGAAGGAAAGAGGCCTCAAGTGACCACTGCAGTTGCCCCCAGTACCCCACTGACGGCTGTGGACCGCTGCGACCGTTGCGGTGCTCAGGCCTACATGCGCGTCGAGCTCTCCGGTGGCGGCGAGCTTCTCTTCTGCGCGCACCACGCCCGCGAGCACGGCGACAAGCTTCGCGAGATCGCAGTCCATGTCCACGACGAGACCGACCGTCTCACCGACCGTCCGGCGACGGCCGCGGACAGCGAAAGCTGACCCGGTCCCCCACCCCGAGCTCCGAGGGCCTCGCACCGGCTGGTGCGGGGCCCTCGTCGTCGTTATGGAAGGGTTTCCGACGTGAACGTCGTGGACTTGCTCGTCGGTCTGGTGATCCTGATCGGCCTCGTCGGCATCGTGGTGCCGATCCTGCCCGGGTCGATACTCGTGCTCGGCGGGGTGCTGGTCTGGACCGTGGACGACGGGTCCCGCCTGGCCTGGCTGGTCTTCGCGCTCGCCACGACCCTGCTGGTGGCCGGCGCGATCGTGAAGTACGTCGTCCCGGGACGCGGTCTTCGCACCTCTGGAGTCCCCGCGCGGACGATCGTCGTCGGCGGGCTGCTCGGCATCGTCGGCTTCTTCGTGGTGCCCGTCATCGGGCTCGTGCTCGGGTTCGTGCTCGGGGTCTACCTCTCCGAGCTGCAGCGTGTCGGTCATGACCGGGCGTGGCCCTCGACGGTCGCCGCGCTCAAGGCGGTCGGCCTCTCGGTACTCGTGGAGCTGGTCGCCGCCCTGCTCGCCACAGGGGTCTGGCTCGTGGGCGCTCTCACAGTCTGAGCCATGGCGATCGCCTTTGCGCTCTTCTCTGCCCTGGCCTACGGCCTCTCCGACTTCGTCGGCGGGCTGCTCTCCCGGCGTGTGTCCGCCTGGCCGGTGGCCGTGGTGGGGCAGCTGTCCGCGATCGTCTGCACCGCCGCGGTCGCTGCCTTCGTGCACGGGACACCGACCTCGCAGCACCTGCTCTGGGCGATCCTGGCTGGAGTCGGCAGTGGCGTCGGAACAGGCTTCTTGTACCGCGGGTTCGCGTCAGGGCGGATGAGCGTCGTGGCACCGGTGTCGGCGGTCGGAGCGGCCGTCGTACCCGTGCTCGCCGGAGCGCTGGGCGGTGAACGACTGTCCCTCGTGGTCTGGCTCGGGGTGGTTCTGGCCCTTCCCGGCATCTGGCTCGTCTCAGGCACCGCGGAAGAGCTGCCCGACGGGACGACCACCGGGCGCGCGAGCCTTGCGGAGGGCGTCTTGGACGGTGTCCTCGCCGGGCTCGGCTTCGGCGTGCTGTTCGCGGCACTGGGGCAGATCCCCGAAGAGGCGGGGCTGTGGCCGCTCGCCCTCGCCCAGGCCGTGTCGCTCCCCGCCGTAGTCCTTCTCGCAGTCGGCCTGCGGGCGGCCTGGCTCCCCCGAGAGCGGTACACCTGGTGGGCCCTGGTCGCAGGGCCACTCGGCGCCACCGCCACAGCCGCCTTCCTGCTCGCCACCCAGGCCGGTTTCCTCACCGTGGCGGGCGTGCTCTCCTCGCTCTATCCGGCGACGACTGTGCTGCTCGCGGCGCTGGTGCTCCACGAGAAGGTGCACAGAGCCCAAGGCGTCGGCCTTGGGCTCTGTGCACTGGCAATCGCGTTCGTCGCCGGCGGCTGAGTCAGCCGCGCTTCACCCAGCGGGTGAACTCGCGCGGCCTGCCCAGCCAGTCCACCTCGGTGGTGGCCGGCTCGTTCCCCTGCGCCACGTGCTCACCACCGGTCTTGACCTCGACCCGGATCGCACCCGGGTTGCCCAGGCAGGATCGCGCGATCCGGACCAGGGCCGTGTTCTCGACGTAGTTCAGCTTCATGCCGTAGTCGCATCGCATGGGTTCGGCCTGCCCCTTCGCTGCCTTCCACCCCTGCGCCTTCACGAGCGCGTAGTCCGAGCCCTCGAAGGTGCCGCCCTGGAAGACGAACTCGGGGCCGGTGCGTCGGCGGTTGGTGTCGATGAAGACCGAGAGGCTGCTTCCGCTCCTGTACGAGCGGACCAGGTCGCGGTGGACCACCTTCACCCGGACGGCGCCGTCGTTGACGACGCGCACTCGCTGGATGTCGGCGCCGTGCGAGATGTCCCCGCGGGCGTCGTGGAAGACGACGGTCTCGGCCGATGCAGCGCCCGCGAACACAGCCGCGCCGAGCGCTGAGAGGGCCGCTCCGGCGGCGATGCCTCGGATGGTCGAGGAGGAAAGGCTGTTCAAGGTGACTCCTGAGCAGGTACGACGCCCCGTCACGGAGCCGTCGCGCGCCTCACCGTGAGGCGCTGCCACCAAGACGCGGTCCTTGGCCGGACGGTTGCACGCCGAAGGTAAAGAGATCCTGGTACGTGGCCTGGAAGGAGGCCGCCCTGTGCACGACATCGGCACAGGGCGGCCCTACGCGGCGACGAGGCCTCATGGTCTGAAGCAGTCACACGCTGTGCGCTCGGCTGGTCGGCAGGACAGCAGCCGGAGCATCCTTCTGTGAGGCTGGCCGTCGGAAGGTGGGCGTCTCCCGCTCCGGCAGTGGCGAGGTCGAGCCCCCGAGGGACCCGCTTCGACCCACAGGAACCTATCCGCCGGCCGCCACGCTGTCACCACCCAACGACAGTTTTAACCCTGACACCGAGTGCGTTCGGCGGGCCTGCTCAGTCGAGGTAGTCGCGCAGGACCTGCGAGCGCGACGGGTGCCGCAGCTTCGACATGGTCTTCGACTCGATCTGCCTGATCCGCTCACGCGTGACGCCGTACACCTTGCCGATCTCGTCGAGCGTCTTCGGCTGGCCGTCGGTGAGGCCGAAGCGCATCGAGACCACACCCGCCTCACGCTCTGACAACGTGTCGAGGACGGCGTGGAGCTGCTCCTGGAGCAGGGTGAACGAGACCGCGTCCGCGGGGACGATGGCCTCGGAGTCCTCGATCAGGTCGCCGAACTCGGAGTCGCCGTCCTCACCGAGGGGCGTGTGCAGCGAGATCGGCTCGCGGCCGTACTTCTGGACCTCGATGACCTTCTCCGGAGTCATGTCGAGCTCCTTGGCGAGCTCCTCCGGAGTCGGCTCGCGGCCGAGGTCCTGCAGCATCTGGCGCTGTACACGAGCGAGCTTGTTGATGACCTCGACCATGTGGACCGGGATCCGGATCGTGCGGGCCTGGTCGGCCATCGCGCGCGTGATCGCCTGACGGATCCACCACGTGGCGTAGGTGGAGAACTTGTAGCCCTTGGTGTAGTCGAACTTCTCGACCGCACGGATCAGACCGAGGTTGCCCTCCTGGATCAGGTCGAGGAAGAGCATGCCGCGGCCGGTGTACCGCTTGGCCAGCGAGACCACCAGTCGCAGGTTGGCTTCGAGCAGATGGTTCTTCGCACGGCGGCCGTCCTCGGCGATCCACTCCAGCTCCTCCTGAGCCTTCGCAGAGAGCTTCCCGCCGGAGGCGAGCTTCTCCTCCGAGAACAGGCCCGCCTCGATCCGCTTGGCGAGCTCGACCTCCATCTCGGCGTTGAGGAGGGGGACCTTGCCGATCTGCTTGAGGTAGTCCTTGACCGGGTCGGCGGTGGCGCCGGCGACCATGACCTGCTGGAGCGGCTCGTCGGACTCGTCGGCAGCGGAGACGACGAAGCCCTTGCTCTCGTCCTCTTCCTCCTTCAGCGTCGGGTCCGTGGCAAGGTCCTTCTCGAAGACCTCGTCGGGCACGTCCGGCAGAACCTTCTTGCCGTCCGGGCCGACGACGGCGGCACTGATCTCGACGGTCTCCTCCGCGGAAGCCGCGGTCTTGCTGCTGGCCTTCTTCGCGGTCGTCTTCGCGGCGGTCTTCTTGGCCGGAGCCTTCTTCTCGGCCGGTACGGCGGCCTCGCTCTCAGCCTGGGTCGCGGCTTTCTTGGCCGGAGACTTCTTGGCGGGCGCCTTCTTGGCGGTGCTCGCCTTGACCGTGGACCGAGCGCTCGACGCGGCGGCAACCCTGCGGGAGCTCGACTCGGCGGCCGAGAGGACGACCGTCACGCCCTCCTCGCTCAGGAACCGGAGCAGGGCCTTGAGGTGCTTGCCGGAGATGGCTGCGGCCTCGCTCGTGTCACGCACCGCATTGGAGCTGACCTGTCCGGCTGCCTTGCCCTCCTCGACGAGGGCCACGACCTCCGGGTGAGCAAGGATTTCAGCGGGAAGCTTGCGGGTGCTCGTCGACACGAACTACCTCTCGTAACAGTTCGGGGGCGCGGCAAAGCCCGTACACGTCAAGAGCCGCACGGTCATTGTGTCACGCCGAGACAACTACCCAAGGCGACACCCCTGCGATCTCAGCCACGCGCCGCCGCCTTCTTCTCCTTCTTGAATGCGCGGACCCGCTCCAAGGACGTCGCATCGACCACGTCGGCGACCGAGCGGAACGAGCCGGGCTCGGCGTATTCACCCGCCGCATCGGCCCACCCGTCGGGCCTCACGCCGAGCTGCTTGCCCAGCAGGGCCACGAAGATCTGCGCCTTCTGCTTACCGAAGCCGGGGAGGGCCTGCAGCCTGCGCATCAGCTCCTTGCCGCTTCCGGCGCCCTCCCAGAGGAGTTCCGTGCGGCCGTCGTACTCACTCGCCATCTGGGCCGCGAGTGCCTGGATACGGGCAGCCATGGAGCCGGGGAAACGGTGTACGGCGGGTGGGATGCTGCACAGAGCGGCGAACTGCTCCGGGTCGGCGGCGGCGATCTCGACGGGGTCGAGCGAGCCGAACCGCTCGAGCACCTTGGCCGGGCCGGCGAACGCACGCTCCATCGGAAACTGCTGGTCGAGCATCATGCCCATCAGCAGCGCGAACGGGCTTTCCTCGAGCACCTTGTCGGCAACAGGGTCCTGCGCGATCACGAGAGCCATGCACTCATCCTGCCGCACCTGTCCGCGTGCGACACGTCCATGACCCGTCAAACTGGTCATGGACGGAGTGTCGACGGCCGTGTCCGTTGTCGTCTGTGACCACTTTTCGACGGTCTGAGGGAAGGCCGTCTCGAGATCCGGGCACCCGACGGCGTCGTGCTCAGGTGCTCAGGTTCGCCGCGAGGAACGTTCGAGGCCGTTCAGCAACTTTCCATGAAGGTGGCCCCAGACCGTTCCGGCCGTGACTCGGGGGCTACTCCGTAGCCTTCACCGCAAGCACCGGGCAGGGGGCGTCGAGCAGCACCCGCTGTGCGTTGCTCCCGAGGATGAGCTTGCCGACGGGCGAACGACGACGCAGGCCGATCACGATCAGGTCGGCTCCGACCTCGGCGGCGACGTTGACGAGGTCTTCGGCGGGGTCCATGCCTCGCACCAGCTGACGGACGTCGTGCTCGATGCCGTGGGTCTTCAGCTCGGATGTGACCTCCTCCAGCTGGGCCTCGGTCTCGATGGCGTCGTCCCGGTCGAACTCCCGGCCTCCGCGGTGGGAGTTCACGACCACCAGCCGTGAGTCCCTGAGCTTTGCCTCCTCGGCTGCACGCCGCAGCGCCGCCTTGCCCTCAGGCTTGGGCACGTACCCCACCACGATGGTCCCCATCGACCGTCCTCTCTCTTGCCGTCCTCTGCACCTCCGGCTCTACGCGGAGGGTCGGTTCGCACGCTACCGCAGGTGCTGCCGTCCAGGGCTGTGGATGGTGCGCTGCGTTGCGGCCGAGGAGAGGGCAGGCTTGGGTGATGACCAGTCCGGACACCGCGGCGTTGCTCCGCCTCGAGGTCGGCCGGCTACGCGCCCGGGAGTCGCGCCGGCGTTTCGAGACCGTCGTCCACGTCGGCACTCTCGGCGGCGCTCAACGGACGTGCCCTGTGCCCGCGCGAGATCCGGCGCTCGACGCCGGGACACGCACCGACGTCGTGTCGAGGCTGCTCGAGGGGGCACCGGACCCGGACGGCGGCGACTGCGTCTGGCTCACACGGGCCGGTGACCCACAGCTCCAGGACGAGGACCTCGGATGGCTGTCGGCCGCGTCCCTCGCGTTCGGTGCCCTTGGCCGGCGGCTCGACGAGTTCTGGTCGGTGACCCGGACCGGCTGGCTGGACGTCCGGACCGGCGAGGGACGCACGTGGAAGCGACTGAGGGTGTGACTCCCCCGAGGCGTCAGGACCAGGTGTGGACCGGCTCGTTGGTGTGCATGTTCTCGCGGTACTCGTTGAGGGTCATGCGCAAGGCGTCCATCCGGTCGTCGCAGCCCTGGCAGTTGCGGTGGAACGTGTCCACGAACCACGAGGCGCCGTTGCGCCCGGTCAGGCATCGCTGCTCGATGATGCCGAGCAGGCGGTCGCGTTCCTCCTCCGCGACCCCCCAGGCGTCGAGCCCGGCGCGCGCCATGGGCAGCAGCCGGCGTACCACGAGCTCGGTAGCGGGGACCTGGCCGAGGCCGGGCCAGTACAGGTTGGCGTCGATGCCCTGGCGTGCCGCCACGTGGAAGTTCTCCTCGGCAGCGCTGAACGACATCTGCGACCACAACGGCCGCTCGTGCTCGGCGAGCGTCCGCACCAGCCCGAAGTAGAAGGCGGCGTTGGCCATGGTGTCGGCGACGGTCGGACCTGCCGGGAGCACGCGGTTCTCGACCCGCAGGTGCGGCGTGCCGTCGACCACGTCGTAGACCGGGCGGTTCCAGCGGTAGATCGTGCCGTTGTGGAGCCGCAGCTCCGACAGAGCCGGGGTCTGGCCGCGCTCGAGGACCTCGAGCGGGTCCTCGTCCTCGATGATCGGGAGCAGTGCCGGGAAGTAGCGGACGTTCTCCTCGAACAGGTCGAAGATCGACGTGATCCAGCGCTCGCCGAACCAGACACGCGGGCGGACCCCCTGTGCCTTGAGCTCCTCGCTGCGGGTGTCGGTCGCCTGCTCGAACAACGCGATCCGGGTCTCGCGCCACAGCTCCTTGCCGAGCAGGAAGGGCGAGTTCGCGCCCAGCGCGAGCTGCACACCGGCGATCGCCTGGGAGGCGTTCCAGTAGGCCGGGAAGTCCTCGGGGCTGACCTGCACGTGGAACTGCGTGCTCGTGCAGGCCGCCTCGGGCACGATCGAGTCGGACGTCGTGCGGAGCCGATCGGTGCCGGCGATGTCGATGGCGATGTCCTCTCCGCGGGCGGCGAGGATCTGGTCGCTCAGGAGCCGGTACCGCGGGTTGGGGCTCAAGGACGAAGGGCTGAAATGCCCCTCGGAGAGCGTCGGCAGGATCCCGATCATCACCAGGTGGGCACCGGTGCGTGAGGCCTTCTCCTCCCCCGCGTTCAGACAGGCGCGGACACCCTCCTCGAAGGCGGTGAACCCGTGCTCGCTGAGCTTCTTGGGCGCGACGTTGATCTCGAGGTTGAACTGGCCGAGCTCGGTGACGAAGGACGGGTCCTCGATCGCCTCCAGCGCCTCGATGTTCTTCAGCGCGGGGTTGCCGTCGTCGTCCACGAGGTTCAGCTCGATCTCGAGACCGGTCATCGGGTCGTCGGCGTCGAAGCGGGACTCCCGCAGCATGCGGGCGAACACGTCCAGACACCGGCGGACCTTCTCCCGGTATCGCGTGCGGTCCTCACGGGAGAACTCCTGCTGTGCGACCTCTTCACCCATGTCGGAAGCCTAGAGCCAAGCCCCACGACTGCCCAGGTATCGCCCCTGTCAGGTGGTGGGTGGTGGCGCGGTGGGCGGTCAGCCGGCGAACAGCGGGAGGTCCTCGGGAGGGATCGGTCGCCACGACGACGGCGGGATGGCCGCGGCCAGGGCCTGGGTGAGCAGCCCGGCCAGGCTGTAGTCGGGCTCGGCCTGCCGGCAGCGTTCGACCGCGCACCACGCGAGCGCACCGTCGCCGGCCAACCAGGCAGCGAACCCGAGCAGGGCCGCAGGCGCGGCGACAAGGTCCAGCGGTGCGCGGCGTGTGAGGTCCCGCCACAGCTCGACGTGAGTGCGGGCGTTGAAGCGGCTGATCTCTGCCCAGGCAACGTCACGAACATCGACGCTGACCATCGCGACGGCCATCCGGCCGGCCTCGTCCGAGTCGAGCGGCTCGCGGCTCTCGAGGAACCTGCGGACCCGCTCACGGACCCAGTGCCCCTCGATCACCAGGTGCCGACGCGCCGCGGCCGGGGACGTCGTCCCCGACGGCTGCCGGCTCGCGCTCTGGAAGCGCCGCATCGCCTCGTCCGCGGCCTCGGCGACTGCGTCCATGTCGTCGGTATCGGTGCCGATCAGGGAGTCGGCGAGCTCCTGACGGCTGCGGAAGGTCACGTGCCCTTCGAGGACGGACTGGGCGGTGATGGGGTGTGTCGTCACGTCATAGGGCTGGCCCTCGGGAGCGCAGCACTCAGCGGTGCAGTCGAGGGAGTACCACCGGCGACCGTCGGCGCGAATTGCACACACCACCTCGACACCCCTGTCGGACAGCTGCTCCACGAGGGCATCGACGACGTCGTCGGCGCGGAACTCGTCCTCGCAGTAGGCGATGAGCGCGACGGACTGCGCCTGAGCCCGCGAGACGGCCACCAGGAGCCTGGTGAGCGCCTCCGCGGTGTCTTCCTCGTCCAGAGGTAGGTCGACCCTGGCATGGAGGTTGCCTCCCTCCCCCGTGACGACGACGAGGACCAGGGACTCCTCGGGGTGGAAGCCGAGAGCGCAGGGCACGAGGGCGAGCAGGTCGGCAGGTGACTTGATTCGAAGTGGGGGCGTGTTCATGCCGTCACGGTGGCCCAGCCTCAGCGGGTCGAGCAGCACCGTGTGGCTGCCCTGTGAACAGGGCCGGCGGCCGGCGTACCTGGGGACAGAACCTGGAGCGCACGAGCCTGCCGGCGGTCCCGGCCGGAGGTGTCCGCGCTGCGAGGCATGATGGGCACGTGCGCGCCGACCCGACGATCCTCCACGTCGACCTCGACGCGTTCTTCGCCGCGGTGGAGCAGCGCGACAAGCCGTCCTTGCGGGGCAAGCCGGTGGTGGTCGGCGGCGTCGGCGGCCGCGGTGTGGTCGCGACGGCCTCCTATGAGGCAAGGGCGTACGGCGTCCGGTCGGCCATGTCGACCGCCGAGGCCCGCTCACGCTGCCCGCACGCGGCGTTCCTCACCGGGCGGTTCGACGCCTACCGCGAGGCCAGCGCCTCGGTGATGAAGCTGCTGCGGGAGCGCTCCCCGCTCGTGGAGCCGCTCTCGCTCGACGAGGCGTTCGTCGACCTCGCCGCTGCCGGCCTCGACGACGTGTCGGTCGCGGGGGTCACCGCCGTGGCCCGCGAGCTCAAGGAGGGAGTCCAGGAGGTCACCGGCGGCCTTCACGGCTCGGTCGGCGTGGCGAGCTCGAAGCTGGTGGCCAAGATCGCCAGCGACCTCGAGAAGCCCGACGGTCTCGTGGTGGTGCCCCCGGGCACCGAGCAGGACCTGCTCCGTCCGATGAAGGTGACCGTGATCCCGGGCGTCGGACCGGCGACCGCGGAGCGGCTGCGTCGCACGGGCGTTCACACGGTCGCCGAGCTGGAGCGGCTCTCGCAGGAGGAGCTGGTCCGCGTGCTGGGCCAGGCGCACGGGACCGGGCTGTACCGGCTGGCCCGCGCGGACGACGACAGACCGGTCGTGGCCGAGCGCGAGACCAAGTCGGTGAGCGTCGAGGGCACCTACGACACCGACCTCGTCGACCGGCGCCTGCTCGAAGGGCTCCTCGAGCGGCAGGCCCGACAGGTCACCGACCGGTTGCGCAAGGCCCGCCTGTCGGGTCGCACGGTCACGGTGAAGGTCCGGCTGCACGACTTCTCCACGCACACCCGCTCCACGACCATGTCCGCGCCCACAGACGAGCCGAGGGTCGTCGCCCGGCTCGCGCGCAGCCTGCTGGGCGAGGTGGACACCTCCGGCGGGGTGCGCCTTCTCGGCGTCGGTGTCTCGGGGTTGGCCGACTGGATCCAGGAGGACCTCTTCTCCGATCTGGAGCCCGAGCCGGAGCAGACCGTCGATCCCCTCGCCGACGAGGCCATCGAGCGAGTGGCCCGCGCGCGACGGTGGGCGCCCGGTATGGACGTCGTGCACGCCGAGCACGGCCCAGGGTGGGTGTGGGGATCCGGGCGCGGCCGGGTGACGGTGCGTTTCGAGACCGCGGAGACGGCGCCGGGCCCGGTCAAGACGTTCAGCACCCAGGATCCCGACCTGGTGCCACGGCCGCGGGACCGGTACCCGGCCCCCGAGCCGGATGCCTAGCCGCTAGGCCTCGAAACGAACGTGCGCTCCAGGCCGCAACTGCGCGCAGGTGCCGAGGTGCAGCGGCGCGACGACTGCCACGACGGGGTAGCCGCCCGTTGTCGGGTGGTCGTTGAGGAACACCACCGGCTGCCCCGACGCCGGCACCTGTACCGCTCCCAGCACCAGTCCCTCGCTCGGAAGCTCGGTGTGCACCGCCCGCGGCACCGGCGGCCCCTCCAGCCGCAGGCCGACACGGTTGGAGTGGGCCGAGACGGTGTAGGTCGACCCCGTCAGCCTCGCGAGCGCCTCGTCGGCGAACCAGTCGAGCCGCGGCCCCGGCAGGAGGCGCACTCGCACGCTGTCGGGATACCGGAGTACGACGGGCACGTCCACGCCGTGGGGGCGCCCCACCGGCTCGCCGAGCCTCAGCCGGGCGCCGGGGACCAGCCGCGGCGGCCCGAGGCCGGAGAGCGTGTCCGTCGAGCGCGACCCGAGCACCCGCTCCGCGTCCACACCTCCGGAGAAGGCGACGTAGCTGCGCAGGCCCGACGTCGCCGCACCCACCGCGACGGTCTGCCCCGATCGCACGCTGACCGGCTCGGCGAAGGGCCCAGGACGTCCGCCGACCGAGACCGGGGCGGGCGCGCCGGTGACGGCGACCGCCGTCGTGCCGGTCACCTCGACGACCACTCCCCCGAGCGTCGTCTCGAGGACGGCCGCGTCGACGGGGTTCCCGACCAGCCGGTTCGCGTAGCGGGCGGCCTCGACGTCGACCGCCCCGGACCTCGGGACCCCGAGGTGCGCGAAGCCACGACGCCCCAGGTCCTGCACCGTGGTGAGCGGGCCCGCTTCGAGCACGGTCAGCGAGGTCCTCACCGCGACACCTCCACGAACCGCACCCGCGTTCCCGGCGCCAGGGTGGCCGGCTGCTCGCGGGACTCGTCCCACAGCCGGAGGTCGGTGTGGCCCACGATCCGCCACCCTCCCGGGGACTCGGAGGGGTACACACCGGTGAACATGTCCGCGAGGCCGACCGACCCGGCGGGGACCCGGGTGCGCGGCACCTCGAGGCGTGGGACGGGCCGGGCCAGGCCAGGGCCGGTGCAGTAGGCGAAGCCGGGTGAGAAGCCACAGAAGGCGACGACCATCTCCTCGGCGGTGTGGAGCGCGACCACCTCGCGGGTCGTGAGCTTCCAGTGGCGGGCCACGGCGTCGAGGTCGGGGCCGTCATAACAGGTGGGGACCTCGACGAGAGGCGCGCTCGCCTCGGCCGGAGCGGCTCTGCCCTCGGGGTCCCAGTCGCCCAGCTGCGCCTCGAGCCGTGCCACGTCGGGCACGCCGGCGAAGAGCACCGTGCGCGCGGCGGGCACGACGTCGGCCGCCTCGACCTCGCGCCGCTGCGCCTCGTCGTACAGCCTCATCGCCGCAGCCGTGTCGGCGACCTCGGCGAGAAGCGAGTCGACCCCGACGCGGAGCAGTCTCATGTGAAGCTCCGCAAGGTCAGGCCGGCCGTCTCCAGGGTGTGGCGTACCTCCGCGGCACTCCGCACAGCGGCCGGGGAGTCGCCGTGCACGCAGACGGAGACCACCTCGCCGGAGCGTGCCAGCTCGAGCGCACGGGCGGCGATCACCGCCGGCTCGTGATGGACCGAACCCGGCTGGTCGCGAGGCACCAGGCGGCCCTCGGCGGTGTAGGCCCGGTCGGGGAAGCCCTCGCGGTGCACCTCGCGGCCGAATGCGGCGGCAAGCTCGAGGAACAGCGACCCGGGGAGGCCGAGCACGGGCAGGTCGCCGGAGCCCGCAAGGACTGCCTGGGCCTGGTCCTCGTCGTGGACGACCCGGTTGTACAACGCGCCGTGCGGCTTGAGGTAGGACACCCGGGTGCCGCAGGAACGGGCGATCTCGTCGAGCAGCCCCACCTGGTGGGCGACCTGCTCGCGCAGGGTCTCGAAGGACACCTCGAGGTGCCGGCGGCCGAACCCCTCCCGGTCGGCGTACGACACCTGGGCGCCCACCGTCACGCCCCGGCGCGCCGCCTCCGAGCACACCGCGCGCATGATCGCCTCGTCGCCCGCGTGGTACCCGCAGGCGACGTTCGCACTGGTCACCACTGCGAGCAGCCCGGCGTCGTCGGTCACGCCTTCGCCGAGGTCGGCATTGAGGTCGATCGTCTGCACCCTTCAAAGGTAGGCGATCGCTGGGCGGGTTAGGCTCCACGAGTGTCCCAGCCGATCGAACCGCCACGCGCCAAGAAGGTCCCCACCGCCCGCACCTTCCACGGGGACACGGTGGTCGACGAGTACGAGTGGCTGCGCGACAAGGAGTCGCCGGACACCATCGCCTACCTCGAGGCCGAGAACGCCTACACCGAGCAGGCCACCGCGCACCTCGCGAAGCTCCGGGAGATCCTTTTCGAGGAGATCCGCACCCGCACGAAGGAGACCGACCTCTCGGTGCCGTCGAGGATCGGTTCGTACTGGTACTTCAGCCGATCGATCGAGGGCAAGCAGTACGGCATCAGCTGCCGCTGTCCCGTGTCCGGACCGGACGACTGGACACCTCCGGTGCTCGACGTGGACACCGAGATCCCGGGCGAGCAGGTCCTCCTGGACCTCAACGAGCTCGCCGAGGGCCACGACTTCTTCTCTCTCGGCGCCTCCTCGATCAGCCCCGACGGCAACCTTCTCGCCTTCAGCGTCGACACCACGGGCAACGAGCGCTTCCTGCTTCAGGTCAAGGACCTCCGGACCGGCGAGCTGCTGCCCGACCAGGTCCCCGACACGGCGTACGGCGCGACGTGGGCGCTCGACGGACGACACCTCTTCTACACGACGGTGGACGAGGCATGGCGGCCGGACCGCGTGTGGCGCCACGCGCTCGGCAGCGACCCCTCGGACGACGTGGTGGTCTTCCACGAGCCGGACGAGCGGTTCTGGGCCTCCGTCGGCCGGACCCGCAGCGACCGCTTCCTGGTGATCGGCGTCGGCTCCAAGACCACTACGGAGTACCGGGTCCTGGACGCCTCTGCGCCGACCGGCGAGTTCCGGGTCGTGGCTCCGCGCAGGCAGGGCGTGGAGTACGGCGTCGAGCACGCCGTGATCGCGGGCGAGGAGTGCTTCCTCATCCTCCACAACGACGGAGCGGAGAACTTCACGCTCGCCAAGGCCCCTGTCGGGACCAGGGGCCACGAGGACTGGGTCCCGCTGTTCGAGTACGACCCGGAGGTCCGGCTCGAGGACGTCGATGCCTTCAAGGGGCACCTCGTGGTCCACGAGCGGCGAGAGGGCCTGACGCAGCTGCGGGTCATCACGCTCGACGAGTCCGGCCTCGGCGAAGACTTTCTCGTCGAGTTCGGGCACCCGGTCTTCACCGTCGGCGCTGGCTCGAACCCGGAGTTCGACCAGCCGACCGTCCGCCTCGGCTACACCACGCTCGCGACGCCTCCCGCGGTCTACGACTTCGACATCGCCGGCCGCGAGCTGACCCTGCTCAAGCAGATGCCGGTGCTCGGCGACTTCGACCCCGAGCGGTACGAGCAGCATCGCGAGTGGGCCACCGCGGAGGACGGCACCCAGGTGCCGATCTCCATCGTCTGCCCCAAGGACGCACCACGCGACGGCTCGATGCCGATGCTGCTCTACGGCTACGGCTCCTACGAGTCCTCGACCGACCCCTACTTCACCATCTCGCGGCTCTCCCTGCTCGACCGCGGTGTCGGCTTCGCGATCGCCCACATCCGCGGCGGCGGGGAGATGGGCCGGCGGTGGTACGACGAGGGCAAGATGCTCGCGAAGAAGAACACCTTCACCGACTTCGTCGCTTGCGCACGCCACCTCGCCGAGGCCGGCTGGACCCGCCCCGACCGCCTCGTCGCCGAGGGCGGCAGCGCCGGCGGGCTGCTCATGGGCGCGGTGGCCAACCTCGCCCCCGACGCCTTCCGCGCCATCGTGGCCGACGTGGCCTTCGTCGACGCCCTCACGACGATCCTCGACCCGTCACTACCGCTGACCGTCGTGGAGTGGGAGGAGTGGGGCAACCCGCTCGAGGACCCGGACGTGTACGCCTACATGAAGTCCTACTCGCCCTACGAGAACGTCGAGCACAAGACGTACCCCTCGATCCTCGCCGAGACCTCGCTGCACGACACCCGGGTGCTCTACGTGGAGCCGGCCAAGTGGATCGCAAAGCTGCGCGCCACCGCCGCCGAGCCGCAGGACTTCCTGCTCAAGACCGAGATGGCGGCCGGCCACGGCGGCGTCAGTGGTCGCTACAACGCCTGGCGCGACCGGGCGTTCAGCTATGCCTGGGTGCTGGACAAGCTCGGCCTCGCCTGAGGCGGCTCACGGCAGCGTGAGGAGGTGCTCCGGCCTCACGGGGACCCGGGTCAGGGCCAAGCCCGTCGCGTGCCGGATCGCGGCGACGATCGCCGGCGTGGAGGAGATGGTCGGCGGCTCGCCCACCCCGCGCAGGCCGTAGGGCGCGTGCGGGTCCGCCAGCTCCAGCACCTCGACCCGCATCGGCGGCATGTCGAGCAGGGTCGGGACGAGGTAGTCGGTGAACGAGGGGTTGCGAACCAGACCGTCGCGCACCTGGATCTCCTCCATGACCGCGAGCCCGAGGCCCTGGGCGCTGCCCCCGTGGATCTGCCCCAGCACGGCATCGGGGTTCATCGCGAACCCAACGTCCTGGGCGCAGTCCAGCGCGACCACCTTCACGAGCCCCAGCTCGACGTCGACGTCGACGACCGCCCTGTGCGCGGCGAAGGCGTACTGCACATGCGCGGTGCCCTGCCCTGTCGCGGGGTCGATCCCGGTGGTCGGGCGGTGCCGCCACTCCACCGTCCGCTCCAGCCGCTGGTCGCCCAGCAGGTCGACCAGCGTGGCCACCTCGGCACCGTTCCGGGTCACCACGGCCCCGTCGACCAGCTCCAGCTCGCCGGGATCGAGGCCGGCGCGTGCCGCGGCGATGGCCCGCACCTCGTCGGCGACGCCCCGGCACGCAGCCTGCACCGCACCGCCGGTGACGTAGCTCTGCCGCGACGCGGACGTCGAGCCGGCGCTGCCCACCTGTGTGTCCGCGGCCTGCACCGTGACCCGGTCCACCCCGAGCTCGGTGCGGGCGATCTGCGCCTGCAGAGTCACGAGTCCCTGTCCGACCTCGACCGCCGCGGTGTGCACCAGCACGACAGGCTCCCCCGCCACCACCTCGAGGGCTACCCGTGCGGTCGAGTAGTCGTCGAAGCCCTCCGAGAACGCCACGTTCTTGATCCCCACTCCGTAGCCCACCCCGCGCACCACACCCTCGCCGTGCGTCGTGTTCGCGACGCCTCCCGGCATCGCTCTCAGGTCGGGTACGGCGGCGTCGGGGAACGGCATGTCCCGGACCCGTCGTACCAGCTCCGCCACCGGAGCGGCCGAGTCGACGACCTGGCCGGTGGCCACCCGGTCGCCCTCGGCGAGCGCGTTGCGGATCCGGATCTCGGCCGGGTCCAGTCCGACCGCCTCGGCGAGCCGGTCCATCTGCGACTCGTAACCGAACGCCGCCTGCACCGCCCCGAACCCGCGCATCGCGCCGCACGGCGGGTTGTTGGTGTAGGCGCCGTAGCAGTCGATGGAGACGGTGGGCACGACGTACGGCCCGGCGCCCAGGGTCGCGGCGTTGGCGACCACCGCCGGCGTGCTCGAGGCGTAGGCGCCGCCGTCGAGGATGATCTCGGCCCTGACGTAGACGAGCCGGCCGTCACGCGTGGCGCCGTGCTCGTAGTGCATCCGCGCCGGGTGGCGGTGCACGTGACCGAAGAACGACTCCTCGCGGGTGTAGACCATCTTCACCGGCCGGCGCGTACGCATTGCCAGCATGCACGCGTGCACCTGCATCGACAGGTCCTCGCGGGCACCGAACGCGCCGCCGACGCCGGCGAGGGTGATCCGGACCAGCTCGGGGTCCAGGTCGAGCGCCGCCGCGACCTGCGAACGGTCGACGTGCAGCCACTGGGTGGCGACGTAGAGGTCCACCCCACCGTCAGGGGCGGGCACAGCGAGGCCCGACTCGGGCCCGAGGAAGGCCTGGTCCTGCATCCCGACCTCGTAGTCGCCCGACACCACCACGTCCGCGACGGCGCCCTGGTCGCCGTGCCGGATCCGCACGTGCCGGACGACGTTGCCGCCCGGGTGCAGCGGGTCGGTCGCCCCGAGCACGGCGGCGCGGGCATCGGTCACCGGCGGAAGGGGCTCGTAGCCGACCTCGACCAGGTCCAACGCCCGGCGTGCGATCTCCGGATGCTCTGCGGCAACCAGTGCCACCGCCTCTCCCTGGTAGCGCACCAGGTCGGCCGCGAGCACCGGCTGGTCCGCGCGCTCCAGGCCGAACGCGTTCGGGCCCGGCACGTCCTCGTGGGTGAGCACCGCGAACACGCCGGGCAGCGCAAGGGCGCGCGCGGTCTCCAGCCGCGTGATCCGGGCGTGCGGGTGGGGGCTGCGCAGCGTCGCGCCCCACAGCATCCCGTCCATCCAGAGGTCCGAGGAGTAGGCGAACTCGCCCTTCACCTTCAGCGTCCCGTCGGGGCGCTGGACGCTCTCGCCCACTCCGCCACGGGTGCCTGCCGACGCGCCGACTCGGCCGCCGGTGATCGTGTCGGTGAGCTCCTCGGTCATCGGCCCGTCCCTCCGATGCGCCGCTCCAGCAGTCTCCGCCCCGCCTTGGCCGCGGCGGTCGCGAGCGTCGGCTCGTCCGCGGTGAGCAGGGAGTCGTCCTCGACGACCGGCGAGCCGTTCACCAGGAGCATCCGCAGCGGGGGCCGTGACCCGAGCACGAGTGCGGCGACCGGGTCCTCGATCCCGGCGTGCGGCAGGTCGTCGATGCGCCACAGCGCGATATCGGCGGCCTTGCCCGGCTCCAGGGAGCCGATCTCGTGTGCTCTCCCCAGGCACCGCGCCCCGCCGATGGTCCCGGCCGCCAGCGCCTGCCGGGCGGTCAGTGCGGCCGGGCCGCCGCGCAGGCGAGCCACGAGGAGGGCCGCATGCAGCTCGGCGGCCATCGAGGACTCCTCGTTGGACGCCGAGCCGTCCACGCCGAGGCCCACCGGGACCCCGGCGGCGAGGAGGGAGGCGACAGGGGCTGTCCCGGCGCCGAGGCGGGCGTTGCTCGTCGGGCAGTGCGCGACGCCGGTGCCGGTCTCGGCGAACCGGGCAACAGTCTTGTCGTCGAGGTGGACGCAGTGCGCCAGCCAGACGTCGTCCCCGAGCCAGCCGAGCTGCTCGACGTACTCGGCCGGGCTGCAGCCGAACTGCTCGCGGCAGTAAGCGTCCTCCTCGACCGTCTCCGCCAGATGGGTGTGCAGGCGCACGCCCCGGCCGCGGGCCATCGCGGCGGCCTCTCGCATCAGCTCACCGGTCACCGAGAACGGCGAGCACGGTGCCACCGCGATGCGCAGCATCGAGTCGGGCGCGGGGTCGTGGAACCGGTCGATCGCGTCGGCCGTGGCCGCCAGGGCGGAGTCACGGTCCTCCACGATGTCGTCGGGAGGGAGTCCGCCTGCGGAGCGACCCAGGTCCATCGAGCCCCTGCAGGGGTGGAAGCGCAGCCCGATCCGCCGGGCCGACTCGATCTCCGCCTCGAGAACGTCGCCGCCGTCACGCGGGAAGACGTAGTGGTGGTCGGTCGTGGTCGTGCAGCCGGTCTTCGCGAGCCAGCCCAGGCCGGCCGCAGAGGCCGCTCCGACCACGTCGGCGTCCAGGCCGGCCCACACCGGGTACAGCTCGGTGAGCCATCCGAAGAGGTCCGCCTCCTGGGCGAGGCCGCGGGTGGCCCACTGGTAGAGGTGGTGGTGGGTGTTCACCAGGCCCGGCGTGGCAAGGCAGCCCGACCCGTCCACGACCCGGTCCTCCCCCGTCGCACCTGGGGCGGGTCCCTCCCCGACCGCGACGATCCGGCTGCCGTCGATGACCACGTGACCCTCGGCGTACTCCGTCCCCGCCCCGTCGACGGTGGCGACGGCGCACCCTTGCAGGACGGTTCTCATGCCTTGGCCCCGGGGGCTGCGAGCCGAACGGCGTCGATGATCTTCTGGTAGCCCGTGCACCGGCACAGGTTGCCTGCGAGCGCCTCCCGGATGTCGGCCTCCGAGGGGTCGGGGTCCCGCGCGAGCAGGTCGTGGGCAGCGACGACGAGACCAGGGGTGCAGAACCCGCACTGCACCGCACCGGCCGATACGAAGGCCTGCTGCACCCGGTGAAGCGTGTCCCCGTCCGACAGCCCCTCGACAGTGACGACCGTGCGCCCTTCGGCCTGCCCCGCGGCTACGAGGCAGGCAGCAGACCGGTATGTCGTCCAGGTAGACCGTGCACGACCCGCACTCACCCTGCTCGCAGGCGTTCTTCGCGCCGGGGAGACCGAGGCGCTCGCGGAGCACGTAGAGCAGGCTCTCCCCCGGCCACACGTCGTCCGCGACGCGCGCCTCGCCGTTGACGGTGCAGCTCAGCTTCATGCGGGAACTCCGTTCCGGTACTCGTCCCACGCCCACGTCAGCGTCCGCCGGGCCATCACGCCGAGGGCGTGCCGCCGGTAGGCGGCGGTCCCGCGTACGTCGTCGATCGGAGCGGCCGCGGAGGCCACCAGCTCCGCGAACCGGCGTACGACGGCCGGCGCGATCGGCTCACGGGAGTCCCACGCCCTGGCCGACTCCAGCTCGTGGGCGAGGAGCTGCTCGGCCTCGGCGGCGACACGAGGGGTCGGGGCCGCCGAGCCGATGCCGGTTCCGACCTGCCGGCCCGTGGGGTCCAGCCGCAGCGCGAAGGAGGCGACCGCGATCACCATCGCGTTGCGGGTGCCGATCTTGGAGAACTGCTCCGGCCCGGTCGCGCGCGGGATGTGCACTGCACGGATCAGCTCGTCCGGCTCGAGGACGCTGCGCTTGACGCCCGTGAAGAAGTCCCGGACCGGGACGCGGCGGCTGCCACGCACCGACCCGATCTCGACCTCCGCGCCCGCGGCGAGCAGAGGCGGGTGGGCGTCCCCGGCAGGTGAGGCCGAACCGAGGTTCCCGCCCACCGTGCCCCGGTTGCGGATCTGCGGCGACCCGACCGTACGCGAGGCGATCGCGAGCCCTGGCAACAGCGTGGCCAGCTCGTCGACCACCTCGGTGTAGGTGACACCGGCGCCGAGCACCACGGTGTCCCCGTCGACCGACCACCCCGAGAGCTCGTCGACCCGGGTCAGGTCGAGCAGCCCCGCCGGCCGCCGCCGGTCGAAGTTCATCTCGACCATCACGTCGGTGCCGCCGGCGATCGGCAGCAGGTCGGGCGCGGCGGCCTTCGCGGCGAGCGCGTCGGCCCAGGTGGTTGCCCGCACCATCTCCATGGTGTCCATGGTCTGCCTACCAGGCCTCGGGGTCGGCGGTCGCGTCGTCGGCGAGCACGGTTCCCTCGATGAGGCCGTAGGGCCGGTCGGCGACGTAGAAGACCTCGCCGGCGTTGTCGAGGTCGAACGGCGCGAGGTCGACGAGGAAGTGGTGCCGGTTCGGGAGCGACAGGCGTACCTCGGCCACCTCGGCGCACGCGGACACGAGCCGCTCCCCCATGGCGTACAACGTCTCCTGCAACGAGTGGCTGTAGGTGTCGGCGAAGGCTGCCAGCAGGGCGGCCCGCGCGGCTACGTAGGACTTCGCCCAGTCGGCCGGTGCTGTGGCATGTCGCCAGGTGGCGTCGACCGACGTGCACAGGATCCGGTCGCCTGCCTCGGGGAGGGTGGTGTACCTGTCAGCGGCGAACCCCCGGAACTCCGAGCCCGTCGTGCTCAGCAGGGCCAAGCCGGTGAGCCCGGACAGCAACCGCTCCGCCTGCCCGTCGTACGTGACCGTGGCGGTGCGCACCTCGCCTCCGGCCTGCGCGAAGGAGTGCGGTCGGTCGTCGAGCCGCTGCCAAGGGTGCTCCCTCACCGAGACCCGTGCGCGGTGGATGCTCGGCTGGGAGTCGACGAAGTGGCAGGCGAGCCGCGAGGCGAACTCCTCGATCTGGCCCACGCCGTGCTCCCGGGCGAACGCGAAGACGGTGTTCTTCTGCGTGTCGGTCGGCAGCACGGCGGAGTTGTCGCCCGACAGGTGCACCGCGTCCATGTCCCCGGCGAGTGCGATGTCGACGGTCAGGTCGTGCAGCTCGTGCCGCTCGGACGACCGGTCGACCTTCATGAGCCGCACACCGGCCTTGCCGTAGCGGTTGCCCCCCAGCCGCGCCATGTCAGCTGCCCCTGTACGTCGAGTAGGCGAACGGGCTGAGCAGCAGCGGGACGTGGTGGTGCTCGTCGGCATCGGTGACCTCGAAGACCACCATCACCTCCGGGTAGAACGTCGGCAACCGCCGGTCCGCGAAGTAGTCGCCGGTGCCGAACACCAGGCGGTGTGTCCCGGGTCCGGGCGCGGCACCGCCCCAGTCCGCGACCCGGCCGTCGGCGTCGGTGACAGCGTGCGCGACCGGCTGCCACCGACCTTCCTCGAGCCGTTCCCAGCGCAGGGACAGGCCCACCGCAGGGGCCCCCCGGGTGGCGTCGAGGACGTGGCTGGACAGGCTCACGAGCTCACCAGCCCCGCGAGCCGGAGCCGGACGATGTCGGCGAGCTCGTGGAGTACGACGGCGCGCTCGGCGTCCTGGTCGTTGTCGAGCCGCGACTGTTGCGCGTCGTACATCTCCTGCGCACTCCGTCCGGCGGCGCGGATCAGGAAGAGCCGGCCGAAGCGCCGTTCGTAGGCACGGTTCCCCTCCTCGAGCAGGGCCTGAAGGTCGCTGTCCGCCGTGAGCGCCTTGGCCTGCTCGACGCGCGACCAGGATGCCTCGCGTGAGTGTCCGGCGCGGCGTTCGCCGATGCGGGCGTGCGCCGCGAGCGCCTCTGCCAGCCCCTCCTCGTCGAGGGCGTCGACCAGCCGGTCGGAGGTCGCCGTGAGGTGGTCGTGCGAGGTGAAGGGCCGGGCCCGGACCATGCCCTGCAACCAGGACCCGGCGGCGCAGCAGGCACGCAGGTCCGTGACGGCGTCGACCTCGTCGAGGCCGTTCAGCCAGTCGAGCGAGCCGTGCTCCACGGCGGTGCGATCCTGCATCGACAAACCTCCTCGAACCTGTCTACACCACCCACCGGGCAGGGAGCAGTGGTTTCCGAACAGCCCCCGCGGACGTCCCCGTCACGGCGAGAGCTCGCCGAGGACCCGGAACCGGGCGAGCCCGCCGTCCGGGTACACGTCCAGCCGCACGTGGGTCACCGGCTGCCCGTGGCTGACCGGGAGCTGGTGCCGGGTGTCGGGCTGCACCGGTGTCCTGGGCAGGAGCTCAGCCCATGCGCCGGGGTCGTCGAGGTCGTCCGAGCGCGCGTCCGCGCCGCGCACGGACACCTCGCCAGGGGCGTTGCCGACGAAGCGGGAGGCGTCGACCACGACCCGCCGAACCACGCCCGCACCGGCCAGCCGGACCGTGACGAAGTCGTTGCCCTCTCCGCGACGCCGCGCGTTCTCCCACCCCTCGCCCGTAGTGCGGGCCCTTCCCGGCAGCAGGAGGTTGCGCGCGGAGGCGTAGAACATGTCCGAGCAGCCGACGACGTCGCCGCCGTTCTCGAGGGCGGCGAGGTCGACGGTGCCCGTCAGGAGCAGGGGGTCGGGCGCAGGCCGGCCGTGCACCCGGAAGCGGGCCACGCCGCCGTCGGGATGCATGGTGAGCCGGACGTGGGTGAAGCGGCGTCCGACGTCGACCGGGAAAGCGTTCGCGGTGTCTCCCAGGACCGGCACGCGGGTGAGCAGAGGCGTCCAGTCCGCTTCGAGGACCTCGCGGGCCGAGGGGTAGCCGGGCAGCGCGGTCGCGGCGACGGAGACGTGCGGCGGGAAGTTCCCGGTGAACCAGGCCGTGTCCACCACGACCCCTTCGACCACACCGGGCACCCCGAGCCGGATGACGGCGTGGTCGTCGCCCGGCTCGCGACGGCGCCTGGTCTCCCAGCCGTCGTACACCTTCCCGCGCAGCCCGAACGCGGTCGGGTCGTGCACGGGCGGCCCGGGGCTGACGAGGTTCTCGCGGGCGGCGAAGAAGTCGTCGTCGGCGTGGACCACTGTGCCGCCGAGGAGTCGTGAGGCGAGGTCGGGACGCGCGGAGAAGTCGTCGGCCATCAGCTGTCTCCTCGACGCAGCAGCCGGCCGCGTGGAGGCTCTCCGGCGTCGACCGGTCGACCGGCGAGCCACGTCGCTCGGACCACGCCGGCGAGCTCACGACCGGCGTACGGCGTGACCGGGTTGCGGTGCGCGAGCCGGGCGGGGTCGACCTCAAAGGTCTCGTCCGGTGCCAGCACGCAGAAGTCGGCGTCGGCGCCCACCGCGATCCGGCCCTTGCGCCGCAACCCGGCGCGGTCCGCGGGGCCGGTCGCCATCCAGGCGGCGACATCGACCAGGTCGTGCCCGCGGCGGCGGGCCTCGGTCCAGACCACGGGGAGAGCGAGCTGCAGCGAGCTGATCCCGCCCCAGGCGTCGGCGAAGACCCCCGTGTCGAGCGCCTTGAGGTCCGCGGTGGAGGGCGAGTGGTCGGAGACCACAGAGCCGAGCGTTCTCGCGGCAAGCCCCGCCCAGAGCAGCTCGCGGTTGTTGGCGTCTCGGATCGGCGGGCAGCACTTGTACTCGGTGGCCCCGTCCAGCACCTCGTCGGCGCTCAGCGCCAGGTAGTGCGGACAGGTCTCCGCGGTGACCGGGACTCCGGCCGCGTGGGCATTCGCGAGCATCGGCAACGCCCTCGCCGTGGACACGTGCACCACGTGCACGCGGCAGCCGGTACGACGGGCCGCCTCGACCACCACCTCGACCGCGGAGACCTCGGCGGTGTCGGGCCGTGAGGCGAGGAACTGGGCATAGCGGATGTCACCTGCCGGGGAGGGCGTCACCGCGTCGGGATCCTCGGCGTGCACCAGAACCAGGCCGCCGAACGACGAGACCTGCTCCATGACGTCGCCGAGGCGGGCCTCGTCGAGCGCCGGGAACTCCTCGACACCGGAGTCGACGAGGAAGCACTTGAAGCCGAAGACGCCGGCGTCCCACAGCGACCGGAGGTCGTGCAGGTTCGAGGGCACCGCCCCGGCCCAGAAGCCCACGTCCACGAGGCACTGGCCGGCCGCGGCCCGGCGCTTGGTCTCCAACGCCTCGACGTCCACGGTGGCGGGGATGCTGTTCAGGGGCATGTCCACGATCGTTGTCACCCCACCGGCTGCGGCCGCCCTCGTCGCGTGCGCGAAGCCTTCCCACGCGGTGCGGCCCGGCTCGTTCACGTGCACGTGGGTGTCGACCAACCCGGGCAGGAGCACCACGTCATCGTCGAGCCGGACCACCTCGACGGCTTCTGACACGTCCGGGTCGTCGACGGCGACGACTCGGCCGTCCGCGACCGCCACCAGGCACGCCCGCTCCTGGCCGTCCACCACGGCGCGGGCGGCGTCGATCACCAGGTCGGGCTGACGCATGTCAGGCCAGCGACTCGCGATAGGCACGCCACCCGCCGTACTTGGTGATGTCCGCGTGCAGGCCGCGCTCCCCCTGCCGCAGCACCATCGACAGCGCCGCGGTCCCGTCGGCGAGCTCCACCACCCCGAGCTCGAGCTCGGCCGGCTCGTCGGGGAGGAACCTGTCGCGCACGACCTCCAGGGGTACGTCGTACAGCTCGCCCCGCACGGCAGCGCCGGACTCGTCCGTCACGGGGAGGATTCCCGGGAACTGGTCACGCACCGAGAAGAAGCGGTACTTGGCCGCGGTCTCCCGTTCGCCCAGGAAGAGCTGGTCGGCGATGGTGTGATGCACCCTGCCGCCGCGCATCCCCTCGCCGTTCGTCATCAGGTACACCACTTGGCCGGCCCCTCTCGATCACCTGGCTGCATGCTGCCACCGGTCGACCACACGGCGCAGCGGTTCACGAGCTCGCCACGCCGGAGTGCCGGTGAGCCGGCAGTCCGACGATCCGGCTGAAAGTTCGCTGAGAACTCGCAGAATTTGCCGGATCCCGGCAACTTCTCGGCCCGCCCACCCGTCTAACCCCACACAGGGCACGAACCTGCAGGACAGAGGCCGGTTCGGGAATCTCGACGAACACATGTTCGTTGGGATGAATACAGGTGCTACCTGCGGGTAAGCGCTTGGGGACATGAAGGGAGCGCACGTGGCTACGAGTCGTCCGCACACGCGCGAGATCGAGGGACGTGACAGCGTTGGGCTGTACCTCGACGAGATCGCGCGTACTCCGCTGCTAGACGCGATCACCGAGGTAGAGCTGAGCAAGACCATCGAGGCCGGGCTCATGGCGCAGCACCTGCTCGACACGGGCAGGGTGGGGCGCCGCAAGGGTGGTGCCCCCAAGAGCGCCACGCAGGAGGAGCTCGAGTGGGTTGCCGCCGAGGGGCAGCGGGCAATCCAGAAGTTCATCACCGCGAACCTCCGGCTCGTGGTGTCCATCGCCCGCAAGTACGGGCGCAGCCAGATGCCGATGCTGGACCTGGTCCAGGAGGGCAACACCGGCCTGATCCGCGCGGTCGAGAAGTTCGACTACGCCAAGGGCTACAAGTTCTCCACGTACGCGACGTGGTGGGTGCGCCAGGCGATCACCCGCGGCATCGCGCAGCAGGCACGCGTCGTGCGCCTCCCGGTGCACGTCGTCGAGGAGCTGAACCAGGTGGGCGCGGCCCGTCGTACCCTCGAGCGCCAGCTCGGCAGGGACCCGGAGCCCGAGGAGATCGCAGCCGAGCTCGACATGGACCTCGACCGGGTCCTCGACCTCGTGACGTGGGGCCGCGAGCACGTGAGCCTCGACACCCCCGTGGACGAGAACGGTGACACCTCGCTCGGTGACCTGATCGCCCAGGAGACCACCCCCGGCCCCGACGCGACGGTGCTCGACACCGAGTCCCGCGACCGGCTGTCCCGGCTGGTCGAGCTGCTCGACGACCGCGCGGCGGACATCATCCGGTCGCGCTACGGGCTCGTCGACGGCCGCCAGCACAAGCTGGCCGACATCGGCGCCAAGCACGGCATCTCCGCCGAGAGGGTGCGCCAGCTCGAGCGGGAGGCGATCGCCAAGCTCCGCCAGCTGGCCGACCCCGACCTGGCTGCCTGAAACGGGCGGCTGAACCGACCGGGGACCTCCGCCGGCCGGGCCCTGGGGTCGGCTCAGGAACCACCGGTCGAGAGCAGCTTCTCGAAGACCTCCGTGACCCTGTCGCGGAGGTCTTCGAGCGTCCCGGTGTTGTCGATGATGTAGGTCGCGACCGCCAGCCGCTGCTCTCGCGACGCCTGCGCGGCGATCCGCGCCTCGGCCTCCTCGCGGCTCATCCCGCGCAGGGAGACCATGCGCTGGACCTGCGTCTCGACGGGTACGTCGACCACCACGACGGCGTCGAACGTGGATGCCTGACCCGTCTCGGCAAGCAGCGGGATGTCGTGCACGACGACCGTGTCAGGGCCGGCCGCGGCCTCGAGCTCCGCGCCCCGACGGCGCACGAGCGGATGGATGATCGCCTCCAGCCGCCGCCGGGCCTCCTCGTCCGCGAACACGATCGCACCCATCGCCGGCCGGTCGAGCTCGCCGTCCGCGGTCAGGACACCTGGCCCGAAGGCGGCCACGATGTCGTCGAGCCCCTCGGTCCCGGGTGCGACCACTTCGCGGGCGAGCTGGTCGGCGTCGATCACGACCGCGCCGAGGTCGCGCAGGATGGCCGACACCGCGCTCTTGCCCGATGCGACTCCCCCCGTCAGGCCAACTCTCAGTCTGCTCACGACGGGCAGTATTCCAGCCCCGCGGTGCGTGCACAGACCTCGTCCCACGGCGTCGGCGCCACAGCGAGATCCCGGGTGATGGCCGTGGAGTCGAGGACGTAGGGGCGCTCGAACTGGTAGGCCGTCTCCCTCAGCTCTCGCAGCATGGGCACCGCCAGGCCACCGACGGCGAGCATGGCCTTCGGGTACGCCCGCACCTGCACCGGCCTCCTGCCCGCGGCCCGGCAGACATCGGCCACGGCGTCCTGCTGGGTGCGAGGCGGGTTCGTGGGTGCGTGCCAGATCCGCCCCCACGCGTCCTCTCGTGAGGCGACCGTGACCAGGGCCCTCGCCATGTCCTGCACGTCGGTCCACGAGTGCGGCTGGTCGGGGCTCCCGAGCACCCGGACCGGCTTGCCGGCCAGAGCGCGGGGCACCAGGCGCGGGATGTGTCCACCGTCGCCGACACCTGCCCCCATGTAGTCCGACCCGCGAACCTCCACCGCCCGCACCCGGCCGGCCCGGTGGGCGGCGAGCGCGTCGGCCCACATCTGGGCACGCACGCGAGCCTTGGTGCCGGTCGCAGCGTCCGGAAGGCCCTCGACCATCGGACCGTCGACCGGCCCGTAGGGGTACAGGTTCCCCGTCGTCACGAGGACTGCGCCGGTGCGCTCCGCGGCGGTCAGGAGTGCTGCGGCTACCGGGGGCCACATGGCCGGCCACTTGTCGTAGGCCGGCGGGTTCACGCAGTTGTAGATCGCGGAGCCGCCGACTGCGGCCTCGGTCAGCCGCTCGGCGTCCGTCGCGTCGAGGCCGATCCTGGTCACTCCCCGGAGCTCCGATCCCCTGCCCGACCGGCTGGCCAGCAGCACCCTGCGCCCCGAGTCGGCGAGCACCTCCGCCGTGGCACGGCCGACGGGCCCGGCCCCGACAACTACGTGAAGTTCGCTCATGTCCCTCTCCCTCACCGATGCGAGAGCACTGCTCTCGTTACGAATGATCATGACACTCGCCAACCCTCGATGCAAGAGCACCGCTCTCGTTTGTTGCCGATGCTCTCGAAGTGGCGGATGATGCACTCATGACACCCAGCGCGCCCCGCACCGCACGCGAGCACGCCCGCCTCGAGCTCACCAGGGCAATCCTGAAGAGCGCGCGCGGCCAGCTCGCGGAGGTGGGGCCGGCCGCGCTGTCGGTGCGAGCCGTCGCCCGCGACCTCGGCATGGCCTCGTCGGCGACGTACCGCTACTTCCGCAGTCGGGACGAGCTGCTGACCGCGCTCCTGATCGAGGCCTACGACGAGCTCGGCGAGGCGGTCGAGCGTGCCGAGGCGGCCGTCACCGAGCGGGACGACCTGTCCGACCGGTGGCGCGCTGCGTGCCACGCGGTCCGTGACTGGGCGGTGCGCAACCCGCACGAGTACGCACTGCTCTACGGAAGCCCTGTCCCGGGTTACGCCGCTCCGCAGACCACCGTGCCGGCGGCGAGCCGGGTGCCCTTGACCCTGCTGGCGCTCGCCGCCGACGCGCAGGCGGCGGGCTGTCGGCTGGGTGCCCCCAGCCTCGAGGTGCCGGAGGCGGAGACCAAGGCGCTCGCGGGGATCCGGGGGCTGACCGACTTCGTCATCGACGACGAGCGGCTGGTCCGGTCGCTGATGGCGTGGGCCACGCTGTTCGGCCACGTGTCCTTGGAGCTCTTCGGCCACATGCACCGGGGCGTCCTGGACTACGACGCCCACTTCGCCCAGGTGGTGGACACCCTGGCGGCTGACCTCGGGCTCGGCTGACCCATGCGGATGTCGGCGGCGAGTGCGACGATCCAACCATGACGAGGACCACCTATCTCACCGCTACGAGCCTCGACGGGTTCATCGCCACGGAGGAGAACGACCTCAGCTGGCTCTTCCAGTTCGAGGGCGAGGACCCTGGCAACCCCTACCCGGGCTTCATCGAGAACGTCGGCGCCCTCGCCATGGGCGCGACCACGTACGAGTGGATCAACAGCCACGATCCCGGGGAGTGGGCGTACGCCGACCGGCCCACCTGGGTGTTCACGCATCGCGACCTACCCGTGATCGAGGGCGCGAACCTCGTCTTCACCCAGGAGGACGTCGCCAAGGTCCACACCGACATGGTCGAGGCGGCCCAGGGCCGGGACGTCTGGCTCGTCGGAGGTGGTGAGCTGGTCGGTCAGTTCCTCGATCGTGGCCTTCTCGACGACGTCTGGGTGAGCATCGCCCCGCTGGTGCTCGGAAGCGGAGCGCCGCTGCTGCCGCGGAGCCACACCAGCCCGATGCGCGTCGTCGACGTGCGACATGAGCCAGGCGGCCCGTTCGTCCACGTTCACTACTCGCTTCACTGAAGGGCGCCTCCCGGCGCCGAGGGCCACCTGGCGTGCAGGCCGGCCTGCCCTCCCGCTGGGCCTGACAGGATGACCCGCGTGACCCAGCACCTCGGCCCCGGCGAACGCGTCGCTCTTCTCGTGGCCGGCTCCCCCGCCTACGTCGACCTGGTTCTGCTCGCGACGAGGCAGGCCGTGGTGCCGGTGCCGCTCGACCCCCGGCTGACCCGGCGTGAGCAGGAAGCCGTGCTCCGCGACATCGACCCGGCCGTGGTCGTCCGCGGCCCCGAGGACCTCGCTGCCGTGACCGCAGCCCTCGACCTGGAGCCCGCCAGCTCGGTGCCGCTGGTGCGCCCGATGCACATGACCAGCGGTACGACGGGCGCGCCGAAAGGTGTCTGGTCGGGGGTGCTCGACGAGACGGCGGCGCGGGCCCTGGTCGAGGAGGAGCGCGACCTGTGGGGTTTCACCGCCTCTGACGTGCACCTGGTGCTGAGCCCGCTCTACCACTCGGCACCGCTGCGCTTCGCCTGTGGCACGTTGCTCGCCGGCGGGCGGATCGTCGTACCGGGACCGTTCGACCCGGCCGCGGTGACCCGCGCGATCGTCGCGGAGCGGCCGACGACGATGTTCTGCGTGCCGGCTCATCTGCGGCGCCTGTTCGCACACTGGGACGTGGTCGGGGTGCCGGACCTGTCGTCGTTCCGGCTGGTCGCGCATGCCGGCGCCGCGTGCCCTCCGCCCGTGAAGCAGCGGCTGGTCGAGCTGTTCCCCGCCGGGTCGACGTGGGAGTTCTACGGCTCGACCGAGGGCCAGTTCACGGCCTGCCGCAGTGAGGAGTGGCTCGAGCACCCGGGCACGGTGGGCCGCGCCAGGCCCGGGCGTGCCCTGCAGGTCGAGGCCGACGGGACGATCTGGTGCACGGTCCCTGAGCACGCCCGCTTCACGTACTGGAACGCGCCGGAGAAGACCGCGGCCACCTGGCACGACACCCCCGAAGGCCCGGCGTTCACCGTCGGGGACCTCGGCCGGATGGACGACGACGGCTACCTCTACCTCGAGGGACGGCGTGAGGACCTCGTGATCTCCGGCGGGGTGAACGTCTACCCGGTCGAGGTGGAGCACGTGCTGGCCGAGCATCCCGCGGTCATCGACGTGGCCGTGTTCGGCGTGGACGACGACGACTGGGGCCAGCGGGTCTGCGCGGCGGTGGTCGGCGACGCCTCGGCGGACGACCTGAAGGCATTCGCGGCCGATCGGCTCGCGCCCCCGAAGCGCCCGAAGGAGTACTTCCGGCTGGAGGCGCTCCCCCACACCCCCACGGGCAAGATCAAGCGGCTCGAGCTACCCGGCCTGCTCGGCCTCGTCTGAGCAGGCGAAGGTGCGCCGGTAGCGCTGCGGGCTCACACCACGCACGCGCGTGAAGTGGTGGCGAAGGGTCGCGGCGTTGGCGAACCCGACGTCGTCGGCGATCTGGTCGACCGCCCGGCTGGTGCGCTCGAGGAGCTCCTCGGCCCGCAGCACCCGCTGGCTGGTGATCCAGGCATGCGGGGTGGTGCCGGTCTCCTCACGGAACCGGCGTGCGAAGGTCCGCGGTGACATCGCGCTCTGGCGCGCCAGGGACTCGACAGTCATCGGCTCTGCGAGGTTCTCGGTGATCCAGGTGAGCAAGGGGCCGAGCGTCTCGGCGTCGCACTCGGGCACGGCGCTGCGGATGAACTGCGCCTGACCGCCGTCGCGCTGGGGCGGCACCACCATCCGGCGCGCGACCATGCTCGCGACGCCTGCGCCGAACTCCTTGCGGTACAGGTGCAGGCAGGCGTCGAGGCCCGCCGCCGATCCGGCGCCCGTGATGACCGGGTCGGCGTCGACATAGAGCACCTCGGGGATGACGTTCGCCTTCGGGAACCGCTCGGCGAGCTCGTTGGTGTACATCCAGTGCGTCGTGCAGTCCCGGCCGTCGAGCAGGCCGGCGGCGCCCAGGGCGAAGGCTCCCGAGCAGACCGACATCACCCGCGCCCCTCGCTCGTGGGCGTCCTGGAGCGCGCGGACCACCGACTCCGGGACGGGCTGGTTCCGGGGGACGGCAGGCACTGCCACGAGGTCGGCCTCTGCCACCCGGCCGAGGTCCTTGTCGACAGACAGTCCGAACCCGGCGGCAGTCGCCACGAGGCCCGGCTCGGGGGTGCAGAGGGCGAAGTCGAAGACCGGCAGTCCCTGGTCGGACCTGTCCAGGCCCCAGGCCTCACACAGGACCCCTAGCTCGAAGGGCCAGACCCCGTCGTACACGACCACCGCAACGTTCTCGATCATGCGACCACTATGACAGGAAGTTGGCAGTAAATCGATGGTAGTTGTCAATCCTGCCACTCGTGGCAGGATCGGGGTCGGCGCAGGATTACTGCCATGACCGAAATCCTGATCCTCCTCAGCATCGTTGCCCTGGTCGCGGTCGTGCTCGCCACTGTCCGCGACATCCACGACGACGGCTACGGCCGACGCCAAGGCCCTCGCAGCCACTACGACCCGTTCGAGCCCGGCATCGGCATGCGCTCCCACTGAGAACACATCCCTGCCCACGACCAAAGGGGCCCGACCGCCACTGGCGGTCGGGCCCCTTTGTCGGTTCAGCTCAGGAGGTGGCTGAGCGGCTCACTGGCCGCCGGTCAGCTTCTCCCGCAGCGCCTGCAGCGCCTCGTCGGAGGCGAGGGAGCCACCGGTCTGCTCCTCGGCCTGCTGCTGCTGCGAGGAGTACGACGTGGCCTCGCCGGCCTCCGCCGCGGCCTGCTTGGCCTCGGCCTGCTGCTTGAGGTGCGCCTCCCAGCGAGCGTGCGCCTTGGCGTACTGCTCCTCCCAGGTGGCGCGCTGCTCGTCGAAGCCCTCGAGCCACTCGCCGGTCTCCGGGTCGAAGCCCTCGGGGTAGATGTAGTTGCCCTGCTCGTCGTACGACGCGGTCATGCCGTACAGCGTCGGGTCGAACTCCTCGCCCTCGACGGCCGTCGCGGTCTCGTTGGCCTGCTTGAGCGACAGCGAGATCCGGCGACGCTCGAGGTCGATGTCGATGATCTTGACCATGACGTCGTCGTTGACCTGGACGACCTGCTCGGGGATCTCGACGTGACGCTCGGCGAGCTCCGAGATGTGCACCAGGCCCTCGATGCCCTCCTCGACGCGGACGAACGAACCGAACGGCACCAGCTTGGTGACCTTGCCCGGGACGATCTGACCGATCTGGTGGGTGCGGGCGAAGTGCTGCCACGGGTCTTCCTGGGTCGCCTTGAGCGACAGGGAGACGCGCTCGCGGTCCATGTCGACGTCGAGGACCTCGACCGTGACCTCGTCACCGACGGCGACGACCTCGGACGGGTGGTCGATGTGCTTCCAGGAGAGCTCGGAGACGTGGACGAGACCGTCGACGCCGCCGAGGTCCACGAACGCACCGAAGTTGACGATCGAGGAGACGACACCCTTGCGGATCTGACCCTTCTGGAGCTGGGTCAAGAAGCCCTGGCGAACCTCGGACTGGGTCTGCTCGAGCCACGCACGACGCGAGAGCACGACGTTGTTGCGGTTCTTGTCGAGCTCGATGATCTTCGCCTCGAGCTCCTGGCCGACGTACGGCTGGAGGTCGCGGACCCGACGCATCTCGACGAGCGAGGCGGGGAGGAAGCCGCGGAGGCCGATGTCGAGGATGAGGCCACCCTTGACGACCTCGATGACGGTACCGGTGACGACGCCGTCCTCTTCCTTGACCTGCTCGATGGTGCCCCAGGCGCGCTCGTACTGGGCGCGCTTCTTGGACAGGATCAGACGGCCTTCCTTGTCCTCCTTCTGGAGAACGAGGGCCTCGACCTTGTCGCCGACGGACACAACCTCAGAGGGGTCGACGTCGTGCTTGATCGAGAGCTCACGCGAGGGGATGACGCCCTCGGTCTTGTAGCCGATGTCGAGCAGGACCTCGTCCCGATCAACCTTGACGATGGTGCCATCGACGATGTCACCGTCGTTGAAGTACTTGATGGTCGCGTCGATCGCCGCGAGGAAGTCCTCTTCGGACCCGATGTCGTTGACCGCAACCTGCGGGGTGTCCGAAAGAGTGGGAGTGCTGCTCGTCATAAGGGAATGGATTCCTTGGATGGATGGTTGTCGTGCGGGCGCGCAACAGGAGCCCGTTTCACTACTTCCGTATGGTGACTGCCGACGACGGCCGGCGGTGCGAACGAAAAAAGCGAGCGAGAATCTGCTCCGTCTGAGACTCAGGCAGACTCCTAGCGCAACCGTCAGGATACGCGGGTCACACGGCCAGAGTCCAACCGCGCCGAGACGGCGGTTCCCCTGTCTGGCCTCAGGTGCTCGTCAAGCCGAAGTCACTAGTCAAAAAGGATCATGGCGAGGGCTCGCGGGACGCCACTAGCGTCATGCCCCATGTTGCTGACGGACTGGATCAAGTGGCCTGTGCTCTCCCACAACCAAGCGTGCCGCAACGCACTTCGTGGAACCCTGGAGTCCGCCCGGCACCGGCGGGAGCTGGAAGAGGTCGAACGGTTCGTGCAGGAAGCGAACCACCGCAGGTCTGGATCACCGCTTCCGAAGCGGGTCAGCAGATAGGGCCGTCAGGGGTGGCGTGCAGGTCTCCCGCCCTGGCAACGGCCAGCAGCAGGTCGTGAGCTCGGTCTGCCACGGGGTTCGCACCGCGCCGCGACGCAAGATCCACCAGTGCGAACAGGTCCGCGGCGCGAGCCCGGTCGAGCAGGTCTTCGGGTGCGTCCACGACCAGCTCGGAGTACGTCGCCACGACGGCATCGGCGAAGTCGTGCCGGCGGTCGAAGCGCAGCAGGTTCCCCAGGTCGGTGAACGGGGTCCCGGCGTGGGCGAACTCCCAGTCGAGAAGGCCCGTGACCTGACCCGTCGCAGGGTCGACGAGCAGGTTCTTCGGGTTGAAGTCGCTGTGCACGAGGCAGGCCCGGTCGGTCCGGTCCAGCAGCTCCTGCGCCCGGTCGGCCAGGGCGCGAAGCCCCTCCCGGTCCACCTCGGCCCACTCCCCCAACGCGCCGGCGTCGCTGTGTGCCTGCACCCAGGTCACCAGGTCTTCGGCGCCGGGCGGAAACGGCCCGATGCGCAGGTCACCGTCGACGAACATCCCGGTCCGCAGCGTCGGCATCTGCGCCAGACGGGCCAGGATGATCCCCACGTTGGTCCCGATGGTCGTCACGAGGCTGCTGTCGGCGGTGGCCAGAACCTCGTCCAGCCGGGTGCCGGGGAGGAACGAGGTGACCAGAAGCGCCGGCGTCCCAGCAGAGGGGTCTGCCCGTCGTACGTCCAGCACCTCGGGCACCGGCAGCAGCCCGCGCACCAGCTCGAGAACCGCGGCGTCGACGTCGACGGCATCGGCCCCACGAGTGAGGCCGCGTCCGGCATAGATGCGTACGACGGACCGCTCCCCCGCGACCTCGGCCAGGAAGGTCTCCCCGCTGTGGCCGCCGGGCAACGGCGCCAGTTCCGGGACGAGTCCGGCGTCGTCGCCGAGTCCGAGGAGGTCCACACCACCGATGCTGTCACAGCACCGAGGTCGATAAGGTCCCGCCATGTCCGTGATCGACCTCGTGACTCTGCCCGTGCGGGTCGGCGTGGCCGCCACCCAGGTGACGCTCACCCTCGGCGAGCTCGTCGCACCCGATGGTCCGGTGCGCCGCCGGGGCGGCTATGCCGAGCGTCTGATGGCGGTGATCGGTGAAGGTGGCTACGTCGAACGTGTGGCCCGCGCGCTCGCCGACCCGAACGGGCCCATGACTCTGGTCAAGGCACTGGGTGCTGCCATCTCGACCGACCGCCCGCTGGGACAGGCTCTCGCCGCCGACGGGGCGCTCGACCGGCTGTTCGCGACCGACGGCCCGTTGAACCGGATCCTCGAGGAGGAGGGCGCACTCGACCGCCTGCTCGTCGAGGGCGGCCCGCTCGACCGGCTCGTCGCCCCCGACGGACCCCTCGAGCGACTGCTTGCCAGCGGAGGAGCCTTGGACCGGATCACCCAGGAGGGCGGTGTGCTGGACCGCCTCCTCCGCGAGGAGGGTCTCCTCGACCGCCTCCTGGCCGACGACGGGACCCTCGAACGACTCACCGCCGAGGGCGGCACGTTGGACCAGCTGGTGCAGCTCGGTCGCACCCTGGAGGCCATCGCGCCGCGGCTCGAAGAGCTCGGCCTCGTGATCCCGGAGCTCCATGTCTCGGTGAACACGCTCAGCGACACGGTCGGCCCGCTCAGCGACCTCGCCGGCCGGCTCCCCCGGGCACGTCGCCGCACCGCACTCGAAGCCTGATCGTGTCCGAGCACGACGGCGTGGAGCCGGTCCGCCGTACGGTCTCGGAGGCAGAGACCCTCCGTGCGAACCGTCGTGACTGGGATGCCTACGCCGACGAGTACCAGGCCACCCACGGCCAGTTCCTCGGGGACGTGCGCTTCCTCTGGTCGCCCGAAGGGGTCGACGAGGCGAACGTCCAGGTGCTCGGTGAGGTGGGCGACCGCGACGTGCTCGAGATCGGCTGCGGTGCAGCGCAGTGCGCACGCTGGCTGACCACGCAGGGCGCCCGCGCGGTCGGGCTCGACGTCTCGCATCGCCAGCTCCAGCACGCGAGCCGGATCGACGCCGACACAGGCGTCGCCGTCCCGACCGTCTGCGCCACGGCGACCGCGCTGCCGTTCACCGACGGCTCCTTCCACGTGGCGTTCTCGGCATTCGGGGCGCTGCAGTTCGTGTACGACGCGGCGACGGCCGTCGCCGAGGTCGCCCGGGTGCTGCGCCCGGGAGGCCGCTTCGCCTTCTCGGTGACCCACCCGGTCCGCTGGACCATGCCCGATGACCCCTCGGCGGAGGGGCTGGTCGTGACCAGTTCCTACTGGGACCGAACGCCGTACGTCGAGCAGGATCCCGACACCGGCGAGGCGACCTACGCGGAGCACCACCGCACCATCGGCGACTGGGTGCGGATCCTCGCCGCGAACGGTTTCCGCCTGGAGGACGTGCTCGAGCCCGAGTGGCCCGAAGGTCACGAACGTGTCTGGGGTGGCTGGGGACCCGTTCGTGGCGCCCTCGTCCCGGGCACGGCGATCTTCAGCGCCCGGCTTGGCTGATCCCGGACGGGCCGCTGGGGCAGCCGGCGTCCCCGCTCGTAGCGAAAACGCTCCACGCCGTCCCCGATAACAGCGGTTTCGCTACGTCGCGTTCGAGCGCTGGTCCCGCTGGCCTGAGGCAGCCTGCTGGACACCCAGGGAATGATGAAGGGGCGCCGGGTGAACCCGACGCCCCTCCTGGTTACTGCTGCTGTCAGATGACCCGGCGGCGGAGCGCGAAGGCGCCCGCACCCGCGGCCAGGACGGCCAGCCCACCGAGACCCCGGGTCATGTTCCGGCTGCCTTCGCCGTCCTCGCCCTTCAGCTCGTAGCTGTAGGCGGCCAGACCCACGGCGTCCTCCGGCGCGCCGTACACCATCTTCTCGGTCTGGGCGCGCTGGGCGCCTGCCTCGATGACGGCGTACATCTCGCCGTAGTTCTGTGCGGTCGACTTGCCCGCCTCGACGAGCTTGCTCGTGCCCTCGTCGGACAGTCGCTGTGCGCCGTCGCGCAGCTTGGGCGCACCGTCGGCCGCCTTGCGCAGACCGTCTGCGATCTTGCCCGAGCCGTCCGCCGCGTCACCGAGACCGGTGGCGAGCTTGTTCGCGCCGTCGGCGAGCTGCGACGAGCCGTCCGCCGCCTTGCCGGTGCCGTCCGCGAGCTGACCCGCGCCGTCGGCGAGCTTGCCGAGACCTGCAGCGAGACTCGCCAGCACCCGCGGAGAGCTGCGAACCACCGGCGTTGAGCTTGTCGACGCCCGCGACCAGCTTGTTGACGCCCGCGACGAGGTCGCCGCCACCACCGGCGAGAGCAGCCGCCGCACAGCGGAGCGTCTTGGTCGGGTCACAGCCCTTGGTCGGCTCACCAAGCGCCGTGAGGATCTGGTCACTGATCTTCTGAGCAAGGGTGTCGACGAGAACCGGTACACCCGCACCGACCAGCGAGACCGCCTGCGAGATGCCACAGAAGTCGCTCGCCTTGGAGTCGGTTTGAGCGGGGTCGCAGTCAGCGTTGTACAGCGCCTTCTGCACCCCTTCAATACCCGGATATGCCTTGCCGCTCAGACCTTGGGCGATGAACGCAAGCTTTTGGGAAGCCAAGGTCGCCTGCGCCAACAGACCACCCTCATCGGTGGGAGAGAGGACGCTCGCCGGCAGCCCATAGCCGTACAGCGATCCGGCTGCAGCGACGCAGGGCGCCGGGTAGCCGTCTGGATTTCCGGGTGCCACGACCAACGCCGGAGGCAACCCTGCCAACGGTCCAGCCGTCTCCAGCGGCGGGCAAGCGTCTCCCAACGCGCCCTCCACGAACTTGTAGGCGCCCTGAGCCGCGGGAAGCAACTGGGTCTTGATCTTGTCCGCGCCGGCGCCGAACTTGCCGGAAATGATCTGCGCGCCGTCTGCCGCGCCACAGTCGTCGGCCGGGTCCGTGTCATCCGTGGGATCTTGGTCACAGCTCGCGGTGCCGAGCGGGCTCTTGATCCCGTACTTGAGGAGATTCAACCCGCCCATGACGGTGTCAAGTGTGGCGTCGGTGGGGCCGCCGATACCGACCACAATCTTGTTCAAAGTCCCCAGAAGGCGCTGGTAGTCCCGGTCCGTCGCAAGTTGCTTCTTGACGCTGGCAGGGAGCAGTTCCACCCCGTCGTACAGGTCGCTGAGACCAGCCGCAAGCCCGGCCTGACCGGCCGCAAGCTGCCCAGCGCCTGTGTCCAGCGCTCCCACCTTGTTGTTGAGCGTAGTGAGGCCGCCCGAAAGCTTGCCCGCGCCGGCGGCCAGCTCGGATCCGCCCGCGGAAGCCCTGCCGGCTCCGGCGGAGAGCTTGCCCGCTCCGTCGTCGATCTTGCCGAGTCCGCCGGCGAGCTCTCCGGCTCCCGAAGCGAGACGCTGAGCGCCAGGGGCAGCGACGCCGGACAGGCCGGCGTCGAGCTTCGTCGCACCGTCGCGCAGCTGGATGAGACCGGCGAGGAGCTCGCCCGCGCCATCGCGCAGCTTGAGGAGGTTCTCGTCGATCTGCGTGGCGCCGTCGGTCAGCTCCACACCGGTGTCGGCACCGCCCTTGTAGCTCGCCCCGGCACCCTTGAAGCTCGGGCTCTCCAGCGGGTTCACCGGGAGGGCGCTGATCGAGGCGCGCGGGACGACACCATCGCTGATGTTGGCCGTGTAGCCGAACTCTGCAGTGTCAGAGCCGATCGGCGGGAAGAGCGTCATCGTGAACGACAGCTTCGTGCCGCCCTTGCCGTCACCGGCCATGTTCGCCTGCGACGAGGCGACGTCGGTGAAGTTCGGCGGAGCAACGGTGCTCAGCGAGCCGACCATCGGGATCGGGACCTCGACGGACTTGGTGACGGTCCCGCCCTTGCCGTCGTCGAAGGTCACCTCCTGCTGCACGCCGGTGACGTTCTTGACGGTGTACTTGACCTCGAGCTTGCCGTCCTTGCCGACCACGTCGCCCGGCTCGACCGCCTCGCCGTTCAGGAAGTAGCGGACCTTGACGTCGAGTGGCAGCTTGCCGGTGTAGTCGCTGACCGACCGCAGACGCTGCTCACCGTCGACGGTGAGGTTTGCGATCTGCTGGCCGCCCTTGACCTCGAAGCCACCGAAGCCGTCGAGGTTACGAAGGCCGTCGGTCTCGATCGGGTTGTGGAGCTTCACCGAGCCCTTGCCGGTCAGGGCCAGCTGCTCGTAGATGCGCTTGGTGTCGATCGACCCCGTGGCGTCGGTGTAGACCTGGACCGTCTCGGTGTTGACGACCTGCACGCCGCCGTTGTCCGCGGCAACTGCCGGGAAGGCGGCCATCGCCCCGAGGACCGCGGTGGTCGCGGAAATCGCTGCTACGCGCAGCGGAACAGAAAAACGGCCGGTCACTTGGTGTTCTCCATCATCAGTTCGTCGAAACTCGCGGTCTCGACGTCGTCGAGTCGCTTGGGGGCACGGTGGGCACGCTCGACGGGCTGCTCCCCGCCCGGTGCGACGATCGCCGTGGCAAGGAAGCCCACCGCGGCGGTGAAGAGCAGGATGGTCGCGGTGCTCACCGAGGTCGAGGCGACCTCCGGCGGGGCTGCCGCGTAGGTGTGCTCGTAGGCGCCCGCGAGTGCACCGGCACCGAGCAGGGTGGACCACGCGGGGATCCGGCCGAGCGCCACGGCCGACATGCCCACGGCCAGGACGATGACAAGCGCGATCGCTACCGCGCGCCCCCCGGTGCTGTCAGGCAGCACCGCCGCGCGAACCAGGTATCCGATCCAGGCGGCCACGAAGCCGCCCGCGAACCCGGCCAGCCGCATGAACGGCGTCCGGTCGGGCACAAGGGCGACGACGCCTCCGACTGCCACGCCGAGCAAGACGACAGGGTCGAGTTCCAGGTCGAACGCAGCGCTCACGAAGACGACCAGGACGGCCGCAACAGTAAGTACCAGCCCGACCAGCAGTGTTTTGCGCATGCTGGCGCGCTCCCTCCACAAAAAGCCGCCCGGGCCGATCACGAGCCGGGCGTGCTTGCTCCCTCCCTGGGAGAAGCCCGGTCGGACTATAACGCCGCGAGCGGGACAAACGCCTCATCGCCCCTCCAAATCCTTTGGTGGTTTGGTCCGCAACCTGGCGAAACTCCCGCGGGTACAGACAAGCCCGTCAATCTTTCGCGCCTCTGCCTGACGCACGAACTTCCCTGTCCGGCGCTGATCCTGTGCCCTCACCGGTCAGTCGCGGTCGGCTGACCGGCCGCGAGCCCGGCGACCTGACAATCACGGCCGGACTACTCTGTGCGCGTGCCCCGCCTGCCTCGCTCCGCCAGTCGCACCGACCGCGCCGGCGGCAGGCTGGTCCCGTCGTGGCTGCTCGGCAGCGGGATCATCGCGATCGCCATGGGCGTCATGAACGTCAGCACGTACGCGTTCACGATCATCGCCGCGCGCCTGCTCGGCCCCAGCGAGTACGGCGCGCTCGCCGCTGTGATGGGGCTGCTGCTCGTCGTCAACGTGGTGTCTCTCGGACTCCAGGCCACGGGCGCGCGACGCGTCTCGGCGGTGCCCGAGAACCTCGACCGCATCGAGGCCGACATCCTGGCCGCGACGTACAAGTCAGCCCTCGCAGTGGGCGTCGTCTGCCTCGCCGCCGCCCCCGTCGTCTCCTCCCTCCTCCGCCTCGACAGCTGGCTGACCGCGGGGATGATCGCCCTGACCGGGGTGCCACTGACCGTGATGGGCGGCCAGGCGGGAATCCTCCAAGGCGAGCGACGGTGGCTGCCCCTGGCCGGGATCTACGTCGGGATGGGTCTGGGACGGGTGGTGTTCGGCACGGTCAGCATGCTGGTCGAGCCCGACACCCTCGGCGCGATGACCGGCGTCGCGCTCGGCGCCGTGGTGCCCGTCGTCGTGGGGTCCGCAGCCCTGCGACATCGTTCACGAACGGCATCGGGCGGGGAACGGACCGGCGGTGAGCCTGCCGCCGGCCGAAGTCGACGGGTGCTCCGGGAGCTGGCACACAACTCCCACGCCCTGCTCGCCTTCTTCGCACTGTCGAACGTGGACGTCGTGATCGCCCGCGTGACACTCGGCGAACACGAGGCCGGTCTGTACGCCGGGGGGCTGATCCTCGCCAAGGCGGTCTTGTTCCTGCCCCAGTTCGTCGTGGTGATCGCCTTCCCGTCGATGGCCGCCGCCGGAGCCAGGACGAGCATGACCTTGAAGGCGCTCGCCATCATCCTCGGGATCGGCGTAGCCGCGACGTTGTTCGCCTGGGTGCTCTCCGGCCTGGCCGTGGAGTTCATCGGCGGGTCGGCGTACAGCGCGCTCGCCTCGAAGCTCTGGGTGTTCGCCGCCCTCGGCACGATCTGGTCGATGATCCAGCTGCTCGTCTACAACGTCCTCGCACGCCAGGACAAACGAGCGGTCGGCGTGGTGTGGGCTGGACTCGTGGCGCTGGTCGCGCTCGCGCCCGGGGTGGACTCGATCACGTTCCTGCTCACCGCGGTCATCGTGGTGGAGAGCATCGTGCTTCTCGCCCTGCTCGTGCTCGGCATCCGACGTACCGGTGCGCCGACCGGCCCCACGCCCGACTGAGCCGCGGCTCGCGGGTCGGCTACGCGCGAGCTGTCAGTGCGCCGCCTCGTGCCACGAGCGGCCGGTGCCGACGGACACGTCGAGCGGGACGGTCAGCTCCGCAGCCGCACCCATCTGCGTGCGCACCAGCTCCTCGAGCGACTCCCGCTCCCCCGGCGCCACCTCGAAGACGAGCTCGTCGTGCACCTGCAGCAGCATCCGGGAGCGAAGCCCGGAGGCCTTCAGAGCCCCGTTGACGTTGAGCATCGCCACCTTGATGATGTCGGCGGCCGAGCCCTGGATCGGCGCGTTGAGCGCCATCCGCTCGGCCATCTCGCGGCGCTGGCGGTTGTCGCTGGTGAGGTCGGGTAGGTAGCGGCGGCGGCCCATGATCGTCTCGGTGAAGCCGCACTTCCGCGCTTCGTCGACGATCCCGGCGAGGTAGTCACGCACCCCGCCGAAGGTCTCGAAGTACTCGTCCATCAGCCCCCGGGCCTCGCCGGTCTCGATGTTGAGCTGCTGGGAGAGGCCGTAGGCCGAGAGCCCGTAGGCGAGGCCGTAGTTCATCGCCTTGATCTTCGCCCGCATCTCTGGCGTGACCTCGGCTGCGTCGACGTCGAAGACCCTAGCCGCGGTGACGGAGTGGAAGTCGCGGCCCGACCGGAACGCCTCGATCAGGAGGGCGTCCTCGGACAGGTGCGCCATGATCCGCATCTCGATCTGGCTGTAGTCGGCGGTCATCAGCGACTCGTAGCCCTCCCCGACGACGAACGCCTCGCGGATCCGGCGACCCTCCTCGGTGCGGACGGGGATGTTCTGCAGGTTGGGGTCGGTGCTCGACAGCCGTCCGGTCGCCGCGATGAGCTGGTTGAACGTCGTGTGGATCCGGCCGTCCGGCTGCACCGTCTTGAGCAGACCCTCGACGGTCTGCCGCAGGCGGGACACGTCCCGGTGTCGGAGCAGCGCGAGCAGGAACGGGTGCTCGGTCTTGACGTACAGCGCCTGGAGCGCGTCGGCGTCGGTCGTGTAGCCGGTCTTGGTGCGCTTGGTCTTCGGCATGTTGAGCTCGTCGAACAGCACCACCTGCAGCTGCTTGGGCGAGCCGAGGTTGATCTCCTTGCCGATCACGTCGAAGGCCTCGTCTGCGGCCTTCTTCACCTCGGCGGCGAAGTGCGACTCGAGTGCCTCGAGCTGGTCGACGTCGACCGCGACGCCGGTGCGCTCGAGCTCGGCGAGGACGTAGACGAGCGGCAGCTCGACCTCGGCGAGGAGTCGAGTGCCACCTCGCTCCTCGAGCTCGTCGTCGAGCGCCGCGGCGAGGTCGAGCACGGCGCGGGCCTGCAGCATCGAGGCGTCACCCGACGAGTCCTCCCCCAGGGTGTCGAAGCTGAGCTGTCCGTCGTCGTCGGTCTCCTGGCGCAGCTCGCGCTTGAGGTAGCGCAAGGTCAGGTCGGACAGGTCGTAGGAGCGCTGGTCGGGCCGTGCGAGGTACGCCGACAGCGCGGTGTCGCGCTCGAGCCCCCGGAGGTCCCAGCTCCGCGCAGACAGGGCGAGCATCGGGCCCTTCGCGTCGTGGAGCACCTTCGGGTACGACGGGTCGGCCAGCCAGCTCGCGAGGGCCTTGTCGTCGTCGGGGGTGACCTGCTCCGCGTCGATCCATGCGGCGGACCCGTCCGAGGCGGCGAGCGCGAGCGCGAACACGTCGCCCGTGCCGGCGCGCCACGAACCCTGGACCTGGACGCCGACGCGCGCGCCGGCAGTCGTCGCGTGCTTCTCGAGCCAGCCGGCGACCTCACCCTGGCCGAGGCGGACACCGTCGACGGAGAACCCCTCCTCCTCGATCTCCTCCTCGGACTCGAGGGTCGCGAAGAGCCGGTCACGCAGCACCCGGAACTCGAGGCCGTCGAAGATCTTGTGCACCTCCTGGCGGTCCCATGGCTGGACCAGGAGGTCGGTCGGGGTCGCGGTCAGCTGGAGGTCGCACACGAGCGCGTTGAGCCGGCGGTTACGGATCACCTCACCGAGGTTCTCGCGCAGCGAGTCGCCCGCCTTGCCCTTGATCTGGTCGACGTGGGTGATCACGTTCTCCAGACCGTCGTACTGGTTGATCCACTTCGCGGCCGTCTTCGGGCCGACCCCGGGAACGCCCGGGAGGTTGTCGGACGTCTCCCCCACCAGAGCGGCGATCTCGGGGTACCTGCCGGGCGTGACGCCGTACTTCTCCTCGACCGCCTCGGGCGTCATGCGGGCCATGTCGGAGACGCCCTTGCGGGGGTAGAGGACCGTGCACGAGTCGCCGACGAGCTGGAGGGTGTCGCGGTCGCCGGTGCAGATCAGCACCTCGAAGCCCTCGGCGACGGCCTGCGTGGCCAACGTCGCGATCACGTCGTCGGCCTCGAAGCCCTCCTTCTCGATCGTCGCGACGCGCAGCGCGGCGAGGACCTCCTTGACCAACGACACCTGCCCCCTGAACTCGTCCGGGGTCTTGGCGCGGTTGGCCTTGTAGTCGGAGTACTCAGCCGCGCGGAAGGTGTCCCGGGAGACGTCGAAGGCCACGCCGACGTGCGTGGGCTTCTCGTCACGCAGCACGTTGATCAGCATCGAGGTGAAGCCGTAGACCGCGTTGGTGGGCTGGCCTGTCGTCGTGGAGAAGTTCTCCACGGGAAGCGCGAAGAAGGCGCGGTAGGCCAGCGAGTGGCCGTCGAGCAGGAGCAGGCGGGGACGCTGACCGGTGGCAGAGGGCTGGTTCGACACGCATCCGACCTTATCCGGGCCTCCCCCCGATCTCGGTATGGCCGGGGTGGAGTTGGCTCGCCGGGGACATCCGGTACCAGAGGCCCGGGCTGCGAAGGACAGAATGTCGTCATGGACCCGATGACCACACCCGCCACGGACACCCCCGAGCACGCCGAGTTCCTCCGTCAGTTCCCGATGGGAGACCTCAACGAGAAGATGGGCGTGCAGCTGCTGGAGGTCTCCCCCCAGCGGGTCGTCGGCACGATGCCGGTGAAGGGGAACACCCAGCCCTACGGGCTGCTCCACGGCGGCGCGTCCGTCGTACTTGCGGAGAGCCTCGGTTCGGTGGGCTCGGCGATGCACGCCTCCCCCGACCGCGTCGCCGTCGGCGTCGACATCAACGCCACCCATCACCGGTCAGCGCGTGACGGTGTGGTCACCGGTACGGCGACGGCGGTGCATCTCGGACGTACGTCCGCCTGCTACGAGGTGGTCATCACCGACGAGCAGGGACGCCGCCTGTGCACTTCGCGGATCACCTGCGCGCTCGTGCCGGTGAAGACGGAGTCGTGACGGTCAGTCGACCTTGGTCTGAGCCCGCCGCTGCAGCCGGCGTTGAGCCAGGACCTGTCCGACGTTGCGGTGGTTGCGGGTGCTCACTCTCGCCCCTGCCGGCGGCTCGACCGGCAGCTTGGCCCTGAGCGCCGGGACACTCGCCCCTCGGACGACGGCGATCTGGCTCAGCCCGAGCCGCGCCATGAAGCGGTTCGCGTCACGCGAGTGGACGGAGGCCGCGGCGAGGAGGTGGCTGGTGTCCTTCTCCTCCGCCCAGCACACCGCTGCCTCGATCAACGCCTTGCCCACGCCCTGTCGACGGCGAGTGCCCAGCACGTGGAGGTGCGTGATGTGGATCGCGGTGTCCGTGTGGATCGGAGAGATGCCGGCGCGCAGCAGGTGGGCGGCGCCCACCACCTCGTCGTCGATCGCCCCGACCAGCAGCCGCTCATCGGGATCCGCAGCGATCCTGGCCACGGCATTTGCGGCCTCCATCTGCGCGAGACCAGCGGTCCGCTCGGAGCCGCCGCGACGGAACTCCCCCCACACCTCGAGAAGCGCAGGTGCGTCCGCGGGGACGGCATCACGGACCTGGACCGGCTTGCGGGACACCAAGGACCCCCCTCTGAGCGATCTTGCTCGAAACGTTGTGCGGCGTTCAAAAAGGGACCGCCGAAGCGGCCCCGGGCTCTGCACCCTCCCCGTATCGGCGCAAAGCGGACGAGGTGAGAGATTACGCCTAGACAACCTGAATCGGTAGAGGAGTCACGGTGTTCCCAGGGCTTGGCACGCTCGTCAACGTGGCCACTGTGCTCATCGGCACACTCATCGGCGTGCTGGTCGGGCATCGGCTGACCCAGCGCACCCGAGATGTCGTCACCGACGGGCTGGGTCTGGTGACCCTGCTGATCGCCGCACTCTCCGCGGCCAGCATCACCGACGACAGGTGGACCGGCGCTGTCGGGGACAGCGCTCCCATGCTCATCGTCCTCGCCTCACTTCTGGTCGGCGGGATCGTCGGGTCCATCCTGCGCATCGAGGACCGGCTCGAGGGCTTCGGGTCGTGGTTGCAGGGTCGGCTCCACGCGCGGGCCGCCGGACGGTCGGAGAGTGCCGAGCGGCAGCGTTTCATCGAGGGGTTCGTCGCCAGCTCCCTCGTCTTCTGCGTCGGGCCACTGACCGTGCTCGGGTCGATCAACGACGGTCTCGGCAATGGTCCAGACCAGCTCTATCTGAAGGCGGCCCTCGACGGGTTCGCCTCGATCGCCTTCGCGGCGTCACTCGGCTGGGGAGTCGCGGCCAGCGCGATCGCCATCATCGTCGTACAGGGCTCGTTGACACTGCTCGGCGCGGCTCTCGGCGACGTCCTCCCGGACCCGCACCTGGCGGCCCTGACGACCACGGGCGGGCTGATGCTTGTTGGAGTTGCGCTTCGGCTGCTGCGCCTGAAGCAGCTGCCCGTCGGCGACCTGCTCCCCGCCCTGCTGGTGGCGCCGCTCGTCACCGAGCTCGTGATCGCCCTCCGCTGAGCGCCGGGGGACGCCCACGGCGTCGTCCTTGTCAGATCCAAGCGGTCACCCCGTTGCAGCATTGTTGCGAGGTTAGGCTCCCCTATCGCTGCGCTGCGCTCTAGGGTGAACTTCCGGACAATGGCGACCCGGGGGGCGGCAGGGGGCCGAGTGGCTCCGGTCACACGAGTCGCTATAGTCCCGCGAGTCATTCGGACAAAGGCGACAGGAGTCCCATGCAGACCGGCCTCAGACGTATCGCTGGACTGCTGCTCGCAGTGGTCGTGGCGGCCCTCGCCGTCATCTCGACCGCGCAGACGGCAGCGGCCGGCACCAGTGCCACGAACGCGGCCGCACCGGCCTGCGTCCTTCCGAAAGCCACCAACGACGACACGATCTCGATCATCGGCCGGGTCTGCGACACCCGGGAGACGCCACAGACACCGATCGAAGGCGTCAACATCAGCGTCGAGGACCCGTCCGGCAACGTCGTCGGCAAGGCGACGACGGGCGCTGACGGGACGTTCTCGATCCCTTTGCCCGGCACGACCATCGACAACCTGGGCAAGACGTTCACGGTCAAGATCGACGAGAAGTCGATGCCCGAGGGTGCCGCCCTGCGTAACCCCAAGGACACCGCCCGACCGGTCACGATCAATCTCGACAACGACGTCTCTGTCACGTTCCCCGTCGGCGAGGCCGGTGTCAGCGAAGGGATGGGCACCCAGGCCCTCCAGCTGTTCGTCGGAGGCATCGTGTTCTCCGTGCTGCTCGCGATGGCCGCGCTCGGTCTGTCGATGGTCTTCGGCACGACGGGACTGACCAACTTCGCCCACGGCGAGCTGATCACCTTCGGCGCACTGGTCGCCTTCCTGATCGACCAGCTTCCCGGAGAGATCCAGATCGGTGGGAGAAACGTCACCGTGATCGTGGCGGTGATCGTCGCCTTCATCGCATCGGGTGTCTTCGGCTACCTCAACGACAAGGCGCTGTGGAAGCCGCTGCGGAGGCGCGGCACCGGCCTGATCGCGATGATGATCGTCAGCATCGGCCTGTCGATCTTCCTGCGCAGCCTCTTCCAGTACATCGTCGGTGGCCAGAACCACAACTACTCCCAGTACGCCGCGGTCAAGCCGTGGTCCGTGGGACCGCTGCTGATCACCCCCAAGGACGTGATCGTCGCGCTCCTCGGCGTCGCGGTGCTGGTGATCGTCTCGCTGCTGCTGCAGTTCACCCGGATCGGCAAGGCGACCCGGGCGGTCGCGGACAACCCCGCCCTCGCCTCGTCCTCGGGCATCAACGTCGAGCGGGTGATCTCGGTCGTGTGGATCGGCGGCGCCGCACTTGCCGGACTGTCGGGCGTGCTCCTCGGGCTCACCCAGGGCTTCGACTACCAGCTCGGCTTCAAGCTCCTGCTGCTCGTGTTCGCAGCGGTCGTCCTCGGCGGCCTCGGCACGATCTGGGGCGCGATGCTCGGCGCCTTCATCATCGGCATCTTCATCGAGGTCTCGACGTTGTTCGTGCCGTCCGAGCTGAAGTACGTCGGCGCCCTCGTCGTACTCATCGTCGTCCTGCTGATCCGCCCCCAGGGTCTGCTCGGCAAGGCCCAGCGGGTCGGTTAGGAAGAGGAGACACAACATGGACTTGCCAAACATCTTCAGTCAAGCCCTCCAGCAGGGCTTGGGACCGTCCGCAGTCGTGTACTGCCTCGCGGCGATCGGCCTCAACGTGCACTTCGGCTACACCGGCCTGCTCAACTTCGGCCAGGCAGGCTTCATGGCGGTCGGCGGCTACGCCTTGGCCTCGATCGTCGCGACCTGGGGACTTTCCTTCTGGCTCGGCATCGTCGTCGGCCTCCTCCTGACCATCCTTCTCGCCCTGCTGCTCGGCGTCCCGACCCTTCGGCTGCGTGCCGACTACCTGGCGATCGTGACGATCGCCGCAGCCGAGATCATCCGTCAGACCGTCGGCTCGGTCACCCTGCTGAAGTACTTCGGCGGGCAGGACGGCCTCACCGGCTTCAGCAACACCTTCCGATCGCTGAACCCCTTCAACGGGCCGCTGGACCTCGGCATCGTGTCGTGGCGGGCCTACGACGCCTGGGTGTTGGTCGTGGGCTGGATCCTCATAGCGCTCTGCTGCCTCGTCGTCTGGCTGCTCATGCGCAGCCCCTGGGGGCGGGTGCTCAAGTCGATCCGCGAGGACGAGGACGCCGTGCGCAGCCTCGGCAAGAACGTCTACGCGTACAAGATGCAGTCGCTGATGATCGGCGGCGTCTTCGGAGCGCTGGCGGGGTTCATCACGGCCCTGAAGAGCGCCGCGGTCAACCCGTCCTTCTTCGCCACCGACATCACGTTCTTCGCCTACACGGTGCTCCTGGTCGGCGGGGCCGCCCGGGTCCTCGGGCCCGTCGCGGGCGCCATCATCTTCTGGTTCCTGCTCAGCTTCCTGGACCTCTTCTTCACCCAGGCCGCCGCCACCGACCTGATCCCGAACTCGATCATGACCACGAACCAGGCCAGCCTGATGCGCTTCATCTTCATGGGTCTGGCCCTCATGCTGCTGATGATCTTCAGACCACAAGGAATCTTCGGCGACCGGAAGGAGCTGGCGCTCGATGCCCGCTGACACCACTGCTCCTCGCTCCGAGTCGGTCAGCGCCGCGGCGGCGCGCGAGGCCCTCGCCTCCGTCGAGCGCGAACCGGGCGCGAAGAAGCCCGACCCGATCATCGTGGCCGACCACGTCACCCGCAGCTTCGGCGGCCTCACCGCCGTCGACGTCGAGCACGTCGAGATCCAACGTGGTGTCATCACGGCGCTGATCGGCCCGAACGGAGCCGGCAAGACGACCTTCTTCAACCTGCTCACCGGCTTCGACCGCCCCGACAGCGGCGACTGGTCGTTCAACGGCAAGAACCTGCGGAGGGTCCCGGCGTACAAGATCGCCCGGATGGGCATGGTCCGCACGTTCCAGCTGACCAAGGTCCTCTCCAAGCTCACCGTCATCGAGAACATGCGCGTGGGTGCGGGCGGCCAGAAGGGCGAGACCCTGCTCGGCGCGATGTTCAAGCCGCTGTGGCACGGACAGGAGCAGTCCAACACCCAGCGCGCGGACGGGCTGCTCGAGCGCTTCCTGCTGATCAAGAAGCGTGAGGACTTCGCCGGGGAGCTCTCCGGCGGCCAGCGCAAGCTGCTGGAGATGGCCCGTGCGCTCATGGCCGACCCGGAGCTGGTCATGCTCGACGAGCCGATGGCCGGCGTCAACCCTGCGCTCAAGCAGTCGCTGCTCGGTCACGTGAAGTCGCTGCGCGACGACGGTCGCACCGTGCTCTTCGTCGAGCACGACATGGACATGGTGCGTGACATCTCCGACTGGGTGATCGTGATGGCGCAGGGCAAGATCATCGCCGAGGGGCCACCCGACTCCGTCATGGGCGACCAGCGCGTGATCGACGCCTACCTCGGCGCCCACCACGACACCGAGCTCTCCTTCGAGGAGGAGGAGCGGATCCACGCCGAGGCGGAGGCCGAGATCGAGGGCGAGGCGTCCCCGACGACACCCGAGCCTGCAGCAGCCGACCCGGCGGAGCCGTCGCCTGCACGCGCTGAGGCGGCGGAGCCCCCGTCTGCAGCTGCCGAAGAGCCCCGTGACCAGGAGGAGCAGCGATGACCGAGGCTACCGAGTCGACCGGATCCACCGAGCTCTCCGCGTCGGGCGAGGAGGTTCCGGGCCGTTCCGCGCACCTCGCCGCCGCGGAAGGCGCCGTCCTTCGTGCCGACGACCTGATCGCGGGCTACCTGCCCGGGGTGAACATCCTCAACGGCACCGACCTGTACTGCCAGCCCGGCGAGCTCGTCGGCATCATCGGCCCCAACGGCGCCGGGAAGTCGACGCTTCTCAAGGCGCTGTTCGGCCTGGTCAAGGTCCGCTCGGGGAAGGTCCTGCTCAAGGGAGAGGACATCACCAACAAGCGCGCGGATGCGCTCGTGGCGGCCGGCATCGGCTTCGTCCCGCAGACCAACAACGTGTTCCCCTCGCTGACGGTGCAGGAGAACCTCGAGATGGGGACTTTCCAGAGCCCCAAGAAGTTCGCGAGCCGCTTCGACTTCGTCACCGAGCTCTTCCCGGCCCTCCGGGACCGGCGCGCCCAGCGTGCAGGCTCCTTGTCCGGCGGCGAGCGGCAGATGGTCGCGATGGGGCGTGCACTGATGATGGACCCGTCGGTGCTCCTGCTCGACGAGCCGTCGGCCGGCCTCTCCCCCGTCATGCAGGACGAGGTTTTCGTCCAGACCCGACGGATCAACCGCGCCGGCGTCTCCGTGGTCATGGTGGAGCAGAACGCCAGTCGCTGCCTGCAGATCTGCGACCGCGCCTACGTCCTCGACCAGGGCCGCAACGCCTACACCGGCACCGGGCGCGAGCTGCTCCACGACCCCAAGGTCGTCGAGCTCTACCTCGGCACGCTCGCCAAGGGCTGACCTCTCGACTCGCCTCCGGACATGAAGAAGGGCCCGGCCGTGGTGGCCGGGCCCTTCTCATGTCTCGGGTCGAGCGGCTACTGGATGACGCCGGAGACCGAGTCGATCTGCTTGTACTTGTTGCTCTTGTCGTACTGCTGGATGCCGATCGTGGCCTTGTTCGGGCTGCCGTTGTCGTTCATGTCGACCGGACCGGAGACGCCGTCGTAGTCGATGTCCTCGCCCTTGTCGAGCAGGCCGGCGCACTCCTCGAAGGTGGTGCACTTCGTGCCGTCCTTCGAGACGTTGATGATCTGGCTGGCGATCGCCTCACCGGAGTCGCTACCAGCCGCGATCGCCGCGAGTGCACTGATGATCGTGGCGTCGTAGGCCTGCGGGCCGTAGGTGAAGTCCTTCAGCTTCGGGTCCACCTTGAGGAGCTTGTCGAAGAACGACTGGTCGACCTTGGGCGGAGCCGGGAAGGTGCCCTTGACGCCCGCCAGGTTGAAGTTCTGGTCGGAGTAGTCGGCCATGTTGCCGTCCACGAAGTACAGCTGGATGTCCTGCGGGCCGACGCCCTTGGAGATCAGCTGGGGGACGATCTTGGTGGTCTCGTTGAACGCGATCAGGATCAGTGCGTCCGGCTTCGATGCCGCGACCTTGTTGACCTCGGCGGTGAAGTTCTGCGCGTCGGCGGAGTAGAGGATGTAGTCGCTGACCGTCGCGCCCTTCTGCTCAAGAACCTCCTTGGCTCGCTTGGCGAGGCCCTCGCCGTACGAGTCCTGACGGGCCATGATCGCCACGTTGGAGTGACCGTCCTGGACCGCGAGGTTCGCGAGCACCTCACCCTGGAGGACGTCGGACGGCGCGGTGCGGAAGTAGAGGCCCTTGTCGTCGTAGGTGTCGAAGGCCGGAGAGGTGTTGGCCGGGGAGAACTCGACCACGCCCGCGCCGGTGATCTTGTCGATGACGCTGAGCGACACACCCGAGGCCGCTGCACCGACGATGACATCGGTGTTCTTGTTCAGCAGGTTGTCGACCGAGGAGCCGGCGATGTCAGGCGTGCCGTCGCCGGAGTCCGCCTTGACCGAGGCGACCTGCTTGCCGAGCACACCGCCGGCGTCGTTGAGCTCCTGGATCGCGAGGTCCACGCCGGCGAACTCCGGCGGGCCGAGGTAGGCGAGGTCACCGGTCTGCGGCAGCAGGCTGCCGATCGTCAGCGTGCCGTCACCCTTGGCGGCCGGCGACTGGCTCGACTTCGGACTCTCGGACTTGGTCGGTTCCTTGCCGGTGTTCGTCTCGTTTCCGCCACCACAGGCAGTGAGGACGAGAGCCGCGGCTGCGAGGACAGCAGCCGAGCGCCAGGCGCGGGTTGGGCGAATCATGGAGCCTCCGTCAGAGAAGGGAGAGTGCGGCAACCCTTCCCGATCAGCCGGGCAGGGGCTACCGCGTCCTAGTGTTGGAGCCGAACCTAGCGTCAAACCTGCAGGCTGTTTAGGACCTGGCGAGAAAATGCTCCTGGGTCGTTGCCATTTCGTGACCTGCGGCCCGGGTTGTGTCCGAATGGTCGGAATGGCCCCTCCCCGCCCACGAGGACGCAGGCGAGGTCAGTCGCTTCCACCCGCGATCGCGGGGCCGTGCGTGATGACGCCTTCCGCGACCTGCCGCATCGAAAGGCGCAGGTCCATTGCGGTCTTCTGGATCCAACGGAAGGACTCGGGCTCGCTCAGCTCCAGCTGCGCCTGGAGGACACCCTTGGCGCGGTCGACGAGCTTGCGCGTCTCGAGCCGCTCGGTGAGGTCGGCCACCTCCGCCTCGAGCATCTGGAGCTCGGCGAAGCGGCTGACCGCCATCTCGACCGCGGGCACCAGGTCGTGCTTGTTGAACGGCTTCACCAGATAAGCCATGGCCCCGGCGTCCCGCGCACGCTCCACGAGGTCGCGCTGGCTGAAGGCTGTGAGGATCACGACCGGAGCGATGCGCTGCGCCGCGATCCGCTGTGCGGCACTGATGCCGTCGAGCTTGGGCATCTTGACGTCGAGTACGACGAGGTCCGGGCGGAGCTCCTCGGCCAGCTCGACTGCACGCTCACCGTCGCCGGCCTGGCCGACCACGTCGTAGCCCTCCTCACCGAGCATCTCGGCGAGGTCGAGTCGGATCAACGCCTCGTCCTCGGCGATGACGACCCGGCGGGTTGGCGCGGTGGTTCCCTGCTCCTGGCTCACGTCGCAAAGGCTAATGGTGCAAGGGGGATGCACGCACATCGGTGTCAGTGGTCTCCGGTACGGTTGGAGCGCAGCCGGCCCCGGTATTCCAATCGGCAGAGAATGCGGTCTCAAACACCGTCCAGTGTGGGTTCGAGTCCCACCCGGGGCACTTTTCGTTCTACGGCAACTGGTTCCTCCGCTTGGGGAGCTCTTCACCGACCCGGAGCATGTGGTGCGCTACGCCTGGTCGACCCGCCGTCGGGCCGAGGACCGGGCTCGGTCGCTGCTCGCCTCGCAACCCCGGCTGCCCGTCGTACACCTCCGGTCGCCTCGCGACGTGGAGCGCTGGGTCAACGGACCGCTTGCAGACGCGGCGTGAGGCCCGGGCCTGCGCGAACCGTCAACGGGTACGGCGGTAGGCCGGGGTGACCTCGTTGATCGCATCGCCCATGCGGTGGACGCGCAGGGCGTTCGTGGAGCCGGGGATGCCCGGCGGGCTTCCGGCGATGATGACCACCAGGTCGCCCTCCTTGACCCGGCCGATCTTCAGCAACGCCTCGTCCACCTGTCTGACCATCTCGTCGGTGTGGCCCACGGGCGAGACCTTGAAGGTCTCGATGCCCCAGGTCAGCGAAAGCTGGGACCGCACCGCACCGACCGGAGTGAACGCCAGGATCGGGATCTCGCCGCGGTAGCGGGAGAGCCGGCGAGCGGAGTCGCCGCTCTGGGTGAAGGCGACGAGGTACTTCGCACCCACGCGCTCGGCGACCTCGACCGCAGCCTTCGCGATGACGCCGCCCTTGGTGCGCGGCTGCCAGTCGATCTTCGTCATCCGGTGCAGGCCGTGGCGCTCGGTCGACTCCAGGATCCGCGCCATGGTCTTGACCGTCTCGATGGGGTACTCCCCCACGCTCGTCTCACCCGAGAGCATCACGGCGTCCGCACCGTCGAGCAGGGCGTTGGCGACGTCGGAGGCCTCGGCCCGGGTCGGCCGGGGCGCGCTGATCATCGACTCGAGCATCTGGGTCGCGACGATCACCGGCTTGGCGTTGCGGCGAGCGAGGTCGACGATCCTCGCCTGGATCATCGGGACGTCCTCGAGGGGGCACTCCACACCGAGGTCACCGCGCGCCACCATGAACCCGTCGAAGGCCTTGATGATCTCGGGCAGGTTGTCGATCGCCTGCGGCTTCTCGATCTTCGCGATCACCGGGAGGTGCACACGCTCCTCGTCCATGATCGCGCGAACGTCCTCGACGTCCTTGGCGGACCTGACGAACGAGAGCGCGATGAAGTCCACGGTGAGGTGCAGCGCGAACCGCAGGTCGTCCTTGTCCTTCTCCGAGAGCGCCGGCACCGAGACCGCCACCCCGGGAAGGTTGATGCCCTTGTTGTTGCTGACCGTCCCGGCCACCACGACGCGGGTCTCGACGTCGGTGTCGCCCACAGCCGTGACCTCGAGGCGCACCTTCCCGTCGTCGATGAGGATCGGGTCACCGACCTCGACGTCGCCCGGGAGCCCGTCGTACGTCGTGGAGCAGACCTTGACGTCACCGGGCACGTCACGGGTGGTGATCGTGAAGGTCGCACCCTCGTCGAGGTCGACCGGGCCGCCGACGAACTTGCCGAGGCGGATCTTCGGGCCTTGCAGGTCGGCGAAGATGCCGACGCCGTGCCCGGACATGTCCGAGGCCTGCCTGACGAGCCGGTAGGCCTTCTCGTGGTCGGCGTGCGACCCGTGGCTCATGTTGAGGCGGGCGACGTCCATGCCGGCGTCCACCAGTTGGCGAATGCGTCCGGGTGAGGAAGTTGCGGGTCCGAGGGTGCAGACGATCTTGGCTCTACGCACGGCCTCGACCCTAGCGGTCTGGACTTGATCGTTCCAACCGGTCCAGCCGATGTTTCAGGTTTCCCAGGGTCCCTTGGGAAAACAGCACTCCCCTCGGTGAACTCACCGAGGGGAGTGACGGGATCTCAAGGGACCCCGGGAAAACGGCAGCGTGCCTCAGACCATCATCGGGCGCTCGGTCGGCGGGATCGGGGACGGCAGCGTGGTGGCGCCCGTGAGGTACTTGTCGACCGCGGCAGCGGCGGCACGTCCTTCGGCGATCGCCCACACGATCAGCGACTGGCCACGACCTGCGTCACCGGCGACGAAGACCCCGTCGACCGAGGACATGTAGCTCTGGTCGCGGGCCACGTTGCCACGGTCGTCGAGGTCCACACCGAGCTGGGACACGAGGCCCTCCTGCTGCGGTCCGGTGAAGCCCATCGCGAACAGCACCAGGTCGGCCGGGATCTCGTGCTCGCTCCCCTCGACCTCCTCGAACTTGCCGTCGCGCATCTCCACCTCGACCAGGTGCAACGCACGCACGTTGCCGTTCTCGTCGCCGAGGAACTCCTTGGTGGAGACGGAGTAGACCCGCTCGCCACCCTCCTCGTGTGCCGAAGAGACCCGGTAGGTCATCGGGTAGGTCGGCCACGGCTGGTTCGGCGGGCGGTCCTCCCCCGGCCTCGGCATGATCTCGAGCTGCGTGACGGAGGCGGCGCCCTGGCGGTGCGAGGTGCCGAGGCAGTCGGCGCCGGTGTCGCCACCGCCGATGATCACGACGTGCTTGTCGGTCGCGACGATCTGGTCCTCGACCTCGTCGCCGAGCGCGACCCGGTTGGCCTGCGGGAGGAACTCCATCGCCTGGTGGATCCCGTTGAGCTCACGACCCGGTGCCGGCAGGTCGCGCCCGACCGTCGAGCCCACGGCGAGCACCACGGCGTCGTACCTGTCCCGCAGCTGCCGGCCGGTCAGCGTGGCACCCACGTCGACCCCGGCGCGGAAGATCGTGCCCTCGCGCTTCATCTGGTCGAGCCGACGGTCGAGGTACTTCTTCTCCATCTTGAACTCTGGGATGCCGTAGCGCAGCAGGCCACCGATCCGGTCGGAGCGCTCGTAGACCGCCACGGTGTGTCCCGCCCGCGTGAGCTGCTGGGCGGCCGCGAGGCCGGCGGGGCCCGAGCCGATCACCGCGACCGTCTTGCCGGTGAGCCACTCCGGCGGCTGGGGCCGGACGTACCCGGAGTCCCAGGCCTTGTCGGCGATGGCCACCTCGACGTTCTTGATGGTGACCGGGTCCTGGTTGATGCCGAGCACACAGGCGGTCTCGCACGGCGCCGGGCACAGCCGCCCGGTGAACTCCGGGAAGTTGTTCGTCGCGTGGAGACGCTCGATGGCGCCCTCCCAGTCGTCGCGCCAGACCAGGTCGTTCCACTCGGGGATGATGTTGCCGAGCGGGCAGCCCTGATGGCAGAACGGGATTCCGCAGTCCATGCAGCGACCCGCCTGCTCGGAGATGATCGGCAGCAGCGATCGGCCGGCCCCGCCGGGGTAGACCTCGTTCCAGTCGTGGACGCGCTCGTCGACGGGGCGGCGCGAGGCGACCTCGCGGCCGTGCTTGAGGAAACCTCTCGGGTCAGCCATGGAGAGCCTCCATCATCTTGGTCGCGGCCTCGTCCTCGGTGAGGCCTTCCTCGAGCGCCTCGGCCTTCGCCTCGAGCACCCGCTTGAAGTCGCTGGGCATGACCTCGGTGAACCGCGCCAACGACGCCGGCCAGTCCTCGAGCAGCTGTGCGGCGACGGCCGAGCCGGTCTCGTCGAGGTGCCGTCGTACGGCGTTCTCGAGGTCCTGGGCAGCCTCTGCCTCGACCGGACGGAGCTCCACGAGCTCGGGGTTCACCCGGCCCTCGTCGAGGTCGAGCACGAACGCCACGCCGCCGGACATGCCCGCCGCGAAGTTGCGCCCGGTCGGGCCGAGTACGACGACCGTGCCGCCTGTCATGTACTCGCAGCCGTGGTCGCCCACCCCCTCGACCACCGCGAGGGCACCGGAGTTGCGGACGCAGAAGCGTTCACCCACCTGACCTCGCAGGAAGATCTCGCCCGAGGTCGCGCCGTAGCCGATCACGTTGCCGGCGATGATCTGGCGCTCGGCCTCGAAGCCGGCCGATCGGTCGGGACGGACCACGATGCGACCGCCCGACAGGCCCTTGCCCACGTAGTCGTTCGCGTCGCCCTCGAGGCGGAGGGTCATCCCGCGCGGGATGAAGGCGCCGAAGGACTGGCCCGCCGACCCCGTGAAGGTGATGTCGATCGTGCCGTCCGGCAGCCCCTCGCCCTTGTAGCGCTTGGTGACCTCGTGGCCGAGGATCGTGCCGACCGTGCGGTTGACGTTGCGGATCTCCACCTGCGCCCGGACCGGCTCACCACGCTCGAGGGCGTCGGCCGCGAGCTCGACGAGCTGGTTGTCCAGCGCCTTGTCGAGGCCGTGGTCCTGGCCGGTGGTGTTGCGCCGCGGAGTGCCCTCCGGGAGGGCCGGGACGTGCAGGATCGGCGACAGGTCGAGGCCGGCCGCCTTCCAGTGGTCCACGGCCTTGGCCACGTCGAGCATCTCGGCGTGGCCGATCGCCTCGTCCAAGGTGCGGAAGCCGAGTGCGGCGAGGTACTCCCGCACCTCCTCCGCGATGTACTCGAAGAAGTTGACGACGAACTCCGGCTTGCCGGTGTAGCGCTCACGGAGCACGGGGTTCTGGGTGGCCACGCCCACCGGGCAGGTGTCGAGGTGGCAGACCCGCATCATGATGCAGCCCGACACCACGAGCGGTGCCGTCGCGAAGCCGAACTCCTCGGCCCCGAGCAGCGCGGCGATGACGACGTCGCGGCCGGTCTTGAGCTGGCCGTCGGTCTGCACGACGATCCGGTCCCGGAGGCCGTTGAGCAGCAGGGTCTGCTGGGTCTCGGCGAGGCCGAGCTCCCAAGGACCGCCGGCGTGCTTGAGCGAGGTCAGAGGCGAGGCGCCCGTGCCGCCGTCGTGGCCGGAGATCAGCACCACGTCGGCGTGCGCCTTGGACACACCCGCGGCGACCGTGCCGACACCCACCTCGGCGACGAGCTTCACGTGCACGCGCGCAGAGGGGTTGGAGTTCTTCAGGTCGTGGATCAGCTGTGCGAGATCCTCGATCGAGTAGATGTCGTGGTGCGGCGGCGGCGAGATGAGCCCGACGCCCGGCGTACTGTGCCGGGTCTTCGCGACCCAGGGGTACACCTTGTGGCCGGGCAGCTGCCCGCCCTCGCCGGGCTTCGCGCCCTGCGCCATCTTGATCTGGATGTCGTCGGAGTTCGTGAGGTACTCCGACGTCACCCCGAACCGGCCCGATGCGACCTGCTTGATCGCGGAGCGGCGCTCGGGGTCGTAGAGACGGTCGGAGTCCTCGCCGCCCTCACCGGTGTTGGACTTCCCGCCCAGCCGGTTCATCGCGATCGCGAGGGTCTCGTGCGCCTCCTTGCTGATCGAGCCGTACGACATCGCACCGGTGGAGAACCGCTTGACGATCGCCGAGACCGGCTCGACCTCCTCGACGGGGATCGGGTCCCGGTCGCTCTTGAAGGAGAACAGACCGCGCAGCGTCATCAGGCGTTCCGACTGCTCGTCGACCCGCTTGGTGTACTGCTTGAAGACGTCGTAGCGACCAGTCCGTGTGGAGTGCTGGAGGCGGAAGACCGTGTCCGGGTCGAACAGGTGCGGCTCGCCCTCGCGGCGCCACTGGTACTCGCCGCCGATCTCGAGCGCGCGGTGCGCCGGCGGGAGGCCGTCGACCGGGTACGCCTTGCGGTGCCGGCGAGCGACCTCCTCGGCCACGATGTCGATGTCGATGCCGCCGAGCTTGCTCACGGTGCCGGTGAAGTACTTGTCCACCAGCGACTGGGACAGCCCGACCGCCTCGAAGATCTGGGCGCCGGTGTAGGACGCGACGGTGGAGACGCCCATCTTGCTCATCACCTTGAGGACGCCCTTGCCGAGCGACCTCACCAGGTTGGTGACGGCCTTCTCCGGGTCCACGTCGACGTAGTAGCCGTCACGGGCGAGGTCCTCGACGGTCTCCATCGCGAGGTAGGGGTTCACCGCGGCGGCGCCGTAGCCGATGAGCAGCGCCACGTGGTGCACCTCGCGCACGTCGCCGGCCTCGATCACCAGGCCGACCTGGGTGCGTGTCTTCTCGCGCACCAGGTGGTGGTGGACCGCGCCGGTCAGCAGCAGCGACGGGATCGGAGCGAGGTCGGCGGTGGAGTGCCGGTCGGAGAGCACGATGATCCGGGCGCCGTTGGCGATCGCCTCGGAGACCTCCGCGCAGATCTCGTCGATCCGCTCGGCGAGCGCCTCTCCCCCGCCCTCGACCTCGTAGAGGCCGCGGGAGACGTGGGTGATGAACCCGGGTAGGTCGCCGTCACGGTTGATGTGGCGGATCTTCGCCAGCTGGTCGTTGTCGACCACCGGGAAGGGCAGCACGACCTGGCGGCACGAGGCCGGGGTCGGCTCGAGCAGGTTCGCCTCGGGCCCGATCGTGCCCTGGAGCGAGGTGACGAGCTCCTCGCGGATCGCGTCGAGCGGCGGGTTCGTCACCTGCGCGAACAGCTGGGTGAAGTAGTCGAACAGCAGTCGCGGGCGGTCCGAGAGCGCGGCGATCGGGGAGTCGGTGCCCATCGAGCCGATCGGCTCGGCGCCGGTCTTCGCCATGGGCGTGAGGAGGATCCGCTTCTCCTCCTCGGTGTAGCCGAAGATCTGCTGCCGGCGGGTCACCGAGGCGTGCGTGTGCACGATGTGCTCACGGTCGGGCAGGTCGTCGAGGTGGATCAGCCCGGCGTGCAGCCATTCGTCGTACGGGTGGTCGGCGGCCAGCTCGGCCTTGATCTCCTCGTCCTCGATGATCCGGTGCTCCTCGGTGTCGACGAGGAACATCCGGCCGGGCTGCAGGCGGCCCTTGCGTACGACGGTCGCCGGGTCGATGTCGAGCACGCCGACCTCGGAGGCCATCACGACGAGTCCCTCGTCGGTGACCCAGTACCGGCTGGGGCGCAGGCCGTTGCGGTCGAGCACCGCACCGATCTGGGTACCGTCGGTGAACACCACCGCTGCCGGGCCGTCCCACGGCTCCATCATCGAGGCGTGGAACTGGTAGAACGCCTTGCGCTTCTCGTCCATCTCGGCGTGGTTCTCCCACGCCTCGGGGATCATCATCAGCACCGAGTGCGGCAGTGTGCGGCCGCCCATGTGGATCAGCTCGAGCACCTCGTCGAAGGACGCGGAGTCCGAGGCGCCCGGCGTGCAGATCGGGTAGAGCCGGTCCAGGTCGCCCGGGATCAGGTCGCTGGAGAGCAGTGCCTCGCGGGCCCGCATCCAGTTGCGGTTGCCCATGACGGTGTTGATCTCGCCGTTGTGCGCGATGAACCGGAAGGGGTGCGAGAGCGGCCAGCTCGGGAAGGTGTTGGTCGAGAAACGGGAGTGGACCACGCCGACCGCAGACTCCATGCGCTCGTCGCGCAGGTCGGGGTAGAACCGGTCGAGCTGGTCGGTGGTGAGCATGCCCTTGTAGGCGATGGTGCGCGACGACAGCGACGGGAAGTACACGTCGGTCTCGCGCTCGGAGCGCTTGCGGAGCACGAACGCGAGCCGCTCGAGGCCCATCCCGATGAGGCGGCCGCCGGCGGCGCTCACGAAGAGCTGGCTGAAGGTCGGCATGACGCTCAGCGCGGTGGCCCCGAGGATGCCTGGCTCGACGGGTACGTCGCGCCAGCCGAGGACGTTCAGGCCCTCCTCGGCGGCGATCTCCTCGATGCGGGCACGGGTCTTGTCGACGTGCTCCTCGTCACCGGGGAGGAACGCGGTTCCGACGGCATAGCTGCGGGCCGGCGGCAGCTCGAAGTCGACGACGGCCCGCAAGAACTTGTCCGGGACCTGGAGCAGGATGCCTGCGCCGTCTCCGGAGTCCGGTTCGGCCCCCGTGGCGCCACGGTGCTCGAGGTTGCGCAGGGCCGTGATGGCCTTGGCAACGATGTCGTGGCTGGCAACCCCTGTCAGGGTGGCGACGAAGGCAACACCGCACGCGTCGTGCTCGTGGAGTCCGTCGTAGAGCCCCTGGGGCGGCGGGAACGCTTGCATGGCCACTCTCCCGTCGTCGTGTGACACCGGCACGACAGCGCTGTCCGGTGTGGTCAGAAGTGCAGAGTGCGCGGGACGACATTGGCCCAGGCGGAGACAGAAGCGTACAACATCGTCACACTCGAACGCCCACCCAGCGAGACGCGAAAATCACATGCTGAGCAGGTTTCGATCGCATGACAAAGCGGTAGCGCAGCTAGCCGAGGTTGCCGCCGACGAGAGAGCCGATGCCGTAGGTGAGCGCGGCTGCGGCGGCGCCGAGAAACATCTGGCGCACCCCGCCGTAGAACCAGGGCCGGGTGGTCACCTGGGTGACGACGGCGCCGGCTCCGAACAGCGCGACGAGCGTGATCACCAGGCCCGGCAGCAGGGTGTTCGCTCCGAGCAGGTACGGCAGCAGCGGCACGAGCGCGCCGATCGCGAAGGCGATGAAAGACGAGACCGCGGCGAGCATCGGGGAGGCCAGGTCTTCGGGGTCGACCCCGAGCTCCTCCCGGGCGTGGACGGCGACTGCGTTGTCGACGTCTCGGTGGATCTGGCGGGCGACCTCGTGCGCGAGGTCCACGTCGATTCCCTTGCCGACGTACATCTGGGCCAGCTCGTCCGTCTCGGCGTCGGGGTTGGCGATGATCTCGCTGCGCTCCTTCTCCACCTCGTGGGCGGCGGCCTCCGACTGGCTTGCCACGGAGGTGTACTCCCCGACCGCCATCGAGAACGCACCGGCCGCGAGGCCGGCCAGACCCGCGAGCACCACGGCCTTGGAGCTGCTGGGGTCCCCCGTCGTGCCGCCGGCGACACCGGCGATCAGAGCGACGTTGGACACGAGCCCGTCACTGGCACCGAACACCGCCGGTCGCAGCCACCCGCCGGTGACGTCGGGATGCTCGTGGTTGATCCTGGGAACGTGCGGGTCCTGGGCGCTCATGAGTCCAAAATTATCCCGCCTTCGGGGGTGAGTTCACCGAAGGCAAGCCTCACCTGACGCGCGACGGCGTCGCGCCGTGCCTGCGAGCGGTGACAAGAGCCGTGCACCTGCGAAGGTTTGACACGTATCCACCCGAATCCCCCGTCAGGATCGGACACCTGCACGATCCTTGTCGGGCGCCGGGCCCGAGCCGTCAGTCCTCTTCGGCTCGCGCGGGCTTCTCTTCGACCGCAGGCTCTCCGGTGCCCTCCCGGAACACGGTCTCCTCGCGGCCGGGGTGCCGCCGCGCGGACCACAAGAAGTACGCCGCGGCTGCTGCGAAGACGACGATCGAGGTCCATACGTTCAGGCGCAGGCCGAGGACGTTGCTCATCTGGACGGTGTCGATGCGGAGGTACTCGATCCACACCCGTCCGGCCGTGTAACCCATGACGTACAGCGCGAAGGCACGGCCGTAGCCGAGCCGGAACCGACGGTCGGCCCAGATCACGAGAGCGGCGACCCCGACGTTCCACACGGACTCGTAGAGGAACGTCGGGTGGAAGGTCTCGACGTCGGCGTACCCGGGCGGACGGTGCTCCGGGTCGATCTCGAGACCCCAGGGAAGGGTCGTCGGCCGCCCGAAGAGCTCCTGGTTGAACCAGTTGCCCCATCGGCCGATCGCCTGGGCCAGCGCGATCCCCGGTGCGAGTGCGTCGGCGAGCGGCAGGAACTTCACCCCGGCCCGGCGCGCGCCGATCCAGGCGCCCACTCCGCCGAGGGCGATCGCACCCCATACGCCCAGGCCGCCCCGCCAGACGTACAGCGCGGTGACCGGGTTCTGGCCCTCGCCGAAGTACAGGTGGTAGTCGGTGATCACGTGGTAGAGCCGGCCGCCGACGAGCCCGAACGGCACCGCCCAGACCGCGATGTCGCCGACCTGCCCCGGCTTGCCGCCGCGGGCGACCCAGCGCTTCTCGCCCAGCCACACCGCGACGACCACGCCCGCGATGATCGCGAGCGCGTAGGCCCGCAGTGGGAACGGACCGAGGTGCCAGACCCCCTGGTCGGGGCTCGGTATCGAGGCAAGTATCACGGCGCCGGGCTGCTTTCTCGCTGGTGGAGGAGGGCCTCGAGGTCCTCGGCGAGCTGGGCTGCCGGTGTCCCCTCGGTCCACACGATCGGTGACCGGTCCCGGTCGTCGACGGCGACGATCTGGGTCCCGTGGGTGACCTCGTAGCCACCTGAGGGCATCTTGGCACCCTTCTCGATCGGGACGCCGAGGTCGTTCGCCGTTGCCACGATCTTCTCGAGGTCCCCGGTGACGCCCTCGAAGTCCGGGTTGAACCGGTCGAGGTACTTCCGGAGCGTCGCCGGGTCGTCGCGCGCCGGGTCGCTGGTGACGAACAGGACGTCGACCTTGCTCCGGTCCTTCGCGTCGAGACGCGTGACGGCCGAGGCGATGTCGGCCATCACGACCTGGCAGATGTCGGGACAGTGCGTGTAGCCGAAGAAGACCAGCGTCAGCGGCGCGGTCGTGTCCCTGCGGAGGGAGAACGCCGAGCCGTCGGTCGCGGTGAGGGTCACGTCGGGCACGACGTACTGGTCGGCGAGCACCGCCCCGTGCATGCCGTCGGGGTTGCTCTCGGTCAGACCGGTCATCGGCTGCGTCGAGTCGTGGCCACCACAGCCGGCCAGCACGGTCAGGGCCAGGACAGCGGCTGCCGCCAACCCCCGTCGCGGCGCCCCAGGTCCGGGCTCACGCACCGCGGACGCCTGCGGCCAGCTCACGTGTCAGCTCCGCGAGGGAGTCCAGGCCGGTACGACGGTCGGCGCCGGCGTCGAGCAGCCGGCGCACGAAGGCCGACCCGACGATCACGCCGTCGGCGTAGCCGGCCACCTCGGCCGCCTGCGCCCCGGTGGACACACCGAGCCCCACCCCGATCGGGAGGTCGGTGACTTTTCGGGTGCGGGCGACCAACGGCTCCGCGAGGGTGCTGGTGCTGGTGCGTGCACCGGTCACGCCCATGACGGCCGTCGCGTAGACGAAGCCGCGGCAGGCCGCCACCGTCATCTCCAGGCGGGCGTCCGTCGAGGACGGCGCGACCAGGAAGATCTTGTCGAGGTCGTGGGCGTCGGCGGCGGCGACCCACTCGTCTGCCTCGTCAGGCACGAGGTCGGGGGTGATCAGCCCCGACCCTCCGGCAGAGGCCAGGCTCGCGGCGAACCGCTCCACGCCGTACCTCTCGACGGGGTTCCAGTAGGTCATCACCACGACCTTGGCGCCCGTCGCGGCGACCGCCTCGACCGTGCGAAGGACGTCCGCGGTGCGCACACCGCCTTCGAGGGCCTGCTGGGCGGCGGCCTGGATCGTCGGGCCGTCCATGACGGGGTCGCTGTAGGGCAGGCCGACCTCGATCACGTCGCAGCCGGCGTCGACCATGGTGCGCATCGCGTCGATGGACCCCTCGACGTCGGGGAAGCCGGCGGGGAGGTACCCGACCAGGGCGGCGCGGCCCTCGGCGCGGGCCGCCTCGAATACGGGGCGTACGGAGGAGCTCATGCTGGGTCCCCTCGGAACGGTGGGCGAGGCGAGCGGTCTCGTCGGCTGGTCACAGCTGGACCTCCCCGGAGCCCTCGCCGGCCGCCTGTGCCGGACCCGCTCCGGCCGCGTCGTCCGGCCGGGTCCCGCCGAGGCCGAACCACTCGATCGCGGTGCCCATGTCCTTGTCGCCGCGGCCGGAGAGGTTCACGACGATGACCGCTTCGGGACCGAGCTCCTTGGCGAGGTCCATCGCACCGGCGACGGCGTGGGCGGACTCGATGGCAGGGATGATGCCCTCGGTGCGTGCGAGCAGCGCCATCGCGTCCATGGCCTGGGTGTCGGTGATGGGGCGGTACTCCGCCCGTCCGGTGTCGGCGAGCCAGGCGTGCTCGGGTCCCACACCGGGGTAGTCGAGTCCCGCGGAGATCGAGTGGGACTCGATGGTCTGCCCGTCCTCGTCCTGGAGGACGTAGGTGCGTGCGCCGTGCAGCACGCCGACCTGGTGGGCATGGATCGTCGCGGCGTGCCGGGTGGTCTCCACCCCGTCGCCGGCGGCCTCGAACCCGTAGAGCCGCACCGAGGGGTCCTCGATGAAGGCCTCGAACATGCCGATGGCGTTCGACCCGCCTCCCACGCAGGCGGCGACCGCGTCGGGCAGCCTGCCGACCAGGTCCTGGCACTGAGCCCGGGCCTCGTCGCCGATCCCACGGCAGAAGTCCCGGACCATCGCCGGGAACGGGTGCGACCCGGCGGCGGTGCCGAGCATGTAGTGGGTGTCGTCGACGCTCGCGACCCAGTCACGCAGGGCCTCGTTGATCGCGTCCTTCAACGTCCGCGAACCCGACTTGACCGCGATCACCTCGGCGCCGAGCAGGTGCATCCGGGCGACGTTGAGCGCCTGCCGCTGGGTGTCGACCTCGCCCATGTAGATCACACAGTCGAGGCCGAGGTAGGCACAGGCGGTCGCGGTCGCGACACCGTGCTGGCCGGCCCCGGTCTCGGCGATCACCCGGGTCTTCCCCATGCGCTTGGTGAGCAGGGCCTGCCCCAGGACGTTGCGGATCTTGTGTGCGCCCGTGTGGTTGAGGTCCTCGCGCTTGAGCAGGATGCGCGCGCCCGCGACCTCGCTCAGCTTCGTGGCGTCGTACAGCAGGCTCGGCGTCCCGGCGTACTCCCGCAGCATGCGCTCGAACTCGCCGGTGAACTCCGGGTCCGCCATCGCGTCCTGCCAGGCGACGGTGAGCTCGTCATGCGCCGCGATGAGCGCCTCCGGCATGAACCGGCCACCGAACCGGCCGAAATGACCCGACTCGTCGGGAAGTGCAGACATGGGTGCGTGTGCTTTCAGTCGCGTTGCTTCAGGGCAGGGTGCGCGCCGGCGTCGACGAGAGCGGCGACCGCGCTGCGGGGGTCGGTGCCCTTCACCAGCGTCTCCCCCACCAGGACGACGTCGGCGCCCTGCTTGGCGTACTCGAAGACGTCGTGCGGCCCCCGGACACCGGACTCCGCGACCCGCACCACGTCATCGGGGATACGGGGGGCCAGCCTCGCGAACGTGTCACGGTCGACGTCGAGCGTCTTGAGGTTGCGGGCGTTCACACCGATCAGTGTTGCGCCGGCGTCCAAAGCTCGCTCGACCTCCTCCTCGTCGTGCACCTCGACCAGCGGCGTGAGGCCGATCGACTGTGCCCGGTCGACGAGGGCCTCCAGCGCCACCTGGTCGAGGGCCGCGACGATCAGCAGGGCCAGGTCGGCGCCGGCGGCGCGGGCCTCCCACAGCTGGTAGGAGGTCACGATGAAGTCCTTGCGCAGGACGGGGATCCCCACGGCCGCGCGCACCGCACGGAGGTCGTCGAGGCTGCCGCCGAACCGACGCCCCTCGGTGAGCACGCTGATCGTGGCGGCACCGCCGGCCTCGTAGTCGGCGGCGAGCGCCGCAGGGTCCGAGATCTCAGCCAGCTCGCCCTTGCTGGGGCTCGAGCGCTTCACCTCGGCGATCACGCTGACACCCGCCGCTCGGAAGCGCGGCATCGGGTCGAGCGCCTCCGGGGCGCGGCGTGCCGCCTCCTTGACCGCGGCGAGGGGTACGACGGCCTCACGCTCGGCGAGGTCGACGCGGACGCCGTCGACGATCTCGTCGAGTACGGACATGTCGGACCTCTCAAACGTGGTCGGGAATCTCTGATCCCTAGACTCTCACGTGACGGGCGGCCCCACGGCGGGGAGGTCCGCATAGAGAGCGAGGACCCGCGATGAGCCAGACCCCCGAGCCGCCGCCGCCCGGACCCGAGTACGGCCCTCAGAACGGTCACGACTACGGCCCTGGGTACGGCCCTGGGTACGGCCCGGGCTACGACGCTGGGTACGGAACCGGTTACGGCACCGGGTACGACCCGGGCTACGGCACCGGGTACGGCCCCGGCTACGGACCTTCGCAGGTCCCGCCGACCAACGGCAAGGCCACCGCGGCGATCGTCACCGGCATCTCCTCGCTGGTCCTGTCGTGGTGCTGCGGCCTGGGCGTCGTCGGGGTCGTCGCGATCGTGCTCGGTGTCAAGGCCCGCGCGGAGATCCGGGCGAGTGGTGGTCGCCAGCAAGGTGACGGCCTCGCCCTCGGCGGAATCATCACCGGAGCGATCGCGGTCGTGTTCGGGATCCTGATCCTGGTCCTGATCGCTCTCGCGATCGCTGGCGGCTTCCAGTACGACACCGGCAGCAACAGCGCAGGCACCCAGCTCTGAGCGTGTCGGCTCGCCGCTCATCGGTGCTCGCCAAGCCCCGAGCCAAGCGATAGCGTCACCCGACGAATCCATCGCACCAGAGAACAGGGGAACCCATGAGCTACACGCCACCTCCGCCGCCTCCTCCCCCGGGGACGGGCGGTTACGCCGCGCCACAGACCAACCAGAAGGCGCTGTGGGCGATGATCCTCGGCATCTTGGGGATCGTCTCCTGCGGCGTGCTGGCCGGCATTCCCGCCCTCATCCTGGGCAACTCCGCGCAGAAGGAGATCGCCCAGTCGGGCGGAGCCCAGACCGGTGAGGGCATGGCCAAGGCCGGCGTGGTCATGGGCTGGATCGCCGTAGCGCTGGCGGTGCTCGGCATCGTGGTCATCATCATCCTCGCCGCCACCGGGGCACTGACCTCGAACGCCTAGGAGCGGCGGATCCACCGCCCTACGCAGAAGGCCCCGACCGTCCTGGTCGGGGCCTTCTGCGTGTCCCAGATGGGCTCAGGGGGCGAGCCACCCCAGGCCGGGGAGGTTGCGCAGCACCCAGAACACCAGGGTCACGGCGCCGAACGCCGAGGCCCAGAGCACCCCGTTGCGGTACTCGACGACCCGGCGCACTCCACGCCAGCGGTCAGTGAGCCATCGGCCCCAGAGCACCAGCACCAAGGGGATCGCGCCGACGAAGAGGACGTTGCTCGAGGCTGCGGCGGCGATGTCGCCGTGGGTCAGGTCGTTGACCGCCCGGAGCCCGCCGCAGCCGGGGCAGTACGTGCCGGTGAGGATCAACCAGGGGCAGTACAGGTAGCTGCCGCTCTGGTGCGGGTCGCGCAGGTGGAGCACGATGCTCGCCCCGAGGACCGCTCCGGCGAACAGCACGGGCGCGGTGACGCGTTCCCGCCTGCTCGCGGAAGCCAGGTCCTCGGCGACGACTGTGGCCATCGGAGTCAGTGACTCACGGTGTCTGCGCCCATGCCCATCATCTGCATGATCTTGCCGACGATCAGGGCGACCGGCACCAGTGCGACGCCGACCCAGAAGAGGAGCATGCTGGAGACGACGAGGCCGATGCCGCCCACGATGAAGCCGATCAGGATGATCGTGACGCCGGTCCAGGCTGCGGGGGTGTTGCCGTGGTGAGCCATCGTTGGGGGGTCTCCTCGTGACACGTCGGTGAGCGGGCCGGGCGCGACCGTCGCCGTGCGCCCCGGCAGCATTCTAGGAGGTCGGGTCGCGCCCTTCGTCGAGCGCCCGCCACATGTCCTCGTCCGTGGCCGGCGTCGCACCGGGGGCCGGAGCGTCGTACTTGCTGCCCATCGCGGGCCAACGGGGCGCTCTGGCCACGGCGACCCCGAACGCGGCCACCGCCAGGGCGGCGCCGAGACCGGCGAGGTAGAACCAGGCGGACAGGCTGGTCTGGAAGGTGTCGCTCGTCGCCCCACGAGCCACCGCGGCCTTGACCGAGTCGTCCTGCGCCGCGCCGAAGCCGAGCACCACGGTCACCAGCGCACCCACGGAGGCGGCCAGGCCGACGCCTGCGACAAGGCGGCGCAGCCGGCCCCGCATCACGAGCACCACGCCCCAGGAGGCGAGCGCGACAAGGGCGAGCGCCGCGACGAGCGGCTGGGACTCCGCTCCGCTGACCGATGCCTCGACCTTGATCCCGGCCGCGTCACCGCGGGTGGTGGCCCACTCTCGTGCCCCGGCCACGGCGGTGAGGGCGGCGCCGGCCAGCCCGACCAGCACGGTCGGGCCGTAGCTGCGGTCTCGCGGTCGCGCCGGAGCGGGCGCCGGGGCCGGGGTCGGGGCCGGGGTCGGGGTCGGGGCCGGGGACTCAGTCATCGATCCGGGCCAGCAGGTCGTTGTCGAAGCAGGTGCGGGCGCCGGTGTGGCAGGCGGGTCCCTCCTGGTCCACCCTCACCAGCAGGGTGTCACCGTCGCAGTCGAGCCGGACCTCCTTCACCCACTGCCGGTTTCCGGAGGTCTCCCCCTTCACCCAGTACACCGAGCGCGACCGGCTCCAGAACGTCGTGCGGTGGGTGGTCAGCGTGCGGTGCAGCGCCTCGTCGTCCATCCAGCCGAGCATCAGGACCTCACCGGTGTCGTGCTGCTGGACCACGGCGGGGACGAGGCCCTGGGGGTCCCGCTTGAGCCGCCTGGCGATCCTGGCGTCGAGCGCGGAGCCGTCGGAGGTGGGGGAAGAGGTCACCTCGCCAGTATCCCTCAGCGGTGTTCGTGCTGAGCCACCCAGGAGTCGTGCAGCCGGCGGTACACGCCTTCCTCCTGCACCAGCCGGGCGTGTGGTCCACGCTGGACGATCCGCCCGGCGTCGACGACGACCACCTCGTCGGCGTTCTCCGCGGTGGAGAGCCGGTGCGCGATGGTCACCGACGTGCGCCCCGTCATGAGCCGCTCGAGCGCCTGGCCGATCCGCATCTCGAGCTGGGGGTCCACAGCACTCGTGGCCTCGTCGAGCACGAGCAGGTCAGGGTCGGCGAGGTGGGCGCGGACGAGGGCCACGAGCTGCCGCTCCCCCGCCGAGAGGGACTCACCACGCTGCCCGACACGGGTGTCCAGGCCGTGCGGCAGGTTGTCGAGCCAGTCGGCCAGCCCCAGCTGTGTGGCCGCGGCCCGGATGTCCTCGTCGGTGGCGCCCAGGCGGCCGTAGCGAGCGTTCGCGCCGAGGTCCGCGTCGAACAGGAATCCCTCCTGCGGCACCATCACCACACGCTCCCGCAAGGAGGAGAACGGCACCTCCCGCAGGTCGACACCGTCCAGGCGGACGACGCCGCGGCTGGGGTCCATCAACCGGGTGAGCAGCTTGGCGAGCGTGGTCTTGCCCGAGCCGGTCTCCCCCACGACCGCGACTCTCGAACCGGGTTCGATCCGCAGCGCGACGTCGTGCAGCACCGGTGCCCCGCCCGGGTAGGCGAACTCCACGTCGTCGAACTCGATGGACACCGGCCCACGAGGAAGGACCGTGCCACCGGGCCCCGGGTCGACCACGTCGGCGGGGGTGTCGAGGATGCCGATCACCCGGCGCCAGCCGGCGATCGCGTTCTGCGCGTCGGTGAGCACCTGGGTGCCCATCTGCACGGGCCCCACGAAGAGCGTGACGAGGAACGCGAAGGCCAGTACCTTGCCGGCCGTGATCTCGCCGTCCACGCCGAGCAGCACTCCGATGATGAGCACGCCGGCGTTGGCCAGCCCCGCGGAGACACCCCCGAGAGAGAACGAGAACGCCGTGAGCCCCTGCGCCCTGGTGGCCGCCTCACGGTTCCTGTCGATCGCGGTGTCGATCCGGCGCTGGGTGCGCTCCTCGATCGCGTAGGAGCGCACGACGGCCGCCCCCACCACGGGCTCGGAGACGGCCGAGAGCATGACGCCGACCTGGCGTCGTACCACCCCGTAGGCCTCGGACAGCTTGCGCTGGAAGTAGCGCAGCGAGAGGAACAGCGGCGCGAAGCAGACCCAGACGACGATCGTGAGCTGCCAGCTGTAGATCGCCATGATCACCGTGGCCACGATGATCTGCCCGACGCTGACGACGGCGATGATGCCGCCGAAGACCAGGAACTGCGATACCTGGTCGACGTCGCTGGTCACCCGGGCGACCAGGGCGCCCCGGCGCTCGGTGTTCTGGGTGAGCAGCGGCAGGTCGTGGACGTGCCGGAACGCCTTGATCCGCAGCGTCGCCAGCCCACGCTCGGCGGTCGTGAAGAGCCGCGAGGTCATCAGGTACGACGCGACCCCGGTCACCACGATGGCTACGCCGGCGACCAGCGCCATCAACGTCATGAACTGCGTGTCGGGACCGCCCGGCCCGTTGAGGCCGCGGTCGAGGGTCTGCTGCACGGCAACGGGGACGACGACCCGTCCCAACGTCGCGAGCACCGCGAGGAACAAGGTGCCCCAGAACCCGTCCTTGAGCTCGGGAGAGAGCTCGACCCCCCGGCCGAGCGTGCGCCAGGCGGAGATCGACTCCCCGGAGTCCATGTGGGTGGAGGTCGCGGCGCTGCTCATCGGTTCACCGTCCGCTCGTCGGGTTCGGCAGCGCCCTCGGCCTCGAGAGCCCGCTCGGCGGCCGCCTGCTCGTACGCGTTGACGAGGTCCGCGTAGCGCGGGCTGCGCCGTAGCAGCTCCTCGTGGGTGCCGTGGTCCACCACGCGCCCGTCGGCGAGGTAGACCACCTCGTCGGCGAGCGCGATCGTCGCCTTGCGGTAGGCCACGACGAGGATCGTGCTCCCGAAGTTCCGGAGGGCGGCGAGGATGCGCGCCTCGACCTCGGGGTCCACCGCGGACGTCGCGTCGTCCATGACCAGCAGCCGCGGCCGTCGTACCAGCGCGCGGGCGAGCGAGAGACGTTGGCGCTGGCCTCCGGAGAGGGTGGTGCCTCGCTCGCCGAGCTTCGTGTCGAGCCCGTCGGGCAGGGCGGCGACGAACCCGTCCGCCTGCGCCGTCCGCAGCGCCTCCCAGACCTCGTCGTCGGCGAGGTCGGCGCCAAGCGTGACGTTGCCCCGGACGGTGTCGTCGAAGAGGAAGGTGTGCTGGGGGACCAGCGCCATGTGCTCCGCGAGCGCTCCGGCACGGAGCTCACGCAGGTCGCGGCCGTCGACGAGGATCGCGCCCTCGTCGGGGTCGACGAGCCGGGCCAGCAAGGAGGTCAGCGTGCTCTTGCCCGAGGCGGTGGCGCCGACGACCGCGACGGTGCGCCCCGGCTCGACCGTGAAGGTGAGGTCCCCGAGCAGCGACTGGTCCGGCACGTGGCTGTAGGCGAGGCCCCTGACGTCGAGACGCGCTCCACCGGCAGCGAGGTCGATCGCCTGGCCGCCGTAGGTCATCTCGCCTGTCGCGGCGAGCACCGCGGCGACTCGCTCGAACCCCACGACGCTGCGAGGGAACTCCCCCAGCAGCCAGCCGAGGGATCGGATCGGGAACGCCACGATCGTGAGCAGGTAGGCGACCGTGACGACGTCGCCGGCGTCGGTCTGGCCGTTGAGGACCCTCATCACCCCGACGCCGAGGACCGCGAGCACGCCGAGGTTCGGCAGCGCCTCGAGCGTCGGGTCGAACGCCGCCCTGATCCGGCCGGCGCGGACCGCGACGTCGCGCAAGGCGTGCGCTCGCTCGGCGAACCGCTCGGTCTCCTCCTGCTCCCGGCCGAGGGTCTTGACGACCATGGCGCCGTCGAACGACTCGTGCGCGACCTCGCTCACCTCCGCGCGGAGTGCCTGCGCACGGGTCATCAGCGGCGACTGGAGCCGCTGGAAGGCGATGTTGGCGGCGATCACGAGGGGGAAGACGAGCAGTCCGACGAGCGCCATGACGAGGTCGGCGACGAACATCTGGACGACCGCGATCACCATCATCGCAACCGTGCCCACGGCCATCGGCAGTGGCGCGATCGGTGCCCACGCGGCCTCGACGTCCGCGTTCGCGTTGGACAGCAGCTGCCCGGTCGGGTGCTGCTGGTGCCAGGCCATCGGGAGCCTGAGGTACTGCCGGGTGACCGCCCTGCGGGAGTGGGCCTGCATGCGGTACTGCATGACCCCGGCTCCCAGGCGGCGGGCGACGATGCCGACCGCCCGGAGGATCGCCACGCCGACGAACAGCGCCAGGACCACGATGAGGCCCTTGGCGGTGGTCGTTCCTGTCTCGAACGCGGGGAGGACCACGTGGTCGGTCGCCCAGCCGAGCACCCAGGCGTCCGCGACCGTCAGGGCGCCGAAGAGCACGCTGCCCAGCGTCGAGAGCGTGAAGACCCACGGCTCGCGCTTGATCGCCACCCACAGCACGGCAAGCCCGTCGCGGATCGTGCTCGCCGAGGCGACTGGCCGCCTGGCCGTCCGACTGGTAGTCACCGCTGCTCCCTCCGTTGTCAGGCAACCCTACGATCAAGGACATGAGCAGACTCGCCCGGACCGAACGCGCCGCGCTGTGCGACCTCGCCCTCGAGCTCGGTCCCGACGCGCCGACGCTGTCGGGCGACTGGACGGTCAAGGAGCTCGTCGTCCACCTCCTGCTGCGTGAGGGCAGTCCCGCCGCGATCGGAATCGTGGTGCCACCCCTGGCGCGGGTTACCGAGGCGGCGTCGCGGCGGCTCGCGCGCCAGGACATGTCGGTGCTGGTGCAGCGGTTGCGGGAGGGGCCGCCGGTGTACTCGCCGTTCCGCCTCGGGCCGGTCGACAAGGCGGCGAACACGCTCGAGTACTTCGTGCACCACGAGGACATCCGCCGCGCGCAGGACGAGTGGGTCCCCCGGCTCCTGAGCGAGCGTGCGCAGGACGTGCTGTGGAAGCTGATCCGCGTCGCCGGGAAAGGCCTGGTCCGGTCGTCGGAGGTCGGCGTCGTGCTCGAGCGCACCGACACCGCCGAGCGTGTGGTCCTCAAGGGCTCAGCCACCCCGGTCGTCGTACGCGGGCTGCCGGCCGAGCTGGTGCTGTTCGTCTACGGACGCAAGCCGCAGGCACGGGTGGAGCTCAAGGGCTCGGACGCCGACGTGGCGGCCCTGACCCGGACGGACCTGGGGATCTAGGCCGCGGGGCGCGGACGGTTCCTGGCCGTGAGGCGTGGCTCGCTGGCCCAGTGGTCGCAGACCGCTCGCTGAGTGCGTCGCTGCCGCGCGACACCCGTCAGCGCACGGGGTAGCCGGCCTCCGCCAAGGCCTTCTTGACCTGTCCCACCCTCAGCGTGCCGAAGTGGAAGACGGTGGCGGCGAGTACGGCGTCCGCGCCCGCCTCGACCGCGGGCGGGAAGTGCTCGACCTTGCCCGCTCCCCCGCTCGCGATCACCGGGATGGTCACCTCGCCCCGCACCAGGCGGATCAGCTCGAGGTCGAAACCGTCCTCGGTCCCGTCGGCGTCCATGGCGTTGAGCAGGATCTCGCCCGCGCCGAGCTCTGTGGCCCGACGGGCCCACTCGACCGCGTCGAGACCCGCGCTGCGCCGGCCACCGTGGGTCGTCACCTCGAAACCGGAGTCCGTGCCCGGTGCCCGGCGGGCGTCGACCGACAGAACGAGCACCTGGTTGCCGAACCGGTCGGCGATCTCGGCGATCAGCCCGGGCCGGCGGATCGCGGCTGTGTTGACCGCGATCTTGTCCGCCCCGGCGCGCAGCAGCCGGTCGACGTCCTCGACGCTGCTGATGCCGCCGCCGACCGTGAGCGGGATGAACACCTGCTCGGCGGTCTGCGAGACGATCTCGAGCGTGGTGGCACGCTCCTCGTGGGACGCGGAGATGTCGAGGAAGGTCAGCTCGTCGGCTCCCTCGGCGTCGTACACCTTGGCCAGCTCCACCGGGTCCCCGGCGTCGCGGAGCTCCCGGAAGTTGATGCCCTTGACCACCCGGCCGTTGTCGACGTCGAGGCACGGGATGACCCGGACGGCGAGGCTCATCCGCGGTTCGCCGGAAGCGTGAGGTCGAGTGCGTCCTCGAGGGTGAACCGACCTTCGTACAGCGCGGTCCCGATGATGGCGCCCTCGACCCCCTCGTCGACGAGGCCCGCGAGCGCGTCCAGGTCGGCGAGCTCGGTGATCCCACCGGAGGCGACTACCGGGCGGTCCGTCGCGGCACACACGCTGCGGAGCAGCTCGAGGTTCGGCCCCTGGAGCATGCCGTCCTTGTTCACGTCGGTCACGACGTAGCGCGCACAGCCCTCCGAGTCCAGGCGGGCCAGCACCTCGTAGAGGTCGCCGCCCTCGCGGGTCCAGCCGCGTGCCGCGAGGGTGCGGCCACGGACGTCGAGGCCGACCGCGATCCGGTCTCCGTGCTGGGCGATCGCCTTGGCGCACCACTCGGGGTGCTCGAGCGCGGCGGTGCCGATGTTGACCCTTCGGCATCCTGTAGCGAGCGCGGCCTCGAGGGACTCGTCGTCGCGGATGCCGCCGCTCATCTCGACCTTGATGTCGAGCGTGCCGACGATCCTCGCGAGCAGCTCCCGGTTGTTCCCGCGCCCGAACGCCGCGTCGAGGTCGACGAGGTGCAGCCACTCCGCGCCCCGGTCCTGCCAGTTGAGGGCGGCCTCGACCGGGTCGCCGAAGCGCTTCTCGGAGCCCGCCACGCCTTGCACGAGCTGGACGGCCTGCCCGCCCGCGACGTCGACGGCGGGCAACAACTCGAGGTAGGAGCTCATGGGCCCAAGCCTAGGAGAGCCCTGGGCCCGGCCCGACGCCCGTCCCACCCAGCGGTGTCGCAGCGGCGGCGGTCCCTCGCCGCGCCACGAGCCACAGGCTCAGGACGCTGGGGGTGGCCCCTCGAGCTCCTCGAACAACGTGAGCTGCAGACCCGCCGGCGCCGCCAGCCGTGAGTTCAGGGACTGCCACGGGGTCACCGTGGGCGCCGCGATGAGCTCAGCACCCTCGTCGACCAGGTCGCGGGTGGCCTGTTCGGCGTCGACCACCTCGAAGCAGACGCGCAGTCGCGGGCTCACGCGTCGCCCCACCTCGACGTCGTCGATCATCGCCACCTGTGCCGGGTTCGACAGCTCCAACGTCGCCCGGCCGGCGTCGAGGATGGTGACCTTCTCCCCCTGCTCACCTTCGACGACGAGCTCTTCGGGGAGGCCGAGGACGTCGCGGTAGAAGGACACCGCCTCGTCGTAGTCGGCGGCCTCCACCACGAGCCGCATCTGCAACACCCGTCGGTCCCTGGACTGCTCGGTCACTGGGCTCCCCTCTCCTGGGTCGTGGTCTGCTCTAGCGCCGGCGCAGCATCAAGGCGCCCAGCAGCGGTGCGGTGATGAGGGTCACGATGAGAACGGCGAGCCGCGCGGACCAGTCGGGCCAGACCATCCAGGCCGCGACGTTCACGAGGAGCAGCAGGACCAGCAGCAGGCGGATCCGGGCGCGTCTGCGGCGGGCGAGGGGACCATCCGGCTTCCCGACAGGGGCGTGGGTCCGCTTCTTGCTCACCGGCGCATGGGGGTGCGCCTGCTTCGTCGCCTTGGCAGGCGTGCCCGCCCTGCCCTTCCTGGCCGGCTGGGCGGCCTTCGTGTGTGGGCCGGCGGGCTTCTTCTTCGCAGCCTGCTCCCGCTCCTGACGCTCCTGCTGGGCACCCCGGGCGGCCGCCTTGATCCCGGCCTCCTTCTCGCGGGCGGCGCGGTTCCTCGCCCGCTCCTTGCTCACAACGACTCCACCCAGTTGCGCAGCAGGGCGGCTCCAGCGTCTCCCGACTTCTCCGGGTGGAACTGCGTCGCCGAGAGCGGGCCGTTCTCCACGGCCGCGACGAACCGGTCGCCGCCGTGCTCGGCCCAGGTCACCAGCGGCGCCCGCGTGCGGCCGTTCGTCTCGAGGGTCCAGTCGCGCACGCCGTACGAGTGCACGAAGTAGAACCGCTCCCCCTCGATGCCCCGGAAGAGGGTGCTTCCCTCCGGCGACTCGACGGTGTTCCAGCCCATGTGGGGTACGACGGGCGCCTGGATGCGCTCGACGACGCCGGGCCACTCGTCGAGGCCGGGAGTGTCCACCCCGTGCTCGACGCCGTGCTCGAACATGACCTGCATGCCCACGCAGATGCCGAGGACCGGGCGACCCCCGGCGAGCCTGCGGCCGATCACCTCGTGGCCGCGAACCGCGCGGATCCCCTCGACGCAGGCGCGGAAGGCCCCGACGCCGGGGACGACGAGTCCGTCTGCCTCTGTCGCCGCGGCGCGGTCGGCGGTCAGTGTCACGTCGGCGCCGGCGCGCTCCAGGGCGCGGACCGCGGACCGGATGTTGCCGGAGCCGTAGTCGAGGAGGACGACGTCAGGGCTCACAGGGATCCCTTGGTGCTCGGCACCCCGGTCTCGCGCGGGTCGAGCGCGATCGCGTCACGCAGGGCACGTGCGACCGCCTTGAACTGCGCCTCCACGAGGTGGTGCGGGTCGCGGCTGGAGATGACCCGCACGTGCAGGGCGATCTGGGCGTGGTGCGCGAGGGTCTCGAAGACGTGCCGGGTCAGCGAGCCGAGGTAGGAGTCGCCGATCGTCACGAACGCCTGTGCCTCCGGCTCTCCGGTGTGCACGCAGTAGGGACGGCCGGACACGTCCACCGCGCACTGCACGAGGGCCTCGTCGAGAGGCACCAGCGCGTCACCGAACCGGCGGATCCCCTTCTTGTCCCCGAGCGCGTCGCGCAGCGCGTCGCCGAGCGCGATGGCGGTGTCCTCGACGGTGTGGTGGGCGTCGATGTGGATGTCACCCACCGTCTGCACGGTCAGGTCGAGCAGGGCGTGCCGGGCGAGGGAGCTGAGCATGTGGTCGTAGAAGCCCACACCCGTCGAGATGTCGGCCCGTCCCGAACCGTCGAGGTCGAGCTCGACGAGGACCTTGGACTCCTTGGTCTCCCGCTCGATGCGTGCGCTTCGGCTCATGAGTTGAGTACCTCCATCAGGGCGGACCGGAAGGCCGCCATCTCCTCGGACGTGCCGACCGACACCCTGAGCCAGCCGTCCGGACCAGTCTCACGGATCAGCACACCCCGGTCGAGGAGGCCCTGCCACACGGCGTGCCGGTCCTCGAACGTCCCGAACAGGCAGAAGTTCGCGTCGCTGTCGGCGACCTCGAGCCCCTGCTCGCGCAGCCAGGTCACGGTGGCGTCGCGCTCGGCGCGCAGGTCGTCGACCCGCGCGAGCAGCTCGTCGGCGTGCCGCAACGCGACCCTGGCGACAGCCTGCGTCACCGCCGAGAGGTGGTAGGGCAGCCGGACCACGCGCAGCGCGTCGCAGATCTCCGGCGACGAGGCGAGGTACCCGAGCCGGGCGCCGGCCAGCGCGAACGCCTTGCTCATCGTGCGGGAGACGACGAGGTTCGGTGTCGTCGGCAAGAGCTCGAGCGCGCTCGGGGTCCCGGCCCGGCGGAACTCGCCGTACGCCTCGTCGATCACGACGACGCCCGGCGCCGCCTCACACACCGCGCGGACGGTGTCGAGCGGCAGCGCGGTGCCGGTCGGATTGTTCGGGGACGGCAGGAGTACGACGGAGGGCCGGTGCTCCTCGATCACCGCGACGGCATGCTTCACGTCGAGGGAGAAGTCCTCCGCGCGGTGTCCGACCACCCAGCCGGTCATCGCATCGCGGGCGTACTCGGGGTACATCGAGTAGGTGGGCGCGAAGGAGACGGCCACCCGGCCCGGGCCACCGAAGGCCTGCAGGATCTGCAGCATCACCTCGTTGGAGCCGTTGGCCGCCCACACCTGCTCCGGCTTGACGCCGTGTCCGAGGTACTCCGCGAGGGCTACCCGGAGGTCGGTGAACTCGCGGTCGGGGTACCTGTTGAGGGTGCGGGTCGCCTCGGCCACCGCCTCGGCGACGTCGGCGACGACTGCCTCACTCGGTGGGTAGGGGTTCTCGTTGACGTTGAGGGCCACGGGCACGTCGAGCTGGGGGGCGCCGTACGGCTCGATGCCACGCAGCTCCTCCCGGAGAGGAAGTGTCGTCACGGGAGCATCAGCGGTCCTCGACCCGGACCCGCACCGCCGCCGCGTGGCCGGGGAGGTCCTCGGCGTTGGCGAGGTTGACCACGTGGGTGGCCACGTCGCGCAGCGCCTCATAGGTGTAGTCGACGACGTGGACCGCCTTGCGGAACGACCGCACCGACAGCCCGGAGGAGTAGCAGGCCGCGCAGCCCGTGGGCAGGACGTGGTTCGACCCGGCCGCGTAGTCACCGAGCGACACGGGCGCGAACGCCCCCACGAAGACCGCGCCGGCGTTGCGGACCCGGGCCGCCCAGCGCTCGGGGTCCTCGGTCTGGACCTCGAGGTGCTCGGCGGCGTAGCCGTTGACGACCGCAAGGCCCTGCTCGAGGTCGTCGACGAGCACGATCGCCGACTGCCGCCCCGACAGGGCGGTCCGGATGCGCTCGACGTGCTTGGTCACCGAGATCTGCTTGTCGAGCTCGGCCTCGACCTCGGCGGCGAGGCGTTCGGACGGGGTGACCAGGACCGAGGCGGCGAGCGGGTCGTGCTCTGCCTGGCTGATGAGGTCGGCCGCGACGTGGGCCGCCTCGGCGGTGTCGTCGGCGAGGATCCCGATCTCGGTCGGTCCCGCCTCGGAGTCGATACCGACGACGCCCTTGAGCAGTCGTTTGGCGGAGACCGTGTAGATGTTGCCCGGGCCGGTGACCATGTCGACCGGGCGGCACGGCCCGGCGCCGTAGGCGAACATCGCGACCGCCTGGGCGCCGCCCACGGCGTAGACCTCGTCGATGCCGAGCATCGCGCAGGCCGCGAGGATCGTCGGGTGCGGCAGGCCGCCGTTGCTCTTCTGCGGCGACGAGGTGAGCGCGATCGAGCTCACGCCCGCGACCTGCGCGGGGACGACGTTCATCACGACGCTGGAGACGAGCGGCGCGAGGCCGCCCGGGACGTAGAGTCCGACCCGCTCGACGGGGACCATCCGCTGCGTGACCGTCCCTCCGGGGACGACCTGGGTCACGACGTCGGACTCGAGCTCGGCCTCGCAGGTCAGCCGAAGCCTGCGGATCGACTCCTCGAGACCCGCACGCACGTCGGGGTCCAGGTCGTCGAGCGCCCTCTGGAGTGCCTCCTGAGGGACCGCGATGTCCTGCTGCTCGACGCCGTCGAACCGGGCCGCGAACTCGGTGATCGCCTCGACCCCGCGATGACGGACGGCCTCACAGATCGGGCGGACGACGTCGAGGGCGGCCTCGACGTCGAGCTCCGCGCGAGGCACGACGCTGCGGTAGTCAGGGGCCGCCTGCGACGCGTCGGCGCCCGTCGTACCCCTGAGATCGATGCGGCGAATCATGGCTCCAAGTGTAGGGCGACGCCTTGGTCCGGCTCGTGCGGTGTCAGCGCGCGGGACCCCCTGGGGATGGGTAGGTTGGTCGCCGTGACCGACCAGCTACCGATGTTCCCCCTGAACAGCGTGCTGTTCCCGGGGATGACCATGGAGCTGCACGTGTTCGAGGACCGTTACCGTGCCCTGGTCCATCACCTGCTCACCATCCCCGACCGCAGCCAGCGCCTGTTCGGGGTGGTCGCGATCCGCGAGGGCTACGAGGTCGGCTCCCACGGCGTGCAGTCACTGCACCGCGTCGGCTGCGTCGCCCAGATGACCACCGTCGTGCCGGCCGAGGACGGGCGGTTCGACATCGAGATCGTCGGGCGCGAGCGCTTCCATCTGCAGTCGATGGACAGCTCCGGGCCGTACCTCGTGGGGACCTTGGAGACCGCGTCCGACTCCGGCGACCCCTCGGCCGGCCCCAGTGGTACGTCGGAGGCGGCGACGCGCGCGCGCGCGACCTTCCAGACGTACCGCTCACGGCTCTCCGAGATGCGCGGAGCCGACGTGCTCGACGTCGACCTGCCCGAGGACCCGGTGTACCTGTCCTACACGCTCGCCGCGACCTGCCTGCTCACGCTGCGCGAGCGCCAGGCGCTGCTCGAGACCGGCAGCGCAGACGAGCGTCTGACGATGCTCAGGCTTGCCATGGTCGAGGAGATGCGCGCCATGCGGGCGATCCCGTCCCTGCCCGCCACGGAGGTCTCCCGCACCGGCTGGTCGCCGAACTGATGGCCAGGCAGCAGAAGCGGGGGGCCGGAGGGACACCCGCAACGGTCGCCCTGACGCGGGCCGGGATCGCGTTCACCGCGCACGCCTACGAGCACGACCCGGCGGTGCGGTCGTACGGCCTCGAGGCAGCAGAGGCGCTCGGCCTCGACCCGGACCGGGTCCTGAAGACGCTCTTCGTCGAGGTCGACGGCCGGCTGGTCGTCGGCATCGTGCCCGTCTCGGGCCAGCTCGACCTCAAGGCGGTCGCCGCTGCCGTGGGCGGCAAGAAGGCTGCGATGGCCGAGCCCGCGGACGCCGAACGCGCCTCGGGCTACGTCGTCGGGGGGATCTCGCCGATCGGCCAGAAGCGGCGTCACCCGACCGTGCTCGAGGAGTCGGCGACGGTGTTCGAGACGGTGTTCGTCTCCGGTGGCAGGCGCGGCCTGGACCTGGAGCTGGCTCCGGCGGACCTCGTCCGGGTCACCGAGGCGACCGTCGCGCCCATCGGGCGTCAATGACGACACGCCCGGCCGATCGGAACCGGCCGGGCGTGCACGTCGTCGAACGAGCTAGTCGGTGGACAGACGAAGCAGCCCACGCTCGCTGCCGTCGTCCTCGACCCAGGAGCTGGCACCGAAGGCGCGCAGCGGAGCGATGTTGTCACGGACCTTCGTCTCGTCCGGCCCCATCTGGCCACCTTGCTCCATGGCCTGGGTGACCCACTTCTCGACGGCGTCGAGGTTCACGAACATCACGGCGGCGGCCTTGTCTGCCTCGGGCACCACGTCCTTGAACGCCGCGTCCTGGCCGAGCTCGCCGCTGCCCGCGAGCTTGCGGACGTAGTCGGGGCTCAGACCGAGCGACACCGCGCCGTCCCCGTCCTCGACGACCAGCTGGTCGGCCATGGGACCGACCGCCTTCTTGATCTTGTCCACGACGCCGTGGACCTCCTGCGGGTCTCCGGAGATCCGGATGCCGGCCGGGATGGCGGTCGGGTCCTCCGAAGCAGCCTTCACGTCCAGGTCCTTGTCGACCGCCACGGCGAAGCCGTCACCGAGGAGCCGCTCGATGTCCCCGGGCAGGTCGAGTCCGGTCTGCGCCTCCGCTTCCTTGAGCATCTGGTCCACCGGCTGGTCCTCGCCCATGACCTTGGCCATGAAGTCGACGTAGCCCTTTGCCCAACCGTCCTGGAGCGACACCCCGATGGCGGCGGCAGTGCCTGCCGGGAGCTCGGAGACGTGTGCCTTGCCGCGCTTGGACAGGACCGCGGCGAGGTCGTCGGGCGTGCTCTCGCCTGCGAACTCGGCCTCCACCGCGCCGTCCTCGAACCGGACGACCGCCGCCATGCCCTTGAAGTCCTTGTAGGCGTCCTTGAGCCGGTCGTTCATCCGCTGCATGCCGGCCTCGGGCCCCATCAACCTCTCGTCCTTCCCACCGCCAGGGGCGAAGAAGGGACCCGCGAGGCCGCTCTGCATGTCGGCGAGCGCCTCCATGGCACCGGGCGCGGCGTACATCGTGACGATGCCGGGGTCGCCGACGCGGCTGGTCCACTTCTGGAAGTCGGCATCATCGGCGAGGGACGACTGCCCGGCCGCGGCCGCGAGGGCCTCGGCGTGCTTCTGGCTGTCGCTGATCAGGGCGTAGTCGCCTGCGACGGCGACGCCGAAGTCCTCGCCCGCGTCACCGCAGTCGGCAAGCTTCTTGATCCCCGCCGTCGCCGCCTCCGAGTCGGTCACCTGGAGAGCGACCAGGGGCGTGGCCGTCTTGCCGCCCTTCTCGGCGGGTACGCCGGCCATGGCGATCCGGTCTCCGATCCAGGGCTCGATGTCCTTGTCGTAGTCGAGGCCCTTGCACTGGCCGTCCTTCTGCGCCTGCTCGAACACCCAGCGGCGGAGGTCGTCCTGGCTGGAGATCTTCATCTCCTTGTCGATGGCCGGGAACTTCCGGAGGATCCTGATCGCCTCGATCTTCTGCGACGCGGACGGGTCGAGGTCCAGGCTGACGTAGCCGAGCGCGTTCGCGGGGATCGCCTCAGCCGGCTGGGTTCCCCCTGACATCAAGGACATGGCGGCCCAGCCGCCTGCGGCCACGACACCCACGACGGCAACTGCGGCCAGGCCGAGGACCGCTGTCCTGCGTCCGCGAGCGGGGCGTGGTGAGGTGGAGGGTGCGTCCCCGAGATACTCGGGTTCGGCGGAGTTCGTGGGGCCCATGGACATGCGGTCTTCCTGATCGTTGAGTAGGGGCGCAGGGTGGCGGCTAAACGCTAAGGCCTCAACGCGGGGTGTGGTAGTCGTTTTCGGGTGATTCGTGCACGTCGTCGGCGTCGGTGTCCGCTGCGGCCCGAGAGGGGTCCTCGTCGGGCCTCGCCGACGACCAGAGCACCATCAAGGCCCCGAACAGCACGGCTATCGGCCACATGAGGTAGCTCGGGGTTGCCGAGACCGCCAGGTCGACCGGGACGCGTGCACCACGCGCGGCGTGGGCCAGGGCCACGCCGGGGCTTTCCGGGCCCACCGCACGACCGACGGCCGCCATGACCGCGGCGGCGAGGGCTGCTCCAGGCACGAGCAGCACGGTCGTCAAGCGGAAGTCACGGGAGCGCCACCACGTGAGCCCGATGCCGCTGGGGAAGCCGGCGACGATCGCGATCACGGAGTACCAGCCGTCGGCCGCGAACCGCTTGGACAGCTCGACCTCGCCCATGGCACCCCCACCTCCCCGGGTGCGGATGAACACAGCCGGGTCGACCACGAGCCACCAGACCAACCCGCACACAGCGCCCAGCACCAGGAACGTGCCGAGAATCGTCGCGACGTCGACGACCACGGCCTTCCCGAGGCTGCGCTTCACGAGCCCGCCAGGCAGCTAGGGCCGAGCAGCGCCTTGAGGTCGGCGAACAGCGACTGGGACGGCGTGACCCGAAGCCGGTCGTCGAGCCGCATCACCGTGGTCGAGGTCTTGGTCATCAGGCGAAGCCGCACCTCGGTCACGCCGGGGTGGGTGCCGAGAACGTCCTTGAGCTGCTCCACCATCGGCGGCGTGCAGCGCGTCGACGGAAGCGAGATCACCACCGGCCCGGACGGACCGTCCGAGAGATCAGGAAGGCTGACCTCCTGCCCGTGCAGCTCCGGCTGGTCCTTGCTGCGGCTGAGACGTCCCTTGATCGTGACGATCGCGTCCTCGTTCAACAGGGTGCTCGCCAGCTGGTAGGCGCTGGGGAAGAGCAGCACGTCGATCCCGCCCTCGAGGTCTTCGAGCGTGACCATCGCCCAGGCGTCACCGCGCTTGGTGATCTTGCGCTGCACCGAGGTGATCAGGCCGCACACCGTGATCGTGGAGCCGTCGGGCCGGTCCTCGTCGGTGAGCAGCTGCCCGATGGTGCAGTCGCTGCCGCTGGCGAGGATGTGCTCGAGCCCCATCAGGGGATGGTCTGAGACGTACAGGCCGAGCATGTCGCGCTCATGACCGAGCAACGTGGTCTTGTCCCATTCGTCGATGTCGGGAATGACGACCGCCATGTCGAAGGCGGCCTCGGAGCCGGCGTCGAGGGCGTCGAAGAGCGAGTCCTGCCCTCCTCCCACGTCCCTCTTGATGGTCGCGTAGCGGTCAGCGGCCTCCTCGTGGATGGCCACCAGCGCCCGCCGCTTGTGCTTCATGTCGTCGAAGGCACCGGCTTTGGCCAGGGACTCGATCACCCGCTTGTTGCAGACGTGGGCGGGGACCTTCTCCATGAAGTCGTTGAAGTCGGCGTAGCGGCCCTTCTCCTCGCGCGCCGAGACGATCCCGTCCACGACGTTGCCGCCGACGTTGCGGATCGCATTGAGGCCGAAGCGGACGTCGCGCCCCACAGGGGTGAAGTTCGAGGCGGACTCGTTGACGTCCGGCGGCAGCACCTGGATCTTCATCCGGCGGCACTCGTTGAGGTAGATCGCCGACTTGTCCTTGTCGTCCTTCACCGAGGTCAGCAGCGCGGCCATGTACTCGGCCGGGTAGTTCGCCTTGAGGTAGGCCGTCCAGTAGGAGACCAGGCCGTAGGCCGCGGAGTGCGCCTTGTTGAACGCGTAGTCGGAGAACGGGAGCAGGATGTCCCACAGCGTCTTGACCGCGTCCATCGAGTAGCCGCGCTCGGTCATGCCGGTGGAGAAGGTCGCGAACTGCTTGTCCAGCTCTTCCTTCTTCTTCTTGCCCATCGCTCGACGCAACAGGTCCGCCTGTCCCAGCGAGTAGCCCGCCAGCTTCTGGGCGATCGCCATGACCTGCTCCTGGTAGACGATCAGACCGTAGGTCTCACCCAGGATGTCCGCGAGCGGCTCGGCGAGCTCGGGATGGATCGGCACGACCTCCTCGCGGCCGGTCTTGCGGCGGGCGTACTTGTTGTGGGAGTCCGCACCCATCGGACCCGGCCGGTAGAGCGCGCCCACTGCCGAGATGTCCTCGAAGGTGTCCGGACGCATCGACCGCAGCAACGCCCGCATCGGGCCGCCGTCGAGCTGGAAGACGCCGAGGGTGTCGCCGCGCTGCAGGAGCCGGTAGGTCGCCTCGTCGGTGAGGTCGAGCTCCTCCAGGACGACCTTCTCGCCGCGGTTGGCCTCGATGTTCTTCACCGCGTCGTCGAGCACCGTGAGGTTGCGCAGGCCCAGGAAGTCCATCTTGATCAGGCCGAGCGTCTCGCAGGTCGGGTAGTCGAACTGCGTGATCATCGCGCCGTCGGCCGGCCGCTTGAGCAGGGGGATCACGTCGATCAGCGGCTCGCTGGACATGATGACGCCGGCCGCGTGGACACCCCACTGCCGCTTGAGGCCCTCGATGCCGATCGCGGTGTCGACGACCCGCTTGACGTCGTTGTCGGCCTCGTAGAGGGCGCGGAACTCCCCGCCCTCGCCATAGCGCTTGTGGTTGGGGTCGAAGATGTCCTTCAGCGGGACGTCCTTGCCCATCACCGCTGCCGGCATCGCCTTGGTGATCCGGTCGCCCATCGCGAACGGGTAGGCCAGGATCCGTGAGGAGTCCTTGACCGCCTGCTTGGCCTTGATGGTGCCGTAGGTGACGATGTAGGAGACCCGGTCGTCGCCGTACTTCTCGGTGACGTAGCGGATCACCTCGCTGCGCCGACGCTCGTCGAAGTCGATGTCGAAGTCGGGCATCGAGATGCGGTCGGGGTTGAGGAACCGCTCGAAGATCAGGCCGTGCTCGAGCGGGTCGAGGTCGGTGATGCGCATCGCGTAGGCGACCATCGAACCCGCCCCGGAGCCGCGACCGGGGCCCACGCGGATGCCGTTGTCCTTCGCCCAGTTGATGAAGTCGGCGACCACGAGGAAGTAGCCGGGGAAGCCCATCTGGGTGATGACGCCGATCTCGAAGTCGGCCTGCTTGCGCACCTCCTCGGGGATGCCCCCCGGGTAGCGGAAGTGCAGGCCCTTCTCGACCTCCTTCACCAGCCAGGAGTCCTCGTTCTCCCCCGGGGGGCAGGGGAACCGCGGCATGTAGGTGCCGGTGCCCTCGGTGAAGGAGACGTCGCAGCGCTCGGCGATCAGCAGCGTGTTGTCGCAGGCCTCGCGGAGGGAGTACTTGTCAGCCCACAGCGCCCGCATCTCCTGGGCGGACTTGAGGTAGTAGCCGTCCCCGCTGAACGCGAACCGCTGCCCCGGCCCGTCGCCGGCCGGGATGTCCATCGTGCTGCCGGAGTTGATGCACAGCAGGTGCTCCTGGGCCGGCGCGTCCTCCCGGTTGACGTAGTGGGAGTCGTTGGTCGCCAGCAGCGGGATCTGGAGGTCCTTGGCCAGCCGGAGCAGCCCGTCGCGGACGCGGTTCTCGATGTCGAGGCCGTGGTCCATCAGCTCGAGGAAGTAGTTCTCCCGGCCGAGGATGTCCTGGAAGTCGCCGGCAGCCTGGCGGGCGGCGTCGTAGTTGCCGTAGCGCAGGTGGACCTGCACCTCGCCCGACGGGCAGCCGGTCGTCCCGATGATGCCCTTGCTGTGTTGGGCCAGGAGCTCACGGTCCATGCGGGGATGCTTGAAGAAACCGTCGCGCCAGGCTCCGGTGGAGAGCCGGAACAGGTTGTGCATGCCCTCCGTCGTCTCGGAGAGCAGCGTCATGTGGGTGTACGCGCCACGGGCGGAGACGTCGTCGGGGCCGCCGTCGTAGAAGTTGACGCCCTTGCGGTCGAAGCGGGAGATGTTCGGTGCGAAGTAGGCCTCGATGCCGATGATCGGCTTGACGCCCGCTGCCTTGGCCTTCTTGTAGAACTCGTAGGCGCCGAAGACGTTGCCATGGTCGGTCATCGCCACCGCGGGCATTCCGAGCTCGGCAGCACGTTCGGTCAGCGCACCGAGCCGGGCCGCACCGTCGAGCATGGAGTACTCGGTGTGCACGTGGAGGTGGGCGAATGAGTCGTTCATCCCGGACCCGACTGACATTGGTGGCTACTCGCCCCTTCCAACCCGAAACACAGACACGCACCGGCCGACCGAGGGGGACCACGGCCGAGCTCCTGGGGAAGAGGTGCCAGCCTACGTCACCGCAACGGGAGTTCTTCGCAAACACCCCGGTCGATGCAGAGCATGCTGCCAGGGACCACCGACAGTCCGTGAACCCGCTCGTTCCGTGGCGCTCAGTCCGTGCCTGCCGAGCCCCAGCCGTGCCAGCGCTCGACCTCGATCCAGGCGCTGACGCGGCCGCGGTCACGGTTCCGGTAGGGCCTGCCGGTGTAGTGCGTCGCCAGCCGGTCGATGTCGGCGAGGTCAGGGTCCTCCCGCATCTCGGCGACCCTGCCCTGGAGGCTCAGGTGGGTGTACCAGCCGGCCTCGTCGAGTGCCGTGAGCGAGACGCGCGGGTCACGCCGGATGTGCTCGAGCCGCCTGCGGCCCTCGTCCATGTTGACCAGGACCCGGTCCCCGTCGAGCAGGTACCAGGTGGCGACCGAGACCGGCTGTCCGTCCGCGCCGAGCGTGGTGATCACCGCCGGGTTGGGCTTCGCCAGGAGCTCGCGCAGGTGGTCGGGAAGCGGGGGCTTGGGCATCGGCTCTCCTCGGGACGGCGGCGTGGTCGTGCCACGACGCTACCGGGCATGTACCGACATTGCCTCCCTACAGCGCCGCCCACCACAGGGGCTGGTCGTCGCTGACGTTCGTCTGCCCAGCGATGGCTCGCCGGTCGGTGTGTCGAAACAGCACCCCTTCGCCCGACGTACTCCGTGAGGCAGCCGCCTCGACGGACTCGTCCTTTGGAGGAACCATGGACTCGCACGCGCTCACCCGCACGGACACCACCGCCACGGCAGGCACGACGCCGGGCCGAGGACGCAGCCGCCTGCTGCTCCTCGGAGGCGCCGTCGGCGGGCCGCTCTTCACCGTCGTTGTCGCCGCACAGGCGCTGACCCGCGACGGCTTCGACCTCGCTCATCAACCACTCAGCCTGCTGAGCCTCGGGGAGCTCGGTTGGGTCCAGATCACGAACTTCGTGGCCACCGGCGTGCTCATGGTCGGCCTCGCCGTAGGGATGCGCCGTGTCCTCACGGCGGGTCCCGGCGGCATCTGGGCGCCGCGGTTGATGGCGGTCTTCGGCGTGGGACTGGTCCTCGGTGGCCTCTTCCTGCCTGATCCCGCCCTCGGTTATCCGCCGGGCACCCCGGAGGGAGTCCCGGCCCACTTCAGCTGGCACGGCGCCCTCCACGCCGTGGCCCCGCCCCTTGCGTTCGCCGCGCTCGTCGCGTGCTGCCTCGTCCTCGCACGCCGTTTCGGACACGGCCGGCGGTGGGCATGGGCTGCATACTCCACAGTCACGGCGGTCGCCGCGCTCGCGCTCAGCGCCTGGCCCAGCCAGGACGGCGCCAGCGTCCGGCTGGCCGTGGCGATCTTCCTCGCGTTCGTCTGGACGACTCTCCTCGCGCTCGACCTCCGGCGAGCGGACTAGGAGTCGGCAGCCGCGCCGAGGCTCTGCGTGATCACCTCGTGCATGATCTGCCGGATCCGGTCCTCCCCGAGGTGAGGAGCCCGGGCCGCCATCCGAGCCGCGATCTGCGCCTCACGGTCCGGGTCGCGGCCGGCTTCTCCCGGCACGTCCTTGACCGCCTGGATCCGGGCGCTGAGCAGAGCCCGGCGGTCGAGCAGCTCCGCCAGCTCGTCATCGACGGCGTCGATCCATCTGCGCAGCGCCGCGACCGGGTCGGCTCCGAGCCAGGCCATCTCGATGTCCGGTTCGTGCTCCTCGTTGCCGGTCCCGTCGGTGCGGCGCAGCTCGACGAGCCCGTGGCGACGGTAGAAGCGCTGCGCCGCCTCGTTGCTCTCGAACACCCACAGCCCGAAGCCGTCCGGGCGCAGGCTCTTGGCCAGGTCGAGCAGGACCGTGCCGACTCCCCCGCCGGTCAGGTGGGGCCGGACGTAGAGGGAGTCCAGCCACTCGGGGTCGAGGACCAGATAGCCGACGACCTCTCCCCCGCGCTCGGCCAGCCAGGTCTCACGGCCGCCGTCGAGGAGCCGGACGAACCAGGCATGGATCTCGTCGGCGCTGTGCACGCTGGGGGGCATCGCCGGGTACGCCGCCTGTCTGGCGGCGATGAACAGCTCGGCGAGGGTCTCGGCGTCGCCGGGGCCGGCGAGGCGGAGCGCGAGGTCGGTCTCGTCCTCGGTGGCGTCCGAGTCGGACATCGTCAGGTCTCGTCCCGGATGATGTCCAGGGCGCGCTCGAGGTCCGCGGGGTAGGGCGACTCGTACTCGACGTGCTCACCGGTGTCGGGGTGCTCGAACCCCAGGCGTACGGCGTGCAACCACTGCCGCTCGAGCCCCACGCGCTTGGCCAGCACCGGGTCCGCGCCATAGGTGAGATCACCGACGCAGGGGTGCTTGAGCGCAGACATGTGCACGCGGATCTGGTGGGTGCGCCCCGTCTCGAGGTGGATCTCGAGGAGGCTGGCGAAACGATGCGCCTCGAGCGTCTCGTAATGGGTCACGCTGTCGCGGCCGCCCGCCATCACCGCGAACTTGTAGTCGTACCTCGGGTGTCGCCCGATCGGCGCGTCGACGGTGCCCCGCAGCGGGTCCGGGTGGCCCTGGACGAGCGCGTGGTAGGTCTTCTCGACCGTGCGGTGCCGGAAGGCGTTCTTGAGGACCGAGTAGCTGTGCTCGCTCTTGGCGATCACCATGACGCCCGACGTACCGACGTCGAGCCGCTGCACGATGCCCTGGCGCTCCGCGGCCCCGCTGGTGGCGACCCGGAAGCCTGCGCCGGCGAGGTGTCCGACCACCGTCGGGCCGGTCCAGCCGGGGCTCGGGTGGACCGCGACGCCGACGGGCTTGTCGATCACCACGATCGCGTCGTCGTCGTGGATGATCGAGATCCCCTCGACGGTCTCCGGGACGACCGCGACGGCGTCGACCGGCTTCGGGATCTCCACGTCGAGCCGCGCACCGGGGTGCACCCGGTCCGACTTGGCGGCCGGCTGACCGTCCAGGGTGACGTTCCCCGACGCGACCAGCTCGGCGGCGCGGCTCCGGGAGAACCCGAACAAGCGGGCCATCGCCGCGTCGAGGCGCTCACCGGCGAGGACATCGGGCACGGTGAGGCTGCGGAACTCCGCGCCCGTGCCGTCGAGGGACGAGCTCACTGCGGCGCGGCCTCTCCGGCCTCTCCGGCCTCGTCGGGCCGGTCGTCGGTCGGGCTGCTGTGCCGGGTGCCGTCGACGTTGACGCCCCGCAAAGCCTGGATCACGATCGTCGCCGCTGCGATGTTGATGCAGATGTCTGCCACGTTGAAGACCGGGAAGTTCGGCAGCATGAAGAAGTCGACCACGTGCCCGCGGAGGAAGCCGGGCTCGCGCACGAGCCGGTCCGTCAGGTTGCCGAGCACTCCGCCGAGCAGGAAGCCGAGAGCGATCGCCCAGCCGGTGCTCCCCAGCCGGCGGGCCACCCAGAGCACGACGACCGTGGCGATGATCGCGATCACCGCGAGCGCCTCGGTCTGGCCTGTCAGGAAGCTGAAGGCGGCACCGGAGTTGTAGGTGAGGTAGAGCGAGAGGAAGTCACCGACGAGCGGGATCCGCGGCTCGCCGCGGAGGTACTCGACAGCAAAGTGCTTCGCGGTGAAGTCCACCGCGAGGGCGCTGGCCGCGATTGCAGCGAAAAGCAGGATGTGCCGGCGGCTACGCCGGGGGGTGGACTCGGTGTTGGTGCTGACGCTGGGGTTCAGCGACGCTCCTCGCGCTGCTTGCATGACAGGCACAGTGTCGCACGCGGGAAGGCCATCAGCCGCATCTTGCCGATCGGCTGACCACAGCGCTCGCACACACCGTAGGTGCCGTCCTCGATCCGCTCGAGAGCGTGCTCGGTCTGCAGGAGCATCTCCCTCGCGTTGTTGGCAAGGCTCATCTCGTGGTCGCGCTCGAAGGTCGTGGAGCCCACGTCGGCCTGGTCGTTGCCCGCACCGTCCCCGGCGTCGCGCATGAGGTCGGCGAGCTCCACCTCTGCCATGTTGAGCTCCGAGCGGAGGCGGTCACGGTCTTCGTTGAGCTCGGCCCGGACCTCGTCGAGCTCCTTGACGGTCCAAGGCTTCTCGTCGGACTTGACTGCCAGCTTGTCTGCGGGCTTCTTCACGGGCGTCATCTTCTTCACCGGGGCCTTCTGTGCGGACGAAGGGGCCTTCGCTGCCGCCTTCGTGGGTGAGCTCTTCTCGGCTGTGGTCCTCGCCGCCGTCCTGCTGCCTCCTGTGGTGGTGGTCTTCTTCACAGCCGTCCTGGCCGCCGCCGTCTTCGCGGGAGCCTTCGCCTGCGCCGCCTTCGCCTGCGCCGCCTTCGCCTGCGTCGCCTTTGCGGGCGTCGCCTTCGCCGGGGCCTTCTTCGCCGCGGTCCTCGTGACCGCGACCTTCTTCGCGGGGGCCTTCGTGGCTGCCTTCGTGACGGGGGGCTTCTTGGCCGGGGCCTTCTTCGCGGTGGTCTTGGCGGTCGACTTCCCGGTCGGCTTCGTCGCGCTCTTCTTGGTGGTGCTGCTCGGCTTCGTGGCGGGTGCCTTCTTCGCCGTGGTCTTCGTGGCCGGCGACGTCTTGGCGGCCGACTTCTTGACAGCCGCCTTCTTCGCGGGGGCCTTCTTGGCACCGGCAGCCGCTGCGGACTTGGTGGCCGTGCCCTTGGCGCCGGCACCGGCGCCCCGAGCGGCCGGCTTCGCGGTGGCCGTCTTGGTGCCCGTCTTCCGGCCGACGCTGGACGTGACTCGCTTGGCGGCTGCCGCCGTCTTTCCTGCGAGCTTCTTCGCGGTGGATCGTGCCATGGCCGCAGGGCCCCCTATCCAGCATGGTGGTGTGGCGATTGCCACACACGTGCGGCGAGAATATGCCTTCGCTGGCGTCCCTTCAACGAAATGCGAAACGAAAACCCCTGTGTCTCCGGATAGGGGCGTCTGGCAGACTTGATCGGACCGCAAGGCGTTGATGGGACGAGTAGCCCCTGTACGACCACGAGCGACCCGGGGACGGTGTGAGCCCGGGGGTGTCGGCAGAGGTGAACATCACCCCGGAGCCGCCGGAAGAGCGCTCGGCCGACCCGTCGGCGGGGTGGGTAGAACCGGCAGCGGTGGCCTACGAGAGGGCCGCGCCGGGGGCAACCCACCGGAACGGCCAAGGAGGGTGGTACCGCGGGCCCGGCCGCACGGCCGGGATCGTCCCTTCAACCAGTTGATTTGGTGAGAAGGACGCATCCGATGAGTGAGTACCGCCCGGTCCCGCCTCAGGTGGACCTGCCCGCGCTCGAGCACGAGGTGCTCGCGTTCTGGGACGACAACAAGATCTTCGACAAGTCGCTCGACCGCGCAGGCAGCCGACCCACCTGGACGTTCTACGAGGGGCCGCCGACCGCCAACGGCCTGCCTGGCACCCATCACGTGGAGGCCCGCGTCTTCAAGGACGTCTTCCCCCGGTTCAAGACCATGCAGGGCTACCACGTCGACCGCAAGGCGGGCTGGGACTGCCACGGCCTTCCGGTCGAGCTGGCGGTCGAGAAGGAGCTCGGGTTCTCCGGCAAGGGCGACATCGAGGCCTACGGGGTCGCCGAGTTCAACGCCAGGTGCCGGGAGTCGGTGCTGAGGCACGTCGACGCGTTCGAGCAGATGACAGAGCGCATGGGCTACTGGGTCGACACCGACAACCCCTACCGCACCATGGACCCCTCCTATGTCGAGTCGGTGTGGTGGGCTCTGAGGCAGATCTACGACAAGGGTCTGCTGGTCGAGGACTACCGCGTCGCGCCGTACTGCCCCCGGTGCGGCACCGGGCTCTCCGACCATGAGCTGGCGCAGGGCTACGAGACGGTCACCGACCCGTCGGTCTACGTGCGGTTCCCGCTCACGTCCGGTCCGTACGCCGGCTCGGCCGACTCTCCCGGCGCGAGCCTGCTCGTGTGGACGACCACGCCGTGGACGCTCGTCTCCAACACCGCCGTCGCGGTCCACCCCGGCGTCGACTACGTCGTCGCGACCGACGGCACCGAGCGCCTGGTGGTGGCCGAGCCGCTGTTCGAGCAGGTGCTCGGCGAAGGCTGGACCGTCGAGGCGACCGTCGCGGGCTCGGCGATGGAGCGATGGACCTACCAGCGCCCCTTCGAGCTCGTCGACTTCCCGGCTCCGGCTCACTACGTCGTGCTCGCGGAGTACGTCACGACCGAGGACGGCACGGGCCTGGTCCACCAGTCCCCCGCCTTCGGCGAGGACGACATGCTCGTGTGCAAGGCCTACGGGCTCCCTGTGGTGAACCCCGTGCGGGCGGACGGGCACTTCGAGGACTCCGTCCCGCTCGTCGGCGGCCAGTTCTTCAAGCACGCCGACGCCGACCTAGTGCGCGACCTCGAGCACCGGGGGCGGCTCTTCAGACACCTGGCCTACGAGCACTCCTATCCGCACTGCTGGCGCTGCCACACGGCACTCCTCTACTACGCCCAGCCGTCCTGGTACGTCCGGACGACGGCGGTGAAGGATGCTCTGCTGCGGGAGAACGAGCGCACGAACTGGTACCCCGAGACGATCAAGTGGGGCCGCTACGGCGACTGGCTGAACAACAACATCGACTGGGCGCTCTCGCGCAGCCGCTACTGGGGCACGCCCCTGCCGATCTGGCGGTGTGGGGAAGGCCACCAGACCTGCTTGGGGTCGCTCGCCGAGCTCTCGGAGCTCACCGGCACCGACCAGTCCGACCTCGACCCGCACCGACCGTTCGTGGACGAGGTGACCTTCGCCTGCCCGCACCGCCCCGACGGCGAGGGTGCAGCAGCCTGCGGTGCCGAGGCGCGCCGGGTGCCGGAGGTGATCGACGCCTGGTTCGACAGCGGCTCGATGCCGTTCGCCCAGTGGGGGTACCCCCACGTCCCGGGGTCGGCGAAGCAGTTCGAGGGCGCCTACCCCGCCGACTTCATCTGTGAGGCGATCGACCAGACCCGCGGCTGGTTCTACACGCTGATGGCCATCGGCACGGTCGTCTTCGACGAGTCGTCCTACCGCAACGTGCTCTGCCTGGGCCACATCCTGGCCGAGGACGGCCGGAAGATGTCGAAGCACCTGGGGAACATCCTCGAGCCGATGCCACTTCTCGAGCAGCACGGCGCCGACGCGGTGCGCTGGTTCATGGCGGCCTCCGGGTCGCCGTGGTCGGCTCGCCGGGTCGGCCACGCGACGATCCAGGAGACCGTCCGCAAGGTCCTGCTGACCTACTGGAACACCGTGGCGTTCCACGTGCTCTACGCGCGCACGGCTGCCTGGTCTCCCGAGTCGCTCGACGCGCCTGCGGTGGCGGAGCGGCCCGTCCTCGACCGCTGGCTGCACGCGGAGACCGCCCGCCTGGTCCGCGGGGTCACCGACGCGCTGGAGAACTTCGACACCCAGCGCGCCGGCAACCTGATCGCGCAGTTCGTCGACGACCTGTCGAACTGGTACGTCCGACGCTCTCGGCGTCGGTTCTGGGACGGCGACCCCTCGGCGCTGGCCACGCTGCACAGCACGCTGGAGACCCTGACCCGGCTGATGGCGCCGTTGACTCCGTTCATCACCGAGCGGGTCTGGCAGGACGTCGTGCGCCCGACCGGGCCCGACGCCCCGGAGTCCGTGCACCTTGCGTCCTGGCCCGAGTACGACGAGCGCGACGTCGACGAGGAGCTCTCGGCAGCCGTCGCGCTCGCCCGACGCCTCGTCGAGCTGGGTCGGGCCGCTCGCGCCGACGCCAAGGTCCGCACCCGGCAGCCGCTGAGACGAGCCCTCGTCGGCACCGCCGCGTGGTCGGCCCTGTCCGGGGAGCTCCGCGCGGAGGTCGCCGACGAGCTCAACATCGGCGCACTGGAGCCGCTCTCGTCGGCGGGGGCCGACCTCGTCGACCACGCGGCCAAGGGCAACTTCCGCGCCCTCGGCAAGCGGTTCGGCAAGCAGACCCCCAGGGTGGCTCAGGCGATCGCCGATTCCGACGCCTCGGCCCTCGCCGCGACCCTCGAGACGGACGGCAAGGCCACCGTGACCGTCGACGGGGAGAGCGTGGAGGTGCTGCCGGACGAGGTGATCGTCTCCGAACGCCCCCGCGAAGGCTGGTCGGTCGTGAACGAGCAGGGCGAGACCGTCGCGCTGGACCTCGAGCTCACCCCTGAGCTGGTGCGGGCCGGGCTGGCACGCGAGGTCGTGCGGTTGGTCCAGGAGGCGCGCAAGAGCAGCGGCTTCGACGTGAGTGACCGGATCGTCCTGGTCTGGCAGGCCGACGGCGAGACCGCAGAGGCGCTACGGGAGAACGGTCCCCTGGTCGCGGAGGAGGTGCTCGCCGTCGAGATGCACCGCGGCGAGGTGGCCCGGCCCGAGAGCGGGGCGGCCGCTGCTCAGACCGAGCAGGTGCAGACGATGGGCCCCGAAGGAGCACCCGCCACGACCGTCGTCCACGACGACGACCTCGGGCTGACCGTGTCCATCGCCCGCGTCTGACGCCCGGGTCCCCACAGCAACGAACGAGGCCGGCTCCCCTGTCGGGGGCCGGCCTCGTGCCGTTGCTGTGGTGGGTCGTGCTCAGCCGTGCTGAGTCTTCGACTCCTCCTCGCCGAGCAGCGACTTGAGCCGCTTCGGCGCGTGGTCGCTGGAGCTCAGCGTGCCGGCCTCGCCGTTGCCGTCGAGCGCCGAGAGCTGCTGCTCGAAGTACGTGCGGAGGCGGCTGCGGTACTCCCGCTCGAACGAGCGGAGGTTCTCGACCTCGGCGTTGAGCTTGTCCTTCTCCTTCTCGAGGTCACCGAAGAGCTGGCGACGCCGCTCCTGGGTCTCCGAGTCGAGCATCTGCGAGCGCGTGCGGGCGTCGGACTCGATGCGGTCGGACTTGGACTTCGACTCGGACTCGAGGCGCTCGGCCTTCGTGCGGGCCTCGCCGACGATCCGGTCCGCCTGGTCCTTGGCCTCGGCCACGAGCTCGTCGGCGTTGCGGGTCGCGATCTCGAGCAGCCGGGCGGCGGCGCTCGAGGCGTCGGCGACGGTGGTGACCTTGATCTCCTCGATCGCGGACGGCGCGACCGGCACCGGGGCAGGCGCTGGAGCCGGCCGCTCGATGACCCTCTCGGGCTCGGGAGCCCTCATCGGAGCTGCGGCACCACCACCGGCCTGGGCGGCCGCCAGCTTGGAGCGCAGGTCGTCGTTCTCACGCGTAAGACGAGCAAGCTCGGCCTCAACTTCGTCGAGGAACTGGTCGACCTCCCCCATGTCGTACCCCTCGCGGAGCCGGACCGGAGTAAAGCGCTTGTTGCTCACGTCCTCAGGCGTCAGCGGCATGACCTCACCCTTAATTCGTAGTCGTCAGTTAACGTGCGGCTTTTGGCCGCGTGTCACGCCCACCGTACTCCGATAGAAGCAGCGGGGCGCAACGGGATGCCGAACGGTTCGGCATCCCCATGCGGTATGCGGCGGGGTATTCCGCCTGGGCTCTGGGCGTCCTACACAAAGCCTTGGACCACAATCAACAGCAGGTAACAGATGATCAGGACGATCATGAAGCTCAGGTCGAGCGCGACGCTGCCGAGCCGAAGTGGCGGGATGAACCTCCGGAAGAACAGGATCGGCGGGTCGGTGATCGTGTAGACGATCTCGAGCAGTACCAGGATCACCCCCGAGGGCGTCCACGACCGGGCGAAGACCTGGACCCAGTCGACGATGAACCGGACGAACAGCAGCGCGAGGAACAGCCACAGGAGCAGCGAGACGATCGAGGCGACGAAACTGACCACGAGATCCGCGTCAGCTCTGGTTGAAGAATCCGCCCTCGGCGATGCGCTGCTTGTCCTCAGCGGCAACCGAGACGTTCGGCGGGGATAGCAGGAAGACCTTCGCGGTGACCCGTTCGATGGTGCCCCGGACCGCGAAGACCAGGCCGGCAGCGAAGTCGACGAGACGCTTGGCGTCTGCGTCGTCCATCTCCGAGAGGTTCATGATCACCGGCACACCCTCACGGAAGTTCTCGCCGATGGTACGAGCCTCGTTGTAGGTCCGTGGATGGAGCGTGGTGATCCTCGAGAGCTCCGCCACCACCGCGGTGGGACGGCGGCGCTCGGCGAGGTTCGCGACCGGTGTGGGACGGGCGGCCTCGGCGCGGTCGAACTCCGGCCCACGGGCCTGTGGACGCTCGTCGTACTCGCCCTGGGCGTACTCGTCCTCGAAGCGGTCGGTGTCCTCGAGCAGGCCTAGGTAGACACCCATCTTGCGCATTGCGCCGCTCATGAACTCTGTCCTCCGGTACGTCTGCGTCCTCGGATAGGACGCTGCTGCTTTCTCGACACTACTTGATCACCGGCCGTCGACCGAGGACCGCGCTGCCAATGCGAACGTGTGTCGCACCGGCTGAGATCGCCTGCTCCAGGTCACCACTCATGCCGGCGGAGATCCACGTCGCCCCGGGGTGGACGAGGCGTACGTCGGACGCGACCTCGGCCAGACGCGCGAACGCCGCGGCGGGGTCCTCACCGAGCGGCGCGACGGCCATCACCCCACGGAGCCGAAGCCCGTCGGAGGCAGCGACCTGCTCGGCGAGCCCGGGGACCTCTCCCGGGTCGGCACCCGCCCTGCTTCCGCCGGACCCCGGAGGGTCCAGGCTGACCTGCACGAGGCAGTCGAGGGGCCGGCCTCGCAGGTGGGCACCCTTCGACAGCCCGCCGAGGAGCTTCGGCCGGTCGACGGACTCGACGACGTCGGCATAGGCAGCAACGGCTGCCGCCTTGTTGCTCTGCAGGCCCCCGATGAAGTGCCACCGCAACCCCAGGTCTGCCGTCTCGGCCGCCTTCGCCTCCGCCTCCTGGTGGCGGTTCTCCCCCACGTCGGTGACGCCGAGACCGGCGAGCAGGCGTACGTCGGAGGCAGGGAAGAACTTGGTGACGACGGTCAGCGTGACCTCGTCGGGAGACCGCCCGACAGCGGCGCAGGCATCGGCGATGCGCCGACGCACCACCTCGAGGTTGCGGGCGATCTCCTCACGCCGCGCGTTCACGGCCGAACCCACACCAGCCCGCCGAGGCGACCCGAAGCGGCGCCCTGGCGGCGGTAGGAGAACAGGTCGTCGTCCTCCATCGTGCACCGCGAGGCGTCGACCACCTCGGCCCCGGCCACCCTCAGCTGGGAGACGACCCCGGCACCGACGTCGACAGCCGGAGTGCCCCACGAGGTCTCCGCGAACGCCTCGGGTACGACCGCCGACACCTCGTCTCTCATCGCGGCCGGCACCTCGTAGCAGTGTCCGCACACGTGCGGCCCCACCCAGGCGACGATCTTCTCCGCTCCGAGCTCGCGCATCCTGGCGACGGTGGCGGGCACGATCCCCGCAACCAGGCCCGGGCGCCCGGCGTGAGCGGCGCCCACCACCCCACGGTCGAGGTCGGCGAGCAGCACGGGCACACAGTCGGCGACCCGGACGAGAAGCACCACGCCGGGCAGGTCGGTCACCAGGGCGTCCGCGACAGGTGGGTGCGCGGCCTCGCCTTGCAGCCACGGGCGGTCGACCACGTGCACGTCTGCCCCGTGGACCTGGTGCATGCGCACCAGCACCGGCCGGTGGTGAGGATCGCTGGGCGCGGCTGGGCAGGTGCCCCCACGAACCGAGGCCCGGGAGAAGGCGCGCGACAGGAGGTCGAGGTTCTGCTCGACCTCGGCGCGCCGGACGTCGGACTTGTCCACGTGCGGCTCGGCGAGGTTCAACGACGAGTACGGACCGCCACTGACACCTCCGTGGCGGTCCGTGAACGCGACCTCGACTGCTCCGCGGGTCTCCTGGAACGAGAACACTGCCCTGCGGCTCCGACCGACCTACTTGAGGAACTCGGGGATGTCCAGGTCGTCGTCGTCGAACTGGACCTGCCGCGGCTGCCTCGGGGGCTGGCTCGGCTGCTGCGGCTGCTGGCCCCCCTGCTGGCCGGCCCCGGCCGGTCGCTGCTGCTGCGGCTGGCCGCCCTGCTGACCACCCTGGCCGCCGTACTGCTGCTGACCACCCTGCTGCTGACCGACAGGGGCAGCAGGCCGCTGCGGCTGCTGGGGCTGCGTCTGCCGCGGCTGGCCCTGCTGGGGCTGGCTCTGAGCGGGAGCCTGACGCTGCGTGGCGGCGGCCTGCGCCGCTGCCCGGGTCTCGGCCTGGGTCTGCTGCTGGACAGGCTCCCTGCGGAGCACGGTGCCGCTGTCGCGTCGCTTCGGCATCCCGCCGTCGAAGCCCGCTGCGATGACCGTCACGCGCACCTCGTCACCGAGGGCGTCGTCGATCGTCGCACCGAAGATGATGTTTGCCTCGGCGTGGGCGGACTGCGCGACGAGCGCGGCGGCCTCGTTGATCTCGAACAGGCCGAGGTCGGAGCCACCAGCGATCGAGAGCAGGACGCCGTGGGCGCCGTCGATCGAGGCCTCGAGCAGCGGGCTGGAGACAGCCATCTCGGCGGCGGCCACCGAGCGGTCCTCGCCGCGCGCGGACCCGATGCCCATGAGGGCCGACCCGGCGTTGGCCATCACGGACTTGACGTCCGCGAAGTCGAGGTTGATCAGGCCCGGTGTGGTGATCAGGTCGGTGATGCCGGAGACGCCCTGCAGCAGCACCTGGTCGGCCTGCTTGAACGCGTCGAGGACGCTCACGTTGCGGTCGCTGATGGAGAGCAGCCGGTCGTTCGGGATGACGATGAGGGTGTCGACCTCTTCGCGAAGCTGGGAGATGCCCTCCTCGGCGGAGTTCGCGCGGCGGCGGCCCTCGAACGCGAACGGGCGGGTCACCACACCGATGGTCAGCGCGCCGAGCGACCGGGCGATCCGGGCGACGACGGGGGCGCCACCGGTGCCGGTGCCACCACCCTCGCCTGCGGTCACGAACACCATGTCGGCGCCCTTGATGACCTCTTCGATCTCCTCGGCGTGGTCCTCGGCGGCCTTGCCCCCGACCTCGGGGTTCGCGCCGGCGCCCAGTCCGCGGGTGAGCTCGCGGCCGATGTCGAGCTTGACGTCGGCGTCGCTCATGAGAAGTGCCTGTGCATCGGTGTTGATCGCGATGAACTCGACGCCCTTGAGGCCGACCTCGATCATCCGGTTGACGGCGTTGACGCCACCTCCACCGATACCCACGACCTTGATGACGGCCAGGTAGTTCTGCGGTGCTGCCACGGCGGGTGCCTCTCGCTGCTCTGCTGCCTGCTGGTGCAGACAGACGGGTGTACGTCGGTGGGGGAAGCGCACGAGCTCGGCGTGTACTCAACCCTCACCCTGAAGTAGAGGGTTATAGTTATGTCAACCTCGTGCTTGCAGAACAACCTAGGTGAGCCCCTCCGGCCAGGTACACCCGACACGCGGACGACACGCGGACTTTCCACACCATCGCGACGAAACGTCCTGTGCTACCTGGGAGAACCCGCCGGGCCGTCGAGTGCGTCAGCGTTTGATGGTCGGCTGGCCCGGGACGCTGACGTCGTACACCGATGCCTTCTGCCGAAGGAGGACGGCCAGCACGTCGGCCTTGCTCCGGGACTGCTCCGCGCTCCCCCACAAGACGGTCTTGCCGTTGCGCAGCTGCAGCGAGATCGAGTCGACGGTCCCGACGACGAGGTGGTCGACCCGCGCGGCGAGGTCGTCGGGCAGCGCGTCGACGACACGCGCCGCCTCGGCGAGGGCCTCGGTGCGAGTCCCTGCCGAGATGCGTATGACGGGCAGCCGGGCCGGCACCGACCGGTACCTGCGGAACAGCACACCCTCGTCGTCGACACCTCGCACCACGCCGTCGCGCTCCACCACGGCGACGGCCGTGCGCTCCACGACGGCGATCCGGACCCCGTTGGGCCAGGAGCGCGACACGTCCACCACCTTGACCGGGGCAAGGCCTTGCACCCGCGCGGCGATCGAGTCGAGGGAGACCGTTGCCAGCGGTTCGCCGATCGGCACCGCTGCCACGCGACGTACCTGCGCCGGGTCGAGGACGTGGAGGCCCTCGACCTCGACGCCCTTGACTGCGAGCGTGGAGGAGAAGAAGACCAGCCAGCCGAGCCCGACGAGCACCGCCAGAGCACCGAGCACGACGAGGAGCCGTCGCCAGGCGAGCCACCTGCGTGCCCACTGCCGCCGGACGAAGCGCTTCCGCGCGATGCGGACCGTCCGCTCGTCGGGAGCCGCCTGCTCCGGACGGGTGCTAGCCCTGGCCACCACGCGACCTCTCGGCCAGGAGCACGAGCACCTCGGGACCGACCAGGGTGACGTCGCCGGCGCCGAGCGTGAGCACGAGGTCGCCGGGGCGGGCCCGCTCGACGAGGCGCTGAGGAGCGGCCTGCCAGGACGGCTCGAAGACCACGTGGTCGGCGGGCAGCGGCACATGGGAGGCGACAAGCTGGCCGTTGACACCGGGCTCCGGGTCCTCGCGCGCGACGTAGACGTCCATCACGACGACCTCGTCGGCGGCGCCGAGGGCCTCCCCCATCTGGGGTCCGAAGATCCTGGTGCGGGAGACGAGGTGCGGCTGGAAGGCGACGACGACGCGCCCCTCCCCGGCCAGCGACCGTGCGGCCTGGAGATCACCGGCGATCTCGTTCGGGTGGTGGGCGTAGGAGTCGTAGACGCGCACGCCGTCGACCTCCCCCTTGAGCTCCATCCGCCGGCGCGTGCCGCTGAAGGACTCGAGCCCCCGCTTGAGGTCGGCGAAGGCGAACCCGAGACGGAGGCCGGCCGCGAGAGCGGCCATCGCGTCGAGCACGTAGTGCCGACCGGGGATCTGCAGCGAGATCTCCCCGAGACGCCGGCCGCGGTCCACCACCACGAAGGTCGAGGTCGCCCCCTGGAACCTCAGCGCCTCGGCACGCAGGTCCGCGCGGTCGGACTCCCCCACCCCGACGGTCGTGATGCCACGTGCCCGTGCCTGCTCGGCCAGGTCGGCCGCCCCCTCGTCGTCGACGCAGGCGACCAGGAACCCGTCGGGGTCGATGTTGTCCAGGAAGGAGGTGAACGCGGCGTGGTAGGCCTCCTCCGTCCCGTAGTTGTCGAGGTGGTCGGCCTCGACGTTCGTGACCAGCGCCCCGTAGGGCGAGTAGACGAGGAAGGCCCCGTCGCTCTCGTCCGCCTCGGCGACGAACAGCTCGCCGCTCCCGTCGTGGGCGTTGGCGCCGGACTCGTTGAGCTCGCCGCCGATCGCGAAGGACGGGTCCGCGCCGCAGTGCTGGAGCGCCACGGTGAGCAGCGAGGTCGTGGTCGTCTTGCCGTGGGTGCCGGCGACCGCGACCACGCGTCGGCCCTGCATGACCGACTCCAGCGCGGCGGAGCGCGGCAGCATCCGGAGCCCCTGCCGCTGCGCCTCGACGACCTCCGGGTTGTCCTCGCGCACCGCGGTGGAGACGACCAGCGTGTCGACGTCGTGGACCTGCGAGGCGTCGTGGCCCACGTGGCAACGGGCGCCGAGAGCCCGTAGCGCCTCGAGGCCCCGCGACTCCTTGGCGTCGCTGCCGCTGACGGTGATGCCGCGGGCCAGCATGATCCGGGCGATGCCGGAGAGTCCGGCCCCGCCGATGCCGACGAAGTGCACCCGGCCGAGCTGGTCGGCGGGGAGCAGGTGGTCGGGGACGGGGACCCTCATCGGGCCGCCGCCAGCACCATCTGGGCAAGCTTCTCGTCGGCGTCGCGCGGGATCAGGTCCGACGCGGCCGACGACATCGCACGCAGCTGGTCCCGGTCCTGAAGCAGGGGCGGGAGCGTGGCCGCGACCCACTCGGGCGTGAACGCGCCGTCCTGCACGAGCAGGCCGCCTCCGGCGGAGACCACCGGCCGGGCGTTGAGCTCCTGCTCCCCGTTGCCGATCGGGAGCGGGACGAACACCGCGGGGAGTCCCACCGCTGCGGTCTCGGTCACCGTGTTCGCGCCCGCGCGGCAGACGACGAGGTCCGCGGCCGCGTAGGCGAGGTCCATCCGGTCGACGTACTGCACGACGACGTACGGCGGGTCGTCCTCTCGTGGTGCGACCGAGGCCTCACCGGACGGGCCGACGACGTGAAGCACCTGGATGCCTGCGTCGGCGAGGGCACGCTGGGCCGCCGAGACCGACTGGTTCAGCTTCCGGGCGCCCTGGGAGCCTCCCGTGACCAGGAGAGTCGGACGGTCCGCGTCGAGCCCGAAGAACGACAGCGCCTCGTCGCGCAGGGCGGGCCGGTCGAGCGTCGAGATCATGCGGCGGATCGGGAGACCGGTGTAGACGGCGTGCCGCATCGGCGTCCCCGGAAAGCTCGTGGCGACGTGGGTCGTGAGGCGGGCGCCGACCTTGTTCGCGATGCCGGGCAGGGCGTTGCCCTCGTGGACCACGAGCGGGATGTGCCTTCGGCGGGCGGCGATGTAGGCCGGCACGGAGACATAGCCGCCGAACCCGACGATCACAGCGGGCTGGATCCGGTCGACGACGTCGAGCGCCGCGCTCACCGCGTCCTTGAGGCGGCCCGGGACCCGGAGCAGGTCACCGGACGGCTTGCGCGGCAGGGGCACGGGCGGGATCAGCTCCAACGGGTAGCCGGCCTCGGGTACCACCCGGACCTCCAGCCCCCGGGGCGTCCCGAGTGCCGTCACCTCTACCGAGGGCTCGATCCGTCTGAGGGCGTCGGCCGTCGCCAGGAGCGGCGACGTGTGTCCCGCCGTACCGCCCCCGGCCAGGAGAATGCGCATGCTGGTTCTACTTTCCTCGTCCGTGCTGTCGGCCCCCCGCGGTCACTCCCGTCTGCCGTGGGCGCTTGCGCGCGCGGAGCGCGTCGGCTGCGCCGGGCTCGGAACGCGCGAACGAGACGAGCAGCCCGAGGGCGACCAGCGACGGGAGCAGTGCGGAACCACCGTAGGACACGAGCGGGAGCGGCAGACCAATGACCGGCAGGAGTGCGAGCACCATGCCGATGTTGATCATCATCTGCGAGGTGAGCCAGACGGTGATACCCGCGGCCATGTAGCGGACGAACGGGTCCGTGGTGCGCAGTGCGACCCGGATGCCGGCGTAGGCGATCGTCAGGAACAGCCCCAGCACGAGGAGCGTGCCGACCAGGCCGAGCTCCTCGCCGAGCACCGCGAAGATGAAGTCGGTGTGTGCCTCGGGCAGCGCGCCCCACTTCTGCTGGCTGGCCGAGATGCCCTTGCCGAACAACCCGCCGCTCGACATCGCGAAGATCCCGTGCGCGGCCTGCCAGCCGGCGCCCTCGTAGTTCTTGAACGGGTCGACGAAGTTCGTGAGCCGCTCGAGGCGCTCCTGGCTGGTGCTGGCGAGGTAGAGCGCGAGAACGGCGACGCCGAGGAGCGAGACACCGAACAGCCGGGCGGGTGTGCCCACCACCCAGAGCATGCCGAGGACGATCGCGAAAAGGACGAGGGCGGTGCCGAGGTCGCCACCCTTGATCACCAGCAGGATGATCGCGCCGGTGACCGGGAGGACCGGGATCAGCGTGTGCTTCCAGTCGCCGAGGAGCTTCTCCTTGCGGGCGTACACATGAGAACACCACAGGATCAACGCGAGCTTGGCGATCTCGGACGGCTGGATGACCAGCGGTCCCAGTGCCAGCCAGTTCGTGTTGCCGTTGACCTCCCGGCCCAGGCCCAGCTGGGTCAGCGCGAGCAGCACCGTGGACACGCCGAGACCGAGCCAGGCGAGCTTGCGGAGGGCGCGGTGCGGAAGCCTCGAGGCGATGAACGCCGCAGGCAGCGCCAGCCCCACCCACATCAGCTGCTTGAAGAAGTAGTGGTAGCTGGTGTGGTACTCCTTGTACGAGTAGACGCTCGAGGCGCTGAGCACCATGATCAGGCCGATGGTGAGCAGCAGCGTCGAGGCGCCGAGCAGCAGGTAGTACGACGTGAGCGGACGCTCGAGGGCGTGCGCGAGCGACTCCCGGGTGCTGGAGACCTGTCCCGCAACAGCGCTCTGCCGTCGTGGCTGCCCTGTCGCGGTCGTCACATCCAGCCCTTCTGCCCGTCGTGTCATCCCGCGTCGCGGGGCCGGGGAGGACCGTCCTCCCTAGCGTTCGCCGAGTCTCAGCACGGCCTCGGCGAAGGCATCACCGCGCGCGCCGTAGTTCGCGAACATGTCCATGGACGCGCAGCCCGGTGCCAGCAGCACGGTGTCTCCTGGCTGAGCCAGGTCGGCAGCGGCCCCGACGACGCGGTCCATGACAGAAGTGTCCCCGCCCTCGATGACGATGACGGGCACATCCGGCGCGTGTCGCGAAAGCGCGTCGGCGATCACATTCCGGTCCTGGCCGAGCAGCACCACGCCGCGGAGCCGGCCCCGCACGGCCTGCACGAGGTCGTCGAAGTGTGCGCCCTTCGCCAGGCCCCCGGCGACCCACACCACCGGCTCGTAGGCCGCGAGCGAGGACTGCGCCGCGTGCGGGTTGGTGGCCTTGGAGTCGTCGACGTACCGCACGTCGTCGACCACTGCGACCTCGGCTATCCGGTGGCCGTCGGGCTCGAAGGCGCGTAGCCCGTTGCGTACGGCGGAGGGCGGCACGCCGTGAGCGCGGGCCAGGGCCGCTGCGGCCAGGGCGTTCGCGACGAAGTGGGGCGCGTCGGAGGCGAGGTCCGCCACCGTGCACAGCTCCGCCGCGCTCGTGCGGCGGTCCTCGACGAAGGCGCGGTCGGCCAGGATGCCGTCGACGACCCCGAGCATGCCGACATCGGGTGTGCCGAGGGTGAACCCGATCGCCCGCGCCCCCTCCTGCACGTCGGCGTCGCGCACGAGCTGCTCCGTGAGGGGGTCGGCGACGTTGTAGACGCACGCCCGCTCGACCCGCTCGTAGATCCTGCCTTTGTCGGCGGCGTAGTCCTCGAAGGAGGAGTACCAGTCGAGGTGGTCCTCGGCGACGTTCAGCACCGCCGACGACTCGGCGGCCATCGAGTGCGTGTAGTGGAGCTGGAAGCTGGAGAGCTCGACCGCGAGCACGTCGTAGGGCGTCGGGTCCATCACCGCCTCGACGATCGGCAGCCCGACGTTCCCGCAGGCGACACTCCTCAGCCCGTGCGCGCGGAGGATGTAGTCGAGCATCTGCACGGTCGTGGTCTTGCCGTTGGTGCCCGTGACGGCGAGCCACGGCGCGGGGTGGTTGGGGTCGCGCAGGCGCCAGGCGAGCTCCACCTCGCCCCAGACCGGGATGCCCCGGCTCACTGCCTGGGCGAGCAGGGGCGCGCTCGGGCTCCAGCCGGGCGAGGTCACCACGACGTCGACGTCGTCGGGCAGGACCTGTGTCGAGCCCTGGCCGAGACGGACCTCCGCGCCCAGGATCTCGAGCAGGGTGGCCTTCTCGCCGCGGTCCCCCGCTTCGGACTCGTCGAGCGCGACGACGTGGGCGCCCTGGTGGGTGAGGTTGTCGGCGGCGGCGAAGCCCGAGACGCCCATGCCCGCGACGACGGCGCGCACTCCGTCCCAGGAGTCGTGGCGGCCGAGAGCGTCGACCATGGGGCGGCTCATACGCCGGCCACCCACTCCGCGTAGAAGACGCCGAGGCCACCGGCGACACACAGCCCGCAGATGATCCAGAACCGGATCACGATGGTCACCTCGGCCCAGCCCTTGAGCTCGAAGTGGTGCTGCAGCGGGGCCATCCGGAACAGCCGCTTGCCCTTCGTGGCCTTGAAGAAGCCGACCTGCAGGATCACCGACAGCGTGATCAGCACGAACAGTCCGCCGATGATGAGCAGCAGCAGCTCGGTGCGGGTCAGGATCGCGAGGCCGGCGAGCGCACCGCCGAGCGACAACGAGCCCGTGTCGCCCATGAAGATCTTCGCCGGCGCGGCGTTCCACCACAGGAAGCCGAAGCACGCGCCGGTGAGGGCAGCCGCGACGACCGCGAGGTCGAGCGGGTCGCGCACCTCGTAGCAGGGCGGACCCGGAGTGATCAGGCAGCTCTGGTTGTTCTGCCAGATGTTCACCAGGCTGTAGGCACCGAAGACCATGGTGCTCGCGCCGGTGGCCAGGCCGTCGAGGCCGTCGGTGAGGTTCACGCCGTTGCTCGCCCCCGCGATCATCACCATGATGAAGCCGATCATGACGATGGTCGGCAGGGTGAGCGCCGGGAACTCGCGGATGAAGGAGATCGAGTGCGACGCGGGGGTCTGCCCGCGCTCGTCGGCGAGGCCGTCCCACAAGGCGAACCATCCGAAGACGATCGCCACGAGAATCTGACCGGCCATCTTCGCCTTGCTGCGCAGGCCGAGAGAGCGCTGCTTCGCGATCTTGATGTAGTCGTCGAGGAAGCCGACCGTGCCCAGGCCGACGAAGAGGAACAGCAGCAGCAGAGCTGACGCTGTCGGCATGTCCTGCGTGATGAGCTTCGCGCAGAAGTAGGCGAGTACCACCGAAAGGATCATCACGAGGCCACCCATGGTGGGCGTGCCGCGCTTGGTGTGGTGCGTCGTGGGGCCGTCGTCGCGGATCAGCTGGCCGTAGCCCTTGGCGACCAGCGCGCGGATGGCGATCCGGGTCCCGAGGAGCGTGAAGATGAGTGACAGACCCCCTGCCAGCAGGATGGCCCTCATCCGATGGTCTCCTTCAGTTCGTCGTCGTCGCCGAGGAGGGCCTCGGCCACAGTCTCGAGCTCGGCCGCTCGTGACGCCTTGAGCAGCACCACGTCGCCGGGCGAGAGGTGCTCGCGGAGCCAGGCCAGCGCTGCGTCGTTGTCGGCCACGAAGACGGACTCCTCGCCCCAGGAGCCTTCCAGACAGGCGCCGAGGTGCATCGCGCGGGCTGGTTCGCCGACCACGACGAGCCGGCTGATGTCGAGGCGCACGGCCAGCCTGCCGACCGCGTCGTGCTCGTCACGGCTGGAGTCCCCGAGCTCCTTCATCTCGCCGAGCACCGCCACGGTGCGGGTGTCGGGGCCTCTCCCCCGGCCCACGGCGGCGAGAGCCTTGAGAGCTGCGCGCATCGAGTCTGGGTTGGCGTTGTACGCGTCGTTGATGACCGTGACACCGTCAGCGCGCTCGTGGACCTCCATGCGCCAGCGGGATGCCGCCCGGGCCCGGGTCAGCGCTGCGGCGACGTCGTCGAGCGACATGCCGAGCGCGATCGCAACTCCTGCCGCGGCAGCCGCGTTGTGCGCCTGGTGCTCACCCACGAGCGACAGCTCGACGTGGGCGGTGCGCCCTTCGGTCACCAGGTCGAAGCGCGGCCGGCCCAGCTCGTCGAGCTCCAGGTTGTCGAGGCGTACACCGGAGCCGGCGGACTCCCCGTAGGTGAGCTTCGTGGCCTGGGTCCGAGGCGCCATGGCGGCGACCAGCGGGTCGTCGGCGTTGAGCACCGCGACCCCGTCGTCGGGGAGCGCCTCGACGATCTCGCCCTTGGCCCGCGCGATGTCCTCCTGCGTGCCGAACTCGCCGATGTGGGCCTTGCCGACGTTGAGCACGAGGGACACGTCGGGCGGCGCGATCTCGCACAGCGGCGCGAGGTGGCCGATCCCCCGAGCACCCATCTCGAGCACGAGGAACTCGGTGTCGGCATCCGCCCGGAGCACGGTCAGCGGCAGACCGAGCTCGTTGTTGAACGAGCCGGCGGTGGCGACCGTCGTACCCGCTGACGCGAGGACCTGGGCGAGGAGGTCCTTGGTGCTGGTCTTGCCCTGTGAGCCGGTGAGTGCGACGACGCGGCAGCCTGAGAGCTGGGCGAGCACGTGCCGGGCCAGGGCCGCCACGGCGGCGAGCGGGTCGGCCACGACGACCGCGGGGTGTCCGACCGGCCTGGTGCAGAGGACGGCGGCAGCGCCTCCGGCGACGGCGGCGTCGGCGTAGTCGTGGCCGTCGACGTGCTCCCCCAGGAAGGCCACGAAGAGCCCGCCCGGCTGGGGTGACCTGCTGTCGACGAACGCCGGACCGGTGACCGTCACACCGGGGTCGTCATGCACCTCGCCGGCCACCACGGCGGCGATCTCGGGCAGGGTCATGGGGATCATCGACGGGTCAACTCCTCGAGCAGCACGGTGCGGTCGTCGAACGGGTGGACGGTGCCGTCGACCTCCTGACCGGTCTCGTGGCCCTTGCCCGCCACGACGACCGTGTCCCCGGGTCCGGCGAGGGAGACCGCGAGCCGGATCGCCGCGCGCCGGTCACCGCACTCGTGGAGCTCGGCCCGGTCGCTGGCGGAGACGGAGGTGGCACCCTCCAGCATCGCCGCACGGATCGTCGCCGGGTCCTCGGAGCGTGGGTTGTCGTCGGTCACGACGAGCACGTCCGCGAGCCGTGCGGCGATCTCCCCCATCACCGGGCGCTTGCCCTGGTCGCGATCACCGCCTGCCCCGATCACCACGATCAGCCGCCCGCTCGTCAGAGGCCGGAGCGTGCCCAGCGCAGCGTTCACGGCGTCGGGCTTGTGGGCGTAGTCCACGACGGCGAGGAAGTCCTGTCCGGCGTCGACGCGCTCGAGGCGGCCCGGGACCCCGGTCGAGGCGGCGATGCCGTCGGCCACGGCCCGGGGGTCGAAGCCCACCTCACCGAACGCGGCGATCGCGGCGAGCGCGTTGGCGACGTTGAAGTCGCCGGCCAGCGGGACCTCGGCGGGGAAGCTCTCCCCTGAAGGCGCGTGCACCGTGAACGTGGAGCCGCCGGGTGTGAGCTCGATGTCTCGCGCGGTCCAGTCGGCTGCCGACCCGGATGCCGAGAAGGTCCGCATCGGGATCCGGGCATCGGCGAGCAGGCGTGCGCCGTACGGGTCGTCGACGTTCACCAGCCCCGCTCTGGCCCGCTCGGGGGTGAACAGGCTCGCCTTGGCGTCGAAGTAGTCCTCGACGTCGGCGTGGAAGTCGAGGTGGTCGCGGCCGAGGTTGGTGAACACGGCGACGTCGAAGACCACTCCGTCGACCCGGCCCATGACCAGGGCATGGCTCGACACCTCCATGGCGCAGCCCTGCACGCCACGCTCGCGCATGACGGCGAACAGCGCATGCAGGTCTGGTGCCTCGGGGGTGGTCAGCGTGGACTTGACGTCCACCCCGTCGATGCGGGTGCCGACAGTGCCCACCACAGCGGCCGGGACACCCGAGGCCTGGAGACCGGCCTCGGCGAGCCGCGTGGTCGTGGTCTTGCCCTGGGTGCCGGTGACCGCGACCAGGCGCAGGTCCTTCGCCGGCTCGCCGTACACCTGCGCAGCGAGCCCGCCGAGGATCTGCCGGGGCCTGTCGACGACGAGGACGGGGACACCGAGGCCGGAGCACAGCTCGACACCCGTGGGGTCGGTGAGCAGCGCGACCGCTCCCGAGTCGACTGCCCGGGCAGCGAAGGAGGCGCCGTGCGCACGGCTTCCCGGCAGGGCTGCGTACACATCTCCCGGCGCGACGCGCTGCGAGGTCAGGGTCAGCCCGCTGACCACGGGCTCCGCGCCTTCAGCCGATCCCGGCGGGTCCAGACGCTCGACGAGCCGGTCACCCAACCAGCCCGCCAGCTTCGTGAGCGGCGTCCGCAGCGGGTCTCGGGGTCGTGTCGCGGTCACGGCCGAAACATCGGGGTGGTCTGGCACCTCGGCAGGGTACCCGCGCTCACCATTCGACGGGGTCGTGGGGTGGACGCGACCCGGTCGGCGGTACGGCGTACTTGCGCAGCAGGTAGCTCATGATCTTGTGGAAGGCGGGCCCGCCGATGGAGCCGCCACCACCGCCGTTCTTGGGGTCCTGGACGATGATGTAGACGAGGAACCGAGGGTCGTCGGCCGGCGCGAAGCCCGCGAAGGAGACCGTGAACGTCCCGTCGTAGCAGGCGCACTTCGCGCCGACGCGCTGTGCCGTGCCGGTCTTGCCTGCGACGCGGTACCCCTCGATCGCGGCCCCCGGCGCGGTTCCCTCCTCGGGGTCGGTGACGGCCTCCATCATCCGCGCGGTCAGCCGTGCCGCCCGCTCGCTAACCACCCTGCGCGACGTGGTCGTCGCGCTACCCACGGTATTCCCCCGGTCGGTGGTCGCCTGGCCTTCGACCAGGCTGGGCTCCACGAGCACGCCCTTGTTGGCGACTGCGTTGACGGCGGCAGCCATCTGCAGGGCGTTGACCGAGACGCCCTGGCCGAAGGAGATGGTGTCCTGGTTGATCTGCGACCAGGTCTCCCACCGCGGCAGCAGGCCGCGCGCCTCACCCGGGACGCCGACACCGGTCTTCTGGCCGAGCCCGAAGCGATCGAGGTAGTCGTAGAGCTCCTTCGGGGAGAACTGGTCCGCGGCGAGCACCGTGCCGATGTTCGACGACTTCGCGATCACACCGGTGAGCGTGAGCCGCAGCCGACCGTGGTCCCAGTAGTCACCGATCACGCGGTCCTGACGGTGCAGCTCCGAGGGCACCTTGATCCGGGTCTCGGGCGTCACCTTCCGGGCGTCGATCAGCGAGGCCGCTGTGAGCACCTTCTCCACCGAACCCGGCTCGTAGACGTCGAAGAGCGACCGCATGCCCAGGTCACGCTGAGGCGAGAGCATCGGCTCGTTGGCGTCGAAGGTCGGGTGGTCCGCGAGCGCGAGCACCTCGCCGGTGTGGCTGTCGAGTACGACGGCCGCCCCCGACGCACCGCCCGACTGCTGCACCGTCTGCCGCAGGACACGCTGGGTGTACCACTGCACGTCGCGGTCGATGGTCAGCTTGAGGTTCTTCCCGTCCACGGGCTCCACCACGCTGTTGTCGCCGAGCGGGAGCCGCTGGCCACCGCCGGTCTCGTAGGTGGCCGAGCCGTCCTTGCCCGAGAGCATGTCGTTGAAGAGCAGCTCGAAGCCTTGAAGCGGGTTCCCGTCGGTACCCAGGAATCCCAGGATGTTCGCGGCCACGTCCTCCGCGGGGTAGTTGCGGACCGGGTCACGTTCGGTGTCGACGCCCTCGAAGCCTCGCTTCTGGAGCTCGTCGGTGACCGCACGAGCCTCGGCCGCCGGCACCCGGCGCACCAGGTACTGGAACTGGGTGTCCGGTTTGCGCAGGCGTTCGAGCATGTCGAAGTAGTCGACCTGCAGATGCCTGGCGATGATCTTGGCGATCTCCTGGGCGTTGTCCTTGGTCATCGACGGGTCGGCCACGAGCATCAGGCCGTCTGCCGACTCGGCGAGCGGCTCGCCGTTGCGGTCGAGGATCGCCCCCCGGGTAGCCGGGAGGGTCACGGTCTGGAGACCCGCAGCCTCGGCGCGCGCGGCATACGCCTTGGCGTCGACCCCCTGGAGCTGGAAGAGTCTCGCGCCGAAGACCGAGACCACCATGGCGATGAGGACGAATCCCACGCGCAGTCGCAGGAGCGAGGTTCCTCGCAGCGACCGTCCGCGCTGGGTCAAGGCGTCCTCCCCGTGGACGATGCTGCGTTCTGGCTGTGGCTCCTCCCCTTTGTACGCGACTCCTGGCCTCGATCACCGGAGGCTTCCGCCGACGACTCGGCCGTGTCGCGACGGCCCGATGCCCGGTCGTGCTCCATCTCGGGCATGGGGAGGATCACCTGCCTCGGCCGCAGGGACTGGGGCTTCACCGGCGGGAGCGGCGCGATGCGCACCGAGTCGCTCGGCTCGGCGACCGCCGGGCGACCGAGCACCTTGCCGTCGGAGAGCCGGATGAACGCCGGGCTGCTCGCAGGCACCATGCCGAGCCGCTTGGCCTCCGCCGCGACGTGCTGGGGGTCCCGGAGCCGGTCCAGCTGCATCCGCAGCGACTCCTCCTTGCCGGCGAGCACCGCAGCCTGGTCCTCCATGGACGTGGCCACGAACGACGACTGCTGCATGTTGGTGTTGAAGAGGAGCAGGCCGACCACTCCGCCGACGAGGAGCAGGGACACGAGCGTGACGAACGGGACCCGCGGCGCCTTCTGCGCCCTGCGCGGGACGACGGTCAGCCGGGCTCGCTCGACAGCGGCCTCGGCAAGGCGTGGGACGCGGTTGCGTGGCTGGGAAAGAGGAGTGCTCATGCTGCGGCTCCGGTGCTGGGACGGACTCGTTCGACGGCGCGCAGGCGCACCGACGCTGCTCGGGGGTTCTCGGCGATCTCGGCCTCGGACGCCTTCTCGGCGCCACGGGTGAGGGACCGCAGGGCCGGCTCATGGCCTTCGGGGACGAAGGGCAGGTCCGGCGGCAGGTTGCTGCGGGTCTGCTCGGTGAAGGCCCGCTTGACCAGCCGGTCCTCGAGCGAGTGGTACGACATCACCACGACCCGCCCGCCGACGCCGATCGAGTCGATGGCGGCGGGGATCGCGCGGCGCAGGACCGACAGCTCGTCGTTGACCTCGATGCGCAGTGCCTGGAAGGTCCGCTTCGCGGGGTGGCCGCCGGTACGACGGGCAGGGGCCGGGATCGACTCACGGATCAGCTCGACGAGCCGCGCCGACCGCGTGAACGGCTCGCGCTGCCGCTCCCGGACCACTGCCTCGGCGATGCGGCGCGCGAAGCGCTCCTCGCCGTAGATCTTCAGGATGCGGGTCAGCTCCTCCACCGGATAGGTGTTCAGCACGTCCGCGGCGGTCTGGCCGGCGGTGTCGTTCATCCGCATGTCGAGCGGCGCGTCCTCCGCGTAGGCGAAGCCGCGCTCACGCACGTCGAGCTGCATCGAGGAGACGCCGAGGTCGAACAGGATCGCGTCGGCGTGCTCGAACCCGAGCCCTGCGAGCACCTCGGGGATCTCGTCGTACACCGCGTGGGCGAACGAGGTCCGGCCGGCGTACCGCTGTAGCCGCTCACCGGCGCGCTCGAGCGCGTGCGTGTCGCGGTCGACACCGACGAGGTGCGCCTTCGGGCAGGCCTGGAGGACCGCTTCGCTGTGGCCGCCGAGGCCGAGCGTGGCGTCCACGAAGACAGTGGTGTCGCGGTCGGGCCGCTCCAGTGAAGGGACCACTAAAGAAACGACCCGGTCGAGGAGGACCGGGACGTGGCGGGGGCTGTTCATCGCTCGTCGCCTAGTGCACCAGTGAGAGGAACAGCATCAGCGCTGCCGCCAGGACTGATGAGGCCGCCGCCGAGAAGGCGATGACCGCCATCCCGTCCCTGACCTCGTCACGGACCCGTCTAGCGGGTTGCCCGGACAGCTGTCCGGAGAAAGTAAGACTCATGCTTCGACCCCTCGAGTGAACCCTGGTGGTGGCGCCGACATCACGTCGGCGGTGCTGCTTCTCGGATTCGCACGGCCTGGTCCCCGTCCGCTCGTCCCTGGGAAGTTGCCTTCTGGCACCGGGGAAGGTGTGCCAGATGGCAGGGAGAGCGGGCGTGGGCCGGGCCCGGCGACTCTTTTCTTGTCAAGCCGTTCGTCACATGAGGCCGGGGAGGACCTCCTCGCTCAGGTCGGCGAACGCTTGCTCCTGCTCGTCGGAGTACGCCTGCCAGGACGCCGCGTCCCAGATCTCGATCCGGTTCATGGCACCGATGACGATGCAGTCCTTCGACAGTGAGGCGTACTCCCGCAGCATCGGCGGGATGGTGACCCGGCCCTGCTTGTCAGGTGTCTCGTCGGAGGCGCCGGCGAAGAACATGCGGACGTAGTCACGAGCCGCCTTGCTGGTGATCGGAGCCTCCTTCAGTCGCTCGGTGAGCTTGCCGAACTCGGCCATGGACCACACGTAGAGGCAGCGTTCTTGCCCCCGTGTGACCACAAGACCCTCCGACAGCTCGTCCCTGAACTTCGCCGGGAGGAACAGTCGCCCTTTGTCGTCGAGCCGGGGGGTGTAGGTACCGAAGAACATCGGCACCTCCTCCCGGTGACCCCTGGGGGCTACCCTTTCCTCCACTGCGCTCCACGCTACTCCACTACCCCCCACCAAAAACTCAAAACGCGCAAGATCGGACGAGTTTTACTCGCAGGGCTCGCATGGACCGGTTGACGGCACCGGCACCGGCGGCGGTCACCCGTCCACCGGAAACCCGCAGGTCAGGAGCCTGGGGCAGTTGTTCCCACCCCCACCGACGTCGCCTGGTGGAGCGGAGTGGAGCGGCCGGTGGTGGGCGGTGGAGCGGTTCGGCGGAGCGACCGTGTCGCGCGAGGAGACGGCCCCGGCGCACCCGGCGAGCCGGCGCGAACGCGAGGCGCTGTCACGACGTGGTTCCAGGGTGAAGCCAAGTCCCAAACTCGATGACAGGGGTTCGCACGATGGGGTTTCATGTAGGCAGTTCGGCCACGACCGGGGGTAGCGTGCAGCCCGCCCGGTGTCGTCCCCGCCCGGGGGCCGGTGGCCGTTGAGAGGAAGAACAGCGTGAGCTCAGTGCCCATGGGTGAGGACGCCGGAGTCGCAACCAACTCTGCCGACCTCGACACCCTCGCGCGCGTGACGGGTCGCGTCCGCGCGAGCATCGAGAAGGTCATCGAGGGCAAGCCCGAGGTAGCCAGGGTGGCTCTCGTCGTGCTCCTCGCCGAGGGCCACCTTCTCATCGAGGACGTGCCGGGCGTCGGCAAGACCATGCTCAGCAAGACCCTCGCGCGCTCGATCGACTGCACCGTCCGCCGGATCCAGTTCACCCCCGACCTGCTGCCCTCCGACGTCACAGGGGTCTCGGTGTTCAACCAGGACACCCGTGCCTTCGAGTTCCGGCCGGGCGGGATCTTCGCGAACATCGTGGTCGGCGACGAGATCAACCGCGCCTCCCCCAAGACGCAGTCGGCGATGCTCGAGTGCATGGAGGAACGGCAGGTCACGGTCGACGGGTCGACGTACCACCTCGATGCGCCGTTCATGGTGATCGCCACCCAGAACCCGATCGAGATGGAGGGCACCTACGCCCTTCCCGAGGCGCAGCGCGACCGGTTCATGGCCCGGGTCTCCATGGGCTACCCCGTCGAGGCTGCCGAGATCGCCATGCTCGACTCGCACACCCGGCACAACCCCCTCGAGGACCTCGAGCCGGTGACCGACGCGGCGGAGATCCGCAAGCTGATCGAGATCGTCAACGACGTCTACGTCGCCGAGTCGGTGCAGCGGTACGCCGTCGCCCTCACCACCGCTACCCGGCGCTCGCCGGAGCTGGTACTCGGCGCGTCGCCCCGCGCCACCCTGCATCTCGTGCGCGCCGCTAAGGCGTCGGCCGCGATGGACGGACGCGACTACGTCATCCCCGACGACGTCCAGGGGCTCGCCGTCCAGGTGCTGGCGCACCGGCTGCTCCCGACCGTCGAGGCGTCGATGAGCGGGCGTACGACGGAGACCGCGCTGGCCCAGATCGTGGCCGGTGTGGCGATGCCGGAGAGTCGCCGGCGCGGGTAGCGAGGAACCACACATGCGCGAGGCACTCTCCGCGATGACCACCCGCGGCCGCGCCTTCGTCGCCGCAGGGGTGACCGCGCTCGCCTGCGCGATGGTGCTCGGCCAGGACGATCTCGTGCGCGTCGGCGCCCTGCTGCTCCTGCTGCCGGTCATCGCCGCCTACTTCCTCGGCCGCAGCAGGTACCGGCTCGGGCTGGTGCGCTCCGTGACGCCGGGACAGGTGACGGCGGGCAAGGAGGCCAGGGTCCAGCTCGACCTCACCAACGACGGCCGGGTGCCCACGGGGCTGCTCCTCCTCGAGGACCAGCTGCCCTACGTGCTCGGGGCCAGACCGCGTTTCGTCGTGGACCGGATGGCGACGGGACGCAGGCGCACCGTCGGGTACGTCGTGCGCTGCGACGTCCGGGGAAAGTTCACCATCGGCCCGCTCGCCGTCCGGCTCAGCGACCCCTTCGGCCTCGTGGAGCTGAACCGCACCTTCTCCTCCACCACCTCGCTGGTCGTCGTGCCGCAGGTCGTGCCGCTACCCCCGATCCCCCTCTCCGGCGCCTGGACCGGTTCCGGCGACAACCGTCCTCGCGCCTTCGCGAGCGGCAGCGCCGAGGACGTCACGGTCCGCGAGTACCGCCGGGGGGACGACCTGCGCCGGGTCCACTGGCGCAGCAGCGCCCGGGTGGGCCAGCTCATGGTGCGCCGCGAGGAGCAGCCCTGGCAGTCCCGGGCGACGCTCTTCCTCGACAACCGTCAGCTCTCCCATCGGGGGCGTGGTGCCGCGTCGTCGCTCGAGCACGCCGTCTCGGCCGCGGCCTCGGTCGCCGTGCACCTCGTGCAGCGGGGGTTCACCGTGCGGCTGGTCACCGCGTCGGGAGACGAGCGCGGCGGCTCGTGGCACGAGCGCGGTGGGAACACCGGTGAGATCGCTCCCCTCCTGGAGTCGCTCGCGGTGGTGACCGAGTCGAGCCTCACCCATCTCGACACCCGCTGGCTGCAGGACCCTGGGCACTCCGGTCTGCTGGTCGCGGTCGTCGGCGCTGTCGGCGACCACGACAAGGCGGCCTTCGCGCGGATGCGTCACACGGCCGCCACCGCGATGGCCATCGCCCTCGACGTCGACGCCTGGGTCGGCCCGCGAGCGGGCACCGCGGGTGCCGCGCCGGGCGTGGGCTGGCTCAGGGCCCAGGGCTGGCAGGCGGTGGCCGCTGCGCCGAGCAGTCCGTTGCCGTCGGTGTGGCAGGAGCTCGGGCTGGCAGGGAGTGCCGCGGTCCGGCGCGGCCCGGCCGGTCTCGTGAAGGGAAGCGGCTCGTGAGAAGGCCCCACCTCGACTGGTCCGGCGGCGTCGCGCCGTCGGTGCTGGCCGGGCTCACCACCTGGCTCGCCCTGTGGGCCTGGGGCGGGTTCGTGCAGCGCCCGAGCGGCTACCTGGTGCCGACTCTCGGCGTCGTGCTGCTCGTCGCGGCCACCGGCACCCTGCTGCGCGCGGCCCGGACCCCGATCCTGCTCGTCCTCGTCGGGCAGCTCGCGGTCGTCACGGTCTGGCTCACCCACCGGTGGGCCCCCGAGGCCGCTCTCGGGGGCTGGCTGCCCACTCGTTCCTCCGTGCGCGAGTGCCTCGCCCTGCTGGCAGACAGCGTGGCGGCCGCACAGAGCTACGCCGCCCCGGTGTCCGACGCGGTCCCGCAGATCTTCCCGATCCTCATCACGGCCGGCGCACTCGTCGCCGTGCTGGTCGACTTCCTCGCCTGTGGGCTGCGGCGGGTCCCGGTGGCGGGCCTCCCGTTGCTCGCCCTTTACACCGCGCCGGTCTCGATCCTCGACGGCGGCGTCTCCTGGTGGGTCTTCGCCGCCGGCGCGGTGGCGTTCCTCGCGCTACTCGTGAACGAGGAGGGCCGACGTCTGTCGCACTGGGGTCGGCAGGTCTCCCGCAGCGGCACCCTGACGGACAGCGGCGACGTCGAGATCGGCACCGCGTCGATCCGTTCGTCCGCCCGAAGGATCGGGCTCACCGCGACCGGCCTCGCGGTCGTCGCTCCGCTCGTCATCCCGACGCTGAGCGGTGGCATCCTCTCGGGCAACGGTCCCGGCGGAGAGGGCGACGGCGACTCGGTGAGCATCTCGAACCCCCTGGTCAACCTCCGGCGCGACCTGGTCCGCGGCCGCGACGTCAACCTGCTCTCGATCACCACGGCCAGCGCGAACCCGTCCTACCTGCGGATCTCGGTGCTGGACTCCTTCGACGGGCTCACCTGGAAACCGTCCCAGCGCGACATCCCGCCGGAGCACCGGGCAAGCGGCGTCCTCCCCCGACCCCCGGGCCTGAGCTCCCGGGTGCCACGACGTCAGGTCGACTACCAGATCTCGGTCGGGGACGCCTTCGACTCGACCTGGCTTCCCGCGCCGTACCCCGTGGAGACGATCGACGTACCTGGGGACTGGCGCTACGACAGCAACACGCTGGACTTCGTCAGCGCCGCCGACGGACAGAGCACGGCGGGACTGCAGTACTCCCTCAGCGCGCTCCAGCTCGCGCCGACGGCCGAGGAGCTCGTCGACGCGGGGACAGCGCCGAGGTCGATCTTCACCCGCTACACAGAGCTGCCCCAGGACATGCCGGACATGGTCGCTCGCGTGGCTCGACAGGTGACCGCGGGCCTCGACAACCGTTTCGAGAAGGCCGTGCGCCTTCAACGATGGTTCAGGGATGACGGCGGCTTCACCTACTCCCTCGAGCAGGCCTCGGGCAACAGCACCGGCGACCTCCAGGCCTTCCTGTCGACCGGTCCCGACGGCCGGGTCGGCTACTGCGAGCAGTTCGCTGCGGCCATGGCCGTCATGGGACGCACGCTGGGCATCCCGTCACGGGTGGCGGTCGGGTTCCTCCGCCCGCAGCGAGTGGGACCGCACCAGTACGTCTACAGCGCCCACGACCTCCACGCCTGGCCGGAGATGTACTTCGACGGTGTGGGCTGGGTTCGCTTCGAGCCCACACCTGATGACCGGGCCAATGTCGTTCCCGGCTACACGACCGGAGCCCTCAACACTCCTCAGCCGACCGAGCTGCCGTCGGCCTCGGCACCCGCGCCCAAGACCGACGAGTTCGGGCGGAACCGCCGCCAGGCTGACGCCGCCGCGGCCACGACGGACGGGGGCGGTTCGGACAGCGGCGGGTGGACGGCGGCTGTCGTCGGCCTGCTGGCGGTCGGCCTGACGCTGTCACCGCGCCTGGCCAGGTCGGTCGTACGTCGGCGCCGGTGGGCGGCCGCGACCACTGCAACCGAGGTCGCCGAGGCCGGATGGGCCGAGGTACGTGACGTCGCTCTCGACCTGCGCCTGCCGTGGGACGACGCGGTGACGCTCCGCACGAGGGCACGCGGGCTGGCAGCGGCCTTCGGCCGGCCCGGCGCCGACGAGCGTGAGGGCTACGTGCGGGGTGGGGTGCGGGGAGCCCAGGCCAACCCCGAGGCCGCCCAGGCCCTGGAGCGGCTCGTCAACGATGTCGAGCTTGCCCGATTCGCACGCGAGGCGACGGGGCGACCGGCGGAGACTGTTGGGGCCGACGTGGAGCGGTGCGCCGAGGCGCTGCGTGCGGGTTCCACGAAGAAGCGCCGCCGGATCGCCGCCTGGCTACCGGCCTCGTTGGTGCGTAACGGCGCGTGGCGTTCGCTGGGACCTGCACGCCCAGCCGGAGTCACACTGAACGACGCGGGCGTGGACCGGGCGAGGTGACGGCCGGGTTGCGGCGTCAGGCGAGCGTTGCGGCGTCAGGCGAGCGTTGCGGCGTCAGGCGAGCGTTGCGGCGTCAGGCGAGCGTGGGTCAGAAGCCGTTCGAGCCCCGACGGCGGTTCCACCGCTCCTCGAAACGCTGCATCATCGACTGGTTGCGTTGGCGGGACCGGGGAGAGTGTCGCTTGCGCTTCTTGCCGCCCTCGACGACGGTGAGGCCGTAGCCGGTCTCGGCTGAGCCGCCTGCCTCCGGCTGCGGCGCGGCGGCGGCGCCCTGGCTGCGCCAGGCGGTCAGGGCCACCACTGCCGATCCGAGCATGACCACGAAGCCGACGATGCCGACCAGGGTGTTCGGAAGTACAGCGCCGGCCATGAGGACACCGATCCCGATGACGAAGACGCCCCCAGCGAGGAGGGCACGACGGCGGGCGTGCCGACGCCTCGCGGTGCCGCGAAGAGCCGACACGAACTTGGGGTCCTCGGCGACGAGGGCCCGCTCCATCTGCTCGAGCAGACGCAACTCTTCTTCGGAGAGCGGCACGACTTCCTCCCGCTGACGACGACCTGTCCCAAGTCTATGCAGGCATATCAGCAGACGGTAGGCGACCGTGGAAAAATCATGGCCTCCGGGGCGCCCGACGTGCGAGGCTTGTCCCGCGTGCCCCGACCGGGGCCGTACAACGGGGGCTCGACATGTTGGTCCCCAGCCTCCGGGGTCTACCCGGAGCGGCCCGGAGGACTAGATGACGCACCCATCCTTCGCCCGCCTTGTCGGCTCGGCGATGACCATGATCGCACTCAGCATCGGTTTCGTCGCGGTGGCCGCGACTCCCGCGCAGGCCGCGGTGGACATGAGCAAGCCGTTCACCCGGGAGCCCGTCAAGCGGGGCGACGTCGACGCCGACCAGTACCACATCGAGCACGTCTACGAGGTGCAGATCAGGCTGCAGCGTCTCGGCTACCTCTCGGCAGCCCCCAACGGGAGCTTCGGCCCCCAGACCGAGAGGGCGGTCAAGCGCTTCCAGCGAGACCAGCACCTTCAGGTCACCGGCCGGGTGACGGCCTCGACCTGGGTGCCCCTGATCAAGCGGAGCACCTTCGGCAAGCTGAGTGTGCCGACGGCGTGCAAGGCGGCCGGATGGCACGTCTGCTACGACCGCAAGCGGCACCAGGCGAGCCTGTACCGAGCCGGGCAGCTGCACAACTCGTGGCTCGTGCGCGGTGGCGGCTACGACACCCAGACCAGGACCGGCAACTTCACCGTGCAGTGGCGTGACGAGGACCACACCAGCCGCACCTACGGCGGCGCCCCGATGCCGTACTCCCAGTTCTTCTCCCGTGGTCAGGCTCTCCACGGGTCCCGCTACATGATGAACCCGTTCGAGGGCCACAGCCACGGGTGCGTGAACTTCTGGGTCGAGGACGCACGTCAGCTGTGGGACCTCACCTACAACAAGAAGCTCTTCGTCCACGTGTACGGCGCCTGGGACTGAGCCGGCAGGGCGGTCGCCGGGCCCCGGGCGGCTGCCGACCCGGGGTCACACGACGTCCGAGCCGGCCAGCTTGGTGCGAAGCACCATCGTGGCGCGGCTGTGCAGCTGGGACACCCGCGACTCGGTCACGCCGAGGACCCGGCCGATCTCGGCGAGGGTGAGCCCCTCGAAGTAGTAGAGCGCGATGATCACCTGGTCGCGCTCGGGGAGCTCGTCCACGACCCGCAGCAGCGCGGCTTTGGCCTGGTCGTCCTCGATCTCGTGGGTGGCGGCGGCCGAGAGGTCGTCGGCGAGCTCGAGATCCTCCATGGACGCCACGCTCGTGAAGGAGACCTTCGCGTAGAGCTCGCGCAGCTCGGGCACCGACATGCCCAGCTCTGCCGCGATCTCCGGGTCGTCGGGGATCCGGCCGAGCCTGCTCTCGAGGGTGCGTTGCGCCTGCTCCACCTGCCGCACCTTCTCCCGCACCGAACGCGGCACCCAGTCCAGCGCCCGGAGAGCGTCGACCATGGCGCCGCGGACCCGTGGGACGGCGAAGGTCTGGAAGGTGAGTCCTCGTGAGGGGTCGAAGCGCTCGATCGCCTCCATCAGCCCGATGATCCCGTCGGAGACGAGGTCGGCGTACTCGACGCTCTCCGGCAGTCGAGTCCGGAGCCGGCCGGCGACGTACTTCACCAGGGGCGAGTACTGCAGGACCAGCCGGTTCCGCCGCTCGACGGTGGGCGCCGCGCGGAACGCGTCCCAGAGCTCCTCGACGGTGCTCTCGTTCACCGGCACCTCCTCTGGTCGGCCACGGTGCGCCCCTTCATCTGCCCGGTCGGCGGTTCGGCTGCGAGGCGCCGCCGCGCAGCGCGACCAGCGCGCTCGTCGGGTCCTGCCGGTAGCGCTCGATCAGCTCCGAGGTGGCCTCGTCGATGCGCTGGTGCAAGGCGTTGCGGTACGACGTCAGCTGGCCCTCCGCCGTACGCAGCCGCTCGACCGCCGAACGGACCGCCTCCGCATCGTGGGCGTCGACCTGCGTCACCCACATCTCTTCGAGGACCGGCAGATCCGGGAGCGGCTCGGCAGCCCGGACCCGGACCAGCGCCGTGCGCGTCCGTCCGGCGCCGGTGTCACCGAGGACACGGGCCAAGGTCTCCAGCGAGAGCGGCCCGTCGGTGGACGTCTCCGCCTCCAGCAGGTCGAGCCGGGCGTGGACCAGCCGCCGCCAGTAGGAGACACGGTCCTCCTCGTCGGCCAGCTTGCGCCGGTAGCTGCGCAACGCCGACAGGGAGAGCTCGTCGAGCCGTGGGTGCGGCGCCTCGGCGAGGGGCATGGCATCGGCCCCGTCCTCAGGATTCCGCTGGGAGTCGTTCATGATCTCCTCTCCTGCCGGCGCCGGACGCGCACCGGAACATCGATGCTGCCACCCCTGGGAGGCCCACATCGGCATGGGCCGTGGACTGCGGCAGAAACTCTCGAAGAAAGTTTCCTGTTCTCCCTAAAGTCGGCTACCCCGACGCCCGATGTTCTCCATGGCTGCGCATTCACCGTCGGCTCGTCACTGGGAGGGACGGGGAGACGGGTGCAGTTGTCCAACCCACCCCCAGCGGCCAACCCCCCACGGCAGCTGGAGTGCCCGACACATCCCTTCCGTGTCGGCCTGCAAGCCCCCGGCCCGCCCACGGCCGGGGGCTTGCGAACTCTCTGGACCCGGGTCGTCTCAGGAGGCGTCGTCGTCATACACGACCGGCGAGCCGTCGGAGGTGACCTTGGCGCGGTACATCGCGATGTCGGCGAGGCGCAGCAGGTCCGAGACCGGGTGCGGGGGCGCTGACGCAACGCCGATGCTCGTGCTCACGAGGAACGGTTGCCCGTCGACCTCCACAGGCGCTTCGAGCGCCTTCCGGATCCTGGAGGCGACCACGAGGGCCGTCTCGGCGTCGGTGTCCTCGCAGATGATCGCGAACTCGTCGCCGCCGATGCGGGCGACCGTGTCCGTCGCACGCACCGCTTCGGCGACCCGTCCCGCTACTTGCACGAGCACGCGGTCACCGGTCGCGTGGCCGTGGACATCGTTGACCTGCTTGAAGTCGTCGAGGTCCAGGAAGAGCACAGCGACCCCGCGGCCGGCTGAGCGATCCCGACGGGCTTCCGCCGTGGCGAGGCGGTCCACGAAGAGCAGCCGGTTCGGGAGGGCGGTGAGCGGGTCGTGCATCGCGGCTTGTCGCAGCGACTCCTCGGCCGCCCGTTGCTCTGTCAGGTCCGAGATCATCGTGAGCGAACCCAGCACCGACCCGTCGGCAGCGGTCAGCTCACTCCCCGAGACCGACAGCACGCGCCGGTTCCCGTTCGGGTGGCGGTAGCGGAGGTCGTACCGCTCGGGACCCTCCTCGCGACTTCTCTGCGCCAGCCGGCGAGCAGCCTCGGTGGCCTCGGTGGGCGCTGAGCCACCACCCTCGCTTCCCAGCTCGTAGATGTCGTGGAGGGGAAGACCGAGGATCTCGGTCAGCCGCTCGTTGGCAAAGAGGATCTCTCCCTCGGGCGATACGGCGAGGATGCCCTCCTGTGCCGTCTCCGCGATCGCGCGGTGTCTGGCCTCGGACTCGCGCAGCGCCCGCTCGGCGTCCATCTCCGTGGTCACCTCGCGGAGGTTGACCACGATGCCGCGGATGTCGGGGTCGTCGACACAGTTGGTGCCCGTCGTCGAGAACCAGCGCCACCGGCCCTCGGCATCTCGGATCCGCAAGGTGAACCGCTCGCGCGCACCTGGCAGCTCTCGCAGGCGGCGGCGCTGGTCGGCCGTCACGACGAGGTCGTCGGGGTGGACCACGTCTTCGCCGATGGTGTTCATCAGCTCGTCGCGCTCGTAGCCCAGGATCTGGCTGACCGAAGGCGTGACGTACCTCAGCTCGCCGGAGTCGTCGGCGACGAGCGTGACGTCGGAGGCCTCACGGTTGAGAGCGCGGAAGAACGCCGCCTGGCTCGCGAGCCGTTGCTCCGCTTCGTGCAGCTCCGTGAGGTCCCGGGCAGATACGGCGAACTCGTAGGCGTGGCCGCCGGTGTCGCGGACAGCGGTGATGTCGATCAGCAACGGCACCTCCACGCCGTCCTTCCTCAGCCCGGTCGTCTCGTACTTCGCCGCTCGCACCTGGCCGTCGCGCAGGAGTGTGACCTGCGCACGCGCCAGCTTGGGGTCGGTCGGGTGGATCAGCTCGGTGGAGTCGCGGCCGATGAGCTCCTCGCGGGGCCATCCCAGCAGGGTGCAGACGGCGTCGTTGACCTCGACGAACCGGCCCTCGATGTCGAGCAGCGCCTGAGGCTGGGCGGACTGGTCGAACCGGGCGCGCGACCGGGCGAGGGCCTCGGTGAGCTCTCGCTGCACCCGGAGCTCCTCGGCCTGCTCGTCGAGCGACATGCCGGGGACCGGCACCCAGGGCGGGTCGGAGCGCCTTCCGTCCCCACGTGCCTCCATGCGGTGTTCCTTCCCCCCACCGACCTGCTAGGACCTTCCCCCTCTCAGGAGGGTAGCCGGTCGCACGGCCGCCGTCCCGAACCGTGAGGTCGCCCGGTCCACCGCCCGGTCGGCGTCGGACCAGCCGTGCTCCCGCTCCCCCAACATCAGCTGGTGGTGCACGCCGGCTCGGGGCACCAGACCCTCGACACGTACGCCGACCAGGCGGATCCGGGCACGCTGCAGCCCCAACGCGGCGAAGAGATCGGCCGCGGTGCGGTAGACCTGCTGGGTCACGTCCGTCGCCTCGGACAGCGTCCTGGACCGCGTGATCGTGGTGAAGTCCGCGAACCGGACCCGCAGCGTCACGGTGCGTCCGGCCACCTGGGCGGTCCGCATCCGGGAGGTCACCTTCGCGGAGAGCCGGAGCAGCTCCCGGAGGATCACCTGGTGGTCGTCGGTGTCGCGTCCGAACGTCTCGTCGGCGCCCATGCTCTTGTCGGGCTCGTCGGGCCCGCGACGCGTCGTCACCACCCGGCGGTCCCTCCCCCAAGCCAGCTGGTGCAGCTGGGTGCCGAGGGCAGTGCCGACGGCTCGCTGGAGGGTCGCCAGCGGCGTGTGCGCGATGTCGCCGATCGTCATCAGGCCCAACCGGTGCAACATCGCGGCGGTCTTCTCCCCCACCCCCCACAGCTCACCGACGTCGAGCGGGTGCAAGAACGTGGTCACCGAACCCGGAGGTACGACACACACGCCGTCGGGCTTGGCACGTCGGCTCGCCATCTTCGCCACAGTCGGTGTGCCCGCCACGCCGACCGAGCAGGTGATGCCCTGCTCGTCGAAGATCCGGGCCCTCAGGTGCTCGGCGATCGCATGGGGGCTCCCCAGCCGGCGGGCTGCACCCGAGACGTCGAGGAACGCCTCGTCGAGCGACACCGCCTCGACCAGAGGGGTGACCTGCCGGAAGGTCTCCATCACCGCCGACGAGACCAGTCCGAAGGTCTCGAAGTCCGGTGGGATCACCACCGCCTGGGGGCAGAGCCGGCGGGCGCGGGTGCCCGGCATCGCCGAACGGACGCCGTACTCCCGCGCGAGGTAGTTCGCCGACAGCACCACGCCGCGGTGCCCGCCCCCCACGATCACCGGGACCGACTGCAGCTCGGGACGATCCCGGGTCGCCACGGAGGCATAGAAGGCATCCATGTCGACGTGCAGGATCGGGCATTCCCACGACTCGGCAACCGGATCCGGCCGCATGGCGCTCACCGCCCGACCCCGCCCCGGCGCCGGCGCCGGCGCCGGTGACGCTAGCGACGTGTGGCGACGACGTGCAGCTGGGTACCCAGCGGGAGGTACTCCGGCCGGTCCGCGACCGCCTTCTCCAGCTCCACCAGGGCCGACGCCGCGCCAGGCTCCAAGTCCACCAGGGAGCTCGGGACGAGGTCGACGAAGACCCGGATCGCGTGCATGGCCGTGGTGTCGAAGCCACTCTCTGCGAGGACCACCGCGATCTCGTCGGGCGTGAACCGATGGATGGCACCCGCCGCTGCAGGGTCGTCGAGGAGGTGTCGCGCCTGCTGGAAGTGCCCGGCCATCGCGCGTGCGACCACGGCGGCATGGCGCTGGCCCACCAGCAGGCTGAGCACGCCTCCCGGACGGAGCACGCCGGCGATGACCGACAGCGCCACGGCAGGGTCGTCGACGATCTCCAGCACCCCGTGGCAGAGCACCACGTCGGCGCTGCCGGCCGGCACCAGGTCGGGTAGGGAGGCCAGGTCGCCCTGACGGGCGCTGACCAGGTCACCCACACCGTTCTCCTCGGCGCGACGGCCGACGATCGCCAGCGCGTCAGGGCTGGGGTCGATGACGGTGACCCTGTGGCCGAGCTCGGCGACCCGGACCGCGAAGCCTCCGGTGCCTCCGCCGATGTCGATGACAGAGGCAACCCCGGCCCCTGCACCGGTATCGGCGTCGGCACCCTGGTCGCCGTCGGCCGGGACCGATGCCAGCACCTCTTGCAGCGCGTCCCAGACAACGGCGGTGCGAGCCGCTCCTCGCCCGTAGGGCCGCTGCGGGGTGTTCTGTCCTGGCATAGGGCCAACCCTAGTGAGAGGCGGGCGACTCCGGTCATCCGGCACTCCCGGGACTTCGGTGCCACAGCTTGCGCGGAGCGGACTTGGTGTCCTCCCCGGCCGGCTTTATGTCGGCGTACGGCGACATCGTGAATCCGCTCGAGTGCACCAGCACCCGCCGTCTTCCCATCCCACCGGCGGCGTTGCCCGAACCCTGGTGACCTGCCGCCGGCGGGCTGGCCGTGACCGGGCGCGTGGAACGGCTCTCGGCCGCCCCCGCCACGGCTGTCTCCCCCGCCGAACCGGGCTCGCCGAAGCCCTGTGGGACCTCGTCCATGAACGCCCTGACCGCCTCGACACCACCTTGTTTCCACACCTGGTGCAGGGTGGGCAGCTCCCAGCATCCGGTGGCCCGCAACGACACGCCGCGCGGTCCGGTGCGCCGGAGGACACCGCGGATCAGCAGCAGCCAGGAGTGGAACACGGTCGCGGCGTAGGGCCCTTGGGCGTCCTCGAAGAAGGTGGCGTCCACCGGTCCGGTGGCGTCGTCGAGGGTCACGAAGATCACCCGTCGGCCGGACCGGATCGGTGGGGTCTGGGTGGCCACCTTGACCCCACCGACCAGCAGCTCGGACTTGCTGCGACGTTGCAGCAGGTCGCGCGCGCGGGTCACGCCGAGCTCGTCGAGGAGCGGGACGTAGAAGTCGACGACATGGCGGCTGACGTCGAGCCCGAGGATCTCGAGCTCGGCCCTCACCCGCTCGGAGTCGTTCATCTCGGGCAGCCCGCTGGCCTCGCCCTCGGCGTTGTCCCCGAGGTCGAGGGCGAGCTGCACCGAGGTCACCGGCCGGGGCGCCTTCGTCGCCTGGGACTGCCGTGCGGCCTGCTCCCACACGCCCACCCTCGGCGACGAGCCGCCAGGGGTGCCGGGGTCGACCTGCGGGGCTGCCGACCGACCCGCCGCTCTGGGTGCGTTCGACAGGCCACGCCCCCGACCCCGGCTCGCCCGCTCGGCAACCCGGGTCTGCCGGTCGAGGTCGGCCACCTGGAGCAGCAGGTCGCGCCGGGTGACCTTCGCCCGGCGGCGTACCGAGAGGGGCGAGCCGATGCCGTAGACCGAGTCGAACCCGCCGGCGAGCACGAGCCGCTCGACGACCGGCCGGGAGACCCGGGCGCGGTGCCAGAAGTCGGTGAGCGAGTGGTACGGCCGGGCCGCGACGATCCGCCCCACCTCGGCCTCGGTGATCCCCTTCACCTCCGAGAGCGCGAGCCGGATGCCGTAGGCGCGACCGTCGGGCAGGCCGGGGTCCGGTGCCTGCCGAGAGGCGTGACCCAGGTCTGAGGGAGAGGCGGCGCTGTGCTCATCGAGGTCCACGTCCATCCGCTCGACGACGTACTCCTTCTCCGAGGCGTTCACATCGAGCCCGAGGACCGCGACGCCGAGCTGGCGGGCGTCGTCGAGGATCAGGCGCTTGGGGTACATCCCGGGGTCGTGGGTGAGCACACCGGAGAGGAAGTGCGCCGGGTAGTGCGCCTTGAGCCACGCCGACTGGTACGTCGGCAACGCGAAGGCGGCAGCGTGGGCCTTGCAGAAGCCGAACGACGCGAACGCCTCGAGCACCTTCCAGATCTCCTCGACGATGCGCTGGGAGTACCCGCGACCGAGTGCCCGGGGGAAGAACCACAGCTTCGCCTGGGCCATCCCCTCCACGTCACCGAGCGCCCGGCGGGCCTCGTCGGCCTCGGCGAGGGTGCAGCCGGCGAACTGGGAGATCATCTCGATGACCTGCTCGTGGAAGACCACCACGCCGGAGGTCTGCTCCAGGATCGGCCGCAGGTCGTCGTGGAGGTAGGTGGGCATCGACCAGCCCTGCCTGGCGTTGAGGTAGGGCGTGATCATGTCGCTCTTGACCGGCCCGGGCCGGAACAGCGAGATATCGGTGATGATCTCCTCGAAGGTCGTGATCTCGGACCGCCCGACGAGCTCCCGCTGGCCCGGCGACTCGATCTGGAAGCAGCCCAGGGTCTTGGCCCGCGCGACCAGCTCGAAGGTCGCAGGGTCGTCGAGAGGCACCTGACCCTCGTCGTCGATGTCTATGTCGCGGTTCTCGACCCGTCTGATCTCACCGAGGGCGTGGGCCATCGCCGACTGCATGCGGATGCCGAGGACGTCGAGCTTGAGCAGACCGAGGTCCTCGACGTCGTCCTTGTCGAACTGGCTCATCGGGAAACCGGCGTAGCTTGCCTCGACCGGAGTGCGGTCGAGCAAGGTGGCGTCGGAGAGCAGCACGCCGCACGGGTGGACCGCGATGTGCCGGGGCAGGCCGTCGAGCCTCTCGACCAGCCGGAACATCAGGTCCAGCCTCTGCTCTCCCAGCCCCGAGGCGCGTAGCTCGGGGAGCTCGCGCAGCGCCACCCGGGCGTCGCGGGCGCGGATGTGCGGGAAGGCTTTGGCGATCGCGTCGACCTCGCCGGCCGGCATGCCCAGCGCCGCACCCACGTCGCGCACGGCGTGCCGGACCCGGTAGGTGTCCATCATCGACACGGCCACACAGCGCTCTCCGCCGTAGCGGTCGAGGATCTTCTCGTACACCTCGAGCCGGCGTGCGGACTCCACGTCGATGTCGACGTCGGGGAGCGCCTGGCGCAGCGGCGAGAGGAACCGCTCCATCAGCAGGCCGTGGCGTAGCGGGTCCACCCCGGAGATACCGAGCAGGTAGTTGACCAGGCTGCCGGCTCCCGACCCACGGGCCGCGGACCGGACCCCCATCTCCTTGATGAGGTCGGTGACGTCGGCGACGGTGAGGAAGTACGAGGCGTAGCCGAGCTGCTCGATCGTCTGCAGCTCGTCGTCGAGCCGCTTCCAGATCCGCTGGCGCGGCGCGTCGGCGTAGCGGCGGGAGATGCCGGCTTCGCACCGGGCCCGCAGCATCGTCTGCGCCTCCTGCCCCGAGGACCCGAACTCGGGGAAGTGCACCTCTCCGAGACCGAGGTCCTCACGAGGGTCGACCACACAACGGTCCGCGACCGTGCGGGTCCGCGCGAGGAGCTCACGGGCTGCCCGGCTGCTGTCACCGAGGCCGGAGAACCGGCAGATCTCCTCGGCCACGTCTGACATCTCCTTGCCGGACTTCAAGAAGCCCTCGGCGTTGGTCCGGTCCACGTGGCGCACGTCGAGAGGGACCAGCCGACGGGCAGCGTCGAGCACGTCGACGGTGGGGGCGTCGGTGCGGTCGGCGTAGCGGACCGCGTTGGTGAGCACCGCACCGAGACGCTCGGCGCGCGAGATGCCGAGCATCCGCGCGGCGTGGGGCGAGGAACCCGGGCCGTTCCCCGGAAGCCGGTGCGAGACCGCCTCCACCACGATCGAGGACCGGTCGACCGCCTCGAGCCAGGGCCGCAGCGCTGCCCGGGCAAGGTCGTCACGGCGCAGGGTCGCCGCCCGGCCGAGCTCGGAGCCGGGGCCGAGCAGGACCAGGACGTCGGACCCGCCGAGGTGTTCGGCGACGAGCTCGAGCGACGTGACCGGGAACCCACGCTCTCCGGCCAGGTGCGTCGCGGAGACCAGTCGGCACAGCGCGGCCCACCCCTGCTTGCTCCCCGCCAGGAACGTGACCCGTGGCAGCCGTGGGTCACGAAAGCTGCCACCCCGCGCTGGGGTGCGCGGAGTCCGAGCCCCGCGAGGGAGGGGGCCGGCTGCAGGGTCGATGGGTGCGACGGCGGGCGGCAGCGTGCCGGTGGGAGCGACGGCGAGGTCGACCCCGAGCACAGGGCGAACCCCGGCCTGCATGCACGCCTTGGCGAACCGCACCGCACCGTAGACCCCGTCCCGGTCGGTCAGCGCGAGGGTGTCCATCTCGTGCTCGACCGCCCGCTCGACGAGCGCATGCGGGTGGGACGCGCCGTACTGGAGGGAGTACCCGGAGGCGACGTGCAGGTGGACGAACGGGTCAGGCGACACAGGTCGGCCCCGCACTGGGGAGGTGCTCCTGGAAGGGAACGTGCCGGTCGAGACCGAGCGACTGCTCCACGAGGCCGAGGAAGCGGTCGGCGTCGCGGACGAGGTCGTCGGCCTCCCGCTCGGAGACGGCCCGCGAGGAGCCCGCCTCCGCGGCGGCACGCTTCGGAGCACCCGCGGCGAAGAAGGCGGCCCACTCGCTGAACTCGGGCGCCACCTCCGCGAGCAATACCCAGGCGTTCTTCTGGGCGGGGCGACCACGGCGTGGCCCGGCGGGGTGAGCACGCGCCGCCAGCAGAGCGGCCGTCGCCCGCAGGGCGGCCACATGGGCGTGGGCGTAGCGCAGAGTCACCTCGGTGGAGGTGATCGCCTCCCGCAGGGAGAGCGCCGCCCGCTCGAGGTAGGCGTGCGTCGCTGCGGGGAGGTCGAAGGGGTGGGGCACGAAGGGGCCGGTGGTCATCTGTGTCTCCCCTCAGTCCACGCAGCCGGCCAGGCGCCAGCTGCCCTCGGCCCAGTCGAAGAGGAGGTCGAAGACGCCGCCTCCCCCGCCTTCGGCGCTGAGCCGGCCTCGCGAGGCCTCGACCCGCCAGACCTCACGCTCGGCCGTCAGGTCGGGAAGCACGCTCAGCGCCCGCCCACCGACCTCTCCGGCCTCGGTGCCGAGGACCGCGCGGGCACCTGCGGAGTCCCACCACGCCCCGGTCTCCACCCAGTGGGCGACCACGGCGTGCACCTTCCACAACCGTCCTCGCCACAAGAACTGCTCGGGCCCCTCGGACCCGTCCACCATCCCCCTGCGCACATCCACGGGATCGTCGTACCGCCGCATCTGCTCACCCTCCGGCTAGAGCTACCGACTACTGCTGACTCGACCCCTGCTCGACCCCGCGAACCCCTCCACCACCACGCGAAAGAGCGGTGGTGCCGGCGGGGGTGGGGGTCGAGGTCACCCCCGCCGGCAGGTTGTTCGAACATGTGTTCGAACTGATGACAACGCTACACCTCGTCGCCGACAAGACGTCAACTCTTCCCAGAACGCGCCCGGAAATCCGCTGGATGACCGCAGGACGGCATACTCGGGAGACATGAGCAAGGCGCTACCGCTCGTGTTCGGCGGCCTGATGCTGGTCGTGGGCGTCGTGTGGACCCTCCAGGGGCTCGGCTACGTCACGGGGAGCCCGATGACGGGCGTCACCTTCTGGGCCATCGTGGGCCCGGTCGTCGCCGCTCTGGGGCTGGCGCTGATGGTCGTGGGCCTGCGCACCCGGCGCTGAGCGCCACTCACCACCCCTACGGCTGCACAGGGCGACCGCCACGCTGGTCTGTACCTCTGGCGCTCGACGCCTGCCACCGACACATGGTGGGTAAACGAGTGCATATGCCCGCCAAGAGCCCCAGCGCCCCCCGAGAGCCAGGCACGTCCGTCGGCGAGGTCACCGAGCGGATCAGCGAGCACACGCGCGAGATCCTCCACGAGGTCAAGCCGAAGCTTCGCGGGTGGCTGCATGCCGCAGGCGCCCCCGTGACCCTCGTTGCGGGAGTGGTCCTGATCGCCCGGTCACCCAGCTCGTCTGTCCGGCTGGGGCTGGCCGGCTTCGTCGTCTCCGCCGTCGTGCTGTTCAGCGTCTCCGCGCTCTACCACCGCCGCACATGGTCCGCCCGAGCCAAGGACCGACTGCGCAGGTTCGACCACGCGAACATCTTCGTGCACATCGCGGGCACCTACACCGCGTTCTCGTTGCTGCTCCTGAAACCGGACCGGGCCGCAACACTGCTGACCGTGGTGTGGCTGGCAGCGGCGCTGGGCATCGCGTTCCGGGTCTTCTGGATCGACGCTCCGCGGTGGCTGCACACGCCCGTCTACGGGCTGGTCGCATCAGCGGCGCTGCTGTTCTCCGCCGACTTCGCCCCCCGCCTCGGCAGCCCCGTGCTGACGTTGATGCTCGTCGGGGCCGCGCTCTACCTGCTCGGCGCGCTCGTCTACGGCGTGCAGCGGCCGAACCCGTTCCCTGCCTGGTTCGGGTTCCACGAGGTGTTCCACGCGTTCACCATCATCGCGTTCGCCACCCACTTCGTCGGGATCTCCGTCGCGATCCACTCGCTGACCTGACTCGGGGGAGGCTTCACTACAGTCGGTGCCCATGAGCCCCGACTCCCCTGAGCACTCCTCGATCGGCCGGTTCCGCGACGAGCTCGCGCGACGCGGTGGCACCGGCAGGGTCGTCGTGCTCCCCGACTCCGTGCACACCGCCGCACTCGCCGCCGACGCGCTCGGCTGCGAGGTCGGCGCGATCGCTAACAGCCTGCTCTTCGACGCCGACGGCTCCCCCGTGCTGATCCTCACCTCCGGTGCGCACCGGGTCGACACCGGCAAGGTGGCCGCCGAGCTCGGCGTCAAGAAGCTCCGCCGCGCCGCGCCCGAGTTCGTTCGCGAGCACACCGGCCAGGTGATCGGCGGTGTCTCCCCCATCGCCCACCCGGCCCCGATCTCCACCTACATCGACCCGTGGCTACAGAGGTACGACGAGGTCTGGGCAGCCGCGGGACACCCCTCAGCGGTGTTCAGCTCGTCGTACGACGAGCTGATGCAGCTCACGGGCGCGACCGCACTCGAGGTGGACTGAGATGGAGATCTGGGTCAACCCCGCCTGTTCGAAGTGCCAGGCGGCGACCGCCTACCTCGACGAGGCCGGCATCGACTACACGGTGCGCCGCTACCTCGACGAGCCACCGACCGCCGAAGAGCTCACCGCGGTGCTCGACCGGCTCGGCCTCGAGCCGTGGCACGTCGCGCGGACCGGCGAGGCCGTGGCGGAGCAGATCGGCCTCGGCGACCTGCCCCGCGACCCGGACAGCCGCGAGCAGTGGGTGGCCGCGATGGTCGCGCACCCGATCCTGATCCAGCGGCCGATCCTCACCGCCGACGACGGGACGACCCTGATCGGCCGCGACCCGGACTCTCTGCACAAGGCGGTCGACGCCGAGGGCTGAGCCCTCTCCTGCCTCATCTCGGCGCTGGGCCTCGTGCTCATGGTTGCGCCAGGGCCAGGGTTCCTCTTCCTGGTCCACGGCGTCGTGCTCACCCTCGTCGCCTGCGCGCTTCTCCTCTGCGACCGACGACCCCGCCCTTCAGACCACCGACAGAGCCGTCGCCACGACCGCGACGTTGGCGAGGATCTCGCCGACGCCGACCTGCTTCGGTGTCACGCCACGTCCCGGGAGGGCGGCCGCCCGCACGGCGAGCAGCGCGAACAGCCCGGCCAGCCACCACGACATGAACGCCATGGCCACGGCCACGACCACGTGATAGCCGACCGACAGCCAGTAGTGCGCCCGGCTGTCCCGCTCCCGGATCATCGTCTTGACGTAGAAGAGCGTGCCGGCGAAGTAGGCCGCCAGCACCGCGGTCAGGGTCCATGCCCTCGCCCAGTCGGAGCCGTCGCCGGCATCGTAGGCAACAGGCGTCATCAGGCAGGCGGCGACGATCGTGGCGAGGCCGCTGGCGAGCGACCGGTCCTGCCGCCGGGCCGCGAACCACAGCCCGGCGAGCAGGAGAGGCGCGAACAGCGGCGCCCACAGGACGAGGTCCGGACGCACGAGCAGCACCAGCAGTCCGAACGGGAGGGTGGCGAGGCCATAGGCCCGCACTGGAGGGAGGTACCTCGCGCGTCGGCCGGACTTCAGCCAGAGCCCGGTGGCGAAGAAGGCGAAGTAGCCGACGAACCACAGGGTCACCAGCGGCACGTGCACCCAGCGCGGTGATGCGGCAACGACGCCGACGACGAAGGGACTCGCGAGCATCCCCCAGGCACCGTGCTGGTTCGGCACCCAGCCGGGGCCGCGACGCTTTCGCGGACGCGGGGTGCGGGCGGCTGTGTCGGGGGAGGCCACCTCGCCACCCTAGCCGCGGCATCGGGCCCCGGTGACCGGTCAGTAGGCTTCGCGGCATGTCGAGGGTGGTGGTCGTGGGCGGCGGGCTCGGGGGTGCTGCAGCGGCCGCGCGGCTCGCCAAGCTCGGGCACCGGGTCACGCTCGTCGAGCGGCTCGACCACGTCGGCGGGGCGGTCGGGTACGTCGAGTCCGAGGGCTACCGCTGGGACTCCGGCCCCACGGCGACAGCCCTTCCGGCGGTGCTTCGCGACCTGTTCCGCAAGTCCGGGCGGCCCTTGGAGCGCGAGCTCGAGCTCGTGCCGCTCGACCCTGTGCGTGAGCACCGGTTCGAGGACGGCTCGGTGCTGGCCTTGCCCTCGGGCAGCCGCGCCGCCCAGTACGACGCGATCGAGTCATCTCTCGGGAAGGGCCTCGGCGACCGGTGGCTCGAGTACACCCACGGCTTCGCCGACACCTGGAACCTGCTGCGGCGCGACTACCTGGAGCGGCTCTGGTCGCCCGAGCACGCCGGCCGTGAGACCCAGGCGGTCCTGTCGTCACGCACGAGCATGCACAGGCGGGTCACGAAGGCGTTCAAGGACGAGCGGCTGCGCGCACTCGCATGGCATCACGCGGTCATGGAGGGCCACGACCCGCGCAACGTCCCGGCCTGGGTCGGGATGATGTCGTACGTCGAGCAGAACTTCGGCGTCTGGACGGTGCCTGGCGGGATGGGCGCATTCGGCGCCGCACTGACCAAGCGGCTCGCCGAGCGTCGCGTCGACGTCCGCCTCGGTACGACGGTCAGCGACCTCGTCGTGCGGGACGGCCGGGTCGTTGGGGTGGAGACCGACTCAGGAGCGATCGACGCCGATGTCGTGGTCTGTGCGATCGACCCGCGCCGACTGCCCTGCCTCGAGCCGATGGTCCGGCGCACGATGCCGGCGCTGCCTCCTGTCGTGAGCCACCTCGGACTGCGAGGCGACGTGCCCGACCTCCCCCATGAGGTCGTGCTCCACGGCGACCCGTCGATCGTCGTACGCACCAACGGGTCGGCGCCCGCAGGAGGTGCAGCGTGGACGCTGCTCGGACGCGGGCGCCTGGCCGAGGACATCGTCACCGCGCTGGCCCGTCGCGGGATCGACGTGCGCGGTGCGGTGGAGGTGCGGATCGACCGCTCGCCCAGGGAGCTCGTCGAGACGTGGGGCGGTTCGCCGTACGGGGTGCTGTGGCAGGGACGCACCACCGTCGAGCGCAGGGCCGGCACGACCACTCCGTGGCCGAACGTGTTCTGCGCCGGGGCGCACGCGACGCCGGGAGCGGGTGTGCCGTTCGTCGGCCTGAGCGCCGCCCTCGTCGCCCAAGCGGTCGGCAAGGCCTGAGGGGCGGGGACCGCGGAGGCTCAGGCGACGGTGGTGCGGAGGTTCGCGAAGATCTCGCGGGTCGCCTTCGACCGGTTGAGCGTGTAGAAGTGCAGCCCCGGAGCACCGCCCGCGAGCAGCGTGTCGCACAGCTCGGTCGCGATCGCGATCCCCTCGCTGCGCACCGCCGCCGGGTCGTCGCCATGACGGGCGACCCGTTCGACGATCTCGGTCGGCAACGCGGCCCCGGACAGCTCCGTCATCCGCCGGATCTGCGCGAGGTTCGTGATCGGCATGATGCCGGGGATGATCGGGATGTCGACGCCGAGCGCCGAGACGCGGTCGGCCAGGCGGAAGTAGTCGTCGGGCCGGAAGAACAGCTGGGTGATCGCGAACTCCGCGCCGGCATGCGCCTTCTCCGCCAGCACCCGCGCGTCGGCGTCGAGCGACTCGGCCGAGGGGTGCCCCTCGGGGAAGGCCGCCACCCCCACGCAGAAGTCGCCGAGCGAGCGCACCAGCTCGACGAGCTCGACCGCGTAGCGCAGGCCCTCCGGGTGCGGCGTGTAGGGAGCCGAGGGTCCCGCGGACGGGTCTCCGCGGAGAGCCAGCACGTTGCGCACCCCGGCCGCGGCGTAGGACCCGATCACCGAGCGAAGCGTCTCGCGGGAGTGGTCCACACAGGTCAGGTGTGCCAGCGGCGTCATGGAGGTGTCCGCGCCGATCCGCTCGGTCACCCGGACGGTGCGGTCCCGGGTCGACCCGCCCGCGCCGTAGGTCACCGAGACGAACGTCGGGTGCAGCGCCTCGAGCTCGCGCAGCGCCTTCCAGAGCTGGCGCTCCCCGGCCTCGTCCTTCGGCGGGAAGAACTCGAAGGAGAACGACTTCTCACCCGCGTCGATGAGGTTCCGGACGGTTGCGGCACCGCCGGGCATGCGCGAGGGAAGTCCAAGAGCCATGGACCCAAGGATAGGTGGGTGGCCCCGGACGTCTTGAGTCTGTCCAAAGTAGGCTCGCGACCGTGACTTCCACTCACTCCTCCCCCCACCCGTCACCCGTCGCCTCCTGGGACGCAGCGGGATTCCGCGCGGCCGTCCAGGCGACGCTCGACGAGTTCGTCGACGTACAGGCGGCCCGGCTCGCCGAGCTCGGCGCCGACGCCGACCGGCTCGTCACGGCCGCCCGCGAGGCGGTCACCGGGGGCAAGCGGTTCCGGGCGGCCTTCTGCTACTGGGGCTTCCGCGCGGTGCGTGACGAGGGGTACGACGAGCAGCTCGTCCGTGCGGCCGCCGCCCTGGAGCTCCTCCATGCGAGCGCGCTGGTCCACGACGACTACATGGACGCCTCCGACGTACGACGGGGCCGCCCCGCCACACACCGGGCCTTCGAGCAGCAGCACCGTGAGGCCGGCTGGGGCGGCGACCCTGCTCAGTACGGAGCCGCCGCGGCGATCCTGCTCGGCGACCTTCTGCTGTCCTGGGCCGACGAGCTGCTGCGGACGTCAGGGTTCGACCAGGTCCGGGTGATCGACGCGCTCGGCTACCTCGACACCACACGCGGCGAGGTGATCGCCGGCCAGTTCCTCGACGTGTCGGTCCAGGCCCGGCGGGCATCGGACGTCGAGGCCGCGATGACCGTCCTGCGCTACAAGTCGGCGAAGTACTCCGTCGAGCGTCCGCTGCACATCGGGGCCTCTCTCGCGGGGGGCGGGCCGGAGGTCTTCGAGGCGCTCAGCGCGTTCGGCCTGCCGCTCGGGGAGGCGTTCCAGCTGCGTGACGACCTGCTCGGCGTCTTCGGCGACCCGGAGGTGACCGGGAAGCCGGCAGGCGACGACCTCGTGGAGGGCAAGCGCACGGTCCTGGTGGCTCTGGCCCTCGAGCACGCGTCGGAGGAGGACGCCCGTCACCTCGACAGGAGTCTCGGGACCGCCCTCGACTCCTCGGAGGTCGACGCGCTCCGGCAGATCATCGAGGCCTCGGGTGCCCACGCGCGCGTTGAGGCGATGATCGACGACCTGACCACCCGCTGCCTCGAAGCGCTCGAGGCCGCGCCGGTGACGAACGGCGCCCGGATGGTGCTGCGCGAGCTTGCCGCAGCGGCCACCCAGCGGGCGGTCTGACCTCGGCCCGAGAGGGCACTGCGCAGGTCGGCGGTCAGTGCGGCCCGTCGGGCAGCTCGGGTACGTCGATCGAGGGTCCCTCGCCACGAAGGAGCACCGCGATCTTGTCTCCGCGCTCGGCGTTGACGCGGCCCCCGAACACCGTCAGCGCGACGTTGAAGGCCTGCTCGTCCGCTCGCGCAAGGGGGCTCCAGCCGTCCCAGATGAGGACGATCCCCTCCTTGCCGTCGGCGGTGAGGTCGGCCAGCCGGTCGGAGAGCACGTCGAAGCTCGCGCCGTCGTAGTCGGGCAGGTCGAGTGCCGCACCCGCAGCCTTCAGGAAGGACTCCTTGTCCTCAACGGTCCAGCCGTCGAGGTAGAAGAAGCGCCACCCGGCTTTCTCGACCGCGTGCGCGATGTCCTCGACATGCGCAGCGCTGTGCCAGCGGTAGAGGTCGGGCTTGGTGTGGCCGGCAAGGAGTGCTGCGAGACCGCTCATCTCTTGATCCTCTCGAGGACTGGGCTCACCGGCGACCGTGGTTGCCCGCCGGTCTTGCACGCCCCGACTCTAACCAGCCGGAAGCCTCAGCGGCAGGGGTCCAAGGCCCCGCGTCAGGACCTCTTCTGGAATCTCAGAACGCCATCGCCTGTGCGCGACGCTTCGCCTCGGAGCCCCGGTTCTCGCGCAGCGCGTCGATCGGGCGACCCGGCAGCGTCTCGTCGTCGGTGAACAGCCAGATGAGCGCCTCGCGGTGGTCGTAGCCGCCGTCGTGGAGCACGGTCAGCACGCCGGGGACGCCCTTGACCACCTCACCGTCCATGATCAGCGCGGCGGGGACCTTCTGGCCGGCACCGGGCGAGGGCACGACCGCGGCGAGCTGGTTCTCGCGGATGAGCTGGCGGACCTTGCTCACGCTCACGCCGAGAAGCTCGCCGGCCTGGCCCCAGTCCAGCCACTCCCCCACGAGGCTCTCGAGGTCGGTCGCTTCGGAGGTCTGTTGGGAGGTCGATGCGGTTTCCACGCCCCCACTCTGCCATCGGCCGGCGGCGGCCTCCAACCGAGCCCGGCGCCCGGGTGGCGTGTCCCCGCCCCGGCCCAGATGTACCGGTTTCCGGGTCTCGTCGCCACATGGACCCCTTGACTACCTTCTTTACCTTCAGTCACATTGGGTCGACAGCGAGGCGGCGTATCTCGAAGACGCGCGTCCGGGTGACCACGCGAAGGGCGTGGCCGCCACCCCGACGAAGGGACCCTCCATGGACCCCCGACCGACCGTGCTCGAGGCCTTCCGGGCCGGCAGCTCCGTAGGCCGCCGGCTCGGTCGGCAGCACACCCGCCTGCGTCGGCTCACCGCCTCCACCACGGCGGGCGGGATGATGCTGGTGGGACTACCCCTCGCTCTCGAGTACGTCGTCCGCCCGGGCGACACCTTGTCGGAGATCGCGGTCGGCAACGACACCACCGTCGAGCGGCTCGTTGCCCACAACGGCCTCGAGCGCTCCGGCGACCGGATCGTCGCCGGCCACACCCTGCACATCCCCGCCGCACACCGCCGCCCCACGGCGAGCGCCCCTGCCACGGGCGGAGCCGACGACGGCGCTCGCCGCATCGTGCGCTACACCGTCCGACCCGGCGACACCGCAAGTGGTCTTGCGGTCAGGTTCCACGCCTGGACCGCCGAGCTCGTCGAGCGCAACGGCATGCAGCTCCGGGCGGGCGAGCGGATCGAGATCCCGGTCGTGGTGGCCGCAGCCGCCCGCGCCCGGCGTACCAGTGGCTCCCGCCCGGCCCGCACGCCGCACGTCCCATCGCCGAGCACCCGGTCACGACCCTCGGAGAACGCCGCCGACCGGACTGGTCCAAGCCGGTCCACTGTCCGAAAGGTCATCGCCGCCACCGCCCGTCGCAACGGCGTCGACCCCGACCTCGCGCTCGCCGTGTCGTGGCAGGAGTCGGGCTGGCGGATGCACCATGTCTCCGGCGACGGCGCGGTCGGCGCGATGCAGGTGATGCCTTCCACGGGTCGCTGGATGTCCGACGTCGTCGGGCGCAGCCTGCGCCTGCACGACCTGCAGGACAACGCGACCGCGGGCGTACTGCTCCTCGGAGTCCTCCAGGAGCAAGCCGGGTCCCGACGCGCGGTGGCCGGCTACTACCAGGGGCTCGACGGCGTCCGCCGGCACGGGATGTACCCCGACACCAAGCGCTACGTGGCCAACGTGCTCGCCCTCCAGCGCCGCTTCGAGAGGGGCGACTACCCCGGCTGAACAGCTCCTGACGGTGACTCCCGCCACGCCCGGACCAGGCGGGTGGTCCCCATCCCCTTGTCGACTCCGTAAAATCCGTAGTCGAGCCGGCTCCTTCCCCGCCGGCCGACGCCGGAAGGACGCGTGGTGGACAGGAACGGGCCGGACCCGATGATCGGGCGTGTGCTCGACGGTCGGTACCGCGTCGGCCCGCGCATCGCCCGCGGTGGCATGGCGACCGTCTACGAGGCCACCGACCAGCGGCTGGACCGGGTGTGCGCTCTCAAGATCATGCACACCGGCCTCGGCGACGACGACGACTTCGCGGCGCGGTTCGTCCGTGAGGCGCGCTCCGCGGCCAAGCTCTCCCACCCCAACGTCGTCAGCGTCTTCGACCAGGGCGACGACCACGGCACGCTGTTCCTGGCGATGGAGTACATCCCCGGCCACACCCTGCGCGACCTGATGCGCAAGGAGGCCCCGATGGCCCCGCGCAAGGCGCTCGCGCTCATGGAGCCGGTCCTCTCGGCACTCGCGGCCGCCCACCAGGCGGGGATGATCCACCGCGACGTGAAGCCGGAGAACGTCCTCCTCGCCGACGACGGCCGGATCAAGGTCGCCGACTTCGGCCTGGCCCGCGCGGTCAGCGCCGAGACCCAGCACACCGCGACGGGCGGCGTGCTGATCGGCACCGTGTCGTACCTCTCCCCCGAGCTGGTCGTCGACGGCAAGGCCGACGCTCGCTCGGACGTGTACGCCGCCGGCGTGATCATCTACGAGATGCTCACGGGTCGGAAGCCGCACGAGGGCGAGTCGCCGATCCAGGTCGCCTACAAGCACGTGCACGAGGACGTCCCGCCGCCGAGCAGGCTCGTTCCCGGGATCCCGCCGTACGTCGACGCACTGGTCGCCCGTGCCACGGCACGCGACCGGGAGCTGCGACCCGCCGACGCGCAGGTGCTGCTGCACCAGGTGCGCCGGGTCCGGGGCGCCCTCGACCACGGTGTGCTCGACGACCCCGAGCTGACCCAGGACCTCACCCCCACCCAGCATGTCGACCGCGGCGACAGCATCGACTACGTCACCGAGGACGCCCCCACGATCGTGCCCACCGCCGGAGCCGCCGCCGCGCTCGCCGGACGGACCTGGGACGACGGCCACGAGGGGACGACCGTGATCGGGGGCGCCGGTGGCATGCTGCCGGCGCGGCCCCGGCCCACCGAGGTCGGGGACGGCTCCGGGCCGTCCGAGGGTGCACCCCGCCGGTCCCGCAAGGGCCCGCTGCTGCTCGCGCTGGTGCTCCTGCTGGCGACGGTCGCCGGTCTCGCCGGGTGGTACTACGGCATGGGTCGCTACACGACCACGCCCGGGGTGATCAACCTCAGCGTCAGCCAGGCCAAGCAGAAGGTCGAGGCGGCCGGGCTCGGCTTCGAGGTCGGCGACCGGGCGTTCTCCGAGACGGTCACGGCCGGCTCCGTGATCAGCACCGACCCGAAGCCCGGCACGAACGTCCTCAAGCACGGCACCGTCACCGCGACGATCTCGCGTGGACCGGAGCGCTACCAGGTGCCGGTGCTGCGCGGCATGACGCTGGACCAGGCGACGGCCGCCCTCGAGGACAACAAGCTCGCACTCGGTGATGTCACCGAGACGTTCCACCCCTCCGTGGCCAAGGGTGTCGTGCTGAGGTCCGACCCCGCGACCGGCACCGAGCTCAAGCGCGACGGGGTGGTCGACCTCGTCGTCAGCAAGGGCCCGCGTCCGATCCAGGTCCCCGACTACACGGGCAAGCCCGTGGCACGCGCGGAGCGGGACCTGAGCGAGCGTGGCTTCGAGGTCAAGGTCACCCACGAGAACAGCGACACCGTGCCCGAGGGACGAGTGATCTCCCAGTCCCCGAGCTCGGGCACGCTGTTCAAGGGCGACACCGTCGAGCTGGTCGCCTCTGACGGCCCGGAGATGGTCCAGGTGCCACAGGTGGAGGGCGTCGGTGTCGAGGAGGCGGTGAAGCGGCTCGAGGCTGCGGGGTTCAAGGTCCAGACCCAGCAGAGCGACGTCTACGTCGGACTGGAGTTCGTCGTGAAGTCCGACCCGCCACAGGGGTCGATGGCTCCCAAGGGCAGCACGGTCACCCTTTTCCTCGTCTGACCCCGTCTCGTCCTAGGCTTCTGGCATGCCCACCGCACCGACCTATGACAGCCCTGCCCTGAGGAACCCGGTCGGGACCCACCTCAAGGTCGGCAAGGGCCTCGTCGCAGGGGCGTTCGCGGAGGCACAGCGCATCGGTGCCGAGACCTTGCAGGTGTTCGTGGGCAACCCGCGTGGCTGGGCGAACTCCGCCGGCAACCCCGCTGTCGACGCGGCCTTCCGAGACGCTTGTGCAGAGGTCGGCATGCGGGCGTTCATCCACTCCCCCTACCTGGTGAACCTCGGCAGCCCGACCCCGGCGACCTACGAGAGGTCGGTCCTCTCGGTCGCCCACAACCTCGAACGGGCCGCGGAGATCGGCGCCGAGGGTGTCGTCGTGCACACCGGCTCGTGCGTCGCCACCGGAGGCACGGAGGCTGCGATGCGCCAGGTGCGCGAGGGCCTGCTGCCGATCCTGGAGACCCTCGGCGACTCCGACGGGGACGGTGCCCCCTGGCTGCTGCTCGAACCGACCGCAGGACAGGGTCAGTCCCTCTGCGCCGGTGTCGAGGACCTCGCGGCCTACCTCGACGCGCTCGACTTCCACCCGAAGGCCGGGATCTGCCTGGACACCTGCCACGTGTTCGCCGCCGGTGCGCCCCTCGACGAGCCCGGCGGGGCCACCGCCACGGTCGACCGCATCGTGGAGATCGGCGGCGCCGGTCGGCTGCGGCTCGTACACGCCAACGACTCGATGGACGTGCGAGGTGCCTTCAAGGACCGGCACCAGAAGATCGGCCAGGGCCACATCGGCACGGTCGCCTTCGAGGAGCTCTTCGCCCACCCTGCGACGGCCGGTGTCCCGTTCGTGCTGGAGACCCCGGGGTCCCGCGACCTCGACGACCCCGACATCCCGCTGCTGAAGAAGATCCGCGCCTCCGCCGTACCGGACGGGAGATGAGCCTCTCCCGCGCATCGCGGTCGCGGCCGAGCCAGGGACTGCTCGCTGCTCTCGCGCTGCTCGCGATGACCGCCTGCTGGGGCTCGACGTTCTACCTGATCAAGGACCTGCTCGACCGGGTTCCGGTGCTCGACTTCCTGGCCGTGAGGTTCGCGATCGCCTCGGTGGCCCTGTTCCTTCTGTCGCCCCGGGCACTGGGGCGGCTGTCCGGCGCCGCGCGGAAGAACGCCGTGGTGCTCGGACTGCTGTACGGCGTCGCGCAGATCCTCCAGACGGCCGGTCTGGCGCACACGCCGGCGAGCGTCTCGGGCTTCATCACGGGGATGTACGTCGTGTGCACGCCGCTGCTGGCCGCGCTCATCCTGCACACCCGGATCACCGCGATGACCTGGGGTGCGGTCGCCCTCGCGACGGCGGGCCTCGGTGTGCTGACCCTCAACGGCTTCAGCGTGGGCTACGGCGAGGCCATCACCCTGGTCGCCGCGATCCTCTACGCCTTGCACATCGTCGGTCTCGGCGCATGGGCCGGCGCCCGCGACGCGATGGGTATGACGATCGTCCAGCTGGTCGTGATCACCCTCGTCTGCTTCGTCGCCACCGTCCCGGACGGCATCGTGCTTCCAGCTACCACAAGGGACTGGCTCTCGGTGGTGTACATGGCGGTGTTCGCCGGCGCGCTCGCCCTCGCCGGGCAGACCTGGGCCCAGGCACACCTGCCGCCGACGCGCGCGGCGATCATCATGAGCATGGAGCCGGTGTTCGCCGCTTTGTTCGCGGTGCTGCTCGGCGGCGAGTCGATGACCGTGCGCATGGTCGTCGGCGGGCTCATGGTGCTCACCGCGATGCTGATCGTGGAGCTCGTCCCGCGTCGCAGGATCGAGGCCGAGGTGCCCCACATCGCCGTGTGACCTTGGGGCAGGACCGGCCCAGACCAGCCGCCCACATGGCAGGACGGGCGGACACATGTTGGACAGGCCGTCTAGGCTCGTCCACGTGCATCGCAACTGGACCTATTTCTTCGGCTACCTGCCCGGGGCACCCGAGCAGGCGGTCCACTAGGTCCGCCCGCACTCAGACACCAGACGCCCCTGGCCTTTCGCAGGGGCGTTTCGCATGTCTGGCCCTGCGTGAGACCGGGGCACCATCCCAGAGAAGAAGAGGAACCCCATGGTCGTCGTGATGACACCGGAAGCAACCGACGCCGACATCGAGCGCGTCGTCGAGCGGGTCGAGGGCGTCGGCGGCGAGGCGTTCGTCAGCAAGGGCGTGGTCCGCACGATCATCGGCCTCGTCGGTGACATCGACTCCTTCCACGGCCTCAACCTCCGCAGCCTGCCTGGCGTCGGCGACGTGCACCGGATCTCGGATCCGTACAAGCTGGTGAGCCGCCAGCACCATCCGGAGCGGTCCACGGTGTGGGTGGGCCGTGACCAGCAGGTGCCGATCGGGCCCGAGAGCTTCACGTTCATCGCCGGGCCCTGCGCGGTCGAGACCCCTCAGCAGACCCTTGCTGCGGCCGAGATGGCTCAAGCGGCCGGAGCCACGCTGCTGCGCGGGGGTGCGTTCAAGCCCCGCACGTCTCCCTACGCGTTCCAGGGCCTCGGTGTCGAGGGGCTGAAGATCCTCGCGAGCGTCCGGGAGCGCACCGGCATGCCGGTGGTGACCGAGGTGGTGGACGCTCGCGACGTCGCGGTTGTCGCGGAGCACGCGGACATGCTCCAGATCGGCACTCGCAACATGGCCAACTTCGGGCTGCTCCAGGCGGTCGGCGAGTCGGGCAAGCCGGTCCTGCTCAAGCGCGGGATGACCGCGACGATCGAGGAGTGGCTGATGGCGGCCGAGTACATCGCCCAGCGCGGCAACCTCGACATCGTGCTTTGCGAGCGGGGCATCAGGACGTTCGAGCAGGCGACCCGGAACACCCTCGACATCTCCGCGGTGCCCGTGGTGCAGGCGACGAGCCACCTGCCGATCATCGTCGACCCCTCGCACGCCGGCGGCCGCCGCGACCTCGTGGTTCCGCTCTCACGCGCCGCCGTGGCCGTGGGTGCGGACGGCGTGATCGTCGACGTGCATCCCGATCCCGAGAACGCCCTGTGCGACGGGCCCCAGGCGGTGCTCGGCAACGACCTGCGGGCGCTCGCGCAGGCGATGCGCCAGCTGCCACCCGCGGTCGGCCGGGTCGACGCGAGCCGGCTGACCCGCGCCTGAGCGTCGGGGCCGGCCGGGTGGGCCGGCCCCGCGCTCGTCGTACCGGAACGGCCTCAGCGGTTGTCCGCGAGGACCTTCGCCAGCACGGCTGCGGCGTCCTTGGCCTGACCGGCCGACACGTCGAGGTGGGTCACCAACCGCACTGTCCGGGGCCCGACCGCACTCACCAGCACACCGGCCTCCCGCGCGGCTTCCACGACCGGCGCGGCGTCGGGTACGTCGACCACCACGATGTTCGTGTCGACGGCTTCCGGGTCGACGTCACAGGCCTCGGCCAGCAGGCGGGCGTTGGCGTGGTCCTCGGCCAGCCGCTCGACGTGGTGGTCGAGCGCATACAGCCCGGCCGCCGCGAGGATGCCGACCTGTCGCATGCCGCCGCCCATCCGCTTGCGCCAGATCCGTGCCTCGGCGATGGCGGCGGCCGACCCGACCATGAGGGAGCCGACCGGTGCTCCGAGCCCCTTGCTGAGGCAGACCGCGAGCACGTCGACGAGGCGGCCGTACTCCTCCGGGGACACCCCACTGGCGACGTGGGCGTTCCAGATCCTGGCCCCGTCGAGGTGCACCGCGACGCCCACGCTGTCCGCGAAGCTGCGCAACGCCTGGATGTCCGAGAGCGGCAGGACCGTGCCGCCGCCGAAGTTGTGGGTGTTCTCGATCGAGATCGCCTTGGTGGAAACGAAGAACGGCCCGAGGTCGGGGGCGAACAGCGACCGGACCGCGTCGAGGTCCAAGCCGCCACGGTCGCCGGTCCAGGTCCGCATGGTCAGCCCGGTGAACGCACCGTGCGCCCCCAGCTCGGCGCGCGCGATGTGCGCGGACGACTCACAGAGCACCTCCTCACCGACGCCCACGAGCGAGCGCACCGCGAGCACGTTGGCCATCGACCCCGTGGGCGTGAAGAGGGCCGCCTCCTTGCCGAACATGGCGGCGACGCGCTCCTCGAGCGCGCGCACCGTCGGGTCCTCGGCGTACACGTCGTCACCGACCTCGGCCGCGGCCATCGCGGCGCGCATGTCCGCTGTCGGCCTCGTGACGGTGTCGCTCCTGAGATCGATCAGCGGTGCGCTCATGCGACGGGAGCCGTGCGGTTGCGGAGCATCTCGGCGACGAGGAAGGCCAGCTCGAGGGACTGCACCCGGTTCAGCCGGGGGTCGCACACCGACTCGTAGCGGTGCGACAGGTCCACCTCGGCGAGTGCCTCTCCCCCACCGACACACTCGGTCACGTCGTCACCGGTCAGCTCGATGTGCATGCCGCCGGGCCAGGTGCCCAGCGAGCGGTGCACGTCGAAGAACCCCTGTGCCTCTTGGATCACGTCGTCGAAGGCCCGGGTCTTGTAGCCGGAGGACGCCTCCCACGTGTTGCCGTGCATCGGGTCGCAGACCCACGCCACCTGCACCCCGGCGGCGGTGACCTTCTCGACCAGGTTCGGGAGGAGGTCGCGGATCTTCTTCGCCCCCATCCGGGTGATGAACGTCAGCCGGCCGGCCTCGTTCTCCGGGTTGAGCCGCTCGGCGAGCGCCAGCGCGTCGTCGGGCGTCGTCGTGGGGCCGAGCTTCACGCCGATCGGGTTGCGGATGCTCGAGAGCAGCTCGACATGGGCGCCGTCGAGCTGACGGGTCCGCTCGCCGATCCAGACGAAGTGGCCCGAGACGTCGTACGGCTGCTGGGTGCGCGAGTCGATCCGGGTGAGCGCGTGCTCGTACTCCAGGATCAGCGCCTCGTGGCTGGAGTGGAAGTCGACCCGGTGGAACTCCTCGGGGTCCGCGCCGATCGCCTGCATGAACGTGAGCGCGCGGTCGATCTCGTTGGCCATCTGCTCGTAGCGCCGCCCGACCGGCGAGGAGCGCACGAAGTCGGTGTTCCAGGTGTGCACCTGGCGCAGGTCGGCGTAACCACCGGTGACGAAGGCACGCACGAGGTTCAGCGTCGAGGCGGATGCGTGGTACACGTCGACCAGCCGCTGGGGGTCGGGGGTCCGCGCCTCGGGTGTGAAGTCGAAGCCGTTGACGGCGTCGCCTCGGTAGGCGGGCAGGGTCACGCCCTCACGCGTCTCGGTGTCCGAGGACCGCGGCTTGGCGTACTGGCCCGCGAGCCGGCCGACCTTCACGACCGGGACCGATGCGGCATAGGTCAGGACGACCGCCATCTGCAACAGCACCCGCAGCTTGTTGCGGACGTTGTCGGCGGTGACGCCGGCGAAGGTCTCGGCACAGTCGCCGCCCTGGAGGAGGAAGGCCTCGCCCCTCGACACGGCAGCGAGCTTGCCCTTCAGGTCGTCACACTCGCCGGCGAAGACCAGCGGCGGGACGCTGCGGAGCTTGGTCACCGCGGCGTCGAGGGCTGCCGGGTCCGGCCAGCTCGGCTGCTGGGCCGCGCCTAGGTCACGGAGGGTCTGCAGATCAGGGACATTCACCGCCCCAGCGTACGTCCGGACGTGTCGTCGCCCCCGCTCAGGTCTTGGCTCGAACCTTGCCACTGCGCCGAGTGGACCGAGGATGCGGCGCAACGGTGAAAATCGGGAAAATGTGGGCGAGGCATCGCATAAGGCAAGTAGCGTCCTAAGGCATGACGGGGGTCAGCCGGTTCTTGCGAGCACAGATCAGGCACGGCTGTTCAGCATCCGAAGAACCTGGTGGGTCGCCGTCTACCCGGTCTCCGTCTGGGTCGGCGTGGTCTACCTCGGCGAGCACTATGTCACCGACGTCATTCTCGGGGTCGTCTATGCCGCGACGACCTACGCGATCGTGAGCTGGGTGTTCCGGTCGAGCCGGCGCCGGGGTGCCTCGAGGTTGTCGGCGGTCGGGCCCGCCGACAGCCTCACCCCGATCCCGGTCGAAGACCTCACCGCCGTCTCCACCGGGCGCGGTCCGCCGAGCGCGGTCCGCCGCGCGCGGTCCGCCGACGCGGTCACCGCGGACACCGGGAGCTGACTTCCGAGCGAGCTCGTGCGTCGCACGGCTACCTCGTCCACTGGGCCTCTCGACCGTCAGGCGAAGAGACCCATGAGCACGATCTCGAACACCTGCAAGCAGACGAGGAAGACGAGGACGGGGAGAACGAGCGAGCGCAGCGACCTCCCGAGCCGACGCATCCCTGGAGTGGCCATGATCCGGTCTAGCCCACGCAAATCGGCCCGGACAATGGCCCGCCCGATATGTCTCACCACGATGAGCGAGGTGCGTCAGCCGACCAGAGCACGACGCGGAGACCGAGGAGTGCCACCGCGATCCGATGGGAACGCCTCGCCGTTCGGCGGCCAGCGTGCCGACGTGACCTGCGGACGTGCCGCTCGTTGTCGAATCACCAGTTTGCTCTCTCGGAAGGCTCGGCATGTCCCTCGGTCTCCCCCACACTTCGATGCCCCAGCGCCTCGGCGCTCTCGCCGCCGGTGTCAGCCTCGTCGCTGCCGCCGCCATCGCCGCTCCAGCGGCCGCTGCCACCAACGACCCCCTGCGTCCCCAGCAATGGGGCCTGGACCAGATCAAGGCCGAGGACGCCTGGGCCACCTCCACCGGCTCCGGTGCCGTGGTCGCGGTCGTCGACACCGGCGTGGACCTGAGCCACCCCGACCTCAAGGCCAACCTCGTCCCCGGCGCCACGTTCATCGAGTGCAACCCGTCGTGTGGCAACGGTGACTGGAAGGGCCCGAACGGCGTCGCCGACGCGGACGACGAGCACGGCACCCACGTCAGCGGCATCATCGCCGCCGTGACGAACAACGGAGTGGGTGTCGCCGGCACGGCCCCCGACGCCAAGATCATGCCCATCAAGGCGCTCGAGGCAGGCAGTGGCGCGTTCGAGGACATCGCGAACGGCATCCGATACGCAGCGGACCACGGCGCGGACGTGGTGAACCTCAGCCTCGGCGCCATGCCTGGTGTCCAGGCGCTGACGATCACCGGCGTGGAGAGCACCGTCACCGACGCGATCGCCTACGCCAACTCGAAGGGGGTCATGGTCGTGGCCGCCGCCGGCAACGAGAGCTTCCCGGTGTGCGACACCCCGTCCTTCGAGAACGGCGCGCTCTGCGTCACCGCGACCACGCGGGACGAGACGCCGGCGTACTACAGCAACGGCGCGATCAAGCCCGACATGTTCGCGGTGGCGGCCCCAGGTGGTGCCGGACTGGTGTTCTGCGAGGACGACATCGTCTCGACGGTGCCGCTCGGCAAGGGCTCGGCCACCTGCGGCCAGAGCGACTACGACTACTACGCGGGTACGTCGATGGCCACCCCGCACGTGTCCGGAGTTGCCGCACTCCTCGCCGCGCAGGGGCGAACCCTGGACAACATCAAGTCCGCGCTGATCGACACGGCCCGCACCCCCGGCGCAGGGACGGGCGTCTACACCAATGCCTACGGCTACGGCATCGTCGACGCGGCTGCTGCCACTGCCTACCAGGGCGCGGCGGTCACGTCGGCCTCGACCAAGACGAAGGGCGGCAAGGGGGCCAAGAGCGCCAAGAGCACCCCGAACGCCAAGAGTGGCAAGGGCGGCAAGAGCACCGGGACCGCCAATGGCACCACGAGTGTCCTGAGCACCACGGCTCCCAAGGCTCTCTGACCGACCTGCAGCAAGGAGGGCGTGCCGCCGGCGGCACGCCCTCCTTTGCTGTCCCGGCTGTTCGGCCGCGCGTTCACTCCGCCAGGAAGGCCTCGACCTCACGGAGGAAGACCGGCCACGCCGGCTCGTCGGCGAGAAGGATGTGGTTGCAGCTCTCGAGCGCGACGAAGCGGCTGTCGGGGATGAGCGACGCCATCAGCCGACCTTGCTGGAAGGGCGGTCGCCGGTCCTGTCGGGCATGGAGAACCAGCGTCGGCACCGTGACCCGCGGTGCCTCGTCCATCACGTCGATCGACGCGTTCACCTCGAGTACCCGTGCGGCGTTCTCCGCCGACGTGGTGTTGCGCTGGAGCTCGTTGAACTGGTCCCAGAGCAGCCGCGAGCCCTCCGGCATGAACTGTGAGGTGAACACCTGCCGGAACGCGGGCTCGTCGCGACCCCAGCCCAGTCTCGCGAGCTCCGCCTGGAGCAGCTGTTCGCGGCGTTCCTCATCGGTGGTGGCCCTGGCCGACCGGCCCTGGACGAAGGTGCCGTACAGCACCAGCCGGGTCACGCGCTCCGGGTGCCGTGCCGCGTAGGCGACCGCTACGGGACCGCCCTGAGAGATGCCGAGGAGCGGGAACTTCTCCAGTCCCGCGGCATCGACCACGGTCTCGAGGTCCTGCACCCAGCTCTCGAAGGTGGGCGGCTTGATGTCCCAGTCCGAAAGGCCGCAGCCGCGCTCGTCGTACCGGACCAGCCGGTGTCCGCGCGAGAGCTCCACCAGCCAGTGTCGCCACACCGGACTGTTCCAGTCGTGGTCGACGTGGGTGAGCCAGTTCGCCGCCTTCACCAGCGGTGGCCCGCTTCCGGAGGAGGCATAGGCGAGCCGGACGCCGTCGTCGGTGCGGCAGAACCGGATCTGTTGCTGAAGCCGCCCCTCGTCGGCCGGCGTCATGCTGCCCAGGTCACGGAGCGCTTCAGTGAGCTCGTCTCGCAACCTGGTGGCTTCCGGCCCGGGGCCCGACCCGAGCTCTCGACGCAGGCCCCGGTCCAGGCTCTCGAACTGGCGGAGGGCACCACGCGGGTCAGCGTCCCGAACGAGCTCGCGCATCAGCTCGACGTGGGCCTCCTCGTCGACCGGGTCCAGCTCGATGATCTGGTGCCACCGCCGGGCCTGCCGCAGCAGCCGGTGACGCAACCCGGCCAGGCGCTCGCGAGGCTCGCTGGCCCACTCGGCGTAGAGATCTGCCGGCAGCGGCTCCCCCGGGTACCTGTCCAGGACCTCCGCCGCCGCAGCAGCGGACGTGTCGGCCAGGGCCTCCTCCGCTGCCCTCTCGAAGTCGTCCGCGTCCACCCTCACCGGGAGCCCGGGAAAGAGCGACACCATCTCGCCGTGGAGCACCACCGCGTCGGCCCGGCCCAGCGCCTTGCGAGCGAAGTGGGCGGCCTTGTGCAGCCGTGGCGCCGCTTCGGCCACATCCAGGTCGGGCCAGAGCAGATCCATGACCTGCTCCCGGTGGAGCCGTCTGTCGCGACGGAGGGCGAGCAGCTTGACCAGGCTCGCGGCATCGCGGCGGGACCACGCGTCGTCAGGGACAGGGCGGTCGTCGACCAGCACCCGGAAGCGTCCGAGAAGGTTGATCGCAACCACTACCGTCACAGTCCCTCCCTTCCCGCTCCGAGTATGCGTCGGCCCGCCGACCACGGGAGGCGCTTTGGCGCCACCGGTCTGCTCCAGGGGCTGCGGTCCGGCGGCAGGCCGAGTCTCAGGGCCGGCGGTGGATCAACAACGGGAGTACGACGGGCACTCCCGCACGCCGCAGGACCGCCGAGGCAACAGTCACCGGCCACAGCGAGGAGGTCGCGTCGACCACGAGGAGCACGGATCGACCGCTCACCGCGGACGGGTTGTCCACCGACAGCCGGTCCCGCCACATCGCGGCCTCCTCGGCCGAGCCCATCTCACGCACGGCATCGCCGTCTGGGCCGGGGCCCACCTCGAGCGCCGCCCGCCCGAGTCGCCCGACCGCTGAGAGGTGGTCCGCGACGTCACGGGTCAGGGTAGGGAACCCGGCCGCCGGCAGGTCCACCACGACCTCAGGGCGCGCAGGCCACTCGGTTCGCCACTGGGACAGCAGCCGGACACAGGCCTCCTTGACCTCCTCGGGCGCAGCGGCGTCGCGGGCGAACATCGCCGCGACCGTCTCCCGCCACTCCGGAGCGTCGGCGTACACGAGTGCCCGTCCGGGAGCATGTCCCTCGTCCGCGGGGATCCGGCCGCGCGAGCCGAACGCTCCGCCCGGCCACATCTTCCGGGGCTCCACGACGTGGACCTGGCCGCGCAGCATCCTGGTCACCGCGGCCACGGTCTCGGCCGACGGCTCGCCGGCCAACGCAGCGGGCAGCTCGCCGCGGCAGACCGAGCACCGCCCGCACGGCTCGGCCGTGGGGTCGTCGAGGGACTCCTGGAGCAGCTGCATCAGGCAGCGCTCTCCTCGCGTGTAGGCCCGCATGATGTCGGCTTCGCGCCTGCGGACCGCGATGATCCCGTCGTAGTGCCCGGCGTCGTACGTCCACGGCGTCCCGGTGGCTGTCCAGCCGCCCTCGACGCGGTCCACGACGCCGTCGACGGCGAGCTGCTTCAGCATCAGCTCCACCCGACCTCGGCGGACGCCGGACTCGGCCTCGACCGCGGCGACGCTGACCGGCTCTCCGACAGGCACGACGGCCAGCACCCGCTCCACCTGCTCGGGCCGCGGGATCGTCGCGGTCGCGAAGTAGTCCCACACCCCGGCGTCGGCCTCGGACGGCAGGAGGACGGCGTGAGCGTGCTCGATCGCACGTCCGGCGCGCCCCACCTGCTGGTAGTACGACACCGGGGACGGCGGCGCCCCCACGTGCACCACGAAGCCGAGATCGGGCTTGTCGTACCCCATGCCGAGCGCGGAGGTCGCGATCAGCGCCTTGAGCCGGTTGTCGCGCAGCGCGTCCTCGAGCTCGTGACGTGCGGCAGCCTCGAGCTGCCCGGTGTAGGCGGCCACCGGCACCGCGTCGCCGTGCACCTCACGGATCGCCGCGGTCAGGCGCTCGGCGTCGGCGACGGTGAGGGTGTAGACGATGCCCGACCCGGACAGTCGCGGCAGGTGGTCGACCACCCAGGCGTAGCGCTGCAACGGGCTCAGCCGGTCGACCACCGACAGCTCGAGGCTGGCCCGCGCCAGGGCGCCGCGCAGCACCAAGGTCGACTCTCCGAGCTGGGCGGCCACGTCGTCGGTGACCCGGGCGTTCGCGGTGGCAGTGGTCGCGAGCACCGGGGTCTGGGGGTTGAGCCGCTGCAGCACGTCCGACACGCGGCGGTAGTCGGGACGGAAGTCGTGACCCCAGTCGGAGACCGCGTGCGCCTCGTCGATCACCAGCAGCCCGAGGCTCCCGGCCAGCCCGTCGAGGACCCGCCGACCGAAGCCCGGGTTGGCAAGGCGCTCCGGCGACACGAGGAGTACGTCGAGCTCCCCGCCCCGCAGGGCAGACTCGATCGCCGACCACTCGTCGATGTTGGAGGAGTTCAACGTGGCGGCGCGCAGGCCCGCTCGTCCGGCGGCGGCGACCTGGTCGCGCATGAGCGACAACAACGGCGAGACCACCAGGGTCGGGCCATGCCCCTCGCTGCGACGGATGGCCGTGGCCGCCCAGTAGACCGCCGACTTGCCCCAGCCGGTCGCCTGCACCACCAGGACCCGGGCCGCTGCCTCGCTGAGGGCCGCCACCGCCGTGGACTGGTCGTCGCGGAGCCGCGCTTCCGGACCCGCCATCGCGGCGATCACCCGATCGGCGACGGCGGCCCGCTCCGGGATGAGCCCGATGGTCGTCGAACCCATGCCTGCCTCTGACGAAGTCATGCCCGCGACCCTACGCACCGGCGCCGACAGGCACCGCGCTGGTGTCCGCCCCCTCTCCGGCCGGGCAGCTCAGGCAGGGTCGATGATCGACAGCCGCTCGGCGAGGTAGAGGAAGGCGTCCGCGAAGTCGTTCTCCCCGGTCTCCTTGCGCACCCGCGGCCAGTCGACCTGCTCGCGCAGCGCCCGGGCGACGGGCAGGAGCCGGCCGTAGTCGCACATGTGCTCGTCCATCGCGTTGAGCTTCTGCACCAGCAGCTCCGTGCCCGACAGCACCGGCATCTGCACCGAGAGCACCTCGATCTCGTCGGCGTCCTCGACCACGCCGCGGGTCGCGGGGGTCCCGGAGTCGCGGAAGATGATGTCGACCATCGCGTCGTCGGTGTAGACCTTGAACAGCCAGTCCTCCGGAGGCTGCACGACCTGGAAGCCCTCCTGGGCCAGGAGCTCGGCGGCCTTGGCGGAGTCCTCGTCGGCGACCATGAAGTCCACGTCGTGCTCGGGCTCCGGGCCACCTCTCGCCCAGACGGCGTACCCACCGATCAGCGCGAACGGGATCTCGCTCTGCTTCAGTGCGACGGCGACCCGCTTGAGCGCCTCGCGCAGGTTCTCCTGCTCCTCCAAAGCCATGGACTGGCACTACCCATCCAGACCGAGGACTAACGAGCCCCGTCCCTGGGCACCAGTCCCCTATGCGTGTCGCGACCTTCAACATCCTGCACGGGCGCTCCCCCGCCGACGACAGAGTCGACGTCGAGCGCTTCGCATCGGCCGTGAAGACCCTCGACGCCGACGTGCTCGCCCTGCAGGAGGTCGACCGCAACCAGCCGCGTTCTGCCAATGCCGACCTCACCGCCGTCGCGGCCGAGGCCATGGGAGCGGTCGAGCACAGGTTCGTCGCCGCCCTCGCAGGCAGTCCCGGAGCCACCTGGATGGCGGCGACCGGCGACGAGCAGCCGGACTCGGCGGCCTACGGCATCGCCCTGCTGAGCAGGCTTCCCGTCTCGTCGTGGGAGGTCGTCCGGCTCGCCAGCACCCCCACCCGGGTGCCCAGGTGGTTTCGCGGCAGCAGGCGTCCCGTGCTCGTGCGCGACGAGCCCCGGGTAGCCGTCGCCGCGCGGATCGACGTCCCGGGCGGCGAGGTCACCGTCGTCAACACGCACCTGTCGTTCGTCGACTGGTGGGGGCGCCACCAGCTGCGCACGGTCATGAAGTCGGTGGACGGTGTGGAGCCCCTGCTCCTGGTCGGCGACCTCAACATGTCGTTGCCCCGGGCGCGGGCCATCACCGGGATGACGCCGCTCGTCGCCGAGCCCACCTTTCCCGCACCCGCCCCGCGCGAGCAGCTCGACCACGTCCTGGCCCGCGGCGACGTCGGGCGGGTCGCGAGGTCCGAGGCGCACGAGCTCCCGCTCTCCGACCACCGTGCGCTGAGCGTCGACCTCGGCTGACTCGGCGTCCGGCCTCAGACGGGCGGCCGCCGTACGACGACGAAGGGGGGCTCACTGCGTCACGGGTGACCTCGCGAGCACCTGACCCCGGGCGTCGAGGAACGTCACCACGGCGACGGGGGCGGGGACCGAGGCCCACCACAACGTCGTACCGCCGACCGCCCCGGGCGCGGTGGTCCGGGCCGCGAGCACGCGACCGCCGCCGACCATCGTGACCTCCACGGACCTGACCTCCGGCGGTGCCCCACCGAGGACCAGCTCGCTGGGTAGTCCGTCGTCGAGCACCTGGAAGCTGCTCACCTCACCCGGCGACCGCGGCAGGCCGAGTCCGGACCGGAGGATGTAGCGCTCTCCGAGGTGCTCCATCAGCAGGGTGCCGCTGCACGTCTGGGCGCCGGGCCATCGTGTGCAGGCGAACGACAGGTTCCCGACGTCTTCGAAGACCAGGTCCTCGGCGCCGACCTGCCGCAGCCAGGCGGGCGCCGTCTCCTGCAGGTGCATGTCGCCGTGCTCCGCCAGCCCGTCCACCCCGAGGCTCACGACAGGGTCGTCCACCTGGTCGGGCGAGATGGGTCCGGTCCAGAGCAGGTTCGGGTCCGTGGCCGCAGGTACGACGACCAGGCCGGCCGTCTCGAACGCGCCGGGCAGCTCCTTCAGCACACGCCGGGCGTCCGGGGTCAGCGCGTCGAAAGGAGCCGGGCGTCCATGCAGGCCGAGCGCACCGGCGAGCATCGGCCCGGCGATCACGGCGAGCGTGGCGACGACGGCAGCGGCGATCACGAGCCGCTGGTGCCGCTCCCGCTCGGCAGAGCTCACCCCGTCGTGTGCGGCGACGCTCATGGGCACCTCCCGCCTGTGACCCCTTCACGATCACACGCCGGTGGCGTCGGGGGAAGGTCAGCCGAAGAAGACCTCGGCCTCGGCGAGCAGCTCGGGCGTCACCAGCTTGAGCTCGCCGGTGCCCTCGATCAGCTTCAGCCGGACGATGTCGGTGCCACGAAGGGCCACCATGGTCCCGAAGTCACGGTCGTGGACGGCCTCGACGGCGTGCAGCCCGAACCGGGTGGCGAGCCAGCGGTCGAACGCCGTTGGGGTGCCACCGCGCTGGACGTGTCCCAGGACGACCGCGCGAGCCTCGTGGCCGGTGCGGTCCTCGATCTCCTTGGCCAGCCGTTCCCCGATCCCGCCGAGGCGGACATGTCCGAACGCGTCCTTCTCCTCGTTCTGCAGGGTCATGCCCCCGCCCTCGGCGGGGACTGCGCCCTCGGAGACCACGATGATCGGGGCGAAGCCCTTGGCGAACCGGGACTCGACGTACTTGGCCACCTGGGCGATCTCGAAGGGCTGCTCCGGGATGAGCACGACGGCCGCGCCGCCGGCGATGCCGGAGTGCAGGGCGATCCAGCCGGCGTGGCGCCCCATGACCTCGACCACGAGCACCCTCTGGTGGGACTCGGCCGTGGTGTGGAGACGGTCGATCGCCTCGACCGCGATGTTCACCGCTGTGTCGAAGCCGAACGTGAAGTCGGTGCCCGAGAGGTCGTTGTCGATCGTCTTCGGGACGCCGACCACGTTGACCCCGAGGTCGGCGAGCTTGGTGGCCACACCGAGCGTGTCCTCGCCGCCGATCGCGATCAGTGCGTCGACACCGTGCTCGGCGAGGTTGTCCTTGATCTTCTCGACGCCGCCCTCGATCTTGAACGGGTTCGTGCGCGAGGACTTCAAGATCGTGCCGCCGCGGGGCAGGATGCCCCGCACGTCGGCGATGGTCAGCGGCACCGTGTCGCCCTCGAGGGGACCGCGCCAGCCTCCGCGGAAGCCGATGAACTCGTAGCCGTACTCCTGGACACCGCGCCGCACGACGGCCCGGATCACAGCGTTGAGGCCAGGACAGTCGCCGCCACCGGTCAGCACACCTACGCGCATGGGATCGCTCCTTCGAGGTTGATGATCTGAGACTAGCGAGCCGGATTGGATCGTTCCAGACCCGACCTGCTCAGGCACCCACGAACTCCATGCGGCACGGCCGCGACGGCTTCCCGGGTCGACCGCCACGCGCCGCTAGGGTCGGCGCCATGACCTTCTCGATCGTTGCCCGATCCGCCGACGGCCAGTCCTGGGGCGTCGCGGTCGCCTCCAGGTTCCTCGCCGTCGGCTCCGTCGTACCCGCTGCCGTCGCGGGGGTTGGCGCCATCGCCACCCAGTCCGACGCGAACGTCGCCTACAAGGGGCTGGCCCTCTCGCACCTGGACGAGGGCGCCACCGCATCGGTCGCCCTGCAGCGCCTGATCGAGGAGGACCCGCGGCGAGAGGACCGGCAGGTCGGCATCGTCGACATCGACGGGGGCGCCGCCACGCACACCGGCCACGGCTGCGAGGAGTGGGCCGGCGGCATCACCGACGAGGGCGTGGCGATCCAGGGCAACATCCTCACCGGTCCGGAGGTGGTCGAGGCGATGAAGGCTGCCTGGGACGCGAGCAGCGACGAGCCCGACCTCGCCCGACGGCTCATGGCCGCCCTTGTCGCGGGCGACCAGGCCGGCGGCGACAGCCGCGGTCGGCAGGCGGCCGCACTGCTCGTGGTCCGCGAGGGCGCGGGGTACGGCGGAGGGGACGACGTCGCGGTGGACCTCCGTGTGGACGACCACCCCGACCCGATCACCGAGCTGGCCCGGCTGCTCGAGCTCAACCACCTGTACCTGACCGCGTCGACCGACGAGGAGAAGGTGACCGTCGACGCCGCCCTGCAGGCGGAGCTCGACGACCGGGCCCGCCGACTGGGGCAGCCCGACTTCCACACCTGGGTCGGCCGCGAGAACTACGAGATGCGGGTCAGCGGCCCGAACGACCGGGTGCGCTGGGTCGACCAGCGTGTGCTCGACATCCTGCGTGAGCAGAGCGACGAGGCCGGGTCTGTCTGACCCTCACCACACGGGCGGGTGACGGTCGGCCCAGGGGCGGGCCTGCTCGAGCTGTCCGGCCAGCCGGAACAGCGTCGCCTCGTCGCCGTACCTGCCGATGAAGTGCACGCCGATCGGCAGCCCGTCGGCGGACCAGTGCAGCGGGACCGACATCGCGGGATGGCCGGTGATGTTCGCGGTGATCAGGGGGAAGCCCACGAAGTCGCCCGCCACGTCGTTGCCCGCCCACGGCTGCTCGTCGGTGCCGACCATCGCTCCGAGCGGCGGAGGGGGCTGGGCCATCGTCGGCCACAGCCACACGTCGAAGCTCTCGAACGCCGCCGCCACCCGGCGGGTGAACGCCTGCAGGTCGGTCAGGGCGAGGAGGAAGTCGCCGGCGGACACCCTGTGTCCGTGCTCGTGCAGCGCACGGGTGAACGGTTCGAGCTCGCGCGGTCCTGGCTCTCGCCCGAGGTGCCGCGCCCAGTACCGCACGATCCAACCCAGCCCGGCGCCGTAGACCCTGCTGATCGCATCCCCCACCTCCGGCGTCAGCTCGGTCAGGTCGCGCTCGAAGACCTCGTGGCCGAGCCCCTCGCAGAGCTGAGCCGCCTCCTCCACGGCGGTACGGCACTCAGGATGCAGCGGCCTGCCCTCCGCCGGCCTGGTCGAGAACGCGACCCGCAGTCGGCCCGGTGGCCGGGTGACCTCGTCCACGAACGGCCCGTCCACCGGCGGGGCCGGATAGGGATCACCCAGGGCGGGCCCGCTGGTCGCGTCGAGCAACGCCGCGCTGTCCCTGACCGACCGGGTCACCGCGTGCTCGACGGCGAACCCGCCGATCGCGTCGCCGTACAAGGGTCCCAACGGGTTGCGGGCCCGGCTCGGCTTGAGGCCGAACAGTCCGCAGCAGGACGCGGGGATCCGGATCGAGCCGCCGAGGTCGTTGGCATGCGCCATCGGCACCATCCCGCTCGCTACCGCGGCGGCAGACCCGCCACTCGAGCCGCCGGTCGTGTGATCGAGGTGCCAGGGGTTGCGGGTCGTTCCGAACAGCGCGTTCTCCACCGTCGGGGACATCCCGAACTCGCAGGTGTTGGTCTTGCCGAGGATCACCAGCCCGGCCCGCCGCAGCCGGAGGACGAGCTCGCTGTCCACGGTCGAGACGTTGTCCTTCAGGAACCGCGAGCCCTCGCAGAAGCGGATCCCGGCCGCCTCGGCGACGAGGTCCTTCAGCAGGTACGGGACGCCGGTGAACGGCCCCGTGGGCAACCCCTCCGAGACCGCGCTCATCGCCTGCTCGTAGGCCGGCGTGATCACCGCGTTCAGCGTCGGGTTCAGCCTTTCGATGCGTTCGATCGCACCCGTCACGAGCTCCGCCGCGCTGACCTGACCGCTGTGGACCAGGGCCGCCTGTCCCGTGGCGTCAAGGGAGGCGATCCGGTCGAGGTCGGACTCGGTGAGCATGACGCGTCCCTTCGGCAGGCGTGCAATGCAAGGATGCACCTGACCGAATGTCCGCGGCAGGGGAGTTACCGGTTCATGAGTGTGCTGGCCATTGATGCAGGTACGACGGGCGTGACCGTCGTGGTGGTGACTCCCGACGGGAGGATCGCCGCGAAGGGCTACCAGGAGTTCGCCCAGCACTTCCCCCGTCCCGGGTGGGTCGAGCACGCTCCGGAGGAGATCTGGCAGGCGACCCTGGAGGCCACCCGGGCTGCGGTGAAGGAGTACGAGTCGACCGGCGGCCCCGCGCTGCAGGCGATCGGCATCACCAACCAGCGCGAGACGGTGCTGCTCTGGGACCGGGAGACCCTCGGCTCCCCGCGCCGTGCGATCGTCTGGCAGGACCGTCGCACCGCCGACGTCTGCAACCGGATGCGCGCCGACGGGCACGAGGACCGGGTCAGCGAGCTGACCGGCCTGCGCCTCGACCCGTACTTCTCCGGCACGAAGCTGCGCTGGATCGCCGAGAACGAGCCGAACACCTGGGCGCTCGTCGAGGACGGACGCTACGCGGTCGGCACCGTCGACTCCTACCTGATCACGCGTATGACCCGCGGCACCTGGCACGTCACCGACGTCTCCAACGCCTCCCGCACCCTGCTGTTCGACCTCGAGCGCGGCGACTGGTCCGACGAGCTGTGCTCGCTGTTCGGCGTGCCTCGCGCGGCGCTGCCGGACATCGTGCCGTCCTGGGGCCCGATCGCGAACTCCGACCCGAGGTCGTTCGCGGGCCTCGAGCTGCCGATCGCCGGCATCGCGGGCGACCAGCAGTCGGCACTGTTCGGGCAGACCTGCTTCGACGTCGGCGACAGCAAGTGCACCTACGGCACGGGGTCGTTCATCCTCACCAACACCGGCTCGACGGTGGTCCGCTCCGATGCCGGCCTGCTCTCCACCGCCGCCTGGCGCTCGCCCGAGGGTGAGATGACCTACGCGCTCGAGGGCGCGATCTTCGTGACCGGGGCGGCCGTGCAGTGGCTGCGCGACGGGCTGCAGATCGTCGGTGCCGCCGCGGAGACCGAGGCCATCGCAGGCACGGTCAGCGACTCCGCGGGCGTGGTCTTCGTTCCTGCCCTGACGGGGCTCGGCGCCCCCGACTGGGACCCGCACGCGCGCGGCCTGATCATCGGGATCACCCGGGGTACGACGCGCGCCCACATCGTCCGGGCCACGCTCGAGGCGATCGCGTTCGAGGTCCGCGACGTGATCGAGACCTTGCCCGAGCGCACGTCGATGTCGGCGCTGATGGTCGACGGTGGTGCCTGCGCCAACAACCTGCTGTGCCAGATCCAGGCCGACCAGCTCGGGGTGCCGGTCGAGCGGCCGAGGATCGTGGAGACCACCGCGCTGGGCGCGGCGTTCCTCGCGGGGCTCGGCACCGGTGTCTGGGCCTCGACGGACGAGCTCCGCGACACCTGGCACCTCGACCGGCAGTTCGACCCCCAGGGCGACCGCACCGACGCCGACGCGGCCCACGCCCGCTGGCGCGATGCCGTGGAGCGGTCCAAGGCCTGGGCCTGACCGCGGGGCCCCTTCAGCGCAGTGCTTCGAGGGCCTTCCGGGCCTGCTCGACGGCTCGTCGGGCAGCCTCGACGGACTCCTCCTGCGCGTCGCGCGTCTCCTCTGCGTCGGTGAGCTCGTCCTCGTTGACCTCGACGCGCTGCTCGACCTCCGCGACACGGCGACGCAGCTCCTCCAGCTCGGCCTGGAGCTGGAGCCCTTTCGCCTCCCGCTTCTGCACCCTTCCCTCGGCTTTGGCGAGCCTCCGCTCGACAGCGGCCAGCTCCGCCTCCGCCTCGGCCAGCCCCGACTCGGCTTCCCCGATGGCACGGGAGTTGTCCTCGACCACGGTCAGCTCGGGTGGCTCCGGCCGGGCCCGCTTCGCGGTCCGCTTCGGGCGCGGCGCCGGTGCCCGTCGTACGACGGCTTCTCCCAACGCGCTGGGGACGGCAACGGAGTCGACCACGTCCGCGGCCTCGGTGCCCGACACCGCCAGCGACTTCACGAGCAGGCCGGTGCGCACCGCCTTGGCGGCGTCCTCGTCGACCATCGCGGCGTGCAGCGTGTCCTGGACCTGGGCGGCGACCGGTTCGGCCACGGCCTGACCCAGCTCGCGGGCCAGGGACCTGGCCTGGCGGGTCACCGCGGCGGTGAGCTGACGGCGCTGCCGACCGAGCTCACGCAGCTGGTCGCCCGCCATCGACTCCTGTGCCTCGCGGAGCGCTGCGCCGAGCTCGAGCACCTGCTCGACCTGGTCGGACTCGTGCCGAACGAGCATGTTGACCACCCAGGCGGCCGTGGTGGGTTTCGCCAGCTTCTTGATCTCGGCAGCGAGCGTCTTGTCGTCGGCACTCCTGGCCTCCGCGGCGAGCCCGTTGCGCCGTACGACGAACTCGTCGGGACGCACGGCATAGAGCTCGTCAGCCGCCGCCATGAGGTCCACGGGACCGAGCATACGGACGCACCACCTCTGGAGGGCGCGCCTTGGGTCAGTGGACGGCGCGGGCCCGCAGCATGAACTTGCGGCCGTCGTCGAGTGACCACCCGCCACAGGAGAACGGGCTGCCGCTGCCGCATCCGGTGATCCGGGTGCTCGCGTTGGTCAGCGAGAGCGTGATGTTGGAGACCGTGCCCCTGCCGAACGGTACGGTGAACCGCGCCGCGCCCGTTGCGTCGAGCCGGACCCGCCACCAGCGGACGCTGCCGTCACGACGCTGCACGATCACCCGGGCCTGCGAGCCCCGGTACGTCGCCGGCAGGTCGAGCTGGACGCGGAGCCGCCACCTCCCCCTCAGGTCCGCCCCAGGACGGAGCACCGCCTGGAGGGTGCTCAGGTGGTCGACAGTCGCGACCCTCCACCGGGTGTCCGGTCGGGTCCTGGTCAGGGTGAAACGGCCCGCCACCCGGCCCACGAAGGGTGCGTAGCTGCGGCCCTCGTGGTACCACCGCGGCGCCATGCGGCCGGCGGCTCCGAAGTCGGCGAAGAGCGTAGGGAACGACTGCCCCCGGTCCGCTATGACCCGGCGCAGTGCGGCCATCGACCGGGAACCCTGGCCGAGCCGTTGCCAGACCTGGCGGACGACGGCCGGGTTCTCCTGCGTGCGCCCGCCGAAGTGCTCGCTGAGGAAGCGCCACCAGATCCAGGACCCGTACCTCCAGTTCACACCGCCCGGGTCTCGCAGGGTGTTGACCCCGGCGTAGTCCAGCGGGATCCCCGGCGCACTCAACGGACTGCGCGTGAGGTACTGCAGGTTGTCGTTGATGTTGTCGTAGAGCTCGTCCTCGACCCAGGCCGCCGTGCCCTCCATCAGCCATACGTCGGCGTTCATGTTGTAGGCGTACTGCACGGCGTGGAAGAACTCGTGCGCTGCGGTCACCTTCAGGTCCGCGAGAGGACTGCCGGGGAACTCCGTGAAGTCGTTGTCGAGGACGCAGTAGGCCGGGGCCCTGGTCGCGTTCGTGTCGGTGATGTCGGCGACGCAGTACCCGTAGACGCCGTACCGCCCGAGATCGGCGAGGTAGATGTCCGTGCGCTTGTCCGGCCCGGTGGTGGCCCGGGGTGCGGGTGCCGAGGTCGCCGAGCGGGGGGCTGTAGCCGAGCCGGCCGACGATTCCGTGCCACACCTCTTCGAGGACCTGCTGGTTGGTGTTGACCCACGCCGGAGCGGTGCCGTCCAGCTGCGCACCGGGCGGTGCGTCCACGCTCGCAGGGTCGGTGACCCAGTGCAGGCAGACATCGAGCTTGTCCTCTGCGGGTGTCGTGCAGGTGGTGCTGGTCGGAGCGCTTCCGTACTTGACTCCCGGCCAGCCGTCGTCGGCGCCGTCGGTGGGGCGGGCGAGGATCCTCCGCGCGACCACACGATCAGCCGGGGCGAGGTCGTCCAGGCTCAGGGCGAGGTCGCGCAGGACGATGGTGGCGTCGGCGGTGGCCGGCGTGGCCGTCGTACGACGGAGCGGGCGGTCGTCGGAGGTGCCGGGAGCACCCGGGGCGGCTGCACCGGCGTGAGAGGCGAAGAGGTCCTTGGCCGCGGCCAGGGCGGCGTCGGCACGCGCGCTGCGGTGTTCGTCGCCGCGCCCCCGGTCCTTTCCGGGTGCGGCAGACGCGCTGAGCGGCGCCGCCGCGAGCAGCAGAGCGGCCGTGATGGCCCAGATCCCGGCACGCGCGCGCAGAGTTCCCCTCCGGGACTGCTTCATGAAAGTAAAGATTAGGGGCGAAGCGGCGGTTGCGGGTCAGAATGCGCAGACTGGACCGAACTGATCGTCACTCACCGTCGAGGCCCTGCTCGATCGCATAGCGGACGAGCTGCACGCGGTTGTGCATCTGCAGCTTGCGCAGGGTGTTCTGCACGTGGTTCTGCACGGTGCGGTGCGACAGCACGAGGCGCGCGGCGATCTGCTTGTAGGAGAGCCCCTTGGCGACGAGGCGCAGGACCTCGGTCTCCCGGTCGGTCAGCCTTGGGGTGTCCGGGTCGGCGGAGGAGGGGGCGTCCGACAGGCGGCGGTACTCCCCCAGCACCAGCCCCGCGAGGCCTGGGGTGAACACGGTGTCGCCGCGCGACACGCGGGTCACCGCCTCGAGCAGCTCGTCGCGAGAGGCAGACTTCACGAGGTACCCGGTGGCTCCCGCCTTCACCGCGTCGAGCACGTCCTGCTGCTCGCCGGAGGCGGACAGGATCAGGACCCGGAGGGTCGGGTCGGCCTTGACCAGCGTCGCGGTGACCTCGACACCGTTGGGTGCCGGGATCTGGAGGTCGAGCACGAGGACGCTCGGCCGCGCCGCCGGCGCGCGGTTGAGGGCCTCCGTCCCGTTCGCGGCGGTGGCCACCACGTCGAAGCCGGCCTGCTCGAGGTCGCGGGCGACGGCGTCACGCCACATCGGGTGGTCGTCGACCACCATCACGCGGATCGCGCTGCTGTCCACGGTGCCTCCTGCCCCCTTGTCGTGACCGCAGGCTACCGAGGGCCCTCAGCACGCACGTAGCGTCCACGCCGGTGCACGAGCGGCTGCTGCTCCTCCCCGATCTCGACGTGCTCGACCGCCGTGTCGAGCAGCAGCGACCACCCGACCTCGCGCTGCTCGCCGGTGAGCCTGAGACCGGCCCAGGCACTCGTCCCTTCCAGCCGGGGCCCCCACTCGGTGTCCACCCAGGTGCCCAGGGTGAAGAGCCCGCCCGGCGCGGGAGCCAGCCCCGCGAACGCCTCGGCGAGGTCGCGGTGCGGCCACTCCAGAAGCTGTACGACGGCCGCTCCGGTCTCCTTGACGGCGTCGGCGAGGTCCGAGTCCGGGTCGACCAGCGCGAGGACGTGCGCCGGGTCCCCGTTGGCGACCATCAGCGACGAGACGGTCAGGCCGGCCCTGTCACGCCCCTGTCCCGAGGTCCACAGCGTCACCGTCCCACCCAGCCGGCCGCGAAGTCGTCGTACCGCGTCTCTCTCGGACTCGGGCGGGGTGAACGGGTGCTCGGAGTGGATCGTCATCCGGCTGCCTCGGGCGGAGCCGCAACCGCGACCGTCGTCTCGTCTCGCATGCCTGGAAAGTTACTCGGTGGCCGGGCGGCCCGCGTCGCCGGCGGACCGCTCTACCTCGGGAAGGAGAGCTCCCACTCGGTGCCCTGGCCCGGAGCCGTCACCAGGTTCGCCGCACCACCGGCATCCGCGACGCGGCCCCGGATCGACTCGCTGACGCCGAGGCGGCCCTCCGCGGCGGCCTCGTCCAGCCGGCCGGGCGGGATGCCGTTCCCGTCGTCGCGCACGGTGACGACCACCTCCGGGCCGAGGTCCTCCAGCAGCACCCAGGCCTGCGCGTCGTCGCCGACATGGCGGGCGACGTTGTCCAGACAGGCCCGCACCGCCGCGACGATCTCGGCGGCCTTGCCGGCCGGGACCTCCACGGCAGTGCCCGGCACCGACACCGTCACGTGACCGCTGCCGAGAGTGCTCAGCGCCCGGGCCAGGTCCGTGTCCCGGGCCGGCGACGCCGAGGCCGATGCGGCGCCTTCCTGTGCCGAGCCGTCGCTCTGCACGAGCGCCCGGAGCGCGACCTCCTGCTCCCCGGCAAGCCGCCCGAGGTCGGCCGCCTCTCCCCCGAGCTCGAGGCCACGGCGCTGCACGAGCGCCAGCACCTGGAGGACCCCGTCGTGGACGACCCGGGCCAGGCGGGTCCGCTCCGCGGCCGCTGCCGCCTCGCGCTCGGCCCGGTCACGGGCGGCGGCCATCTCCTTGAGCAGCCCCGACGTGTAGCCCAGGACGGGGCCGCCGATCATCAGCAGGAAGATGTTGCCGTAGTCCTGCTGAGACAGGTCCGCTCGGACGGCCACATCAGCGAGCGAGACCGCGAGCGAGGCGATCAGGCCTCCTGCCCAGTGGCCGTGGATGCCCCAGGCGAGGACGACACCCATCACCCAGAACCCGGGCAGCGTGGACTCCATGCCCGGTCCCAGGACGAACGGCGAGACCAGCATCGCGGCGACCGTGACCAGCAGGTCGGTGACGAGCAGGGGGCTCCTGCGGCGGCTCGGCTGGTCGTAGGCCCAGACGGCGATCGCGGTCCAGGCAGACATGCCGGCCAGCACGGCCGCGGCCAGGAGCTGGTGGTCGATCTTCCCCCAGCGGTAGAGGTTGAGGGCGACGGCGTTGACGAGCACGACGAAGCGCAGCACGGCGAGCGCGCGGTACATCGTCGTCTCGACGGCCTCGGTCGCCGCGTCGGTCCGGCTCGCCAGACCGAGTGCACCTGCCATGGTCAGGAGGCTTTGAGCTCGGAGTTCCCCGCGTCCTCGACGGCCTTGGCCTCGGCGGCACTCTTGCGGGCGGCCTCCTTGTCGAGCGCCTTGGCCTTGGTCGCGTAGATGTCGACGTACTCCTGGCCGGAGAGCTGCATGATCTCGTACATGATCTCGTCGGTGATCGACCGGAGGACGTAGCGGTCGTTCTCGAGGCCCTCGTAGCGCGAGAAGTCCAGGGGCTTGCCGAACCGCACGACGGGACGCGTGAACGAGCCGAACTTCTTGCCGGGCGGCGCGACGACGTCGGTGCCGAGCACCGCGACGGGGACCACCGGCACCCCTGTCTCGAGGGCGAGTCGGGCCACCCCGGTCTTGCCGCGGTAGAGCTTCCCGTCGTGGGAGCGCGTGCCCTCGGGGTAGATGCCGAACAGCTCCCCGGCGCCGAGGACTCGCTTGGCCGAGAGCAGGGCGCCCTCCGCCGCGCCCCCGCTGGACCGGTCGATCGGCACCTGGCCGGAGCCCGAGAAGAACGACTTCTGGAGCCAGCCCTTGATGCCCGACCCGTTGAAGTACTCCGCCTTTGCGACGAAGGTCACGCGACGCGGCAGCGTCAGCGGCATGAACAACCAGTCGGCATAGGACAGGTGGTTGCTCGCGAGGATCGCCGGCCCGTCCTCGGGGACGTTCTCCGCACCCTCGACGCGCGGGCGGAAGAGCAGGCGCAGCACTGGGCCGATGAACACCCATTTGAGCAGCCAGTAGAACACCGGTGAACCTCCTGTCGTTGCGCAAACCCTAGCCCCGTTTCCGAGCGCGTGCGACGATGCACTCGGGTCGTCGAGGGGTGGGTACCCACGGCGCCGAAGTCAACCTGTCGCACGCCTATTTTGGAGTCCCCCGTGTCCGTTGCCCCCCACGCCGAACCGTTCCTCGCCACCGGAGAGCCGGACGAGGCCGACGGGCGCCGGGTCGGCGTCCTGCTCAGCCACGGTTTCACCGGCTCGCCCGCCTCCATGGTCCCGTGGGGCCGCCACCTCGCTGCCCTGGGCTTCGGCGTGGCCGTCCCCCGGCTGCCCGGGCACGGCACCTCGTGGCAGGAGATGAACCGGACCGGCTGGCAGGACTGGTACGGCGAGCTCGAGCGCGCCTTCGAGAAGCTCAAGGCCGAGCACGACCAGGTCGTGGTGGGTGGCCTCTCCATGGGCGGTGGGCTGGTGCTCAAGCTGGCCGCCGACCGTGGCCGCGAGGTCAGCGGGGTGATGCTGGTGAACGCCGCCGTGCACCTCAACAACAAGCAGCTTCTCGCCGTCCCGGTGCTCAAGCACGTCCTCCCGTCGATGCCCGGGGTCGTGAACGACATCAAGAAGCCGGGGCAGGACGAGCACGGCTACAGCCGGACTCCCCTGAAGGCGCTGAGCTCGATGCTCACCGGCTGGAAGGAGCTCCGGTCGGACCTCGCCAAGGTCACGCAGCCGATCATCCACTTCCGGTCTGCGGAGGACCACGTCGTCGACCCGTCGTCGTCGCAGATCATCGCGAGCAAGGTCTCGTCTCGTGACGTCCAGGAGCGCATCCTGGAAGACAGCTACCACGTGGCTACGCTGGACAACGACGCTCCTGCGATCTTCGAGGAGTCCGTCGACTTCATCCGACGCGTGACATCCGACGACTGACGAGGCCATGACCCACAACCCCGACGAGCCCGACGACCCCGCCGACAGCGGGTCCGCGGCACGTGGCGAGGGGGCCGGGCGGAAGCTCGACGAGGACGCCGCCTGGCGCGAGATCGTCGAGCACTACGACGACCCGCCCGCCGGTGAGCCCGGGCCGGGCGTCGGTGCGGCTGGGTCCGGGACCGATCCGGAGGTCGAGCCGGGGACGGCGCCGGTCGACCCCTTCGACGAGCTGCAGGCTCCCCCGACCGAGGCCCCGAAACCACCCGTCGAGCACCCTGACGAACGGCTGCGCGGCCTGTTCCAGCCGAGCTGGAACGACCCGCTCGAGTCAGCGGCGAGCTGGAACGACGAGGGGCATTTCGTCCCGCCCACGCCTCCGCCGATGCCGGTGCTGGATCCCCGCCGCCGGGCCGCCTGGGTGGGGCTGTTCGGGTCCCCGGTCCTCATGCTGCTGGCCGTCGTACTCGGGTGGAGCCTGCCGGACTGGTTGATGTTCGCCCTCGCGGCGAGCTTCATCGGCGGGTTCGTCTACCTCGTCGCGACCATGCCGAGCGGACGGGGCGGTGGCCCCGGCGACGACGGCGCCGTTGTGTAAGGATCGGTCTGACCGCTGGCCCACCCCAGTCGAGGCAACCGATCCACACGAAGGAGTCCTGCGTGCAGAGCGAGACCGTCGAGATCACCGGCCACCTGATGGACACCGGCATCCTGTCTCGGGTGCTCGACGACATCCGGGAGTACGACGGTGACTACGTCATCGACAGGTTCGACGTCGGGCACGACGCGGGCGACACCTCGCGCGCGGTGATCACCGTCTCCGCGGAGGACGACGAGTCCCTCGAGCGGCTGCTGATGCGGCTCCAGACCCGCGGTGTGAACCAGGTCGACCCGGGCGAGGCGTCTGTCGGCGAGGCAGAGATAGACGGCGTGTTCCCCGACCACTTCTACTCCACGACGAACCTCGAGACCCGCGTGCGGTACGCCGGGCGCTGGCTCAAGGTGTCGAACCCCGAGATGGACTGCGGCCTGATCGTCGAGGGCGAGGGACCGGACCTCCGCGTCTACACCCTGCCGATGGCCGACGTGAAGGCCGGGATGAAGGTCGTGTGCGGCGCGGGTGGCATCAAGGTCGCGATCCCCGAGCCGCCCGCCGGAAGCGGCGGGTTCGGGTTCATGGAGTCCGAGGTCTCCAGCGAGAAGCCGCAAGCAGTACTGGTGCGACAGGTCGCCGACGGCATGCGCGAGGCCAAGGCCGCGGGCAAGAAGGTGCTGTGGGTCGGCGGTCCGGGCGTCGTGCACACCGGTGCCGCTCCGGCGATGGTCGCCATGGTGAAGGCGGGCTACGTCGACGTCCTCTTCGCGGGCAACGCGCTCGCCACCCACGACATCGAGGCCGCGTTGTACGGCACCTCGCTCGGCGTCGACCTCGCAATGGGCCGCGGCGTCGAGCACGGCCACGAGCACCACATCCGCGCACTCAACACGATCCGCAAGGCCGGCTCGATCAAGGACGCCGTGGACCAAGGTGTCCTGACCGGCGGGATCATGCACGCGCTCGTGACCGAGGGCAAGGAGTTCGTCCTCGTCGGCTCCGTGCGCGACGACGGCCCGCTCCCTGACGTCTACACCGACGTGATCGACGGCCAGCGCGCCATGAGGGCGCAGCTCGAGGACGTCGGGTTCTGCCTCATGGTCGCCACGATGCTGCACTCGGTCGCGACCGGGAACATCCTCCCGGCGACGATCCCGCTGGTCTGCGTCGACATCAACCCCGCCACGGTGACCAAGCTCGCCGACCGGGGCTCGTCGCAGGCCCGGGGCATCGTCACCGACGTGGGCCTGTTCCTGGAGCAGCTCGCGGTCGAGCTCGTCCCTGAGTACCGCAACCACAAGGTCTGACGCGACTCCCGCGGGCACGGAACGGGAGCGGGGTCAGAGCTGGGTCAGAACGCGCGAACGCGGCACCCGTGAGCGGGTTGAGGCCCGACAAGACTGAGACCAGCCCTCACAGCAGCGCCGCGGCGAGCTCCTCCTCGTCCGCCTCGCGGATCTGCCCCCGTATCCGGCGCGCGGCGTACACCCCCACGAGCAGGCAGAGCGCGGTCGAGCACCCGAAGAACACCGGGTGATGACGAAGTGCGTACCAGAAGCTGTTGTCGGTCCAGACGTCGTCGGCGTTGACGTAGAAGGACTCGAAGACCGCCCCGGGCCAGATGATGGCGAGCTGCAGGAAGGCCACGACCGTGGCAGCGCGCAAGGTCCGCATCCCGGCGGCACCGAGGGAGAACGTGTACAGCGGCGTGATGCAGACCAGCAGCTCCAGCCCGTGGCGGTAGCCGTAGAAACCGTCGGCTCCTCCGAAGTAGTTGAGCGCGAGCTGCAGGGCGACGTAGGCGACGCCGCCTACGGCGAGCCAGCGCGACCAGTCGGGCACGGTGCGCCAGGCCCGGATCACCACTGGCAGGAGCACCAGTACGACGGGCGTCCAGACGAGGAGACCCCGGTCCGGCGCGAACAGGAAGCCGGCGACGTTCTCGAGCTGGTTGATCTTCTCGCCGAGGGTGGGGACGGTTGCCGTCACCTGGTGCCCGGCGTAGGCGCCCAGCGGGTTCCAGCTGCCGAAGACATAGTTGTTCCAGGCGCCCAGGGCCACGAGGCTGAGGGCCGTCGGCACCCCGAGCGCGACCGCGATGGTGGGCTTGCGGCGGCTCCACGCCATGCCCAGGCCGATGATCGCTGCCACCAGCGCGATGTGGGGCCGCGCCCAGATCCCGACCCCGAGGAACAGCCCCGCGAGCCACCAGCGGTCCCGGCTGGTGGCCCAGGCCGCGCCTGCCAACCCGAACATCGTCATGGGATGGGTCCAGAGTGCATTCGCGCCGACCGACCACGCCGGTGTCGTGAAGCCGAAGACGGCCGCCCCGACCAGAGCCCTCGTGTCACCCACCCGTCGGCGCATGGAGAGGAAGAGGAGTACGACGGACGCGGCGACGAACACCGCCGCCGTCATCCCTCCCCGGTAGATCGAGAAGCCCGCCTCGTCGCTGTGGGCGGCCACCCAGTAGAACGGCACCGCCGCCAGGATCGGTCCGTACATCCGAGTGGTGACCAGGTGTCCGTTGACCTCGCTCTGCCAGACGGTCGGGTCCTTCACGCCGGTGAGCTGGTCGAAGTCGACGCCTTCCATCCAGGGCTGCCCGGTGTTGGCGATGCGCCAGGCCGAGACGGAGGAGGCCCAAGGGTCCCAGTTGGCGTAGTAGCCCGATGCCGTCGGTATGAACAACGCGAGCGCCGCGACGAAGAGTGCCAGCGGCGCGAACCACCGTGGCGCGGCAGCATCGGTGCGTAGTCCCTCGTTGTGCGACACCTGAGCAATATAGAGGGCCGCCCCGGGTTCGGAACCGCTTCCGCCGAAAGTCTGTCCGGGCGAGCGTTGCGCGCATGAGCGGCCACGACAGCTGGACCTTCAGGACGGCGTCTTTACTTTAATTCGACGAACCGCCCATCCGGACTATTCTCGGCAATTCCGCAGCGTTACCCCTAGTCGATCAATAGCCTGACAAAAGTTGACGTTTCTAGGGGGTAACCATGGCGGGTCGTCTGCGCGGGAGGTTTCTGTCTCGCGCCCTCAGCCGACCAGGGCAGCGGGGCGCTGTGGCGGTCGAGTTCGCCCTGGTCGCACCGATTCTGATCATGCTGCTCATCGGCACGGCTACGTCTGGTGTCTCCTACAGTCGCGCGCTGGGTGTGACCAACGCGGTCCGGGAAGGTGCTCGGTTCGGCGCCACGGCTGATGCTTCGGTGGTGCCGTCGACGTGGACTACCGACGTAATCGCGCGGGTCCGTGACACGCAGTTCGACGACTTCGGGTCCCCGCCGCACACCGCTGTCTGCGTGCAGCTGATCAAGAACGGCGCTGTCATCCCCGTCATCGTCTGAAGCAGGACTGTGACCAGGGCGACGGCAGTGCGACGTTCGCGATCCCAGCTGTCACCGACTATCCCAAGGTTCCCCCTGTGCCTACGGACGTGTGCGTCGTGAGGGTGATAGCCGCCAGGAACTTCACGATCAACGCCGTCCTGCTTCCCGTCTACAACGGAACGATCATGCGGGGCTCCGTCGCCCGCTATGAGAGAGGAGACACCTGCTGATGAGCACATTGCTGGGTGTTCTCCGGAAGAGAAACCGCGATGACCGAGGCGCGGTGGCGATCATCGTCGCTCTGTCGATCGCGCTTCTCGTGGTTGCCTCCACCCTGGTCCTGGACTTCGGTCTGGTCAGGGCAGACCGCCAGGAGAACAAGCTCGCGGCCGACGACGCTGTCATGGCCGGTCTTCATGCCGCTGACGGCGGAGGGACTGATGTCTACACCTACCGCGGCGTCTGTGGCGCCCTCGACTTCCTGAAGGCGAACAAGCCAGAGCTCAGCGGCCTACCGGGCTTCACCTGCACGGGTGCCCGTCACCTCGATCGCCTGCAAGCCCACGGTCCCGTCGACGTGGGCGGTCTACGACCAGACGGTCACGTCAGGCGGCACGAAGTACTGGGTGACGATCAAGATGCCGTACAAGGTCAGCGACGGCGGCTTCCCGGAGGAGGCCTACGGGTCTCTCTCCTCCGACGTCAGCGCCATGTCGGGTTGCGACCAGATCGGCGTGATCATCAGGCAGTCCAGGAAGCCCACCGCGGGGAGCATGGCGACCTCGAGCGACCTCGACACCCGGGTGCGCTCCGTCGGTCGGGTGGCCGTCGGTCCTGGCCAGGACGCTCCGGCCATGCTGCTCCTCAAGCGAACTGGCTGTCCCGATTCTCAAGACCGGATCGGCTGCCGGCGGACCTCGTGTATCCACGTGTACGGAGACGTCTCCACGAACGGACTTTCGCAGGCCGGAACGATCCACTCCGACTCCGACGGCAGCGGTTGCGGCTCCGACTCGATCCTGACCGGTAGAGCCACGACGGGATCGTCGCCTACGCGGCACCGCTGGTGAGCACAACCCGCTCCTGCCCGACCCGGCCAAGCCGGGAGTGATCACGACGGTGGCCGGGAACAACGGCGTGCCCATCGGCACCATCCGCGACGCGGCGGCGTACGTCTACGGCACCGCTGCGCTCAACGAGGCCGGAGGCCGCCGCCCTGCCGAAGACGCCGCCCACCGGCAGGGATGATCGTCACGCGGAGACTGGTGGACGACCGCTACATCACTGGCGTCACGGAACGCCATCACCAGCGCCAACGGCATCTTCTCACTCACCTACGTAACCGCAGCCTTGCCGGCCAACGGCTACGTCGTGGTCTCCGACTGCAACCCGGCCACCCTCCCCATCGGCGGTGGCCGCACCGAAGCTGTTCATCGACTGCACCGCCAACAACGGCTACAAGGGCACCCCGACCATCAACGCCTCGACCGTCGTCTTCAACGGCAGGGTCAACCCCTCCGCAAACGTCGACATGCCGAACGCGACGAAGGTCTACATCCACGGGCTCCCTGGAAAGGACCGCCATCGAGCTCAACGGCAGCGCCCAGTTCACGATGCACACCGCCGGCAACATGGCCGTACCCCCAGCCCCGGCTCCCCCGGTGCCGCAATGCTCGCCCGCCTTCACCGGCACCCCGAACAAGGCGACGCTCTTCTTGAAGCAGGGCCAGATCAAGGAGACCGGAGGTCTCCTCCGCATGTGCTACACCACCCTCATGTCGCTGGGCGGTGACTCGACCGGATGCGTGCCTCTCGCGGCCACCTACCCGGCTGCCCCCGCCCTCGTCCCCGGGCCCACGCTGACTCCCTGCCCCGGTTTGACGATGGGTGATGGCCAGTTCAAGCAGACCGGAGGTGGCATCGACTGGACCGCACCGAACCAGTACGACGTGATGACCCTGGCCGACGGCAGTCCGGACCCTGCCCTGGCCCCGGCCTGGAGCGACATCAACGGGCCCGAGGACCTCGCGTTGTGGAGCGAGAGCGGAGGTGACAACAGCGGCCCCTTGACCTACAGCATGGCCGGCGGCGGCTTGTTCAACGTCCGAGGGGTCTTCATGGTGCCGAACGCTGACTCGGTCAGTCTCGCCGGTGGAGCGCTCCTGGACCTCACCAACGCGCAGTTCATCGCCACCAGCCTCTCGCTCGACGGCAACACGACCAGGGTGAAGATGGCTGTCGATCCCAACTCGGCGGTCACGATGCCCGATCTGAACCCGTTCACGCTCGTCCGCTGAGAGGCCTTGCGACAGCGAGAGGGGCGGCTCAGTCGTCGTCCTCGTCCTCCAGGTCGATCCGCTGGTACGTCGTACTCGGGTCCTGGGTGCTGCCGCTGTTGCCGGCGGCGGCCATCCCCGCTGCAAGGGCCTGCAGGAGCGACGTGGCCGCGGAGGTCAGGTGCTGCTTGACCTCCGGGCTCGTCGCGCGGACGACGGAGACGACCTGGCAGATCGGGCAGAACTGGCACTCCTTGGCGCCCGGTCGCGATGTGCTCGTTGATGGACGAGGCCGTGGAGGCGGCACCGGTGGCAGCAGCGGCCGCCGCGTTGGCGTAGTCGCTGCCGCTCTCGCGGGCCCAGCCCTGCAGGGCGGCGAGCAGCTTCACTGCCTCCTCCCCCACGCTTCCGACGGAGTCGTCGTCGCCGGTCATGCCTGCTCCTCGCCTGCGGTCTTGAAACGGATCTCGAGCGCACCGTCCTGGACGCGCGCCCCCGCGACGACCTGCTTGCGCAGCGAGGACGGCAACGTCAGCAGCCGTCGGTAGGACCCGACGGTCACGAAGAGGTCGTCGCCGTGCCGGGCCAGGTCCACGTCGGCCTTCTCGACGAAGGGTAGGGCGAGGCTCAGCGTCGTGCCGCTCGACGTCCGACGGACGGTCATCGGCCCCTCGCCGGCCGGAGGGCTCAGCGGGTCGTCGTCCGCGTACAGCGCCCCCGCGAAGGCTGCCAGCTCGTGTGCCCCCACCGGCTCGTAGGGCTGGTACGACGACCGCCAGATCGCGAGGTCGCCGAACGACTGCTCGACCTCCTTCAGCACCCGCTGCTGTGCGGCGACCCACTGTCCCCGCCACGCGTCGGCCCCACCCTCGGGGAACACCCGGTTCGCCACCACCCCGTCCACGCGGTAGCCGAAGAGCGACAGGGTCGTCAGGGAGCGGCGGGCCTCGGCGACGACCACCTGCTCCGGGGTGAGCACGAGCCGCACGCTGGACTGCGGGCCGGTCAGCAGGGTCTGGACCTCGTGGAGGTCCGCGTGCAGGCGCTCGATCGCGTCGAACACCGAGTCATGGGGCATGGGCACGCCGGCCGCGCGGGCGAGCACCGGTTTCAACGCCTTGACCACCCGGCGCTCCATGGGCAGCACCCGGTCCATGTACCAGCCGAGCGCCTCCGGAAGCGCCAGGAGCCGGAGCGTCTCGGCCGTCGGCGCGCAGTCGACCACGATCACGTCCCAGTTGCCGGAGGTGGCCTGTGCCCGGAGCTCGAGCAGGGCGAGCACCTCCTCGGCCCCCGGGATGACGGTCAGCTCCTCGGCGGTGATGGGGTCCACGCCGGCCGCGTCGAGGACGGAGAGCAGGTACCCCTGCACCTCGGACCAGGACTGCTCGAAGCGGCGCTGGGCGTCGACCTGCTGTACGTAGAGCCTCTCCTCCACGAGGGTCGGCTCGCTGCCGATCGGCACGGCGAAGGCGTCGGACAGGGAGTGCGCTGCGTCGGTCGAGAGCACGAGGGTGCGCTCCCCTCGCTGGGCCGCCAGGGTCGCCGTACCGGCTGCGGTGGTCGTCTTCCCGACGCCCCCCTTGCCTGTGAAGAGAAGGATCCTCACCGGCTCATGCGAGCGACTCGACGCGCTTCTTCAGACCCTTGAGCGCGGTGTCGATGATGACCTTCTCGGCCTTGCGCTTGAGCATGCCGATCATCGGGATCGAGATGTCCACGGCGAGGCGGTAGGTGACCTCGGTGCTCCCGTCGTCGCGGGGGTCGAGCTCGTAGGTGCCGTCCATGCCCTTGAGCATCTTCCCTTGGACGAGCCACCACCGGACGGAGCGGTCGCCGTCCCAGTCGTACTCGAGGGTGTACTGGTCCTTGATGGGGCTGGCGTCGAGCTCGAAGTACACCTGCTCGGCACGGTCGCCGGCACCCTTCACCACATCCGCCTTCTTCACGCCCTGGGCCCACTGCGGGTAGGCGTCGAAGTCCGCGATCACGGCCATGACCTCGGCGGGCCAGGCGTTCACCACGATGCTGGACGTCGTCTGTTCGGCCATGGCGTTCGATGCCCTCCACTGAACGGTGAATGTGAGCGCGAGCGTACCGGATGGTGTTGCCCGCGCCCCGGCGGCGTGTCTGGTCGCCACCCGGCCCGGCGACCCCGTGTCTCTACGGTGACGGGCGGTAACGTGCGCTTGTGCAGACCACGACCGACCGACCCGAGCGGAGGCCGCAGCGTGCGTGAGTACTCCTCGCCTCTGACAGTCGACCTCCCCGGGTCCGGGAACCTCACCGACGACGTCGTAGCCAACGCCGCGGACAAGCCGGAGGCGGTGTGCTTCAGCCGGCACAGCCAGTCCGGCTGGACCGACGTGACCGCGCGCGACTTCCTCAGCGAGGTCCAGGGGCTTGCCAAGGGGCTCGTCGCGGCCGGTGTCGGTGAGGGCGACAGGGTGGCCCTGCTCTCGAAGACCAGGTACGAGTGGACGCTGTTCGACTACGCGATCTGGTTCGCGGGAGCGGTCACCGTCCCGATCTACGAGACGTCGTCCGCTGACCAGATCGAGTGGATCCTCTCGGATTCCGGGGCGGTCGCCGTCGTGGTCGAGACGGCCGCCCATGCCGACAGGGTCGGCGAGATCCGGGCCTCGGCGCCTGACCTGAAGCACGTCTGGACCCTCGACGCGGGTGCCGTGAAGGAGCTCGGAGCCCTCGGCGCGAGCGTGCCTTCTGATGAGCTCGAAGCGCGGAGGACGTCCGCCGACCCGAGCACTCCCGCCACGATCATCTACACCTCCGGGACGACCGGTCGCCCGAAGGGCTGCGTGCTCACCCACGGGAACTTCATGTTCGAGCTCGGGGTGGCCGTCGACGAGCTTCACGAGCTGTTCGAGGTGCCGGGCGCGTCGACGCTGCTCTTCCTCCCCCTCGCGCACGTCTTCGCGCGGATCATCCAGGTCGGCGCCGTCAAGGCCCGGGTCCGCCTCGGCCACTCCGCCGACGCGAAGAACCTGATGAACGACCTCGCGTCCTTCCAGCCGACGTTCGTCCTCGCCGTACCTCGTGTGTTCGAGAAGGTGTTCAACACCGCTTCCCAGAAGGCCGCCGCCGACGGGCGGGGCAGGCGCTTCGACGTCGCCGCCAACACCGCCATCGCCTACAGCAAGGCCCTCGACGGCCGCGGCCCCCGCGCCCTGCTGCGCGCTCGCCACGCTGTCTTCGACCGGCTGGTCTACGGAAAGCTTCGTGAGGCCCTCGGCGGCAGCTGCCGCTACGCGGTCTCCGGCGGCGCTCCCCTCGGCGAGCGGCTCGGGCACTTCTACCGGGGAATCGGCCTCGTCGTCCTGGAGGGGTACGGCCTGACCGAGACCACGGCCGCCGTCACCGCGAACCTCCCTGAGACCTCCAAGATCGGGTCGGTGGGGCGTCCCCTCCCCGGCACTGCGGTGCGCGTGGCGGACGACGGGGAGCTGCTGGTGCGGGGCGGACAGGTGTTCGCGGGCTACTGGAACAACCCCGCGGCCACCGACGAGATCCGCTCCGCCGATGGCTGGCTGAGCACCGGCGACCTCGCGGAGATCGACGACGAGGGCTTCGTCAAGATCACCGGCCGCAAGAAGGAGATCATCGTGACGGCCGGCGGCAAGAACGTCGCCCCGACCGCCCTGGAGGACCGGATCCGGGCCCATCCGCTGGTGAGCCAGTGCATGGTCGTCGGCGACGGAGAGCCGTTCATCGCCGCCCTGGTGACCATCGATGCCGAGGCCCTCGAGCCGTGGGCGGAGCACCGCGGCAAGCGCCTGGGTGAGCTGGACGTGACCGCCGACGCCGACCTGCTCGCCGAGGTCCAGGCGGCGGTCGACGAGGCCAACCGGTCGGTCTCCCAGGCGGAGTCGATCAGGAAGTTCCGGATCCTCGAAGGCGACTGGACCGAGGACACCGGCCACCTCACCCCCAGCCTCAAGCTGAGGCGAAACCTGGTGCTACGCGACTTTCGGAACGATGTGGACGAACTGTTCGGTCGCGCCTGATTCGTCTTTGTCAAGCCCGAAACATATGAATAGACAGGTTTTCGAGACGCGAATACCTCGGGTATAGAACCCTGTGTACTTGGGGCCCGAGGGGAGGCCCACGGAAGGGCAGAACCCGTCGCGGGCTCCGCCGTTCTACCGGTCACTACATGGGATGCGGACGAGGCATGGGACGTAGAACGGTTCTTCTCATCGTGGCGGCGCTCATCGCCGCCGTAGGCACGTCTTTGGTTTTCCTGTACGTCCGGGGGGTCGACGCCCGGGCCGCCGAGCAGTACGACGCGGTGCAGGTGCTCAAGGCGGTCAAGATCATCAACCCGGGCGAGACGCTCGCCGACGCTCAGGCGGCCGGCAAGATCCAGATGGGCACGGTCGGGAAGGCGCAGGTCCTCAGCGGCGCCACCACCTCGATCGCCGACATGGGCACCAAGGTCGCGCTGACGACCGTCTACCCCGGCGAGCAGATCGTCACGGCCAAGTTCGGCGACGCGGGTGACCAGGAGGCGCTCACCATCCCCGACGGCAAGATGGCGATCTCGATCAACCTGAGCGACCCCGCTCGAGTCGCCGGCTTCGTCAACCCCGGCGCCGAGGTGGCCATCTTCGCCTCCTCGGATGCGGGCGCGATGGGCAACAACTCCTCCGAGACGCGACTGCTGCTTCCGCGGGTCTCCGTCATCGGTGTCGGCACGACGACTGTCGTGTCCACGACGACGACGGACCAGACCGGTGCACAGACCGTGGAGCAGTTGCCACGTACCCTGATGACCCTGGCTGTGGACCAGGCAGACGCACAGAAGATCATCTTCGCCGCGCGTAACAGCGAGGTGTCGTTCGCTCTGCTCACCGACAAGTCCACCGTCAAGTCCGGTCCTGGCGTGACCTCCGACAGCGTCTTCAGGTGATCTAGTGCCCACCATCGTCGAGCCGCAGGCAGCGAACGCGGAGATGTTCGCGGCTGCCATCGGCATGCGTTCGAGGCACGTCGCGAGCTTGGAAGAGCTCAAGCGCAGCCTCAGCGAGGACACGGCCGAGTACGCCATCATCCTCGGACCCTCCGTCGACCTCGAAGCGGCCGCCGCCCTCGCCGACACGCTCCGTGTCACGCGTCCGGCGACCAGCGTGATCCTGGTCCGGCGACGCGTCGACACGAGCGTTCTCGCCGAGGCCCTCCGCTCCGGCATGCGAGAGGTGCTCGAGGAGCGCGACCTCGCCGGCCTCGGCCAGGCGGTCCTCCGCGCGAGCCAGGTCTGGGAAGCGCTCCATGGCCCGATGGCCGTTGGAGACACCGCCGACAAAGGCCGCCAGATCACGGTCTTCTCGCCCAAGGGCGGCGTGGGCAAGACGACGATCGCGGTCAACCTCGCGCTCGCTCTCAGCACGGAGGACAGGAACGTCTGCCTCGTCGACCTCGACCTCGGTTTCGGCGACGTCGCCATCACGCTCCAGCTCTTCCCGGCTCGAACCCTCGCCGACGCGATCCCGCTCGAGTCAGGTCTGGACGCCGACTCTCTCGAGCCGCTGCTCACGCCGCACCGCGAGGGGATCCAGACCCTGGTGGCGCCCGTGCAGCCGGACGCCAAGGACTCGATCCCGGCCTCGCTGGTCGGGAAGGTCCTGCGGCTGCTGAGGACGAGGTTCGACTACGTGGTCGTCGACACGGCTCCGAGCTTCGACGAGCACGTGCTGCAGGCGATCGACGAGAGCGACGAGCTCGTCCTGGTCACGACGCTCGACGTCCCGACGTTGAAGAACGTCAAGATCGCCGTCGAGACGCTCGACCTGCTGAACTTCCCGAAGGAGCACCGGCGGCTCGTCCTCAACCGCGCCGACGACAAGGTGGGGCTCTCCCCCGAGAAGGTCGAGAGCACCCTGGGCATGAAGATCGCCGCCTCGATCCCCACCTCGCCGCAGGTGGCAAGCTCGACGAACGCCGGGGAGCCCATCCTCACCTCGTTGCCTCGGCACGCGGTGAGCAAGGCGCTCATGGCTCTGGCCGACGACATCCGCACCACGTCGGTGGAGCAGGCACCCAGAACCGAACGCCCTGGACGGGCAGCCCCGAAGCGGGGCCTTCTTCGCCGGAACAGTAGGTAACGATGAGTAGCCTGACCGATCGGCTCGCAGCCGCATCCCGGGATCGAGTCCCGACCGCCGCTCCCAGCCCCACCGTCTCCCTCGACGGCCACGCCACGACTGCGAAGGTGGCGCCGACCGAGGACCGGTTCAGCAAGCTGAAGTCGCACGTGCACAACAACCTGCTCCAGCAGCTCGGCCCCAAGCTGTACGACGCCGACCTGCCTCAGTCCGAGCTCGAGCAGATGGTGCGAGCCGCCCTCCAGGACGTGATGGCGGACGAGGAGACTCCGCTGACCTCGGCTGACAAGGGCCGGATCACCCAGGAGATCTCGGACGACATCCTCGGCTACGGGCCGATCGAGCCCTTCCTTCGCGACCCTGACCTCGGCGAGGTCATGGTGAACGGCCCGAACGACATCTGGATCGAGCGGAACGGCCGGCTCACCAAGGTCGAGGGACACTTCAACGACGAGGCTCACCTGCGCCGGACGATCGACAAGATCGTCTCGCGCATCGGCCGCCGCGTCGACGAGTCCAGCCCGATGGTCGACGCCCGTCTGCCAGACGGAAGCCGCGTCAACGCGGTGATCCCGCCGCTGGCGGTCGACGGCTCGCTGCTGACCATCCGTAAGTTCTCCGCGGACCCCTACACAGCGGCGGACCTCGTCGCCTTCGGCTCGATGTCGCAGCGCACCAGCGACTTCCTCGAGGCCTGCGTCAAGGGAAAGCTCAACATCGTGGTCTCCGGAGGCACCGGCGCCGGAAAGACGACGACCCTCAACGTGCTGTCGTCGTTCGTCCCGTCCGACGAGCGAATCGTCACCATCGAGGACGCCGCCGAGCTCCAGCTGCACCAGGACCACGTGCTCCGTCTCGAGTCCCGCCCCGCCAACATCGAGGGCAAGGGTGCCGTGGAGATCCGCGACCTGGTGAAGAACTCACTGCGTATGCGGCCCGACCGGATCATCGTCGGCGAGGTCCGTGACTCCTCGGCCCTCGACATGCTCCAGGCGATGAACACCGGTCACGACGGTTCGATCTGCACCATCCACTCCAACGGACCCCGCGACACGCTCGCCCGCATCGAGACCATGGTGCTCATGGCCGGCATGGACCTGCCGATGCGCGCCATCCGCGAGCAGGTCGCGTCCGCGATCGACCTGATCGTCCACCAGAGCCGGCTGCGCGACGGCTCCCGTCGCATCACCCACGTCACCGAGGTCGAGCGCATGGAGGGCGACGTGATCACCCTGCAGGACATCTTCCTCTTCGACCACTCGATGGGCTTCGACGAGAGCGGGAAGAGCCTCGGCATGCTGCGTTCGACGGGTCTGCGCCCGAAGTTCCTCGAGAAGCTCGCGCACAACAACGTCCACGTCGACCCGATGCTGTTCGCCATGGACGGCGGGTTCTGACCATGAGGGATTGGCTGTTCGGCCGGCAGCTGCCTCGCGTCGTCGCCGCCTTCTTCATCGCCGTCGTCCTCGCGTGTGTCCCGAGCCTGGCCGCCTCGGCTGCCGGCGAGGGCAGCATCGACCACGCGGAGACAAAGGACGGATCTCTTCGGGTCCTCTACTCGATCCCCGATCTCCCCGACGGCGTGACTCCTGACCTCGGCTCGCTGAAGGTGTCGGTGAACGACGAGCCCGTGGACGCAGAGGCCGAGCTCGCGGCTTCGGCCGACGCGAACAAGCAGGTGCGCCGGACCGCGATCCTGGCGATCGACACCAGCAACAGCATGGCCGGCGCCAGGTTCACCCAGGCGAAGCAGGCCGCCCAGGCGTTCCTCGCCGCCGCACCCAAGGACGTCTACGTCGGCATCGTGGCCTTCGCCGGCAGCGTCAACGTGGTCCAGCCTCCCAGCCTGGACCGGTCGGCGGCGTCCGCCGTACTCGACAAGCTGACCCTCTCTGCGGGGACGCGCCTCTACGAGGGCGTCATCGCAGCGGCGGACGCAGCCGGCAAGGACGGTTCGCGGAGCCTCCTCGTGCTGTCCGACGGCCGCGACACCTCCAAGACGGAGCTGCAGACGGCCGTCGACGCCGTCTCCGGCGCCCAGGTCCGGGTCGACGTCGTCGCCGTCGGCGAGGCGGCGGCGGCCAACCCGCCTCTCGAGGCCATGGCCTCCGCCGGCAAGGGCGTGGTCATCGCCGCCCAGGACCCGGACGCACTGACTTCCCTCTTCAACGACGAAGCCGCGGCTCTCGCCCGCCAGGTGCTGGTCACCGCCTCGCTGCCTCACGGCTTCGACGCAGCTGAGGGCTCCCTGGCCGTGTCCGTCGACGCAGGCGGGCAGACGTACGCCGACACCGCCTTCGTCTCGTTCGGCCACGCGGCCGACAAGCCGGCACCGTCCGCGAAGAAGCCATCGGGACCGCAGCCGGTCTCCCCTCCACTCGCGCAGATCACACCCGGGATGCTGTGGGCAGGGTTCGCCGCCATCGGGGTCGGCATACTCGTCGTCCTTCTGGGCGCCCTCGGCGTCCTCGGGAAGCGGGACAAGAGCAGCCTCGAGGACAAGATCTCGGCCTACACGCGCAAGGGGGCCACCCGGAACGCCAGGTCCGCCGCGTCCGGCGGACACCCTGGCGCGTCCGGCTCGACGGGCGTGACGCAGTCGGCCGTCGGGATCGCCCAGAAGGCACTCGAGGGCAACAGCGCCTTCGAGGCCAAGCTCACCGGCAAGCTCGAGGCCGCCGACATCTCGCTTAAGCCCGCGGAGTGGTTGCTGATCCACGCCGGCATCGCCATCGGCGCGGCTCTCTTCGGTTTCCTGCTCACCTCAGGCGGCATCCTCCTGACCCTGGTCCTGCTCCTGGCGGGCGCGCTCCTGCCCTGGATGTACCTCGGGATCCGCAAGTCGCGTCGCCTGAAGGCCTTCAACGGTCAGCTCGCCGAGACGCTGCAGCTGATCGCCGGCAGCCTCTCCGCCGGCCTGTCCTTGGCGCAGTCCCTCGACACCGTCGTGCGCGAGGGCAGCGACCCCGTGGCCAGCGAGTTCCGGCGCGCCCTCATCGAGGCCCGCCTGGGTGTCGCGGTCGAGGACTCGCTCGAGAGCATCGCGCAAGCGGATGGAGAGCGACGACTTCGAGTGGATCGTCATGGCCATCCGGATCCAGCGCGAGGTCGGCGGCAACCTGTCGGAGCTGCTGCTCAAGGTCGCAGGCACCATGCGTGAGCGCGACTACCTCCGCCGGCAGGTGAAGACACTCTCCGCCGAGGGCAAGATGTCGGCCTGGATCCTGGGGGCCCTTCCTCCGGCGATGCTGGCCTACATGTCGGTGAGCAACCCCGACTACCTCCGCCCCATGTACACCACCCCCCTCGGCTGGATGATGCTGGCCGGCGCGGGTAGTGCTGATGGCGCTCGGCGCCTTCTGGATGAGCCGAGTCGTGAAGGTGGAGGTCTGATGTCCCCCTGGATCATGTTGATCATCGGCGTCGCCGGTATCTTCACCGCGCTCTTCGTGTCGCTCGCCGCAGTCGGCGTCTTCACCAACGAGGCGCGGGGGGTCTCCAAGTCGCTCGCCGTCGTCCAGGCGTTCTCCGCGGCGCCTGAGGCGATGCAGAAGGAGCTCGAGCCGTCGTTCAACGACCGCGTGCTCACACCGCTGCTCAACCGGTTCATCGGGATCGGCAAGCGGATCACGCCCGTCCGACCACGCGGAGCGCATCAAGAAGAAGCTCGACGTCGCCGGGAACCCGCCCGGATGGTCCGTCGAGCGGGTGGAGTCGCTCAAGTTCGTGGGCCTGCTCGGCGGCGCTGTCGGGGCGCTGCTCCTCGGCCTGCTCTTCGGGCTCGGGGCCGCCCCCCTCACCGCTCTCACCATTGCGTGGAGCGGTTGCCGGCTACTTCGGGCCGAACATGTACCTGTACCAGAAGGGCTACGACCGCACCGCAGACGATGCAGAAGGCGCTTCCGGACGCCCTTGACCTGCTGACCATCTCGGTCGAGGCAGGTCTCGGCTTCGACTCCGCGCTCTCCCAGGTCGCACGCAACACCGAGGGCCCGCTGGCCAACGAGTTCGCCCGCGTCCTCCAGGAGATGCAGATCGGACTCGGCCGCTCGGCCGCCCTGCGCGCGCTGGGAGAACGGAGCACGCTTGCCGGACCTGCGGTCGTTCGCCTCCGCGATGGTGCAGGCCGACTCCTTCGGCATCCCGGTCGGTCAGGTGCTGCGCGTGCAGTCCGACGAGATGCGGCTCAAGCGCCGGCAGCGAGCGGAGGAGCAGGCGCAGAAGGTGCCCGTGAAGATCCTGCTTCCCCTGATGGCGTGCATCCTGCCCTGTCTCTTCATCGTGGTGATCGGTCCTGCGGTCATCGGGCTCATGGGAGTCTTCGGTCCCGGAGGGCTCTAAGTGCCGCAGTTCACCAGGGTCGCGATCGCAAGCCGGGCCTTCTCGCTGGCTGCGATCCTCGGCCTCGGCGTGGTCTTCGGCAACCCGGAGGCCGTCCGGGCGACCCTGGTCGTCAGCGTCATCGCGGCGTTGGCGGCTTACCTGTCGGCGGTCTCCGCGATTCCCAGCCACTGGATCCTGGCCGCAGAGGCAGGAGTCGCGGGCCTCGTCGTCGTGCTGGCACTGCCTGACTCGGTCCTCCTGCTCCCCTACCTCGTCGTCCTGCCGCTGCTCGCCGGACTCGGCCGCGGAATCTACGGAGCGGCACTGGTCAGCGCCTTCCAGCTGGTCGCGATCCTCTCCCTCGGCTTCACCTCGCAAGGACTCTCGGGGATCGGTCACGACAGCCAGCTCCTCACCCCGTGGGGCCTCACGATCGCAGGCGCCGGCCTGCTGGGCGCCTGGGTCAAGAAGCTCGGCAAGGCACCCACCAGGACCCATGACGAGACCTACGAGTCGGCTCGGCGGCTCCTCGGCCAGCTTCGCACCCTCGGCCGCCGACTTGCCTCGGGCCTGGACCCCGTGGCCATCGCCGGCGAGATGCTGTCGCTGGTGAACGAGACGGCCCCGGGACGAGGAGCGGTCTTCGTCAAGACCCAGGGCGGCGTGGTGGCGCCGCTCGCCTACCACGGCGTGGCGGCCCGGGACGCCCTCGACCCCAACGACCCGATCATCGAGCAGTGCTGGTCCAAGGCGAAGCGCATTGACGCGACGGTCGAGGGTCCGTACGAGTCGACCGTCGTCGTCCGGGCCTACCCCCTCCGCGTGGGATCGGGCATGGTCGGCGTACTGCTCAGCCACTCGGCGACCGTGGCGCAGGACCGACAGGCAGAACGGATCCAGGGTGACCTCGACGAGCTCTCCCTTCGCCTGGACACCGCGCTCGCCTTCGACGAGGTGCGCAGCCTGGTCACCGCGGAGGAGCGGCAGCGTCTCGCCCGCGAGATCCACGACGGTGTCGCCCAGGAGGTGGCCTCCCTCGGTTACGTGGTCGACGAGATCAGCACGATGACCACCGACACCGAGATCGTCGAGCCCCTGAAGCAGCTCCGCTCCGAGCTGAGCCGGGTGGTGACCGAGCTCCGCCTGTCGATCTTCGACCTCCGGTCCGCAGTGGGCACGGGCGCCGGCTTGGGATCGGCACTGTCGGACTACGTCCGCAAGGTGGGGTCACAGTCGTCCTTCACCGTGCACATCACCCTGGACGAGGCACCCACGAGGTTGACCCCGGCGGTCGAGACGGAGCTCTTCCGGATCGCTCAGGAAGCCATCACCAACGCCCGGAAGCACTCGGACGCGGAGAACCTCTGGGTCGACTGCCGCATCCAACCACCGGACGCCTTCATCCGGGTCCGCGACGACGGCCGGGGCGTCGGTGCCAGACGCGCCGACTCGTACGGTCTTCGGATCATGCAGGAGCGCGCCGAACGCATCGACGGCGAGCTGACCGTAGAACATGGAACGCCAGAGGCGGACCGGCCCGGGACCTGTGTCACGATTTCAGTTGGTGACCGGTTCAGCCATCACGAGAGACCGAGGACAGCTCGATGAGCCAGACAGCCAGTGTTCTGTTGGTCGACGACCATGAGCTCATCCGCCAGGGCCTCTCACGCGCGTTCGAGCGGCAGGAGGACTTCACCGTCGCGGGCGAGGCGGCCTCGGTCGCCGACGCTCTGGCCCTTGCCTCGACACTCAAGCCCGACGTGGTGGTCACCGATGTCCGGCTTCCTGACGGGAGCGGCCTCGACGTGGTCCGGCGCCTCCGCTCGACCGACCCGACCGTGGGTCTGGTCGTCCTGACCATGTACGCCGGCGACGAGCAGCTCTTCGGCGCGCTGGAGGCAGGGGCATCGGCCTTCGTGGCCAAGGACGCGCCGTCGGACGACGTTGTCGCCGCGGCTCGGCACGCGCTGGTCTCCCCCCGCTCGTTCACGGCGGCGAACCTGGCTGAGGCGATGCGACGCAAGCTGGAGCCCACCGGCCCCCAGCTCTCACCGCGGGAGCGCGAGGTGCTCAACCTGTTGGCCGAGGGTCTCGGAGTCGCCGCGATCGCGAAGAAGATCTACGTCAGCGAGTCGACCGCCAAGACCCACATCTCCAAGATCTACGAGAAGCTCGGTGCCGCGAACCGGGCCCAGGCGATCATGACGGCGATCCGGGCGGGCCTGATCTCGGGCGAATGACGCTCCACCCCGCAGCGCCTCGCCAGACGAAAGAGAGCGGCGGCCGCGCGGATGCGCGACCGCCGCTTCGACGGATGGACCTTCCTCAGGACTTCACAGAGGCAGCGGTCTTGTCGAATATGCCCTTCAGGTTCTGCCCGAGAAGCGTGACTGCGCCGATGATGATGACCGCGATCAAGGCGACCAATAGTCCGTACTCCACCGCCGATGCACCGCGCTCGCTCTTGGGCAGAGCCCGAAGCCGGATGCGGATGTAGTCGTACATTTCCCTCCCAAGTTGTGTACGTTTTGCTGAACCTTCGACCCCCCTGTCCAACCATCCGAGTATGACTCAGGATGATCTTGAATAAATCGGGCAGGACGGTCGTTCTGAATCGTCCGAACGGGGGATGGTGCCCCGAGCTTGAGCCCTCCTGGCTCGAGCGACCGGGCGCCGTCCGGGCCGTGGCTCCGCGTCAGAGGCGCCTGGTGAGCTCGGCAGCTGCGAGCCGGCCAACCCAGAAGAAGAACGACAAAACGGACAAAGTAACCCAATACCTGCCCGTAATGACCAGGCGGCGATACGTAGGGCCTCGTTTTGGGTCATGGCGTCCGGTCCTTTCGGACTATCCCGGAAAGTCCGAATTCCTGAGGTATCGGCGGCTACTTCCTCTCATAATTAGGTATCGGATTTCATGAGAAGTCCGCATCGCACACCACTTGGGAGTTCACATGCTCGACTACATGCGTATCCGTCTCAGCGCCATGGCGAAGACCGAGCGCGGCGCCTCGGCCGTGGAGTACGGCCTGCTCGTCGCCCTCATCGCGGTCATCATCATCGGCGCGGTCACCCTTCTCGGTACGAACCTGAAGGGCGTCTTCGACAGCACCGCCGCCTCCGTCCACTCCTGAGGACGGCGCAACCGACTCCGTGCGACGGTCGCGCTCACGCGTGACCGTCGCACGACTCATCTAGCGAGGGAAACATGGCGACCAGACTCCTACGTCGGCTCACGCGCGACCAGCGTGGCGCCACAGCTGCCGAGTATGCGCTCCTGATCTCGCTGATCGCAGTCGTCATCTTCGCCGGTGTCACTGCCTTCGGCACCAGCGTGGCGCAGATCTTCGGCTGGTCCTGCGACGAGATCGCGAGCGCGACCTCCGGCTCGACCTGCTGACCTTCCAGGTCCACTGGACGATCCGACATCGGTATGCCGAGGGTGATCCATTGATCACCCTCGGCCTACCGATGTCGGCGTTTCAGGCCCCCAGCAGCCGCAGCAGGCGGGAGACAGCCGCATCCCAGGTGAACGCGCTGACGTCCACCACATCCCTCGACAGCTGCCCGCGGGTCGCACGCAGAGTCAGCACGACTTCCTTCGCCACCTCCGCCGGGTCCGACGAGCTCGTCGTCGACTCCCCCAGCATGGCGGCCACCTCCGGAGCGCCGCCCGAGTCGCCGGTGATGACCGGCAGACCGCACGCCGCCGCCTCGAGGAAGACGATCCCGAACGCCTCCACCTCCAGCCCGAACAGGCGGGTGCGGCACGGCATCGCGAACACGTCACCGGCCTCGGTGAAGGAGGGCAGCTCCTCGAACGGCACCCTGCCCGCGAAGACCACCGACTCGGCGACCGCCATCCGGCGAGTCAGGCGCTCCACCCGCCCGCGGTTGGGCCCGTCGCCGACGAGCAGCAACCGCGCGTCCGGGAACGCCCGCAACACCTCCGGCCAGGCCTTGACCAGGGTGTCCTGGCCCTTCCGCTTCACCATGCGCGCGGTGCACACCACCACGGGAGCGTCAGCGGGGATGTCGAGCCGCTTCCGGATCTCCGCTCCCCCGCACCCCGGGTAGAAGCGCTCGGCGTCGACGCCGGGCGAGAGCTGGACCATCCGCGCCGCAGCCTCGTCGGACAGGGCCGGTGCGATCCGGTCCCTGCACCACTGGCTCACATAGGTCATCACGTCGACGGAGTCACCGATCCTGCGGAGCAGCTGCTTCGTGACCGGCACCCGGGCCCACCAGACCTCGTGCCCGTGGGTGAGCGCCACGATCCGCTTGGCGCCGGCACGGCGCAGCCGCCGACCGAGCAGGCCGAGCGGAGCGCTCGCTCCGAAGACCACCCGGTCGCACTCGTGACGACGCATCACCTCGACCACGCGGCGACCCACGGCAGGCGTCGGCAGGAGCATCGACGAGGGGTCCCGGTAGACGGGGAACGGCAGCGTGGCGTCGAGCTCCCGGTCCCCCGGCATCGACGAGGTGTACACGACCACCTCGTCGGGGTCGATCCGCTCGCAGAGCGACATGACGAAGGTCTCGATCCCGCCGCGCCGGGTCGGGAAGTCGTTCGTGACGAAGAGGACGCGACTCACGGCAGCTCCCCCGCTGCCCGCATCGACGCGGGCAGGCCCGCACGCTGGAGCACCGTGGGGTGCGTGCCGAACCAGAACTGGCTCCAGGCCGGCGGAGTCGGGTCGCTCAACGCTGCCAGGGCCAGTTCACGCTGCATGCGGATGAACGTATCGGACTTCCCCGTGGCCACGAGGGAGTCCCGGTCCGCCCGTACCTCGATGGCCCGGCTGACCGTGCTCTGCACCGGGGAGACGAGCAGCATCGCGACCGCACTGAGCGCCAGCACCAGGGGAACGGCCGCCGGATCGGCCGCGCCGGCGATGTCCGCGCGCCGTCTCGCCCAGGACGAGTCGAGCACGAGCGCGAGCAGCGAGACCCCGAGGATCGCGCCCACCGCCCCGAGCGCGGTCCCGGCCAGCACGTCGTTGTGCCGGGCGTGCGCGAGCTCGTGGGCGATCACCACGCGGGCCTCGTTGGGCTGCAGGTCCTTGACGAGGTTGTCGTAGACGACCACACGTCGTGTGCTGCCGAACCCCGAGACGTAGGCGTTGAGCGTCGTGGTCCGGCGAGAGGCGTCGGCGACCAGGACGTCCTGGATCTGCACGCCCTCCTTCCGAGCCAGCTCGAACACCGATCTCCTCAGGTCGCCGGCATGCAGGGACGTGAAGTTGTTGAACACCGGCTCGACAGCGATCGGATAGAGGAACGACCCCGCCAGCGTCAGCGCGGCCGCCGCCCCTCCTGCCCACGCGAACCACATGCGGGGCGAGCGGCGTGCGGCGGCAACCATCACCACGAGCACCAGCGAGGTCAGCAGCCACGAGACGAGCAGGGACTTGCCGTAGTCCACCGCCCACGAGCCCCAGGACTGCACGGTCAGTCCGTAGGCGAGGTTGCGCTGCCTGATGAGCACCGAGAACGGCAGGGTCGCCACGTCGCCGATGACCAGGAGCACCAGCACTCCGAGGGGCACCGAGACGAACCACCGGCGCGCCCCGAACAGCCGGCGCAGCAGCCGGGCGCCCGTCGGCGTGAAGCCCAGGACGCCTGCGACAAGCAGCGACACGGCGTACGACGCCCAGCCGAGGTACCGCCGAACCGAGGCGTACTCCTCCGCGCGGGCGATCTGCTTCTGCGTGAACACGTCGAGCGGCGCTGCGGCCCGCAGCTCCCCTCCCGGCACCCAGTCCCACGGCACCAGGACGACGGCGAGAGCGACGAGGACGACCAGCGACGCGGCCGCCGTGACCCACGCGGCCCGTCGGTTCAGTGTCATCCCGCCAGCTCGCGCAGGTAGGCGCGCCACTGCTGCGTGAACTCCTTCTCGGTCGTTCCGAGCTCGTCGAAGGCGGCTCCGACCGAGGAGCCTGAGTCGACCGCTTCGTAGAACTTCACGAGCCGGTGCTCACCGTGCTGCTGCGCCAACAACCTGCACGCGAGCCAGGCGGCTTCGTAGGACGTGCCGAGCAGCTTGTTGGCCGGGTCGAACTCGTGTGCTCCAGGGAGACTCCGTGGTGGACCCTGGCGTCGCACCTCGCCGAGGATCTGGCTGGCGGTCACGCCGACGGGCAGGTCGCTGCGGGCCAGTGCCACGTAGTCGGCGAACCCCTCGAGCAGCCACAGCGGCATGGTGGACGTGGCGGCGTTCATCGCGACATGCGTCGCCTCGTGGCTCATCACGATCTGGGAGCCGTCCTCGCCGAGGTCCCCGAAGACCTTCGGGTTCACCATGATGTGCACCGGCGACGACGGGGTCATCGAGCCGTCCACGGTGGCGGTGACGGCCGCGATCGAGTCGTAGGTGCCCGGCTTGGCCTCGAGCAGGTGGTCGAGCTCGTCCTCGCTCGCCGGGACCTCCACGACGAGCCTGCCCCGCCAGCGCGGCAGGACCGCCCGAACATCGCGCACGGCCTCGTTGGCCAGCCGGTTGTATCGGCTCAGCTGGGTCCGGTCGGCGATCGCGACCAGGGCTCGCCGGCTCTGTGCCACCGCCAGACGATCGAGCAGCCACAGCGGCGCCGCCTTGCCGTAGTCACCGCCCGCCGACCCGAACGCCGGACCGCCCGGACTGTCGACGAACGTGAACGAGACCTCCATGCTGCTCACACTGCTGTCATAGCCGCCGATGCGCCACCCCACGGCGACATCGCCCACCCACGCATGCTCGCCCAGAGCGCGCCGCTCCTCGATGCCGAGCTTGCCCGGCTGCTCCTCGACGAAGCGCAGCGAGAGGTCGGTGACCCCGAGACGTCGTACGTTGTCGTAGATCATGCCCAGGTCTCGGCGAGCCGTCGGCTCCCCCGGAGCCGCGAGGGCGAGGACCTGCTGCCGGGTGCCCGTGCTCAGCGCAGTCTGGAGGTCGAGGAGGAGGTGGTTCGCCTCGTCCGCGTGGCTGACCTCGACCGGGGCGCGGGGATGCGCCGGAGCAGCGGGGGTGATGACCTCACGGTCGAAGGAGCGGTAGGCGACGACGCCGACGACGACCGCCAACAGCACGAGACCGGCCACCCACAGCAGCGGGCGGCCGGTCCGGGTGGCTCGGTCAGCCGACGCGACGGGCACCGGAGAACGGCATCGAGAAGACGTCGGAGACCTCGACGCCGGAGTCCGGGTTCGCGGCGTGGACGATCTTGCCGCCGCCGATGTAGATGCCCACGTGGCTCACGGGGCTGTAGTAGAAGACGAGGTCGCCCGGCTGGAGGTCGGAGGACGACACCGGGGCCCCCATGCTGCTCTGGGCGCTCGCGGAGTGCGGGAGGCTCACGCCGCCCTGGGCCCACGCCATCATCGTGAGGCCGGAGCAGTCGAAGGCGTCCGGGCCGGAAGCGCCGTACACGTACGCGTCACCGACCTGGGCCATCGCGTAGTTCACCGCATCGCCCGCCCGGCCGGTCGCGGAGACCTTGGGAAGCGAGGTGCGCTCGGCGCTCCGGCTCACCGTCGCCCGACGGGCCGCCGCCTTGGCCTCGAGGTCGCCGAGGAGTGCCTTGGCCTCGTGCGACTTCTGGTCGATCTCGGCCTTCTCCTTGGCCAGCCGCTCCTCGGTCTTCGCGACCTCGGCGAGCTCCCGCTTGGCGGCTTCCTGGCGAAGCTCGAGCTGCTTGGCCTGCGTGGCGAACTCCGACATCAGCTGAGCCTGCTGGTCGTTGTAGGCCGAGACCACGGTGAGCTGGTCGAGGAAGGTGTCGGGGTCGTTGGAGAGGAAGACCTGGCTCGCCGAGGAGAGCCCCTGCCCTTGGTACTGCGAGACCACCGTCGACGCGACCCGCGTCCGGACGGCTTCGACCTTCGCCTGCTGGCGGTCGAGGTCCGCGCGCAGCGACCGCAGCCGCGTCTGCGTCTGCTGGAGCTCGACGCGAGCGTCGTTGTACCGCTCCGAGGCCTGCTCCGCCTCGTGGTAGAGCCGATCGACCCTGGCCTGGACGTCCTTCAGGTCCGGCTCTGCGTAGCTTGGTGTGGCGACGAGCAGCGAACCACTGAGCGTGGCGATACCGCAGGCTGCTATGACACTGGCGATGCGTTTCCGGCCGTCGAGCACGCGCGGACGGTCCCCTCTTTGTCCTGACGCCTACCAGGTGAGCTGACGGGTTCGGGCGGCAAAGTGACCCTACGCACGCCGAGTCAGCCAACTGGTGGCCTCGTCTGCGCGCGATTCACCCCAAGGAACTTGGTTCCCCGGCTCCAGGCCACGACTTCCGTGCGGGGCCCGGACTCGGCGCGGCGCCTGAGCCGACCCGGTCTGGTCAACTTGTGCAGGTGCCGCCGGAAGGCTACTGGTTGATACGGGTTCGCCGCAAACGCGGAGTCTGGTATGAGGTAGACCACTTTTGACCCGATTCAGACCGAACGGCCCGCTGAGCCTCCCTCAGGCGGAAGCGGCCCCCAGATCGGGACCGGAGATCGGCGCCACCATGCGGAGCGGCGGCACCAGCCCCGACCCGGCGAGCACGTCGAGCGCGCGACGCTCGTCGTCGTCGAAGCCCATCTCCGGAGGCGGCCCGAGCAGAACGGTCACCACGCAGTCGGCGCAGGCCGGGCCGCGCACCATGCAGGTGTCACAGTCGATCTGCACGCTCATGTCGCCTCCTGGAGAAGTCGGTTCACTCGATGTCTGGACCTTGTCAGGCGGCACCGACAGTTTTCTGGAGCCCACGTGCGTGCGCCGATTGCGCGACACCGGCTTCGGGTATGTCTCTCCGGTAACATCTCGATGAACGACAAGGAACGCCAAGGACGCCGGCCCCCCGGCCCTGAGACTGAAAATCACCGATGACTTCCAAAGCCAGCGACGACGCGCGCCCAGATGAGGCCACGACGCCTGACGAGTCGACTGCGCCTGTTACGGCGACAGACGCACGCCCCTTCCACCGTCGGCTCCTGGGGTCGCTGCGCCCGATGGTCCGGCCAGCTGGCATCTACCTGGTCTTCTGCGCCGTTGTCGGACTCCTCGCCGAGCTGCTGCTCGAGGCCGCTCGTTCGGGCGGCAACTGGCGCTTCGTGGTCCGGATGGTCACGGAAGAGACGGGCGTGTCCGCCATGGGAGCGGTGGTTCTCCTCGTCGTCGTCGGCGTCGTGCTCGCCCTCACCGGCCGGATGTGGGTGACCTCCGCCCTGGTGTTCGGCCTGGTGACGCTGCTCGGCATCGCGAGCCACCTGAAGTTCGTCGACCGAGGCGAGCCGGTCTACCCCCGCGACCTCGTCTTCATGCTCGAGCCGAGCTTCCTGTTCCAGATGGTCGACCCTGGAATGCTCTGGCTGACCGCCGCCGGCCTGGTGCCACTCGTGGCATTCACCTGGGCCCTGAGCAGGCTGTTCTCGGCCTGGGTCTCGCGACGAGTGCCCGCAGAGAAGCCGCCACGCTGGCGCCAGAGAGTGATCGTCCTGCGGGTCGCCGGAGCGTGCCTGAGCGTGTTCCTGCTGTCGTCCCTGCTCCACTTCAACCACCCGCACAACCCCTGGCGCAACGCGTACGAGGCCGCCGGCGCGAACTGGAAGAAGTGGAACCAGAAGGGCAACTATCGAGTCAACGGCTTCGTGGGCGGCTTCCTGTACAACCTCGACGTCCCGACCATGACGAGGCCGCCGGGGTACTCCCAGGCGGCCATGGAGCGGATCGTCGCCAAGTACACCTCCGCGGCCGAGCGACGCAACGCCGGCCGCGACGCTCATGCGCTCGACCACGTCAACGTCGTCGCCGTGCTCTCCGAGTCCTTCAGCGACCCCACCCGGCTCGCCGGCATGAAGCTTGCCGAGGACCCGATCCCGCGCACCCGGGCCCTCATGAAGCAGGGGCCGCACGGCCTCATGCTCGCCCACAACATCGGCGGCGGCACCTCGGGCATGGAGTTCGAGACGCTCACCGGAATGTCGCTCTCGCAGTTCGACCCAGCGATGGACACGCCGTACCAGATGCTCATCCCGCACTACCGGACGTTCCCGTCAGCGGTCGAGATGTTCAACCAGCTCGGTCACAAAACCCTGGCCATCCACCCGTTCCAGCCGACGATGTACCAGCGCGACCACGTCTACCCGATCCTCGGGTTCTCGGACTTCATCTCGCAGAACCAGATGAAGTACCGGAGCAAGGTCGAGAAGAACCCGTTCATCTCCGACGATGCCGCCTTCCACCAGGTGCTCGACGCGATCGGCTCCAACGACGAGCCGGTCTTCGTCAACCTCGTGACCATGCAGAACCACATGCCCTACGTCGGCAAGTACGCCCACCCGGTCAAGGTCGACGGCGTGACGGGGCGAAGCGCTCAGGTGGTCGGGCAGTACTCCCGCGGACTCACCTACTCCGACCGTGCGATCAGCGACTTCCTCCAGGCCGTCGACCGGTCCCACGAGAAGACCATCGTGGTGCTGTACGGCGACCACCTCCCCGCCGGCTTCCCCCCGAACGTCATGCGTCGCAACTCCGAACGGGTCACGCACGAGACGCCCTTCTTCATCCACGCCAACTTCGGGAACGCCTCTGCGGCGGAGCTGCCCACCACCAGCCCGATCTTCTTCCTCCCCCGCGCCTTCGACTCGGTAGGTGTCCCCCTGTCGCCCTACTACACGCTGCTGCGCGAGCTCGAGGACCACGTCTCCGCCATGGAGCCCGGTGAGCTGGTCAGCCCGGACGGCTCCGAGATGTCCCCCAAGAAGCTGCCTCCGGCGACCCAGCAGCTGCTCCGCGACTACCGTCTCGTCCAGTACGACCTGGCCGTGGGCAAGAGGTACGCCGAGAAGATGCTCTACCCGACACCCGCAGGCACCGTCGAAGCGTCAGGATCGGGCGAGTAGCCGGCTGAGCGCCGCGGCCGCGACAGTCTTCGCGCCACCACGCCGGACGTCGCGAGCGACCTCCTGGTCGCTGCTGACCACGACGACGGGACGCCCGGTCGGCTCCGCGTCGACCAGCTGCCGGATCACGTCGTCGGCGATCACGCCGTAGGGGCTGTACAGCACACGCACGCCCCGAGGACGCTTCACCGGAGGTCGCTCCTCCTTGTCGGCGGCGTCGAAGACCACCGTGACCTCGGCCTGCGTGCGCGCCGCCAGAGGGCCGAGGCCGTTGAGCAGGCGGTCACGCTGGATCTCCAGCGACGACTCGGACCACGCGGTCTTCGTGACGTTGTAGCCGTCGACGATCAGGTGCACGCGCGGCAGCGCGAGGAGCTGGTCGAGAAGTGCCGGGTCGTCACCGGCCAGCGAGCCGTGGCCACTAGGCGTCCGCGAACCCTGCTGCGCCACGTCGGCCTCGACGGCATCCGCCGGCGAACCGTCCACAGGCGGCAGCGCGAGCTCCCGACGGAGGCCTTGGGCGGTCTCGAGGAGCGTGTCGAGCAGGAGCCGGGAGCGGAGCGTGCCTTCGTCCTTCTCGGCGCGGCCCGCGCGACGCGCCGCGGCGAGCTCCTTCTCGAGCTCCTCCACGCGCCCGCGCAGCCGTCGCAGCTCCGCGTCGCTGAGGGCGCTGGCGGCCGATGCCTGGCCGACCGCACCCTCGGCGCGCGCCTCGGCGGCGCGGGCAAGGTCCTCCGCCGCCTTCAGCCGCGTGCGCGTGTCGCCCAGCTTGTGTCTCAGCTCGGAGTTCTCGGCCTTGAGCGTGGTGACCTGCTGCCGGTTGCGCTCGCGAGTCTCCCGGAGCTCGGCCAGCGTGTCGTCGAGCTGCCGGCGAAGCCGATCGACCTGCTGGGTGACCTCGCGGTTGGCGGCGAGATGGCGCTCGGTGTCGGCAAGGTCCGCGGCTCTCTCGACGACCTCGACCCAGCCCTCGGGCCTCAGGAGATAGGCCACAGCCGCGAGCTCGACCGGGTCGGCCGCAGCGGGCGTCGTACCGTCGTCCAGGGCCTGCGCCAGCTCGCCTGCTCGTGCGCGAACCTGTACGGCGAGGCGCCCGCGGAACGTCTCGTCGGTCTCGATGACCCCCGCGATCTGGGTGCCGGCGAGCTTCGCCCGGCGGCCGGGTGCGAAGGACGCGACCCGCTTCAACGACGCCGGCAGCTGGTCTGCCGGCATAGCGCCCAACGACTCGGCGGCCAGTGCGACGACCCGCGCACGCACGACCTCCGGCAGGGGGCCCTCGAGCCCTCCGCCTGTCGGCTCCTCCGAAGCGGTGACCGGACTCTCGTCCGCGTCGCCGACCGAGCCGGCGGCATCGGCCGTGGTCACGACGTGGTGGCGTCGGCTTCCGTGCGGTCCACGAGCTCGATCGCGTCGGTACGGCCGCACCAGCGGCAGGTGACCGACTCGAGCTCCTCGCTCTGCGTGGTGCTCTCCTCCACCTCGTGCTCACCGGCGAGGTCGAAGTGCCAGAACTCCGTCGTACGACGAGTCCGCGTCACGTCGAACCGGGTCAGGTTGCCGCATCCACCGCAGCGCCAGCGGGTGTTGGCATCGGGCAGGGAAGCAGGCACGGGTGTTCTCCTCCGGATCGTGTGGCTCGGGTGGTCTCGCCGTTCCATCGTACTTGCGCGTGCCTGTCCGATTTGGTCGGTGGCCGCGTCTAGCGTCTCGACCATGAGCAACAGCACGGCCATCTCGGGCAGCGGCTCCCCCGCCGCATTGCGGCCGGACAGACCCTCGCGATGGGAGTCGCAGCGAAGCTTCGACGAGCTCGGGCGCCCCCTGCGCGACATCACCTTCTGCGTGGTCGACCTCGAGACCACGGGTGGCTCCGCGGCCGGTGGGTCGATGATCACCGAGATCGGCGCGGTCAAGGTCCGCGGCGGCGAGGTGCTGGGCGAGTTCCAGACGCTCGTGAACCCCCACCAGGCGATCCCGGCCTTCATCGCGGTCCTCACAGGCATCACCGACTCCATGGTGGCGACGGCCCCGCGCATCGAGGAGGTGCTTCCGCAGTTCCTCGAGTTCGCCCAGGGCTGTGTGCTCGTCGCCCACAACGCGCCCTTCGATGTGGGCTTCCTCAAGCACTTCGCCGCGGAGCAGGACCGTCCCTGGCCTGCGTTCGAGGTCCTCGACACCGCACGGCTGGCACGCCGGGTCATCACCCGCGACGACGCTCCGAACTGCAAGCTCGGGTCCCTGGCAGCCCTCTTCGGCGCCTCGACGACCCCGAACCACCGCGCTCTCTCGGACGCGCGCGCCACGGTCGACGTGCTCCACGGCCTGTTCGGGCGGCTCGGTGGCCTCGGCGTGCACACACTCGAGGAGCTTCAGACCTTCTCCTCGCGGGTGAGCCAGGCGCAGCGCAAGAAGCGCCATCTCGCCGAGGCGCTCCCCCATGCCCCCGGTGTGTACCTCTTCCGCGACGACCGCGACCGGGTGCTCTACGTCGGCACGTCCAAGGACCTCCGCGCCCGGGTCCGCTCCTACTTCACCGCCTCCGAGACCCGGTCCCGCATGGGCGAGATGGTGGGGCTCGCGGCCTCCGTGACGGGGATCGAGTGCGCGACGCCGCTCGAGGCGGAGGTTCGAGAGCTCCGGCTCATTGCCGAGCACAAGCCGAAGTACAACCGGAGGTCCCGGTTCCCTGAGCGGGCGCACTGGGTCAAGCTCACGGTCGAGCCGTGGCCGCGGCTGTCGATGGTGCGCCAGGTCCTCGACGACGGCGCCGAGTACCTCGGCCCCTTCGGCTCGAAGAAGGTCGCCGAGCGCGCGGTGGCCGCGCTCCACGAGACGTTTCCGGTGCGGCAGTGCGGGGGCCGGATGGCCAGGCATCCCGTTCAGTCGCCCTGTGCGCTCGGCGAGATGGGCAGGTGCCTCTCGCCGTGCGACGGGAGCGTCGACCTCGAGATGTACGACGGTGTGGTCAGCGACCTCCGGTCGGCCCTCGTGCAGGCCCCGGACGCCGTCGTGGCCGCGCTGACGACCCGGATGAACGCGCTCGCCGCCGATGAGCGGTTCGAGGACGCCGGGAGCATCCGCGACCGGCTCGCGGCCTTCATCAGGTCCGCCGCCCGCACCCAGCGACTCCGCGGCCTCACGCGCTGCGCCGAGCTGGTGGCAGCCCGGCGCGACGATGACGGCAGGTGGGCCGTCCATGTCATCCGGCACGGCAGGCTCGCCGCCGCCGGCATCATCCCGCCCGGCGCCCACGCCGGCGAGTGGGTCAAGCAGCTGCGCGCGAGCGCCGAGACCGTCCCGCTCGGCCCCGGCCCGGCTCCCGCCGCGACGGCCGAGGAGAGCGAGAAGATCCTGCGCTGGCTGGAGTCCGACGGAGTGCGGCTCGTGCACGTCGAGGGCGAGTGGACCAGCCCTCTCGGCGGTGCCCGGAGGCACCTGCGCATCCACGACGCGGTCAACGAGTCGCGCGCCAACCTCGTGCCGTTCGACGACCGCCGCGCCATCCACCCGGTGCACCAGCCCGTCCGCTGACCCCAAGTACCCTGCCTGCATGTCTTGGCTCGATGCTCTTGGGTGGGCCGGGTCCGCGCTGCTGATCTACTCGATCATGCAGGCGCGGGTCCTGCGCTTCCGAGTCCTCAATCTCATCGCCTGCCTGGTTCTCGTGGTGTTCAACGGCATCCTGGGCATCTGGCCGATGGTCGCCATGAACGTCGTGCTCTCCGCGATCAACCTCTGGTTCATCCGCACGCTGCTCGGCGACCGGCACAACGAGGCCGCCTTCGAGGTGCTCGAGGTCGGCCCCAACGACGAGTACCTCCGCCATGTCCTGCGGGTGCACGGGAACGACATCCTGAAGCACCAGCCCGACCTCGTCTGGGACGGCGCCGAAGCCGGTCGCAGTGCCTACCTGGTGCAGCGCGGCGACGAGACCGTGGGCGTCGTGCTGGTCCGCGACGCCGGTGACGGGACGGCCCAGATCGAGCTCGACTACGTCACGCCGCGGTTCCGCGACTTCTCCCCCGGTGAGTTCGTGTGGCGGCGAAGCGGGTTGTTCAAGGAGGAGGGCTTCAGGCGCGTGGTGAGCCCCCGGCACATGGTCGCGCCGTACTACGACAAGGTCGGCTTCCGGCAGGAGGGTGGCGTCTTCGTCCTCGACCTGTGACGCGCGGTCCAATCCGCCCGGCGCGGCATCTCGTCGGATACCGTTTGGTCCCATGATCACCGCCATCGTGTTCGTCAAGGCCGACGTCGCCCGGATACCCGAGGTGGCTGAGGAGATCGCAGCGCTCGACGGCGTCAGCGAGGTCTACAGCGTGACCGGCCAGATCGACCTGATCGCGCTGGTGAGGGTCCGTCAGCACGAGGACGTCGCGGCCGTGGTCGCCGACAAGCTGAACAAGGTTCCCGGGGTCCAGGCCACCGAGACCCACATCGCCTTCCGCGCCTACTCGCAGCACGACCTCGAGTCTGCGTTCTCCCTTGGCCTCGACTGAGCTCCGGCACTCGGGTGCGCTGACCCGCCTCCGGCCACTCGTCGTCCCCCTGCTGCTGTTCCTGGGCGTCTTCTCCGTCTACCTCGCCACAGCCGAGCGGGACCACGTCAACGTCGACGCTTATGCAGCCTCTGCCGGAGCCTGGCGGATAGCCACCGCGGGCACACCCTGGTTCGACGGCCTGGACGTCACGCAGATCGGTGGCACCCACACCGACAAGGGCGTCAACCGCAACGGTCAGTGGATCCTCGAGTCGCCCAACGGGCATGTGACCGCCCAGCGCGTGGCCGGACCGATCATCGCCGGTGTGCCGTTCTACTGGCTGCTCGGCGGCTCCGGCACCAGCGAGGCGGACTTCGGCCTCCTTCCCGCTGCGGTCGCGGCGTCGTTCATCACCGCGACGGCGGTCATGCTGGTCTTTCTTGCGCTGCGGCGCCGTGCGGGCACCCCTCTCGCACTCGGCGCGGCGCTGGTCTTCGCGTTTGCCACGCCGACCTGGACGGTCTCCGCCAACGGCCTCTGGACCCACCCCATCACCCAGCTGGGCATCGCCGGTGCCGCCTACGGCGCCAGCAGGGGCAGGTGGTGGCTCGCCGGGCTGTTCCTCGGTGTGGGCATGTTCGGTCGCCCGCACCTGGCCCTGATCGCGGCGGTCCTCGGAGTGGGGATGGCCTGGTCTCGTCGAGACTGGCGCATCGCCGCCCGTGTGGCGATCCCCACCGCCGCCTCGCTCGGCCTCCTGGCGGCCTGGAACCGCGGCGTGCACGGCATCTGGTCCATCAGCGGCGCCTACGGCGACGTCGTGGACCGGGCTACGCGCGGCGGGGACAAGGTGCTCGGCTACGACCTGCTCACGAACTACCTCGGCTTCTTCGTGTCGTTCAACCGGGGCCTGCTGGTCTGGACACCCGCCCTGCTGCTCTTCGTCCCGGCGCTGGTCCGCGCACGCCGGACGCTGCCGGACTGGACCCTGTGGCTCGCCGCCGGCGGTGTCGTCTACACGTTCGTCCAGATCCGGCTCGCCGAGTTCACCGGCGGCATCTTCTTCTACGGCTACCGTCACGGCCTCGAGCTGGTCACGGCTCTCCTGCCCATGCTCGCGCTGTCGGCGCCTTACCTCGGCAGGATCGCCAGGCGGGCGCTTCCTGTGGTCATCGCCGTCCAAGTGGCTGCCATGTCCCTCGGCGCCGTTGTCGAAGGGTTCTTCATCCGGCCCGGGCTCATGTGGCGCGAGAACAGCTACTGGCTCGCGCTCAGGTCCAACCCGTCGGTCGTGGGGCTGTGGCTGGGCCTCTGCGTCGTCATCGGGCTCTGGGTCGCGGTCCGGTACGTCCCTCCGCCCGCCTCTCGCACAACGGACATGGATGCCGATTCCCCACCGATCGACGTCAAACGGTAAACCTCCTGACAATCACCCTCATCGCGGCATACGTTGTAGATCCTTTTGATCTGCCGTGGAGGAAACATGCTCGGATCTGCCGCGCGCAGGACACCATCGATCCGTCGGATGACCGGGGCCGCCACCGTGGCCGCCGTCGCCGTGGGCATGGTGTCCCTCGCACCCACCGCACAAGGCCAGGACAACCCTGAGCCGGCGGGATACTCCAACGCCCGCGTCCACCGCGACGCCGGAAAGCCGCTGTTCGCGAAGTCCAACGAGACCCCCGCCGCGCGGGTCAAGGCCTACCTGAAGGGCCGTGGCCTCAGCGACCTGACCGTCGGCTCCCTCACCGCCCAGGGTGGTCAGTGGAAGAGCCGCGGCGTCACGCACCTGCGCATGGAGCAGCGCGTCGCCGGCCTTCGCGTGCAGGACGCCTACGCCCACGCCGCGTTCGACAGCACGGGACGACTCGTCGACCTCGTGGAGAACGTCGCGACAGTGCCGAACGGCGCCCCTCAGGCGGCCTCCGTCGACGCCGCGGACGCCCTGCGCGCCGCTGTCGGCCACCTCTACCCCGGCCGCTCGGTCGACACCCGCACCACCGGCCGGTCGCAGAACACCACAACCTTCGCCCAAGGCGGCTGGCACGCCGAGCCGACCGTCGAGCGCGTGGCGCTCCGGACGACGGACAACGGCCTCGAGGTCGGGTACGTCGTGACGACGTGGACCGCCGACGACAACGAGCTCTACGAGACCGTCGTCGGCGGCGACGGCAAGGTCGTCGACACGATCCTGCGTTCGGCGAACGAGAGCTACAACGTCTTCCCGAAGGACCCGGCGGCCACGCCACAGCAGATGGTGACGGACCCCGCGGACGCCACGGCCTCTCCGAACGGCTGGCTCTCGGGGAGCCAGACCAGGGTGAACATCGGCGGCAACAACGCGCACGCCTACCTCGACACCGACAACGACAACGCCGCTGACGCTGGCGGCGCGCCGGTGACCGACGGAGTCTTCGGCACCGCGTTCGACGCAGGCACCAAGCCCTCCACCGACAGCAACCGGGAGGTTGCCGTCCAGAACCTCTTCTTCCTCAACAACCTGATCCACGACACGCTGTACAAGGCCGGGTTCACCGAGGCAGTCGGCAACTTCCAGCAGGACAACTACGGCAACGGCGGTCGCGCCGGCGACCCGGTCGCGGCCGAGGCGCAAGACGGTGGCGGCACCGACAACGCCAACTTCGCGACACCGGCCGACGGCCAGGACCCGCGGATGCAGATGTACCTGTGGTCCGTGCCGGGCATGTACGAGGTGAACGTGCCGACCGGTCCTGCCGCGGGCAGCTACGACGCCGCGGTCGGTGAGTGGGCACCCGTCACCGCCGACGGGGTGAGCGGGCCGCTCGCCCTCGGTGACGACAGCACGGGGACCACCTCCGACGCCTGCGAGGCGCTCACCGGAGACATGACCGGCAAGGTGGTCATCGTCGACCGCGGCACCTGCACGTTCATCATCAAGGCGAAGAACGTCCAGGCGGCCGGAGCAGCTGGGATGATCGTCGCCAACAACGTGGCCGGGGCGGCGTTCCCGATGGGCGGCACCGACCGCAAGGTCAAGATCCCCGGCCTCATGGTCAGCCAGGCCGACGGCGCCACGCTGAAGACCGCTCTCGGCTCGTCCGCCACACTGCGGCTGAACCCCAACAGCATCATGCGAGACGGCGACCTCGACACCGACATCGTCTGGCACGAGTACGGCCACGGCCTCACCTGGCGGATGATCGGACGGATGGACGGTCCCCTCGCCGGCGCCATCGGCGAGGGCATGAGCGACGTCCTCTCGGTCATCGTCAACGACGACCCGGTGGTCGGTGAGTACTCCGCCAGTGACCCCTCGGGTATCCGCAGCCACTCCTACGAGGGTTACCCGGACACGTACGGCGACATCAAGGGCACCGAGGTCCACGCCGACGGTGAGCTCTACGGCGCCATCGGCTGGGACCTGTGGAAGCAGTACAAGGCCGCCAACCTCGGCAAGTCCGTCATCCTCGCCGACCTCGTCGACGGCATGAACTACACGCCGGCGAAGCCGACCTACGAGCAGATGCGCGACGGCATCGTGGCCGGACTCACCGCGTCGGGCAACCAGGCGCGGATCTGCGCCGTCCAGGACGCCTTCGCCAAGTACGGCGTCGGCGTGGGCGCGAAGGGCGTCGTCCGCGGCAGCTCTGTGACGGTCACGGAGTCCTTCAAGTCCGCTTGCGGGACCGACTTCACCCCGGCACCGGCGCCGGCACCGTGAGCTGACTCGACCGCACTGACAGCGACAGCCCGCCCGATCCAGCAGGATCGGGCGGGCTGCTCGTTTCCGAGGCTCAGCCCCGCCCGCGTACGACGGCCGCCAGCGACGTGGCCCGGGAGGACCGGAGCACGTCCTCGAGCATCATCGGCTCTCCGGCCGGCCCGGCGAGCGGCACCCGCCAGTTCGGGTACTCGTCCGTCGTACCTGGCTGGTTCTGGGTCCGGCGGTCCCCCACCGCGTCAGGCAGGGCCACCGAGAGCAGCCGCGCCGGAGTGAGCGCGAGGTACTCGTGCAGGGCCCGCACCGTCTCCTCCACCGAGGGGTCCGGCCCGAGAAGTTCACGAGAGCGCAGCTCGTCCATCCACGCCCCACGCTCCGCCTCGTCGGCGGCGATCTCCTCGGAGAGCGACCGGGTCAGCAGGCCGAGGGAGTGGCGCAGCCGCACGTGGTCCGCCGCGAGGTACCCGGCCGACGGCGGGAGGTCGTGGGTCGTCACGGAGGCCAGGCAGTACTCCCGCCACTGCTCTGCCGGGAGCGGCTTGCCGTCGGAGCCGTTCTCGAACCACAGGATCGACGTGCCGAGGATCCCGCGCTCGCGCAGGTACGCGCGCGTCGAGGGCTCGACGGTGCCGAGGTCCTCCCCCACCACCACGGCACCGGCGCGATGCGCCTCGAGGGCCAGGACCCCGACCATGGCGTGGTGGTCGTAGTAGACGTAGGTGCCGTTCGCCGGCGAGTTGCCCACCGGAACCCACCACAGCCGGAACAGGCCGAGGATGTGGTCCACACGGACCCCGCCGGCGTGCCGGAGCACGGCGGCGATCAGGTCGCGGAACGGCGCGTAGCCGAGCTCCGCCAGACGGTCCGGCCGCCACGGCGGCTGTCCCCAGTCCTGTCCGAGCTGGTTGTACGCGTCGGCCGGCGCACCGACCTGCATGCCGGTGGCGTAGGTGTCCTGGAGGCGCCACGCGTCCGCCCCACCGGGGTAGACCCCCACCGCGAGGTCGTGCATGACACCGAGCCGCATGCCCGCCCCCACGGCCTTGGCCTGCGCGAGCTGGAGCTGCTCGTCCATCACCCACTGCAGCCACATGTGGAAGTCGACGAGGTCGGCGTTCTTCTCCGCGAAGGCCGCGACCTCGTCCGACCCGGGATGTCTCAGCTCCTCCGGCCAGGTTCGGAAGTCGTTGCCGTGGGTCTCCGCCAGCGCACTCCACCGGGCGAAGTCGACCAGGCCCTGGCCCTCGCGGCTCCGGAACGCCTGGTAGTCGACCTCGCGTCCCGTGCTCCGCGGCGCGGCGTGCACGATGCGCAGCGCCGCCAGCTTCGCCGTCCACGAGGCGTTGCGGTCGATCGCGTCGACGTCGGCGAGCGTGGTGCGCAGCCGTGCGCCGAGCTTGTCCACCTGGGCGCGCCTGGCGTTCGGGAGGCCTGCGTACTCAGGGACGCGCTCGACGCGCAGGTAGAGCGGGTTGAAGAACCGACGGGACTTCGGGAGGTACGGCGAGGGCTCCATGGGCGCGACCGGCTCACCGGCGTGGAGCGGGTTCACCAGCAGGTAGTCGGCACCGAGCTCGGAGCCCGACCAGACGGCGAGGTCGGTCATGTCGACGAGGTCCCCGACGCCCCAGGACTCCTCGGACCGGACGCTGTAGAGCTGCGCCGCGAGTCCCCAGCCGCGCCGGTCCCCGAGCCGCTCGGGGAGGCCGAGCCAGTCCGGCGTGACGATGAGCGTGCACGACGCCTCGACGTCGCCGAACCGGGCCCACAGCCGGTGGTAGCCCAGCGGCAACCCGGTCGGCACCTGGAAGGACGCCTCTCCCGTCAGCCGGCCGTCGACCTCGCGCGGCGGCTCAGGGTTCTCGACCTGGTCCAGCCCGCGTCGCACGGTGCCGCTCTCCAGCTCCACCCAGACCTCGACCGCGGACCCGTGCGGCAGGTGCACCCAGAACGTGGCCGCCTCGCCCTGCCTCGTGATGACGCTGGGCGGCAGCGCCCTCCGCCAACGAGTCTCGGACTCGGCCTTCAGCGCCACCGCGGCAGCCGAAGGGGTGGAGGCGTCGACGTCCATGGCGGCGAGCACCGCCACGATCGTCTCCTCGGGCACCACGACGTGGTTGCCACGCCAGTCCCAGTACTCGGTGGCGACACCACGGGCATGCGCGAGCTCGAGGAGCTCGTTGCTCAGTCCAGTCACTGCCACATCCTTACCCACGAGGGGCTCGGCGATGAAACCGCCACTCTCAGGCGCGAGCGCTGACCTCGACCCACCGCTCCAGGACCGCCTTGGCCTGGCCGGAGTCGATCGACTCCTGCGCGCGCACGAGGCCGGCGGCCAGTCGCTCCTCGAGCGTCCCGGCCTCGGCCGCGTGGATGGCGAGCGCCGCCCCGGCGTTGAGCACCACGGCGTCGCGGACCTGTCCCTGCTCGCCGGCCACCACCCGGCGTACGACGTCGGCGTTGTACGCCGCATCCTGGCCGCGCAGTCCCGCCGTCGTGCCCCGCGGGATGCCGAGGTCGAGCGGGTCGACCACGTGCTCGGTCACCTGACCGCCGCTGACCGCCCACACGTGGGAGGTGGTGGTCGTGGTGAGCTCGTCGAGCCCGTCGTCACCGCGGAACACCCACGCGTCCACGCCACGCTTGGCGAACACACCCGCCATGACGGGCGCCATCGCGGCGTCCGCGCAGCCGATCGCCTGTGCCTCGGGTTTCGCCGGGTGTGCCAGCGGACCGAGGAAGTTGAAGGTGGTGCCGACGCCGAGCTCGCGGCGTGCGACGGCGGCGTGGCGCAGCGCCGGATGGAACGCGGCGGCGAAGCAGAAGGTGATCCCGGCCCGCTCGCCGACACGAGCGACCGCGGTCGCCGGCAGGTCGAGTCGCACGCCGAGGGCCTCGAGCACGTCGGCGCTGCCGGCCTTCGAGGAGGCCGAGCGGTTGCCGTGCTTGACCACGGGGACGCCGGCCCCCGCCGCCACGATCGCGGCCATCGTGGAGATGTTGACCGACATCGAGCGGTCTCCCCCGGTGCCCACGATGTCGAGCACCCGTCCCGTCACCGTCAGCGGAGTGGCCTGGGCGTACATCGCCTCGATGAGGCCCTCGAGCTCCTCCACCGTCTCCCCCTTGGCGCGGAGCGCGACGGCGAAGCCGGCGATCTGTGACGGGGTCGCCTCGCCCGCGAGGATCTCCCCCATCGCCCACGCTGTCTGCTCAGCGGTGAGGTCGGTGTGCGAGATCAGCGCGGAGAGGACCTCGGGCCAGCTGTGCTCGGCGGTCATCGGCCCTGCCGCGGGATCAGTGCGCGACGGCGACGCGCGGCCTCAGCAGGCGCGTCACGGCCTCGGCGAGCTGGATCGGGTCAAGGGGGTGCGGCACCGCGGCGTCCGCCCTCGACCAGGTGGCGAGCCAGGCGTCCTGCGGCCGCCCCGTCAGCACGAGGATCGGCGGGCAGGAGTAGATCTCGTCCTTCATCTGCTTGGCGATGCCCATACCTCCGGCAGGGACCGCCTCGCCGTCGAGGATCGCGAGGTCGAGGTGTCCCGCGTCGAACTGCTGCACGGCCACCGGCTCGGTCGCGACCTCGACGTACTCCAGCTCGGGCAGGTCCGGGTGCGGACGCCGTCCCAGCGCCATGATCACCTGCTGGCGGACCGATGAGTCGTCGCTGTAGACCAGGACCTTCAACGGACGGGCTGCGGTCGAGTTCGCGGAGGCTGCGGAGGTGGCGTCTGTCACGCGCCCGATGCTACCGGGCAGGGCGTCCCAGGCCTCAACCGACACCGGGGTCGGTACGACGGGCGGCCGCCTGGGCACTGGCCTGGGCCTCGAGCCGGTCGAGCCTCCGGTCCTCGCGCCTGGCCTCCCGCATCGAGTCTCGGGCCCACTGCACGAAAAGCACCCCGAAGACGGTCAGCCCGACGAGGTCGCCCGACCCCCACAGGATCCCGCCGGCAAGATGCTGGTCGTCCGCGGGAGCGGGCAGCCACGCCAGCCCCCGCAGCTGGTGCAGCGCCTGGTACCACTCCCCCGAGATCAGCTCCTGCTGGCCCATGATCGTGACGCCCAGGAACGCGTGGAAGGGAAGCGTCAGCAGGATCAGCAGCAGGCGGAACGGGTAGGCCACCCGGCCAGGGACAGGGTCTACGCCGACCAACGGCCAGAAGAACAGCGTGCCGACCAGGACGAGGTGGACGTGCATCATCTCGTGGACGTACGTCGACCGCAGCGACGCGTCGTACCACCCCGTGAAGTAGAGGGCCCACGGGCTGACGACGAAGAGCAGGAAGGTCAGGGGCGCGAACGAGAGCACCTTGGCCACCCTCGAGTGCAGCGCCACCAGCAGCCAGCCCCGGGGACGGGCCGGCAGCGTGCGCAGCGCCAGGGTCACCGGCGCTCCGAGCGCCAGGAAGAGCGGCACCATCATCGACAGCACCATGTGCTGCACCATGTGCACGCTCAGCAGCACGGTGTCGTAGGCCGCGAGTCCCGACGAGGTGGCCACGTAGAAGCTCCCCATGCCCAGGACGACGAAGCTGAGCGTCCTCCCCACGGGCCACGAGTCGCCGCGCGATCGCAGCATCCAGACCCCGAAGAGGTACAGACCGCTGATCCAGACCGTCAGGAGGAACAGGAGCGGGTCGATCCCCCACTGGGTGAAGAGGGAAGCCGCGGAGAACGGGGGCAGATCTGAGACGTTCTCCACACCGGTGAGCACATGCACCCAGCCAGATTAGGCGTGCGTTCCCACCATCCACACCTCGGTCCGCTGCGAATGTGCAATAGACGACAGCCATTTCGGAGGGGGTCGGATGTCCATCGCGATGACTTACCGACATAATGTCCGCGTGGCGACAGCAACTGCGATTCCTGCATCCCGTCTGCACGGGCACCATGACCGGCCGAGCATGGTCAGCGTCGGAACGATCGTCTGGCTCTCCAGTGAGCTGATGTTCTTCGCGGCGCTCTTCGCGGCCTACTTCACCATCCGGGCGGTCTCTCCGGACCTGTGGCACTTGGAGACCGAGAAGCTGAACGTGCCGTTCGCGACGGTCAACACCACGATCCTGGTGCTGTCCTCCGTGACGTGCCAGCTCGGCGTGTTCGCGGCGGAGCGCGGCCAGGTCGGCCGCACCGGCGGCGTCCTGAACGTCAAGGGCTGGGGCCTGCGCGAGTGGTTCGTGCTCACCTACATCATGGGTGCGATCTTCATCGGCGGTCAGGCGACGGAGTACGCCGCGCTCGTCCACGAGGGCGTGACCCTGCCCTCCTCGGCGTACGGCTCGATGTTCTACCTGACCACCGGCTTCCACGGCATCCACGTCACCGGCGGTCTGATCGCTTTCCTCTTCGTCCTGGGCCGCACGTTCATGGCCCGCAAGTTCACCCACGAGCAGGCGGTCAGCGCCATCGTCGTGTCCTACTACTGGCACTTCGTCGATGTCGTCTGGATCGGTCTGTTCGCGACCATCTACCTGATCAAGTAGACGAGGACACACTTCGTGCGATTCCTTAGCGCTCGACTCTCAGCCAAGCGTCGTAGCCCCCTTGCCGGGGTTGTGGTGCTGCTGATGGGTCTGCTGTTCACCGGTGGCGCCTACGCCGTGCTGTCGCCCGCCTCCGCCACCGACGACCTCGCCTCCGACCAGGCACTCGTCGACCAGGGCCGGCAGCTGTTCCTCGTCGGCTGCGCGTCCTGCCACGGCCGCAACGCGGAGGGCGTGGTCACCAAGGCCGGCACCCAGTACGGCCCCTCGCTCGTCGGCGTCGGCGCCGCGGCGGTGGACTTCCAGGTCGGCACCGGACGTATGCCGATGGCGCGGCCCGGCGTACAGGCCCAGAAGAAGGCTCCTGTCTACAACGCGCAGGAGACGCGGGCTCTCGCGGCATACGTCGCCTCCCTCGGCCCCGGCCCGGCGATCCCCGAGGAGTCGAAGTACTCCCTCCAGGGCATCGACAACGAGGCCGTCGTCCGCGGCGGCGAGTTCTTCCGCACCAACTGCACCGCCTGCCACAACTTCGCCGGCTCGGGTGGAGCACTTCCCGGCGGCAAGTACGCCCCCTCGCTCAAGGGCGTGACCCCCCGGCACATGTACGAAGCCATGCTCACCGGTCCGCAGCAGATGCCGGTCTTCTCCGACGACGTGCTCAAGCCCGACGAGAAGCGCGACGTCATCGCCTACCTCAAGAGCCTCGACGCGGCTCCCAACTACGGCGGCTTCGGCATGGGCGCCTACGGCCCCGTTTCCGAGGGCCTCTTCGCCTGGATCGTCGGCATCGGCGGTCTGGTCGGCTTCGCGGTGTGGATTGCCGCCCACACGACTCGATCCAAGAAGGGCAGCAAGGCGTGAGCCACGACAACGACTCCTCCATGCCCGTCCCGGGCAACGACGACGCCGTCGGTCACGCTGGTACGCCGGCGCGCACCGCGGACCCGATCGCCGATCCCGGTCTGCCACCGCACCAGCCGCGTCCGACCGACGTCGACAAGGTCGCTGAGCGGCGCGCCGAGCGCCAGGTGGCGACGCTGTTCGGCCTCTCCGCCGTCTGCGCCCTGCTGTTCTGCGTGGCCTACTTCGTGTTCGACGTCGGCGACCAGCCCGACACCTTCCTCGGCTTCGGCACCTCCAACCTCGCGCTGGGCCTGACCCTTGGCCTCGCCCTGCTGCTGATCGGCATCGGTGCGATCCAGTGGGCTCGCAAGCTGATGAGCGACGTCGAGATCGTCGAGATGCGCCACCCGGTGGCCTCGTCCGCGACGGACCGCGAGGACGCGCTCGCCGCCCTCAGCGCCGGCGCGAGCGACTCCGGCATCGGCCGGCGGCCGCTGATCCGCAACTCGCTGATCGGCGCGGTCGCCATGCTCGGCCTCCCGGCCATCGTCGCGCTGCGCGACCTCGGCCCGTTGCCCGGCGACAAGCTCGAGCACACGGTGTGGAAGAAGGGCATGCGGATCGTCAACGACGTCTCCGGTGTCCCGATCAAGCCCGACGAGATCGAGATCGGCCAGCTGATCAACGCCGAGCCCGCTCTCTTCTTCGAGACCACCCCGGAGGGTGAGCCACTCGTCGAGGGTGTCGAGCTCCAGCAGGAGAAGGCCAAGGCAGCGGTCATCGTGGTCCGCATGCAGCCCAAGGACATCACCCCAGCCGCCGGGCGTGAGAACTGGGGCATCGAGGGCATCCTGTGCTACTCCAAGATCTGCACCCACGTCGGGTGCCCGATCTCCCTGTGGGAGCAGCAGAGCCACCACCTGCTCTGCCCCTGCCACCAGTCAACCTTCGACCTCGCCGACAACGGCAAGGTGATCTTCGGCCCCGCGGCCAGGTCGCTCCCCCAGCTTCCGATGGGTCTCGACAGCGAGGGTTACCTTGTTGCCTTGAGCGACTTCACCGAGCCTGTGGGCCCGAGCTTCTGGGAACGTGGTGAGTGATGATGGCCATCAACAGCAACGGCAAGACTGCCGCAACGGCTGAGAAGCCCTCGAAGGTCGGCGGCGCCGCGGCCTGGTTCGACGACCGCCTCGGCCTCGCCACGGCGACCAAGAAGCAGATCCGCAAGGTCTTCCCCGACCACTGGTCGTTCATGCTCGGGGAGATCGCGCTGTGGAGCTTCGTCGTGCTCCTCCTCACGGGTGTGTTCCTCACGCTCTGGTTCAAGCCCAGCATGGGCGAGGTCACCTACATGGGGTCCTACGAGCAGCTTCGCGGGCTGCACATGTCCGAGGCCTACGCGTCGACGCTCAACATCTCGTTCGACATCCGCGGCGGCCTGCTCATGCGGCAGATGCACCACTGGTCGGCCATGCTCTTCATCGCCGCGATGTTCGTGCACATGATGCGCGTCTTCTTCACGGGCGCGTTCCGCAAGCCGCGAGAGCTGAACTGGGTCATCGGTGGCCTGCTGCTGATGCTCGGCATCCTCGAGGGCTTCGCGGGCTACTCGCTGCCCGACGACCTCCTCTCCGGCACCGGTCTGCGGATCGCGGACGGCCTGATGAAGTCGGTGCCGGTTCTCGGTAGCTACGTCTCGTTCTTCATGTTCGGTGGCGAGTTCCCCGGGGACTCCATCATCCCGCGGCTCTACACCGTGCACGTGCTGCTGATCCCCGGCCTGCTGCTCGCCCTGATCGGTGCGCACATGCTGCTGCTCGTCTACCACAAGCACACCCAGTGGGCCGGCCCCGGCCGGACCGAGCAGAACGTCGTCGGCTTCCCGATGCTCCCGGTGTACGCCGCGAAGGCGGGTGGCTTCTTCTTCATCGTCTTCGGCGCCACCGCCCTCATGGGTGCGCTCATGGAGATCAACCCGGTGTGGAAGTACGGCCCCTACAACCCCGCCGAGGTCACCGCGGGCTCTCAGCCCGACTGGTACATGGGTGTGGCCGAGGGTCTCCTGCGCATCATGCCCGGCTGGGAGACGCACATCTTCGGCTTCACGCTCAGCTGGAACGTCCTGATCCCCGGCGTCGTTGCCCCGGGCGTCATCTTCACCACGGTGCTCCTGTACCCGTTCATCGAGGCCTGGATCACCGGCGACAAGCGGGACCATCACCTGCTTCAGCGGCCGCGCAACGCTCCGAACCGTACGGCCTTCCTCGTCGCCATGATGACCCTCTACGGCCTGCTGTGGGCCGCCGGCGGCAACGACATCCTCGCGGTGATCTTCAACCTCAACCTGAACTTCATCACGTACTTCATGCGGGGTGCGATCTTCGTCCTGCCGGTGGTCGCCTTCATCGTCGCGCGGCGTTGGGCGATCTCGCTCCAGCGTGCCGACGAGGCCAAGCTGCTCCACGGCTACGAGACCGGCGTGATCATGCGCTCTCCCGAGGGCGAGTACACCGAGCGTCATCTCCCCATCAACCCTGAGACCGCCTACACGCTCACGGCGCGTGACCGTGACGAGGTCTTCGAGCTGACCTCCGGGGAGGACGCGAACGGCGTGCCCGCGCCAGGTGCACGCAAGGACCGTCTTCGGTCCAAGCTCTCGAGGTTCTGGTTCGCGGACACCGTCCAGAAGCCGACCCGCGAGGAGTACGAGGAGGCTCAGCACCATGCTGAGCACGAGCTCGCTGTCCACGCCGGCGAGGCGCACTCCGCTGACGGTCACCAGTTCGACGGCCGCCACGACGTCCACGGCGAAGAGCTGCGCAACCACTGAGGTACTGCTCATGACAGTTGGGCCCCGGACCGGATCGGTCCGGGGCCCAACTCGTCTTTCGAGGACAAACCCATGCCCTGTTGGGCAAACCGGTCGATGTCACGAGAGCGCACTAGCCCAAGCGGGCCCCGAGGATGCGGCCAGGGTCCCCAGGGCGGGCCACCCCTCACCCCCTAGATTTCGGTATACGACTTTGGTTTCCCACATCTGTGGGTGGCGGGGACGTACGGTCGCTGTATGTGGGGGTGCAGGGGAGGACTCCAGGCATCGGCCTGGAGAGACAGTAGATGAACGTGCGGGCCTTGCTCGCGGTGGCTCGTCCTTGGGGCACGGACCGGCGATCTTTCGGGGGATGGGATCGACCGAGTCCGACCAGGGACCACGGGGGAAGTCGTGGGCACTTCCCGGTCGCCCCGGGGCCGATCGACAACCAGTCGACATCGGCCCCGGGGCGCCTCCCCCTGGTGCCGTGGCGAGACACGAACGTTCGACCGACCATGCTTGGAGGCGGCTCATGAATCCCGGAATGCGCGTTGCACTCGTGGAGGACCACGCCCTGCTTGCGGAAGCCATGCACGTCTCCCTGTCGCTCAAGGGCTTCCAGGTCGTGGGGATCCGGCTGCCGTCCAGCAACGCAGCACCCGGCTCCTTGCTGGCCGCCATCTTGGGGGCGAACCCCAGCGTCGTCCTGCTCGACCTCGACCTCGGCTCCGCGGGCGACGGCGGGCGGCTGATCCAGCCGCTGACCAGAGCCGGCCAGCGGGTCGTCGTGCTGACCGGCTCTTCGGACCCGGTCCGATGGGGTTCCTGCCTGGCGCGTGGAGCCCTCACCGTGCTGACCAAGTCCGTCCCGCTCCAGGTCATCATCGAGGTGCTCGAGCGTGTGAACCAGGGTCTGCCCGTCATGTCGCGCAGCCAGCGTGAGGAGCTGGTGCAGGTGTGGTTGGCGCGCAGCACCGACGAGGACGAGAGGCGCAAGCGTCTCAACCGCCTGACGCCACGCGAGGCCCACGTCCTCGGTGAGCTCGTGCACGGCAAGCGAGTGCGCGAGGTCGCGCTCGAGGCCTACGTCTCGGAGGCAACGGTCCGCACGCAGGTCAAGTCGATCCTCGCCAAGCTCGGTGTGACCTCACAGCTCGCGGCTGTGGCCCTCGCACGGGACGCCGGCTGGGGATCCTCCGTCAGCACCGGCCAGTAGTCCCAGGACGCCTTCCATCGCTGACTCGCCAGCCGCACCGCCCGACGCGGACGGCCCGGAAGTGGGGGGCTACGGACCGACGTTGCCGGGAGTGAGGCGAGGCTTTGATGAGCGACGAGGCGCTCAGTGCTCCCTCCCATCACAGCTCGGATACGACTGGCGAGCCGTTGCGCGGGCCGCTGGGACGACCCGTGGCACTCATGGTCGACGGGTCCGGCGTTTTCTTCTTCCCCCAGGTTGACGATCCGGGCGAAAGCAGACCAGGCCCGACGTCCGTCGTACCCATAGTTGTCGATCTGGTCAAGGGCCCCAAGAACCTACTGTGTGACGCTCGGGGGACGGTCACCGTGGGGAGACTGTGGCCCGAAGAGGTCAATTGGCAGGCAGCCAAACGAAAGGTTGCATGTGCGCCGAGCGCGGCGGGTACGGTTCAGGCACCGGCAGCATTCGGGGGGATGCGCGCCGTGCGGTGGTACGGGGCACCGCGGTCCTGGCTCAGACCGCGAGCCGGAACTCCCAGCAACGGATAGGCAGCACCTCCGGGGGGGGTATCGCGCAAGATGACACATGCACAGCTACCACGGCAGAGGCGTTCAGGGGGAGCACGCGACAAGGAGCTCGACACTCTCTGCCACGACCTTCGTCAGTGCGTGACGGCGGGGCTACTGCTCGCCCAGCTACCTGACAGCGACCGTGTCGACGGCGAGACGCGTCGACGGTTCGACCTGATCCAGCAGACGCTCACGCACGCCGCTGAGCTCCTGGAGACCGCGACAGAGGACTTCGTCCCCCAGCAGTGGGTGATGGACCTGTCGACGGTTGCGCAGGAGTGCGTCAGTGTGGCCGAGTTCGGCCACAAGGTCCGCTTCGTCAGCGCCACCTCACACAGTCCGCTGGTCTGGGGCGACCCGCTCCTGGTGCACCGGGCCCTCGACAACATGATCGACAACGCGGGGCGCGCCGCAGGTGAGTCCGGCGACGTCGTCGTGCAGGTGGGCACCCTCGCCGACAAGGCCTGGGTCGAGGTCATCGACGACGGACCGGGCTTCGGCGAGATCGAGCACGGAACCGGTCAGGGGCTGTCCGTGGTCAGCACGACCGCCCGCGCCTGTGGCGGAAGGTTGGAGATATCGAGCGGTCCGGGTCCTGGGACGACCGTGCGGCTCATCTTCCCTCGTCAGGAGCAGGGCACCGAAGCGGGTTGATCAGAGAGCCGAGCCGGCGGCGTAGTCCTCGAAGCTCGCATTCCAGTCGCCGTACCCGTTGTCCAACGTCATGTGCCGGTCACTGCCGGTGACCTCGACGACGTCACCGCGCTTGGTGAGGTTGAACAGCCACGCGGCGTTGTCGGTAGTCATGCCCACACAGCCGTGGCTCACGTTGGCGACACCTTGGGAGCCCTCTGACCAGGGCGCTGCGTGGAGGAACTCACCTGAGTAGGTGACCCGCATGGCGTACTCCACGTCGAGCTTGTAGTACTCCGGGTCGCTCTTCTTGATGCCCACGGTGGCGGCGTCCATGACCTTGTGACGGACCTTCTCGATGATCACCTTGGTGCCGGAACGCGTGATGAATCCCGGCTTGCCGGCGCTGATCGCCACGGTGCGGGCCAGCGAGCCGTTGATGAAGACCTTCATCCGGTGCGCCGCGACGTCGACGCGGCTGATCACCGAGTCACCGATGTGGTAGGTGACGCTCCGGCTGACCTGCCCGTAGACGCCGTCGCCCGCCGACACCGAGTTGATGTCCGCGTTGACCGTGACCTCGGTGCCCGGCTTCCAGTACGTCTTCGGTCGCCAGTGCACTTCACGCGAAGACACCCAGCGCCACGCCCCCTCCTGGTGCGAGGAGTTCTTCACCGAGAGGTGCCGCTCGATGCTGGCGCGGTCGGTGATGGGTACGTCGAACGTCACGATCACCGGCATCCCGACTCCGACAGTCTCGCCCTGCAGCGGCGCGATGGACGGGTACGCCTGGCGCTCGAGGGGCAGGTCCTCGGTGCGGAAGGTGGAGTGCCGCGCGGTGCGGAGGCCCTCGCTGTCGACCGCGACGGCGTTGATCTGGTAGCGCAGCCCGGGCTCGAGCCGGCCCGTGGACCGCCACAGCGTGCCGTGCTTGACCAGGTCGCCGGCGAGCGGCTTCCCTGCGGCGCTCACCGTGACGTGCTCCAACCGCCCGTCCTCGGCCGTCACCTGGAAGGTCTTGTCGACTGCGACCGGCGCCTTGAGCTTGTCGAGGCTCGTGTAGATCTTCGCAGCAGGCTCAGGCGTGGGCGACTCCGTCGCGGCAGGGCCGGAGCCCGCTCCCCCTGTGCCGTCCTCCCCGGCGTCCGCCGTACATCCGGCCAGCACAAGCGCGCAGAGCGCGACAACGACCGCGCCGGCGCGACGTGCTCGGACAGGCGAACTTTGCCTGGTCATACGTTGGAGACCCCCGGGTTCAGAAGTGTGCACTGACCACAACGGTAACAACGAGACCCCTCAGATTTGAAAACGAGCCGCGGTGGCGCTCCCCACACAGGGGAACGCCACCGCGGGCGAATCCGGTCTCCGACTGCGCAGAACGTCAGTGCGCGTGCTCTCCTCGGTAGTACTCGAAGATCCAGCCCGAGAGCGCGATCGAGCCGAGGCCGATCCCGATGACGAAGAGCCACCAGGCGGCGAACGCCAGGGCGTACACCGAGACGGCGGCTGTGGCGGCGGCCCACAGCGGCCACCAGCTGTACGGCGGGAAGAAGCCCAGCTCCCCCGCGCCGTCCGCGATCTCGGCGGTGTGGGTGTCCTCGGGGCGCGGCTCCATCTTGGAGGCGTGGAAACCGAGGTAGAACGTCACCAGCCCGGTCAGGAGCGCCGTCATCGTCAGGGCGGCGGTGCCGGTGGGGTCCTTCGCCATGAACCAGTAGGCGGGGGCGACCAGCGTGAAGAAGACAGCGTTCACGCCGAAGATGAATGTCTCGATCTTCATCAGCGACCATCCTCGTCACGGTGCTCGTCGTCCTTGCGGACAGCATCCTCTACGGACACGCCGCCCATCTGCTGCTCGAGGTGGCCGCGACGTCCGCTGACGTTGGGCGCGTCGGCGACATTCCCCTCGGTGCGGAGCGACTCGTTCTCGGCCATCTCCAGTGCGGCGATCTCGGGGTGGTGCAGGTCGAAGGCCGGCGACTCGGAACGAATCCGCGGCAACCGGACGAAGTTGTGGCGCGGCGGAGGCGACGAGGTGGCCCACTCCAGCGAGCGACCCCAGCCCCACGGGTCGTCGCCGACCTCGACGTACGGCTTCCTCGCCGTGGTGTAGACGTTCCACAGGAACGGGAAGGTCGAGGCCGCGAGCAAGAACGCACCGACGGTCGAGACCTGGTTCAGCGTGGTGAAGCCGTCAGTCGGCAGGTAGTCGGCGTAGCGGCGAGGCATGCCCTCCACACCCAGCCAGTGCTGCACCAGGAAGGTGGTGTGGAAGCCGATGAACAGCAACCAGAAGTGGATCTTGCCGAGTCGCTCGTCGAGCATCCGGCCGGTGATCTTCGGCCACCAGAAGTAGAAGCCAGCGAACATCGCGAACACCACGGTGCCGAACACCACGTAGTGGAAGTGTGCGACCACGAAGTAGGAGTCGGTCACGTGGAAGTCGAGCGGTGGCGAGGCCAGGATGACGCCGGTCAGACCACCGAAGAGGAACGTCGTGAGGAAGCCCAGCGACCACAGCATCGGGGTGTCGAACGAGATGGACCCGCCCCACATCGTGCCGATCCAGTTGAAGAACTTCACACCCGTCGGCACGGCGATCAGCAACGTCATGCCTGAGAAGAACGGCAGGTCCACCGCTCCGGTCGGGAACATGTGGTGCGCCCAGACCGCGACCGACAGCGCCGCGATGCTGATCGTGGCGGCGACCAGGCCGACGTAGCCGAAGACCGGCTTGCGGCTGAACACCGGCAGGACTTCGGTGATGATGCCGAAGAACGGCAGCGCGATGATGTACACCTCTGGATGCCCGAAGAACCAGAACAGGTGCTGCCAGAGAATCGGTCCACCGCTCGATGGGTCGTACACATGGCTGCCGAGCAGGCGGTCGGAGGCGAGCATCAGCAGGGCGCCGGCCAGGATCGGGAACGCGATCAGGACCAGCAGGCTGGTGACCAGGCTGTTCCAGGTGAAGATCGGCATCCGGAACATGGTCATGCCGGGCGCGCGCATGGTGAGGATCGTGGTGATGAAGTTGACCGCACCCAGGATCGTGCCGAGACCGGCCAGCCACAGGCCGAGGATCCACAGGTCACCACCGACGCCTGGGGAGTTCACCGCGTTGGACAGCGGCGTGTAGGCGAACCAGCCGAACGAGGCCGCTCCGCCACGGGTCAGGAAGCCCGAGGCGGCGATCAGACCGCCGAAGAGGAACAGCCAGTAGCTGAACATGTTGAGCCGCGGGAACGCCACGTCGGGCGCACCGATCTGGATCGGCATGATCAGGTTGCCGAAGCCGAAGAAGAGTGGTGTCGCGAAGAGCAGCAGCATGATCGTGCCGTGCATCGTGAACAGCTGGTTGTAGGTCTCGTCGTTGACGACCTGCTGACCGGGGAACGCGAGCTCCGACCGGATGATCAGCGCCATGATGCCGCCGAGGAGGAACCACATGAAGGACGTGCCGAGGTACAGCTTGCCGATCAGCTTGTGGTCCGTGGTGGTCATCACCCGGACGATCTGCTGCCCAAGGGGCTTCCGGTCGGCGTAGGCGCCCTGAGCCTGGAATGCTGCGCCGCTCACTCTTGGTCTCCTAGCTGAGAGGTGTCCTGCGGTAGGCCGGTCTGCGTCGTCACGTCGGCGCCACCACTCGCGACACCGACGTTGCCCTGCTGCTCGAGCCCGCGGAGATACTCGTCGTACTTCTCCGGGCTCACGACCTTGAGGTTGAACAGCATGCGGGAGTGGTAGGTGCCGCAGAGCTCGGCGCACTTGCCGGCGAAGGTGCCCTCACGCGTAGGCGTCAGGGAGAAGCTGTTGTCCCTGCCGGGCACGACGTCCATCTTCATGAGGAAGGACGGCACCCAGAAGGAGTGGATCACGTCGGCAGACCTGAGCTGGAGGGTGACCGTCTCACCGACCGGCAGCACCAGGGTCGGGAAGTCGGCGGGCGTGCCGACGGTGTAGACGCTCTTCCCGCCGACCGCGTCCTCGTCGAGGTAGTTGAAGGTCCACGACCACTTCTGCCCGACGACCTTGACCGTGTGGTCGGTCTTTGCGGGCTGGGCGAGCACGCCGTCCTGCGTCTGGACGGTGAAGTAGAAGAACACCACCACCATCACGACCGGGACGATCGTGTAGAGGACCTCGATGGGCAGGTTGTAGCGGGTCTGCACCGGGATCTCGTCTTCGCTGCGACGGCGGTACTTGAAGGCGGCGTAGAGGATCAGGCCCCACACCAGGATGCCTACCAGGATCGCGGCGAGCCACGCCCAGTCCCACAGCTCGCTGGTGAGCGGAGCCCGGTCGGTGATCGGCTCAGGCATCGCCAGGCGCTTGATCTGGTCTTTGTCCTGGCTGGAGCAGGCGCCCAGCAGCAGCACACCTGCGGACACCATGGCGATGGAGCCGACACGCGCACGCATCGTCCGGCCTCGCTTGGGGAGTTGCAGACCCACGAACGAGCCTCTCTCTCAATTACGACGGTCAGCACCGAACCCTACTACTGAGGAAAGGTCGGCCGGCGCCGAGGTCCGCCGGTAAATTCCCATTGTGACCAAGACAACCGGCCGAACCGGCGAGTCGGCGGGCGGATACCTCGACGCGGCGTCCTCCGAGCCGCTCCATCCGGCTGCCCGCGAGACCCTCCTCGCCGCGATCGACGCGGGCTTCGCCGACCCTTTGCGCCTGCACCGCAGGGGTCGTGAGGCACGGCTCCTGCTCGACAACGCCCGTGCAGTGGTCGCCTCGTGCTTCCGCGTGCGCGAGGACGAGGTGACGTTCACCTCCTCGGGCACCCAGGCGGTCCACCTCGGAGTTCTCGGGCTGCTCCAGGGTCGCTCTCGCGTCAGCCCCCGTCTGGTCCACTCCGCGGTCGAGCACTCAGCGGTGATCCAGTCCGGCCGCTGGTGGGCCCGCCAGGCCGGCGGTACGGCGGACGTGGTGGGTGTGGACCACCAGGGCCGGGTCTCACCCGCCGAGGTGGCTGCCGCACTGTCCGGAGGAGCGGGCGTCCTGGCGGTCCAGTCCGCCAACAACGAGGTCGCCACCGTGCAACCGCTGGAGGCGATCTACGCCGCGGCGGCGGGACCTGGGATCCCTGTCTTCGTCGACTTCGCCGCCTCCGCCGCGCGGCTCGACCTCCCCCGCGGGTGGGCAGCGGCGGCAGCGTCCGCGCACAAGTGGGGCGGACCCGGCGGCGTCGGCGTGCTGCTGGTGGAGAAGGGCTCCCGGTGGCGGCCCCCGTTCCCGGTGGACGACCGGACCGACGCACGCGCCAGCGGCTTCGAGAACATCCCTGCCGTCCTGGCCGCGGCGGCCGCGCTCCAGGCGCGCCTCGCGGAGCGTGACGAGGTCAACGCCCGGCAGTTCGCCCTCGTCGACCGCGTCCGTGAGCGCGTCGCGGCCACGGTGCCCGACGTCGAGGTGGTCGGCGACCCGGCGTGGCGGCTACCCCATCTCGTGACGTTCTCCTGCCTCTACGTCGACGGGGAGGCGCTGGTCACAGAGCTGGACCGGGCCGGCTTCGGGATCGCGTCCGGGTCGGCGTGCAGCGCCTCGACGCTCACCCCCTCGCACGTGCTCGCCGCGATGGGCTCCCTCACCCACGGCAACGTGCGCCTGTCGCTGACCCGCGACACCACCGAGGACGAGGTCGACCGGTTCCTCGACGTGCTGCCCGGGGTGGTTGCCCGGCTGCGCGAGCGGGCGGGGATCTCATGACCAACGCGGACCTCGAGCTCGACTGCCGCGGGATGCGCTGTCCGCTGCCGGTGATCCGGCTCGCGAACAGCATCGCCGACATCGAGGTCGGGCAGACCATCGCCGTGGCCGCCGACGACGCAGCCGCCCGCTCCGACGTACCGGCGTGGTGCCGGATGCGGAAGCAGGAGTACGTCGGCGAGGAGGTCGCCGGGGACGGCGTCCCGCGGTACGTCGTACGAAGACTGCGCTGAGACAGAACGCGCTGACGGATGTCGGGAGCCGGTGCGGGACCGCCTTCCCGTCTCAGGGGTGCGGCGTGTGGACGTGCTCGGCGATCTCGGCCGCGGCGGCCTCACCGTAGGCGTCGGCGAACCGCTTCACGAACCGGTCACGGTGCACGGTGTACTCCTGGGTGCCGACCTTCTCCACGACGTGGACGGCGAGCAGGCAGCCGAGCTGGGCGGCCCGCTCGAGCGGGAGGCCCCACGCGAGCGCGGCGAGGAAGCCGGCCCGGAACGCGTCGCCGACTCCCGTCGGCTCGACCTTCTCGATCTCCGGGACGGCGGGCACGAAGATCGGCTGGTCGCCGTCCTGCTCCACCCGGACGCCGGTCGCGCCCAGCGTGATGACCCAGGTGCCGACGCGGGAGCGGATCTCGTCGGCCGACCAGCCGGTCTTCTTCTCGATGAGCGCGGACTCGTACTCGTTGGAGAACAGGATCGCCGCGCCGTCGATGAGGTCCCGGATCAGCTCGCCGTCACCGAACGCGAGCTGCTGAGACGGGTCGGCGATGAAGGCGTAGCCACGCTCGCGGCACTCCTCGGTGTGGCGCGACATCGCCTCCGGGTCGTTGGGTCCGACAAGGACGTACTCGACCGGTCCCACGCGCTCCTCGATCGGCTTCAGCTCGATCTCCCGCGCCTCGCTCATGGCGCCAGGGTAGAACGACGCGAACTGGGCCATCGTCGAGTCGTTGGTGCACACGAACCGCGCGGTGTGCTTCGTCTCGGAGACGTGCACCGAGTCGCAGTCGACGTTGTGCCGCTCGAGCCACGACCGGTAGTCGGCGAAGTCCTCACCCACTGCCCCCACGAGAATGGGACGCAGCCCCAGCGAGCCCAGGCCGAAGCAGATGTTCGCCGCGACGCCGCCCCGGCGTACCTCGAGGTCGTCGACGAGGAAGGAGACCGAGAGTTTGTCGAGCTGGTCCACCACCAGCGAGTCGGAGAACTTGCCTCCGAAGGACATCAAGTGGTCGGTGGCGATGGAGCCGGTGACGAGCAGCGACACGAGTACCTCAGGTGGATTGGCAGCAGTTCTGGACAGGCTGAACACTACCCGCCGGTACGGCTAGGGCGACCCATGAGTAACCCCTAGCGTGGACGCATGACCTACCAGCGTTTGGCGTACGACGACGCCTCCACGTCCAGTGAGATGACCTCCGACTGCCAGGCGGTAGAGAGCGCGCTGCATCTTCCTGAGCGCCGCACCGCTGCTGAGAAGGCCGCCCGTGCCGCCTCGAAGCCTGCACCCAGCATCCTGTTCGAGGACTACCCCCGCGAGGTGAAGAAGCCGACGATCGCAGTCAGCGAGGCGGCCGCCCGTCTCGGGGCCGCCCTCCACCTGCACCTCGACTGAGGCAGCCCCCCACAAGCAAGAGGCCCCAACCGACATCGGTGGGGCCTCTTGCTGTGTGCTGTTCGGGGTCCGGCTCAGTGGAAGGAGTCTCCACAGGCGCAGGAACCCGTCGCGTTGGGGTTGTCGATGGTGAAGCCCTGCTTCTCGATGGTGTCGACGAAGTCGATGACGGCGCCGTTGAGGTACGGCGAGCTCATTCGGTCGACGACCACGGCCACGCCGTTGAAGTCCGTGACGACGTCGCCGTCGAGGTTCCGCTCGTCGAAGAAGAGCTGGTAGCGCAGACCGGAGCAGCCACCCGGCTGCACGGCGATGCGCAGCTGGAGGTCGTCGCGACCTTCCTGCTCGAGAAGGCTCTTGACCTTCGCAGCAGCGGTGTCGCTGATGTTGATGCCGTCGGCGCGGACCTGCGACTCGGTGGTTTCGACCTGCTCGGTCATCCTGTGACTCCCATGGGCTCAGACGTTTCTGTGCAGGTTCAATGGTCGCACATCCCTCGATATTCCCAACCCTCGCGGACCGGCTCGGGACCTTGGTCCCGAGCGCGGGCCCAGCGTGCCCGACGTAGAGCCCTCTCAGTGCGACCAGGTGCGCGCCGTGCGCTCGGCCAGCGTGGCCAGGCTCTTCGCCGGTTCCGCGAAGGAAAGCTCCTCGCCCACCAGGTCGACGACGGAGTACGCCGACTCCACCCCGAGTGCCCGCGTCTCACGCGACCCGACGAGGACCTTGCCCGCCAGCGCGATGCACGGGACCAGCGCCTCTGCGGCGACTGCCGCCACGCCGTAGGGCACCTTCCCGGACCTCGAGGAGAAGTCGAAGGCACCCTCACCGGTGACGACCAGGTCAGCGGCTGCAGCCTTCTCGTGAAGGCCGACTGCCCTGGCGACGAGCTCGACGCCGGGCTCACGGGTCGCGCCGAGCAGGAGCAGGGCGAACCCGAGGCCGCCCGCGGCACCTGCGCCCTTGGCGAGGGCGACCTTCTTGTCCGTGGCTGCTGCGAGCCTGTCCAGCATGGCGTCGACGGCCTGCAGCCGGTCCTGGGCGACCCCCTTCTGGGGGCCGAAGACGTTGGTCGCGCCGATCAGCCCGAGCAACGGGTTGTCGACGTCGCTCGCCGCCACCAGGGAGACGCCGGCGAGCCGTTCGAGCGCCTGGGTCAGGTCCACCTTCTCGAGGCTGCTGAGACGGCTCGGCCCGCCGTCGAGCGCGTCACCCGGTGTGGCGACAGCCCCGAGCGCGGACAGCAGGCCCGCGCCGCCGTCGTTGGTCGCCGACCCTCCCAGTCCGACGACGACCCGTCGGGCCCCCGCGTCGGCCCCGGCGGCCAGGAGCTCACCGACGCCGCGAGTGGTTGCGCGCTCCGGGTCCCGCTCCCCCTCGGGCGTGAGGTGCAACCCGCAGGCCTGGGCGGACTCGACGTACGCCGTGTCCCCGACCAGCAGGATGCTTGCCGGGACGGGCTCGCCGTACGGACCGGTCACGGTCTGTGCGAGCAGGTCGCCGCCGAGCGAGGCGTGGAGCACGTCGACGAACCCCGGCCCGCCGTCCGCCATCGGCACGAGCTCGAGGTCGTCCTGCGGCGCCCGCCGGTGCCAGCCCGCGGCGATCGCCTGTGCCGCTTCGACGGCGGTGAGGGTGCCGGCGAACTTGTCGGGGGCGATGACGACGCGCATACGGTCATCCTGCCTTGCCCCGTCGCCACGACTGCTGGGTAGGTTGGCGCGGTGCCTGCTGACCACGTCATCCGACCGATGCGCCACGCGGACATCCCAGACGTCGAGCGGCTCACCGCCGAGGGGTTCTTCGAGCTCGACCAACGGACGTCCCCTCGCAGCTGGCCGGACCCGGCACCTCGGTCGGAGGCCAAGGCGTCTGCCTGGCGGCGCCGGATGGAGCACATCTGGCGGCACGACCCGCAAGGTTGCTGGGTCGCCGAGGACGCCAGCGGCATCGTCGGCGTGTCGGCCGCCCTCAGGCGGGACCTCATGTGGATCCTGGCCACGTTCGTGGTGCGTCCCGGGCTACAGGGGCGCGGTGTCGGGAGGCAGCTGCTCGACGCCGCGCTGGGTTATGGCAGCGGCTGTCTGCGAGGCATGCTCGCCGCTTCGGCCGACCCGAAGGCCGCCCGCCGCTACCGCCTGGCGGGTTTCACCCTGCATCCGGCCATGCTGATGACCGGGACGGTCGGGCGCGACCTGCTCCCAGTGGTCGAGCGGGTCCGTGAGGGGTCCGCCGGCGACATCGACCTGATGAACTCCGTGGACCGGCAGGTCAGGGAGTCTGCCCACGGGGTCGACCACGAGCTGCTCACCTCGATGTACCGCCTCGTCGTCGTCGACCGGTCGACCGGGTCCGGGTACGCCTACGTCGACTCCGGCGGAGGCCCCTACGTGCTCGCGGCCACGAACCGCCGGACCGCGACCGAGCTGCTCTGGGAGACGCTCGCGGCGTCGTCCCCCGACGAACCCTGCTCGATCGGCCATCTGACCCCGGGGAACGAGTGGGCCATGGACGTCGGCATGGCAGCTCGGCTGGACCTGTACAACACCGGCTACCTCGCATTGCGGGGCATGAAGCCGCCGAGGCCGTACCTCCCCAGCGGGCACTTCCTCTGACGGACCCGTCACGACGTAGGCGCGCCTGCTGGACAACTGGTCCAGTCCCCCGCGCTCACGGCGCGGGTCGATGAGAGTTCGGGTGCTCACTCTGAGAAACTGTCGGTGTGACGACAACGCACCTTCCTCTGCTGGTTCTCGGCCACGGCTCCGACCCGAACTCGGAGCGCGGCGTCGACTGTCCCGGCTCACTGCCTCCGGCCTCGGACCCGGAGCTGGTCGCCCGTGCCCGTGCAGCGAAGGAGGCGCTCGGCAACCGGGTGTTCGTGCTCGGACACCACTACCAGCGCGACGAGGTCATCCAGTTCGCCGACGTCACCGGCGACTCGTTCAAGCTCGCCCGCGAGGCTGCCGCGCGTCCGGAGGCGGAGTACGTCGTGTTCTGCGGCGTGCACTTCATGGCTGAGTCGGCCGACATCTTGACCTCCGCCAGCCAGAAGGTCGTCCTGCCCGACCTCGCCGCGGGCTGCTCGATGGCGGACATGGCCGCCCTTGCGCAGGTCGAGGACGCCTGGGACGCGCTCACCGATGCCGGTGTCGCCGACTCGGTCGTCCCCGTGACGTACATGAACTCCTCGGCGGACATCAAGGCGTTCTGCGGACGCAACGGCGGCGCGGTGTGCACGTCGAGCAACGCCGAGGTGGCGCTGCAGTGGGCGTTCGACCAGCACGGCGAGGACACCAAGGTGCTCTTCCTGCCCGACCAGCACCTCGGCCGTAACACCGCTGTGCTGAAGCTCGGGCTGTCGCTCGACGACTGCGTGGTCTGGGACCCGCACCAGCCCAACGGCGGCCTCACCGACGAGGAGATCCGAGCAGCGAAGATCATCCTGTGGAAGGGCCACTGCTCGGTCCACGGCCGGTTCTCGGCTGCCGTCGTCGACGAGCTACGGGAGACGATCCCGGGCATCAACATCCTCGTGCACCCGGAGTGCTCCCACGACGTGGTCACCCGAGCAGACCTGGTCGGGTCGACGGAGTTCATCATCAAGACGATCGAGGCCGCGCCCGCCGGTTCCTCCTGGGCGATCGGCACCGAGCTCAACCTCGTCCAGCGGCTCGCCAACGCGCACCCGGACAAGAACGTCGTCTTCCTCGACAAGACCGTCTGCTACTGCTCGACGATGAACCGGATCGACCTGCCGCACCTCGTCTGGGCGATGGAGAACCTGGTGGCCGGCAACCTCGTGAACGTGATCGAGGTCGACCCCGAGACCGAGAAGTGGGCCAAGGTCGCGCTCCAGCGGATGCTCGACCTTCCCGGCAAGTAGCCCCGGACCTCATCGCCCCGGTCGCGGTAGCGGCCGGGGCGTATGACGTCTTGGAGGGTCAGAGGCCGGGCGCGCCCCAGACCGGCATCCAGCGCTGAAGCTGAGGCTCGATCGGCAGCTCGTTCGCGAGCAGATCCCGGATCTGGATCTCCAGGAGGTTGTCGCGCCGCTGTCCCTCGGCCGGCGCGAACGGGTAGAACGTCCCCTGCTTGTAGAGGTACACCAGCCCGAGGCGTCGACCGGCCGCGTCGGTGAAGCCCACCAGCGAGCACAGCAGTCCCGGGCCGAACCCCTGTGCCTCCAAGGTGGTGTTCACCGCGTGGAGGTCCGTCACCAGCGCCGACATGTCCGGGGCGTCCTGGCGCGTGACCAGCCAGGTGTAGCCGTACTCGTCGACCGAACGCTCGACGTCAGGGCCTTCATCAGCGTCGAGCAGCGCCACGATGTCGGCCTGGGTCTGCGCGAACGCGGCGCCCTCGGCCTCGCGGTAGCAGACCGACCCGACGCCGGTCGCGTTGAACCCCGCGGCCGTCTGCAGCGTGATGGCTGCGCCCGGGAGGGCGAACAGAGCGTCGAGCTTGGCCTGGACGGGCTTGCGCCGGCCCAGGATCGACTGCCAGAAGCTCACGCGTCGAAGCCCGGAGCGGGGAAGCCACCGTCGAGGGGACGGCCGAGGTCCGCGGACACCTTGGCGAGCTGCTCGAGCCGCTGCTCCAGCGAGGGGTGCGTCGAGGTCAGCGTCTGCATCGTCGCACCACTGATGGCGGGGGCGATGAAGAAGGCGTTCATGCTCTGCGACGCCCGGAGGTCACGGTTCGGGATGGCGGCGATCTCACCGGTGATCTTGGTCAGTGCGGACGCGAGCGCTGACGGCTTCTGCGTGAGGTAGGCCCCGGCCCGGTCGGCCGACAGCTCGCGGTAGCGCGAGAGCAGCCGGGTCAGCAAGAAGCTGACCGCGTACACGATGAGGCTGACGACCAGGGCGACGAGGAAGCCGATGGCACCCGCGCCGTTGCTGTCGTTGCTGCGGCGGCCGAAGATGGCGCCGTACTGCGCGCCGCGGGTCAGCATCCCTGCGACGATGCCCGCCGACGACGCCAGCGTCATGACGAGCACGTCGCGATGCGCCACGTGCGAGAGCTCGTGCGCGAGCACGCCCTCGAGTTCCTCGGCCGTCAGCTTGTCGAGGATGCCCGTGGTCACACACACCACGGAGCGGTTCGGAGAGCGGCCGGTGGCGAACGCGTTGGGCAGGTCGGTGTAGGAGATCCCGACCCTGGGCTTGGGCATGTCGGCCATGGCGCAGAGCCGGTCGATCATCCCGTGCAGCTCCGGGGACTCCTCGGGAGTGACGACCCGGGCCCGCATCGCCCTCAAGGCCAGGTTGTCGGAGTTGTACCACTGGAACCACGCGATGCCGAGCCCGATCACCCCGATGATCGGGGCGTACTGCGGCGGAAGGACATACATCACCGCGACGATGAGCGCGACGAACAGGGCCCCGAGAAGAAACATCACGAGGGTCATCCGGGCGGTGAGCCCGGAGTCCTTGATAAAGCGCGTTCTGGCCATCAGCCGGGGATCAGCCCCTCCTCGTCGAGTAGATGCCGGACCTCGTCGATCGACGCGTCGGCGGGCGGCAGGATCAGGTCCGAGTCGTGGAGGGTGTCGTCCGGCAGGCGGGCGCCGTCGGTGCGGACGCTGTTGAGCAGGGCTGCGAAGCTGTTCGAGAACACGACCTCGTCGCCGTCCTCGATGGCCTTCTCCACCTCCGCGTCGAGGCGGTTGAGCTCCGCGAGGTGCTCCTCGGGCACGTCCCACTGACCCTCGCCGAGGATGCGCACGATCATGACTGCCCACCCTCCTTCTGCTGCTGCTCCTCCAGGACGTTCGCCGCAGGGGCGGGTTCGCCGCCCTCGAGCGCGCTCTGCGGCTGCGCCGAGCCGGCCTTGAGCGCCGCGAGCTCCGACTCGACGTCGGAGTCCTTCGACATCGCCTCGAGCTCACGGGCGATGTCGTCGCCGTGCCCGATCGCGCTGGCGTCGTCGAGGGCCCCGGACGAGATCAGCTCGTCGATGGCCCCGGCCCGCGCCTGCATCTGGGCGGTCTTGTCCTCGGCACGCTGCACGGCCAGGCCGACGTCGCCCATCTCCTCCGAGATGCCGGAGAACGCCTCGTTGATCCGGGTCTGTGCCTCCGCTGCGGTGTAGGTGGCCTTGATGGTCTCCTTCCGGGTGCGGAACGCCTCGACCTTGGCCTGCAGACGCTGCGACGCGAGGGTGAGCTTCTCCTCCTCACCCTGGAGCTGGGCCTGCTGCGCCTTCAGGTCGCTGATCTGGCCGGTCAGCCCGGACCTGCGGGTGAGCGCCTCGCGGGCGAGGTCCTCGCGCCCCATCGACAGCGCCTTCTGCGCCTGGTCGTGGAGCTTCTGCGACTGCTGCTCGAGCTGGTTCACCTGGAGCTCGACGCGCTTGCGGCTCGTGGCAACGTCCGCGACACCACGGCGCACCTTCGACAACATCTCGATCTGTCGCTGGTAGCTGTAGTCGAGCGTCTCCCGCGGGTCCTCGGCGCGATCGAGCGCCTTGTTCGCCTTGGATCGGAAGATCAGGCTGATGCGCTGCATGAGGCTCATGGTGTGCGGGGCCCCCTTCTGTTTTCGTGGCTGGTTCTGTCTGTCCACCCTACGGTGGAACGGTCGGCGGAGGTAGCAGGTTCCCGCGGGTACTCTGGGCCTCACCCAGGGACGACACGAGTCCTGTCGAGCACGCAGAAGGCCGCCTTGTTCCGACGTACCAAGTCCGCAGAGACCACCTCCTCCACCGCCGCGGAAGCCAAGCCCGGCGGCAAGGGACGCCCCACCCCGAGCCGGCGGGAGGCCGAGGCCGCCGCTCGCGCCAGGGCGAAGGGCGCCGCCGACAAGAAGGCCGCGGCGAAGCTGCTTCGCGAACGCAGGACCGAGCAGAACGCGAAGATGCGGGAAGGCATGAGGCGCGGCGACGAGCGCTACCTGCCGGCGCGCGACCAGGGCAAGGTCCGCAAGTTCGTCCGCGACCGGGTCGACTCGCGACTGTCGATGGCGGAGTTCCTGCTGCCGCTGCTGGTCATCATCATGGTGCTGAGCTACTCCGGCAGCCCGGCCCTGAGCAGGTTCGGGCAGTCGCTCTGGCTCGTCACGATCGTGCTCGTGGCAATCGACACGGTCGTGCTCGTGTTCCGTCTCAAGAAGGAGCTCAGGCAGCGCTTCCCCGACGAGTCGCACAAGGGCACGACCTCCTACGCCATCCTGCGCGCGATGCAGCTGCGCTTCCTCCGGATGCCGAAGCCGACTGTCAAGCTGGGTCAGCGCCTTCCCGAGCGGTACTGACGGACGTCGCCGGGAGCGGCGCCCGCCCCGTCAGTCGGCGAGGTGCCTCTCGACCCGCTCGACCTTGGCGGTCAGCTGACCCGTGTGGCCTGGTCGGATGTCCGCCTTGAGCACGAGGCCGACCCGCGGCGAGGACGCCGCGACGACGTCGACGGCCTGCTTGACCACAGCCATCACCTCGTCCCACTCCCCCTCGATGTTGGTGAACATCGCGTTGGTCTCGCACGGCAGGCCCGAGGCGCGGACCACCCGCACCGCCTCGGCGACCGCCTCGCTGACGCCGCCGGTCTCGTCACCGGATGTCGGACTGATGCTGAAGGCCACGATCATGGCCACAACCTAGCGGCCTCGTAGCCCCCGACCGGTCCCGGCCGGGGCCCGTGCGGACCCGGCTTCCTCCCGGAGGAAAGCCGAGGTGCATGGCCTTGGGCTCCCGTGGATACGTTGGGGTCATGGAAACTCGCAACCTTGGCTCCAGCGGCCTGAAGATCTCAGAGATCGCATACGGAAACTGGCTCACCCACGGCTCCCAGGTCGAGGAGGACGCCGCGCTCGCCTGCGTCCGGCGGGCCCTCGAGGAGGGCATCACCACCTTCGACACCGCCGACGTCTACGCCAACACCGCAGCGGAGACCGTGCTCGGCAAGGCGCTCAAGGACGAGCGGCGCGAGGGCCTCGAGATCTTCACCAAGGTCTACTGGCCCACCGGACCCGGCCACCACAATGACCACGGGCTGTCCCGCAAGCACATCATGGAGTCGATCAACGGCTCCCTGAAGCGCCTCCAGACCGACCACGTCGACCTCTACCAGGCCCACCGCTTCGACTACGAGACGCCGCTGGAGGAGACGATGGAGGCCTTCGCCGACGTCGTGCACTCCGGCAAGGCGCACTACATCGGGGTCTCCGAGTGGACCGCCGACGAGATCCGCCGCGGGCACGACCTCGCACGCCAGCTGCGCATCCCGTTCGTGTCCAACCAGCCGCAGTACAACATGATCTGGCGGGTCATCGAGACCGAGGTCGTCCCGACGTCCGAGGAGCTCGGGATCGGGCAGATCGTCTGGTCACCGATCGCACAGGGCGTGCTGACCGGGAAGTACAAGCCCGGGGAGCCGCACCCGGCCGGGTCGCGCGCCACCGACCAGAACGGCGGGGCGAACATGATCTCGCGCTGGATGAACGACGACGTGCTCGAGCGGGTGCAGCAGCTCAGGCCGATCGCCGACGAGGCGGGCCTGTCGCTGGCGCAGCTCGCGGTCGCCTGGGTTCTCCAGAACCAGAACGTCTCCGCCGCGATCATCGGCGCCTCGCGTCCCGAGCAGGTCACCGAGAACGTCAAGGCGGCCGGTGTGAAGCTCGATGACGAGGCGATGAAGCGCATCGACGACATCCTCGACGGCATCATCGAGCGCGACCCGGCCAAGACGGTGTCTCCGCCGAAGCGCGAGTTCGGCTGAGCCGAGCAGCCGGAGAGTACGACGGCCGGGGCCGGTCCTTCTCAGAAGGGCCGGCCCCGGCTGCGTACCCAGAGCTCCAGGAGCGGGTCCACGTAGCGCCAGGGGCCCCAGCCCGAGGCGTCGTCGTCACGGGTGACGTGCTGACCCTCGCGGGCGAGCTCACGCAGCGCGCTCTGCAGGGTCGCCCGCGAGGTCTCGAGCCGGCGCGCGGTCGTCGTGCCGGTCGGCGAGTCGCCGTCGGCGAGAGCGACCAGCACGGCCTTCTTGCCACTCGACATCTGGTCCCACACGGCTTGGTGCGCCTCGTTCGTCATCGCGAGCGCCCGTCGTACGACCGCGTCGGCAAGCGCGATCCCCTCGACGGTCCCGCCTTCCGGAAGGGTCGTCGTGCCCACCTCGCGAGCGGCGAGCTCACGGTGGAGCAGGTGGGCGAGCAGCATCGTCCGCTGGGGATGGCCCGCCGCCGTGCCGACCAAGGGCGAGAGAGCACCGCACGGGTCCTCCCCCAGCTCGTCGAAGCGCTCGGCGAGCTCGACCAGGACGTCGTCGGCGGGCAGCGGGCCGAGCTCGAGCGGCTCGGCCTGGCCGTAGAGGGGTCGCTCGCGGTCGCTGAAGAGCTTGCGCATCAGCGACGGCTGCGAGCCGGCGTAGACGTAGACCGCCGCGTCACCGTGGTACTGCACGTGCGACCGCAGCAGCCCGTCGAGGCCGCTTCCGGCGCTGAGCAGGTCCTGGAACTCGTCGAGCACCACGAGGGTGGGAATGCCGTCCCGCTCGTGCAGGGTGAGTGGCAGGTCGAGCAGCTCGGCGGCCGCGGTCTGGGTGGCCTCGGGAGCCGGGACCTTCTGGCGCGCGCCAAGCGTGATGCCAGGGCCGGCCGGGGTCAGCGAGAGCCCGAGGCGGCTGCCCAGCGAGTCAAGGTGCGCCCCGAGGCGGCTGTCGCGCAGCCGGGAGTACGACGTGGCGATCCGGACGCAGACCTCCGCCAGCGAGGTGACGCCGTAGAGGTCCACGTGGACCGTGCGCCAGCCCGCGCCTCGCAGGCCCTCCGCGTGCGCGAGGAGCAGGGAGGTCTTGCCGAAGCGACGAGGTCCGGCCATGCGCACGTGCACGCGTTCCGCGGCGGCCTGGCTCAGCCGCCTGAGCTCCTCCCGGCGGTCGATCAGCGCATCAGGGGCGATCGGGGTCTCGAACGGGAACGGCCGCAGTACCGGTGTCATGCCGGCCACATTACGCAGTCGTATGCGAATCGCCATGCATTTCGCATGGCGTGTTAGATACGTCAGGCGTGGAGGCTCATCGGGCCGTACACCTCGCGGTCACCCTCGAAGAGCGTGACCGCGTCGACGCCCGCGTCGAGCAGCTCGCGCCACACCTCCCCCACCCACGACTCCGCGTCGCTCTGCGACGGGAACCCTGGCGAGTCGACGCCGTCGGGGGCCACCTCGGCGCCCGCTGAGCTCTCCAGGCGCCAGCGCCAGGGCGAGCCCGTCGGCGACGGGTCGCTGCTGAAGGTGTTCGACGGCTCGAGGGAGTTGGTCATGTGGCGAGACTAACGCGACGTTTCGGTGAGACTCCTTTGACGCCACCCGGAGCGCGTGGGAGCGTTCTTCTGAACAACTGCCCCGCGTAGGGAAAGCCGGTCCGAAGCCGGCGCTGACCCGCAACCGTAGGCCTCGTCCGTGGATCACCCATCCGCGGGCGCGGCGAGCCGGAACACCGACGCAGGACAGCGGCTCCCATCTATCCGTCGAGGTCTACGGGGCGGAGCCGGATCAGGGCACCGGCAACGTAGGCGGCGTCCAAGCGGTCCGGTGACGTCATGTGAACCGCCGCCACAGAAAGGGCCCTTCATGGCCGCCCTGCTCCCACGCCGCATCGTCGGCATCCTCTCGGCACTCTTCGTCGCCACCGTCTCGGTCACCGCCCTCGCCGTGCCCGCGCACGCCGAGGACGGCTACCAGTACTGGAACTACTTCCACCTCCAGGACAACGCCTGGGCCTTCTCCCAGGTGGGACCGGCCGACTACAAGCCCAAGGACGGCGACGTCGAGGGCTTCCGATACGGCACCTCCACTCCGGCCAAGGGCATCGAGCCCCGCGCCGACCTCGCGAAGGTCAACTTCGACACCGTCTGTGGCGACACGAAGGCCGCATCGGGCGAGAAGCGGGTCGCGGTCGTCCTCGACTTCGGCGTCGAGATGGGCAACGGCACGCCGCCCGGGCCTCGGGCCGAGTGCGCGGTGGTCGACGAGGCCGTCAGCACCCAGCAGCTGCTCCAGAAGGTGACAGAGGCGCGTCTCTCGTCGGGCATGCTGTGCGCCCTCGACGGCTACCCCGCCACCGGCTGTGGCGTGCCGGTGAAGAACGCCACCGTCCCGGCCGAGGAGCAGCCGGTGGCCTTCACGCTCCCCTCGGACAGCGCCGACCAGGCCGGCGAGTCGGGCGCTGCCGCGTCATCCCAGACCCAGGACGACAGCAACCAGACGGTGTGGGCCCTGGGCGGCGTCGCCCTGCTCGTCGTACTCATCGCGGCCGGAGCGGTGGCGATGAGCCGCCGCAACAAGACCGCCTGACGCGGGTCCGACACAGGTCCAGCCGATGCGGCCACAGAACCTCGTCACCTTCCCCCGGGTGCTGCACCCGGGGGCCTGGTGGCTGTGGGCGCTCGGCCTGGCCGCCGCCGCCAGCCGCACGCAGAACCCCGTCCCCCTGCTGGTCACTCTCGTGGTGACCGGCTTCGTCGTGGCCGCCCGCAAGAGCGACGCACCGTGGGCGAAGTCCTACGGGGCCTTCCTCAAGCTGGCGCTGCTCGTGATCGCGATCCGCATCGTCTTCCAGGCGCTGCTCTCGAGCAGCTCGCAGGGACCGACCGTCCTGTTCACCCTCCCGGAGCTGGCCGTGCCGGGGAGCACGGGCATCAAGCTCGGCGGCGAGGTGACCCTCGAGGCGGTGCTGCAGGCCTTCTACGAAGGACTCCAGCTCGCGACGATCCTGGTCTGCGTCGGAGCCGCGAACTCCCTGGGCAGCGCTCGTCGCCTGCTCCGGTCCGTGCCCGGCGCGCTGTACGAGATCGGCGTCGCGGTCGTGATCGCGCTCACCTTCGCGCCCCAGCTGGTCACGGACGCCGCCCGTGTACGTGCGGCCCACCGGCTGCGTGGACAAAGCGGTGGGCTGCGCGCGATGAAGCGCCTGGCGATGCCGGTGCTCGAGGGCGCGCTGGAACGCTCGGTGGAGCTCGCGGCAGCGATGGACTCTCGCGGTTACGGACGTACGACGACCGCGGGCGATGTCTCACGACGGGTCACCGCCCTCCTGACGCTCGGCGGGCTGATCGGGTTGTGCCTGGGGGTGTACGGCCTCCTGTCCGGCACCAGCGCACAGTGGCTCGGCCTGCCCACGCTGCTGGTCGGCTCTCTGCTGTCCGCGGCGGGCATGTACTTCGGGGGCAGGCGCACCGGTCGCACCACGTACCGGCCGGATCCCTGGGCCCTGCCCGAGTGGCTCGTCGCGGGTTCGGGACTCTTCGCCGCGGTCGCGATGTTCGTCAACGTCCGGACCGACCCGGAATCGCTGGTGCCGGCGAGCGTCACAGCCGTCCCGCCCGTCCCGGTGATCGCGACGATCGGGATCCTCGTCGCGATGCTTCCTGCGATCCTGGCTCCACCGCTGCCCAGAACGGCAGTGGACACGACGACCCGGACCAGCGAGACGGAGGTGGCAGCATGATCGAGTTCGACCACGTGAGCGTCACCTTCACCGGTCAGGGCTCGCCGGTCCTCAGTGACGTGGACCTGTGTATCCCTGAGGGCGAGCTCTGCCTCGTCATCGGCCGCACCGGGTCGGGGAAGACCACCCTGCTCCGGACGATCAACGGCCTGGTCCCCCACTTCTCCGGCGGCACCCTCTCCGGCCGGGTGGTCGTGGACGGTCGCGACACCCGCGACCACCGTCCCCGCGACCTCGCCGAGGTCGTCGGCTTCGTCGGCCAGGACCCCCTGTCGGGCTTCGTCACAGACACGGTCGAGGACGAGCTGGCCTACGGCATGGAGTCTCTGGGGCTGCCTGCCGACGTCATGCGGAAGCGGGTCGAGGAGACGCTCGACCTGATCGGCCTGGCCGACCTCCGCCAGCGGCCGCTCACGGACCTGTCCGGTGGCCAGCAGCAGCGCGTCGCGATCGGCTCGGTGCTCACCACCCATCCGCGTGTCCTCGTGCTCGACGAGCCCACCTCGGCGCTCGACCCCCTGGCCGCCGAGGAGGTGCTGGCCACCCTGCAGCGGCTGGTCCACGACCTGGGCCTGACCGTCGTACTCGCCGAGCACCGGCTCGAGCGGGTCGTGCAGTACGCCGACCGCGTGGTGCTCGTCCCGGGTGACGGCGGGGCCGTGGTCGACGGCCCGCCGTCCGAGGTCCTCACCGCCTCCCCCATCGCGCCGCCGGTGGTCGAGCTCGGCCGCGTGGCCGGCTGGCGGCCGCTGCCGTTGTCCGTGCGCGACGCCCGCCGCCGCGCCGCGCCGTTGCGCGACCAGCTGAACGGTCTGCCGGCCCCCGACCACTCCCGCGCCGACGAGGGTGAGGTCGTAGGACGCGTGAGCGACCTGGTCGCCGGCTACACGCGTCTGCCGGTGCTGAAGGGCGTCTCCGCGACCCTGTCGCGTGGCGAGATCGTCGCGCTCATGGGACGCAACGGCGCCGGCAAGTCCACGCTGCTGAAGACCCTCGTCGGCATGCGCGCTCCCGACACCGGCACCGTCGAGGTGGGTGGCCAGGCCCCCACGACGTTGAAGCCCGTCCGGCTCCTCCGCCACGTGGGTCTGGTGCCGCAGGTCCCCGGCGACCTGTTGTACGAGTCGACGGTCGCGCGTGAGTGCACGCAGGCCGACAAGGACGGCGGCGTGCCTCCCGGCACGACGGCCGCCCTGTTCGAGCGGCTCTCCCCCGGCGTCCCGGGAGACCAGCACCCGCGTGACCTCTCCGAGGGGCAGCGCCTGACGCTGGCGCTCGCGATCGTGCTCGCCGCCGGGCCGCCGCTCGTGCTGCTCGACGAGCCGACCCGCGGCCTCGACTACACCGCCAAGCACCGGCTCGTCGAGATCCTGCGCGACCTCGCCGCCGCGGGCCACGCTGTCATGCTCGCCACCCACGACGTCGAGCTCGTCGCGGAGGTGGCCACGCGGGTCGTCGTACTCGCCGACGGCGAGGTGGTCGCCGACGGGACGGTCCCCGACGTCGTCGTCTCCTCCCCCGCCTTCGCCCCGCAGGTCGCGAAGATCCTCACGCCCCAGGCGTGGCTGACCCCGACCGACGTGGCGGTGGCGCTCGCGAGCGTGACCACGGTGTCGCGACCATGAGGCCCACGAACCTCGTGCCGCTGCGGCTTCGCTCGGCGCTCGCGCTCGGGTTGGCCTCCGCGGTCGGGCTCGTGGCGTTCTTCTGGCCGTTCTTCGTCGAGCCTGGTGCGGCCCTGGACAGCTCGCACTCAGGCGACGCGCCGTTCGTGTTCGTCGCGATCCTGCCCTTGCTCGCGGCGATCGTGCTCGCCGAGCTGACCTCGGGCGCCATGGATGCCAAGTCGGTCGCGATGCTCGGCATGCTCGCCGCTGTGGGCGGTGCCCTTCGGGCGCTCGGGCCTGGCACCGCGGGACTCGAGCCGAGCTTCGCCGTGATCATCCTGGGCGGCCGGGTCTTCGGACGCGGCTTCGGGTTCGTCCTCGGAGCGACGACCCTCTTCACCGGTGCGCTGATCACCGGCGGCGTCGGGCCGTGGCTGCCGTTCCAGATGATGGCCGCCGGCTGGGTCGGGTTCCTCGCCGGCTGTCTCCCCAGGGCGGGTGGTCGCCGAGAGGTCGCGATCGTCGGGGTGTACGCCGGTGCCGCGGGGCTGGCTTTCGGCCTGGTCATGAACCTGTGGTTCTGGCCGTTCGCCTCCTACGGACCCGAGGTCACCTACGTCGCGGGCGACCCGATCCTGGAGAACGTGCACCGCTACGCGGTCTTCTACCTGACCACCTCGCTGCTGTGGGACCTCGGCCGTAGTCTCATGTCGCTCCTGGTCGTGCTGGTCGCAGGCTCCGCCCTGCTCCGCGCGCTGCGCCGCGCAGGGCGTCGGGCGGCGTTCGGTGCTCCGGTCGTGTTCGAGCCGTGATGGACCTCCTCACCCTCGGCACCGGATCGGCGGACGGCTGGCCCAACCCGTTCTGCACCTGCGCGTCGTGCGCGAGCGAGCGTGCCGAGGGGCGTGTGCGCGGCCAGACGTCCGTGCTCGTCGACGGGCAGGTGCTGCTCGACTGCGGGCCCGAGACACCGCGGGCAGCCGAGCGGCTCGGAGCCGACCTCAGCGGGCTTCGGCACGTGCTCATCACCCACCAGCACCCCGACCACTACTCCCCCGGCTTCCTGCTGTTCCGTTCGTGGGTGGCCGACGGGCCGCTCGACGTCGTCGCCCCGCCGGACGTCATCGCGGCCTGCCGGATGTGGGTCGCCCCGGACTCTCCCGTCCGCTTCACTGCTGTCGCGGCCGGCGACACGCTGCGCCTCGGGGAGTACGACGTGCGGGTGCTCGCGGCCCGTCACGGCGAGCCCGGCACGTCGGTGCTGTACGACGTCGCCGCCCCCGGCGGCCGGCTGCTCTACGCCACGGACACCGGGCCACTGCCCGAGGCCACCGTGGAGGCGGTTCGGGGAGCGGCGTTCGACGTCGTGCTCCTGGAGGAGACCTTCGGCGACCTCGTCGAGCACCACACCGACCACCTCCACCTCGCGACGTTCGCCGAGCAGGTACGCCGGCTGCGCGAGGTGGGCGCGGTCACCCGCGACACCGACGTGGTCGCCGTACACCTCTCGCACCACAACCCGCCCCGGCGGGAGCTGTCGCGTCGGCTCGCCGCGTGGGGGGCTCGCGTCGTGGACGACGGCACGCATCTGGCGGCGGGCCTCGAGGCCTCTGCCACGGAGACGGCCGTCCCGGCAGAGCTGGTTGCCGCGGGTCCGGAACATCGCCGGTCCGCCGTTCCGACGCGAACCCTCGTGATCGGTGGCGCGCGGTCGGGCAAGTCTCGTGAGGCCGAGCGCATCCTCGCGGCCGAGCCGGAGGTCACCTACGTGGCGACCTCCTACCCCCCGGGCAGGGACGACGAGTGGGACGAGCGCGTGCGCCGGCATCAGGCGGACCGCCCCCTCCACTGGCACACCGAGGAGACCCTCGACCTGGCGGGTCTGCTGACCACCGAAGGCGAGCCGTTGCTGGTCGACTGCCTCACCCTCTGGCTGACCCGGGTGATGGACCGCCACGACGCCTGGGACGACCACGTGTGGGCCACGTGGGCCGAGAAGGCGGTCGCTGCCGAGGTCGACGAGCTCGTCACCGCATGGCGCGCAACGGCGCGTCGGGTCGTCGCCGTCACGAACGAGGTCGGCCAGGGCGTGGTGCCCGACACCGCCTCGGGAAGGCGGTTCCGGGACCTGATGGGACGGCTCAACGCCCGGATCGCCGCGGAGACCGAGGACGTGCGCTGGTGCGTCGCCGGCCGGGTCGTCGACCTGTGAGGTCCACCTCGTCCACCCTGACGGACGCTCTGCGTCTGGCCGTGGGGACCCTGACGACCGTGCCGACGAAGCCGCCGGGCAAGGTCGACCGTCACGTCGGCTCATGGGCGATGGTCCTCGCACCGCTCGTCGGAGCGCTGCTCGCCGTGGTGGCCGGAGGCTTCCTGTGGCTGCTCGGATGGGGCCCGCCGGGACGACCGCAGCTGCTGCCTGACGTCCTCGGGAACCGGGCCCACGACCTGCAGCTCCATCCGTTCCTGGCCGCCGCCCTCGTCGTGGGCCTTCTCGCCGTGCTCACACGCGCCATGCACCTCGACGGGCTCGCCGACACCGCCGACGGCCTCGGCTCGGGCAGGCCGCCTGCCGAGGCCCTCGAGATCATGCGCCGCGGCGACGTCGGGCCCTTCGGCGTGGTGACGCTGGTGCTGACGCTCCTGCTCCAGGTGCTCGCGCTGGGGGTGCTGGTCGCCGGGGGCCTCGGACTGCCGGCCCTCTTCCTCGCGCTGGTGGTCAGTCGCCTGGCGCTTGCGCTGGTCTGCTCCCGCGGCGTGCCTCCGGCTCGCGCGGACGGCCTGGGTCACGTGGTCGCGGGCACCGTGGGGCGAGGTCAGCTCGCGCTGGCCTCGTTGCTCGGGATCGGCGTGCTCGTGGCACTGTCGCTGCTCGCGCTCGGCCAGGACGCGCTGAGCGGTGGGGTCGTCGCTCGGGCGGCGTTCGTCGCGCTCGTGGGCCTCGCGGTCGCCGGGGTCGTGACGCGCCGTGCCGTGCGGAGGCTCGGTGGCGTCACCGGCGACGTGCTCGGCGCGGCCGTCGAGGTCACGTTCACCTCCGTGCTCGTCGTACTCACCATCGCCGCTCGGTAGTTCCCGAGCCAGACGCTCGAGGGCCGCCTCCGACGACGGCTCGCTCACGCATCTTCCGGCGGCCCGGCGGCCCGCCGGGGCTCAGGCCTCGCGGACGCCGGCGGTGACGAAGGGCGGCTTCGTGACCGTGAAGATCTCGCGGCGGCCGCGTACGTCGACCGACACCTCGGCGCCCTCGGTGACCTGGGAGGCGATGAGCGCCATGCCGATGCCCTTCTTCAGGGTCGGCGAGAAGGTCCCGGAGGTGACCTCCCCGATCGGCACGTCGGCGACGAGCAGGACACGCATCCCGGGGCGCGGGATGCCCCGGCCGTTCGCGACGAGGCCACGCAGCACACGCTTGGGACCGGTCTCCCGCTCGGCGACCAGCGGGGAGCGGCCCCAGAAGGAGTCCTTCTTCCAGCCCACGGCCCAGCCGAGACGTGCCTGGTTCGGGGTGACCTCCCGGGTGATGTCCTGCCCGTGCAGCGGGTAGCCCATCTCGGTGCGCAGCGTGTCCCGGGCGCCGAGGCCACAAGGCGTGATGCCGTAGGCCTCCCCTGCCGCGAACAGTGCGTCCCACAGCGGGCCGACCACCTCGTCTGGCACGACGAGCTCGTAGCCGCGCTCCCCGGTGTACCCCGTGCGGCAGACCACGACCGGGGTGCCGTCGAACTCCGCCTCGGCGAACGACATGTACTCATGCCCCGTCGGGAAGCCGATACCTTCCAGCACCTCGTCGGACTTCGGGCCCTGCACGGCCAGGATCGAGTGGGTCTCGTGCTGGTCGTCGATGACGAGCCCCTCGGGAGCGTCGGCGCCGAGCATCCGGACCACCTCAGCGGTGTTCGACGCGTTGGGCACCAGGAAGACCCGTTCGTCGCTGTGCAGGTAGGCGATCAGGTCGTCGACGATGCCACCTGTCTCGGGGTCGCAGCACAGGGTGTACTGCGCCTTGCCCGGCTCGATCCTGCGCAGATCGTTGGTGAGGCACGAGTTGACGTAGTCGGCCGCGCCGGGGCCACGCACCACGACCTTGCCCAGGTGGCTGACGTCGAAGACACCCACGGCCTCGCGGACCGCGGTGTGCTCCTTCACGACGCCGGCGTACTCGAGCGGCATCTCCCAGCCGCCGAACTCGGCGAACTTCGCGCCCAGCGCAACATGCCTGTCGTACAACGTCGGTCGGCGTGGCGGCGTGCCTTGGGGGTGCTCCATCGGTCGCATGCGGGGAACCTATCGCAGTAGGTCCATACCCGGCTGCGGGCTAGCATTCCCGGGAGCAGCGAGACGACACGACGAGGGAGTCGAACAGACGTGACGACGTACAGCCTCCGCAAGGGCGCAGCCGACAAGACCAAGGCCGACGTGGTCGTGGCCGGGGTGGTCAGGACCGAGAAGGGTCTGGCGATGGCTCCCGGTGGGGAGGGCGTCGGCTCGGCGTACGGTCGCAAGCTCCAGCCGTTGCTGTCCACGCTCGGCTTCAACGGCAAGCCGGGCGAGGTCGCGAAGATCCCGACAGCGGGCACGTTGAAGTCGCCGCTGCTGATCCTGGTCGGGCTCGGCGAAGCCTCGAAGCTCACCACCGAGGGAGTACGCCGCGCAGCGGGCGCCGCGGCACGCGCGGTGTCCAACGCCGCGACCGTGGCCCTCGCGCTCCCCGCCGGCGACGCCGACCACGTGCGCGCCGTGGTCGACGGCTACCAGCTCGGGTCGTACGCCTTCACCGCCTTCAAGACCTCCCCCGCCAAGGACCCGGCCGGCGAGGTCGTCGTCCTCAGCGACGTGGCCAAGCAGAAGGAGGCGACCACGGCGTTCGAGACGTCTCAGGTCGTCGCCGCCGCAACCCGGCTCACCCGCGACTGGGTGAACACGCCGCCTGGTGACTTCACCCCCGAGAGGTTCGCCGACGCGGTCACCGCGACCAAGAGGGACCGCAAGGCCACCAAGGTCACCGTGAAGGTCATGGACGAGAAGGCGCTGGAGGCCGACGGCTGCGGCGGCATCATCGGCGTCGGGCAGGGATCGGCCAACCCGCCGCGGCTCGTGCAGCTGACCTACAAGCCACGCGGCGCCAAGGCGCACCTCGCCCTCGTCGGCAAGGGAATCACCTACGACTCGGGCGGACTGAGCCTCAAGCCGGCCGCGTCGATGATGACCATGAAGTGCGACATGGCCGGTGCAGCCTCCGTCGTCGCGGCGACGTTCGCGATCGCCGAGCTCGACCTGCCGATCGCGGTCACGACCTACGCCCCCATGGCCGAGAACATGGTGTCCGGCAGCTCGATCCGGCCCGGCGACGTCGTGACCATCTACGGCGGCAAGACCGTCGAGGTGCTCAACACCGACGCCGAGGGGCGCCTCGTCCTCGCCGACGCGCTCGTGAAGGCGACCGAGGACAAGCCCGACGTGATCGTCGACGTGGCCACCCTCACCGGCGCCTGCGTGGTCGCGCTCGGCGACCGCGTCGCGGGCGTGCTCGGCAACGACGACGAGCTGGTCGCGAACGTGAAGGACTCCGGCGACCGCGTCGGCGAGGCGTTCTGGCCACTGCCCATCCCCGAGGAGATGGGCGAGAAGGTGCGGAGCAACACCAAGGTCGCCGACCTCGCCCAGCACAACACCGAACGCTGGGGCGGGACTCTCTACGCCGCGGCGTTCCTGCGCGAGTTCGTCGGGGACAACGCTTGGGCGCACCTCGACATCGCCGGTCCCGCCTTCAACGAGAAGGCCGCCTACGGCTACGTCACTCCAGGGGGAACGGGCATGTCGGTCGCGACCCTCGTCGAGCTCGCCGACCGCCTGTCACGGCGCTGAGGCGCTCAGCTGCCCGCGGCCTTCCTGCGCCGGTTGTACTCCCGCATGCGCTCGGGGTAGCCGACGACCGCGGCGTCGTAGGAGGGCACGCCCAGCCGGTTGGCGAAGCGGTGTGCCCAGTCGACCGACGGCACACGGCGTCGCGTCCACTCGCCGTCATGGGCGACGAGGATCATCGTGACGTCGGAGACAGCGGTGCGGGGCTCGACGAACCCCTCGACGCCGCGACGGGTCCGTGCGAACTCCTCGAGGTGCTTCTCGTCGGCGCTGTCGGAGGCCCTCACGGTGGTCGGCCCCTTGCCGCCGGGCCTTCGCAGGCGGCTGCCTCGTCCACGCCGCCTGAAGCGATCCATCAAACCCATTCTTCAAGTGTGGCTTACGGTCCTGAGATTTCCCGGCAACCGGGCTACGGAGCATCACGCCGGAACGGCGGCTATGGCTCCCGACGCCCCGTCGAGGGCCGATGTGGACATGGTGACCAATGGTGGAAAGATGGGCGCGAAGGGCGACCCCTCACATCTGAACAGACCGGAGGAGCAGGTGGCGGACGCGAACCAGAGCGGGGCCGAAGACAACTTCGACGTAGTGATCCTCGGAGCGGGTAGCGGCGGCTACGCGTGTGCGTTGCGAGCAGCCCAGCTCGGCCTCTCCGTGGCGCTGGTCGAGAAGGACCGGATCGGCGGCACCTGCCTCCACGTCGGCTGCATCCCCACCAAGGCGCTGCTCCATGCCGCCGAGGTCGCCGACTCCACCCGTGAGTCCGAGCAGTTCGGCGTGAACGCCACGCTCGAGGGCATCGACATGGCCGGGGTCAACAAGTACAAGGACGGCGTCGTCTCCCGGCTCTTCAAGGGCCTCACCGGCCTGATCAAGGGACGGGGCATCACGGTCGTCGAAGGCGAGGGCCGGCTGGTCGCGCCCGACACGGTCGAGGTCGAGGGTCGCAGGCTCGTCGGGCGGTCCGTCGTACTCGCCTCCGGCTCCTTCTCCAAGACGTTGCCCGGCCTCGAGGTCGACGGCGAGCGGGTGATGACCTCCGAGCACGCCCTGGCACTCGACCGGGTCCCTGCCTCGGCCGTGGTACTCGGCGGCGGGGTGATCGGCTGCGAGTTCGCGTCGGTCTGGAAGTCCTTCGGCGCCGACGTCACGATCCTCGAGGCGCTCCCCCGGCTCGTCGCCGCGGAGGACGAGGCGGTCTCGAAGGCGCTCGAGCGGGCCTTCCGCAAGCGCAAGATCGGCTTCAAGGTCGGCACCCCGTTCAAGTCCGTGGAGCGCACCGAGAACGGTGTCCGCGTGACCGTCGAGGGCGGCGAGACGATCGAGGCCGAGATCCTGCTCGTCGCCGTCGGCCGCGGCCCTCGGACCGAGGGGCTCGGGTACGACGAGCAGGGCATCGCCATGGAGCGCGGCTTCGTCCTCGCCGACGAGCGCTGCCGCACCAACGTCGAGAACGTGTACGCCGTCGGCGACATCGTTCCGGGCCTCCAGCTCGCCCACCGCGGCTTCCAGCAGGGCGTGTTCGTCGCCGAGGAGATCGCCGGGCTCTCCCCCGCCCCCATCGACGAGGCCGGCATCCCGCGCGTCACCTACTGCGACCCCGAGGTCGCGTCGGTCGGCCTCAACGAGTCCGCGGCGCAGGAGAAGTACGGAGCCGACCAGGTCGAGTCCCTCAGCTACGACCTCGGCGGCAACGGCAAGAGCCAGATCCTCAAGACCCAGGGCTTCGTCAAGCTGGTCCGTCGCAAGGACGGGCCGGTCGTCGGCGTACACATGGTCGGGGCCCGCGTCGGCGAGCTCGTCGGCGAGGCTCAGCTTATTTACAACTGGGAGGGGTACGCCGAGGACGTGGCCCCGCTCGTGCACGCACATCCGACCCAGAACGAAGCACTCGGAGAGGCGCACCTGGCACTGGCCGGCAAGCCGCTCCACGCGCACTCGTGAGTGCACTCTCGTAGTCTCAGCAGCAGATCCGCCTCACCCGAGCAGCACAGCAGTCCAAGCCAGCAAAAGGAGCGAACGAACGCATGGCGACCTCAGTCACTCTCCCCGCCCTCGGTGAGTCCGTCACCGAAGGCACCGTCACCCGCTGGCTGAAGCAGCCAGGCGACCAGGTCGAGGTCGACGAGCCGCTGCTCGAGGTCTCGACCGACAAGGTCGACACCGAGATCCCCTCCCCGGTCGCGGGCACGCTCCTCGAGATCAAGGTGCAGGAGGACGAGACCGTCGAGGTCGGCGCCGAGCTCGCCACGGTCGGTGACGAGGGCGAGTCCGCCGGCGGCGGGGGCGGAGCCGAGGACACCTCGGAGCAGGAGTCCGCGGAAGCGGAGCAGGCCGAGGGTGACGCCGGTCCCGGCGAGGGCGTCGGTGGCGCTCCCGGCGAGGAGGCCGCACCCTCCGACGAGGAGGTCGCTCGCCAGACCGAGCCCCAGGGCGCCGTGCCGGAGGCGAAGACCGAGCCCACCGGTGCGGCCCAGGAGACCGCGCCCGGCCCCGCCGACACCAAGCCTGAGGTCCAGGCTTCCCGTGAGGGCACGAAGGCCGGCGGGGGCGGCACGCCGGTGACGCTTCCCGCCCTTGGCGAGTCGGTCACCGAGGGCACGGTCACCAGGTGGCTGAAGCAGGTCGGCGACTCCGTCGCGGTCGACGAGCCGCTGCTCGAGGTCTCGACCGACAAGGTCGACACCGAGATCCCCTCCCCGGTCGCGGGCACGCTCCTCGAGATCAAGGTGCAGGAGGACGAGACCGTCGAGGTCGGCGCGGAGCTGGCCCTGGTCGGCTCGGCCGAGGCTGCTGCCGAGCCCTCGCCGGAGGCCCCGGCGACGCCGGAGCCCGCTGCTGAGCCGAAGGCCGAGGAGAAGGCTGCGGCCACCGACGACTCCGCCCAGGCCGAGGCTCGCGACAAGGCGGCTGCCGAGAAGCAGTCCCAGATGCGTGGGGACGCCGGCGCCCAGGCCCAGCAGGAGGCACCTCCCGCCGCGCAGCCCGCCCCGAAGCAGGAGCAGGCCGCTCCGTCAGGTGGGGCCGCCGGGAAGGACTCCGGCGAGGCCGCCTACGTCACGCCTCTGGTGCGCAAGATGGCGGCCGACCAGGGCGTCGACCTGTCTCAGGTCAACGGCACCGGCGTCGGTGGCCGGATCCGCAAGCAGGACGTCCTCGAGGCTGCCAAGGCACAGAAGGCCGCGGCTGAGAAGGCCCCGGAGCCGGCTGCCGCACCCGCAGCGTCCGCGTCCGGCGGCGGCGTACCCACCTCCGCACCGAGCCCGCTGCGCGGCAGGACCGAGCCGCTGAGCCGCCTGCGCAAGGTGATCGCCAAGCGGATGGTCGAGTCGCTCCAGACCTCGGCGCAGCTGACCACGGTGGTCGAGGTGGACGTCACCTCGATCGCGCGGCTCCGTGACTCGGTCAAGGCCGACTTCGCCGAGCGCGAGGGCGTGAAGCTGTCGTTCATGCCGTTCCTCGCGAAGGCCGCCATCGACGCGCTCAAGGCTCACCCCTCGCTGAACGCCGCGATCGACACCGAGAAGGGCGAGGTGACCTACTACGACCACGAGAACCTCTCGGTCGCGGTGGACACCGAGAAGGGTCTGCTGACCCCGGTGATCAAGGACGCGGGTGACCTGTCGGTGGCGGGTCTGGCCCGCAAGATCGCCGACATCGCCGACCGGACCCGCAACAACAAGATCGGCCCCGACGAGCTCGCCGGTGGCACGTTCACGCTCACCAACACCGGCAGTCGTGGTGCTCTGTTCGACACCCCGATCATCAACCAGCCGCAGGTCGCAATCCTGGGCACGGGCGCGATCGTCAAGCGCCCGGTGGTGATCGACGACCCGAACCTCGGGGAGACGATCGCGGTGCGGCACATGATGTACCTCGCCCTCACCTACGACCACCGCCTGGTCGACGGTGCGGACGCCGCGCGCTTCCTGGCCGACGTCAAGCAGCGGCTCGAGGCGGGCCAGTTCGAGGTCTGACGCTCCACCATCCGCGACGACGCCCGCTGCCACCCACGGCAGCGGGCGTCGCTGCCTCAGGGGCTCTTCCAGCTGTCCGCTTCACAGGCGGGGAGGAACTCGCCCTGGTGGCCCGCCAGCTCCAAGCCGTCCAGGGGCAGCGCCTCGAACCAGCAGCGGAACAGCATCCCGCCGTCCTCCCCGTCGCCGCCGACGCGCCAGTTCCAGGGTTCGCAGCGGTCCTCCGCTCCCCCGTCGTACCGCATCAGCAGGTAGGTGGTGTGCTGCGGCGCCCAGGTCTCCGGGTGCGGCAGCTCGGAGACCCCGAGGCGGCGTACGACGACCAGCCCGGTCAGTCCGCACTCCTCCTCGACCTCCCGCCGCGCCGCCTCCTCTACGGTCTCCCCTGGCTCCATGCCACCGGCGGGCACCTGTGTCCCGGACTCGGGGGAGTCGACGTGGTCGAACACCAGCAGCTCTGGGCGGCCGACGCGCCCACGGATCACATAGCAGGCAACGCGCCTACGTGGCGGGGGTGTCGAGGGATGCGAGGTCATGGGCCCGGATGCTAGTGAAGGACGCGGCTTGAGGCGGCATGCCAGAGTGTCAGCATGCGCATCGTTGTCGCCGGCGCGTCCGGCTTCCTCGGTCAGGCCTGGCGTGAGCACCTCGCTCGGCAGGGCCACGACGTCGTGCGTCTCGTGCGTGGCCAGGCCCAGTCGGCCAGCGAGTCGGCGTGGGACCCGTACCGCGGGGTCGTCGACCAGGACGCCATCGACGACGCCGACGTCGTCGCGAACCTCGCCGGCGCCACGATCGCTCGCTGGCCCTGGACCGCCTCCTACAAGAAGACGCTGCGCGAGAGCCGGGTCGCGACCACACGCACCCTCGCCGAGGCCGTCGCGGCCTCTCCGAAGCAGCCGGCTTTCCTCGCGCAGAACGGGATCGCCGCCTACGGCGACCGAGGCGACGAGGTCCTCACCGAGGAGTCCTCGACTCCGGCGCAGACAACGCTCGGGCGGATCAGCATGGAGTGGCAGGAGGCCGCCCAGCCCGCCATCGACGCGGGCGCTCGGGTCTGCATCATGCGCACCGCTGTCGTCCTGCACCGGAGCGGCGGTGTGATCAAGGCCTTGAACCTGCTCTTCCGCTCGGGTCTCGGCGGTCCGCTGGGCGACGGGCGACAGTACTTCGCGACGATCTCGCTCAACGACTGGCTCCGCGCCGCGACGTTCCTCGCGACCAACGACGAGTGCCACGGCGTCTACAACGTGACCGGCCCTGGTGCCACCACGAACGCGGAGTTCGCCGAGCAGCTCGGCCGCATGCTGAACCGCCCCACGCTGGTGCGTGCGCCGGCGTGGCCCATGCGCAAGGTGCTCGGCGAGCTGTCCAACGAGCTCCTCGGGTCGGCCCGGGTCGAGCCCGCTCATCTCCTTGCGGACGGCTTCGAGTTCGAGCAGCCGACCCTCAACGAGCGGTTGGCCTCCGCGATGACTCCCTGACCCCGGCCACCCGCCACGGCCCGCCGGGAGCGGGTCGGCGCAGCTCCACGACCCGCGTGGAGGCGGCGTCCCGGGGCAGCTCGACGCGCGTGCCACGACCGACGGCGACCGCGCCGGTGAGCCGGTCGGTGACGAGGAGTCGCAGCCGACCCGGGTCCTCGTGCAAGACCTCGACCCGTAGCAGCTGCATCCGCATGCCCTCGACCCGCAGGTCACGGCGCAGGTAGGCCCGCAACAGCCGGAGGTCCGCCGTACCTGCGGCCGAGCCGTCGACGTACAGCTTCCTCAGGGCCGCCGGGTCGCCGTCAGCGAACGCGCGGCCACGCGCCCGGTCCCACCGCCGGAGTACGTCGGACGCCGGGAAGCTCGCGGCGACATCGGTCCCGGTGACTCCCGGGACGCGGCCCGGGTCCGGCGCCGGCCCATCGCTCCCCCGGCCGACGCACCCCGCGAGCAGCATGCCCAGCAACGCCACCACGGTGGTGACGACGAGGCCGTGGGCGGGAGCTGGAAACAAGGGCAGACGCACGCCCCCACTGTGGCCTAGCGGGGTGTCTCACCGCTCTCGTCGTCCACAGGCCCGGGGCCTGAGAGCGCTGGGTCCTCCTCGAACCCGTGGACCCCGTCGGCCCGGCCGAGGTGCAGCATCTCGGCGGTCTCGTGGTCGGCGTGGTCAGGCGTGTGCCAGAGCCTGCTGGGCCACCAGACCCGCGGGCCCAGGTCGTAGGAGAGCGCCGGCACCAGGAGCGACCGTACGACGATCGTGTCGAGCAGCACGCCGAAGGCGACGATGAAGCCGATCTGCGCTATGAACAGGATCGGCAGGATGCCGAGGGCGGCGAACGTCGCCGCAAGGACGACGCCGGCGGAGGTGATGACGCCTCCGGTGACCGACAGACCCTTGAGGATGCCCGGATGGGTGCCTTGCTTGATCGACTCCTCGCGGACCCGGGTCATCAGGAAGATCGAGTAGTCGATGCCGAGGGCCACCAGGAACACGAAGCCGATCAGCGGGGTGGACGGGTCCGTGGCCGGGAAGCCGAACACGTTGTTGAACAAGACAGCGCTGATGCCCAGGGTCGCGCCGAAGGACAGCACGTTCGCCACGATCAACAGGAAAGGGGCCAGGAGCGAGCGTAGCAACGCCGCGAGGACCACGAAGATCACCAGCAGGATGGCCGGGATCACGATCAGCCGGTCCCGGTCGACGGTGTCACGGGTGTCGAGCAGGGTTGCGGTCTGCCCGCCCACCACGATGTCGGGACTGACCTGGTCGAGCTTGGTCCGCAGGTCCTTCACGGTGGCCGTGGCTCCGGCCGAGTCGGCGTTCTGGTCGAGCGTCGCGAACACGATGGCCTCGCCGTCGACGATCTTCGGCTTCGGCTGCTCCCCGGGCGTCGGCGGACCCTGGGGCCCCTCGGGGAGCACGGTGACGCCGTCTGCCGCCACACCCTTCTGGTTCGCCGCGAGCGCCATGGCCTCCTGGAGGTTCTGCTCGGGGACGACGAGGACGGCAGGGCTGCTCTGGTCGGACTGGAAGTGCTTGTCGATGATCTCCTGCGCCTTCACCGAGTCCACCTTGGTCAGGAACAGCTCGGTCTGCGGGACCGGGTCCTCGTTGAGGGTGGGGACGAACGCAGCGCAGGCCGCAAGGGCGACGAAGGTCGTCACCCACACCACTCGGGCGCGTCGCCCCACCAGCCGCGACACCGCACCCCAGATCCCCTTGGCGTCACGGTGCTCGGAGCCGAAGGCCGGCATCATCGGCCAGAACGCCGCGCGGCCGAGCAGCACCAGCGCGGCAGGGAGCAGTGTCAGCGCCGCGAACATCGCGCCGGCGACGCCGAGCGCGCCCACCGGGCCGAGGCCCTTGAGACTCGACAGGTCCGAGAGCAGCAGGCACAGCAGGCCGAGGATGACGGTCGCGCCGGAGGCGAGCACCGGTTCGAGCGCGGCCTTCCATGCCCTCCGCATGGCGTCGTACTTCGACTCGTGGTCCCGCAGCTCCTCCCGGAACCGCGCCACGATCAGCAGTGAGTAGTCGGTCGCGGCGCCCACGGTGAGGATGAACAAGATCCCCTGGCTCTGGCCGCTCACGTCGAGGATGTCGTTCTTGGCCAGGAAGTAGATCACCGCGGAGGCGAGCCCCAGGGCGAGGACGGCCGAGAAGAGAACGACGAACGGCAGCACCGGCGAGCGGTAGACGACGAGGAGGATCAGGAGGACCACGGCGAGCGCGACCAGGAGCAGGATCCCGTCGATCGCGCCGAAGGCCTCGATGAAGTCGCCCAGGATCCCGCCGGGCCCGCCCACGAACGCGTTCAGCCCGTCCGGGGCGAGCTTGAGGACATCGCGGATGTCCACGACAGCCTTCTGCAAGGCGTCTCCGTCGGAGGTCGCGAGCGGCACGATCACCTGCGCAGCGGTGCCGTCCTTCGACGGGATCGGCCCTGCCACGGCCTGTGCGTCGACGTGCTCGACCTGCTTGACCTCGTCGACCAGGCCGCCGATCGCCTGCTGGTCGGCCTGGGTCAGGCCGCCATCGCGCTCGAAGACGATGATCGTCGGCACGCTGTCACTGCCGACGAACTTGGTGTACTCCTCCTGGGCGAGTGTGGACTCGGCGGTCTTCGGGAGGAACGCGGCGTTGTCGTTCTGCTGGACGCTCGCGAGCTTGCCCGCGAACGACCCGAGAGGTCCGCCCACCGCCAGCCACAGCAGGACCACGACCGCGGGAAGGACCCACCGCCTGGAAGGACCGGAACGACCTTGCTCGGTGGAGCGGGCAGAGGAGCGCGCCATCACGGGTGCCTTTCGTGCGACCAGGGTGCGTGGAGCAGCGGAACAGTGCGCGTGGGCGAACGAGAATTCCGGCACCCTCCGACTCTCATGATCATGCACGACCCGTCCAAGCACCGTCGGAAATCGCGACCGGTCGTCCCGCTATCGACTCCTTCGCGTCACGCCTCGCTGTGAGGGCGTCCCGGACGCGGTCGGGTTAGGCTCGGCGTCGTGAGCGATCTCAGCTTCCAGACCGTCGGGCTCGGTGAGAACGCGGTGGAGTACGTCGCCGCCTGGGAACTCCAGCGGCAGGTCCACGAGGCCGTCGTCGCCGGTGGACCCGAGCAGGTCCTGCTCCTCGAGCATCCGCCGGTCTTCACCGCGGGGAAACGGACAGAGCCCCATGAACGGCCCTTCGACGCGAGCGCTCCTGTGGTCGACGTCGACCGCGGCGGCAAGATCACGTTCCACGGTCCCGGCCAGCTCGTCGGCTACCCGATCGTGCGGCTGCCCGACCACGTGAAGGTGGTCGACTACGTACGACGGCTCGAGGAGGCGTTGATCCACGCCTGCACCGAGCTCGGGGTGACCACAGCCCGCGTCCCGGGCCGCAGCGGCGTGTGGCTCCGAGCCGGAGGCGGACGCCCGGAACGCAAGATCGCGGCGATCGGGATCCGGGTGAGCCGAGGGGTGACCATGCACGGCTTCTCCTTGAACTGCGACGTCGACCTGGCGTGGTACGACCACTTCGTCCCGTGCGGCATCGACGACGCCGGGGTCACCTCCCTGTCGGAGGAGCTCGGGCGTGATGTGACCGTCGAGGAGGCCTCCCCGGTCGTCGAGCGCCATCTCCGTGAGCTGCTCGCCTGGACGCCGTACACGCCGACACCCGACTACGAGCCGCGACCGGACCCGGCGAGGTTCCGGCGCGACGACACGTTGCGCGTACCGGTCGTCAATCCTCTGCGCTGAGCGCGCTATACCTCATGCTGGGGCTCCACCGAGTCGAGGAGTCTCATTGAGCGAGATGGTCATCGAGGCCTCCGGCCTGCGCAAGGAGTTCCGCACCCGCAGGGGCCGCCACATCGTCGCCGTACACGACCTCGACCTGGCTGTCCCCGCCGGAGGCGTGCACGGCTTCCTCGGTCCGAACGGCTCGGGCAAGACCACGACCATCCGCATGCTCCTCGGCCTCGCCCGGGCCAGCCGCGGTGAGATGCGGCTGTTCGGGCAGCCGGTCCCGCACAAGCTGCCACAGGTGATGAGCCGCATCGGCGCGGTGGTCGAGCAGCCGAAGTTCGTCCCGACGTTCTCCGGCCGCAAGAACCTCTCGCTGCTCGCCCGCTCCATCGGCGTGCCCGAGTCGCGGGTGGATGCGGCGGTGGCGCAGGTGGGTCTCACCGGCCGGGACCGGGAGCGCTACAAGGGCTACTCGCTCGGCATGAAGCAACGGCTCGCGATCGCGGCGACCCTGCTCAAGAGCCCTGAGCTGTTGATCCTCGACGAGCCCACCAACGGCCTCGACCCCGCCGGGATCCGCGACATCCGCGACATGATCCGCGAGCTCGGTGAGAGCGGCGTCACCGTGCTGCTGAGCTCGCACATCCTCGCCGAGGTGCAGCAGGTCTGCCACTCGGTGTCGATCATCGGCAACGGCCGGCTGCTCGCCTCCGGCGAGGTGGACACCCTGATCGGCGAGCGCGCATCGGGTACGACGCGCGTGGTGGTCGCCGACGCCGAGGGAGCGGCCCGGTTGCTCACCAACGCCGGTCACGACGTCACTCGCGACGGCGAGGCGTTGCACGTCGAGGGTGTCGAGGACCCGGCGGTGCTCACCAAGCTGCTCGCCGAGGGCGGGATGTACGTGCGGGAGATCGTCCGCGTCCGCCCGGACCTCGAGTCGGTGTTCCTGCAGCTGACCAAGGACGACGCACTCCATGCGAGCGGCCCCGGGACCGTGCCGGTCGACATGGCCGGCACCCCGTCCAGCAACGGCGTCGGAGGTGCGGCATGAGGCTCCTCCTCGTCGAGCTCACCCGCTTCCGCTCGCGGCGCGCGATCGTGCTGCTCCTCGTCGCGGGCGCACTGCTGACCTCCCTGGTCGCGTTCACGACCATCTGGGACACCCGCCCGGTCTCCGCCGACGACCGCGCCGCCGCCCAGGCGATGGCGCAGAAGGAGGCGGACTCACCGTTCTACAAGCGGGAGGCCGCGCGTTGCGAGCGCAACCCGGAGCGTGCCTTCGGCCCCGGCGCCACGGCCGAGGACTGCGCCCAGATGCTCCCGAAGCCCGAGTGGTTCCTGCAGCGCGAGGCCCTCTCCCTGGCCGAGCAGAAGAACAACTCCGGGATAGCGATCATCGTGCTCCTCACGGGCCTCATGGTCGTCATCGGCACCACGTTCGCCGGCGCCGACTGGGCTTCGGGCTCGGTCAGCAACCAGCTGCTCTTCGAGCCGCGCCGGGGCCGGGTCTGGCTCGCCAAGGCGGGCGCCGTGCTCCTCGGCTCACTGGCGGCGGCCACCGTCATCCTGACGGCGTTCTGGGTGACGCTGTACCTGGTCGCGGAGAGCCGAGGCATCTCCACCGGAGCCACGGTCCAGGAGGCCATCCGCGCGAGCGCCGGTCGAGGCATCCTGCTCGCCGGGGCAGCGGCGCTCGGCGCCTATACCCTCACCATGCTCCTCAGACACACCGTGGGCACGCTCGCGGTGCTCTTCGCCTACGCCGTGGGCGGCGAGATCCTCCTCGCCACCCTCCCCTTCTCAGGCGTCGGCCGGTGGAGTCTGGGCAACAACGTGTTCGCCTGGCTGGAGAACGGGCACGACTACTACGACCAGAGTCTCGCGTGTGCTCCCGGAGAGGAGATGTGCGAGCAGATCGCCCACCTGAGCCTCGCGCAGGGGGCTCAGTTCCTCGGAGTGCTGCTCCTGCTCGTGTCCGCGGCGTCTGTCCTGATGTTCCGGCGCCGCGACCTCCCCTAGGCCGAGTGCACTGCCGGGCTGAGGCGTGAGGAGGCTCGTGCCCGGCCCTCCAGCAGAGGGCTGTACCCAGTTGTGGGTATGTGGGTATGCCCGCGGCGGTCCACGACGTTAGCGTCTTTTACTCTGCGTCATCGGACCCTCGGGAGGCCACCATCCCCCTCACCCGGTGGTCCCGTGTGCTCATCCCGGTGGTGGCCCTCATCGTCATCGGCGGTCTCGGGGTCGGGCTCACTATCGCGCTGACGGGCCCCGACGACGCGACGGAGTCCGACCCTGCCTACAGCGACGCCGTGCTCGCCGACCACCCGGAGGGGTACTGGCGACTCGAGGAGAGCAGCGGCTCCACAGTCGCCGACAGCGCGGGCCAGCACAGCGGCACGGCGGTGGACGGCGCGGACCTGGGCGTGCGAGGCGCCCTGGCGCAGGGAGACAGTGCTGTCCAGCTCGACGGCTCGTCCGGCTACGTCGAGGTGCCCCACAGCCCCTCGCTCAACGTAGGCGGGGACTTCACCGTCGAGGCCTGGGCGAAGCCCGACCGCGCTGGCGCCCTCGCAGGCGCGGTGCTGCAGAAGAGCGGGAGTACGGAGGGATACGAGGACTGGGAGTACCGCCTCTCGGTCACCTCCGAGAACGAGTGGCGCGGCACGGTCTTCGTAGGTGACGACAACGTCACCGTGACCGACCCGGAGAAGGTCAGCACGTCCACGTGGACGCACCTGGTCATGGTGCTGTCGGGCCACAAGCTCCGCCTGTTCGTCGACGGGACCGAGGTGGCGTCGACCACCGTGAAGGGACCGGTGAACACCAGCACCGGCGTCCTTGCCTTCGGTCGGTCGGGCGGCATCTCGAGCGACTACTTCAAGGGCGCGGTCGACGAGGTGGCCGTCTACGACAGCGCGCTCAGTCCGGACACCATCGCGGCGCATCACCGCCTCGGCCAGGCTGGTGCCCGGAAGGGACCGCGGGCGGGCTTCACAGCGAGCCAGCGGACCGGGGCCGCTCCACTCATCGTCACCTTCACCGACACCTCGACCGGTGCACCCCACGAGTGGTCGTGGAACTTCGGCGACGGCACGAGCTCCACCGCCCAGGACCCCACACACCGTTACAGCAAGCCCGGCAACTACACCGTCACGCTGACGACGAGGAACTCGGTCGGGCACGACACCGTGACCAAGAAGGGGTTCGTCGCCGTCATCGCGGCACCACACGGCGCGGCCCCGGTGCTGGTCGGCGCCGGCGACATCGCCGACTGCAGCTCTACCGGCGACAGCAGGACGGCGGCCCTCCTCGACAAGATCGGCGGCACGGTGTTCACGCTCGGTGACAACGCGTACCCCGACGCGTCGGGCGCCGACATCAAGAACTGCTACGGGCCGACCTGGGGAAGGCTCCTGGGCAGGACCGGCATCGCGGTCGCCGGCAACCACGAGTACTACTCGCGCGACGCCAAGCCCCACTTCGACTACTTCGGAGCTGCCGCGGGCGACCCCGGCAAGGGCTACTTCAGCGAGGACGTCGGCGACTGGCATGTCGTCGTCCTGAACAGCAACTGCGACGAGGTGTCGTGCGACGCCGACTCGGCCCAGGTGAAATGGCTGCGAGCCGACCTGGCGAAGCACCCGGCGGCCTGCACCCTCGCCATGTGGCACCACCCCAAGGTGAGCTCGGGCATCTACGACGACGACATGTCGGTGCAGCCCTTCTGGGAGGCGTTGTACGACGCAGGCGCCGACATCGTCCTCAACGCGCACGAGCACATGTACGAGCGGCTCCGCCCGATGAGCCCGACCCAGGCCGTGGACAAGGCCTACGGGATGACCGAGCTCATCGTCGGCACCGGCGGCAAGGACGAGCGGAGCATCGGAGAGCCGCACCCGGCGAGTGTCGTACGGAACAACGACACCCATGGTGTCCTCAAGCTGACCCTGCACGACGGGCGGGCCGACTTCGCGTTCGTCCCCGAGGCGGGAGCGCACTTCACCGACAGTGGCACCATCCCCTGCCATGGCGCTCCGCCCGCGTCGAGCCGTTGAGATTGGGGCGCCTCGACACCCCCGGCGTAGAGTGGCCGACGTGACTCACGCGCCCACGTCCGACCGCACACAGGCCGAAAGTACGCCGGCTCAGGGAGCCGCCCCGACGGGTTCGATCAACCCCGACGGCCGCAAGCTCCTCCGCCTCGAGGTCCGCAACGCCCAGACCCCCATCGAGAAGAAGCCCGAGTGGATCAAGACCCGGGCGAGGATGGGGCCGCAGTACACCGAGCTCCAGAACCTCGTGAAGTCCGAGGGCCTGCACACTGTGTGCCAGGAGGCCGGCTGCCCGAACATCTTCGAGTGCTGGGAGGACCGCGAGGCGACCTTCCTCATCGGCGGCGACCAGTGCACCCGCCGGTGCGACTTCTGCCAGATCGACACGGGGAAGCCCGAGCCGCTCGACCGCGACGAGCCTCGACGGGTCGCCGAGAGCGTGCAGACGATGGGCCTGCGCTACGCCACGATCACAGGCGTGGCCCGCGACGACCTGCCCGACGGTGGGGCCTGGCTGTACGCCGAGACCGTCCGGGCCATCCACGAGCTCAACCCCGACACGGGTGTGGAGAACCTGATCCCGGACTTCAACGGCAAGCCCGACCTCCTGTCCGAGGTCTTCGAGTCCCGGCCGGAGGTGCTCGCGCACAACGTCGAGACCGTGCCGCGGATCTTCAAGAGGATCCGGCCGGCGTTCCGCTACGACCGGTCGCTCGACGTCCTCACGCAGGCCCGCGACTTCGGCCTGGTGACGAAGTCGAACCTGATCCTCGGCATGGGTGAGACGCGCGAGGAGGTGTCCCAGGCGCTGCGGGACCTGCACGACGCGGGCTGCGACCTGGTCACGATCACGCAGTACCTCCGCCCGTCCCTGCGCCACCACCCGATCGAGCGGTGGGTCAAGCCGGAGGAGTTCGTCGAGCTCCACGACGAGGCGCTCGAGATCGGGTTCGCCGGCGTCATGTCGGGCCCGCTGGTGCGCTCGTCGTACCGCGCGGGCCGGCTCTACCAGCAGGCGCTCGCCGTGCGAGAGGGCAGCCAACCGTCTCTCGAAGGCGTAGCCCAGTCCGTCTGAGACACTTAGGTCGACTCCCCCCACGACGCGAACGAGGCAGCAACACGATGGCCAGGAAAGACAAGTCCGCCACGCCGGCGAAGAGCGGTCGCATGAAGCAGATCGCCGCCAGCTACCAGATGACCAAGCGTTCCGACCCCAGGCTCGGACTGATCCTCTTCGGCTGGTTCGCGGTCACGACCGCCGTCGCTTTCGGGATCCTGTACCTGCTGCCGGGGCACTGGAGCATCGACCTGGTCATGGCGGTGCTCTTCGGCGTCCTCGCCGCGCTCATCATCTTCGGTCGCCGTGCGCAGCGAGCCGGCTTCGCCCAGATCGAAGGGCAGCCCGGCGCCGCCGCGGCCGCGCTCGGCATGCTGCGTCGCGGTTGGACGCTCGAGCCCGCGATCGCCTTCAACCGCAACCAGGACGTCGTGCACCGCGTGGTGGGACCTCCTGGCATCGTCCTCGTCGGCGAGGGCAACCCGAACCGGCTCAAGCCGCTCCTCGCCAGCGAGCGTCGCAAGCACGAGCGGGTCGCCTCCGAGGCGCCCATCCACGAGGTGGTCGTGGGTGACCAGGAGGGCGCGGTCCCGCTGGCGAAGCTCGTCAAGCACGTCACGAAGCTCGGCCGCAAGGTCAAGCCGGCCGAGATCACGGACATCCTCGCGCGGCTGCGGGCCCTCGACGCCACCCGCTCGAACGTCCCGCTGCCGAAGGGCCCGATGCCGACCAACCTCAAGGGTGCGCGCCAGAACATGCGGGGCCGCTGACGCCAGGTCCGTCGGCGAGCGTGGAGCCGGCGCCGACGTACTCCAGGCCCTGTTGTCCGCGCCGGGTTGTGCGCCGGGGTCGAAAACGGGCGGAACAGGCCAGACCTGAGACGGGGGGCGCACAGGAGCCTCCAGGATGATCTGAACGGGGTAGCCGCGTTCCCCCGACGCCGGCACTCGCGGAGCCCGCAGCGACTACGTTGGTCGGACCAGCCGTCGAGAGCTCAGGGGGTCCGGACCCATGGCCGTACCCGGCCGCACACCCGACAACGCTCCGGCCGGCCTGGCTGAGCACGAGCTCTTCGCGGTGGACGCGTACCTCCGCGACTTCGACACCGTCATACAGCAGGTGGACCGGGAACAGTCCCGCGTGGCGCTCCGCCGCACCGCCTTCTACCCCGGCGGTGGCGGGCAGCCCTGCGACGTGGGCACCCTGGTCTGGGACGGCGGCGGCGGCAAGGTCACCCGCGTGGCGCGCTCCCGCGAGGACCCGGCCACGATCTGGCACTGGATCGACCCGGACAGCCTGCCCGGCGGGTCGGCCGAAGGCCTCCCGGCCGAAGGCAGCGAGGCCGCCGGGGCGCTGGACTGGGCACGCCGGCACCTGACGATGCGCACCCACACCGCGTTGCACATCCTCTGCGGCGTGATCTGGGCCGACCATCGGGTCGCGGTCACCGGCGGCAACATGGACCCAGGCAAGGGCCGGCTCGACTTCCCGCTGCCGGCTATGTCCGCGGAGTTCGGCCGGCAGGTCGAGGCGCGGATCAACGAGGAGATCACCGCCGCCCGCGAGATCCTCGTCGAGTTCGTCGGCCGCGAGGTCGCCGACGAGGACCACGCGCTGATCCGGACCGCCGCGAACCTGATCCCCCGCGAGATCGACCCGCTACGTGTGATCGACATCGTCGGTCTGGACAAGCAGGCCGACGGCGGCACGCACGTGCTCAGCACGGCGGAGGTCGGCCGGGTAGCCGTGACGGGCACCGAGTCCAAGGGGAAGGGCAACAAGCGGGTCCGTCTGGAGGTGCGGGGGCCGGTCCCGTGAACTTTCAATTTCCTCAGTCGGTTCCACCAATCCAGGACGCGAGCCGTACCGAACGGCAGACATGAGGGAAACCCAGGACCTGCACCGCAGCTCGTCGTACGACGAGCGCCCGACCGCTGCCGTGATCGGCGGCGGCATCTCCGGACTGACCGCGGCGTACCTGCTCCAGCGCACCCACCACGTGACGCTCTTCGAGGCCGACCGGCGTGTCGGCGGGCACGCGCACACCCATGACGTGACCGTGCCGGGAGGAGGGACCGTCCCGGTCGACTCCGGGTTCATCGTCCTGAACGACCGCACCTACCCCCTGCTGCGCAGGCTCTTCGACGAGCTCGGGGTCCGCACCCGGCCGACCGAGATGAGCATGAACATCTCCTGTTCGGGCTGCGGCCTGAGCTACACCGGGGGGCGGAAGGCCGACGGGCTCTTCTCCCAGCGCAGGCGGGCGGTCGACCCGGGCTTCTGGCGGTTGCTCCTGCAGGTGCGCTCCTTCCAGAAGCAGGCGCTCTCCTTCCTCGAGGAGCACCCGACGTCGCAGCTGACCTACGGCGACTTCCTCTCCGAGCAGGGGTTCGACCGGCACTTCGTCACCCACTACGCCCTTCCGGTGGTCTCGTGCGTCTGGTCGATGGGCCACACCGATGCACTGGAGTACCCCGCCGCCTACCTCTTCGCCTTCCTGCGTCATCACGGCTTCCTCACCCTCGGCGACGCCCCCACCTGGCACACGGTGATGGGTGGCTCCCGCTCCTACGTCGAGGCGGTCACCCGACGCCTGGACGTCGTCCGGCCCGGCACAAGGGTCACCGCGGTGAGCAGGAAGCCGGAGAGCGTGGAGATCGACAGCATCCATGCCGACGGCGACTCGAACGAGCACCAGAGCTTCGACAAGGTGGTCGTCGCGACGCACGCCGACCAGGCGCTCGCCCTGCTCACCGACGCGGGCGAGGAGGAGCAGGAGCTGCTCGGCTCGTTCGGCTACTCCACCAACGTCGCCTGGCTCCACCGGGACGACACGGTGTTGCCGGAGACGCGAAGGGCGCGAGCGAGCTGGAACTACCGGCTCGAGGACTGCGACACCCTGACCGACCGCGCCCGGGTGTCCTACTGGATGAACCGCCTCCAGGGGCACAGCGAGGCCGACCCGCTGGTGGTCACGCTGAACCCCGAGGCCGGACCGGCCCCCGACCACGTGATCGCCACGATGACCTACGAGCACCCCACCTATACCGGCGCGTCCGTCGCCGCCCAGGCTCGGCTGGCGTCCCTCAACAGCGACCGGCTGGCCTTCGCGGGGGCGTACCACGGGTGGGGCTTCCACGAGGACGGATGCCGCTCGGGTGCCGCTGCGGCGCAGGCACTGGGAGCCGCCTGGTGACCGGCGCAACAGCGACCCCCGCCGCGATCCGGACACTGGTCCACCACCGGCGCATGCGGCCGTTCACCTACGAGTTCTCGCACCGCACGACCATGTGGCTCGTCGACGCCGAGGACCCGAACGCCGCCTTCCCACGGTGGCTGCGGCCCCTGGCCTCCATCCGGTCCCAGGACCACTTCTCCGCCGAGGACGACCGGCCGCTGCTGACGAAGGTGCGCCACTTCCTCGACGCCCAGGACCTGCACTGGACCGCGCACCGGGTGCTCCTTCTCACCAACGCACGCAGCCTCGGTTACGTCTTCGACCCGCTGACGACGTACTTCTGCCTCAACGAGCGAGGTGAGCTCGAGGGCGTGCTGGCGGAGGTGCACAACACCTACGGCGAGCGCCACTGCTACCCGCTGTCGGTCGCTCAGCCCTCGCCGGCCAGGGCGACCACCGAGAAGACCTTCTACGTCTCCCCGTTCTTCGCCGTCGAGGGGCGCTACGACATCACCACCAGGCTCAGCGACGACCAGGTCGCGGTCGCGATCTCGCTGACCGCCCCTGACGGCGCAACCCTGTTCACCGCGGCGGTCCACGGCGACCTCGAGCCGGCCACGCGCCCCCACACCCTCCGTCGGGTGCTGGCCGACCCGGTGCCCTCCCAGCGCGTCTCCGCCCTGATCCGCTGGCACGGCATCCGCCTGTGGCTGCGCCGGCTCCCGGTCGTCCCTCGTCCTGCACACCACGCGCCGAAAGGCTTGTCATGACCACCTCGAGCCCCTCGACCATCGCCACCGAAGCACTCGCCGGCCCCGAGGACAACGCGGCATGGGGCCTGCCCACCGTCCCGCCGTACGGCCTCCGCGCTCGCGTCGCCAGGGCGGTGGTGCAGCGGATCCTTCGCAAGGTGCCGGTCGCCGCTCGTCTGGCCACCGGCGAGATGTACGGCGAGGGTGGCGCGGCACTCGAGATCACCGAGCCGGACGCGTTCTTCTCGCGTCTGGGGGCCAGCCCGATGATCGGCCTCGGCGAGTCGTACATGGCGGGTGAGTGGAGCGCCGCGCCGGGCACCGACCTTGCCGACGCCCTCACACCGTTCGCGGAGCGGTTGACCGACCTGGTCCCGCCCGCCCTCTACCGGCTCCGCCATGCGGTGCTCCCCCGGGGCCTGAACCCCGAGAACACGAAGCACGGGGCCCGCCAGAACATCGAGCGACACTACGACCTGTCCAACGAGATGTTCGCCTCGTTCCTCGACCCGACGCTGTCGTACTCCTCGGCGCTGTTCGAGAGCCTCGACCCGGCACCGACTGCGGCGACGCTCGAGGCGGCGCAGCTGCGCAAGATCGACGCGATCCTGGACGCGGCCGGAGTGAGCGCGGGATGCCGCGTCCTGGAGATCGGCACCGGCTGGGGCACGTTGGCGATCCGCGCCGCCCAGCGCGGAGCGCGCGTCACGACGATCACGATCTCCACCGAGCAGGCCGCCCTGGCCCAGCAGCTCGTGGACGCCGCCGGCGTCTCCGACCGCGTGGAGATCGCGCTGCGCGACTACCGCGACCAGACCGGCGAGTTCGACGCCGTGGTGAGTGTCGAGATGATCGAGGCAGTCGGTGAGAGGTACTGGCCGACGTACTTCACCGCCATCGACTCACTCCTCGCGCCCGGCGGGAAGGTGGCGATCCAGGCGATCCTCCTGGAGCACCACCGCTATCTCGCGACCCGCGACACGTACACCTGGATCCACAAGTACATCTTCCCGGGCGGGCTGCTGCCTTCTGTCGAGGCGATCGAGGAGGTGGTCGACGAGCACACCTCGCTCACCGTCACCGGCCTCTCGCCGATGGGCCGGCACTACGCCCACACGTTGAGGCTGTGGCGGGAGCAGTTCCTCGCGAACTGGCCCTCCGTCGCAACCCTCGGCTTCGGGGAGACGTTCCGGCGAATGTGGGAGTTCTACCTCGCCTACTGCGAGGCCGGCTTCCGCGCCGGCTATCTCGACGTCGCCCAGATCACTTTGGAGCGGTCCGCCGCAGGTGCTCGCTGAACCAGTCGCGCGCCAGCGTCGCGGCCTGGGTCAACGTGCCCGGCTCCTCGAAAAGGTGGGTAGCCCCTGGCACCACCGCGAGGTCGTTCTCGCAGCGCAGGTGGCGCTGGGCCTCGCGGTTGAGGTCGAGCACCATCGCGTCGCGACCGCCGACTATGAGCAGCGTCGCTGCGCGCACCTGATCCAGCCGCGGAATCGCGAGGTCCGGTCGCCCGCCTCGTGAGACCACCGCTGCGATCTCCTGCTCGGGGTCGGCCGCGGCCCACAGCGCGGCCGCCGCGCCCGTACTCGCCCCGAAGTAGCCGATCGGAAGGCCGGTGGCGGCAGGTTGGCTGCGCGCCCAGGCCGTCGCCCCCGCGAGCCTGGCAGCGAGCAGGTCGACGTCGAACACCATCCGACGGTCGTGCTCCTCGGTGGTGGTGAGCAGGTCGAACAGCAGCGTCCCCACCCGAGCCTCCTGCAGCACCGCGGCGACGTACCTGTTGCGCGGGCTGTGGCGGCTGCTTCCGCTGCCGTGTGCGAACAGCACGAGGCCGAGGGCCGCGTCGGGCACGGTCAACCGGCCCGCCAGCGTCAGGTCACCGAGGGTGATCCGCACCTCCTCGTCGACCGGCGAGGTCCGGTACCCCGTCCCGCCCTGGTCGCCGCGGTCGAGCTCGACCCTGCGTCGGTGGAGCAGGGCGGTCACCTCGTCATCGGTGGTCTGGGAGAAGTCCGCGTAGAACTGACCGACCGCGTAGAACGTCTGCGGCTGGTGCGGGCAGACGATCTCGTCGACCTCGCCGCGGAACCTCTCCTCGACCCCCGCCGGTCCCACCGGCACCGCAAGCACCACCCGCACTGCGCCGAGGGCACGCGCCACACGACAGGCGGCGCGAGCCGTCGCCCCCGTCGCCACCCCGTCGTCCACGATGACGGCCGTCTTGCCCTCGAGTGACCGCCGTGGGCGACCGGCCCGGAAGCGCACCGCACGGTCCTTCACGACCACGCTCTCCCTGCGCTCGGCCGAGGCCATCTCGTCCTCGCTGACGTGGGCCATGCGCACCACCTCGGGGTTCAGCACGAGGATGCCCTCCTCCCCCACCGCCCCCATCGCGAGCTCCGGCTGGAAGGGCACGCCCAGCTTGCGTACGACGATGACGTCCAGAGGCGCGTCCAGCGCGGAGGCGACCTCGTATGCGACGGGCACACCGCCGCGGGGAAGACCGAGCACCACCGTGTCCGGTCCGCGTAGCCGCTCGAGACTCTTGGCGAGCTGACGTCCTGCGTCTGCACGGTTCGCGAACATGCGTCACCTCCGGGGACTGCTCCACCGCCACGCTAGGAGGTTGCGCACTCCTCAGGCAGGGGCGTTGGTCCCGGCCGGGTCTCCGCCACGTGGCACGGTCAGCGCCGGAGGGTGACCGTCTTCGCGGCCAGGTCGTGCAGGCCCCGCTGGTCCCTGTTGAACACCAGCGGCGGGATCACGAGGGAGATCAGAACCGTGCGGAGGAGGGCATGCAGGAGGCTGACCGGCTTGCCGTCGAGCCGCACCACCACGACCCGGAACACGAGCTGGCCGAAGGACCCACCGAGCAACGCCGTGAGCACGGTCGCCTCGAGGACGAAGACACCCAGCGGCGCCCAGTGCGATGCGCCGTGACCGGTCCAGACATCCGTGCCGATGAACGCCGCGACCGTCAGCATGGACGCCAACCAGTCGACGCAGAGCGCCGCGATCCGCCGTCCCCAGCCGGCGACCGACCCGGGGCCCTCCTGGGGCAGTCCGAGCCGTTCTCCCGGGTACGCCGGGCCGACCGCTGCAGTCGAAGGGGGACGGGTCTCACTCACGCGACCAACGGTACCGGCCTCGCGGTCGACCACCGGAGGTGAGCCCGCAGGTCAGCAGCCGTGGGGCTGTGACGAACCGCCCACACTGTTACATGCGTGAAACAAACCGGATACGGTCACTTAACCGCCCCTACATATGTTTCGGAACAGTGGTGCAGCGCCGCATCGCTTGATTCTTCGAAAGAGATCTGGACCGCGTCACGCGGCCGAGGAGGACGAATGTTCGCAAACGCCGACGAGCTCTTGAAGTACATCAAGGACGAAGGCGTCGAGATGGTCGACGTACGATTCTGCGACCTGCCCGGCATCATGCAGCACTTCACCGTCCCGGTGTCGTCGTTCGACAACTCGGTCTTCGAGGACGGGCTCAACTTCGACGGTTCCTCCATCCGCGGCTTCCAGGCGATCCACGAGTCGGACATGTCGCTGTTCCCCGACCCGACCACGGCCTACCTCGACCCGTTCCGCGTGAAGAAAACCCTGGTCGTCAACTTCTTCATCCACGACCCGCTCACCGGCGAGGCGTACAGCCGCGACCCGCGCAACATCGCGCGCAAGGCGCAGGCCTACCTCAAGAGCACCGGCATCGGCGACACCGCCTTCTTCGCCCCCGAGGCGGAGTTCTACGTCTTCGACTCCGTCCGCTTCGAGACCACGCAGAACGCCGGCTACTACCACATCGACTCCGAGGCCGGCGCCTGGAACACCGGCTCCGAGGACAACAACCGCGGCTACAAGGTGAAGTACAAGGGCGGCTACTTCCCGGTGGCGCCGTACGACCACTTCGGCGACCTGCGCGACGAGATCACCGTCGAGCTCGAGAAGGCGGGCCTCATCGTCGAGCGGGCCCACCACGAGGTCGGCACCGCCGGCCAGGCCGAGATCAACTGGCGCTTCGACGAGCTGCTCACCTCCGCCGACGCGGTGATGAAGTTCAAGTACATCGTCAAGAACGTCGCATGGCGCAACGGCAAGACCGCGACCTTCATGCCCAAGCCGATCTTCGGCGACAACGGCTCCGGCATGCACTGCCACCAGTCGATCTGGAACAACGGCGAGCCGCTCTTCTACGACGAGTCCGGGTACGCCGGTCTCTCGGACATGGCTCGCTACTACATCGGCGGCCTGCTCAAGCACGCCCCGTCGCTGCTCGCGTTCACCAACCCGACGGTGAACTCCTACCACCGTCTGGTCCCCGGCTTCGAGGCCCCGGTGAACCTCGTCTACAGCCAGCGCAACCGCTCTGCCTGTATCCGCATCCCGATCACCGGGTCCAACCCCAAGGCGAAGCGCATCGAGTTCCGCTGCCCCGACCCGTCGTCGAACCCGTACCTGGCGTTCTCGGCGATGCTGCTCGCCGGCATCGACGGCATCAAGAACAAGATCGAGCCGCCGCAGCCGATCGACAAGGACCTCTACGAGCTGCCCCCGGACGAGCACGCCGACATCGAGACGGTGCCGGCGAGCCTCGGCGCGGTCATGGACTCACTCGAGGCCGACCACGACTACCTGCTCGAGGGTGGCGTGTTCACCCCGGACCTGATCGAGACCTGGGTCGACTACAAGCGACAGAACGAGATCGCCCCGCTCGCGCTGCGACCGCACCCCCACGAGTTCGAGCTCTACTACGACATTTAGACCTGTCGTACCCGGAACCGGCCCCTGACCTGCGGAAACGCGGCGTCAGGGGCCGGTTTCACTTGGCCCAGTCCGCATCTAGTCCGCAACGCGTTCAGCGGGGACCGTCGATCTCCACTCACAGCCAGCGCTCTTCGCGGGTGTACACCTAGAGCACTTAGATGCGACGGGGCTGCCGGGAGGCGACATGAGCAGCCGCTTGGCGATGTGCTTGCCGATGCCGGCGCAGCCCTCGACAGCCCAGACCCGGTCCGGCCACTGCCTGCCGTAGCGCAGCATCGTGTCGTAGCCGTCGCGGTCGGTGCCGAACCGGCCCCCGCCCAGGACGGCCTCGTCAGGGTCCATCACCTCGATCGTCGCTGAGCGCTTGTGCGGGTCCATCCCGATCACCACCGGGTCTGGTCCTGGTGTCGCCCGGCCCGCGCAGGCCAAATGAGAGCCACACGACCAGCGTGGGCAGCCGAAATGAGAGCGACGAGCCGGGCGCCTGGACCGAGCCTCGCCAGGCACCGGTCCTAGGGTCAATGAAACAAGCAGCCGATGAGCGGACCGCCCGGTCGGGCTCATTCTTGGGTGCCGTCTCCCGTTCGAGCCAAGCGCTCGCGACTCAGATACCGAACCGGCTTGCCGAGCGACTCCGCGTAGGCAATCTCCCGTCGGGTTGACTCACCTACGTAGCCGCCCGGATCCACGATGTACACCTCGTCAGCCATGCGAATCTTTTGGAAGTGCACGCCGCCGAGCCGCCCCTTCAGGTCCGACCTGTCGGCTGTCCAGTCGTAGTCCGGCAGATCGGGGAGGCTGAACATTCCGAGGCTGATCACGACGCAACCTTCCATCGTGAGCCGCTGGTTGACCTCCGCGAACTCAGCCTCGAACTTGGTCGAGCCGCAGAGCGTGATGACCTTCGCCTCACTCTCGGCCGACCGCGGCGCCTGCTGGTCCTCCATGAGGTTCATGATCGGTGAACGGCAGGACGAGTCTCTCGCCGCCCCCTGGACGTCCGCTCTCGCCGCCCCCTGAACGTCTTTCTATGCCGCGGATCGTGAAAGCGCGGTCATGCCGAGATGCGAGCGCAATCCCGAGTATCGGCTGCTGTCGGTGATCTGTGCTTGGCTTCATTCCCCGTGAGCCATCAAGGAGGACACTCATGACCCGGACCGGAGCCGCAATCCGCCCGATCGACCGCGCACCGGGACGCCGGTGGGGTGACGACCTTGCCGTGCCCATGGGACTCGGGACCAACACGTTCGGCCGCACCACCGACGCTGCCGCATCTCATCGGGTTCTCGACGCGTTCGCCGAAGCCGGAGGTGTACTCATCGACACCGCCGACACCTACTCCGACGGAGCATCGGAGGTCATCCTTGGAGACTGGATGCGGGGCCGGAACAACCGCGCCGAGGTAGTGGTGACAACGAAGGGCGGCAACCACCCTCCCCTGGAGGGACTGTCCGCGACGACGGTGGCCGCTGCCGCCGAAGAGTCGCTGCGTCGACTTGGCACCGACTACATCGACCTGTACTTCGCGCACTATCAGGACGACGAGACGCCGATCGAGGAGACGGCGGAAGCGTTCGACGCCCTGATCCGGGCCGGCAAGATCCGGGCCGTCGGGCTGTCAAACTTCACCGCCGATGCCGTCCGCGAGTGGATCGACACGGCTGCCAGAAATGGCTTGGCCGCACCGATAGCACTCCAACCGCACTACAGCTTGGTTCATCGGCAGCCGTTCGAGACGGAGTTTGCTCCGCTTGCGAACGAGGTCGGTCTTGCGGTGCTTCCTTACCGTGCTCTCGGTGGCGGATTCCTGTCGGGCAAGTACCGCACCGAGGCCGACACCGAGGACCGAGCCAGGGGAGCCGGCGTCCGACCTCTGATCACCCCCAAGGGACTGCGCCTGCTCGACACCATCGACGCGATCGCCCAGGAGCACAACGTCAGGGCCGCCGCCATCGCTCTGGCCTGGCTGATGCACCGCCCCGCCGTTACAGCACCGCTAGCTTCTGCCACCTCCGGTGCGCAGCTTGACGACCTCCTGGCAGCGCCAGCCGTCACACTGGACGAGGCGCAGATCACCCGTCTCGACACTGCGTCCGATGAGCTCGCCTAGCCCGCGGTTCTTCTGGTCGGCTCGCAAATGCTGAGGACGGGAGAACGCCGGTTAAACGCACGGACATGCCGCGTAGTGCGCGCAGATGCCAATGAGGATGTGAGGCTCGGAGGCGCCACATCGTCCGGTTAGAACTCAGCAACTGGGCGGATCTCAACGACGGGGTGAACCCGGACGAGCACCTCGGCGGTCTCCACCAGCACGTCGTAGTCGTCGCAGGTGACGATGAAGAAGCCGGAAATCTGCTCGACAGTCTCTGCGAAGGGCCCCTCTGTGACGAGCGGGCGTGATCCGGGTCCCCGCTTGATCGTCCGTGCGTGCTTGCTGCGAGTCAGTCCAGCGCCACCGGTCACCGCGCCCCCACGTGCGGCGAGGAGCTGGCCGAACTCGTAGTCGGTGTCGAACGTGGCCTGGCGCTCGGCCTCGCTACGGGCGTCCATTTCCGCCTCGTCATCAGCCGGGAACATGACGATGTATTTCGGCACGGCGGTTCCTTTCAGTGACGGTCTGGCATCAGGGTGACGCGCGGAGCGCTCAAACATCGACAATTCGGTGGGAAGGTTCTTTGGGGAGTCCGCACGCCGGCTCGGTCATCCGCTCATACCGCGAGTGAACATCTGAAGTGCCGATGCGGGAGCCGGACGGGTCTTGTGCGACTCTGTTGTGCGCCTTGCCTGGTGGCAAGTCGCGTTCCCGCTGACGGTTCGGAACGGCTCAACTGCCACCGTCGACGTGATGTCGCCACCTGTCGTCATGACGCCTGGCTCGCGCCGCCGGAGTGGGCGGACGCGTCGTACCAGCGCAACACCCGCAGCGCCCTCAAGGTGTTCCACCGGCTGGGCGTGCCGTCGGGTTCCTCGAACCGGAAGTGAACCGCGCCGGGGTGGGTGTTCTCGAGCAGCCAACGCCCGTCGGGTCGGCGCTTGGCGCGGACGCGTTCGATCGCTTCGGCCAGCCGCGGATCCGGAGTGCCCCCACGCATGGCGAAGTACTCCGTGGCCTTGAGCAGGTCGTAGTGCCAGCGTGGTGGGTGGGAGAACAATGCCCACTGCGGGTTGACCACCTCGCCTGTGCGTAAGGACCGGAAGAGGTTGCGCCGGAGCAAGTACTCCTCTCCGTTCCGGCGAGCCCGGCGGACCTCCTCAGATCCGCCGGTATGGCGCTCCCACCTCAGCAGAGCGTCGATCACGTCCAGGGTGCTTGCGAAAGATGACGGCGCTGGGCGCGTCTCGGCCCAGCAGTTCCAGCCACCATCCGGCATCTGGTCGGCGACGAGCCGCTGCACCACCGGGTCGACGTCGACACCCAGGTAGGCACCGATCAGGATCGTGCCGGCGTTGATGCAGCAGTCCACCTCGCCGGCGAAGAACGGCAGCCCGTCGTACTCCCAGCGGCAGTTGCGAGCCACCAGGTGTGCGGTCTCTTGCATCACCGGACTGTCCGGGGGTGTGCCCAGGTGGCACAGGTCGAGCAGGACCCGGTACGTCGCGGTCCACGGCTGGCCCGGCTCGGCACCCGACCCGTCGGGCGGTGCCCCAGCGGGTTCCGCGTCGGGCGACGGGAAAGGCGGCGGTGGCTCACCGGCAGCCAGAGCCCGCGCAGTGGCCGCTGCGAACGCCGCGGTACCCGGAAAGCATGCCCCGTTCGCCCACAGGCCATCAGGAGCCCGCAGCGCCAGCAGCCGAGCACCCCAGCCCTCGCGCTCCACCCGCGCCCGCTCGGTCGCCACCTCGGTCTCCGAGGCGTTGACGAGGTCGCGCAGCACCTGCCAGCGGATCGCCGGATCGCCCTGCAGCAGCCACTGCACAACCGGATCGTCCTCGGCCATCGGAGCCGTTCGTGGCTGGTAAGGGCCCTGATTCTCCGTCGGCTCCATCTCTGAACCCGCACCTACGCCGACGTCCACCCTCCGAAAATAGCAAAACCTCAGGATGAGAGACGTCCGCTCATCAGCGTTGTGCGCGGTCGTGCAGCAGACCCGTCGCAGGAGCGCGAGACCGCCAGCGTGGCGAGTGTGGAACCAGCGAGCATGACTCGCCGTCAGACCGTTGTGAAGCCAATCGTCGCGACCCTCGTGGTTCTGCCGCTGCTGGCTGCTTGTTCCTCGGCTGCGACGCCGCACGCGACCCCGGAAAGCGGTGGAACCTCCTTGAGCCCGGACGAGGTGGCCAAGGCAGAGGCAGTCGCCCGTCAGGTGATCGCAGACCAACGGGCCTCGGTGTCGAGCGCTTCTGTCATCGCACGTCCTGGCCTGGTCAGGGACTCCAACACTGGCCACCCGTGCACGTCTGGCCGCGAACTCCAGATCAAGTTGATCGGCAAGTTCCCGCACACCGTGACCACGGGACACCCGGTACCGCCAAGTAGGCCTGCGCCAGACTTCACGGTTCGAGCCGTGATCATCACCGCCGACGCCCAATCGGGGCGTGCCTGTCTGATCGGCGTGCAGACAGGTGAGAGCGGCGGGGTCAAACCCCTGCCCGGCGGCACGATGCTCTCGGTCAGTTAGTCGGGGAAGCTCACCCTCCCTGCCGCGTTGTGCGCACCCGCACCGATGACAGCGCACTGGAGTTAGGCCGGGTGGGCTCCGTATCGGTGCCGTGCCCACGAGTACGTGGGTGCGAGGCGGCAACTCCTCAAGGCCCGAACCATCCGATGTTGTCGTGATCCTCGGGAGCGACGTTGGCTGGCGTTCCCTGCCAGTCACGCACAAGCCAAGCGCCAGGTCCCATGCGGGGTCGACACGACACTTCTTCGCAGAATCGAATGTACCCTTGCGGTTACGTACCCACCTGGTTACATTAGGCGCCATGGACGCTGTGTTGCACGCGCTGGCCGACGAGAGCCGGCGCACGGTTCTGGAGATCCTCCGCGACCACCCGGCGAGTGCAGGAGAGCTGGCCGAGGCTCTCCCGATCGCTCGCCCGGGCGTGTCCCGGCATCTCCGCGTGCTCCGGGAAGCCGGGCTGGTCGACGTACGCCAGGACGCGCAGCGCCGGATCTACACCCTCCGCCCGGAGGCGCTCGTCGAGGTCGACGAGTGGCTGGGTGAGTACCGCCGGCTCTGGGAGAACCGGCTCGACGCCCTCCACACCGAGATTGCACGAGGAAAGAAGGCACGACGATGACCACGATCGCGACGATGCGAACACTCGACCAGACCCGCGGAGCAGTCCGGGTCGAGGACCTCTACGACACGGACATCGGCGACCTGTGGCAGGCGTGTACGACGCCCGAGAGGCTGGCCCGCTGGATCGCCCGGGTCGACGGCGACCTGCGCGTCGGCGGCACGATCCAGGCCGTCTTCACGAGCAGCTGGACCGGCCCGGCGCGCGTCGAGGTGTGCGATGCGCCCCACCACCTGCTGCTGACGACGGAGCCGGGGACCGACGACGAGGGGCAGATCGAGGCGTGGCTGACCGAGGAGGGCTCCAAGACCCGCCTGGTGGTCGAGGAGCGCGGCCTGCCGATGAGGCATCTCCCGTTCCACGCCTCTGGTTGGCGGGTCCACCTCGAGGACCTCGGTCGGTCGCTGGAGGTCGACGGCCCGGTCCACCCGGAGGGCTGGAGCTCCGATGCCGGGGCGCCCGGCTGGAAGGAACGCTGGGAAGAGCTCACGCCCACCTACCAGCAGATGGAGATCGGTTGATGTCGGACCTGATCCGGCTCAGCCTGACGACGGTCAATGCGCCCGACGCGATCGCGCTCGCGCGGTTCTACGCCGAGATCACCGGCGGGGACGCGAAGGGCGACGAGTACTGGGCGCTCGTCGAAGGGCCGAACGGGGACATCGGGTTCCAGCAGATCGACGACTACCGGCCGCCCACCTGGCCGGATGGCGAGGTGGGGATGCAGATGCACCTCGAGTTCTTCGTCGACGACCTGGAGGCGACCGGAGCGCGTGTGCTGGCGGCCGGCGCTACCCGGTTCGAGCATCAGCCGAACGCCGACCACTGCTTCGTGTACGCCGACCCGGCCGGGCATCCGTTCTGCCTGTCGACGTGGGGGGCACCGAGAGTCGGTGACTGAAACGATCTCGGCTTGAGCCGTGCAGACGTGATCCGGCGATACGCACAAGCTTGATACGCAGACCGTCCACCAGCTCTCATGCCGGTGAGAGGAAGCGCCGCTGCGGTCGGATTGCCACTGGGCCATGCCAAGCGCGGGACTTCCCGTGGCGCCACTGCAACGCGGGCTCCGATGAATTTTCTACAGCCCCGCGGTCTGCATCCCAACATCAACGACCCGCACATACAAGGAGACAAGAATGGCTGCAACGCCTGCGATCGTGGACCGCGAGACCTGGCAGGACCAGGTGGAGGCGCTTCGGGTGCGGGAAAAGGCCCACACCCGCCAGGGTGACGCGATCGCTGCGGCCCGCCGCCGGTTGCCGATGGTCGAGGTCAACGCGGCAACGCCGGTGGTCGGCGCCGCCGGCGAGGTCCCGCTCATCGACACCTTCGAAGGCCGGTCACAGTTGTTCGCCTCGTACCACATGTGGCACACGGGCCTCCCCGCTGCCGACCAGTGCGAGGGATGCACGTTCTTCTCCGGCCAGGTGCTGGAGCTGTCCTACCTGCATTCGCGCGACGTCACCTTCGCCGTGTTCTGCCAGGGCCCGTACGACGAGTCGGCCCGGTACCGCGAGTTCATGGGGTGGCAGATGCCGTGGTACTCGGTGCCCGGCGAGTCGTCGGACCGACTGCTCACCGGGCGCCACTTCGGGATGAAGGTCTGCTACCTGCGCGAAGGCGACCGCGTGTTCGAGACGTACTGGACCACCGGCCGCGGATGCGAGCCGATGAGCAGCAGCTACGGCATGCTCGACATGACCGTCTACGGTCGGCAGGAGCAGTGGGAGGACTCACCCGAGGGCTGGCCGCAGCCGTTCGCGACGGACGGTGCCCAGTTCCGGGAGGCTCGCGCCCCATATGGACAGGAACGACCTCTCAGCCGGCCAACATCGCAGTGGTCCCGCATCGAGTCCGGCCGCTCCGACGACCTCGGTTCCACCGAGGCCGCCGCCGAGCGTCACTGCTGCCACTGATCATGGACGGCATGGCACGGCGGGTCGCGGCGGTGGTCGACCTGTGCGGCGACCGCGACCGCGACAGCGACAGCGACAGACATCATCACCCTTGCCACACGGATCACCTTCGTTCGGGCTCACGCTTCATCACCTGGCCAGCCGGCGCCGCCGCCTGGCCTCGTGTGCCCGCTCGGACCCTCGCTTGGAAGGCTTTTTGACATGACCGTGACAGTTGACGCCGAGATCACCGCGCTGATGCGCTGCCTCCAGTCGCAGCGAAGCCACGTGCTCGGTGCCGTGGAAGGGCTCAGCGAGGAGGAGCTCCTGCGCCCGGTGCTTCCCTCGGGGTGGAGCTGCCTGGCGATGGTGCAGCACCTCACGCTGTCGGTGGAGCGTCTGTATTTCCGCGCTGTTGTGGCCGGGGATCCGGTAGTCATCGACCAGGTAGGCAGCCAAGGCAGCGCATGGCAGGTGGACCCCGGGCTCCCGGCCGCCGACGTCCTTGACCGCTACCGCCATGAGGCGTCCCTCGCGGATACCGTCATCATCGCCTCATCCCCAGATGACGACCTGGCCTGGTGGCCCTTCCCGGAGGGTGAGTGGCGCCTGCACAACCTTCGGGATGTCCTGCTCCACGTGATCACCGAGACCGCCTGCCACGCCGGACACCTCGACGCGGTTCGCGAACTCATCGACGGGCAACAATGGCTCGTGAACACCTAACCAGTAGTCCTGGCTCCGTGCTTCGACCTCCGTGCGGCCGAACCCTGGTTGCGCCAATCCGGTCCCCATGTCAGACCTGGCGACCACTGTGACGGTCAATCGGATCTAGCCGCGATCCGCGCTCTCCTCAAGGTGCGTCTTATCGCCGCCATTGCCCCACGCCTTAGCTGCACCTCGCCGTTCCGTCTGATCGCTGGCGCGCACCTGACCTCCGAGAGGGGCGTCGCCAGGAACCCACACGCGAGACCGGAGCCAGCATGTCCATCCCCACGCAGATGAGCCTGGTCGGTTCATCGCTTCTGAGCCGGACCTGCACTTCACCTCGGCGGCACCCATCGTGTGCCCGGCGTTGACCGAGGTATCAAACTCGCTGCCGTGTGGCGTCGAGGCGCTGGACTAGGAACGAACTGCGTGTGGCCTCAGTGTGGCCCAGCAGCTCGAAAATCGAGTGTTTGCGCAGGTCACGCCGGGTGTGACATCAGAACTACGACATTTAGACCTGTCGTACCCCGGAACCGGCCCCTGACCTGCGGAAACGCGGCGTCAGGGGCCGGTTTCATTTGGCCCAGGCGCCGCAGCCGCACGAGCAGCACGGGTGCGATCGGGCCGATCGTGCTTACGACGCCGCAGACGGATCAGAACAACCTGAACCCTGCCGGCTCTCCGTTCGGGCGGCACGCTGTGCCGGAGATCAAGCGGCACAAGCTACGAGCAGGCAGAGCGTGGCTGCATGGGCTCACCGGCTGGAAAGGATGGCGACGCCACGAGACGCTCCGCTGGCGATCGCACAGACGCCGCTCCCGGCGGACGCCCGGCTACCTGGGCCCGGCAGGCCGCTCGTACGGCGACGGCCTGACAAGGCCGCCCGGACACTGGGTAGTGAGTGACGTCGAGTCCGGTTTGCGATCGATGGCATGCCTGCTCCGGTGTCCACCGAGCTTTGCGCCTGGATCGTCAGCCCCGTGTCCGAGCGGACCGGACCGGCCTTCGCGGCCACGACCGTGAGCTCGTATCCGGCTTCACCGAAGACTTTGAACGGGCCGGCCAGATCGAGGGCGTCGAAGCCATCGAAGATCACGAAGGTGACTGCGCAAGACGTCGTGGCTCCACCGTGCCGCCAGGATGGCATGTCGTCTACGACAAGCACCCCACAGATCGCGCCATCAGGCCGCGTCGGGACGCTTGGTGGGTGGGTCAGCGCCGGGTGATGGCGCGAGTAGGAGCACACTCAGTTCGGCTGCCATGTGCGTGAAACCGGGGCGGCGGCCAAGAGCGTGGCCTGCCCAGCGTCGGAACCTGTCCTTGAGCATGTCGCACATGGCAACAGGGACCGGCTCGGTTATGCGCCCGCGGTGCCGGATGATCGCCAGCGGCGGCAACCATCCCGCGACCAAGCGCACAACCGGGTTCGCGACCCTGCGGTTGAACCGAGCGAGCTTTCTCGGGAACCGTGCAGTTGGATCATTTCGCATGCGCATGCTGACCGGAGTAGAGCCGGACGCGGAACACCATCACGCCGATCATGGCCAGGCACGCCACTCCGCAAACGCTCGGAAGGAGGTCGCTCAGAGCAACAATGCCAACCGAGTAGCCGGCAAACACCAGCGCGCCGGCGGCGATGGCCGCTCCTGCCATCTCGAGTCCGGGCCGCCACTTCATCCCCCTGAGGCGCATCCAGACCACCATGGAGCTGGCCAAGACGGCGACGACAACCAGAACTGCCAACGCGGGAGCCTGCTCCCAGACGTCGGCTGAGAAGCCCAGAACTGCCGCGGCGCCGAAGAACAACGCCCCCAGCACTCCCAGGCTGACGCACATCACGATGCACATCTCCAGCACGTGAAGACCGAAACGAGCGGCTGGCTTTGCGGCTCCTGCGATCGGTCCGTCGCGAACCGGAGCAGTGTCCGGTGATCTCATGTGCAATGCGACTCTCATGGTGACCCCTCTCGGGTTTGGGCCGAGCAGCCGGTTGCTGCGGCGGCCGGTGCCCGCGGCAGCTTGCGATCCTGTCGCCGCCATCTGGCAGGGGCCAGACCTGGCCCTTTCTGGCCACGATCCGCTCGCTCGGGGGCGCGAAGAAGGGTCCTAGTGCCCCGGCATCCGGGGCCTTGGACACCTCCGCACTGCACCTTGTTTCTGGTACCCGGCAGTGTCCTATTGCCGTGTCAGCGAACGGTTCACCCGCGACCACTCCGACCGCTGGTGAGTTGGCCCTCACCGGAATAGGCGCGCCCAGCCCAGAGGGTCGCCGCACGTCCGGGCTCTGCAGTTCCGCGCTTTCACCCTCCGTGGCAGATCCGTGCGTTTGGCTGGCTCAGCCTCGGCCCGCGATCGACCACGAATGCCTTCCTCACCGATAGCCCAACCCGATGGGGTATCTCACCGGAGGGTGATTCAATGAAGGTCCCTGACCCGGTGACCGAGGGGAGCAGGCATGGACCAGGACCCGGTGAGCCCATCCCCTCGACGCCCCTGGTGGCTATGGCTCGTCCTCGCCCTGGTGGCCCTGGCGGTGATCCTGTACGTCGTGCTGGACGCCCTGGCCGGGACGCACGGCGTCTGACCTGCCAAGACGCTGCGGGCTCGCCCAGAGTGGCGGCCCCTTCTTGCGTCAGGCCTCGATCCCTCTCCGCCCGGCCCATCGCCCACAAGACCGCGGTCAGGGCACAACGCCGACGGGCCAAGCTCCACCGCGGCGCTCGTCAGCCGGTTGATGATGCCGGACCCGTCGCCTGGCCACCGCCCCCGATCAGAACCGAGCGGCTCGTGCTCCGCGAGCCCGAGGCCCGGGACCGTGCGGCGTTCATCGAGCTGCTGGCTTCGTCAGAGGTGCACACCTACCTCGGCGAGTACATCGGAGGGGAAGCGTACGGGGAGGGGCGATCTCAGCCGCGCTGCGCGGTGCAGAGAAGATCCACGACGTCGGCGGAAAGCCCACCACGCCCAACCGATGTTCCCGTAGCGGGCCGCGACATCGCAGGACTACGACTGAGCGAGCGCACGTTGTGCCTACAGGTCTCCGTTTTCTCAGTCACTACTACGACGTCTGACCTGCAGCACCTTCCGGCTCGCTGACGGGGCCGAACACGGCGGCTGACCTGCACTCTTGCCCTCGTGGCCCTGTGCAGCGTCGGCCGCCGTTTTCTATTCTCGTGTGCACCCAGCGCTCCCCCGCCTGATCTGCCTGGTCCAGGATGGGTTTGCATCGACCGACCGAGGAGACGTCTCCATCGCCGGGGGCGGTCTCGGCGAGCCACCCATGACCAAGCGAGGAGCTGTCGTGATCTTCATCACCGCAAAGTTTCGAGTCTTGCCCGAGCACGCCGACGACTGGCCCGAGATCTCCCGAACGTTCACAGAGTCCACGCGCGCAGAGGAGGGCTGCCTGTGGTTCGACTGGTCCCGCAGCCTGGACGACCCGCAGGAGTACGTGCTCGTCGAGGCGTTTCGCGATGGTGAAGCAGGCGGTGCTCACGTCGGCTCCGATCACTTCAAGCAGGCTCAGAGGACGCTCCCGTCCTATCTCGCCGAAACACCCCGGATCGTGAACTTCGAGGTACCCGGCACCAGCTGGTCCGAGCTCGGCGAGATGCAGGTCTCGCGCTAGCCAGATCAGTGACCTGCTGGTGCAAGGCGTTGTACCCCTCGCCTGGCGCGCCCGTGCTGGTCAGCTCGTCGGTACCGGGATCGACCAGATGCCGCGGCCGTGAGTGGCGGCGTACACCCTGCCGTCGGGGCCGAGAAGGACCTGCATCACCGTCGTGGCGGGGAAGTTCCCGCCGAGCCGCTTCCAGCTGCCTCCGCCGTCGGTGGAGTACACGACCCCGAGGTCCGTACCCAACACGAGCGTGCCGCCCTTGGTGACCACGATGCTGTCCACCGGCACGTCGGGGAGGCTGCCCTGGCCGACCTCGCTCCAGGTCGCGCCTCCGTCCGTGGTCTTCCAGACGTGGCCGTAACCGGCGCCCGGACCCTCTGTGAACTTGCGGGAGAAGCCGTTGAAGGCGAGGTAGGCCGTCGTGCCTGTTGAGTCAGCAGGGTCGACCGCGATCGAGGAGACGTACCGGTTCGGGACGTCTGCGGGCAGCGTCACCTGGTGCCAGGTGCCGCCGTAGCTGGTGGAGACTCCGCGGGTGAAGCCCGACTCGCCGCACGGCCCGCACCACGCCGTCCAGCCGACGCCGTCCTGCATCGCCAACGCGGTCGTCGAGTGGCCGGCGCCGTTGTCGAAGACGTTGCTCCATTCGGACCCGTCCGCGATGTCGTAGCCCTTGTTCTGGGTCCACACGTAGCGACCACCGGCGATCCAGCGGTCCGGGTTGGTCGCGTCGTCGTCGAACGGGGCGATGAAGCGCGGGCTCGGGTCGGACGGCGCGATGTCCCGGATCGCTCGCGGCGACGCGTTCGGGTCACCGTTCGACCGGCCGCAGTTGTTCGTCACCGACATCGACAGGTTCACGTACTCAGCCACGATGTTGCAGCCCTTGCCCTTCCGCGGGTCGACCAGGGTGATGCCACCGTCGCCGCCGAACGGGGAGACCATCGTGTTCTGCCCGTCGACGTACAGGGACTGGCCGTTGTCCTGAAGCCCGCCGGTGATCACCCGGTGGCCGGAAGCATCGGTTCCGACGCCGACCGAGTAGTACTGGAGCGCGTCGAGACCGGGGTTGAGCTCCTTCCAGCCTTTGCCGTGGCCGTACTTGTCGTAGCCGGCGTCCATGGGCCGCGCGTACACTCCGCCGTCGTTGCCGATGTAGACGTTGTTGCCCGCGATGGAGACCGAGTGCTGGTCGGAGTGCGGAGCGGGCTTCGTGCAGGTGTTCTTCGCGTCGTCCCAGCTCCAGCACGGGAAGGAGAAGTTCCAGTACGGCGCGACCGTGGTCCAGTGCACACCCGCGTCGCGGGTCTCGAAGACCTCCTCGAGACCGACGAAGACGTGCTTGCTGTCGGCGGGGTCCACGGTGACGAAGTTGTTGTACCAAGCCTGCACGCCCGGCCGGTAGCCCTGGTAGAGCTTCAGCGCCGACCCCGAGGAGGCGAGCTTCTGAGAGTCGGCGATCTTGTTCCAGGGTCCGGCGACCGAGCCGTTCGGCGAGTCGTACACGCCGTCGAGGACCGTGTTGGCCGTGTTGGCGTACCGGGTCGTCGACTCGACGACGGCGTACAGGTGCTTGCCGTCGGCCGAGTACGCGAACTCCGCGTTGCCGATCCCGACGTCGCGTAGCGCGCCGGCCGGGTTCACCTTCGTCCACGTGCCCGGGTCGCCGTTCTGCGTCGACTCGTAGAACCCGTTGTAGCTGTCCCCACCGCGCCACGCGATGCTCGCGATCAGCGTCGAGCCTTCGATGGCGAGGTCGTTGACCATGTTCTTGTAGCCGGCCAGGGGTGCGCCCGCCTGCGAGCCACCCGGCAGGTAGTCAGGGTTCGGCGCATAGACCAGCCGCCACGCACCCGACGCGGACGTCGAGGAGTGCCGCCAGATGCCACGGAACGTCGCGGCGTAGGCGTTGCCCCGGGCGTCGAAGCGCACCTTGTTGATCGAGGTGCTCTCGAGCTCCTGGCCGCCCACGCGCTCCCAGGTCACCGAGGTCAGCGGGTTCGCGAGCCGGTAGACGCCCGTCCCGACGTACGCCGTGCCGCCCGTGTTGGCCTCGCCTGTGGCGTACCACAGCGCACCGTCCGGGCCGATCTCCAGGTCGCCCGTCGACAACGTGGGCAGCGACGAGGTGATCGCCGTCCAGGTGGCGCCACCGTCCATCGACCGGAAGACGCCACCGTCTGCACCACCGGCGAAGACGACGTCCTTGCCGTTGGTCCCCTTCCCCGGAAGGGTCGCCAGCCCGGTGACACGGCCGGTCACGTTGCCCGCACCGCCGCTGGAGTTCGAGTGGTAGTACTCGCGGTAGTTCGGATCGTCGGAGTTGTAGGGCTTCGTCGTCTCCTCGGTCCAGCTTCCCTTGCTGGCCGGGAGGGCTTGCAGGGAGCTCCAGGCCGCGGAGTAGGCGCCAGGACCGACGATCCCGGGCGCGGTCCGCGCCTGGGCGTACTGCTCGGCGGCTGTGGCCGCCTCCTTGGACTCGCCGCCGGCCTCGCCTTCGACGGGCTTCAGCTTCTCGACGAGCCGTTCGTTCAGCGAGGGCTCGCTGTCGGACGGCTCCCGGAGTGCCAGACCACCCCAGGTCGCGGCCGCGGCGACGGTCGTGGCGGCCGCGGCAGCCAGTGCCACCCTTCGGTGGGACAAGGCGATAGACATCTGACCCGCTCCTTCTTGAGAACGCCGAGGACCGCACAGTGAGCAGCGACGTGGGCGATCAACCGAAGGCTAGGAACCGGACCGTCCCCCGTCATCCTTTTTGCTGTATTCAACAAGAATCGTCCCCCATAGGGGCGATGTCCACCCCGTTCGATTTTTCATAAATATCCGGGCACGAAGCCGTCGAGCCCTGCCCGACCCGAATGCCCTGTCGGCGGTATGGGCAGCACCCGACCCGCGTTCTTAGGCTGGCCGGAGGGGCTTTCGCCGATGGGGTGGTCGCATGAGCACGAACGGTTTCGTAGTCGCCGCGACGGCCGTGGTGGTGTCGATGGCCACGTGGGCGGGGACCGCGGGTGCGGCCGCTGGCGTGACTGCCCACGGGACGGCTGCCCGTGGCGTACCGGTCACCGCGACCGCGACGCGCCTGGCCCCGCCGAGGATCACGTGGGGACGGTGCACCGATCCCACACTGGCGCAGTTCCGTGCCCAATGTGGCGTCCTCACCGTGCCGATGGACTACAACGACCCGGCGGGTCAGACGATCAAGCTCGCGGTCTCGCGGGTCAAGCACACCACCCCCCGGTCTCAGGGCGTGATGCTGACGAACCCGGGCGGACCCGGTGCGTCCGGCCTGATGTTCGCCGCACTCGGGAAGTTCATGCCCCTGAACAGCGGCGCCGGCTACGACTGGATCGGGTTCGACCCCCGCGGCGTCGGCGCGAGCCGTCCGGCGCTGTCCTGCAGCCCGAACTACTTCCACGGCAACCGGCCGCCGTACGTGCCGACGAGCCGGGCGCTGGTGCAGACCTGGCTGAGCCGCTCGAAGTCCTACGCCCAGGCCTGCGGGAAGTACGGCGCGCTGCTGGACCACATGAAGACCACCGACACGGTCATGGACATGGAACGCCTCCGGCAGGCACTCGGAGCGAGCCGGATCAACTTCTACGGCTACTCGTACGGCACGTACCTCGGGCAGGTCTACGCCACCATGTACCCCTCCCGCGTCCGACGGATGGTCTTGGACAGCAACGTCGACCCGACGAAGGTCTGGTACCCATCAGGTCTCGACCAGGCCGTCGCCTTCCAACGTGCCTTCGACGTCTTCGCCCGGTGGGTCGCCCGTTACAACGGGACCTATCACCTGGGTCGGACCGGCGCTGCCGTGGAGCGTCTCTACCTGAAGCAGCGACGGCTCCTCCGCCAGCAGCCCGCTGCCGGCGTGCTGGGTCCCAGCGAGTGGGACGACGCCTTCTTGATCGGCGGGTACCTGCAAGCCATCTGGCCGCAGCTCGCGCAGGGCTTCTCGGCCTGGGTCCACAACCACAACCCCAGACCGCTCATCCGGGCCTGGCGCTTCCTCGACACCCCCGGAAACGACAACACCTACGCCGTCTTCAACGCGGTCACCTGCACCGACGCGCCATCTCCTCCGTGGAGCACGGTGGCCGCGGACTCGTGGCGCCTCTATCGCGTGGCGCCCATCCCCACCTGGGCAATCACCTGGAACTCCACTCCGTGCCTGTACTGGCCGGCGAAGTCGGGCAGGCCGGTGACGGTCCGTGGCAACGGTACGAGTGCGCTGCTCGTCGGCCAGACCCTGGACGCCGCGACTCCTTTCGCGGGCAGCCTCGAGGTCCGCAGCCGCTTCCCCAACTCGCGACTGGTCGCCATCCGGGGTGGCACGACCCACGGCTCCACTCCTGACCTGTCGGGGCCGTGTGCAGCCGCTCGGGTCGCCGCCTACCTGAAGACCGGTGCCCTTCCACCGCGGTTGCCGGGCAGGCGTGCGGACGTCTCCTGCGCCGCACCGCCACAACCACGACCGGCGACGGGCGGGCCCGGTGTCTCTGGCCGAGCGCGCGCACTCGCACTCTGGCCGGCGATCGTTCAGATGCCGATCCCGTAGGGCCGGATCATCCCCCAGACCTCCGGACCGCCTGCTGGGACGGTGACGTGCCCCGAGACGACGAACCCGAGCCGCTCGTAGAGGCGCACGTTGCCCTCCGACGACGTCTCGAGGTACGCGTCGCGGCCCTCCGCCTGCGCGGCTGCGATGCCAGGGGTGAGCAGCTCGGTGGCGAGTCCTCTTCGCTGGTAGGCGGGGTGGACCCCGACGGTTCCGAGGTACCAGTAAGGGCCCGGAGGACGGAGCTCGCGACAGGTCCTCTCGGCGATGCGGCCGTGCTCGACGCGGTCGCCGGCGAGACGGTCGAGCCGCTCGTCGAGAGCCACCCAGGTCTCCCCTGGAACGTCGATATGAGGAGGCAGCCACGCCGCGGCACCGACCACGTGACGAGGAGCTCGGTCATCCACCTCGACGACCCACCAAACGCCGTACGGGACCAGGATGTGGCGCAGGAACAGCACGTGCTGCTCTTTGAGTCGCGCCGTGTGGCTCTCCGCGTCGACGGTCCAGGCGGCCCAGGTGTAGCCCGTGAACGCCTCGGCCAGCGCCTCGGCAGCCGCATCGACGTCCTCCGGCTGACCTGCTCGGACGTGGTGCTTCAACGCCGCGATCTCCTTCGTGCGGTTTCCGCTCCGGCACAGCCAGGGCTGCAGTGGCTGGATGAGCATTGTGACCCAGCACGGCCCCGGCATGGTCCAGACCATGCCAACGGGAATGAACCAGCCCGGAATGAGGTTGTCGCCTCACCACCCCTGCGTCCGATCGGGAGGGGACGATGGACTTCCCCGACAACGATGCGCTCGACGCCTACTCGAGCGTCGTCTCCGCCGTCGCGGAGACCCTGACACCCCGGGTCGCTGCCATCCGGGTACGCCGACGCGCACGCGGACGATCGAGCGAGTCCGCCGGCTCGGCGGTCGTGCTCACGGGTGAGGGTCATCTGGTAACCAACGCCCACGTCGTCGATGCGGGAGACGAAGGGGAGGCATCCTTCAGCGACGGTACGACGGCCCGGCTCGAGGTGGTCGGCCGCGACGCCCTGTCCGACCTGGCCCTGGTGCGCGCCGACCGGGCTGTCCCTCCGCCTCCCGAGTACGGCGACGCCGACCGGCTCAAGGTGGGCTCCCTGGTCGTGGCCGTCGGCAACCCCCTGGGGCTCGCCGGCAGCGTGACAGCGGGCGTGGTCAGCGCCCTGGGTCGAGGTATGCCTGCGCGAACCCGCACGGCAACCCGGATCATCGAGGACGTCATCCAGACCGACGCGGCGCTCAACCCGGGCAACTCCGGTGGCGCCCTGGGTGACTCCCGGGGCCGGGTCGTGGGGATCAACACGGCGGTGGCCGGGTTCGGGCTGGGTCTCGCCGTGCCCATCAACGCGACGACCCATCGCATCCTCTCCTCGCTGATGCACGACGGCCGCGTGCGCCGTGCCTACCTCGGACTGGTCACCTCACCCGCGCCGCTCCCGCCGATGTGGGCCGAGCGCACCGGCTCGCGCACCGGCCTGCGCGTCGTGGAGGTGGTGCCCGGCTCGCCGGCCGACTCCAGCGGTATGCGAGCCGGCGACGTCATCCTGGCGGTGGGCCTCACCGCGCTCGGCGACGCCCAGTCACTCCAGCGGCTGCTGTTCGAGGAGGCCATCGGCTCCCGCATGGAGGTCACCGTCCTCCGTAACGGCGCCCTGGTCGACGTCATCGCCCGGCCGTCCGAGCTCACCGACTGAGCGGCAGCAGCGGGCCCGGTCTACTGGAGGGCCGTCCCGCCGCGGGCGCCATGTCTGTCAGTCCCAGAAGACGCGGTCCACGACAGCGCGGGCGTGGCGGGTCACCCGCAGGTAGTCGTTGACGAGCTCGTCGGACTCCCCCGGGCCGTAGCCGCACAGGTGGGCGACGGCCGCCTTCTCCCGGGTGTCCCGAGGCAGCGAGTCGGACACCCGGCCCCGCACCAACATGATCGTGTTGCGCAGCCGACTTGCCATCGACCAGGCGTCCTCGAGCGCTTCGGCGTCTTCTGGCGAGAGCAGCTCCGCCTCCACCGCGGCCCGGAGCGCGTCGAGCGTGCGCGTCGTCCGCAGGCCGGCCACCGCGCCGGAGTGCTTCATCTGGAGCAGCTGCACCGTCCACTCGACGTCGGCGAGCCCGCCCCGGCCGAGCTTGAGATGTGTCGCGGGATCGGCGCCACGCGGCAGACGCTCGGCGTCCACGCGCGCCTTGATCCGCCTGATCTCACGGATGTCGGCCTCCCCGATGCCCTTCTCGGGGAAGCGGAGCGGGTCGATGAGCGCCGTGAAGCGCCCGCACAGGTCCGGGTCGCCGACCATGGCATCCGCACGCAGGAGGGCCTGAGCCTCCCACACGGCCGACCACTTGGCGTAGTAGGCGCCGTAGGACTCCAGCGAACGCACCAGGGGCCCCTGCTTGCCCTCCGGACGGAGCCCGGTGTCGATCTCGAGGGCCGGGTCGCTGCCTTGGAGGCTCAGGAGACGCCTCAGCTCGTTGACGACGTCTCGGGCCGCGTTCGACGCCTCCTCGGGGCTCGCGCCCTCGAGGGGGTCGTGCACGAACATCACGTCGGCGTCGCTCCCGTAGCCGAGCTCGTGACCTCCGAAGCGGCCCATCGCGATGATGGCCAGCCGGGTCGGGATCGGTCCGTGACGCTCGGCCTCGACCGCGGTGGTGGCGACCTCGAGCGCCGCCGCGAGCGTCGCTGCGGTCATGTCGGTCAACGCGACACCGACCTGGGCGACGTCGAGCGACCCGACGAGCTCGCTGACCGAGATGCGCAACAGCTCTCGCCGCCTGATCCCACGGATGACGGTGATCGCCTCGACCGGGTCGCTCTGGCGGAGACCGCCGGTGACCATCTCCTTCTCGATCGGCTCGCGCGTCAGCGGGACGAGCCCGTCGTCCTTGCCGAGCAGCGCGACCCCCTCGGGCTCGCGTTGAAGCAGATCTGTCGCATAGCGGCTGGACGCGAGGATCCGGGCCAGTCGCTCGGCGACCTGCCCCTCGTCACGCAGCAGGCGGAGGTACCAGTGCGTCGAGCCGAGCGCCTCCGAGATCTTGCGGAAGCCGAAGAGCCCCGCATCAGGGTCCGGTGCGTCCGCGAACCAGCCCAGCATCACCGGCAGGAGCGTCCGCTGGATGGCCGCGGCCCGGGAGACACCGCTGGTCAGCGCCTCCAGGTGTCGCAGAGCTGCTTCGGGATCGAGATAACCGAGTGCGGCGAGCCGCTGCTTGGCCGCGCTCGCCGTGAGGCGCGCCTCCTCACCCGGGAGCTTGGCAACCGCCGCGAGCAACGGGCGGTAGAAGAGCTTCTCGTGGAGCCGTCGGACCTCCTTGCCGTGCTGCCGCCAGTGCCGGTTGAGCTCCTCCACCGGCTCCTTGCGGAACCCCATGGAACGCGCGAGAGAGCGGAGGGCCTCCTGGTCCTCCGGCACGACGTGCGTACGACGGAGGTGGGACAGCTGCATCCGGTGCTCGAGCGTGCGGAGGAACTTGTACGCCGCGTCCAGGGCGGCACCGTCCTCGCGTCCGACGTACCCTCCTCGGGTGAGCTCGGCCAGAGCGCTGAGCGTCGCGGGCCGCCGTACCGCCGGGTCGGCCCGACCGTGCACCATCTGCAGGAGCTGCACGGCGAACTCGACGTCGCGCAGGCCCCCGGACCCGAGCTTGATCTGGCGCTCCGCGTGCCGGGCAGGGATGTGCTCGAGGACCCGTCGTCGCATCGCCTGCACGTCGGTGACGAAGCCCTCGCGCTCGGCGGCCGACCACACCATCGGCGCGATGCGCTCGACGTACTCACGTCCCAGGGCCTGGTCCCCCGCGACCGGTCGCGCCTTGAGGAGGGCCTGGAACTCCCAGGTCTTGGCCCAGCGCTCGTAGTACCCCTCGTGGCTGCTCAGCGTGCGTACCAGCGGCCCGGCCCTGCCCTCGGGCCGCAGCGCCGCGTCGACGGGCCAGATCGTCCCCTCGGCAGTGTGGTCGGAGCAGATCCGCATCAGGTTGGACGCCAGCTGGGTCGCGGCCCGCAACGAGGGGGTCTCGGGCGTCCCGTCGGCCGGCTCGGCCACGAAGATCACGTCCACGTCGCTGACGTAGTTCAGCTCGTGGCCCCCGCACTTGCCCATCGCGATCACGGCCAGGCGGCAGGTCGCCGCGGAGTCCCCCACTCGTGCACGCGCCACCGCGAGCGCTGCCTCGAGCGTCGCCGCGGCGAGGTCCGAGAGCTCGGCGGCGACGTCGTCGACGCCCACACCGTGCGCCAGGTCGCGCGAGGCCAGGCGGAGCAGATTCCGGCGGTACTCCACCCGCAGTGCGTCGACCGCGACGGTGTCCTCCAGCATCGCGATCGGGGTCGCGGTCGCGGGGTCGGCACCCACAGCGCCGAGCATGGCGGCGCGCAGCGCGAACGCCGGAGCGCGGGTCGAGCCGAGCGCCGGGTCGGTCAGCTCGTGCCAGTGGCCGGGATGACGCACGAGGTGGTCACCGAGCGCGGAGCTGGCCCCGAGCACCAGCAGCAGCCGCATGGCGAAGCCCTCGTCGTCCCGGAGTGCCTCCAGCAGCTCGTCACGGTCAGGTGCCGCTGCCGCCAGGTCGGCGAGGTAGACGGCCGCCTGGTCCGGGGCGGCCGCAGCGGCGAGAAGGTGCACCAGCTCGTCACCGGCCGGACCGAGCCTGCCCAGTGCCGCCATGGTGGCCTCGACGTCACGGAACCCCAGCCGGGCGAAGCTGCCGGACGTGGTGGTGACCCGCCCGCCCTTCACCACGTGCGCACGGCTTCCCTGCTCATCGCCGCGAACGCGGTGGCCAGCGGCTGCCAGGACGCGCGCAGCTCGTCGCGGGCGGCAGCGACCTTGGCGACGTACCCGTCGAGGTCGACCCCGCGCTCCACGGCGGCGTCCCGGTCGTCCTCGACCCACGCGCTGACGACGTCCTCGCCTGCTTCCGGGTGGGACTGCACCCCCCACACCGTCGGCGCGAAGCGGGCGGCCTGGATCTCCCCCGCGGGTGTCCGAGCCAGGATCTCGGTTCCCACCGGCGGGATGCTGACGATGTCGTTGTTCCACTGCACCGAGATGCGTGCGTCTGCCACGGCGCCGAGCAGGAGGTCGTCCGCGGCCGCCTCGGTCCAGCCGACCTCGACGACGCCGATCTGTTGACCCTGCGGGTTGGTGTGCACGGCGCCGCCGAGCGCGACGGCAGCCAGCTGGTGGCCAAGGCAGATCCCGAGCGTGGGCACGCCTTCCTCGGCCGCCCGGCGCACCAGCTGCTTGACGTCCGCCAGCCAGGGATGTCGCTCGTCGGCGTAGGCGTCCATCGAGCCGCCGAGCACCACCATGCCTCGGTGGCCCGTGAGGTCGGCAGGCAGGTCCTCGTCGCGGTAGGGGCGTCGTACGTCGACGGGGCAACCCGCTTCGACGAGCCACTCACCCACCCATCCCGGGGGGCACAGTGCCTCGTGCTCGACGACCAGAACCGGGAGCGACGTCACAGGGGTGAGGCTACCCGGCGTCCTCAGATGACCGGCAGCATGAGGTCACGCTCGAAGGTCGAGACCTGACCCCGGTAGGCCTCCCACTCCGCCCGCTTGTTGCGCAGGAAGAAGTCGTAGACGTGCTCCCCCAGCGTCTCCGCGAGGAGCTCGCTGTTCTCCATCACGCTGATCGCCTCGGAGAGGGTCTTCGGCAACGGGTCGATGCCCAGGGACTTGCGCTCGCGGTCGTTGAGCGACCACACGTCGTCCTCGGCCTCAGGGGGAAGCTCGTAACCCTCCTCGATCCCCTTCATCCCGGCTCCGAGGATCACCGCGAAGGCGAGGTAGGGGTTGCAGGCGGAGTCGATCGTGCGCAGCTCGATCCGGGTCGCCTGGCCCTTGTTCGGCTTGTACATCGGCACCCGGACCATCGCGGAGCGGTTGTTGTGGCCCCAGCAGATGTACGACGGCGCCTCGCCACCGCCGATCAGGCGCTTGTAGGAGTTCACCCACTGGTTGGTGATCGCCGTGATCTCGGAGGCGTGCCTCAAGACCCCGGCGATGAACCGCCTGCCCGTGGGCGAGAGCTGGTACTCCGCGCCGGCGGAGAAGAAAGCATTGCGGTCGCCCTCGAACAGCGAGACGTGGGTGTGCATACCGGAACCGGGGTGGGTCGTGAACGGCTTGGGCATGAACGTGGCCCAGATGCCTTGCGACAGTGCGACCTCTCGCACCACCGTGCGGAAGCTCATGATGTTGTCCGCGGTCGACAGCGCGTCGGCGTAGCGCAGGTCGATCTCCTGCTGTCCCGGCCCACCCTCGTGGTGGCTGAACTCCACCGAGATCCCCATCGCCTCGAGCATGGTGATCGCCTCGCGGCGGAAGTCCGCGCCCGAGCTCTGAGCGGTGTGGTCGAAGTAGCCGCTGCGGTCCACCGGGATCGGCTCGGCCCCGGGCTCGGGGGAGTTCTTGAACAGGTAGAACTCGATCTCGGGGTGGGTGTAGAAGGTGAAGCCGTTCTCCGCGGCCCTCGACAGCGTGCGCTTGAGCACGAACCGCGGGTCGGCGTACGACGGTGAGCCGTCCGGCATGACGATGTCGCAGAACATCCGCCCGGTCGACGGCCCCTCGCCGCGCCAGGGCAGGATCTGGAACGTCGACGGGTCGGGCTTGGCGAGCATGTCGGCCTCGTAGACCCTGGCGAACCCCTCGATCGCCGAGCCGTCGAAGCCGATCCCTTCAGCGAAGGCGCCTTCCAGCTCGGCGGGGGCGATCGCGACGGACTTCAAGGAGCCGAGCACGTCGGTGAACCACAGCCGGACGAACCGGACGTCGCGCTCCTCGAGCGCACGGAGGACGAACTCTTCCTGCTTACCCATGGGGTAACTATGTCGCATCCCCGTTACGGGAACGTGACGCTCCCCCCTACTCCTTGGGCACGTTCCGTTCCAGCTCGGCGAGCCATGCCTCGGCGTTGCCGTCCGACGGAGCCCGCCACTCGCCGCGCGGCGACAGCGCTCCCCCGGCCGAGACCTTCGGGCCGTTGGGCAGCGCGGACCTCTTGAACTGCGCGAAGGCGAAGAACCGCTTGACGAAGACCGTCAGCCAGTGACGGATCTCGGGCAGGTCGTAGGAACGGCGCTGGTCCTCCGGGAAGCCCGGCGGCCACTCGCCGTACGACGCGTCACGCCAGGCATGGTGGGCGAGGAAGGCGATCTTGCTCGGGCGGTAGCCGTAGCGCAGGACGTGGAAGAGGTTGAAGTCCTGCAGCGAGTAGGGACCGACCGCGGCCTCCGTCGACTGCGGCTTCTCGCCTTCCTCGACGGGGACGAGCTCGGGGCTGATCTCCTGGTCGACGATGATCCGGAGGATCTCGTTGACCTCCTCGTCGAACAGCCCCTCGGAGGCCACCCAGCGGATCAGGTGCTGGATCAGGGTCTTCGGGACACCCGCGTTGACCGTGTAGTGCGACATCTGGTCGCCCACGCCGTACGTCGCCCACCCGAGCGCGAGCTCGGAGAGGTCGCCGGTGCCGAGCACGATGCCACCGCGGTAGTTGGCGATCCGGAACAGGTAGTCGGTGCGCAGACCGGCCTGGACGTTCTCGAAGGTCACGTCGTAGACCGGCTCACCGGCGCTGAACGGGTGGTCGAGATCGGCCAGCATCTGTCGCGCGGCGGGCCTGATGTCCACCTCCTCGAACGACACACCGAGCGCCTTGGAGAGGCGGGTGGCGTTGCCCTTGGTCGTCTCGCCGGTCGCGAAGCCCGGCAGCGTGTACGCCAGGATGTCGCTGCGCGGCCGGTCGAGCCGGTCCATCGCGCGCGCGGCGACGATGAGCGCGTGGGTGGAGTCGAGACCTCCCGAGACGCCGATGACGACCTTGGGCTGGCCGATCGCGCGCAGCCGTTGCTCGAGCCCGGAGACCTGGATGTTGTACGCCTCGAAGCAGTCGAGCGCGAGCCGTTCCGGGTCGTCCGGCACGAACGGGAACCGGTCGACCTTGCGGCGCAGCCCGATGTCGCCGGCGGGCGGGTCCACGGTGAACTCCACGGTGCGGAAGCCCCCGGTCCGATCAGCCAGCGTCCGCCGGTTGTCGTCGAAGGTGCCCTGACGCAACCGGTCCTGGCGCAGCCGGTCGAGATCGATGTCGGCCACCGACCGACGCGGACCGTCCGGGAAGCGCTCGGTCTCCGCGAGGAGGTTCCCGCACTCGTAGACCATCGTCTGGCCGTCCCAGGACAGGTCGGTCGTGGACTCGCCCTCCCCCGCCGCGGCGTACAGGTAGGCAGCCACGCAGCGCGAGCTCGCCGAGCGTACGAGCAGGTGGCGGTCGTTGGCGCGTCCCACCGTGATGGGGCTGCCCGACAGGTTCGCGAGCACCGTGGCGCCCGCCAGGGCAGCCTCCGCGCTCGGCGGGACGGGAACCCACATGTCCTCGCACACCTCGACGTGCAGGACGAGTCCCGGCAGGTCCTTCGCGCGGAACAACAGGTCGGGGCCGAACGGCACCTGCGCACCCCCGAGCGCCATGGTCGCGCCGCGACGGTCGTCGCCGGGGCCGAAGTGCCGGCGCTCGTAGAACTCGCGGTACGTGGGGAGGTAGGACTTCGGGGACACACCGAGGACCTCACCGCGATGGACCACCACCGCGCAGTTGTAGATCCGGTTGCCGTGCGCGAGCGGCGCACCGAGCACCAGGACGGGCATCAGCTCGCGTGACTCCGCCACGACGCGTGCCAGGGCCGAATCGACCTGCTCGAGCACGGCGTCCTGGAGGAAGAGGTCCTCGATCGAGTAGCCCGTCAGCGTGAGCTCCGGGAAGATCGCGACCGCCACACCCTCCTCGTGACAGGCTCGTGCCTCGGCGAGGACGGCGTCGGCGTTCGACTCCGGGTCGGCGATGGAGATCGGCACGGTGCACGCCGCCACGCGGGCGAAGCCATGACTGTAGGCAGAGGAGAAGTCCACGTCGCGATAGTGCCACGTGACCAGTCGCACAAACCCCCTCGCACGCCGGGAGTACTAGCCTTGGCCGTGGTCCGGGGACTCCATCGGGGAGCCTCGAGAACATCGCCTGGAGGTCCACAGATGAGCGAGACGACGGCGCCGTACGGCACTGGTCCGGCCAAGAGCTCAACACCCGTGAAGCGGGTGCGAACCCACCACCTTCGCGAGATGAAGGAGCGTGGCGAGCGGTGGGCGATGCTCACCGCCTACGACCAGTACACCGCGCAGGTCTTCGACGAAGCCGGCATCCCCGTGATGCTGGTCGGCGACTCGGCCTCCAACAACGTCTTCGGCAACGAGACCTCGCTGCCGGTCACGGTGGACGAGCTCATCCCCTTGGCGCGCGCGGTCACGCGATCCGCCAAGCGCGCACTGGTCGTCGCCGACCTGCCCTTCGGCTCCTACCAGGCGTCCGCAGAGCAGGCCTTCCACACCGCTGTGCGCTTCATGAAGGAGGCCAACGCCCACGCCGTGAAGCTCGAGGGCGGCGTGGAGATGGTGCCTCAGGTCGAGCTGCTCACCCGGTCTGGCATTCCCGTGATGGCGCACATCGGATTCACCCCCCAGTCCGAGCACAACCTCGGCGGTTACCGGGTCCAGGGCCGCGGAGACGCCGCGCAACGGCTCATCGCCGAGGCGCAGGCACTCGAGGCGGCGGGGGCGTTCGCACTCGTCATGGAAATGGTCCCCGGCGATGTCGCCGCCCAGATCACCAAGACCTTGGCGATCCCGACCGTGGGCATCGGCGCCGGGGTGAACTGCGACGCCCAGGTGCTCGTCTGGCAGGACATGGCCGGGTTGCGCACGGGTCGCATGCCGCGCTTCGTCAAGCAGTACGCCGACCTGCACGGCGTCCTGCTGAAGGCGGCCCAGGACTTCGCGGCCGACGTCGCGGCGGGGAGCTTCCCAGGGGAGGAGCACACCTTCTGAGCCCGACGCCGCGCCGGTGACACGTCCGCAGGCGTGTCACCGGCGCGGCGTCGCCGTCAGCTGAGCATCGCCGCGAACCACACGACGGCAGCCAGGACCGGCAGGGCCAGCACTCGGTACGGGTGCGTCGTGAACCAGGCAACAGCCAGGGCGAAGAGCACCAGCCAGACCAGCGGGAGCACGACGAGAGTCAGGCCGTCTCGCACCACGATCGCCGAGTACACATAGAGGAAGAGCGTCGTCGCCATCCCCGCCATGCCGATGAACGGTCCTGACTGGCGAAGGTTCATCTTCATGTCGTTGATCCTGCTTCATTGATGTCGTGGGCGGCGAATCCCCTTTGCACACAGGAGATTCACCGCTTCAGGAGCTCGACGCCTACATCGAACCGGCACTTCGGCACAACCCGACACGCGCCGCCACTTTGCCGATTTCGTTTACCTGCAGGCGCAATGTTGCCAAGATCATATGCGGGGGCGACCGGACCGGCCGTCCGCGACAGCGAACGCCGGCTCTGCCGGACGATCACCGACCAGGAGGCACACGTGCCTGCAGCACAGAAGTCATCGGCCAAGACCTCGAGCGCGAACAAGGCGCGGACCAGGAAGGCCACACCGGCGAAGAGCGCTCCGACGTCGTCCGCGGGCAAGGCAGTCGGCGCCGCTAAGACAACCGCGAAGAGGGCAACCGCCAAGATGGCCAAGACGGCAACGGGCGCAGCCAAGACCACCGCGAAGAAGGCACCCGCGAGCAAGACCACCGGCAAGAAGGCGCCGGCGACGAAGAAGACAGCAACGGCGAAGCCGGCCGCGAAGAAGGTCGGCACGACGGCGAAGAAGGCACCGGCAGCCAAGGCCACAGCCCCCAAGCGCACCGCCAAGAAGGTCACCGCGAAGGCACCGGCCAAGAAGCTCAGCACGACCGCGAAGAGGACCCCCGCCACCAGGACGGCCTCGACGGCGACGAAGAAGAGCGTCGCGAAGAAGACACCGGCGACCAAGTCGACCTCGAAGAAGGCCCCGGCCAAGAAGGCCCCGGCAGCGAAGTCGGCCGCGAAGTCCACGGCGAAGAAGACTTCCACGGCGACGTCGGCGGCCAAGAAGGCCCCAGCCAGGAAGGCCGGCGCAACGGTCAAGAAGACCCCGGCCAAGAAGACCGCCAAGAAGGCCTGAGCCTCGGATCTCGAGCGTTGAGGGGAAGATGTCCGGCAGTGGAGGCCGGGCATCTTCCCCTCAGTCACGTGGGCGGTCAGCAGCACTGGACAAAGCCGCCCAGAAACCGCCCGAAGACGTCAGTCCTCGAGGTCGTTGTCGTTCCAAGCGGGGTCGTTGTCCCAGTCCTCGTTGCGCTCGGCCACCTTGTCCAGAGCCCGAGCCGCCTCCGTCTCGCTCGAGTAGGGGCCCAGCCGATCGGCGTTCTTGCAGCCCTCCTCGCCCTCCACCCGGTGGTGCGTGAGGCAGAACCAGTACTGCGCCATATGCCGCTCCTCTCCTCGTCGTAGGTCAGAAACTACACTCGACGGCGTGAATGCCATTGCACCCGCGACGATCTCGCCCCGCCGTCCCGTCCCAGCCCACATCCCGCGGCCGGAGTACGTCGACAAGGAGGCCCCGACGCCCTTCACGGGTTCGGAGGTCAAGGACGAGGAGACCGTCGAGCGGATGCGGATCGCCGGTCGGCTCGCGGCCCAGGCGCTTCAGCTGGTCGGGAAGCACGTCGAGCCCGGCCGCACGACCGACGAGCTGGACCGGATCGGTCACGAGTTCCTGTGCGACAACGGCGCCTACCCGTCCACGCTGGGCTACCGCAGCTTCCCCAAGTCGCTGTGCACCAGCGTCAACGAGGTGATCTGCCACGGCATCCCCGACAGCCGGGTGATCGAGGACGGCGACATCGTCAACATCGACATCACCGCCTTCATCGGGGGCGTGCACGGCGACACGAACGCCACCTTCCTGGCAGGTGAGGTCGACGAGGAGACGCGCCTGCTCGTGGAGCGCACCGAGGAGGCGCTGCGCCGGGCGATCAAGTCGGTCAAGCCAGGTCGGCAGGTCAACGTGATCGGGCGCGTGATCGAGTCCTACGCCAAGCGGTTCGGGTACGGCGTGGTCCGTGACTTCACGGGGCACGGCATCGGCACGGCGTTCCACTCGGGCCTGATCATCCCCCACTACGACGAGTCGTACTACGACACCGTGATCGAGAAGGGGATGACCTTCACGATCGAGCCGATGCTCTGCCTGGGGACCTACGAGTGGGACATGTGGGCCGACAACTGGACCGTGGTGACCAAGGACAAGCGGCCCAGCGCGCAGTTCGAGCACACGCTGCTCGTCACCGACGACGGTGCGGAGATCCTGACCCTGCCCTGAGCGTCAGCGCAGATCGTCGTACGACGAACCGCCGGACTCGGCCATCCGCCGCTCGACGCGGAGCACCCCTGCCTCGTGCTCGGGGTCACCGGACATGACGGCCGCGAGACGCAGGTGTGGGAGCGCGTCGGAGTAGCGCGACTGCCGCTCGAGCACGCGGCCGAGGGCGAAGCGGGCCCACACGTCCGTGGGGCACTCCTCGACGAGCACGGCCAGCTCGGTCTCGGCCTTGGCGAGCTGGGCACTCTGGAAGTAGGCCCACGCCCTGAGCGTGCGGAGGCTCGTCGAGCCCGGCTCGGTCTCGATCGCCGGCTCGAGGATCTCGATCGCCTGCTTCGGAGACCTGTCCTGAAGCAGCTCCCACGCGCGGTGGTACACGTCAGCGGGGTGGTTGACTCGGCCAGGCGTCTCGAACGTCATCTCTCACTCCTTCGCTGTACCGGGGGGTGCAACGCCATCGTGCACTGCGCCATTCCCTGTGACCAGCGTCGCGCCACGCCGGCGCCGCGCTGGTCCCATGCCTCGACGTCGATCTGACGGGATACCCGCCCGGCCAGGGAAAGGATGAGCCGGCCTGTAGGCCGGGTTCTGTTCCCGTGCACCTCGCGATGCACGATCGGCGACCATCCATCTAGGGCTGCCGTTGCCGACAGCCTCGTGCGGTCTACCCGCGGACTCGGGCGGGCAGCCCTCGATCGTCCGCGCGGGAGGTGGCCTTGCGGCCGCCCCCGTCTCTTGACCTTGCTCCAGGTGGGGTTTACCTAGCCGTCCCGGTCACCCGGCACGCTGGTGGTCTCTTACACCACCGTTTCACCCTTACCGCTTGCGCCCGGAGGCGCGAACGGCGGTCTGCTTTCTGTGGCACTGTCCCGCGGGTCACCCCGGGTGGGTGTTGCCCACCACCTCGCCCTGTGGAGCCCGGACCTTCCTCGAGAAGCGTGCTCCTCGCGGTCGCCCGGCCGGCTCATCCGGGTCAAGGATAGCCGTCAGACGAGCTCGAACCGCACGGCACGCGTCGCCGGGTCCGCTTGGGCGAGCCGCACGGTGACGTTCGCCCCCAGCGGGAGCTCGTGTGTGCTCGTGACCGCGGCTTCGATGGCAGGCTGCTGCACGACGACGTCACCCCGGCGGGGGTCGTCGGAGTCCACTGCGACGACCACGCCGTCGAAGGTCTCGCCGACCGCGTCGCGCAGCACTCCGGCCTCGACGAGGTTCAGGATCGCGTTCTGGTACTGGTTCGCCCGCTGGTCGGAGGCCCGCATGGTCGTCGGCAGCTCGTCGAGCTTGTCCAGGACCCACTGCGGCACCTCCGTGCCGGCGCAGAGCGCGACGCAGATCTCCAGGGCGTAGCGGTCCACCAGCCTGCGCAACGGGGCGGTGACGTGGGCGTACTCCGACGCCAGCCCCGAGTGTTCCGCCTGCTCCGGCACCGCGCCGTTGAAGCCGACGTACCCCGAGCCGCGGAGCAACCGCGTGCAGGCCAGCACCATGGCGGCGTGCTCGGGCTTGGTCGGGACGAGCGACCGGACGAAGTCAGGGTAGAGCTGCTCGGCCGGCCACTCGATGCCGAGCGCCCTCGCCGTACGGTGCAGCCGCTGCACGTCGCGTGAGTCCGCCGGAGGCAGCGTCCGCAGAAGGCCCACCCGCGCGTAGATCATCTGGTCGGCCGCCGCCATACCGGTGAGCAGCGAGATCTGGGCGTTCCACTCCTCCACCGGGTGCCTGCCCCGGAACTCCAGGGACCACCGGTCGCCGTCGATGTCGATCTCCTGGTCCGGCAGCGGCAGCGACACTCCCCCGCGCTCGGCCTCCCGGTGCCGACGCAGCTCGCCGACCTCACGCAGCAGCGTGAACATGTCGTCGGCCGTACCCGCGTCGATCTGCCTCTGCACGCTCTCGTAGTCGAGCTTCGCCCGGCTACGGACCATCGCCCTCTCCACGGTGGCGTCCGTGCCCTCCCCCGCCGAGTCGACCTTGATCCTCCACAGCAACGCCGGACGCACCCGGTCGGCCAGCAGCGACGCCGCGTCCTCGGAGAGCACCTTGGGGTGCAGCGGGATCTTCGAGTCTGCGCCGTAGAGCGTCTCGCCGCGCCGGTTCGCCTCGAGGTCGACCGGGTCGCCCGGCATGACGAAGGCGCCCACGTCGGCGATCGCATAGTGCACCACGTAGCCGTCGCCGTCGCGTTCGAGGTGCATCGCCTGGTCGAGGTCGAGAGCCGACGACGGGTCGATGGTCACGAACGGGATGTCGGTGCGGTCGAGGTCGGGGAGCCGCGGGTTGCGAGCGGCCTTCGCGGCCGCCGCCTCCACCTCCGCCGGGAACTCCGGGGTGACGCCCATCTCCGCCTGGACCGCTTCGACCCCCTTGCGCAGCTCGCTGCCGTCGGCATGGTGGACGTGTACGACCTGTCTCGTCACGTGGGTCACTCCTCGCACTCGGGGCTGACCCTGATCAGCATAGGGTGGCGCCCGTGCTGATCCTGCTTCCACCGTCCGAGGGGAAGACCGCTCCCCGCCGCGGCAAGCCGCTCGACCTCGGCGCGCTGAGCTTCGCCTCGTTGACCGACGCGAGGGCCGAGATGCTCGACGCCCTCGTCTCCCTGTGTACGACGGGCAGGGCGGACGACATGGGCGACGCGACCAAGGCCGCAGAGGTGCTGGGTCTCGGCAAGACCCAGGCCGACGAGGTGGCTCGCAACGCCGCGCTCCGGGAAGCACCCACCGGGCGGGCCGACCAGGTCTACTCCGGAGTCCTCTACGAGGCGCTCGACCTCGCGTCCATGGACGCCGCCGCAAGGCGCCGCGCGACGAGCCGGGTGGCGATCAGCTCCGGGCTGTTCGGCCTGCTGCGTCCCGCAGACCGGATCCCGGCCTACCGGCTGTCGGGGTCGGTGTCCCTGCCCGGGATCGGTCAGGTGTCGACGTACTGGAGCGCCCGGCTCGACACCGCGGTTCACGAGGCCGCCGGCAGGGGGCTCGTCGTGGATCTCCGCTCGTCGACGTACGCCTCGTTCTGGCGCCCCGACGCGGAGACTTCCCGTCGCGTGGTGACCGCCCGGGTGCTGCATGAGGTCGGTGGCAAGCGCAAGGTCGTCTCGCACTTCAACAAGGCCACGAAGGGCCGCCTCGTGCGCTCACTCCTCGTGGACGGCGGCAACCCCACATCCCCGGCACGGTTCGCCGAGCAGCTGCGAGACCTCGGCTGGGCCGTCGAGGTCGGTGAGCACGGTCTTCACGGGACACGGCTCGACATCGTCGTCACCGAGCTCTGAGCCTCACCGCCCGGCAGGCGCCGGAGTGCATGCCTCGCCGGGGACGAACATCTGCGCGACCCCGCCGACCTGCGAGGGGTTCGGCTCGCCGCAGTCGTGTCCTGAACGGACCAGGATCACGTGGGTGACGAGGTACAGGACCGGGATCGCCATCAGCACCAGGGCGAAGACGATTCGCGGCTCGAGACGCGGCTTCTGCTTCTGCATGGCGGCTCTCCGGGATCCGGGGACCCATCCATGCTAGCCAGTTGCCGGCCGAGCTCAGCGGCCGATGAAGGCCGACTCCAACGGCCGGGCGTTGAACATCCGCAGCGACGCCGTACCGTCCTCGAACCACGAGACCACCGTGACCGACGCAGGGGCGAGCTCCATCTTGTACACCGCGTCGAGGGGCGCCCCGAGGGCCATGCGCACGAGCAGCTTGATCGGCGTGACGTGGGTGACCGCGAGGACGGCCTTGCCCGGGTAGCCGCCGAGGATGCGGTCACGCGTGCGACGTACGCGCCGGTCCATCTCCTGGAACGAGTCGCCGTGCCCCCCGGGGGCCACGTCCAGAGCGCCGAGCCAGGCGTCGAGGTCGTCGGGGTACGCCTGCTGCACCTCGTGGAAGGTCAGCCCCTCCCATGTGCCGAAGGCCGCCTCGGCGAGACCCTCCTCCACCTCGACCGAGTGCCCGAGGCGGTCGGCGATGATGTCGGCGGTCTCGCGCGTGCGACGCAGCGGTGAGGTCAGCACCACGTCGATCTCGTCGCCGAGCGGTGCGAGCCAGTCAGCCACTGCACGCACCTGGGCGCGACCATCGGCGTTCAGCTGCGGGTCGTGGCCACCGCGACCGCTGAACCGCTTCTCGGTCGTGTGGTCGGTGGCGCCGTGACGCACGAGGACCAGCGTCGTGGGCGAGCCGAGGTCCCTGCTCCAGCCGACCGCCGGGGCCTCCGCGACCGGCTGCTCCTCGACCGGAACCTCCGCGACGCGGGTGCGCTTCGACGGCTTGCCCGATGCCGTGTCCAGCGCCTCGTTCAAGAGGGCGTCGGCGTGCTTGTTCTGCTCCCGCGGGATCCACGTCCACGTCGTGCCGAACGGCGCGAGCCGATTGGCTGCCGTGGCCAGCGGGCGCATGTCGGGGTGCTTGATCTTCCAGTTTCCCGACATCTGCTCGATGACGAGCCTGGAGTCCATCCGCACCTCGAGGTCCGCCTCGGGCGTGTGCTCGTTGTAGAGCTCGAGGCCGGCGATCAGACCGCGGTACTCCGCGACGTTGTTGGTCGCGAGGCCGATGTGCTCCGCACGCTCGGCGATCACGGCGCCGGTGGTCGCGTCCTTCAGGACAGTTCCGTATGCGGCCTGGCCCGGGTTGCCGCGAGACCCCCCGTCGGCCTCGATGACGACAGAGCGAGGAGTCCCGGACATCAGATCCCGGACTCCGAGGTGCGGACCAGGATCCGGTTGCACTCCTCGCAGCGCAGCACCTCGTCAGACGGCGTCTTGGCGATGTCTGCGAGCTCGGAGGAGTTGAGCTGCAGGCTGCACCCGCCGCAGCTGCGGGCGCGGAGCGCCGCAGCCCCGACGCCGCCCTTCTGATCGCGCAGCCGCATGTAGAGAGACATCAGGTCCTCGGGCATGTCGGAGGCGGTCTGCTTCCGCTCCCCCACCGCGTCGGTGAGCTGCTTCTCGATCTCCGCGGCCGCCTCGTCACGTGCCGCTGTCGCGGCCGCGAGCTTCTCGTCGAGCTCACCGACCTGCGCGGTGAGAGCGTCGAGCTCGCTCTGGGCCTCCTCGAGCTTCTCCATCACCTCGAGCTCGGTGTCCTCGAGCTCGGAGATCCGGCGCTCGAGCGAGACGAGCTCGCCCTGCATGCGCTCGAGGTCCTTGGGGTTGGAGATGAGCCCCTGGTTCATGCGGTCCTGGTCGCGCTTGCGCCGGGCCTTGACCTGCTCCACGTCGGCGTCCGCCCGCTTCTGCTCGCGGGTGAGGTCGTCGACGAGGATGCGTGCGTCGCGGGCGCGGTCCTCGATCTCGCGCCGCCGGCGGGTCAGTGCCTCGAGCTCGGCGATCTGCGGCAAGGTGGCCAGCCGGTGCCGGAGCTGGTCCTGCCGGGAGTCCAGCTCCTGGACGTCCAACAGCTTCAGCTGCGCGAAGGGGTCGGCTTTCACTCTGCTCCTCGGGCTCTTCGGGAAGGCGTCACAGATCGTGGCCGAGGGCCGGCGGTCCGCTCAGGGACGGAAGCTCCACGGGTCGGTGCACGTCGTGCTCACACGGATGTCCACCGTATCCCCTGGAGCGCCCAACGCCTCCACCAGCATGCGGTGGAGAACCGGTAGCCAGGTCCACTCCGCAGCCCAGTGCGCGATGTCGACGAGAGATGGCCCTCCGTGCTCGAGGAACTCCGACGCAGGGTGATGCCTCAGGTCGGAGGTGACATAGACGTCGGCCGCCGTCCCCCGGACACGGTCGAGCAGGAAGTCACCGGCTCCACTGGTCACGGCGATCGTCTCCACGATCCGGTCCGGGTCACCTCCGACGCGCACGCCGTGTGCCGTCTCGGGAAGCGCGTCCCTGACGTGCTGGGCAAAGGCGCGCAGCGTCGTCGGCTCCTCGAGGGTGCCGATCCGGCCGCTGCCGCGTGCAGATGCCCCGGTCCCCGGCACGTCCGCCAGCTCGATCACGTCGTACGCCGGCTCCTCGTACGGGTGCACGCGTCGCAGCGCCTCGAGCACGTCGCGTCTGCGACCGCGTGGGAAGACAGCCTCCACGCGCGACTCGGCGACGACCTCGACCTCGCCGACACGACCGATCGCCGGCGTCGCACCGTCGAGCGGCCGGAACCGCCCCTCCCCTTGGGAGGTGAACGTGCAGCTGTCGTAGTCACCGAGCCGGCCGGCACCGGCCGCTGTGATGGCCTCGCGGATCTCCTCGGCGTTCTCGTGCGGCACGAAGGTCACCAGCTTGTCGAGTGCCTCGCCCGGGTCCGGGTCGATCACCTTCGGCTCGGAGATCCCGAGCGCGAGGGCCAGCGACTCGTTGACGCCCCCGGCGGGGGCATCGGCGTTGGTGTGGGCGGTGAAAAGGCCGCACCCGCCCCGCACGAGCCGGTGGAGCACCCGTCCCTTCGGGGTGGTCGCCGCCATCGAGTGCACGCCTCTCAGCAGCAGCGGATGGTGTACGACGAGCAGGTCGGCCTCCCAGGCCAGGGCCTCCTCGACCACCGCGGGAGCCGGGTCCACCGCCAGCATCACCCGTCGGACCGGCTGCTCCGGGTCGCCGCACACCAGGCCCACCGCGTCCCAGTCCGACGCCAGCGACGGCGGGTACCACTGGTCCATCAGGGCGGTCACGTCACCTAGCTGCACGGTCATGGGCCGAGCCTAGGACCCGAATGTTCGGATCTGGCGCTCACGGGGCACACTCGTGCGGCATGAGCACGTTCTTCAAGGTCATGGTCGGGCTGCTGCTGACCCTGCCCGTCGGTGCATACGCCGCAGGCTCGGTCGTCGCCTCCCATGCCGATGAGCCCGCTGAGGCCCGGCTCGTCCGTGTCGACGACAGCGCACCGGCCGACAAGGACGCAACACCCGCTCCTCGACCCTCGCCGCTTCCCCGGGTCAGTCACACCCCGGACGACGAGTCCGAGCACAGCGACGACGGCGAGGACTGGCAGGGCTCCGACCACGGTGATCACGGTGATCACGGTGATCACGGTGATCACGGTGACGACGGCGGAGACCACGGGGACCACCACAGCGAAACGCCTGATGGGGACGGCGACCGGCACGAGGGCGACTGAGCCCGGCTTCGCGACTCGTCTTCGGCAGGGCTCAGGAAGCGCGCAGCTCCAGGTCGCGGGCTCTGGCGGCCAAAGCGAGCGGCCCCATCGTGCGCGTCGAGACGACACGACGCGCCGGCTTGGGCACCTCGACGACGCGTCGACGGGCCAGCACGTTGAACTTCAGCAACGAGCACCGGTAGCACGGCACCAGCGCGTCACAGCACCGAGCGTCGCGCAGCTGGGCAGCCAGCAGCTCCGCCTCGGTTTCGAGGTCAGTCAGATCGAGCATTGTGGCTCCTCCCAGGCAACAAAGCTCCTGCATTGCATATCCCGAGAGTGGAATGACCGTATCGTCTCAAAAACGGACAGAACAGACGGACACGGTAAAAGTGTCCGATAAGTGGCGCGAACTACCCAGAAAGGTGGTTCGCCCGAATGGCAAGGGCCATGCCGTTTCTAGTCCCTACTCAGCAACGGGTTCCCGGCCAGGGCCTCACCGGTGGGGCACGCCTGCTCGGCGCGTGTCGGGTATCTGTCGCGACGTGCGGACGCGCCCACGACGAGATCACGAAGGCCTGCGACGACCCGTCGGGCCGCCTCCGTCAACGGTGCTCACGTCCGCGACGTCGACGTCCAGTGCATCCATCCGACCGAGCCCCAGTGGTGGCATGGCTGCCAACGTGCGCGAGCTCGCCATGGCTGCCGACGGCGGTCCGTACGGCCGTCCACAGGTTCTCCCGGGCTAGGGGACATCCGTACATCCGGGCCAGTCCAACCCGGTCATGCACTGCAGCCTTGTAGCGAACTGGCTGCCCGGCGCGAGCCGTCACAGTCGGTAGGTCGGTGCCGTCGGCCGGCCGGCCGAGTGCGGCTACTGCGCCGTCATGAGTTCGATCGGCATCGGATCGGTGTGCAGAGACAACGTGGACCTGCGACAGCATGGGTTGGGTGGGCGCAGCAGGGATCGAACCTGCGACCACCTCCTTGTAAGGGAGGTGCTCTACCGCTGAGCTATACGCCCCGAAGCGGGCCACAGCCTACGCGAGCCAGGACGGGCCGGACAAAGCCGCCCCGGAACCGGACGAACCCGTGAGAAATGCGTACGACCGCTGGCGTCTCGGGTCACCAGCGGTCGTAGCAATAACTATTCAACCTAGGGCCTCGGGCCGTGTCATCTGAATCGCGAAAATGTGGATTCCGGCCTGCGATTTTTTACCTTCGCTCTGTACAGGTCCGGCTAGGCACTTGCGTCGCCCAGCGACTCGAGCTCGCGCAGGTAGTCCGCAAGGCTTCTGGCCTTCCCCATCGGGTTGTGGACGCTCCAGCGGAGCTGTCCCTCGCGGTCCACGACGAACGTCGAACGCGTCGGACATCCGTGCTCGTCGTCGAAGGCGCTGTACGACGTGGCCACCTCGCCGTGCGGCCAGAAGTCTGAGAGCAAGGGGAAGTCGATCCCGTCCTGGTCCGCGAAGGCGCGCATCGCGAACATCGGGTCGCAGGACAGCGCGAGCAGCTGGCCGCCGGCGGCTGCCACGCGCTCGGAGTTCTCACGCAGCTCGCGGAGCTCCCCCGTGCAGACCCCGCTGAACGCGAACGGGAAGAAGACGAGGACGACTGCCCGCTCGCCTCGGAAGGAGCTCAGCGAGGTGCGGCGGCCGTGCTGGTCGCGAAGCGCGAAGTCCGGGGCGGGATCGCCGATGCGCAGAGTCACTCTCGTTCCGCGAGCTCTCGCTTGAGGATCTTGCCGGTGGCGTTGCGGGGCAGCTCGTCGATGAAGACGATGTCGCGAGGCACCTTGTAGCGAGCCAGGTTCGACTTCACGTGTGCCTTGAGCTGGTCCTCGTCGGCCGCACCCGGCGAGGAGAGCACGACGAACGCCCGAAGACGCTTGCCGAAGTCCTCGTCGTCCACGCCGATCGCGGCGACGTCCTCCACCGCCTTGTGCCGGTGGAGGCAGTCCTCGACCTCCTTCGGGAAGACGTTCTCGCCGCCGGAGACGATCATCTCGTCGTCGCGACCCTCGACGAACAGATGTCCGTTCTCGTCGAAACGCCCGACATCGCCGCTGGCCATGAGGCCGTGGAGCATGTCCTTGGACCCGCCTCCGGTGTACCCATCGAAGAGCATCGAGTTGCCCACGAAGATCCGGCCCGGCTCGCCCGGCGGTAGCTCGTTGCCCTGCTCGTCGTACACCTTGACCACGGTCGCGTGCGGTGGCTTCCCGGCGGTGCCAGGGGCGTCACGGAGGTCCTGAGGCTGGGCGATCGTCGCCCAGGCCACCTCGGTGGAGCCGTAGATGTTGTAGAGGTGGTCGCCGAAGTGGTTCATCCAGTTCGTGCCGAGGTCACCCGGGAGCGCCGAGCCCGACGCCGCTACGACCTTGACGTTGGACAGGTCGTAGGAGCGCAACGTCTCCTCGGGGAGCTGGAGGATCCGCTGGAGCATCACCGGGATCACCGCGAGCGAGTCGCAGTCGTACTCGGTGACAGCCTTCAAGCAGCCCTCGGGGTCGAACTTGCGCCTCAAGACGATGGTGCTGCCCATCAACATGGCGAGGGCCAGGTGCGCCCAGCCCCAGGTGTGGAACAGCGGTGCCGCGATGTGCGTGCGCCACCCGCGCTTGAGCGGCAGACGGGAGAGCAGCGAGACGGCGGCGTCGAAGTTTCCCTCGCTTCGGGGCGCACCCTTCGGTGTGCCGGTCGTACCCGAGGTGAGGATCACCGCACGGGACCGGCGCGTGGGCGGGGTGAGGTCGTCGGTCGAGAACGAGCCGATCATCTTCTCCAGCGTCGGCAGGTCGGTCTCGGTGTCCTGCCAGGCGTGAACCTTGTGTACGTCGATCCGCGCGTCGTTGATGAGGCCGTCGAACTCCTCGTCGTACACGATCGCGGCCGGCTTCTCGCGCTCGCACACCTCGCCGAGCTGTGGCGCGGCGAAGGCGGTGTTGAGGTAGAGCAGGTCGGCGCCGAGCTTGGCGACCGCGACGGTGGCCTCGACGAACCCGCGGTGGTTGCGGCACAGCACCGCCACGCTGTCCCCCTGGTGCACGCCGAGGTCCCGCAGTCCCCGGGCGAGGGCGTTGCTGCGCTCGTGGACCTGCTGGAACGTGAGCTCTCCGAGCTCGTCGACGATGCCGACCTGGTCCGGGGCGCGGACGGCGAGCGCGGTGAAGCCGCCAGCCGGCCCCATGCCCCACTCACGCAGCGCGCGGGCGATGCGGACCAGGACGTGGGGTGGATAGGGGTGGATCACCCCTGACGAAGTGAGCACACGGAGCGTCGTGAGCTCCTTCGACAACAGCATCGCGGCCTTGGCCAACATCAGCGGGCGTCCTCCTCGGTCGAGTCGCCCCACTGTAACCGCCGTTTACACGACCCGGTACCTACCGTCTCGGGCGACGAGCCCCGCAGCACCGAGGAGCCGTGCGTCAGTGGGCGGTCTTGGGCGCCACGAGACGTGTTGCCGCCCAGTCCTTGCTGACACCTGCGGTCGTCGTGGTCGCGAGCCCGGCCACCTGTGCCGCCTCGGCGATGTCGGCCGGGTCGACCGAGCCAGGGCGCCCGACCTTGGGCGTCAACAGCCAGATCACGCCTCCCCCCGCGAGGTCGGTCAACGAGTCCATGAGAGCGTCCCCGAGGTCGCCGTCGTCGTCTCGCCACCACAAGATGACGGAGTCCACGACGTTGCCGAACTCCCCGTCCACCATGTCCGAGTCGATGGCGTCCTCGATCTGGACCCTGAGTTCGTCGTCGACGTCCTCGTCCCAGCCGAGCTCCTGGATCACCATTCCGGGCTTGACCCCGAGACGGTCGCCCACGGTCTGGGTGGCGGTGCCTTCCTGGCCACCCGCGGTCGCGCTCAAGTGTGTCCTCCATATGACGTGTGAAGAGCAGCCCAGTGCTCCTGTGCTGTCGGGTAGTCCACCCGAAGTCACACGCCCGCGCAACCCCAGACCCCCCGGCTGCGGCCCATGACACCCTTGTGCCATGCAGCGGACGGGCCCGGAGGAGCAGGTTTCCAGCCTGCGTGCCCATGTCACATCGGTCAACCTGAGCGCGGTGCACGACTTCTCCAAGTCCCCCGCGCTCGAGGTGCGGCTGCTCCGGGGCCTCGGCGTCGAGGGCGACGCACACTGCGGTACGACGGTCCGGCACAGGTTCGACCGCCGAAGGGATCCTGACCGTCCCAACCTGCGGCAGGTCCACCTGATCGCGACCGAGCTCCTCGACGAGCTCGCTCAGAACGGCCGTCCCCTTCGTCCGGGCGACCTGGGAGAGAACGTGACGACGACGGGCGTGGACCTGATGGCGCTGCCTCATGGGACTGTGCTGCGCCTCGGCGAGGAGGCACAGGTCCGCCTGACCGGCGTGCGCACGCCGTGTCGTCTCATCGACGGCCTCCACCTCGGCTTGATGAAGCAGATGTGGGCCGTCGACGAGGCGGGCCAGCGGTTCCGCAAGGCAGGTGTGATGGCCGTCGTGGTGACCGGCGGTGTGGTCCGCGCGGGCGATCCGCTGACCGTCGTACTCCCTGCGACACCACACGTGGCACTCGGTCCGGTGTGAAGGTCGCGGACCCTGCGCAGGCTCCGGGGGATGTGGCTACCGATGGGTAAATTTTGTGACAGCCGCGAGCGTGACACGATGCATGGTGAGGGTCCGTGGCCCGGGCCCTCGACCGCACAACGACGTGTACCTGAGAGCAGAGGAATCGTGGCGAACACCAACGACCGCCCCGGGACTCCTTCCGTGATCCACGAGGGTCTCCCCACCCAGCTTCCCGACATCGACCCCGACGAGACGCAGGAGTGGATCGACTCCCTCGACGCGCTCCTCGACGAGCGGGGCGGAAGCCGTGCCCGCTACGTGATGCTCAAGCTCCTCGAGCGTGCCCGTCAGAGGAACGTGGGCGTCCCGTCGCTGCGCAGCACCGACTACATCAACACGATCCCGCCTGAGCGGGAGCCGTGGTTCCCCGGCGACGAGGACATCGAGCGCCGCATCCGCGCCTTCATCCGCTGGAACGCCGCGGTGATGGTGTCGGCGGCCAACCGCAAGGGCCTCGAGGTCGGCGGACACATCGCGACCTACCAGTCGGCCGCCTCGCTCTACGAGGTCGGCTTCAACCACTTCTTCCGCGGCAAGGACCACCCCGGCGGCGGCGACCAGATCTACATCCAGGGCCACGGCTCCCCCGGCATCTACGCGCGCGCCTTCCTCGAGGGCCGGCTCACCGACCAGCAGCTCGCACACTTCCGCCAGGAGGTGCAGCACGGCGTCGGCAAGGGGCTGCCGTCGTACCCTCACCCGCGCCTGATGCCGGACTTCTGGGAGTTCCCGACGGTGTCGATGGGCCTGACCGCGATGAACGCGATCTACCAGGCCCGCTTCAACCGCTACATGCAGAACCGAGGGATCAAGGACACCTCGCAGCAGCACGTGTGGGCGTTCCTCGGTGACGGCGAGATGGGCGAGCCCGAGTCGCTCGGCGCGATCAGCGTCGCGGCCCGCGAGGAGCTCGACAACCTCACCTTCGTCATCAACTGCAACCTGCAGCAGCTCGACGGCCCCGTGCGCGGCAACGGAAAGATCATCCAGGAGCTGGAGTCGGTCTTCCGTGGCGCCGGCTGGAACGTCATCAAGGTGGTCTGGGGCCGCGAGTGGGACGACCTGCTGGCCCGCGACCACGACGGCGTGCTCGTGAACCAGATGAACGTCACGCCCGACGGCCAGTTCCAGACCTACTCCGTGGAGTCCGGCGCGTACATCCGCGAGCACTTCTTCGGCGGCGACCCGCGGCTGCGCCGGATGGTCGAGCACATGTCCGACGAGGAGCTGCGCAAGCTGCCCCGTGGTGGGCACGACTACCGCAAGGTCTACTCGGCGTTCAAGGCCGCCTCCCAGCACGTCGGGCAGCCGACGGTCATCCTCGCCAAGACCATCAAGGGCTGGACGATCGACGCCCTCGAGGGCCGCAACGCGACCCACCAGATGAAGAAGCTGACCAAGGACGACCTGAAGAAGTTCCGCGACCGGCTCCAGCTGCCGATCAGCGACGCCCAGATCGACGACGCCGACGTCGCGCCGTTCTACCACCCCGGCGCGGACAGCCCGGAGATCGAGTACATGATGGACCGGCGTCGCCAGCTCGGCGGCTCGCTGCCGAAGCGGATCATCCGCTCCAAGCCCCTGAAGCTACCGGGCGACGAGATGTACGCCGAGCTCAAGCAGGGCTCGGGCAAGCAGTCCATCGCCACCACGATGGCGCTGGTCCGGCTTCTCAAGGACCTGATGAAGGACCCGGAGATCGGCAAGCGGATCGTCCCGATCGCCCCTGACGAGTTCCGAACCTTCGGCATGGACTCGATGTTCCCGACCGCCAAGATCTACAACCCGGGCGGCCAGACCTACGACGCGGTGGACCGCAAGCTCCTGCTGACCTACAAGGAGTCCGCCCAGGGGCAGCTGCTCCACGAGGGCATCTCCGAGGCCGGTGCGATGGCGTCGGCGACGGCGGCCGGCTCGGCGTACTCCACGCACGGCGAGCAGATGATCCCCTTCTACATCTTCTACTCGATGTTCGGGTTCCAGCGGACCGGTGACTCCATCTGGGCCATGGCCGACCAGCTCGGCCGCGGCTTCCTGGTCGGCGCGACCGCCGGCCGTACGACGCTCACCGGCGAGGGGCTTCAACACGCCGACGGGCACTCGCCGCTCCTTGCCGCGACGAACCCCGCGGTCGTGCACTACGACCCCGCGATGGCTCACGAGATCAGCTACATCGTGCAGGACGGTCTCCGGCGGATGTACGGCTCGAGCGAGGAGAAGCCACACGGCGAGGACGTCATCTACTACCTGACCGTCTACAACGAGCCCACCCAGCAGCCCAAGGAGCCGGAGGACCTCGACGTCGAGGGTCTGCTGAAGGGGATCTACCACTTCGCGGTGCCGCCGAAGGTCGACGCGGAGAACCCCCCGCGCGTGCAGCTGCTCGCCTCGGGTGTCGGTTTTCCCTGGGTCGCCGACGCGCAGCGGATGCTCGCCGAGGACTGGGGCGTCGCCGCCGACACGTGGTCGGTCACGTCGTGGAACGAGCTCGCCCGCGACGCCGTGGCGGCGGAGGAGCACAACCTGCTCCACCCCTCCGAGGACGCCCGGGTCCCCTACGTGACCCACAAGCTCAAGGAGGCCGAGGGCCCGTTCGTCGCGGTCACGGACTACATGCGCGCGGTGCCGTACCAGATCGCCAAGTGGGTCCCCGGCGACTACCACGTGCTCGGGACCGACGGCTTCGGGTTCGCCGACACCCGACCGGCAGCGCGCAGGTACTTCCACGTCGACGCGCAGTCCGTCGTGGTGGCCGCCCTGTCCGCTCTGGCCGACCGTGGCGAGATCAAGCGGGAGACCGTGCAAGAGGCGTTCGACAAGTACCGGATCGACGACCCGACCGCGGTCCGTGGCGTGAAGCAGGAGGGCGGCGACGCCTGACCTGGGGGGCGCCCCACGGCACTTCCCAATGGAAAACGCCACTCCCCGCGACGAATTCGTCGCGGGGAGTGACGTTTTCTCAAGGTCCCTGGGGAAAGCTCAGGCGATCTCGACGACCGAGGCCACGGGCTCACGCGGAGTGGGGGTCGCCTCACGTCCGTTCGTGAGCAGGCTCCTCCACTCGCCGCGGTCGTAGACGGCGGGCTCAGTGGAGCGGATGAAGTCGTTGACGATCTTCACGAACCGCTGGGGGTGGTCCTTGTGCGGGAAGTGGCCCGCGTTGGGAATCACCTCGACCGTCGACTCGGGAGCGATCTTCGACGCCAGGTCGGCGTGGCTGACCGGGATCACAGCATCGTCCTTGCCCCAGACGACACACATCGGCATGGCATGGGTGAGGTACGCGCGGTCGGCCATCGTCACCACCTGGCCACGCCAGTCCACGACCGCGCGCACCACGTGCGTGATCGCGGCACGCGCCTTGCGATCCGAGAGGTGCTGCACGATCTCGGCCACCTCATCGAGATCCCGCGCGTGGGACACGCCCGACGCCGCCAGCGCGCGGAGGCCGAGCTTGGCCGCCTGCAGCACCCCCGGCACCGTCGCGAGGCCCATCGCCAGCTGGAAGCCCGGGAGTGAGATCGCGCGGATCGCGGGGGTGACCTCACGACCGATTCCACCGGGGGCCACCAGGATCATCCGCTCGGTGCGCTCGGGGAACTGGTAGGCGAACTGCATCGCCACTCCCCCGCCGAAGCTGTGCCCCACGACGGTGACCTTGTCGATGCCGAGCACGGTGAGCAGGTCACGCATGCCGTTGGCGTAGCCCCCGACGCTGTAGTCGGCCCGTGGCTTGTCGCTCTGGCCGTGCCCGAGGAGGTCCGGAGCGATCACGGTGTAGCGACGCGCAAGTGTGGCGATCACGGGCAGCCACGTGGTGTGGTCGCACCCCAGCCCGTGGAGGAGCAACAGAGCCGGCCCACTGCCCGCCTTGATGTAGGCGCGCTTGTGGCCGTGGATGGTGAGGTACTTGACCTCAGGACCCTTAAGCATGGGTGATGCTCCTCACAGGCGATCGCGCGAATGCTACCCAGAAGTAGCCCCGCCAACCCCATGAACCGCCTTGTAGCGCTGGGATATCGCTATCTGGACATCCCATGACACCACTCGCTGCGGGTGAGGTCCGTGTCGGCGCGCCGTCGGCGGTCTACGCTCGGCGCATGAGCACCCCCCGGCGACGCACCCGCGCTCAGATCGCGCGGCGCCTGCAGAAGTCGGTGGGGGACCTCACCACGGCCGCCGTCGCGCGCATGGAACGCGAGATGCCGTGGTTCCGCCAGCTTTCGGCCGAGGACCGCTCCTGGATCGGTCTGATCGTGCAGGCCGGGATCAACGCATTCGTCGTCTGGTACCGCGAGCCGTCCGACGACTCGCCCTTGACCGCCGAGGTCTTCGGCGCCGCCCCGCGTGCTTTGACCGGAGTTGTGAGCCTCCACCAAACGGTGGAGATGGTGCGTCTGAGTATCGAGGTCGTGGAGGACAACCTCGTCAGCGCCGTCGGCGAGGAGGACGCGCCATCGGTTCAGCAGGCCGTCACGCGGTACGCCCGCGAGGTGGCGTTCGCTACGGCCGAGGTCTACGCGCGGGCCGCCGAGATGCGCGGCGCCTGGGACGCCCGCCTCGAGGCGCTCGTGGTCGACTCCGTGCTGCGCGCGGAGGCGGACGAGACGGTGCGGTCGCGGGCCAGCGCCCTCGGCTGGCAGGGCGCCGGCGACGTCGCCGTGGTGCTGGGACGGGTACCGGCGGCCGCTGCTGGCGACCGTGACCGCGAGAGCATCATCGACGAGGTACGACGGTCGGCACGGCACACCGGCCTCGACGCCCTGTGCGCCGTGCAGGGCGATCGCCTGGTCGTCGTACTCGGCGGCGTCGACAACCCCGACAAGGCAGGCGCCTCCGTCGCCGCCCACTTCGGCGAGGGGCCGGTCGTCGTGGGTCCTGTCGTGGCCGACCTGATGAAGGCACATATCTCGGCACGGGCCGCCGTGGCGGGTCTTCGGGCCGCGCCCGGGTGGCCGGACGCGCCCCGCCCGGTCACCTCGGACGACCTGCTGCCCGAGCGGGCACTCTCCGGCGACGGCCACGCCCGGCGCCAGCTCGTGATCTCGGTGTACCAACCGCTGCTGGAGGCCGGTGCGGCCACGCTCGACACCGTCTCCTCGTTCCTCGACCACGGCGGGTCGATCGAGGCCACCGCACGCGCGATGTTCGTGCACGCGAACACCGTCCGCTACCGCCTCCGCAGAGCCGCCGACGTCACCGGCCTGACCCCCAGCGACCCCCGTCACGCCTACACCTACCGCGTTGCCCTGACCCTCGGCCGGCTCCACCCGCCTGAGACGGCAGTACCGTCCGCTTTGTAGGAACCCTACAAAGAAGCGGCGCGGATCTTCGTGTGTGCTGATGCTGCTGCGCGCCCTCTCTCCGGGGCACAGTGGAGGGGTGCTAGTCATCGTCGCTCCGGGCCAAGGCGCCCAGACCCCTGGATTCCTCTCCCCCTGGCTGGAAGAGGAGACCTTCGCCGGCCGGCTCGCCTGGCTCTCCGCCGTCGCCGACATGGACCTCGTCCACTACGGCACCAAGGCCGACGCCGACACCATCCGTGACACCGCCGTGGCGCAGCCGTTGCTCGTCGCCGCCGGGCTCCTCGCCGCTCTCGAGCTGTTCCCGCACCCGGCCGACGCCTTCGCCAAGGTCGGCGCGGTCGCCGGCCACAGCGTCGGTGAGCTGACCGCGGCCGCCGGTGCCCGCGCGATCACCGCCGAGCAGGCCATGGTCCTGGTCCGCGAGCGCGGCAAGGCGATGGCTGCCGCCGCCGCGGTGACGCCGACGAGCATGACCGCCGTCCTCGGTGGCGACCGCGAGGAGGTTCTCGCCAAGCTCGCCGCACACGGGCTGACCGCCGCCAACGACAACGGGCCCGGCCAGATCGTCGCCGCCGGCACCACCGAGCAGCTCGCCGCCTTCGCGGACGACGCTCCGGCGAAGGCCCGGCTGATGCCGCTGTCGGTGGCAGGCGCCTTCCACACGGAGCACATGGCCCCCGCGGTCGACGTGCTTGCCCGTCTTGCCCGGTCGGTGTCCACCCACGACCCGCGCACCCCGCTGATCTCCAACCGTGACGGCCAAGTGGTGCATGACGGTCGCGACGTCGTCCGCCGCATCGTCACCCAGGTCGCGAACCCGGTGCGTTGGGACCTGTGCATGGAGACCATGCACGACCTCGGCGTGACCGGCATCCTCGAGATGCCTCCGGCGGGCACGCTGACCGGCATCGCGAAGCGGGCGCTCAAGGGCGTCGACACCTTCGCGCTCAAGACCCCCGACCAGCTCGACGACGCGCGCGCCTTCTGCGAGAAGCACGGCTCGGCGTCGCAGCTCGACACGGCCCCCACGTGGCGGATGCTGGTCTCCCCCGCCAAGGGCACCTTCCGGCAGAAGCAGGGCTTCCCCGAGGGCGGCTCGATCCAGCCGGACACCTCCGTCGGAGCGGTCGCCAGCCTCCGCGACGAGACACCGGTCAACGCGCCGTACGGCGGCACCATCGTCGAGTGGCTCGTCGAGGACGGCGACCTGGTCTCCCCCGGCCAGCCGCTGGTGCGCCTTCACCCCGAGGGCGTGGCCTGATGAGCGCGATCGGCGCGGTCTCAGGGAGCCGACACTCGGCGCTGCTCGGCCTCGGGGCCTACCGCCCGAGCCTCGTCGTCCCGAACGCTGAGGTCGTGGAGGCGATCGACTCCAGCGACGAGTGGATCCAGCAGCGCTCGGGCATCAAGCAGAGGCGCTGGGCCACTCAGGAGGAGACGGTCCAGATGATGGCGGTCGCGGCCTCCCGAGACGCCATCGCGGACGCCGGCATCGAGCCCGCACAGGTCGACTGCGTCATCGTCGCCACGGTCTCGCACCTGCTCCAGACCCCCGCTGTGGCCACGATGGTCGCCCACGAGCTCGGCACCGAGCGCGCAGCGGCCTTCGACATCTCCGCCGCCTGCGCAGGCTTCTGCCACGGGATCGCACTCGCCTCCGACATGGTCAAGGGCGGCACCGCCAAGCACGTCCTCGTGATCGGGGTGGAGCGACTCTCCGACCTCACCGACCTGAGCGACCGCGGCACCGCGTTCATCTTCGCCGACGGCGCCGGCGCCGCGGTCGTGGGTCCGAGCGACGAGCCGGGCATCGGCCCGGTCACCTGGGGCTCCGACGGGGAGCAGGCCGAGCTGATCCGGCAGAAGGAGGACTGGCGTGACGTCCTCGCCCAGGAGCGGCCGACCATGCCGCACCTGGTGATGCAGGGCAACCCGGTGTTCCGGTGGGCGTCGTTCGAGATGGCGAAGATCGCCGCGCAGACCCTCGACCGCAGCGGCCTGACCGTCGACGACCTCGATGTCTTCGTGCCCCACCAGGCCAACATGCGCATCATCGACGCGATGGCCCGCTCCATGAAGCTCCCGCCACACGTGAAGGTCGCCCGCGACATCGCGGAACAGGGCAACACCTCGGCCGCCTCGATCCCCCTGGCACTGACCAGGATGGTCGAGGAAGGCACCGCCAAGAGCGGCGACACCGCCCTCCTGATCGCCTTCGGGGCCGGCCTGGCGTACGCCGCTCAGGTCGTCAAGGTCCCCTAGACGACCGCGGTCCTCGTCCCGTGGACCGCGGTGCACCACCCGCCTGACAGCAAGAACACCAACCACACCGCACCAAACACAAGGAAGAGAGCACGACATGGCTACCACCGACGAGATCCGCGCCGACCTCGCCGACATCGTCAACGAGGTCGCGGGCATCCCCGCAGACGATGTCCAGCTCGACAAGTCGTTCACCGACGACCTCGACGTCGACTCGCTGTCCATGGTCGAGGTCGTGGTCGCGGCCGAGGAGAAGTTCGACGTGAAGATCCCCGACGACGAGGTCAAGAACCTCAAGACCGTCGGTGACGCCGTCGCCTTCATCGAGCGCGCGCAGAACGGATGACCATGTCTCGAGTCTTCGTAACCGGGATCGGCGCGACCTCTCCGGTCGGCGGCGACGCACCGAGCACCTGGGACGCTCTCCTCGAAGGTCGCTCCGGCGTCCGGTCCATCGAGCACGAGTGGGCACAGCAGCTCGGTACGACGATCGCCGCTGAGGTCGCCGTCGACCCGACCGAGGTGCTCGAGCGGGTCAAGGCCCGTCGCCTCGACCGGTCCGGCCAGCTTGCACTCGTGGCCGCCCTCGAGGCGTGGGCCGACTCCGGCCTCGCCGGGGAGCCCGAGGAGACGGGGGTCGTGTCCGAGCGGCTCGGCGTCGCGATGGCCTCGGGCATCGGCGGGGTCCAGACCCTGCTGAGCAACTACGACGCCCTGAACGAGAAGGGCCCGCGCCGGGTGTCGCCGCTGGCGATCCCGATGCTCATGCCGAACTCGCCCGCGGCCAACATCGGGCTCGCGATCGGCGCCCGCGCCGGCGTGCACACCCCTGTGTCGGCGTGCGCCTCCGGCAACGAGGCGATCGCCCTCGGCATCGACATGATCCGGCTCGGACGGGCCGACGTCGTCGTGGTCGGTGGCACCGAGGCCGCCGTACACCCGCTGCCGATGGCTGCGTTCGGACAGATGATGGCGCTCTCCAAGCGCAACGACGACCCCGAGGCCGCCTCCCGTCCGTGGGACAAGGGCCGCGACGGGTTCGTGCTCGGCGAGGGCGCTGCCGCGCTGGTCCTCGAGTCCGAGGAGCACGCGATGAAGCGCGGCGCCAAGGTGTACGCCGAGGCGGCCGGGGCAGGGATCACCGCCGACTCGCACGACATCGCGCAGCCCGACCCGGTGGGACGCGGAGCAACCCGGGCGATGGAGATGGCACTGCGGGAGGCCGGCCTGTCCCCCCGCGAGATCGTGCACATCAACGCCCACGCGACGTCCACGCCCCAGGGTGACCTGGCCGAGGCGACCGCGATCAAGAACGCGCTCGGCGAGGCGGCAGGCAACGTCGTGCTGACCTCGACCAAGTCGATGACGGGCCATCTCCTCGGCGCAGCCGGGGCGCTGGAGTCGGTCGCGACCGTTCTCGCCCTGCACCACCGGATCGTGCCCGCCACGATCAACCTCGAGGACCCCGAGGACATCGGCCTCGACATCGCGACGGAGCCACGCAAGCTCGGCGACGGGCCGCTCGCGGCGCTGAACAACTCGTTCGGCTTCGGGGGCCACAACGTCGCCATCGCCTTCCGCAGCGTCTGACCGACGCACGAGACCCAGGAGCTCCCCCATGACGGTCACCGCCTCTCCCGCACCCGCGAAGCCGGCCAAGCTGCCTCGCGAGCAGGACCCGCGCAACCCGAACCACCGCCTCGCTGCCCTCTTCGACGAGGGCACCCTCGAGCTGATCACCGAGGACGACGGCAGCGGGATGCTGGCGGGGATCGGCATGATCGAGGGATCGCCTGCGGTCTCGTTCTGCTCCGACGCCACCGTCATGGGCGGCGCGATGGGCGAGGTCGGCTGCAAGGTGGTCGTGCGTGCCTACGAGCGCGCGCTGGCCGACCACGTGCCGATCGTCGGCCTCTGGCACTCAGGCGGCGCCCGGCTCGCCGAAGGGGTGCTGTCGCTCCACGCCGTCGGCGAGATCTTCCACATCATGACCCAGGCTTCCGGCAAGATCCCGCAGATCTCGGTCGTGCTCGGCCCGGCCGCGGGTGGCGCGGCCTACGGCCCGGCGTTGACCGACGTGGTCGTGCTCGGGCCGGAGGGGCGGATCTTCGTGACCGGTCCGGACGTGGTCCGCTCGGTCACCGGTGAGGACGTCGACATGCTGCGGCTCGGCGGCCCCGAGCCCCACGGCAGGCGCTCGGGCGTCGTCCACGTCCTCACCGACTCCGAGCAGGAGGCCATCGAGCGCAGCCGGGCGATAGCCCACCTCCTCGGTGCGCAGGGCTCCCTCAACGTCGACGCGGTGGCCGACGTGGACCTCGCGGACATGCTGCCGGAGTCGAAGAAGCGGGCCTACGACGTGCACCCCCTCGTGGAGGCCGTCCTCGACGAGGGCACCACGCAGGAGCTCCACGCCCGCTGGGCGCCGAACATCGTGACCGCGCTCGGCCGCTTCGGCGGTCGCACGGTCGGCGTCATCGCGAACAACCCGCTGCGGCTCGGTGGCTGCCTGGACTCGCTCTCGGCGGAGAAGGCCTCGCGCTTCGTCCGGATGTGCGACGCGTTCGGAGTGCCGCTGATCGTGCTTGTCGACGTGCCGGGCTACCTGCCCGGGGTGGGGCAGGAGTGGGACGGCGTCGTACGGCGGGGAGCGAAGCTGCTGCACGCCTTCGGCGAGGCCGTCGTGCCACGGGTGACCCTGGTGACGCGCAAGACCTACGGCGGCGCCTACATCGCTATGAACGCCCGCTCGCTCGGGGCGACGAAGGTGTTCGCCTGGCCGGGCGCGGAGATCGCCGTCATGGGTGCGGTCGCCGCGGTCCGGATCCTGCACCGGCGCAAGCTTCTCGAGGTCGCCCCCGACATCCGCCCGCAGGTGGAGGCCGAGCTGGCCGCCGAGCACGAGCGGATCGCCGGCGGCGTGGAGAAGGCCATCGAGATCGGTGTCGTCGACGAGGTCGTCGAGCCCTCCGCGACCCGCAGCGCGCTGGCACGGGCGATCGCCGACGCCGGTCTGGCGAGCCGCGGAGCGCACGGCAACATCCCGCTCTAGCGAGTCGTCACTCCACGGTCACGGACTTCGCGAGGTTGCGAGGCTTGTCGATGTCCAAACCCAGCTCCAGTGCTGCGTGGTAGGCGAGCATCTGCATCGGGATCGTCAGCAGGATCGGGTCGAGCTCCGGCTCGTTCTTGGGCACCTCGATCCGCACCGCGTCCACGTCACCGAGGTGCACGCCCGGGTGCGTGAGCGCGAAGAGCGGCCCGCTTCGAGCGCTGATCTCGTGCAACGCCGCCACGTTGCGCTCGGTCAGCTCGTCGTCGGGCACCACCGCGACCGTGGGAACCTCCTGGCTGATCAGCGCCAGCGGACCGTGCTTGAGCTCGCTGGTCTGGTAGGCCTCGGCGTGACGGTAGGAGATCTCCTTGAACTTCTGCGCCCCCTCCCGGGCAACCGGGTAGCCGCGGACCCGGCCCACGAAGAACAGGCTCTCCGCCCGGGCGAGCGTCTTGGCCGCCTCCGTGATCAGCGACTCGTTGTCGAGGATCTCGGCGATCTGGTCCGGGAGCGCTCGCAGTCCCGCGATGAGCCGCTTGCCGTCACTGATCGAGAGGTCGCGGACCCTGCCGAGGTTGAGCGCGAGGAGCGCGAAGCTGATCGCCATCGTGGTGAGCGCCTTCGTCGACGCGACAGCGACCTCGGGGCCGGCGTGGAGGTAGATGCCACCGTCGCACTCCCGCGCGATGCTCGAGCCCACGACGTTGACCAGCCCGACGACCCGGCCGCCCTTGCGCTGGATCTCCTGGACCGCGAGCAGCGTGTCGATGGTCTCCCCCGACTGGCTGACCGCGACGTACAAGGTGTCCGGTTCGATGACGGGGTTGCGATAGCGGAACTCCGACGCCGCCTCCGCGTCGGCGGGCACACGGGCGAGCTCCTCGATCATCGAGGCGCCCATCTGGCCGACGTAGTACGACGACCCGCAGCCGAGGATCTTCACCCGCCGGATCGCGCGAGCCTCTCGCGGGTCGAGGTTGAGGCCGCTGAGGTGCGCGGTGCCGAACCGGTCGTCGAGCCTTCCGCGCAAGACCCGCTCGGCGCTGGCCGGCTGCTCCTGGATCTCCTTGAGCATGTAGTGCTCGTGGCCGCCGAGGTCGAAGTCCTGCGCGCTGATGTCGATCGCGGAGGCCGGTCGGTCGGTGCGCTGCTGGTCGTGGGTGAAGGTGGTGAACCCCGACGCGGTCACGGTGGCGAGCTCGCCGTCGTCCAGGTGGAGGACCTGGGTCGTGTGGCGGACGAGCGCCGCCAGGTCGCTGGCGACGTACATCTCACGGTCGCCGACGCCGATCACGAGCGGCGAGCCGTTGCGGGCGACGACGATGCGGTCCGGGTGCTCGGTGTCCATCACCGCGATGCCGTAGGTGCCCTCGATCTGCTGGAGGGCCTCGAGGACCGCGCCCTCGAGGGTCGGGGAGTCGGAGCCGGCGACGAGGTGGGCGAGGACCTCCGTGTCGGTCTCCGAGGCGAACGCGACCCCTTGGTCGGTGAGCCGCCGTCGCAGGGCCGAGGCGTTGTCGATGATCCCGTTGTGCACCACCGAGATCCGGCCGGAGGTGTCGAGGTGGGGGTGGGCGTTGACGTCGGAGGGCGCGCCGTGTGTCGCCCATCGTGTGTGTCCGATGCCCACCTGGCCGCCGAACCGTTTCGGAAGCGCGCCCTGGAGCTCGCGAACCCGGCCCGCGGTCTTGCAGACACGCGTCCCGTTGCTCCCCAGCACGGCGATGCCGGCCGAGTCGTAGCCGCGGTACTCCAGCTGGGTCAGTCCTTCGAGGAGAAGTGGCGCCGCCTGATGGCCCCCCACGTACCCGACGATTCCGCACATGCTGCTCTCCTTCAGCCGTAGATGATCCTGCGCAGCTGCCGCAACGACAGCGCAGGTGCCGCGACCACGCGGCTCTCGAGCTCGATGCTGATCCGGGCGAAGATCGCCGGGTTCTTCAGGCCGTAGGTCTGCAGCTCGTCGTGACGACGTCGTACGAACTCCTCGGTCGACTCGGCGTAGTAGGTCACGACGTCGTCGATCACGCGGGCCGCCTCACTCGGGCGGAGGCCGGTGGACGCCGCGATCCGCGACACCAGATCAGCTTCAGGCATGGCAGCATCCTGCAGCAGAGCGGCCCGTTTGCGGAAAGATTTGCCCGCAATCGGGCACGAACGAGCCTGTTTTCGTCAGATCAGGGGAACTCCGTCGACGATGCCGTTCCGCCGCGTCCGAGGCCGCCTTCTCCAGTTTCCACCGCCGAAGGCGGCCCCGCAGGGAATCCGCGTCGCTCCCCCGTCCTAGAGGCGGCAGGTGTTGACCACGTCTCCCGACCCCGGTCGCCGGTAGAACCCGTCCGCCGGTGGACGTACTCGTCGCTCGACCCACGCGGTGAGCACGTCGAAAGCGCTCCGGGCGCACGGCAGCAGCGGCCGGAGCCGGTCCGGGTAGGCGTCGTACAAGCCGTCGGTGTGCGTGCCGTCCGCGATCATGTAGTACCGGTGCCGGCGCCCCTGGCCAGCGCGGTCGACGAGCCGGTCGTAGACGTTGGAGTCGGTGCGTGCCGGAAGGAGCGTGTCGAGGGTGCCGTGGACGGTGACCATCGGCTTTCCGATCCGTCCTGTGAGCTGGACGCTCCGCATCGCGGCCTTGACCGACGCCGGACGGCGCGCGTAGTCGTAGTCGGCGTCGCAGCTCGGCGTCCCGCTCACGCAGAACGGCACCCCGGCGTCGAGGTCGCCGTCGTACTCCGGGTCGAACTCCTCGCGGTAGATGCGCTGGGTCAGGTCCCAGTAGTAGCCGTAGTGGAACGGCCACAGGAACTCCGACCCTCTCGCGAAGCCCGCGCGAATCATCGCGTCGTGCGCAGCCCGGTCCCCTGTCGCGGCGTAGGAGGGGTAGTTCTTCAGCGCCGTGGGCAGGTAGGTCAGGATGTTCGGCCCCTGGGCACGGAACAGCGTGCCCTCCCAGTCGACGCCGCCGTCGTAGAGGCGCGGCCGGTTCTCGAGCTGCCACCGGGTCAGGTAGCCGCCGTTCGAGACGCCCATCATGTAGGTACGTCGCGGGGTCCTGCCGTATCGCTGGCGCAACGCCGCCTTCGTAGCCAGCGTCAGCTGCGTGACCCGGCGGTTCCACTCGGCGACCGAGCCCCCAGGGCGTGAGCCGTCGGCGTAGAACTTGCTCCCGGTGTTGCCCTTGTCGGTCGAGGCGAACGCGTAGCCCTTCGCGAGCACGAAGTCACTCATGATGAAGTCGTTGGCGTACTGCGCGCGAACACCCGGAGCGCCCGTCACGACCAGCTTGCCGTTCCACCGGTCGGGCATCCGGATCACGAACTGTGCGTCGTGGTTCCACCCGTTGTTGGTGTTCGACGTCGACGCGTCCGGGAAGTAGCCGTCCACCTGGATGCCCGGCACGCCGGAGGGGTTGCGCGTCCCTGCCGCGTTCAGGCCGGCCCAGTCGTTGGGGTTGGTGTGCCCGGAGGCGACCGTCCCAGCGGTGGTCAGGTCGTCGAGGCAGGCCAGCTTCTGCACCTCCGCACGAGGTACGTCGACACGGGCCTGGCGGGCACAGTGGCGTGGGCCTGGGCCGGTGGCGTCGGGAGCCGCGACCCCCGCTCGGGCCTCCGAGGGTGCGACGGCCACGGTCGTGCCGAGGACGAGGCCGGCCAGTGCCACGGGAAGTGCGAGGAGGTTCGGACGCATGCCCGTCATCGTTCTGCTTACGAGCGAACGACCTCAATGTGGCAGATCCACACAACTCGTCACGGCTCTGTGTGCCGGAGAGGCCGCACGGGCGGACGGTCAGCCCAGGTGTCGCTCGAAGAACCGGACCGTCCTTCGCATCGACGTCGGCCATGCGCTCTCGAACGCATGTGGCTCACCGGGATAGGTGAACATCCGTGCGTCGACCCCCGCGCGTCGAAGGGCTGCCAGCGACTTGCGGCTCCACCGGATCGGGCAGCTCTCGTCCGCCGTGCCATGGTGGATCAAGATCGGCTCGGTGACTCGGCCGAAGTACGTGCGCGGGCTGGCCTCGCGCCAGAACCCGGGGTTCTGCTCCGGTGCGCCGTGGGCACGGATGACTCTCCGCGCCAACGCCGCCCGGCTAGGGTCGTGGCGGATCCAGCGATCGAAGTTCTCCTCGGCGCGTGAGCTCACCGGCGCGAACACCACTGCAGCGTCGACGAGGCCCGGCGCCACGGTGAGGACGTTGTAGACCACTCCCCCGCCCATCGAGCGACCCAACAGGCCGATCCGGTCCCGGTCGAGGAACCGGAGCCCCGAGCGCCGCAGTGCCTGGACGGCGTTGATGACGTCGACGGTGTAGCCGAGCCGCAGGCGCTCGTCGGCCTTCGGGTCGCGAGACGATCCGGCGTGGTTGCGGTAGTCCACGTGAAGCACGATGTACCCGGCGCGCGCAAGCCAGTCCTGCTCTCTGCGCAGCCCCTGCCCGGTCACGTACACCGCCGGGTCGATGTAGCCGTGCGCGAGCACGAGCGCCGGGAAGCGTCCGGAGCCGTCGGGGATGTCCATCACCCCGGAGATCAGGAGCCCGTCGCCTCGGTAGGTCACGGCCCTCCGGGTATAGGCGTCGGTGCGTAGCAGCACTCGCCCGAGTCGGAGCCGGCGACCGTCGTACCGCTTGGTGAACAGCGCAGGCAAGGACACCGGATCGACACGCTCCGGAGTGCTCGACGTCGGTGAGGAGGATGTGGTCGCCTCGGGCGAGGGTTGCCCGGTTCGGCCCCGGTCGTCGGAGCTTCCCCGTGACGCGCCGGCCGGCGTATCAGCAGGCGCGGTCGTCGACGAGTCCGACGCTCCGGTGCAACCAGACACGAGCAGCGTGAGGAGGAAGAACGCCACCAGGCTCCCACGCATGGCCCCTCCTTGCCGTCTCAGACATTGTCGTCGAGGAAGCTCGCCACGCGAGAGGCCATGACGGGCCAGGCGTCGCGAAAGCGATGCCCTTCTCCGGCGTACTCGAAGTACTCCACCCGCTGACCGGCCCCTCGCAACGCCGCCACCGTCGCCCGGCTCCAGGACGGCGGGCAGACGACGTCGGCAAGGCCGTGGTGCACCTGCACCGGTACGTCGACCCTCGGTAGGTAGTTCCTGACGCTCGCCGCTCGCCAGAACCGCGGGTTGGCCGCCGGTGCGCCGTACGTCGACAGGACCCGGGCGTCGAGGCTGCCCCGACCCGCGACCCAGCGTGCGTAGTTGTCCCCGGCCTCCGACGAGACGGGGGCGTACAGAACGAGCGCGTCGAACAGGTCCGGACGGGCCGCCACCGCCTCGAGCGCCACTCCCCCGCCCATCGACCTGCCCACGAGACCGACCCGCGAGTCGTCGACGAACGGCAGGTCGGCCCGCTGGACCGCCAGGACGGCGTTGACCACGTCCTCCGGATAGCCGAGGGGCGCGGCGACGGGATCGGACGAGTCGTGGTCCGAGTCACCGTAGTTGCGGTAGTCGGTCAACAGCACGACGTACCCACGCGCGGCGAGGTAGGCCTGTTCACGGCCGAGCGCCGCACCGCTGCGGTACGTGCCGGGGTCCTCGTAGCCGTGGGCCAGGACGACGAGGGGGAAACGTCCCGGGCGTCTCGGGACGCTGAGCTGTCCCGAGATCCGCAAGCTCCCGCTGCGGTAGGTGACCTGGTACCGCTTCGACGACAGCTCGTCGGCGATCAGGTGGCCGACCTGAAGAGCCCTCCCGTCGTACCTGTGCCGGATCAGCGCGGGAAGGGAGACGAGGTTGAACGGGGTGGAGGTGTCGTTGTGAGCTGCTCCCACCACCACGGCTTGAGGGCGCATCCTGGCGGCGACCGGGGTGGCGACCGTGGAGAGCGTCGCGGCCCCGAGGAGCACGGAGAGGAGACCGGCTAGGAGAAGGGACCACTGGGACCGACGAGTCACGGGTCAAGCGTCGGCCGAATCCGCGATCCCCGCAGATGAACTCGGATTCGTTACGGGTCTGTGAGGGAAGCCTTCGTCACACCACCTGGTGCAGCCAGCGGACCGGAGCCCCGTCGCCGGCGTGGCGGAACGTCTCGAGCTCGTCGTCCCAGGGCTTGCCGAGGAGCTTGTCGATCTCGTTGAGCAGGGTCGTGTCGCCGAGCGCCGCCTTGACGACGGCCGCCTTGAGTCGGTCCTCGGGGATCATGATGTCGCCGTGGAGCCCGGTCACGGCGTGGAAGATGCCGAGGTCGGGCGTGTAGGAGAACCGAGCCCCCTCGGTGCCGCTGGTCGGCTCCTCGGTGATCTCGAACCGGAGGTGGTTCCAGCCGCGCAGCGCGGAGGCAAGCGCAGCGGCCGTGCCGGTGTCCCCCGACCAGGAGTACTCAGCGCGGTAGGCGCCGGCCTGGGCGGCCTGCGGCGTCCACTCCAGACTTACGGCAACGCCGAGGACGCCGCCCGCGGCCCACTCGATGTGCGGGCACAACGCAGACGGCGCAGAGTGGACGTAGAGAACGCCCCGTGTCGCATGACGTGTGGTCACCGTGACCTCCTGTTGTTCCCGGCGTCGAGATACGCCTTCCCCAGCGGTCTCGTCGGGTCCTCGAGGGTTGATCTCGGTGACACGCTTGTGCAGTTGTATACCTATTGTGACCTAAAAGAGCGTCTCATGGGCCACAACGACACCACAAATACCAGAAATCCCGTCGAGGGACGTCAGCGGGTCGAGGCTTCGCCCTTCGAAGGGTCAAGCGCCATGAGCGTGGCCAGGATCTCCTCGGCGAGCCCGAGCCCGGAGAGATGGCTCTCCCCCTCGATCGTGCGGAGCACCGCGTCCGGCAGCAGCCGAACCATGTGCTCGCCGTGCCGGTGCGGGACGATGTGGTCGTCGTCGCCATGCCACCAGCGCACCGGCACGTTGACGTCGGCCGCCTCGAACCCCCAGTGCCGCGAGAACAGGATCAGGTCCGACAACGGCGCGGTGACCTGCTTGCGGCTGCCGTTCAGCAGGTCGTCCACGAACATCGCCTTGAACTCCGGCCGGCTGAGCAGCTCGCGGTCACCCCGGGGCTGCACGCTCGCGTAGAGGTCGAGCGCCGGCCCCGCCAGCGGCGCCAGCAGCCGCAGGCTGATCGTCATGGCGAGCCCGAGCGGAACCCGCGCCAGCGACACGAGCGGCTCGAACCTCGCGGCAAGCGCGACGAGCCCACCCGTCGGCGCGTCCACCCCCTGGGTGGGGGCGACACCGCCCAGCACCGCGACGCCGAGCACGCGCTCGGGTAGCGCGGCGGCCGCCCCGAGCACGTACGGCCCTCCGCCCGAAAGTCCGATCAGGTGCATCGTGTCGATGCCCAGCGTGTCGGCGACCAGGGTCAGGTCCCCGGCCCAGTCGATGACCGACTCATAGACGTGCGGGGTCGACGAGCCGATGCCGGGACGGTCGATGCCGATGATGCGCAGCCCCTGGCGGTCGGCGTACGCACGTGCCTCGACCGGGATCTGCCGTCGCGCACCGGGCGTGCCGTGCATCCAGATGATGGCCGGCCCATGGGGTGAGCCGAACTCCGCAAAGCCGAGCCGACGTCCGTCGCGCACGGCGATGCTGCCCTCGAGGCGGGGCCTGGTGACCTCGTTCATGACAGTAATGCTGTCACAGTCCACGGCATACGGGATCTTCGTCTCAAGTCCACCCGCCAAACGACGGGTGGCCGACCTGGAAGGCCGACCACCCATCATGAACGCTCAGGCTGCCTGGCTGCGCCCACGCCCACGCCCGCGGCTACGGCTCCGCCGACCGTTCCGGCTGCCGGACGGGCGTGCCGCCTGCTCGACTCCCGAACGCGCCCGCGAGCTGCCCGAGCCGCCCGAGCTCCCTCGTGAGGGCTGACGTGTCGTCGCGGCGGGGACGGTCGCCTCCACCTTCGGAGCGGGGGGGCCGACGAGGCGGCGCAGCTCCTCGGAGTCTGCACGGACGGACAGCGTCGTCGGGTTCACCTTCGCGAGGCGCACGAGCGTGGCGACGTCCTTCTTCTGCTCGGGTGTCACGAGGGTGACCACCGAGCCGGCTGCGCCCGCGCGCGCCGTGCGGCCGGACCGGTGCAGGTACGCCTTGTGCTCCGACGGCGGGTCGACGTGGATGACCAGCTCGACGTCGTCGACGTGGATGCCCCGGGCGGCGATGTCCGTGGCCGCGAGGACCCGCACCTCGCCGCTGCTGAATGCGGCGAGGTTCCGCTCGCGTGCGTTCTGCGAGAGGTTGCCGTGAAGGTCGACGGTGGGGATGCCGGCAGCGGTCAGCTGCTTGGCGAGCTTCTTGGCGGCGTGCTTGGTGCGCGTGAAGAGCACCGCACGGCCGTGACCCGAGGCCAGCTCACGCACCACAGCGGTCTTGTCCGCCGCGCTCACGTTGAGCAGGTGGTGTGACATCGCCGGCGGCGCCGCGGCTGCGGAGTCAACCGAATGGGTCAGCGGGTCGGTCAGGTAGCGCCTGACGAGGACGTCCACGTCGTTGTCCATGGTGGCGGAGAAGAGCATCCGCTGACCCTTCTTCGGGGTCTTGTCGAGCAGCCGCTTCACCGCCGGGAGGAAGCCCATGTCGGACATGTGGTCGGCCTCGTCGAGGACGGTCACCTCGACCGCACCGAGGTCACAGAGCTTCTGCTGGATCAGGTCCTCGAGCCGTCCGGGCGTGGCCACCAGCACGTCTACGCCCTTGCGCAGGGCGGTCACCTGAGGCCCCTGGCGGACACCGCCGAAGACGACAGCCGCACGGAGGCCCATCGACGCCGCGAGCGGCTCGATGGAGGCGAGGACCTGGTTGGCGAGCTCGCGGGTCGGCACGAGCACCAGCCCGCGAGGCCGCATCGGCTCGCGGCGGGTGGACGACGCGGCGATGCGCACGACGGTCGGGATGCCGAAGGCGAGGGTCTTGCCCGAGCCGGTCCGGCCACGCCCGAGAACGTCGCGTCCGGCGAGGGTGGTGGGCAGCGTGGCCGCCTGGATGGGGAACGCGGTGCTCAGGCCGCGGTTGTCGAGCTCGCGCGCGACAGCCTCGGGCACACCGAGCGAACGGAAGGTGGGGGCGTCCGGAGCAGGCGCTCCGGCAGGAGTGTGGTTCTGCACAGCAGTCCTCACGAGTAGGAGTTCTGGCCGCAGTGCTTGTTCGGCTGGGAAGGGGCACCAGGCGCGGTCCTGGGGTCAGAACCGGCGGGCCACCGTCAAAGAGAAACCGCGCTGTCCAGAGCGCGAAAGCAGACGACCTCGACACATCCGGTGGATGTATCTGTCCTCATTCTGCCCTACACGTACCCGAGCCGACGAATCGGCGCGCCTCAGCCCTCGGCATGAGCTGCGTCACGGATCTCCCCCACGAGCTCCTCCAGAACGTCCTCGAGAGTGACCAGCCCCAGCACCGTGCCGTCGTCGTCCACCACGCGGCCCATGTGCGCACCTCGACGCTGCAGCGTCTCCAGAGCGTCGTGGAGTACGTCGGAGGGCCGGATGGTGGCGAACGGGCGCACCCACTTGTCGTCGACACTGCGCTCGCGCCGCCCCGGGTCGGTCTCCAGCACGTCCTTGACGTGGAGGTAGCCGGCCAGGTCGCCGCTGTCGCCGGTCACGGGGAAGCGGGAGTACCCCGTGGCGGCACAGACCGCCTCGACCTCGGCGCAGGTCGCTCCGGGCGGCACCGTGGTGAGGTCTTCGGGTGGCATCAGCACACTCATCACCGTTCGCTCGGTGAAGCCGAGGGCACCCGACAGGCGGTCGTACTCCTCCTCGGGCAGCAACCCCTCGCCGCGCGACTCGTCGACCAGCGCGGCCACCTCCTCGCGGGTGAACGCCGAGGTGATCTCTTCCTTGGGCTTCACGCGCAACACCCGGAGCACGGCGTTCGCAATGGCGTTGAGCAGGACCACCACCGGCCTGAGCACCACGACGACGACCATCATCGGCGGACCGAGCACGAGTGCGGCGCGGTCAGGACCGGCCAGCGCGATGTTCTTCGGCACCATCTCGCCGAGCACGACATGCAGGTAGACCACGATCGACATCGCGACGACGAAGGCCACCGGGTGCAGCAGGTTGTCGGGCACGGCGACGGCGTGGAACAGCGGCTCGAGCAGACCGGCCACGGCTGGTTCGGCGAGCGCACCGAGCCCCAGCGAGGAGAGCGTGATGCCGAGCTGGGCGCCGGCCATGACGAGCGACACGTTCTCCATGGCCCGCAGTGTCGAACGCGCCACCCGTGAGCCAGACGCGGCCCGGGGCTCGATCTGGGTGCGCCGGGCGGAGATCAGCGCGAACTCGGCGCCCACGAAGAACGCGTTCGCGGCGAGCAGCCCGAGGGCGACGACGATGGCGGTGAGGTCACTCATCGGACGCCCGCTCTTCCGACCCGGCCGAGGCAGGCCGCGACGTCAGCGCGAGCCGGTCGATCCGCAGACCGTCGAGCCGCTCGACCGTGATCACCGCCTCCTGCCGCTCGAGCGGGTCCCCGTGCTCGTCGAGCTGGACCGGCAGGGGTACGACGACATGGTCTCCCTGCTCCGGCATCCGGCCGAGCGCCTGGAGGAAGAGGCCGCCGACCGTGTCGTAGTCCTCGTGCTCGGGCAGCGCGATCCCGGTGGTCGACGCGACCTCGTCCGGTCGCAGCAGCCCGGAGATCGACCAGGTACCGTCACGGCGACTGCGGATGCGCGCGCCGAGCGGGTCGTGCTCGTCGGCGATGTCGCCCACGATCTCCTCCACGACGTCCTCGAGCGTCACGACACCCGCTGTCCCGCCGTACTCGTCGACGACGACCGCCATCTGGAAGCCCTCTTCGCGCAGCAGTGACAGCAGTGGGTCGAGCCGCAGCGTCTCGGGGACGGCGGTGGCGTCGACCATGATGCTCCGCACGCGGGTGGAACGGCGTTGGGCCACGTCGACCGCGACGGCGTTCTTGACGTGCACCGCGCCGACGACGTTGTCGTGCTCCCCCGACACCACGGGGAAGCGCGAGTGGCCGGTGGACCTCGCCAGCTCGATGACGGCTATCACCGGGTCCTGCGCGTCGACGCTGTCCATGTGGACCCGGGGTGTCATGATCTCGCCCGCCGTTCGCCGGCCGAAGCTGACCGAGCGCTCCATGAGGTCGGCGACGTCGGCGTCGAGGGTGCCCTGCTTGGCCGAGCGGCGGATCAACGACGCCAGCTCGGTCGAGGTGCGGGCGGACCGCAGCTCCTCCTGCGGCTCCATGCCGAGCCGACGGACTATCGCGTTGGCGGAGCCGTTGAGCACCCGGATCGGAAGCCGCATCGCGGTGGTGAACGACCGCTGGAACGCCTGGGTGGCCCTCGCGGTGCCCATCGGCTTGGCGATGGCGAGGTTCTTGGGCACGAGCTCGCCGAAGACCATCGTGAACGCGGTGGCGAGGAAGATCCCGATCCCGACCGCCAGCGGGCCGATGACCGACGGCGCCAACCCGGTCTTCTCGAGCGGACCTCTCAGCAGCTGAGCGATCGAGGGCTCCGCGAGCAGGCCTATCGCGAGGTTGGTGACGGTGATGCCGACCTGGGCCCCGGAGAGCTGGGTGGACAGCGATCGCAGCGCGGACTGGACGCCCTGGGCGGATCGGTGGCCGTCGGCGGCGGCCCGGTCCACCGCGGCACGGTCGACGGTGACGAGCGCGAACTCCGCCGCGACGAAGACACCGCACGCCAGAACGAGTGCGAGAGAGAGAAGAAGGAGCAGAACTTCGGTCATGACGCGTCACCGCCGAGGAGTCGGTGACGCAAGGGTTGTTGCGAGTCGTCCATCGGAGTGGTCGGCCCTGTCCTAACTGGTTGCGGGTCGTTCGCTCCAACGTACCCAACCAGCCACGCCGGACGGAAACTCCGCGGGCGGACACGTAACGGACCTCAGGAGGACTGCGGCCCGATCTCCTCGTGAGCGGAACCGGCCTGGCCGGCTCCCTTGAGCTCGACGAACAGGACGTGCGTCTCGGTGTCCCCGATGTTCTCTCCGTAGTGCTGCTGCGCCGGAAGCCAGCTCACCTTGCCCGCGGCCAGCTCCACCTCACGCTGGGCGTCACCGGAGACGAGGCGGCGGCGGAACGAGCTCAGGGTGTACATCACGCTGTCGGGGTGGCCATGCGGCGTGGTCCTCTCCCCCGGCTGGTCGGTGTACTCCAGGACGCGCACCTGGTCGTTCTCGAACACCACCTTGTAGTGGTCGGGGTTCGTCTCCACGGGATCGAGGCTCATAAGGCATCGTGGCAGCGCGAACCGGAAGTGGCGATCCCCCGGTCGGGTCAGGTTTGGGCCGGCTGCGCGCTGTGCAGGGAGCGCATGGTCTTGCCGAACAGCGCCATCGCGGCAGCGGCGAGCTCATCGGCCTGCGCCCTGAGCTCCGGGCAACGCCAGCGGCACTCCTCGGCGAACGAGATCGCGCGTTCGAGGTCCTGGCTCAGTCGGTCGATCAGATCCTCGGGGTCGACGACGACAGCGCACATCGCCCGCTGCGGTGGTAGGTCACCCATGTCTCCCCCTCGTTTGCCGAACGGACCGGACCAGCCCTCGATCCGTCCCTATTCAACGACTCCTGCTCGCCAGGCGTGAGGGGAATGCCCTTTGCGGGGGGTGCGTGTACGTGCATTGCGAAGACGTGCAGCTTTACCTTGACGGTACGGCGGACCGGTCATTGCGCATCCGTCCGCACCAGGAGGATGCTTGCGGTGCGGGGCACGGGTTGCCGATTTCCCTCAGGCAACCGGCGTGGCCCTCCGATCACGGGGGTCGGAGGTCCACGAAGGCTTCTCGAGCGGATGGCCGCGCCCGCCGCCTCTCTCAAATAGGGACTTTCGCCCCACTGTGTGAAGCAGGTTCTTCCTGCACAGTTGCCATCATGGAATCGATCGAGGTCTCTCGGCGCACTCAGGGGAGCCACATGCCCTGGTTCCGCGACCGCCCTGGACTGACGGTCGCGGTCGCCGCCGCGCTCTTCGTGACCGTGTTCGCCGGGAGAATCACTGCGGCACAGGCGCAGGACGCGGTCAACATGCTCTACATCCTGCCCATCGCGCTGGTCGCCCTGGCCTTCGGCCGGCGTGCGGGCATCGTCGCGGGGCTCGTGGCCGTCGCACTCGTCTGGGCCTGGGTCGTGATCCGTGACGTGGACCTCTCGGTTCTCGGATGGGCGTCACGGGTGGTCCCGATGCTGTTGCTCGGGGGCCTGCTCGGCGACGCCTCCGACCGGTTGGCTGCGGCCGACGCCCGCCAGCGAGCTCTCGAAGCGGCTGCCCAACGGCACCGTGACGCGACAGAGGTCAACGACACGCTCGTCCAAGGCATGGCCGCCGCGAAGTGGGCGCTCGAGGCGGGCCGCTACGAGTCGGGGCTCAGCACGCTCGAGGAGACGCTGGTCGTGGGCCATGACCTCGTCTCGAAGCTGATGCGTGACGCAGACATGGGACTCAACGGCCACCGCCCCTCGCAACGCAACTGAGCCCGGTGTGGCTAGCTCACGGTGATCTTCGTGTCCATGCCCAGGCCTCTGTGGCCGTCCACCGGGCAGTACACCTCGTAGGTGCCCTTCTGCAGTGTCACGGTGAGCGACGTCGAACCCCCCGGTGACACCGGGGAGGACTTGCGGTCGGACACACCGGGGCCGTCGATCTCGAGCGCGTGAGTCGTCTGCCCCTTGTCGGCGACCTTGAACGTGTACGTGCCTGGCGTGAACGTCGATTTCGACAGCGAGATCGTGTACTCCGTCTCGTCGACCATCACGACCTTCCCAGTGGCCGCGCCGGCCGCGCCGGTGGCCTTCCCCGACGAGGCGCCGCCCGAGTTCGCCGTACCGGAGGATGCGCCGCCGCCCCCGCCGCACGCGGCGAGCAGCACGCCGAGCGCACTCATGGTGACCAACGCGGCAGCGGGTTTCCGCATGTCGAGAGCTGTCCTGTTCATAGATCCTCCCTTGGGTTCGCTAGGCACACGCGCCGGAGGACCCGTGGGTTCAGGTCGGGGCCGGAAAGACGCGGAATCGCTCTCGGAAGGCCGCGCGGAGGACGATGCTGGAAGGGCGACCATCGGCAAGGCGGGACCCCGTGTCCCGTCAACACTCCAGACTCCCCGGCCCGGAGGCGGCATATGGCGGGCGTGACGACCGGCTCCGATCCCTCGGTTGTCGACGGGAGCACGGTCGTCGAACAGGTCCAGACCGACCCGGATCTCGGCCTCACGAGCTCCGAGGCCGCCCGCCGGCTCACCTCGACCGGGCCGAACGAGATCGCGACCGCGAAGCCCGTGCCCAAGTGGCGCAAGTTCGCCGAGCAGTTCCGGGACCCCTTGATCTACCTGCTGTTCGCCGCCATCGTCATCTCGCTGGTCGCGTGGCTGGTGGAGGGTGCGCAAGGTTGGCCGTTCGACGCCGTCGTGATCGCCGTGATCGTCGTCCTGAACTCCGTTCTCGGCTACGTGCAGCAGACGCGGGCGGAGAGTGCGGTCGAGGCGCTCCAGCGGATGAGCGCCCCCACAGCGACGGTGGTGCGCGACGGTGTCCAGCTGCGGGTGCCGACGCGCGAGCTGGTGCCGGGTGACCTACTGGTGCTGGGCGAGGGCGACACCGTGGCCGCGGACGCGCGGCTCCTCTCAGCGGCCACCCTCAAGATCTCGGAGGCCTCGCTCACCGGCGAGAGCGAGGCGGTCCTCAAGGACGCCCGGACGCTGACGGAGCCGGTCGCGCTCGGCGACCGGCTCGACATGGTGTTCAACGGCACCGCGGTCACCCAGGGAGTCGGCCGGGCGGTGGTGACCGCGACGGGGATGGCGACGCAGATGGGACAGATCGCCGGCCTGCTGCACGCCACGCAGGAGGACCCGACACCGCTTCAGCGCGAGATCGCCCTGGTCGGCCGGATGCTCGGGATCGCGGTGGTCGCGATCGCCGTCGTGGTGATGGCGACGATCTTCCTGTTCTTCGGTGTCGAGACCGTCGACGACGTCGTCACGGCACTCCTCCTCGGCGTCTCGCTGGCCGTGGCCGCCGTACCCGAGGGCCTGCCCACGATCCTCTCCGTCGTGCTGGCGCTGGGCGTGCAGCGGATGGCCACGCACAACGCCATAGTCAAGAAGCTCTCGTCGGTCGAGACCCTGGGCTCGGCGTCGGTGGTCTGCTCCGACAAGACCGGCACCCTGACCAAGGGCGAGATGACCATCGGCCGTGTGGTCACCGCCTCGGGCGAGGTCCGGGTCACGGGTGCGGGCTACCGGCCCGAAGGACGGATGGAGTACGACGGCGTACCCGTCGAGGAGGACACTCCCCTCTGGCACCAGACGGCGTTCGTGCTCGGTGGCGGCAGCCTCGTCAACAACGCGATCCTCCAGCAGCGGGACGGCGACTGGACGATCCAGGGCGACCCCACCGAGGCAGCCTTCCTGGTCGCCGAGGTCAAGCTCGGCGCGAGGGACAGCAGAGCCGGCCGGTTCCAGCGTGTGGGCGAGATCCCGTTCACCTCCGAACGGAAGCTGATGACCAGTCTGGAGTCGGACACCGAACGTGCCGGGAAGATCGCGATCGTCACCAAAGGCGCCCCCGATGTGTTGCTCAACCGGTGCGCGCAGGTGCAGGTCGGCCACGGGCTCGAGCCGCTCGACGACGCCTGGAGGGCGCGGATCCTGGCCGACGTGGAACGGCTCTCCGGCGAGGCGTTCCGCACCCTTGCCGTGGCCTATCGCCCTCTGGAGGTGACCACACCGCCGGAGATCGACGAGTCGTTGGAGCAGGATCTCGTCTACACCGGGATGGTGGGGATCATCGACCCGCCGCGAACAGAGGCGGCGGCCGCCATCGCCGAGGCCCATCGCGCCGGTGTCCGGGTCATGATGATCACCGGGGACCATCCCAGGACCGCCGCCCGGATCGCACGCGACCTCGGCATCATCGAGCCGGAGGCGGTCGCCGTGTCCGGAGTCGAGCTCGACCAGCTCGACGAGGAGCAGTTCCGCGAGACCGTTCGACAGCGCTCGGTGTACGCACGGGTGACGCCGGAGCACAAGCTGCGGATCGTCGACGCCCTCCAGGCCGACCACAAGGTCGTCGCGATGACCGGCGACGGCGTCAACGACGCACCGGCGTTGAAGTCGGCAGACATCGGCATCGCGATGGGACGGACCGGCACCGAGGTCACCAAGGAAGCCGCGAAGATGATCCTGGCCGACGACAACTTCGCCACCATCGTCCAGGCCATCCGTGAGGGCCGCGGCATCTTCTCGAACATCAAGAAGTTCCTCCGCTATCTGCTGTCGTCCAACATGGGCGAGGTGCTCACCGTCTTCCTGGGCGTGGTTCTGGCGGGAGTCATCGGCCTCTCCCACGGTGAAGGCACAGTCGTCCTCCCCCTGCTGGCCACCCAGATCCTGTGGATCAACCTCCTCACCGACAGTGCCCCTGCCCTCGCCATGGGGGTGGACCCTGAGACCGAGGACGTGATGAGCCGGCCGCCACGATCGCTGGACGAGCGGGTCATCGACCGCCGGATGTGGGAAGGCGTCATCGTCATCGGTCTGGTCATGGCGGCAGCGACGCTGGCGACCATCGACCTGTACCTCCCCGGCGGGCTCATCGAGGGGACACACAGCCTGGACAACGCTCGTACGGCGGGGTTCACCGTGCTCGTCCTGGCTCAGCTGTTCAACGCCCTCAACGCGCGCTCTGAGACCGCGAGCGCCTTCCATCGGCTGTTCGCCAACCGATGGCTGTGGGGTGCCATCGCCTTGTCGACGTTGCTGCAGGTCGCCGTGGTCCACCTGCCGCTCCTCAACGAGGCGTTCACGACCGCGCCGCTGTCGGCGGAGCAGTGGGTCGTCTGCGTGGCGATGGCGAGCACGGCGCTGTGGGCAGGCGAGATCCGGAAGCTGACGCTCGCTCTCAGCGGGTCGCGGCGGCATGCAGCACGGCCTCGCGTGCCAGCCGGTCCTTCCTGATCTGGAGGCGGAGTCGATGCGTGTCCTGCTCCGTCCACCCCGGTGGCGGGGCGACTGCCGCCCAGGCGTCGACGTACAGCTCGCTGTACCAGTGACCGTGTCCAGCCGGGACGGCATAGGTGGAGGGCAGGTCGGCGCTCACCTGCCAGAAGGTGACGACCGGGATCCAGACCATGTCCGGTGACACGTCAGGCGCCCGGGGCTCGGAGAGCCAGTCGGGCTTGTTGAACGCCAGCGTCGGCGTCCAGCGAACGACCGCGTCCGAGCCGTACTGCAGGTAGACGACGCGCGGTCGCTCCCAGGTCTTGCCTGGTCGCCACACATCGCTCGGGCTCGCCACGAAGCGCACGGTGCGGCCTGACTGGTACACCGGTAGCCATTCGGGGGAACCCGGGTCACGCTGCTCGACGAACCTCTGGTGGAGCGGGCTGGAGTGCGTCGGACCTGCCCACACCACGCCGTCGGTCCGGTTGCGGATGTCCGCCTCGCCGCTGAAGGCCGCCTCGGATCCCAGGACACCCAGGCTGGTTCCGGTGACGAGGAGCAAGGGCCGGTGGCCGGCAGGCAGGGCAGACCACGCGTCGTACACCTGGTTGAACAGCTCTCTCCCCGCCTCCTCAGCCCTGTCGTGGTCGACGAGGAAGGAGATCCAGCTGGGCAGGAACGAGTACTGCAGGGCGACGGTGGCGGTGTCGCCGTTGTACATGTACTCGAGAGACGCGGCCGCGGCCGGGTCGACGAGGCCGGTCCCGGTCGTGGTGGCCACCAGGAGCACGGCGCGGTCGAAGCCACCCGCCCTGCGAAGATCCCTGACCGCGAGTGCAGCCTCGCCTCTGATGGTGGGAGCCGACGCCAGTCCGGCATAGACCCGGACCGGTCGCTGCGCGCGGGTCCCGGAGAACGCGGTCAGCTCCGCGACGCTCGGACCGAGCGCGACGAAGTCGCGGCCCTGCCTGCCGAGCGACGTCCAGGAGATGAGCGACGCAGGGCTCCCCGACAGTTCGGGGGCCATGGGACGGAAGGCTCCTACGTTGGTCGCCCCGTTGGCGGCGCCGAAGGCGGAGTTCGCGGCGGTCACCAGCCCCCGCCACAGCAACCCGTTGTTCACCCCGATCAGGAGCAGCACGACGATCATGATCGCCAGCGGACGAGCCAGCCGCCGTGGCACGAGAGGGTTCAACCGCACGGTCAGCCAGCCCACGAGCGACCGGAGGGCGCGCACGACTCCGACGACGACGACCAGGACCGCCAGTGCGACCAGGAGGATGCGGACCCACGCGTAGGAGTCCGGCGCCTCGTAGCCCGTGAGGATGTGGATCTGGCGCTGCCAGCGCTGCCCCATCCAGAGGGTCCAGGCGAGCACGGGCGCCCCGAGGCACGCGAGCAGGATCCATAGCCTCCGGATCACGACAACGGAGGGCCGCCAACCGGTGACCGCGTGCGACAGCCAGACGAGGAAGACCCCGAGCGCGTAGCCCACGGCCGCGCTGAGTCCCGCCACGATGCCTTGCACGTACCAGGTACGAGGAACCAAGGAGGGGGTGAACGAGACGCACCCGAACACGAGCGCGACGGTAACACCGGCGAGGCTGTAGCGAGGCCAGTGCAGCCGGTGGCGATGCCCCCGCCTCGGAAGGGGCGCGACGGCGCGCATCCCGTCCATGATCCGATCATCCCAGGCGGCCCAACCCGGGAACCGGCGAACGCGAGATACCGGCTATGCAGCCAGACGCCAGGCGACCAGGCCGAAGAGCACACCGAGGGCATTCGTCGCCCAGTGCATCCCCGCGCTCGCGAGCACGCTCCCGCTGCGGCGACGGAGCTCGCCCGCCACGACGCCGCCGACAGCCGTGAACGCGACGGTCCCCAGCACGACGAGCGCGATCGCCGCGCCGGGCTGTGGCACTGCCTGGCTCAACCCTTGGTTGGCGGACGCGAAGTCCAGGGAAGGCAGCACGTGCCACACACCGAACAGCGACGAGGAGACCAGGATGACCCGCCAAGTCGTCATGTGTCGCGAGAGCATCCCCCACAGCACCGACCGGAAGGCGACCTCCTCGAGAAGCACCGTGCCGAAGGGGATGACCACGAACGCGGTCATCAGGGCGTGAGACCACCCGAAGTCGTACCGAGCATCGAGGAACGCCGGCCGCGTCGCCGGTATCAGGACGCCGGCCAGGTAGACCGCACCCACCGTCACGACGGCGGCAAAGCCCCATCTGCGTCCCGCTCGGAGCCGGTGCCGGCCTAGACCGAGCTGTGCCCAGGTGAGGCCGGTTCTCCTGGCGAAGACCAGCAGCACTCCGGTCGCGACGACGCTCAGCCATACGCTTCCGGCGGGCATGAGGTACCTTGCCACGTTCACCACGGCGAGCGCCGCGATCACCAGGGCCGTGCCCGCCAGCGCCTGGCGGCGGTGGCGATCCGATGTGGAGGGCACCGCCGTGGTGGCGGTGTCGGGGACCGATGGGGCGGGAAGCGTCACCCTTGCAGTATTGGCAGACAGCCCTGAACGAAACACGCGAACACCTTGGCAGTCGAGATTCCTTGACATTCCTTCCCGGAACTGACAGGGGCCGGTGACGTGCTTCCACCGGGCTTGCTGCGGTGAGAGGCGTCAGCTGCGCAGGAGCCGCTGCAGCCAGCTCGGTGCGACCAGGAACGCCTCCGCGCGCAGCGCCGCCATCGAGACCCGCGGCAGGTCGGCGCTGGAGCGGAAGCAGACGAACCGGGGCATCCACACCGGCTGGAACTTCGCGTTGGCACGGTAGAGCGACTCGATCTGCCAGAACCGCGACGCCCCGAGGAGGACCGACCGCCACATTCGTAGCACCGGACCGGCCCCGAGCCGTTCCCCTCGCGCGAAGACGCTGCGGAACACGGCGAAGTTCAGGGAGACCCGGCGTACGCCGAGCGCCGGTGCCTCGGCCATCAGTGCGGTGACCATCTGCTCGACGATGCCGTTCTCGGAGGCCCGGTCCCGGCGCATCACGTCGAGGGAGAGACCGTCGTCTCCCCAGGGCACCAGCTGCAGGAGCCCCCGCAGCCAGCCGTCCGCGTCGGTGGAGAGTACGACGACCGCACGCTCGTCGACCGGGTCGGCGAGTCGGCCGAGCGCCATCGAGAAGCCCCGTTCGACCTCTCCGTCCCGCCAGGCGTCCGCGTGGGCCGACACCGCGGCGCGGGTCTCCTCGTCGAGGTCGGCGACCCGGTGACAGGTCACGGTCAGCCCGGCGCGCACGCATCGGGAGACAGCCTGGCGGACCACCCGCATGCTGCGCCCCTCGAGGGAGAAGTCGTCGGCGTCCAGGATCGCCTCGTCACCGAACTCCAGGGCGTCGAGCCCGGCCCGGTGGAAGGCCTCGGCGCCTCGCTCGCTCGCCCCCAGCACGGCCGGCACCCAGCCGTACTCTCGCGCCTCCTCCAGCCAGACGGAGATCGCGCCCGGCCACGCCTCCGGATCGCCGAGCGGGTCGCCGGCCGCGAGTGACACGGTCCCGACGACCCGGTAGGTGATCGCGGCCTTGCCGGACGGGGAGAAGATCACGGACCTGTCGTCGCGCAGCGCGAAGTACGACAGCGAGTCCACGCCGCCCCACCGGCCAAGGAGCTCCTGGACCCGGGACCGCTCAGGCTCGGTCACCGGGTGCGGTCCGGCCTTGGGCTGGAGGGCGACGAGCACCGCCACGAGCAGCAAGGCGGCACCCAGTACGACGAGCGCTACCGCCGAACGCGTGGCGTCGAGCCGGTCGACGTACTCCACCGGACCCGGGATGCCCAGCAGACCGAGGAAAGCCTGCGCGAGCCGGTCGAGCCAGGTGGTGCCCGGCGCCTCCCCGTCGCGGTCGATGCTCAGCCAGATCCAGCCGAGAGTCGTAGCGAGCGCGGTCCCCACGGTGAGGACTCCGACCACACGGCGTACCGACCGGGGGTCGGGCCTGGCGGTGAAGCCCTTCCGGGAGGCGAGCAGCAGCACGAACACGGCGCCGCTGAGCACGGCCTCCTCCACGTCGAGACCCTTCACCACATGGAGCACTGTCGCGAGCGCGGAGAGCACGGTGGCCAGCAGCCAGGCCCGGAACTTTCCCCGACGCAGGGCACGGGAGAGGACCATGAGGATGACACCGACCGCGGCAGCACCGGTGGTCGCCGCCGCGGGGAACACCGGCGGGACGATGCCCGCGACGATCCGGGCACGGTCGTGGAAGACCGGAAGGACCGCGCTGAGCAGGCTCACCGCTCCGACGAGACCGACGACTCGTGCGACCCACGGTGGCGTGATCAGCGTCCTGAGCATCCCGTGGAGGTTACAGGTGAGGCCTCGACGCGCCGACGAGCGGGTTCGGGTGAGCCAGGAGCCCGATCCACACCGAGGGTCACCTGAAGAACGTGAACGGGCGCCGGCCCGTGGTGCCAGGCGTCCCAGTCGGTCATCGACTCCGCCACCTCATGTCGTGGGCGACTGCCGCGCGTCGAGGTACCGCTCCACCCGTCGGTCGGGCACGAGCCACATGACGGCCACGCCGGTGAAGACCAGGAAGCCCAGCCATGGGGTCACGAATGCGAGCGCGATGCCGACGATGTAGAGGACCGGCGAGAGCTTGCCCTTGAGGTCACGCCCGAGGGCCTCACGGAGACCGGAACCGCCCTCGACCTGGAAGATCACCTGCTGCAGGACGTAGTAGGCCACTGCGGCGAGCAGCAGGTTGACCCCGTAGACGACGACGGGCGTCCGGGAGAACGTGGTCTCGTCCACCCAGGCGGTCGTGACGGGGAAGAGCGAGAGCCAGAACAGCAGGTGGAGGTTCCCCCAGAGGACGGTGCCGTTGACACGCTCGACAACCTGGAACATGTGATGGTGGTTGCTCCAGTAGATGCCGATGTAGACGAAGCTGAGGATGTAGGTCAGGAACCCTGTCGCCGAGCCACCGAGCGCTTGCAGGGTCGGCTCGTCGGGGACCTTCAGCTCCAGCACCATGATCGTGATGATGATGGCGAGGACGCCGTCGCTGAACGCCTCGAGCCGACTTGTTCGCACCGGCCCAGTGTCGCAGGACCGCCGCCGGCACACCGCTGCAGCGACAACCAACCTCGCTGACCGGGCCCGCGTGGGCTCTTCTGCAGACTCCGCCGCGGAGTTGGGACACGATGGGAGGAGGAGCCAGCGCTAGGAGGAGCCATGACCGGTTGGGTCGGGAACATCGAAGAGGCCGCGAAGGTCAGCTCGTACTTCCGCCAAGTGCTCTTCACCGCTCAGAACCTTCAGCTGGTGGTGATGAGCCTCGAGCCCGGCGAGGAGATCGGCCTCGAGATGCACGACCACCTCGAGCAGTTCATCCGGATCGAGTCGGGCCGCGCCACCGTGACGATGGGGCCCTCGGAGGACGAGATCGCCGAGGCCCATGACATCGAAGAGGACTGGGCGGTCGTCATCCCCGGCGGCACCTGGCACAACGTCATCAACAGGGGCGACGGGCAGCTGAAGCTCTACACGATCTACGCACCGCCCCAGCACCCCCACGGCACCGTCCACCGCACCAAGGCCGACGCTGTCGCCGCGGAGGCCGAGCACCACCACTGAGGGTTCGCGACGACCACGCCTGGCTGCGGAGACGGCGTACGCCGGGCGACGCCGTCCGGTCGCCGCCGGTGTCGAGGCTTGAGGGGGCCCGATGGTCACCATCCAGGACGAGGCCCTGACGGGGCTCACCGCCGAGGAGGCGGAGCGCCGGCTCGCCGAGGACGGCCCCAACGAGCTCCCCACCGCAAGGAGGCGGAACCTCCTGCGACAGTCGTGGGAGGTCATCCGTCAGCCGATGCTGCTGCTCCTCCTCGGTGCGGGGACGGTCAACTTCCTGCTCGCCGAGCCGCTCGACGGTGCCCTCTTGATGTCCTTCGTGGTGGTCGTCATCGCGATCTCCATCTACCAGGAGCACAAGACCGAGAACGCTCTCGCCGCGCTCCGTGACCTCTCCTCCCCCCGTGCGCTCGTCGTGCGGGAGGGGGTTCAGATCCGCATCGCCGGCCGGGACGTCGTACGCGGGGACTACGCCCTGCTGGCCGAGGGCGACCGGGTGCCCGCCGACGCGGTCCTGCTGGACGCCATGAGCTTCTCGGTGGACGAGTCGGCACTCACAGGCGAGTCGGTCCCCGTCCGCAAGGCGCCGGCCGACCCGGACTCGGCGCCCGCACCGATGGGCCGCCCCGGTGGCGACGCGACCCCCTGGGTGTTCTCCGGAACCCTCGTGGTCAAGGGCCATGGGCTCGCACTTGTGAAAGAGACCGGAACCGGCACAGAGCTCGGCAGGATCGGGACTGCCCTCCGGACGATCGAGCCTGAACGCACCCCGCTCCAGCGCGAGATAGACCGGCTCGTGCGGCTCATCGCAGTGCTCGGTCTGGGCGCCGCCGCGGTCGTCGTGGTGGTCTACGGCCTCACGCGGGGCCACTGGCTCGAGGGCCTGCTCGCCGGCATCGCGACGGCGATGGCGATGCTGCCGGAGGAGTTCCCCGTCGTACTCACCGTCTTCCTGGCGCTCGGCGCCTGGCGGATGTCCCAGAAACACGTGCTCACGCGGCGCCCTCCCGTGACCGAGACGCTCGGTTCGGCAACCGTCATCTGCGTCGACAAGACCGGCACGCTGACCATGAACAGCATGACCGTCCGCGAGCTCATCGTCGGTCACCAGATCTGTCCCCTCGACGAGAAGCCGTTGCCCGAGGTGTTCCACACCATCGCCGAGTTCTCCGTGCTCGCCTCCCCCATCGACCCCTTCGACCCCATGGACAAGGCGTTCAAGGCGCTCGGCGAGAAGTACCTCGCAGACACCGAGCACCTGCACGCCGACTGGGAGCTGGTGAAGGAGTACCCCCTCTCCGAGAAGCTGCTCGCCCTGTCGCACGTCTGGCGCTCACCGGACGGCAGCCACTACGTCGTCGCAGCCAAGGGGGCGCCGGAGGCGATCGCCGACCTGTGCCACCTCGGGCCTGACGAGCTCGCCTCGCTCACCGCGCAGGTGGAGGCGGCCACCGCCGGCGGCCGACGGGTGCTCGGCGTGGCCCGGGCGTTCTTCGACCAGGACCACCGCCTCCCCACCGAGCAGCACGACTTCGACTTCGAGTACCTCGGGCTCGCCGGTCTGCAGGACCCGGTGCGCCCTGGCGTCGCGGATGCCGTGGCGGAATGCACGAGTGCGGGCGTGCGCACGGTGATGATCACCGGCGACTATCCCGGCACTGCGCTGGCGATCGCTCGGGAGATCGGCCTGGCTCACGAGGCCGGGGTCATCACCGGCCCCGAGCTCACCGTCATGGCGGACGAGGAGCTCGCCCACCGGATCCGCTCGGTCGGCGTGTTCGCACGCATGGTGCCCGAGCAGAAGCTCCGGCTGATCCGCGCGCTCAAGGCCAACGGCGAGGTCGTCGGGATGACCGGCGACGGGGTCAACGACGCCCCGGCGCTGCGCGCCGCCGACATCGGCATCGCGATGGGGAAACGCGGCACCGACGTGGCCCGCGAGTCCGCCGCCCTCGTGATCACCGACGACGACTTCACCTCCATCGCAGGTGGCGTCCGCCAGGGTCGCGGCATCTTCGACAACCTGCGCAAGGCGATGTCCTACATCATCGCCGTGCACGTGCCGATCGTCGGCATGTCACTCGTCCCCGTCTTCGTCGCCGACTGGCCGCTGGTGCTCCTGCCCGTGCAGATCGCGTTCCTCGAGCTCATCATCGACCCGGCCTGCTCGGTCGTGTTCGAGGCTGAGGAGATCGACCCCGAGATCATGGAGCAGCCGCCGCGTGGGCTCGGTGAGCCGATGTTCGGACGCAGGGTCCTCACCATCGCCGCGCTCCAGGGGACCTCCGTGTTCGCCACCGTGCTCGGGGTCTACCTGTGGAGCGTCCTGACCGGGCGCCCCGACGACGTGACCCGCTCGGTCACCTTCGCCACCCTCGTCTTCGGCAACCTCGCCTTGATCCTGGTGAACCGCTCCTGGCGGCTACGGATCTGGCGCACCTTCCGGGAGCGCAGGAACCGCGCCCTGAAGTGGATCCTGTGCGGAGCCGTCGTGCTCCTCGTGGTCATCTTGAACGTCCCGGGCCTGCGTCGGGCGTTCAACCTCGGAGCCATCTCCCTCACCGACTGGCTCATCGCCGTCGTCGCCGGCCTGCTCGGAGTCGTGTGGTTCGAGATCTACAAGTCGATGTCACACCGATGAGGCATGAACGATCGGGAACTCCAGGGACTGGCCGCCGCCGAGCATCGCCGGGACGTCGTCGACCACGACGCGCACGGGCGGCATCGCGCCGGGCTCGGCGGAGAGACGCAGACGATGCCGGTCCACGGTCACGGTGACCCGCTGCTCCCGGTACCGGATCTCGAACGTCACGCCGCGAAGTGCACCAGGTGGCTTGGGCCGGAAGACCAGGGCATCTGCCTGCATGCGCATCCCGGTGAAGGTGCGCAGCAGGATGTCGGCCGTGCCTGCCATCGCCCCCAGGTGGACGCCGTGGCCCGTCGTACCGCCTTGGGTGTCGTCGAGGTCCGCGTCGAGCGCCTCACGGAACTCGCTCCAGGCCGTCGACCGGTCCAGCATGGCGAGGACCGAGGTGTGCACCACCCGGCTCAGCGTCGAACCGTGTGCGCTGCGCGACAGGTAGTAGTCGACGACACGTGCCAGGTCCTCGATCGTCAGGGAGTACCCGAGACCCGAGAGCACGTGCACCACCTCGGCCGGTCCGAGCAGGTAGAGAAGCATCAGCACGTCCGCCTGCTTGGAGAGCTTGTAGCGGTTCGGGTTGTCCCCCTCCGCCTCGAGGATGAGATCGAGGCGCTCGATGTTTCCGTAGGTGCGCCGGTAGCGCTCCCAGTCGAGCTCGAGGAGCTCGCCGTACCCTTCGAACTGGCTGATGACGCCGTCGTGGAACGGTACGGCGATCCGCGTGCTCAGCTCGGTCCACCGATCGACCTCCTCCCGCTGGAGGCCGAGCTTCTGCGAGAGCTCTCGCCGCTCATGGGCCGGAAGCAGCGAGTGCACCTCGACCGCCCGGCGGCACAACCAGGCGGTCATGACGTTGGTGTAGGCGTTGTCCCGCAGTCCCTGCCCCGGGGCGTCGGGATAGCCGTCGTGGTACTCGTCCGGACCCATCACACCCTGGATGTGGAAGCGGCCGTCCCGCTCGTCGTAGGTCGCGAGGTCCGAGAAGAACCGGGCGACCTCGAGGATCAGCTCCGCGCCGCGTTCGGCGAGCCAAGGCGTGTCCGAGGTGGCCTGGAAGTACTGCCAGGCGTTGTAGGCGACGGCGAGGCCGACGTGGCGTTGCCGCCAGGAGTTGTCCGGCATCCAGCGCTGGGACCGAGGGTTGAACAGTCGCCGTGGCGTCTCGTCACGGCCGTCGCTGCCGCTCTGCCACGGGAACATCGCGCCGCGGTTCCCGGTCCGCCTTGCGGCCTCCCGTGCAGCGTCGAGCCGTCGCCAGCGGTAGTCGAGCAGCGAACGGGCGACGGCAGGCGTGCGCATCACGTAGAGCGGCAGGACGAACAGCTGGTCCCAGAACACGTGCCCCCGATAACCCTCGCCGTGCAGTCCGCGCGCCGGCACGCCTGCGTCCACGCCCGCACTGTGGGGAGAGATGGCCTGGAGCATGTGGAAGACGTGCAGGTTCACCTCCAGCTGCACGGGGTCGTCGGTGTCGACGTCGACGGCGAAGTGCTCCCACAGCCGCTGCCACGCCAGCACGTGGCGGCGCACCAGCTCGTCGAAGCCGTAACCGGTCCGCTCCAGCTCCGCGAGTGCACCGTCACGCGGTGACGCGATCGCGCTGTCGCGCGAGGTGACCAGCGCTACCAGCTTGTGAAACGCGACCGCGTGCCCGTCGACCGCCATGACGTCGAAACGCACCATGCTCTGCCCGTCCGGGCTGCCGTCAGGTGTCGCCTGGTCAGCCGCCCCGGAGACGGTTGTCCGGACCGCCGTCGCTATCCGGACCCTGCTCTGGGTGGTCTCCACCTCGACCAGCAGCGTGTCGCCGAGGTGCTCCACCACGGGGGCGGTGAGGTGCCGGTTGGCCAGGAGCCGTGACTCGACGGCGTTGCCGTTCACCACGTCGGCGTCCACTCCGCTGCGGATGCTGATCCGACCGCTCCATCCCTCCGGCGTGACCGTTGTCTCCAGACCGGCGAGGTGGGGCCGGTCCATCGAGACGAGACGCCGCTGGACGACGCGCAGCACCCGGCCCTGCGGGTCGACGAGCTGCAGGGTGCGGGTCAGCATCCCCCGGCGCAGGTCCAGCTCTCGTCGCTCCCCCTGCTCCAGGAAGGCTCCGGCGGACCACCAGCCACCGTCGTCGACGGCGATGTCGAGCGGGAGCCAGTTGGGCGCGTTGACGAGCTCCTCGTCCACCCGCTCCTCCCCCTCCACGATGCTGGCCAACCGGTTGTAGACGCCCGCGAGGTACGTGCCCGGGTAGTGGATGCCGTCATCCACGTGTTCCGGCATGGCACCCCGCGTACCCAGGTAGCCGTTGCCGAGCGTCGTCAACGCTTCTCGATGCGTCTCGTGCGCGGGATCGAAGCCCTCGAAGACCAGCAGCCACGGGTCGGACCTGAAGACCCCAAGGTCGAGCTCGGCCACGTCGTCGAGCACGAAGTCGGCACCTGCCGCCTCGAGGTCGTGCCGCTGATGTCCGCGGTCGATACCGACAACCAGGCCGAAACCACCGTGCCGGGCTGCCGTCACCCCCGTGACGGCATCCTCGATCACCGCCGCGCGCGCCGGTGCGACACCGAGCTCCCGCGCTGCTTGTACGAACGTGGCCGGGTCCGGCTTCCCGGGTAGGCCGAGCCTTGCTGCCACGTTGCCGTCGACCATCACGTCGAAGGCACCCTCGAGCCCCGCCGACCGCAGGACCGCCGTGGCGTTCCGGCTCGCTGTCACAAGGCCGAGCGGCGTGCCGCCCTCCCTCAGACGCTGCACCAGGGACGTCGTACCGGGGAAGGCCTTGACCCCTTCCGTCGACGCCAGCTCGAGGAAGATCTCGTTCTTGCGGGCGGCGAGTCCGCTCACGGTCCACGAGCCGGCGGGGTCCTCGGGCGTGCCGGCGGGAACGTCCACACCACGAGCGTCGAGGAACGCGACCACACCGTCCTCACGCCGACGTCCGTCCACGTAGCGGTGATAGTCCTCGACCGGGTCGAACGGACGAGGCGTCCCGCCCACGTGCGTACGAGGGTCGGCGAGCACCTCGTCGAACAGTCGCTTCCACGCCGCCGCGTGCAGCGAGGCGGTGTCGGTGACCACGCCGTCCATGTCGAAGATGACCGCGTCGTAGGGCGGCTGCATCGTGGACCCACGAGAGTCCCGGATCATCCGCTTCTCCCTGCTCGCCGATGACTTCGGCTCCCTGGACGGGTCAGCATCTCAGCAACCACCCGATGGAAGGAGGACCATGCCGGAGACGACGGTGCTGGCGAGCGCCACGTCGTGCGAACCATGACCGGACTGCCGTTCTCGATCGCCTGGCTACCGGACGGACGGCTCGTCGCCACGTCGGGGAGCGAGCGCCAGGTGTGGCGCGAACAACCGGACGGTTCGCTGACGGTGTACGGCGACATGCACCGATTGTGGAACGAGGTGGTCGTCGACGGCCGCGGAAACACGTTCGTCAACGAGATCGGCTTCGACATGATGTCCGGTGCTCCGCCGGCAGCAGGCACGATCGCGGTCGTCCGGCCGGGTGGCGAGGCGCGGGAGGTGGCCGATGACCTCTGGTTCCCCAACGGGATGGCAGTCACGCCGGATGACGCGACCCTGATTGTTGCCGAGTCTTACGGGAACCGGCTGACGGCCTTCGACATCGCCCCGGACGGGGGTCTGAGCAACCGGCGGGCCTGGGCCGAGCTCGGCGATGCCGCACCGGACGGCATCTGTCTCGATGCCGAGGGCGCAGTCTGGTACGCCGACGTTCCCCATCGGCGATGCGTCCGCGTGCGCGAGGGTGGTGAGGTGCTGCGGACGATAGAGGCCGACCGAGGCTGTTTCGCATGCATGCTCGGGGGTGACGACGGTCGAACGTTGTTCATCGTCGCGACGGAGTGGGGCGAGGACACGATGACCGGGGAGGGCGACAGGACAGGACAGATCCTCACCGCTCGTGTCAGCTCCCCACACGCAGGGAGACCCTGACCCGACGGCGACGCCGCACCTCGGTTCGCCATCTGGTCCGCCAACGAGCCGGTCACAGTGCTGGGCGCCTCGACAGAGGAGAGAAGCGGTCTCGACGAGTGCTCAGGGTGACACCCGCCGAGACCGCACTCAGGAAGGAGAGCCTCGGCTGCCGGCTCCGCCTCCCAGGGAGAACCCCGCCGCCTGTCCCAGAGCCGCCCTGGGAAGAAAGCGGTCACAGGATCGAGCGACGAGGTTCCCCCGTCCCTCCCCCAGATAAGAATCGTCTGGAGCCTCGAATTGGTTACACCCGTGTAGTTAGGCCGCGCGCGAGCATGTCGGGAGCCATCCGGTTCACCACGGTGCCTTGGCCCAGGCGAAGACCGGCCGCACCGGCCCCCTGGGACGCTCGTCTGCGCCTCGCGCTTTGAGGGGCTTGGAGGCTGGAGCAGGGCCGGTGCGACTACACCAAGCGTGCGCCGGCTTCGTGGGCAGCGCAGAGGTTCGGGGAGTCCTGTCCCCTCCCTGGCTGGGGCTGCCGAGCCATCGTGAGGTGCGGGTCGCGACTACTTGGGCGCCAGCGAACGTGCATAGGTGATGCCGTGGTTCACCCAGCGCCCCAGTTCCTCGCTCGTCTCGAGCAGCTCGACGTCCACGTGTAGCCAACCGTCCATCTCTCGGCCGCGCATCTCGAAACGGCGCACGTGCTGCTGATCGACCAAAGACTCAGCCTGGCTCGGATCGATACGCAAGAGGAGGCCACCGTGGCTACTGGCACTGACCGCCATGTTCCCGTGGACGAGGAAGGCGAGCCCCCCGAACATGCGCTTCTCGCTCAAGCCCGGCTCGCCCTGGACGACTTCCCGGATCCGGTTCGCAAGCTCCTCGTCGTACGCCATATCGGCAGTATGGCGCGCAGCAATGGCTACAGCGCCCAAACGACCGAGGTACGTCGGGGCATCTGTGCGCCCAGAAAATCGGTCGGACATTCCGGCAGCGAACCGTCCGCAAAGGGTTCTACGCTGCCGACATGATCGAAAGCGATCAGGGCTGCGTCACGACGAAGGGGGTGCATGGATGCGATCTCGAACCGACGGCATGTGGTGGGGAACGGCTATCGAGGCGCCTGATCCCGGCGCCTTGGCGAGGTTCTACTCGGAGCTGCTCGGGTGGCCGATCGGGCACGAGGAACCAGGTACGGCCATTCTCGCCGCCCCTCAGGGACCTATCTTTCTGGTGTTCCAGCAGGCGAACGACTACCACGCCCCGGTGTGGCCACCAACCGACGGACACCAGCGCCCGATGATGCACTTCGACTTCCAGGTCGGTGACCTTGACGCTGCCGTCGCGGATGCGATCGCGCTGGGCGCCACGCTGGCCACGGCACAACCGCAGGAGAATGTCCGAGTGCTTGTCGACCCAGCCGGACACCCCTTCTGTCTCTGTCGAGACGATGACTGATCAAGCGAGGAGGGTCGAGCACACGCTGCGCTCGTGTTCGACGGCGATGTCGCGGTGGCTTGGTGCGAGTACGGCACCCCTGAGTAACTGCACCGGCGTAATGGAGTGGCAGCGGTCGCCCTTCGTGGTGCCCTGGGTCTGATCGCGCAGGCGGGCGGTGGAGTCGTTGGGGCGTACCCGCAGGACACCCTTGGCAAGAAGGTCTCTGCATCCTTCCTCTACAACGGCACCCGAAGCCTCTTCGAACAGGCCGGCTTCAGCTACGACCGGCGCAAGGGCATGAACCACTGCGTGATGAGCAAGACGGTTCCGCGAGGCTAGGGCCAGATGCCCGGGCTGAGGCCAGTGAAGATACAACCTCGGTGACGTCGGGCCCGTCGCCTTCAAGGAGGGCCCTTCGGCTCTGTTCGCAGTCTCTTGGCGCGTGATCAGGTTGAGGGGCGGACGACGGTGGCGGAGGTACCGATGCCAGGCGAGGCGCGCGTTGCTGTCGACCTGTGGCGGGCGCAGCGGGAGGGCGCGGCTGGGTTGGCGCGGCGCCAGGAGTCACGGCTGGCAGCACTGTTGACGTGTGCGCGCGGGGAGTCCCGGTTCTACCGGCGCCTTTACCAAGGGCTACCGGCTGATGGCGTCGACCTCCGCGACCTACCCCCGGTCACCAAGCCCGAGCTGATGACCGCCTTCGACGACTGGGTGACCGACCCTGGTCTCACGCGGGACGGGTTGGAGGCGTTCGTCGCCGATCCGGCGCTGCTCGGCGTCCCGTATCGGGGTGAGTACTTCGTCTGCACGAGCTCGGGCACCAGCGGCCATCCTGGTCTGTTCGTCTACGACCGCGGCGCCATCACCGTGTTGCGGGCAATGGTGATCGCCCGGATCGACCTGGGCTGGCTGACTCCGCGCGAGTGGCTGCAACTGACGGTGCGGGGCTTCCGATGGGCCGCGGTGGTCGGCACCGGCGGTCACTTCGCCGGCGCCGGCTGGATCGAGCTGGAGCGACGCCGCAGCAGGTGGCGAGCGCGCGCCTTCCGGTTGTTCTCGGTGCAACGCCCGCTCGCCGAGCTGGCGGCGGCCCTGCAGGAGTTCGATCCGGCGATCCTCACCGCTTACCCCAGCGCCTTGCAGCTGCTTGCGGAGGAGCAGTCCGCCGGGCGTCTCCATCTGCGGCCAGTGCTGGTGGAGACGGCCGGGGAGTCCACATCGTCAGACGCCCGCGCCGGCATGACTGGGGTTTTCGGCTGTTCGGTCCACGACGTCTACGCAGCCTCGGAGTGCCAGTGGCTGGCGTTCGGCTGCTCCGCCGACTGGCTCCACGTGAACAGCGACTGGGCGGTCCTCGAACCGGTCGACGAGGGCTTCCGCCCGACACCTCCCGGTGAGCCGTCGCACACCGTGCTCCTGACGAACCTGGCCAACCACGTCCAGCCGATCATCCGCTACGACCTGAGCGACTCCGTGGTCGCCCGGCCCGCCCCTTGCCCGTGCGGCAACCCCCTTCCCGCCATTCGGGTGGTAGGCAGATGCGACGACGTCTTGCACCTGACCGGATCAGACGGGAGCGCGGTCAGCATCCTCCCGCTCGCCATCGCCTCCGTCGTCGAGCAGACACCCGCCGTACACCGCAGTCAGCTCATCCAGACCGGACCCGCCGCGATCCGGCTACGCCTGGAGTCGAAACCCGGCGCCGATGTCGAGCGAATGTGGCTCGACGTGACGACGAACCTGCATGGTTACCTCGCCGCTCAAGGCCTGGGCAACGTCAGCGTCGTTCGCGCTGGCGAGCCGCCGGAGCAGAGCGCCATGAGTGGGAAGTTCCGTCAGGTCATCGCCTGACCCCGAGGTCTCGATGCTCGAAGAAAGCTGCTGCCAGGAACTCCCAGGTCGGTACGTTCCGACGCTCCACTCGTGATGCTCAGGGTGGAGGACACGGGCTCGGTGGCTGGGGGTTACATCTCCCGAGAGCTGAGCACGCAGAACTCGTTGCCCTCAGGGTCGGCCAGCACCGACCACGTTGCGGCATCTGACTGACCCACATCAATCCGTCTGGCGCCGAGCCGCTCGAGGCGCTCGATCTCCGCATCGCGGTCCTGGCTGATGTGGGGGGCGAGGTCGATGTGCAAGCGGTTCTTGACGGCCTTGCCCTCGGAAACGGGAACGAAGACCATCCCCGGGCCGACCCGCTCCCAGGGCGTCTGCTCGATCAGTGTCTCGTCGGCCCACGACGGAACGATCACGCACTCGTTGTCCGACTCATGGATGACTGTCCAGTCGAGAGCCTGTGCCCACCACGTCGCCTGCTTCTTCACGTCCTGGCAGTCGACAACCAGCGTGTACCACCGAAGGGTCATGTTCTGGTGAGTCCTTTCGAACGTCGTCGTCATGGGACTTTGCCAGATCAGCGGTCTCGCAGCCCGAACGAGCGCCGCGCGTGTTGGTTGGCTGCCTTGCGGGCGTAGAGCGGGCCGAACGCATTCACCGTTGAACGCTCGACGTACTCGTTCGGCCACGACTTCACGACGGCCGCGACTTACGGCGCCGCGGGATTGGCCCCGAAGCAGTTCTTCAGCGCCGGGCAGGTGTAATCCCTGCATCTCTCAATGGGATCTTTGGCGTGAAGCAACGGGTAGCCCGGGTTGGTCCGAAACCCTCTCTTCGTGAGGTAGCGCGCCCACAGAACTCAGCGTGACCGGGGAATCTGATCTGTCCAGAGGCAAAGGTCCGAGACTGCGCGATGCGCGTAATCCGGTATCGACTGGCCGCAGCCAGCCACGCGAGTCTGGCCGTGCAGGCCGGAGCCAACGTCAAGTCGGTGCACCGGATGCTCGGGACGTGTCCGAGGCGATGACGCTCGCGCCCGAATCGGGGGTGCGCCTAGCGCCTGACAGCGGGCTCTTCGGGGGTGGTCGATGCAGCCCTGTCCGGCATCGGCCACTTCCAGACGTGCCACAGCAGGAGCAGTGACACGAGGAAAATGACCGCAATGGCGAAGACCGACGGGTCACGGAAGTTCTGTACCAAGATGAAGAACGACTGGACCGCCCCGAGTACGCCGAGCACTCCGTTCACCCTTCGGTTCGTCCGGCGGTCGTTCAGGGCGAGGGTCGTGAACGCCATCCCCAGGGGCACCAGCGGCTGGAGCGCCATATACATCTGGGCCTGTGGGCTGCCTGAGTCCACCCCTGCGACCTCACCCCGAATGATGCCCCTGACCGTTTCCGGCTCATAGATGAACACCACCAATGACGTCATCGCGGCCATGCCCAGGAAGATCCACAGCACTGCCACCCGCAGCTTCCACAACAGCTCAGCCACCACCCTCACCTCCGGGGAATGCGTTCCGTTGCCCACCGCTTCACCTCCATGGCAACGCCGTCTGCCCGTCCGTGGCAGAGGCGAAGGACCTGCGCCGGATGCTGCGGGTGGTCGGTCTCGGCTGTTCCGTACACGCGCAGATCGCTGAGCCTGGCGCACATCAGTTGGCGGACATGTGCCGCGTATCTGTGGTCGGATCACAAGGGTGCCTGTTACCGCTCGGCGGCTAGATGAGGGCGTCCGGACGGTAGGGTCCCTCCTGTGACGGAGCCCAGTCGTCTTGCTCAGACACAGACCCCAACGATCGTGGTCACACAGATCATCACAGGCACGGTTCTGCTGGTGTTTGCGTTCATTAGCGCCGTCAGTCTGAGCGGTGAGCGGCAGGGGCTTCTTGCTGTCGGCCTCGGCGCTGTGGGTGGCGTGCTTGTTGGTCAGGGTCTTGGCATGGCTCGGAACCGCCGTGCGGTTCAGTGGGCGGACTGAGCCTGCGCGTAACGGCGCATATCCGGACGTCTGGCTGTCGCCTCAAAATGCGGGCGGTGGATGCCTCGGAGTCTCTAACCTTCAGGCGTGAAGACCCCGTGGCCGCGCTCTGTGCGACTTCGCCGGCATGCTCGGCTTGGCCAGCCACTGCCGGGACTGGAGTTGCAGGCGGCATCCATCGGCCCCTCCGGGGACGCACTGGCAATCTGGCGATCACCCGACGTTCTACTCGGGGCGATGTATGCCCCGCGACGCAGCATCGTCCTTCGGAGTGATGCCGATCTTCCAGACCTGCGGTTCATTCAGCCCACCGTCGAGGGGCGGTTCATGGTCGTGGAGGGAGGGTCGGGCAGCGGGCCCAATGCGTGGGTGCTCGGCCCGGAAGGGGAGATGGTGCACGGCGCAAACATCGGAGGTCATGCAGACCAGGTGTGCGCCACGACCTCGGGTGAGGTGTGGGTCGGATACGGCGACCAGGGGGTGTTCGACGACGGTCCTGCCGCCGACCTCTCCAGCTGCGGGCTGGTGAGATTCTCGCCGTGGCTGCAGCCGTTGTGGCGATTCCCGAACGGTGCCGGACCGGTCGGGATCGACGACTGCGAGGGGGTCAATGTCAGCGACGACACGGTGTGGCTGTGTCCCTATCTCGAGTTCCCGGTGGCGAGGATTCGCGACGGCGCGGTCACCGCCTGGTTAAACCCCCACTTCCAGACGAACATCGGCGCCGTCCTAGTCGATGAGCCCACCGGCTGGGTCGCCCTGGTCGCGACTGGCTGGGCCCATAAGGCAGGGCTCACCGCGATCGGGTCCCTGGGTGAGACGGCGTTCGAACCGCAAGGGCGAGTGGTGATTCGCCTCCCCGACGGCGCCCCCCTTCCGCCTGATGCCCAACTGGTGGCGCAAGGCACCGAGCTGCACGTCCTGAATGGTCATGACTGGCACCGCATCGATCTCGCACAACTCAGCTGACGCTCTGACGGGGCGCTCGTGCGTGACGAAGTCGGGCGGACAGCGGCTAGTCAGAGCGTTCGATGCGATGTCACAGACCGGTACGGTGACGCCGTGCAAGACAAGGACCTTGGGCGGCTGCGCGACGCCTACGCGACAGCATGGGAGACGCGACAGCAAACGGGAGACGACTCGCCCGCGTTTCTCATCGAGCAGTTGGCTGCGTCGGGAGTGGAAGTCTTCAGCAGCCCAGGTCCCGGCCGTGACTTCGTGTTGTCCCTGTGGGAACGAGGAGTGCCGCCCGAGGCGCTGGAACGTGAACTCCGGCGGGCAGTCCCAGGGATCGCGTGGACGGCTCTGCGGTCCTTCGCAAGATCTGCCGTCGAGATCGGCCGCGTCTTCCGGGAGGGTGGCCGACTTGATCTCTCCTGGATGGACCTGCCCGAGGGTTATCGGAAGCTCAGTGACGCACGCAAAGCCAACGATCTGGTGCTGCGGTGGCTGCACCCACCGGTCGACGAGGTGGCCCTCGATCTCCGCGTCGATGAGGCTGCTGCCACAGCGATCGGACGCTGCCGTCAGTTTCCATCGGCCAATCGGCACGGCTGGGGCGAAGCGTACTGCTGGCTGCTCCCGGACGATCCTCCGAACGTGCAGGTGATGGTCGGACACGAGCGCATCGGCTGGACCACCGTGCCCGACCATGCCTGGCCCGTGCTCAAGCGTGAGGAGCAGCGTGGCATCTACGCAGACGGGTCAGTTCTCCTTGACCACTACGGAGCCCAAATCGAACTGGTTTGCTACTTGCCACGGGTGGTGCGATAGCGCCGGGCTGTGCTGGTGCCGGGCTCCAAAGCCATGACCGCCCGCCCGTCTCCACCGACTGAGCTCTACCTGTCGGCGGCACGACAGTGCGTCTCCTTGCGCGTCAATCAATGGCCGTGACTAGCCCCTGGGCCTCGACGACGAGCGCAGTAAGCCCGTTGCGGGTGCGAGTCTCGTGGCTCTCGCCCGCTGACCAAAGGATGCCGCTCCGGGGCGGATCACTTGCGAGACCCATCCTCACCGGAGACTTCTGCCCACTGACTCCGCCGGTCAGCGGGTGCCCGCGCCGGATGTTCGGGGGACGTCAGCGCCAGTGGCGCCGGGCGGCTCACCCGAGCGCGTCGAACACGGCGGAGAGATCGGCGGACCAAAGTCGTCCGTCGGTGACGACCCACCCTGCCCATTTCTCGTTGTAGCCGAGGCGGGCTGCCTGCAGCGTCCCCTCAGGTCCGGGCAACATCGTCCAACCACGTCCGTGTTGCAACCACACCTGGACCCCCTCGACTGCCTGAACTACCAGGGCGAGTCGTCCGTCCCAATCCGGTCGCTCGGAGCCGTAGGGTTCCCCATCCACGTGCGCCACGCAGACGCGGGGACGTGCTCGATCCAGGTCAACCTGAGGCGACGGAAGGGCGGTGCCCGCGTGGCTGAACACCCGGGGTCTGGCGTCGAAGTGCCCAGCGAGAATCGGCTCCCAGCGAGTGTAGGCGTCGGTGTAGGCCTCCAGTGGCCCAACGACGTCGACTTGCTCCCACAGCCCGTTGCCGTAGAACCAGGCACTGGTGACAGTGGAGGCCTTCCCATGATCGTCGGCGACAGAAGCCAAAGGCCCCGCGACCACGAGCCCGATCTCGGCGCCAGCTACGACAAGGTCCTCGCCGCTCTGCCCCGCCAGCAGCTTCGGTCCCCGCGAGGGCGCCTCACCGCCGTACTCGTAGGCGTACAGGTGGCCACCTGCGCCAAGTGCCAGGTTGCACGGGTCCTCGTCTCCCATGACAACCCACCCGGAGACATATGGGTCGCCCTCATACAGGGGAGCCCACTCGGCGGCATCGTCAGCGGGGTGGGTCCGCGGCGGCGATCCGCCCGTCACGCACAGGTCTCCCACGTCGTCCTGGAGAACACTAGAGACGCGGCCCGACCACCTCGGAAAGCTCTCGTCGACGTTCCCCGTCGATGACACCCTGGCCGCGTAGGGATGTCCTCCCCGACGCCCCCAAGCGAGAATCCCGCGGCCGTAATGACAGGTGTTGGTCAAGCCCTCGATCGTCGCCCCGCCGAGGTCGATCTCACGCCAATCGATCATCGATGTCTCCTTGTGGCTTCGTCTTGACCGCGTCCATGCCAGATGCTGTCGTACTTCACACCACAAGGATGGAACTTGGCGCGTCGAGGATTCTGCGCTTCGTCCGCGATTCGGCCCGGCCGAGTTTCACTGTCCGCGGCAGATGAGGACGTGCGGGTCTACCGCTCGCCCAGCCTTTGGCTGCGGCGATACGCGAAGATGTTGACTGGGGCCGCGACGACTAAGAAGACGCCCGCGGCAACGATGTGCTGCACGTCTAGGGCGTCTTGATAGGCAGAGTATGCAAGCCAGCTTGCCGCAACCAAGACGGGCACCAGCACGAACTGAAACCACTTCATGCCTGCAAGTATCGGCACGATGAACACACCCCCGACCGGGACCCCCCCGTTTCGCATTGTCCGGTCATCGGCAGGTCCGATAGTTCACTACCGGCGGCATGTGCGGATGCGTCGGGCACCCTAAGTGGGGCCTAGGGCTTGGTCCATTCGATCGTGTGCCGGAAGCCGAGGTGATGGCGCATCCGAGCCCCCGGCATCACCCGTTCTACCGCCACACCGATCTCTGCGTAGGTCAGACGGGGGTCCGCGACCGGGACCGAGGGCGGTTGAACGCCCTGTGGCGAGACCCACGGGTGCTTCACGTACCCGATAGCAGGGTTCGTGACCATCGAGGCGAGATCCCAGGCGTGGTCGGTGAGCGTCGCTGGACGAGCCAGGCCGACGCTCAGGAAGCGGCCGCCGGGGGCCAAGAGGCGCCAGACGTCGGAAAGCGTCTTCTCGATGTCGAGGTGGTGGAGCACGGCGACCATCGTGACCAGATCGACCGGTCCAGTGACCTCATCCAACGGCGTCCCATCGACGGTGACGTTCGCCAGCCCCGCGCAGCGGGCAGCCGCAGCCTCACGCATTGTTGTGTCAACGTCGATACCGCGGACATCCTCGAACTGCGGAGCGAGCACGGCGAGCAGTTCGCCGCGACCGCACCCGACTTCCAAAGCTCGATGCCGCTGTTCGGGAAGGCGCGTCACGATCCAGGGGTGAAAATGGTCGTTGTGACTCCACGGATGCCGAGCGTTGATCGCGCCCATTGCCTTGGACAGCCGCCCACCCCAACGCCCCCGCGCGATCTCCCGGATGCCCACGGATAGACCCTCTCACCCGCGGAGGATCCGGCACCCGAAGCCTCGCCCTACGGTCCAGGTGTGTCCTTGGACCTAGCGCACTCAACGCGGCATGTCAGGACCTTTGCTGTGCCAGCCTGTCGCGGTATTGCGACGGCACCCACACCCGCTTTCGGCCCACACCGACGCGGTCATAGCCTCGGCCCGGATGCAAGAGCGCTACCTCATTCGCTGGGACGGTGAGGAGAACCTTGCTCGGTAGCCCACTCCAGCGGGTCCAGAGTTCGACGCTCTCCCCACGCCACGCAAGCACGCGCCACCTTGTGAAGAGCAGATTCCAGTTCAGATAGCCACCGAAGAAGGGCCGCATTCCGCTCCACGCGGGGAGTGCCTGGTCGACCTTCACGCCCATCTGGCGGAACCGCTCGGCCAACTGCTCATCCTCTTGTTCGCCCTTCACGATCCGAGTCTTTCATCGCGGGGGCCTGTACCCCGCACGTCGGCACGTCAGCGCTTTACCTCTCCGCGGCAAATCCGGACGTTGTTTGCTCCCCCTGCCGTCGCCGCGGTCGGCGGGTTCGGGGGCAGTCCGCGGCCCGGGGCTACCGGTACGCGGCCAGGTAGGCGTTCAGTCGCCTGACCGTGGTGGGGACCAGGTCGCTGCCTCGGCCCGAGCGCGGGCAGGCGAAGTCCGGGAAGTCCCGCGGGCCCGAGGAGGTCACCGCGACCAGGATCAGCCGCTTGCGGGCCCCGACGAGCCCGGGCTGGGCCTCGAATCGGTCGATGTCGGCGGCGGCGTATCGGCGGGTCCGAAGGAAGCTCCGGATCACCACGCTGCCGTCCGCCGCCCGGACGGTGCCGGCTAGGAACGCCCGGACCAGGAAGGCGACGCTCATGAGGGCGACGACCACATCCGCCGCTCGCGCGGCCGTGGTGTGAGCGGTCGCCAGTGGGCCGAGGGTGAACGGGAGGAAGAGCAGCCCGAAGGTCGCCGCCACCCAGCGTGTGTACTGGCAAACGACGACCACGGGCTGCTGAGCTGCGGCGACCGCGCGGTCATCCGCAGGGGTTTGCTCGGATCTAGGTGGAGCCTGGTGCATCGAATCGTTCTCCCGGCTCCTGGTATGGCCATGACCTGGGCGGCTGCTGGGAAGAGCAACGAGTGCGTCCACCTGTGGGGTACGCGGCGGTAGTTGCGGTCTAGGCGACGGGTCGGACGGACACTGCAGGGGCGCGCTGTCATCGGCAGTCGCACGCGGACAGCGGCAGATCCGCGCGTCGACGGTTGAGGGCCGTCAGCGACGTTGGCGCAACTGCTTCGCCCGGATCGCGGCGAGCAGACCGACCACCGCGGTGAACGCGAGAAGAACGGCTGCCCAGGCGACTCCCAACGAGAGGACACCATCCGAAGCGACGTTCTGGATGAGGTCACCGTCGAACAATCCGGCCATGAGGCTGATGAGGCAGAACACGCTGAGGAGGACAGCCGCGATCAAGCCGATTGGAGGCCGCATGTTACGCGCGGCTAACCACGCGAGAACAAGTTGTGCCGCCCCGATCGGCAGCGGCACTGTGTTCTGGGTGTCGAAGCCCCACGCCTCGTTGAACGAGTTCGCGCCCGAGGCGAGGGCGACGAATCCCCCGATCACGTCACAGACCAGCAAGCCCAGCATGGCGAGGAGGAGAGCGCGCCCAGATGTCACCGACGGCGCGGACCGAAGGCGCTGGAGGGATGATGGATGGTCGCGACCCGGCACTATAGGCATAGGGAGAGTGTCGCGCAACGCCCCGCTCATCAGGCATGACCGCGCTTCACTATCCGCGGCAGAAGCGGACGTTTGCTTGGGGGGTGACCTGTGCTGAGGAGCGTGAGGCTCACGGGTCGCGTCATGGTCCGAGGGCGAGCTCCGCCTCGACTCGGGCGAGCTCGGGATCACGCAGGCCCACACAATCCTGGGTCCAGAACGTCTGGCTGTAGACGAACGGGCCGCGAGGCAGCTCCGCGTCGAACAGCGCCACCTGGAAGGCGGGTTCGGGGATGCGTGGAGACGGGCGTCCAAACCCCAGGGTCTCTGCGTTCAAGAACCCGCGCGTGCCGTAGAAGTTCGGGTCGCCTTCCAGGAACACCGCAGGCTCTCTCCCTGCCCGTGCTGTCTGGAGGGCTGCAGCGATCAATGCCGTTCCAGCTCCTTGTCGCTGGTGGTAGGGCGCGACGGCGAGTGGGCTAAGCGTCACTACCTCGACGAGTCGCTCACGGGCGTCGACCCAGCAACGACTCAGTTGGACGTGGCCAACCACCTCGCCGTCCAGGTCGGCCACGAGGCTGGCGACCACGTCCCCAGCCGCGACGAGGGCATCGACCATGTCCGGTACGCGGTCCCCGGCGAAAGCTGCGCCGTTCACACGTCGAATGGCCTCGCTGTCCTCGGACCGTGAGACACGGATCGCAAAGGGGGCTGCCCGAATACCCATGCGCTCAACGTCCCACGAGCCGGACAGCATCGCACCCGAATTTCGGGGCCGTCCGCACATCCGCACATCGGCATGTCCGTGCGTTGGGGCAGCCGTCTTCTGACCAAAGCTCACGCCTCCAAGTCTCGGCATGCGAGATTTACCGAGTTCTTGTTCGAGGGATTTCGCCACGGTTCTGACCGCAACCGGCCCGCCTGACAGCAACGGCCAGCGACGTCCCCAGACAAACCCAGACGGCACCAGACAATCCGCCTCTTTTTCTGTCAAACGGTCGGCTCGTCGCGGATGGGTACGCCGCCTCGACAGTGCGGCAGGTGCACCGCATGTTCTCGCTGATGCTCGACCCTGCTGTGCGAGACGGACGGCTCCCTCGTAACCCGGCGACGGGAGTACGCCTCCCCCGCGCCGCCAAGGGCGAGCGGGTGTTCCTGTCGCACGGCCAGGTCGAGGAGCTCGCGCAGGCCTGCCCCGGCTACGAGTTGTTCGTCAGGGTGCTCGCCTACACCGGCATGCGGTGGGGGGAGGCCACGGCCGTGCGCGTACGAAGGCTGGACCTGATGAAGCGGCGCATCGAGGTCGTGCACACCGCCGTGGAGATCAACGGCGAGATGACCTACGGCACCCCGAAGTCCCATCAGTGCAGATCGGTGCCGGTCCCCCGCTCCCTCGTCGACGCGCTCGCCGAGCACGTCGCCGGCAAGAGTCCGGAGGACCTGGTGTTCACCACGCCCCGCGGCGAGGTGATGCGCAACCACAACTTCCCAAGCCGCGTGTTCGCGCCGGCTACGAAGCAGCTCGGGGTGTCCGGTCTGACGCCGCACGACCTGCGGCACACGGCCGCGAGCCTGGCGGTGCAGGCGGGAGCCAACGTCAAGGCCGTCCAGCGGATGCTCGGGCACGCGTCCGCAGCGATGACGCTCGACGTGTACGCCGGCCTCTTCGGCGACGACCTCGACGCGGTTGCCGACCGGCTAGACGCTGCGGCGGCCGCGGCTCGTGCGGACTCTTTGCGGACTGAGGCCCCGAAGCCGGACGTGCTGCCGCTCGACTTCGGCGGCCAACATGCGTCCTGAGCTGGGAAAACGATTGGTAGGGCTGTCCGAAGTCGGTTGAGGGTTGACGGATCTGTTTCGGCTGATCCTTGACACTCTGAACTACAGGTTAGGCACGTTTGCCGGTGCCTGCGGCGTACTTCTTCCTCACCTCCCCGGTGCTGCGTCGTTTCGCGGTCTTGAGGAGTTCGTCGTCGATCCAGAACTGGAGCAGCTCTGGGGTGACCAGCACGTCGCAGCGCTGTCCTGCCCGGTGCTTGCCGATGCTGACCTGCTGCCAGGAGACGCACACGATGCCGTTGGAGCAGACCTTGCGTGTCACCCAGGACTCACCGTCGCGGTCCGGGACCGGCCGCACCCACGTCGCCACCTGCCCCACCTGGCCGGTCGCACCCACAGGTCGCTGCTGCGCGAACCGCACCCCGGGCGTGTCGTAGTCCAGGGCCTGGTGGGGCCGTTGTTCGTTGTAGTACGCCACCCACTCGTCCAGCGCTCCCTGAGCCGCGGCCAGGCTGGTGAACACCCGGGTGGTGTCGAACTCCGCGCGCAGGGTGCGGTGGAAACGCTCGATCTTGCCGGTGGTGGTGGGCGATCGATGTGAACGGTCCGCCAGACCCTCCAGTCCGCCGAACTCGTACTTGGCCAGCCAGGCATGCATCGTCTGCCGGCTCACGCCCCACTGGGCGGCGACTTCCTTCACGTCCCGGCCGTCGGCGATCACGCCCAACACGGCCTGGTACCGCTGCTCGGCCACGCTCACCTCCCTCATCACGGGAGTGTCAAGAATCAGCCGACACAGCTGTCAAGCGTCAGCCGGAACACTGTCAGGCATCAGCCGAAGCCGAAACGTCAAGCCTCAGCCGGAGTACTACAGCGCCGTTTGTAGGGCGGGTGGGACTCGAACCCACGACCCAAGGATTATGAGGACCGGGGGGTACCAGGGGATACCAAGTGGTACCAGGGGCCCCTGTTCCTCGCCCGACTACATAGAGCCGGGGCGTGACGAACGAGAAGGGTGTGCCTGGCTCGCCCTACGCGCCGCCCTGTCTTCAGAAGAGCGAGTTCTCCAGATTGACGAGCAGGTCGTGGACGATCTCGCCCCTGCTCACCCTGCTGACGCGGTCGTTGATCCCTGACCTGACCCTGCGGTAATACTCGGTCGCCACCGGAGCGACGTCGTTATGGGTCACGGACTCCACCTGGTCGTAGAAGTCATTAAGTGCTTCCCCCACCTGCGGCGCCTGGAGTGCACGATCTTCCAAGTTGAGCAGGCGATCCAACTCGGCCATGAGTGTGAGCAGATCTGCCTTCTGCCAGGCCCGAGAGCGCGACGGCACGTCCATCTCATCGATGAACCTTGTTACGCGGTCGAAGCGCGACCGAAGCTCCGCCTTCTGTGGAAGTTCGTCGTTGTAGTGCTGCAGGTAGGCCTCGTGCTCGTCGTCGCGATTGAAGTATCCACTCATCATCGTGATGAGCAGGGTGAGGCAGAACCGCACATCGTTCATCCGGCGGCCGTCAAGCCCGGTGAAGACACGGTGATCTTCGAAGAACCGATCAGCGGCGATCTCCTCAGCAAAACGCTTCAAGTCGCCGTCGAACCGCGAGTTATTGACCTCCATCGCGTTCAACGAGTACTTGGTGGAGTTGATGCGCTGGAAGATGTTGCGAGTCTGGTCCTCGGTCAACTGCCCCAGATCGCGGATCACAACCTGGTACTCAAGAAACGCCAGTTTCTCTGACTCATCCAACTCCGTGTAAGGAGTCATCCCATTCGGCAGTCGCAGGTCTAGCGATGAAGTGAAATATTGGTAGAGCGTTGTAATTCTCTGCTGCCCGTCAACGATGAGTTCAGAGCCATCCCCGGTCTCCGAGTCCACCCCTCCGGCCGAGATGAAGATCTCGGGAAATGGGAGTCCCTGGAGCACCGTCTCGAGGAATGCGATCTTGTGGATGTTCGACCACACAAGTCGGCGCTGAAAGTGGGGGTTGGGGATCAACGTCTTGTCGCGAATCCCCGTCAGGAGAATGCGCACTCGCCGGTTGGTCGCTGAGGTCTGCATGCTCATACACCGTCCAAAGTGACTCGGCACTGAGTGACGCCGCGCATTTGGTATTGCACAAGGAACTCCATGTCGTGATAGATGGCCGCTCTCACTTTGTACGCCCCGGCGACTCGCCTCAGTTGGAGGTCCTGCAGGAAGTCCCACCAACGGTTGGAGAACTGAAATGTTGCCGTTCGTGGGAACTTGTCCGGCCTGATCCAGCCCCAAGCCAGGTACTGCTCGAACCTCGGCTGGTCGGGCCAGTCCGCGCCCGACTCCTTGTAGTCATGAGCCTCATGCCACACACGCTCGAAGAGGTCGTGACTAACGATGGCAACATCGATGTCGGACTCATCATCGAATGGTTTGAAGATCTGGCGCGGGTTGATGCTGAACCCAAGTTTCGCTGACCCGACGACGTACAACTCGGAGTGAACCTGGAGTCCAAACTCTTCGGCGATCTCGTGCTTGAGTTGGTAGTGGCTGGCGTCGTCAATCGCACGGCAAACGCCATGCAGGACGTGCTCGTTCACGACTCGGCGGTCGTCAGATTCGGCGATGAGCACCGTCTTGAACGCGTCAATGTGCGCGGTGTCAACCGTCTCCGTCACGCTTTCGTCCCCGTCGTTCACGTCCTACGTCTCGACGATCCTTGCAGACTCGGCTGAGGTGGACGTCCCCGACACCCGAGTGTCGACAAGTTGGTCCGGCGGGTGCCTTAGCGCCCGCGAGCGGCGGGCCACATGCCCAGGTATTCCTTCTTTTCGCCTGCCGCGAAAGACCCTAGGTTTACAAGTCGCCAAGACTCGCATAAGGAGCGAAAACTGCGATGACTGATAAGGGAAAGCGCCCACCAGAGCCTCTATTCATCAGCGTGAAGGAAGCGGCGATCATGCTAGGCGTCAGTCGGAACCACATGTACGGACTGCTCGACATGCAACTCATCGAGTCCCGGTACATGGGCCGTCGACGCCTCGTACTTGTGTCCTCACTACACGAGTTCATAGCGGGGCTACCCACTACTCCTCCGCCACACAAATAACACATAAGCCGCGCTTCTTGTGCTCGCTTCTTCGGTGTTAGCAGTGTGTTATTTGGGCTGAGCCTTTGTGTTACTGCCTCTGGGCTCAATGCAAAACCCCAGGTCAGACGTGGTA
>CAVOZH010000003.1:0-228609 GCA_963700955.1 uncultured Actinomycetota bacterium | reverse complement strand
CTGCGCCACGATCTTCGCCTCGTCGGCGTGGTGCTTGGCGTTGAGCACGGTGTGCGGGATGCCGACGCTTCTTGAGGAGGGTGGAGAGGTGCTCGGACTTCTCGACCGAGGTGGTGCCGACGAGCACGGGCTGGCCCGACTGGCTGCGCTCGGCGATGTCGTCGACGACCGCGTTGAACTTGGCCTCCTCGGTGCGGTACACGAGGTCGGCCTGGTCGGCGCGGGCCATCGGGCGGTTCGTGGGGATCGGCACCACGCCGAGCTTGTAGATCTTGTCGAACTCCGATGCCTCGGTCATGGCCGTGCCGGTCATGCCGCCGAGCTTCTCGTAGAGCCGGAAGTAGTTCTGCAGCGTGATCGTGGCGAGGGTCGGCATCCTCGCGGATCTGGACGCCTTCCTGGCCTCGATCGCCTGGTGCAGGCCCTCGTTGTAGCGGCGCCCCGCGAGCATCCGGCGTGCTCGTCGACGATGAGCACCTCGCCGTCCATCACGACGTACTCCTTGTCGTGGCGGAACAGCTCCTTGGCCTTGATCGCGTTGTTCATGAACGAGATCAGCGGGGTGTTGACCGAGTCGTAGAGGTTGTCGATGCCGAGGTAGTCCTCGACCTTGGTGATCCCGGGCTCGAGCACGGAGATCGTGAGCTTCTTCTCGTCGACCTCGTAGTCGACGTCCTTCCTCATGCTGCGAGCGATGGACGCGAACTCTCCGTACCACTTCACCTCGTCCTGCGTCGGACCGGAGATGATCAGCGGCGTGCGTGCCTCGTCGATGAGGATGGAGTCGACCTCGTCGACGATCGCGAAGTAGTGGCCGCGCTGGACGCACTCCTCGATCGAGCTGGCCATGTTGTCGCGCAGGTAGTCGAAGAAGCCGAACTCGTTGTTCGTGCCGTAGGTGACGTCCGCGGCGTACGCCACGCGCCTCTCGTCGGGACGCATCGCACCATCACGCCCGTGGTGAGCCCCAGGAAGTGGTAGACCCGCCCCATCCACTCCGCGTGGTACTTCGCCAGGTAGTCGTTGACGGTGACCACGTGGACGCCCTTGCCGGTGAGCGCGTTGAGGTACGTCGGGAGGGTGGCGACGAGCGTCTTGCCCTCACCGGTCTTCATCTCTGCGATGTTGCCGAGGTGCAGCGCCGCGCCGCCCATGATCTGTACGTCGAAGCGCCGCTGGCCCAGCACCCGCTTCGCGGCCTCGCGCACCGTGGCGAACGCCTCGGGCATGAGGTCGTCGAGGGACTCCCCCGCCTCGAGCCGCTCCTTGTAACGCGCCGGTCTGGCCCCGGAGCTCCTCGTCGGTCATCGCGACGAAGTCGTCCTCGATCGCGTTGACGGCGCGTGTGATGGCCTCCAGCTCGAGGATCTTGCCCTCACCGATGCGGAGGATCTTGTCGATAATGGCAGGCACGAGAGTCGGCTCCAGAGATAGTGGTCTGCGGTCTTGCGTTGGTGTCGCCCGGGAACGGCCCGCCCGGGATGAGTCGCGGAGGCGGCCAGCCTACGACTCCACCCGAGCCATCCTACCGAGCCGGCCGAACCATGGTCGCTGCAAAGCGCCGGTCAGGGCGCGGGTCAGGGCGCCGGGGCCGGGCCGGTGGACCCTCGCACGACGAGCTCGGCGTCGAAGAGGTACTCCCCGTGCGGGCTGTCGTGGCCGGTGATCGCGTCCACGAGCGTCTGCACCGCCGACTGCGACATCGCGGCCACCGGCTGCCTGACCGTGGTCAGCGGCGGGTCGGTGAACGCCATCAGCGGCGAGTCGTCGTACCCCACCACCGAGACGTCCCCGGGCACGTCGAGACCGCGGGCACGGACCGCCCGCACGGCACCGAGCGCCATGATGTCGGAGCCGCAGATGATCGCGGTGACACCCGCGTCGAGGAGCCGCACGGCGGCCGCGTGGCCGCCCTCCACCGAGAACAGGGTGTACTCCTCGGTCCCCTTCAGGCGGGGGTCCGCGTCCATCGCCGCCCGGAACGCACTCACCTTCCGGTCCACGGGGATGAAGCGCCCGGGACCCACGGCCAGGCCGAACCGCGTGTGGCCAAGGGCGGCGAGGTGGTTGACGGCGGCGTGAACTGCCCCCGCGTCGTCGGTGGAGATGCACGGCACGGACACGTCGGGACGGGTGCCGTTGACGAGAACGATCGGCAGCCCTCGGTCCTTGAGCGCGTGGTAGCGAGCGGGTCGGCGGTCGAGTCGGCGTGCAGGCCGGAGATGAAGATGATCCCCGACACCCCCGCGCGAGAAGCATGTCGACGTACTCGTCCTCGGTCACGCCGCCGGGCGTCTGCGTGCAGAGCACGGTGTGTAGCCGTGACCGGCGAGGCCCGACTCGATCAGCTGCGCGAACGCCGGGAAGATCGGGTTCACCAGCTCGGGGACGACCAGGCCGACCAGTCCAGCGCTGGTGGACCGCAGGGCGGCCGGGCGCTCGTAGCCGAGCACGTCGAGGGCGGTCAGCACCTGGAGGCGCGTGTCCTGTCCCGACCCCCGGCTTGCCGTTGAGCACACGCGAAACCGTCGCCTCGCTCACGCCGGCCTGCTCAGCAACGTCCTGCAGCCGTGGTCGTCTCATGTGAAGGACCTTAGTCACTTTCATTGCAAGTTTGCAGCAAGAACTTTCAATGACTTCCAAACCTTGCAGAACCGGTGCTAAGTTGACGCGCGAGTCCATCACCGCCAAAGGAGACATTTCGATGCGACGCTTAGCTAAGGCCGGCGCCTCGTGGCTGCCGTCAGCCTGTTGGCCACCGCCTGTGGATCGGGCGACGACGGCAACAAGACCGACACCAAGAGCGCGCCCGCGCCCGACAAGGTCTCCGGTTCCCTGACCTGGTGGGACACCTCGGACCCGACGAACGAGGGCCCCGCCTTCGACGAGCTGATCGAGAAGTTCGAGGAGAAGTACCCCGACGTCAAGATCAAGCACCAGATGGTCCCGTTCGGTGAGGCGCAGAACAAGTTCAAGACCGCCGCCGAGGCGGGCAAGGGCGCCCCCGCCATTCCGCGCCGAGGTCGCCGTGTTCCCGAGTTCGCCTCGCTGGGCTACCTCTACGCCCTCGACGGCACCGCCGCGCTCAAGGACAAGAGCGACTACTTCGAGACCCCGCTGTCCTCCAACGTGTTCTACGGCAAGACCTACGGCGTTCCGCAGGTGACCGACTCGCTGGCCCTGCTCTACAACAAGAAGCTCTTCCAGCAGGCCGGGATCACGTCCGCGCCGACCACGTGGGACGAGGTCGCCCAGGACGCCAAGCTCCTGAAGTCCAAGGCCAAGGTGGACGGGATCTTCCTGAACCCGCAGGGCTACTTCCTGCTGCCGTTCATGTACGGCGAGGGTGGCGACATGGTCGACACCGACGCCAAGCAGATCGTCGTGAACTCCGACGCGAACGTCAAGGGTGTCTCGAAGGCGGCCGAGCTCATCAAGAGCGGCGCCTCCGTGAAGCCGCCGGCCTCCGACGCCTACCCCGCGATGATGACCGCCTTCACCGAGGGCAAGGTCGGCATGATCATCAACGGCCCCTGGGAGGTCAACAACATCCGCAACGCCGAGACCTTCGGCGGTATCGAGAACCTCGGCATCGCCCCGGGCCCCGTTCTGGTTGAACACCGTCGGCGCACCGGTGGGTGGCCACAACTACGTGGTGTGGTCGGGCATGGACGACTCCAAGGCTGACGCTGCTGTCGCGTTCATCGACTTCATGAACTCCGCGGACTCGCAGGCTCTTCCTCGCCGACAAGCTCGGCCTGCTGCCGACACGCAAGTCGACCTACGAGATCTCGTCGGCTGCCAGAACAACCCGGTGATCTCGGCGTTCAAGCCCGTGGTCGACGCCGCGGTGGCGCGTCCGTGGATCCCCGAGGGGGGGCCAGTTCTTCGCCGCGCTCGACACGATGGCGGTCGAGACGATGGTGCAGGGCCAGGACCCGAAGAAGGCGCTCGACAAGGCGGCCAAGACGTACAGTCCGAGGTCGTCCCCGACTACAGCTTGAAGTGACCGTCGTACCGACCGTAATAGTCCCGGGGGCCGCATCCGTTTCGGGTGTGATCCGCGCTCGTGCGAGGAGGAGCTCTCCATGCCGATCCACCGGGACGTTGCCGGAGGTCCGGCCCCCGGCACCAGAGGCCCAGCCACCACGCGCACGTGGCGGTGTCAGAGCGATGGCGTCGCGCCACTGGTACGCCTGGGCGATGGTGCTGCCCGTCGTGATCGTGCTCGGCGTGCTCGTGCTCTACCCCCTCGCCCGAGGCGTCTACATCAGCTTCACGAACCTCAATGAGTCCAACCAGCGCGCCGAGATCTGCACCAAGACCCTCGGCGGGGCGGAGGACTGCCACACCAACCCGAAGGCCGCGAAGTTCGTGGGCGTCGACAACTACGTCGACATCCTGAGTGGCGAGAAGGGCCACTTCTGGCTGCAGTTCACCAACACGATCGTCTGGACGTCAGTCGGCGTGTTCTTCCACTACACGATCGGCCTGGGGCTCGCCGTGCTGCTCAACCGGCGAGTACGCGGACGAGGGCTGTACCGGGTGCTGTTGATCGTGCCGTGGGCCGTCCCCGCTTTCGTCAGCGCCTTCGCGTGGAAGTTCATCTTCAACGAGCGCAACGGGCTCGCCAACGTCGCGCTGCAGACCGTCGGCCTCGACCCCGTGCAGTGGTTCGGCGAACGGTGGACCTCCATGTTCACCGCGATCGTCACGAACGTCTGGCTCGGCGTCCCGTTCATGATGGTGGCGCTCCTGGGCGGCATGCAGTCGATCTCAGCGGACCTCTACGAGGCAGCCGAGATGGACGGCGCCAGCCCGTGGCAGCGGTTCCTCAACGTCACGCTCCCGGGGCTGCGCCCGGTCAGCGCGACGGTGATCCTGCTGGGCGTGATCTGGACCTTCAACATGTTCCCGATCATCTTCCTGGTCACCGGTGGCCAGCCCGCCGGACAGACCGAGATCCTCGTGACGGGGGCGTTCCGCGCCGCCTTCGAGGGCGTCCGCCAGTACGCGCTTGCTTCGGCCTACGGCGTACTCATCCTTTCGATGCTGCTGGTCTTCGGCGTCGCCTACCGCAAGATGCTCAGCCGACAGGGAGAGGTGTGGTGACCATGGCTGCCGTCGACCGCAAGCGAAGCACCGGATCGTCGATCCTCCTCCACGCGACCCTGGTCGTGGCGAGTGCGATCGCACTGTTCCCCGTGCTGTGGGTCCTCGCCTCGTCGTTCAAGCCGGCGAACCGGATCCTCTCCAGCGACATCAGGCTCATCGACCACCCGACGCTGGACAACTACCGGCATGTGCTGACCCAGACGGAGTTCCCGACCTGGTTCATGAACTCGGTGGTCACGGCCGCCTTCACGATGCTCTTCGGCGTCTTCATGGCGGCGTCGGCGGGGTATGCGCTCAGCCGGTTCAACTTCCCCGGCCGCCGGTCGCTGATGTGGACCTTCCTGATCACGCAGATGTTCCCGGTCGCGATCCTGATCGTGCCGATCTACACGATCATGGCCAACCTCGGGCTGATCAACACGCTGACCTCGCTGGTGATCGCCTACTGCACCGTGGCGGTCCCGTTCTGCACGTGGATGCTCAAGGGCTACTTCGACACCCTCCCGCGTGACCTCGACGAGGCCGCCGCGCTCGACGGTCTCGGGCCCTTCCAGACGTTCTGGCGGGTGATCCTGCCCCTGGCCCGGCCGGGCCTGGCCGTGACGGCGTTCTACACGTTCCTCACGGCCTGGGGCGAGGTCGCCTACGCCACGGCGTTCCTGCAGACCAACGACAAGTTCACGCTCGGCTACGGTCTGCAGACCTTCGTGCCGCGGTTCAACCAGCGGTGGGAGTACCTCACCCCGTCCGCGATCCTCATCATGATCCCCGCGGCACTCGTGTTCATGTTCGCGCAGCGGCACCTGGTCAGCGGTCTCGCGGCCGGAGCTGACGAAGGGCTGAGCCGCTCCCCCGGCTCCGCCGACCGTGGCTCCGCGAGCTCTCCTCGCGGGGCCACTGTCATTCCGGAGAGCGACTTCACCTCGCGGAGCAGCTCGTCGGCCAGGTCGCCGCGAGGCTCGACGGTGATGTCCGTCAGCCCGAGCCACTGCGCCGCCTCCGCGAGCTCGGCGGCGAGCTCCGACGCTGTGTCCTCCGGCGCGCCCGGCTCCGCGTAGGCCGACTTGACGACCAGGACCTTGCCCAGCCGGTCGGCCTTGAGGTCGACCCGGGCGACGAGCCGGTCACCGAGCAGGAAGGGAAGCACGTAGTAGCCGTGCACCCGTTTCGGCTCGGGGACGTAGATCTCGATCCGGTAGCGGAACCCGAACAGGTTCTCGGTGCGGTCGCGCTCCCACACCACGGGGTCGAAGGGGCTGAGCAGGGCGCGCGCCCGGACCCTTCGCGGCATCGCCGCGTCGCGGTGGAGGTACGCGGGCTTCTCCCAGCCGTCTATCCGCACCGGCAGAAGCTCCCCGGCCTCCACGAGTACGTCGACCGCGGGCCGGCTCCGCGAGCTCTTCATGCGGTAGTAGTCGCGAAAGCACTGCTCGGTGCCCACGCCGTGCGAGACGGCCGCGCGCCGGACCAGCTCGATCGCCGCCTCCTCGGGGGGCGGCGTGGGGGCCCGGAGCACGTCGGCCGGGAGCACCCGCTCCGGCACGTCGTAGAGCCGCTCGAAGGCGGAGTTGCGGCCCGCGACGGCCAGCTGGCCGGTGAAGAAGAGGTACTCCAGAGCCTTCTTGGTGTCCGACCAGTTCCAGCCCCAGTGTTCCTTCACGCGCGGGAGGCCATCGTCGAGGTCGCGTGCCGTCGCGGGCCCGACGTCGCGCACCTCCGCCAGGAGGGAGTCGGCGAGCTCGGGCTTCTGACGCATGATCGACCACTCGTGCTCGTGGTCCCGGTAGCGAGCCATCCGGTGCTGCATGTGCGGCCACAGGTCCACCGGCATGAACGCGGCCACGTGTGCCCAGTACTCCACGATCCTGCGCGGGCGGCGCTCGGCGGCGCGGGTCAGCAGCCCGGTGTCGTAGCGCCCCATCCGGCTGAACAGCGGCATGTAGTGGGCGCGCTGGAAGACGTTGACCGAGTCGATCTGGAGCACGCCCGTTCGCGCCAGCGTGCGGTTGAACGTGCGCATGGTCGGCACGGTGTGCCGCGGGTCGCGGAAACCCTGCGCGACGAGTGCCACACGGCGGGCCTGCGCCTTGCTGAGAGCTCCCACCACCGTCGGTTCGTTGGGCATGAACGTCACTATGCCGGACAGCACCGACACGACGCCGTTCCCGGCACCGAGGCGAAGGTCAGGGGATGTCCAGCAGCTTCTCTCGGACGGCGTACATGACCGCCTCCATCCGGGAGTGCAGCTGCAGCTTCTCCAGGATGTTGCGCACGTGGTTCTTCACGGTGTTCTCGCTGATGAACAGCCGCTTGGCGATCTCGCGGTTGTTCAGGCCCTGGGCAACCAGCTTGAGGACCTCGAGCTCGCGGTCGGTGAGCCGCGGTGTGGGCACCTGCTGCCGGTCGGAGCGGGTCATCTGCTTGAACTCGTCGAGCAGCTTGACCGCCATGGAGGGGCTGATCAGCGACTGCCCGTCGGCGACCACCCGGATCGCCTGGGCCACCTCGTCGATCGAGGAGTCCTTGAGCAGGTAGCCCGAGGCGCCGTTCTTGACGGCGTCGTAGAGGTCGGCCTCCTCGTCACTGACCGTCAGCATGATGATCTTCGCCGAAGGCGCGACGTCCTTGATCGACACGCACGCCTCGATGCCGGAGCGCTTCGGCATGCGGACGTCCATCAGGACGACATCGGGCACGGCCGTGGCCGCGAGCTCGGTCGCGGCCACGCCGTCGCCTGCTTCGCCCACGACCTCGATGTCCTCCTCCACGCCGAGCAGCATGGTGAGGCCGCGACGGAAGAGCTCCTGGTCGTCGACGACTGCGACGCGGATGGGCTCGCCGGGGTTCACGCGCTCCTGAGGTTCGGACACGCCCCGATCATGTCATGCGTCGGAGCACGATGGGACGAAAACATCCAAGCGGAAACGCGCCTCACGGCTCAGGGAGCTCGAGCGAGATCACGCCGTAGTCGTAGCCGTGGCGGCGGTACACGACCGAAGGGCGATCGCTCTCCTTGTCCACGAACAGGAAGAAGTCGTGGCCGACGAGCTCCATCTCGTAGAGCGCCTGGTCGAGTGTCATCGGCTCGGCCGGGTGGCTCTTCTCCCTCACCACCAGCGGTCCGTCGCCCATGACGGTGATCGGCCCGACGTGGCGCTCGCTCCCCTTGGCCTCGGTGACCTGGTCGGCGCCGTTGGGCTCGGGCTCGATGCCGGCGAGCGCCTGACCGACCGAGACGGGGGTGTGCCGACCGCGGTGCACCCGCCGACGGTCCGAGGCGCGCCTCATCTGGGCGACCATCTTGTCCATTGCCAGGTCGAGCGCGGCCATCTTGTCCTCGGCCGCGGCCTCCGCGCGGACCACCGGGCCCTTCGAGAACGCCGTCAGCTCGACTCGCACGGCACGCTCCTGCTGGCGGGGGTTGCGCTCCTTGTCGACCTCGACCTCCACCCTGATGATCCGTTGGTCGTGCTTCTCCAACCGGGTGAGCTTCTCCTCGGCGTGACTGCGAAACCGGTCCGACACGTCCATGTGCCGACACTTGACGACGATTTCCACGGCAAACCTCCCGGCTGTCTCGGTGACCACGTCACCTGGGGTGTGTTGACCACCGTGGTGTGGTGGCCTTGAAGATGGAGATCCGTCCGGCCGACCTGGTCTTCGACCCCACAACCGCCTGCTGAGGTGCTCGCAGCTTCTCCGCCACTACTGACCTTCTCCCGTGGTCGCGCCGTATCTGACGACGCGGACGGGGCAGGACTTACTTCTAAGCCGCACCGTGATCGACGGTCACCGCCGAAGAGGGTGTCCGAGGACTCCCGCGACGATGGCGTCTTACGTGGACCGTTTCGCCTGCGACTGGCATCGGCTAACCGACGACCTGCACTGAGCGCTACCGCGAAGGCCGCGCTCAGCCGGATCCTGTCGGTGCAACCACGGACCCGGACGGACTCCATGCCTAGACGCTAGTCGGCCTCACCACAAAACGGTAGTGAAGCGCGCGATTCCACCCCTCACACATGGACCTGGCTCGGGTCGCTGTGAACCACTGGTCTGGTGAACGTACGTCGGGTGGCGGCCACGACCGCGATGCCGTCGACCGGCAGCCCGGCCGCCTCGAGTGCACGCTGCGCCTCGAGCACGGTCGCGCCGGTGGTGATCACGTCGTCGACGACCACGACGACAGCGTCCTCACCGGGGGCGAGGCGCCTCACCCGTGCGGTGGGGCACGACATGCTGCCGGCGAGGTTGCTCGCACGCTCGGCCGCTCCGAGCCCCGCCTGGTCCTGTGCCGCCCTGGTGCTCCGGAGCAGGCGTACGGCGGAGGCCGGGACGCCGAGGCCGCGCAGGCGAGCGGCTGCCCGGAGGGTGATGCGGAACAACGGGTCGTGTCCTCGCCGGCGTACCACCGAGGGTCGCGAGGGCACCGGCACGAGCATCGCCGCCCGCGGCGGGCCGGCTCGCGGGCCGAGCGAGCTCGAGGGCCCCACATGGGCGAGCGCGGACGTCGCGAGGAGGTCGCCCAGCACGCGCGCCAACGCGAACTGCCCACGCTCCTTGTGGGCGTTGACGAGCAGCTTCAGGGCGCCGTCGTACTCCCCCACCGCGACCGGGCGCGCCAGGCCCGCTGGGCGAGGCGTCGGCCAGCAGGTCGACGGCTCACGCGGCAGAGCCGCCGCACAGACGCCGCACAGCAGACGCCCAGGCCTGGCGCACACGGTGCACCGGCTGCCGAGGACGAGGTCGAGGGAGGCGTCGAACATGCCTCCACGGTGACGGTCACCGTCGTCCGTCCCGCGCACGTGTACTCGGCTCTGTGGACGCCTGCGACCGGCCTCGGCCTGGGGACGACGTCGGTCAGCCGACGAACGTGGGCGCAAGCAGGGGGCCGCCGAGGGACGCCTCCGTCCACTGGCCGTCGGCGCCGAGCTCGAAGAGCTCGCCCTGAGAAGTGCCGAGGAACAACGGCGTCCCGGGCGACGGTGAGGCGACGAGCCGCACCGCCCGGCGGCGGAAGATCTCCGCCGTGCCCTGTACGTCGGCCAAGGCGGTCGAGCCGTCGACGAGCGCCAGAAGCACCTGCGACGACTCCGGGGTCGGACCGGTGAGCACCGCGAGGCTTCCGGGGCTGCGCCAGGCCAGGTCGCGGATCTCGTCGACGCCGCCCTGGGCCAGCGGGAGGTCGACAGCTCGGGTCAGGCCGAGAGCCTTTCCCGCCTGGGTGCGCAGCACCCGGGCGACGACGAGGTGGTCACCCGACCTGCCCGCCACAACGGCCACCAGCCGGCTGCCGTCGCGCGAGACCACGAAGCGACTGACGTCCTCACCCTCGAGCCCGGGTGCGTCCAGACGAGTCGTCACGCCGTCCTTGACGATGCTGACCGCCGCTCCCTTGGACGTCCGGTCCACCAGCCAAAGCTCGTCGAAGACGTCCCAGGCCGGACGGAGCAGGTCGGTCCCGCGCGAGTAGGCGACGTCGGTCTCCTCCGGGCCGGGCGCGTCACCCCTGGTCCTGCCTCGGGGGGCGAGCAGGACCGTCCTGCCGTCCTGGGTGACTCCGGCGACGTTCTCGGCCTCGAGGTCGACCGCGATGTCGCGGAGTCCGGAGTCCTGAGCGCCGAAGCGTCCCACGACCTCGCCTCCCTCGGGTCCCAGCGCGACCACGTTGCCCTCGCGGATCCCGAAGAGCTCCTGCGACGCCCAGTGGATCGACGGGTCGAACTCCGCCCACGAGCTGACGCTCTGGGGGCTTCCGGCTCCGGGGATGTCGATCGGGGAGCCGCCGACGGTGACCCGCATCGACTCGAGCCCCGACACCTGGCGCAGGGTCCACGCCAGCTGGGCCAGCGCCATCTGTCTGTCGCGAGCATTCAGCTGGAGGAACTGCTGGTTGAGCTCGACCTCCGCGACGCCGGCCGGCGACACCGGCACGGACAAGACGTACTCCGTGCCGCCGGGGATGAAGGTCCGGAGCACCTCGTCGAGGCTCGAGGCGGGCCCGCGCAGCAGCAGGTGCACCAGCATGGTCGCGGCCTGCTCCCCCCTCGGCAGGTAGGTCGGCTCGGGGACCAGCACGTGGGCGGTGGGGTCGAAGTAGTAGACGAAGAACTGCTGGTAGCGCGTCTCGAAGTGGGTGCGTGGGATGAGCAGGGCGTCGGGTGGGTTGCTGATTCGCCACTCCCCGCGCTCGCGCACCAGCTCGAAGTGGTACTTCACGCCTCCGCCACCACCGACCGAGCCGAGCCAGGTGCCACGGTCGTCGAGCTGCGCAGTGCCCACCAGACTGACGTCGATCGCATCCCGTCTGCTGCTGACGTCCTTGGAGCCGTAGATCAGAGTTGCCTTCTCCGGCGACCAACCCGGTTTGGCCTCGTCGGCCAGGAACTTGCGAGCGACCGCCGTGGACTGCGGCGAGGCCTGCATGGCGAGCAGGAAGTCCTGCACGATCTGCAACGGCGGTGACCCCGGTCGGGGCCCGGACGGGGTGTAGTCGAAGGAGCCGGCCCCCTGCTCCACGGGCTCCTGGCCGGGACTTGTGCTCACGGTGCCTGCCTCGGGAAGGCTCAGGCAGCCACCGAGCAGACCCAGCGCCAGGGCAAGGAGGACCAGCGACGCGCTCCGAGCGCTCCGTGACCTCATGAGGTGCCTGCCGTCTCGCCGCGGGGCAGCTCCTTGGGCCGTTGCCGTCGGGTATCTGCCGGCACCAGCGGCAGCGGGCTGGTCGCGACGGGGTCGCCTGCCCGGCGCGGGAGGGTGAGACGGAACTGGGCACCGCGGCCCGGCTCTCCCCACGCCTGGAGCCAGCCACCGTGGAGGTGGGCGTCCTCCAACGAGATCGCCAGGCCCAGCCCGGTGCCTCCGGTGCTGCGGGCGCGGGCGGGGTCTGCGCGCCAGAACCGGTTGAAGACCATCTGTGACTCGCCCTCGCGCAGGCCCACGCCGTGGTCGCGTACGGCGAGGGCGGTGGCGTCGTGCCCGGCGGCCACGAGGATCTCCACGTCACGCCCCTCGGCATGGTCGATGGCGTTCGACACCAGGTTGCGCACGATCCGCTCCACGCGGCGCACGTCGGCCTCTGCCACGCAGGGTCGATGCGGGTCGCGGACCAGCACCCGGACCCCGCGACCCCGGGCGAGCGGCATGGTGGACTCCGCGACGCGGTAGGCCAGGTCGACGAGGTTGACGTCCTCCAGGTCGAGCACTGCGGCACCCGCGTCGAAGCGGCTGATCTCCAGCAGGTCGGTCAGCAGCAGCTCGAACCGGTCGAGCTCCTTCTGCAGCAGCTCGGCGGACCGCGCGGTGACCGGGTCGAAGCGGTCGCGGGCGTCGTAGAGCACGTCACCGGCCATCCGGACGGTCGTCAGCGGGGTCCGGAGCTCGTGGGAGACGTCGGACACGAACCGCCGCTGGACCCGCGACAGCTCCTCGAGCTGGCGGATCTGCTTCTGAAGGCTCGCGGCCATCTGGTTGAACGACGTGCCGAGGCGGGCGATGTCGTCGTCCCCGCGGACCTGCATGCGCTCCTCGAGGCGGCCCGAGGCGAGACGCTCGGCGACCCGGCGGGCCAGGCGGACCGGTGTGACCACCTGGCGGGTCACCAGCCAGGTCAGCCCGCCGATGAGCAGGAGAAGCAGGACTCCACCGGTGAGGAGCGCCCGGCGGACGAGCCCCAGTGTCTGCTGCTCCTCGGTCATCGGGAACAGGTAGTAGAGCGTGTAGGTGGCGCCGTCGCTGGGAACCTCCACCTGCGTGCCGGCCACGACCCCCGCGACGTCGGGCCTGCCGCTCCCGTTCTCGTAGGCGATCGTGGAGTAGGTCCACGAGGTCCCTGACGTGGTCTCGACGACGTCGCGCAGCCGGGCGGGGATGCTCGACGTGAGCACGTCAGGTGACTTGAACGTGCCGCCCGAGCCCGCAACGGGCCCCTCGCCAGGGCTCGTCACGGCGGCTACCCCGGCTCCGTCCACGGGGCCGTCGAGCACGACGTCGTACCCCTGGACGTCGCCGCGCGCCACGATGCCCGCGACCAGCTGGGCCAGCTGGGCGGTGGAGTCGAACTCGGTGCCGGGTGCGCCCTCGAGCCGGCTCTGCGCGTCGTAGGCACCGCGCGTGGCCTCGGCCACGGAGGTGTTGGTCTTGCCTGCCACCAGGCCATCGGTGACCTGCCGCATCAGCACCCACCCGACGAGGGTGACCACGACCGCGGAGAGCAGCAGCGTGCTGATGACGACACGAGCCTGGATCGAGCGCTGCCAGAAGGTCGCGGCCCTGCGAAGGGGCGCCACGGGTGTCATCGTCCGGCGCCTAGGACGTGCCGGCCTTGTACCCGACACCCCTCACCGTGACCACGATCTCGGGGTTCTCGGGGTCGTGCTCGACCTTGGAGCGCAGCCGCTGCACGTGCACGTTGACCAGCCGGGTGTCCGCCGCGTGCCGGTAGCCCCAGACCTGCTCGAGCAGGACCTCGCGGGTGAACACCTGCCACGGTTTGCGTGCCAGGCAGACCAGCAGGTCGAACTCGAGCGGTGTGAGCGGGATCGGCTCGCCGTCGCGAGTGACCTGGTGACCGGCGACGTCGATGGCGAGGTCACCGATCTTGATCGTCTCGGGCCCCCCGTCGTCGTGGCGGCGAACTCGGGCGCGGATCCGGGCGACGAGCTCCTTGGGCTTGAACGGCTTGACGACGTAGTCGTCGGCCCCTGACTCGAGGCCGACGACCACGTCGATGGTGTCGCTCTTGGCGGTGAGCATCACGATGGGCACCCCGGACTCGCCCCGGATCTCACGGCAGACGTCGATCCCGTCCTTGCCGGGGAGCATCAGGTCGAGGAGCACCACGTCGGGCCGGAAGTCCCGGAACGCCGCGAGGGCCTGGTCGCCCGTCGGACAGACCCGCGGGTCGAACCCCTCGTTGCGGAGCACGATCGTGAGCATCTCCGCGAGGGCGGCGTCGTCGTCGACGACGAGGACCCGTCCCCGGTTCCCCTGCTCAGGCATCGCCGCCCTCCCCTGCCCTTCCGCTGCCGATCAGTACCGGTAGTGGTCGGACTTGTAGGGGCCCTCAACCGGGATGCCGAGATAGCCGGCCTGGTCGGCGGTCAGCTCGGTCAGCTTCACGCCGAGTGCCTCGAGGTGCAGCCGGGCGACCTCCTCGTCGAGGTGCTTGGGGAGCGTGTAGACGCCGACCGGGTACTCGTCGGTCTTGGTGAACAGCTCGATCTGGGCGAGCACCTGGTTCGTGAAGGAGTTCGACATCACGAACGACGGGTGGCCCGTGGCGTTCCCGAGGTTCATCAGGCGTCCCTCGGACAGGATGATCACCGAGTTCCCCTCGGGGAAGGTGAAGACGTCGACCTGTGGCTTGACGTTCTTGCGGGTGACGCCCGGGAACTTCTCGAGGCCGGCCATGTCGATCTCGTTGTCGAAGTGCCCGATGTTGCCGACGATCGCCTGGTGCTTCATCCGGCTCATCTGGTCGACGGTCACGACGTCCTTGTTGCCGGTCGCGGTGATCACGATGTCGGCGATCGGCAGGACGTCCTCGAGCGTGGAGACCTGGTAGCCGTCCATGGCCGCCTGGAGCGCGCAGATCGGGTCGATCTCGGTGACGACCACTCGGGCGCCCTGGCCGCGCAGCGACTCGGCGCAGCCCTTGCCGACGTCGCCGTAGCCGCAGACGACCGCGACCTTCCCGCCGATGAGCACGTCGGTGGCGCGGTTGATGCCGTCGATCAGCGAGTGGCGGCAGCCGTACTTGTTGTCGAACTTGCTCTTGGTCACCGAGTCGTTGACGTTGATGGCGGGGAAGAGCAGCGAGCCTTCCTTCATCATGTCGTAGAGGCGGTGGACGCCGGTGGTGGTCTCCTCGGTGACGCCCTTGAGCTCGTTGGCGATCGCGGTCCAGCGGCTCCCGCCCTCGGCGAGCGAGTCCGCCAGGACCTGCAGGATGACCTTCTTCTCGACGTTGTCGGTGGAGTCCGGGGAGTCGACCCGTCCGGTCTTCTCGGCCTCGACACCCATGTGCACGAGCAGCGTGGCGTCACCACCGTCGTCGAGGATCATGTTGGCGAACTCGCCGCCGGGCCAGCGGAGGATCTGCTGGGTGCACCACCAGTACTCCTCGAGCGTCTCGCCCTTCCATGCGAAGACGGGCACGCCGGCGGGGTTCTCGGCAGTGCCCTCGGGTCCGACGACGACAGCCGCGGCAGCGTGGTCCTGCGTGGAGAAGATGTTGCACGACGCCCAGCGCACCTCGGCGCCCAGGGCGGTCAGCGTCTCGATCAGTACGGCCGTCTGGATCGTCATGTGCAGCGAGCCGGCGATTTTCGCGCCCGCGAGCGGCTTGGACCCGGAGTAGCGCTCGCGCATGGCCATCAGGCCGGGCATCTCGTGCTCGGCCAGGGTGATCTCGGTCCGGCCGTAGTCGGCCAGGGAGAGGTCGGCAACCTTGAAATCCATGAACATCCTCATCTCGGGGGCAACTCGTCCAGACTACCGGGCGCGGGGGCTGTGCCCTGCACCCTCGGGTTCGCGGCCCCGGCGCGCCCGGATGGCGCAGGGGGGCAGCTCAGGCGGCTCTCTCAGTGACTCACCGGAGCCGGCGGCTCCGGTCGCGCGTCGGGCACGTGACCTTCGACGTAGATGTCGGGCTCGATGTAGATCACCTGCGCTGTGGGCTCGGCCCCGCGGATCGCTCGTTCCGCGGCGTCGATGCTGGCGGCCACCTCGGTCGCGCCGCAGTCGCGGCGTACGCCGACCTTGACGGCCACGAGGAGCTCCTCCGGGCCCAGGTGGAGCGTCTTCATGTGGATCACCCGGTCGATGCCCTGTGTCCCCTCGAGCGCAGCCTGGATGTTGCGTCGCGCCTCGGGCGTCGCCGACTCGCCGAGAAGCAGGCTCTTGGTCTCGAGGGCCAGCACGATCGCGACGCTCACCAGCAGCAGGCCGATCGCCGTGGTGCCGGCGACGTCCCAGTAGGCGTTGTCGGTGAGCAGCGTCAGGCCCACCCCGACGAGCGCGAACGCGAGACCGATGAGGGCCGCGAAGTCCTCCAGGAGGATGACCGGCAGCTCCGGGGACTTGGCGCGGCGGATGAAGGCGACCCACGAGTGGCCCTCGCGCAGCTTGTCGGACTCCAGGATCGCGGTGCGGAAGGAGAACCCCTCCATCACGATCGCGCCGACGAGGACCGCGATCGGGACCCACCACCACGAGCTCTCGAGCAGCTCGTTCGGCTCGCCGGCGTGGACCGCGTGGTACTTGTGGTACGCCTCGTAGAGCGCGAACAGGCCGCCCACGGAGAAGAGCACGACCGCGACGATGAACGAGTAGACGTAGCGCTCGCGTCCGTAGCCGAACGGGTGCTCCTCGGTGGCTTCACGCTCCGACCGCTTCCCGCCGAGCAGGAGCAGGCCCTGGTTGCCGGCGTCGGCGACCGAGTGGATCGACTCCGCGAGCATCGACGACGAGCGCGTCAGCACGAAGGCCAGGAACTTCAGCACCGCGATGCCGGTGTTGGCGAGCAGCGCCGCCACGACTGCCTTGGTGCCGCCCTCGGCTGCCATCGGCGATCCTTCCTGTCAGGGAGTCGGCCCCCGTGTCGGGGCCGGTGAGCTGGAAGCAGGAACCCTAGCCTGCGAGGCCGCCGTGGAGGTGGTCGAGCCCGACGCCGAGGTACGCCGCCGCGAACGTGCCGGTGGCGAGCAGGGCGGCGTAGCGGGCGACCTCGTTGGCCTGGTCGGCGAGCACGGTCTCGACCCGGACGTCCCGCTCGTGGGCCGCCGCGACGAGGCGACCCCGCTGCTCGCGCACGGAGGCGTCGGACGAGCCGTCGTCGAGGATCAGCAGGATCGGCCTCCGGTCGGTGGCATCCGGGTCGCTCAGGTCGTCGTACGGCGCTGCGTACGGGTCGGCGCCGGGATCGGCGTACGGGTCGGCGAACACGTCTCGCCGGGCGGCCGACGAGATCACGGGCAGCAGGTGCTCGGCGTCCGCGGCGAGCGCGGCCCGCCCGCTGGTGCGCCGGATCGACTCCGCGACCCGGCGTGCGGCACGAGCGGCGAGCACCGACCCGCCCCACACCAACGGCAGCGAGTCCGCGAGGGCGATCGCGAGCATCTTGGCGGGGTTCACCGCGAGGTCCTTGTACGGCGAGCAGGCGATCGCCACGTCGTCGAGCGCGGTGGCGACCGCCTCGGGCTCTGTCTCAGGGCCCAGGTCGAGGCGGTCGAGGAACTCCAGCATGACCACCGCTGTGGCGAGCTGGTCGCCGGTGGTCACCGGGAGCACGGTGCTGTGGCGGCCCGCAGCGTGCTCGGCGACGAGGCTGCGCTCGGGACAGGCGACGACGCACTGGCAGCCGCGACGCAGCGCCTCGGCGACCGCGGACGCCGAGCCCGAGTCACTGCCCTCGGGCGCGAGGACGACGACGAGGTCGAGCGTGCCGGCCCACCCCGGAAGGCTCGGGCCCGGCCAGGCCACGAAGGGCACGGGGCACCACGGCTCGAGCACCGCGCGCAGCAGCCGGGAGTCGGGGCCCGCGGCGATCACCGCACGAGGCCGGGCGTCACCGGCGGCTCCCGCCACCGCCGCCTCGATCGCCTCCGCCGCTCCCTCGGCCTCGCGGCGCACGCGAGCGCCTGCCTCGGCGAGAGGTCGCAGCACGGTGTCGGCCCGGGAGAGAGCCTCCTCGTCGTCGAGCCGGGACTCGTCGAACAGCCGGGCCATCAGGACTGCTCGGGCCGACGTGCCTCGTCGACGAGAAGCACCGGGATGTCGTCACGGACCGGGTACGCAAGCCCGCATGCGGTGCACACGAGCTCCTGTGCGGAGTCGTCGGTGACGAGCTTCCCGTGGCAGGCCGGGCACACGATGATCTCGAGCAGGGCGGGGTTGAGGTTCATGCGTCTCTCCTGATCATTGCGAGAACGTCGTCTCGGACCTGAGTCATGGTGGCTTCGTCCTTGCCCTCGGCGTTGAGGCGGAGCAACGGCTCGGTGTTGGACGCGCGGACATTGAACCACCACGCGTCGTGGGCGACGGTGAGACCGTCGAGGTGGTCGAGGGAGACGTCCGGCCGGTCGGCGTACTCCTGCTCGATGCGTCGCAGGACCTCCCCCTGGTCCACGACCGTGGAGTTGATCTCCCCGGAGGCGACGTAGCGGGAGTACTCCGCCAGCAGCTCTGACAGCGGACCGTCGTAGTCCGCCAGCGCCGCGAGGGCGTGCAGGGCTGCGAGGAGCCCGGAGTCCGCGCGCCAGAAGTCCTGGAAGTAGAAGTGTCCCGAGTGCTCGCCGCCGAACACGGCGCCGGTCTCCGCCATGGTGGCCTTGATGAACGAGTGCCCGACGCGCGTCCGCACCGGCGTGCCTCCACGCTCGGTGACGATCTCCGGCACGGCTCGCGACGTGATCAGGTTGTGGATCACCGTGGCGCCGGGGTGCTTGGCCAGCTCCCGTGAGGCGATCAGGGCGGTCAGCACCGAGGGGTTCACCAGCTCGCCGCGCTCGTCGACGAGGAAGCACCGGTCCGCGTCGCCGTCGAACGCCAGGCCGACGTCCGCGCCCTCCTCCAGGACCCGCTCGGCCAGGTCGGCCATGTTCTCCGGCTCGATCGGGTTGGCCTCGTGGTTGGGGAAGGTGCCGTCGAGCTCGAAGTACATCGGCACGAGGTCGACGTCGAGACGACCGAACACCGCCGGGACGGTGTGACCGGCCATGCCGTTCCCGGCGTCGACGACCACCTTCAGCCGGCGTCCCTTCACCGGTGCCAGCGTGAGCAGGTGGCGGGCATAGCCGTCGAGTACGTCGGACGACGAGATCGTGCCTCGCGAGGACGGGGAGGCGGCGGCGGAGCGGATCCCGCCTGCCCCCTCGCCCGAGGCGACGAGGTCGCGGATGTCCGCGAGACCGCTGTCGACGCCGATCGGGACCGCTCGCGCGCGGCACATCTTGATCCCGTTGTACTGGGCGGGGTTGTGGCTAGCGGTGAACATCGCGCCCGGCATGCCGAGGTGGCCCGAGGCGAAGTACAGCTCGTCGGTGGAGGCCAGGCCGATCATGACGACGTCGGCGCCGGCGACGGCGGCCCCTCCGCGAAGGCCTTCGCCAGTGCCGGGGACGAAGGCCGCATGTCGTGACCAACGACGACCGACCCGCCGCCAGCACCGGTCACGGTGACGAACGCCGCGCCCGTCGACCGGGCGAGATCCTCGTCGATCTGGTCGGGAACGGTGCCCCGCACGTCGTAGGCCTTGAACACCGAGGAGAGATTGGCCGGGTCCGTGGTCTCAGGCATGGCTCGACCCTACCGTCAGGGGGTAGTCAGCTGTCGGGTGAACGGAGCACCCGCAGGTGCCCGCGGCGGCCGACCTCGCGGCCGGTCTCCTGGGCCAGCGCGACCGCCTGGTCCGGGTGCTCCCGCACCTGCATCGGGCGGGCCGCCTCGCGGACGGCGTCGGCCAGCGCGAGCAGGTCGTCGCTCGACGGCCCCAGCGCGTCGGGGTCGGGCGCGAGACGCATGATCTCCCATCCGCGGGGTGCGCTTAGCCGCTCGCTGTGCGCGTCGCACAGGTCGTAGGCATGGGGCTCCGCGTAGGTGGCCAGCGGCCCCAGGACTGCGGTCTGGTCGGAGTAGACGTAGGTCAAGGTGGCCACCGCCGGACGCCCGCAGGCGGTACGCGAACAGCGACGGGCAGAACTCACGAGGCAGACGGTACATCGTGACCCCCCTGCCAGCGACTAGGCTCGCGGTCGTGGATGTGAGCCGACCGGATGGAGCGGCAGTTCCGGCGCCCGCCGCCGGCCCTCGACGCAGCAGCCGGCGTGACCGGCGTGGCCGCGGCATGCGTGGTCCTGCCGTGCTGGCAGGGCCGCTCTCGCCCCGGGGAGTGCCGAGCGCCCGCACCCCACGAGAGGTCTTCGACACGATCGTGCTCGGGGTGGTCAGACGGCTCGAGGAGCGCTGGCACGACCAGCTCGGCCTGATCGAGTTCGCCGTCGAGGAGACTCCCATCGTCCCCGACAACTGGGCCGAGGACACCGTCCCGCTCGCTTCGCTGGTGCGCGGGGCAGGGACGCGCCCCACTCGCCTCGTGCTGTTCCGGAAGCCGATCGAGCTCCGTTGCGAGACCCGCACCGACCTTCACGCGATGGTGCTCACCGTGCTCGTGGAGCAGGTCTCGGAGCTCCTCGGCCTCCCGCCTGAGGAGATCGACCCCGGCTACGAGCCGGAGTGACCCGGCTCGTACCGGGGGTTCGTCAGTGAACGACCGGGGTGACCAGCGGACGACGGAGCGCCACGGGCAGCGGACGGAGCGGCACCTGCGCGAGCGAGCCCTGGCCCGCGAGGGTCACCCCACCGAAGAGCCTGCCACCCGTGGGCGTGAGGACCAGGTAGGCGGCCTTGCCCTTCGGCTGCCAGGCCAGGGTTGCGCCGGGGGCCACGTCGAGCTGCTTCGAGCCCACCTCGTCCCCGCGGTCTGAGTAGGCCGTGACCTTGGCGGTCCCACCGTGCTCCCCCGCAGTGAGGTGCAGGGCGCCCGTCGTACCCTGCGGGAGCAGCGCCGCCGCAGGGCCGTCGAGCAGGGGCGCAGGCGCCGCGTACGTGAGGTCGCCCGCTGAGCTGGACCGAACCGTGGCGGAGACGGGGACCGTGGAATGCAGCAACACCGCGGACGCGTCCTTGCCGACGGCGGAGCCGAGGTCCGCGGTGACCACCGTGCCCGGGGGCACGCGCAGGTCGGGGACGCCGGCCGGCGCGAACGACCCGGACTCCCCCGAGACCTCGAGGCCGACGAGTGCCTCGCGTCCGCGAGGGTTCGCGACGACGAGGGTACGACGGTCGGCCTGACGCGGCAGCGGCGCGAGCCGCACGACCCGGGAGACACCGGGTTGAGCCGGGATCCACTCCCGGCCGGCAGCAGCGCCCGGCGCGCTCGTGAGCGAGTCGGCAACGGCCGCGACCACGCGGCCTCGGGACGTCTCGACATGGACCGCGAGCTCGTCGGTCTTCGGGGCGACGTCGAGCAGGTCGATGGTGCGCACCTCGCCGGGCGCCAGGGTGATCCCTCGGGTGCCGACGCTGTCGACGGTCCCCTGAGGCCCGTGCACCACCACGTCGAGGACCGCCGGCCCCGGGTCGACGTTCGCGAGCACGAGCCGGGACTGGTGGTCGAGTCCTGCGCCTGCACCGGTGAACCACCACCGGGCGCGGGGCGCGAGGCACTCCTGCAGGCCAAGGGCCCCCGCATCGGCACCGCGGTCGACCTGGAACGTCGCCCGGCCGACGGCGGCCGCGCCTTCCGCCGCGACGGTCAGGGCCGACCCCGCGGCCGGAGCCTTCAGGTCCGTCAGCTGACCGCGACCGGCTCCGGTCTCCTCCCGCGGCGGTTCGCCGACCGGTCCTGCGCTGACCTTGCCCCCGTCCTGCGCCTCGGGCAGCGGGGCCGCCAACGTGTAGGCCTGGCTCTGCGCAGAGGCAGGCGGCCCGACACAGACGTTCGTCACCTGGTCGACCGGCACAGCGGTGGGGGCCGCGGTCGGCTCCGGCTCCGCGCTCACGACGCCGGAAGCGACGAGCAGGAGTGCGGACACAGCGACGAGCGCGCCGCCGGTGACCGCGGCCCGGTCTGGGCGGCGACGTTGCCTGGTCGCGATCCGGCGGCCGGTGGAAGGCGTGCTCATCGGCGGACCCTCCTGCTCGGGGCGGCGAGGACGATCGCCGCGATGATGGCGAGACCCTGCACCGCCAGCAGCCATGGCCGAAGCGACCCGGAAGGCGTGGGCAGGGCGGACGTGTCGGGGTCGGCATCGAGCTGCCATGCCCTGGATCCGGGGCGGAGGGCGCTGGCCGTGCTCAGCCCGCTGACCGAGTCGAGCTTGCCCGCCAGGTCCGGGTCGGCGGGTGGCGGCAGGTAGAAGAAGGCGACGCCGTAGTGGCTCAGGGTCTTCACCTCCTCCGCGGTGGGCGCGGTCGCGAGATCCCCGACCAGCTTGGTCAGGGCATCCTGCTCCGGGCTGGTCGCGGCGACCGTGTCGTCACCGATCCGGATCCCGTCCGAGCGCAGGAGGGTGTAGTCGAGCGCCTCGCCTCGGCTCCGCACCACGAGCACTCCGTGGGCGGGATCCAGGAGGGCGGCGTCGGTCATGTAGGTGGGGACGCGGTGGGCCGGACCGCGGTCCAGCGGGCCGCTGACCCCGGTGACCGCCCACCAGACCACTCCGACCACGGGCACCAGCAGTGCCGCCACGGCCACGACGAGCCCCACGGGCTGGCGCCAGCCGAAGCTCCGGCCGGACAGCTGGGTGGTGATCCCGGTGCCGGCGGCGGCGACCGCGGTGACCGCCGCCCCTTGCGCGAGCACCACAGGGAAGCCCGCCCACTCACCTCGGGCGTCGAGGAAGACCGCCGCCGCCAGGGCGACGACGATGACGGCCCAGCTCGCGAGCACCAGGGTGCGGGTGTTGTGGCGCATCAGGGCCGCAACAGCCGCCACGGCGATGGCGACTCCGATCCAGGCCGGTGCGGCGCCGAGGTCACTGGTGGCAGCCCGGCCACCGAGCAGGTCCAAGACACCGAGGTCGGGGACCAGGTCGAGTGCGGGCAGCCCGGCCTCGGCGTACCACGGGCCGGGCTGGCCGGCTGTGAACCGCAGCAGTGACCACGGCAGCAGGAGCACCGGTACGACGCCGACGGCCACCGCGACCGGCCCCCATCCCTGGGAGCCGGACCAGGTGCCGCGGTCATGGGTCATGCCGGTCGCGACCGCGACGGCGGCGAGGACGATCGCGAGCGGCCAGGCCAGCGGCACGAAGGCGGCGAGCAGGGTCAGGAGCAGGGCGGTGCGCCACGCCGCGCGCCAGCGGCGGTCACGTGACAGAGGAGCGGCCGGCCGCCCGTTCGCGTATCCGGCCGGTTCGGCCGCACCGAGGAAGAGTGCCGCGTGGGCCACCCAAGGCAGCAGGACCGCCGCGGCCACGGTGCCGAGTCGCCCCTGTCCGACGGCCCCGGAGACGACCGGGACGAGGCCATAGGCCACCGCACCCCACAGGCGCGGCCAGCCCGGGCCGATGAGAGCGCGCAGGAAGCGTGCGGCGCCCCAGGCGGCGAGCGGGACACTGAGCAGGAAGAGCACGTCGACGACCAGCCACGCCTTGCCGAAGAGCAGCATGGCCACCAGTGCGAGCGGCAGGAGGTACGCCGCTGCCGGAGCGTCCGAGCCGACCCCACCGGCGTGCCAGGACTCGGTGTAGAGCGACCACCACCCCGCCGCGGATCCGGGAGCCGGCAGCAGCGCGCCGCCGGAGAGGAAGCCTCCGCCGAGCAGGCCCCGCGCACCCACCAGCGCCAGGAGCACCAGCCCTGCGAAGACGCCGGCCGTGGGGCTGCTGAGCAGGCGGGCGAGCATGCCTGTGTCGGCGGGCAGGTTCTGCGCCTCGGCGGGCACCGGACCGGTCTCGGCGGCGACTCGGGAGGCGCGCCGCGCGGAGGACACGTCGGCCGCCTGGTGCACGACCGCCATCACCAGGTCGGAGACGAAGTCGAGCCCGTGCCGGTACGGCAGCCACGGCGGCGCCAGCAGATGCCGCACCTCACGCGCCGGGACCTTCGACGTACGCCGTCTGGCGATCCGGCCGGCGATGATGCGGTCCGGGCGGACGTAGGTGGCGAGCATCGCCAGGACCTCGTCCAGGCTCTCGCGGGGAGCCCGGACCAGCAGCAGGCCGAGCGCCCGGAGCAGGCTGCCGAAGAAGAGCCGAACCAGGAGGAAGGGCAGCGCCAGGGCCGAGCAGTTGACGAGGAGCGTGTAGAGCGCGGCACGACGTTCGGTGCTGTGGTGGTTCCCCGTGACAGGGGTACGCCGGACGCCACGGTGAGCCGCCTCGACGTGGAACATGATCGCGTCCGGGACGACCATCGTGCGGTGGCCCGCCCGGGCGGCTCGCCAGCCCAGGTCGAGGTCGTTGCCGAACATCGGGAGCCGGCGGTCGAAGCCGCGGAGCTCCTCGAGGACGTCGCGGCGGATCAGCATCCCGGCCGAGCTCACCGCGAGCACGTCGCGGGTGCGGTCGTGCTGACCCTGGTCGTACTCCCCTCGTTCGAGGCCGGTCTCACGGCGTCCGGTCCCGCTCATGGTGATGCCGACCTCGAGCAGACGGCGCAGTGAGGGCCACTCGCGCAGCTTCGGCCCGAGGATGGAGACCGAGGGATTCTGCTCTGCCGTCGCCAGCAGCCACTCGAGGGCGTCGGGCGCCGGGCGGCTGTCGTCGTGCAGCAGCCAGATCCACTCCACCTCGTCGGTGGTCGCGGTGGCACCATCCATGCCTCGGACGGAGCGGTCGGCTGGTGAGGAGAGGTGGCGAAGGGCGAGCGCGACGGCGTCGGGATACGAGGTGCGGGCCGGCGCACCGATGACCGACGGAGCGCCGAGACTCTCGGCCAGCAGCTCGTGGGTGGCGTCGGCGCTGCCGGTGTCGACCGCCAGGACCCTGTCGGGCCGACGGGTCTGCGACCCGAGGCCCTCGAGCACCGCCGGCAGCCATCGTGCGCCGTTGTGGCTGACCAGGAGCGCTGTAACCGTCACGGCGCCCAACCCTAACGACCGGTGGCGCGGGTGCAGAACTCAGCCGAGAACCGCGACGGGCAGTGAGGCTTTCGCCACACTGCCCGTTGTCGCGCTCAGACCGCCTGCTTCTTCAGCTTGCGGCGCTCGCGTTCGGAAAGACCGCCCCAGATGCCGAACCTCTCGTCGTGCTCGAGTGCGTACTCCAGGCACTCGGTTCGCACGTCGCAGGTGAGGCATACTTTCTTGGCCTCCCTCGTCGAGCCGCCTTTCTCGGGAAAGAACGCCTCTGGGTCGGTCTGCGCGCACAAGGCCCGCTCTTGCCAACCCAGTTCCTCGGCGTCCCCGTCGACTACGTAGAGCTCTCTCACGGCAATCCGCCTTTCGCCCGTGAGATCCTTCCCAGGACCCCCATTGATACCTGTGCCGTGAAGCACTGGCCTGACGCTAGTGGCAATCACTCCGCCTTGTGACCGAAATGAAAAACACTGTTGAAATTACATGCCTGTCGCAGAGGCCAAGTCAAGCGCACATCTGCTATATGCCCCGATACGCCTCAGAAGTTGACCCACATGTGCCATTGCCAAGGAAGCGCGCGTCATGACTACCCCTTTGTCCCCTGATCAAACGGTGCAATTTCCACCATTTCGCGTGATGGTTCTCTCGGGAGGAATCGGTGGCGCCCGGTTCATTTCCGGCCTTCTCCACCACCACGCGTCCACCGGGGCCGACTACGAGGTGACCGTCGTCGCGAACACCGCTGACGACATCTGGGTCCACGGGCTGAAGGTCTGCCCTGACCTCGACACGGTGATGTACACCCTCGGGAACGGGATCGACACCGAGCGGGGCTGGGGTCGCACGGACGAGACCTGGAGCGTCAAGGAGGAACTGGCGGCGTACGGCGTCGAGCCGACCTGGTTCGGACTCGGCGACCGCGACATCGCCACCCATCTCGTTCGGACGCAGATGCTCGAGGCCGGCTTCCCCCTGTCCTCGGTCACCGCGGCACTGTGTGAACGGTGGCAGCCAGGCGTGACCCTGCTGCCGATGACCGACGAGCGGGTCGAGACCCACGTCGCGGTCGACGACGCCGACTCACCCTCAGGACAGCGGGTGGTGCACTTCCAGGAGTACTGGGTGCGGATGCGGGCGGAGGTGCCCGCCCGGGCCGTCGTCCCGGTGGGCATCGAGCAGGCGCGGCCCGCCCCGGGGGTGCTGGAGGCGATCGCCGCCGCGGACGTCGTGCTCGTCCCGCCGTCCAACCCGGTCGTGTCGGTCGGGACGATCCTCGGCGTCCCCGGCATCCGGGAGGCGCTGCGGAGCACGTCCGCGCCCGTCGTCGGCCTCTCCCCCATCGTCGCTGGGTCCCACGTGCGTGGGATGGCCGCGCAGATGCTCACCGCCATCGGCGTCGAGACGAGCGCGGCAGCGGTCGCCGAGCACTACGGCGCCCGTCGTACAGGCGGGGTCCTGGACGGCTGGCTGGTCGACGTACGCGACGCGGAGGAGACTGCGCGGGTCGATGCCGCGGGCATCCCCTGCCGCGCCGTCCCGCTGATGATGACCGACCTCGACGCGACTGCTGCGATGGTGCGGGAGGCGTACGCCCTGGCCCGCGTGGGGCAGGGTCCGGGTGGGGCCTCGTGATCACCTGCGTCCCCGTCCTCGGCCTCGGCGAGATCGTCGAGGGTGACGACCTCGCGAAGCTCCTCACCTCGACTGCGGAGCTGCGGGACGGCGACGTCGTCGTCGTCACCAGCAAGGTGGTCAGCAAGGCGGAAGGGCGCGTGGTGGCAGGTGACAAGGCCGAGGCACTCGCCGACGAGACCGACCGGGTCGTCGCGCGCCGTGGCCCGACGGCCATCGTGCGCACCCGCCACGGGCTCGTGATGGCTGCCGCGGGCATCGACGCCTCGAACACCGCGCCAGGCAGCCTCGTGCTTCTCCCGGTCGACCCCGACGCCTCCGCTCGGACGCTGCGCACGGCCATCGCCGCCGACGGCGGACCGAACGTGGCGGTCCTCGTGAGCGACACCTCGGGGCGAGCCTGGCGCAATGGTCAGACCGACATCGCGGTCGGTGCCGCGGGCATCGCGGTGCTCGACGACCACGCGGGGCGAGACGACGGCTACGGGAACCTGCTCGCGGTCACCGCTCCCGCGCTGGCCGACGAGATCACCGCAGCCGCCGACCTCGTGACGGGCAAGCTGAGCCGCTCGCCCGCCTCGGTGGTGCGCGGGCTCCACCGGCTGGTCCTTCCCGCCGGCGAGCACGGACCGGGGGCGTCCGCGCTCGTCCGTCCCGAGGCTCAGGACATGTTCGGCCTCGGCGCGCGCGAGGCGGTGGAGCACGCTGCCTCCCGCGTCGACGCGCGCGGTTTCGGTCAGCCGGCGACGGCGGACGACCTGCGGCGGGGCCTCGAACGGGTCCTGCTCGGCGCGGACGTGGTCGTCTCGACCGCCGGCGAGACCGTCGAGGTGGCGCTGCCTCGCGCGGAGGACGCCGGCGAGCGCCGTCTCGGTGCGCTGGAGGAACGTGCGACCGCTGTCGCCTTCGGCCACGGCTGGTCCCGGGTCCGCCCAGTCGCCGAGGAGCCGTCCGGCGACGCGGTACTCAGGTACGCACCCACGACTCCGTAGACTTCCCCCGACCGAACCCCCTGCCCATCTCGAAGAAGGTCGGTGTCGTGGCCAAGCCGAAAACGGACAATGACCGTCGCGCTGTCGTCGAGCAGATGCGTCGTGAGCAGCAGCGCGCGGAGAAGAAGCGCACGCTCGCGATGATCGCCGCTGCGGTCGTGGTGGCCCTCGTCATCATCGGCCTCGGCGCCTACCCCCTGATCAAGGACTCGCTCGCGCAGGACAAGCTCGGCAAGCAGGACCTCAGCTCGCTCGGCGTCTCGGCTGCCGCGGCGAAGTGCACCGACGTGGCCGCCAAGAAGGCAACCGGCTCCGCGGACCACCGTGCCGAGGGCTCGAAGCTGCCCTACACCGACTCTCCGCCCGCCAACGGCCCGCACTACCCCACCTGGGCGCCGATGACGCGGAAGTTCTACGCCGCGGCGGACCGGCCGGCGCTCGGCTACCTCGTGCACAACCTCGAGCACGGCTACAGCATCCTCTGGTACGACGAGACCGTCGCCAAGGACGACAAGGCTCTCTCTGTCGTGAAGGCCATCTCGCGCAAGTTCCCCGGCTCCGACTTCCAGAACAAGTTCATCGTGGCTCCCTGGACCGCGAAGGACGGCGACCCGTTCCCCGGCGGCGCCCACGTCGCGCTGACCCACTGGTCGATGGGCGGCACCCACGGCAACCCCAAGGAGCAGGTGGGCATCACGCAGTACTGCGGCCAGCCCAGCGGGGAGGCCGTGAGCGACTTCGTCAAGGACTACCCGTACACCGACTCCCCCGAGCCCAACGCGTCCTGACCCGAGTCCGCAGGCTGCCCGAGCCAGCCTCAGCACCAGGCTCGGGCAGCCCTCGTCCGTGTGCTAGACGTTCACGGCGCAGTCGATGCGGATGTCCTCGAGCCGACCTCCCGCGCTCACCGTCGCCTCGTCACCGAGCGTGACGTCCTGGAGGTGCGCGGACCTGCCGACCACCGCCGAGGGACCCACGACCGAGTCGACCACCACGGCGTCCTCGCCCACGACGGCCCCCGACATCACGACGCTCCCGGACAGCGTCGCGCCCGCACCGATCCAGGCCCCCTCGTCCACCAGCGTGCCGCCCTGGAGCTTGGCCGTGAGGTCGACCGAGGCCCCGTCGAGGACCCTGGCCTCGGTGGGCGGGTACGGCACGGCGGGGCTGGTGGCGACGCCGAGCACGAGGTCACGGGATGCCGCGACCAGCGCGGCGGGCGTTCCGACATCTCGCCAGTAGGCCGTGTCGACGAAGCCCACGACCATCGCGTCCGCGGCGACGAGCTCGGGGAACGTCTCGCGCTCCACCGACACGACCCGCCCCGGCGGGATCTCGTCGATCACGCGACGCCGGAACACGTAGCAGCCGGCGTTGATCTGGTTGGTCACCGGGTGCTCGGACTTCTCCATGAACCCGGTCACCCGTCCTGCGCCGTCGGTCGGCACGCAGCCGAACGCGCGGGCGTCCGGCACCTCGACGAGATGGAGCGAGACGTCCACGGTGCGGCCGTCGCGCGGGGTCTCGAAGTCGGCGAGCTGGCCCTTGAGGTCATGGCCCGAGAGGATGTCGCCGTTGAGGATCACGACCGCGCCCTCGGGGTCGTCGCGAAGGGCGCCGGCGACGTTGCGGATCGCGCCCGCGGTGCCGAGGGGCTCCTCCTCCTGGACGTAGTCGAGCCGGATGCCCCACCGGCTGCCGTCTCCGAGGACCGGCTCGAAGAGCTCCGCACGGTAGGACGTGGCCAGCACGACGTGCTCGACCCCGGCTTCGGCCAGCCGGGCGACCTGGTGCTCGAGGAAGGGCACTCCCCCCACGTTGAGCAGATGCTTGGGACTTCGGGTGGTGAGCGGCAGCAGTCGTGTACCGAACCCTCCGGCCACGATGACGGCCTCGACATGGTGCGACATGACGGCATCTTGCCATTGCGTACGCTGCTCCAGATGACGAACCCAGGTACTTTCCCCGACCGGCTGTACGCGGCACTCCGGGACGCTCCGGCCCGGCCGTTGGTGACCTTCTACGACGACCGGACGGGCGAAAGGGTCGAGCTGTCGGTCACGACGTACGCGAACTGGGTGGCGAAGACCGCCGCACTGGTCCAGGACGAGCTCGACGTCGAGCGGGGCGGGCTGGTGCTGGTGGACCTGCCGACGCACTGGCTCGGCGCCGTGTGGTTGGGGGCGGCCTGGTGCGGTGGGCAGGCCGTCACCACCGACCCGGAGCTCGCGGCCGAGGCGGACCTGGTTGTGTGCGGGCCCGAGGGTGTGGACCGGTACGCCGACCGCGCCGATGCCGTCCCCGTGGTCGCGCTCTCCCTCCGACCGCTCGGCGCCCGCTTCGCCGATCCGCTCCCGACCGGCGTGGTCGACTACGGCGCCGTCGTGCTCGCCCAGCCGGACGTCTTCATGCCGCTCGACCCGCCGGAGCCGGACGACGACGCATGGCGTGACGGCGCAGGGGCCCGGAGCCAGGCCGACCTGCTCGCCGAGGCCGCAGCCGCGCCGCTGATCGACGAGGGAGGTCGGCTGCTGACCGACGTCAACCCCTGCACGCGTCAGGGTGTTGCGACGTTGTTGTCCCCGCTGCTCGTCGCGGGCGGCACGGTGTGGGTCGTGCACTCCGACGAGTCGCGTTGGCAGGCCAGGTACGACGAGGAGCGGGCGACCGCTCAGCTGCGTGCCGCCGCCCACTCCTCGTGAGAGACCTCAGCCGCTCAGGTCGAAGCTCCCGAACCCGTCCGCGATGAGACGCCGGGCACCGAACCCCGTCGCGCTGCCCGGAAGCAGCCACAGCCGGCCCGTCGAGCTCTGACGCGCGACCACGTCCGGGCGACCGTCGCCCGTGGCGTCGCCGACGGCCTGCAGCCAGTCGTACCCTCCGGCACCCGTGCCGACCCGACGCGGGGAGAGCAGCCCGCCGGGGCCGTTGCCCGGGTAGACCTGCAGCGTCCCGTCGGCGCGCCGGAGGAGGCTGTCGGGTGACCCGTCCCCGTCCCACAGACCCAGGCCGGTGTGACGGTTGGAGCTGATCGCCGAGTGGGCGACGTAGCTGGTGAGGAACCCGGTCGAGCCGTTGCCGGGGTAGATCCTCATCGCCATGCCCGCCGGCTGCCCCATGAGGTCCGGGTGCCCGTCGCCCGTGATGTCACCGACGGCGGCGAGGAGCCTGACCTTGCCCCAGGCCTTCGCCGTGAGCACCGGGGCACCGAAGCCGCCTCGCCCGTTGCCACGCCGAAGGTAGACGTTCCCCGTCGCTGGGGTGCGGGTCATGAGGTCGCCGAAGCCGTCGCCGTCCCAGTCGCCGACGTTGAGGATCAGGTCGGTGCCCGTCAACGTCAGGCCCGTGTTGACGATGGCCTCGATGTTCTTGGCCCCGTTGTTGGGGAAGACCGTCATCACTCCGGCGCCGTTGCGGCCGACGAGGTCGTTGCCCGGGTTCCCGGCCAGCTGGCCCGCGGCCGCGAGGAAGTTGTAGCTCTTGAACTGCGAGAACGGTCCGAGCGCGGGCTTCAGCCGGCCGGCCCCGTCACCGGGGCGGATGTAGACCAGTCCTGTCCTCTTCACCTTGACCAGGATGTCGGCCTCACCGTCGTTCGTGAGGTCTCCGCCGCCCGAGATCACGCTGAAGGCCCCCCAGCGGCCGGGCAGGGCGACCGGTGTGCCCACGCGACGCCCCGCGCCGGGGACGAGGTAGAGCGTGCCGCGCTTGCGGGCCACGAGGTCCCTGCGGCCGTCGCCGTTGAGGTCGCCCACCCCGGCCGTGAGGTCGTAGCCGCCCCACTGCTCGGAGAGGATCTGGCGCCGACGGAAGCCACCTCTGCCGTTGCCCGGGTAGACCCACAGCCTCGAGCTGCCCGCCATGCGTGCAACCACGTCAGGGGTGCCGTCGCCGGTCATGTCGAGGGCCCCTACGAGCTGGTCGGCCGTGGCGAACTTGCTCGTGCGGAGCACCGGGGCGCCCAGCGTGCCCTGAGCGGTGCCGGGATAGAGGCCAGTGACCTTCGTCGAGGCGTTGCGGCCGAGGACGTCCGGGATGCCGTCACCGGTGAGGTCACGCGTCGCCGCGACCAGGTCCATGCCCTTCCAGCCCGTCGTTGCTCGCTGGCCGGCCTGGAAGTTGGTCTGGCCGCCTGTGCGGACCATGTAGGCCCGCTTCGTGACCTTGTCGCGCACGACCAGGTCCGGCCAGGGCGAGCCGGCGAGGTTCGTCGTCCTGGCCCGCTCGGTGAACGGCGCCTGGTACTTCGCGGCGAGCGTCCGGATCTTCGGCAGCTGGGCGTAGAGGTACTTTCCGGGGCACGCCGTGGTGCCGGCGTCCCGGTGCCCGTTGATCGCCCGGAAGTACTTCTTGCCGACCCACTGCTTCGTCGAGGACGCCGAGACGCCGTGGAGCGAAAGCTTCCAGGCGAAGAGCCTGCCGTAGGCGTCGAGCATCGCGGACGAGGGCTTGCCCGTCTCGAAGTTGCCGAGCGCCGACATCGCGAAGGAGTACTCGTTGTAGCCGAGTGTGTGCGCGCCCACGACGGGGCGGTCGACACCGCCGTACCGGCCCTCCCAGATCCGGCCGAACCGGTCGACGACGAAGTTGTAGCCGATGTCGCTCCAGCCCTTGGACTGCGTGTGGTAGGCGTAGATGCCGCGCAGCAGCGAGGGCACCTGGTCGCGCGTGTAGTTGTTGGCGTTCACGGTGTGGTGCACGAAGCCGGCGTGCACCTCGTAGTAGGCGAGCGAGGACTTGTCGCGCATCCGCTCGTCGGCGCCCCACTGCGCCCGCGAGAAGATCTTCGGCTTCGGCGTGACACCGACCGCGCCCGCGAGGATGCCGTCGACACCGGGCTCGACGGTGCTGCCGTCGCCGGTGGCCGGGTCGGTGGTTCCGGCCGTCGCGGGATCGGTGGTCGCCGTCGCCGGGTCGGTGGTCCCGTCCGTCGGCGCTCCGGTGGTCGACGACGACAGCGCGATCGCGCCCTCGGCCGGCAGGTTGGCGGTGTCGATCGCGGGCTGCTCGCGCTTGGGGCTCGGGGTGCTCTTGGGGTCGATGAGGGCCAGCTCCGCGCCGGCAGGCACCTCGCCGTCGGCGGTCTCGATCTTCACCTGTACGTCGTCGACGTCACCGACCACGATCGGGTCGGTCCCCGGCCGGGCCTTGCGCGCCTCCGCACTGTCCGGGTCGGGCCCGTGGTCGTCGTGGTACTCGATGGGCTGCCACTGGCTCCATCGGCCGTCCTCGAGACTGCGCACCGAGACCGTGATGTCGTTGTCGTCGACGTGGACCCGGTGGTTCCAGGTCACCCCGACGGTGGCGAACCCCTCGACCTTCTCCGGAGCGGTCAGCGCAGCGAGGTCCTTTGCCGCGTTCCGCTGCGCCGCGGGTCGCCGGGTGAGAGCCTGAAGTCCGGCATTCTCGACACCCTTGATCGGAACCTCGGTGACCTCGGGCTCGACCGGGTGGGACGCGACGAGGGCAAAGGTCGGGGCTGCAGCGGAGACACCGGGTGCGGCTCCCTGGACCGGCTCGGGTGCGGGACGGACGATGTCGAGCGACACCACACCCGTGGCGGGTACGGCGAGCGCGGCCACCGTCCCGAATGCCAGCAGGTGTTGGCACAGAAGGACGAAACGGCTCTTGTTCTCGGGCATTCCAGGAGCTCCCAGCGTGCGTCTTCAGTCACAGGAGTCCCAAGTTTCACACCAGTAACAGAGCCGCGCTATCGCTTCCGGCTAAGTACAAATGTGTAATTCGCCCGGCATGAGAAAGCTCAGGCGTGATGACCGTTCTGGGTGACCGACCACCCGTATCGGGCGGCTTGGGCCCAGCGGCTCAGATGTCAGCCCCGAGGTCGTCCTCGACCTGCTGGTCGGGCACGCCGCTGTCGTCGCCGTCGTCGTACTTCAGGAAGCGGATGCCCTCCTCGACCGGGCCGTCGAAGCCAAGCCGACCCTGGACCAGCACGAGCGCACGGTCACACATCTGGCGGACGGAGCCGGGGGCGTGACTGACGTAGAACATCGTCCGCCCCTCCTTCTTGATCTCCTCCATCCGGGCCATGCACTTGCGCTTGAAGGGCCGGTCGCCCACGGCGAGCACCTCGTCGGCGAGGAAGATGTCGGACTCGGCGAAGGCAGCGACCGCGAAGCCGAGACGCGCGCTCATGCCGGAGGAGTAGTGACCGACCGGAACATCGAGGAACTTGCCGATGTCGGCGAAGTCGACGATCTGCTCCAGCTTCCGGTTGGTCTCGGCCTCGCTCATGCCGAGGATCGCGGCGTTGAGGTAGAGGTTGTCCCGGCCGGTCAGCTGCGGGTGGAACCCAGCGCCGGCAGCGATCAGGCCGGCGATCCGGCCGCGCGTCAGCACACTGCCCTCGTCGGGTCTCATCACGCCGGAGATCAGGCTGAGCAGCGTGCTCTTGCCGGAGCCGTTGAGGCCCATCAGACCGATGGACTCACCCTGCTCGACGGTGAAGGAGACGTCGTTCACGGCCAGGAAGGAGTCGCTCAGCTTCTGGCCGCGCATCGCCGCGATCGACATCTGCTTGATGGTGCGGGTGTACTGCATCGTGAAGCGCTTGCTGGCGCGCTCCACCACGATCGACTTGGTCATCAGAGGCGCTCCGCGAACTTGCCCTCGAGGCGGGTGAAGAACTTCTGTGCGAACGCAAGGATGATGAGGCTCGCGAGAAGGACGATCACACCGCGGGTCATCAGGTAGTCGGGCATGACCGCGGGGTACTTCGAGTCGGGGCTCACCGTGGGGACCCAGAAGAGCTGCTGCATGAGGAGGACGCCGTCGGCGATGGGGTTCATGAGGTAGACCTGCTCGGCCCACGTCCCGCCGAACAGGTCGGCGATGCGGTCGTAGGGATAGATCATCGGCACCGACCAGGTCACGAAGATGGTCAAGGTGGCGACGATGTTCTGGAAGTCCCGGAAGAACACGTTCGCCGCGCTGAACATCAGCGCCAGGGCGACGCCGAAGGTCGCCACGATCGCGAAGCCGAGCAGGCCCGCGGTGAGGTCGTAGAGCGACGGGTCCCAGCCGACGACGAGCGCGCCGACGAGCAGCAGCACCATCTGCGGAAACGTGTGGTACGCCGAGACCAGCATGGATGCCACCGGGAACAGCTCACGAGGCAGGGGCAGCTTCTGGATGATCCGCTTGTTCGCGACGATCGACCGGGTGCCTGCCGTGAAGGTCTCGGTGAAGTAGTGCACCATCACCATGCCGGCGAAGAGGTGGAGCTCGAAGTGCTCCATGCCTTTGTGCAGCTGGAAGATGTAGCCCATCACGAAGTAGTAGGCGGTGAACTTCACCGCCGGCTGCACGTAGGACCAGAAGAGCCCGAGGACCGAGCCTTGGTACCTCGCCGCCAGCTCCTTGCCGACGAGCAGCTTGAGCAGGTAGCGCTGGCGGAAGACGTTGTGCAGGCCGCCTTGGTCACCAGGGGCGACCAAGGGCCCGTCAGGGACCCGCCCGTGGTCCATCACCTGGCTGCTCACTCGTCCACGCCACCGCTCTCGAGGCCGGTGCCCTCGGTGAAGTGCGGCTTGAGCTTGTTGTCGAACATCGACAGCGCCGAACCGATCGCCATGTGCATGTCGAGGTACTTGTAGGTGCCCAGGCGGCCGCCGAACAGCACCATGGGCTCCTGCTTCGCGAGCTCGCGGTAGCGCAGCAGCTTCTCCCGGTCCTCGGCCGTGTTGATCGGGTAGTACGGCTCGTCGCCCTCCTCGGCGAAGCGGGAGTACTCGTGGACGATCACGGTCTTGCCCGAGATGTAGGTGCGCTCGGGGTGGAAGTGCTTGAACTCGTGGATCCGGGTCCAGGGAACGCCCTGGTCGTTGTAGTTCATCACCGCGCATCCCTGGAAGTCGTCGACCGCCTTGACCTCCGCCTCGAGGTCCACGGTGCGCCAGGAGAGCTTGCCCTCGGAGTTGCCGAAGTACTCGTCGACGGGACCGGTGTAGACGATCGGCACCTTGCCCTTGTACTCGTCGGCCACGTCGAAGAAGTCGGTCTCGAGCCGCACCTCGATGTTCGGGTGGTCGGCCATCTTCTCCAGCCACGCGGTGTAGCCGTCGACCGGGAGCCCTTCGTACTTGTCGTTGAACCAGCGGTTGTCGAAGTTGTAGCGGACCGGGAGCCTGGTGATGATGTCGGCGCTGAGCTTCGTGGGGTCGGTCTGCCACTGCTTGGCGGTGTAGCCCTTGATGAACGCCTCGTAGAGCGGGCGGCCGATCAGCGAGATCGCCTTCTCCTCGAGGTTCGTGGCGTCCGCGGTGTCGATCTCGCTGGCCTGCTCGGCGATCAGCGCACGCGCCTCGTCGGGGGTGTGCGACTTCCCGAAGAACTGGTTGATCAGGCCGAGGTTCATCGGCAGGGAGTAGACCTGCCCGTCGTACTGGCCGAACACCCGGTGCTGGTAGTTCGTGAACTTCGTGAAGCGGTTGACGTACTCCCACACCTTCTCGTTCGAGGTGTGGAACAGGTGCGCGCCGTAGACGTGGACCTCGATCCCGGTCTCCGCGTCCGCCTCGCTGTAGGCGTTGCCTCCGATGTGGTGGCGTCGCTCGAGCACCAGGACCTTCAGGCCCAGCTCGTTGGCACAACGCTCTGCGATCGTGAGGCCGAAGAAGCCGGACCCGACGACGACGAGATCTACGTTCACACAAAACTCCTAGATGGGATCTGCCGCATGGCAGTCTATCGGCCCGCCTTGGACCCTCTGTTCGCCAGCAGGCTGCGGTAGGCGACCTTTCTCACACCCTCGGGCACGAGCCGGTAGCCTCCCCGGACCGCGACGTTGCGGACGTACTCGCCCCTGCTCGTGATGCCCAGCTCCCGGAAGCGGCGCTGCAGCGCCAGCTCCGAGCGGAGCAGGTCGCGGCCCCCGCGTCGGGCGTAGGCGCCCGCACCGACCCGGTAGTAGACCAGCGGCTCGGCGATGTTCGCCGGACGCGCCCCCGCGTCGAGCATGCGGGTGAAGAGGAGGTAGTCCTCCATGAGTGCCATGTCGGTGTAGCCACCGACCGCGAGCACGGCGCTCTTGCGGTAGACGACGGTCGGGTGGTTGAACGGGTCGCGGAACCTGATCACACGCCGGATCTCGTCCGGGTCGGTCGGAGGAGTACGGCGGCCGACGACCTCCTCGATCGTGGAGTGGAACTCCACCAGGCCGGAGCCGACGATGTCCACGCCGGCCTCGACGACGGGCAGCTGGAGCTCGAAACGGTCCGGGCGGCTCACGTCGTCGGCGTCCATGCGGGCCACGATCTCGTGGGCACACGCCTCGAGCCCCTGGTCCAGCGCCGGGCCGAGGCCGACATTGGCCGGAATCACCACATGCTGCACAGGCACCGGACTCGTCACGATCAGGTCGCGGATGGCCTCGGCCAGCGGTGGCGGGACCGGACCGTCCTGGACCAGCACGACCTCGTCGGGTCGCCGCGTCTGGTCCTGCACGCTGGAGACGAACGCGTCTCGGAGGAACCGGGGGTCGTCGCCGCCGTACGTGGACAGCAGCAGGCTGAACTTCTCACCACCCGCCTGAGGTGCCTCGCCGGTGTGATGCAGCTCGAACCCCGCTGCACGGAGCACCTCGCCGTTCGTCTTGGGGCCGTTCCTCAGTCCTGCCCACATGCCTCGGGTCGCCGCCCGCGCCAGGGTCTTCCTGTCCCGCGACCTCGCGAACGTCCTCGCCCAGCGGCGCATGGTCGAGCCGCCGTACAGAGCCTTCTCGGCAGGGCTGAGGCCGGTGCTGCGGCCGAACAGCCAGACCTTGTTGCGGACCTCGTAGAAGAACCGCTCCCCCGGGTCCGCATCGGTCGAGCCGAAGACCCGGGTCTTGTGCACGACCACACTCTCGGGGCAGTACAGGCCGACACGGTCGCGGATCAGGCGTGTGGAGTACTCGAAGTCGTCGTTCCACAAGAAGTAGTCGGCGATCGGCAGCCCGCGCTCACCGATCACCTCGGCGTCGCACATGACCGAGACGAAGGACGCCGACCGGATCGGGGTGCAGCCCACCTGCCCGGCGGCCGCGAGCTCGGCCGAGGTCGCACCCGGCTTGGTGCGCGGGGTGTTCATCGGGTGGTCTCGGCCATCGGTCCAGACCACGCGGCTCGCGAGCAGCGACGGCCGGCTGCCCGAGAGGCGTTCGTACTCGCACCAGGCGTCGGCGAGCGCCTCGGCCGCCGTGGGGGTCGGCACGGTGTCGTCGTCGAGCAGCCAGACGAGCTCCGGTTCGAACGTCAGGGCGCGCTCGATCCCGGCCGCGAAGCCTCCGGCGCCACCGGTGTTGGTCTCGAGGCGGAGAACTTCGAGATCCGGGTACTCCGCCGAGAGAAGGTCTCGGGTGCCGTCGGTCGAGGCGTTGTCCACGACCACGATCTGGGCGGGTCCGAGCGTTTGCCCGGCGAGCGCGTCGAGCGCCTCTCGCAGCAGATCGCGCCGGTTCCACGTGACGACGACAGCGACGATCCGGGCAGGCACGCCCGGCACCCTACCCTTCCGATATCCGTCTGACGCACGTGACATATCGGTCACCTCGGCAGACCGGGGCGGAGGTGGCCGTCAGCAGGCGTCGGACAGGTCGCTCGCCTGGTTCGCGGCGTAGCCCTCCGAGAGGTTCCCGATCGAGCCTCCGGTGGTCGGCACCGCGGGCGCGCCGGCCACGGTGCCGCCGGACGCGGGTCGACGTACCTTCTTGTGCGCGCTCACCTTGTCACCGTCCCCGCGGGACTCGGACTTGTCGATCGACTGCTGCACCCGGTCCTGGATCAGCTTGATGTCCGGGGCGGCCGTGTTGACCAGCGGCGGCACGAAGGACACGGTCGCCAGCGGCTGGGACTTCGCCTTGAGGGCGAGCGCGACGAACCGGTCCACCTCGGAGGCAGGCAGGTCTGTGGTGATGATCTGCTGGCTGGCCTTGGCGATCTTGCCGTACTTCGTGACCACGACCTGGGGGCTGAGCTGGTCGAGCATCGCGTTCATGACGCACTTCTGGCGCGCCATGCGCGAGTAGTCGTCGGCGCCCGTGCGGGAGCGGGCGAACCACAGCGTGTGGAACCCGTCGAGGCGGTGCACCCCCGGCTCGATGTAGCCGGTGATCGGGGCACCGATCCCACCGATCGCGATCCGGTCGCGGACGTTGAGCCGGACGCCGCCGACGGCGTCGACGAGGTTGCGGAAACCCTGGAGGTTCACCATGGCGTAGTAGTTGATGTCCAGTCCGGTGATCCCCTCGACTCCCTCGATGGTGGCCTCGATCCCAGGGTCGTCGTACTTGGTGAACAGCTCCTTGTTGTCCGCCGCGTAGGTGCTCAGCGAGTTGAGGTAGCAGTCGTCGCAGTCGTAGCCGTCGGGGTACTGCTCGGCCATCACCGACCCCTTGCGGAAGGGGAAGTTGCGCATGTTGCGCGGCAGCCCGAAGAGGATCGTGCGGCCGGTGTCCTCGTCGATGCTCGCGACCGTGATGCTGTCGGCACGCAGGCCCCACCGGTCGGCGCCGGAGTCCCCGCCGAGGAGGAGGATGTTGTACCTGCCGTGCGTGGAGCTCGTGACGAGTCCGTCGCCGAACATCGCGGTGATGAAGTCGCGCTGCACCGCGACGACGTGGGACACGAAGAGCAGGCTGCCGGCCACGGTGAAGCACAGGAAGCCGTTGAGCCCCACCATGGCGAGGCGCTGCTTCTGCCGCAGTCCGAGCGGCTGGCCGAGACGCCAGGCGTCGACGAACAGCCCGGCCCAGCCGACGGCCAGCACGAGCAGTGTCAGCCGGATGAGTCCGAGCATGAAGGTGTTGCTCACCAGCCAGAAGATGAATCCCGGCCAGACGAACCCGAGGAGTACGACGAGCACCAGCACGCCGATCAGCGAGAGCCAGACCCTCAGCGCGATGCGACCAGCCTGCTTCCGGCCGGCGACGAGCTGCGCCGAACCAGGGATGAGCAGGGTCATCACCATCAGCGTGATCGCACGCCGGAACCGGACGCGGGCCAGTACGTCGGACCCGGGTGCGTCGGGGGGTGGCATTCAGGTGCCTTTCGGTGCTATAGACGGGTTGGTCCGCTCAAGTATCACCAGCCACAGCCGTCACAGCCGGCACGGCGCGCCGAAGGTCCCTGCGGCGCGGCACGGTACCGTCTGCTGCCATGGCAGACCGACGCCGAGGCAGCGGGGAACCACCAGAGGGGTCCCCTGAGTACAACTGGCTCTACGGCAGCGACCGAGGCTCGGGTCGCGGCGGCACCCCCGGTGACCCCGACCCGACCCGTGTGCTCCCCACGTCACCCCGCCGCGGGGGCTCGGGCAGCGGGCCGTCCGCACCGGGCAGCCCCTCGGCGCGGCCCTACGACCGGCCGCCGACGACGTCCCGACGTCCCGGGGCGGGAGCTCCCCCACCGCGACCGGGCGTCTCGCGGGGCCGCCGGCGTCGGTTCGGCTGGGTCAAGATCGTGCTGCTGCTGTGGCTGGTGTTCCTGGTCGCCGTACCCGTCTGGGCCTGGTCGAAGATCGAGAAGGTCGACGCCGAGCCCGACGGGAGCAGGCCTGACTCCCAGCCCGGCCACAACTACCTCCTCGTGGGAAGCGACAGCCGCGAGGGCCTGACGAAGGCGCAGAAGCGGAAGTACGGCACCGGCAGCGCCGAGGGCCGGCGCACCGACACGATCATGCTGCTGCACACGGGAGCGGGGCCGAACCTGCTGCTGTCGATCCCCCGCGACTCGATCGTCGACGTCCCGGGCTACGGCAAGACGAAGGTCAACGCCGCCTACGCCTACGGCGGCCCGAAGCTGCTGGTCCAGACGCTGGAGGACGAGACCGGTATCCGCATCGACAACTACGTCGAGATCGGGTTCGCGGGCTTCGTGAACGTCGTCGACGCCGTCGGCGGGGTCGAGATCTGCCCGAAGCAGGCGATGAAGGACCCGCTGGCGAACCTCGACATCTCCAAGGGCTGCCAGAACGCTGACGGCCCGACCGCGCTCGGCTACGCGCGGTCACGTCACACCTCCACACTCGGCGACATCGACCGGGCCCAGCACCAGCGGGAGGTCGTGAGTGCCGTCGGCGCCAAGGCCGCGTCGCCGTGGTCGCTCCTCAACCCCGTGCGCTACGCCCGCCTGTCCAGCGCGGGAGCGGACTCACTCGCACTGGGCGAGAAGACCGGCCCCTTCGACACGCTGCGCTTCGCGTGGGCGATGACCCGGGTGACCGGCGACAAGGGGCTCACCTGCTCGGTCCCGATCGCCGACCTCGCGGTGCACTGGGACCGCGAGCGAGCCCTGCAGATGTTCCACCTGATCCAGGAGGACAAGACCAAGGACATCACGAAGGACCTCTGCCAGCCCTCGGGACTGCGCCAGTGAGCGGGCCGGCCTACGCCACGCTCGACTACAGCGTCGCCGACGGCATCCTCACCCTGACGCTCGACCGACCCGACCAGCTCAACGCGTTCACCGTTGAGATGGCCGACGAGCTCGTCGACGCCTACGACCGGGCCAGCCTCGACGACGAGGTGGCCGCGATCGTCGTCACCGGCCGCGGGCGTGCGTTCTGCGCGGGAATGGACCTCTCCGTCGGCGGCAACGTGTTCGGCCTCGACGAGTCGCAGGAGCCGACCATGGCGGACATGCTCGAGCGGCTCGACGACCCTGAGATCGTCCAAGGAGTCCGGGACACCGGAGGCCGGGTCGCACTCGCGACGTACCGCTGCACCAAGCCTGTCATCGGTGCGATCAACGGGGCCGCGGTCGGCATCGGCGCGACCATGACGCTGCCGATGGACGTGCGGCTGGCCTCCGAGCGCGCCCGGATCGGTTTCGTCTTCGGCAAGCTCGGCATCGTCCCGGAGGCAACCTCGTCATGGTTCCTGCCGCGGATCGTCGGGATCAGCCGCGCGCTCGAGTGGGTCTACAGCGCCGACATCCTGGGGGCGGAGGAGGCCCACGAGGGAGGGCTGGTCCGGTCGGTGCATCCGGAGGACGAGCTGCTCGATGCGGCGTACGACCTCGCCCGCCGGTTCACCCGGCACCGCTCCCCCGTGGCGACGGCGCTCGCCCGGCAGATGATGTACCGCAACGCCGCGCAGCCGCATCCCGTCGAGGCGCACCGGGTCGACTCGCTCGCGATGTTCTACACGAGCATCGGCGACGGCAAGGAGGGCGTCGCCGCCTTCCTCGACAAGCGCGCCCCCGAGTTCACCGGTCGTACGTCGGACATGCCGCCGTTCTATCCCTGGCAGGACTGACCGTTCCATCGGACCACGTGTGAGGGGGAGGCGACATGGCCGAGACAGTGGTCTGCGGACCGGCGTCGTGGAACCTGATCGTCAACGTCGACTCGCTTCCGGCCGCCGAACCCCACACACGGTTCGCGACCTCGAGCTACGAGACCGTCGGCGGCACCTCTGCCGGCAAGGCGCTCCACCTCGTCGCTCTCGGCCGTTCGGTCCTTCTCCACACCGTCGTGGGCACGGACGAGCGTGCGACGCACATCGAGAGCTCGCTTGTGGCTGCGGGTGTGCCGTTGTCGCTCGACGTCGTTCCCGGACGCAGCGAACGACACGTCAACCTGATGGATCCCGACGGCCGTCGCGTCTCGATCTACCTCGACCTGCCAGGCCCAGTCGCGGCGCGCCCTGCCGGCACCCTTGCCTCGGAGCTCTCGGACGCGAAGGCGATCGTGCTCGACCTCTCGGCGCGCTCGCGTGACCTGCTCGACGTCGCGGCTTCGGCCCCTGCCCCCATCTGGACCGACATCCACGACTACGACGGCCGGGCCGAGTTCCACCAGCCCTGGATAGACCGCGCCGACTACGTGTTCATGAACGACGACGGGCTGGCGCGACCGCTCGAGTTCATGCACGCGACCGTGGACCGGGGGCCGGCCCGCCTCGTCGTCTGCACCCTCGGCAAGAGCGGCGCGATCGCCGTCGACGCGGACCACACCGTGCACGAGGTGGCCGCGGTCCCCGTGCGCGAGGTGGTCGACACCAACGGCGCCGGGGACGCGTTCATGGCCGGGTTCCTGTCAGCCGTCCTCGACGACGCCGATGTGCCGAGCGCCCTGAGAGCGGGTGCTCGGCAGGCGAGCACGGCGCTGGCGACGCCCCATCTCAGCCCGCTGCTTCGGACCCCGCGGGACCTGACGTGACCCTGCTGAACCGGATGCCGTCGTCCTCCAGAGGCCCGCGGCGCATCAGCCGCACGTCCCTCGGGTAGTTCTGGTAGAGCCGCCACGGCGCGGCGGGGCCCTGCCTCGGCAGCTTGTCGACGCTGCGCAGCACGTATCCCGACTGAAGGTCGATCAACGGGATCGTCTCCCACGACTCCGCCTCCTCGGGCACGACGGCCTCGGCCACCTGGTAGCCGTTGGCCCCCATGTGGTCCAGCAGTCGGCACACGTAGTGCGCGACGAGGTCGGCCTTCAACGTCCAGGACGCGTTGGTGTAGCCGAGGGTCAGCGAGAAGTTGGGTACCCCGGAGAGCATCATCCCCTTGTAGGAGACGGTCTGCGCGAGGTCGACGTCGCGTCCGTCGACAGCGAGCGTCATGCCCCCGATCGCCAGCAGGTTCAGCCCGGTGGCGGTGACCACGAGGTCCGCGTCGAGCTCCTCGCCCGACTCGAGCCGGATGCCGCCCTCGGTGAACGTCTCGATCCGGTCCGTCACGATCGAGGCCCGGCCGCTGCGGATCGCCTTGAACAGGTCCCCGTCGGGCACCAGGCACAGCCGCTGGTCCCACGGGTCGTACGTCGGGGCGAAGTGCGTGTCCACGTCGTAGCCCTCGGGCAGCAGCTTCAGCGCGCCCTTGCGCAGCATCGACTTCATCAGCACGGGCCGACGGCGGCTCAGCTGGAAGATCGCCATCGACACCAGGACGTTCTTCCATCGCACCAGGGGGTACGCCGCCCGCGCAGGCAGCCGCCGACGCAGCAGGTCCGCGAGCGGGTCGTGCGCCGGCAAGGAGGCCACGTAGCTCGGCGACCGCTGGAGCATCGTGACGTGGCCGGCCTCCTGGGCCATCGACGGGACCAGCGTCACGGCCGTCGCGCCGCTCCCGATGACGACCACCTTCGTGCCGGCGTAGTCGAGGTCCTCGGGCCAGTGCTGGGGATGGACGACCCGCCCGGTGAAGCGCTCGATGCCGGGGAACTGCGGGGTGTAGCCCTCGTCGTACCGGTAGTAGCCCGAGCAGACCGACAGGAACGAGCAGGTCAGCACGGCGGTCTCGCCGGTGTCCGTCCTCTCGGCCGTCACGGTCCAAAGAGCATCGTCGCTGGACCACTCGGCGCGAACGACCCGGTGGTTGAACCGGATCGCCCGGTCCACGCCGCGCTCGCGAGCGGTGTCCTCGATGTAGGCACGGATGGAGGCGCCGTCGGCGATCGCCTTGGGCTGTGTCCAGGGCCGGAACCCGTAGCCGAGTGTGAACATGTCGGAGTCCGAGCGGACGCCGGGGTAGCGGAACAGGTCCCAGGTGCCCCCGATCGCGTCCCTTGCCTCGAGGATCGCGAAGGTCCGGCCCGGGCACTCGTCCTGAAGGTGACAGGCGGCGCCGATTCCGGAGAGGCCGGCGCCGACGACGAGTACGTCGACGTGCTCGAGTGCCATGGTGCCGCCCTCCGCTCAGGGACAACGTCGGTGTGGAGTGAACCGTACCGACCGGGGACACCGGGTCCGCCATGTCGGGTGGGCGGTGCACCTCCTGGCACGGCCCAGCAGTCGTATCGTCGCCCTATGGTGCACGACGTGTGGGCCCTCGGCGACTCGTATGAGGCGTACGTCGGGCGGTGGAGTCGCCCCGTCGCCGAAGCGTTCCTGCACTGGCTGGACCTGCCAGGAGGTGGTCGTTGGCTCGATGTGGGCTGCGGCACCGGAGCGCTGACGGCCGCCGTCCTCGACCTGGCGAGTCCCGCTCAGGTGATCGGCGTGGACACGTCCGAGGGATTCCTGGCCCATGCTCGTGCCCTCATCGCTGACACGCGGTCGACCTTCTGCGCCGCCGACGCCCAGTCGCTGCCGCTCCCCAGCCGACGTCTCGACGCCGTCGTCAGCGGACTGACACTTAACTTCGTCCCGGAACCGCGCAGCGCCGCGGCTGAGCTCGCCCGGGTGGCCACCTCCGGCGGCGTAGCCGCTGCCTATGTCTGGGACTACGCCGAGGGAATGGCCATGATGCGGTACTTCTGGGACTGCGCTGCCGCCCTCGACCCTGCCGCGGTCGAGCTGGACGAGGGTCGCCGTTTCCCGCTCTGCCGGCCGGACAGCCTGGCCGAGCTGTGGAGGGGTGCCGGGCTTGCCGACGTGACGGTCCGGGCGATCGAGGTGCCCACCGTGTTCGCCGGCTTCGACGACTACTGGAGGCCGTTCCTCGGCGGTCAGGGTCCGGCACCCGGGTACGCCGCATCGCTCACCGCGGAGGACCGCCGTGCGCTCCGCGAGCTGCTGCGCGCCCGGCTGCCCTCGGGACCCGACGGGTCGATCCCCTTGACGGCCAGGGCCTTGGCGGTCCGGGGCATCGCAGGGGGTTAGCCTCCGACCCGGCCGCCGGTGCCGGCCCGAGCGTGGATCAGGCGCTCGGTCGCCGGGCGATCAGTAGACCGTGACGTGGACGTGGTCGTAGTGGTTCGCTGTGGCCGACCCCCGGTCCTCCATCGCCCGCCACCCCTCACTGTTGCGCTGGACGGTCCAGATCCGCTGCGCCCAGATCACCTGGCTCACTCCCAGGGCGGAGGCGTTGGCACGGGCCCACTCCGCGATCTGGTCCCCTGTAGCGGAGTCCGAGATCATGATGTCGAGTGCGTGGCCGGTCCCGTGATCACCGGTGTCACCCGGGCGGAGGCCGCCGTACGACGTCACCTGCGGGAACGCCGCGCAGACCGCCCGGTGCACGGTGACCGCGCCCGCGACCAGGCCGCTCTCGACCTCCGAGCCCGTGGCGCAGGCTGCCGTGGAAAGACCTGCCTGTGTCGGTGCCGACGGCGTGGGCTCCGGGGCAGGCGTCGGCGTCGGCTCCGGAGAGGCCGTCGTCGGCGTGGGGTCCTGGCTGGGAGCGGGATCTGCCGGCTTCCGCTCGGGCTTCGGCTTGCTGTCGGCGAGGTAGGCCCTGTGCACCCACCGCGACTTCCCGTCGAGGACGACCTCGGCCCACTCCCCCTTGGTCTCACCCGAGACGCCGATCTTCTGGTAGGACGCCAGCACGTCGAGCAGGCGTGCTTTCTCGGAGGGCTCAGTCCTGACGTTCAGCGGCGCCGTGGCGAACTTGTGGTCGACGACCTCCGGTGGCTTCTCCTCGAGTCGCACGCGGGCCTCGGCGCGGGCGATGGGCGCCACCCGCATGGGCACGGGAGTGGTGCGGACCCGGACCGGCTTCGCCTTGATCACGGGGGTGGCCGCAACGGGTTGCTCGTCGGGCCAGACGACCGCGGTAGCGGGGGTGCCGAGAGCCAGAACCGCTGAGGCTGCGAGACCCAGGCGGACCAGTCGACGGCGATAGGGCTTGCGGAGGACGTGCTTGTGGCGAGGACGCGCCACGGTGAACCACCAACCAGGGTCTCGACGGCAGGGAGGGCGAAGTCCGAAGGGAGTTCGCATATGCCCCCGTCGCAGAGAAAATGCCACCCCCTCGGCATACCCAAACCGCACCTTGAGGGACGTACAGACCACTTTTCAGTCGAAAGGCGGCACGCACTATCCGTCCCACAGCGGCAGGTTTGAGCGCCCGGAGCGGACTTCTCTTGACAGCGGCCGCTCTCAGGTCGACGAGCTCACCCTCGAGGTCGTGACCCTGACCGGCTGACCCGGGACCTTCGCTCCTGGCACGTCCCCGTCCTGACTCGCAACCTGGAAGCGGGGTGATCTCGTATGACCAGACTTCTTCGCCGCGGAGCTCGACCTCCACAGGGGCCTGGACACTACTCAGCCGACGGCCACAGCTGGTTCGACGAGCGTCGGCAACGGTGGCTACCTGTCCGGGACGAGCAGGACACCTTGGTCGTCGAGCTCGAAGACGTCAATGCCCTGGGATGGTGGGCCGGCGTTCTGGCAACCCTCGCCGCACCAACCGGCGGTGCATACAGCTGGTTCGTCGGCCGTGCCACCAGCAAGGACCCACGATGGCCCACCTACAGCATCGAGAGCCCTACGTTCTTCCGGCTGCGCGCCATCCCGGACACCATGCCGCCGGAGGAGGCATGGGCGCCCGGGATGACCCAAGCCCTCCTCGAGCTGCGTACGCGGCTCGAGGCTGAGGGATGGCGCCTGGTGGGCCGTGGTGAGAAGAAGTGGGCCTACAGGTATGTCCGCCCGCGCGTCGAGTGGCCGCCGGACTGACGAGCGGTCACAGCTCGGACTGGATCCCGGCAAGGAGCTGACGTGCCATCACGATCCGCTGCACCTGGTTGGTGCCCTCGTAGATCTGGGTGATCTTCGCGTCGCGCATCATCCGCTCGACGGGGTAGTCGCTGGTGAAGCCGTAGCCGCCGAGGACCTGTACGGCGTCCGTGGTCACCTGCATCGCGGTGTCCGAGGCGAAGCACTTGGCCGCGGCGCCGAAGAAGGTCAGGTCCTTGTCGCCACGCTCGGAACGGCCCGCGGCGGCGTAGGTCAGCTGTCGCGCGGCCTCCACCTTCATGCCCATGTCGGCGAGCATGAACTGCAGTCCCTGGAAGTCCGCGATCGGCTTGCCGAACTGCTGGCGCTCCTTGGCGTACTCCAGCGCGTAGTCGAGCGCACCCTGGGCGATGCCGACTGCCTGGGCCGCGATCGTCACGCGGGTGTGGTCGAGCACGCGCATCGCGGTCGCGAACCCGGTGCCCTCCTCGCCGATCATCCGGTCCGCGGGGATCCGCACGTTGTCGAAGTAGACCTCACGCGTGGGCGATCCCTTGATGCCCAGCTTCTTCTCCTTCGCGCCGAAGGAGACCCCCTCGTCGGACTTCTCGACGACGAAGGCGGAGATGCCGCGGGAGCGCTTCTCCGGGTCGGTGACGGCGAAGACCGTGTAGTACTCCGAGACACCGGCGTTGGTGATCCAGCGCTTGACGCCGTTGAGCACCCAGGAGTCCCCGTCGCGGACCGCGCGGGTCTTCATCGCGGCGGCGTCCGAACCCGCCTCCGGCTCGGAGAGGCAGTAGGAGAACATCGCGTCCCCTGCGGCGACGGGGGTGAGGTACTTGCGCTTGAGCTCCTCCGAGCCGGCCAGGACGAGCGCCAGGGTGCCGAGCTTGTTGACCGCTGGGATGAGCGAGGCCGAGGCGTCGGCCCGGGCGACCTCCTCGATCACGATGGCCGTGGCGAGGGCGTCGGCGTCCGCACCGCCGTACTCCCCGGCGATGTGCGGCGCGGCGAAGTCGGCGCCGGCGAGCGCGTCGTACGCCGCCTGCGGGAACTCAGCGGCCTCGTCGACGGCGGCGGCGTTGGGCGCCACCTTCGCGTCGCACACCGCGCGGACCGCCTCGCGGATGGCCTGGTGCTCCTCGGACAGGGCAAACATGGGGTACTCAGCGCTCATGCGCCTGATTCTACTCGCGAGTAGCAGGTCCCTGCGCCCGAGGCGAGGATGCGTTTGGACCGGTCCGTGGAGGTAACTTGCAGGACATGGGAACCTCACGCGCACCCTGGCTCGACGAGACCAACATCCGGTTCATGCTCGAGAAGTGCGACACCTGGGCAGTGGTCGGGCTCAGCGGCGACCCCTCCCGGACCGCCTACGGTGTCGCCAAGTTCCTCCAGGACCGCGGCAAGCGGATCGTGCCGGTGCACCCCGAGGCGAACCACGTCCTCGGCGAGGACGGCTACGCCTCGCTGGCCGAGATCCCGTTCGAGGTCGACTGCGTGGACGTCTTCCGGCGGTCCGAGGCGGCTGGTGAGTTCGCCGACCAGGCGGTGGCGATCGGCGCGAAGGCCGTCTGGTTCCAGCTGGGCGTCGTCGACGAGGACGCCTTCAGACGCACCACGGAGGCCGGCCTGCCGATGGTGATGGACACCTGCCCGGTCATGGAGTGGCCCCGGCTGGCGACCCGCTGACGGACGACCGCTCGCCGGGCTGACGCGAGCGCCGGCGGGTCAGCCGAAGCCGACGGTGCGGTTGCGTTCGCCGCGAACGGCCGCACCCTTGGCTCGGGCTGCTTCCGCCAGCGACTCCTGGAAGCGTTCCATCTGCTCCCGGAGAGGTACGTCGGACGCGGCGAGGATCCTGACGGCGAGCAGGCCGGCGTTGCGGGCGTTACCGATCGCGACCGTGGCGACCGGGACCCCCGCCGGCATCTGCACGATCGAGAGCAGCGAGTCCATCCCGTCGAGGTACTTCAACGGCACGGGGACCCCGATCACCGGCAGCGGCGTGACCGCGGCGAGCATTCCCGGTAGGTGGGCCGCACCGCCCGCTCCCGCGATGATCACCGAGAGCCCCCGCCCGGCGGCGTCCTTGCCGTAGGCCAGCATCTCCTCGGGCATCCGGTGCGCCGAGACGACGTCTGCCTCGTAGGGCACGCCGAACTCCTCGAGGGCCTCGGCCGCGGCCTTCATGGTGGGCCAGTCGGAGTCGGAACCCATGACGATCCCGACCCGGGCGCCGACCTCGGTCGTTGACTCGGTCATGCTCAATCGCTCTCCATCCCCAGGTCGCCGCGGAACCAGGCCGCGGCATGACGTGCTCGTTCGATGACGTCGTCGAGGTCGTCGCCGTAGGCGGTGACGTGGCCGACCTTGCGGCCGGGCTTCACGTCCTTGCCGTAGAGGTGGACCTTGAGCCGCGGGTCGCGGGCGAAGACGTGTGGGTAGCCGCCGTACAGGTCCTCCGACAGCGGCCCGTGGTCGCCGCCGAGGATGTTCACCATCACCGTCCACGGCTGCCGGGCCTCCGGCGACCCGAGGGGAAGGTCGAGCACCGCGCGCAGATGGTTCTCGAACTGGCCGGTGACAGCACCGTCCATGCTCCAGTGGCCGGTGTTGTGCGGCCGCATCGCGAGCTCGTTGACCAGCACGCGACCGTCGGTGGTCTCGAACAGCTCCACGGCGAGGATCCCCGTGACGTCGAGCTCCGAGGCGACCGTCATGGCGATCTGCTGCGCCTGGACGGCCAGGTCCGGGTCGAGCCCGGGCGCCGGCGCGATCACCTCGGTGCAGATCCCGTCGGTCTGCACCGACTCGACGACGGGGTAGGCCGCGACCTGCCCGGAGGGCGAGCGCGCGACGAGTGCGGAGAGCTCCCGCCTGAAGTCGACCTTCTCCTCGGCGAGGATCTCCACGCCCGCCCGGCGGGCGACCTCGAACGCGGGCGCACAGTCGGCCTCGGTCTCGACCACCCACACGCCCTTGCCGTCGTAGCCACCGCGGGTGGTCTTGAGCACGATCGGGAAGCCGCCGAGTGTGCTCGCGAAGTCGACGACCTCGGCTGCCTCGGAGACGACTGCGTTGCGGGGGCTGGGCACCCCGAGGTGATGAAGCCGGGCCCGCATCACCGCCTTGTCCTGGGCGTGCACGAGCGCGCCGGGACCGGGTCGGCAGGCGACACCCGCCTCGGCGAGCGCGTGAAGGTGCTCTGTCGGAACGTGCTCGTGGTCGAAGGTGACCACGGCGCAGCCCTCGGTGACCTCACGGAGGGTGTCGAGGTCGCGGTAGTCCCCGACGATGGAGTCGGGGATCACCTGGGCCGCCGAGACACCCTCCGCCTCCGCCAGGAGGCGCAGCGGCACCCCCAACGGGACGGCGTACTGCGCCATCATCCGGGCCAGCTGGCCGCCGCCGATAACGGCGAGCACCGGCGTCGCGCAAGGCCCGGAGCGCGACACGGTGCGGGACGTAGGAGCAGGCGAGATCACGAGGAGAGCCTAACGATGGCTCCCCCCGGACCTCGCGTCACCTCAGACGACCGCGACCTGCCTCTCTTTTGGGGCGTAGATCGGCGGTGTCTTCTCGAACCGCAGGCCCCGTCCTCGAATCGTCGTGATCAGCGTCGGCCGCCGGGTGTCGTCGCCGAGCTTGCGGCGAACCCATCCCAGATGCACGTCAATGGTCTTGGCGGACGTCCAGAAGGTCGTCTGCCACACATCACGCATGAGCTCCTCACGCGTGACGATCTCCCCCGCACGGCTGATCAGAGCATGCAGCAAGTCGAACTCCTTGTTCGACATCCTGATCTCCACGCCGTCGCGCCACACTCGACGTGTCTCCACGTCGAGGTCCACCCCCTGCACACTCAACATGTTGCTCAGATTAAAAGGACAAATAGGACAGCGTCCGGGAATCGTGGAACTTTAACCTCAAGGGACGAGCCTGCGTCTAGACCGCGGTCACCGCCGCCGGGCGGCCACCGGTTCCACGAGTCCGAACCCGCGAACCGGCCGCGCCGGCAGAGCCCGGGTCTCGAAGGCGCCCTCCGGGAGACGCTCGGCCGTGGCGTGGTCGATGATCACGCGGTTGCGGCGGGCGACGCCGGTCAGCCTCGCGGCCATGTTGACGGGCGGGCCGAAGACGTCACCGAGGCGCATGATCACGGAGCCGGTGGCCAGGCCGAGGCGTACGTCGGGCAGGCGGCTGTCGTTGCCGATCACGCCGACGATGTCGAAGGCGATGTCGAGCGCCTGCTTCGGGTCCTCGGAGACGAAGAGCACCGAGTCGCCGAGGGTCTTGATCACCCGGCCGTGGCGTCCGGCCACCACGTCGGCACACCGGGACTCGAAGATCTCCACCATGTCGCCGAGCCGCGCCTCGTCGATCTCGTTCGACAGCGCCGTGAAGCTCACCAGGTCGGCGAACCCGACCGTGACCTGGCTGGTGTGCAGGTCCTCGTCGGCCGCACCCAGAGCCTCGACCCGGCCCACGGCGGCCGCGAGGTGGCGTCGCCAGGAGTAGATGAGCAGCCGCTCGAACGGGACGCCGACCTGGTCGGCGAGGCGCAGGGCGCTCCCGATCCGGGAGCCGGTCGCCTCGGGGCCGGTCTCGAGCTGCTCGACCCGGGGCGCGAGCGTCGCGACCTGCCAGTCGGCGAGCCGGGCCATGGTCTGGCCGACGGCTCGTGTCATGCGCACAGCCGTGTCGAAGTCGATCGCCCCCGAGTCGACCGTGCCGATCAGCGTGCTCAGCGCCGAGAGGTCGGCGTCGTTGAAAGCGGCCTGCTCCCCCGCGTCGGGGAACCCGAGTGCTCGCCACAGGCGCCGGGCCTGCTCGATGGTCACGCCGGCCGCGGACGCCACGTCGGTGCTGGTCAGACCTGGGAGGTCTCCCAGGATCACCTTCTCGAGCTCCTCGCGCGTGAAGTGTGCTGGCCTGGCGTTCTTCCGTGGCTCGGCGTCGCTCATCGGTCGCCTGAGCCTCCGAGGTCCATCGCCCGGGTCTCGACGTCCTGGTCGAGGAAGTCGTGGATCCTCAGGTGGACCTGCTCCACGTGCGGGATGTCGTGCAGCTCGACGTGATGCTCGCTGGCGACGGAGACCAGCAGGGTGCCGCAGCCGAGCACGCGGTCCATGAGCCCTCGCTCGTAGGCGACGTCGCTGATCCGCGAGAGCGGGATGTCGTGGCCGCGGCGGCTGAGAATCCCGCTGCGTGTGATCAACCGGTGGTTCGTGACGGTGTAGGTGGTGGTGAGCCAGGTGAGGAACGGCCGGAACACCCACGTGACGGCGAGCAGCGCGGCGACCGCTCCGATCACGGCGACCAGCAGGGGCTGGGCCCTTCCGGCGGCGCCGGTGAAGGTGCTCAGGTAGCCGGCGGCCGCGGCGATCAGGATCAGCGCGAGCAGCGGACGGATCAGCGCCTTGCCGTGTGTGCGGGTGGAGACCACCACCGACTCGTCGTAGTTGAGCAGTTTTCGCGAGATGGGCACGCCCTCGATCCTCTCACGTGTCCCAGGTCACGACGTCGCGCGGACGTGCACGACGTCACCGGCCCCGAGGATCCTGGGCCCCTCCGACGTACGCACCTCGAGCCGGCCGTCCGTGTCGACGCCGGCGGCCACACCGACGACCTGCTGGCCGGCCGGCAGGTCCACCCTGACCTGGCGGCCGAGGGTCGCGCAGCGCCGCACGTACGACTCGACCAGCCCGCGGGTCGCATCGCCTTGGTCGGCCTGCCACTGGAGGAAGAGCGCCTCGAGTGACCGCAGCACCTCGCGCAGGATCACGGTGCGGTCGATGGTCGTGGCGCCCTCGAGCGCCAGGGACGTCGCGGCGGGCACGGGCAGCTCGTCCTCGCCGAGCGAGACGTTGAGCCCCACCCCGACCACCGCCACCGCGCCGGAGTCCCGCTCGACCCGCTCGACCAGGATCCCCGCGAGCTTCCGCTCGCCGACGAGCACGTCGTTGGGCCACTTCAGGACGCAGTCGACCTCTGCCACGCGGCGTACTCCCTCGGCCACCGCGATGCCGACGAGCAGGGGCAGCCACGGCCACCTGGCGACCGGGACCCCGGCAGGCTCGAGCAGGACGGAGAAGGTGAGCGCCGCTCCTGGTGGGGTCACCCAGGCCCGGTCGAGGCGTCCGCGTCCGGCGGTCTGGTGCTCCGCGACGAGGACCGTTCCGGCCGACGAGCCGGCCCTGGCCCGCCTGGCCAGCTCGGCGTTGGTGGACGGGCAGGAGGGCACGACCTCGACCTCGCGCCACAGCGACCCGGGCCTCGTGAGAGCTGTGGACAAGGCCACAGGGTCGAGTGGTGGGCGCCGGAGGTCGTCATAGGTCACAGGCACTACATTGACACCCACGCAATCGAGAGAGGCCATTCACCCGTGAGCGAAGCAGCCATGACGCAGCCCGGCGAGGGCACCGAGATCACCGAGGGCGTGGACATCCACACCACGGCCGGGAAGGTCGCGGATCTCGAGCACAAGCTCCAGGAGGCGGTGCACGCAGGCTCCGAGCGAGCCATCGAGAAGCAGCACTCCAAGGGCAAGAAGACTGCGCGTGAGCGGATCGGGGAGCTGCTCGACGAGGGGTCGTTCGTGGAGCTCGACGAGCTCGCCCGACACCGCTCGACGGCGTTCGGCCTGGAGAAGAACCGGCCCTACGGCGACGGCGTGGTCACCGGCTACGGCACCATCGACGGCCGCCAGGTGTGCGTCTTCGCGCAGGACTTCACGGTCTTCGGCGGCAGCCTCGGCCAGGTCTTCGGCGAGAAGATCGTCAAGGTGATGGACCTGGCGATGAAGACCGGCTGCCCGATCATCGGCATCAACGACTCCGGCGGCGCCCGGATCCAGGAGGGCGTGGTCTCACTCGGGCTGTACGGCGAGATCTTCCGCCGCAACGTGCACGCGAGCGGCGTGATCCCGCAGATCTCGCTGATCATGGGCCCCTGTGCGGGCGGCGCGGTGTACTCCCCCGCGGTCACCGACTTCACGGTGATGGTCGACCAGACCTCGCACATGTTCATCACCGGTCCCGACGTGATCAAGACCGTCACCGGTGAGGACGTCTCGATGGAAGACCTCGGTGGTGCGCGGTCGCACAACACCAAGTCCGGCAACGCGCACTACATGGGCCACGACGAGTCCGACGCGATCGACTACGTGAAGGCGCTGATCTCCTACCTTCCGCAGAACAACCTCGACGAGCCTCCGTCCTTCCCCGAGGAGGCCGACCTCGAGATCTCCGACGAGGACCGCGCGCTCGACACGCTGATCCCCGACTCGCCCAACCAGCCCTACGACATGCACACGGTCATCGAGTCGGCGCTCGACGACGAGGAGTTCCTCGAGGTCCAGTCGATGTTCGCGCCGAACATGGTCGTCGGCTTCGGCCGTGTCGAGGGCCACCCCGTCGGCGTCGTGGCGAACCAGCCGATGCAGTTCGCGGGCACCCTCGACATCGACGCCTCCGAGAAGGCCGCCCGGTTCGTGCGCACCTGCGACGCCTTCAACATCCCGGTCCTCACCTTCGTCGACGTGCCGGGCTTCCTCCCCGGCACCGACCAGGAGTGGAACGGCATCATCCGCCGCGGCGCCAAGCTGATCTACGCCTACGCCGAGGCCACCGTCCCGCTGATCACCGTGATCACCCGCAAGGCGTACGGCGGCGCCTACGACGTGATGGGCTCCAAGCACCTCGGTGCCGACATGAACCTCGCCTGGCCCACCGCGCAGATCGCCGTCATGGGGGCGCAGGGCGCGGTGAACATCCTCTACCGCAAGGAGATCGCCGAGGCCACCGAGTCCGGCGACGTGGAGACCAAGCGCGCGGAGCTGGTCCAGGAGTACGAAGACCACCTCGCCAACCCCTACCTCGCGGCCGAGCGTGGGTACGTCGACGCGGTCATCCAGCCCCACGAGACGCGGATCGAGATCGTCCGCGCCCTCCGCCTCCTGCGCTCCAAGCGCGAGACGCTTCCGCCGAAGAAGCACGGGAACATCCCGCTGTGAGCGGCGAGAAGCCGGCCGACGGCTCCGGTCGAGAGTCCACCGCTGTTCCTGGTCAGGGGTGAGGCGACGCCGGAGGAGGTGGCGGCGCTGACCGTCGTGCTCCAGGGCGTCGCGGCCGCGGCCGCCCCTCCCGCGGCCGAGCCGAAGTTCACTCCCGAGTGGTCCGCGAACCATCGGAAGCTACGAGCGTCGTATCCCGCGGGCCCCGGGGGCTGGCGCTCGAGCTCGATGCCCCGGTAGCCCGACCGCGGCGGCGTCTCACGGCGCCGATGACGGGCCAGCCCACGAGGACGCCCACGCCGAGCCACCAGCAGGTCAGCTCCAGCGGCCAGCCGGGCGGTGAGAAGTGCACGGTGACGACCCGGCCCCGTGCGCTGCCCGGGAGGTCGACCGCCAGCAGGTAGCCGTCGGCCGGATCCGCCAGCGTGCCCACGTCCGTGGCGTACCCCGGCCAGGCCAGGGCGCTCAGCACCACGCGGCCACCGCCGTCGGGCACGTCCTCGACCCGGAAACGCGCGGTCCGGTCGTCGGAAGAAAGCGGGGCCACGACGGTTCCGGGCGAGGCCCAGACCGGTCGCCCTGCCCCGGGAACCGGGTCGTTGCGGACCCACGTGACCGACCACCGCGTCGTACTCGCAAGGCGCCAGCCGGACGGCGGCGAGTCGAGCACCTGCGGCGGGAAGTCCGCTCGCACGAGCAGGAGCGTGCTCACGCCCAGGAGGTCGACCCGCTGCCTTCCGGTGTCCGGTTCCTTGCCGAACAGGGTTGCCAGCGCCTGCGGACAGGTGGAGCCCTGGTACGTCATGCAGTAGCGGTGCTTGAAGGCAGCGTGGCTCACGGCGGTGTAGGTGTTCTGGACCCGTTGCCCGTTGAGGTACCACGCCGAGCCCACCAGCAGCTCCTCGACCGCGGCGGGGTTGGCCTCGACCACTGCGCTCGCGTTACCCACGACCATCACGTCACCCCGGGCCTGCGCCAACGGCCGCTGGTACGCGGTCAGCGATGCGGGCATGTTCCGCTCGGGTGAGGGTGGATGTGGGAAGACCGTGTGCTGCCAGGCCGTCGCGGCCAGGGTGACCACGCACCCGACCACCGCCAGCCACCTGTGAGCGCCGGGCCGGCGCGCGGCGTACCAGAGTCCGACGATCCCGGTGCCGACCAGGGCGACGCTGAGCAGGTGTCCCTGCCACACGCTCGGGGCCCGTACCACGGCCACCCCGCCGGCCAGCGCCACCCACAGCAGGCTGAGCGCGAGCCTCCTGCGCGACAGGTGACGAACCCCGAACCTCGTCAGGGCGACCACCAGCAACAGCACCACGGCGACGACCAGGAAGGTCTGGAGCCGCAGTGGCCAGCGCAGAGGGCCGAACCGAGCCGGGCCGTCCACGACGAGCAGGGTCACCGCGGTGACGACCAGGAGACCGGCCAGCGGACGCCAGCCGCGCCGGATCTTCCCGACGTCCAGCCAGAGCAGGACCGGCAGGAACCAGGTGAGGTAGGCGTACGGAAGCAGGTGCATGGAGGTGCCGGGGACGGCTGCGGTCGGGAGGACCGAGGTGAACATCGCGAGCGGGTCGGTGCTGAACTTCCCGCCGAAGCCACCGAACGCGCTGTCCCGGACGCTCACCGACGCGGTCAGCACGCCGGGCAGGTAGACCGCGACCGCCACCAGACCGCACACGAGCCCGATACCGACCAGGCGGACGGCTGCCGTACGGTCACGCGCCATCCACGCGTCGGCCAGGCAGGCTGCGAGGACGAGGATCAGCATGATCGTCCCGTACACGTAGCCGACCGTCACCATCAGGTAACCCAGGAGCAGGGCGGGCGCCAGCATCTGCGGGCGCCGCATGCTGCCCCGGAGCGCCCACCAGACCCACGGGAAGAGCGCCCAGATCGTCAGCCCCGCCGCCCAGGACGGCAGGTCGAGGTACTGCGTCATCCCGCCCATCGGGACAGCGACCCCAGCGAAGTAGGCCATCGGCGGCGGTCCGTCGTAGGACCGCACAAGTGCGAACATCCCCAGCGAACCGGCGCAGACGAGGGCCACCTTCACCATGGACGCGAGCACCAGCACGCCACTCGACATGGTCGCCAGCAGGCCGATTCCGATGGACAGCGGGCTGAACAGTCCCCACTGCCCCTCGGCCATCAGGTTTCCGGCCCGCCACGCGTGGGGGTCCAGCATCGGCCAGTGCCCGGCGCGCACTTCCTGCCCGAGGTGGTACCACCACCCGTAGTACGCCGCCTGGGTGTCGCCGCTGAAGAAGTAGCGGTCGTTCCCAAGGATCAGGATGAGGACCATGACCAGGACCGTGGCGACGGCAGCGAAGGCCCAGCGCCACGTCGAGGCGCGCGCATGACTTTCCCCCGTCGTTCTCACAGGAACGGTCTAGCACGACGCGGAAAACATCCTCCGGCACGAGGTGTACGTGTCGGTGAACGACTGCCCCGAGAACCCCCGTTGAGCCGCTGCAGGGGCGCCGTCGTGTGGTAGAACCACGGGGTGAGTGAGTTGCCCGGCTTCGATGCTCCGGAAGGGCGGAGCGAAGCCATCGGGCTGTCCGTGGTCATCCCGATGCACAACGAGGAAGCGGTGCTCGCCGACCTCGTGGCACGGCTGCGACCTGTGCTCGATGGGCTCGGCACCGAGTACGAGGTCGTCTGCATCGACGACGGCAGCAGGGACGACACCGCCGCGATCCTGCTGGCGCTCCGGAACTCGTGGGAGCAGCTGCGCGTCGTGCGACTGCTGCGGAACTCCGGACATCAGGCGGCGTTGTCCGCCGGGTACGACCACGCGCGCGGACAGTATGTGGTGACCATCGACGCAGACCTGCAGGATCCCCCCGAGACGATCGTCGAGATGCTGGACGTCGCACGCGGGCAGGGCGTCGACGTCGTCTACGGGGTACGCCGCGACCGCACCTCCGACACCCGCTTCAAGCGGAGCACCGCCAACCTGTACTACCGCGTGATGCGACGAGTGGCGGGGCGCCAGATGCCCCACGACGCCGGCGACTTCCGGTTGGTGAGCCGACGGGTGGTCGAGGTGATCCGACGACTGCCACCGCACGGCCGCGTGTACCGCCTGCTGATCCCGTGGCTCGCCTTCCCGGCCGCCGAGGTCACATTCGTGCGCGAGGCCCGCGTTGCGGGAACGACGAAGTACTCGCTGTCCAAGATGGTCGCGCTGACCTTCGACTCCATCACCGCGTTCTCGGCTGCCCCCCTGCGGCTCGCCACCTGGTCGGGTCTGGTCGGTGGCTCGGTGGGCCTTCTCGCGATCCTGTGGTCGTTCTACGGCTGGGTCACCGGATCTGGGGTCCCAGGCTGGGCCTCGACGCTGGCTGTCGTGGGGTTCTTCGGTTCCGTCCAGCTCATCTGTACGGGTCTCCTCGGAGAGTACGTCGCCCGGATCTTCGCCGCTCAACAGAACAGACCCACGTACGTCATCGGCTACGACAGCCTGGACGAGGCCCTCGAGCGGTCTTCCCGCGCCTAGCCCGGTTTGGTGGCAGCCAGGAAGATCGAGGAGCCGAACGGCATGTCTCTGCGCGCCAGAAGCCTCTCGTCCACGTTGGACAGAGCCAGCAGTGCGCGCTCGACACGCGGGGCGACCTCAGGCACGGCAACCACGTCCACGGGGCTTCTCGCCTGGTGTCGCCCGACGAGGTTGCGAGCGCGCCTCGCGATCCGTTCCGCCGCGAAGAGCGGGAACACCGACGAGAACGCGTAGGTCGCCCGGTCCACCCTGAGCCCGGCTGCCTGTGCTGCCGCGACGGCCCGCGGCCTCGTGTAGCGACGGTGGTGCCCGTTTGCGACGTCATGGTCGCTCCAGGCCCACTGGTACGCCGGCACCGAGAGGAGCATGCGGCCGCCCGGCTCCAGCACTCTCGAGAGCTCCGCCATCACCACCGACTCCGGCTCACAGTGCTCGATCACGTCGAAGGCTGTGACCAGGTCGAAGGTGTGGTCCGCGAATGGAAGGGCCAGCGCGGACCCGCACACCCCGCCCTCACTCAGGCCACGCGGGTCCACGTCGAGGGAGACGGTCGTCCAGTCCCCCTTGAGCCAGCCCACGCTCGGACCGTCGGCGCTGCCCACGTCGAGTGCCCTACGCGGCCGGTCGACGTACCTGGCGAGTGCGGAACGAAGGAGTGTGGACCGCGCCACGTACCACCAGTAGTCGGGATTCTCGATCGACGGCGAACCGCCGTGGGGTTGCCCGGCCATGCGGCGAGTGTAGTCACCGCGACCCAGCGGTCGAGCGCCGTGTCGACGCCGAGGTCGTCAGAAATGTCCCGGTTATAGTCGTCGGCGTGATCGCCACCGCGGAGCAGGCCGCCGGCCCGCTGCTGCGACTCGTGCGCGACAGACGAGCTGCCTTCGTCCTGGTCGGGGGCGTCAACACCCTCGTCGGGTTCGCCTGGTTCGCCGTCCTTCACCTGCTCCTCGGTGAACGAGTGGCCTACCTGGGCCTGCTCGTCCTCTCCTACATCCCTGCCGTCACGAGCGGCTACACCTTGCACCGCAGGCTCGTGTTCCGGGTCCGGGGCGATTTCTGGGGCGGCTTGGTGCGCTACACGATGGTCAATCTCAGCTCGCTGGCGCTCAACGCGGCTCTCTTGGCGCTGGCCGTGACAGCGATCGGGATGCCGGTACTCCCTGCCCAAGCGCTCTGCACCCTGACCACCGTGCTCCTGAGCTACGTCGCTCACGTCAGGTTCTCTTTCGCCCGGCAGCATGCCGCTCCTGGCTATCCCGGAGAACCGGTCGACGACGACTCCCGGACGCGCGCCTCCAACTGAGATACACCCCGGACGGCGTGCACCGCTGCCCACACGACGAGGACGACCAGCAGCAGGTTGCGCACAGCAAGGGCGAGCACCGCCCACCAGGCATGGTCGCCGCTCAGGGTGAGCTGGCCGTAGAGCACCGGGAACACCACCTGGGTCGCCGCGGTCGCCACGAGCAGGAGCGCCGCCCAGGCGCGAAGCGCACGGGACTGCGCGACGGCGACCGCGGCTGCGGCCAACGGGAGCAGCCACAGCATGTACTGCGGGCTGAGCACCTTGCTGGTGACCATGAACGCCCCGACGGCCGTGAGCGCGAGCCATGCCACCGTCTCGATGGTCACGTCACGGCCTCGGCGCAGTGCGAGCGCCCACAGCCAGAGCAGCAGCGGCACGAGCAGCAACGAGGCGATCCCCGAGACCTGGAGCAGCGCTTTCGTACCTGGCCCCGCGACCTCGTAGGCGTGGTGCTCGGTGAACGCGACGGTGTAGTCGGCGCGTGACAGCGCCCAGCCGACCATCGCGGGCGTCGCCGCGACCGACTCGATCTGCAGGCCCCGCTCTGCCTGCCAGGTCAGCGGAGAGACGAGGCGGCCCCACCCGGCGACCACCACGATGGCCGTGGCGAGGACGGCTCCGGTCACCGCCACCACACGGACCACCAGGCGCCGGGTCGACGCGGGCGCCGCGAGCGCCGGGAGCACCAGTGCGGGCCAGAGCTTGAGGCCGGTGGCCAGCGCAGCCGACCCTGCAGCCACTCGGGGATGTCGGTGCAGCAGGAGGAGTGCCACGCCGGCGAGGATGCCTGGGACCAGGTCGAACCGCGCGTACGTCGTGGCGCCGAGGGCCGGTACGGCGAGCAGCCACACGATGAGAGCCGCCCGACGCGTTCGTCCGGCGTAGCACACGAGCAGCACCATGAAGACGGCGTCGGCAACCATCGAGAAGGCGATCACCGTCTCGTCGTACGACCCGGGTGCCCCGACCAGGTGGACGAACAGCCACGGCAGTGCGATCACCACGACGCCCGGCAACGGGTACTCGACGAGTGTGTCCGCCAGCCCGACGTGGGGCAACGCGGCGAGGCTGGCGGCGAAGTAGCCGAGGTCGCCGCGCACCCAGGTCTGGGGACCGAGGAGGAGCCACACGACCAGAGCCCGCGACGCCAGCCAGCACGACGCCACCAGAACGCCGAGCGTGAGCAGCCGTCGCCACGGTCGTTCGATCATCGGCAAATCTCTCCTGCACCGTTGGGGGCGATTAAGGTGCTCTGCGTGACCGACACGAACACCGCCCCAGACCGCACCGCCCGTCCGGTCGACGCTATCGCAGAGGCCTACGTGGAGGACTACTGCGCGCTCGACCCCCTGGCCGCCACCGGGATGGGCGTCGCCGGGCACGAGAGCGAGCTCACCGACCTCTCCCCCGACGGCTACGCCGCCCGCGACGAGCTGACCCGGAAGGCGCTCGCCGCGGCGGAGGCGGCGACGCCGGTCGACGAGCGGGAGCGAGTCGCCAAGGACGCCTTCCTCGAGCGGCTCGGGCTGGAGGTGGAGAGGTACGACGCGCACGTGCCCCAGTCGGAGCTGTCGGTCATCGCCAGCGGACTGCACGAGCTCCGCATGGTCTTCGACCTCATGTCGACCGATGGCGAGGAGGCGTGGGCTGCGATCGACGCCCGCCTCGCCGGCATCTCCTCGGCCCTCGACGGCTACCGGGAGACCCTGCTCCGAGAGGCGGATGCGGGACACACGGCGGCACGCCGTCAGATCCAGGAGATCGCGAAGCAGGTCCGGTCCTGGACCGGCGGGCCGGACGGAGGGTTCTTCGCCACCCTGGTCGCCCAGGCGGACGTGGGCGGCGCTCTGCGATCGGCGCTCGAGCGGCACGCCGGTGACGCGACCGGCGCGTTCTCCGACTTCGGTCGTTTCCTCGACCAGGACCTCGCTGCGCGAGGCCGCGAGACGGAGGCCGCAGGGCGTGAGCTCTACGCACTCGGCTCCCGCTACTTCCTCGGCGCCACGGTCGACCTGGAGGAGACCTATGCCTGGGGTTGGGAGGAGCTGCACCGGATCGAGACCGAGATGGGTCGGGTCGCCGACCGGATCGTGCCGGGCGGCAGCCTCGACGACGCCATCGCGGCCCTCGACGCCGACCCGGACCGGACGGTCGTCGGCAAGGAGGCCTTCCGCGACTGGATGCAGCAGCTCGCCGACCGCACCACCACCAACCTCGCCGACGTCCACTTCGACATCCCTGAGCCGGTACGCCGGATCGAGTGCTGCATCGCGCCCACGAACGACGGCGGCATCTACTACACCGGGCCGAGCGAGGACTTCACCAGGCCCGGCCGGATGTGGTGGGCAGTCCCCGAGGGGATCGACACGTTCTCGACCTGGCGGGAGGTGACCACGGTCTTCCACGAGGGCGTCCCCGGGCACCACCTCCAGATCGGGCAGACCGCCTACCGTACCGAGAAGCTCAACCGCTGGCAGCGGCTGATGTGCTGGGTGTCCGGCCACGGCGAGGGCTGGGCGCTGTACGCCGAGCGGCTGATGGACGAGCTCGGGTACCTCGACGACCCGGGCGACCGGCTCGGGATGCTCGACGGCCAGGCGTTGCGGGCGGCCCGGGTCGTCGTCGACATCGGCATGCACCTGCAGCTGGAGATCCCGAAGGACAACCCGTTCGGCTTCCACCCCGGCGAGCGCTGGACCCCTGAGCTCGGCCTGGAGTTCATGCGGCAGCACTGCCGGATGGAGGACCCGGTGATCGTCTTCGAGGTCAACCGCTACCTGGGCTGGCCGGGGCAGGCGCCGTCGTACAAGGTCGGCGAGCGGATCTGGCTGCAGGCACGCGCCGACGCGCAGAGCCGGCTCGGCGACCGCTTCGACCTCAAGAGCTTCCACCGCGCAGCTCTCGACCTCGGCTCGGTGGGGCTCGACCCGCTTCAGGCGGCGCTGGCGCGCATCTCGTGAACGCCCGCCTGGTCCTGGCCTCGGCCTCCCCTGCCCGGCTCGCGACCCTGCGCAGCGCGGGAGTCGCACCCGAGGTGGTCGTCTCCGGCGTCGACGAGTCACAGGTCCGCGTGGACGACCCGGCACGCCTTGCGCTGGAGCTCGCCCGGCTGAAGGCGCAGGCGGTGGCGGCGACGCTCGCCGGCGAGCCCGCCTGGGTCATCGGTTGTGACTCGGTCCTCGAGCTCGACGGCGCGATCCACGGGAAGCCGGCGGACGTCGGGGAGGCGCGGGCGCGGTGGCAGCGGATGCGGGGCCGATCCGGTGTCCTGCACACCGGCCACTGCCTGGTCGACACCGGATCAGGCAGAGTGGTGGCCCGATCGGCTGACACGGTCGTCCACTTCGCGGACCCCTCCGACGAGGAGATCGACGCCTACCTGGCCACGGGAGAGCCGTTGAAGGTCGCCGGGGCCTTCACGCTCGATGGTCTGGGTGGCGCCTTCGTGCGCGGGATCGAGGGCGACCCGCACACCGTGGTCGGCATCGGCCTTCCCCTGCTCCGCGAGATGTTCGCCGAGCTCGGCGTCCGCTGGACCGACCTGTGGGAGCGGTTCCCCGCCTGACCCACCTCGACCTCACCGGCCTACCCCTTCGAGTCGTCAGCGGCGCCGGGGCGGTTTCGCAGTCCGCTGTTGCGGGAAATCTCGTCACACAGACTTGACCGAGAGCATCCGGCGGGGGGCCTGGGATGTCAGTGAGTAGCCCGGAGGGGAGCATGTTCGGCGGCGAGCTCGACGCCCAGAGAGCACGGATTGAGCAGTTCCACAGCGGAGACGACGGCACAGGGGACGAGTTCGACGGTGTCGTCCTCCGGAACCGGCACGGCGAGCGCTGGAGCCATGAGCGGCTGGTCGCCGCGCTCCCCGCGCCCGTCGTGGTGACCGACGCACACGGACTCATCCAGATGGCGAACGAGTCCGCCGGGGCGCTCCTGCACATGCGGGTCGACCGGCTGCTGCGTGAGTCGCTCCTTGCATTCGTGGCAGCCACGCACCGCGACGAGCTGCGGCGCCTCCTGGCCAGGGCAGTCCAGGCGAACCGGGACTTCAGGTCCGCGGCGACACTCTGCCCACGCCAGGGTGAGCCAGTAAGCGTCCACCTCGCCGCGACCGTGCGTGACGCCCCCGCCGGTGGAGCCCGCGAGGTCACGTGGGCGCTGTTGGACGGTCCGGTTCTCGAGCCGGATGCGACCGAGGCCACTCCCGGCGGGCACCTGGCACGCGCCCTGGTGGAGCTGACCCAGCTGCCTTTGGACACATCGGAGCCCCTCGAGGTCCTGACCCGGATGGCGGAGGCCTGCCAGCGGGCGTTCTCCCGTCCCGTCGCGGTCGGTATCGACATCGGCGACCCTGGCCGCCCGGATGTCGTCGCAACGGGGTCGAAGCTGGCGCAGAGCGTCAGTGGCGCCCAGATGGTCGCCGGAGAGGGGCCGACGCAGACCGCGTGGGGCGACAGGTCCACGGTGTGCTGCAGGGACGTCCGCACCGACCGGCGCTGGCCTCGGCTCCTGGGCCGGCTGAGCGCAAGTCCGGTCCGGTCGGTGGTCGCGGTGCCGCTCTGGTCCGGCGAGGCCGTGACGGGAGTCCTCACCTTGTACAGCGAGAGCGACCACGTGTCGGAGGAAGCCGCCGTGGCGAGCGCAGAGCTTCTCGGGAGAGCGGTTGCGGCGGTGCTTCGCGAGGCCGACGCGAAGTCCGAGCTCCAGGAGTCCGCGAAACAGCTTCAGTCGGCGTTGGTGTCGCGCGCGACCATCGACCAGGCCAAGGGGATGATCATGGCCAGCCGTGGTTGTGGGCCCGACGAGGCGTTCCAGATCCTGACGGGCATGAGCAGCTCGGCGAACGTCAAGCTGCGCGAGATCGCGGCCCGCATGGTCGAGGAGGCATCGCAGGGCAACCAGGTTCTCCGGGACCAACGGCACGAGGATGACGCAGGCTCGGTCGAGGGGTGACCCAGCCGGACCACCCGAGAGCCGTGGTCCCGGGTGCTCAGACGGCGCCGGAGGTCAGGTCGAGAGCTCCGGGCGACGCACCAGGGAGAGCGCCCGAGCACGACGACCGACTGGTGGTTGCTCGATCATGCCCCCACCAGGCAGGACGGTCGCGCGGACAGCGGTCGCAGGCATGGACAGATGGGCGCAGGCCGCCGTGACAGACGGCTGGACGTCAAGGACCCCGTCGAGGCGGGCGACCGCGAGAAGTCGTCGAGCCTGCGCGGGCAGGTCCGCATACACGACATGACGAAAGCGCGACCTCGCGCGCCTGTGGCACAAGACGAGCGACCGCAACGACGAGATGGCCAGGAAGTCCAGGCGGGAGAGGTCGACGACCACCGATCCACGCTCCAGGAGGCCGAACACCTCGGACTCGAAGTGAGCCTGGGTCTCGAGGTCGAGGTCACCGCTCATCTCGAGGACGAACAGCGACGCGGGGGGTAGACGATCTGGATCGAGCTTTTCCATGGGGAGGCCTTGCCCTAGCTGGCTGGTACGTCGACCCGTGGTCTCAACTCGACTCCGTTCACCATAACCCCCTTGGGCCACCGACGGCCAGGGGCAACCTGGTCAGTCGGCCACGATCGAGGCGCCGGCCGACTCCAGCGACATGATGCCTCCGGCGTCCACGATGTGCCTGTACCCGAGTGCAGCCATCTTCCTGGCGGCACTCGCCGACCGCTTTCCGCTCTGGCAGTAGAGGACGTACTCCGCGCCCTTGTCGAGCTGCTTGACCTCTCGCTCGAAGCTCCTGGCCATGACGTCGACGTTCTCGGCGCCCTCGACGTGGCCGGCGGCGTACTCCGCCGGAGTGCGGACGTCGATGACGGTGTGCTTGCCGCCCCCGATGATCCGGACCGCAGCAGCTGGATCGACCTTCTCGACGGCATCCGCTCCGGTGGAGCAGGCGGACGTGAGCAGGACCAGGACCGTCACCGCCCCTGAAAGCGTCGTCGAGAGTGACCTAGGCATACCCTGCAGGGTATATAGGTCGTCAAGGGACCCGACCGGTGGAGTCAGTCGAGCTCGGCACCGGCGAGGGCGAGCAGACCGAAGCCGCCGGCGTCGACCACCCGGTCGATACCGACGCCCACCATCTTGTCCGCCGCCGGGGCGGACTCCTGCTTGTTGCCGGCGTAGACCAGGTAGGGCACCGAGTCGTCGAGCTCGCGGACGCGATCTTCGAAGTCGGGCGCCGAGGCGTCCATGTTGACCGCACCGGCGACGTGACCCGCCGCATACGCGGTCGGTGACCGCAGGTCCACCACGGTATGGTCGCCCGCCTGGATCAGCGCCACGGCTGCCTGCGGTCTGACCCGGACGACCTTGCCGTCGGCCTCCGAGGTGCCGCAGGAGGTGATGCCGAGCACCACGACCAGGACCGAGAGCCCTGCAATCGCCCGCAGAAGGGACTTCATGTCCCGAGGCTAGGGCCGCCCGTGAAGGCGGAGGGTCAAGACGCGATTTCTCGTTGACGTGCCTGGACCGGGTGCAGGAAGACGAACCGCCGGAACGCCCAGAAGCGCGCCGCCGTCCCCAGCGCCAGACCGATCACGTTCGCGGCGATGTTGTCGGCGAAGCCGCTGTCGAGCTCGAGCGCGTACCGGCTCACCGCCAGGCAGACCAGCGGGACCGCCATGGTGACGAGGTTGATGATCAGGAAGGACAGCCGGCCACCAGCCGGTCCCACGGCTTCGCGGTGCCGGAACGCCCAGGAACGGCTGCCCCGGTAGCTCACGAGCATGCCGACGAGGTTGGCGATGACGAACGCCTCCAACGGCAGCTCGTTCATCGGTCCGGCGGGGTTGCCGAGAAGCCCATGCACCAGCGCGTTGAAGATCACGAGTGAGACCAGAGTCGCCACGCCGCCCACGGTGAGGAACTTGGCAACCTCGGAGGTGAGGTGCTGGAGGCGGCGACCCATACCTCCAGGGTACGGGCGTAACGGTCAAACCGTTCATTCAACAGGCAAACCGAGGCCTCGCGCAATCAGCATCCGCTGGACCTCGGAGGTGCCCTCACCGATCTCGAGCACCTTCGCGTCGCGGTAGAACCGGGCGACGGGGTACTCCTCCATGAAGCCGTAGCCGCCGAAGACCTGGGTGGCGATCCGGGTCGCCGTCACGGCCGACTCGGTTGCGTAGAGCTTCGCGACCGCGGCCGCCTGCTTGAACTCCCGCATCGGCCGCCCGGCGTCCTTCATCGCCGCGGCCTTGTAGGTGAGGGCGCGAGAGGCCTCGAGCATGACCTGGAGGTCGGCGACCTGGAAGGCCACCCCCTGCTTGCTGCCGATCGGGACGCCGAAGGTGGTGCGCTCCCCGGCGTACTCGAGCGACATGTCGAGGCACGCCTGGATCGCGCCGACCGCGAGCGCGGCGATGGCGACACGTCCGTCGTCGAGCGTGGCGAGGAACTGCGCGAAGCCCCGCCCGCGCTCACCGAGGAGGTTCGCCTCGGGGACGTGCACGTCCTCGAAGGTCAGCGGGTGGGTGTCGGAGGCGTGCCAGCCGAGCTTGTCGTAGGCCTTCTCGGCGGTGAAGCCGCGCGTCCCGGAGGGCACGATGATCGTGCTCACCTCGGCCCTGCCGTCCTCCCGCACACCAGTGCGCGCGGTGACGGTGACCAGCGAGGTGATCGAGGACCCGGAGTTGGTGATGAACTGCTTGGAGCCGTTGACGACCCACTCCCCGTCGACGAGCTCCGCCCTGGTCTTGGTGGCGCCTGCGTCCGAGCCCGAGCCCGGCTCGGTGAGGCCGAACCCGGCCAGCGTCCGCCCCGCCACGAGGTCCGGCAGCCAAGTCTGCCTCTGCTCGTCGGTGCCGAAGGTCAGGATCGGGTTGATGCCCAGGCCGACCGCCGCTTCGAGGGTGATGCCCATCGACTGGTCGACGCGGCCGATCTCCTCGATCGCGACGCAGAGGCTCGTGAAGTCCCCGTGCTCACCCGCACCGCCGAACTCCTCGGGCGCCGTGAGACCGAACAGGCCGAGCTTCCCCATCTTCTGCACCACGTCGGTCGGGAAGTGGTGGTCGCGGTCCCACTGCGCGGCATGGGGGGCGATCTCCGCCTCTGCGAAGTCGCGGACACTGCGGCGGAACTCCTCGTGCTCGCGGGAGAGCTCGAACGACATGGCAACCCACTCCTTTACGCTTACGTAAACGTCAGGCACTCTAGAGCCATGACCGAGGGGACGCAAGAGTCAGCCGCTGCCGATGGGGCGGGCCGGACCTGGACCATCGCGGAGCTGGCCGACGAGTACGCCGTGACGCTCCGGACCATCCGCCACTACGAGGACCTCGGACTCATCTCCCCCGAGCGCAGGGGCACCGTGCGGGTCTTCCACAACCGCGACCGGGTCCGGCTGGCACTGATCCTGCGCGGCCGGCGGCTCGGCTTCTCCCTCGACGAGATCGCCACGATCGTCAACATGTACGACGAGCAGCCCGGTGAGGCCGGACAGCTGCACTACCTCCTCGAGCAGATCGAGGTACGTCGACGGGACCTCGAGCAGCGCCGCAGGGACATCGAGGAGACCCTCGCCGAGCTCGACGAGGTCGAGCGCCGCTGCCACGAGGACCTCTCACGAATCGGACACCCCTCCCCGACTCGGAGCTCCGCTGGTTGAATCCGGCCATGCGCTACGCGATCACCGGTGCCACCGGCTTTCTCGGCGGTGTCCTGGCCCGCCGGCTCCGCGACTCGGACCATGATGTGGTCGCCCTGGTGCGCGACCCGGCCCGGGCCACCGCGCTCTCGGCAGCCGGCGTCGAGCTGGTCACCGGCGACCTCGACGATGCCGAGGCGCTCGACGCGATCTGCAGCGGAGCGGACGGGCTCTTCCACGTCGCCGGCTGGTACCAGGTCGGCAGCCGAACCCCCGAGCTCGGACGCCAGGTCAACGTCGACGGCACCCGCAACGCCCTCGAGGCGGCGCGGCGCAACAGCGTGCCACGGGTGGTTTACACCAGCACGCTCGCGGTGAACTCCGACACGGGCGGTCGAGTCGTCGACGAGTCCTACCGGTTCAGCGGGAAGCACGTGTCGGTCTACGACGAGACCAAGGCCGCCGCGCACGACATCGCCGTGGAGTACGCGTCGGACGGGCTGGACGTGGTGATCCTCCAGCCCGGCGTGATCTACGGCCATGGCGACACGAGCCAGGTCGGCGACATGATCGCTCGCACCGCCCGAGGCAGCCGCGTCGTCGTGCCCCGCGACGGAGGCTTCTGCTGGGCACACGTCGAGGACATCGCCCACGGGCATGTGCTGGGCATGGAGAAGGGTGCACCCGGCGCGGCGTACATGCTGGCCGGACCCCGCGCCGGACTGGCCGAGGTGCTCCGCCAGGTCGCGAACCTCGCCGGCACCAAGCCGCCGCTGACCCTGCCCGGGTCCATGATCCGCGCGACCGCAGCGGCCAACGCTGTCCTGGAGCGCGTCGTCCCCCTTCCGGCCGACTACACCTCCGAGTCCCTGAGGGCCTCGGTCTCCACCTACCTCGGCACGCCGGCCCGCGCGGAGCGGGAGCTGGGGTGGACGGCCCGCGGGCTCGACGAGGGCCTACGAGAGACTGTTGCCACCCTGCGCTGAGCATTCGGCGACCTGATGGACCGGCGGGCGCCAACGGTGGTGTCCGAGGCGGCGTCGCGGTCGGTCCGTGACCACCGACACAGCAGTGGCCAGGCCCCCGTTTCGCAAATGACCGTCACATGGGCACCCGCGTCTCACGGCGCGCGGCAGGCCATAGACTCCGCAATACCTGACGATCCGAGAGACCCAGGAGCACGTGTGTCCGGCAGCCCCGAGATCCAGCCCGAGATCAAGCCACTGCAGAAGGTTCTGATCGCCAACCGCGGCGAGATCGCAGTACGCGTCATCCGTGCCTGCAAGGACGCCGGCATCGGCAGTGTCGCGGTGTACGCCGATCCCGACCGCGACGCGCTGTTCGTCCGGCTCGCCGACGAGGCGCACAGCCTCGGTGGCGCCACGCCGGCCGACTCCTACCTCTCGATCGAGAAGATCATCGACGTCGCCAAGAAGACCGGGGCCGACTCGGTGCACCCGGGCTACGGCTTCCTCGCCGAGAACTCCTCGTTCGCCCAGGCCGTGATCGACGCGGGCCTCGTGTGGATCGGCCCCCCGCCCGCAGCGATCGACGCCCTCGGCGACAAGGTCCAGGCCCGCCACATCGCCCAGAAGGTCGGCGCACCCCTCGTCGCCGGCACCCCGGACCCGGTGGAGAGCGCCGACGAGGTCGTCGCCTTCGCCCGCGAGCACGGCCTGCCGATCGCGATCAAGGCCGCCTTCGGCGGTGGCGGACGCGGCCTCAAGGTCGCCCGCAAGGAGGAAGAGGTCGCCGAGCTCTACGAGTCGGCCGTCCGCGAGGCGGTCACCGCCTTCGGCCGCGGCGAGTGCTTCGTCGAGCGCTACCTCGACAAGCCGCGCCACGTCGAGACCCAGTGCCTCGCCGACCAGCACGGCAACGTGGTCGTGGTCTCCACCCGCGACTGCTCGCTGCAGCGCCGGCACCAGAAGCTCGTCGAGGAGGCACCTGCCCCGTTCCTGTCGGACGAGCAGATGAAGACCCTCTACGACTCGTCCAAGGCGATCCTCAAGGAGGCCGGGTACGTCGGAGCGGGCACGTGTGAGTTCCTCGTCGGCCAGGACGGCACGATCTCCTTCCTCGAGGTCAACACGCGGCTCCAGGTCGAGCACCCGGTCACCGAGGAGGTCACCGGGATCGACCTCGTCCGCGAGATGTTCCGCGTCGCCGCCGGTGAGGAGCTCGGCTACGACGACCCCAAGGTCGAGGGCCACTCGATCGAGTTCCGGATCAACGCCGAGGACGGCGGCCGCAACTTCATGCCGGCTCCCGGCACGCTGACCCGTTGGCACGCCCCCTCGGGGCCCGGCATCCGCCTCGACGGCGGCTACGACCAGGGCGAGACCGTGCCCGGCTCCTTCGACTCCCTCGTCGCCAAGCTGGTCGTCAGCGGCCGGGACCGCACCCAGGCGCTCGAGCGCTCGCGCCGCGCCCTCGACGAGTTCGTCGTCGAGGGGATGCCGACGGTCATCCCGTTCCACCAGGCCGTCGTGAGCGACCGCGCCTTCGTCGGTGACGGCGAGACCTTCTCGGTCTACACCTCGTGGATCGAGACGGAGTTCGACAACCAGATCGAGCCCTATGCCGGGGACGCCGAAGGCGCCGAGCCCGAGGAGCGGCAGAGCGTGACCGTCGAGGTCGGCGGCCGCCGCCTCGAGGTCGTCCTCCCGGCCGGCTTCGCGGCCGCCGCTGGAGCGGGTGCAGGCGCGGGTGCGGGTGCCGCGAAGAAGCCCAAGCGCGAGAAGAAGAAGGCCGGCGCGGCGGTGAGCGGCGACTCCCTCACCTCGCCCATGCAGGGCACGATCGTCAAGGTCGGTGTCGAGGAGGGCCAGGAGGTCGCCGAGGGCGACATGATCGTGGTCCTCGAGGCGATGAAGATGGAGCAGCCGCTCAAGGCACACAAGGCCGGCACTGTCACAGGCCTCAACGCGGAGGTCGGCGCCAGCGTCTCCAGCGGTGCGGTCATCTGCGAGCTCAAGGACTGACGCCGGCGTGGCGATGTTCAACAAGGTCCTGGTCGCCAACCGAGGTGAGATCGCCATCCGGGCCTTCCGGGCGGCCTACGAGCTCGGTGCCCAGACGGTGGCGGTCTTTCCCTACGAGGACCGAGGGTCGGAGCACCGGCTGAAGGCCGACGAGGCCTACGAGATCGGCGAGCGCGGCCACCCGGTGCGGGCCTACCTCGATCCGGAGACCATCGTCGCCACCGCCGTCAAGGCCGGTGCCGACGCGATCTACCCCGGCTACGGCTTCCTGTCGGAGAACCCCAAGCTGGCCGAGGCGTGCGCGAACGCCGGGATCACCTTCATCGGTCCCACCTCCGACGTACTCACCCTCACCGGCAACAAGGCACGTGCGATCGCGGCCGCGAAGAAGGCGGGGGTGCCCACGCTCGCCTCGGTCGAGCCGGGCACCGACGTGGAGACTCTGGTCGCGGCGACCGCGGACATCCCGTACCCGCTGTTCGTCAAGGCGGTCGCCGGTGGCGGCGGCCGCGGCATGCGACGGGTGGACGAGCCCGACAAGCTGCGCGAGGCCATCGAGACCTGCATGCGGGAGGCCGAGAGCGCCTTCGGCGACCCAACGGTCTTCGTGGAGCAGGCGGTCGTGGACCCGCGTCACATCGAGGTGCAGATCCTCGCCGACGCCGCCGGAGACGTCATCCACCTGTTCGAGCGCGACTGCTCGGTGCAGCGGCGGCACCAGAAGGTCGTGGAGATCGCCCCCGCCCCGAACCTCGACCCGGACCTGCGTGACCGGATCTGCGCAGACGCGGTGCGGTTCGCGAAGGAGATCGGCTACCGCAACGCCGGCACCGTCGAGTTCCTCCTCGCGCAGGACGGGTCCTACGTCTTCATCGAGATGAACCCACGGATCCAGGTCGAGCACACGGTGACCGAGGAGGTCACCGACGTGGACCTGGTCCGCTCGCAGATGCGGATCGCCTCCGGCGAGACCCTGGAGGACCTCGGCCTGCGCCAGGACGGCATCGTCCTGCGTGGAGCGGCCCTGCAGTGCCGGATCACGACGGAAGACCCCGCCAACGGGTTCCGCCCCGACACGGGAAAGATCACGACCTACCGCTCCCCTGGCGGAGCGGGTGTCCGCCTCGACGGCGGCACGACGTACACCGGGGCCGAGGTCAGCGCGCACTTCGACTCGATGCTGACCAAGCTGACCTGCCGCGGGCGCACCTTCGAGGTCGCGGTCGAGCGCGCGCGCCGGGCCGTCGCGGAGTTCCGGATCCGGGGTGTCGCGACGAACATCCCGTTCCTCCAGGCGGTCCTCGACGACCCGGACTTCCGGGCCGGGCGGCTGTCCACCTCGTTCATCGAGGACCACCCGCAGCTGCTCACCGCCCGGTCCTCGGCCGACCGCGGCACGAAGCTGCTGACCTTCCTTGCCGACGTCACCGTGAACCAGCCGCACGGCAAGGCACCGGTCACGGTCGATCCCGCGAGCAAGCTCCCGGACCTCGCCCTCGACGTGCCGGCCCCCGACGGGACCCGCCAGCAGCTGCTGTCGCTCGGCCCTGAGGGCTTCGCCAGGGCGCTGCGCGAGCAGAACGCCGTTGCCGTCACCGACACCACGTTCCGCGACGCGCACCAGTCGCTGCTCGCGACCCGGGTGCGCACGCGCGACTTCCTCACGGTCGCGGGTCACGTCGCCCGGATGACGCCGAACCTGTGGAGCCTCGAGGCCTGGGGCGGCGCGACGTACGACGTCGCGCTCCGGTTCCTGTCCGAGGACCCCTGGCAGCGGCTCGCGGAGCTCCGGCAGGCCGTGCCGAACATCTGCCTCCAGATGCTCCTGCGCGGTCGTAACACCGTCGGCTACACGCCGTACCCCACCGACGTCACGCGTGCCTTCGTCGAGGAGGCTGCGGCGACCGGCATCGACGTCTTCCGGATCTTCGACGCGCTCAACGACGTCGAGCAGATGCGGCCGGCGATCGAGGCGGTCCGGGAGACGGGTACGACGGTCGCGGAGGTCGCGCTCTGCTACACCGGCGACCTGTCGAGCCCTGACGAGCAGCTCTACACGCTCGACTACTACCTCCGCCTCGCCGAGCGCATCGTCGACGCCGGTGCGCACGTCATCGCGATCAAGGACATGGCCGGCCTGCTCCGGGCACCCGCGGCGCGCACGCTCGTCACCGCGCTGCGCGACCGGTTCGACCTGCCCGTCCACCTGCACACCCACGACACACCCGGCGGCCAGCTCGCCACACTGCTCGCCGCGATCGACGCGGGCGTGGACGCGGTGGACGCCGCGTGCGCCTCGATGGCGGGAACGACGAGCCAGCCTCCGCTCTCCGCCCTCGTCGCCACGACCGACCACTCCGAGCGGGAGACGGGTCTCGACCTCAAGGCGGTGTGCGACCTCGAGCCCTACTGGGAGGCGACGCGCCGGGTCTACGCACCCTTCGAGTCCGGGCTGCCCTCCCCCACGGGACGGGTCTACACGCACGAGATCCCGGGCGGCCAGCTGTCGAACCTGCGCCAGCAGGCGATCGCCCTGGGACTCGGGGAGAAGTTCGAGCAGATCGAGGACATGTACGCCGCCGCGAACGACATCCTCGGCAACCTGGTCAAGGTCACCCCGTCGAGCAAGGTCGTCGGCGACCTCGCCCTGCACCTCGTCGCGGTCGGCGCCGACCCGAAGGAGTTCGCGGAGGAGCCCGGCAAGTTCGACGTCCCCGACTCCGTGGTCGGCTTCCTCTCAGGAGAGCTCGGCGACCCGCCGGGCGGCTGGCCCGAGCCGTTCCGCACCAAGGCGCTGGCCGGCCGCAGGACCAAGCCCGCGGTGGCTGACCTGACCGACGAGGAGCGCCACGGCCTGGCGCAGGATCGTCGCGCGACGCTGAACCGGCTGCTCTTCCCCGGCCCGACCAAGGACTTCGAGGAGTCGCGGGAGAAGTACAGCGACCTCTCGGTGCTGCCCACGACGCTCTACCTCTACGGCATGCAGGCCGGCGAGGAGCACGCGGTGGACCTCCAGGAGGGCAAGCGCCTCCTGCTCGGGGTGCAGGCCGTCAGCGAGCCCGACGAGCGCGGATTCCGCACGGTGATGTGCACGATCAACGGCCAGCTCAGGCCGGTGAACGTGCGCGACCGCTCGGTGGCCTCCGACGTACCTGCCCAGGAGAAGGCCGACACCTCCAAGCCGGGACAGGTCGCGGCTCCCTTCGACGGCGCGGTGACGATCGCCGTCGAGGAGGGAGCGACCGTCAGCGCCGGTGACACGGTGGCGACGATCGAGGCGATGAAGATGGAGGCCTCCGTCACAGCCCCCGTCGGCGGAACCGTCGAGCGCATCGCGATCCAGAGCACCCAGCAGGTCGAGGGTGGCGACCTCGTACTCGTGATCACCCCCGCCTGAGCTGCACGTCGGCGTCCCCGACGGCCTGACGAGTGGCCGACGGCGGCGGGTTTCCTCCGGGAAACCCGACCGTCGTCGGCCGCTCTCGCTTCGGTCAGCTCTTGACGACCCGGGTGGCGCCGGTCCTCCGGCTCCAGACGATGTAGCCGTGCTCGAAGTCGACACGCTGCCCGACGGTGACCTTGTAGTTCGACGAGGTCGGCCAGCCCAGGCCGCTTCTGGAACCGCCCTCGGCGAGGTAGCGCCTGTCGATCGCACCACTGACGACGACCGGAGCGGTCGACCCCTTCAGGTAGATGGAGCCGTTCTGGAACCGCGCCAGGCTGTTGGCGCCCCAACGACGCACCGGAGTCCGCGGGAAGCCGAGCGTGGACGACGGGCCGCCGGCCTTGCGGTAGCGCGTGAGGATCGGGCCGTAGAGCTCCTTCGCGCCGGTCTTCGGCGAGTAGAAGATCCGGCCGCGCTGGAAGAGCTGGGCCGCACCCGACGCTACGGCGAACTCACCGCTTCGCACCGCCCCGAGCTGTGACCGTGTGCCGCCGATCCGGGTCCAGCGCGTCATGATCGGCGTCGGCTCGATGGAGAACCAGTTGGAGCGGAGGCCGTACGCCCAGCGGAAGGCGTCGCCGGTGATCGTCACGTCGGCCGAGCTCCCGTCGAGAACGATCGAGGTCACGCGGCCCTGCCACTCGCCGTTGCCGTCGCGGTCGGTGACCCGGATCCGCTGGAGCGTGCCGATCGACGGGTAGCTGCGCTCGAGCTTGCCTGCGTCGACGGTCAGCGACCAGTCGTGGACGTAGTTGCCGTCCCACCCGTCGTAGGGGTCCTCCTTCGCCGGGAGGTAGGGCACACTTCCCGCCGAGGTCCACCCGCCGCTGCTCGCCGAGAACTGCGTGAACGCGGTCCTGCCCTGGTAGGTCAGGATCTGCCTGGCGGTGGCGAGAACCGCTGCGTTGCTCCGGGAGTCCTCGGCGCCGGCTCCGCCGTACACCTGGCAGGCCGTGGTGTCGCAGATCTGGTAGTAGCGACTGAAGTTCTGGTTGCGTGACCAGGTGGCGTACGTGCGCGCCGCGACCGCCTGGGCCTTGACCGCCTCCGGGCTCCACGAAGCGGGCATCTCGGAGGGGACGACGCCCATGACGTACTGGTCCATCGAGACGATGTTCACCGTATTGCGCGTCGCCGATCCGCGCGTCGGTGACGCGGCGCGGAGAATTCCTCGGTAGCTCCTCGATCCGGAGGGCGTCCAAAGCGTAATCGGCTTGTCGGCGAAGAATTCCGCGTCGCCCGCGATCTGTCTCGCCCAGGTAGCACCGAATCGCCGCCACCGGTCGGAGTAGAAATCGACGACCGTCCGTCCCTTGACCACGTTCAGCCGCCAACGGGAGACGCCGTCGCGGACCGGCAGCGCGTGGGTGGCGCCGTCGCTCAGCGTGCGGACGCTCAGTCCCGCCACGGGGCTGACGACGACGTCGTCGGACGTGTCAGCGGTGATCAGCACCCGGACCGTGCCGCTGACCTTGCCCCAGTCGGTGCTCGGGTAGTAGAAGCCGACGATCTCCTTGTAGGACAGGCCTTTGAGCGCAGCCCCCTGGGCGCCGTACTGCGACATCCCGTGGCCGTGCCCGAAGCCGTGGCCCTCGACGACGATTCTCTTGCCGACCGGCACCCAGTAGGACTGGTCGGTCGACACGGCCGCTGCCGGTGCCGTGGGGAGCACCCAGCCAAGAGTCCCGGCCACCATCGCCGAAACCAACCCCAAGGCGGTTAGTCGCCCCCGTGCACCCATCAGCAGCTCCCTCTGGCCGAGTCAAGATTTCGCGTGAAAATTGTGAGTGTTGTTGCAGGTGTGAACAGCAGATTATGCGCACACTGGGGATATTCCTGTACGCAGAACAGTCATTTCCTCTAAATACGTCGCAGTAATTACATCGATGTAATTCGTCACGCCGCCACATAACCTGTTCGCCCCGCTAATTCGCCGGTGGCGGATACGCTCGGGGCCATGGAAACCCTGATCGTCCTGCTCGTCGTGGTGGGAGTCCTCGCCGTCGTCGTGACGGCATCGCGGCGGCAACAGCGGGTGCGGCTCGAGCAGCGCCGGTCCGCCGAGCTCGCGGCCGTCGTCAAGGTCGCTGACGAGGACGTGACGCGCTTCGGTGAGGAGCTCCAGCGCCTCGACACGGAGATGCTCGTCACCGCGCTCGACGAGCCGATGCGGCAGGACTACCAGCGGGCCCTCGACTCCTACGAGTCGGCGAAGGAGACACTGCGTCGGGCCACCGAGCCGGACCACATCAAGCACGTGACGCAGGCCCTCGAGGACGGCAGGTACGCCGTCGCCTGCGTGCTCGCCCGGAAGAGCGGCGACCCGCTCCCCGTTCGTCGGCCTCCGTGCTTCTTCAACCCGGCCCACGGCCCCTCCACCACGGACATCGAGTGGGCTCCGCCCGCCGGCATCCCGCGCCAGGTTCCGGTCTGCGCGGCCGACGCCGACAGGGTGCGCCAAGGGGCGGAGCCCGACATCCGCACGGTCCAGCAGGGCTACCAGCGGGTGCCGTACTGGCAGGCCGGGCCTGCCTACTCCCCCTGGGCGACGGGGTACTTCGGTGCCTACGCGGCGTCCAACCTGCTGCCGTCCTTCATGCTGCTCACGCTGCTCTCACCGACCTGGGACGGCGGCCCGGTCGAGGGTGGGGACACCGACTTCGGCGCCGGCGGCGATGGTGGTGACTACAGCGGTGGTGACGGTGGCGACTCTGCTGGTGGCGACGGTGGCGACTCTGCTGGTGGCGACGGTGGTGACTCTGCTGGTGGCGACGGTGGCGACTACAGCGGTGGCGGGGACTTCGGCGGTGGCGGGGACTTCGGGGGCGGCTTCGGGGACTTCGGTGGCGGCGACTTCGGCGGTTTCTGACCTACACCCGGCGCCGCAGCGCCTGACGCCACGAGCCGCTGCCCCGAGTACAGCTAGCCGTGGTAGCGGTGCAGCCGCCGGGCTGCCTCGGCGACCGAGCCACTCATCGACGGGTACACCGTGAACGCCTGAGCGAGCTGGTCGGCGGTCAGGTTCTCCGACACCGCGATGGAGACCGGGTGGATGAGCTCGCTGGCACGAGGGCCGACGACCACGCCCCCGACGACGATGCCGGTGCCTGGTCGGCAGAAGAGCTTGACGAAGCCGTCGCGAACGCCCTGCATCTTCGCTCGGGCGTTGCCGGACAAGGGCAGCATGACCGTCTCGACCTGGATCTCACCCGCGTCGACAGCATTCTGGGTCCAGCCCACCGTCGCGATCTCGGGCGCGGTGAACACGTTCGCGGACACCGCCTTGAGGTCGAGCGGCTGCACCGCGTCGCCGAGGAAGTGCCACATCGCGATGCGACCCTGCATGGCCGCCACGGACGCCAGCATGAACACCCCGGTGCAGTCGCCCGCGGCGTAGATGCCGCGGGCCGACGTACGTGAGACCCGGTCGACGTTGACGAACCCGCCGTCCTTGAGGATCACCCCCGACTCCTCCAGACCGATGCCGGAGGTGTTCGGGATCGAGCCGAGGGCGAGCAGGCAGTGCGACCCCTCGACGGTCCGGCCGTCGGTGAGGGTGACCCTCACGCAGTCGCCGTCGCGGACCACCGACGCCATCCGGGACTTCGAGAGCACGGTCATGCCGCGGCGGGTGAACACCTGCTCGAGCACCTCGGCCGCATCGGGGTCCTCACCCGGCAGGACGCGGTCCCGGCTCGACACGAGGACGACGTCGATGCCCAGGGCGTTGTAGGCGCCGGCGAACTCCGCACCGGTCACGCCCGAGCCGACCACGATCAACCGCTCGGGGACCTCCTCGAGGTCGTAGACCTGGTCCCAGCTCAGGATCCGCTCGCCGTCCGGCTGCGCGGTCTCGAGGGTGCGGGGGCTGGCTCCCGTGGCGATCAGCACGGCATCGGCCTGGAACGTCTCCGTGCCGCCATCGGCGAGCTCCGCCACGACCTGCTGCGGTCCGTCGAGCCTGCCGCGTCCGCGGACGACGCGGACCTTCTCGCGGGTCAGCCGCCGCTCGACGTCGCTCGACTGCGCCATCGCGAGCCGCTTGACCCGCTCGTTCACCCGCAGCAGGTCCACGGAGACCGTGCCACCGGGGACGTCGTCGTGGCCGCCCAGAGAGATGCCGAGCTCGGCGGCCTCCCCCATGTCCGCCATCAGCTCGGCCGTGGCGATCAGGGTCTTGCTGGGCACGCAGTCGGTGAGTACGGCGGAGCCGCCGATCCCGTCGGAGTCGACGACGGTGACCTCCGCCCCGAGCTGCGCTGCGACCAGCGCCGACTCGTAGCCACCAGGTCCACCACCGACGATCACTACGCGATTCACGGCGCCCATTGTTCCATCCGCGCGATAGCCTGCTGTGTCGTGCCTATCTACGCCGCCTACGGGTCGAACCTCGACCCCTCCCGCATGAGCGAGCGCTGCCCGCACTCTCCGCTGCGCGGCACGGGATGGCTGACCGGGTGGCGGTTGACGTTCGGCGGCGAGGAGCACGGCTGGGACGGCGCCCTCGTCACCATCGTCCAGGACGCCTTCGAGCAGGTCTTCGTCGCGCTCTACGACGTCACGGAGGAGGACATGGCTGTCCTCGACAACCTCGAAAGCGCAGACTCCGGGCTCTACCGGAAGACGCGTGTCCGGGTCGCGACGATGGCCGGAAGCCAGCTCGCCTGGACCTACGTCCTCGACGCCTACGAAGGCGGACTGCCGTCGGCGAGCTCTCTCGGCATCCTCGCGGACGCGGCAGAGGCCGCGGACGCACCCGACGACTACGTCGCCGCGCTTCGTGCGAGACCCTGCCGCTCCGTCGGCCTGTGACCGTACGCCGGAGGGCTCCCGGCGCTACGCTGCCGCGGTGAACACGACGAGCACCTCTCCTACTCCTCAGGCCCTTGCCGCCGAAGCGGCCGGCCGACTGCACGAGCTGACCGGTGTCGAGCGCCACGACATCGCGCTGGTCATGGGCTCGGGCTGGCTGCCCGCCGTCGACGCGCTCGGGGAGGCCACGGCGGAGGTCAGCACGACCGACCTGCCCGGCTTCGCGCCGCCCGCCGTCGAGGGCCACGCCGGCAAGCTCCGTTCGGTGCGCGCAGGCGACAAGAACCTGCTCGTGTTCCTGGGCAGGACCCACTTCTACGAAGGGCTGGGCGTGCGCTCCGTCGTCCACGGGGTCCGCACCGCAGCCGCGGCCGGCTGCACCGTCGCCGTGCTCACCAACGGCTGCGGCGGCCTCGACGAGTCGTGGCAGCCGGGCACCCCCGTGCTGATCCGTGACCACATCAACCTCACCGCCACCTCGCCCATCGAGGGCGCGCACTTCGTCGACCTCACCGACCTCTACAGCAAGCGGCTCCGCTCGCTCTGTCGTGAGGTGGAGCCCAGCCTCGACGAGGGCGTCTACGTGCAGTTCCGCGGGCCGCACTACGAGACCCCTGCCGAGATCGCCATGGTGCGCGCCATCGGTGGCGACCTCGTCGGCATGTCGACCACGCTCGAGGCGATCGCGGCGCGTGAGGCCGGGATGGAGGTCCTCGGCATCTCGCTCGTGACGAACCTCGCGGCCGGCATCACCGGCGAACCCCTCAACCACGAGGAGGTGCTGGCGGCGGGCAACGCCGCGGCCTCCCGCATGGGCGAGCTCCTCGGCGCGATCGTGCCCAAGATCTGATGCGGGTCCTGGTCACCGGGGCCGCCGGCACCATCGGCACCGTCGTCTGCGCGGGACTCCTCGACCGCGGGTACGACGTCGCGGGGCTCGACACGGCCGCCGAGCCGGAGGGCTTCATCGGCCCTTGGTTCACGGCCGACTGCGCCGACCCCGACGCGGTGGCTGCGGCGTTCGACAGCCTCGGGCAGACCGGCCCGCTCGACGCGGTCGTGCACCTCGCGAGCATCCCCACCGAGGCGGCGCTGCCCGTGATCCTCGAGTCGCACGTGGTCACCACCGCCGCCTTGCTCGACGCGATGATCGGCCACGGCGTGAGCCGGATCGTCTACGCCAGCAGCAACCACGCCGTCGGGCGCACTCCGCGAAGTGACCTGCTCGAGACCGGGGTGCCACCGCGGCCGGACACGTTCTACGGAGTGGGCAAGGTTGCCGCGGAGGCGCTCCTACGGCTGTACGTCGACCGGTACGCCATCGACGCGCTCGCCACCCGGATCGGGAGCTTCCTGCCCGAGCCCGAGACCCGTCGCCATCTGTCGACCTGGCTCTCCCACGACGACGCCGTGCGGATGGTCGACGCCTGCCTCACCGCGCCCGACCCGGGCTTCGCGGTCCTCTACGGCATCTCGGCGAACACCCGGGCCTGGTGGGACCTCGGCCCAGGGCGCGCTCTGGGCTACGACCCACAGGACGACGCCGAGTCGTTCGCCGAGGACATCGAGGCCACCCCGGAAAGTGATGCCGACCGCGTCGATGCGGGACACGTCGGCGGCCCGTTCGTCACCGAGACGTACTACCGACCCGCGCTGGACCGCGACTGAGCAGTCCTCGGCGGCCGCCCCGCATCATCCAGGCGTGGTTCGCGACGAGCACGGGGCGGGCGACCGAGGAGGCCGCCGTCAGCAGGCGTCCCCGCACGTCGACCTCCTGCTCGTAGTGCGCGACCGTGTCGGACCCCAGGTCCTGCAGCGTCCATCTCGACCAGCCGTCGAGCCGGCCGCGGATCCGCACCTCGAGTACACCGGCGGCCCGGTCCTCCACGGCCCGGACAAGCGTCAGGTCGAGCGAGTACGGCAGGAGCGAGCGAGCCACGACGCGCGCGCTGTCCTCGTCGACGCGGGCCACGGCGCGCACCTGCGGCCACCACGTGGGATACCCACCCACGTCGGCGAGCACGTCGAACAGGTCGTCCTGCGAGGACGGGATCGCCCAACGGGTCTCGAAGCGGTACCTCGCGCTCACGGCAGCACCTCGCCGGGGAGGTCAAGACGGGCGACCATCCGTTCGAGGGCAAGTGCCGCTGCCCGACGTACCTGTGCATCGGTGTCGTCGAGTCCCGACCGCACCCTTGCCACGTGCTCCGTGTCGCCCACCAGGCCGAGGGTACGGACCGCCACCGCGCGTACCCGGGACAGGTCATGGCCGGCCAGGGCCACGGCGCCGTCCGCGGCCGCCGCCAGCTCCCTTCGCGCCGCCACCTTCAGGCACATCTCGACCGGCCGCCAGTGCTCGTGGTCAAGGCCACCCACCACTGCCGGGGCGACGCTCGGAGACCAGACGTAGAGCAGGCCACGCGCCGCCCAGGTCGGCCACCAGTAGTCGCGGTAGCCGCTCGAGCGCAGCTGCTCGACCGAGGAGCCGTGACCGCTCAGGCCGACGGCGATCTCGGAGAACGCCTCCGGAGGCTCACCCGTCAGAAGCGCGGCGCACGCCTCCACCACGCGCAGCTCGCCGTCCCGCGCGGCAAGGCCTTCCACGACCTCACGGACGCTCGGGTGGGGTCGCCGCGGTGTCTCGGACGCAGTCACAACCGCAACGCTAGCCTTCGGGCATGACCGCTTCGACGAACCAGACAGTCCCGACGGACGTCCTCCTCGAGCGTGCCCGCGTCTGGGCCGAGGAGGACCCGGACCCGCAGACCCGCGCAGAGCTCGAGGGGCTCCTCCGCCTGGTCGAGCAGGAGCCCACGGGCGTCGGTGCTGCTGACCTCGCGGACCGGTTCCGCGGGCCGCTGGAGTTCGGTACGGCTGGCCTGCGCGGAGCGCTGGGCGCCGGGCCGAACCGGATGAACCGCATCGTGGTCATCCGCGCGGCAGCCGGCCTCGCGTCCTACCTGCGTGACAACGGCGCCCGCGACGGTGACGCGGTCGTGATCGGCTACGACGCCCGGTACAACTCCGACGTGTTCGCCCGCGACACGGCCGAGGTGATGGCCGGCGCCGGCCTCCGCGCGCTGGTCCTGCCGCGGGCCCTGCCGACCCCCGTGCTCGCCTTCGCGATCCGCGAGCTCGGCTGTGTCGCCGGGGTCATGGTCACCGCGTCGCACAACCCGCCTCAGGACAACGGCTACAAGGTGTACCTCGGTGACGGCAGCCAGATCGTGCCGCCCGCGGATGCCGAGATCTCCCAGCGGATCGAGGCGGTCGGCGCACTCGAGTCGGTCCCCCGCTCCGACGGCTGGGAGTGGCTCGACGACGGCGTCGCAGAGTCCTACGCGGCCAAGGTCGCCGCTCTCGTGAGCCCGGCGTCGCCGCGCGACCTGACCGCGGTCTACACGCCCCTGCACGGGGTCGGTGGCAAGGTGGTCGCCGACGTGCTCGAGCGGGCCGGCTTCCCCGCGGCTCACTTCGCGACCGAGCAGGCCGAGCCGGACCCGGACTTCCCGACCGTGGCCTTCCCGAACCCCGAGGAGCCGGGCGCAATGGACCTCGCCATGAGGCTGGCCGCCGAGGTCGACGCCGACGTGGTCCTCGCGAACGACCCTGACGCGGACCGTTGTGCCGCGGCTGTCCCGGGAGGCCCGCACGGCTGGCGGATGCTGCGCGGTGACGAGGTCGGCGCGCTGCTCGCCGACTTCCTCCTGCGCCTCGGCGTCCAGGGCGTCTACGCCACGACGATCGTGTCGTCGTCGCTGCTGGGCAAGATGGCCGCCGCGCACGGGCAGGAGTACCGGGAGACGTTGACCGGCTTCAAGTGGCTCGGCCGCGTGGAAGGGCTCGCGTTCGGATACGAGGAGGCGCTCGGCTACTGCGCGGCGCCCGAGCTGGTGCGGGACAAGGACGGGGTGTCCGCTCTGCTTCGGCTCGCCGAGCTCGCGGCGATCCTGCGCAGTGAGGGCCGAACCCTCATCGACCAGCTCGACGAGATCGCCCGCACGTACGGCCTCCACGCCACCGACCAGCTCTCGGTGAGGGTGAGCGACCTGTCGCTGATCACCGATGCGATGAGCCGGCTGCGGGCAGCTCCCCCCACCTCCCTCGGCGGTCTGTCCGTCGAAGGGGCGGACGACCTGAGCCTCGGCGGCGCGGGCCTTCCTCCGACGGAGGGCCTGCGGTACCGGCTCAGCGAGGGCGCCCGGGTCGTCGTACGCCCGTCCGGGACCGAGCCGAAGCTCAAGTGCTACCTCGAGGTCGTGGTGCCTGTCGAGGACGGCGAGCCCGGCGGGGTGGATGCCGCGCGGATCGCCGCCGCCGGTCGTCTCGACGCGATCCGCACCGACCTGTCCGCGGCGCTCGGCCTCTGACCTGTCGCTCCGGTGCCAGTCTCCCGCCGCCGGGCCATCGCGGGGGTCGACCTAGAGCAGGAGCGTGACCACGAACGCGACAGCGGTCACGACGAGCGCGACGAGCTCCGGCCAGGCCCAGGTGCGGCGCGCCGCCGGGCCCGCCGTACCGCCGTCGACGCTGTCGGAGGCCGCCCGGCGCTTGGCCTCCTCCACCAGCCCGGCGATCCGGGTCTCCACGAAGGTCGCGTAGCTCATCGCGGTCTGGTCGGGACGCAGCGGCGTGGCCTCCTCGGTGTACGCCTCGAGGCGGTCCCATCCGAGCAGCGATGAGGGACCGCGGGGCTTCGACTTGACCAGCTTGCGCAGGGAGCTGCCGATGCCGATGCAGACGTAGCGCTCCTCCCCCACCCAGACGGTGAGCATCCGGCGGACGCTGACATCGTCGATCAGCGCCACCGGCACCGTCGCGTCCCTCAAGGAGTTCCGGAGAAGAAGCCTGTCGGGATAGGCGATCGCTCGTGGGCGCAGCTGGGTGACCCAGATCAGGACGCCGAGGAAGACCAGCGCCGCGCAGAGGCGGAGGCCGGTGACCGAGTGCACGTTCACGGCAAGGTAGAGCAGCAGCCCCGCGATGACAGCGACGCTGAGGTACCCGACGACCCGGCCACTCGTGGGATGGAACCGCTCGACGGGTGGCACCCTCCTGGGCCCGTCCTGTCCTGCTGTCATGGCATGGATTGTGCCTGCGTCGCGAGGATTCTCCACATCGTGGGCAGCCGCCATATGCTTGCCCGGTGACTACCGTCGTAAGCCCAGGCAATGGAGCCGGCAGCGGGGATCTGGCGGAAGCGACGTCGTCCGACTCTTCGTTGCGCCGGTTCCTCCACGGCCTCCCAGGTGTCGACCAGGTCGGTGCCGAGGCCCGAGCCGCAATGCTCAGCACCCGGTCGATCAAGACCACGGCCAAGGAGTTCGCGATCGACCTCGCGATCCGGATGGTCGACCTCACCACCCTCGAGGGGCAGGACACCCCGGGCAAGGTGCGTGCGTTGTCCGCGAAGGCGATGCGCCCGGACCCGGCGGACCCGAGCTGCCCGCGGGTGGCGGCGGTGTGCGTGTACCCGGACATGGTGGCGGTCGCGAAGGAGACGCTCGGCGACAGCGGCGTGCACGTCGCCTCCGTGGCGACGGCGTTCCCGTCGGGCCGTGCGGCGATGGACATCAAGCTCGCCGACACCCATGACGCCGTGGAGGCGGGCGCGGACGAGATCGACATGGTGATCGACCGGGGCGCGTTCTTGTCGGGTCGGTACCTCGAGGTGTTCGAGCAGATCGTCGCGGTGCGCGAGGCGTGCGCCCGTCCCGACGGCACCGCGGCGCACCTGAAGGTGATCTTCGAGACCGGTGAGCTCCAGACCTACGACAACGTACGACGGGTCTCGTGGCTGGCGATGATGGCCGGCGCGGACTTCATCAAGACCTCCACCGGCAAGGTGCAGCCGGCCGCGACCATGCCGGTCACGCTGGTGATGCTGGAGGCGGTGCGCGACTTCCGTGAGGCCACCGGCCAGATGATCGGCGTGAAGCCGGCCGGCGGCATCCGCACCAGCAAGGACGCCATCAAGTACCTCGTGATGGTCAACGAGGTCGCGGGCCCGGACTGGCTGGACCCCGAGTGGTTCCGCTTCGGCGCCTCGACGCTGCTGAACGACCTGCTGATGCAGCGCACGAAGATGAAGACCGGCCGATACTCCGGCCCCGACTACTTCACCCTGGACTGATCGCCGATGACAACGCAGAACAACGACTCGACCGAAGCCGGGACGCACGCGATCGACCGGCGGGCGGCGTTCGAGTACGCCCCCGCGCCCGAGTCGCGCTCGGTGGTGGACATCAAGTCGTCCTACGGCCTGTTCGTGAACGGCGAGTTCACCGACCCGACGGGGGGCCACTCGTTCAAGACGGTGAGCCCTGCGACCGAGGAGGTCCTCGCCGAGGTCGCCGAGGCGTCGGCCGAGGACGTCGACCGTGCGGTGAAGGCGGCTCGTCGCGCCTACACGAAGGTCTGGTCGACGATGTCGGGCCGGGAGCGGGCGAAGTACCTGTTCCGGATCGCGCGGATCATCCAGGAGCGCTCGCGAGAGCTCGCCGTCCTGGAGTCCCTCGACAACGGCAAGCCGATCCGCGAGTCTCGCGACGTCGACGTACCCCTGGTGGCGTCGTGGTTCTTCTACTACGCGGGGTGGGCCGACAAGCTCGAGTACGCCGGTGTTTCAACGGCACAGGGCGAACCTCCGAAACCGTTGGGCGTGGCGGCGCAGGTGATCCCGTGGAACTTCCCGCTGATGATGCTGGCGTGGAAGATCGCTCCCGCGCTCGCGGCGGGCAACACCGTCGTGCTCAAGCCGGCCGAGACCACCCCGCTGACCGCGCTGCTGTTCGCGGAGATCTGCCAGCAGGCGGACCTGCCGCCTGGCGTGGTGAACATCGTCACCGGCGCGGGCGAGACCGGCCGGGCTCTGGTCGCCCACGATGACGTCGACAAGGTCGCGTTCACCGGCTCGACCGACGTCGGGCGGCAGATCGCGAGGGCGGTGGCCGGTAGCGACAAGCGGGTCACTCTGGAGCTCGGTGGCAAGGCTGCGAACATCGTCTTCGACGACGCCCCGGTCGACCAGGCCGTCGAGGGCATCGTCAACGGCATCTTCTTCAACCAGGGCCACGTCTGCTGCGCCGGGTCGCGGCTGCTGGTGCAGGAGTCGGTCGAGGAGGAGGTGCTGCACAGCCTCAAGCGGCGGATGGCGACCCTTCGTGTGGGCGACCCGCTCGACAAGAACACCGACATCGGCGCGATCAACTCCCTGGAGCAGCTCCTGCGGATCCGCGAGCTCTCCGACGTGGGCGACGCCGAGGGCGCCGAGCGCTGGACGGCGGCCTGCGACCTTCCCTCCAAGGGGTACTGGTTCCCGCCGACGATCTTCACCGGGGTCACCCAGGCCCACCGGATCGCCCGGGAGGAGATCTTCGGGCCGGTCCTGTCGGTGCTGACCTTCCGCACCCCCGCCGAGGCGGTGGAGAAGGCGAACAACACCCCGTTCGGCCTGTCCGCCGGTGTGTGGACCGACAAGGGCTCGCGCATCCTGTGGATGGCCGACAAGCTCCGCGCCGGCGTGGTGTGGGCCAACACGTTCAACCGCTTCGACCCCGCGAGCCCCTTCGGCGGCTACAAGGAGTCCGGATACGGCCGCGAGGGCGGCCGCCACGGCCTGGAGGCATACGTCCGATGACACCCACCCCCAGTATCGGCAGCGGCGCGCGCCTGGACGTGCGCAAGACCTACAAGCTGTACGTCGCAGGCGCGTTCCCGCGCTCGGAGTCCGGCCGCTCCTACGAGGTCACCGACCCAAGGGGCGGTTCCTGGCCAACGCCTCCTACGCCTCCCGCAAGGACGCACGCGACGCGGTCGCCGCAGCCCGCAAGGCCTTCGGTGGCTGGTCCTCACGCACCGCCTACAACCGCGGCCAGGTGCTCTACCGGATCGCGGAGGTCCTCGAGGGCCGCCGCAACCAGTTCGTCGAGGAGGTCGGCCTCGGCGAGGGGACCTCCAAGCGCCAGGCCGAGACCGCCGTGGACACCGCCGTGGACCGCCTCGTCTGGTACGCCGGCTGGGCCGACAAGATCGCCCAGGTCGTGGGCGGGGCCAACCCGGTCGCGGGACCGTACTTCAACTTCTCCCTGCCCGACCCCACCGGCGTCGTCGCGGTGCTTGCCCCGCAGGAGTCCTCACTCCTGGGGCTGGTCTCGGTCGTCGCCCCGGTCATCGTCACGGGCAACACCTGTGTCGTGACGTCCTCCTACGCCCGTCCCCTCCCGGCCATCACGTTCTCCGAGGTGCTGGCCACCTCCGACGTGCCCGGCGGTGTCGTGAACGTGCTGACCGGACGCCTCGCCGACACGGTTCCGACCCTGGCCTCGCACATGGACGTCAACGCCATCGACCTGACCGGCGCCGCAGGGGACCCCGAGCACGCCCGTGAGCTCGAGGTCGCCGCGGCGGAGAACCTCAAGCGAGTCGTCCGCGCCCCGGCCGCCGAGCCCGACTGGTCGGTCGAGCCCGGCATCGAGCGGATGACCGCGTTCCTGGAGACCAAGACCGTCTGGCACCCGATCGGGATCTGAGCCCCTCGCCGACCCCCCGATCCCCGGGCGCGCGCCGAGCAAGGGCAGAATGTCCCGGTGCGCGCCCGAGTCATCGTCCTCGCTGGTCCCTCCGGATCGGGCAAGTCCCGTCTCTCGCGTCGCATCGGTCTCCCCGTGCTCAACCTCGACGACTTCTACAAGGACGGCTCCGACCCCTCCCTGCCACGCATCGGTCTGGGGCACGAGTCGATCGTCGACTGGGACGACCCGGAGTCATGGCACCTGAAGGAGGCACTCGAGGCGATCGAGTCCCTGTGCCGTGACGGGCGGGCCGACGTGCCGGTGTACGACATCGCGCACGACGGCCGCACCGGCCACCGGATCCTCGACGTACAGGAAGCGGCGTACTTCGTCGCCGAAGGGATCTTCGCGCAGGAGGTCGTGCAGGACTGCCGGTCGCGAGGGCTGCTCGCGGACGCGATCTGCGTGCGAAACCACCGCGTCCTGACCTTCTGGCGCCGGCTCACCCGTGATCTGCAAGAGCGGCGCAAGCACCCACTCGTCCTTCTCCATCGCGGGGTGATGCTGCTGCGGGGCGAGCCCCAGGTCGTCGCCCACGCAGTCGCGCTCGGCTGCACGCCGATGACTTCGGAGGAGGCCTACCGGCACGTGAGCCGCCTTCTCGGGACGACTCCCCTGCCCGACCATGGCGTCCTGGGACAGGAGCCCTGAAGGGCTAGCTAGCGCCTGAGCATTGCGTCGATGAACACCTCGGAGATGTCCGCCGGGTTGCGTGCGACGTAGCTCCGCCCTCCCGTGGCCCCGGCGATCCGCTCCAACGCCTTCGCATCCGCCTCGGGGCCCATGCCGATCGCGATGACGGGAACCGGCCGGGCGGGGTCCCGCTCGCGCTGGATCGTGCTCACGAGCTCCTGCAGGGAGAGGCTGCCCGGATCGTCGTTCTCGCCGTCGGTGAGGAGGATGACGGTGTTGACCGCGCGGGCGTCGTAGTCGTCCTGCACGGTGCGGACCGCGGCGAGCGTGGTGTCGTAGAGCCCCGTCCCACCGTGGGTCATCCCGGGCAGCTTGCGCATCGCCGTGGCGAGCTCGTCTCGGTGGGACCGACCTTTCGAGGTCGAGCCCAGGGTGCGGATCGGCGCCAGCGAGGTGTAGTCCCGGTTGCCACCGCCGAGCCCCACCGAGAAGGCCCAGAGCCCGATCTCGGCGTTGTCGGGGAAGAGCTCGAGTGCTCCGCCCGCCGCCGCGACAGCCAGGGAGATCCGCGACCGGCCGGCGTCGGCGAAGTCCATCGAGCCGGACACGTCGACGACCGCGAGGCTGCGAGAGGGGACGGTGAGCACCGACCACTGCCTGAGCGCTCCGGACACCGCCTCCGCGTCGGGGGAGGGGAGCACCTTCAGGTCGCCCTTGCCAAGGCCGCCACCCGAGCCCAGCGGGGTGTTCTCGGGATCGCGGAACCCGTTGTCCGCCAGCAGCTCGGTGCCGCGGGAGCCGGCAAGGTACTCCGCGAGCTGACGGCCGGCTTCCTGCACCGCCTCCTCGGGCGAGACTGCTGCCAACGGGTAGTCGAGGACCATCGTGCCGGGCGCGGGGACGGCTGCGGTGAGCCCGTCGCCCCGGCCCGCACTCTGGACGCTGACGAGCTGCTGCTCGGTCATCACGCCGAGGGCGCCCTGCTCCGCGGCCTGGGCGACGTCGTCGACGGTCTTGGGCTTGTTCGGCTGGGCGCCGTACCTCTGTGCGAGCGGCACCATCATGGCGCCCATCTCGGTCCGGGTAGCGCCTGTCACGGCCATCTCGCCGAAGGCGGAGAGCAGGGCGGCGGTGCTGGCGGAGCTGGTCAACGGGTCGAGGTAGGCGACCGTGTTCATGCCGACCTCACGCCAGGAGGACGGCGCCTTCACGTCGCGGCCCACGACGACGACGGGCGACTTGGCGAGGGACTTCGAGACGGTCGCGGGTGCGGCGCCGGACTGCGTGGCCCGGGTGAGCCAGACGGAGAAGTCGGGGACCCACAGGTCCGGCGCCTTCGTCGGCTGGGAAGACAGCTCTTCAGCCACCTGCTCCGGCGCAACCGCCTCCACGTCGTAGTCGACGCAGGCGCCCGCTGCCTTGACCTCGTCGGCCTCGAGGTCGCTGGTCGCCTTCCCCAGGACGGGGGCGATCTCGGCGGCCGCAGCGAGCCGGACCTTCACCGTGCTGTCGCAGCCGGCCTCCGTCTTCGGCTCCTTGCCGACCACGGCGAACGCGCCGGCACCGACGACCATCGCCGCCAGCAGCATCAACAGCACCGGTAGCACACGGGACCGCTTGCGTGACCGAGCGCGCGAACCAGCGCCCAGTCGCTCGCGCCCGGGCGCACTATGGCGTCCAGCCATTCTTCGGGTCTCCTCCCATGTGCCCGGGAGGACCTTACCTCGCTAGACCATCGCCTTCAGAACCGCATAGGCGGGCTTGATCTCGGTGTTGATGATGTCAAGCCGCTCGTCGAAGGGCAGGAAGGCCGACTTCATGGCGTTGATCGTGAACCAGCGCAGGTCATCCAGCGTGTAGCCGAACGCCTCGACGAGGGCGAACATCTCGTCGGTCACCGACGTCCCGCTCATCAGCCGGTTGTCGGTGTTGACCGTCACCCGGAAACCGAGCTGCTTCAAGATGCCGATCGGGTGCTCCGCGATCGAGCTGGCCGCGCCGGTCTGCACGTTGGAGCTGGGGCACATCTCCAAGGGAATCCGCTTGTCGCGGACGTACGACGCGAGCCGACCGAGCACGTAGCCACCGTCCGCTCCCTGCGTGATGTCGTCGATGATCCGCACGCCGTGGCCGAGCCGGTCGGCGCCGCACCACTGGATCGCCTCCCAGATCGACGGCAGCCCGAAGGCCTCGCCGGCGTGGATCGTGAAGTGCGCGTTCTCGCGCTGGAGGTACTCGAAGGCGTCGAGGTGGCGCGTGGGTGGGAACCCGGCCTCGGCGCCGGCGATGTCGAAGCCGAGCACGCCCTCGTCGCGGTACCTCACCACGAGCTCCGCGATCTCACGCGAGTTGGCCTGGTGACGCATCGCGGTCAGGAGCTGGCGTACGACGATCGGCTGACCGCTCGCGGCCGCCTGCTCCTCCCCCGCCTCGAAGCCCGCCTTGACGGCCTCGACGACCTGCTCCAGCGAGAGACCGTCCTGCAGGTGCTGCTCCGGGGCGTAGCGCACCTCGGCGTACACGACGCCGTCCTCGGCCAGATCCTCGACGCACTCCTGCGCGACGCGGCGGAGGTTCTCGGCGGACTGCATGACCGCGACGGTGTGGTCGAACGTCTCGAGGTAGCGCTCGAGGGACCCGGAGTTCGCGGCGTCCTCGAACCACTTGCCGAGCGACCCCGCGTCGTCCGCAGGGAGGGTGTGCCCGGCGCCGGGTGCGAGGTCGAGGATCGTCTGGGGACGCAGACCTCCGTCGAGGTGGTCGTGCAGGAGCACCTTCGGGGCCCGGTGCACCTGGTCGTGGGTCGGCAGGAGGATCTCCTCGGTCGCGGTCATGCGGCCGGCTCGGGGTCGCGGTTGACGGTGTCGGGCGAGAACGCCGGCAGGCAGACCGCGATGTACTCCGTCTGCTCCTGTCCCGTGGAGTACCGCACCCGCTCCCCCGCCTTCGTGACGACGGCCTGGCCGGCGGGCACCTCGAGAGTGGTGGACCCGTCGCCGTCGGTCACCTCGACGAGGACGACGCCACTGAGCACGACGGTCACCTCGTCGAACTCCGGCTGCTGCGCCGGCTCGGTCCAGCCGCCAGGGGCGATCATGTGGGCGACCGAGACGGACTCGGTGCCGGTGGTGACACGTCCGACGTACTCGTCGATGACCTTGCCACCCGGGACGGGGATGCGCGTCGGGGCAGGGATAAGTTCAGCCATGACGACATCCTTGCATCCGGACCAGAGAGGCGACCATGCGCGTTTTCAAGACCTTCGACGAAGTCGGTCGAGCGGCGGGCGAGGAGCTCGGCACCAGTGACTGGCTCACCGTCGACCAGGAGCGCGTCAACGCCTTCGCGGACGCGACCGGCGACCACCAGTGGATCCACGTGGACGTCGAGCGCGCGAAGGACGGGCCCTTCGGCGGCACGATCGCGCACGGCTACCTGACCCTCTCGCTCGTGCCGCTCTTCGCGTCGCAGATCTTCTCGCTCGAGACCCCGGGCGCCAAGCTCAACTACGGCGTGAACAAGGTCCGCTTCCCCAACCCGGTCAAGGTCGGCTCGCGGGTCCGGTGCACCGCGACCCTCGCCGAGGTCACCGACATCCCGGCCGGCAAGCAGCTGGTGACCCGCTACGTCATCGAGATCGAGGGCGAGGACAAGCCGGCCTGCGTCGCCGAGACCGTGGTGCTGCTGCTCAGCTGACCCGGTCGATCACGAGGGGGCGGGGCGTGTACGACGCCTCGTCGCTCGCGACGTCCACGCCGTCGAGGAGACCGTCCAGGGCCCGCTCGAAGCGCCCGGGGTCGTCGGTGTGCAGGGTCAGCAGGGGCTGCCCCTCGGTCACCCGGTCACCTGGCTTCGCGTGCATCTCGACCCCTGCTCCGGCCTGCACGGGGTCCTCCTTGCGCGCACGACCGGCCCCGAGACGCCACGCCGCCATGCCGACCGCCATCGCGTCGAGACGTGTGAGCACGCCGGTGGCCGGAGCGTTCACCACGTGGGTCTCCCGTGCCGTCGGCAGCTGCGCGTCGGGGTCGCCGTCCTGAGCACGGATCATCGCCTTCCAGGTGTCCATCGCAGAGCCGTCGGCGAGCTTCTCAGCGGGGTCGACGTCGGTGACGCCCGCGGCGGAGAGCATCTCCCGCGCGAGCGCAAGCGTCAGCTCCACCACGTCAGCGGGCCCTCCGCCGGCGAGGACCTCGACCGACTCGCGCACCTCGAGGGCGTTACCGGCGGTGAGCCCGAGCGGGGTGTACATGTCGGTGAGCAGGGCCACCGTCTGCACCCCTGCGTCCTTGCCGAGGGCCACCATGGTCTCCGCGAGCTCGCGGGCCTGGTCGAGCTCCTTCATGAAGGCACCGGTGCCGACCTTGACGTCGAGCACGAGGGCCCCGGTGCCCTCCGCGATCTTCTTGCTCATGATCGAGCTGGCGATCAGCGGGATCGCCTCGACCGTGCCCGTGACGTCACGGAGGGCGTAGAGCTTCTTGTCCGCCGGCGCCAGTCCCGCCCCGGCCGCGCAGATCACCGCGCCGACCTCCTCGAGCTGACGCATCATCTCGTCGTTGCCGAGGTCGGCGCGCCAGCCGGGGATCGACTCCAGCTTGTCGAGAGTGCCGCCGGTGTGGCCGAGGCCGCGCCCCGAGAGCTGCGGCACGGCAACCCCGTGGGCCGCGACCAGGGGTGCGAGCGGCAGGGTGATCTTGTCGCCGACGCCCCCGGTCGAGTGCTTGTCCGCCGTACGCCGCGAGAGCGACGAGAAGTCCATCCGCTCCCCCGAGGCGATCATCGCCGCGGTCCACCGCGCGATCTCGCGCCGGCTCATCCCGTTGAGCAGGATCGCCATGGTCAGAGCCGACATCTGCTCGTCGGCCACCACTCCCCTGGTGTACGCGTCGACCGCCCAGTCGATCTGCGAGTCGGTGAGCTCGTGTCCGTCGCGCTTGGCGACGATCACCTCTACCGCGTCGTGCGCTTCTGTCATGAACGGACCTCTTTCATGTGGGCTGAGCCTTCTCGGGCGCAGGTGCGTCCTGCGTGAGGGGCTCAGGTGGTAGTCGTGCGTACGGTGTTGTGGGACGAGCCCACGCGGACAGAGGTGTAGCCGCGCAGCACGAACGTGCCCCGCGGTTCCGGCTCGCCGACGAGGTGGAGCCCCGGCATGCGGGCCCACAGCAGCCCCAACGACTCGGCCAGCTCCATGCGTGCGAGTGGGGCACCGAGGCAGAAGTGCAGCCCCGCCCCGAACGCCACGTGGGGGTTCGGGTCGCGCGTCGGCACGAAGGTGTCCGCCCGGTCGAACACGGCCGGGTCGCGGTTCGCGGCGCCCAGGAGAGCGGCGACCTTCTGGCCCTTCTCGACCGTGACCCCACCGACGTTCACGTCGGCGGTCGCGGTGCGCTCGAAGAGCTGAAGGGCCGAGTCGAACCGGAGCATCTCCTCGACGCACTCCGGGACTCTGCCCACCACCGGCTCGAGCCCACGCGAGAGCATCGCGACGAGGCCGTTGCCGAAGACGTTCACCGACGCCTCGTGGCCGGCGTTGAGCAGGAGTACGGCGGATGCCACCACCTCGTCCTCGCTCAGGCGGGCCGCCTTGTCGTCCGAGCCGCTCGGACCGTCCGAGCCGCTCGGGACCCGGGCGGCGACGAGGTCGCTGACGAGGTCGTCACGCGGGGCGGCGGCACGGTCACGGGCGAGCTCGCGAACCATCTCCGCGAAGTCCTGTGCGGCCGTGACCGCGGCGTCCTGCGCCTGCTCGCTCGGGGCGACCTCGTACATCCGCACGATCGCCTGGGACCACGACCGCAGCTGCGGCGCGAGCTCGGTCGGGACACCGAGCAGCTCGGCGATCACCAGCACCGGCAGCGGCTCGGCGTACTCCCCGATCACGTCGAAGTCGGCCGGGTCGACCTCGGCGAGCAGGCTCTCGGCGAGCGCGCGCACCCGAGGTCGCAGCCGCTCGACATGGCCGCGGGCGAACGCCCCGGCGACCAGCCGCCGGAGCCGTGTGTGGTCGGGCGGCTCGTTCTCCATCATCTGGTTGCGGTGCAGGAGGTTGAACGGCTCGAACCGCTCCGCCGGCTGCTTGTCGGACCAGATCCGGCCGAGGCGCCGATGCCGCAGGACCGCGTTGGCGCTCGCGTGGTCGAAGGTGAGCCACCTGCCCGACGGCCCGTGCCACGCCACGGGGTGGCGGCGGCGCTCCTCGGCGAAGTACGGGTAGGGATCCGCGACGACGTCGGGCGAGGTCAGGTCAATCCGTGCGGTGGGCATAGTCGCTCAATGCCGCCGGGCCGAACGCGTCCGGGAGCACCTGGTCCATGCGGCGGACGCCCGAGACCGTGAGCAGCAGGAGGTCGGGGCCGCCGTGCTCGAACAGCAGCTGGCGGCACCGCCCGCACGGCATGATCACCGCGCCCTCGCCGTTGACGCAGACGAAGCGCGTGAGGCGGCCGCCCCCCGAGGCGTGCAGCTGCGAGACCAGGCCGCACTCGGCGCACAGGCCCACGCCGTACGCCGCGTTCTCCACGTTGCAGCCCACCACGACCCGCCCGTCGTCCACGAGCGCGGCCGCGCCGACCGGGTACCTCGAGTACGGCGCATAGGCGTGCCGCATCGCCGCCGAAGCGTGCTCCCGCAGGCCCTCCCAGTCGAACTCGGGGCTGGTCACTAGCCCGCCGAGCCCTTCCGGTAGATCTGGCCGTCGGCGGCAGGCATGCGCAGCCGCTGCGACGCGAACGCCAGGACCAGCAGCGTGGCGATGTAGGGCGTCATGCTCGTGAAGTCGCGCGGCACCTCTTTGGTCACGAGGAACCACAGGAGGAACAAACCGCCGAACACGGCGAGGACGGCCGCGGTGGCCCGCTGCCCGCCGAGCAGCCGGAAGATCGCAAATGCCAGCAGGCCGATGGCGATGAGCAGCAGCAGAGCGTGGATCGTCGAGGTGGACCTCAGGGGCAGGCTGTCGGTGTAGCCGAACATGCTCGCGCCGGCGAGGATTCCGCCAGGGCGCCAGTTGCCGAAGATCATGGCGGCCAGGCCGATGAACCCTCGTCCGTTGGTCTGCCCTGTGACGAACCCGCTGGAGGCGACGAGCGCGAGGTAGCCGCCACCGATGCCCGCGAAGGCTCCCGAGACGAGGACCGCGACGTACTTGTAGCGAATCACGTTCACACCGAGGCTCTCGGCAGCCTGCGGGTTCTCACCGCAGGACCTCAGGCGCAGACCGAAGGAGGTGTGCCACAGCAGCCACGCGGTCAGTGCGACGAGTGCGAAGACCAGGACGGTCACCCATGACATCCGGGTGGTCAGAGCTGCCACGGCAGCGGCGACGTCGGAGATCACGAACCAGTGCTTCGCCGCCAGATCCGAGGACCACTCCGATATCCCTGGCACGGTGAAGCTCGGTGGCCTCTCCAGACCGACCAGCTGCTTGACACCTCCGGTGCCCCGGTCGCTGTTGAGATCGGCGAAGAACGCCTCAGCGAGGAACTTCGCCGCACCGAGGCCGATGATGTTGATCGCGACACCGGAGACGATGTGGTCGACGCCGAAGGTGACCGTCGCGATGGCGTGGATGAGTCCGCCGATCGCGCCGAGCAGCGCCGCGCCGAGGATCCCCTGCCACGGGCCGTAGTAGTAGGTGAAGTAGCCGGCGCCCCAGGTGCCGAGGATCATCTGCCCCTCGAGACCGATGTTCACCACGCCCGAGCGCTCACTCCACAAGCCGCCCATCGCGGCCATGAGGATGGGGCAGGTGGCAATGATGGCCGCCTGCAGGCTGCCGCGCGAGTCGATCTCGTGCGCCCCCGTGACCATCCGGACCCCTGAGACGGCCACGAGGACACCGAGTGCGATCCACACCCACATGTAGGTACGGCGTCGAGAGCGGTCCGCTCTCTCCTGCTGCGCCTGCATCAGAGCCGTGCTCATGCCGACACCGCCTCTCCACCCGTGGGCCGGGACTCCTCGAGCTTGCGCATGACCGCTTTCTGTTCCGCGGCAGCACGCCAGCGGCGCGCGACCTCGTAGGCGACGACGACGGCCAGGACGATGACGCCCTGGGTGATCTGGACGACGCTCGGGGAGATGTCGGTCTCGAGCGTGAGCCGGTTGGACTGCTCGTTCAGGAACGCGAACAGGATCGCACCGAACATGATGCCCAGCGGACGGTTACGGCCGAGCAGGGCGACTGCGATGCCGGTGAAGCCGAGGCCCGCCTGGAAGGTCGGTCCGTAGTAGTGCGCACCGTTGAACAGCGCCGGCATCCAGATCAGGCCCGCGACGGCTCCGGAGAGCATCATCGCGACCACCACCATCCTCTTGACGTCCACGCCGCTGGCCACCGCCGCGGTCTCCGACATGCCGGTGGCGCGGAGGTCGAAACCGAACCGGGTCCGGTTGAGCAGCACGTTGAACCCGATGCCGGCGAGCACGGCGAGGATGACCAGCGTCCAGATCGCGCCGTCGGAGGCGCTGAACGGGGTGAAGCCGGAGAGCTCGCTGCCGGGCCTGAGCGGCGTGGTGCGCCGACCGCTGCCGTACTGCTGGCCGTAGTTGAGCAGGAGGTACCCAGCGAGGGTGGTGCCGATGGCGTTGAGCATGATCGTCGAGATCACCTCGCTCACGCCGCGGGTCACCTTGAGCACACCGGCGATGCCGGCCCAGGTCGCGCCGACGGCCATCGCGATGACGATCGACGCGAGGATGTTGAGCTTGCCCGGGAGGAGCGCCGCGCCCGCGAAGAGGGCTGCGGTGTACGACGCCAGGGTGTACTGCCCCTCCACGCCGATGTTGAAGAGGTTCATCCGGAAGCCGATGGCCGCGGCGAGGGCCGACAGGAAGATCATCGACGACTGGTTCACGATGTTGACGAAAACGCGGTTGGCCGGCCGGGAGAAGATGATGCTCCAGAACTCAGCGGGCGACCCGCCGACCAGCACCACGACCAGGCTGGTGATCAGCATCGCGGCCACCACGGCGACGAGCGGCGCCAGAAGCGCAGCGAAGACCCTCGACACGATGCTCACGACGCATCCTCCTTGCCACCGGTCATCGCCGTTCCCAGGTCCTGCGGCGTCACGGTCTGGGGGTCGAAGTCCGCCACCAGGCTGCCGCGCAGGATCACCACGATCCGGTCCGAGAGGCCGATGAGCTCGTCCAGGTCGGCAGAGATCAGCAGGACCGCGAGGCCCTTGCGCCGGGCGTTCTTGATGTGGTCCCAGATCGCGGCCTGCGCACCGACGTCGACGCCGCGGGTCGGGTGGGAGGCGATCAGCAGCGTCGGCTCGCTGCTCATCTCGCGTCCGACGATGAACTTCTGCTGGTTGCCCCCGGACAGCGCCCGGGCAAAGGTGTCCACGCCGGGCGTGCGGACGTCGTACTCCTCGACGATGCGCTCGGTGTCCGCGTGGGCGCCCGAGCGGTTGATCCACATGCCCTTCACGGACGGCTCGAGCGTCTGGTGGCCGAGGATCCGGTTCTCCCACAGGGGTGCGTCGAGCAGCAGACCGTGGCGGTGCCGGTCCTCGGGGATGTACCCGACCCCTGCCTCGCGCCGACGGCGGGTGTCCCAGGCGCTGATCTCGGTGCCGTCGAGCTCGATGGTGCCGGAGGTCGCCTTGCGCATGCCCATGATCGTCTCGACCAGCTCGGCCTGCCCGTTGCCCTCGACGCCGGCGATGCCGAGGACCTCGCCTCGGTGGATGCACAGGTCGATGTCGGAGAGCAGAGCGCGTCCGCGGTCGTCGACGAGGGAGAGGCCCCGGACATCGAGGGAGACCTGCTCGGTGACCGTGGACTCCTCGGTCGCCGGTGAGGGCAGCTCCGTGCCGACCATCATCTCGGCCAGCTGGTGCTTCGTCGTGCCTTCGGGCCGGGCCTCGCCGACGGTCGTGCCACGCCGCATGACGGTGATGTCGTCGGCGATCGCGAGCACCTCGTCGAGCTTGTGCGAGATGAAGAGAATGGTGTGGCCGGAGCGCTGGAGCTCGCGGAGGTTCGCGAAGAGCGCGTCGACCTCCTGCGGCACGAGGACCGCGGTCGGCTCGTCGAGGATGATGATCTTCGCACCGCGGTAGAGCACCTTGAGGATCTCGACCCGCTGCCGCTCGCCCACACCGAGGTCCTCGACCAGCTCGTCGGGGTCGAGGCCGAACCCGTAGGCCTCGGAGATCCTCTCGATCTCCTTGCGGGCGTCGTCGCCGATCCCGTGCAGCTTCTCCCCGCCGAGCACCACGTTCTCGAGGACCGTGAGGTTGTCGGCGAGCATGAAGTGCTGGAAGACCATGCCGATCCCGGCGGCGATGGCCTCGGTGGGCGAGGAGAAGCTGACCTGCTTGCCGTTGACCGTGAGCGATCCCTCGTCGGGCTTCTGCACGCCGTACAGGATCTTCATCAGGGTCGACTTGCCGGCGCCGTTCTCACCGATCAACGCATGGACGGTGCCCGTGCGGATCGTGATGTTGACGTCCTGGTTGGCGATGACACCGGGAAAGCGCTTGGTGATTCCGCGCACCAGGATGGCGTCGCCCGAGCCCACCGAGGGGGCTGTGGCGGTCATGGATCTCCTCGTTCCGCTCCACAGGGATGGACCCGGGGCCAAACGCATGCGTCTGGCCCCGGGTCCGGGGTGTTGCAGATCAGGGCGCGGTCGGCACCTTGATCTCACCGGACTTGATCTTGTCACCGTACTGATCGATCGAGGACTTGATGTCGTCGATGTAGCCACCAGAGGTCGCGTAGCCTACGCCGTCGGCCTTCAGGTCGTAGGTCTGGTAGCTCGTCAGCGGCTTGCTGTCAGCGACCGACTTGATCATGTCGTACGTCGCCACGTCAACGCGCTTGAGCATCGAGGTGAGGATGTGCTTCTTCTGGTCGGCCGAGGCGGTGAGGTACTGGTCGGAGTCGACACCGATCGCCCACATGCCGTCGCCCGCGTCGACCGCGGCGTCGAAGACACCGGCACCCGAACCGCCGGAGGCGTGGTACACGACGTCAGCGCCGCCGTCGAAGAGCGCCGTCGCGGCGGCCTTGCCACCGGCCGGGTCGTTGAAGCCCTTGAGGTCGGTCTCCTCGATGTACTTGACGTCGACCTTGATCTTCGGGTCGACGGCCTGCGCACCAGCCGTGAAGCCGGCCTCGAACTTCTTGATGAGGTCGTTGTGGACGCCACCGACGAAGCCGACGTGCTTGGCCTTGGACTTCTGGGCCGCGGCCACGCCGACGAGGAAGGAGCCCTCGTTCTCGGCGAAGCCGAGGTAGGCGACGTTGTCGTTCGGGGTCTGGTCGGGGTCGAACCCGTCGATCACCGCGAAGGAGATCTTCGGGAAGTCCGGGGCCACGGCGTTCACGGCGTCGCTGTAGGCGAAGCCGACACCGATGATCGGGCTGTAGCCGGACTCGGCCATCTGGCGCAGACGGTCCTCGCGAGCCGACTCCGCCTCGCCGTCCTGGGCCTCGCCCTGGGTGCAGGTGGCGCCGAGCTCGTCCACTGCCTTCTTCAGGCCGTTGTAGGCGGCGTCGTTGAACGACTGGTCACCGCGGCCGCCGACGTCGTACGCCAGGCCGACCTTCGGGCCGTCACCACTGCCCTTGCAGATGTCGCCGCTCGCCTTGTTTGTTGTTGCTTCCTGCTTTGCGCAGCCGGTCAACGCGAGCGCGAGTACCGCCGATGCTGCCGCAATCTTGGTCAACCGACGCAAGACGCCTCCTCATAACGTAGCGCCAACGGACTGGCGCGAACCACGGTCACACTAATACCGGGAGGTGGGGCGAAACGGCACATCTGGGCCATTGCCAGGCCATTTGTTATGTGGCGGTGACTTCCAGCCCCTGGGCGCGGGACCTTTGTCCTCGTTCGGCCCGCCCTCAGAGCGCTGCGAGCGCATGCAGCGCGGCGGCCGCGAGGACCTTGGCTCCGATCGCCGTGGCAGCCTCGTCGACGCGCAGGTCACCCTGGTGCAGGTCGTACGTCGGCCCGCCCGGCGTGCGCGTCCCGAGCCGAGCCATCGCGCCGGGGACCGACTCGAGGTACCACGCGAAGTCCTCGCCGCCCAGGCTCTGCGGGGTGTAGACGTGGCTGTCCTCCCCCACGACCTGCTCGGCGGCATGGCCGAGCAGGTGCGTCGACCTGGGCTCGTTGACCACGGGTGGCACGCCGCGGACGTACTCGACCTCGGCCCGCACGCCGTAGGGAGCCACGATCTGGTCGATCAGCTCGCGGATCAGATGCTCCGCCTCGGCCCAGGCCACGGCGTCGAGCATGCGGACGGTGCCGGCCGCCTCTCCGCTGGCGGGGATCACGTTCTTGGCCGAGCCCGAGCGGATGATCCCCCAGACCAGGCTCACTCCCGCACGGGGGTCGAGCCGACGCGACAACGCAGCGGGGAGCTCGGTCACCAGCGTGGCGAGCGCATAGGTGAGGTCCTGCGTGAGGTGCGGCCGCGAGGTGTGCCCTCCGCGTCCGCGGAGACGGACGCTCATCGCGTCCGCCGCACCCGTGAGCGGTCCCTCCCGCAGGCCCACCTGGCCGACGTCGAGGCCCGGGTCGCAGTGCAGCCCGAAAACGTGGCGCACGTCGTCGAGGGCACCGGTCGAGATCACCTCGAGCGCCCCGCCTGGCATGACCTCCTCGGCCGGCTGGAAGAGCAGCCTGACCCGTCCACCGATCGGTGTCGCCGCATGGACGTCGGCCAGCGCCAGCCCCGCGCCGAGCAGTGAGGCCGTGTGCACGTCGTGGCCGCAGGCGTGGGCGACGCCGGCGTACGAGCTGCGCCAGGGGTCGTCGGTGAGGTCGTCGACCGCGAGGGCGTCGAGGTCCGCCCGGAGTGCGACGGTGGGACCGTCGGTGTTGCCGACGTCGGCGATGAGGCCGCTCTTGGGGAGCAGCTGCAGGCGTACGCCGGCCTCCTCGAGGCGCTTGGCGACCAGGTTCGTCGTGCGCTCCTCCTGCCACGCCAGCTCGGGGTGAGCGTGCAGGTCACGCCGGATCGTGAGCAGCTCGTCGGCGTGCTTGTCGACGGCGGTGATGGCGGCAGGCACGAAGGACGACACGTCAGGACAGGCTACCCTTCGCCGCGCCCTGACGGGGACTCAGCCGACGAGGCCGAGCTCAGAAGGCGTCCGGCGGTGAGTACACGCCCCAGACGTCACGGAGCGCGTTGCACACCTCGCCGACCGTGGCGCGGGCCCGCAGCGCCTCCTTCATCGGGTACAGCACGTTGTCGGTTCCCTCGGCGGCCTTCTTGAGCGCGGCGAGGTGCTTCTCGACGGCAGCGTTGTCGCGCTCGGAGCGGAGCTTGGCGAGACGCTCGGCCTGCTGGGTCTCGATGGCGGGGTCGACCCGCAGCGGCTCGTAGGGTTCCTCCTCCTGGCTGGCGTACTTGTTGAGGCCCACCACGACCCGCTGCGCGGAGTCGATCTCCTTGGCGATCTGGTAGGCGGCCTTCTCGATCTCGTTCTTCTGGAAACCGTGCTCGATGGCCTTCACCGCGCCGCCGAGGTCCTCGACCTTCGCCATCAGGGCGCGCGCCTCCTCCTCGAGCTCGTCGGTGAGCGACTCGACCGCGTAGGAGCCCGCGAACGGGTCGACGGTCTTGGTCACGTCCGTCTCGAACGCCAGCACCTGCTGGGTCCTCAGCGCGAGTCGGGCCGCCTTCTCCGTCGGCAGCGCGATCGCCTCGTCGTAGGAGTTGGTGTGCAGCGACTGCGTGCCGCCGAGCACCGCGGCGAGGGCCTGGACCGCGACGCGCACGAGGTTGACCTCGGGCTGCTGGGCCGTGAGCTGCACCCCCGCGGTCTGGGTGTGGAAGCGCAGCATCAGTGACTTGGGGTTCTTCGCGCCGAACTCGTCACGCATCACCTGGGCCCAGATCCTGCGGGCGGCCCGGAACTTCGCGACCTCCTCGAGGATCGTGGTGCGGGAGACGAAGAAGAACGCCAGCCGCGGCGCGAACTCGTCGACGTCCTGGCCGGAGGCGACCGCGGCACGGACGTACTCGATGCCGTCGGCGAGCGTGAAGGCGATCTCCTGCGCGGGCGTCGCGCCGGCCTCGGCCATGTGGTAGCCGGAGATCGAGATCGTGTTCCACTTCGGGATCTCGGCGCGGCAGTAGCTGAAGATGTCGGTGATCAGCCGCAGCGACTCCTGCGGCGGGTAGATGTAGGTGCCCCGGGCGATGTACTCCTTGAGCAGGTCGTTCTGGATGGTGCCCGTGAGCTTGTCTGCGGGGATCCCGGCGTCCTCGGCGACGATCTGGTACATCAGCAGCAGCAGCGCGGCGGGTGCGTTGATCGTCATCGAGGTCGACACCTGGTCGAGCGGGATGCCGTCGAAGAGCACCTTCATGTCGTCGATCGAGTCGATCGCCACCCCGACCTTGCCGACCTCGCCGTGAGCGATGGCGGAGTCGGAGTCGTGGCCCATCTGGGTGGGCAGGTCGAAGGCAACGGAGAGACCGCCCGTCCCATGTGCGACGAGCTGCTTGTAGCGCTCGTTGGACTCCTTGGCGGTGCCGAAGCCGGCGTACTGCCGCATCGTCCACGGCCTACCGGTGTACATCGACGGGTAGACACCACGGGTGAAGGGGAACTCACCGGGGTCGCCTAGCTGCACGGCCGGGTCGAAACCGTCGAGTGCCTCCGGGCCGTAGACCGGCTGGAAGGGGAGCCCGGACTCGGTGTGCGTCTTCGGGTCCGCGGAGAGCTCCGCGTGCGACTGCGGTGCCGACTGGGCTGTGGTGTCCTCTGCCATGGTCGAAGGTTACGGCGAGCGCGCCTGCGTGCGCACCGTGAGATGCCTAACGTCTGGCACGCGGTCCGGGTCCGCCGGCCCCTGGACCGGATGCAATAGGAAAGGGTTCCGTGCGGTAATTGATTTCACAGGAGCGACTGGTCAGTAACAAATCCGGCAAAGATAGAGTGCCCTGGTTGCGCTGCACATCGGCGCGAGCTCAAGCTCAGTCCCTTGCGTTTCGAAAGGAATCCCCTTGGCCAGCTCACCGGCGGGAACGCTCTACCGAGGCCGGGAGGGGATGTGGTCGTGGGTCGCACACCGCATCACCGGCGTCACGCTCTTCTTCTTCCTCTTCGCCCACGTGATCGACACAGCGATGGTCCGGGTCTCCCCCGAGACCTACAACGCCGCGGTCGAGACCTACAAGAACCCGGTGGTCGGGATCATGGAGGTCGGCCTGGTCGCCGCCGTGCTCTTCCACGCCTTCAACGGGATCCGGATCATCCTCGTCGACTTCTGGTCCAACGGTCCGCGCTACCAGCGGCAGATGACCTACGGCGTCGTCGGCATCTTCGTCGTCCTGTTCCTGCCCTTCGTGTGGCGCCACCTGTCGAACGTGTTCGGAGGCTGACCGCGATGAGCCTGACCTCGATCCCCAAGCCCCGCTCCTCCTCCAAGGCGGGCAGGACCAACAACTTCGAGCTGAACTCCTGGCTCTTCATGCGCGGCTCCGGCCTGCTGCTCGTCGTGCTCGTCCTCGGCCACCTCTTCGTGAACCTGTGGCAGGGCGAAGGCATCCACCAGATCGACTTCGGGTTCGTGGCCGGCAAGTGGGCCACCCCGTTCTGGCAGGTCTGGGACCTCGCGATGCTCTGGCTGGCGATGCTGCACGGCATGAACGGCCTGCGGACGATCATCAACGACTACGCCACCCGGCTCGGCACGAAGTTCACGCTCAAGACGCTGCTGTACTTCGCCACCTTCCTGACCGTCGTCCTCGGCACCCTCGTCATCTTCACGTTCGACCCGTGCATCGACCCCGCGTCGACGCTCGAGGTCTGCACCAACAAGTAAGGCGCTGATCAGCATGGTTCAGACCCACAAGTACGACGTCGTCATCGTCGGCGCGGGTGGCGCAGGGATGCGCGCCGCGCTCGAGTCCGGTCAGCGCACCCGCACCGCGGTACTGACCAAGCTCTACCCGACCCGGTCCCACACCGGCGCGGCCCAGGGCGGCATGTGCGCCGCGCTGGCCAACGTCGAGGAGGACAACTGGGAGTGGCACACCTTCGACACCGTCAAGGGCGGTGACTACCTCGTCGACCAGGACGCCGCCGAGGTGATGGCCAAGGAGGCCATCGACGCCGTCCTCGACCTGGAGAAGATGGGCCTGCCCTTCAACCGCACCGAGGAGGGGCGCATCGACCAGCGCCGCTTCGGTGGGCACACCCGCAACCACGGTGAGGCCGCCGTACGCCGCTCCTGCTTCGCCGCGGACCGCACCGGCCACATGATCCTGCAGACGCTCTACCAACAGTGCATCAAGCACAACGTGGAGTTCTACAACGAGTTCTACGTCCTCGACGTGCTCACGAAGGAGACCGACGGCGGCGTCCGCGTCAGCGGTGTCGTGGCCTACGAGCTGGCGACCGGCGAGATCCACGTCTTCAACGCGAAGTCGATCATCTTCGCCTCGGGCGGCTTCGGGAAGGTCTTCCGGACCACCTCCAACGCCCACACGCTCACCGGCGACGGCATGGGCATCGTGTCGCGCAAGGGCCTCCCCCTCGAGGACATGGAGTTCTTCCAGTTCCACCCGACCGGTCTCGCCGGGCTCGGCGTGCTGCTCTCGGAAGCTGCTCGTGGTGAGGGCGGCATCCTGCGCAACAGCGAGAACGAGCGCTTCATGGAGCGCTACGCCCCGACCATCAAGGACCTCGCGCCGCGTGACATGGTCGCCCGCGCGATGGCCAACGAGGTGCGTGAGGGCCGCGGCGCAGGACCGGACAAGGCCTACGTCTACCTCGACCTGACGCACCTGCCGAAGGAGCAGATCGACGCGAAGCTCCCCGACATCACGGAGTTCGCGCGGACCTACCTCGGCGTCGAGCCCTACACCGAGATGATCCCGGTGTTCCCGACCGCGCACTACGCGATGGGCGGCATCCCGACGAACATCAAGGGCGAGGTGCTCAGCGACAACGAGACCGTCGTCCCCGGCCTCTACGCCGCCGGCGAGGTCGCCTGCGTCTCGGTGCACGGCGCGAACCGCCTGGGCACCAACTCGCTCCTCGACATCAACGTCTTCGGGCGCCGCGCGGGCATCTACGCCGCGGAGTACGCCGCGACGGCCGGCTTCGAGGACCTCCCGGAGAACCCCGAGAAGTACGTCGTCGACCAGATCGAGATGCTCCGGGACGCCGGCGGGTCGGAGCGGGTGGCCGTCATCCGTGCCGAGCTGCAGGCGACGATGGACATCAACGCACAGGTCTACCGCGACGAGGGGTCGCTGAAGCAGGCGCTCTCGGACATCGAGGGCCTCAAGGCGAGGTACGTCAACATCTCGGTCCAGGACAAGGGCAGGCGGTTCAACACCGACCTCCTCGAGGCGATCGAGCTGGGCTTCCTGCTCGACCTCGCGGAGATGCTCGTCGTCTCCGCGCTCGCGCGCAACGAGTCGCGCGGCGGCCACTACCGCGAGGACTACCCCAACCGTGATGACGTGAACTTCATGCGCCACACGATGGCCTACCGGCAGGAGGACGGGACGATCCGTCTGGACTACAAGCCGGTCGTGCAGACCCGTTACGAGCCGATGGAGCGCAAGTACTGATGGACGTCACTATCAAGATCCTCCGCTACAACCCCGAGGTGTCGGAGGAGGCGAGGTGGGAGAGCTACCAGGTCACGGCGGAGCCGACCGACCGGGTGCTCGACGCGCTTCACAAGGTCAAGTGGGACCTCGACGGGTCGCTCACGTTCCGCCGCTCCTGCGCGCACGGCGTCTGCGGCTCTGACGCGATGCGCATCAACGGCAAGAACCGGCTGGCCTGCAAGACGCTGATCAAGGACGTCAACCCGTCCAAGCCGATCACCGTCGAGCCGATCAAGGGCCTGCCGGTACTCAAGGACCTCGTGGTCGACATGGAGCCGTTCTTCGACGCCTACCGCTCGGTCATGCCGTTCCTGGTCACCGACGGCAACGAACCCACCCGTGAGCGGCTGCAGTCGCAGGCCGACCGTGAGCGTTACGACGACACCACCAAGTGCATCCTGTGCGCGGCGTGCACCACGTCGTGCCCGGTGTACTGGACCGACGGGCAGTACTTCGGTCCCCAGGCGATCGTCGGCGCGCACCGGTTCATCTTCGACAGTCGCGACGAGGGCACCGACCAGCGCCTCGAGATCCTCAACGACAAGGAGGGCGTGTGGCGCTGCCGCACGACCTTCAACTGCACCGAGGCCTGCCCACGCGGCATCGAGGTCACCAAGGCCATCCAGGAAGTGAAGCGAGCGCTGATCTTCCGGCGCTGACCGCACCAGCCTGCTCGAGAAGGGGTACGTCGGACGACGTGCCCCTTCTGCGCGTCCAGGGGACCCCCGGACCTGGGACCTTCGCCTCCTGAGTCGAGCCCCGGGCAATGACAAGATCGTGGCATGAGGGCGCACAAGTACGACGTGACGATCACCTGGACCGGCAACCGCGGACAGGGCACGACGGGTATCCGGGACTACGACCGCGACCACAACGTCGAAGCCGACGGGCCGCCGGCCATCGGCGGGACGGCAGACCCGGCCTTCCTCGGCGACCCGAGCCGATGGAACCCCGAGCAGCTCTTCACCGTGTCCGTGTCGCAGTGCCACATGCTGTGGTACCTCGGCCTCTGTGCACGGGCAGGGGTCGTCGTGCACGAGTACACCGACGACGCGGTCGGCACGATGGTCACCGCGCCCGACGGCAGCGGGCACTTCACCGAGGTGGTCCTCCGCCCGCGGATCGTGGTGGGCGCCGCCGACCAGGTGGAGAAGGCGATGAACCTGCACGCCACGGCACACGAGATGTGCTTCGTCGCGCAGTCGGTCAACTTCGAGGTGAAGGTCGAGCCCGACATCACCGTCCGCTGAGTCCGGCAGCAAGGTGTGCCGGCGGGTGGCATGATCCCGGCTATGACGACACTGGGCGCCGCTTTGGATGCGCTGCCGAAGGTGGAGCTGCACTGTCACATCGAGGGCACCATGCGCCCGGAGACCCTGGTCGACCTCGCCCGCCGCAACGACGTACCCCTGCCGAGCTCGGATCCGACCGAGCTCTACCGCTACGACTCCCTTGACGGGTTCCTTCGTGTCTTCTGGCTCGTACAGTCGACCCTCGCCGGACGAGAGGACTGGGCTCGGCTGGCGTACGAGTGCGTCATCGACGGGGCTGAGCACGGCGTGGTCCACAGGGAGGCGTTCTTCACGCCGGCCCGCCATCTGGCCGACGGCCAGGACCTCGCGGACATCGTGGCCGGACTGGACGAGGGCCTCGCCGCGGCCGAGGCGGAGACCGGCAGCACCTGCCTGCTCATCGCCAACATGGACCGGGCGTTCGGGCCGGCCGCGGGGCTCGAGCTGGTGGAGCTGCTCGCCGCGCTGCGCAGCTCCGCTGCCCGTGGGACCGAGCGCGTCATCGGGGTCGGCATGGACTCGACCGAGCTGGGGATCGATCCGGTGTCGTACCGTCCCGCGTTCCAGTCGGCCCGCGCCGCGGGGTTCCGTCTGACCGCCCACCAGGGCGAGAACTCGCCGGCGTCCGCCATCGCCGCCTGCATCGACGAGCTCGGAGTCGAGCGGATCGACCACGGCCTACCGATCATGGAGGATGCCGAGCTGGTGGCGCGTTTGGCCAGGGCCCGGATCCCGCTCACGGTGTGCCCGACCTCGAACATCCGCATCGCCAATGCGTTCGCGCGGCTCGAGGATCACGTCTACCCACAGATGCGCAGCGCGGGCCTGCTGGCGACGTTGAACACCGACGACCCCGCCCTCATCGGCCTCGACCTCGGAACGGAGTACGGCTTGGTCGCGAACGCCTTCGGCTGGGGCTGGCAGGAGATGGTGGAGATCTCGCTCGACGGCGTCGAGGCCAGCTGGCTCGACGGAACCGAAAAGGCAGCGCTTCGACGACAGATCACATCGGCGGCAACAGCGCTCGCCCCGGAGGAAGGACCCCAGTGAGCTCAATCCGTTGGAACCGCGTCAGCCGTGCGCTCCCGCGGGTGCTCGGTGTGATCATCGGCCTCATCCTCATGCTGCGCTACCCCGACCAGTGGATCTCCTGGGCCGGGTGGGCGCTGGTCGTGTTCAGCGTCGTCGGAGCAGTCGTGCACCCCGTCGCCTGGTGGAGGTACGTGATGACCGGTGCCATCTCTACGTCCCCAGACCCGAAGTACGCCCAGCCCGGCGCCTACCGGGTGCAGCTGGAGGGTGCCGGCAAGCGACCGATCGAGGTCGTCAAGGCCCTGCGGGAGGTCTCCGAAGTCGGCCTGGTCGAGGCCAAGGAGAGGGTCGACAACCCGCCGACCGTCATCGCCGAGGGGCTCAGCGAAGACTGCGCAGCACAGGTGCGCGCTCGCGTTGAACGTGCGGGCGGGACCGCCAGCGTCGTGGCCGAGACTTCCGACCCCTGACCGAGCAGCCGGACGCGACGGGTCGTGCACCATCTAGGACGGCACGATGATCTGCTGCAGCGCCCAGCGGTTGCCGTCGGGGTCGTCGAACCGCACGAACCGGCCCCAGGGCTGCTCGTCGACGTCGCTGCACTCCACCCCGCGGCCGCGCAGGTAGGCGCAGGCCTCGTCCGCGTCTGCGACGACGATCTGGATGAACTGCGAGGAGCCCTCAGGCATCATGTCGAGGCCGGTCCCGAAGCAGATCGAGCACGCCGATCCAGGCGGGGTGACCTGCACGAACCGCAGCTCGGGGCCGACGGTCTGGTCATGGTCGACATTCCAGCCAAGGTCCTTTCCGTAGAACTCGACCGATCGGTCGACGTCCTGCACTGCCAGCGGGATCAGCTCGATCTTGAAGTCCATGGTGTGCTCCTGCCTGTAGGTCCCGAGATCCCAACGAACCCTGTGCCACGAGCCTAGGAAGTATTCCGGCCATCCTCTGTCCGCATTCGACCAAAGACCAGGTCCGGCACGGGCGTCGGGGGACCTCGGAGGACCCGCAGCTCCGGAAGGTGATATTGGCAACACAGCAGCCCTGTGCTTACTGAGTGCCGGTGAAGCCGGCGCCACTGCGCGTAGCGCAGTGGCCGGTGGCGACGTTCTTGTTCCCGGCACGGCATCGCAGGCGCCGGGAGCCGTCTAGGCCGCTTCACGACGCACGTTTACCCCTACCGTCCGTGGCGAGACTGCCTGTCGCGACCTGGTGCAATCGGCCCGGTGTTCGCATACGGGGAATCACAACTTCACAGCCAGGCGCGGCTACGCCGAGTCCTGCCCGCCGCAGACCTGGTCCCATTCGTCGACAGAATCTCTACGGGCAGGAGTGGGGGACCCACTCTCATCGTGGTCACCGGTCTCACGACCGGTCGCCACTAGGGGTGAAGTCACTGGTCGATCTTCCGGTCGGCGGTGGCGGGGCACCTTTCAGCCCTAACCCGACAGCTCACCTCACAGGCGTGGAAAGGAACCTTCACCATGCCTGCGATTTCTCGCATGCAGCGCCTTGCTGTGCTGCCCTTCCTGCTGGCCGCCGTCCTGGTCGGCTCCCTGTTCACCTTCGTGCCGCACGCCGACGCCGCGACGAGCCGCACCCAACGGATCAACGTCGCGCTCAAGCTCGTCGCGGACCAGCAGGGCGACCCCTACGTGTGGGGCGCGGCTGGGCCCAACGCGTTCGACTGCTCGGGCCTCGTCTACTACACCTACCGCAGAGCCGGCTTCACCAACATCCCCCGCACCGCCGCGCAGCAGGCTCAAGCCGCACGCCGGATCGACCGCGCCAACATGCGGAAGGGTGACCTGGTCTTCTTCTATGGCAGCGGGGGCGTCTACCACGTCGGCGTGTACGCCGGCCAGCGCCACGGCCAGCGGATCATCATCCATGCCCCACGTCCCGGCTCGTCCGTGAAGCGTGAGCGGATCTGGACGAGCTCCTGGTTCCCGGCCAGGCTGGGCTGACCCGGAGCTGGTCCGCCCAGCCAGGAGTCATGAGATGGCGTCGCCTCGCCCGACATACCAGTCGGGCGAGGCGGCAGCGAGTCGTTGCCACCGGTGTGGTCATGCGTCGCCGACCACGGTGGCGGCATGGTGTGTCTCTCTACTCGACCTTCCCATGACCGTGGCGCCGAGCGGCCACCAATGCCGATCCGCCAGTCGGCCCTTCGCTTCGCGAGCACCGAGCCATTGCCCTTCTACCTCGCGGTCGGCCGGCAGGTCGCAATGCCAGACGGCGAAGTAGGCATGTGGCACGGGCCATTCGTAGTCGTCGGTCGGCTCGTTCACGACGTTCCGCACGTACCCGAGGAAGACCGTGGGTTGCACCGTGCCCAGTGCACTCACCAGGAGCGTCTCCACGCACTTCTCGGGCGCGGCATCGCCCACTCGACGAGCTGGGATGTCGAGACCGTTGCCATCTGCGCGCGGGACGGTGAAGACCTCTCCTTGGCGAGTCACGAGCAGTCGAACCATGCAGGTCGGGGCCGGCATCTCGGCGCGTGGCGCGACCAGAACCACATCGGCTCGACTTCCGTGGGGTAACCACGACGGGTCCGGATGACTGACGAGTACCTGCTCAGCGGGCGACACAGGCTCAACCTAGTGCCTGTGCTGGAAGAGACGCCCCGAGCTTCGAGCACCCTGCCGCCGGCATGACCGCGTTCACAGATCGCGTCCGATCCGGTGAGCCGCTCGCGGGCGAGGGGGCGCGCGTGGTCTCGCCGGCATCGCGCACCCCAGCAGGACGAAAGCCTCTGCCCGAACGTGCTTCCGCAACCCAGGCTGAGTAGCGAGAGGTGTTGTCATCCGGCCTGCGGATTGGCCGGCCTTCGCACCTCACCACCCCTGAGGAGGGCGATCATGGCTCAGAAGACCGCGAAGACCGCGAAGACCGCGAAGGTCCCCAGGCCTCGCACCAGCACTGAAACCAGGAAGGCTCCGACAGCCGAGCAGAAGAGTGCCGTTGCCAGGACGGTGGACCTGTCCGAGGAGGTGCTCAAGTCGGTCGAAGCCGGCCAGCGGGCAGCGATCGAGGCCGTGCGCAAGTTCGTCGACACCGTTGACGAGGCGCTCCCATCAGTCGGCGGCCGGCCTTCTCGCCGCGAGACCGTCATAGACGCCGCCCTGGAGATGGCCGACAAGCTCGTCACAACGCAGTACGACTTCCTGCACAACGTCGTACGCGACGCCGGGCGCTCGCTGAGCAAGGCAGGCGCCAAGAAGTCGTAGGCGACCGCCGGCGCGCTGGGCCAACCAAGCCGATCCCGTCGACCCGCCGCCCTGGTAGGGCTACTCGGCCGCGGCCGTGTCACTCGCGAGCAAGACCGGAAGGCCATGCTCGGCGCGTTCATACAGGTCCGGACCGGGGGTGACGGCGGAGAAAGTCGACAAGGAGCCCCGCCGTGTCGGCAGGATGGGTGGCGGCGAGCAGGTGGCCGGCTCCCTTCACGGTGGTGTCCTCGGCACGGGGCAGGAGATGCAGGATGCGTGCGCGGACGTCTGCGAACCACGGACCGCTGTCACTGCCTCCGACGTACAACACCGGACATCGAATGGTCGCGGCGTCCCCCGCACCGAAGTCCCAGGAGAGCATCGCGGGGATGTCGGACTCGAAGAACGTGGCGGCATCGCGCTCCATGGCAGCTACGGAGCCCGGCAGATCACGCTCCGACTCGCTGCGCCAGCCGGGCCCGACGAGCATCGTCATGAACTCGTCCAGCGCCACAGCGGCGCCCTCGGCTCTGAAGGTCTCCAGGAGCCGGGCGGTCACGGCCAGGAACCCCGGAGAGCTGGCCACGTGCACAGGAGGGGGTTCCATCACCGTCAGGGTGTGCACCGTCTCAGGGGCCGTCGACGCGAGCGTGAGGGCGATCGCGGCGCTGTAGCTCACTCCCACGAGATGAGCGGGCCCGACATTCAGCGCCGCCATGAGCGCACGGCAGTCGGCGGCCTCGGCGGCCACCGACGCGGGGCGGAGCAACGGCCCGCTCCCGGCATACCCGCGGCGGTGGTAATGGATCACCTGATACTCACCGCTCAGAGCCGTCCGCTCGGCCAACGGCCGCAGCTCGTCCGCCGTGAGGGCGGTCTGAACGACCACAACGGGCTCGCCGTCCCCCATCACCTCAACCTCGAGGTCGACGTCGCCGACCGTGACCCGCTTCAGAAGATCCACCCGGCTATCTTCGCGCAGGGGCGATGCGGCAACCAGACCCTCGGCTGCTTGCCGAGGAACACTCCGAGCCCGAGTCGCGAGGCGCCGGCGCTCCAGGTGCCGAGCTGGCTCCAATGCTCCTGCAGGACGAAGCGGGCCCGGTCCTGGGGGTCACCGGCGGTCCAGGGGGTGAGGAACGGCCGCTCACTCGGGTGGTGGACTCCCCTGCCCGCGATGCCCGCGAGCTCTGCGATCTCCTGATCTCGCGGCAGGCGGAGCTCGAGCTGGGAGGTCTGCACCGCGAGGTCGCGCACAGTGAACTGGTACTGCTCGCACTCGCAGCAGCGCCATGCGTCGAGGACTGTCAGCCGCCGGTGACCTTCGCCCCTGGCTCCAGCCGATGGGGCTCTCTAGCGTCGACATCATGGATGAGAAAGCGCTGATCATCTGCGTGTCGGTGTCGCAAGGCAACACCGCTGCCGTCGGCCGCGCCATCGGCGCGGTTCTCAAGGCTGAGATCCGTGAGCCCGAGGAGGTGGATCCCGCGACGCTGGCCGGCTATGACCTCGTCGGGTTCGGGTCGGGCATCTTCTTCGGGTCGCACCACCGGAGGCTGCGGAAGTTCGTCGAGCAGCTCCCGCAGGTACGCGGCACACGGGCGTTCGTCTTCAGCACCTCCGGCCAGGGCCGGTCGCAGTCGCTGCCGTGGGAGCGCTCGCTGGAGTCGATCCTGGGTGACAAGGGGTACGACGTGGTGGGCTCGTTCGCATGCCGCGGGTTCGACACCTGGCTGCCGCTGCAGCTCCTCGGCGGAGTCAACAAGGGGCACCCCGACGCCCGCGACCTGAGTCGTGCCCACATGTTCGCGGAGCGCATCGCCGGACAGGCGGCGGTGCTCTGAGGAAGCGCCGTGCCGCCTCAGGGAATCGTGGGGTTGTTGCCCCCGCTGACCACCACGACGACCGTCGAGCCGGGCTCCACCTCGACCCGCCCCGCCATCACCGCGGCCATGGCCACGCTGGCACCGGGCTCGGCGAGCAGCCGCACGCGCTGCCACAGGAACCTGCGCGCTCCGACGACCTCGTCCTCGCTCACGAGCAGCGACGTGGTGCCGTGCTCTGCCGCCGTCTCGTAGGCGATCCCGCCGACCTGCGGCGGGCCAAGGGAGTCGGCGGCGGCGCCCGCGGAGGGGTGCGGCACCGGCCGACCGGCCTCCATGGCGACGTGGAGGTGCGGGCAGAGCTCGGTCTCCACCGGTACGACCCGGGTCGCTGCGCCAAGGGCGGCAACCGCGCCGGCGTACAACCCTCCCCCGCCACAGCCCAGGAGGATGAGCGACGCATCGGGCACGGCCTCGGCGAGCTCCAGGCCGAGCGTGCCGGCCCCGCACACGGTCTGGAAGGTGTCGTAGGGATGCACGACCGGGACGCCCTCCCGCTCGCTGAGCTCCCGGCACGCCTCGAGCGCGTCCCCCACGTCTCCCTCGACGGGGTGCAGGCGCCCGCCGTACTCGCGGATGCGTTCGAGCTTCGCGGGAGTCGAGGTCGAGGGCACGAAGATGTCGGCGGCGAGCCCCGCGCGGTGCGCTGCCCATGCGACGGCGGCTCCATGGTTCCCGCCTGAGGCGGCCGTGACCCTTCGGACGGCGGGATCCAGGCTCATCACGTTGTTCAGCGCACCGCGCGCCTTGAAGGAGCCGGTGTGCTGGAGCAGCTCGAGCTTGAGCACGACCCGGAACGGGACGTCGAGCTCGTCCCCGTGGAGGACCAGCGTCGGCGTGTGCCGGACCTTCTCGCCCAGCCGCGCCGCCGCGCTCTCGACGTCTGATCTCTGAGGCAGCATCACCCCATCATCCTGCCCGAGTTCGCCACGCCTTCCAGCCGAGTCGACCGAGGTAGGCCGCGATGACGAGGTTCACGACGATCAGGACGATGTGGGCGGCGTAGTAGCCCGCGGGCCGGTCGGCTCCACTCGCATGCGTCTCCGCGAGGTTCCTCGCGAAGTTGGCGTAGCTGAAGACGTTCCAGGCTGCGATGAGAAGGAAGATGACGGCGTGCTTTCGTTCGAGCTTCACCGCTCCATCCTGACGTGTCTCAGACCTGTCTTCGCCTGAGCAACCACGTGAGACCGGCCACAAGCGCTGCGCCCGCGGCCGTCAGGGCAGCGCCACGCTCCCCGGGCCACCACCGCGACCGACCTCGCGCTCCGGGGAGCGCAGAGTCTTGGGGGTCCTCGGCGGAAACGGTCGCCGGTGCCGGGAGGAGCATCTCGCACTCCTCCGGCGCCACGAGCGGTTGGCGTTCGAGCTCCCGCACCTCCTCCGCCACCGGGGCGGTGTAGGCCCAGGAGGCGCTCAGCATCACCAGCCGCGAGAAGTAGTTGATCCACACGACGAGGATCAAAGCGACGCCGAAGGCCTGGAAGGCCGGCTGGTCCTTCGTCTGGCTGATCAGGAAGCCGGCCCCGGACTTGAGCAGCTCGAAGCCGACGGCACCCATGACCGCGCCCTGCCAAAGAGCCCGCTTAGCCACGTGCGGCTTGGCGAGCAGGCCGAACAACGCGACGAAGAGGAACGACGTGGCGAGGATCGCCAGACCGAGCGCGACCACCCAGAGCACGGCCGTGGCCAGCCAGCTGCCGTCGAGGCTCAGCCAACCCAGGATCACCGTGGAGAACCACGACACGGCTCCCGTGAGGCTGATCGAGACCAGCAGCACGAGACCGAGCACGACCAGCGCGACGAGGTCACGGCGCAGGCCGCGGATGAAGTTCGGCTGTTCCTGCCTGGGCTGCCGGAACATCACCTGGAGCGCGTCCCGCATGCCCGAGACCCAGCTGAGTCCGGAGTAGAGCACACCGGCCAGACCGATCAGGCCGACCCTTCCGGCGTACTCCTCGAACGTCGACAGCGGGATCTGCCCCTCCTTCCGTCCGACGACCCCTGGAAGCAGCTCCTCCAGTGTCCGGGCCACCTCACGACGCAGGTCGGGGTAGACGGTGCTGACGTAACCCACGACGAAGAACGCCAGGGCGAGGATCGGGAAGAAGGACAAGAAGGCGAAGAAGGTGACGGCACCCGCCTGGGCGTTGCCGTCGCGGTCGCCGTAGTGCGCGAAGGCCCGGAAGCCGTGGTCTAGGAGGGGTTGACGCTCACGGAGCGCTCCCAGCCTCGCGGAAGCGCGTTCCTTGAGCGAGGCCATCAGCCGGTCGGGCTGCCGGTGAGAGGGAACTCCCGCGTCGGCTGCCAGCCCACCTCCGCGTCGTGGGCGTACAGCAGGAAGTGGTCGGCGTCGAAGAGACACTCGAAGTCGGAGAGCTCGTCGAAGGCCCGGTCGAGGAGCTCGTCCTCGAGATCGTGGGCCACCGTGACGTGCGGGTGGTAGGGGAAGACCAGGTCCGTGGCCAGGGGGCCGCGGCGAACCATCATCGCGAGCTGCTCGCAGGAGGAGATACCGCGTACGACGGTCACGAAGACGACCGGCGACACCGGGCGGAAGGTGCCCGTGCCACGCAGGTGGATCCGGAACGGCGGCATGCTGGCGGCCGCCTCGGCGAGGTGCTTCTCGACCTCCGGCAGGTCGTCGTCCTCCACCTCGAACGGCGGCATCAAGGTGATGTGCGTCGGGATGCCGTGAGCGGTCTTGTCGCCCAGGGACGTGCGGTAGTCCTGGAGCCGTGCGCCCCAGGGCTCCGGCACCGCGATGGCCACTCCGATCGTCGTCACGGGGTGAACCCTACCTACCGGTGGGAACGAAGCCGACTCTGTCGTAGACGTCGGCCAGGGTGCGCTCCGCGACCTCGCGCGCCTTGTCCTCGCCGCGCTCCAGCACAGCGGTGAGCTCCGCACGGTCATCCATCAGCTGCAGGGTCCGGTCCCGGAACGGAGTGACGAACTCCACGACGACCTCGGCGAGGTCCTTCTTGAAGTCGCCGTAGCCGCGGCCCGCGTAGTCGTTCTCGAGGTCCTCGACCGACCGGCCCGACAACGCGGAGTGGATCGTGAGGAGGTTCGAGATCCCGGGCTTGTCCTCCGCGTCGAACCGGATCTCGGTGCCTGAGTCCGTCACGGCCGACCTGATCTTCTTGGCCGACGCCCTGGGGTCGTCGAGCATCTCGATGATGCCGCCCGGCGACGAGGCCGACTTCGACATCTTCGCGTTGGGCTCCTGGAGGTCGAGGATCTTCGCGGTGTCCTTGATGATGAAGGGCTCGGGCAGCCGGAAGGTCTTCTTGAACCGGTGGTTGAACCGCTGCGCGAGGTCGCGGGTGAGCTCGAGGTGCTGACGCTGGTCCTCCCCGACCGGGACGTACTGCGGCCGGTAGAGGAGGATGTCGGCCGCCTGCAGGATCGGGTAGGTGAAGAGGCCGACCGAGGCGCGCTCCACCCCGCCCTTGGCGGACTTGTCCTTGAACTGCGTCATCCGGCTCGCCTCACCGAACCCGGTGAGGCACTGGAGGACCCATGCGAACTGGGCGTGCGCGGCGATGTGGGACTGCATGAAGATCGCGGAGCGGTCGGGATCCACGCCCGCCGCGATCAGCTGGGCCGCCGAGCGGAGGCTCCGCTCCCGCAGCTGCTTGGGGTCCTGCGGCACGGTGATCGCGTGCATGTCGGCGATGAAGAAGAACGGCTCGAAGTCGTCCTGGAGGGTCACCCAGTGGCGGACCGCACCCAGGTAGTTGCCGAAGTGGAACGAGTCGGCGGTCGGCTGGATCCCGGACAGGACCCGCGGACGTGCGGTCGGCTTGGAGGTGGGAGCGGCCTCAGACATAGCAGGCATTCTCTCAGGAGGGCGCCGGGGTCAGCTCGCCTGGTCCGTGGAGGTCGTCTCATCCGGGGGCGCAGGTGCGTCTTCAGGCCGACCCGCCGGAGGTGGGCCCCCGACCGGGAAGGCCGCCGACGTCGCCTCTGCTCCCTCGCCGGGCTCCGCCACGGTGACCAGCACCCGCGAGACCCGCCGCCCTTCGAGCTCGCGCACGATCAAGCGGACCGCGTCGTGCGGCACGGAGTCGCCGGCCTCCGGAAGGCGGCCGAGCCGCGACACGATGAAGCCGGCGACGGTCTCGTACGGTCCTTCGGGAAGCTCCACGCCGGTCTCGTCCTCGAAGTCGTCGAGGTTCAGCAGTCCGTCGACCTCGACGTCGCCACCGCGGTGGCGCGTGGTCTCGGCCTCGTGGACGTCGTACTCGTCCTTGATGTCCCCGACGAGCTCCTCGACGAGGTCCTCCATCGTCACGATGCCGGCGGTCCCGCCGTACTCGTCGGCGACCATCGCCAGGTGCGTGCCCTCGCGGCGCATGTCGGCGAGGGCGGCGAGGATCGGCCGGGTCCAGGGCAGGACGAGGGTCTCGCGGACCAGCTCCCCCACGCGCACCGAGCGGCTGGCCATCTCGGGGGCGAGGAGGTCTCGCACGTGCACGAAGCCGATCACGTCGTCGACCGAGCCGCGGGTCACCGGGTAGCGCGAGTGCGGCTGCGTCAGGGCGTACTTCGCGGCCCTGTAGACCGGCATCCCGGCGTCGAGGAAGTCGACCTCCGTGCGCGGGATCATCACCTCGCGGATCTGCCGGTCGCCGGCCTCGAAGACGTCCTCGACGATGCGGCGCTCCTCCTCGCCGAGGGTCTCGTGCTGGTTGACGAGCTCGCGCAGCTCCTCGTCCGACATCTGCTCCTTCTGCGCGCCCGGGTCTCCTCCGAGCAGGCGCACGACCGCGTCCGTGGACCTCGACAGCAGCCAGATCACCGGCTGGGACACCTTGGAGACGCGGTCGATCATCGGCCCGAGGGCGAGCGCGAACGCCTCGGAACGCTGCAGCGCCAGCCGCTTGGGGGCCAGCTCACCGAGCACCAGTGAGAGGTAGGAGATCGCGATCGTCACGAGCACCAGCGCGGTGGCGCCGGCGAAGCGCTCCGGCAGGCCCCAGCTGACCAGCACCGGCGCGAGATCCCCGGACAGCGTCGCCCCACCGAAGGCCGCGGACAGGAACCCCGCCAACGTGACGCCGACCTGGACGGCTGAGAGGAAGCGGTTGGGGTCCTCGTTCAGCTCGGCGACGGTACGGCCGCGCTTGCTCTGGCCGGCCAACGTGCGGACCTGGCTGTCACGGAGGGACACGAGGGCGATCTCAGCAGCGGCGAAGACACCGCCGACGAGGACGAAGAGGACGACAAGCCCGATGTTCGCGAGCGTGCCGTTCACGGTCTGTGACCTTCATCCATGGACCGAGGATAAGGGTTTGCCCGGTGCCCGGGTAAGCGGCAGGGTTTCGGCCCATGACGCCCACCACGACGTTGCCCTTCTCGTTTCCCGACGACGTCCCCCTGCTCACGGACGGCGTGGTGACGCTGCGCGCACACACCGAGCACGACGTGCAGGCGCTCTACGAGCAGGCCGTCGACGCGGTGATGCTGCGTTGGACGACCGTGCCGGACCCGTCGACTCTCGAGACCTCGAAGGAGTTCGCCTGCGACATCGTCCCGGCCGGCTGGCAGGAGGATCGCGAGTGGGCGTTCGCGGTGGAGGCGCCCGACGAGGACGGCCGGCCGCGTTTCGTCGGGACGGTGTCCCTGCGCAACGAGGGCTCGAGCCGGGCGGAGATCGCGTACGGCGCGCACCCCTGGGCACGTGGTCGCGGGTACGTCGTACGTGCTCTCGAGCTGCTCCTCGACTGGGGCTTCCGCGAGCGCGGCCTGCGCACGGTGATCTGGTGGGCGAACAAGGGGAACTGGGCCTCGCGCAAGCTCGCCTGGCGACTCGGCTTCTCCTTCGACGGCACCGTGCGCGAGTGGCTGCCCCAGAGAGGAGAGCTGTACGACGGATGGGTCGGCGCGCTCACGTCGGCCGAGGAGCGCCGTCCGCGGACGCCGTGGCTCGAGGCCCCTCGGATCATCGGCCACGACCTCGTCCTCCGGGCACACCGTGACGACGACGACGCGCGGGTCGTCGAGGCCTGCTCGGACGAGCGCACGGCGTACTGGCTCTCCTCGATGCCGTCGCCCTACACACTCGAGGACGCACACGAGTTCATCGAGGGCCGGCGCGAGCAGCGCGCCACGGCGGAGGGCATGTCGTGGGCCATCGCCGACCCGGAGACAGACGTCCTCCTCGGCACCATCTCGGCGTTCGACCTGAAGGCGGGCGAGGAGGCCGAGATCGGTTACTGGGCGCACCCCGAGGCGCGGGGACGCGGGCTGATGACGGAGGCGTGTGGCCTCGTCGTGCGGCACGCCTTCGTGCCGGCGGAGGACGGCGGGCTGGGCCTGCGCCGGCTGCGCATCCTCGCAGCGGAGGGCAACACCGCGTCGCGGCGGGTGATCGAGGCCAACGGATTCGTCGAGACCGGCCGGCGGCGGCAGGAGACCCGGCTGCGGGACGGGTCCTACTGCGACACGGTCTGCTACGACCTGCTCGCGTCGGAGTACTCCGGGCGGTGAGCCGGGCGGCAGGACGCCCGGCGTGACGACGGACCGCCCTGGTCGGTCTGGCTCTCCTGGAGGCCGGGCGGCGGGTTCGCGGGGTACGACGTCAGGCCAGGAGGGACCACGCGCGCCTCGCGTCGGAGTCCCACCTTCGGCACTCGACCGCGGTGCCTTCGAGCGGGCGGGCTCCGCCAAGGGCCTCGAGCGCACGACCGATCTCGACTGCGCTGAGGCCACGGGCGAGGGTCACGTGCGGGGTCCAGCGTCCCGGCTCGGTCAGCGGGTCACCGCTCCCCCGGCCCAGCGCGGCAGCGACGGCAGAGTGCAGGGCGAGCAGAGCCGGGTCGACGACGAGCAGGAGCACCAGGACGTAGCGGTGGCGGCCGAAGACGCCCGTCGCGCCGAGGCGCACCGGGACCGGCAGCCGCGAGGCCACGGCGCGCAGCCTGGGTTCGCACGCCTCGTCGATGGAGTCGCGCACGGCCACGGTCACGTGCGGCGTGTTGGTGGGGCCGATGTGACGTGCCTGGCTGGGCAGTCCCGCCTCGTCGAGCAGCCGCCATTGCTCGCGCACCCGAGCCTCGGTGGCATCGTCCAGCAGCAGCTCGACCGACTGCATGGTCGCCTCCTCGGGGTCGGTGACGCGAGCCGACCGTACAACGCGGAGCCGGCCGCGGACGATCCGCCGACTTGAGGGTCGGGGTCGTCCGCGGCCGGTCCCGGTCGCGTGTCGGCTCAGCCGCGCAGGCTCAGCCGAGGATCGCCAGCGCCTGGTTGAACGTCGTCGACGGACGCATGACCGACATCGCCTTCTGGTCGTCGGGCTGGTAGTACCCGCCGATGTCGGCGGGCGAGCCCTGGACCGCCAGGAGCTCCTCGGTGATCGCCGACTCCTTGGCCGCCAACGACTTCGCCAGCTCGGCGAACGCCGAAGCCAGGTCGGCGTCCTCGGACTGCGAGGCCAGCTCCTGGGCCCAGTAGAGCGCGAGGTAGAAGTGGCTGCCGCGGTTGTCGATCTCACCGACCTTCCGGCTGGGCGACTTGTTCTCCATGAGGAAGGAGGCCGTCGCCTTGTCGAGCGTGTCGGCGAGGATCTGCGCCCTCTTGTTGCCGGTGGTCTGGGCGAGGTGCTCGAAGCTCACAGCGAGCGCGAGGAACTCTCCGAGGCTGTCCCAGCGCAGGTGGTTCTCCTTCACCAGCTGCTGCACGTGCTTCGGGGCCGAGCCGCCGGCACCGGTCTCGAACAGGCCCCCGCCGTTGATGAGCGGCACGACCGAGAGCATCTTGGCGCTCGTGCCGAGCTCCATGATCGGGAACAGGTCGGTCAGGTAGTCGCGCAGCACGTTGCCGGTGACCGAGATGGTGTCCTCGCCCTTGCGGATCCGCTCGAGCGAGAAGGCCATGGCGTCGACCGGCGACATGATCTCGATCTGGAGCCCGTCGGTGTCGTGCTCCTGGAGGTACTCCCGGACCTTGCCGATGAGGACGGCGTCGTGGGCGCGGCCCTCGTCGAGCCAGAACACGGCCGGCGCACCGGTCGCGCGGGCCCGGGTGACCGCGAGCTTCACCCAGTCGCGGACAGGGACGTCCTTGGTCTGGCACATGCGCCAGATGTCACCGGCGCCGACGGTGTGCTCGAGCAGTACGTCGCCCGCGCCGTCGACCACGCGCACCGTGCCGGTGGCGGGGATCTCGAAGGTCTTGTCGTGGCTGCCGTACTCCTCGGCGGCCTGCGCCATGAGCCCCACGTTGGGGACCGACCCCATGGTCGCGGGGTCGAAGGCGCCGTTGGCCCGGCAGTCGTCGATCACGACCTGGTAGATACCGGCGTAGCTGCTGTCGGGGATCACCGCCAGGGTGTCCGCCTCGTTGCCGTCGGGGCCCCACATGTGGCCGGAGGTGCGGATCATCGCCGGCATGGAGGCGTCGACGATGACGTCGCTCGGCACGTGCAGGTTCGTGATGCCCTTGTCGGAGTCGACCATGGCGAGGGCCGGGCCCTCGTCGAGCCCCTGCTTGACGGCGGCGGCGACCGCGTCGCGCTGGTCCGCCGGGAGCGACTCGATCGCCTTGAGCAGGGCGCCGAGGCCGTCGTTGGGGCTGATCCCCGCGGCCGCCAGGGCCTCACCGTGCTCGGCGAAGAGCTTCGGGAAGAAGGCACGCACCACGTGGCCGAAGATGATCGGGTCGGAGACCTTCATCATCGTGGCCTTGAGGTGGACCGAGAACAGGACGCCCTCGGTCTTGGCGCGGGCGATCTGAGCGGTGAGGAACTCCCGGAGCGCCGCGACGCGCATGACCGTGGCGTCCACGACCTCACCGGCAAGCACCGGGACCGACTCACGCAGCACGGTCGTCGTACCGTCGTCGCCGGTCAGCTCGATGCGAAGCGAACCCTCGGCCTCGACGACGGCCGACTTCTCGCTCGAGCGGAAGTCGTCGGCGGTCATGTGCGCGACGTTGGTCTTGGAGTCGGACGACCACGCGCCCATGGAGTGCGGGTTCTTGCGGGCGTACTGCTTGACCGAGGCAGGAGCGCGGCGGTCGGAGTTGCCCTCTCGGAGCACCGGGTTCACCGCGCTTCCCTTGACCTTGTCGTAGCGGGCGCGGGCGTCCCTCTCCTCGTCGGTCTTCGGGTCGTCCGGGTAGTCGGGAAGGTCGTAGCCCTTCTCCTTGAGCTCCGCGACCGCGGCCTTGAGCTGCGGGATGGACGCGCTGATGTTCGGCAGCTTGATGATGTTGGCCTCGGGCTTCTTGGCCAGCGCTCCGAGCTCGGCCAGCGCGTCGTCGATGCGCTGCTCAGCCGTCAGGCGCTCCGGGAAGCTGGCGATGATCCGGCCTGCCAGGGAGATGTCCCGAGTCTCGACGGTCACCCCCGCCGTGGAGGCGTACGCCTGGACGATCGGCAGGAACGAGTAGGTGGCCAGCAGGGGCGCTTCGTCCGTGTGCGTGTAGATGATCTTTGAGTCCGACACCGAGGCTCCGTTCCGACTTCGCGATAGTTTCTTGACGTCAAGATATCTCACGTGGGCCAGGCGGGTCATCCCCGGCACCGCCAGCGCCCAGGCTGCCACCAAACGCGATCGATTGTTAGCCCCGGGCCGAAGTGGGAACGTGGAAGTCACAACCCCGCTGAGGAGGCGCTCATGACCAGCCCGAACGTGACAGACCCCAGCCGGCACAACGGTCACCACGGCGGGCACCTGGGCGGCACGCCCACCGTCGTGGGAGTGACGGAGAAGCTCGAAGCCGCCTCCGCTCTCGATGCGCCGGTGGGCCTGGTCCAGCGCCTCGCGGACGTGCTGCTGGCCGACCCGCAACGCCGCCAGCTCCTCCACGGCACCTGGCTCGGGCACGCCGTCCACCCGCTCATGACGGACCTGCCGATCGGGTTCTGGACGTCCATGAACGTCCTCGACCTCGTCGGCGGAAAGGCCTCCCGCCCTGCGGCGAAGCGGCTCCTCGGTCTGGGAATGGCGGCCGCCGTACCCACCGCCGTCACGGGCCTGGCCGAGTGGGGGGTCGCCGAGCAACGCGAGCAGCGGGTCGGGCTCGTGCACGCCGGCGCCAACACGGTCGCGCTCGGTCTCTTCGCCGCGTCGTTCGCAGCCCGCCGCCGAGGCGCGCACCGGCGGGGCGTGATGCTCGGCCTGGCGGGCAGCACCGCGGCGACCGTGGGCGGCTACCTCGGAGGCCATCTGACGTCGGCCCGGAAGGTGTCCACGCGGCACCCGGCCTTCGACGACGACCGTGCTGCCGGAATGGCGTCCAGCTGACAACCCACGGAGCATCGCGCGGCACGCCGCTGCTAGCGTCGGATGAGTCCCCGTGCGCAATCCGCGCGGCGAACCCAAGACCAGAACCAAGGAGTCGTAGTGAGCTCTACCCCCGTCAAGGTCGCCGTCACCGGCGCCGCCGGCCAGATCGGTTACAGCCTGCTCTTCCGCATCGCCAGCGGCGCGCTGCTCGGGCCGGACACCCCGGTCGAGCTGCGGCTGCTCGAGATCACCCCCGCTCTGAAGGCTCTCGAGGGCGTGGTCATGGAGCTCGACGACTGCGCCTTCTCGACTCTCGCGGGCGTGGAGATCGGCGACGACCCGAACAAGATCTTCGACGGCGCGAACCTCGCCCTCCTCGTCGGCGCACGCCCCCGCTCGAAGGGCATGGAGCGCGGTGACCTGCTCGAGGCCAACGGCGCGATCTTCACCGCCCAGGGCAAGGCGCTCAACGCGGTGGCCGCGGACGACATCCGCATCGGCGTGACCGGGAACCCGGCCAACACCAACGCCCTGATCGCGATGACGAACGCGCCGGACATCCCGAAGGAGCGGTTCAGCGCGCTCACGCGCCTCGACCACAACCGCGCGATCTCGCAGCTCGCGGCGAAGACCGGGGCGAGGGTCGCCGACATCAAGAAGATGACGATCTGGGGCAACCACTCCGCGACCCAGTACCCCGACATCTTCCACGCCGAGATCGGCGGCAAGAACGCAGCCGAGGTCGTCAGCGACCAGGCCTGGGTCGAGAACGACTTCATCCCGACCGTCGCCAAGCGCGGCGCCGCGATCATCGAGGCACGGGGCTCCTCCTCCGCGGCGAGCGCCGCGTCCGCCACCATCGACGCCGCCCGCGACTGGCTGACCGGCACCCCGCAGGGTGACTGGGTCTCGATGGCGGTCGTCTCCGACGGGTCGTACGACGTCCCCGAGGGCCTCATCTCCTCCTTCCCCGTCACCACGAAGAACGGCGACTGGGAGATCGTCCAGGGCCTCGAGATCGACGACTTCTCGCGCGGCAAGATCGACGCCAGCACGGCCGAGCTCGCCGAGGAGCGTCAGGCCGTCCAGGAGCTCGGCCTGATCTGACCCGGCCGGCGCCCGACGCAAGCCATCCGAACGTCGTTGTCGTCCACCCGGACGGCAACGACGTTCGTGTTTCCGGGACCGCGCCCGCGGTTCCCCTCCACATCGACGGTGAGCGTCGGTCAGCCCGGCTGGTTGGGTACGACGACCGCCAGCACGATCAGGGCGACGCCGGCCAGGAGCAGCATCACCACGTCGGACGCCTTGCGTCGCACCCGCAGCATGCCCGCCTTGCGCTCGGGCAGCACCAGCCGGGCGGCACCGCCGACGAGCAGGCTGATGCCCATCCACACGACGCCTGTGCGCCAGGCACCGAGGACCGTGATCGCGAGACCGGTCAGGGCGGTGGCGACGACGACCAGGTAGACCGCGCCGCCGATCGTCTGGGGTCGGCGGTCGGGTCCCTCCTCGAGCATCGACCGGCGCTCAGGCGGTGAGGGACTGCTCAGCGGCGCGGACGATGTTCGACAGGAGCATCGCGCGCGTCATGGGCCCAACCCCGCCCGGGTTCGGCGATACCCACCCGGCCACGTCGTACACGTCCGGCGCGACGTCGCCCGCGATCTTGCCCTCCGCGTCGCGGGATACACCGACGTCGAGGACGGCTGCGCCGGGCTTGACCATCTCGCCGGTGATGATCCCTGTGACACCCGCCGCCGCCACGACGATGTCGGCGGAGCGGACGTGCTTGGCGAGGTCGACCGTCCCGGTGTGGCAGAGGGTCACCGTCGCGTTCTCGCTGCGACGGGTGAGGAGCAGGCCGAGCGGGCGGCCGACCGTGACACCACGACCGACGATGCAGACCTCGGCACCCGCGATCGCCACCTCGTGGCGGCGCAGCAGCTCCACGATGCCGTTGGGCGTGCACGGCAGCGGCGCCTCCTTGCCGAGCACCAGCCAGCCGAGGTTGGTCGGGTGGAGGCCGTCGGCGTCCTTGGCCGGGTCGATCAGACCGAGGATGTGGTTCTCGTCCATGTGCTTGGGCAGCGGCAGCTGGACGATGTAGCCCGTGCACGCCGGGTCGGCGTTCAGCGAGGCGATCGCGTCCTCGACCTCGGACTGCGGCGCGTCCTCGGGCAGGTCGACACGGATCGAGTGGATGCCGACCTCGGCGCAGTCACGGTGCTTGCCCGCGACGTACCACCGGCTCCCCGGGTCGTCACCGACGAGCACGGTCGCGAGTCCTGGGACGACCCCCTGCTCTCGCAGCTTGGTGACCCGTTCGGTCAGCTCAGCCTTGATCGTGGAGGCGGTCTTCTTACCGTCGAGAATCTGTGCCGTCACGTCGCCCATCCTGCCAGTGGTCGTCCTGCCCTGCCCTCCCGGCGTGCTCAGTGGAAGAAGTGGCGGGTCCCGGTGAGGTACATCGCGATCCCGGCCGCGCGGGCGGCTTCGACGACCTCCTCGTCGCGGACCGAGCCCCCGGGCTGTACGACGGCCCTGACCCCTGCGTCGACCAGGATCTGGAGGCCGTCGGCGAACGGGAAGAACGCGTCGGAGGCGGCGACCGAACCCGCGGCCCGCTCCCCCGCGCGGGACACCGCCAGCCGTGCCGAGTCCACCCGGTTCACCTGGCCCATCCCGACACCGACCGAGGCGCCGTCCGAGGCGAGCAGGATCGCGTTGGACTTCACGGACCGGCACGCCTTCCACGCGAAACCGAGGTCGGCGAGCACCTCGTCGGAGACCGGTTCGCCTGCCGCGAGCGTCCACGCCGACGGGTCGTCGCCGCCACCGTCCACCGAGGCGTCCACCGTGTCGCGGGCCTGCAGCAGCAGGCCGCCGGAGATCGGGCGCATCTCCACGCCACCTCGCTCCAGCGGCGCGCACTGCAGCAGCCGGATGTTCTTCTTCGCGCTGAGCACCTCGACCGCGCCGTCCTCGTAGCCGGGTGCGACGACGACCTCGGTGAAGATCTCGGCCACCTGCTCGGCCATCGCCTTGCTCACGGGGACGTTCGTGGCGATCACGCCGCCGAACGCGGACAGGGGGTCACATGCGTGGGCCTTGCGATGCGCCTCGGCCACGTCGGCGCCGACGGCGATGCCACAGGGGTTCGCGTGCTTGATGATGGCCACCGCGGGCGCGTCGAAGTCGAAGGCCGCACGGCGAGCGGCGTCCGCGTCGACGTAGTTGTTGTAGGACATCTCCTTGCCGTGCAACTGCGTCGCCTGGGCGAGGCCGGGCTGCGGGGCGTAGCCGCTCGTGTAGAGCGCCGCGCGCTGGTGCGGGTTCTCGCCGTAGCGCAGCACCGCGCTCTTGTCCCAGGTGGCGCCCATCCAGGCCGGGAAGCCGGTGCCTTCGGAGGTGTCGGTCAGCACGTTGCCCATCCAGCTCGCGACGGCGACGTCGTAGGTCGCGGTGTGCACGAACGCCTCGGCCGCGAGCGCCTGCCGCTCCTGGAGGGTGAAGCCACCCCGCTCCACGGCAGCGAGCACGTCGGCGTACCTCGTCGGCGAGGTGACGATCGCGACACTCGGGTGGTTCTTGGCGGCCGCCCGGACCATCGAGGGTCCGCCGATGTCGATCTGCTCGACGCACTCGTCGGGGGCCGCCCCTGAGGCGACGGTCTCGGTGAACGGGTAGAGGTTCGAGACGACCAGGTCGAACGGCTCGACGCCGAGCTCCTCGAGCTGTGCTCGATGGGACTCCAGCCGCAGGTCGGCGAGGATCCCCGCGTGCACCTTCGGGTGCAGCGTCTTGACCCGCCCGTCGAGGCACTCGGGGAAGCCGGTGAGCTCCTCGACCTTGGTCACCGGTACGCCGGCCCCGGCGATCCGGTTCGCCGTCGACCCGGTCGAGACGATCGCGACACCGGCGCGGTGCAGCCCCGTGACGAGCTCCTCGAGACCGCTCTTGTCGTAGACCGACACGAGCGCGCGCCTGACCTGTCGCTGCCCTTCGGCCTGACCTGCGCCTGCCTGCTGCTGAGTCGTCACTTGCCGAACCGGACCTTCCTGTCGGTGATGGTGAAACCTTCTCGGGCCATGCGGCCCACGCAGGTCACGAGCATCTCGCGCTCAGCGACCTTGATGCGTTCGTGGAGCGCCTCGACGTCGTCGTCGTCCTCGACCCGGACCACGGTCTGGTCGACGATCGGGCCGGTGTCCACACCCGCGTCGACCACGAAGAGTGTCGCGCCGGTGACCTTCACGCCGTAGGCGAGGGCGTCGGCCGGGCCCTGCATGCCCGGGAAGGACGGTGACAGCGCCGGATGGGTGTTCACACACCGGCCGCCGAACACGTCGAGGAACGCCTCGCCGGTGAGCTTCATGAAGCCGGCGAGGACGACGAGGTCAGGGTGGTGCTCCTGACATGCCTCGGTGAGGGCGCGGTCCCAGTCGGCCCGCGTCTGGAAGTCCTTCACGCGGCGCACGAACGTCGGGATCCCGGCGCGCTCGGCCCGGGTGAGCCCCTCGATGCCGTCCCGGTCCGCGCCCACGGCCACCACGCTCACGCCGTACGACGGGTCGCGGCTCGCGTCGATCAGGGCCTGGAGGTTCGTGCCGGCTCCCGAGACGAGGACGACCACGCGCGCAGGGCTACGCACGGCACGCTCGGCGGCGCTCGGGGGCGCTGGGTGTGATGGGGGGCACGGGCATCAGGCTACCGAGGCCGGCCCGGCTCAGCCTGCGGCGGTCCCGGCGGTGGACACGCCGTCACGCATGCGGCGGCGGGAGCGGATCCGGGCCCACCACGCGCCCACCGCGCCACCGAGGAGGCCGCCGACACCGCACGAGACGGCAGCGGCGAGGAGAGTGCCGCCGGCCGGCGCTCCGACCTCGGCCATCCGCCCTGGACCGGCGACTCCGCCCGCGAGGGCGACCAGGACGGTGAGCCCCGCCGCGGCGACGAGTCCTGCGAGCAGGCCGCGCATCGCGTTCATGTCGAGGCGCGCCGCCGGCGCCAACCGCGTGCTCAGCGCCACGGCGACCGCTGTGACGAGGACCGGAATCCCCATCAACCCGGTGGTCCAGCCCGGCGTCGCCCCGTCGCTCGGGAGCGCGGCCAGCAGCGGGAACGCCGGGACCGGGCCGAGAATCACCGCGGTCGGCGACACGATGGTGCCCGTGCCCACGGCGAAGCCCGGGCCCAGGAGGTAGGAGCCGCCGAGGAGAACGGCGTTCGGGACGAAGGCGACGCCGACGACGGTGTACATCAGTCCGCCCGGGCCGTCCGCGTGCAACCGGGAGAGCACCGTCGCCGCCGTGCCGAAGTCCTCGACCAGCGCGACCCCGACGAGGACCGAGCCGGCGGCGAACATGAGCAGGACCGCACCGGCCGCGCCGGTCACGACCGGGCGGACCCAGTCGGGCGCACGGCCCAGCACTGCCCGTCCCTGTCCCGAGCCGGCGAGCAGGCCGTGACCCCCGGCGGCCAGGGCAAGCACGAACCCGCCCACGAGCGCGCGGACGAGGTCGGACTCGGCGCGTGGATCGGCAGCGAGCACCGCGGTGAGCAGAGCCACGACGGCGTACACCGTCGCCTGCACCCCCGTCGCGGCCAGCACAGCTCGAAGGTCCGACGTCGCGCCCCCCAGGGCGGCCGACACCGCGGTGCGCGCTCCCACCCGGTAGGACGCGTAGGCGCAGAGCGCGGTGAGCCCGAGCGGCAGGACCGTGACGGTGGTCGTGCCCAGGTCCAGGCCGGCGCCGTGCGCGAGCAGCCAGGCGTCGGCGCCGACCCGCACCGCGTCCCGGGTGTCGCCGTACCTCCCTGCGTCGGCCGCGAACCAGCCGGCCAGCGCGACCGCTATGGCGACGAACAGCATCGACCCCGCCGAGACCAGGCCCGCGACGACCGCGGACAGGACCAGCGGTCTACCCGTCGCTCCGGGGTCACCGGAGGGGGTACGGCGGGCGGCGGAGCGCAGCAGATCGGTCATCATGGCGATCTTCCTCGACCGCCGGGGACCGATCACGCTCCCACGCCGCAACGCGGCACGGCTCACACCGGAGGCCTCACGCCACCCGCCGGTTCGCGGCGCCACACCCCGCCGGGTACCGTTCTGAGCTGGCCTGTCAGAGAGGGAGGGTTGCGTCCATGCGCGCGGAGGAGCAGTTCGACTCCTTCTACCTCAAGACCCGACGCGCTCTCGTCCACCAGACGTTCGCGCTCACCGGGGATCTGGCGGCTGCCCAACGGGCGGTCCGCGACGCCTACGTCGCCGCCTGGCACCACTGGCGGAAGGTCAAGACCCACGAGGACCCGCGCGACTGGGTCCGCCCCCGCGCCTGGGCGCTCGCCCAGCGGCGGCACACCGCACGCTTGTGGCAGCGGACCCGAGAGCTGTCGGTCGAGGACCGGGCCCTGCTCAACGGCCTGCACAAGCTTCCCGTCTCCGAGCGGCGCGCCCTGATCATCGTCGAGCTGGCGCGGGTCCCGGCCGAGCTCGGCGCGCGCGAGCTGAACGTGACGCAGGAGACGCTCGAGCGGCAGCTGGCGTCCGCAAGGCGCAACCTGTCGGCAGCCGTCGGCACCGACCCCTCCGCGATACCCGCACTACTTGCGGGGCTCGACGAGGTGGTGTCCAAGACGTCCGTGCCGCGCGCCGCTGCAATACGCCGGCAGGGACGGACCCGGCGCCGCACGCACACCCTCGCCGCAGCGGCGGCGGTGACCTTCCTGGCCGTGGGGTCCGGTGCGTTCGCGCACGAGCCCGCGACCGAGGCGGGGAGCGGGTCTCCGGCGACATCACCCGACCAGCCTCGGACCACCGACCGAGGCACGCCGGCGCCCGAGTCGACCCTGCCGTCCGCGGACGACCTGCTCGACGCCAAGGACGCCGCCCGGCTGGACCCGGCCGGCTCGTGGCGCGTCGCCGGCACCAACGACAACACCTCGGGCGACGGCATCAACTACGTCTGCCAGCAGGAACGGTTCGCAGACCCGGACGGGGTGGGCACGCTGGTGCGAACCCTCGAGGCCGACGGGGAGCCGAAACGCACCCTCGTCCAGGCGGTCGAGATCTCGGGCTCCGAGGACGCCGCCGCGACCACGTACGCCAAGGTCATGTCGTGGTTCGCCAGCTGCTCGGGAGGCAACCTCAACCTCCAGCGCACGTACTCCGTAACCGGCGTTGCTGACCGTGCCGCGCTTTTCGAGCTCAAGGCCTGGGCTCCACCCCAGGCGTCGTACTCCGTCGCGCTGGCACAGGTCGGCCAGGTCGTGACCACCTCGGTGGTGCGCACGAGAAGTGGGAGCGCGCCGCAGACGCTCCGCGTCGCGGGGACACTCGCAAGGTCGGCCACCAAGCTCTGCGAACAGGCGGGTGCGCCCGACTGTGGTGGCCGGCCGGGCACGAAGCTCACCCCGCCACCTCCGTCGGGGGAGACGCCCGGGGTCCTGGCCACCGTCGACATGCCGCCGGTCGACGGAGTGGCCAAGCCCTGGGTCGGGACCAGCGTGACCAACACACCCGCACGCAACCCGGCGGCGACCTCCTGCGACCACGCGGAGTTCCGCAAGGAGGGTGCGGTCAGCAACCGCACACGGAGCTTCCTCGTGCCAGAGGGACGGTTGCCCAAGCGCTTCGGGCTGACCGAGACCTACGGCAAGTTCCCCTCGCCCAAGGCGGCTGCGGAGTTCCTCCGGACGATGCGGGGCCGGGTCGCCAACTGCGAGGACCGCAACCTCGCCATCAAGGTGCTCTCCCCGCAGGACCTGAAGCAGGGCGAGCTCGACGGCTCCACCTGGAGGCTGCGCGCCGAGCTGTCGCAGAGCACCGAGGTGTACTTCGACCTGGGCTTCGTCCGCCGAGGCGCCACCGTCGCGCAGCTGAGCTTCCTCCCCGCAGGTCAGGCCGACCTCTCGTCGAGTGAGTTCCGGGCCCTCCTCATCCGCGCCGGTCAGCGCCTCGGCGAGCTCGAGTGAGCACTCACGAGATCGGCTGAGCACTAAGGTCGGGCCATGACCCCGCCCCTGACCGGGACTCCCGACCCCCGCCGCACCCGTTCTCATGCCCTCGAGCTCGACGCGGCGAACCCCTTGCGCACGCGGCGCGACCTCTTCACGCTCCCCCCGGACACGGTGTACCTCGACGGGAACTCCCTCGGCGCACTTCCACGGTCTGTCCCGGAACGGCTGACCCGGGTCGTCACCGAGGAGTGGGGCCACGACCTGATCGGGTCGTGGAACACCGCCGGGTGGATCGACCTCCCCGCCCACGTGGGTGACCGCCTCGCAGCGATCCTCGGCCTCCCGGAGCGGTCGGTGTGGGTCAGCGACAGCACCAGCGTCAGCCTGTTCAAGACGATGGTCGCCGCGTGCCGCCTCCAGCAGGGCCGCGACGTGATCGTCGTGGAGCGCGCGACGTTCCCCACCGACGGTTACATGGCGGCCAGCGTCGCTCGGATGCTCGGGATGGAGCTGCGCTGGGCCGACTCCGAGCGCGTCGAGGAGTCCTTGGACGACCGCGTGGCGCTGGTCTGCCTCACCCACGTCGACTTCCGCACAGGGGCCATGTTCGACGCCGCTGCCGTGACCGAGGCCGCGCACGCGGTCGGCGCCCTCATCCTCTGGGACCTCTGCCACACCGCAGGAGCGGTTCCCGTGGACCTCGTCGCCGCGGATGCCGACTTCGCCGTCGGGTGCAGCTACAAGTACCTCAACGCCGGTCCCGGCTCGCCCGCCTTCATGTACGTCGCACCGCGGCACCAGGGCGCGATCGACCAGCCGCTCTCGGGGTGGATGGGGCACGCCAGGCCGTTCGAGATGGAGCTCGGCTACGAGCCCGTCGAGGGCATCGGCAGGCTCGCCTCCGGGACGCCGCCGATCCTCGCGCTCTCGGCCCTCGACGCCGCGCTCGACGTGTTCGACGGGGTGGACCCGGCCGACCTGCGTGCGACCTCGCTGTCGCTGACCGACCTGTTCATCGACCTGGTCGACGTACGCCTGCCCGGAATCTTCGACGTCATCACGCCGCGCGAGCACGAGCGTCGCGGAAGCCAGGTGTCGCTGAGGCACCCGCAGGCGTACGGCATGGTCCAGGCCCTGATCGACCGGGGAGTGATCGGCGACTTCCGCACACCCGACGTGGCGAGGTTCGGCTTCGCGCCGCTCTACGTCACGCACGCCGACGTGTACGACGCCGTGGCCCAGCTGGTCGCGGTGGTCGAGCACGGGGAGCACGAGCGGCCGGAGTACACCACGCGGAAGCCCGTCACCTGACGACGAAGGCCGCCGCACCCCGAGGGGTACGGCGGCCTTCGCGTTGTCGAGCGTGACCGGAGGTCAGAGGTTCTCGAGCACCTCACGCATGAGCTGAGCGGTCTCGGACGGCGTCTTGCCGACCTTCACGCCCACGGCCTCGAGGGCCTCCTTCTTGGCCTGCGCGGTCCCGGAGGAGCCCGACACGATGGCGCCGGCGTGGCCCATGGTCTTGCCCTCCGGAGCGGTGAACCCGGCGACGTAGCCGACGACCGGCTTGGTCACGTGGTCCTTGATGTAGGCCGCGGCGCGCTCCTCGGCGTCGCCACCGATCTCGCCGATCATCACGATCGCGTCGGTCTCCGGGTCGTCCTGGAACGCCTTGAGGCAGTCGATGTGCGTCGTACCGATGATCGGGTCGCCACCGATTCCCACGGCGGAGGAGAAGCCGTAGTCACGAAGCTCGTACATCATCTGGTAGGTCAGCGTGCCGGACTTCGACACGAGGCCGACGCGGCCGCCCTTGCTGATGTCGGCGGGGATGATGCCGGCGTTGGACTTGCCGGGGCTGATCAGGCCGGGGCAGTTCGGGCCGATGATGCGCGTGGTGCCCTTGGACTGCGCGTAGGCGAAGAACTCCGCGGTGTCGTGCACCGGCACGCCCTCGGTGATCACGACGACGAGCGGCATGCCCGCGTCGACGGCCTCGATGACCGCTCCCTTGGTGCCGGCCGGCGGGACGAAGACCACCGACACGTCAGCACCGGTCTTCTCCATCGCGTCGGCGACCGAGCCGAACACGGGGACGGAGGTGCCGTCGAAGTCGACCTCCTGGCCGGCCTTCTTCGGGTTCACGCCACCGACGATGTCCGTGCCCGAGGCGATCATCCGGCGGGTGTGCTTCTGACCCTCCGAGCCGGTCATGCCCTGGACGACGACCTTGCTGTTCTCGTTGAGGAAAATTGCCATGTCCGTTGCCCTTACTTCGCAGCCAGCTCGGCGGCGCGGTCAGCCGCACCGTCCATCGTGTCGACCATCGTCACGAGCGGGTGGTTCGCCTCGTTGAGAATCCGGCGACCCTCCTCGACGTTGTTGCCGTCGAGGCGTACCACGAGCGGCTTGTTCGCCTCGTCGCCCAGCATGCCGAGCGCGTGGACGATGCCGTCGGCGACCGCGTCACAGGCGGTGATGCCACCGAAGACGTTCACGAAGACGCTCTTGACCTGCGGGTCGTTCAGGATGATGTGCAGGCCGTTGGCCATCACCTGGGCCGAGGCGCCGCCGCCGATGTCGAGGAAGTTCGCGGGCTTGACGCCGGAGTGCTTCTCGCCGGCGTAGGCCACGACGTCGAGGGTCGACATGACGAGACCCGCACCGTTGCCGATGATGCCCACCTCACCGTCGAGCTTGACGTAGTTGAGGCCCTTCGCCTTCGCCTCCGCCTCGAGCGGGTCGGCCGCGGCCTTGTCCTCGAACTGCGCGTGGTCCTCGTGACGGAAGTCGGCGTTCTCGTCGAGGGTGACCTTGCCGTCGAGAGCCTCGAGGGTGCCGTCACCGAGACGGACCAGGGGGTTCACCTCGACGAGGCTGGCGTCCTCCTTGATGAAGACGTCCCAGAGCTTCTTGACGACGTCCTTGGCCTGGTCGGCGACCGCCTCGGGGAAGCGCGTGGCGGCCACGATCTCGGCAGCCTTCGCGTCGTCGACGCCGGTACCCGGGTCGATGGAGATCTTCGCGACGGCGTCGGGGTTGGTCTTCGCGACCTCCTCGATCTCGACACCACCCTCGATGCTCGCGATGCACAGGTAGTTGCGGTTCGCGCGGTCGACCAGGAAGGAGAAGTAGTACTCCTCCGCGATGTCGGCGGTCGGCGCGATGAGCACGCGGTGCACGGTGTGGCCCTTGATGTCCATCCCGAGGATGTCCCGGGCGCGGGCGACGGCGTCGTCGGGGTTCTCGGCGAGCTTCACGCCGCCGGCCTTTCCACGGCCACCGGTCTTCACCTGCGCCTTGACGACCACGCGGCCGCCGAGCGACTCGGCTGCTGCGGCGGCGTCCTCGGCCTTCTCCACAACAGAGCCGAGGGTGACCGGCACGTCATGCTTCGCGAAGAGCTCCTTCGCTTGGTACTCCATCAAGTCCACAGGTCTTACCCGTCCTTTTCGGTGTCCACGTCTCCCCCGGTGCGCGACCGACACCGGTAGGCACACGGGGGTGGATTGTCCGTGCCCGACACTAGCCCTGTAAGCGGCGTCACCACCACGTAGGGTCCGTCACATGCCCGGTACCCACGACTCCCGCGAGCACTCCGCACCCCACCGCGAGAGCAGCGTCCGCTCCACCGGTCTGACCGTTGCCGTTCGGGAGTACGGCGCCCCCGCCGACCGCGCGGGTGTGCACCATGTCGTGCTGGTGCACGGGTACCCCGACAGCCAGGACATGTGGCGGCCGGTCGTGGACCGGTTGTGCGCCGGCGACATGCATGTAGTGACCTACGACGTCCGCGGCGCCGGCGCGTCCGACGTACCCGCCGACACGTCGGGGTATCGCACCGAGCTGCTCGTCGACGACCTCGTCGCGGTGCTGGACGCCACGGTCCCCGAGGGCGCGCGGGTGCACCTCGTCGGCCACGACTGGGGCTCGGTCCAGCTGTGGGAGGCGGTCCTGGCCGAGGGCCACGATCCCCGCCTCAAGGGGCGGATCGCGTCGTTCACGTCGGTCAGCGGACCTGCGATCGACCACCTCTCCTACCTGAGCCGGAACCCGCAGGGGCGACGGCTCCGGCTACTGCGCCAGCTCGCCCGCTCCTGGTACGTCTTCGCCTTCCAGGTGCCGGTGCTCCCCGAGCTGGCATGGCGCACAGCGCCCCGCGTGCTCGGGGCACTCACTGCCCTAGCGGCGCGGAGCAGTCGCGGCGCGGCACCGAACCCCTGGGGGCCCGAGCTGTCCCACAACGCTGCCAACGGCGTGAACCTCTACCGGGCCAACCTCCTTCACAGGACGGCTCGGGCGACGCGACGCCACACTGACCTGCCGGTGCTGGTCGTGGCGCCGAAGCGCGACCCGTTCCTGACCGCGCTGACCACCGAGGACCTCGACCACCTGTGCTCCGACGTCACCGTGGTCCGCCCCAACACCGGCCACTGGGTGCCACGCACCCACCCCGACCTCCTGGCCGAGCTCGTGCGCGAGCACGTGCTGGATCACGCCTGAGCGGCAAGCGCCTTCCCGGCGTACGCGACGCGCGGGAGGGACTCAGCCCGCCTCGCTGACCTACGCCTCGACGCCGGTGGCGTCGGCGACGTTCTCACGAACCCAGCCGACGATCTCTGTGGTGGTCGCCCCCGGTGTGAACACCTTGGCCACGCCGGCCTCCTCGAGAAGCGGGATGTCGGCCTCGGGGATGATGCCGCCTCCGAACACCACGATGTCGCGGGCGTCGCGCTCGTCGAGGAGCGCGATCACCTTCTTGAACAGCGTCATGTGAGCACCGGAGAGCACGGAGAGGCCGATCACGTCGGCGTCCTCTTGAATGGCGGTCTCGACGATCTGCTCCGGCGTCTGGTGCAGGCCGGTGTAGATCACCTCGTTGCCCGCGTCGCGCAGCGCTCGCGCGACCACCTTCGCACCGCGGTCGTGCCCGTCGAGCCCGGGCTTGGCCACCACGATCCGGATCGGAGCCACCATAAGAACTGCCACCACCTTGGACTGAGTGCCCGGGCACGCCCTGACTTTGCGCAGGGACGACCACGGACAAGGAATCTCTTGGCCGCAGAGTAACCGACCCCCCGGCGCAGCCGACTAGACCGGCGGTTGACGAGACGTGACCCCGGGAAACCTGCCCCGTTAGAGGAACCGGAAAAGACGACCCAAAAACCCCGAGGCGACACGCGGGTCCTCGCTCCGACCCGTGTGACCTCGTCCACAAGTAAGGTGACCCCGCACGACCTGCCCTGACTAGTCCGTTAAGGTAGGACGTCGCGTGCAAATCGACGTAAGGACACCGTTTCGTGGCAAACCACCGCGCACCGAAGCGCTCAGCTTCGCGCACCGGCACCACCGACGGCGTTGAGCTGACCGCAGCCGCCGCCGCTACCCCGGTCTCCGGCCCCGGCAAGCGCAAGGCCGTGAAGCCGTCCCGAGGCGCCCGTACCCTCCAGCGTCGCGCCCAAACGCCCGCTCGGCCAGTCGTCGAAGCCAAGTCTTCCGGCCCCTCGCCTTCCACACCGTCCGGCACCCGCGCCGCCGCCCCCTCTCCTTCCGAAGTACGCACCGCCTCCCCTTCGTCTTCTACTCCCCCAGTCACCCGCGCCGCTGCTCCCTCCGGTGCCCGCGCCGCTGCTCCCTCCGGTGCCCGCGTTGCCGGCCGTTCCGGCGGCCGCGTCGCAGCGCCCTCCGGTGCCCGCGTTGCCGGCCGTTCCGGCGGCCGTCCGGCCACTCTCGCCGGAACGCGCGCATCCGCGACCACCGGCACCCGCGCCACCACCTCCTCGGGCGGTGCCCGCACCGCTGCCCGTTCCGAAGGGAACACCGGCCGGAAGAGCCCCTTCCCCCTGCTCCCTTCAGCGCCGACCGCCGTCGGTGCGGCGGCGCTCGTGATCGCCGCGACCGGCGCCGTGACCTTCACCCATTCCAACGAGGACCTCGCCGCGGCCAGCAGCACCAAGGTGTACACACCTGCCAGCGCCCTGACGGGCACCTCCGCAGCCACCTCCAGCCTCGAGCTCGACAGCCGGAGCCAGGCGGTCAGCCGCGACTCGGAGCGGGCAGCCTTGCAGGACGCGGCCCACGAGAAGCTCCAGAAGGCGGTCGAGGCACAGGCACAGGAGCGCAACGCCGCCCTGGCCCAGCTCGCCGCCAGCGCCGAGAAGTACGCCGGGGAGATCGCGGCCAACGCCTGGCACCTGCCTGTCGTGGGCTACCACCTCACCGCAGGGTTCGGTGAGTCCTCGGGCCTGTGGGCGCACACGCACACCGGCCTCGACTTCGCCGCGCCGACCGGCACGCCGGTCGTCTCCGTGGCCAACGGCACTGTCCGATCCGCGGACTACTCCGGCGCCTACGGCAACCGGATCGTCGTCGGCCTCGAGGACGGCACCGAGATCTGGTACTGCCACCTCTCCGCGTTCAACGCGTCCGTGGGCGAAGAGGTGTCCGGTGGAGAGCAGATCGGACTCGTCGGTGCCACCGGCAACGTCACCGGTCCGCACCTGCACCTCGAGGTTCGCCCGGGCGCCGGCGACCCGGTCGACCCGATGGCCGCCCTCATCGCCCACGGCCTCCGGCCGTAACCTTCACGGCGCGCCGCGAGTCCGCACGGTGCCGTCCGCCCGGTGTCGACCGGCGCGGTGGTCGAACCGCTGAGTCGGGGTGGACGCCCGTCAGAGCTTCTCGACGGGTGCGTAGCGCAGCAGCAGGCGCTTGACGCCGCCCGACCCGAAGTCGATGGACGCGACCGCGTTCTCCCCTGCGCCCTCCAGCGACACGACGCTTCCCATGCCGAAGCTGTCGTGCACCACCCGGTCGCCCGGCGAGAGCGACGGGATCTCCCGGCTGGTCTTCGCCTTCGCCGACGAGTCGGCGCGGATGGCCGCGGTGCCGAAGCGTCGTACGGCGTCGGCCCCTCTCCGGGACAACGAGGGCGCTGCCGGACGGTTCCACGAGGTCTGGGCGGCCTCGGTGCGTCGCCAGTCGACGAGGTCCACGGGCAGGTCGTCGACGAAGCGGGAGGCGGGGTTGTGTGACGGCGCACCCCACGCCGAGCGCACCACAGCACGCGAGACGTAGAGCCGTTCGCGGGCACGGGTCACCCCGACGTAGGCCAGCCGGCGCTCCTCCTCGAGCTCCGTCTGGTCGCCCAGTGAGCGCATGTGCGGGAAGACGCCGTCCTCCAAGCCGGTGAGGAACACCACCGGGAACTCCAGGCCCTTCGCGGTGTGCAGGGTCATCAGCGTCACGACCCCGGCGTCGTCACCCTCCTGCGGCGTGTCGGGGATCTGGTCGGAGTCGGCCACCAGGGCCACGCGTTCGAGGAAGTCACCGAGCCCGGCCGCGGCCTCTTCGGTCTCCGGCGAGTCGGCGAACTCGCGTGCGACGGCGACGAGCTCGGCGAGGTTCTCCACCCGGGTCTCGTCCTGGGGGTCGTCGGAGTCCTCGAGCTCCTTGAGGTAGCCGCTGCGGGCGAGCACCTGCTCGAGCACCACGTCGGGGCGCTCCCCCGCGTCCACCATGGACTGGAGCTCCTCCACCATCTCCACGAACCCCCGGATGCAGTTGAGGGAACGGCTGGCGATCCCGGGAGCCTCCTCCGCCCGGCGCAACGCCTCCCAGAAGCTGACCCGATCCCGTTGGGCGAGTGTCTGGACGCACGCCTCGGCACGGTCACCGATGCCGCGCTTGGGAACGTTGAGGATCCGCCTCAGCGAGATCTCGTCCGCCGGGTTGACCAGCATCCTGAGGTAGGCCAGCGCGTCCTTGACCTCCTTGCGCTCGTAGAAGCGCACACCGCCGACGACCTTGTACGGCAGGCCGACGCGGATGAAGACCTCCTCGAACACACGCGACTGGGCGTTGGTGCGGTAGAACACCGCGACGTCGCCGGGACGTGCCTTGCCCTCGTCGGTGAGCCGGTCGACCTCCTCCGCGACGAACCTCGCCTCGTCGTGCTCGTCGTCGGCGACGTAGCCGACGATCTGCTCGCCCTCGCCGGCGTCGGACCAGAGGTTCTTCGGCTTCCGGCCGGCGTTCTTGCTGATCACCGAGTTGGCTGCGGTGAGGATGGTCTGGGTGGAGCGGTAGTTCTGCTCGAGCAGGATCGTGCGTGCCTGCGGGAAGTCCTCCTCGAACGCCAGGATGTTGCGGATGTTCGCACCACGGAACGCGTAGATCGACTGGTCGGCGTCACCGACGACCATCAGCTCGGACGGCTCGACGCCCTCCGTCATCCCGGGGGCCTCCGACACGTCGTCGGCATGGCCGCACAGCTCCCGGATCAGGGCGTACTGGGCGTGGTTGGTGTCCTGGTACTCGTCGACGAGCACGTGGCGGAACCGGCGCCGGTACGTCTCCCGGACCTCGGGGAATGCCTGGAAGAGGTGCACGGTCGTCATGATCAGGTCGTCGAAGTCGAGAGCGTTCGCCTCGCGCAGGCGCCGCTGGTACACGGCGTACGCCTCGGCGTAGGTCTCCTCGAGGTGGTTCTTGGCGTCCTTGGCCGCCTGCTCCTCGTCGAGCAGCTCGTTCTTCGCGTTGGAGACCCAGTTGAGCACCGCCCGGGGCTGGTAGCGCTTCGGGTCGAGGTCGAGGTCACGCAGGACAAGCGTCATGAGCCGCTTGGAGTCCGCGGCGTCGTAGATGGAGAACGACGACTTGTAGCCGAACCGGTCGATCTCCTTGCGGAGGATGCGCACACAGGCGGAGTGGAAGGTCGAGACCCACATCAGCCGGGCCCGGCGGCCCACCAGCTCCTCGACGCGCTCACGCATCTCGGCCGCGGCCTTGTTGGTGAACGTGATCGCGAGGATCGAACCAGGGTGGGCGTTTCGCTCGGAGATCAGCCAGGCGATCCGCCGGGTCAGCACCCGGGTCTTGCCCGACCCCGCGCCGGCGACGACCAGCAGCGGCGTGCCCGCGTGCTCGACCGCCTGTCGCTGCGGCTCGTTGAGCCCCTCGAGCAGCTGCTCAGGGGACGTCTTGCGGCGACCGTGGTGGCCGCTCTCGGCACCCCGGCCGTTGTCGCCGTGGGTCACCTCGTCGACACGGGAAGGTGCAGGAGCCTGGGGGATCGGGAACAGCGCGCTCATCTCCCGGTCAGCCTACGTCTCGGCGGGGACACTCGCCGACCACGGTGCCCGTGCCGTCGCTCACGCGACCGCGCGGACGCGCGGGGGGATCAGGAGTGCCAGAAGACCGCGACGCCGATGTTGAGCACGGTCAGCCCCATGAGGCCGAAGTACAGGCCGTTCGGGATGGACGCCTTCTTGCGGTTGAGGAGCACCAGGACGCCGATCACGATCGCCACGACCAGCTTCACCGCGATCTTGGTGTTGTCCACCTCCTCGGCCCACGCCTGGTCCTTCGCGCCCTCGAGCACACCGACGAGGAGCACGCCGGTCACCAGCTGGGTCAGGATCCCGTGGAACATCGCGTTGTTGACCACGCGCGGGTCCGCCTTGATCTGGACGAACAGCCCACCGAAGAGTGCAGCAAGCCCGATGAAGTGCAGGAAAAGCAGAATGTCACGCAGGATCTCCATGCGCGACATCCTCACAGAAGACGTCGGTCCGACGCCCACCGGGTGAGCTCGTGACGAGACGAGAGCTGGAGCTTGCGCAGCACGCTGGAGACGTGGGTCTCCACGGTCTTCACCGAGATGAACAGCTCCGAGGCGACCTCCTTGTAGGCGTACCCCCGCGCGATGAGGCGCATCACCTCACGCTCCCGCTCCGTCAGCCGGTCGAGGTCCTCGTCGACCTGCGCGACCTCGATGGAGCCCGCGAACGCGTCGAGCACGAAGCCGGCGAGCCGTGGCGAGAAGACCGCGTCCCCGTCGGCTACCCGGTCGACCGCGCTCACCAGCTCGGGTCCGGTGATGGACTTGGTGACGTACCCACGGGCGCCGCCGCGGATCGTGCCGATGACGTCCTCGGCCGCGTCGGAGACGCTCAGCGCGAGGAACTTCGTCTCCGGCAGCCGCGACGAGACTCGGCGCATCACCTCGACCCCGCCGCCACCGGGCAGGTGTACGTCGAGCAGCACCACGTCCGGGCGCGTGGCCGTGACCACGGCGACCGCCTCGTCGACGTCCGCCGCCTCACCCACGACCTCCACCGCGGCGGCGATCTCCGCCCGCACGCCGGTGCGGAACATCGCGTGGTCGTCCACGATCACCACTTTGCGGCGTGGGCTGGTCCCGGTCATCGTTCCTCCTCGACGGTGCGCTGCGACAGCGGCATGGACAGGCGTACCTCGGTGCCGCCACCGACTACCGAGCGGATGGTGGCGCTGCCGGCGTGGCGCTGCATCCGGTCCACGATGCTGCGTCGTACGCCGAGCCGACCATCGGGCACCGCCTCCGGGTCGAACCCGCCACCGCGGTCCCGGACGAAGACCTCCACGCCTGCTGCTCCCGTCTCCGCGTAGACGTCGACCTTCTCGGCGCCGGAGTGCTTGGCCGCGTTCACCATCGCCTCCCGCGCAGCGAGTACGACGGGGCGCGCCTCCTCGCTCAGTACGGCGTCGCCGACGGTGACCACCTCGACGGGCGTGCCGTGGGCGTCCTCGACCTCTGCGGCCGCGGCACGCAGTGCGCCCGCCACCGTCGTCTCCTGCGAGGGGGTGTCGGCGTACAGCCAGGCCCGGAGGTCGCGCTCCTGGGCCCGGGCGAGCTTGTTGACCGTCCGGGGCTCCCCGGCGTGCTTCTGGATCAGGGCGAGCGTCTGGAGTACCGAGTCGTGCAGGTGTGCGGCGACGTCGGCTCGCTCCTGCGACCGCACCCGGGCGGCGCGCTCCTCGGTCAGGTCCGACGCGAGCCTGAAAAGCCACGGCCCGACGGTGAGCGCCAGCCCGACGACCCCGAGCACACCGGCGAGGACGACGTCGCGGGCCACCCCGGCCTGGCCGGTCTGCACGGCGAAGAGCACCAGCGCCCCGACGAGAAGGAGGAAGCCCGCGGCCAGACGGGCGTACGACGCCGGACCACCCCGACCGAGCACGGCCCGGACCGGGTCGATCCGGCCCGTCGCATCGGTCCAGCGCTCCCGCTGGGCCTCGTCGGCCTGGCGCCACAGCACGGCCACGCCGACGGCACCGAGCAGGACGGGCCAGAACACGAAGCCGCCGCCCACGAACGACTGGAGAAGCACCAGGGCGCCGAGGGCCACGGCACCGAGCGCCACGAGCCAGCCACCGTCCTCGAGCCGTGAGACCCGGCCAGGTCGCTTGCCCTGTCGCGTCGCCGCTTCGAGGCCGGGCGCGTCCTGCTGGAACCTCGCGTCGCTGGGCAGGATCATCCAGAGGCCGGCGTACATCGCAAGCCCGAGGCCACCGAGGAACGAGGCGACGAAGAAGGCGACCCGCACCAACGTCACGTCGACGCCGAGGTGGTCGGCCAGGCCCCCTGCGACTCCGCCCAGGATCCGGCCGTCGGTGCGACGAGTGGCCCTCCGGGTGACGGGGGCGCGCTCTCGGTCCGCGACGTTGCTGGTCATCGCGCCCATCGTCACACAGCGACCAGCCCCGAACCATGAGTTCCGACCCTGATCGAACCCTGGTCGGACCCCTGTCCCGACCCTGACCCGGGATGCCCAAGGGCCTGGCCGAATCAGGGCTTTCCCCCATAGCGGCAGCAGCGGTGGTGGACGACGATCGATGCATGACCGAAACACCGCAGCAGGACCGCGTCGACACCGACCACCTGCGTGACTACAGCCAGCTGCGCCGCAGCCTCACCGACCGCAAGGTGGCCGGCGTGGCGGGGGGCCTCGGCCGGCACCTCAACATCGACCCGACGATCCTGCGTGTCGCCTTCGTCGTCCTTGCCTTCTTCGGCGGAGCGGGTTTCCTGCTCTACGGCGCCCTCTGGCTGTTCGTGCCGGAGGAGGGCAAGGACCAGGCGGCGATCGTGACCACTGCGCGCACCCGGAACGCCATCCTGATCGGGGCCGCCGTCTTCGCCGTACTCCTCATCGTCGGCGACAGCTGGGGCAACTCATGGTTCCCGTGGCCACTCGCCATCGTCGGTCTCGTTGTCGCCCTCATCCTCATGAACAGGGAGAAGCCGATGAGCACCACCTATCCCTCGCAACCCGAGGCACCACGTCCGGACGCCGCCACAACCGGAGGCGATGTCGAGCAGACGACCGCGTTCGCTCCCGGCGTGCCGACCGACACCTACAGCGGAGCCGTCCCACCGGCCACGCCCGCCTACCCGGTCCAGCAGCCGCCGGCGCCGCGGCCGCACCGTGGCCCGCTGCTGTTCTGGTTCACCGTCGCACTGCTCGCCGTCGCCCTCGGTGCGCTGGGCCTCTACGACGTGGCCTACGGCGGCGTGGCCGACGCGGCCTACCCGGCCCTTGCACTCACCGTCGTCGGCCTGATGCTGCTGGTCGGCGCCTGGTTCGGCCGCGCCGGAGGACTGATCCTGCTCGGACTCGTCGCGTCGATCGCCCTCCTCGCCACCTCTGTCGCCGAGCCGCGGTTCACCGGTGAGCGACAGGTGGCGGAGACCCCGACCAAGGCGGTCCAGGTCCGCAACCTCTACTCCGTTCCTGCCGGCACCGTGCTGCTCGACATGAGCAACATCCGCGACGTCGAACGTCTCGACGGCCGGACGATCCAGGTCCAGGCCAACGCGGGACGGCTCGTCGTGACCCTTCCCGAGGGGGTCGACGCCAACGTGAACGCGGACGTCGCCGTGGCCGGTGAGGCCAAGGTCCTGGGCGAGACCCGTGACGGCACCGACGTCTCCCTTCACCGCACCATCGACGGCGGGCCCGACGCCCCGGAGATCAACCTCAACCTCGACCTCGTGGTCGGCAGCATCGAAGTGAGGCAGTGATGAGCACTACCCGAACCCACCCGCTCAACGTCAGCTACCTGGTGGTCGGCCTGGTCTTCCTGGGCATCGCCGGCTCCTGGGCCCTGAGAGAGGCCGGCGTCGTGGACCTCGGCGAGGTCCGCTGGCTCTTCCCACTGACCCTCCTGGTCGCCGGTGGCGTGGGGCTCGTGGCCATGGCGGCCAAGGGCCTGACCCGGCGCGAGAGCCCCGACGAGCAGCAGAGCATGTACGACACGACACCCGAGTCCCATGAAGGAGAAGCACGATGACGCAGCCGATGACCCCTCCCCCTTCGACCCCCGCACCGAAGCGACTGGTCCGCAGCCGTGACGACCGGTGGATCGCCGGCGTCTGCGGCGGTGTCGCCGCCTACCTCGGTGTGGACGCCAACCTGGTGCGTCTCGTCGTGGTGCTGGGCACCATCCTCGGCATGGGGTCCCTGGCGGTCGCCTACCTCGTGGCGTGGATCCTCATGCCGGAGGAGTGAGACAGCCAGTCCTCGCGCGCGGCCACTGCGGTGTCGGGGTTGTCGGAGAACACGCCGTCGACCCCGGCATCGAAGAAGTCTGCGTACTCCGCAAAGGCGTCGCCCTTCGCGTTCGGGTCGGTGCCGTTCCAGTAGTTGCGGGCCATGAACTGGTTCTCGTCCCTCATCGTCCAGACGTGCACGTCCAGGCCGACCGCGTGCGCGTCGTCGACCAGGTCGCTCGGCTTGGTCGTCTCCCCGGCCTCGTTGCGTGGCAGCACGAGGTCCTTGTTCGCGCCTACGGCGTCCGCGTACGTGGCCACCTCGCGAAGGCCCTCGGGCGTCACCAGGTCGGCGTACGTGCGGTCGTCCCCCGCGGCCTGGAGGTCGTACGGCGACCCGGAGGAGTCCACGAGCTGCACGAGCGGAACTTTGACCTCTCTCGCCAGGGCCTTCAGGTTGCCGGTCTCGAACGACTGGACGAACACATGGGCGTTGGGCCGGTCGAGGTGATGGGCCCGCAACGCGGCGACCAACGGCTTCTCGAGCGGCAGGCCGATGTCACGGAAGTAGGTGGGGTGCTTGGTCTCCGGGTACACCCCGATCACCTCGCCACGGCGCCGGCTCTCCTGATCGACCAGGTCGAGGACCTCGTCGAAGGTCGGTACGTCGTAGCGGCCGTTGTACCTGGTGTTCTGGGGTCGCACGCCCGGCAGCCGCTCGACCGCCCGGAGCGTCTTGAGCTCCGCCAGCGTGAAGTCCTCGGTGAACCACCCGGTGACCGCGCGCCCGTCGATGGTCTTGGTGGTCAGGCGGTCGGCGAACTCGGGGTGGTCGGCCACGTCCGTCGTACCCGAGATCTCGTTCTCGTGGCGGGCGACGAGGACGCCGTCCTTCGTGGAGACCAGGTCGGGCTCGACGTAGTCGGCACCCATCTCGATCGCGAGCTTGTAGGAGGCCAGCGTGTGCTCGGGCCGGTAGCCGGCGGCACCGCGGTGTCCGATCACGAGCGGTGCATCGACCCGGCGCTCACCCGCCCGGTCGGCGGCGGAGGCGGGCGCGAGGGCACCACCGGCTGCCGTGGCGGACGTGAGAATGGTGGAGACGGCCATGGCGAGAGCTCCTCGATGGAGCAGGCCCGACTTCGCGCGAGTGGTCATGGCGGAGAGCCAAGTGGCCGCTCGTGACGCCCTCCTGACCTCCGGGTGAACTGCGGTCGGGCAGGGCGAAAACCATTGGCTGCCTGCGCTGTCCGATACGTACCGTTGCCAGGTGCGGCAACTTCCTCTCGACCATCCCGGCGTCGCCGACCACCGGAGCCCCATGCGCTTCCTGTGGTGGCTGGTCACCGGTCAGTGGCACACCATGGCGCTGGGGGCGCTCTTCGGCATCACGTGGATGGTCGCCCAGGCAGCCCTGCCCATGGTGATCGGCCGGGCGATCGACGAGGGCGTCGCCGCCAGGGACACCAACGCGCTGCTCATGTGGACCGGCGTGATGCTGGGTATCGGCCTCGTCCAGGCCGCGGCGGGAATCATCCGCCACCGGTTCGCGGTCACCAACTGGCTGACCGCCGCCTACCGGACGGTGCAGCTCGTCGCACGTCAGGCCGTGAACCTGGGTGCGACCCTGCCGAAGAAGGTGGCCACCGGAGAGGTGGTCGCGATCGGCACGAACGACCTCTCGCACCTCGGCAACGCGATGGACGTCACCGCACGAGCGGCCGGAGCCATCGTGTCCTTCCTCGTGGTCGCCGTCATCCTGCTGCGCACCTCGGTGACGCTCGGTCTGCTCGTGCTCGTGGGGGTGCCGCTTCTGCTGGTCGCGGTCGGCCCGTTGCTCAAGCCGCTGCAGCGTCGCAACCTCGCCCAGCGGGAGATGATGGGCGAGCTCTCGAACCTCGCCACCGACATCGTCAGCGGCCTCCGGGTGCTCCGGGGCATCGGCGGAGAGCGGGTCTTCCACGACCGCTACGTGCGGGAGTCCCAGAAGGTGCGCGAGGCCGGCGTCCAGGTCGGTCGGCTCCAGTCGGTGCTCGACGCGCTGCAGATCCTGCTGCCCGGCGTGTTCGTCGTCACCGTGGTCTGGCTCGGCGCCCGCTTCGCGGTCCAGGGCCGCATCACCGCCGGTGAGCTCGTCGCGTTCTACGGCTACGCCGCGTTCTTGATGATCCCGCTCCGCACGGCCACCGAGTTCGCGAACAAGTGGATCCGTGCCTTCGTGGCCGCCCGCCGTGTCATCCGGGTCTTGGCGCTCGAGCCGGAGGTGGCCGGCGCCTCCACACCCGAGGCGTACGACGAGCCGCCTGCCGGCGCAGAGCTGCTCGACGTCCGCAGCGGGCTCTGTGTGCCCGCCGGGCAGCTCACCGCGGTCGTCTCCGACCCTCCCGAGGACAGCGCCGAGCTGGCCGACCGGCTCGGACGATATGCCGACGGCGAGGTGCTGTGGGGCGGCGTACCCCTCGACACGGTTGACCCGGCCGCCGTGCGCCGCCGGATCGTGGTCTCGGACACCGCGAGCACACTGTTCTCCGGCCGCCTCGAGGACCAGCTCGACGTGCGGGGCCGGGGCCCGCGGCAGGTGGCCGCCGCGCTGCACACCGCCTCAGCCGAGGACGTCCTCGAGGCGTTGCCCGACGGCATGGAGACCGTGGTGACCGAGCGGGGCCGCTCGTTCTCCGGCGGTCAGCGCCAGCGCCTTGTGCTCGCCAGGGCCCTCGCTGCCGATCCGGAGGTGCTCGTCCTGGTGGAGCCGACCTCCGCGGTGGACGCGCACACCGAGGCCAGGGTCGCCGAACGGCTTCGGACGCACCGCGCCGGCCGGACCACCGTCGTGACCACGTCGAGCCCGTTGCTGCTCGACCGGGTCGACAACGTCGCCTTCCTCCGCGACGGCGTTGTCGCCGCCTGGGGGTCGCACCGGCAGCTGCTGGCCGACGTGCCGGCCTACCGAGCACTCGTGACCCGCGAGGAGGAGGCGACGGTATGACCACGGCAGCCAACGACACCCTGCCCGTCGCCGACGGCCGTCAGGTAAGCCGCTACGTCCTGCGGCTGCTGCGACACCACCGTCTCGCCGTCGCGGGTGCGGTCGCCCTGAACATGGCCGCGGCGCTGGCGGCGCTGGCCGGCCCCCGACTCCTCGGCAACCTCGTGGAGGCGGTGGAGAACGGCACCACGCTGGGCTACGTCAACCGCACGATCCTGGTGCTCGCGGCGTTCCTGCTCGCGCAGACCGTCCTCACCCGCTACGCGAGGTTCCTCTCCTTCGTGCTCGGCGAGAAGGTCCTCGCCGAGCTCCGCCAGGACTTCGTGGAGAACACCCTCGCCCTGCCTGTAGGAGTCGTGGAGAGCGCGGGCAGCGGCGACCTGCTCACCCGCACCTCGCGCGACGTCGAGCAGCTCGGGTGGTCGGTGCGCTGGGCCCTGCCCGAGTGGAGCATCGCCGTACTCACCGCGGTGATGACCTTCTCCGCTGCCCTCCTCGTGGGCTGGTGGGTCGCCATTCCCTGCGCCCTCGGCGTCCCTCCCCTGGTGGTCGGTCTGCGGTGGTACCTCCGCCGCGCCAAGGACGGCTACCTGCGCGAGAACGCGTCGTACTCCGCCATCAACGCCTCGCTCACCGAGACCGTCGAGGGCGCGCGCACGGTGGAGGCACTCGGCCTCGGGCGTCAGCGCATCGGTCGGATCGACCGCGACATCGCCGGTTCCTACGCGGCGGAGAAGTACACGCTCTTCCTCCGCACGGTGTTCTTCCCCTCCGTCGAGGTGGCCTACCTGATCCCGACCGTCGCGACCCTTCTCTTCGGCGGCTACCTCTACACCCAGGGCACGGTGTCCCTCGGAGACGTGACCGCGGCGACCCTCTACGTCCAGATGCTGATCGACCCGGTCGACCGGGTCGTCTCGATCCTGGACGAGCTCCAGGTCGGCGCCGCGTCGCTCGCCCGCCTGCTCGGGGTCGCCCACGTCCCCGACGACCGAGTCGCCACGGGACGCGAACCTCGCGGCGAGCAGGTCGAGGCCACTGACGTGCGTTTCTCGTACGTCGAGGGTCGCGACGTCCTCCACGGAGTGGACATGTCTGTGGGGGTCGGAGAGCGGATCGCGATGGTCGGGCCGTCCGGCGCGGGCAAGTCGACCCTGGGCCGTCTGCTCGCCGGCATCCACCCACCGCGCACGGGGTCGGTCACGGTCGGCGGGGTCGGCCTCACCGAGCTGCCACTGGCCGACCTCCGAAGCCACGTGGCTCTCGTGACGCAGGAGCACCACGTGTTCGTCGGGACACTTCGCGAGAACCTGGCGCTGGCCCTCGACGGCCAGGCAACCGACGACCGTCTCCTCGCCGCACTGGACGCGGTGGACGCGCGGGCCTGGGTGGAGCTACTTCCGCAGGGCCTCGACACAGTGGTCGGGTCCGGCGGTCGAGCCCTCACCGCTCCGCAGGCGCAACAGCTCGCACTCGCGCGGCTGGTGCTGGCCGACCCCCACACGCTCGTGCTCGACGAGGCGACCTCGTTGATCGACCCGCGGGCGGCCCGGCACCTCGAGCGCTCGCTCGCCGCGGTCCTCGAGGGAAGGACCGTCATCGCGATCGCCCACCGGCTGTTCTCGGCGCACGACGCGGACAGGGTGGCGGTCGTCGAGGACGGTCGGATCAGCGAGTTCGGCTCACACGACGAGCTCGTCGAGCAGGGCGGCTCCTACGCGGCCTTGTGGCACTCCTGGCACGGGAACTAGCAGGTCGACAGGCAGACGTCGGGCGACCGCAAACTGGGTTCGACCCCTCATGGTCCGACAGAACGCTTGAATCGCCATATAGCCGACGGAGCTTGCTCTGGCGAGTGCCCTTCGTCCTGTGCCGCTGGGTCCTTGGCCACTCATTTCAGGGGCTCAACGGCAGGAAACTTGTAAGTGGAAGGCGTGACAACTGCATAGGGAGGCGCATCATGTACTCCGCTTTCTTCTCAACGCATGCGCCCCTCCGTAAGCCGGCTCGCACGTGGACGACGTCCATCCTCGCGATAGCCGGTCTTTTCGCGCTGGGGCTCCCCCAACCAGCCGCCGTGGCCGCAGCACCGCTCCCCTCTCTTTCGGTCAGCAGCTCGACCGTCAGGGAGATCGACGGCGCCGGCCAGGTGGCCAACGTCCGTGTCGCACTCTCCAAGGCCGCATCACACAAGGTCTCGGTGAAGTACGAGACGGTCAACGGATCAGCCAAGGCAGGCTCTGACTACATGGCCAAGTCAGGCACTCTCAAGTTCCCCGCCGGCGTGAGGGCGAAGTCGGTGTCCGTCCGGATCGCAGGTGACATGCGCGACGAGTTCGACGAGACCTTCAGGGTCCGGCTCTTCGCCCCGCTGAACGCGAAGGTCGCGCACCGCAGCGGAACCGTGACGATCATCGACAACGACAAGATGCCGTCCGTGTGGATCGGTGACGCTTCCGTCACCGAGCCTGGTTCGGCTTCACAGTCGACGACGATGTACTTCCCGGTTCGTCTGTCCGCAGCCAGCGGCAAGCCGATCTCGGTCGACTACTCGCTGTCTGGAGACAGCGCCGACGAGGGGGACGACTTCGTCGACTCCTCCGGCGAGCTCTTCTTCCCAGCCGGGACCACCTCGAAGAACGTGCCCGTCAAGGTCCTCGGTGACAACCGCGACGAGTACCACGAGACCTTCGACGTGACACTTTCGAGCGCGCAGAACGCCTGGATCTCCCACGCGTCCGCGGTCGGGAAGATCTACGACAACGACGGACCCGACCTGTCCGTCGAGAACGTGAAGGTACGCGAGGGGCACACCGCGATGTTCGAGGTCGAGCTCTCCGCGCCGAGCAAGCAGGACGTGACGTTCGACTACGACACCGACGAGGGCACCGCGCACTCGCCTGAGGACTACAAGGCCACCAGCGGGAGCAGGACGATCTCCGCCGGTGACCGCGAAGTCTGGATCAGGGTTCCGACCAGGGACGACCACAGGGACGAGATCGACGAGAGGTTCTACATGAACATCTCCGACGTGGAGAACGCCAAGGTCGACGACGGCCGTGCTGTCGCGGTCATCGATGACGACGACGGTCCGAGGATGTGGATCGAGGACGTGAAGGTCAGGGAGGGCCACACCGCCTACTTCAAGGTGGAGCTGTCCGACCGCAGCCCGCAGGACATCCGGTTCGGCTACGGCACCGAGAACGGCACCGCTACGGCGCCGGACGACTACAGGGCGCAGCGCGACTACAAGACGATTCCCGCCGGCGAGCGTCACGCCTGGATCAAGGTCCAGACCAAGGACGACACGCTCGTAGAGGGCGACGAGGTGTTCTACCTCAGCATCAGGAACGTCCTTGACGCGAGGTTCCTCGGTGGTCGCGCCACCGCCACGATCCTCGATGATGACGTAGCGCCCGGATCCACGCTGTCGGTCGACAACGTGACGCTCACCTCTGAGGGTTCCGACGCAGTCCTGACCGTCACCCTGGCCCCGGCCGGCAACACAGCTGTCACGGTCGACTTCGCGACTCACAGTGGGACCGGTCCTGGAAACGCACGGCCCGGCTCCCCCGGCAACCCCGGCGACTACGTCCCGGTCACGGGCTCGCTGACCTTCTCGCCCGGGCAGACCAGCAAGGAGATCACCGTCACGACGGCGGATGACCAGACTCCTGAGCCCGACGAGGTCTTCTTCGTCAACCTCAGCAACCCGGTCAACGCCAAGCTCGATCCCGCCAAGTGGCAGGGCATCGTGACGATCCCGAGCAACGACCAGCCGCCACAGCAACCGTAAGGAAAGGACTGCACGACAAGGTCCGGGTCACTTGGGTGGCCCGGGCCTCATGCTGCGCGCGGGGTCGAAGCCTGCACAGGATCTTCACAAGTCGTCCGCACAACCGGGCCGGTTTCGCTCGTACGCTCCCCGTATGACCGAAACCGGGACGCCACCGCGGGTGCTCGTCGTCGAGGACGAGCGCACGATCGCCCAAGCCCTGGCCGACCGGCTGAGCGCCGAGGGCTTCGCCGTCAGGCAGGAGTACGACGGCCCGTCGGCCGTCGCAGCCGCGGCCGAGTGGTCCCCCGATCTCGTCGTTCTGGACGTCATGCTCCCTGGCTTCGACGGGCACGAGGTGTGCCGCAGGGTCCAGGCCGAGCGGCCTGTGCCTGTCCTGATGCTCACCGCGCGGGACGACGAGACCGACGTGCTGGTCGGGCTCGGGGTCGGCGCGGACGACTACCTCACCAAGCCGTTCAGCATGCGCGAGCTCGTGGCACGCATCCGGGTTCTCCTGCGCCGGGTGGACCGGGCGGCCGAGCTCGCGAACCGTACTCCTGCGGAGCTCGTGGTCGGCTCGCTGCGGATCGACCAGGCGCGTCGTCGCGTGAACAACGACGGACACGACGTACACCTCACCCCGACCGAGTTCGACCTGCTCGTGTGCCTCGCGGCCAAGCCGGGGACGGTGCTCACCCGAGAGCATCTGCTCGCCGAGGTGTGGGACTGGCAGGACGCAGCAGGCACCCGCACGGTCGACAGCCACGTGAAGTCACTGCGGAGCAAGCTCGGCCCGAACCTGCTGCGGACGGTACACGGCGTCGGCTACGCCCTCGAGGTGACCCGGTGATCCGGCCGCTGGACCCGCTCGGCTCCATCAAGACCAAGCTGGGTGTGCTGGTCGCGGTCAGCGTCGCCGTCGCTGCAACGCTGTCGGTCGCCGGGCTGCGGCTCGGCCTCCTGCCGCGCTACACGATCCCTGCCGCGGTACTCCTCGCGCTGGTCGTCACTCAGCTCCTGGCCCGGGGCATGACCTCCCCCCTGCGCGAGATGACGGCGGCCGCCCGCGCGATGGCGACCGGCGACTACTCGCGGCGGGTGCGCACCACGTCGCGCGACGAGGTCGGCGAGCTGGCCCGGGCCTTCAACACGATGGCCGCCGACCTCGAGGCGGTCGACCAGCAACGCCGCGACCTTGTCGCCAACGTCTCCCACGAGCTGCGCACTCCCGTGTCTGCGCTCCGCGCGGTGCTCGAGAACCTCGTCGACGGGGTCTCTCCCCCCGACAAGGCGACGTTGCAGGCGGCTCTGGCGCAGACCGAGCGGCTGGCCCGGCTGGTCACGGACCTGCTGGACCTGTCGCGCGTCGACGCCGGCCTCACCCCGCTCGACGTCGAGGATCTCGCCGTCGGACCCTTCCTGCAGTCCGTCGTCGACGAGGCGCGGGTCGCCGACCGGCCGGTCGGCTACGTGGTCGACGTACGGCCGGCCGACCTCGTCGTCCGCGCGGACCGGGAGCGCCTGCACCAGCTCGTCGCGAACCTCGTCGACAACGCGGGCAGGCACAGCCCGTCGGGCGGGACGGTGACCCTGCGAGCGACGTGCGGTGGAGGACGGGTGCTGCTCGACGTGGTCGACGAAGGCCCCGGCATCGCGCCGGCCGACCGGTCCGCGGTCTTCCAGAGGTTCACCACCGGTGCCGCCGCACCCGGGGACGGCGGGACCGGCCTCGGGTTGGCGATCAGCCGCTGGGTCGCTGACCTGCATGGCGGCTCGATCGAGGTCGCCGACTCCCTCTCGGGCTGCCACATCCGGGTGGCCCTCCCTGACAACAGGAGCAACTGATGAGCACGCCCTCGTTAGCCTCACCGGTGCCTGCCAAGCCGTTCCTCGACGCGGTGTTCGGGGAGGTGTGGCCGGACCGTTCGACTCCCGGCCGCCCCCGCCTCCTGGCTGCCTCCGCCGCAGTCGGCCTGCTCGCGGCGCTGGTCGTGCCGTTCCGGGCGCCGGGCCTCGCGACCTTCCTTGCGCTCGCCTCGGTCATGGGCGTGGTCGCGATCGCCGACCGGCGGCTGTTGACGGCGCCCCACGTCGCGGCCGGTGGCCTCTGCGTCCTGCTGACGGCGACCCTGCTCGTCCGGGACGCCGCCTGGGTCGTGGCGCTGTGCCTCCTGGCAGCGTTCGCGGTCGGTGCGGCCGTGCTTGCCGGGGGCCGATCGGTGATCGGGCTGGTCGCGTCGGCAGCCGCCGTTCCGCTCGCCGCCGTCCGGGGACTGCCCTGGCTCAGCCGGTCGGTGCGGGGCTCGGCCTCGGCGGACCGTCCCGCCGCGGCGTGGTGGTCCCTGCTTCGTACGACGGCCGTGTCGCTGCTCCTGGTAGTGGTGTTCGGCGCGTTGTTCGCGTCGGCGGACGCCCTTTTCGCCCGCTGGGTCGGGGCTCTCGTCCCCGACCTGTCGTTCGGGTCGGTGTTCCTTCGCGGCTTCGTGTTCCTGGCCTTCGCCGGGCTGACCCTTGCCGGGGTGTTCGTCGCGCTGTGCCCGCCGCGGGTGGAACGACTGGCGCCGGCCGCCGCCCGGCCCGTGAGCCGCTCCTTCGAGTGGCTGGTGCCTGTCGGGCTGGTGGTCGGGGTCTTCGCTGTCTTCGTGGCGGCGCAGCTGACGGCGATGTTCGGCGGCCACGGCTACCTTCGGCGAACCACCGGCCTCACCTACGCGGACTACGTCCACCAGGGGTTCGGCCAGCTCACCGTGGCCACGCTGCTGACGCTCGCGGTGGTGGCAACCACGATCCGCAAGGCTCCACGGGCCACCCGCCACGACCGGCTGCTCTTGCGGGTCCTGCTCGGAGCCCTGTGCGCGCTGACCCTGGTGGTCGTCGCATCGGCGTTGTACCGGATACACGTCTACGAGCAGGCCTACGGCTTCACCCGGCTTCGGCTGCTCGTGTCGGTGTTCGAGGGGTGGCTCGGCGTGGTCGTCGTGCTCGTCATGGTTGCCGGGACCAGGCTGCACGGCCCGTGGGTGCCCAGGGCAGCCCTGGTGGCCGGCGGCGTGATGCTGTTGGGCCTCGCGGCGGTCAACCCCGACGCCAACATCGCGGAGCACAACATCGCACGGTTCGAGCAGACCGGCCGCATCGACTGGCACTACCTGAGCGGTCTCTCCGCCGATGCGGTGCCGGTGCTCGCCGAGCTGCCGGCGAAGTACCAGGGCTGCGTCCTCCAGGCCGAACCGCAGCACTACGACTGGCTGGAGTGGAACCTCGGCCGGGCCCGTGCGGACGCAGTGCTTCGACAGTCCGGGGCTACCTCGTCCCGATGCGACGTGAGGGGCCAGGGATGAACGCGGCGCGCAAGAGCTAGGACGAGTGCCCGAGCGGGGCGACTTCCCGGGACATGAGCGTGACCAGGGACAACCCCTGCTCGTCAACTCTGTAGGAGACGTGGACGACGCGCTCACCCACAACGAACCGGTCCCAGGGTGGCATCGCGCCGAGCACGGGAAGGGTCAACCCCTCCCCCGAAGACTCCGGTTCGCCCAGGAGCCTTCGCACCTCGACCTGAGGCATGGTTCTGGAGAGGCCGTACGGCAGCTCGCCCGCAAAACGATCCATGCCCTCTGTCGCGTCACAATGAACGTGAATCGTGCCGACAAGCCCGTCCCCATGATCGACGAAGCCGATGCCGATCGCGGGCGCCCCGACATGGGTGCGCCCCTCGGTCCGCACAGGCGAGGTCAGATGACCGCTCAGCTCCGGCTGCGCCTGCAAGTCTGCAAACGGAGTACCCAAGAGTCCTGTCAGATCCACGTTGATGCCACCCATCGCTCCCGCTCCAGCCTGCTCCACCTAGACGACTGACTGCCGCATGAGGTCAAAGTACGGAGCGTCTGCGGCCTCGAGCCGCTCCGAGAGCGCGTCGAATCCTGAGTCGTTCAAGAACGCACGCTCCTGCTCCGTCAACGGCACGCCCTGCAGCCAGTGGACGTCGTACCCGACGCCTTCGAGGTGGACCGTGCTCAGCTGGGGGAACACGAACGGCTCGGTCCACATGAGGTGAGGTGTGGTGGTCTGCGGGTAGTACTCCGCGACGGCGCCTGGGAACACCACTCCGGGCGCGGCCAGCCACCCGTCCTTGATCACGTTGAAGGCCGAAGTCGCGATGACGTTCCCGGCCTCTTCGTAGCCGTCCTCCGTGACCCACAGGAGCTCCACCCGTATGTCGTCGCCCTCCAAGACGTTCGGGACGACGTGCAACGAGGCGGTCGAGAACGTCGACAGCCCGCGGGCAGGCGTACCTGAGCACGCCACCACCGCGACGACGTTGTCCTCCGGCTCGTCGTAGAAGGCGTGCACCCGTGACTCACCTCCGATCACCCGGCTCGCGTGGCGGGACACCAAGGGTCGGGTCACCGGCAGGGTCCGGCTCTCAGTCATCCGGTGGGTCTCCTTCGCGGTCGTCCCAGAACAGGAAGCGGAACGCTCTACCTAGGGAGTGCTCGGGATCGGCGAGGCATAGCGAGGCAGCACTGCGACCGCCTCGACCTCGACCATCTGGTCCGGGTAGCCGAGCACCGACACTCCGAGCAGGGTGCTCGGCACGTCGTGGCCGGCGAAGGCGGCACTGACCACGTCCCAGGCCGCGACCAGGTCGGCGCGATCGGACGACGCGACGTACACAGTCGTCTTGGCAACGTCGTCCAGCCTGCAGCCGGTGGCCGCCAGCGCCTCCTGGAGGTTGCGCATGACCTGACGGGCCTGCCCGGCGACGTCACCGGGTGCGACGACGTTCCCCTCTCCGTCGAGCGGACAGGCGCCGGCGGTGAAGACGAGTCGACCCGGGCCCTGGACCACCGACGCGTAGGCATAAGGCACCTGGTCGGTGAGTGCCGGGGCGCGGACCAGCTCGACGGCGGGCGTGGTCTCGGACATGGCGGGCTCCTTCAGTCGCGGGCAGGGTCGGTCGCGGGGCGTGACGCGTCCACTGCCGGGTCGGGCTCGGGCCCGACCTCGGCTGCGTGGGCGATGTTGAGGAACGAGCGCCACATGACGATGGTGAGCAGAGCCGAGCCGACGAATCCGAACCAGTACGGCGCGACCACTCCCCATCTCTGGGCGAGCGCCCCGCCGAGGAGGGAGCCGATCGCGAGGCCACCGACCGCTCCGAGCAGGTAGACGCTGGTGACCCGTCCGAGGAGCCGTGACGGCACCGCTCGCTGACGCACGGTGGTGGAGGTGGTCCCCCAGACGACCGCGTGCACGCCGAAAAGCGTCATGATCAGGCCGGCGAGCAGCGGCTCGCGGGTCACTGCGAGGCCGAGGTGGGTGAGCGTCTCGACCACCAGGCCGATCCGCATCAAGGTGGCCAGGCTGAACCGCTCCTCCAGCCAGCGGTACGTCGAAGCACCGAGCAGGCCGCCGACCGCGCTCGCCGTCATCAGCAGGCCGTAGCCGAACTCGTCCAGCCCCAGGCGCTCCTGCGCGTAGAGCACGTAGACCGACATGGCAGCACCGAACGTCACGTTGAACGCGGTGATCGTCAGCGCGAGCGTCCGCACCGGCGCGTGGGTCCACAGCCAGGACAGGCCTTCTGCGATCTCGTGGCGCATCGCGCGGGGCTCGCCGTCGCGCTCCACGACCGGCCGCGCGATGCGGGAGATCAGCACAGCGGCGAGCAGGAAGCACAGGGCGTTGGCGCCGAACGGCAACGCCATGCCGAGCCCGAACAGGAAGGCGCCGAGCGGCGGCCCCGCGAGGTGGTTGCCCAGGATCGCGGTGGCGAACAGCCGTGAGTTGGCCAGCCCCAGCCCCTCTTTCGGGACCGCGGTGGCGACCAGCGTGCTCGCCGCGTTGTCGGCGAAGGTCTCCGACGTACCGAGAAGGAACACCGCGACCAGCACCACGGGCAACGTCGCGACGTCGAGGGCCACTGCGAACGCGAGGAGACCGAGCACGGAGAAGCGGATCAGGTCGACGACGATCGTGAGCGTCCGGCGGTCGAGCCGGTCGATGACCGCACCGGCCGGGACCCCGAACAGCAGCCACGGCAGCTGCTGGAGGAACGCGGCCATCGCGACCGCGAACGGCTCGCGGGTGATCGACGCGACCAGCAGCGGCCCGGCCGCGAGCACGATCCCGTCGCCGAGGTTGGAGACCGTCGAGGCGCCCCAGATCCAGCGGAAGTCCCGACCGAGACGTGCGGGAGCGAGGCGGGCGGCGAGGGTCACCGCCCGATTCTGCCCGCCCGGACTGTCCGGCTCTACCGGTTTTCCCTACGCCGGATGACGCACCGTTTGCGGGGACGCACGTCGGCGGGCCGGGACCTAGTGTCCGGGGAGTCCCGAGACCGCGATGCCGGAGCGGGTCTTGTAGCGCTTGTTGATGCTGATGAGCACGGCGGTCAGCGGCTCGAGCTGACGGGCCAGCCGGAGCTTCCCCGCGTCCACCCCGTCGCGTCCGGTCACGGTCCGGGCGAGCTCGATCGCGACCTGCTTCGCGTCCTCGTCGTCACCGCAGACCAGCACGTCCTCGTGGTCGAGGAACTCCGCGTCCCCCCACAACGTCACCGCCGACACGTGGTGGAACGCGCCGACCACCGTCGCGCCGGGGACGATCGAGGCCGCGGTCTCCGCTGCGCTCCCCCCTGGCACGTCCAGGCCGTACGGACCCCGCTTGTCGAAGCCGAGCGGGTTGACGCAGGAGATGACGGTCTTGCCCTCGAGCACAGGGGCCAGGTCCTTCACGAGGTCGTCGTGACCGTCGTACGGCACCGCCAGCAGCACCACCTCCGCGTCCGCCGCAGCGTCCGCGTTGCCGGCACCCGACACGTCGGCGTCCGGGACCCGCTCGCGGATCTCCGAGGCCGCGGCCTCAGCCCGCTCCGCCGAGCGCGAACCCAGCACCACTGCGTGCCCGTGCCTGGCGAACCGATAGGCCAGCCCCTTGCCCTGCGGGCCGGTGCCCCCGATGACCGCGATGCGGTAGCTCGTCACGTCTGCGCCTCCTGGATCGACCGGGTACCTCTTGAAATCATGACAGCGATACTGTCACGGTAGTGCCTGCGCGGCCGGACCCCCTGGCGTGCCCACGCCTCGACACAAGCGAAAGTAGGGCCATGAAGCTCTCGATGCCCCTGATGTATGCCGGAAACCCACGTGAAGCAGCGGACCAGGTCGTCGCCTTGGAGAAGGCCGGTCTGGACACCGTCTGGGTGGCCGAGGCATACGGGTTCGACTCCCCCACCCTGATGGGCTACCTGGCCGCGAAGACCGAGACGCTCGAGATCGGCTCGGCGATCCTCAACATCTACTCCCGCACGCCCGGCGCCCTCGCCCAGACCGCCGCGGGTCTCGACAACGTGAGCGGCGGCCGCGCGATCCTCGGCCTCGGCGCCTCCGGCCCGCAGGTGATCGAGGGCTGGCACGGCATGCCCTACGACAAGCCGCTCGGCCGGACCCGTGAGGTGGTCCAGATCGTCCGCGCTGCCCTGCGCCGCGAGACGGTCCAGTTCCAGGGCAAGATCTTCACCATCCCGCTGCCGCCCGACCAGGGCCTCGGCCTCGGCAAGCCGCTCAAGATGCTGACCAAGCCCGAGCGTCCCGTGGTCCCGATCTACATCGCCGCGCTCGGCGAGAAGAACGTCCAGGGCACCGCGGAGTACGCCGACGGCTGGCTGCCGTTCCTCTACGCGCCCGAGAAGGCCTCAGACGTCTGGGGCGACGCGCTCGCCGCGGGCAGGGCCAAGCGCCCCGACGACCTCGGCCCGCTCGAGATCGCTGCGGGCGGCATGGTCGCGGTCGGCGACGACGTCAAGGGGATGCTCGACTTCGCCCGCCCGATGTTCGCCCTCTACATCGGTGGCATGGGCGCCAAGGGCAAGAACTTCTACAACGAGCTTGCCTGCCGCTACGGCTTCGAGGCCGAGGCCGCCAAGATCCAGGACATGTACCTCAACGGCAACAAGCGTGACGCCGAGGCACTGGTCCCGCTCGAGCTGCTCGAGATGTGCAACCTGGTCGGCCCCGAGTCCTACGTGAAGGAGCGCATCGAGGCGTTCCGCGAGTCCGGAGTCACCAGCCTCCAGATCACACCGGTTGCCGACGACCCGGCAGCCCTCGTCCGCCAGATGAAGGAATGGGTGTCCTGACATGCGCGAGATCTTCGAGCCCGAGCACGAGTCGTTCCGGCAGACGGTCCGCTCCTTCATCGAGAAGGAGGTCACGCCTCATCACGAGCAGTGGGAGAAGGACGGCGTCGTCGACCGCTCGGTCTGGACGAAGGCCGGCGAGCTCGGCCTGCTGTGCTTCGACGTCGACGAGGAGTACGGCGGAGCCGGGGTCAAGGACTTCCGCTACAACATGGTGATGGCCGAGGAGCTCACCCGGGCCGGCGCGAACGGCCCGGGGTTCCTGGTCCACACCGACATCATCGTCCCCTACATCAGCACCCTGGCCACCGAGGAGCAGAAGCAGCGCTGGCTCCCCGGACTCGTCAGCGGTGAGCTGATCAGCGCGATCGCGATGACCGAGCCCGGCGCCGGCAGCGACCTCCAGGGCATCCGCACCCACGCGGCGGACAAGGGCGACCACTACGTCCTCAACGGCTCGAAGACCTTCATCAGCAACGGCATCCTGGCCGATCTCGTGATCGTCGTCGCGAAGACCGACCCGGACGCGGGCCACAAGGGGATCAGCCTGCTCGTCGTCGAGCGCGGGATGGACGGCTTCGAGCGCGGCCGCAACCTCGACAAGATGGGCCTCAAGGCTCAGGACACCGCCGAGCTGTTCTTCGACAACGTCGTGGTGCCGAAGGCGAACCTCCTCGGCGAGGAGGGCAGCGGCTTCATCTCCCTGATGGTGAACCTGCCCCAGGAGCGGCTCTCGATCGCGATGATCGCGGCCGCCGCCTGCGAGCAGATCCTCGAGCTGTCGTTGGGCTACGCCAAGGAGCGCGAGGCGTTCGGCAAGCCGATCGGGAAGTTCCAGCACAACCGGTTCCTGATCGCCGAGATGGCCACGGAGGCCCACATCGCACGCGTCTTCGTCGACGACTGCGTCCGTCGCCACAACGCCGGCCAACTCGACGCGAAGCTCGCCGCCATGGCGAAGTGGTGGACCACGGAGCTCCAGAACAAGCTCGTGAACGAGGCGGTCCAGCTGTTCGGCGGCTACGGCTACATGATGGAGTACCCCATCGCTCGTGCCTACGTCGACAGCCGGATCCAGACCATCTACGGCGGCACCACCGAGATCCAGAAGGAGATCATCGGCCGCTCGCTCGGCATCTGACTACCTCCGATCACCTTCGGTCCACCGAACGTCGGAATCCGCACCCATTTTCGCGTGATTGCTTCGAGCGACGCTTGTGGACGACAGCCGATGCTTTCGGAATCCTCACGTCACGTCATCCAGCGCCGGTCATTCCACCCAGGATGGGCCGCCCCTTCACCCACAGGGCGCTGATGGGGGGATACCGGCGCTGGTGGCGCAGCCGCGGTGGGCCGGCACGTGGCGCGACCCGGTCCGGTGACAGGGCTCGGCCCGCGGGTCACCATGGTCGTGTGCCTCTGCCGGCGAGTGCGCTGCCCGAGTCCCGGGACGCGCTTGACCGCGCCGCGGGCCGACTCGCGGACGTGTTGCGCTCGTTGCCGGACACGGACGCGGCGGTTCCCGGGTCCACCTGGACCGTCGGTGACACCGCCGCCCACGTGGTGATCAGCCTGCGGCACGCCATGCTCGTGGCAGCCGGCCGGGCGGTCCCCTGGGCGGAGGGTGCGACGTGCACCCAGGTCGCAGCGCGCCGCATCGCCGAGCTCAACACCCGGGCGTTGATCGTCGAGACGGAGCGCGGCCCGCAGGCGCTGGCGCGCTTGCTGGTCACCGCGGTGGACGACTACCTGGCGGGCACCGCGACGCTTCCGCCCGACCGCCCGATGCACAGCCCGTACTACCTGGGCGAGATCGCGCCCGACCACGCCGGGCTGACCGGCATCCAGCTGTCGGAGGTGCTGGTGCACGGTTACGACATCGCCATGGTCACGGGGCGGCCGTGGCCGATCGCCGCGGACGAGGCCCGCCTGGCGCTGCGTGCCGCGATCCGCCTCACGCCGGCGTTCGTCGACCCGGAGACCGCCCATGGCCACACCGGCGGCTACGACCTGCGGGTCCGCGGGGGCCCCCGCGTCGTCTTCCGCTTCACCGACGGACAGGTGTCGCTCGAGGAGCCGGGAGGGGCGCCGGTCGACTGCCACGTCCTGGCCGAGCCGGTGGCGCTGCTCCTCCTGATGTACGGGCGCATCCCCCAGTGGCAGCCGATCGCCAGGGGCCGGCTGCTCCCATGGGGGCGGCGGCCGTGGCGAGCCCTGGGCTTCCGGCGGATGTTCTTCAATCCCTAGCCGCGATCCGCCGAGGCGTCGTCGCCGGTGACCCGGCGGGTCAGCGCAGGTTGCGCGCGCACAGGTCCAGCAACCGCTCCCAGTGCCGTTCGGTCGCCGCCTCGTCGTACACCGCCGTGTCCGCCATCGTGCAGCCGTGCGCGGCGCCGTCGTAGAGCTCGCAGGTGTGCCGCACCCCGGCCGCGGTGAGCGCGTCCTCCAGGCGCCGCTGCTGCTCGGCGTCGCGTCACCCGCATCCTGACATCGACGACATGCCACATTGCGCCGCCGCGACTGAGCTCGCGAGAGGCACGCGGCCGTGCAGCGCGGCACCTCGTTCTCCTGCTGGAGACCCGATCCGCACGTGCTTCACGAGTTGTGGGACGACCCCGAGGACGAAGGTCGGTACACGTTCTAGTCGCGCTTGGGCCAGATGAGGCCCTGATCGGTCCACATGACACCCTTGTTGCGGCAGAGGCAGAAGGGGTGGCCAATGGGGTCGGCGTAGACGCGGAAGCCGTAGCCGTCGGGGCCGATGCAGTCCCGCTGCGGGGTCGCGCCGAGGGCCAGGACGCGGCGCTGTTCGGCCTCGATGTCGTCGACTTCGAAGTCGAGGTGGAACTGCTTGGGGTGCTCGCTGTCGGGCCACTGCGGGGCGCGGTAGTCCTCCACCTGGATGAAGGCCAGTTCGATCTCGCCGAACTGGATACCGGCCCAGTTCTCGTTACTGCCCTGCTTGACCGGGAGCCCCATCACCCCAGAGTAGAAGGCTGCCAGCTTCATCGTGTCCGGGCAATCGATGATGAAGTCGGTTAGTCGTAGCATCCCGCGATCTTGCCACAAGTCGCATGAGCCGGACTTTGAGACAGGGCCCTGGTCGGCTGCGGCCCACGCCGGGCAGACCGTCTGCTCTGACTTGCCGATGAGCGAGCCCTTTCCACGGCCCGAACGTGATGGCTGTTCATCGGTCGGGCGGTAGGCGTAGACGTCGGTCGGGCAACCGGACGGAATGGCGTCGATGCCGTCCGGCAGGCGGTCCCAGATGATCGTGTTACCGCCGAAGCCCAGGCAGTCACCCACAAGCTCGACGCGACCTCCGTACCCGATCCCCGCGGGACGCTCGGTCGTGCGCTTTGCCTGGTGGCATGTCGTGTTTCCCGCTGATGGTTCCGCTTGCGGCACGACTCGAGAGCGCGCGGCTAATGAATTGGATGCGCCCGGGACTTGATCTGAGGAGCGCGCAGGAAGCGCATCTCCTGACTCTGCCCGGTGCCCGCTCCGGATGTCGGGGGCCGGGCTTAGCCTGCTGAGCATGAAGCGGTACGTGGACGAGGACATGGAGGGCGCGGAGTTCCGCGAGTGCAACCTGAACAACACCCGTCTGATCGGCGTGATCATGCAGGACGCCGTGATCGACGGGCTGGTGACCAACCTCGTCGTGAACGGCGTCGAAGTCATGGAGTACGTCGAGGCCGAGCTCGACCGTCGTCACCCAGTCCGCCGGCTCATCCGGTCGGACGACCTGGCCGACCTGCGCCGAGGATGGCGGCAGCTGCGCACCGACTGGGCGGCGACCGTGGCGCGCATGCGGGAGTCGCCCGGCATCGAGAACGAGAGCGTGAACGACGAGTGGTCAGCTGTGCAGACGCTGCGCCACCTGGTCTTCGTCCACGACTCGTGGTTTCGGCGCTGCTGCCTCGGGTCCACCGATCTGTTCACTCCGATGGGCCTGGGCATCGAGTCCGTACCCAGCCGCGAGGAGCAGGGGCTCGACCCGTCGGCGGACCCGACGCTCGACGAGGTGCTGGCGATCAGGGACGAACAGGCGGCCGAGCTCGAGCGCTGGCTGGACGCCGTAACCTCCGAGCAGCTCCAGGAGCCGGCACCGATCCCCGACAACGACATGTGGCCGCCTTACGCACGCGGACGATCGGTGCGGCAATGCCTGGGCACAGTGCTCGGCGAGGAGTTCGAGCACCACCAGTTCTGCGTGCGCGACCTCGACCTCATCGAGAGATCGGTCGCTGGTTGATGCCCATCCCGCACTGGTCACGCTCCGCGTCCCGATCGGCTTCCGGGACGCTCTGAGTGCGTTGTAGGAGTGCACGCTCTTGCCGCTGATAGTGAAAGCCGCAACTGCCGATGAGCGATCGAGCCAAGGCGTCGACGCCCGGCCGCCGTGCCAGCGAAGTCTTCATCGCCCGGCGCGCAACCGGGCTGCGCTGCTGGGCAGTCCGGGAGGAGGAATACCGCGCCCGGGACCGTCACCAAGGTCACGTTGGCCGCCGCCTCAAGCGTGGCGCGCTCGAGGTCGGTGAGCCCACCGTCGCCCTTCTCGGCGTGGACGACCCACACCGGGCTGCCCGATGCGGCGAGCTGGGCGGCGTAGTCCCGGGCGGCGGCGATGTAGTCGAGGTACTTGCCGCTTACCTGGACCGAATCGCCGGCCTTGTTCTGCTTGAGGTCCACGATCAGATCCGCTTGTGCGGTCCAGGTGTCTTGGGGCAGACCTTGCCATCAGAGGCAGGAGCCGGAGCAGGATGGCAAACGGCCAGCTTCCCACCCTCTGCGATACCCGCACGGCGGCGCGAAAGAACCCGGCCTCGTCCTCAGTCGTCAAGCTGATGCCCAGCATGCCGTGAGGGAGGCGGCCATGAGCCGCCAGTCGCGCACAGGGGTCGCCCGCCCCCGCGTCATACGGTCGCCTGGGCAGCACTGCGCACCACGCCACGCGGATGGACGGACGGGTGCCTCGCGCCGGAGTCCGATGACTTTCGAGCAGAATGCGGGTCTGAACGATCATGAGCATCAAGCGCCTCGTCCCCGCCAACGGTATTGAGTTGTGCGTGCAGACGTTCGGGGAGGCCGACGATCCGGCGGTTCTGCTGATCGGTGGAATGTCGAGTCCGATGGACTGGTGGGAGGACGGGTTCTGTGAGCGTCTCGCCGCCGGGCAGCGCTATGTCGTTCGGTACGACTACCGTGACACCGGTGGTTCCACCACGTATCCGCCCGGGCGGCCGGGCTACACCGGCGCCGACCTGCGCGACGACGCGGTCGCGCTGCTCGAAGCGCTCGGGATAGACAAGGCCCACCTCGTCGGTGTCTCGATGGGCGGGGCCATCGCGCAGTGCATCGCCGTCGAAGCACCCGAGCGGGTCAGTTCCCTGACCCTGGTCGACACCACCGCGGCGTTGCCCGGCGCACCCGCCGGGTTGCCGGATATCGAGCCTGACCTGCTCGCGCACTTCGAAGCGGCGCGGGAACAACCGGACCTGGACTGGGCCGACCGCGCGGCCGTGGTGGAGAGGCTGATCCAGGATCAGCGGGCCTTCATGCGGCGCGGCTTCGACGAGACCCGGGTGCGCGCGGTCGTCGAGCAGATCGTGGAGCGCAGCATCGATATCGCGGCGATGGTCAACCATGCGCAGCTCGAGCCCGGACGTGAGCCGGACGGCTGCCTTGCCGACATAGTCGCGCCCACGTTGGTCGTGCACGGCACCGACGATCCCCTGTTCCCCCTCGGACATGGCCAGGCGCTAGCGACGGCGATACCGAACGCCACGCTACTGCCGCTGCAGGGCGTTGGCCACGAGCTACCGCCGCCTGCGGACTGGGACACATTCGTCACGGCGCTGCTGCAGCAAACCGCGGGGGACTGACGGCCTGCCTAGGTCGGACATTGCGCCTGCGCCTCCCCGTGTCCTCCAGAGGTGCGTCAGGCTGCCGCGACCGCTCGGCCAACCAGATCTTGGTCAACCAGTTGATCCCGCCGGGCTCGCGCCCTACGCCGACGACCTGTCACCAAGGTCGGGCCGCGCCGCGCCGCGACCCGTCGCCGACCAGGTCGAGGCCCTGGCCGACCTCGGCGGGTGTCGGTTCCGCACCGCCGAGAAGAACTCGAGTGCGGATGTCTGGCCAGTCCAGTACGGTCCCGCTCATGACCGCGGACGAGTTCGTGCCAGTCGGCTTCGATCCGCCGACGTCACTCACCACCGACCAGTTCCACCTCGAACCGCTGGGGCCGCAGCACAATCAGGCCGACCATGCCGCCTGGATGTCGAGCATCGAGCACATCCGCTTCACCCCCGGCTATCCCGACGGCAAGTGGCCACCGCCCAACGGCATGACGCTCGAGGAAAACCTCGCCGACCTTCGCCGCCACGCCGACGACTTCAGACGTCGCGCCGGCTTCACCTTCACTGTCCTCGACCCAGGCGACAACGACGTCATCGGCTGCGTCTACCTGTATCCGTCGGCCGCCGAGGAGTGGGACGTCACGGTGCAGTCCTGGGTCCGGGCCGACCGATCGGACCTGGACGTACCACTCGCCGACGCCGTCGCCCACTGGCTCGCCACCGACTGGCCCTGGGAGCGAGTGGACCGCTGCGGTCGCTGAGTCGTGACTGCTCGGCATGCCCGGCATGGTGGTCGCGGTTTCCCACGGGGGATTTGGCGGTTCAGCGCCGCACCAGCCGTCCGCGTATGGCGGCTCGGGGCGTGTAGGGGCGGCTCCAGGAGCGGCTGTCGCTGGAGACGTCCCGGTTGTCGCCGAGGACGAGGAAGTGCCCGGGCGGGACGTCGTACTCACCGCGGAACACCGACGGACTCGCGTAGGGCTCCGGCAGGGGTCGGCCGTCGATGCTCACCCGGCCCGCGTCGAAGGTGACCTTCTCACCAGGCAGCCCGACGACCCGCTTGACGACGTGTTGGTCCGGTTCGACCGGGGAGTCCAGGACGACCAGGTCACCCCGGCCGACTGCGTGAGCCGGCCGGAGCGATCTGGTGAGCACGAGCTGACCGTCGGTCAGGGTGGGTGCCATCGAGTGCGACCGCACCCGGGTGAGCCACCACATCAGTGCGCGTGGGCGTGCTGGTGGTCGTGGTCGTGACCCTCGGCGTACTTGAAGAACGAGACGTACGCCTCCATGTACTCCCGGGCGGCACCCAGGTCGTCGACGTCGAAGCCCTTCAGCGCCACCGCCTGGTCGAACCTGCGCTCGAGCTCGTCCCAGCGCTCCTCATCCACGAGCCCGCGCAGCGGGTCGATGCGGCCCAACGACAGCGCCTCGTCGGCGGCGACGACCTGCGGGGGCACGTGCGCACCGGTGGGCTTGATGCCGTCGAAACCGGCCCCCTCGCCGGCGCGGTGGACCCGGATCAGGACGTCGAGGAAGTAGCGGTCGGCCACGTCGCGCGCATCCGGCGACAGATCTCGTACGGCGACGGCGCGGGTGAACGCGTCCCGCACTTCCTCCTCTTCGCCCTGGTGGACCCACTTGAGAGCGATGTTGACGTTGCCGGTCTCCAGGGCGCGACGGCCGTCGGTGACCGCGGGACCGTCCTCGGTGTCGCAGTGGGCGGACGCGGTGCGGACGAACAAGCGGAGCAGCTTGGCGATGTTCATGGTTTCCTCCTTGTGTAGTGGTATTTCGAAGGTAGGAGGAAACCCGCCGCGCCGCCTTGACCTGCGTCAAGCGCCGCGAGCGCGCAGCTCGAGTCCGACTGGATCCCGTATGTCGACGTCCATGCCGCGCACCTGGATGAGGCCCTCGTGCTCGAAGGCCTTGAGCCGCCGGCTGACGGTCTCGGGCGAGGTTCCGAGGAAGGTCGCGATGTCCTTCTTGGCCATCGGCAGATGCGCTGTCGCGGCGCCGCCAACGCCCCAAGTGGTGGGGCAGTCCAGGAGGTAGGCCGCCAGTCGCGCGCCCACGTCGGCGAGGGTCCTGGCCGTGAGCATCCGCTCTGCCGAGTGCAGCCGCACGGCCAGCGACCGCAGCAGGGCGACCCCGACGCTCGGGAACTGTCTGACGATGGTGTCCAGCGCGGCCGGCTCGAAGACGCACATCCGCGCAGCCTCCAGGGCGACCACGTCGTTCTCGGGCCGCTCGCCGGTGAGGAGCCACGTCTCCCCGCCCACCTCGCCCGGGCCGAGGACCTGCAGGGTCGTGCTCTTGCCGTCGGCGGTCGTGCGGGAGAGCTTCACCATCCCCGAATGCACCACGAACAGGGGCGCTTGCCGCACGCCAGCCCGGACGAAGGTCTCGCCGGCCCCCACGGTGACCGGGCGGGCGAGGGTCGCAACGTCTGCCTGCTGCTCCCGCGTCAGCCCCGCGAAGAGCGGGACCAACGACACACAGGGCTCACCTGCCGACACCTGACCGAGGGCCATAACCCCAGTATCTCGTTCAGCCGGTCGGACCAGAGCCCGACAAGCAGATGGGCCTGATCTCGTACGCCCGCCGCTGCTTTGTCGCTCAGTTCTGCTCGAGCTGTTCGAGACCTTCCGCCGTACCCTGCGGGGGCCGGTCCCCGAAGCGGTCGTACGCCGCCCGCTTGGCCTAGGTTCGGTCAGGGGTTTCAGGAGTCCTGCTGTGCGGCCACAGGGCCAGACACAGCGGCTGGGTTGCCGGGACCAACCGCCTGCTGCTGTGCCGCGAGGGAATCTCGCCAGAAGCGCGTACCGCGCGACCATCAACTTGCGAGACAAGCCGCTGGAGGTGTCGCCGGCGGCGGAGTTACGCAGCTCACGCGGCGGATTGACGCACCGCGAGTGTTTGTACGCCGGCTGATGGCTGAGTCGGAACCGGCCGCCAGTTGACCTGTGCGAATCGCGCGGACTCGGTAGCGTGCCGGCCATGCCCATCAAACTCGAGAACGTCGGGATCGCCGTCCGCGACCTCGAAGCGACGATCGCCTTCTTCACCGACCTCGGGCTTACCGTCCTCGGCCGTGACACGGTCAGTGGAGAGTGGGCCGACACCGCGGTCGGCCTCGACGGCAACCACGCCAACATCGCCGTGCTCCAGACACCAGACGGCAACGGTCGTCTCGAGCTCTTCGAGTACATCCACCCCGACGCGATCGAGACCGAGCCCACCCGCCCCAACGAGATCGGCATGCACCGCGTGGCGTTCTCGGTCGACGACATCGACGAGGCCCTCGAGATCGCCGCGAGGCACGGCTGCCACCCGCTGCGCGGCGTGGCGACCTATGGGGACGTGTACAAGCTCACCTACGTCCGCGGCCCCAGCGGCATCATCGTCATGCTTGCCGAGGAGCTGAAGAGCTGACCCCAGGTCGATCCTCGTGTGGCGCCCGGCAGGCACGGCGGACATCTGGACGGTGTGGCAAGGGTGCGTCACTCCGCCGCCAACACCGCGCTGCGCCGCCCGCGACGTTCAGCTCGGCTAGGGAGTCAGCCGCTCCTCGCCTCGATCGAGACCGATGCTGGCGAGGAGATCCTCGTGCAGTTGCATCCAGACCACGTGGCAGGAGTCGATTCCCAAGCCGTCGACCCACCGGTTGCCGCCCCTCTCCACCCTGGCAACCGCAGCGTTGTAACGCTCGGCGTAGCCCCCGAACCTTGCCAGAGCGTTGAACAGGTCAGCGTTCAACGGGACCAGCCGCCGTCCGAGCGACCTCAGGGACCCGATGACTCGGTCGTCCCAACGGAAGTCGGTGTGGTCATTGGCGGCCATCGGATCGCCCGGCAGTGGACGCACCTGCCACCGTGTCACGGCCTCTTGGAAGCGGGCGTTGAGCGGCAGGAACCGGCGGTGGACCTCCACCACGGTCGACCGTGCCCCCGATGCCTCGAGCTCTGCGGCAAGTCGCCGCTCGTTCTCAGCACGGCCCCCGTCGGTCAGGGACCAGCCGCCGCTTCCGGCGAACTCAGACCGGGTCACCCACCCGTACGCCTCGAAGTCCAAGAGATTCTCCTCGACCTCATCTCGGTCGAGGCGAAAGCGTGACGCCACCTGCTGAGTATCCGCGAAACCCAACAGCCGAACCCCATGAAGCGTCAACGTGATGGGGTGCGATCTTGGGGCTGTCACGACCCCATCTTGCCTCCCCTGCGCTCGAGTGCCGAGGAGTTCTCGGCCGCGCCCTGCCAGGTGTGTCTTTCCGCCGCGAGTCGGCAAGGGCACAAGCACACACACATGAGCTTGTCCGGAGCGCTGTCACGTCGACACAGGGGTCTGCTGGGTCCCTGCGGGTCTCAGGTCCTCTCGCTATTGGCGAGTCAATGCCTGCTCGATGTCGCTGCCTGCCGGCATCGTTCGGTCAGGACCCCATCGGTGACATCGGGGGCATCGGGCTCTGGCCCGGGACGGTGAGTCCGGGCAGCGCGTCGGGGGCGACCAGCATGATGACGCCGAGCACGACCAGGACGATCGTCGTTGCGTACGTCGCCACGCGACGCCATGGGATCGTCTTCTCGATCGCGATCAGCCCGGCGACCACGGCCATCCAGGTCACGCTCATCACGCCCAGCGCGAACAGCGACGCCATCAGAGCCCAGCAGCAGCCCACGCACCATGCGCCGTTGCCCAGTCCCATGCGGAATCCGCCCGTCCACCCGTCGCGCCAGGAGCCGAGCAGTGTGCCCAGCGGGCTGCGGCACTTCCCCAAGCAGACGTCCTTGAGGGGTGTCAGCTCGTAGCCAGCGGCCACCAGTAGCGTCACTCCGGCGATCGTCTGCCCGGCGTTGTCCCAAGCAAGGGCACCCTGCGCAGCATGTGTCGTTGCCAGCGCGATCAGGAACGCGACCACCCCGGCGGCGGCCCAGGTGGCGAGGTAACCGGCGGTGAAAGCCAGAGGGAGTACGCGCGACCTGCTCATCCGTGCGTACAGGGCGACGGTCGGGGAGACCGACGGGAACATCATCGCCGCCATCATCACCACCCACACGCCCACGAACCAGCCGAAGGCGCCTAGAGCGGTCCAGGGTCCGTCGTCCATGCCCCGCATTTCGCCGACCGTCCACCACCAGCCGATGGCTGCCAACGCGAAAAGGACGGCGACGATTCCCAGGTGGGCACGCGACGCGGCGTACGCCGGTCGCAGGCTCAAGCGGGTGTCCGACTCTGCCTCGGTCATGACCTCAAGCGGCCCAGGAGAAGCTCGACGTCGACAGACCCGTCTTGCCCTCGTAGGTGATGCCGAAGGCGTTGATCTTGGTGCGCTTCGCCTCAGCCATCACCAGATCCGACCCGACCGGGTGGAACATCCCGGCGAACCTCACCGGCTCACCGGTCTCGACACCGAAGGGGACGATGTCCTGGATCTGGAAGTCGATCACGTCGTCCACCCGGACGCTGTGCAGCAGGCCGTCGTCCTCGATGTCGATCGCCGCGCGCTGCACGCCGAGCATCTCCCCGATCAGTGGTGCCAGCCCGGCCATCGGCCCACCCAGCTGACCGCCGAAGACCTGGAGCAGCTTGTCGAACTGCTCCTCGGATGCGTCCTCGTCGACGAACACGCCGACGCGCCAGTTACCGTCTGTCATCACCTTCGGGGTGTCGGCGATGAGCACGACCTTTCGCCCGGCGATGTCGGTGCCGTCCACCGAGCCCTCATGGAGGCTGAAGGCAAGGGTCACTCGGCAGAAGTCGTAGGTGGCCCCGTGGTCGAAGGACATGTTGCAGGGGCACATGAGCTCGCAGGAGCAGGTCTCGCTGTAGCTGCCGGCCAGGTTCCACGCCATCGGACTCTCCTTCGCGCTCACTTCCGGCCAGTGTCCCGCCGGGCCGAGCAGGGCGTCAACGGCTGCGTCAGGCGCTCTGTCCGTAGGCGCCGTGGTCGTCCAAACACCGGTTCGAGGGGGTCTGGACACTGCCCTCGGGCCGAGTGCCCCCTCTTCCCGGAGCCGAGCTGAGAGGTGCGTCATTCCGCCGCGTGCGCGCGTTGGCGCTGACATGTCGAGAGTCACGTGCCGGCTTCGTCCCCGGTCGGCGGCATCGGGCAGTACGAGAACGTCTGGCTGATGGCCTACGTCCGCGGCCCGGAGGGCATCATCGTTTCGCTGGCCGAGCGGGTCGGCTGACGGGTAGGTGATCGCCGCGCCGGGCGCGTCACTCCGCCGCGTCGAGGCGCCCCGATTGACGCGAGGGTGCCGGTAACACGCGACGAGGAGGTCGACTGGGAGTTGGGCAAATGCTTCGCACAGCGAGTCTCCATCAGCCGTTGGAGCCGACCCCTGCGCCGAGCGTCCCGAGCAGTAGGACGGTGCACAGCTCCTGCCGATTAGTTTGAGGCGCTTCGCAGGTCAGGATGAACATGACCAAAAGGAGGGCCCGATGACCAAGGTGATCACCGGCACCGTCGAGGTGCCCGGCGCAGTATTGACCTACGACGTCCGCGAGCCGGAGACGCCGAGCGAGCATCGCCCGGTGTTCATCTTCGGTTCGCCGATGGCGGCGTCCGGCTTCGAGCAACTGATCAGCCATTTCACCGACCGTACGGTCATCACTTACGACCCTCGTGGTGCCGAGCGCAGCACGTTGAGCTCAGAGGGCACCGTCACCGGCGAGCTTCACGGCGAGGACATGCACCGTGTTGTCGAGGCCGCGGGCCTGGGGCCGGTCGATGCGTTCGGGTCCAGCGGCGGGGGAGCTTTCGCCCTGCACTGGATCGTCAAGTTTCCTCGCGACGTCCGCACGCTGGTCGCGCACGAGCCGCCCCTGTCCACGATCCTCGAGGACCGCGAGATGGCAATCCGGGCGAGCGAGGACATCGTCGCGACCTACCAGCGGGAGGGCTACGGCCCCGCGATGGCGAAGTTCATCCAGCTGGTGATGCACTCGGGGCCGCTCCCCGATGACTATCTGGATCGGCCGGCGCCGGACCCCGCCGGTTTCGGCCTCCCCACCGACGACGACGGCTCCCGCGATGACGCCTTGCTCAGCCGCAACCTCGCCATACCGCCCTTCGAGCCTGACCTCGAGGCGCTGCGAACCTCCACGGTTCGCATCGTCCCCGCGATCGGAACCGAGGGGGAGGGCACACTCGCCCGGCGCGGCGGTGAAGCGCTGGCGAAGGAGTTGGGGGTGGAGCCCATCGTCTTCCCAGGCGACCACGGTGGCTTCACCGTGAGCCCGATGTCGCCCAACAACGAGCCGGCGGCGTTCGCCGCCAAACTGCGCGAGGTGCTCGACGGCGCCTGATCGGGCCTTAGCCTTTCGCACCGCCACAGATCCTGTCGACGGGCGCAACTTCGAGGCGCTCCCCTTGAGGCCTGCGTACGTGGCCGGGATCCAGCGATTACCTGAGAGGTTTGGCCGATGCGCACGTGAGTGGTCCGGGTATAGCGTCGAATCACAGGGCTTGACGCCCGTCGGCCTTGGACGCCGAGGAGGAGTTATGCCGACTTTGATTGGTCACCACGATGTGAAGGACCACGATCATTGGCTGGCGTCGCCGAAGCGCGAGGAGTTCTTCGGGCCCCTCGGGGTCACCAACATCCGCACGTTCGTCGACCCTCAGAACCCGAAACATGTTGCGGTGCTCATGGACGTTACCGACTTGGACGCCTTCCAGGCCGCGATGCAGTCCGAGGGCGCGGCCGAGGCGATGGCGTACGACGGCGTGTTGCCCGAAACCCTAGTGATCCTCGTCGAGGCATAGTTCGTCCTTCCGCCGCTGAAGCAAGCCAGGTGGAGCCTCCTTCCCTCGGGCGGGACATCAGCGCCCCCTGTCAGCGCCCGGGGACGCTCGAGGTCCAGTTCACCTCGGGTGAATTCGGCTGGGTTGTGGTCCGACTGGAGGGGGCGAGCGTGACGAGCTCACCTTCGAGGCGTGGAGGCTGACCGCCCTCGCGGCGCTGTCGGCCGGGCCCGACTTTCTATGCCGAACGAGCCTGTCCGGGTCGAGCTGAGCCTGCACGACCTCCGAGTGGTCGTCCGCGTGATCCCAAACGCGCGTCCCGCCGCGAGCGGCGGCGTGAAGCGATGAGAGCTCGAGAACGATCATGCCGATCGGTGTCTCACCAGCGGGGCCGCAGGCGTGCGGTTGGTCAGCCTCCGGCCATCGCACCCACGACCATGAACGGTTCCTCACCGGCGACGACCCGCTCCGGCAGCGGCGTATCGGGCTCGTCGTGGGACAGGTCTTCCTCGCACGCGAAGAACCGGACGAACGCACGCCGGCGGGCGGTGGCACGGTCACGGATGGTGCCGAGGAGCATCGGGTACTCCCCCTCGAGAGCGTCGAGCACCGACCGCTGGGTGACCTCGCCCGGGACCTCGAGTAGCACCTCGCCGTGGACCTGGGCCATCGCCCGCAGGTTCGGCGGCAGGGTCACGCGTACCGAGTGGCTCATCATGACCTCACGGCAGGGTCTGGACCTCGACGGACAGGACCGCCGGCAGGTCACGGACGATGGGCGACCAGGTGTCCCCGGAGTCGCTGGAGGCGTACACCTGTCCCCCTGTGGTGCCGAAGTAGACACCGCACGACTCGTGCTGGTCGACGGCCATCGCGTCACGCAGCACGTTGACGTAGCAGTCGTTCTGTGGAAGCCCCTTGGTCAGCGGCTCCCAGGTGTCGCCGCCGGTACGGCTGCGGTAGACCCGCAGCTTGCCGTCCACCGGGAAGTGATGTGAGTCGCTGGTGATCGGCACGACGTAGACGGTCTCCGGTTCGTGGGCGTGCACGGCGATCGGGAACCCGAAGTCGCTCGGCAGGTCCCCGCTGACCTCGTGCCAGACGTCGCCGGCGTCGTCGCTGCGCATGACGTCCCAGTGCTTCTGCATGTACAGCACGTCGGGGTTGCTCGGGTGCATGTCGAGGCGGTGCACGCAATGGCCGACCTCGGAGTCCTGGTCGGGGATCTCACCCGAACGCAGTCCCTTGTTGATCGGCTGCCACGTGGCTCCGCCGTCGGTGGTGCGGAATGCACCCGCTGCCGAGATCGCGACGTAGAGCCTGTCTGCGTCGGTCGGGTGCTGGAGGATGGTGTGCAGGCACATGCCACCCGCGCCCGGTTGCCACTGCGGGCCGGTGCCGTGCTGGCGTAGTCCCGACAGCTCCGCCCATGACGCTCCACCGTCGGTGGACTTGAACAGTGCGGCGTCCTCGACCCCGGCGTACACCGTCTCGGCGTCGTGCAGCGAAGGCTCGAGGTGCCAGACCCGGTGGAACTCCCACGGCCGCAACGATCCGTCGTACCACTGATGCTCGCCGGGGACCCCGTCGTAGCCGAAGTCGTTGCCGACCGTCTCCCAGGACACACCACCGTCATCCGACCGCTGGATCACCTGACCGAACCACCCACTGGTCTGCGAGGCATAGACCCGGTCAGGGTTCAACGGCGACGCCTTGAGGTGATAGACCTCCCACCCGGGGAAGTACGGGCCTCCGACCTTCCAGTCCGTGCGCCCCTCGTCCGAGGTGAGGACGAAGGCCCCCTTGCGAGTCCCAACGAGAACACGTGTGCCACCCATCCGCTGTCCCTTTCGCAGTCCGGTCGGCCATGACGCTACTCGCCCGGCCCGACAAAGAGACCCCTGTTTCCCCGAAAACTCATCGGTGGGCCCGACGTTCCATGCTCCCGCCACCAGCATGCCTCGATCGGCGCCAAGGAACGATGTGCCCCGGTTCACGGGGTGGAAGGGCGACGTGCAGGGGCCGATGCTCATCGCTATCGGCCCAGCTCATGCGATGCTGGCCACGTGTCGTTGGTAGCTGACCTCGATCAGGATGTCGCGGAGCTAATGGCGCACCCCGACGACACATACGAGTTGGCCGTCGCCATCGCCTGCACCGCCGATCGTTATGCGGCCGGAACCTCGGTGGAGGCTGAGGCGGCAGCCACCATCCGGGACGTTTTCGCCACCTGGGTTCAGCGCATTCACAGCTACGGTGGTCCCACGGGCTTCCTTGCCGAAGCCGAATCGGCGCACCTCGATATCTCTGCCGCCGCCCAGGACTGGATCGAGTCCGGCCGAGACGACGTGCCGGCATTCGCGGCACGTTGGCGCACCCGCGTCGGCGCGATCGACACCACGTGGATGAAACAGGAACCAACGCGGTTAGTCCGGCGCTCCAGGTTCGGGCTTCTCCTGGACCATTTCAGACGTAGGTAACACCGCGAGGTCGTTTGGCCATGCCGCTATCCGCCGGTTTCGAGCGCCGCGCTTCACGGGTGCGTCACTGCGCCGCGTGCCGCCGCGCTCGGCCTTGAGCCGAGCTGCTGTCGTGGTTCACCGGCACAATGCGATGAGTTCTCACCCGTGATGGCAGACTGCGACACCTGACGAGAGCGAACGTCGAAAACGGCAGGGGCACCGGTGACAGAGCAGGGCGTCGAGTGCGTGTTTTGCGATCTGATGACGACAGGTGACGCGCGGTGGGTCGTTCAGGATCGCGACGCCGTCGCATTCCTTCCCCTTCCTTCCGGTGCGCTGGCGCCCGGGCACACACTGGTCGTGCCTCGGGAGCACTGTGTGGGAGTGCTCGACGCGAGTGAGGACGCGCTTAGCGCGACGAGCCGACTCACGCAACGGGTAGCGCGAGCCATGACGCGAGGGCTGCACGCGACCGGTGTCGTGGTGTTGAACGCCAGCGGTCCCCATTCCGGGCAGAGCGTGGATCACCTGCACTACCACGTGGTCCCATGCTGGCCGGAGGACGGCGCGGAGTTCTGGCCGAGCGAACGGAGTACACATCCGCCGATCAAGAACGTGCATGAGGTCCTGGCACGAGAGCTGATGTAAGACGAGCGTGCAACAGCGCGGCCACAGTTCACTCATCGGACGCGAGGCTCGACAGGTGGACGGAAGGCGCTGCTTTCCGCCGCTTCCCGCCGCTTACCGCCACGGAGCGTTTACCGGATCTGCTTGATCGCGCACCGTCATCGAGAGACATAGCCCACCTCTGGAGGTCGTTCAGGAGGAACCGGCGCGCCAACGCCAGATCCTTCAAGGAATCGGATGGTTCCCCTCTGACACCTCCGGAGGTGTCTTGTGAACGACAGCTGACCTATATCAGCGGATCAGGTCACCGGTGGACTCGGGCACCGGCTCGTCGGTGTCGATGAGCGAGGGCGGCCCGACCGCGATGCCCTCCTCGGGCCCGGGGGTGGAGGCGCGGGCGTCGGCCAACACGTCGGCAGGAACGTGCTGCTCGAGGAATCGCCGCGCCAGCCGGGTCGACGGGTGCACCCCGACGGTGGCCACCACGATGATGCCGGCGATCACCAGCCAGCCGGCGGCGCCCCAGTTCATCGCGAGGAAGGTGTACACCGCCGGCGCCCACACCCGGCCCAGGGTGCCGCTCAGCTCGGCAGCCCCCTGATAGGCGCCCCGCTGACGCGGGTCCATCAGCTCGGCCTCGAACGACCAGCTGGCGGCCGAGAGGTAGAGCTCAGCCCCGGTCACGGTGACGTGACCCAGCCAGACCAGCGAGATCGTGACCCAGCCGACGGTGTCGTGGGTCGCCATCGTGATCAGGCAGGAGAGCACGAAGAAGGTGGACGACACCCGAATCGCCTTCAGCGCGGTCGGCACGTCCTCGACTCCGCGGGCCGCCGCCATCGGCAGGAAGATGCACATCACCGTGTTGGTTCCGAACAGGAAGGCCAGCAGCACCCGTGGGGCGTCGGTCTCCTCCACCAGCCACAGCGGGATCACGATGTTGAGCAGCACCTGGTTGGTCCAGAAGACCCCGCCGAAGAACGTCGTGAGGAGCCAGCCGGGGTTGCGCAGCGGTCCGGGCCCGGCGACCTTCACCTTGCGGTCCTCAGGGGTGCGGTCGTCGTGCGAGGCGCGCGGCAGCCGGCTGATCGCGGCGGCGTTGACCAGGAAGACCACAGCGGTGAACCAGGGCAGCAGGTGGAGGACGTCGTTGGAGTGGAACGCCAGCGCGAAGCCACCGATCAGGGAGCCGAGAGTGAAGCCGACGTTGAGCGCGGAGTACATGTAGGCGCGTGACTTCACCCGCTCGTCCGGCGGCAGTACGTCGATCGTGTACGCGCCGTGCGCGGCGCCACCGAGGGCACCGATGACCTCCATGCCGACGGCCATGGCGACGTAGCCCTTGAAGTCGGTGATGAACGGCCACACCGCGAACATCGCCGCCTGCCCGGTCGCGCTGACGGCCCACATCTTCTTCGGCCCGAAGCGGTCGACCAGCTTGCCCATCGGCAGTGCGGCCAGGAAGGCGGCGATGCCGGCGCACGTCAGGCCGAGACCGACCTGGGCGGCAGACAGCCCGACGATCTGGGTGAAGAACACCGCCGATCCGGTCATGAAGGTGCCCTCACCGAGGGCGAAGAGGAGTGACTGGGCAGCGAGCCGGCCGGTGAGAGGCGACGGGGGGCGCGCTTGGCGGAGGGCGGCGGCGAACATCACCCGGGGATTCTCCGGGTCCACACGACAGTTGTCGCGCGATTTTCCGGCGCGGCGGCACGGTTTCACTCCGAGACCGGAGGAGGCGCCCACCTGGGACGGGGCAGACAGCTCGACCGTCGCCCCAGACGGACAGCGAGGAGATCGACTGTGGCCATGACCACGGCACTTGGTGGAAAGCCGATAGGTCAATCCGGGCCCGCGATAGTGCGCCCAGGCGCGCCGCCGAACGCCTGGACCGAGTCTGGCCCGACACCGGTCCTCCAGGGAATCGTCTAGCAGCCGCATTTCCGGCAGCAGCCGCCGGACACCCCCGACCGTCAGGTGCCGTTCTCTACGGAGCGGGCGGTCGACTCGGCTTCCTGCTTCTCGCGCCGCTGGTGCAAGCGCTGCTGAGCGGCCGATAGAAAGGCCATGCACGGCGCGTCAGCCCCGGGATGCTTCTCGTTCAGGTGGAAGATCCACCGATCCATCGCCGCCATGAACCCGTTGTCACCGCCGGGGCGATAGGCCGACCAGTTGCGGCCGCCCCTGACGACGCACTCGGAGCAACTGATCTTGTAGACGAACCCCTTGTCCGCGTCGAGGTCGATCTTGACCTTCGCCAGAGGACCGGCCTCCGAGGCGGCTTTCCTCTCACGGGCGGATCGGCTCGCCGTCATGTCGCACCCCTGTTCGTGGTCGGCAAGTGGAGCCTACGCCGCTGAAGCGTCGTTCTCGCGATCCGACTTCATCGCCACTAGCCGCTCGCAGGCTCCGAGGCGCCGCGGACCTACTCCGACTCCAGGGAACGCCTCAAAGAGTTAAGCGTTCGGGTCCGTTCGACTTTCGCCAGCAGCGCTGCGGCAGGCTTCATGAACCGCATCCAGCCGAAGAGCTCTCCAACGGCGATGTGGTGAACAACCGTTGCATCCTCGTCTCCCTCGAGTACGTACTCGGGCCGGGCCTGCGTCATCTGAGAGCCGAACCAGCGCAGTGTCTCGCGAAAGGCTATTCGCGACGGCGGCGCGAACTCGGTCACTTCGCCCTCAAAGGTGCCCATCCGCGTCGCATCGAAGTAGGTCGTCCCTTTTCGGACAGGACTTTCGGAGATCAGTCCGCACCGTCGGAACAAACCCGTGCGGTGCATCCACCGCCCGTAGCCCGGCAAGTCCGCCAAACGCTCGAACACCTCGCCGATCGGTCGTCGAATCACGGTGCGCGACTCGAACCGGACAGTGCTGGCAGCCACCAATGTCCTCACCCGTCTTCCCAGCGTGCCCAGCACATTACGCGTGGCGGCCGCACCGGTAAACCTGCGCGGCCTGGTGGCGAGCTCCCCGACATGCGGGGTCGTTGACGGACCCGAGGCGCACCGCCGAAGAACAATCTGATGACGCATTGTTCGCGGCCGGACGCTGGCGACAGACTATGCGTCCATGAACGTTGTCATGCTCACGGGCGGATCCGGGTTCCTCGGCATCCACATCCTCCAACGCCTCCTCGACGATGGCCGCCGGGTCCGCGCGCTCGTGCGGACACCGGCGAAGCTGCGCGAAAACCTCGCACTTCTCGGCGTGGACCCGGAGGACCGGCGCATCGAAGTCGTCCGCGGCGACATGACCGACGCGAGCGCGGCTCGGGAGGCTGCGAGCGGCTGTGACCAGGCCATTCACGCCGCGGCCACGTTCTCCTACAGGCGTCGCGACGCGCAACGGATGCTCCACGAGAACAAGGTCGGCACGACCACGGTCCTGGACGCGGCGATCGAGGCCGGTTGCACCGGCATCGTCCACGTGTCCTCGATCGTGGCACTACTGCGCCCCGGGGCGACGTTGGACCACGAGAGCCCTATAGGCGTCGTCCTCGGCCCGTACACCCAGAGCAAGGTGGATTCCGAGCGCGTCGCACGGGACCGGCAGCTGATCGGCGCCCCCGTCGCCATCGTCAACCCGGGCGGCATCCTTGGCCCGCACGACCCCTACCTCGGCGAGAGCGACGGGGCCATCCGTGACATCCTGCGCGGCCGCCTGCCCACCTGGCCGCGGGGCGGAATGCAGTGGGTAGACGTCCGGGACACCGCCGACGTGGTGGTCGCCGCACTCGGCCGGCCCGGACGTCGCTACCTCGTGCCCGGTGAGAACGTCGCCCTCCCGCACGAGACGCTTCGAACCGTGACCGGACGCCGGATCCCCGCGGTGCGCATTCCGCTCAAGGCCGCGCTTCCCGTGCTGCACCTCGGCTACACCACCGGCTGGTCGCTCCTCCCGCACGCGGTAGAGGGTTCTCGACTCGTCGCGCTCGACACCCGCGTGGACTACTCGGCGACCGTCGACGAGCTCGGGGTCGCCGGACGATCCCTGGCGGAGTCCATGCGGGACACCGTGCGCTGGCTCGCCGAGGCCGGCCACATCGATCCCCGCGCCGCCGGCCGCTGCTGCGAGGGCTAGAAGACTTACTGGGTGTGTCCCATTTGAGGTTCCGGTATTGGCCGCCAGCCCCATGTTTCGGTAGGACATGCCGACCCCTCATGAGCGGCTGGAGATGCGGACGTTCACACGCCCGGATGTTCAGCGCGTAGGTCAACCGGAGATTTCTGTCTTCAAGGACATCGACGTGTAGCCGTCGACGGGCTCAAACCCGAAATGCCTGTACAAGGTCAAAGCTCCGATGTTGTCAGCCTCCGTGGTCAAGGAGACCCGCAGCGCCCCCTCGGCCGCAGCCGCATCCCGAACGCGGGCTAGGAGCGCACGGCCGACGCCTTGGCGACGGTGGCGATCCGCTACGTACAGGTCCCGGAGCTGCCAAAAGTGCCCGAGCCGCAAGGAAGCGGGGGTCGATGCGACGAGCGCCATGCCTCCGGGCTCGCCGTCGCGGTGTGCGAGGAATCCACGAAGACCACCACTGGCAAGCTGAGATTTCAGCCAGTCCCGGACTTCAACCAAGTCTCCCGGCTGCCCGTAGTGTCGTCTGTAGCACTCGAACAGGGCCACCATGTCGGGCATCCATGGAGACGCAGCGTGGACTTCCGCGATCTCCAGTCCGGTGCTCATCTGAGAAAGGCTACAAGCCAACGACGCTGATACGGACCCATCACGACGCACCTCGGGACAACCCAGCGAAGTTGTTCGACATGTGGGGAGCGGCATTCTTTGGGGACATCAGGCAGGTGTCCGCTCATGCTGCCACCGCTTGTGCTGCTACCTGAGCTCCTGTACGTGACAGGTGGCGCAGGGTGGTCGCGATGCATGCGACCTGGAGCCAGCCGGTCGCCGAAGTGGTGGTGTTCTCGAACGACTTCGCCAGCCGACGGGCACGGCCGAGACGGCCGTGGGTGAGCGCCCAAGTGCCGTTGCGCCACCAGGGGTGGCAGGAGCCCGTGGAGTTCATGCACCACTGCAGCACCAAGTGGGCGACGTTCCTGATGAGCTTGAAGTCGCTCCTGGAGACGGGCGCGGGCGCTCCGGCGCCGTACGACGTGAAGGTCAGCGACTGGCACTGAGTGCTGCGGGCGCGGGCATCAGTTCGAGCGGAGTGTCGCCGCGGTTCCCGCGGATGCATGGGGCAAAGCCACTCCGTGCGACATCACCATCCGCGAGGTCGTCGACCACGTGGTCGCCGGCAACGTCTTCGCGATGCGGCTCCTAGCGGGCGCGTCCGCGGCCCAGGCAAGAACTGGACTGGACGCGGACCACTTGGGCGACCCCGAGCAGGCGTCAGCGAGCACTCGACCGTGCACCGACTGGTCCGCCCGCGAGTCAGTTGGCGATGAGTCCGCAGCGCGGTCATAGAGCTCAGTCCCGGGGCAGGTCCTTCTTCGCCTCCGTGTATGAACCGGTTGGCGGGTTGGGGTCCGGCCCATACACCAGATACACGACACCTGTCCGGAATGGCCGTGCCGAGATCAGCCTGAAGTGTCGTGCGGGCCCACCCTCGAACAGCCTCAACCCGGCCCCAGCGGTCGCCGGGTGGACGAACAGATGCAGCTCGTCGAGCAAGTCGGCGTCGATCAGCTGCCGCACCACCGAGACCGATCCGCTCAATGCGATGCGCCGGATCGCCGGGTCGTTCCTCAGCTCCGTGACGGCCCCGACAAGGTCACCCTGTAACTGCTCGGAGTTGCGCCAGCCGAACTCCAGGGGACTGCGTGACGCGACGATCTTGCGCATGTCGCCCAGCCGCTTGGCGAACACCGCGTCCTCCCCGCCGGCCGCCTCCCGCTCGGGCCAGGCGCCGGCGAAGCTGTCGTAGGTCACTCGGCCGAAGAGCATGACGTCGGCGTCGTGCGTATGGTCTACGGCTTCACCCATCTCCTCGTTGAAGTACGGGAAGTGCCAGTTGCCGACCCCGGGGTCGACAACCCCGTCGAGCGCCGAAAACAAGCTGGCCGTGATCGTGGCCATGAGACTCTCCTGACTTCTCGGTTGTGCCCTCTGATCTTGCCCTTTACGACCTCTCGGAGGCACCGGAATCATCGCGGCTGGGTCGCTCGCTCCGCTGCGTGACTCCACGGCCGCAGCGCGTAGGAGACGGTTCCAGGGTCCGGCACGTCGGCGCTCCCTACTACGCTCCAGACATGGCCTCAGCCTCGGACTCCACCAGGCTCGCCGTCCTCATCGACGGCGACAACACCACTCCCACCATCATCGAGGCTCTGCTCGCCGAGATCGCGAAGTACGGCAGCGCCACGGTCAAGCGGGCGTACGGCGACTGGACCACGCCCAACCTCCGCGGCTGGAAGGAGGCGATCAACGCCCACGCCATCCAGCCGATGCAGCAGTTCGCCTACACCACCGGCAAGAACGCCACCGACAGCGCACTGATCATCGACGCGATGGACCTGCTCTACACCGGGAACCTGGACGGCTTCTGCCTGGTCTCCTCCGACAGCGACTTCACCAAGCTCGCCTCTCGGTTGCGGGAGTCGGGCAAGACCGTCTACGGGTTCGGCGAGCCAAGGACGCCGCACTCGCTGGTGGCCGCGTGCGACAAGTTCGTCTACCTCGACGTGCTGCGCCACCCCGAGAAGTCGAAGGAACCTAGCGAGGAGGATCTGGCTCCCACTGCCCCGGCGCGCAAGAGCACGAGCGAGCTCCGTGGGGACGCCAAGCTGGTCAAGTTGTTGCGGGAGGGGATCGATGCGGCCTCGGACGACGACGGCTGGGCCAACCTCGGAGGCGTCGGCTCTCACGTCGCCAAGCAGGCACCTGACTTCGACTCCCGCAACTGGGGCTACGCCAAGCTGGTCGACCTGGTTACCGCGATCGAGCTCTTCGAGGTGAAGCGGCTCGCTGGGCAGGGAGTGCGGGTACGTGAGAAGGCCAAGGGCCAGTCGGCCAAGAAGGCAGCCAAGAAGGCGGCCGCCGGGAGGGCCTGAGTAGTGGCCAATGGCTCCAAGGACGAGGTGAAGGGCAGCAACGATCGCGGTCGGCTTGCGGGCCGACCTCTCATGCCCCGATCCGTCCGCTTGACCTCCGCGTCCCTGGGCCGAGTCGGCCACCCCGCTTCAGGCTGACTCCGACGGCGCCGCTCATCTTGAATGCACGTGCGGACGCCAATGCACGGAGTAGTCCCACGCACCCGTCCGTCCCTTGACAGGCGCCCCACGGACGCTTCCCATCGAAGCAAGGAGATGGAGGTTGCCGATGTACGGATACACGCTGCACGTTCCGGCGCCGATCGAGGCGTACCGGGCCACGCATAAGGCCGTGTTGGAGGTACTCGATGAGGAGGGCGGCGGAGAGGGACTGGTCCTACACTTCGCGTACTCGACCGACCGAGGCTTCGACCTGACCGAGGTATGGGAGTCCAAGGAGCATCTCGACACCTTCAATCGGGATGTTTTCTCGAAGGCCATGGCACGGACCGCGGTGCCGATGGACGGACCGCAGCCGGAGCCAATCGAGTTCACCCCGGCCGCAGTCATGACGCCACGCGCCTACATCTCCGATCCGTGACCTGAAGGCCTGAACGTCCGGATCTACATGGCTTCAGCCGCCTGGCCGGCCCACCGGACATCTGGCACTTCGGGGGCTCGACATCGTCGGTGTGGATGTGTCGCCTGCGCTCGTCGACATCGCTTGCACCAACCACCACGTTCCGGACGGTGATCTCCCCGCCGTCGATGCGACATCCGCACATCCCGGGTAGGGAAAGCGCGGTCATGCCGAGAGTCGTGCGTCGATACGAAAATGGGTGGTCGGCACGGGTCATGATGGGCGAGGCTGCCGAAATGACAAGCAGCGACCTTTGGGATGCAGAGACGGCTGAGCGTTACGACGAGGCTTCGGCCTTCATGTTTGCATCGGATGTGCTGGATCCTGCTGTCTGTTTCCTGGAAGACCTGGCAGGCGACAGCCCCGCGCTGGAGTTCGCGATCGGTACGGGACGAGTGGCCATACCTTTGGTCGAGCGTGGCGTCTCGGTCAGCGGCATCGAGCTTTCGCGACCGATGGTCGACCAGCTCCAACAGAAGCGGAACGACATCCCGGTTGTGGTCGGCGACATGGCGACGAGCACGGTGCCGGGGCAGTTCTCCCTCGTGTATCTCGTCTGGAACAGCATCGGAAACCTTCGAACCCAGACCGAGCAGGTCGCCTGCTTCCGCAACGCGGCTCGCCATCTCGCGCCGGGTGGACGATTCGTCATCGAGCTGTGGATTCCTGGTATCCGGCGCTTCCCGCCCGGTCAGGCCGCGGTGCCCTTCCACGTCGGGCAACACCACGTCGGCTTCGACACGTACGACATGACCACCCAGCAGGGCACGTCCCATCACTATCAGCGGCACTCCGACGGCACAGTGACATACGGGGCCAGCAACTTCCGCTATATCTGGCCAGCCGAGTGTGACCTCATGGCACAGCTCGCCGGGATGGATCTCGAGTGCCGTGTCGCCGACTGGAACGGCAATCCCTTCACAGACGACAGCGAGAGCCACGTCTCGGTCTGGCAAAAGCCAGCCTGAGTCCTGCAGATCGTCCTGCTAAACGCCCGGATCTGGTGCGTTCCACGCGCTGAGCACACACGCGCTGAGCATCGCTGCGGTTACGAGTTTCTTTACTGGCTCCAGAGGCCCTGATCTGCCGCGACGGGTGCGCCCAGAGACGAACCACAGACTGACTTTGAGGTCGTGCCCGGGCCGCGGAACCAGCTGATCGAGGCGGTTCGAGCGCGAGGTGCGTGAAGATCGTGCTGTGACAACAGAGCCTGGGCAGGCAGCCTCCGCAGATCCTCGTCCCCCACGAGGTCCAGTCCGCCGGTGGATCCGCGCCCGCCCGGCCGACGTCATCGACCTTTTCGTCTACGTGGTCGTCCTCAACCTCGCCATCGAGTACGTCCCATCGGTCATCAGCGAAGGCTTCACCCTCTCGCTGCTGACTGCAGTCCTGCTCAAGATCGCTCTGGAAATGGTGATCGTCCTCAAGACCAAGGTCATGGATAGGCTCCGTGCCGCCACAACCAGGCGCGCCAAAGCCGCCGCCGCCCTGTCGTTGTGGGTGGTCGCGGCCGGGAGCAAGTTGGTCGTCCTCGAACTGGTCGACCTCGTCTTCGGCGACGCTGTGAGCCTGGGCGGATTCATACCCGTGACCTTGCTCGTTGTCGCCCTGCTCGTGTCACGGGCCGCCGTACGCCGCCTCCTCTCTGAAACTCCGGCAGCGGCCTGATCAGATGCCCCCGCTTTGCCGCCCTGGGAAATGAAGAGCCGACGCAGAGGCGCGCCCCACGGAGTCAGGCGGGCAGAGACAAGGGAGATGCGCCGGCAACGTGGAACGAACCCACTTCATGAGGCTCCGGGCGCACCGACCAACAGCCGCCGGCGATCTTCTCCCAGCTGCCTTCCCTCCATGTCACAGACGGCCGGGCTGTCTCGTCTCAGGTTTCAGGACAGCTTTGGAATCAGGAAGGTGATGGCCATGCGGGTGTTCGTGGCAGGCGGGACCGGGGTCCTGGGGCGGCGGCTGGTGCCGCAGCTCGTGGCCCGGGGCCACCAGGTGACGGCTACGACGACGAACCAGGACAAGCTGAACTTGCTGGCGCGGCTGGGCGCAGACGGCGTCGTGATGGACGGGCTGGATGCGGCGTCCGTCGGTGAGGCGGTGGCGTCGGCCCGGCCGGACGCGATCGTGCACCAGATGACCGCAATTTCCGCGGCGCACGCCGGCAAGCCGGATATGAAGCACATCGATCGGTGGTTCGCCACCACCAATCGGCTGCGCACCGAGGGGACGGATCACCTGCTGGCCGCGGCCGAGGCGACCGGCGTGTCCCACTTCGTCGCGCAGAGCTACGCCAGCTGGAACGGCATCCGCCAGGGCGGATGGGTGAAGACCGAGGAGGACCCGCTCGACCCGGAGACGGGGACGGTGGCGCGCCCTGGGATGGAGGCGATCCGCCACGTCGAGGACGTGGCCGTCAAGGCTGGTGGCGCGGCCCTGCGATACGGCGGTCTCTACGGGCCGGGCGCCACCGACGACCAGGTCGAGCTCGTGCGCAAGCGGCAGTTCCCGCTCGTCGGGGGTGGTACCGGCTACTGCTCGTGGGTGCATCTCGACGACGCGGCGAGCGCTACCGTCCTGGCTGTGGAGCAAAAGGCGAGGGGTGTGTTCAACATCGTCGACGACGAACCGGCGCCGGCCAGCGAGTGGCTGCCCTACCTGGCAGCGTGCGCGGGCGCGAAGCCACCGATGCGGGCCCCCAAGTGGCTGGCCCGGCTGCTGGCCGGGGAAGTGGCGGTGACGATGATGACCGAGGGGCGCGGATTCTCCAACGCCAAGGCCAAGCGGGAGCTCGGCTGGGAGTTGTGCTACCCCTCGTGGCGCCAGGGCTTCAAGGAAGGGTTGGCGTGACCCGGATCGAGGAGTTCGAGGAGCTGCGACCGCTGCTGTTCGCGATCGCCTACCGGATCCTCGGCAGCGTGGGCGAAGCAGAGGACGCGGTCCAGGAAACCTGGCTGCGCTACGAGACCTCCCCGACGGCACCCACGTCGACCAAGGCCTTCCTCTCGGCCGTGGTCACCCGGATCTCGATCGACGTGCTGCGCTCGGCCCGCGTCCGACGAGAGGAGTACGTCGGGCCGTGGTTCCCCGAGCCGCTGCTCACCGACCCCTACGAGGACCCGGCGCGGTCGGCGGAGCTGGCCGACTCGGTGTCGATGGCGGCCCTCTTGTTGCTCGAGCGGCTCGGCCCGCTCGAGCGGGCGGTCTTCGTGCTGCGGGAGGTGTTCGGGTTCGGCTTCCCCGAGATCGCGTCGGCGGTGGGGCGGACGGAGACGGCGTGCCGCCAGCTGGCGGTGCGGGCCCGGCGCCACATGGACGCGGGACGTCCCCGGTTCGAGGCCGACCGGCGGGAGCGCGAGGAACTCGCCAACCGATTCTTCGACGCCTTCAGGGAAGGCGACGTCGATGGGCTGCGGGAGCTCCTCGCCGCCGATGTTCAGATGGTCGGGGACGGCGGCGGCAAGGCCCCGCAGTGGGCCAGGAGCATCGTTGGCGCCGAGAACGTGGCCCGGCTGCTCGCCGCGATCGCCCCGCCATTCGTCCGGATCGGCGGCGTGCTGGAGCCGCACGAGGTGAACGGCCAGCCGGGCGCTGTCTTCCGCGACCGGAACGGCAAGGTGCTCAATACCTGGACGCTCGACATCCTCGACGGACAGATCCAGGCGATCCGCTCGGTGATCAACCCCGACAAGCTCGGGCACGTGGGTCCGGTGGCGGACGCCTGGGCAGTCATCCGCGAGGCGAACCAGGCTCGCCGGCCCACGGATTGACCGGAACTTCCGTGACGCTCGCGCCAAGCGTCGAATGGTCGAATGGCTACTCGACCAAGGGCTCATCCACGACGATGTCGCCCGTAAGTTCTTGGTAGACCACCCGGATCCGGGCCTGTCTTGACGACGCCACTTCGCCCGGCGCGCACCTGCCGCGATTCCCGGAGGCAGGTCAGGTGCGCAGTCCCTCGTCGATCTCTGCCAGTGCCCGAGTGAGGTCCACGGTCGGGGCCCAACCCCACCCGTGCGCGCGCTCGGCCAAGATGCGCCCGGTCCACGCAGGAGCATCGTCCCAGACCGGCTCAACGCCGAGAGCTCCGGTGACCGTCTCGTAGTAGTCACGGGCCGTGGCCGGGCCCGCTGCGACGTTGACGACGGTGCAGGCTCCCTCGACCGGTCCCTTCCCGGGGTCCGTCGACCCCGCGACCCGGCCCGACGCCACCTCCGCGGCGAGGGCCGCGAGGTCATCGACGTGGACCCAGACGAAGCTCTGTCCAGGGACGGCATGACGGGCCTTCTCGTCGTCGCGGATCTGGGCCGGCCGAAGCGAGTTCCAGATCGAGCTCTCGCCGGCGCCGAGAATCGCCGGCGGACGGAGGATGACGCGGGTGAGCCCGTCGACCTCGCCCAGCGCGGCATCGGTGTCCCGCTTGGTCACGGCGTAGTCGTTGGCGTCGTCCGCGACCAGCGGCGATGCCTCGTCCACGTCACCGACTCCGGGTGACCGGTCGTAGACGGCCGCCGTGGAGATGTGAACCAGGCGCGGGACGCCCGCGGCGCGGGCGGCCCGGGCCAGGACCGGCGTGCCCTCCACCGCGATCCGGTGCTGGGTCTCGCGGTCGGTTCCCATCGGGTGGACCGTCGTGACGACCGCGCTGGCGCCTTGGACCACGGCTGCTGCGAGATCAGGGTCGTGGAAGTCGCCAACCCGCTCCTCGACGCCCGCGAGTGCCGGGGCGATACCGGGGCGCCGTACGACCGCGAGCACAGTCGCGCCCCCATCGACCAGCGCCGCGCAGATACGAGAGCCCACGAAGCCGTTCGCTCCGGTGACTACAACGACGGGAGGCCGGTCGGCGCCTGAGTCACTCATGCCGCCACCCTGGCATGCGCACCCGCACGCCCCTCGGGCTGGGGCCACGGGACCACCAAGGACGAGCCCGACCGGCTGCGCGCCGAGCCGCGTCATTCCCCCAGCTCGATCCGTGCCCGCGCTGTCAGCCTGGCCGCGCGGGTACCGCCATCTCATGGTGATCGGAGTGCGTATCTGACCTCTGGTATCCGATCCTGCGACCACCAACCCCTCCCGCGCGGACGACTTCCACGTCATGCTGTACCCCTTCGCCCGCAGCAGCAGAGGAGACGGCCATGGACCAGGTTCAGGAGCAGCGCTTGCAGATCGAGGAGCGGGTTGCGGGAGCGACCTTCTGCACCCGCCTCGAGAGCACCGTGGCGGAGCGAGGTGACGAGCCTGCCTACTCGGACAAGGTCGGCATCCCCGAGGGTCAGCCGGGCTGGCGGACGCTGACCTGGTCGGAGGTGCGTGAGCGAGCGCTCGACCTCGCCGCCGGGCTGGCGCAGGTCGGCCTTGCTCCTGGAGACACGTTGGCGATCATGGCGACCAACCGCACCGAGCACGTGCTCGCCGACATCGCGGCCGTCCACGCCGGCGGGACCCCGATGACGATCTACGCCACGCTCGCGCCGGAGCAGGTGGCGTACGTCGCAGGCAACGCCGAGCCGACCGTCGTCGTACTCGAGGGTGCCGACCAGCTCAGCCGCTGGCGCAAGGCGCTGGCGGAGACGCCGAGCATCAAGGCCGTCGTGGTCATCGACCCAGCCCTCGCCGACGAGGACGACCCCGCGCTCAGCTGGGACGACCTGCTCGCTCGCGGACGCGAGGCACGCGCGGTCGATCCGACGACGTACGACGAGCTGTGGCGATCGGTCGCGCCCGACGACGCACTGACGATCCTGTACACGTCCGGGACCACCGGGAACCCGAAGGGCGTGGTGCTGACCCACCGCAACATCCTGTTCGAGACCGAGAGCTCGATCGAGACCAGCAAGATGCACGAGCCCGGCACGGGCGTCTCCTACCTGCCCTTCGCGCACATCGCGGAGCGCATGCTCGGCATCTACATCCCCCAGTTCCAGGGCTCACACGTGCACCTGATCGGTGACCCCGCACAGCTCGTGGGCGCCCTCGGCGAGGTCCACCCGACGCGGTTCTTCGGCGTCCCCCGGGTGTGGGAGAAGATCCGCACCGGCGTCTCCGGCCTGCTCGCCGCGGAGACCGACGAGGCGAAGAGGGCCGCGATCGAGAACGCGATGTCGATCGGGCTGCGCTACGTCGAGTCGCGGCAGACCGGCCAGCAGACCTCACCGGAGCTCGCCGAGCAGTTCGCTGCCGTCGACGCCGCCGTTCTCGGGCCGATCCGTGCCCTGCTCGGCCTCGACCGGGTGGAGTGGGCGGCCAGCGCGGCCGCGCCCATGCCTGTGGAGGTCACCCGGTTCTTCGCAGGTCTCGGCCTGGAGATCTACGACGTCTACGGCATGACCGAGACCAGCGCGGTGGTGACCGCGAACGGTCCCGACAGCTTCCGGCTCGGCAGCGTGGGCAGGGCGATCGCCGGCGTGGAGGTCAGCCTCGGCGAGGACGACGAGATCCTGGTCCGCGGCCCCGTGACCACGCCGGGCTACTTCAAGCAGGAGGACGCCACCAGGGCGCTCATCGACGAGGACGGCTGGCTGCACACCGGCGACATCGCGAAGCTCGACGAGGACGGCTTCTTCTACATCGTGGACCGGAAGAAGGAGATGATCATCACCTCCGCCGGCAAGAACATCGCGCCGTCGAACATCGAGAACCTCCTCAAGGAGAGCCCGCTCGTCGGCCACGCGCTGGTGTTCGGGGAGAGCCGGCCGTACTGCGTCGCGGTGCTCACCCTCGACGGCGAGATCGCCCCGCTGGTCGCCCGGAAGCACGGCATCGAGTTCACCGACCTGGCCGACCTGGCGCAGAACCCGACGATCCTCGCGATGGTGCAGCAGTCGGTCGATGCCGCCAACGAGCGGCTCTCCCGCCCCGAGCAGGTCAAGAAGTTCGAGCTGCTCCCCGTGGAGTGGACAGCCGAGAGCGAGGAGCTCACCCCCACGCTCAAGCTCAAGCGGCGAGTCGTGCACGCGAAGTACTCCGACGTCCTCGACCGCCTGTACGCCTGAGCTCGCCGCCGACCGGCGGCGGGTCCTGGCGGTCGCGGTGGTCATGGCCTCGCGTCGGTGACAGTGTTGCTGTCAACTCAGGTCGACACGAAGGGCGCTTCACCGGTCCGCATCGACGACACGATCCGCCGGCACCCGACCGATATCGCCATGGTGCGGTTCCTGCCCTCGCCCTTCCCGCAGCTGTTCGGCCGCCTGAGCCTCTTCGTCACCACCGGGTTCCTGCCCGAACGGTTCCGCGAGGAGATGCGGCTCCCGTGGAGCCGGAAGCAGCAGCACTGGTGGAACCGGCTGATGGGCGTGGTCGCGCGGGCAGTCTGCGCACTTCCGGGACCGCTGCGCAGGTTCCCTACAACGCCTGCCTGGCCGATATGCGGATCCGGATCCGCCTCGGGCGCCGCCTGGTGCGACCCGGCGTCACTCCTTGGACATCGAGCGGCTGATCACCTGGTTGGCCGCTCGCTGGAAACCGCTCACGACCGCCTCGAGGGTGAGCTGACGGAGCCGGGACATCGTGGACTCGAACTTCGCGGCGTCCACCTCGGCGAACTTGTTCTTGCGGTACGGCTCGATGACGCGCGTGCGCAGGATCTCGGTGAGCTCGTCGGCCAGCGAGTCCATGTGCCTCGCGATGGCCTCGCTCGCGGCGACGATGCTGTCGAGCGGGATGTCCATGTCGAGCATCTGCACGCCGACGTCGAACGCCGGAAGCACCTCGAAGGAGCCTCCGGAGGTCTGCGCCACGGCTCCGGTCATCACCAGTCGTTCGAGCTGATCCTCGCCGAGCTTGCGCCCGGCTCTCTTCTCCAGCTGGCGCCGCGTGAGCTCCTCATGCGGTCCGGGGGCCCACGAGGTGAGCATCGCCCGCTGCATCGCGAGGTCCTCGACGGAGGCGTCCTGGGGGATGCGCTTCATGTAGCGCTCGATGGCCGCCAGCGTGAACCCGTGGTCCTGCAGGGCGCGGATGAGCTCCAGGCGCGCGAGGTGGACGATGGAGTAGTACGCGAGCCGTCCCCGACGTACCGGGGGTGGCAGCAACCCCAGACTCGCGTAGTAGCGGGTGGTCCGCACCGTCATCCCGACTGCCAGAGCCAGCTCGTCGACGGTGAAGAGCTGCTCCCCGCTCTCTTCCTGCACGCTCATGCTGCTCACCCTAGGTGCTGCTCGCAAGACAGGCAGCGCACGACTCGGGCGACCACCCTTGACTTCGATAACAGTATGACTGTCACATTGGAACTGCAAACGTCCGTCAGACCCTTGCCATGTTTACAGTTCTGCTGTCACAGTGGTTTTGTAAGTTCCCGAGTCGCGATGTGAGGTCCTGAACCATGGTCTTCGGCCGTCACGCGAACCTGCGCCGCATCGAGCGCCTCGATCCGGCCACCGACTTCGACGAGATCTTCAGCCTCGTCACGCAGTACGAGTTCCCGTGGGAGTACGTCCAGGGCACCTCCATCGCGTTCATGCGCGACTACGGCGTCCCCTCGATCAGCACCCTGCTCGACCACACCCGCCAGTTCGAGGACCACGGCCAGAAGCGGTACGACGACACGATCCTGATCGGTTACGAAGCCACCGTCGAGACCCTCGAGTCCGAGCGCGGCCGGGCGGCGATACGCCACCTCAACCAGATCCACGGCAAGTACGACATCCCGAACCACGAGTTCCGCTACGTGCTGGCCACCACGATCGTCGGCCCGAAACGGTTCATCGACGCCTACGGCTGGCGCCCCCTCCACCCCCACGAGGTGGAGGCCATGTGTCGTGTGACGACGCGGTTCGGCGAGCTGATGGGCATCAAGGACCTCCCGACCAGCTACGACGGCTACGAACGCCTCCTCGACGGCTACGAAGCCGAGCACTTCGAGTTCGCGCCGCAGAACCGCCGGGTCGCCGAGGCGTCGCTGCGGATCGTCGAGAACTGGTACCCGTCGTTCGTGCGACCGGTCATGCGGCGGGTCAGCATCGCGATGTTCGACGAGCCGCTCCGGATCGCGCTCGGTCTCCCCCGCCAGCCACGCTGGCTCAAGACCCTGCTGGACAGGGCCTTGCGTGTACGCGCGCATGCCCTGCGGCTCGTCGTACCTCCGCGACAGGCGTCCAAGCCGTACGTCCACGACCCGCGGCGGACCTACCCCTTCGGCTACTCGCTCTCCGACCTCGGCCCGGACTGGATGCGCGACCCGGCCCGGCAGTCCCGTCCCACCCGCAGTGCCTAGGAGCACCGTGGACTTCAACCTGCCCGACACGGCTCCCGCCGTCAGAGACGGTGTGCGTGCCGTCGGCGCCAAGTACGACCATGCCTACTGGTCGCGGTGCGACGACGAGCACCGTTTCCCTCACGAGGCCTGGCAGGACCTGGCCGACGGAGGGTGGGTCGGCCTCTGCGTCCCCGAGGAGTACGGCGGAGGTGGCCAGGGCATGCTCGAGCTCGCCGTGGCCTGCGAGTCCCTGGCGGCATCGGGCGGCACGGCCGGCACCTCCCTAGATCCTCACCCCCGGCTTCGGCGCGATGACGCTCTCGCGGCACGGCACCGAAGAACAGAAGCGCACACTCCTCCCCGGCGTCGCCACACAGACCCAGTTCTCCATGGCGCTCGCGGAGCCCGACGCCGGCAGCAACGCGATCGAGACGTCCACGGCGGCCCGCCGCGACGGCGACGACTTCCTCGAGCGCCTCTACGACTGGGCGAATGACTGACCGGATGACTGACCGGATGACTGGGCGAATGGCTGGGCGGATGACCGGACGAGACGACGAGGCAGGTGCGATGTCAGAGCAGGGCAGTGGGCGTCACGGTGTGACGAGGCGGCAGGTGCTGCTGGGAGCCGGCGCCGCCGGCATGGCAGCAGTGCTCCCCCAGCTGGGCGGCGCACCTGCGTTCGCCCGCAGCACCGGACGGCAGGTGGCGGTGCTGGGCGGTGGCATGGCCGGGCTCGCCGCAGCACACGAGCTCGTCGAGCGCGGCTTCTCGGTGACCGTCTACGAGCCCACCGCTCTGGGCGGCAAGGCGCGGAGCATCCCGGTCCCTGGGTCGGCGAGCGGCGGCCGCGCCGAGCTCCCCGGCGAGCACGGCTTCCGCTTCTTTCCCGGCTTCTACCACCACGTCCCGGACTCGATGCGCCGCACACCGTTCCCCGGCAACACCAACGGCGTGTGGGACAACCTCGTGGACGCCGCCGGCGCCAAGTTCCTCCGCGCGGGCGACCGTGCCGACGCGGGACCCTTCGGCCTCGGCCCCGACTACGAGGGCCTGCTGACCCCCGACGGTCTCCGGCGCTACCTCATGGACACCCTCTACATGCGCGGCGTGCCGCCACAGGAGCTGTCGTTCTTCGTGGACCGCCTGATCGTCTTCCTGACCAGCAGCGACGAGCGCCGTTTCGGCCAGTGGGAGAACGTCAGCTGGTGGGACTACGTCCGGGCGGAGGACAAGTCCCAGGAGTACAAGACGGTCCTGGCGGCGGGACTGACCCGCAACCTCGTCGCCGCCAAGGAGACGGTCGCGAGCAGCCGGACCATCGGCTACATGGCCGAGGCGTTCATCTACAACATCATGGGCCGCGGCAACGACGGCGCCGTCGACCGGGTGCTCGACCTCCCCACGAACGAGGCCTGGATCGACCCGTGGGTGGCACACCTCCGCTCCCTCGGCGTGAGGTTCGTGACGGGCTACGCGCTCGAGTCGCTCCAGGTCGGATCGGGTCGGGTCACCGAGGCCACGGTGCGCGACGCCCGCGGTCGACGTACCCGGGTGTCGGCGGACTGGTTCGTCAGCGCGATGCCTGCGGAGCGAGCACGCACCTTCTGGAACGCCGACCTCCTCGCGCTCGACCCGCACCTGGCCGCGATGGACGACCTCTTCACCGACTGGATGGTCGGCATCCAGTTCTATCTCCGGCGCAAGGCCGACATCACCAAGGGCCACATCACCTTCATCGACGCTCCGTGGGCACTGACCGCACTGACCCAGGCACAGTTCTGGACCGACCGTGACTTCGCGAGCGACTACGGCGACGGACAGGCAGTCGACTCGTTCTCCGTGGACATCTCCAACTGGGACGCCCCCGGAATCCTCTTCGGAAGACCGGCCAAGGAGTGCACGGCCGACGAGATCGCCCAGGAGGTCTGGGCCCAGGTCAAGCAGCACCACACCGCCGGAGACGAGCTGCCCGACGACATCCTGCACTCCTGGTTCCTCGACCCGGGAGTTCACTGGGACGCCCAGCAGCAGCGCAACCAGAACGAGACGCCGCTGCTGGTCAACACGGTCGGGAGCTGGGAGAAGCGACCCAAGCCGCAGACCGGCGTGCCCAACCTGTTCCTCGCGGGCGACTATGTGCAGACGAACGTCGACCTGGCCACCATGGAGGGCGCGAACGAGTCGGGGCGGGCGGCGGTCAACGCCCTGCTCGACGCATCCGGCTCGAGCGCGGCGCGGGTCCCGATGTTCACGCTGTACCGGCCGCCGGAGTTCGAGGCGCTCAAGGCCACCGACGCACAGCTCTACAAGGCGGGCCAGCCCAACGCGTTCGACGTGCCGGTCGGCTGACCTGCCGCCCGGTACTCCGCGATCCGGGCCGCGACCTGCCGGTCAGCACGACGCCGCAGCCACTGCCTGCCGCCCGGGACCAAGCGGGCAGCGGCGTGCTTGGCGACGTTCACCGGGATGGCCACCGCGGGGTACCACGGCAGGCTGCGCGGCAGCCCGAGCTCGGCCATGCCGGACCGGCCGTGGAAGAGCGCGGACAGGCTGAGGTGCTTGTGGTAGGCGAAGCGCTGCTGCAGCCGCGGGAGGCGGCGGAAGCCGGTGCGCAGGTGGGACTCGGCGAGCGACCGCGCGAGGATTCGGGAGCGCTCGTCCGGCCCTGGGGACAAGAGCATCGCGTGGTAGAAGTTCCGGCGGCCCTGCGCCTCACTCTCGGCCAGCCAGTGCTCGTCGACTCCCATCAGCCAGCCGATGTAGCGCCACAGGTGCATCACCGCATGGCCCTCGGCTCGCGTCACGGGGACGCCGAGGGCACGGAGGCTGATCAGGTACGAGGTGGAGAACAGCGCGAGGGTGCCGGCCTGGTCGCCCTGGTTCACCGGCAGCCCCCAGCCCAGGTCCCAGGTCGGTGAGTCGAGGAACCTGCGGTTCACCATCGCGTGCATCAAGCGGACCCGGACGGTCAGCTTCCACCCCTGACCGAAGCGCTCGAGCCCACCCGGCCGCACGCACTCGTGCCACCACTGCGAGGTCTCGGCCACCCGGCGGTTGGTCGCGTCGCCCACGAGCCGGCCGGTGCCGACCAGCACCTCGGTCGTCGCCGACGAGCGGTAGCCGCCCATGAGCGAGGAGTCCCCCAGGACGTCGAGGCTGCTCAAGCCCGCCTCGAGACACACCTCAGCGCCCTTGCGGAGCAGAGCACGGTCGACCCAGCCCGGGCGCGGCTCCAGGTGGGCGAAGAAGTCGCGCAAGGCATGCGGAGCGTCGGGCACCGCGGCGATGCCCTCGTCGAGGGCGGTCCGGAACTGCGCCATGGTGACGACGCGGTCCGACCTGGTCGCCGTCGCGAGTCGGTCGGCGGGGTCGTCGCCCTGCAGCAGGGCTGCCGCCTGGCGCCGCCGTTCCTCTGCCGTCGGCTCGGGGTCTCCAGGGACGAACATCCGCATCGCCCGCGATGCGCGACGCGACCAGGAAGGCGACATGTCGAAGCGCTGCGGGATCGGGACGGGCATCTCGGCTGCGCTGCTCACGGGGCCTCTTCTCAAGCCGATCGGACTGTGGTACACATTCACTGTGCCAGTAATACTGGCAGAGTTGCTCCGGGGAGGGAACCCGCATCGCGACGGTCCGACGTCGCATCCACACGTAGGGATGTTCTCGACGATGGCTTCCATGACCCGGAGTCCGCGCCACGCCGCCGCCTCTGTCTCCGCCGAGGATCTCGCGCACGACCTGCCCGCCGAGCCTCTCGGCCCCGGCTCGGTCTTCTGGTACCTCACCGGAGACTGGCGCACGTTGCTGCTCGCCTTCCGCGCGCTGGTCTTCCAGACCGCGTACCCGATGGTCGGTGCGGGTGTCGGCGAGTACTCCGTCTACAGTCCGACCCCTACGGCCGGCTGAACCGGACGTTCGCCTCCCTGATGGCGCAGACGTACGGCGGAGCGGGTGCGGCTGCCGAGGGCCGTCGGCTGATCGAGATGCACAAGGACATCAAGGGCGTCGACGCCCAGGGTCGCCGTTACTCCGCGTTGAACCCCGAGGCGTACCTGTGGGTGCACGCCACGATCTTCGAGTCTTCGCTGGTGTTCATGCAGCGCTTCGCCAAGCCGCTCGACGAGCGGGAGGTCGAGGGCATGTTCGACGAGTGGCGACGGATCGGCCTGCTCCTCGGCATCAAGGACCAGAACCTGCCTCGGTCCTTGCAGGAGTTCTGGGAGATGTGGGACCGGATCTCGGCGAAGCTCGAGAACAACCCGGTCGTGCAGGACATCCTGTTCAGCGCACCGAAGCGCCCGCCGTACCTCCCTGTCCCCCAGCGTCTCGCCAACGCCCTGGCCCAGCCGCTGCTGAAGATCCAGCGGGACATCGTCGCCTCGACGGTGTCTCCGGAACTGCGCGAGACGTTCGGGCTGGCGCCCCTGACGCCGGCGGAGCAGCGCAGAGTGCGTCGGGTCGCCTGGTTCTCGAGGGCTCTGGGGAAGGTGCTTCCCGACTCGCTGCGCTACATGCCCATGGCACTCAAGGCTCGCCGCCGGGCGATGTCCGACCCCACGATCCCGACCGTCACGACCCCGTCCGTCACGACGGCGGCCTGAGCCGCAAGGAGAACCATGAGCGCACTTGCGGACGAACCTGTCCCCACGACCGACGAGACCTCACGCTTCCGGCCACAGTGGGTCACCGACGAGGTACTCGACCGCCTCACGAGCAGGGTGTTCCGCGTCGACCACGTCACCGAGCCGGTCCGGCCGGTCGCGCCGTACGACGGGAGCCTGACGGCTGAGGTCCCCTCCACGAGCCGCGGCGACGTGGCGGAGGCGGTTGCCGAGGCGCGGGAAGCGCAGCGCGCCTGGCAGGCGCGGCCCTTCGCCGGCCGCGCCCAGGTGGTTCTGCGCTTCCACGACCTCCTCGTCGAGCGCCAGGGCGAGGTGCTCGACCTGATCCAGTGGGAGACCGGCAAGTCGCGCTTCAGCGCCTGGCAGGAGATCCTCCAGGTCGGGAACATCGCCCGCCACTACGCACGGCGCGGCAGGCACTACCTCGCCGACCACCGCGTGCGCGGCGCGATGCCCGGCCTCACGAAGGTGAAGGAGGTCCGCGTCCCCAAGGGAGTGGTGGGGGTGATCTCGCCGTGGAACTACCCGCTGTACCTCGCGGTGGGCGATGTCCTGCCGGCTCTCCTCGCCGGCAACGGCGTCGTCAGCAAGGCCGACTCGCAGACCCCGCTCACCCTGCTGTGGGCACGTGAGCTGATGGCTGAGGCGGGACTCCCGGCCGAGCTCTGGCACATCGTCGTGGGCCGCGGCAGCGTCGTTGGCGACGCGCTGATCAACGCCGTCGACTACATCTGCTTCACCGGGTCGACCCAGACGGGGCGCACCGTCGGGCGCCAGGCCGGGGAGCGGCTCATCGGCTGCTCCCTCGAGCTCGGCGGGAAGAACCCGCTCATCGTGCGTGCCGACGCCGACATCGAGAAGGCGGCGGCCGGCACGATCATGGCCTCCTTCGCCAACACCGGGCAGATGTGCATCTCGATCGAGCGGGTGCTCGTGCACGAGGCCGTCTACGCCGAGTTCGCCGAGCTCCTCGCCGGGAAGGTCCGCGAGCTCCGGGTCGGCCAGACCTACGACTACTCCGTGGACATCGGGACCCTGACCTCCGCGGACCAGCTCCGCGTGGTGGCCGCCCACGTCGACGAGGCGGTCGACAAGGGCGCCACGGTCCTCGCCGGCGGTCGTGCCCGCCCCGACCTGGGCCCGTACTGCTACGAGCCGACCGTCCTGGCCGACGTCACCGACGACATGGCGGTGTGCCAGGACGAGACCTTCGGCCCGGTCATCTCGCTGTACCGGTTCGGCTCCGACCACGAGGCGCTGACGCTGGCGAACAAGGGCAGCTACGGCCTCTCGGCCAGCATCTGGTCCCGGGACGTGGACGCGGCGACCGCCATGGCGTCGAAGATCCGGGCGGGGTCGGTGAACGTCAACGACGGCGCCGCCGCTGCCGCAGGAAGCATCGAGGCACACATGGGCGGCATGGGCGACAGCGGGCTCGGTCGCCGACACGGCACGGAGGGCATCCGCAAGTACACCGAGCCGCAGACCGTCGCCGTGCAGCGCCTCATGGCACTCGGCCCACACCCGTCGATGAGCGTGGACACGTTCGTCGACCTCGGCAACGCCCAGCTCCGGCTGCTTCGTCGGCTCCGCGTGCGCTGACACCCTGCGTCCGGGCCTGGTCTGGGCCGCCACGTGGACCGGCCACCGCGTGGACGGCGTGACTCGGTAACCTCGCCGGAACCCAAGCGAGTCCCCGAGGGAGCCTTGTGACCACCACGGACGACGACCACGGCGTGACCCCCCAGGCGATGCGGCGGGCCCTGGCTCGTGCCGCGCGGGGCGTGGCCCTTGACGAGTCGGAGGCCGCCGTACTCCTGACCGCCCGGGGCTCGGACCTCGAAGCCCTGTGTACGACGGCCGCGCGCGTGCGCGACGCCGGGCTCGAGGCCGCGGGTCGGCCCGGCGTGGTGACGTACTCCCCGAAGGTCTTCATCCCGTTGACCCGGCTCTGCCGGGACCGCTGCCACTACTGCACGTTCGTGACCACGCCGAACAAGCTCGCCGCCGAGGGGCAGGCGCCCTACCTCTCCCCCGACGAGGTCCTCGCCCTCGCCGCACAAGGAGCCGCGCTGGGCTGCAAGGAGGCGCTGTTCACGCTCGGCGACCGCCCGGAGGACCGCTGGCCGGCCGCAGCCCAGTGGCTGGACGAGAAGGGCTACGACTCCACGCTCGACTACGTCCGCGCGATGGCGGTCCTGGTGCTCGAGGAGACCGGCCTGCTCCCCCACCTCAACCCCGGCGTCATGTCGTGGGAGGAGATCAACCGGCTCAAGCCGGTCTCACCCTCGATGGGGATGATGCTCGAGACCACCTCGACCCGGCTCTTCACCGAGAGGGGGCAGGCGCACTACGGCTCCCCCGACAAGGACCCGGCCGTCCGGCTGCGCGTGCTCGAGGACGCGGGCCGGTTGAACGTGCCGTTCACCACCGGGCTGCTCGTCGGTATCGGCGAGACCGTGGCGGAGCGCGCGGAGTCGGTCTTCGCGCTGCGCAAGGTCGCCCGGCAGTACGGCCATGTCCAGGAGGTGATCGTCCAGAACTTCCGCTCGAAGCCGGACACCGCGATGCGATCCGTCGACGACCTGGGCCTCGACGAGTACCTCGCCACGATCGCCGTGGCGCGGGTCGTGCTCGGTCCGAAGGTCCGCGTCCAGGCGCCGCCTAACCTGGTCGACCTCGCCGAGTGCACCGCCCTGCTCGGGGCCGGCATCGACGACTGGGGCGGCGTCTCCCCACTGACGCCCGACCACGTGAACCCGGAGCGGCCCTGGCCGTCCCTGGAGCGGCTGCGCTCGGTCACCGCGACGGCGGGATTCTCCCTCGCGGAGCGGCTGACCGTGCACCCGGAGTACGTCCGCGCCGGCGAGCCCTGGATCGACCCCCGCGTCAGCAGCCACGTCGCCGCCCTGGCCACCGACGACGGCCTCGCCGCGGCAGGCCGCACGCCCAGCGGCCTCCCATGGCAGGAGCCCGACAGCGGCTTCGCCTCCGTCGGCAGGACGGACCTCCACTCGACCATCGACACCGACGGCCGTACGACGGACCGCCGCGACGACTTCGACTCCGTCTACGGCGACTGGGACCTGCTGCGCGAGATTGTGGCGAGCAACGGCGAGGACGCAGGCGCACGGGACCGCGACCGGGGCGCCGGGGCCGGCCGGAGCCCGGAGGGGGGCGTGGCCGTGGATGGGCCTGGCAGCCGAGTGAGGAACGGGCGAGGCCCGCTGGACGCGCCCCCCTCCGGGCGCAGACCGACCGGAGACGAGCTTGCCGCGCTCCGGATCGCCTCAGACGCCCCTCGGTCCCTCACCGACGAACAGGCCCTCACCCTGATGACCGCGGACGGCGAGGCGCTGCGCGAGGTGTGCCGGATCGCCGACGACCTGCGCCGGGAGACGGTCGGCGACGAGGTCACCTATGTCGTCAACCGCAACATCAACTTCACCAACGTCTGCTACACCGGCTGCCGGTTCTGCGCCTTCGCGCAACGACGTACCGATGCCGACGCCTACTCGCTCTCCCTCGACGACGTCGCCGACCGCGCCGAGGAGGCGTGGCGCGACGGCGCGACCGAGGTGTGCATGCAGGGCGGCATAGACCCCGAGCTCCCCGGCACGGCGTACTTCGACCTCGCCGCCGCGGTGAAGGCGCGCGTCCCCGGCATGCACGTGCACGCCTTTTCCCCGATGGAGATCGTCAACGGCGCCGCGCGCACCGGGATGACGTTCCGCGACTGGCTGGTGCGCGCGAAGGAGTCGGGTCTCGACACGATCCCCGGCACCGCGGCGGAGATCCTCGACGACGACGTGCGGTGGATCCTCACCAAGGGCAAGCTGCCCACCTCGACGTGGATCGACGTGGTCACCACCGCTCACCAGGTCGGCATCAGGTCGAGCTCGACGATGATGTACGGCCACGTCGACAACCCCGCCCACTGGGTCACGCACCTGCGAGTGCTCTCGCGGATCCAGGACGAGACGGGCGGGTTCACGGAGTTCGTGCCGCTTCCCTTCGTACACACCAGCGCGCCGATCTACCTTGCGGGCGTCGCCCGACCCGGCCCGACCCTGCGCGACAACCTCGCGGTGCACGCGATGGCGCGGATCATGCTCCACGGCCGCATCGACAACATCCAGACCTCGTGGGTGAAACTAGGCGTCGAGGGCACCCAGGCGATGCTTCGCGCAGGGGCGAACGACCTCGGCGGCACCCTGATGGAGGAGACGATCTCCCGGATGGCCGGCTCCGAGCACGGGTCGGCCAAGACCGTTGCCGAGCTCGAGGAGATGGGTGCCGGAATCGGCCGCCCGGTCCGTCAGCGGACGACTACGTACGGGTACGTCGACCAGGTGCGGTCCCCCGCCACTTCCCCATGAAAACCGTCCCTCCCCGTGATGTCTTCACCACGGGGAGGGACGGTTTGCCAAGGGACCTTGGGAGAGCGACGAGGCTAGCCGCGACCGCTGCTCGACCGCGCCCTGCGCGAGACCGAGTCGATCGAGACCGCCAGGAGGAGCACCGCGCCGGTGACCATGTAGCGCACCGAGGAGTCGACGCCCACCACGTTGAGGCCGGTCTGGATCGACTGCAGCACCATGATGCCGAGCAGGGCGGAGTACGCCGAGCCGCGACCGCCGAAGAGGCTCGTACCACCGATGACGGCGGCCGCGATGGCAGTCAGGTTCGTGTCGGTACCACCACTGGCCTGGGACACGGAGGTCAGCTGGCCGGCAGCCAGCACGCCGCCCACGGCCGCGAAGAGTCCGGTGAGTGCGAACACCGACATGTAGACGGCGGTCACCCGGATGCCGGACCTGCGAGCCGCCTCCACGTTGCCACCCACGGCGAAGACGTGGCGACCCCACTTGCTCTTGCGCAGCAGGAGGTCCATGAGGACGACGAGGGCGACGAAGAGAAGCGGCAGGTAGCCCAACCCCCGGTCGATGTTGAGGTAGTAGGTCAGGTACAGCAGCCCGGCGGCGAGGAGCCCGGTCCTGACCGCGACGGTCGTGTAGGACTCCGTCGACAGGTCGGCGGCCGCCCGACGGCGGATCCCGAACAGCAGAGACGCGCCGTACGCGAGTGCGACGAGAGCGACGAGGACGTACGACGCCACGCCGGTCACGAAGGAGTACCGGGCGAACTCGGTCAGGCCGGAGTTGACCGGCAGGTTCACCGTGCCGTTCTTGCCGAGGACGTAGAGCTGGAGGCCGAGGAAGCCGAGCAGACCGGCAAGCGTGATCACGAAGCTCGGCACACCGACCTTGGTGAAGAGCAGCCCGTACAGCAGCCCGATCGCGAGCCCGGTGCCGCAGCCCGCGAGAAGGCCGATCCACAGCGGCTGGTCGTGGTAGACGACCAGGACCGCGAGGATCGAGGCGGCGAGTCCACTCACCGACCCGACGGAGAGGTCGATCTCACCGAGCAGCAGCACCAGCACCACACCGATCGCGATGATGCCGATCGGCGCCGCGAACAGCGTGATGTTCACGAGCGTCCGCGAGGAGAGGAACGTCGCCTCCTGCGAGTAGAACACCAGCGAGATGATGATCAGGCCGACGATCACCGGGAGGCTGCCCAGGTCGCCGCCCCGGATCCGGCGCAGGAACGCCTCGAGGGTGCCGCTGAGGCCGCGGTGTCGGACGAGCCGCTCGTCGACGAGGTCGGATGGGACGCCGTTCTCCGGTGCCCCTTCGCCGGACGTCTCTGTGACCTGCTGCTTACTCATTGTCGTCTCGGTTCTCTGTGTCGGTCTCCCCCCGCAACGCGCGCCGGGACACGACGTTGTCGGAGGCTCCGGTGATGGCGGCCACCAGCTGTTCGGTGGTGACGTCCTCGATGTTGAACTCGGCGGCGTTGCGCCCGAGCCGGAGTACGACGATCCGGTCGGCGACCGCTTGGACGTCCGCCATGTTGTGGCTGATCAGGATGACAGCCAGCCCCGTCTCGCGAAGCCGCTCGATGAGGTTGAGCACCTCCGCGGTCTGGGCGACACCGAGGGCGGCGGTCGGCTCGTCGAGGATGACCACCTTCGGCGCCCCGACGAGGCTGCGCGCGATGGCGACCGTCTGCCGTTGGCCGCCGGAGAGCGAGGCAACGGGGATGCGCACGGACGGGATCTTGGCCGAGAGCGTTCGCAGGAGCCGCCACGACTCCTTCTCCATGGCGACCTCGTCGAGCCGGCCCCTGCCGAGCTCTCGACCGAGGAAGAGGTTGGCGACCACGTCGAGGTTGTCGCACAGCGCGAGGTCCTGGAACACCGTGGAGATACCGAGCGCCTGCGCCGCGGTGGGGGTCGGTATCTGGACCGGACGGCCGTCGAACGTGATCTCACCGGCGTCGAGGTGGTAGACGCCCGCGACGATCTTGATCAGCGTCGACTTGCCCGCACCGTTGTCGCCGACGAGGGCGACCACCTCGCCGGGCGAGACCTCGAGCGAGACGTCGGTCAGCACCTGCACGGCACCGAACCGTTTGTTCACCCCTCGGATGGAGAGCACCGGTTTGCCTGCCGGCGGGGCAACCGCCGGTTCCTGCGTGGCTGCGGTCATGTCGACTCCTTGTCGTCGAGTCCTGATGTCGATCGTGGCAGTAGGTGGCCCGCTTTGTCAGCGGGCCACCTACTGGGTCCGGTCAGGACAGGCCGGCCTGCTTGCACGCGTCCGCGTACTCAGGCGTGCAGATGTCGTTGACGCTGTAGAACCCGTCAGCGACCACCGTGCTCTTCACGTTGTCCGTCGTCACCACGATCGGCTTGAAGATGAACGACTTGACGCCCTGGAAGTCCTGGGTGCCGGTGATCTCCTTGTCGTTCGCGAGGTCGACAGCCACCGCGGCAGCCTTCTCCGCCTCGACCTTGATCGGCTTGTAGATCGTCATGTACTGCTCCCCGGCGACGATCCGCTGGATCGCAGCGAGCTCTGCGTCCTGGCCGGTGATCGGCGGCAGGGCGTCCTTCGCGATGCCGGCACCGGTCAGCGCGGCGACCACACCACCGGCCTGGCCGTCGTTCGCTGCGTAGACGCCCTTGATGTCCTTGGGGTTGAACTTCCCGAGCTGGTCGGTGGTCCACTGCTGGGCGTTGTCCGGGCTCCAGTCGGGGTTGTCGTACTCCGCGAGGATCTTGACCGTGCTGGAGTCGAGGGCACTGTGTGCACCCTCCTTGAACTGCGCGGCGTTCGGGTCGGTCGGCGCACCGTTGAGCATGAGGATGCCACCAGTGCCCACAGCCTTGACGAGGGCCTCGCCCTGGAGCTTGCCGACCTCGTTGTTGTCGAAGGACATGTAGTAGTCGGAGCCCTCGATGAAGCGGTCGTAGGCGATGACCGGGATGTTCGCCTCCTGGGCGGACTTGACCAGTCCGGCTGCGGCCTTACCGTCCACCGGGTCGAGCACCATGGCGTCGACCTTCTCGGTGATGGCCGTCTCGACCTGTTGCTGTTGCTTCGCCGGGTCCTGGTCTGCGTTGTAGTACAGGACCTTGACGTTGGGGTCGAGCGCCTTGACCTTGTCCTCGAACAAGGGCTTGTCGAACGCCTCGTAACGAGTCGTCTTGGACTCGGGAAGCAGCAGGGCGACCTTCTTCGTGCCGCCGTCTCCGCCCGAGTTGTTCTGCGCGTCATTGGCGCCACAAGCCGCAAGGCCACCGACCCCGATGACCAATGCGGCCGCGGTGAGTCCCGCACGCCGGATGGAAAGCACCACTGTTCCTCCTCATGTCCGGGTCCGAGCCCCGCACTGTCTGTTGCTGACCGAGTGTGCCGGGTCACAGGTTTACGGTCAAGACTTGAACGCAAGAATGGCCAACTTGCGGGATCGGGCTAGTTAATCGTTATCTCTTGACGGTCGCAGCGGCGTAGGGGACAGTTCACGCATGCCTGCTGCTCGCGATGAGGGGACTTCGGCGCTCCCGGCTCCGGGGTCGACCGCGTCGCTGCGTGCTGCGAACCAGCGCCGGGTGGTCCGTGCCCTGCAGCATCTGGCCGCCGGCGACCTGCTGACCCAGGCCGAGATCGCCCGCAGCACGCACCTCGCGCCCGCCACGGTGTCGAACATCGTGCGCGACCTGACCGCCGCGGGTGTCCTGGAGACGGTGACCGGCAGCGGCCGGAGAGGGACGACCGTCCGCATCTCCCGAGGAGCCGGGCTGGTCGCCGGGATCGACTTCGGCCACCGGCATGTGCGCGTTGCGCTCGGTGACCTCACCGGAGAGGTTCTCGAGAACCATCGCGAGCCCATCGCCCAGGACCATTCGTACGATGAGGGTCTGGGCCGGGCAGCCGCCATGCTCGACGTGCTCCTGGAGAAGCTGGACGCCACCCGCGACGACGTCCTCAACATCGGCCTGGGCCTCCCGGCGCCGATCACGAACGACAACCTCGTGCTCTCGTCGGCCATCCTCCCCGGCTGGGTGGGCATCAACGCCAAGACCGAGGTCGAGGCCCGCATCGGCCGACCGGCGCACATCGAGAACGACGCGAACCTCGGCGCGCTCGCCGAGCACCGCCATGGAGCGGGCATCGGCCACGACACCATGGTCTTCGTCAAGGTCTCCTCCGGCGTAGGAGCCGGCATGATCCTCGCCGGGGAGCTCTTCCGTGGCTCCAACGGCACTGCCGGCGAGATCGGTCACCTCACCATCGACGAACAGGGGCCGTTCTGCCGCTGCGGCAGCCGGGGCTGCCTCGAGGCCTACGCCTCCGTGGGCATGGCCCAGTCGGCACTGGCCGCTCAGCTCCCGGGTGCCTCGATCGACCAGATCGTCACGGCCGCCAAGGACGGCAACGTCTCCGCGCTGCGGATGTTCGAGGACGCCGGTCTCCATCTCGGATGGGGCCTTGCCATGCTGGCGAACCTCATCAACCCGAGCGCGATCGTGGTGGGCGGTGACATGTCCCGCGCGGGTGAGCTGCTCCTCGACGCCATCCACATCGGGATGCGGCGGCATGCGCTCGCGTCGGTCTCCTCGGGAACCCTCGTCACACCCGCGGCCCTGGGTGACCGGGCGTCGGTGATGGGCGCGCTCCTTCTTGCGCTCGACCGCACCGAGCTCGTGCCGCCTCACGGCATCGGCTGAGGGCTACTGCCCCCGGAGCACCGACCTGCGGCGGAGGTACTCCTCCTCCTCGATCTCACCGCGCGCGTAGCGCTCGTCGAGGACCTGCTGCGCCGTACTCGATGCCATCGGCGCGCCGCCGGGCGCCCCGGTACCCGAAGCCCCTGCGCCCGTCGAGCCCCGGAGTCCGCCGGTGGAGCGAATCAGGGCGAGGACGACCGCGACCACGAGCGCCGCGAAGAGCAGCAGGAAGATGACCATGAGCAGCCAGCCGCCCCAGCCCATCCCGTACCCGTAGTGCATGCCGGCCGAGACGTCGCCCCCATCCGCCAAGCCTCGGCCGTTGCCTCGACCCATCGGGCCGTACCAGTCATCCATCACGGCGACTCACCACCCTCTTCTCCTGACACGTGCAGTTTGCGCTGGAACGAGTGGCCGGCACAGGGCCGTTCGACCCTCACCGGGCCGCGCCGCGGGCTAGGGTCGCGAGGCATGGAGGCCCGGAACCTGTCGCGCTATGCCCTCGTCGTCGTGGACGCCCAGCAGGGCTTCGACGACCCTGTGTGGGGAAAGCGCAACAACCCTGACTGTGACGAGAACATCGCCGCTCTCGTCGAGCGTTGGCACGCCGGCGGGCGGCCCGTCGTACACGTGCGGCACGACTCGACCGAGCCGGAGTCGTCGCTGCATCCGGGCTCCCCCGGCAACCGGCTGAAGGACTACCTCTCGACTCCGCCGGACCTGCTCGTGACGAAGCACGTCAACTCGGCGTTCCACGGCTCCCCTGACCTGGACGCATGGCTCACCGACCAGGGGCTCGAAGGGATCGTGGTCTGCGGGATCACGACGAACCACTGCTGCGAGACGACAGCGCGGGTGGGCGGAAACCTCGGCTACGACGTGCTGTTCGTCATCGACGCGACGCACACGTTCGACCGCACCGGCCCGGACGGCCGGACCATGACCGCCGACGAGCTCGCTCGCGCGACGGCGACGAACCTCCACGGGGAGTTCGCCACCGTCGTCGCGACCAGCGACCTGCTCGTCGGATGACCGTCGAACGCCGGGCGGCTACACCGACGGAGGGTGTCCTTCGGACGGCTCGTCGCTGATGAGGACCACGTGCAGCGTCCGGGGGCCGTGTACCCCCTCCACCCGGCTCAGCTCGATGTCGCTGGTCGCGCTGGGCCCGCTGATCCAGGTCTGCGGCCGGCTCGGGTCGAGTGCGGCGACAGCCTCCGGCACACCCGCGACCACCTGGCTCTCGCGGACCAGGCACACGTGCACGTCCGGGACCAGGCTCAGTGCACGCCGTCCCTGGCCAGGCCCGTGCTCGAGCACGATCGTGCCGGTGGACGCGATACCCAAGGACGCCTCCGTGACCACGGCGTCCACGTCGTCGAGCTCCGCGGCAGAGAGGTCACCCGCCGGGACCACAGCCTCCACGGTGTGGCCGAGTCCGTCGGGGACCACGACCCGGGTGCGACCGCCGAGGATCGCGCGGATCGTGGCGGGTACCTCTGCGGACGCCGAACGGGTCACGGTCGCCCGGTAGTCCTCCACACGCTCCGCGAACAGGTCGACCAGCCCCTCGGGCGGGGCGAGGTGCCGGTACCCGCGCGGCACGTCGATGACCGAGTCCGGCGCGGTCGCCAGGGCGTTGCGCACCGACCGGAGGATCTCCTCACGCGCGTCCATCGTCACCACTCCCCTCGTGCCTGCGCTGGTCGCGTCGCCACCATGCACGGAAGGACTCCGCGGGTGGCCTCGGCAGGTCGCGCGCATCGCTCCACGACGAGCCGGGCCACGGCAGCCTGCCCAGCGCACCACGGCCGCCGGGCAGCATCCGTCGCGACACCTTGCCCAGGACGGCACCGGCGATCGACGACCCCCGCTCGACGAGGCGGAGCCGTCGGGAGTCGGAGAAGATCCACGCCGCAGACCTCATGGCCACGGCTTCCGCCTTGGGAGCCTGCGAGCGGTGGGCGTCGACCACCTGGGCGCGCAGGTCGACCAGGACCTCGGGGATGTTGATCCGGACGGGGCACACCTCGTAGCAGGCACCGCACAGGCTCGAGGCGTAGGGCAGGGAGTCGACCTGCTTGTCGACGCCGACGCCGCGAAGAAGCGGGTTGAGGATCGCGCCGATCGGTCCCGGGTAGACCGACCCGTAGGCGTGACCGCCGGTGCGTTCGTACACCGGGCAGACGTTGAGGCAGGCCGAGCACCGGATGCAGCGAAGCGCCTGCCGGCCCACCTCGTCGGCGAGCACGTTGGTGCGACCGTTGTCCAGGAGTACGACGTGAACCTCCTGCGGACCGTCGCCGGGGGTCACCCCCGACCACATGGACGTGTAGGGGTTCATCCGCTCGCCCGTGCTCGAGCGGGGCAGCAGCTGGAGGAAGACGTCGAGGTCGCCCCATGTCGGCAGGACCTTCTCGATCCCGACCACCGACACGAGGACCTCGGGCAGCGTGAGACACATCCGCCCGTTGCCCTCGCTCTCGACGACCACGAGGGTCCCGGTCTCGGCGATCGCGAAGTTGGCGCCGGAGACCGCCATCTTCGCCTTGAGGAACTTCTCGCGCAGGTGCAACCTGGCGGCGGCGGCGAGCTCCGCCGGCACGTCGGAGAGGTCCTCGGGGGCGGGCTTGCCGACCGATCCCATCCGCTCGCGAAAGATCTCCCTGATCTCGGCGCGGTTGCGGTGGATGGCCGGCACCAGGATGTGGCTGGGAAGGTCATCCCCGAGCTGCACGATGAGCTCGGCAAGGTCGGTCTCCCAGGCCGCGATGCCCTCTTCGGCAAGGGCCTCGTTGAGGGAGATCTCCTGGGTCGCCATCGACTTGACCTTGACCACCTCGTTGACGTCGTGGCTCTTGGCGATCTCCGCGACGATCCGGCAGGCCTCGGCGGCGTCGCGCGCCCAGTGCACCACGGCCCCCTGCTTCGTGAGGGACTCCTCGAGCTGAAGCAGGTGCTCGTCGAGACGACGCAGCATGTTGTCCTTGATGGCCGCGCCGGCGAGCCGCAGCTCCTCCCAGTGGTCGACCTCGGCGACGACGTTCGCCCGCTTGGCGCGGATGGTGGCGGTGGCGTGCGCCAGGTTCTGACGCAGCTGCGTGTCGCCGAGGGCCCGGGCGGCTGCCTCTGGGAAGGCGGGCATCCCCACGAACGTCGCGGTCATGACGTCTCCTCCACGCTCGCCAGGATCTCTGCCAGGTGCATCGTTCGCACGCCCGTGCGCTGCCGCGACAGCAGGCCGCCGATGTGCATCAGGCACGAGTTGTCGCCGGCTACCAGGACCTCGGCCCCGGTCTCACGGACGTGCCGGGCCTTGTCCGCGCCCATGGCTACGGAGGTGTCGGGGTTCTTGACCGCGAACGTGCCCCCGAACCCACAGCACTCCTCCGCTGCGGGCAGCGTCTCGAGCTTGATCCCTCGGACCGCCTGAAGCAGCCGCCAGGGCCGGTCACCCACACCGAGCATCCGCAGCGAGTGGCAGGTCGGGTGGTAGGTCACCCGGTGCGGGAAGTAGGCGCCCACGTCCTCGACGCCGAGCACGTCGACGAGGAACTCCGAGAGCTCGTAGGTCCTCGGTGAGGTGACGGCCACCGCCGCGGCCAGGTCCGGGTCCTTGCTTCGCCCGGCCACGATGGAGTGCTGGTGGCGCACCGAGCCCGCGCACGAGCCGGAAGGCGTCACGATCGCGTCGTACCCGTCGAACGCGCGAACGAAGTTGCGTACGACGGGCACCGCCTCGTCGAGGTAGCCGGTGTTGACCATCGGCTGTCCGCAGCAGGTCTGGGCCTCCGGGAAGTCCACGTCCACACCGAGCCGGCGGAGGAGCGTCACGACCGCCTTGCCGGTGTCGGGGAACATCGCGTCGTTGACGCAGGTCACCATCAGCGCGACTCTCATCGCAGCTCCCCTCTCGGCCGGGCCGGATCGGGCTCTGCAAGCCAGTAGGCTCGTCCGGTGCTCGTGGTCTGCGTGGTCGTTCTCGTGGTGTTCCTGGGAGCACTGACCCGGGCGACGTTCGGTTTCGGCGAGGCCGTCGTGGCCATGCCCTTGCTGGCGCTACTGCCGGTCGGTCTGCACACCGCGGCCTCCCTGATGGGTCTCGTCGGGTTGATCATCGCGGCGGTCAGCACGCTGGGCAGCTCCGGCGCCGTCGACCGTGCGGTGCTGCTCAGGCTGTCGCTCGGCACCGTCGTCGGCGTCCCTCTCGGGCTGCTGCTGGTGCTGCTGGTGCCCGAGGAGGCGGTCAGCCTCCTGCTCGGTGTCTTCCTGGTGGCCTACGGCGCGTACGGGCTGTCGCCCGGTGCCTTCACCGGGCCGGTCGGGAAACACTGGGCCTCGCCGGTGGGTGTCGTCGCGGGTGGCCTGGGTAGTGCCTACAGCTTCCACGGCATCCCCGTGGTGGTCTACGGCACGCTCCGGGAGTGGTCGCCCGCGGTGTTCCGCGGCACACTGCAGGCGTTCTTCCTGGTCTCGGGTGTGCTCGTGGTGACCGGCCAGGCCATCGGCGGACTCTGGAGCGAAGACCTGTTCGTCCTGCTCGCGGCGTCGCTGCCCGCGATCGTGGCGGCGATCCTGATCGGCCGGGTGCTGCACACGCGGATGCCTGCGCATCGTTTCCAACGCTACGTCCACCTCCTGGTGGTGGTCCTGGGTCTTGTCCTCGTGGCGAAGGTCCTGCTCGGCTCATGACCGGACGGGTGCGTCGCGCGTCACCCCCATCACCGTGCGGGCGAAGACCCCGGCGACCCGGGTCATCTCACCGACAAGACCGTCGCTGGTAGCGCCGGCGAACCGCTCGGTCGGCCCGGACACCGACAGAGCCGCGACGACGTCATCTCCCTCGCCGACCGGCACTGCGACGCATCGGACGCCGGCCTCGTGCTCCCCCTCGTCAGCCGCCCAGCCGCGGGCACGGGTCGCGTCCAGCTCGGCGAGGAACTGGTCGAGGTCGGTGATCGTGTCGGGAGTGAGACGGGGAAGACCGGTGCGCGCGAGCAGGGCGCCGGCGCGCTCGAGAGGCATGGCCGCCAGAAGCACCTTCCCGACTGCCGTCGTGTGCGGTGGCACGTGACGGCCGACCTCGGCGAACATCCGCAGGCTGTGCGGTGAAGGCACCTGTGCCAGGTACACGACGTCGTCTCCCTCGAGCACCGCGAGGTTCGCGGTCTCCCCGGAGAAGGACACCAGCTCGGCAAGATGCGGCCGTGCGCTCCGGGCCAGTGAGCGCTGCGCCGCGTCGCCGAGGACGAACGCCGATGCCCCCAGGGAGTACTTCCGCGACGCGTCGTTGCGGACGTACCCCCGGGCCTGCAGTGTGCGCAACAACCGGTGGACCGTGCCCTGCGGCAGGTCGGTCGCCGCCGCCAGCTCGCCCACACCCACGGGGGCGTCGGACCGCGCCATCGCCTCGAGGAGGTCGATAGCGCGGTCCACCGACTGCACAGCCCCGGTCACGTGCCGGCCTATGCCGGAACCATCCAGCCCAGCACCGGTGTGGACTGCAGGACGACGATGAGGCACATGATCGCGAGGAGCACCAGGCTCCACCCGATGACCTTGCGGAAGATGTCGCCTTCGCGACCCGCCATGCCCACCGCAGCCGCGGCGATGGCCAGGTTCTGCGGACTGATCATCTTGCCGAGGACACCGCCCGAGGAGTTCGCCGCCGCCATCAGCACCGGGTCCAGGCCGGCCTTAGCTGCCGTCTGCACCTGCAGCGCGCCGAAGAGCGCGTTGGCCGACGTGTCCGATCCGGTGACGCCCACGCCGAGCCAGCCAAGGAGGGGTGCCAGTACGACGTACAAGCTGCCGGTGCCCGCGAGCCAGGCGCCGAGGCTCGAGGTCTGTCCGGACATGTTCATGACGTAGGCGAGCGCCAGCACCGCCATGACCGTGACGATCGCCCACCGCAGCTCGTGGTAGGTGGCGCCGTACGTCTTCAGCATCCGAGCGGGCGAGATCCGGAGGACGATGGCCGTGAGGATGCCGGCGAAGATCATCAGGGTTCCAGCGGCCGGGAACCAGTTGAAGTTGAACGTCATCGACGACAGCGGGTCACCGGAGGGGCTGAGGACGTTCAGCCCCGGCCACTGGAACGCGTACGTCCACGGCGCGGCCGCGAGTGCGTCCTTGACCGCGGGGATGTTGGCAATGGAGAACAACGCGATGATGATGGCGTACGGGACGTAGGCCTTGACCTCCTCGGCCCTTGTGTCGGGAAGCGTGGTCACCGGGCTGAGCGACGGCTCGCCTCCCCCTGCGGCTCGTCCCACGGCCTCCTGCTCATCGTGCGAGCCACCCAACGCCGCCCCGGTCGTGGCACCACCCGCAGCCGTGATCGGCTCGGCGATCTCGGTGAACTCCTCCACGGGCTTCCAGACTCGCAGCAGCACGACGACTGCACCTGCGGACACCAGCGAGGCGACGATGTCGGTCAGCGGCACCGAGATGTAGTTCGAGGCGACCCACTGCGAGACGGCGAAGGTGACGCCGGCGACGACGGCCGGAAGCCAGGTCTGGCGCAGGCCGCGTGAGCCGTCCACCACGAAGACGAGCACGAGAGGCACCACGACGGCGAGCAACGGCGTCTGGCGTCCGACCATGGCGCCGAGGGTGTCGACGTTCAGGCGCGGGTCGTTGTTGACACCCGACGTCACCGTCGCCAGCGTGACGATGGGGGTGGCCAGAGCACCGAAGGCGACCGGTGCGGTGTTCGCGATCAGTGCCACGGCGGCGGCTTTTACGGGCTGGAACCCGAGGGCGAGCAGCATGACCACCGTGATCGCCACAGGGGTGCCGAACCCGGCCAGCGCCTCGAGCAGCGCACCGAAGCAGAACGCGATGATGATGGCCTGGATCCTGTGGTCCGGGCTGACCCGCTCGAACGACCGGCGCAGCACGTCGAAGTGCCCGGTCGTGACGGTCAGGTTGTAGACCCAGATCGCGTTGATGACGATCCACAAGATCGGGAAGAACCCGAACACGGCACCCTCGGTCGCGGCGAGCACGGTCTGTCCGACCGGCATGCCGAACAGGATGATCGCGACCAGCATCGCGACCACGAGCGACACGACGCCCGAGATCCACGCCTTGATCCGCAGACCACCGAGGAGCACGAACAGCGTGATGAGTGGGATGGCTGCACAGAGCGCACTGAGCGTGAGCGAACCTGCAACCGGGTCGAGCGACTGTTGGAACATGGCTAGCTACCTCAGTTCGTATGTGCCGAAGCGGTGGACGGTACGTGCGAGGAGGACGGTGGTGCCTGGCTGTGTCTGCTGGTCAGCTCCTCCGCGGCGAGCCCGCGAATGGAGGCGTCGAGCACCTCGATGGTGTGCACCATTCCCATGGGGTGACCCGAACGTTCGATGGCGGACGTGACCTGCATCAGGCAGCCGGGGTTCGCGGTGACCAGGAGGTCGGCTCCGGTGGCGACGATGTTGGCGGCCTTCCGGTCGCCGAGCTCGCGTGCGGGTACGGGGTTGAGGATGTTGTAGATACCTGCGGAGCCGCAGCACAGCTCTGCCTCTCGGATCTCCCTCAGCTCCAGCTCGGGGATCTGCTCCAGCAGCGCACGTGGCTCGCGCCTGATGCCCTGGGCGTGCGCCAGGTGGCAGGCGTCGTGGTAGGCCACGCTGACGGGTAGGGGGTGGCGGGGTGCCACCGGCCCGAGCTCGGCCAGGATCTCGGAGACGTCGCGCACCTTGTCTGCGAAGTCCCGGGCACGGTCGCGGTACTGCGCGTCGTCCGCCAGCAGGTCGGCGTACTCCTTCATCGCCGACCCGCAGCCTGCGGCGTTGACGACGACACGTTCGACGCCGGCCACCTCGAAGGCGTCGATGACCGACCGCGCGTACTTCTGCGCCTCGTCCTCACGCCCGTTGTGCACCGAGAGCGCACCGCAGCAGCCCTGCGACCTGGGGATGACGACCTCGCATCCCTCAGCCTGGAGCACCCGGACGGTCGCGGAGTTGACCCCGGGGAAGAACTCTCGCTGAACACACCCGGTGAGCATCCCGACCACGGCGCGTCGCGGGCCTGAGGCGAATGCCCGCTCCGGCAGCGGCTCCCGCGCCCCCAGTCGCGGGGCCAGGCTCTCCATGGCCGCGAGCTGTGGTGCCATCCGCTCGAGCAGTCCGGTCTGGCGGAGCCGCCGGTCCAGCCCGGTGCGCTGGAAGGAACGGAGCGGTCCGCGCAGGAGCCGGAGCCGCCGCGGATGGGGGAAGACCGAGAAGATGAGGGCACGAAGCGCGCGGTCCTTGGCCGTGCGTTGGTGACGGCGTTCGACCTGCGCGCGGGTGGCCTCGATGAGCTTGTCGTACTGCACACCGGAGGGGCACGCGGTCACGCACGCCATGCAGCCCAGGCAGCGGTCCCAGTGCTGCACCATCGAGTCCGTCATCGGCTCGCCCTCGAGACCCTCCTTCATCAGGTAGATCCGGCCTCGCGGAGAGTCCATCTCCTCCCCCCACAGCACGTACGTGGGACAGGTGGGCAGACAGAAGCCGCAGTGCACGCAGTCGCCGACGATGGCCGCGTCCGGCGGGTGATGCTCGTCGAAGGCCCCCATGAGGGAGGGCATCTTGCTTTCTGCTGGCTCGGTCAACCTAGATACCTCCCACGAAGCGGCCCGGCGCGAGCCGGTGATCGGGGTCGAACTGGTCCTTGACGCGCCGCATCAGCTCGAGGCCCGGGACCGGCCCCCAGGTGTCGACGGCCCGCTTGACAGCGACCGGTGCGTCGAGGACCACGAGGCTCCCGCCATGCCTGGAGCACGCGGACCGAAGCCGCTCCACCGCAGCCGCAACAGCGGCCACCTCGGTCATCTCCGGGATCGAGGCGTAGACGACACCGGCCCCGGTCGACCCGCGCAGGGCAACGGGTACGCCGCACCCCTCAACCGCGGTGAGCACGTCTGACAGCCCGGACAGCGCGAAGGTGAGCTTGAGAGCGACGCTCCGGTCGTCGCCGGTCGCGTCGGGCGGCCAGGGGTATCCGGCCCATCCCTCCGGCGCAGTCTCGGACTCGAAGGCCGAGCCGCCGAGCAGCTGCAGGGTGGCCGTCGTGCGTCCCCCGACGCCCTCGGGCACGCCTTCGAGGAGGACGGTGAGCGTGCCGCCTCCATCCCTCCAGCTCAGCTCGACCGCACCGGGCACCACCTGGGAGTGCACGACCGCCTGCGTCATCTCGTGCGCCTGCGTCGGGTCGGCTACCGGCGCGGAGACGAACCGCCGGGCAGCCGGAACGGGATGCAGACGGAACAACGCCTCGGTCACCAAGGCCAGGGTGCCGAACGACCCGATCACGAGCTTCCCGAGGTCGTAGCCGGCGACGTTCTTGACCACCCGCCCTCCGGCCTTCGCCACCACTCCGTCGGCGCGGACCACGGTGACTCCGATCAGGAGGTCGCGCATGGTGCCCGTCGCGACGCGGCCGGGACCGCTCGTCGCAGCCGCCATGGTGCCGCCGATGCTCGCGCCGGGGACCATCTCGTCGACCGCGAGCCGCTGGCGGGCTCCCCCGACAACGTCTTGAACGTCCGAGAGCCGTGCCCCCGCCTGGGTCGCGACCACGAGGTCACCCGCGGCGTGGTCGAGGACCCGGTCCATGCCGCTGACGTCGACGACGAGATCGGCGCGGCTCGGAGCACGACCCCAGCTCATCTTGGTGCCCCGGCCTCGAGGGACGACCGCGAGGTCGTGTGCCGCCGCGGCCTTCATCACCTCCGCGACCTCCGCGGTCGAGGCGGGCCTGGCGACCAGGGCAGGCTGTACGCCGTCGACCCGGTCGGACTCCGTCGCCTCGTCGACCCGGCTGCACGCGGACTCGACCGCCTGCCGCGCCGGCTGCTGGAGCGACTCGGTCGATGACACGGACCTGGCGCTCATCAGAACACCTCCGCGACGCCGGCCGCTTGGAGCGGATGGACACCCTTGTGCCTGCCAGGCACCTCGCCGCACAGCCGTGGCGTGGGGAAGACCTTGCCGGGGTTGGCGATGTTCTGCGGATCGAACGCACACCGGACCAGCTGCATGGTGTCGAGGTCCTCGTCGTTGAACATGCGCGGCATGTAGGCCGCCTTGTCGATACCGACGCCGTGCTCGCCGGTGATGGACCCGCCATGGCTGATGCACAGGTCCAAGATCGCGCCGCTGACCTTTTCGGCGGCCTCACCGGCCCCTGGGACCGCCTCGTCGAAGAGCACGAGCGGGTGCAGGTTCCCGTCTCCGGCGTGGAAGACGTTGGCGACACGGACGCCGGACGAGGCGGAGAGGTCGGCGATCGCCCTGAGGACCTCGGGCAGAGCCGTCCGCGGGATCACCCCGTCCTGGACGATGTAGTCCGGGCTGATCCGCCCCACCGCGGCGAACGCCGACTTGCGTCCCTTCCAGATCAGCGCCCGCTCGGTGGCGTCGGTGGCGACCCGCAGCTCGAAGGCGCCGTTCTCGTGGCAGAGCCGGTCCACCTCGGCGAACTCGTGTTGGACCTCGTCCGCGGCCCCGTCGAGCTCGATGACGAGGACCGCGCCGGCGCCGGCGGGGTAGTTGCAGTGCACGGCCTCCTCGGCTGCCTCGATCGCGAGGGCGTCCATCATCTCGATCGCCGCAGGGACGATCCCGGCGCCGATGATCGCCGACGTGGCGGCCCCCGCGTCGTCCGTCGAGCCGAACCCGGCGAGCACGGTCCGCACCTCCTGCGGGAGGCGGGTCAGTCGCACCGTCACCGACGTCGCCACCCCCAAGGTGCCTTCCGAACCCACGACGGCACCCAGGAGGTCGTAGCCGGGGGCGTCCGGGGCCAGCCCACCGAGCGGGACGACGTCTCCGTCGGGGGTGACCCAGTCCGCTCCGACCACGTGGTTCGTGGTGAAGCCGTACTTCAGGCAGTGCGCCCCACCGGAGTTCTCCGCGACGTTGCCGCCGATGGAGCAGACCTGCTGGCTGGAGGGGTCCGGCGCGTAGTAGTAGCCGTACGGCGTCGCCGCGCGGGTCACGTCGAGGTTGATCACCCCTGGCTCGACGACCGCCCGCTGGTCCGCCCGCCGCACCTCGTGAATCGCGCGCATCCGGGAGGTCACGACCAGCACGCCGTCCGCGCGTGGGAGCGCCCCGCCCGAGAGCCCGGTCCCCGAGCCGCGGGCGACGAACGGCATCCCCACGTCGGCGCAGGCACGGACGACGCCGGCCAGCTGCTCCGCGGTCTCGGGCAACACCACGAGCGCCGGCGTCACCTTGTAGTGGGCCAGGCCGTCGCACTCGTAGGTGCGAAGCCGGGCGTGCTCGGTGATCACGCCGTCATCCGGGATCAGCTGCCTCGCGCGGCGGACGACGGTCTCCAGCGCCGCCGGGCCGGGCCCGGTCTCGCCGGTGTTCCGCGTGGCTTCCGGCGGCGTGCTGTCCGGCGCCGGACCCGCCGTGATGTTGGTGCCGTGGGTGCCGCTCATGGTGACCTCAGGGCATGCGCTCGTACGCCGGCAGGGTGAGGAAGTCGGCGTACTCGTCCGCCACTGCCGACTCCATGAACGTCGCGCGGGCGTCGGACCACCGCCCCTCCGCGAACGCCTCTTCACCGACGCGTCCGCGGATGGCGTTCATCTCGTCGTCGACGAGCCGCTCCACGAGCTCGCGGGTGACCTGGTGGCCGTTGGACAGCTCGACGTCGTTGTGCAGCCACTGCCAGACCTGGCTGCGGGAGATCTCGGCGGTCGCGGCGTCCTCCATGAGGTTGTTGATGCCGACCGCACCGGAGCCACGCAGCCACGACTCGAGGTACTGGATGCCCACGCTGATGTTGCTGCGCAGGCCCTCCTCGGTGACCTCACCGGGAGTGGAGGCCACGTCGAGCAGCTGCTCGGCGGTGACGTGGACGTCCTCGCGCTTCTTGTCGATCTGGTTCGGCCGGTCGCCGAGCACGGCGGTGAACGCCTCCCTGCAGACCTCCACCATGCCCGGGTGGGCGACCCACGAGCCGTCGAACCCGTCGTTGGCCTCCCGGGTCTTGTCGTCCTTCACCTTGGCGAACGCGGCCTCGTTGATCTCCGGGTCCTTGCTGGGGATGAAGGCCGCCATGCCGCCGATCGCGTGGGCGCCGCGCTTGTGGCAGGTCCTGACGAGGAGCTCGGTATAGGCGCGCATGAACGGGACCGTCATCGTGACCGAGTTGCGGTCCGGGAGCAGGAACTGCTTGCCGCGGGTCCGGAAGCTCTTGATCACGCTGAACATGTAGTCCCAGCGGCCGGCGTTCAGGCCGGCAGAGTGGTCGCGCAGCTCGTAGAGGATCTCCTCCATCTCGAAGGCCGCCGGGTAGGTCTCGATCAGGACGGTGGCCCTGATCGTGCCCTGGGGGATGCCGACGAAGTCCTGGGCGATCTTGAAGGCGTCGTTCCACAACCGCGCCTCGAGGTGCGACTCCATCTTGGGCAGGTAGAAGTAGGGGCCGAGCCCGTTGTCGATCTGCTTCTGCGCGCTGGTCACCATGTAGAGGGCGAAGTCGACGAGAGCCCCGGAGGTCTCGTCTCCGTCGACCTTGATGTGCTTCTCGGGCAGGTGCCATCCGCGGGGACGGACCACGATCGTGGCACGCTCGACGTCGTCACGCAGGGCGTACTGCTTGCCCTCGGGGCCGGTGAAGTCGATGGTCCCGTCGATAGCGTCGCGCAGGTTCAGCTGGCCCCCGATGACGTTCTCCCACAGCGGGGTGTTGGCGTCCTCGTGGTCGGCGAGCCACACCTTGGCCCCGGAGTTCAAGGCGTTGATCGTCATCTTGCGGTCGGTGGGGCCGGTGATCTCCACCCTGCGGTCCACAAGACCCGGGGCCGGCTCCGCGACCTGCCACGAGTCGTCCTCGCGGATGTCGCGGGTCTCCTCCAGGAAGTCCAGGGTTCCGCCGGACGCCAGGGCCTCGACGCGCTCGTGACGGCGAGCGAGGAGCTCGAGGCGTCGCCCGTTGAGCTCGCGGTGCAGCGACGCGACCAGCTCGAGGGCCCGAGGGGTGAGGATCTCGTCGAACCGGTCGTGCATGGGGCCGGTGATCTCGATGCCTTCAGGGGTGTCCATGGGTCTCCTCAGATTGAGGGTTCATGCTCGGAGGGGTCCGTATTCCACATCGTGGAATGAATGTTCTGTTTCGTGGAATTTATGGAAGGTAACGTGAAGGAGGTCCAGACCGCAATGGTGGTGACCGATGTTTTTGTCCAGACGGGTCAAGCACCGCCGGGGAGCACCGTGCCGGGGTTCAGGATGCCGCGCGGATCCAGGGCTTCCTTGACCGCCACGTGCACCGCCAGGGACGTGGGATCGAGCTCCCTCGACAGCCACGACCGCTTCAGCTGGCCCACGCCGTGCTCCCCCGTGATCGTCCCGCCCAGCTCCAGCGTCTTCTGCGTCATCTCGCCGAAGGCCTTCAGTGCCGTGGCCCGGCTGTCCGGGTCGGTGTCGTCGAAGATCACGGTGGGGTGGAGGTTGCCGTCGCCGGCGTGGCCGAAGACGCCGATGACGATCCCGAGCCGCTCGCTGATCTCCTCCACCGCGACGATCAGGTCGACGATCCTCGAACGGGGGACGGCCACGTCATCGAGGAGCCAGTCACCGAGCCGCTCGAGGGCGGGCAGCGCCAGACGACGGGCCTCGAGCAGCATGGCCGCCTCGGTGTGGTCCGAGCTGCGGGCGACGTCGACCGCGCCGCGGCGCTCGCAGATGCCCTCGACCTGGTCCAGCAGCTCCTCGGCATGCGGGTCGTCACTCTGGATGAGGAGAAGCGCGGCGACGCCCTCCCCCAGGCCCATGTGGGCCATCTGGTCGACCGCGTGCACCGTCGTACGGTCCAGGATCTCCATCAGCGACGGGGTCAGGCCGGCTCCGGTCACCTCCGCCACGACCTCGCCCGCGGCGGGAAGCGTCGCGAAGGACGCGACCAGGGTGTGAGCGGACTTCGGTTCGGGGACGAGCCGGACCGTGATCTCGGTGATGACGCCCAGCGTGCCCTCCGAGCCGACGAAGAGGTGCGTGAGGTCGTAGCCCGCGACGCCCTTGACCGTGCGGCGACCCGTCCGCATCACGCGGCCGTCGGCCAGCACGACCTCGAGACCGATGACGAAGTCACCGGTCACGCCGTACTTCACGCAACACATCCCGCCTGCGTTGGTGGCGGCGTTGCCGCCCACGCTGCACATGTCCACGCTGCCGGGGTCGGGCGGGTAGAACAGCCCGGCGTCCTTCGCCGCCTGCCGCAGCGTCGCAGTGATGACACCTGGCTGTACGACGGCCAGGCGGTCGGCCCGGTTGATCTCCAGGATCTCGTTCATCCGGTGCAAGGAGAGCACGACCGAGCCGGGTGAGGCGTTCGCGGCTCCGCACAAACCGCTCCCCGCGCCCCGGGGAACCACGGCGATGCCGAGATCGTGCGCGGCCTTCATGCAGCGGGAGACCTCCGCGGTCGTGCGAGGCATCAACACGGCGAGGGGCTCGGCATGCTCGGTCAACCTCGACTGGTCGCGGGCGTACGACGCCACCACGTCGGGGTCCGCGATCGTGATCTCCTGCGGGAGAGCGTCCAGAAGCAGCCGCACGTGCGACTGTTCGAGCGACGTCATCAGCAAGCCCCCTGCCAGAGCAACGGTTCGAGACCGGCCCTGGCACCGTACCCCCGACCGGCCGGCAGATGCGGCTCGAACGTCCCGGTCCGGTGCTTGGATGGTGCGATGAACCGGATCCTCATCGCACCGGACAAGTTCAAGGGCTCGCTCACGGCAACGCAGGTAGCGGCAGCCGTCGCCCGGGGCATCTGCGACTGCGCGCCGGACGTGGAGGTGCGATGCCTCCCGGTCGCCGACGGCGGGGACGGCACCCTCGAGGCTGCCGTGGCCGCTGGCTTCGAACGGGTGCCGGAACGCGCCACCGGGCCGACCGGTCAGCCGGTGGGGACGGCCTACGCGATCAAGGGTGACACCGCCGTCGTCGAGATGGCCGACGTCTCCGGGTTGTCGCGCCTACCAGGTGGCACGCCGGCACCGCTCAGGGCGACCAGCCGAGGCACCGGGGAGCTCGTCGCGGCGGCGCTCGACCGCGGCGCAAGGCGGATCGTCCTCGGCATCGGCGGCAGCGCCTGCACCGACGGCGGCGCGGGAATGCTGCAGGCCCTCGGCGCCTCCCTGCGCGACAGTGCGGGCCACGAGCTGGCGCCGGGTGGAGGAGCGCTGCGCGAGATCGCGGCGCTCGACCTCACCGGTCTCCATCCCCGGCTCGGCGAAGCCGAGATCGTGGTGGCCTGCGACGTGGACAACCCGCTGACGGGTCCGCTGGGTGCGGCAGCTGTCTACGGTCCCCAGAAGGGCGCCACCGGCGACGACGTGGCGACCCTGGACGCCAACCTGACCCGGCTCGCCGACCACGTCGCACGGCACACCGGAGCCGACCACCGCGACCAGCCGGGAGCCGGTGCAGCAGGCGGCGTCGGCTTCGCCGCCATCGCAGTGCTCGGGGCCACGCTGCGACCGGGGATCGACCTGATGCTGCAGCTGCTCGAGTTCGAGAAACAGGTCCACGGCACCGACCTGGTCGTCGTCGGCGAGGGATCGCTGGACACCCAGACGCTGCACGGCAAGGCACCTGTCGGGGTGGCCCGGCTGGCACGAGCTGCTGGCGCCCGCGTGGTCGCTGTCTGCGGCCGCTGCGAGCTCAGCGAGGAGCAGCTGCGCGAGGCGGGCGTCGAGGCGGCGTACGCCTGTGCGGACCTGGAGCCGGACCACGAGCGGAGCATGACGCAGGCCGCCCGTCTGCTCGAGCGTCTCGGCTGCCGCATCGCCGAGGAGCAGGCCGGCTGAGCACGAAGTCAGCGTTTGGTGTCCTGCACCCACTCGTCGCCGAGAGCGACAGATCCACGATCTCTGGCAGCAGGCAAACACGGCGAACAGGAACACGAGAGCCGGGTGGCGTCTCACAGGGTGCCGGACGTGCCTACTCCCACTCGATGGTGCCCGGTGGCTTGCTGGTGATGTCGACGGTCACCCGGTTGATCTCGGGAACCTCGTTGGTGATTCGCGTGGAGATCGTCTCCATCACCTCGTAGGGCAAGCGCGCCCAGTCAGCGGTCATGGCGTCCTCGCTCGTGACCGGCCGCAGCACGACGGGGTGGCCGTAGGTGCGGCCGTCGCCCTGCACGCCGACGGAGCGTACGTCGGCCAGCAGCACGACCGGGAACTGCCAGATGTCGCGGTCCAGCCCCGCCTTGGTGAGCTCCTCACGCGCGATCGCATCTGCCTCACGGAGGATCTCGAGCCTGTCGTGGGTGACCTCGCCGATGATCCGGATGCCGAGCCCGGGTCCCGGGAACGGGTGGCGCCACACGATCTCCGCCGGAAGCCCGAGCTGCTCACCGACCAGGCGGACCTCGTCCTTGAACAGCGTGCGAAGCGGCTCGACCAGCTCGAACTCGAGGTCCTCGGGGAGCCCGCCGACGTTGTGGTGCGACTTGATGTTCGAGGTGCCCGCTCCCCCGCCGGACTCGACCACGTCGGGGTAGAGCGTGCCCTGCACGAGGAAGGACACCTTCTCGCCGTGCTCGGCGGCCTCGCCGACGATCTCGACCTCGGCCGCCTCGAAGACCCGGATGAACTCCCGGCCAATGATCTTGCGCTTCTCCTCGGGGTCGCTCACCCCGGCCAGGGCGTCGAGGAACCGCTGCTGGGCGTCCACGACGTGAAGTGAGACGCCGGTCGCGGCGACGAAGTCGCGCTCGACCTGCTCGGCCTCACCCTTGCGCAGCAGGCCGTGGTCGACGAAGACACAGGTGAGCTGTTCACCGATGGCGCGCTGGACCAGGGCGGCAGCAACCGCGGAGTCGACCCCGCCGGAGAGACCGCAGATGGCCTGCTTGTCGCCGATCTGCTCGCGGATCCGCTCGACCTGCTCCTCGACGATGTTGACCATCGTCCAGGTGGGCCGGCAGCCGGCGATGTTGTGCAGGAAGTGCGTGAGGACGGCCTGCCCGTGTTCGGTGTGCATCACCTCGGGATGCCACTGCACACCGGCCAGCCGGCGGTCGAGGTCCTCGAAGGCCGCGACCGGAGACCCGGCCGAGGTGGCAAGCGCGGTGAAACCGGCGGGAGCCGCGACGACGGAGTCGCCGTGGCTCATCCAGACCCGGTGGCTCTGAGGGACCTCCGCCAGCAAGGTGCCCGGGGTGGTCACCGACACAGGGGTCCTGCCGTACTCCGACGCCCCTGTCCGGCGTACCTCTCCGCCTAGTGCCAGAGCCATCGCCTGGAAGCCGTAGCACATGCCGAAGACCGGCACCCCGGCCTCGAACACCGCCGGTCCTACCTGAGGGGCACCGGGCTCGTAGACCGAGGACGGCCCCCCGGAGAGAACGATCGCCTTCGGGTTGCGCGCCAGCATCTCCTCGACGGGCATCGTGTGCGGCACGATCTCGGAGTAGACGCGCGCCTCACGCACCCTGCGGGCGATGAGCTGGGCGTACTGCGCCCCGAAGTCGACGACGAGGACAAGGTCGTGTTCGGTGGTCACCGGGGACCTTTCGAATTGGCCTGAGAGCTGACATCCGCCAGACGTGGCGGAACCTGCAGTCTATCGGCCCGGGTCACACCGCAGAGGGCCCGCGTCCCGCACCGGACAACCGGATTTGCCTCGCACGTGCACGCCTCGACGCCCTGTGGTCGAAGGCACGTCGGGGGCACTGGGGAGCGCCGGGCGGTCGGGGCCCTGGCCCGGCCGTCCGCCTTCGCCTTTCCGCCCGGTTGGAGAAGCCAAAAAAACTTTCTCGCGAAGGCCGTAACCCGGGCATCTGCCCCTCGTTGAGCAGGACAGACCCGGTGGCTTTGCTCCCTCCCAGGCCGGGTCTCGAAGTCCGTGCACTGTCCAGCAGTTGCGTGGACGATTCAGGGCCCGACCAACCCTCCCTCCCCGGTCGGGCCCTGAGTCTTTCCCAGGGGCCGTCTCCGAGCCTCGCGGGAGAGACAAGGGCCGCGCCCGCCGTACGGCGGGCGCGGCCCTTGTCCTCGGTGCTTCCAGTCCTATGAGACGCCCACGATCGGCAGCCGCAGCGCGGCGGGCGCGGTCGGTGGGACAGCAGGGTCGCGAGGCGCCACCGGCTCGGTCCGCTGGTACGGCGCCCCGAGCGGAGGTCGCGAGTCCGCCTCGCCCTTGTTGGGCCAGTGGGCCATCGCTCGCTCCGCCTGGGCTGTGATCGTCAGCGACGGGTTCACGCCGAGGTTCGCGGAGATCGCCGAGCCGTCGACGACATGCAGGCCGGGGTAGTTGAAGACCCTCTGGAACGGGTCGATCACCCCGGTCTCGGGCGACTCCCCGATGGTGCAGCCGCCGATGAAGTGCGCGGTCAGCGGCCGGTTGAACGGCTCACCGATCGAGCCGCCGGGCTTGCCGCCGAGGATCTCCGCCATCTTGCGGACCGCCTGGTTCGCCACCGGGATCCAGGTCGGGTTCGGTGCACCGTGGCCCTGTCGCGAGCTGAGGTACCACCTGCCGGTGACCTTGCTGCGCTTGGAGAACGTCGTGATCGAGTTGTCCACCGTCTGCATGACCAGCGCGATCACCGTGCGCTCCGACCAGTGCCGCAGGTCGTAGAGGTCGAGCACGTGGAACTTCTCGCGCCACATCTCCTTCAGCCACGTCTGCCAGCGCGGCAGCGGGCCGTCGCCGTCGGTGAGGACGGTCTGGAGCAGCGACATGACGTTGCTGCCCTTGCCGTAGCGGACCGGCTCGATGTGCGTGTCCTCGTCGGGGTGGAACGACGAGGTGATCGCCACGCCCTGGCTGTAGTCGACCTTCGTGTCGGGCGCGATCGCCCCCAGGATCGACTCGGAGTTGGTCCGAGACAGGTAACCGAGCCGGCTCGAGAGCTTCGGCAGGTGGCCGTGGTCGCGCATCTTGAACAGCAGCCGCTGTGTGCCCAGCGCCGACGCCGAGAAGATGACCTGCTCGGCGGTGAGCGTACGACGGACCGCCTTCCGGCGTACCTTGGCCTTGGTGAACCGGACGTCGACCGCGTAGCCGCCGTCAGGCAGCGGCCGCACCCGCTCCACCGTGGTGAGCTCGTGCACCCGGGCGCCCTTGCTCTCCGCGAGGTACAGGTAGTTCTTGACCAGCGTGTTCTTCGCGTTGTGACGGCACCCCGTCATGCACTCACCGCACCCCAGACACGTGTTGCGGTCCGGACCTGCGCCGCCGAAGTAGGGGTCGGCCACCTCGTCGCCATGGGCGTTCTCGGGGCCACCGAAGAAGACGCCGACCGGTGTCGGGTGGAAGGTCTCCCCTACACCCATGTCATTGGCGACCTTCTCCATCACGTCGTCCGACGGGGTCCGCAGCGGGTTCTCCACGACGCCGAGCATCCGCTTGGCCTGGTCGTAGAACGGCGCGAGCTCGTCGCGCCAGTCGGTGATGTCACGCCACTGCGGGTCGTTGTAGAACGCCGGGAGCGGCTCGTAGAGCGTGTTGGCGTAGACCAGCGAGCCACCGCCCACGCCCGCGCCGGACAGGATCACGCAGTCCTTGAGCGCGTCGATGCGCTGGATGCCGTAACAGCCGACCTCAGGGCGGAAGAGGTACTTCTCGACGTCGAACGAGGTCGACGCGAAGTCCTTGTCCTCGAAACGGGCACCGGCCTCGATCACACCGACCCGGTAGCCCTTCTCCGTCAGGCGGAGGGCAGACACGGACCCGCCGAAACCCGACCCGATGACCAGGACGTCGTAGTCGAAGTCGCTGTCGCTCACATCTGCCTCCCTCACGGACGCTTCGTCTTCCGCATCAGTCGCATCTGGGTGGTCATCGCCTTCGCGAAGGTCTCGTCGCTCATCCCGAAGACCGGCGCGAACCGGAACAGCCGCTGCACCGCGACCGCCTGTGGGTCGGTGTAGCGGTGGACACCCTCCGCACCCTGACGGCGCCCGAGCCCGGACTCGCGCATACCACCCATCGGCGCGTCGAGGCTGCCGAACGTGGCCGCGAAGGCCTCGTTGACGTTGACCGTGCCGCACTTGACCTGGCGGGCGATCGCGCGCCCGCGCTTGACGTCGCGGGTGTAGATCGAGGCGTTGAGACCGTACTCCCCGGAGTTGGCGCGGGCGATCGCGTCGGCCTCGTCGTGGAACCGGTAGAGCGAGACGACCGGACCGAACGTCTCCTCGCCGAAGCACTTCATCTCGGGGTCGACGCCCTCGAGGATCGTCGGCTCGTAGAAGAACGGGCCCAGGTCGGGTCGCGCCCGGCCTCCGGCGAGCACCCGCGCACCCTTCGCAACCGCGTCGTCGACATGAGCGACCACGGCGTCGAGCTGCTGCTGCGAGATCAGCGAGCCCATGTCGGTGCCCCACTCGAGCCCCGGGCCGAGCTTCTGCGCCTTGGTCCTCGCCACGAAACGCTCGACGAACCGGTCGTAGACCTGGTCGGCCACGAAGAGCCGTTCCATCGACACGCACAGCTGGCCGGCGGAGGAGAAGCAGGCTCGCACCGCGCCCTCCGCGGCGCGCTCGATGTCGGCGTCGCGCAGGACGAGCATCGGGTTCTTGCCGCCGAGCTCGAGGGAGCACCCGATCAGGTTGCGCCCCGCCTGCTCGGCGATCAGCCGCCCCGTGGCAGTCGAGCCGGTGAAACACATGTAGTTGGAGCGGTTGATGATCTCGCTGCCGAGCACGCGGCCGGGGCCGGCCACGATCTGCCACAGGTCCCTGGGGAAACCGGCCTCCTCCAGCAGGCGTGCCCCGAGCAGGGCGGAGAGCATGGTCTGGGCGTCGGGCTTGTGGACGACTGCGTTGCCGGCCATCAGAGCGGGAAGCCCGTCGGAGAGCGCCATCGTGAACGGGTAGTTCCACGGGGAGATGATCCCGACGACCCCCTTGGGGACCCGGTTGACCGCGACCTGTGTCAACACTGGCACGAGGCCGACACGCTTGGACGGCGCGAGGTGGCGGTCGGCGGTCCGCGCGTAGTACCTCGCGGTCATCGCGACGTGCAGCGGCTCGTCGAAGGCATGCTTGCGCGACTTGCCCGACTCCCAGCAGATCAGGTCGGTGATCTCGTCCTGCCGCTCGAGGATGAGGTCGTGCAGGTTCAGGAGCTTCTCGGCCCGCTCGCCGAGGCTCGTGGCCGCCCATGTCTCCTGCGCCCGGCGGGCACGTCTGAACGCCTCATCCACATCCTGAGCGCTCGACTGCGGGATCATCGCGAGCGGTTGCCCGTTGAACGGGCAGGACGTCGCGACGCTCTCGCCCGTCGTCGAGTGGATCCGCGCCGTCAACGAGCGCACATAGGCGGGGTCCAGCGCGTACGACGCAGTCGGGTCGAGCTCCGGGTCGGCGGGCCCCGAGGTGCCAACGGGGCCTCCAGGTTCGTGGGATGGAGGCATGTCA
>CAVOZH010000002.1:0-4887 GCA_963700955.1 uncultured Actinomycetota bacterium | reverse complement strand
CTATTTCCGGGCGGGTCCGGTGCTTGAAGAAGGAGCACGGGAGTAGCACCGGCCCTCACCGCAGCGAGTGGACATGGCCTGGATCGAGAAGAAGAAGCGCAGCGGCGGAGGGGTGTCGTCCTGCGTCGTGTGGTGGCTCGGCGGCACCTGGGTCAAGGGCGAGGGCTTCGTGCGGCCGTCCGGGACCGATCCGCTGACCCTCCGCGGCTGCGACGACCCGGACCGCCACCGCACCCTTGAGCTTGGAGCGTCTGGCCTCGTACGCCGCCGTCTTGCAGGCATCGCGGCAGTAGATGCGGGTTCGTCCGACCTCGCACGGCGGCGGCGGCGCGCCGCACTGCGTGGAGGTGGTCGGTGGGGTGACGGAGACGGTCTTCACTCCTGCAGCAAGCGCGCAAGCGGACGCCAATGGACATGCGGGCGGCTCAAAGGGGTCCGGACGAATCCCGCTCAGGCGAGTGCACATGGACTTGGACTCCGAGAACAGCGCTCGCCCCTGGTCACCGGGGGCTCCACGAGGGGTCTGCGTCCGAGTAGAGCGCCATCACCCACGGGGTGAGGACGTCGACCGAGGAGCCGTCCGCATCCATCGAGACCAGCCCAAACCCATCCCCCGATGGATCATGGGTGGTGCCCACCAGCCGCTGACCGTTCGGGGACCAGGCGAGTCTCCAGACTGCCAGCCCGCGCCCGTCGAGCCGTGGCCTCAGGGGCACCGTCCTGCCACTGGCCCGGTCGAACATCTGCATCCCCCCGTCGGTTTCCGAGAAGACCAACCGCGAACCGTCGGGCGACCACGCCCAGGTTGCCGGCTCGGACATGGGGAAGGTGCCGAGCACCCGATCGCGCCCCGAGTCGGGGTGGACGACGCGCAGCACTTCGTGCTCGTCGACATCGCTGAAGGCGCTGACCGCAACCTCGCCCGTCGTCAGCCACGACAGCCTTCTCGGGGTGCCCGCAGGGGGCGCACCGAACCAGTTCGGGTCTTGCGCAGGCCTGCCTTGCCACAGCCTCTCCGGCTCGCCGCCGTCGAGCGGCGCGACCCAGACGGAGTCGGGCGTCGTGAACGCGATCGCGTTACCGGTCGGCGACCACGCGAGCTCCGACGGGGGCATCCACTGGTCACGTTGGGTGGCCAGCAGGCGCTCTTTGCCGTCGACCTGGATCACCCGCACCTCGAGGGTCTGGTCGGGCGCGTCGTACCCGGCAATGGCGACGGCGAGCTGCTGACCGTCCGGCGACCACTGAGGGCACGACAAGGAATTGGTGTACTGCACCCTCGCGGTCGTGGGTCCGGGCTCTCCGGTCGGGTCCAGCCGCCGGACGACGACGGTCCCACCCCTCTCCTCGCCACCCTCCAGGTAGGCCAGCATGCTGCCATCGGGCGAGACCCGGGGGCAGTGCTCGTGCGCCTTGGTGGCGATGATCTGCCGAGCCGATCCGCCCTCGCGGGTGAGGTAGAGGTCCTTCTGCCCGTCGATGGAGGGGACCGGATCGGTCAGGGCATCGCCCTTGACGGCAAGGGCATCGAAGTAGATCGCCGGGCTGAGGACGGGCTTCGGGTCCTGCGTTGCGGTGGGACTCGGCGCGGTTGGCGCGGGCGGCGCCGGCGACAGCCTCTGGTCGCCCGGTCGGAGAGCAAACCCGCCGGCGACGACCACCGCGACTACGACGGCTCCCGCGGCGACAACCCCGAGACGGCGCCGGATCAGCCTGCGCTCAGCCTGGGCGACGAGGTCACCAACGTCGAGCACAGGTCGCTCGACCGGCTCCGCTCCGCGGGCAAGAAGGTCTCGAAGTGTCTCGGTCATGCCAAGGCCTCCTCGTCTCCGGTCGCGACCAGGACGAAGTCCGGCCCCAGGCGATCGCGGAGCTTGCCGAGGCCGATCGACACATGGGTCTTCACTGCGCCTGGCGAGCAACCCATGACCTCGGCAGTCTGCGCCACCGAGAGGTCCTCGTAGTAGCGGAGCACGATCGCGGCCCGCTGTCGGGGCGGCAACCCGGCCAGGTGCCCGATCAGGACCTGGTGCGTCGCCAGGCTCTCCACCTGGTCGGCCGCCGGGGCCTCGGGCAGCAACTCGGAGGGCCGCTCGTGGAACGAGCGGCGCCGGCGCCAGCTGATCGAGGTCGTCACGATCGTCCTCCGCACGTAGGCGTCGACCCGCTCGTGATCGCGCAGCCGGGGCCAGGCCATGAAGGTCTTGATCAGCGCCTCCTGCAACAGGTCCTGGGCCAGCTGGTGGTCCCCAACCATGAGGTACGCCGTGCGGAGGAGCGCGTGCGACCGGTTCTCCACGTACTCGGAGAACATCGTCGAGTCCCGCCGCTGCGGCACTGCACGCCCCCTTCCGGGGTGCCGTCCGAGACCATCTGAATCTTCCACCCCTATGACGCATCGGGCGGCGAGAACGGTTGAAGACGTCCGCCGACCCGTCGCAGTGCGGTCTCGGCCAGGCCGATGCGGATCGTCCGGCGGCCACCGGTCAGCGTGAGCGGGTCGGCCGAGATCCGAAGAAGCCCTCCGGGCTGACCTCCAGCCGGGGAAGGCCGTCAGCGGCGCGCAGGGCGAGCACGGAGTACCAGTCGCGGCGGGTGTACTGCCAGTCCCGGGATGCTGCGACGCCCTGCAACAGCTCGCGCCGCTTCTTCTCGGCCAGGAACCCCAGCACGGCGACGATAGTTGGGGTCAGACGCCCCAGAGGGCGGCGACGTGACGGGCGTCGGTGCCGCAGCAGCCGCCGATCACCGAGAGCCCGGGCAGCTTGGCGCGGAGCTCGTCGTACGACGTGGTCAGCAGACCCAGGTCGCCGGCGTCGAGCTCCTCGGCCGCGTCGAGCTCGGCGTGGGTGAGGGTGGAAGCGTTGGGGTTCACCTGGACGACCCGGCTGAGCCACGCACCGTCCTCGAGCCCCGGCGCGATGTGGGTCGGGTGGGCGCAGTTGACGATGAAGCCGTCCGGGGAGCCCGTCTCCTCGACCAGCGCCACCGCGTCGCGCAGTGCCGTGCCGTCCGGCAGGCGCCCGTCGGTCTCGACGGTGAAGCCGACCAGCACCGGCACGCCCGCTCGCCGGGCAGCGCGGGTGATCCCGATGCCCTCCTCGGGGCCGGTGATGGTGTACGCCGCCACGACGTCCACGCCGGCGCTGGCGAACGCCTCCACCTGGGCGCGGTGGTAGTCGGCTGCCTCGTCCGGGTCGGTCTTGTCGCCGGCGACGTAGCCGTCACCGCGCGGACCGATGGCGCCGATGATGCGCACGTCGGCGAGGTCGGCGTAGGAGGCACGCAGCTCGTGGAGGAAGCCGATCGCCGCGCGGTTGACCCGGTCGAGGGCGGCGGCGTCGTACCCGACCCTGGCGCCCCAGTCGGGATTGGCGCGCCAGGTCGGGGACTCCAGGGTGAGGCCGGCTCCGGCCCGTCGGGCGACGGCGGCGTAGCCGCCGTAGTAGTCGCGCAGCAGCTCCCGGCCGGCGGAGTCCTCGACGAGCGGGAACGACGCGAACTCGGGCAGGACGACCCCGCGGTTGAAGATCAGGTCGGTCTCCAGGCCGCCGTCACTGACGTAGCGGCCCGTGGACAGCCAGGAAGGGCTCTCGGTGGTGGTCATGGTGATGCTCCTCAGGGAAACAGACTGACTGGTCTGTTGTAACAGACCGTTTGGTCTGGTAGCAAGGGGTTATGCCGAAGAACGGAGCGATCAACCGCGAGCGCATCCTGGAGGCCGCCCAGCACCTGGTGATCGAGAACGGCTTCGCCGCCACGTCCGTCGACCAGGTGCTGACCGCTGCCGGGACGTCCAAGGGCGGCTTCTTCCACCACTTCGACTCCAAGCTCGACCTGGCGCGGGCGCTGACGGAGCGGTACGCCGCCGCGGACATCGATCAGCTGAACGCCGCCCTCGAGGCCACCGCCGCCGTGGCCGACCCGGCAGAGCGGGTCATTGCGTTCGTCCGGCACTTCGAGGACGCCGCGGAGGAGCTCATGTCCGTCCAGAGCAACTGTCTCTACGTGGCGGTCCTCACCGAGCAGCAGCTGGTCTCCAACGGCACCGCGGACCTGATCAACCACGCCATCGAGGTGTGGCGCAAGGCGATCGCCGAGCTGCTGACCGCCGCGGCGACCGCTCGCGACCTCGACCTCGGTGACGTGGACGCCCTCGCCGACCACGTGTTCGTGACGTTCGAAGGGGCATTCCTGCTGTGCCGCTCGACCGGCACGCCTGAGCACATGCGGACCCAGCTCGGGGTGCTGCGCCGCCTCCTCGCGAGCGTGCTCTCCGTCGACTGATCGTCGTTCAGAAGGTGGTGGCCGGCGGGGCCGCCGCCGTCGGGTCGCTGAGCTCGAAGAAGTCCCGGGTGGTGAACCCGAACGCCGCGGCGACCAGGTTGGAGGGGAAGGTCCGGACCCGGGTGTTCAGGTCGCGCACGTTGCCGTTGTAGAAACGGCGCCCGGCGGCGATCCGGTCCTCTGTGTTGGTCAGCTCCCGCTGCAGCTGAAGGAAGCTGCCTGCTGCCTTGAGGTCCGGGTACCCCTCCGCGACGGCGACGAGCTGGCTGACAGCGGCGCCGAGCTCCTCCTCGTAAGGCCGGCGCACGGCCGGTGCGTCCGGTCGGTGCTGGTCGGCCGCAGTGCGGGCAGCGGTCACCCTTGCGAGCACCGTCGCCTCGTGGGCGGCGTATCCCTTCACCGTCTCGACCAGGTTCGGGATCAGGTCGTGCCGGCGCTGGAGCTCCACGTCGACCTGGCTCCACGACTCCGCGACGAGCACGGTCTGGGAGACGAACCGGTTGTAGGAGATCGCGAACCACAGCAGCAGGACGAGGAACAGGGCGCCGCAGCCGAGCAGCACGGCCGAGGTCGTCCCCGTCACGACGTACCGTCCTCTCC
>CAVOZH010000001.1:0-4119 GCA_963700955.1 uncultured Actinomycetota bacterium | reverse complement strand
CCACACACGGACGTCTTGCTGCTGGGTCACCCCACGGACACGAACGCTAGGTGGTGCGGAGGTTTGCCGCTGACGACGTGCGGCGTAGCCACGGCCGGGTGAGCGACGTCGCGACTCGGACGGCCAGCAGCGCACAGCCCGCCGTCACCAGGTTCGCAGCCACCGGTATCCACAGGTACGCCACGGCGACCGTCCCGTCGGCGTTCAGGGCGAGCAACGCGGGGACGGTTCCGACGACCAGCCCGGCGATCGTCACCGGGACGGCGACGAGCCCCACCTCCCAGCGTTGGGCCCGGACGAGGTCTGCCTCGGTGGCGCCTGCTGCAGCCATGGATGCCACAGCGCGCTTGCGGTCCATGAGTGTCTCGGCGCCGTGCACGGCGAGGCTGAACACGATGAGGGCGAGCGAGAGCACCAGGACGAGTGCCACGAGGGCGCTGGGGACCGTGTAGAACGGGTCGACACCGTCAAAGCCCCGGCCCATCCCCGACGTACTGGGCAGCTCGGTCAGGATGACGCTGCCGAATCCGGAGACCAGGCCGATGACTCCGATCGCGGCCCCGGCGCGGCCTGCGGGGCGCGGGTCGGTGACGAGTCGACGTCCTGCGAGCAGCACGTGTGCTGTGGTGGCTCGAGCGACCACCACCCGGCCTGCGGTGTATGCGAGCCACGGGGTGAGCATCAGCAGGCTCGAGACGACCAGGACTACGGTCGCGATGCCGTTCAGCGTGCTGTTGACCGATGAGGTGTTGACGCTGAACCAGAGACTGGCGAGGCCGAGGACGAACAGCGCAACCGCCACCCACGGTCGCGGTGGGCTCCCCGGCCGGCGACGGCTCACCCCGAGCGGAGTGACGTGCACCCTGCGAGCTGCCGCGGCTCCGGCGAGCGCGCCGGCGAGGCCGACGGTCAGCGCGACCAGCACGACGTGCCACCAGGACGGCGAGACGGTCGTCGGGATGAGTCGCAGCTCGTACGTGAAGGAGCCGTACCGGCCGAAGACCGCCTCGTCGTAGGCCACACCGCCGAGCAGCGCGCGCAGACCGAGGAACAAGATGTAGCCGGCCAAGGCTCCCACGCAGGCCGGAAGCCCGACCTCGAGCCCCGCGAGTCGACGCACGTCGGCGGGTGTCGCTCCGGCGAGCCGAAGCCCGGCCAGGCGTTGCTCCCGGGCCGCGGTGCCGAGGCGCAGAACCTGCCGGAGCAGAGTGAGCGGCGCCAGAGTGATGAGGAGAACACCGGACAGGTACCCGACGCGGATGTCGGCGTTGTTGACGAGACCCCCGAGGACCTCGCGGTTCTGGTCGGTGCCGCCGAACGTTGCAGACGTGGCGAGCGAGTAGAGGCAGACCGAGAGCACCACGAAGAGCAGTGCCGCGACCAGGGCCGTGCAGCACGCCACGAGGACGGCTCTCCCGATGCCTCCGTTGCGCAAGAACGCGACGGCCAGTGCGAGGTCGGCACGTGCTCGACCCTGCCACGTGGGCGCGCCCGGCAGCGGCGGCCGGTCCGGCTGGGTGCCCGGGTGGGCGGGTGCGGCCACGTCAGGCTCCGACCGAAGCCTGCGCGGCGGCCAACCGGCCATCTTGGAGGACGACCTCTCGGTCCGCGCGGGCGGCTACCCGGTTGTCGTGCGTGACCATCACCAGGGCGGCGTCGGTGTCGCGGACTGCGCCGAGAAGCTCGGCCAGCACCTGCTCGCCCGCCACGGTGTCCAGCGCCCCGGTGGGTTCGTCCGCGAACACGACCCTCGGCCCTGTGACGAGCGCGCGCGCCACGGCGACGCGCTGCTGCTCACCGCCGGACAGCTCACCCGGAGGCACGTCCGCGACGCCAAGGACACCGAGGCGTTCGAGCCAACCTCGGGCGGCCTGCTCACAGGCTCGCCGCTCATGACCGTCCAGCAGCAGAGGAAGCGCGACGTTCTGGACCGCGGTGAGCTCGGGGAGCAGCTGACCGAACTGCAGCACGATGCCGAACTCGCGGCGTCGCAGCAGGCTGCGTGCGGTCTCGTCCATCGTGTCGACCCGTCTTCCGTCGAAGAGGACCTCGCCGGCTTCGGGGCGCAGAATGCCGGCCAGGCAGTGCAGCAGCGTGGACTTGCCGCTGCCTGATGCGCCGGTGACGGCGACGACCTCGCCCGCCGCTAGCTCCAGGCCCACCCCGCGTAGGGCCTCGGTGCGGGCGAAGGACTTGCCCAAAGCGCGCCCTGCGAGCAGCGCCGACCCCTCGATTGTCGCGGTCATCCGACCACCTTCCGGTTAGAGGACTTCTCGTTGTCTCCCCGCGGGACCGACGCCTCGTCGACCGGCGGGCGGGGTCCCCGCCCCGCTGCCTCGACGCGGACCGCGGCGTTGGTGAGCCAGCGCAGATCCGCGTCGACATGCTCCACGGCGTGGTCGATCACGATGCGCGCCCCGACCTCGTCAGTCGACTCCTGCAGGCCGACGAGCCGGCGCATCTCGCCCAGGTGCGCCTGCCGCTGTCGGGCCAGATAGTCGGCCGCGTCACGGCCCAGTCGTAACGTGGTGACGGTCTTGCGCACCAGCTCGTCAGCCGAGTACGGGCCTGCCGGCTCGACCTCGGAGAGCCATGAGCTCAACGCCGCCTTGCCGGCCGGTGTCAGGGCGTACGTCGTCCTGTCCGGCCCGGACCCCCTGGTTGTCTCGACGACCTCGACGAGCCCATCCTTCTCCAGCTTGGCCAGCGCTGCGTACACCTGGCCGAACGCGAGCGGCTTCGCACCCGGATAGCGGTCATCGTGCGCAAGCTTCAGGTCGTAGCCGTGAGCAGGACCCTCTGCAAGGACCCCCAGAAGCACATGACCGACCGACATGCCCCGATCATACACACTGTGAATACATAGTGTGTATAGACGGCGGCGCGGGGACTTACGGCTCTGTCGGATCGCAGAGCGACGTAGAAGGCTCGACTCGGAGCGGGACCGTCCCGACTCCAGGGATCGGGTCCGCCCGCCCTGAAGCGCTCTGGGGAGGCCCCGATGTCCGCCACGACCCGCTACCAGGACGACTGGATCAACCCACGGATCAAGATCGCTGCCCTGTGGACATCCATGCTGTTCGTCTTCGTCTACGTGGACTTGTTCAGCCTGTACCGAAGCGACGTACGAGCCGACATCGAGGCCGGCAAGATCTTCGCCTTCACCATCGGCCAGGGCTTCCTGCTCGGCGTGACCGTCTACATCGTGGTTCCCAGCCTGATGCTGTTCCTCAGCCTCGTCCTGTCCGTGAGGGTCACGCGGATGGCCAACATCGTCATGGCGGTCCTCTACACCGTCACGATTGTGGGAGGCGCCATCGGCGAGTGGAACTACTACATCCTCGGCAGCCTCACCGAGGCCGCATTGCTGGCAGGCGTCGTCTACTACGCATGGACCTGGCCGAAGGCGCCCGACGCTGTCACCGCCCCGTCAGACCAGTCCCGGGCGGGCGCATGAGGGCGCAGGCGGCAGGACCGCCCGCTCGCGGGAAAGACAGGACTTCATCCGCAGGTGCGGACGTCACTCACTCCGCGAGGGACGCGAGGAGGCGCTGATAGGTGGCGTCCACCGCTCCCTCAGCACTCTCGATGACCACCGCGTCGGGGCGTTGGCCAGGCAGGGCTCGAAGCGCTGAGTGCCGCCTGCGAAGAGCCTCGTCGCCGCCCTGGGCAGCGATGACGGCTCGCACGTGGGAGTGCCACGGGTCGTCGCGGTCCATCTCCCCACGGCGGTTGAATCGCGCCACTGACCGCTCACGATCGTCCATCAGGAGTCGCTCGATGAACTCCGCGTCGGTCCGAACAGCGCACGCCTCGAACAGCGAGATCTCAGCGGGATCGACCAGCAGCTGAGGAAGCACCACATCCCGGCCGCTGGCCAAGTAGCCCTCGATCATTCCGAGAGCAGCGGGACGGATGAAGGACCCAGCCTTCAAGAAGTCGTTCGACCACCCACCGATCAAGGTTCGCAGGAGGTCGATGTCGCAGTTCAGCACTCCGGGGTGGTCGTCCGCGTATCGCCTGGCAATCGTGGACTTGCCGATTCCCGGCGGGCCGTTGAGGTGAAGAAGATAGGCCACGCCCAGGACGGTACTTCCACCGTCGCTACGACGCCGCGAG